>OY970309.1:0-3754783 GCA_963716395.1 uncultured Fibrobacteria bacterium | reverse complement strand
AGTCCGCTCCTAGCCAATCTTTTCCTGCATTATGCGTTTGATGCGTGGATGAGTCGGGAACATCCGGCTGTCCAGTTTGAACGTTACGCGGATGACATAATTGTTCATTGCGGAGGGGAAGAGGAAGCCAGACAATTGTTGGAGGCTATTCGCAAGCGTCTATTGCAATGCAGTCTAGATGTTCACCCAGTGAAAACAAAGATTGTGTACTGCAAAGATGACGATAGGCTCGGAGATTATACGAATACATCGTTTGATTTCTTGGGCTATACCTTTCAGGCTCGACGAGCGAAGACCCACTGGGGAAAGTTGTTTGTAAACTTTCTTCCAGCAATGAGCGCCAAAGCGGCCAACAAAGTGAGGGAAGGTATTCGCAATTGGCGGATAACTTCCGAACGGAGTAACCAAAGTTTGGCGGATATCGCTAAGTTGGTGAATCCGACACTTCGAGGGTGGTGGAACTACTATGCCCGATTCAGTCGGTCAAGATGTGCTCGTGTCTTACAGCATTTCAATAAGACGCTAGCCTTATGGGCAGGGAAGAAATATCGAGGGTTGAAAGGCCGTTTCGGCGCAGCCATACAGTGGTTGGCTGGAATAGCGCAGAAGAACAAAAACCTATTTGTTCTTTGGCAAAACGGTGTTCGACCCCATGGCTGAAACATGGGAGCCGTATGAGGCGAGAGTCTCACGTACGGTTCTGCGAGGGCCTGCGGGTGAAATTCCCGCGGGCTATTCTACAGCCACTCACCTTTTTCGAAACCCTACAGTTTCAAGGAGGTTTTTAAGGTCCGAACAAGTAGTGGGATTGGAGTTCGGAGAAGATGCGCGAACGCACGCGCTTCCCTTCGCCCAGGATTTGGGCCACAGCTATTTTGGTGTTGTCGTAAAGAATGGACTGCGGAACTCCCCCGAAGAACGCGAAGGCGGCGTTGTGGCCGTCACAGAAGGACTCCGAACATTCGGTAGGATACGCCTTGACGAAGCAGGCATCGCTGTGCGGTAAGTCGATGGCGAGGAAATGAGCCTTTTGCTTGACCCCGCCTATCACCACCAACGCTTCGCCAAAATCGGCCTGAGCATGGCCGGGCGGATGAGCCAATGGCACGAACACTTCGCGGCAGTGGAGCATCTTTTCTCGCACATAGTCCTTGACGATGGTATAGCCACCCAGAAAGCCGTGTTCGTCCCGCAAGCGTTCAAAAACGCGTTTGGCGGTATGGTGCTGCTTCTTGGGAGTTGTCTTATCCCCCAAAAGCCAGGCATCGATAAAGCCGGTGAAGCCTTCGAGCTTAGGGCGATGTATCGGCTTTGAACGCCGATAGCCCGGTGGGAGGGAAAACGAAAGGATCTTCTTGATGGTGCTGCGGTGCAGGCCAAATTGCCGGGCGGCCTCTCGAATGCTCATCCCCTCCACATGACACGCCCGCCGAATTCGACTGTATACATCCACGTTGTACATCCCCCCGCCTTTCGTCCAGTCCAAAAAATTGGAGGACTGAACGAAAGGAATTCGGCGGCACACTTTTGCTCCGCCACAGCCAATAAAGGTGGCCGTCCTAGGGGTACAATTTCACTCCGCCGTTAACACTCGGGGGAGATCAATTGAAGCCATGGGCTATACCCGTGGTTGTTTAATTGGCATTTTGGGCTAGAATGCGGCACTCTTTTTGCGCCTTTTAAATTTAAAGCCATCGTTTTTTTATTTTTTATTCTAAATTTCCGGGCTCATGTCGGGCCTTACACCTTACAACAGGGCCTTCAATATGAAGATTCACTCAGTATAAATAAGGAAATAATTATGAACTTGTTCGTAGGCAATTTATCGTGGGACGTATCCCAAGACGACTTGGAACAGACTTTTGCAGCATTTGGGCAAGTAAGTTCCGCAAAGGTAATGATGGACAGGGAGACGGGAAAGCCTCGCGGTTTTGCCTTCGTTGACATGCCAAATGATAGCGAGGCCCAAAAAGCAATTGAAAGTTTGAATGGCAAAGAGGTGAAGGGGCGTCAAATGAATGTAAATGAAGCCCGTCCTCGTGAGGATCGTCCTCGTGGCGGCAATGGCGGTTCCCGACGATGGTGAAAACCTCGTATCAATGAACGACCGCGCCGAAAGCGGCGCGGTATCAAATGGCGCTCCGTACAACGATAGTAGCCGCTCTTGATGTTTCTGCACATAGTTACCCGCTGGAAAGCCTGGGGGAATTTTTGGTGGACTTCGCGCGAGAGCCCCCAGCGGGCTTATAGCTCCCCTCATAAAGGGTAACCGATCGATTACGTAGGAAATACATCAACGGATTAATCTACTACTTGAGCGGTCACGACTTCGCTCCATTAGTTCGCTTTTATTCCTCCGCCAAGGAGGATGAATGCAAGTCTCGTTAAGCCGCTGCGAAGTGATTCACTACTCGAAAATACTTGGCTTTGTGGATGACATTTTGGCAACTCCATGCATCCCAAGCGCGTTCTTTCTCTGGCAAATGCTACCCTGGGAACCCTACGCGCCGAATCCCTGGCTATTCACCTTATCGGGCAAGGCTTGGCCCAGGCCAAGGACCTGGAGCGCAACCATTGCATCAAACAGGTCGATCGTCTTTTGAGCAACTGCAAGCTGGAAGTCTGGGACCTCTTCAACGATTGGGTCCCCTACTTGGTGGGAGACAAAAAAGAAATCATCGTCGCCCTCGACTGGACAGAATTCGACGCCGATGGACACTCCACCTTGATGCTCAGCCAGATTACGAGCCATGGCCGCGGCACGCCGATGATCTGGACCACGGTGGAAAAAGCAACCTTGAAAGACAATCGGAACATGCACGAGGATTCTGTTTTGGCAAAGCTCAAGGAAGCCTTACCTTCCGACGTGCGCGTCACGGTTCTGGCCGATCGGGGGTTTTGTGATTCCAATCTTTTTGTTTCCCTCAAGGTGGATTTGGGGTTCGATTACGTCATTCGTTTCCGCGAGAACATCCACGTGACGGATGAAAAAGGCGAGAAGAAACAAGGTTTTGAATGGGTTCCCTCCAATGGCCGGATGCGTACGTTAAGAAACGCAACGGTGAGCGGAAAGAATACGCCGGTTCCAGTGGTGATTTTCCTCCAACGCCAGGAGATGAATGAGGCGTGGTGCCTGGTTTCCAGTCGGGAAGATTTGTCTTCCGAGGCGTTAGTCGGGTGGTACGGGAAAAGGTGGGGCATTGAATCCTCTTTCAAGGACATCAAGGATTATAAGTGCGGAATGGGAATGAAGAAGATTCATACCCGGTCCACGGACCGGCGCGATCGACTTTTCCTCATCAGCGCCTTGGCGATAGCTTTGCTGACGTTACTTGGGGCGGCGGGAGATGCGCTGGGTTTGGAGCGGTATAACAAGGCCAACACGGAGAAGAAGAAGAGAACCTATTCCTGTTTCCGGCAAGGCTGTATCTATTACGCTTTGCTCCCCGGTATGAAAACCGAACGGCTACGCGTGCTCATACGAAAATTCTCCGAACTCTTGGCCGAACAGGCCATCTTCCGACAAGTCTTGGGAATCATTTGAAAATATGAGGGGATTGATAAGACCAGCGGGGGCATGGTCCGCCTGGGCAATGGAATGGAGGCGAGTTACGCCGATGCGCTTTTTCCACTTGACAATGAATTAATCCTGTCAGAAAATTGTGCCGCATGCAATCGGAAGAGCGCAAGGATTTCGTCGGGGCCGTCTCTTATTTGGCCTTCCTCTTATGCGGCATTATTGCAAGCGTGTGGTTCTGCTTTCATTTGGTCGAGGGGAAATGAAAATTTTAGGACTTTCCGTTGGAGCACTTTTATTGATGGGTTGCGCGCAATCTTTGTCTTCCAAAATTGATTTAATCCCGGATGGATATGATTGCCAAACCGTTTGCGTTTATCCAAAAAACAAATCAAGTGTTGTCAGGATTTGGGAGGCCAAGTGCGCCGAAAACCCGGGTCGCCTCGCCTCGGAGCAGAAGGTTAGAGCACCCTATCATTAAGCAGCGGGCGCTCGCGCTAATTCCTTGCTTCGGGTTTTTCACAGATTTCCCTGCGACAAAAATCATAAAAAAGCCTCCCATTTCTGGGAGGCTTTTTGGAGCGGGTTAAGAGACTCGAACCCTCGACCTTCTCCTTGGCAAGGAGATGCTCTACCAACTGAGCTAAACCCGCTAGAACTTTTCTTCTTCGACCTTCTCCTCGGCAAGTCCGCCTTCAGCGGATACTAGCTGATCCAATCCCGCTGAGTATTGTGTAAGAACGGAACGTAACGGTAAAATTCGTCGTTGTTTTGGTCAAGTCGAAAACAACGAAAGCTGTTCTCCACACGGTAGTTTTGCCTTACGGAGCGGTTCATTTCTCCATCCCATTAAGGCGGGCAACTCCTGTAAAAACCTTGAAGGCTGCGCTGCGACGATACTGCCGTATTTTGATCGCATTGCCGCATGTGTCACAAAAAGTTGATCCCGTGCGCGCGTCAGCGCGACATAGAACAAGCGGCGCTCTTCTGCCAGATCGGCGTCACGCAACCAGGGCGTAATGCCTTCTTCGACCCCGGCGATCAGCACGATGGGAAACTCCAGTCCCTTGGCAGCATGAAAAGTGAGAAAGCGCACGGCTTCGGCGCGCGCCAGTAAAGCATCGGTATTGGGCGTCAGTGCGGCATCACGCAGAAAGGCTGCCGGGTCGTTTCCATGGCGCGCGCCTAACTCAAGAATGGTATCGGCGTGCAGCCGCTGGTCGTCCGTCCACCCCGAAGGCGGGGCGAATAAATCCAGGCAGGCTTGCAGGATGCCGGCCACGCCTTGACTTTGCAAGACCCGCGGCAAGGCATGGTGTGTCGAGACCCAGCGCTCCCAGACCGGCCGCAGAGATTCGGATGGTAGGATGGCATCGGGCTGCAAGGCAGCGCCCAGATCTTCGATGCCGGATAGGAAACGACGGATCTGCGCGGGTTGCCAACCCAGACCCGGCAGCAAAGTTTCCCAGGCCACCGGATCTTCGGCCTGCACATGCAACCGTAACGCGGCGGCTACAGCGTCGAAAGGCGGTTCGGCCAGCAAGGGCATGGCGTCGCCGAAACGTACGGGAATATTCGCCTGGCGAAAATGCGGCAGCAAGGCTTCGCCCACCGTGCGCACGCGGAACAGCACAGCGATGTCGGCGAAGGAAACGAGCCGCGCCGCGGCCACGGCTTCGTGTTCTAATCCTCCTACCAAATGGCGGATGCGATGCACCAGGAAGGACGCTTCGCCCGCGGCGTCGGCCGCCGCATGGCCCTGCACGGCCTCGCCTCCGGAGCGTTGTGCCTGCAATGCCGGCCGCGCCGGACGCGGGTTGCGCGCGATCAAGGCCTGCGCAGCAGCCACGAGGGCGGGTGCCGAACGGTAGTTCCGGGTCAAAGCCACGCGCTGCGCCGCGAAGTCGTCCGCGAAGCACGTGAACAGGTTCGCATCGGATCCGCGAAAAGCGTAAATCGCCTGATCCGGATCGCCGATGGCGAACACCGGAATGCCAGTGCAAAGCGTTTGGATCAACCGATACTGCTGCGGATTGATGTCCTGGAATTCATCCACGGCGCAGCAGCGCACCCGGCGGCGGCAGCTTTCCAGCCATGCGGGGTCGTTCTCCCAGCGCCGCAGTAGTTGGCCCACGAGGTCGGCCACATCGACGGCATGTTGGGTCGCTGCAAAGGCGCGGTAGCGGCTGCTGAGTTCGGACAGTTCAGGTGTAAACGCCCCATCGGTTTCCCAGGCCAGCCGTAAGGCTTCGGAGGTTTGACGCACGCCGGTGGCCGAAGCTTCGGGTAGAATGCGGCGCAGCACGCTTTGGCGCGCCGCATCGTCGTAAAGGCGTTCGGCGGCTTCGCGTTCCCGCAGCCACTCCCAGGCGATGGCGTGAAAGGTTCCGACGCACGCCCGATCCGCTTCGGCGCCGAGCAAGGTCCGCAGCCGGTTTCGCACTTCTTCGGCGGCTTTGCGGGTGAAGGTGACGGCTAAGATGTGATCCGGACTCACACCTTGTTGGTATTGCCGCAGCAACCAATGCGTCAAGGTGCGGGTCTTGCCGGTTCCGGGTCCGGCATTGACCTGCACCGAGCCTTCGGCCAGTACCGCCGTCGCTTGCTCGGGATCGAGCTCCGCATTTTCACTCGGCTTAGGCTCGGCGGCCAGCGCGTTGGCGATTTCGGTCAGCGCCTTATTTTTGACTTCGGTGCGCCGCGTGGTGCGTTTTGGCGTCGTTGCCATTTTTCCGAACAAACCAGTTTGGCCGCCCAACTCTTCTTTTTCGCCCGGCCGGAAGAATCGAATCACGCCGTACTCGCCGTCATAACCGGCTTGGGCGCTGACTTGGCCGCTGCGCATGCGCCGCAACGCTTCCGCCAGCACGGGTCCGAAACGGCGTTCCACGTCGTCGAGGGGCGCTTCGCGCAGCAGGGCGAATTCGCTGCCGAAGGCCGCCAGCAAAAGTCGGTATTGCTCGGCCACCGCCTTACTCCCCGGGCCTGTGCCGACCAACTCAGAAAGGATTTCGGGCAGCGGCACCAGGTATTCGAATTCTGGGGCGCGATCGGGCCGCTGCGGGACTTCGCGATCGGCCAAGGCTTCGACGCGGTGCAGCACGCCGATGGTCAGCGGCTCGCCGCAATGGGGGCAAAGGCCGTTATGCTCCAAGGTGATTTTGGGATCGAGCACGACCCCGCAGCGGCGATGTCCGTCGAGATGGTATTTGCCCTCTTCGGGGAAGAACTCCAAGGTGCCGAGAAATCCCAGCCGCGTGCGGATGGCGTCGAACATGCCGTCATAACTGAATTCGGCGTCGAAGCAATTGCCTTCGCGGCCCAGCTTTTCGGCGGAATGCGCGTCGGAATTGGAAATCAGGGCGAAGCGATCCAGCGAACTCAGCTTCCAATTCATGGCAGGGTCTGAGGACAGGCCGGTTTCCAGGGCAAAGATATATTCGGTCAAATCGCCGAAGCACTCGGCAACGCTGTCATAACCCGATTTCGATCCCAGCATGGAAAACCACGGAGTCCAGATATGCGCCGGCACGAGATAGGCCCGCGGCGAAGAATGCAACACGATTTCGAGCAAATCGCGCGAAGGCAGGCCGAGAATCGGTCGGCCGTCGGCTTCGAGGTTGCCGATTTCGGCCAGGCGGGTATTGATGCGCGCCACGGTGTCGAGATCGGGCGCGTATACCAAATTGTGGTTCTTGCGAACCTTTCCATCCTTTTTATAAATACTGCTAATTTCCGAGGTTAGACAAAAGCGCACGTCGCGATGGCCGGAGCGAAGTCCGGGCGGATCCGGTGGCGGATCCTTCAGGCGGAAAAATCCGCCGCCGTCGGGCGCCAGCTTTTCACGCAACTCGCGGAACCAGAACGGGTGGGTAAAATCGCCCGTGCCCACTACGCCGATGCCTTTGATCTTGGCCCATTGATACAGCGATTCGAGGGTGAGATTTTTACTGGTGGCCCGCGAGTAATGGGAGTGGACATGCAGATCGGCGATGTAGCGCATGCTCGGTTCTTCAGAAACCCGGCCGATGGACTAATCGTGCGAAATTCGTGACGGGTATCATGCATTAAATCCCAAAGCGGCTTTGACCTCGGCTTCGGTAACCGTCTTGACGCCGAGCTTCTGCGCCTTCTCGAATTTGCTTCCGGGCGATTCTCCGAGTAACAGGGCCGTGGTTTTTTTCGACACGGATTCGGTCACCTTGGCGCCGGCGTTTTCCAGGATGGTGCGCGCCTCATCGCGGCTCCATGAAGGCAGGGTGCCGGTGATGACCCAGGTTTGTCCAAGCAAGGGTTGGGCGCCGGCCGCAGCTTCAAAATCGGTTTTGACGCCGGCGCGGTGCAGCTTTTCCAGCAGCTTATGCGTCTTGGCATGGGAAAAATAGTCGCGCAGGCTTTGGGCCATGCGCTCGCCGACGTCGGGCGCAGCCTGCAATTCTTCCAAGCCGGCGGCGCGCAGCCGATCCAGGGTTTGAAAATGCCGGGCCAAAGCCAGCGCCGTGGTTTTACCGATGAAGCGGATGCCCAAACCGAACAGCAGCCGATCCAAGCCACGGCTTTTGCTTTCTTCGATCGAGGCCGCCACCTTGGCCGCCGATTTTTCGGCCATGCGATCCAGCTTTTCCAAATCCTCCCGGCGCAACGCATACAGGTCTGCGGCGTCGTGGATCAAGGCGGCTTCGAGCAGGGCGTCGACCAAAGCCGGACCCAAATGCTCGATGTTCATGGCCCCGCGTCCGGCGAAATGCAGAATCGCGCGCTGGACCTGGGCCGGGCATTGCAGATTGTCGCAGCGCCAGGCCACTTCTTCTTCGACCTTGGACAAAGCCTCGCCGCACACAGGACAGGTTTGGGGCGGCGCGATGGGCCGGCTGTTCTTGGGTCGTTTGTCGTGGACCACGCCTGTGATCTTGGGAATGATTTCGCCGCCTTTTTCCACCAAGACGGCATCGGGCGCCTGCAAGCCCAGCCGTTCGATTTCGTCGAAGTTGTGCAAGGTGGCCCGTTTCACCACGGTGCCGCCCAAATGCACGGGCTTGAGATTGGCCACGGGCGTCACCACGCCGGTACGCCCGACCTGGAAGCTCACCGATTCGAGCAAAGTTTCGGCGGCTTCGGTTTTGTACTTGTAGGCGATTACCCATTTTGGGCTTTTCGCCGTGCGTCCCAAAAGCGCCTGTTGTTGCAGGTCATCAACCTTGAGGACTACGCCGTCGATTTGATAGGGCAAGGCGTCGCGCTGCTTTTCCCATTGTGCGCAAACCTGCATGGCCTCATCCACGGTTTTCACCTTGGCCCGCAACTTATTGACCGGAAACCCGCCGTGAGCCAGCATGTCCAGGTTGTTCCAATGCGATCCGACGGATTCATCTTGGAGAACGGCGTAGGCGAAAAAATCCAGCGGCCGCTGCGCGGCTTCTTCGGGGTCTTTCAACTTCAGGCTGCCCGAGGCCGTATTGCGCGGGTTCTGCAGTTCTTTGCCAAACACCCGGATCGAGTATTCGTTGAACGCCAGAAAATTCTTTTTGGTCATGTACACTTCGCCGCGTACTTCGAAGCGATCGGCCGGAAATGCGGCCGGCAATTGCTGCGGGATGGTTTTGATGGTGCGGATGTTGCGGGTCACGTCGTCGCCTTGCACGCCGTCACCGCGCGTGACGCCAATCACTAGTCGACGATTGGCGTACACCAGGCTCATGGCCACGCCGTCGATTTTGGGTTCGCACACATAGGTCAGTTCCACGGCGGGAATTTTTTCCGTGACCTGGCGGTGGAAGTCGCGCACTTCTTCTTCGGAATAGGTGTTTTGAATGCTGAGCATGGGAAAACGGTGCGTCACCTTGCGGAAGCCCGTGCTCAAATCCGATCCCACCTTGTGGGTGGGCGAGGCCGGGTCCCGCCATTCCGGATATTCGGCTTCAAGGCCGGCCAATGCTTTGAGCTTAACGTCGTATTCGGCATCCGACATGGGCGAGCGGCCTTCGCGGTAATACAGGTCGTTGGCCGCATGCAATTCCTGCCGCAGCGCGTCGATGCGGACGCGGTTTTTTTCCCGGGCTTGATTCGAAGTCATAACGGGTGAAAAGGTATCTTTCACCGCATGGCAAAACAGGCGGAGAATGTGCTGGACCTGGTCGGGAACACGCCCCTGGTCGAATTGCGGAACCTGAACCCCAATCCCAAGGTCAAGCTTTACGCCAAGCTCGAAGGCGACAATCCCGGAGGCTCGGTCAAGGATCGTCCGGCCAAATCCATGATTCTCAAGGCGCAAGAGCGCGGCGTGTTAAAGCCGGGCATGAAGCTCGTGGAACCCACTTCGGGCAATACCGGAATCGCGCTGGCCATGATCGCAGCCGTGGCCGGTTACGAAATGCATTTGGTGATGCCCGAAAGCGCTACGCCCGAGCGCGTGAAAACCATGCGGGCCTATGGCGCGGTGGTGCATTTGACGCCCGCGGCGCAAGGCATGGAAGGCACCATCGATTTTGCCCACTCCATGGTGGCGGCCGGCGGGTACTTTATGCTCGATCAGTTTTCCAATCCCGACAATGTTTTGGCGCATTACGAAACCACGGGCCCCGAGATCTGGCGCGACACCGAAGGGGCGATCACGCATTTCGTGTCGAGCATGGGCACTACCGGAACCATCATGGGCTGCTCCCGGTTTCTGAAGGAGAAAAATCCCGCCGTGCACATCGTGGGTGCGCAGCCGGCCGAAGGCTCGTCGATTCCGGGCATTCGCCGCTGGCCGCAGGAATATCTGCCCAAGATCTACGACGCCGCGCGCGTCGACCGCATCGTCGAAGTCAGCCAGACCCAGGCCGAACATATGGCCCAGGAGTTGGCCCGCCGCGAAGGACTGTTTGCCGGCGTTTCGGCCGGTGGTGCCGTGCATGGCGCGGTCGATCTTTCCCGCGAGTTGGCGTCGGGCGTGGTCGTGGTGATCTTGCCGGATCGCGGCGACCGGTATTTGAGCGGATCGGCGTTTCACTAAGCGTGACCACATCGAATTGCAGGAAATCAGTGGAAGATGAATCTGCGAAATTGAACTACCCCTCAGTCCGCCTGGCGGTCGGGGGTATCAGACTTGAGGGTGAATGAAAGGGGCCGGTACGGAGATTCTCCGAAAAGGCCGAGGCGTTGCACCGAGCCGGTCGAGGTGACCTGTTTGAGTCGCCGAAGGCGGACGAGATCTCGGCGAGCTCAGTCGAGCCGTTCCGCAGGCCTTTGAGCGAGAACTCCGACCGGTCCCGTCATGGAGTTTGGCCCCGATAATTGCAGGTAGGCTCAGTGCGAAAACAAAAAATTTTCAAACAGCCTGCCGCCGAAGCCGTTCAAAACCGAAGCTAAATCGACATCATAGGTTTTGTGCAGGGCCCCGGCATATTTCCGCACTCCGAACAGCGTGTGAAAGAAGGCGTCGCCCACCACGGTGATATGCGCCGGGCCGCCGCGCGTGGCCAGCACCTGCTTCCAGGCCGCGTCGGGAAGGTCGACTTGCAACTCGACGCGCGCCGAATCTTGCGGCGGCAAATCCAACGGCTTCACGCTGCGCAAGGTGGCCAGGGTATCTTGATCGTGCAGCGCGAACAGCCTCAATCCCTCGAGGTGTAACGGGCGCGGATTGGGATTATGCACGGCCAAAGCCAGCTTCCATTCGGTTTGGTTTTTTTGCCAGCCTTCGAATTGCAAGGCGGCGACTTCGAAGCGGCAGTGTTTCCAGTCGGAGGGGCGAGGCCACGCAGCGCAGCCCCACAGCAAAGCGAGCGGGAGCAAGGCCAAAAGCAAAACGATCCGGCGCACGGCCCACAAGTTATATATCCGCCGTCGGCGAGCCGCGAATGGTATTGTAACGCCGAATTCGATCTCACCTTGGCCCGTCCCGACTTTGCATCGCCGCGCGCCCAGGCGTTGGCCCGCGCCATGGCCTGGCATTTTTGGCCCGCGCTGAATGACGGCGATCGCCTCTTGGTTTCGTCTCCGCCCGCGCCGGAGTATTTGGAGTATCTGACCGGATTACGTCTCGGGCTTCCGCAATTCGCCGTGACTTCGGACCCTCGCTTTCGGTTCACTGCTTTTGGGTGGAACCGTGACGCGATGTCACGCAATGCCGCCATGCTTCGACCCGAGCCGCATCCGGCGCCTGACGTAGTGGCGCGCGTGAACAGCCGGGCTTTCAGCCGGCAATTGGAACAAGAATTGTTCCCCGACCATTCTCCGCCCTCGTTTTTTTGCGCCGACGCCGAGGCCTGGGAACGCTGGCTTCGGGATGCTCCGCCGGGCCGATGGGTGGCCAAGGGAAATTTCGGCCATGCGGGCATTGCCCAGATGCGCTTCGCCACGCCGCTGCTTGCGGAGGACAAAATGGAAAAGCTGCGCCGGCTAATCCGCGATCATGCGGGCATGGCGCTTGAACCCGAGCAGGAAATCGCGGTGGAGTTCGGGGTTTTGTTTTTGCTTGACGACGACGGTGAAACTTCGACCTTGGCCCAACATCGGTTGCTGACGCGCCGCGGCGGCGGCTATGCCGGAGCGTTGCGCATTGGCGACGATGCCGCGTTTGCGCCCTGGCGGCCGCAGGTGGAAAAGGCCGCGGCGGCGGTGGCGCAGCGCCTGCACCGCGAAGGCTATTTTGGACCCGTGGGCATGGACGTTTACGCGCAGCGCGAGGGCGAAGCATTGCGGTTACGCCCGCTGGTGGATTTGAACGCGCGCTGTTCCATGGCCTATCCCGCGCATGGTCTGTTCCACCGCTTTCCGGATCGGGCCGTGCTGGTTTGCCAATGGCCGGCCGCTTATGCCCCGGTTCCGAGCCACTATGCGGCCTTGCGGAAAACCCTGGGCGCGCTGCACTTTGACTCCGAAGCCCGCCGCGGCGCGTTTTGGCTGACGCCGTTGTCGGGTGCGCGCCGGCATGGCGTGGCTTTTCTGGGACACGACGCCGGCGACGCCCTGCAACTCAGCGAAGCGGTCTTGAGGGCCTTGGCGCATGGCTGAATGGCCCTGCATCGTCATTGCCGGTCCCACGGCCACAGGGAAGACGGCCTTGGCCGTGCAAGTGGCCCGGGCCTTGGGTTCGGAAATTTTTTCCATGGACTCGCGCCAGGTTTACCGCGCCCTCGATCTGGGCACGGGTAAAGACCTAGAGGAATACCGGCAAGGCGCATCCGGTGTGCCGTACCATTTGATCGACGTCGCAGATCCATCCGAAATTTACGGCCTCTATCGTTTTCAAGGCGATTGTTACGCGGCCCTCGAAGATTTTCGGCGACGGCGGGGTGTCCAGGTACCGCCTGTTCTCGCCGGCGGTACCGGCCTGTACCTCGAAGCCGTGCTGCGGCATTATGAAATTCCCGCCGTGCCCGAAGATGCAACTTTGCGCGCCGGCTTGATGCAAGGCGATATTGAGACATTGCGCGAAGCGCTGCGCCGCCGCTCACCCGAGCGTTATGCCCGCACCGATCTTTCCAGCAAAAAGCGCGTGGTGCGGTCGCTGGAAATTGCGATGCATTCCGATCCCAAAGCCTTGCCCGAACGCGCGCGGCCGACCTGGACCTTGCGGCCGCTGCTGCTGGTGACCCAGGCTGCTCGCGCCACGCTGCATGATCGCATCGCATGCCGCCTGCAGGCGCGGCTCCAGGCAGGTTTGGTGGACGAAGTGCAGGGATTGCGCGCACGCGGTTTGTCCTGGGAGCGACTCGATCAGCTCGGAATGGAATACCGTCATGTCGCCGCCCACTTGCGCGGCGAAAGGGATTTTGCGGACATGACGACGGGCCTGGGACATGCGATACAACTTTTGGCCAAACGCCAGGAGACCTATTTTCGGGGCATGGCGCGACGCGGGCTGGTGACTCAACCCATCGGTCTCGAAGTCACCAGGGACGAAATTCTCGCGCGCTATGAAAATTGGTGTCATGAACACTCCGCCGCTTAAGGCGCGCTTTTGCCTGGCGGTGATCCGCAACCCACGCAACGAGGTGCTGCTGTTGCGGCGGTCGGCCGACGACGATTTTGCGCCCGGGCTTTGGGGTTTTCCCGGCGGCCACTTGCGCGGTGGCGAGTCGCCCGAAGCTGCCATGCAACGCGAGTTGCGCGAAGAATTGGGGGAAGGGTTGCTGTTACAAATGCGCCGCAGGGTCGGCCCGGTGCGCGATACCTGGTATGGGGGCGTCTATGCCGTGTATTTGTTTCTGTTTGAATGGATTCGCGGAGAACCGTGCTTAAATCGCGAACACCAAAGCCTGGCTTGGGTTGCAGCTGGAAACTATCGCGAATATGCCGTGGTCGATGGCGTCGACGAAGACCTGGCCTATCTGCGGGTGTGGCCTGTGGCGCACTTGCATGCCGATAAGCTTCCGGAGCATTTGAAACCACCGTCCAGCTGATCCCGGCGCAATTATCTTTATCCCCAATTATCCCCAGACCCCGATGCAGTCTCCCGTGCGTTCTTCCCGGTTCCGATTCGCCGTTCTGCCCGTCGGCGCGATGTTATTGTGGAGTTGTGGACAGGTCGATTATCACCCCGTGCCGCCGGCGTCGGCCGTGCTGACCGTGAACCACATGGGGGCCTACTCCTCGCAACTGGGAGATGACCGCGAGATACCCGGCACCATGTTTCAAACCCAGTGGACCTGGATTTGGAAAAAGCAGGGCGACGGATACCTGGTGCAGCGCCGGCTCGACACCCTGAATGGCCGGGGCTACCACAAAAATTCCATGCCCAACGAGTTGGAGAAAAAAGTCAATCTCGACATGTGGTTGGGTTCCAACGGCGTGCCGTACCGCATTACCGGATATGATTCGCTCTACGCCGTATTGCGCCGCATTCCGCAACGCGAAAGTTACCGCGAAGAATTGCTGCGCATGAGCGATACCGCGCGCTTTCAGGCCGAGCGGCGCGATGTGTTCCGCCTGCGCCGTCTATTGCCGCAGGGTCCCTTGCCGCTCCAGATGCCGATCCCGGTGGATAGCATCAATAAAAGCCTGGAAACCCTGACTCTCGATTCGGCCAGGTACCAGGGACCCAGGCCGCGCCTGAAGCTTTCGTGCCTGGAATACGACACCTATTATCACCGCAGCGATTCCCTGCCGCTTCTGGTCGAACAGTTTTTTTACAGCGCCTCCAAGAATCGGGCTTGGAAGCACGCAACCTGGAAGCCCGGACGCGTGGACGGCATTCGCCATTTCTCGCTGGAACGCAGTACCGGCTTGCCTTGTTTCGAATCCATCTCCGAAACCGGGCATATCGTATTGCACGACACCACGCAGAACGAGGATCAACCCATCACCTTGTACCGTTATGAAGAAGACATCTTTTCCCGTTAGGTGGATGACGGCGGCCATCTTGGCATTCTGTGGCGGGGGTTGCGCCACGTTCACCGATCATGGCAGCCGCGTCAACGACGAACAGCAAAGCCTGGAAAAACTCGAACACAAACGCGACGATTACCAGGAACGGCTGGTCATCGTATTGAACAATCTCGAACGCTACCCCGGCGATCCCCGGATGGAAAAAGAACGCGACCTGGTGCAGGGCAAATTGCAGGAAGTGAACACCCAAATCGATCAGCAGCGCGAGCTGTACAGGCAAAGCCTGGCCGAATGGGAACAGAAGATCAACGATGATAAAATTCAGCAGCAAATGATCGATAAAGAGGAAAAGGCCGACTCTACCAAGCCGGACGGACAGTGGGATAACTCGAATTAAGATTCCTCGCTTGCGGATCTCTCAACCAGCGGTTTTATTCGGTCGCGATTTCCGCCGGCAGCTTATAAAGTTGACGGGCGTTTTCGCATAAAATCTCCGCCAGGGAAGCGGTGCTTTCCCCTTTGATTTCAGCCAGCTTGGCGATGATAAGAGGAATATGACCCGGATGCGCGACCTGGCCACGGTAAGGATTGGGAGCCAGATACGGGCCGTCGGTTTCCACCAACATCCTTTCCACGGGAACGTTGCGTACCACGTCGCGCACGGCTTCGGCGTTTTTGAAGGTCACGATGCCGGTGAAGCCGATGCAAAGGCGGGAAAAATCGGCCAACAGGTCGGCGGCCAAATCCTGCGAAGACGTGAAGCAATGCACATGCATGGGCCAATCGGCCGGCGCATGCGCGCGCAGAATGGCCAGCGTATCGGCTTCGGCCTCGCGCGTGTGGATGATGAGCGGCTTTCCGGCCGCGACGCCGGCCTCGATTTGACGGATAAAAACCTGTTGTTGGAGGGCGCGCGGCGCGTGGTCGTAATGGTAGTCCAAGCCGATCTCTCCATAGGCCACGCAACGGGGATGACGCAGGGCTGCCTCAATGCGGGCCGCGATTTCAGGCGTATACCGTTCGGCTTCATGCGGATGGATTCCGAACGCTCCGAACACGCGATCTTCGGCCAGCAAGGTGAGGGTGGGCTCGACCGAATCCGGGTCGCAGGAAATGGTCACGCAACCCGCGAATTCGGGCGGAAAGAAGCGGTGCCGCAATTCGGTGAACGAGACCACGCCGAGTCGGGCCAGAATATCGTCGAGATGGCAATGCGTGTCGAGGAAGCGCATGATATCGAATCGAAGCAAAATAATAGCTGGAGTCCCGGTTGATCCGCACGACCGGAAGCACGGTCGCAAAGGTATTTTTGCAGCATGACTCCGGTGGAAAAGCTTCGGCGACTAGGTTTGGCCTTGCCGGAAATGCCGCGGGCTCAGGGCGTTTATCTTCCCTGGGTGCGAACCGGATCCTTGGTATTCGTTTCCGGCCAATTGCCCTGGCGCGAAGGTAGCATGGCGGTGACGGGCCGGCTGGGCGAAAATGTTTCCCTGGAGCAGGGGCGCGACGCCGCCCGTCTGTGTATTCTGAACATGATGGCGGTCATGGAAGCCAATGGCCTGTCCCTGGATTCCATCACGCGCGTGGTGCAAGTCCAGGGTTTTGTGCAGTCGGCGCCCGGCTTTCACGCTCAGCCCCAGGTGTTGAACGGCGCCTCGGAACTTCTGGCCGAAGTGTTCGGCGAAGCCGGCCGACATGCGCGTCTGGCCGTGGGCGTGGCGGCCTTGCCGCTGGATGCCGCGGTGGAAATCGCGGCCGTATTCGAGGTGCTTTGACCTTATTCCTGTTTCCCTTCTTCGCGGAACTGCGCGCCCTGATTGGCGCCGCTGCGGAGCTTCGCGAGCACCAGGTGAAGGGCTATCGCATGTTCGCCCCGGCTTCGTCGGCTTGGAGCGCGGCGGTTTGCGGCCAGGGCAAGGTGGAAGCCGCCTTGGCCTGCGCCTGCTTGGGCGAAGCCGTACGGCCGGACCGGATTATTTTGACGGGCGCCGCTGCGGCGCTGTCTTCGGAACCGCAACCCGGCGAGTTCGTGATGAATACCGAATGCGTGGAAATCGATTTTCGTTCAACCGGCGCAGAAGCAAACCCACCGCCCCGGTTCCGGCCCACCGGATTTTTGTCCGCCTCGGCTGCGCGGCCTTGGCTGCATGCGGGTCGCATTTTATCGGCTGACGCCGATTGCTTCGATGCCGCGGAAAAACGGAGATTGGGGGAACGCTTCGGCGCCTTGGCCTATGCCTGGGAAGGTGCGGGATTTCATCGCGCCTTGCGAAAGCTCGAAATTCCCGGAATGGAAATCCGCGTGATCACCGAAAGCGTGGCGGAAGAACGGGTGAGTCTAGAAACCTTGCGCACTCGGCTGGGTGCAGCCTCAACGCGTTTTCAGGATTTGCTGCTGCACGAGAAGCCGGCCGCCGGCTGACGAATCCGCCCGGTGACCGCATAAACCCGGCGAGAAGCCGGGCTCAGCAATACTCGCTGAGCGCGGTTACGATCTCACGGCCGATGTCTTCGGCATCGCGTCCGGCGATTTGATGGCGTTCGAGCATGAAGGCCACTTCGCCGTCTTTGAACAGGGCAATCGAGGGTGAAGACGGGGGATAGCCTGCCAAATAAGAGCGCGCCTTTTGGGTGGCATCGCCATCATTGCCCGCGAACACCGTGATGGCGTGATCGGGTTTTTTCGCGGCTTGGTGCATGGCCACCGCCAGGGCCGGACGGGCATTGGCGGCCGCGCAACCGCACACCGAATTCACCACCAGCAAGGTGGTGCCTTTGGGAGTGGCCAAATAGCGATCCACTTCTTGCGGCGTGCGCGTTTCGATGAAACCCAAGTCGGTCAGTTCTTGTCGCATGGGGGCAATCATTTCTTCATCGTACATCATAATAGTTCACTCCTTAAAGCATTAACGAAAAGCGTGTAACTCAATTCATACTAATGCTTTATAATTGTCTATTAATTTAATAAGGAATTGCCGTCAAGTCAACGGCTTCGCCCATGGGCCGAAAGTCGGTCCACGCTTGCCGGCAGGCGTCGATTTGCATTTGTTTGCGCTGTTTTTTCGGCCACAACGGGTCGACAGGCAACAGCCCGAAATTGAAATTCATGGGCTGAAAATCGGGATTGGGGCTGGTCAAGTGACGCACCAAGGCACCGATACCAGATGCTTCGGGCCAGCGAAAATCCTTTTCGCCCGACAAGGCGGCATGCAGGCAGGAAGCGGCATAGAATCCGGTGGATAAGGCTTCGGTGTAGCCTTCGGCTCCGGTCAATTGGCCGGCGCAGAAAATGCGCGTGCCGCGCAAACGCAGGGAGGGTTCGAGCAGGCGCGGTGAATCGAGAAAGGTATTGCGATGCATGGCGCCGAAGCGCGCGAACACCGCGTTCCGCAATCCCGGAATGCGGGTCAGAATTTCTTTTTGCGTGCCCCATTTGAGCCGGGTTTGAAATCCCACCAAGTTGTACAGTGATTTCTGCTGATTCTCGGCGCGTAATTGAATCACGGCATGCGGAATCTTGCCCGTGCGTGGGTCGTGCAGTCCCACCGGCCGCATGGGGCCGTGGCGCAAAGTATCGGGGCCGCGCTTGGCCATTTCTTCGATGGGCAAACAGCCTTCGAACAATTGCCCCTTTTCAAAGGGCTTGGGTTCCACGGTGTCGGCCTGTACCAAAGAGGCGATCAGCGCGTCATACTGCTCGCGATCCAGCGGACAATTCAGAAAGTCGGGCGCGTCGCCTTTGTCCCAACGGTTTTTGGCGAACAGAAAATCCGGTTCCAGACTATCGGCCATGACCACAGGCGCAATGGAATCGAAAAAGAAGAGGCGGTCTTGGCCCAGTTGGGCGAAAAGGTTTTGCGCCAAAGCGTCGGAGGTCAAGGGCCCGGTGGCCAAGAGCGTCCACGCTTCGGGGTCGAGCGCCGTGACTTCTTCGCGGTGTAAACGGATGCGCGGGTTGAATTCAATCGCGGCCTGCACCCGTTGTGAAAAGGCCTCGCGGTCGACCGCCAGGCTTTCGCCGGCCGGAACGCGCGACGCTTGGGCCAGCACCAGCAATTTGCACCCGAGTTGCCGCAGTTCTTCTTTCAAGAGGCCATGCGCCGAAGCCGCGCCCAGGCCCTTGAACGAATTCGAACACACCAGCTCGGCCAGCCCGCCGGTGCGATGCGCCGGCGTCGGCCGCACCGGACGCATTTCGAAAAGATCGACGGCATGGCCCGCCGCGGCCAATTGCAAAGCAGCTTCGCAGCCGGCCAAACCGCCGCCGATGACACGAATCGGATTCAATGGGGGAGTCCGAATCCCTGCGCGGAAATGCTTTCGGACAGCAACCGCTGCGCCAGCACCTGGATTTGGGCGGCCGTGGCGGGAAGCTGGGTCAGTCCCGCGCATTGATCCAGAATCTGCTCCAGGGCCGGGCCGTCCAGAAGGCCGATGCGGTAGAGTTCGAGCAGGCGGCCATAACCTTCGACCGTGAGCATTTCCCGCTCCATGGGATGCAGCAGGCGCACGCGCAGCGGCGTTCTTCCGCGCTGGGCCGCCAGGGTTTCGGCCCAGCCCAGCAGACCGGCGCGGGCATTCTTATCCAGACCGAGCCGTCCCAAATCGTCGGCCAGCGCCGTCCACCCGCGTTTGCGCGCGCCGGCTTCCCACCACGATTTGAAGTGGACCTGCACGGCGTCGAGCGCTTGGGGCCACAAGGGATTCCGGTCCCATTCCATATTCAATGCCGGAAATGGCGCGTGCCGGTGAAGACCATGGCCATGCCCAGCGCATCGGCGCTGGCGATCACTTCGGCGTCGCGCAGACTGCCGCCGGGTTGCACCAGATAGCGGATGCCGCCCGCCTGCGCCGCCTTGACGTTGTCGTCAAAGGGGAAAAAGGCATCCGAGGCCAGCACGCATTTGGCCAGCGCCTCGCGCACGAAGCTCTGGGTTTCAAAACTTTGTTCCTGCGCCATGCGTTCGAGGTTTTCGCGCGCGCGCGGCTGGCACAGTTTGACGTTGGAATCGATGCGGTTCGGCTGGCCCGGTCCCATGCCGATTAAGGTGAAGCGGCCCGGAGCATACTCATAACCGAGTGCGATGGCGTTCGACTTCACGTGCTTGCAGGCCTTCCAGGTGAATTGCGCCAGCGGCTTCAGGGCCTCGGGAAAGGCGGCCTTTGTGACGCATTCCCATTTGCGGAACAGGTCGACGTCGCGATCCTGTTCCAGCAGGCCGCCGAGCACGTGTTTGTAAACCTTGCGCGGCTGCGGCGCCTTGAGTTCGCCGAGATCGAGCAGGCGGATGTCTTTGCTTTTCTTACGCAGCAGATCTAGGGCTTCGGGATCGAAGCCGGGCGCGATCAAAACCTCGACGAAGCGGCCCTTCAGGCGTTCGGCCGTGGCTGGGTCGAGGCGGCGCGACACGGCGATCACCGATCCGAAAGCCGACACGGGATCGCCCTGCCACGCGGCCTCGAAGGCTTCGGTCAAGGTGGCTCCCGTGGCATAGCCGCAGGGATTGGTGTGCTTGATCACCGCCACGGCCGGAGCCTCGCGCAAATCGCGCACGGCTTCGAGCGCGGCGTCGGCATCGACCAGATTGTTGTAGCTCAATTCTTTGCCGTGCACTTGCCGGCAGGTGCCGAGATTGAACTCGGCCCCCGGCGCTTCGCGGTAGAAGACGGCTTGCTGGTGATCGTTCTCACCGTAACGCAAAGGTTTCCCCGGTCCGAAACTCAGGTGCAGCACCGGTTCGTCGAGCATGGCGGCCGCCAGATAGGCGTCGACGGCCGCATCGTATTCGGCGGTATGGCGAAAAGCTTTGACGGCCAGCCGCCGCCGGGTGGCCAGCGATAACGCGCCCTCGGCGCGCAATTCGGCCAAGGCCGGTTCGTAATCCTCGGGATCGCAGAGCACGGCCACGTCTTCGTGGTTCTTGGCCGCCGACCGCAGCATGCTCGGCCCGCCGATGTCGATGTTCTCAATCGCTTCTTCCAGCGTTACTCCAGGCTTGGCCACGGTCGCGCGGAAAGGGTAGAGGTTCACGGCCACCAGGTCGATGGGATCGATGTGGTGCTCTTCGAGCTGCGCGCGATGCTCGGGCAAGGCGCGGCGGGCCAAGATGCCGCCGTGAATGCGGGGATGCAGGGTTTTCACCCGGCCGTCGAGAATTTCCGGCGAGCCCGTATGCTCCGACACCGACTGGGCGGCAATACCGTTTTCCTGCAGATGCCGCAGCGTGCCGCCGGTGCTGAGAATGCGCCAGCCCAATGCTTGCAGGCCGTAGGCCAAGGCCAGCACGCCGTGTTTGTCCGAAACGCTGAGAAGCGCGGTTTTAGGCGTCATGGAACTCCTTTCCCGTCAGCAGCCGAAAGGCTTCGCAATATTTGGCGCGGGTGTTTTCCACCACGTCGCGGGGCAGATCCGGGCCCGGCGCGGTTTTGCCCCAGTCCAGGGTTTCCAGATAATCGCGAAGATACTGCTTGTCGAAGCTTTTCTGATCGCGGCCTTCCGTATATTCGGCCGCGGGCCAGAAGCGCGAAGAGTCGGGCGTCAATACCTCGTCGATGATCAGCACGTCACCGTGCACGGTGCCGAATTCGAATTTGGTGTCGGCGAGCAGGACGCCGCGCGCGGCGGCATAATCGCGGGCGCGGCGGTAGAGGCGCAGGCTGCGGTCGCGTAAATCGGCCGCGGTGGCTTCGCCGATAGCCCCGGCCATCTGATCGAAGGAAATGTTTTCGTCGTGGCCGGAATCGTTTTTGGCCGCGGGCGTAAAAATGGGAGCCGCGAGGCGGGCGCTCTGGCGCAACCCCTCGGGCAACGGCACGCCGCAAATCGATCCCGAACGGCGATAATCCTTCCACCCGGAACCGGCGAGATAGCCGCGCACCACGCATTCGACGTCGAAGCGCCGGGCTTTGCGCACCAGCAGGGACCGGCCGCGCAAGGCCTCGGCATAGGGTTTCAGGGCCGCCGGAAATTCCGCCACGTCGGCCGTGACCACGTGGTTGGGTTCGCCGAGGAAGTCGAACCAGAACAGCGAAAGTTGCGTCAGGATGCGCCCCTTGTCGGGAATGGGCGTGGGCATGATGACATCAAAGGCCGAGATGCGATCCGAGGCCACCATCAGCAGGTGCTCGCCCAGATCGTAGACGTCGCGCACCTTGCCGCGCCGGAACAGAGGAAACTCGCGGATGACGGGGAGGGAAGCGCCGGACACGGGTCAAACTTAAATTTTTGCGCGCTTTATTGCTTTGGCACAAGCGGCTTCGGCGCCAGCCCGCCGGGCGGTGGGGTGTCGGTCGGCGGACTGGCGGGCGGCGACGAGGTTCTCTCCACTTTAAACTGGTACAGAAATTGAAACGTGAGCCGCAAGGCGCGCAATTGCCATTCTGCCGGCGTGTCCGGTGCATCGGGAAGAATGGCGCGCCACGATTGCCGGCTCTGGAAATCGAAATTGGCGAAGGAAAGCCCGCCCGTGACTGTCCAGCGCCGACTGAAATCCTGCTGGAAGCCGGCCTGGATTTCGTAACCGGCCCCGGCCAATTCGGTGCGCGCCCGCACCGACCCCGTGGGCGCGTACATCTCGGTGTTGGCGAAATTCCAGTATTGGGTATAGGCCACATACAATCCCGGACGGCCCGAAACCGACAAAAACGTGACGGGAATCAAATACCGAATTCCCAGGCCCGCCAGTTGCGCCTGCACAGCGAACCAGAATTCCTGCGCCGGGCCCGTGCCCTGAGCCAATGCCGATTGCGTATACCAGAAGTGGTCGGTGCGCACCCACAGGTCGAGATGGCGGGACAGCGGCACGGTCACCATCAGGCCCACGGGGAAAAAAAGATCGACCGGATCGTAGGGTTGCAGTATTTGCAGGCTGTCGCGATTGGCGATGGTGTCGAGATGGTTCGCGAACAGATCCTGGGCCGAGTGCTCGGTGAAAGAAATCCCGGCCGTGAACCCGATCGCGATGTGACGGTGCTCCAGCTTGCGCTCCAAGCTGTCGAACGAAGCCTTGCCCGCCGCACTCCGGCGCGGGCCGCCTGAATTGCCGGCTTCGACGGAGTGGATGGCGGAAAGGCTCGCCGAGTCGCTGCGAAAGGCCGCCAGCGAATCGGCCGGCATGGTGCCGACGGCCGCGGGATCGGCCAGGGCCCGCAGGGCCAGCAAGGCCACGGCCCACGGCTTCATGCCGCCCCTTGGGGCTTGAGTCCGTTGAGCCCATAGAGCCCGTTTCGGCGGATATAGCGGGCCACGGGGTCCGGAAGTTGTGACAAAACCGCGTCGGGATGCCGGCGCAATTGCTCGCGCCAGGCCTGCGAAGCCTCGGAAATCTCCGGGCAATGCAAAGCCTGTACCCGGGGCGGCAATTCGCCGAGTGGCAATCCATTGCGCGGATAGACCACCAGCTCGGCCTCGGCCAGCACGGCTTCGGGATCATGCCAGCGCGGAAAAGCGGACCATTGGTCGGCCCCCACGATGAGATACCAGGCATGGCCCGAACCCGAGGCCGCTTTGAGGGTGCGCAAGGTTCGCAGCATATACGAAGGCGGCGGCAATGAGGCTTCCACCTCCGACACTTCCTGGCCGGAACAACCTTGAATCAAAGCCGCGACCATACCGAAGCGATGTTCGAAGGCGGTCGCAGGCGTCTGCTTATGCGGTGGGTATGCCGTGGGAATCCACAACACCCGGTCGAGGTTCAATTCGCGTTGCGCGGCCGCGGCCACGGCCGCATGCGCCGCATGCGGGGGGTCGAAAGCGCCGCCGAAAACGCCGATGCGCATAGCGTGCACCCTTCGCCTTCACAAGGCGCGGGGTTTCTGCGCTTCCTCTTCTTTTTCGGCCTTCTTTTCGCGGGCGTATCGGGTCTCGGCCTTTTCCAGCTTTTTATGCATGGCTTTGACCTTGCCCAAAAACGGGTCGTCTTTGGGAACTCCATCGAGCCGCGTCAACTGGGTTTCAGCCTCGTTGAACTGTTGCAATTCGATGTAGCAGTTCACCAATTTCAGGATGATCTCGCGCTGCGGCACGCGGTCGCCGTATTGGTTCAGTATATGCTTGTAGTAAATCGCGGCCGCCAGCGGTTCGCCCATACGCAGGTACAAATGTGCGATGCCCATATCGCGGGCGGCGAGCAACTTGTGCAGGCGATCCAATTCCGACTTGGCGCTATCGCTGTGCGGCGATTCGGGATAATCGGCCAAATAGGTTTCGAATTCATGAATGGCGTCTACGGTTTTGGATTGATCGCGCTGGGGTGATCCCGCCTGGTTGGCCATGCTTTGCGCCAGCCGATAGCGCGCCAGTTCTTCCTGTTTGGATCCGGGAAAATCTTTCAGGAAAGAGGAGTATTCCTCTTCGGCTTCCATCCACTCCTGCAGCGCGAAATGCGATTCGCACAATTCAAACTCGGCCTGTTCGGCGTGTTCGGTGCCGGCGCATGTGGTGGTGAAATCCGACAGGCCCTCTTTCGCCGAGGCGTATTTTTTCTTTTGAAATTGGGCATCGAGTTTGGCGAATTGGGTGCGGCAATCGCCTTGCAGGTTTTTCGGCTTGCTGCTGCAAGCAACCAGGACCATGGTCGCCAGCGCGACCCCAAGACCGCGTCGTAGGGAAAGGAAATGTGTCATGGAGATTAGGGACTCGAGGA
The DNA here is from genome assembly GCA_963716395.1 of uncultured Fibrobacteria bacterium. Lineage (GTDB taxonomy): Bacteria > Fibrobacterota > Fibrobacteria > UBA11236 > UBA11236 > UBA11236. Next base: position 3,730,309 of record OY970309.1, on the reverse strand, counting down.
TTCCAATTTGGCCAGTTCGCTTTGGGCGCGTTCCCGGTATTCGCTGTTGGGGTACAAAGATACAACTTTGCGGAATTCGTCGGCGGCCGTTTTCCGGTCTCCGAGCCGCAAATAGCAATATCCCAGTTTCAACTGCGCATCATCGGCCTTTTCGGTTCCAGAATAGCTAAACACTTTGCGGAAGGACGCGATGGCTTGGGTGAAATTACCCAGGGCATATTGGCATTCGCCCATCCAATACACCGCATTATCGGCATAGCCGCCCCGCGGATACTTGTCGCGCAACTCTTCAAAAAGCGGAATGGCGCCGGTGTAATTGCGGGCGTAGAAGAGGTTGAAGGCCTTTTGGTACAGCGCGGCCTCGGGGGCCGAAACCTTTTTCCGTTGCACGGCTGGTTTCGGTTCAGGCAAGGTGCCGGCGACCTGGGCGGGTGAAGGCGTGGCTTGGTCCAGGTCCGGGGGGCCGGGTGAAAACGTCGAGAGTTTACTTCCGGCGGTTCCGGATTTGGCGAGGTGCGCTTCCAGGGCTGCGACGCGCAGCCGAAGCGAATCCAGGGCGGTTCCTTCGGCTCCGATTTTTCCCGCCGGCAGCGAGGCGAATTGTTCCGAAAGCGTTTCGACCTGGGTTTCGAGATCCTTGACGCGCGACGTCAAGGCTTGGAGGTCGAGGCGGTTTTCCTGCGCCAGTTTGAGGGCCTCGTCGGCATTCTCTTTGAGCGTCTCGGGGTCGATCGGCGATCGCGCGGCGTTGGGCGGCGTCGGCCGGGGCTTCATATCGGCGCAACCGTACAGCAGCAACGCGCCCAAGATCGCCGCCGGCAAAAGGAGGGCGGCGCGACGTGGTCGAATGCGCACGATGGGCCGCATGGCGCTTGTAGTATATTCAAGCCGCATGTTGCTTACAAGGTATATCCTCAAGGAGCATTTCGCGCCTTTCTGCTATGCCTTGTTCGTCATCACTTTTCTTTTTCTCGTCGATTTTCTGATCCGCATTCTCTCCTCCATTTTGAGCAAGGGATTGGAGCCGGGCGTGGTGATCGAAATCATCGTGCTCAACCTCGCTTGGATGCTGGCGCTTTCCATTCCCATGGCCGTGCTGGTGGCTGCGCTGATGGCCTTCGGACGCCTGTCGGCCGACAACGAGGTGACGGCGCTGCGCGCCTTGGGGGTTTCCCCGTTGCGGGCCATGGTTCCGGTGTTGGCCGTGGCCTTGGCGCTCGGCATCGCCATGGTGTGGTTTAACGACCGCGTGCTTCCGGACGCCAATTACCGCGCGGCCGAATTGCGCAATGACATCAGCCGCAAGAAGCCCACGGCCCTGATCGAAGCGCGGCGGCTGATTCGCGATTTTCAGGGATACCAGATTTGGATTGACCGGCTGGACGACAAGCGGGGTATGCTGTATGGGGTGCGCATATACCAGCAGGACCCGGGCAAACCCATTCGCTACACCTATGCCGATTCAGCCTCGATGGAATACGTCAATGGCGGCAAAACCATTCTCATCCACCTGCGGCATGGCGAGAACCAGGCCGTGGAGCAACGCGATCCGCAAGGGTATATCCGCATCCATTTCGCCCGGCAAACCGTGGCCATCGACAATGTCGACGCGGCCTTGGAACACGAGAACCGCAGCTACCGCACCGATCGGGAAATGTCGGTTGAAGCCATGCAGGCCATTGTGCGCGAAAGCCGGCAAAGGCTGCACGATTTGCGGGGCGAGTACCGCGATAAAATTTTCGATGACTTGCATGCCATGGACATTCAATTCTCCGCCGATTCCTCGGCGGTTGTGCCGCGGCTGCTGGCCACGCCGTGGACCCGACTGGTGAAGTTGACGCCGAATACCTTCGCCCAAGTCCGGCGGATGGAAAACGACAAGTTCTACAATATCGAGCGCTATCAAAACCGCGCCGACAACGAGCGGCGCGAAATCAGCCAATACTCCGTGGAAATCCATAAGAAGTTTTCCATCCCCGTGGCCTGCCTGGTGTTTGTGTTGATCGGAGCGCCCCTGGGTATCATGGCCCGGCGCGGAGGCATCGGTACCGGCGTGCTGTACAGCATTTTCTTTTTCCTGTTGTATTGGGTCGGGCTGATTCGCGGTGAGGCTTTGGCCGATCGCCTCATCATTTCCCCCTGGCTGGCGATGTGGGGCCCCAATCTGATCGTGGGTGCCGCGGGGCTTTGGCTCACCGGCCGCATGCTGCGCGAACGCTACGTAACCGCCGCCAAGTCGCCCTGGCGTCGGCTCAAAGCGGTACTGGGGCGCTTCGGCGGGCGCAGGGCGGCGGCGTGAAAATTTACACCCGCCACGTGCTCAAGGCCTTCGCAGGATTGTTCCTGCTGTGCTTTGCTTCTTCGGTGCTGATCTTCGTCATCATCGACTTTGTGGGCAACTCCCGCATCTGGCTGTCGCGGCCGCCCGCCGATCGCTACCACTATTACTTGAACTACTTGCCCTACATCGCCTACCTGGTTTGCCCCATCGCCCTGCTCTTGGCCGCGGTGTTTTCGGTGGGCGCGCTCGCCAAGCACTTGGAACTAGTGGCGCTGCGCGCCGCGGGGGTATCGGTGACGCGTATTCTGGCGCCCATCCTGATCGCGGGCCTTGGGCTCAGCGCCTTTATGTTCTGGTTTCAGGATCGGGTGCTGCCCGAGGCCAATTATCGCCGCTACCAGATCAGCGAGCCCAGCAACGAAGAAACCAATTTCGGCGGTGATCCCCATGACAGAACCGAATTTCTGTACACGGGCCAAGACGGCACCCAGCTCTTCTTTCAATACTATTCCGGCAGCCGCAAGCAAGGCGATAATGTGACCGCCTTTCGTTTTCACCATGGCCTGCCGGTATTGCGCATCGACGCGGCGCAATTGCGCTGGGATCATGGTTGGGTTTTTATGCAGGGAATCCGCCGGGAATTCCGGGGCGATTCCGTGCGGGCCGAATCCTTCCACACCTGGCGCTTCGCCGATTTCAAGGATCGCCCCGGGGATCTGCTCGACGATCGCGTCTATCCCGAGGAAATGCCCATGGCCGAATTGCGGCGCCGCGCCGCCATCGCGGTGCGCAACGGCGAGCCGGCTTATGCGCTGATGACCGATTGGCATTTCCGCATCGCCAGCGCCTGGGTGAATTTTTTCATGGCTTTGATGGGCGCGGCTCTGGCCGTCAACACCGTGCGCACGGGGTTGGCCCGTAATTTCGGCATCGCGTTGCTCATCACCTTCGTGTATTACGTGGCCTTACGGCTGGGCTTGGTGATGGGTGAGAACGGCACCCTACCGCCTCGGCTCGCGGCCTGGTTCGGCAATTTGCTGTTCGCGCCCGTAGGTTTGTTGCTGTGGTGGCGGGCGGTACGGGTCTGACCTTTGCCGCCCTCGCGGTCGGCCTGTGCCTGGGATTCGGTGTGGCGATGCTGTGGCGTCGGCGGCCGTCGTCGCGGTCGGTTCCGCCGCCGGCGCCGCCGCCGGCGGAACCGCGTCCCGAAACCAATACTCAAAGCTTTCTGCGCCTGCCTTCTTCCTCTGCCGCCGAGCCCGAACGCGCGCCGGCCGCTTCCGGGCTGCGCAGCCAGGAATTGAAGGCTCTGGAGCAGGGCTTGGACGAGGTCATGCAGGATTTGCTGGCCGTGCTGAAAGAGGCCTTTCCGCAAACCCTTACCGCCGGGATTTTCTTTCCCGGCCGCGAAGGCTGGTATTTGCGCGTGTGGATCAGCGCCGCCCCTTCGTTGCTTCCGGGCGCCGTTCTGACGGCCCCGCGCGGTTTGGTGGGACGGCTGATGAAAGAAGATACGGCCCGGGTATTCGAAGGCGATATTCCCACCGGATCCGAGCAACTGTATTATTACGGCCGCGACGAAGGCATTCGCTCGTTGGCCGCCGTGCCGGTGCTGGCCGCAGGGGTGCGGCGCGGGGCGTTATTCCTGGACAGCCGGGAGTCGCAGGCTTTTTCCGCCGCGGCGCTGGAACGGTTGGAAGGTTGCGCCCGCTGCCTTGGCATGCTGGCCTATCACGCCTATCTGTCTTTTGAATACGTGCAAAACCACGAGCAGCTTCAGCACTTTTCGCGCTACCAACGCCGTTTTCTCGAGAACATGTCCGAGGAAAAAATCGTGGCGGTGCTCTGCGAGTATTTGCGCGAATCCTTCGACGCCGACCGTATTTTCGTGGCCGCGCGCTTGGAACCGGGGTCGGATCAGGCCTTGGTCGCGGCGGCCGAAGGCGTCGACGCCGCGCGCTTGCGCGGCTTTCGCTTCGCGCTCAGCGAAGGCGGACTGCTGCACCTGGTTTTCGAAAAGGAACAGGCCTTGAACCGCGTGTTGAAGGGACCGCCCGTGTTCCGCCTGAGTCCGCGCGAGCCCTACAGCGCCGCCTTGCGCAACCTGCTGGCCGTGCCCGTACCCACCGATCGCGGCGTGCATATGGCGCTGTGCGTGGAGTCGGCCAAGGCCGCGCGTTTCTCCGAAGCCACCCAAAGTCTGCTGACCACCTTGGCGCGTGCCGCCGGATTTGCGCTCAGCCGCGCCCATCTCTATCAGGAAAAAGAAGAACTGGCCAGCCGCGACGGCCTCACCGGCATGCTCAACCACCGCGCCTTTCAAGAGCGTTTCCGCGATGAATTGCTGCGGGCGCAGCGTAGCGGACAGCGGGTGGCCGTACTGATGATGGACATCGATTTTTTCAAGAAGGTGAATGACAGTTACGGACATCCGGTGGGCGACCTGGTGCTGCGGGAAACCGCCCTGCTTCTGTCCCAAAGCGTGCGCGCCGGCATCGACGTAGTGGCGCGCTACGGCGGCGAAGAATTCGTGTGCATGCTGCCCGATTCCGACGCCGCCGGGGCCCGCGATACGGCCGAACGCATCCGCCGCAGCCTGGAAGCCAAGGAATTCGACGCGGGTCCGGCGCGCTTTCGCGCCACCTTGAGCATCGGCGGCGCGTTGTTTCCTGACGACGCGCATTACGGCAAGGAATTGCTCGAAAAAGCCGACAAGGCTTTGTATAAAGCCAAAGAAACTGGTCGCAACCGCGTAATTCTCTATCATTAATCCTATGGAACAAGAAAATCCGGAGAGCTCGATGACGGGCCAATCGCCGCCAGGCCTCGATGCGCATTTCATGCGTCTGGCGTTGGAAGAGGCGCGCCAGGGGGGTGAAGAGGGCGAGGTTCCCATCGGCTGCGTCATCGCGCGCGACGGCAAGGTGCTGGGGCGCGATCACAATCGCATGGAAACCTTGCGCGATCCCACCGCGCATGCGGAAATCCTGGCCATCGGCGCCGCCTGCCAGGCCTTGCAGAATTGGCGGCTCGACGGCTGCACCTTGTACGCCACTTTGGAGCCCTGTCCCATGTGCGCCGGCGCCGTGCTCAATGCGCGCATCTCCCGTCTGGTCTTCGGGGCCCGCGACAAACGCCTGGGGGCGGTGGGATCGGCCTATGAAATTTTGCGCGACAACCCCATCCATCGCGTGGTTCAGGTCAGCGGCGGAATATTCGAAGGTGAATGTCTGGGAGTGGTGGTGGATTTTTTTCAACGCACGCGCGTGCAAAAGAAAAAACCGGCCGGAGCGCCGCTACAAAATCCCCGCGTTTCATCGGGTGGCGAAGAAGTATTTTAAAGCCGCTCATCCCGGGAAAGGCAGGCCCCACGCAATGGGGCAGAGCTGAACCCCGCCAGGGCGAAAGCAGCAACGGTAAGCGTCACAACCATGTGCCGTGTTCCGGCTTGACGAGTACCGGGATGGGTTTTCGGGTTCATACACACTAAGGTCCGACGCAGGCGAACGGAATCGTTCGCTCGCGGCGCCGGGTTCTCAACGCGGAACGCGCACGCCGGTTTCGGCGAAAAACTCTTCCAAATCCAGCAGGCGATCTTCTTTGTCCATGCGTTCGGGATAAAGAATGCCTTCGAGATGATCGAATTCGTGCTGGAAGATACGGGCCACGAAGTCTGCGAACACGGCTTCCTGCGCGTCTCCGAAGCGATTCAGATACCGCACGCGTAGGCCCTGATGCCGCGGAACCCGGCCCCGGAACCCCGGCACGCTGAGACAGCCTTCCCAACTTTTTTCCCGCGGTCCGAAGGTTTCCAGAATTTCCGGGTTGATGATGGGCGTGGGATCCCAGTATGGGGCGTCGGGATAGCGAGGGGATGGTTTGGGGGCCAATATAAAGGCGCGTAAATTTTTTCCCACTTGCGGCGCGGCAATGCCCACGCCGAGATTTTTTTCCCCGCTCTGAATCAGCGTGTCGAGAAATTCCTGAAACTCGGAGGAGCGGAGATCCGACACCGGATCGGATCGACGCGCCAGCACGGGATGGCCGCGCGTGAGTACGGTCGGGGCTTCGGATGCGGGCTTTTCCATGGCCTAAATCTACCCTCGGTCCGGCCGACCACGCAAGCGAACCCCCAGGCCCGGTTTTTCGCTCGGCATCAGTTGCCCATCGGCAAAACCCAGCCCTGCAAAGGGGTCGGCGGCCAGCAGCCATTGCCCGTCCAAATCGGCCCATTCGGCGGATTGGGCCAGGGCCAGACCGGCGGCGATGAGCACGCTGGATTCAAGCATGCACCCCACCATGATTTTTAGTCCCAATTGCCGCGCCAGGCGCAGCATGGCAACGCCCGCCGTCAGGCCTCCGCATTTCACCAATTTGATGTTCACACCCGAAAACAGGGGCGCCAGGCGCCGCACGTCTTCGGCGTCGACGCAGCTTTCGTCGGCAATCACGGGTAGGGGAGAGTTCTTTGTGATTTCCATCATTTCTTCATCCAATTCCGGCGGCAACGGCTGCTCCAGGGCTTCGACGCCCAGTTCCCGCAGATCGGGGAGCAGCGCCCGGCATTGGTCCGGCGTCCACGACGCATTGGCGTCGACCCGCAACCGCGGCACGCCCACTGCGCGTAGACGCCGCAAGGCCGTGAGATCGCCGGAGGCGTCGAGCTTGACCTTGACGCAGGGAAAGCCGCGCACTTCTTCCAGGCGTGCCTCGAAGTCTTCGGGCGATTCTTCGGGGCACGACGCGCTCAGGGTCACCGAGGTGAGAAAGGACACGGGCTTTTCCGCCCATAAAATCCGGGCGGCGGCGCGATGATCCAATTTTCCCCACAAATCCCACAAGGCCGTGTCCAGGGCGCAGCAGGCGGCCGGCGAAAGTCCGGCCTGGCGTTGCGCGGTCCCGCCGATGCGGGCAATGTCGCTGGAAGCGCGCAGGGTTTGTCGCCGCAGAAAATCCGCTAGGCCGGACAATTGCAGGTGCACGCTTTCGGCATCGACGCCGAAGTAGCGATTCGGGCTGGCCTCGCCGAAACCGCGTACCTTGTCCTGGCTCAGCACCAGAAACACGTTTTCCACACCGGTTTTGACCTGGCGGGCGGTGCGGAACACCCGGCGCGCCGGCAAGAATTTGCGGACGGAATAAACGGTGATCATGGAAGATGGGCCAAGAACATAATTGATTCGACAAGCTCTGTGCTTTGCAGCGGGTTCGACGGGCTCACCCGCCGTAGAGCACGCTGGAACTGCGCGTTGAGCTTGTCGCAGCGTATTTGATCTCCGCCAGAAAAACCCAGGGAAGTGCCTCATACTTTTAACATCTTCCTCGACCAAGTAGAATTGCGTCCCATGGAATTGCGCCCAGGTTGGAACGAATTGGGAACATCGCTCGAAGGGCGACCCATTCGGGTGTGCGCGAACTTCGCCACCGACCAGGCCGGCGCGGACTGGACTTTGTTCCTCGGCGGCACGCATGGCGACGAAAGCGCCACCGTGCCTTTTCTCGAAGCCTTCATCGCGGATCACCTGGAATCCGAGGGCGGCGGCTCCGGCTTGGGTCCGCTGGCCGTGCTGCCGCTGCTCAACCCCGACGGCTATGCCCGCGAGAGCCGTTACAATGCGCGCGGCGTCGATCTCAACCGCAATCTGCCCGAGCATTGGAGCGCGTCGGCCGATGAACCGCCGGGAGAGGCCCCATTGTCGGAGCCCGAAACGCGGTTGTTGTACGAACTCATCACCCGGCTGCGTCCCACGCGCATCGTCAGCCTGCATTGGGCCCTGAGCGAAATCGACGCCGACGGCGATCGCGCCGCCGCTTTGGCGCAGGGCATGTGGCAGGGGCTGGACGCTGCGGCGCGCCGGCAATTCCGCCTGCGCGTGGAACGAAGCCGGCCCTTGCCGGGCAGCTTGGGCAGCTTTTGCCGGCCCGCCGAAGCTCCGGCCCTTGTAACCCTGGAGTTACCCTACCATCCCGAGCCCGATCGGCATCCGCACCACGGAGCCTTGCCCGACGATCACCTCGACACGGTGCGCCGGCAATGGCGCAGTGAACGCGAACGCTACTGGCGGGCGGTTTACCCCGGAGTGGAAGGCATGCTGCGCTGCGCCGCGGCCGGGTGAGCTTTAGCCATGCGCGTTTTCATCGCTCCGCTCAATTGGGGTTTGGGCCATGCCACCCGCTGCATTCCCATCGTGCGCGCCTTGCGCGCGGCCGGGCATGAAGTCGTGCTCGGCGCCGACGGCCCGGGCCGGCTTTTGTTGCACAGCGAGTTTCCCGATGTGCCGATGGAAACCCTCGCGTCGTATTCCATGCGCTATTCCAAGTCGCGTTTTTGGCTGCCGCTGTGGTTGCTGCTGCAACTACCGTTTTTTTTCGCCTCCATGCTGCGCGATTGGCTTCGCCTTCCGGCTTTGGTGCGCCGGCATGGCGTCGGCTTGGTGATCGCCGATGGCCGCTATGGCTTGCGCACGCGCCGCGTGCCCTGCGTGTTCGTAACCCATCAGCTCGATATCGAACCGCCGGGCCCGGTTTGGCTGCGGCCTTGGGGGCGGCGTGCTCTCGGCGCCTTGAACCGCCTGGCCTTGCGCGGCTTTCGCGAGATATGGGTGCCCGATTTTCCCGGCTCCCGCAATTTGGCCGGGCGTCTTTCGCATCCCGGCAAAAGCTGGCCCCGCGCTCAGTATATCTATCCGCTATGCCGCTACCGGCCGGAAGACCTGGAGTGGAGGCGCGCTCCGCCCGCATCCGCTTCGGATGGCCTGGAGGTTTTGGCTTGGGCCAGCGGACCGGAACCGCAGCGCAGTGTGTTCGAAGCTTTGCTCCGCCGCCAATTGGAATCGTGGCCGGGCACGCGCGTCCTGGTGCGCGGGTTGCCGGGCGGGACCGCGTCATCCGCAGCCGCCTTGCGAGCGGGCGAACTGAATGTTTTCGATCATTTGCCGGGACCGGTTTTGCAGCGGTTGCTCGAGTCTGCGCACCACGTGGTCTGCCGCTCGGGCTACACTTCGGTGATGGAATTGGCGGGACTGGGTAAAAACGGAGTGCTGCTGGTACCCACGCCCGGACAGTCCGAGCAGGAATACCTGGCACAACACCTGCAAAACCTGGGAGCGGCCGCGACGCAGTCGCAGGAGCATGTGGATCTGGCCGCGGGGTGGCATCGCGCCGCCACCCTGCCGGGATTCGGGTTGTTCCTGCGCGGCGACGGCCAAGAACCGGACTGGAACCTCGCCGGCTGGCTGCGTCGGCATCCCCGGTTTTTATAGTTTCCTGCTTCTCCCATGCGCATTCCGAATTCCGTCTTGCCACGCGTCCTCGGCGGCGGCGTGTTGGCCGCGGCCATTGCGGCCCATGGGGCCGTGGATACGTCGGCCGTGCTGTTGCCTTTGCTGCAACGCGAACTGCCAAAAAACTTCGCCGAACTGCGGCAGCAAGACTCGTTGCCGCCCTATTATCTCGCCTACCGCGTGAACGATTCCGACCTCATCGCATTCAGCGCCAACAAGGGCGGGGTGATTGTCGATCATCGCCACGCGGCGCGTGCGCTCAGCGTCGAAGTGCGGGTGGGGAGCCCGGCCTTCGACAACACCCATCCCTTGCGCGAGAACCTCGAATTCGATCCCTGGACCGGCTTCCAGGACGTGCCCTGGCCGCTCGATCGCAATGTCGCCTATGTCCGGAAGTCGCTGCGTAGCGCCACCGATTACGCCTATCGGGCGGCCCGCGACGCTTTTGCCAAGATTCGCGCCAATGTGGGCGTGCGCCCGCCCGAAGGCGACAGCGGCCTCGACTTCGCACCGCAACCGCCGACGCATTTCGACGAGGAAACGCCGGTGTCACTGCCCGACCGGAAAGCGCTGGATACCGTATACGCCCGCATCCTGCGCGCCTCGCGTTTATTTTCCGGCGACCCGCATCTCTACGCCAGCCAAATCGATTTCAACTTCGGTACGGTGCTCAAGCGCCTGGTTTCTTCCGAAGGCACGGCGCTGGCCCATTCGGAAACTTTGGGTAGCATTTCCATCTATGTCGAGACCAAGGCCGACGACGGCATGATCCTTTGGCTGCTCCGCGATTTCCACTTTCGCCAGGTTCCGCTGGATTTTCCCGCCGATACCTTAACCCAAGCCGTGCGTCTGCTGCTGGCCCAACTCGATACCTTGCGGCGCGCGCCCGTGCTGGAGACCTACGTCGGGCCGGTGATTCTGCAGAACGTGGCCGCCGGCGTCTACATCCACGAAGTCTTCGGGCACCGGGTCGAAGGGCATCGGCAAAAGGCGGTGGACGAAGGGCAAACCTTCGTCTCCAAGGTCGGCCGGCGCATCACCAATCCCATCGTGTCGGTGTTCGACGATCCCACCGAGTCATTCCGCGACGGGCAGGAATTGAACGGCTATTACCGCTTCGATGACGAGGGCGTGCCGGCGCAAAAAACCCTGCTCATCGATCACGGCGTGTTCCGCGATTTTCTCTTCAGCCGTTCGGTGCTGTCGCCGCACGGCGTTTCCAACGGACATGGCCGCGCCGATTTGGGGCTGCCAGTGGTGGCACGCATGGGAAACACCATTCTCACCGCCTCGCGCACCTTGTCGTTTCCGGCCCTGCGCGATAGTTTGCGATCACTATTGCGTTTGCAACACCTACCTTTCGGACTCATTCTGCACGACATTTCCGGCGGCAACACCTATACCACCCGCGACCTGCCGCAAACCTTTCGCGTCGAACCGCTGTACGTGACCCAGGTGTTCGCCGACGGCCGGCCAGATCGGGTGGTGCGGGGCGTCGATGCCGTGGGCACACCGTTGACCAGCCTGGACCAAATCGCCGCGGCCGGCAATGATCCCGCCGTGTTCAACGGGGAATGCGGCGCCGAATCGGGTTGGGTGCCGGTGGCCGCGATTTCGCCCTCGCTGCTGATGTATTCCATGGAGTTCGAGAGCCGCGCCAAAGATCAGAATCTTCCGCCGCTGTTGCCGCCGCCGCGGAGGTCGCCATGAAGCGGGCGCTGCTGCTGGGCCTGTCGGCGGCGCTGTCGGCCTGGGGCTTCGCGCCGGAACGGCCCGACACCTTGCTGCTGGGGGCCATGCGCAGCGAATTGCGGCGATCCATGGACAGTTTGCAGCTCAAGGGCGAACCCCGCCCGTATTTTATGAGTTACCTGTTGTGGGATATGCAGGGCTACCACGTCGAAACCTCGATGGGGTCGGTGGAGCGCGACGAGCCCGAGCGCACCCGCATGCTCGATGTGGATTTGCGCGTGGGCTCCTATGACCAGGATCAGTCACAATACGCGGGCGGCCTGGTGTTCGGCCCCCAACTGCAGGCGCCCATCCCCGAGTCGGACGACACCTTGCTGTTGCGCCAGGCCTTGTGGACCTTGACCGACGCGCGCTACAAGGTGGCCGTGGAACAGTTGGCGCAGAAGAAATCCTTTTTGGCCAACCACCATGGCCTGGACGTGCTGCCGGATTGGACGCGGCAGAAATCCCTGCAGCAGCGCGACATCGATGCTTTGACGCCGCCCGACACGGCGGCCTGGATCAACCTGTGCCGCCGGCTCAGCGCCGAAGTCGGGCGCCATGCTTGGCTGGCCGAGTCGCGCGTCGCCTACCAATACTATTACGTCACCTTTTATTACGTCGACTCCCAAGGTGCGAGCTACATCCAGTCGTTGCAGGAGAATACCTGGCTGGCGGCCCTGTTGTGTCAGGCGTCTGACGGCGAACCGCTGTGGGATTACGCGCGCCTGTCTTCCCGCGTCGGATGGCCGGGCCGCGGCGGCACCCCGCCTGAAGCGGAGTTGCGGGACACGCTGACGTACCTGCTTCACCGTCTGGATGGATTGCGCCATGTTCCGGCGGTGAATTCGTACCGCGGTCCGGTTTTGTTCACGCGCGGGGCGGCCTGCGAGGTCATCGATCAAACCTTGCTGCAGCCGCAGGCCACCCTGCGTGCGCCTTTGAGTGAAAACAGCGAGCCCGCCTTCTTGCTGGGGCTTCTGGACCGCAAATATCTGCCCGATAATATCACGGTGCGCGACACTCCGTTCCTGCGCAGCTACCGGGGGAAGCTTTTATACGGGGCCTACAAATTCGATCAGGAAGGCCAGCCGGCCGCCAATGTGCTGCTCGTCGATCGCGGACGGATCACCGATTTTTACCGGGGCAAAACCCCGATTCTCCCCGGCGAGATGAGCGACAACGGACATTGGCGCTACGGCGGCGGCTTTCCCGGCGTGGTAGAGGTGCAGGTTTCCGGCGGGCTGAGCGAAGGCAAGTTGCTCGATTCGTTGCGGCGCATGGCGCGCGATGAAGGTGCGCCCTACGGTTTGCGCGTTTCCAAAGTGGCCGACCAGGATGCCTGGAAGCTGCTGCGCCACCCGCTCATGCGCTACCTGCCCTATGCCGATCCCAATACGAGTCGCGGTGCCTTTGTGCTGCCGGCGCCGGTGGAAATCGATGCGGTGGACACCGCCACCGGAGTCTGCACGCCCGTGCGCGGCCTGACCTTCAACGCTCTCGATTCGAAATCGCTGCGCGATATCCCGGCCGTGGGCAAGGCGCCTTATCTCCTCGAACCGCAGGCGTCTTTTTCTTTACTGTGTCCGTCGCTGTTGTTCAGCCTGTTGGATTTGCGCGGCCAGAACCAGGTCCAACCCAGCCTGCCGATTCTGCACTAGCCTCTCGCAAGCTCAGCGCATGGGGCCGACCGTGGCGGCCAGCGCCGGGTCCAAGGCCCAGAGCTGGGGATGCGACCATTCCTCCAGCCCCGCGGCCAAGTCGTCCCATAGCGAAGGCGCGCGGATCCCCAAGACGGCGCCCACGTTGCCCCAATCCGGAAACCCCGCGGGGGAATAATATCTTGTGATTTTTGTCGCTTCCCATAGCGGAATCCCCGCCATTTTCGCGGCCACGCGTTCGGCCAACTCCAGCCCCCCGAGCGTGTCGACCAGCCCGAGGCGCAAACCCTGGGTGCCGGTGAAAACGCGCCCTTCCGCGGCGGAATCCAAATCGGTGATTTTGGATCCGCGGCGCTCCTTGACCTGGGCCAGAAATTCGGCGTAGAAGCGATCGAGATGGCGCTGCAAAACCGCGACCTCCTCCGGCGTCCACGGCCGCGCGCCCGACAAGGCGTCGGCATGCGGCGCGGTTTTGAGGTCTTCGCGCGTCAATCCCAGTTTTCCGTACAAACCCTGCGTCACCACCTTGCCCCACAGCACGCCGATGCTGCCGACCACGGCACCGGGTTCGGCCACGATGGCGTCGGCCCGGCAGGCCACGTAGTACGCGCCCGAAGCGGCTTCGCCGCCCACCGACACCACCACCTTTTTCCCGTCGCGGCGCAGCAAATCGATTTCGCGCGCGATACGATCGCTGGCCTCGACTTCACCGCCGGGTGAATCCAGGCGCAATACCACGGCGCGCACGCTGCCTTGGTGGCGCAGACGCTCCAGCAAACGCACCACGGTTTCGGCGCCCATGGTTTCTCCGCCGAACAGACCGCGGGCCCGGCTTTCGCCCGCCGTGATTTCGCCGTTCAGTGCCGCCACCGCAATCGGCGCGGCCGCGCTCCATCGCGAGTCGCCGGCGATCTCGGTGGCGTTTTCTTTGCATACCGGCGCGGCCGATCCGGCTGCGGCCGCGGCCACTTGATCGGGCTGCAACAAGGTGTCAATCAGCCCTTGTGCCCGCGCCGAATCCAAATCGATTTCGCCGCGGTCGAGAAAAGCCCGCAGCGAATCTGCGGAAAGGCCGCGCGCCGACGACACCTCGGTTACGTACTCGTCCCACCAGCCGTTCAGCAGTTGGCGCAAATTCTCGCGCGAGGCGGGCGTGAAACCGGTGCGCGTAAAAGGTTCGACAAAAGATTTGGCCTTTCCGTGCCGCAGGAATTGCGCTTCGATGCCGATTTTGTCGAGCAGGCCCTTGTAGAAAGTGACTTCGGCGGCAAAGCCCGGAACCGCGAAATACCCCTGCGGTTGCGCCGCAACGCGGTCGGCGGCCGAAGCCACCAGGTAATTCATGGGTGTGATCTCGGGTTCAAGATAGGCGAAGACGCGTTTGCCGCGGGCGCGCAGTCGCAGGATCCGGTCGTGTAACTCTTCGGCGGTGGCGAAATCGGCGCGCAGGTTTCCAAGGCGAAGCACCACGACCTTGGCCGTGGGATCGTTCTCCAGAAAATCCAGCCTTTGCAGCAGGTGCTCCCAATCCAAACCGCCGGAGGCAAACCAGCCGGGTTCACGCGCATCCATGACGATGGGGTGGTTCAAATCGACCTCGCGCACGCAGCCGGTTGACACCAGGTATTTTGGTGTGGGAGGCTGGCTCCAGTCCAGACGGAAGCCGGGCTCATGGCGCGGCGTCGTACCCAGCCCCAAGTGCGCCGTGGGAGACAAGGCCGCCGTCAGGCTGGCGGCGATGCGGCCGCTGCGCGGCGCCCAATAGCCCCAGAGGCCGAGACCCCGGGCCACAGGGAGTTGCGCGAAGGTGTAGGGATGCCAATGCGCGCGTTGAATCGTCGCCCCGCCTCCCCATTCCAACCCGCCCAGGGCATCGACCCGGCGGCCCCATGGTCGTAGGCCCAACGCCCATTCGTGTTCCAAGGGCGGCTTGTCCGCCAAATCCACGGCATCGCGCAAGACATAACCCAGCCGCAATTCGGGAAGGGGTTCGGCTTGCCAGCCGAAATCGAAGGCCGCCTGCCCGCCGTCGCGGTCGGCAAAGCGCCAGTCCGCACCCAGGCGTCCTAACGCGCCCAGCGGCAGGGACTGTCCGAGGAAAAAATTTTCACCGGCATAATCTCCCGCGCTCATCGCGAGGCGATACGCCGCGGTGAATCCATTCCAGCGTCCGGCCAATCCCCAGGTTTGGGCCTCCCAGGCATGATTGTATCCCACCGAGTCGCCCGCAACCGAGAGCACGAAGTCGCGGCCGTCGCGGCCCGACGCGGGATTGCCGCTGCCGACCGCATCGACGACGGGGATGCCGGCGAAGGGCGCAGGCAATTCACCCTGCGGCCAGGCGACTTGGGCGGCGCCGCTCAAAAGTGCCGCGACCACCATGGCCGATCGCCAATATCGACGAATTTTACCCTTGTGGGCGTCGTTGCCACCGAGTAGGTTTACGGCCGACAGCGATTCATCTTTAGCGTGGAGCATGATTTTGGATACGGAAAAAGCGGACAAAATTCGTTCGATTATCGCCGACGTGGTGGGATTCAAGTCCGAAGACATCCAGGATGAGGACCGTTTCATTACGGATTACCGCATCACCTATGCCGAGCGCAAAGCCCTGCTCGAACGCTTGAATGCGGATTTCGGGCGCGATTTGGATTTCGCCGCGTTTTGCAAATTGGACCGTGTGGGTTCGCTCATACAGGCTTTTTCGGAATAGCGTCCCGATTCACCGGGGTGCATTAATCCCCCGGGGGTGCTTCGGCTTTTTCGCTGGCCGCCTGCTTGCGCGCAAAGTCTCCGCAATCCAAGGGCGAAAGCTGGCTGGCATAACCGGGATCGCGTTGCAAGGTTTCGATTTTGGGTTCCACGGTATAACACACCGTGGCCGAATCGCCGGTATCGAAGGGGATCATGAGGCGAATGAGCTTTTCCGGACGATCGGCCTGGGCCGGAAAAAATTCGCAATAGTCCATTTTCGATTTGATCAGGTTGCGGCGCACGTCTTCGCCGAAGCGGATGCGGCCTCGGAAGGAACGGGGCAAATCGATGGGCAGAAAATTTTCCAGGCGCAATTGCAGGCTTTTCCCCTTTTTCACGATCAGGCCGGCCTTGGGTTGCAGCAATTCGCGATGCTCCGGGATATTCCGGTAGGCGAGATAATGGGCCTGCACCCCGCAGGCGTTGCGCAATTGAACCTCGTTGCGAAAATCCAGATCGCGGCAAATGTCGGGCATGTCTTCGGGGACGTAGATTTTTTCCCGGGAGGCGCAGCCGGAGAACAGCGAAGCCCCCAGCGCGAACACCGCTCCCCAGGCCAGTCCGGTTACCGGCATTGCCGTGCTTCGGAACGGGTTCATGCGAAGAGCCAATATAGCAACGGGCCCGGGGAGCACTTTTGATGGCCGCTCTTTTTCCCGACCCGGCGTCCCGCGAAAATCACTTGCGTCTCAAACGTTGGGAACGCGCGCGTCAGGGTTCGGCGTGGAGACAGCGCGCGGCCGAAGATCAATGCGCGCCGTGGTCCCTGCCCTGGCGGGGGTGGGATGGAAAGGGGAATCCCGAATGCCGGCCCGCCCTGTTGTTGGCCTTGTTTCCGCAAGACCTGGCCTTGGTGCGCTATCTGCAACCCGAACCCGGCGACCACGGCCTTTACTTAATCCGCGGCGGATTTCCCGGGCCGCAAGGCTGGTCGCACCTGTTGCTGGACTATCGCGCGGGAAGAGCCGTGCCCGCCCCCTTTCAGCCGCGCCGCCGCCTGCCGCCGGCCTGGATTGAAGCGGCCCTGCAAGGTTCCGCTTCCGAACAGGCGGAATGGATTCAGCGCCTGCGCTCCGCCGGGCTTTTGCCGCCGCTCGGCAAGCTCGACGCCGAAGGGGTATCGCCTTGGTTACGCTGGGAAGAGGCGCGCAGCCGCTTGCTGGATTTTCGCGCTACGGATAGTCCACGTTTTCAATCGTGAAGCGTTGCGGTCCGCGCGGGGTTTGCACCGTGACCCGTCCCTGGGGCGCATGGCCCCACAATGCCTGGCCGAAAGGCGACGCACGCGAAATGCTTCCGGCCATGGGATCGATTTCATCCGGGCCCACCAGCCGCAAGGTCAGCGCGCGGCCGTCGCCGCCACGTAGGGTGACGCGGGCGCCGAAGTAGATCTTGTCGCGCCGGCCGCCCGTGGCTTCGACCACCACGCTGCGCTGGATTTTCGCGTCGAGCTCGCGCAAGCGCCGGTCGATTTCCCGCAGCTTTTTGCGGCCGTAGATATATTCGGCATTCTCCGAACGATCGCCTTGCGCGGCCGCCGTGGCGATCTCCTGCAGCAATTGGGGCCGCTCCTGGTGGTACAAACGCTCCCATTCTTCGCGCAGCTTGCGCAGGCCTTCGGGGCTGATGGGGGAGGGAGCCTGTTCCATTGCGGATCGGAAATCGGAATTGGTGCCGCCTCGCAGAATTGAACTGCGGACACAAGGATTTTCAGTCCTCTGCTCTACCGACTGAGCTAAAGCGGCAACCGGGGGCAAAATCTATACGGTCGCTTCGGCGCTTGCAAGGAAAAGACATGCGCCAGGCAGGCCCGCTTTGACGCGGCCGGGAAAAATCATTGGCGAAGTTGGGGGGAGGGCGATGAAAATCTCAATGAAAGCCTCGTCGAAAACTTCTTCGCCGAGCGACGTGTCTGAGCCCGCCGGAGAGATTTTTTCGGCGGGCTTACGCCTTAAAGGCCGCGACAGGGCCGGCATGGATCCGAAGCCGCCCACCGCGGGTTCTACATTCCCGCGCATGTCGCGTTCGGTGCAAAACATGTTCGATGCCATTGCCGGCCGCTACGATTGCCTCAATGGTTTTCTCAGCGCCGGCCGCGATTCCCGGTGGCGGCAAAAGGCCGCGGCCCTCTTGCTGCGCGATCTGCCGCGCGGCGGTGCGAACGCGCGCATGCTGGATTTGTGCGGCGGCACCGGCGACTTCACCCGCGCCTTGCGCGCCGCGGGTTTTTCGGGCTTCATCGTGAACGCGGATTTCTCGCGGCCCATGTTGCGCACATCCGCGGACAAAGGCGTACAGGCCGCGGCGGTTTTGTCCGATGCCTTGCATCCGCCCTTTGGCGACGGGTATTTTGACGCCGTGGTGTGCGGTTTCGGCATGCGCAACCTCGACGCTTTGGCCGCGGGAATCGGCATCGTGCAACGGCTGTTAAGGCCCGGAGGCGTGTTCGTAACCTTGGAGTTTTTCCGGCCAGCCACGCCCTTCACGCGATTCTTCTACCGCCGGGCGGCTCCGGTATTCATGCCTTTGGCCGGCCGGCTATTTGGGTCGCAGCGCGCGGCCTATACCTACCTTTCCCAATCGGTGCTCAAGTTTTCTTCGGTGGAAGAATACGCCGCCTTATGCCGCGCGCAAGGCTTCGCCGAGGTGCACGCGCTGTCTTTGGATTTCGGCATCGCCCATGCGGTACGGGCGGTGAAAGGGGAAGCGCATGGATGAGCCTTTCTTGCTCGGCATCACCGGCGCCTCCGGGGCCGTTTACGCGCATCGGCTGCTATTGCATTTGCGCGACCTGGGGCTGGAAACGCAGGTGGTGGCCACCGAACACGGCGCGCAAGTCGCGGCGTTCGAAGGCCATCAAGGCTTGTTTGCGCTGGCGGCCAAGGTCTATCGCAACGACGATCTGTTCGCGCCCATCGCTAGCGGATCCTTTCGGCATCGCGGCATGGTGATAGCGCCCTGCTCCATGGCCACCTTGGGGAAAATCGCCCACGGCATCGGCGACAATTTGCTGACGCGCGCCGCCGACGTGTGCTTGAAGGAGCGCCGCCGCCTGATCGTGGTGCCGCGTGAAACGCCCATGCATGCCGGCCATTTCCTGAACCAGAAAACGCTTTCTGATCTCGGCGCCGTGGTGCTTCCCGCCAATCCGGCCTTTTATCTTAAACCACAAACCATCGACGATTTGGTCGACACGGTGTTGGCGCGGGTGCTGGATCATCTGGGGCTGGATCATCCGGTCAGCCGCCGCTGGTGCGAGATGGGGAAGGGCGGATGATTTTGCTTTCCCGCCTCCGGCATTATCTCGAACTCGTGCGCTTTTCGCATACCTTGTTCGCCTTGCCGTTTGCCTTGGCCGCCATGTTCTGGGCCGCGGGCGGGTGGCCACGGCCGCAGATTTTTCTGTTGATCCTGGCCTGCATGGCATTGTGCCGCAATGCGGCCATGGCCTTCAACCGCCTCGTCGACGCCGGCTACGATGCGCGCAATCCGCGCACCCGGCGGCGGCATTTGCCGGCGGGCTTGCTGGGCCGCAAAGAAGTCGCAGCTTTCCTGGCGATGAACGGTCTTCTGTTCGTAGTGGCCACGCGCTTTCTCAATCCCCTGGCGTTCGCGCTGTCGCTGCCGACCTTGGCGGCGGTGTGCTTCTATTCGCTGACCAAGCGGTTCACCGCCTGGTCGCACCTGTTTCTGGGGCTGGCTATCGGCATCTCGCCCATGGGCGCGTGGATTGCGGTACAGGGCCGCTTCGGCGCCCCGGCCTTCTGGCTGTGCCTGGCGCTGGGGCTGTGGATTGCCGGTTTCGATGTGATCTACGCCACGCAGGATCACGAGTTCGACGCGGCGGCGGGGCTGCATTCCCTGGTGGTGCGCTACGGGATCGCCCGGTCCCTGCGCGTGAGCGCGCTGCTGCATGCCGGTATGTTCGGCTGCCTCGTGGCCATCGCCGCGCGCTACCGGCCGGGATGGGTTTATACCTCGGCCCTGGCGGGCGTGGCCGCCTTGCTGGTGTATTTGCACGGGTTCCGGCGCGGCGCTTCGCTGGACGGCTTGAACCAGGATTTTTTCCTGGCCAACATCGCCATCAGCGGCCTGGTCTTGCTGGGAATCGCGGGCGCGGTGTTCTGGACCTGGCGCTGACCCGGTTTCGTACCGTTACTCTGCGGGCACGTGTCCGCGCCGCTTTTTGTAATCGACCCAGGGCATGTAGCCTTGGGCGATGACCTTGTAAGCGATGACACCCATTTCGCGCAGGCCCAGGGGCCGGCCGCACACCCGGCCCCGGCCCTGTTTGAGCGCCGCCAGAATCGACTCGACATTCGGCTCGGCAGCGACTTCGGTCCAGAGCGTGCCGAATTGCTCCAGCGTGTGGGTGTCGGAGTTGCCGATCAGCGGCAATCCCAGCCTTTCCGCGGCGGCGCGCGCCCGGAGATTGGGGTTCCACCAGCGATGGTGAAAGCCCGTGACCTCGATCGCATCGAACAGGTCGTGCTGCTCGAACAGGCGCTCTTTGAGACAGACCGCATCCGGATAAAAAGGGTGGGCGGCGGCCACGAGTACGGGTCGTCGTTGGGCCGCTTTGAGACGCCGCAAGTCGGCGAAGGTATGCACAGCGTGCGCATCGTCACGTGCGAAGTTCAACAGCAGCACGTGGCGGCCTTCCACGTCCTGCTCCACGCCGGGAATGAGGAGGATGCCGCGATCCGCGGCGTAGCGCCGATGGCGTTCGCTTTCCCATTGCCGGGTATGCAGGGTGATGGCCAGGGCCGTGTAATGCCGGCGTGCGGCGGCATCGATCAACTCTTCGGCCGTATGCCGCACATGATGATCCCGGGGATCATCCAAAGTGTGTAGGTGCAAATCGATTTTTTGCGGCATTTCCAAGGTGGGGCGTGAAAGGTATCTTACAACACGTTGACCCTAAATTACTTAGACTCGGATGGATCAAGCCGATGAACCTGCCCTGCGTCGTGATCGCCGGAAGGCCGAATGTGGGCAAGTCGAGCCTGTTCAACCGCATTCTGGGCCGCCGGGCCGCCGTGGTGTCGCCCCGCGAGGGCGTCACCCGCGATCGCCATTATCAGAATGCGGAATGGAACGGTAAGCATTTCCAACTCGTGGATACGGGTGGATTCTTGCCGGCCGCCGGAGACGCCTTGATCGATCAAGTGCGGCGGCATATCGAAACTGCCTTGGATGAAGCCGCCGTGGTGTTATTCGTCATCGACGGCCAGACGGGCGTCACCGCCGCCGATCTGGAATTCGCGCGCATGGTGCTGCGCCGGCGCCGGCCCGTGCTGCTGGTAGTGAACAAAGCGGAAAAATCCCAGACGGCGCTGGACGCGCACACCGCCTGGTCTTTGGGGATGGGGGAACCGCAGGCCGTGTCGGCCCGTTCGGGTCTGGGCATCCGCGATCTGCTGCATCGGGTGGCTGTCAAGCTGCCTGCGCTGGATTTCGATCCCGCCGACCCGGTGTTGCGGTTGGCCGTATTGGGCCGGCCCAATTCCGGCAAAAGCACCTTGGTCAACGCCCTGCTCGGCGAAGAACGCCAAATCACTTCGGCCGAAGCCGGCACCACGCGCGATTCCATCGATACCGAGTTCGCTTTTCAGGGACGTCGAATTGTGATTACCGACACGGCGGGACTGCGCAAAAAAGCCCGGGTCAAAGACCCCGTGGAATACTATTCCAATTTGCGGGCGCTCGAATCGATTCGCCGCAGCCAGGTCTGCGTGCTGCTGGTCGATGCGCAGGAAGGCGTGGGCGAACAGGATTTTCGCATTTGCCAGCGGGTGCTGGAAGAAGGCCGGGGATTAATCCTGGCCTTGAGCAAATGGGATGCCGTGCATCCCGACCACCGCGCGTTCGATGTTGCGGTCAAGGCCGCGCGCCACCGCAATCCTGATCTCGAAGGCGTGCCCTTCGTCGCGGTTTCGGCCCTGACCGGCCAACGCGTGGCCAAGATTCCGGAGATGGCGCTGCAGGTGAAACAGAATCTCGAACGCGTGCTGGGGCGCGAAAACGTGGTGGCTTTTTTCGCCGCCGCCGCCGCGGATCATCCGCATCCGGGCACGCCGCAAGGCCCGGTAGAAGTGACCCGTTGCTGCCAGGTGCTGGTGAATCCCGTGGGCCTGGCGTTTGAAACCGCGCATCCCGAACGGGTGCTGCGCAGCTATGCGCGCTATTTGCGCCGCCGCGCCCGGGAGTATTTCGAACTGGAAGGCGTGCCGGTGCGCATCTGGTTCCGTAGCCGCTTTCAATTGCGAACCGACCTGGAACTGGAAGAATTTTTGCGCGGCCGCCGTGCCGGATTCGAAGAGTGGATGCAGGCCGAAGAAGCGGAGGCGGTTTCCCAAGAAGCGGAGGTGGCCTGATGGCCCCGGCGGCGGGATACCCCGCGGCGTTACTGGCCGGCTACGGACTGGGTTCGCTGCCCACCGCCATCTGGGTGTGCCGGATTTTCTTTCGCGTCGACATCACCTGCATCGGCAGCGGCAATCCGGGCATGACCAACGTGTGGCGCGCCTTCGGTTGGAGGCCCGCCTTGCCCGTGGCCCTGCTCGATGCCGGCAAGGGGGCGGCGGCCGCCGCCGTCGGTCTGGCCTGGACCCATTCCGCCGTCGGCGCCCTGGCGGCCGGAGCCGCGGCCGTACTGGGCCATGCCTACTCCTTCCTGTCCGGATTCAAAGGCGGCAAGGGCGTGCTCACCGCATTCGGCGTCTTCGTATTCCTGAGTCCCATCGCTTCTTTGCTCGCGTTGGGGCTGTGGGGCGCGGTCATGGGCTTGAGTCGCATCGTGAGTCTGGCCTCGCTGGCTTCGGCCTTGGTGCTGCCCCCGTTGGTGTTCTGGGAGGCCCGTTGGCACAGCGCCGGCGGTTTCGTCCCCGTGTTCTGGGTAGCCTTGCTGGTGGCGGTTTTCGTCATCGTGCGCCATCGCGCCAACATCGTGCGCCTGCTCCAGGGCGCGGAGCCGCGCTTCCGGGGAAAAGCCACGTGAAAGGCAGCTTGCAGCGCCTCGAGGGGGGAAAACTCTATTACGCCATTTCCGAAGTGTGCCGTTTGACCGGCTTGGAGCCGCATGTGCTGCGCTATTGGGAAACCGAATTCGCGCAAATGCGCCCGCGCAAGAACCGCGCCGGCAACCGCGCCTATCGCGCCAAGGAAATCCAATACATCCACTATATCCGTTACCTGTTGCACGAAGAGAAGTACACCATCCAGGGCGCCAAGAAAAAACTCCTGGAAGTGACGCTCGAAGAAGTGGCCGGGCAGGTTTCGCTGCTTCGGTCCTGGATGGCCGCGCCCAAGCCGGGTGCGAAGACGTCCGCCGCCGACGCGTCGGCCTCGCTCGGGCGCGAAGAGCTGGAGCGGATTCGCGCCGAACTGAACGACGTGCTGCGTTTGTTGCAGTGAAGGAACCGCTTTGTCCTGGTTGCGTCGCCCATTGCGCCTGGCCGTTCAAGGGCCCGCGCCCGGATTGGCTTTTTTCAAGTGGCGGGCTCCCGGCGATCCCGTGCTTGAACACTTCGAGCCGTCCGCCGCACCGCCTTCGTGGCGGCTGATCCGCCGGGTCGACGGCGCCTGCGCCGGCGTGGCCGGGCTCCCTTTCCTGCAGATCGAAGTGCGTACGCCCTACGGGGAATCCATCACCGAAGCCATGGTCGCCTCGGCGATGCGCGAAGCCTTGGGGCCGAAATCCGAGACCTTGGCCTTGCAGGGCTGGCATGTGACCCATCTCGAAGACACGCATTTGGGTTCGCAGCACCGCGTGTTCGCCACCTTGGCCGGGGCCGACGAAAGCGAGCGGCCCGGTCTGTGGGATCAATTGCTGCCCCTGGAACTGGCCGTGGTCGCCCTGGGAGATTGGACGGCGCGTACCACGGGCCGGTCGCAATTCCAGTTGGTGCTGGCCCGCGGCGGGTGGATTTATTCGCTGGCCTATCGCCATGCCCAGGCCTATCACCTGATCCGGGTCTCCGATCGGCCGTTTGATTTCGCCTGCAAGCGCTTGTCCGAGCATCGTCTCTATGCACAGGAGCCGGGGGACGGCGAAGAGTTTGCGGTTTTCGCCGACCTTCCCGCATCTGCGCACGTTGACATTTCCGCGGCCCTGGGCGAAACCCGCCCGCTTCCGTCACCGCCTGGTTACGGAGGAGGTCCAAAACCCGGGGCCGACCTGTGGCATTTCGGATTGGCCTTGGCCGCCGTGCGCGAGGAGGGGGCCATCCACAACCGTGCCGGAGCCCGCCGCCAGGATGCCAATCTGGAAATCCGCATGTGGGATCGGTTGGCGAAAACCGCCTTGGCGGCTTTGCTCTTGGGCGGTCTGGCTTTCCTGGGCGAAGGCGCGCGTCTGCTATCGGTGCGTTCCGCCTTGGCCGGCGCGCGCGCGCAGGCCGCGCAATATGCGAGCCGGGTCGAGGAAATCCAGGCGCTGCGGGCGGAGCGCCGGAATGTGCTCGATTCGCTGTTGCAACTGCGGCCGTTGTGGCATCGCCCCACTCCCGTCGACCGGGTGCTGCGCGGCATCGCCGCGGCGTTGCCGCCTCATGCCGGGCTCGACGGCGTGCTGCTGCGCACCGCGGGCGACGGGAAAAAGACAGTGAGCTTTCTGGGCTGGGTCGGCGACTGGAACGAAATCCGCCCCGTGCAGGAGCGGCTGCGCAAGCTGCCGTACTTCTCCGACGTGGCCTTGTCGGATCAGCGGCAGGATCCCTCCCGAAAACGGGTTTCGTATCACGCCACCTGCACCTTGGCGGAGACGCCGTGAAATCCTGGAGCGATAGCGCTTCGCCGCGGGTGAAAACGCTGGGCTTCGCCGCGGCGGTGCTGCCCGCGTGTGTGCTGATCGCCCTGCTGTTGGGTCCGACCCAGCATCTGGCGGCCCGGCGCCGGCTGCTGCAATCCGAGCTGGCGGTCCTGCACGAAAACGTGTACCGCGCGCCCTGGCTCGATTCGACCCGCGCCGCACTGACCGACGAGGTGGGGGCGCTGCACCGCATGCAAAACCGCGTGCGGCGCGAACTGTCGCCGCAACGGGAAGCGTCGGCAATTTCCGATCCTCTGCGGCGCGAGGCGCAAGCCGCGGGCTGCGAAGTCTTGCGCCTGTCCTCCTCGGTAGACTCGGCCGACGGCCTGCGCGCCGTGCGGCTGCGCTGGGAGGTGCGCGCCGATTATCCCGCGGCGCTGCGCTGGTTCCGCGATCTCCGGGAGCGGCACCCCGAAGCCTATTTTGACGAAGTGTTGCTGCGCACCGGTGAAGCGGGTGCAAAACTGTCGCTGGATTTCACCTTGGTGGTGCACACCGCCGCGGAAGGGGCCCGACCGTGAACTTGCGGCCCTGGCCCTGGCTGATCGCCGCCGGAATCGTGGCCGTGGGGATGCGGGCTTTTGTGCGCGCCTATCCGGAGGGAGCGGTGGCGGAAACCAATGCCCCCGCGTCCCGCTCGGATTCGTCGCTGCCACCCGCGCTGCGCGCCCGGGAGAACGACACCGGAACGGGTGCGGCCATCGCGGACACCGGGGAAAACCGCAATCCTTTTCACGTCGAGACTCCGCCGCATGCTTCGCGATCCCGTCCGGCCGCCCGGCCCCAACCCCGGCGCCAATGGACTTTGACCGGAACCGTGGACGACGTCGTGGCCATGATCATCGATTCAGCCGGCGTCAAGCATTTGCTGCGGGTGGGCGAAAGCGTGGGCGGCGCGACCTTGATCGAAGTCAACGGGGATCACGCCCGTTTGCGCGACGCCGGAGGAGAATTCGAAATCGGGCTGCAACCGTAACGGGAATCCTGCCGATGCCTTTCTCCTCGCAGTGGCCGCCGGCCCGAGCCGCCCACGCGGTTTCCGGGCCTCGATCCCATCTGCGCTGCACCGGGGAATTGCCGCGGGCCGCGGTGCGCGGTGCGGCCCTACCCTGGGTACTGATCATTCTGGCCGCGGCATCGTTGGGTGTCGGCCTGTTGTGGAAGCAACAGCGTGATGTAGCCGGCCTGCTGACCCGCAACCGGCGTCACCGCCAGGCCTTTTATCGGGCCGAAGCCGGCATCTCGTTGCAGCTTTTTCGCGAACGGCTGTTCGGGGCTCCGGACACGGGCCGCGACACGGTGTTCGCGAACGACCAATTACGCACCGCGCTCGATACCGTTCGCTTTTATCTCGATTCGGCCCAGCCGGCTCCGACGGTGCAAGTGAACCGCGATCGGGCTTATCTCGATATCCGTTCGACCGGGGTCAGCGGTCCCGAATCGGTCACGGTGCAGGCCCGCTTCGGCCGGGTGCTGGATCCCTTGTGGTTTTCGGCGGCCTTGACCTTGACCGGCGATTCGGCGTTGAAACCCTTTCGATCCGATCAGGTACGCGGCGCCATCCGCATGAAAAAACCCATGGCGGGAATCACCACCTTGCCGCTGCCGGCCGCCATCCAGGGGCCGAACTACGCCGACGACGACGTGGCCGAAAAATACCAGTCGCTGCTGAATCAATTGCGCGGAGCCCTGGCGGCCGAAGCCGCCGAGCCGGGCAACGGTGAATACACCTCCGCGCGGCCGCCGCCACTGAGCCCGGGAAAGCCTTTGTCTTTTCCCCTGGGCGACGTCACCCTGCGGCAGGACGGCGCCGCGACGTGGGAACTGGACGGGCCGGCCGTCATCGCCTCGGAGCACGGCATTCACGTGCGCGGCCCGGTGCTGCTGAAGAACGTCACCTTGCTGACCGCGGGGGATGTGTATTTCGAAGGCGGGGCGCAAGGACAGGATGTGACCCTGTTCGCGCAAGGCCAGTTGATTCTGCAGGACCAGGCCCAAGTCGAAGGTCTGCTGCTGTCGGGCCGCAACCTCATCGTGCGCGATCGGGCCGCCGTGACCGGCAACTCCCTGGTCTTGCAGGCGCCGACCACGGCCGATTCCTCCCAGGCCATCCGCATTCTAGGCCAGGCTGCGGTGCGCGGCTTTGTGGTCTCCACCGGCAGCTGGGGAAAAATCGTTCTGGAAGGATCGGCTTGCCGGGTGACCGGCGTGTTATTGGCCAACCAGATTTGGCCGGCCGGTTTGATCCAGGGCAGCGTGGTGGCGGCCACGTTGCGCTGCGGTGCGGCCACGCCCGGGCAAAGCTGCCTGGGCGACGCCATCCTCGATCGTGAAGCCCTGCCTCCGGACTTCGTTCAGCCCTGGGATTTCGGGCCGGTCGCCGATCGGTCGACGGCGCAATTCCAACTGCTTTCCTTCTCCGTGCCATGAACCGACGCGGATTCACCTTGATCGAAATCCTGGTCGCGCTGGTGATTCTGCTGGCCGGCGCCGGCGTCCTGTGGTGGGGATTGCGCGCCGGGTTCGCCACCGATCAGCGCTTGCGGCAACGCCAGGCGGCCTTCGAAGCCTTGGTCTCCCAAGCCGAACAACTGCAAGATGCGGCGGAGTCGGTGCCGTTGCCAGACACAGAGTTCAGCCTTTCCGGCGTCAGTGGGCGAACCTTGACCTTGCAGCGCACCGTGCTCGATTCCGCCCGGCGTGAAACCTTGTTCGACCCGCTCCTCGTCACCGATAAAATCCGCCAGGCCTGGGCGCAAAGACCGCTGGAAGTGCTGCTCCGGGCCTGGTTTTCCGACGGTTCGCAGCCGGAAGGTTCCCCGGCAGCGACCACGGACACGGCGCGCCTGTTCCTGGTGCTGCCCGATTACCGATGGTATTGAAGATGCGTCGCGGTCGGGGTTTTACGCTGTTGGAATTGGTGGTGGCCTTGGCCGTGGCCGCGGCGGTGGGAGCCTTGGCCTATCGTTTTTTTCGCGCTTGGGGAGGGGCCGCGCATTTGGGTTGGAAGCGGCTGTATCTCGTGCAAAGCGAAGCCGCCTGGACGGCCGCGGTGGAAAACGGGTTGCTGGAAGGCCGCGGCCTGGTTGCGGTTTCACCACAAACCTTGGTGTTTATTTCCCGCGGGGGCCAACGCATGATCCTGGAAAAATCCGGCGATTCGGCGCTGTGGAACGGCCGGCCCGTCCCCGACCTGTATGCTTTGAGCCTGGACGCGCAGGGTCCGGATTGCAGTCAGGCCCCGGCAAATGACGCGGGTTGCCGCGCTTTGCTCGATTCCCTGGATGAAAACCACGACGGCGTCATCGACTTTTCCGAGTTGGATCGCGATCGCGACGGGGTGGTGCAAGGCCCCGAATGCCGTTACGTACGCAGCGTGGAAATCCGCTGGCGCGACGGCCGGGACACCGGCACCCGGGAACTGATATTGCACCCGCGCTGGCGCATCACGACGCCTCCTGCCGATTCGTGGTGAACCGGCCGCCGGAAACGTAACCGTAGCAGGACGAAGCCGGCTTGGGCCGTACCGAACTTCTTATTTTAGGCTTTTCAAATCAGCGACGCCCATCACCCGACCGCGCCGAAAAGGCGGCGGCAGAAAGGTGAAGGCGGCGATGATTTGAGGTACCCTTTTGGAGCCCGTTTTTATATCGCCAAATCTATCGCCAAATCTATCGCCCAACTTATCCAGCCAAGCAGAACAACCTTGATGCCCGACAAAAACTCCCCGCTGTTCTCCGCATCGCTGGAGGCGGAAACCGAATGGGTGGAAGCCGCGGGGCGGGATATCTGCGTGCGGGGCCGGGTCTATCCCCTCGGCCG
Organism: uncultured Fibrobacteria bacterium; assembly: GCA_963716395.1. Classification (GTDB taxonomy): domain Bacteria; phylum Fibrobacterota; class Fibrobacteria; order UBA11236; family UBA11236; genus UBA11236. The sequence continues at coordinate 3,701,965 of OY970309.1, read as the reverse complement.
CGAAGCCGGCGTTTACCGCTTTGCCGCGCAGAATCCGGGCGACGAATTGCTGCGCGAAGCCTTGCAACTGCGCCTGGGCGCGCCGGTCGACTTCACGCCCGTGGATGCGCGCTGGATCGACGCCCGCCTGGCGGCTTTGTTGGGAGCCGGCGGCATGGGCAACGGCACCCTGCTCTCGGAACTGTTGAAATCCGATGTCTCCATTTCCGACGCGTCGAGCATCGAAGAGATCCGCAAGAAAAGCCAATCGGAACCGGTGATCAAATTGGTCAACAATTTGCTCAATCAGGCTATTTCCGAATTGGCCACCGACGTGCATATCGAGCCGGGCGAAGTCTTGGTCAAGGTCCGCTACCGCAAAGACGGGTTGCTCAAAGACGCGCTGGAATTGCCCAAATGGGTGCAGGCTTCTTTGGTGTCGCGCATCAAGATTCTCGCCGACCTCGACATTTCCGAAAAGCGGCTGCCGCAGGACGGGCGCATCAAATGGCCCTTTGACGGCGAAGCCATCGATATGCGCGTGTCGACCTTGCCCACGCGCGTGGGCGAGAAGGTGGTAATCCGCATTCTCAAGCATCTGGAATATGTTTCGACTTTGGATTCGCTGGGCATGTCGCCGGCGTTGCTGCAATCCGTGAAACATATCATCCATCGCCCCCAGGGCATGCTTTTCGTCACCGGCCCCACGGGTTCGGGAAAATCGTCGACCTTGTACGCGGCCCTCAGCGCCATACTCCGCCAGGACATCAATATTTCCACCATCGAAGACCCGATCGAATACCGGCTCGACGGCGCCAACCAGGTGCAGATCAACGAGAAGGCGGGGCTGACCTTTTCCAGCGTATTGCGCTCGATTCTGCGGCAAGATCCCGATGTGATCATGGTGGGGGAGATTCGCGACGAAGAGACGGCAGCCATCGCGGTGCAGGCGGCCCAAACCGGCCATCTGGTCTTCTCGACTTTGCATACCAACGACGCGGTGTCGGCCGTGACCCGCCTGCTGGATCTCAAGGTCAAACCCTTTCTCATCGGCTCGGCCGTGCTCGGAGTTTTGTCGCAACGCTTGGTGCGCATTTTGTGTCCGGCGTGCAAGCGTACGGCTGCGCCCACCACGGAAGAGAAGCTGTTTCTGCCCCATCTGCCCGATCTCATTCCCGCGGCCGTGGGGTGCCCCGCCTGCCATCATACCGGCTACCGCGGCCGCACGGGGGTGTTCGAACTTCTGCCCTTCGACGCCACGGTGCGCGAGGCGGTGGTCACGGGCAAAAGCGAATCCGACATCCGCCGGTTGTCGGGGTATGGCACCATGGTGGAAGACGGATTGGATAAGATGCGCCAAGGCCTGACCACGGCCTCGGAGTTGATCCGGGTCGCGGTGATGGAGGCGCAGGCGTGATGCGCTGGGCCTGGTGCCTGGCTTTGGCCCTGGCCGCGGCGGCGGCCGCGCAAGACAGCGGGGTCGAGAGCACGGCCGTCGCACCGCCTCCGGTCGTAACGCCGCCGCTACCGCCGTCGAATCCGGCTCCGGAGCAGCAGCCGGCGCCGCCGGAAACGGCGCCCGAGGCCCCCGCGCCGCCGGCTACGCCGCCCGGCGCCGGAACCGTGGTTCCGACGCGTCCGGACAATGCGGCGCCGAACAATCTGGAGAGCAAGGAACCGCCCCGGACCTTGGGCGCACCGCCGGCCGCGGGAACCGTGGCGCGCCATCCGGCCAAAGGCAAAAAATCCGCGCACGCCCGGCGCGAAGAGGCGGCGCAGGCCCGCGGCGCCGCGCCCGACACCGGGCGTTTGCTCAACGTCGATTATGTCAACGAGCCCATTCTCAATGTGCTGCGATCCATCGGCACGGCCTACGGCCTCAGCATCGTGCCCGACAGCGACCTCGGCGATGTCAAGGTCACCATCCACCTGGAAAAAATTCCCGTGCTGGAAGGCCTGGATCAAATCTGCAGCAGCCACGGACTGGACTTCGTGCGCACAGGCGACGTCTTTCACGTGCAGCGCCACAAAGAAATCGTGCAAAGCGTGCTGCAAATGCATGCCGGAAAAATGTCCGTCGATGTGAAGAACGCTCCCGTCCGCGAGTTTCTACGCGAGTTCGGAGAAAAAACCGGCATCAACGTGGTGCCGGGCCAGGGCCTCGATGGCACGGTGAGCGGCCAATTGCGCGACGTGCGGCCGCTCGACGGCCTCAAGGCGCTCATGGCCGCGAACAATTTCTCGGTGCATATTCGCAGCGGCGTCTATCTGGTCGAAGCCGAAGAGGGGGCGGAACCCGCCAATCCCGCCTTTCCCGGCCGTCGCCGCTTCCTGCCGGGGGCGGGCGGCAACGGCGACGTCGATGTGCATGACGGCAAGGTGACCTTGACCTGCCATAATTCCGCCCTGGCCGACGTGGTGCGCGAAATCGCCGAACAGGCGGGCTTGAACTACTCGGTGATCAGCGACCTCTCCGGCACCGTGAATGCCCAGATGCGCGACGTGCCCGTGGAAGAGGCGTTGGCGCATATCCTGACCGGCACGCGCTTCACCTTCATCAACCGCCAGGGCACCTTGCTGGTCGGCGACCGCAATCCCAACACGCCTTCGGGCCAGGCCCTGTCCGGAGCCGACCTGGTCTTCTTGAAATACACGCGCGCCGAAAATGCGCTCAAGCTGTTGCCCAAGGCTTTGCAGGATAATGCGACGGTGGTCAAGGAGCAGAATGCGCTGCTCATCGCGGGCACGGGCGAAGACATCGAGCAGGCCAAAGAATTCATCGGCAAAATCGATTTGCCCACGCCGCAAGTGATGCTGGAAGTGGTGGTGGTGGAGTACAACCTGCAACACACGGCGCAATTCGGCGTGGCTGCCGGCAAGTCCTCCAACGAGGGGCCGAACCTGAACGTGGAAACCAGTCTGAGCGGCGTGCGCGATGCCTTTCAGCAGGGATCATTCCGCGGCGCCATCGGCATTCTGCCGCCCACCTTCGACCTCAGCCTCAACGCCCTCGAATCCGAAGATCGGGCCCGCGTGCTGGCCGAGCCGAAAATCACCACCCTCAACGGCAACAAAGCCCAATTGCAGGTGACGCGCACCTCCTATTACGAGGTGAGTTCGGTGACCAAGGACGGATTTCAGAACAACGATTTCCGCGCCATCGACGACGGGATCACCATTGAATTGACGCCGTGGATCACCCAGCACGGCGACGTCAACGTGGATATCACCCCTACCATCAAAACCGCTGGCCAGGCCGTGAGCAATAGCCCCGCGCCCATCACCAACCGTTCCATTTCCACCAATGTGGATTTGATGGACGGCGAAACCATCGCTCTGGGCGGCCTCATCACCTCGCAGGAGGATTCGCAGCGCAAGTTCGTGCCCATTCTGGGCAGCATTCCATTGCTCAAGTGGCTGTTTTCCTACCACCAGGATTTGAAAGTGACTACGGAACTCGTGATCTATGTTACGCCGCACATTTTGCGACCCGAGCAAAAAGGCGTGAACATGGCCCAGGAATTCAAGGCCATGGACCGTCGCAACGGTCAGGTGAAACCCGAAGACATCATTCCCGTGCCGACCCCGGCCGTCGCACCCAAGCGGGCCGCGCCGGATTCTTCGCAGCCATGATCGCCTGGCGGCAACTGTCGCTGTTCGAAATCGCACCGGCGGTCGCGGCGAGCCCGGTCGAGCCGACCACGCCCGTTGCGGTGGTGGCGCCGAAACCACTCGCGGCCCCGCCGAACCCGCCCGCCGCCGCCGATTTACCCGGCCGCTGCCAGGGGCCCTATGCCGGCATCCATATCCGCGTTCCGCCGCGGTTGCGGCAAAGCTGGCGCCTGGAATGGCGACGCGGAGAATCGGCCGAACTCTCCGTGCCGCGCCGGTTGCTGGCCGCTCCCGCCGCAATCCACACGGCTCTGCTGGAATGGGCGCGCCTCTCGCTGCGCGGCCGGCGTCTGACGCCGGAAGGGCGCGGTGCTCGCCGCGACTGGGAACGCCGTGTGCTGGCCTGGATGGAGGCGGATCGCGCCGCCGAACCGAATGCGGGGCGCCGGCAGGCCGCCGCCGCCGCGCGCCGCCTGCAGCGCTTGCAGCCCAAGGGCGTCCACCACGATCTCGCAGCCGTTTTGGCCGCGGTGAATGCCGAAATATTTCGGCGGAGTTCTGCAGGCCCGCATCACCTGGTCGCGGCGCTGGGGCGGGCTGTCGACCCAATCGACGCAGCAGGACGCCGCAGGCCGGCCCTATGCGCTCATCACCGTGAGCCGGGGATACGATCACCCTTCCGCCACGCCCGAGATCGTGGCCGGCGTGGTGTACCATGAATGCCTGCACATCATCGTGCCGCCCGAGCTCCGCAACGGTCGGCGCGTGGTGCATGGGGCGGAATTCCGGCGGCGGGAAAAGCAGTACCGCCACTACGAATTATGGCGGCAATGGCATGCCCGCATGCTGCCCGGAATTCTGCGCCGGGGTCAACCCCGCACCCGCAGCGCACAGCGGTAAATGGGCTTGCCCGCCTGGCGGTATTTCACTTCGAAATTGGTTTGCAGGCCTTCGGTGGGCGGCGCATCCGCCTCCGTCATTTCCAGCCAGGGCGTTTGGGCGAACAACGCCCGCGCTTCGGCGTTGTACTCCGGGTGATCGGTGGCGAAATACACCGCCGCCTCCGGCAAGGCGATCCGGTGCAGCTGATCCAGAAAATTGGCCTGCATCAGCCGGTGTTTGTGATGGCGTTTCTTGGGCCACGGGTCGGGAAAATAAATGTGCACCGCCGCCACGCACTGCGCGGGTAGAAAATCGCGGAAAAAAATCACGGCGTCGGCCAGCACGATGCGCGCATGCTTCAAGGTCGGCCGTTTGGCCAAGCGCCCGGCGGCGAGAAAGGCGATGGAAGCCTCTTTTTCCAGAGCCAGAAAAGCCCGCTCCGGATGGCGTTCGCAATAGGCCAGAAAAAATCCGCCCTTGCCGCAGCCCACTTCGATTTCCAGTGGCGGCGGCGCGCCGAAGAAAGCTGCGAGGTCCAGCGGCGGCGGCCGCGGCGCGGTCGCATCCAACCGCAGGGGCACATTGTCGTCGTCTTTGAGCAGACGCAGGTGATGGTAATGCGGCACATCGCGGCTGGGGGTCAGCACGCGTTGGAATTCATAATCGGAAAGGCCGGACGGCAGCGGCATGCGCCGCGGAAAGATAACGCGTATCCGCGTGCCTCCGGCGGTGGCGCCCGGGTTTTTTAGTTTTGCCCTATGTCTTACAGCATCGTCATCGGATTGGAAGTGCATGCGCAGCTCTCCACCCACACCAAGATGTTCTGCGGCTGCCGCGTTGAATTCGGCGCCGAGCCCAACACCTTAATTTGCCCGGTATGCCTGGGCATGCCCGGCGCCCTGCCCGCGCCCAATGCCGCAGCGGTGGAATGCGCCATCAAAATGGGCCTGGCCTGCGGCGCGCGCATCGAGCCGCGACCCATGTGGACGCGCAAGAATTACTTCTATCCCGATTTGCCCAAAGGCTACCAGATTACCCAACAGGGCGGATCGCCGGTGTATGACAAGCCCATTTGCACCGGGGGGCAACTCGAAATCGACCTCGACGGGGGCGCGCGTAAACGCATCGCCCTCACGCGCATCCACATGGAAGAGGATGCGGGCAAATTGATCCACGACCTGACCGTGGGCGACTCGCTGTTCGACGCCAACCGCTGCGGCACTCCGCTGATTGAAATCGTCTCCGAGCCCGAACTGCGTTCGCCGCGCGAGGCCTTTCTCTATCTGGAGAAACTCAAGCAGATATTGGAGTATCTCGAAATTTGCGACGCCAACATGGAGCGCGGCAATTTGCGTTGCGACGCCAACGTGTCGCTGCGCCGCGACGAGGATGCGCCGTTCGGCAACCGGGTGGAATTGAAGAACATGAATTCGTTCCATAATATCGAGAAGGCCTTGCAGGCCGAAATCGAATTGCAAACCACCATCCTGGATCGCGGGGGTGTGGTGGCGCGCGAAACCAAGCGCTGGGACGTGCAGAAAGGCGTCACCGTGGCGGTGCGCAGCAAAGAAGACGCGCAGGATTACCGCTATTTCCCCGAGCCCGATCTGGTGCGCCTGCGCGTGGAGGAATTCGATGTCGACCGCATTCGCGCCGCGCTGCCCGAATTGCCCGAAGCGCGCCGCCATCGCTACGTCGACGCCTTTGCGCTGCCGTTTTACGACGCCGACGTGCTCACCCGCGAAAAAGCGGTGTCCGAGTTTTTCGAGGCCGTATGCGCCGTGACCGACGACAAGAAGGCGGCTTCGAACTGGGTGATGGGCGAAGTGCTGCGCGTGCTCAAAGAAGGCAATCTGACCATCGCCGATCTCAAGTTCACGCCGCGTCATCTGGGCGAAATGATCAATCTGATCCGCTTCGGAGCCATCTCGGGGAAAATCGCCAAAACCGTATTCGAACACATGGCGGCCGAAGGCAAGCCTCCGGAGCAAATCGTGCACGAGCAAAACCTCATGGTGATTCGCGACGATGCGGCCATCGAAGGTTTCATCCGCGAGGCGATGGAGTCGAACGCCGCCAAGGTCGCAGAATACAAGGCAGGTAAGACCAAACTGTTCGGCTTTTTCGTGGGCCAGGTGATGCGTCTTTGCCAGGGCAAAGCCGGACCCGAACAGGTCAACGAACTGCTGAAGAAAATGCTGGACGCGTGAAAATTCTGGTTGCGGGGTTCATGCTGGTACTGGGTGCGACGGCTCCGTTATGGGGCGATCCGCCCGCGGCTCCCTTGGATTCATCCTCGGTGCATATACCCCGCGATTCCAGCGGCCGTTTTTCCGGCGCCAAGGATACTGCGTCCAAGTCGTTTTCGCGCGCCGACAGCGCGCACATCGTCAAACGTTCTTTCAACCATCGCCAGCAAATCATCGCGGGGAGCGTGGTGATGGCCTGCATCGCGGGCGTACTCGTGGTGATGAACAATTACAATCCACGCTGAGACTTGACGCCGGTGATGCAGCAAGCGCAACTTTTCGGACTAGCGACAGGGAAAAATGCCGAGAATTTTGATTTTCACCGCCGCGAAAGAGTATATTTGGGGCGTCGATAAGGTTTGTTTTTCCGGTTGCCCGGGAGCTCAAAGACTCCCTTTCCCGCAAGAAAATCTCTGAAACCAGCATTGTTTCGGGACGGGAGAGTGGGTATGCTGAACGCATAGGTTCCCAGTCAGAATACGGGAAATTTTATTACCGCCGGTGCCGCGGTTCACTAAGGATTCAAAGGAACGGGGATCGTCTTCGGCGCCGGGCGCCGAACGGCAATCAAACCAGATGATCCCGAACGGGGATGCCCATGCAGAAACAAGAGGCGGATGATATGAATGCCGACAACGGTTCGGTGCGCCGAGAATTCGAGGCGGAGCGGGTCGAAGAGGAGATCGCTCCCGAATTCGTCGAGGCTGAAAACGAGCAGGAGGCGGATGGTGGCGAAGAGGCCGAGTTTGCCGATGATGAAGACGAAAACGAAGGCGGCGACGAGGGTGAAGTCTCCGCAGGCAATGAACGGCAGCCGCAGGGTTTCGACGCGGAGCGCCGCATTCAGAACCTTTCGCAGATCTCCCACGAGTCCAATGACAGCCTGCGGCGGCGGCGCAAGCGCAACAAAATCGATCGCATCGTGACCCGCATGCAGCCCAAGCGGCGTATGGACAAGCGCGATCCACCCCTGGATTTCTCCGGCGAATATGATGCGCGTTCCGATGCCGAGGAATACACCGGGCTGATTCAAATCTCCGACGGCGGCGTCGGATTCATGCGCTCCGAACGCATCAACTTTCAATCCCAAGACGCCGACATCGTGATTCCGCGCGACATGGTACACCGGTTCGGGTTGCGCGCGGGCCACAAGATTCAGGCCATCGTGCATCAGAAGCGCAATCATCGGCAAAAGGTGGTCACCGAGCTTCTGTCCATCCAGGACGAACCCATCGAAACCTGGCGGCAATCGCCCCTGTTTCACACTTTGACCAGCGTCAACCCCTACGAGTTCTACCGCCTCTCCACGCCGGAGGATCCGGACAAGAGCATGACCTTGCTCGAACTGTTGACGCCCATCGGCAAAGGGCAGCGCGGATTGATCGTGGCGCCGCCGCGCAGCGGCAAAACCATGCTGCTGGAAAAAATTGCCAACGGCATCGCGGCCAACCACCCCGAAGCTGAAATCATCGTGCTGCTCATCGACGAACGACCCGAAGAAGTGACGCATCTGACCCGCCGCGTGAACGGCAAGATCTACGCCTCGTGCCTCGACAAACCCATCGAGGAGCACATCGCCCTCACGCAAATGGTGATCGACCTGGCCGAGCGCAAAGTTGAGCGGGGCAAAGACGTGGTGATTCTGCTCGATTCGATCACCCGCATGTCGCGCGCCTATAACAACCAGCTCAAATCCTCGGGGCGCACTTTGTCGGGTGGGGTCGACGCCAAGGCGCTGCAGGAACCGAAGAAGTTTTTCGGGGCGGCGCGCAAGCTGGAAGAAGGCGGCAGTCTCACCATCATCGCCACCGCTTTGGTGCAAACCGGATCGCAGATGGACGAAGTGATTTTTCAGGAGTTCAAGGGCACCGGCAACATGGAATTGGTGCTCAACCGCCGCCTGGCCGAGAAGCGCATCTATCCGGCCATCGATATCGGCATGTCAGGCACGCGCCGCGAAGAATTGATTCTGCCGACCGATTACCTCAAGGCCGCCATACGTTTTCGCCGTTACCTCGCCAACCTGACCGAAATGAACCAAATGCCCGCGGCCATCCAGGCTTTGGAGAAATACCGCACGACCCAGGAATTCATTCTGGCCTTTGCCTGAAGCGGATTTGAGTGAATTGGGGTAGATTCCAAGGGGTATCCTTTTTCCCAGGGGTGGCAATGCCCGATCGTGTGGGGACGAAATCGATCGCGCAAGCATTATTCGTCGTGACTGCCGCCCTGCTTTCGGCCCGGGCCACCGTAGTGATTCCGCCGCTTCCCGCGATTCCCGCCGCAGTCATCGATGTCCGCCAACACGGAGTCGTGGCCGACGGATCCACCGACAATGCCAATGCGCTGCAGGCGCTGATCGATTCCGTTTCCAAGGCCGGCGGGGGCGTGATCGACTTTCCTGCGGCCTCCCAGGCCTATGTGAGCGGCCCGCTGGTACTGGCCAGCCACATCGATTTGCGCGTGGAAGCGGGCGCCCGCGTCGAACCCTTGTCTTACGGCACCTATCCGTTACCGGCCTCGGCGACGCGCTACACCGATTGGCTCACCTCTAACGGCGCCACCGACCTGGCGATCAGTGGCCACGGCGTCATCGACGGGCAGGGGGGGCCGTGGTGGTCGGCCTTCAATGCCAATTCGAACATGCCGCACCGTCCTTACCTCATCCATCTCTCCAACACGACGCGTATTCACGTCCACGGCCTGACCCTCCAGAATTCCCCCATGTTCCACCTGGCGCTTTCGAATGACAATGAAGTCACGGTGGACTCCGCGACCATTCTCGCTCCCGCCGATGCGCCCAATACCGATGCCATCGATCCGTCGGGGGTGGATTACCTCATCACCCGCGACAGCCTGGCCGTGGGCGACGACAACGTGGCCATCAAGGCCGGGGACGCCTTCTGTAAAAACTTTACCCTCACCCACCTGCGTTGTGGAACGGGGCATGGCATTTCGGTGGGCGGCCAGACGAATGACGGCCTGGACAGCCTCCTAGTCGACAGTTGCACCATGACCGGGACCACCAACGGCCTTCGCCTCAAGGCCAACCGCACCAATGGGGGATTGGTTCAGCACCTGATCTACGAGAACATCGTAATGACGGGGGTTCAGCATCCCATTTACATCACGAGTTATTACAGCGAAACTACCGATCCCACCACGGATCCGGCCCAACCCATAGTCGCAACCACTCCCTTCTGGAAAGACATTCTTTTTAAAAACATCACCATCGCGGGTGGAAATATGAATTCCGTGGAGATCTACGGCGTCGCCGAAGCTCCGGTCGACTCGGTGATTTTCGACAGCGTTTCGATTCAGGCCAAGACCGGATTCATCGTGGATCATACCCACGACCTCGTATTTTTCGCGACCACCTTTAATGGTCAATCCAGCCTGGCCGCCATGGTTTCCAGTCAAATGGATGCTTCGATGAGCCTCGCATCCTCCGTGAATGTGAACCAGCCCGCGGGGGTGCGAATTTTTCCCCTCACCGGTCCGGGTTGGGATCCCCTGGGGCGCCGGCTCGGCCGGGCCGCATACGGTCCAGCCTCTGTTTATCGCATCGACGGTATCGATCTCAGCCTGAAGAAATAGCCGCGGCGTCGGTTCGCAACAGCGAGGCTCCCAGCAGGGCGGCGAGCCCGGCAAACACCGCACCCAGCAAAAACGCCCGGTGATACCCGCCGTTCAGCGCCGAAAGCGCATCCGTACCCGCGGCCAACAGGTGATGCGTGCGCGCGGCGGCAAGACTGGCGAGGCAGGCCAGACCCAAGGCTCCGCCCATCATGAACGAGGTGTTGACCACACCCGATGCCAATCCCGATTGATGAGCCGGCACGCCGCTCATGGCCGCGAGCAGCAACGGGTTGAAAGCGATGCCCGCGCCCAAGCCGAGCAACACCATGCCGGGCAGCACATGCGCGACAAAAGTCCCATCCACCGGAGCCCACGCGAACCAAACTAACCCGCCTGCGGCCAGGAACAAACCCACGCCCAGCGGCCAACGAATGCCGAAACGCAGCACAAGCTTAGCTGAAAGACCGATGGAAAACGCGGCCATCAGCAGGTTGGCGGGGAGAAAAGACAAACCCACCAGCAGGGGGCGGTAGCCGAGCACCAGTTGCAGATACAGGGCGGAGAGGAAAAACCAGGCGAACATGGCGGCTGCCCACAGCACGCCCACGATATTGGCCGCAGCCACATTGCGTGAGCGAAACAACCCCAGGGGTAAAAGCGGCGTCAGCACCCGGCTTTCGATCACGAGAAAAAGGGCGAATAACGCTGCCGCCGCGCCCAAACGGCCCAGGGTCAGCGTCGATGTCCAGCCGGCCTCATTGCCGTTCACGATGGCATAGACGGCGGTCATCAACGAAATCGTCACGGCCGCCGCCCCGGCCACGTCGAGATGGCGGGAGGTCGTCGCGCGGCGACCGGCCGGCAACAGCCGGGAAGAAAGCGCGAACACGGCGATGCCCACCGGAAGGTTGACCAGGAAAATCCAATGCCAGTTGAAAACATTGGTCAACAATCCTCCCAGGAGCACGCCGATGCTGCCCCCGCTGGAAGAGACGAATCCGAAAACGCCCATGGCTTTGGCGCGTTCGGCCGGCTCGGGAAAAAGGTTCATCATCAGCGAAAGCGCGACTGCAGAAACCACGGCGCCGCCGACGCCTTGCACAGCGCGCGCCGCGACCAGAAATTCCCGCGAGCCCGCGAGACCGCAGGCCAGCGAGGCCAGGGTGAAACCAGTTATCCCGATCAGAAACAGGCGGCGGTGTCCGAACAAATCCCCCAGGCGGCCACCCAAGAGCAGAAAGCCGCCGAAGGTCAGCACATAGGCGTTCACCACCCAGGCCAGCGCGGCTTCGGAAAAATTGAGATCGGTGCGGATCGAAGGCAAGGCTACGTTCACGATGGTGGTGTCGAGCACGATCATCAAAGCGCCCAGGCACAGCACATAAAAAGCCGTCCAGCGCCGGCGCGCCGAATCTTCGGTCGTTTGCTCGGTCTCGCCGTTGCGGCCGGCGGACGCATGCGACGCCTTCACGTCGGCCGGGAGGGGACGCGCGGAATGCCTCTCCATGCTATTTCTTCACCGCCGCTTGCAACCAGGCTTCCAGACGATCCAGGCTTTGCGTCCACCCTTGCTGCGCACCGTCGGTTTTGGCCGACGACACCTTGGAATAGGTCTGGCGCAAGGTCACCCGCGTTCCGCCTTCGTGATCGTCGAAGGTGACCGTGGTGCGGATTTCGTGATCCGGGGCTTCGCCGTCGAGCACGGCCGAAAAGACCAGCCGCTCCGGAGCCGCGATTTCATGGAAGGTTCCGCGCAGGGATAATCGTTTTGATCCGGCCGCCGCATCACCCAATGGTACGCGCCGCCGGGGCGCAAGTCGGATTCGCACACGGGCAAAGAGAACCCCGCGGGCCCCCACCAGTGCTTCAGCATTTCGGGCCTCGTCCAGGCCGCGAAGACCAAAGCCCGCGGCGCGGCGAAGAAGCGGGTCAGCACCAGCTCGCGGTCGGGAGTATTCGGGGCGCCGTTTGACGGCACATTTTTACTGATTGTCATGGTTTATCCGAAATGGGCGCGGCGGCGGAAGCAGGTGCCGGCGCTTCGGCGACCGCTTTGAGATTGGAAAGGCCCGTTGCGAACTCTTTTCCAATCATCTTGTCCATGCTGAAGAACACGCTCATGATTTTGCCGACAAAGGGCACGGGTCCGTGCATGGCCCAGGTCACGTCGGTCGTATCGCCGTCGGGACGCAGCGAAAACTCGGCGACATTGTGCGCCTTCATGGGCTTGGTGAAATACAGATCGATGGTGATGTGATCGGGCGTGGCCGACGCGATTTGCATGCGTCCCGATCCGACCTTGCCGTTCCCCTCCCAGCGATATTCCGTCCCCACGCCTTGGGCCGGGCCGCCGAAGGTATGCCGCATGTCGGGATCGAGTTTTTCGTAGGGCGACCACGCAGGCCAACGATGGAAGTCGTCGATGAGGGCGAAGATCCGGGCGGGCGGCGCCTGGATGCGCGTGGTGCGCTGGATGGCAAAGGTGCCGGGTTTGGTGGCGGCCACAATCAGCAGGGCGGCCAGCAACAAGACCACGATCAGGGCGATTTTCTTGAACATGCGATCTCCTTCAGATGGGCTCCGCACCGGGATGGCTTCGTCGGGGAACCAGTTCACACGGGTGTTGCGGATGCGACAATTATTCTTCTAGACGATCCGAGCTTTGCCTCCACCCCTGCGCTGGGCCTCGTCGGTTTTGCGGATCGACACCTTGTAACAGATTTGGCGCAAGGTGATGCGCATGCCGCCCGCCCGGCCACAGAACGGATGGGCGCCCGGGGTTTTCGGAGCTTGGGGCGACTCCGACCCCGGTTTTGCGGACATGCGTTCTCCTTTTTCGCGCGCCTATTTCGGCTGCGGAGCGGTGTAGTCGACCATCCATTGAATCCCGAACTTATCGGTGAGCATGCCGAAGTAGGCGCCCCAGAAAGTTTTGGCCATGGGCATGGTCACCGTTCCCCCCGCGGCCAGGCCGGAGAATAAGCGGTCGGCTTCGGCCTGGCTGTCGGTGCCGATGGAAATGGAAAAGTTGTTGCCCGGAATGTTTTTTCCCATGGCCTCGGACCGGTCGCTCCCCATGAGCACGGTGTCTTTGCCGATGGGTAAGGAGACGTGCATGATGTGCTCGGGATCGGTTTTCGGGCCCGGTGTTCCGGGCGGCACATCTTGGAAACGCATGTGTTGGGAGAACTCGCTCCCAAACACGGATTTGTAAAAATCAAACGCCTGTCCGCAATTGCCCGAAAAGTTCAGATAGGGATTGATGCAGGTCATGATGGGGTTCCTTTTCGAGGGGGAGTTGGTGAAAAATTCTAATTGAAATCCGGCGGCTCCGAGGTTGCGCACCGCACAGGGCGATGGCGCTCGCGTCGGAGCCCAACCCGGCGCAGCCGGGATGGCACCGTTTGACAGCGGGCTGGAAAACCGCGGTTTTTGAAGCCAAGGGCTGCGGAGGGCATGTCCTCGCCCCGACTCGAACGGGGATCGGCGGTTTAGGAAACCACAGCTCTATCCTGTTGAGCTACGAGGACGCGGGCCCAAAGGTATCAAACACCCCGGTCCTCGCCACCCGCCTCACGCCAAGTTCTACATTGGCACTTCACACGGGAAAATTCGGACCCGCATCAGGAATTCGCTTTTGCTCCAACGTATCGAGGTCGCCCAGAAAAGCCCGGCCACCGACTCTCCGGCGCAACGCATGTTGCGCGCGGTGCGCGAAGACCTGCATCTGCCGGCGGAATCCGCCGCCTTGATTCGGGTTTACACCTTGGAAATGCAACTGAATCCGGAAGAGTTGGAACGCCTCGGCGCCGAACTTTTCAGCGATCCCATCACCGAGATTTTTTCCGTGGGCCAGCCTTTGGCCCGCGACTTCGACTGGCTGATCGAGGTCGGTTACAAACCCGGCGTCACCGACAATGTGGGCCGCTCGGCGCGGGCGGGCGTGGCCGATGCGCTGGGGAAAAAACCGGGCGAACACGATCAGGTGTACACCAGCCGCCAAGTATTGCTGCGCGGCCCTTTGACGCATGCCGATGCCGTGCGCGTGGCCACGGCTTTGCTGGCCAACGATTTGATCGAAACCTGGCAGGTCGTGTCGGCCGAGGAATGGAAGCAATCTCCGGGCATTCCCGCCCGTTCGCGCCGGGTCGTGGTGCCGCACACACCCGAAACGCGCGCGCTACCCCTGCCCGACGATCCCGAGGCGCTGCGCCGGCTGTCCGACGAAAGACTACTGTCGCTGTCGCTGGAAGAAATGCAGGCCGTGCGCGCACATTACGCCGATTCTGCGCATCAGGCCGCGCGCGTTCAGGGCGGGATGGCGGCCTGGCCCACCGACGTGGAACTGGAAATGATCGCCCAAACCTGGAGCGAACATTGCAAGCACAAAATCTTCGCGGCCGACATCGAATACACCGATGAGCACGGCGACAAACGCCTCATCCATTCGCTGTTCAAAACCTTCGTCCAAGCGGCCACCGACGCGGTGCGGCCTCGAACGCCCTGGCTCAAATCGGTGTTCACCGACAACGCCGGCATCATCGCCTTCTGTGACGGCTGGGACGTGGCCATGAAGGCCGAAACCCATAACAGCCCTTCGGCGCTCGACCCCTACGGCGGCGCCATGACCGGCATCGTGGGCGTGAACCGCGACATTCTCGGCTGCGGTCTGGGCTGCAAACCCATTTTCAACACCGACGTGTTCTGCTTCGCATCTCCGTTCTATGACCGTCCCGTCCCCGACAAGCTGCACCATCCCCGTCGCCTGTTGCGCGAAGTGCATCGCGGCGTCAAAGACGGCGGCAACGAAAGCGGCATTCCCACGGTCAACGGCAGCATCGTATTCGACGACCGCTATCTCGGCAAGCCGCTGGTGTTTTGCGGCACGGGCGGATTGATTCCCGCGGAAATCAACGGCCGGCCGTCCTGGCAAAAAGAGATTCATCCCGGTGATCGCATTGTGATGGCGGGCGGCCGCATCGGCAAAGACGGCATCCACGGCGCCACCTTTTCCTCGGCCGCCCTCACCGAGGCTTCGCCCGTGTCGGCGGTGCAAATCGGCGATCCCATCACCCAGAAGAAACTGCTCGACTTTCTGCTCGAAGCGCGCGACGCGGGTCTTTATCGCTTCGTCACCGACAACGGGGCCGGCGGCCTTTCCAGCAGCCTGGGAGAAATGGCCCGGGAATGCGGCGGCTGCGCGCTGCACCTCGATCGCGCGCCGCTCAAATACGCGGGACTCGACCCCTGGGAAATCCTGGTCTCCGAGGCCCAGGAGCGCATGTCGTTTGCCGTACCTCCCGAGCGGTGGGACGCCTTTCGCGATCTGGCCGCCCGGCGTGACGTCGAAGTTGCCGACCTCGGCGAATTCACGGCTTCGGGGTTTTTCGCCTGCTTTTACCAGGGCCGGCCCGTGGCCCGCATGGACATGCAATTCCTGCACGAGGGCAATCCCCGGCTGCATCTCCAGGCGCGCTGGTCGCTCCCGCAGCATGCTGAGCCTCCGGCTTCGGTGCTGGCGCAACGCAACCTGAAAGAAGATGCCCTGGCGCTGCTCGCGCGCCTCAACATTTGCTCGAAGGAAACCTGGGTGCGGCAATACGATCACGAAGTGCAGGGCCAAAGCGTGGTCAAGCCCTTTACCGGCGCCCAAAACGACGGGCCCAGCGACGCGGCGGTCTTGCGCCCGCTGGCGGATCGCCATGATGCTCTGGTGGTGGCGCATGGTCTGTGTCCGCGCTACAGCGACATCGACGCTTACCACATGGCGGCCTGCGCCGTCGACGAGGCCGTGCGCAATGCCGTGGCCGTGGGCGCGCCGCCGGAGCGGCTGGCCGCGCTCGACAACTTTTGCTGGCCCGATCCCGTGGAATCCGAAGCCACGCCCGACGGCCAATTCAAGTTGGCGCAATTGGTGCGCGCCGGCCAAGCGTTGTACGACGTGTGCACGGCCTATTCGCTGCCGCTGATTTCCGGCAAAGACTCGATGAAAAACGATTATGGGCGTGGCCGCGATCGCATCAGCGTTCCGCCCACCTTGCTCATCTCGGTGCTGGGACCCATGCCCGATGCTGCGCAAGCCATCACCATGGATTTCAAAAGTCCCGGCGACCGCATCTACGTGGTAGGCGATACGCGCGAAGAAACCGGGGCCTCCGAGTATTTCCACCTGCTGGGCGCCGTGGGCAATGCCGTCCCGCGTGTCGATGCCGCCGCCAATCTGGCCTTGTATCGCAAGTTGCATGCGGCGATGGTGGCCGGTCTGGTGCGCTCGGCGCATGATTGTTCCGACGGGGGGCTGTGGACGGCCTTGGCGGAATGCGGCCTGGCAGGGCGGCTGGGCTGCCGCGTCGACGCCGGGCGGGCGCCGCAAGCGGCTTCGGTCTCGCGGCACGCGCTGCTCTTCGGCGAAAGCCAGGGGCGATTTGTGATTTCTGTTTCCGTTGAAAATGAAAAAGACTGGGTCGCGGCCATGGCGGGCTCGCCCTGCGCGTGCATCGGCGAAGTCACGGGAGACGCCCGGTTTCGCGTTACGGTTTCACCCGATGAAGCCTTCACCGTATCGCTGAACGAAGCCTGGAACGCTTGGCGCCGCCCCTTGGATTTTTGATATGACCGCCCGTGTCGCCGTTCTCACCGGCTATGGAATCAACTCGGATCAGGAGTTGATGGGGGCCTTCCAATTGGCCGGCGGCCGGGCCGAGGCCGTGCATTTGCACGACGCCGTGGCCGGCCGCGTGCGCCTGGAAGAGTTCGACATTCTCGCTTTTCCCGGGGGCTTTTCCTTCGGCGACCACATCGCCAGCGGCCGCGTTTTCGCCAACCGCATGAAATACAAGTTGGGCGAAACCTTACTCCGGTTGCGTGCGCGCAAAATGCCCATGATCGGCATTTGCAACGGCTTTCAAGTGCTGGTCAAATTGGGGCTGTTGCCCGGCACCGAGCCGGCCTCGTTCACCCAGACCTGCACCCTCACTTACAATGATTCCAGCCGTTACGAAGATCGCTGGGTGTACTTGAAAGCCGCGGCCGGCACGTTTTGTTTGTGGCTGCGCGGCCTCGAAAGTCTATATCTTCCCGTGCGCCACGGCGAGGGCAAATTCATTCCGGGCGGCCCGGACTTGCTGGCGGGGCTGGAGCAAAGCGGACAAATCTGCTTACGCTACACGCGCGCCGACGGAACGCTTCCGCCGGAGGGCCCCGCCGGTTTTCCCGACAACCCCAACGGCTCCGTCGCCCATGTCGCGGGCCTGTGCAGCGCCGACGGTTTGGTGTTGGGATTGATGCCGCATCCCGAAGCGTATATCCTTCCCACCCAGCATCCGCGCTGGACACGCACCGGCTTGGGCCGCGAAGGCGACGGCCTGGCGATTTTCCGCAATGCCGTGAAAAATTTTTAGTTCAAACCCGGTGGTGCGGGCGCCACGTGAATCTCGCCGGCGCCTTCCCCACAACGTGAAAATTGGTCGGGATGGCGGGATTCGAACCCACGACCCCTTGCTCCCGAAGCAAGTGCTCTACCAGACTGAGCCACATCCCGACAATCAGCTCAAGGGGATGAAAATATAATCAGTCCGCTCCCCGGCTGAAAGCAGAACGGACCGATGGTTCCGCAGGGCAATGAAGCGGATCCGGTCAGGCCTCTTCATAGTGATAGCCCGCTTCACCATGATCCACCAAGTCCAGGCCGAGCAACTCATCCTCCTGCGCCGGGCGCAAACCCAGCACCAACTTGATTCCTAAGGCCAAAATCGTTGTGCCCAGAATGGCCAGTGTGATGGTAACCCCGATGGCTTTGAGTTGTTCCAGCCACAAAGTCTTGCCGACAATTCCACTCAGATTGGTGGCCAGGTTGCCGTTCACGCTGGTCGTGGCCAGAAATCCCGTCAACAGGGCCCCCAGGGTTCCACCCACGCCATGCACGCCGAAGGTATCCAGCGCATCATCATAACCCAGGCGGTGTTTCAACCAATTGCAGGAGATATACGGCACCACCGCGGCCAAGACCCCGATGATGACCGCGCCGCTGGCGTCCACAAAACCGGTGGCGGGTGTGATCACCACCAACCCGGCGACCGCGCCCGAACAAAACCCCAGCACCGTGGGCTTGCCGCGCGTGATCCATTCCAGCATGGGCCATACGAAGCAGGATACCGCCGTGGCCAAGGTGGTCGTCATGAAAGCGTTGGCTGCGATGCCGTCGGCAGCCAGGGCCGATCCCGCATTGAAACCATACCAACCCACCCAGAGCATGCCCGTGCCCACCATGGTCAGCACCAAGCTGTGGGGCGCGAAGTTTTTGTGCCCGAAACCCGTGCGTTTTCCCAGCCAGAGACAGAGAATCAGGGCCGACCAGCCGGAAGACATGTGCACGACGGTGCCGCCGGCGAAATCGATGGCTTTGATGACGGCCTTCGCATTCCAAACGCCGTTCATAAAACCATCCACACCCCACACCATGTGCGCCAGGGGAAAGTAGACCAGCAGCATCCAACCGAAGATGAAGAGCAGGATGGCTTTGAACTGCATGCGTTCGGCGATGGCGCCCACGATTAAGGCCGGCGTGATGATGGCGAACATGAGCTGGTACATGGAAAAGACGTTTTGTGAAACCCAGGCCGCATAATCGGTGTTCGGCGCGCTGGTAACGCCGTGCAGGAAGGCGAATTTGAAGCCGCCCAGAAAAGGGTTGCCTGGGGCAAACGCCAGGCTGTAGCCGAAGGCCCACCAAAGAATGGTGACCAATCCGGCGGCCCCCAGGCATTGGGCCAGAACCGACAGCACGTTTTTAGTGCGGACCAGGCCGCCGTAAAACAAGGCCAGACCGGGCAAGGTCATGAACAATACCAGGGCCGCCGAAGTCATCATCCAAGCATTGTCTCCCGGACCCGAAATCCCCGTCAGTCGAGCGGGGGATTCGTTCTTGACATAGGCTTCCAGGTCGGAAATTCGGGCTGACAGACTTGAATCTGCAGAACTGCTCACTTGCGCATTATTCGGGATGGAAAGTTGGGGATCGGGATGAGGAGCCATCGTTTGGGCCCAGGAGCACACCACGGTTCCGGCGATGAGAATGCAGACAGCCATTCTGATTTTGAAAGTTTTCATCAGTTTTCCAGTTCAGTTTGTGTTTTTTCAAGTCTTAAGACCCGAATGACATCGGCGCTTTATTCAGGTGATATTGGTCAAGTCAACCGCTATCGTTTAAAATTGTAAAACAAGAACAATAAATTTTCACATATTGTCATTTTTGTTTCGCTTTGTTTTTGGTTTTTCATATCAAATCGAATGGGAAACCCGCAAATTCCGCGTTTTGATATTGGCATAAATGTTGTTTTACCCCGCTTCATCCACAAAAAAGGAGTGAAGGTATGTCCAAATTGAAGTGGGGATTTTTGATTACGTGGGTTTTGCTTTTCCTGTTAAGTTCGGCAGCCCCACTTTTCGCAGATCCCGATCCCTCGGGCGGAAATACGGGTACGGCCATGGATATTCCCGCGAAAGTGGCCGGCAAGCCGACCATGGATGAAATCGCGGCCACCGTAGGCCATAACAAAATCGCCATCAATATCGTCTGGACCCTGGTCACCGGCTTTTTGGTGATGTTCATGCAGGCCGGCTTTGCCATGGTGGAAACCGGTTTATGTCAGGCGAAGAATGCGGCCCATACCATGGCCATGAATTTCATGGTTTACCCAGTTGGCATGCTGGGATTTTGGATATGCGGTTTCGCCTTTATGTTCGGTGGTGCTGGAGCCAGTGGAACCCTGGCCGGCGGAACCGGCGGGCTCAGTCATGAGCTGATACTGCATTTGTTCGGCCATGACTTCGGCATTCTCGGGCTCAAAGGCTTCTTCCTCAGCGGTGTAGCCTATGATGCCTCCATTTTCACCTTATTCCTCTTTCAAATGGTGTTTATGGATACCACGGCCACCATTCCCACCGGCGCCATGGCGGAACGGTGGAAATACTCCGCCTTTATGGTGTACGGGTTTTTCATCTCCATGGTGGTTTACCCCCTGTTCGGCAACTGGGTGTGGGGGGGCGGCTGGCTCTCTCAATTAGGGACCAATTTCGGCCTGGGCCACGGCCATGTCGACTTCGCCGGTTCTTCGGTGGTGCACATGGTGGGCGGGGTTGCGGGTCTAGCGGGAGCCATGGTCATCGGGCCGCGCATCGGAAAATTCGACAAGGATGGCAAGCCCAAAGCGATTCCGGCGCATGACATTCCCATGGCCATTGTCGGCACCTTCATCCTGGCCTTCGGCTGGTTCGGGTTCAATCCGGGCAGCACCTTGGCCGGTACCGATTTGCGCATCGGCGTGATCGCCACCAACACCATGCTGGCCAGCGCCGGCGGTGCCTTGGCTTCCGCGCTGTACATGTGGTGGCGGTACGGCAAGCCCGATCCCAGCATGATGTGCAACGGCATGCTGGCCGGCTTGGTAGCCATCACCGCGCCTTGCGCCTTCGTCAACAGCGTGAGTGCCGTTATCATCGGCGTAATCTCGGGTGTGCTGGTGGTCTGGTCCTGCTTTTTCTTCGAACGCGTGTGCAAGATCGATGATCCGGTGGGCGCGATATCGGTGCACGGGGTGAATGGAGCCTGGGGCGTGCTGAGCCTGGGTCTGTTTGCCGACGGCACTTACGGCGATGGCTGGAACGGCGTCAGCGGCACGGTCAAAGGACTGTTCTACGGAGATCCCAAACAGTTCGTGGCCGAGTGCATCGGCACCATCACCAACATCGTCGTGGTCTTCGTCTTGTGCTACGCCTTCTTTAAAGTCCTGGACATGGTCATGGGATTGCGGGTGAGCGCCCAGGTCGAAGAAGAAGGATTGGATATTCCGGAAATGGGTGCCCTTGGATACTTCGACAGCCGCACTCCGGCTTGAAAAAGAGAGTTCGGGTTCGGTGGGAAACGGGTGCTTGGCCCGTTTCCCACTTTCCCATGCATTGAGTTTAGGTTTGCAAAGCGACACCATGGCGAAAAAATCGAAAAAAAGAAAAACCATCAAAGCCGGTCGCAATTGGCGTATCGGCATTTTTTCACCGGTTTCCACCCCGGAAAAAGCCGTGATTATGATTCGTCAGGGAGCGCTGGTGTTTTATATCGTGGCCGTTATTTTGGCGGCCTTGGGCGCTTTAACCGATTGGACCTTGATAGCCGGGGCGGCGGTTTATGCCGGTCTCGGTTTTTGCCTGCAACGTTGGCGCAGCCGAATTGCCGCCCTACTTCTCGTCGTTCTTTCGGTGTTCTATCTGTTTTTAAACGAAGCCATTCGGCGCGGCATGGTGGTTTCGCGCGGCGCCACGAATATTTTCTTCGCTTTCGTGATTCTGATCATTGCTGCGCGCGTTTTGGAGGCCACCCTGAAGCTCCACAGCAAATGGAAAGAGGAGGCCCCAATTGGTTAAAAGATTCCCGATCTTTTTCCTCGTATTGGTTCTGCCGCTTTGCGCTTTTGCTTCGGGAGGCGGCATCTGGCCCGCGCATATTCATCCCGAGTTTGTGATTTTCGCCTTGACCTTGGCCGGGGTTGCGTTTCTTCCACGCTATACGATGTATGCGGCCTTGTGCGGTTTGGTCGCCTTGCTGGTGTATAAACTCTTTTTTTCCGCCTTTCCTTGGGGCGCGCATCTGCATGCGGAATACCTGGGGCTCATCAATTTGTTCGGTTTGCTGCTCGGCTTTGCCTTGTTGGCCAAGCACTTCGAAGAAAGCGGAATCCCCGCCTTTTTACCGCATTGGTTGCCCGACGACTGGAAGGGCGGATTTCTCCTTTTGATCTCGGTGATGGTGATTTCCAGTTTTCTCGACAATATCGCTGCCGCCCTGATCGGCGGGGCCGTGGCCGAAGTGGTCTACAAGCGCAAGGTGCATATCGGATATTTGGCGGCCATCGTGGCGGCCAGCAACGCCGGCGGGGCCGGCAGCGTGGTCGGCGATACCACCACCACCATGATATGGTTGAACGGCGTGAGCCCCGCCGATGTACTCCACGCTTATGTGGGGGCCGTCGTCGCGGTGCTGATTTTCGGTGGTTTCGCCTCGTGGCAGCAGGATCGCTATCAACCCATCGCCAAAGATGCGCCTAAAGGATTGCACATCGATTGGGTGCGGGCCGGTATCGTACTTCTCATACTGGTAGGCGCCATCTTGGCCAACATTTTGGTGAGCATGCCTGCCTTGGGGGTGTGGGTGGCCATTGCCATCGGCTCCTTGTTCCGCAAAACCCATTGGAAGGAATTGTTCCCGGCCACCCGGGGCGCGATTTTTCTGCTGTCCCTGGTTTTTTCAGCCTCCTTGTTGCCGGTTCAATATCTGCCGGGGGCATCGTGGTCTACAACATTGGGTCTTGGATTTCTTTCGGCCGTGGTCGACAACATCCCCCTCACCAAATTGGCCCTGGAACAAGGCGGTTATGATTGGGGAGTGGTCGCTTTTGCCGTCGGCTTCGGCGGCTCCATGATGTGGTTTGGATCTTCGGCGGGCGTGGCCTTGACGGGATTGTTTCCCGAAGGCCGCTCCGTCATCGGCTGGTTGCGGCGCGGTTGGCATGTGGCCCTGGGATACACGGTGGGATTCGCGGCCTTGATCCTGCTGGCCGGCTGGCATCCGCATGCCTTTCATAAGAAAAGCGTCACGGTGGTGGCAAAGACTTCGGATTATGTGCAGCGCTGACCCCTAGCGGTTTTTTCCCGGCGATCATCATCGCAGATAGTCTTACGGAATCGGAATTCCGCATTTCATTCCTTTGGGGTGTTGATTTCTTTAGTGCTCGCGCACCTAAAAATTTGAGTCAAGTCCTTCAGCCGTCTTCCGATAAAAGGAATAGCCCGGTTTGCACCCGGAAGGAAGGACAAGGAAGCCGCCGATGGCAATGGAAGGATTACTCAGCGTCTCGGATTCGTGGGTGAACCCGATTCGCCTCTATGGAAAGGCGGCCGGAGTCCAAACGCAATCGATGGCTGACTTTGCCAAGTCGCTTCGCAGTAATGGTGTGAAAAATTCCAGCGATTTCGTGCTTTCCGATTCCCTCATCGAAAAGTTGGGCCAAACAGCCAATAGTTTGGATTCCGGGGCGAATACCGAAAAAAATTCCACCGTCCAAGTCCCGAAATCGTCCGCTCCGTTCACGGTGGAATGGACCGGAAATGATCCCTCGACCCAGGGCAATTCCTGGCAGACCTTTCTCAGCCGGATTTCCGGGTCAGCGTCGTAGTATTCGCCTAGATTTGTCAGGTGCCAGTACCGAGATCCATGCGCTTCGCAGGGAGACGAAACGCTTAAGCTGCGGTGTCCAAAGTCATTCTTGGAAATCCGAGCCGGCCTAAATTCAAGTCGAAAAGATCAAATCAGAAAAATGTACTGAACTATAAATCTTAATAATTCATCGTTGCTAATAATTGTAATTTTGGCTGTCAAATATGCGCGCTCTTTCAATTTTAACCCGCTTTCTAACCAAATTTTAACCCTAATTGTTGGCAGGGTTACGAACAAAAGACATTTTTGTTTCAGTCTTGTTTCGAGCATGAGGTTTCCAAAAAAATTCCATGTTCGGAAACGGGTATAAAAACACTTCGAAAGGACGGAGCATGCAAAACATCCATAGAATTACGGGTTTTTGTTCAATTGCCGTTTGTGCGGCAGGGGTCGGCTTGGCGCAGAGCGCGCCTACGATTTCCGGATCGGTGGAAGCCAGCTACAACTACAATTTGACCATACCCTCGGACAGTATGAACAATCGCTTCCATAGCTACGATGCGCATACCAAAACCTTCTTGCTCAACAATGCCCACGTTGATATGAGCGGTTCGGACACCGCCACGGGCGTCGGTTATGACGTACAAACCGATCTGG
The DNA here is from genome assembly GCA_963716395.1 of uncultured Fibrobacteria bacterium. Lineage (GTDB taxonomy): Bacteria > Fibrobacterota > Fibrobacteria > UBA11236 > UBA11236 > UBA11236. The sequence goes on along the minus strand of OY970309.1, from coordinate 3,677,800 downwards.
GCACGGATGCGGCGCTGGACGCCTCGTCGAATGGCAACGTTTTCGACCTGGAACAGGCGTATTTGACTTATACCTTTGGTCCCGCCAAAGCCTGGGGAATCAAAGCCGGAAAATACGCGACCTATGAAGGCATTGAAGTGATTCCGGGCGGCGCCAATCCCGAAATCACCCGGGGTTTTCTGTTCGGAATGGCCGAACCGTTCACCCACACCGGCCTTGAGGTTTCGTATTCCTCCAGCATGTGGGACTTTCACCTGGGGGTGGTCAACGGTTGGGATCAAATGACGGATGTCAACGTGGTTCCCACGGGTCTCGTCAAATTGGGATTGAATTTCGGAAACCCGTTGGCCTTGACAATTTCCGGCTTAATGGGCCCCGAACGGGCCACCGGTCAAGGCGGCGACCTTAGCCACGTGAAGATGAGCTATGACATCACCGGAATTTCCCACGCCATCAATATGGTGGACTTGAATTTCCAGGGAAATTACGGCGTAGAGCAGAAAGAGGGCTTTAACGGCGACGATGCCACCTGGTGGGGAGTCGGAGTCCAGCCGCTGGTCCACGTCAACTCCATGTTCGGCGTGGGGTTGCGTTACGAACTGTATTCCCAGGATAACGGCGTCAACACCCTCTACCTGCAAAACGTGACCTTGGCCCCGACTTTTTGGTTGACTAAAACCCTCACGGCACGCGCGGAATATCGCATCGATTTCGGCAGCAAAGATGTCTTTATCGATAGCAACAATAATGCTACCGGAAATCAGATGGAAGTTGCTGGCGATCTCATCGCCAATTTCTAATCTGAAGGTGGAAGCGGCATCCGATGCCGCTTCCACCCGCTTTCACCGAAGCAAAGGAGAACCCAATGAAGATGATCGTGGCCTACATCAAACCGTTCAAATTGGACGAAGTCAAAGCCGGCATCCAAGAACTCGGCATCAACGGCATGTCGGTGACCGAAGTCAAAGGTTTCGGACGGCAAAAGGGCCATACCGAATTGTACCGCGGGAGCGAATACCACACCGATTTCATTCCCAAAGTCAAGGTGGAAGTCGTGGTGGCAGACGATATGGTGGAAAAGGTGAAAACCGCCATCACCGATAAGTCCCGCACCGGAAAAATCGGCGACGGAAAAATCTTCGTTTTGAGTGTAGAAAGCGCATTGCGCATCCGCACCGGCGAAACCGGCAACGAAGTGCTTTAAAACGCCAGGTATTTCTTCACCTTTTCATCGTCCAAATCGGCCACCGCACCTTCCAAAATAACGCTGCCGCGTTCCATGACGTAATAGCGGTCGGCCAGGCTTTTGGCGAATTCCAGATATTGCTCCACCAATAAGATCGCGAGCCCGCCGCGCGATTTCAGGCCTTCGAGCACTTCGGCAATGGCTTCGATGATGGAGGGTTGAATTCCCTCGGTGGGTTCGTCGAGCAAAAGCACCTTCGGCTTGCCCAACAAGGCTCGGGCGATGGCGAGCTGCTGTTGCTGACCGCCGCTCAGGTTTCCCCCCAGCCGCTTTTCCATCTTGGCCAGAAAGGGGAAGAGGCCATATACTTCGTCCTTGGGGATTTTCTTCAAGCGGGGACCGGGCCGCGCTTGCAGTCCGATGCGCAGGTTTTCTTCTACGCTCAGTTTGGGAAAAATCTCCCGGCCTTGGGGCACATAGGCCAGGCCGCGACGCGCGCGATCTTCGGGCGGGCGACGGGTCAGGTCTTCGCCTTGAAACATGACGGCGCCTTTACGCGCGGGCAGCAATCCCATGATGGTTTTGAGCAAAGTGGTTTTGCCCACACCGTTCCGGCCCATGAGCGCGGTGATTCCGCCCGCGTCGACCCGCAGGTCGATGGCGCGGAGGATGCGGCTCTCGCCGTAATAGGCATCCACGCCTTTGATTTCAAGCATGGGCGTCGCCTTTGGATTTCTCCCGCGCGCGGCCGAGGTATTGTTCGATGACCACCGGATCGTTCTGCACCTTCTCCAACGGGCCTTCAGTCAAAACCTTTCCCTCGCATAATACCGTCACCTTGCGTTCCAGTTGGCGCACGAATTCCATGTCATGCTCGATGACGATCACCGAGCGGGTCTGGGCCAATTCCAACAGCAGCCTGCCGGTTTTCGCCGTTTCTTCGTCGGACATGCCGGCGGCGGGCTCGTCGATCAGGAGCAGATCCGGATTCATCACCAACAACATGCCGATTTCGAGCCATTGTTTTTGGCCATGTGAAAGCGCACCGGCCGGGTTATGCAACTGCTGGTAAAGACCCACCGTGTCGGCCACGGAATGAATTTTATCCGCCTCGGGTTTTTGCAAATGCCCGAATAGCGAACGAAAAATTCCGCGATCGGTTTTGAGAGCCAACAGCAGATTTTCAAACACGGTGAGACTGCCGAAAACCGATGGGGTTTGGAATTTCCGGCCCACGCCCAAATCGACGATGGATTTTTCGTCGAGTTTGGTGAGGTCGGTGTCGCGCAGCATGGCGATGCCGGTATCGGGTTTGGTTTTTCCGCAGAGCACGTCCATGAAGGTGGTTTTACCGGCGCCGTTGGGGCCGATGACCACGCGTAATTCCTGCGCATCGACGGAGAAATACGTGATATTAAGAGCTTTGAAACCGTCGAACGACACCGATAAATCCTCGACATACAATAGGCGCTCGCTCATGCCGCCGGCTTTCTGCGCCGCCAGGCCGCATACGCGGATTCAAAGGCGCCCACGAATCCGCGCGGCAGAAACAGCACCACGATGATGAAAAGTCCGCCGAGCACATACAGCCACAATCCCGGTAAATGGTTGGTGAGATAGCTGTAGAGCAGGTTAATGCCTACCGCGCCGAGAATAGGGCCCAGCAAGGTGCCGCGACCTCCGGCCGCCACCCACACCACCATTTCCAACGAGGCGCGCACGTCCATGCGCCCCGGCGTGATGATGCCGGTTTGGGGCACATACAGCATGCCGCCGATGCCGGCCAGAAGCGCCGCCACGCAAAAGGCGAAAATCTTGTATTGCGCCACGGGAATCCCGGTGAAGCGCACGCGGGTTTCGCTGTCGCGGATGGCCACCAGGATTTTCCCCAGCTTGGAGCGCATGGCATAGCGGCTGGCGAAATACAGCAGCACCAGCATGACGGCGCTGCACAGATAGAGGCCGCGTTTCGTTCCCTCGCGGGCCAACGAGAAGCCGAGAATGGTTTTGAAATCGGTGAGGCCGTTGGTTCCGCCCAGCATGGTCTCGTTGCGCAGAAAGACCAGCCACATGGCCAAGGCCAGAGCTTGCGAGATGATGCTGAAGTAAACCCCTTTGATGCGGCTGCGGAAAGAAAAGTAGCCGAACACCAGGGCGGCCGCCACGGGAACGGCCATGCCGAAGGCGATGGCGGGGAGGAAGTGGTGAAAGGGGTGCCAGAACCACGGCAGTTTTTTGACGCCGTTCCAAACCATGAAATCGGGCAAGGCGCTGCCGTAATCGCCTTGGGTACCGGTTTTCAGCAGCATGTACATGCCGATGCAATAGCCGCCCAGGCAAAAGAAAAAGGACTGGCACAAGGAGAGAATTCCGGTATAGCCCCAAATCAAATCAATGCCCAATGCAGCGATGGCGAAGCACAGATAGCGCCCCAGTAAGGTCAATTGCAGATCCGAAACCACGCCCGTGATATTGAGCAGCGGTATGGCGGCGACCAACAACGCGGCCAGAATCCATCCCGATAAATCCCGGCGGAACAGCGAAGCTTCAGGTGTCTTCATTGCGGCCTTTGGCGGGGAACAAGCCGGAGGGCCGGCGTTGTAGAAACAGGATCACCAATCCCAGCAGAATCACCTTGGCATAAACGGTTTGGAAAAAGGGTTCGAGTATTTTATTGAGGGATCCGATGCCGAGACCCGCGATCACGGTGCCGGCCAGTTTGCCCACGCCGCCCGCCACCACCACCATAAACGAATCGACGATGTAGTTCTGGCCCATGCCTGGATCGACGTTGCCGATTTGGGTGAGCGCACAGCCCGCGATGCCGGCGATGCCCGCTCCCAGGCCGAAGGTGAGACAGTCCACGCGCCGGGTACGCACGCCCAGGCAGGCGCTCATGGATCGGTTTTGGGTGACGGCGCGAATGGTGGTTCCGATGGGCGTGGCGTAAAACAGCGCCGACATGCCCGCCACCACCGCGATCGTCAAGGCGATGATGAAGAGGCGGTTGTAGGGAAGTACCACTTGGGGAAATATTTCCCAGCCACCGCTGAGCAGGGCGGGCGTGCTCACCGCCGTCAAATCGCCGAACAGGCTGCGTGCGGTTTGGATGAATAGGAGGCTCAATCCCCAGGTGGCCAGCAGGGTTTCCAAGGGTCGGCCGTACAAGCGTTTGATAATGGTGGCTTCCACCAGCATCCCCACTCCACCTGCGACCAAAAATGCGCAGGGGAAGGAAACGAGCAGAAACCAGTCGAAGACGCCGGGAAATTTGGCCCGGAAAATATTCTGCACCAGATACGTGGCATAGGCGCCGATCATCATGAATTCTCCATGCGCCATGTTGATGACGCCCATCAAGCCGAAAATCACCGAAAGCCCCAGGGCCATCAGGATCAGAATGGAACCCAGACTGAGGCCGGTGAACACATTCTGCACCACCTTCATGGCGTCGTTCCAACTCTGGATGGCATTGACCGCGGCCGAAAGGGCTTTGCGAACCGTCGGATCCTTTTCGCCGGAAGTGGTGTCGAGCAGTGATTTCATCTCCGGCAGGGCGTTGCTGGCGCGCAGGTACCCGAGCTGTTCGGCCGCTTCGGCGCGCAGTTGGGGATCGGTCGAAAACAATTTGAGGGTGGCGATGGAAACCTTAAGGGCCCGGATCACCTTGGAGTCGGATTCACGGCGCAAGGCCGCGACTAAGGCGGGCAATTGCGTCGTGTCGGCGCTTTCGCCGATATTCGTGGCAGCGTCGAGGCGCTTGCTGCGATCCGGATTTTTCAAATCCATCGCGGTCAGCACGGGTTGCAGCATGCCCCGCATCTCGCGATCCACATCGAGCGTGGTCAGGGAGTCGGAGGGGAAGCGCAGCGCTTTGCCATCGGTCCCCAATACGGCGGTGTACGGCCAGGCCCGATGTACGGTCAACGTGTCGGCGCCTTCGGTTTCGGAATCGGGAATCACGAGCGCTCCCGGGCTTCCGGGCAAGTTGGCGATGTACACGTTTCCCATGAACAAATTCTGGTACAAACTTTTCAAGCTGTCGTTCCCCGATGCGATCAGGCATTGCAGCGCCGTGGTTTTCGCGGAATCGCTGTGCGCCAGGGAGTCCAGGCAAAGCGTGAGGGTGTCCGTCGATTCGGCCGCCTGCGCGGGGCCGAGAAACCAAGTCAAACATCCCAATGTCAAGATGGATCCGGCTAATCGGAACCGAAACATGATTCTCCTCGTGCGGGAACAAATCCCCGCCTCCGGTTACGGAGGCGGGGACGGGAGTCGAAGTATTAAGGGGTCTTGGTATAGGTTCCGTCGTGGTGGATATGATCGCAACCCTTGTCCGGATCGGTGTACTTCGACCAAGGCTCGGGCGCCACCAGGCCGGGGGTATGCCACACGATCTTGAACTGCCCGTCTTTCTGGATTTCGCCGATCATCACCGGCTTGTGCAAGTGGTCGTTGCAGCAGTCGACCATGACATCGTAGCCGTCGGGCGCCTCGAACTTCATGTTGTAAAGCGCTTTGCGTACCTTGTCGACGTCGAATGACTTGGCTTTGGCCGCGGCCTTGGCCCACAGGTTCACGCTGATGTAAGCGGCTTCAATCGGATCGTCGGTGACGCGATCCGCCCCACCAGGCAGATTGTTCTTGGCGCAATAGGCCTTGAAGTCTTTGACGAATTTTGCGTTGTGGGCGTTCTTGACGCTCTGGAAATAATTCCAGCACGCCAAATGGCCTACCAGATACTTCGTGTCCATGGCGCGCAATTCGTCTTCGGCCACCGAAAAAGCCATGATGGGGCACGTGGCGGAGGTCAGACCCTGCGCGGCGAATTCCTTATAGAAGGGAACGTTCGAATCACCGTTGATGGTCGAAAGCACGCAGGCTTTGCCGCCGGCGGCGAAGGCCTTGATCTTCTGCACGATGGTCTGGTAATCCTGCTGGTGGAACGGGGTATACTCTTCCATGATATTCTCGGCGGGAACACCTTTGGCCAGCAAGAAGGCCTTGAGGATTTTATTGGCCGTGCGCGGAAAGACGTAATCGGTTCCCAGCAGAAAGAACTTTTTGTAGCCGCCGCCTTCCTTGCTCATCATGTATTCGGCCGCGGGAATCAATTGTTGGTTGGGCGTGGCGCCGGTGTAGAATACGTTGTTCGAGCATTCCTCGCCTTCGTATTGCACCGGGTAGAAAAGCAGGCCGTCATTCTGTTCGAACACGGGCAGCACGGATTTGCGCGACACCGAGGTCCAGCAACCGAATACGGCGGATACGTGATCCTGCAACAGCAGTTCCTTGGCCTTTTCCGCGAAGAGATCCCAGTTTGACGCCGGGTCGACCACGACGGGTACGATTTTCTTTCCGTTCACACCGCCCTTGGCGTTAATCTCATCGATGGCCATTTCGTCGACGTCTTTCAGTGACACTTCCGAAATAGCCATGGTTCCGCTCAAGGAGTGAAGGATTCCCACCTTCACCGTGTTGGCATCATCGGCCCGCAGGGCCTTCGGCATTGCCAGGGTGGCTGCGGCCAATCCTAGCGCCGCCCACTTGCGCATACCGTCTATCGTCGTCTTCATGCGATCTCCTTTTATTTGGTTTGCTTTGAATACCGTGCATCAGCAAGGCTTGAGCATGAAACCGAAAAGCAATTAAGGTGCCATGGTCAGGTTTTCGCTTTTGCCGAATGCGGAGATCAAATCGGCTTTGCCCATTTTTCGGGTATATCTTAGGATCGGATTCTGCGAATGGGTCTTTCAAAGGTTCATTCACCCCGAAAATGCATCCCAGAACGGCGTTCCAATTCGTAGCAGAAAGGCAAAAAGTTGATATTTGTGCGGATATGTAACGCAAGGTTGTTAAAGTGTTAACTGCGATTCGGAGAAATTCCGAAAATATCTTGGCCGCGCGCAGGATTGGGAAAAGAACCATTATTTCGCAGTGCTTAGCCCGACCCCCGGTGCGATTGGTTCAGGCTAATGCGGGTGATTCCGCCTTGGTGTTTATTACCACTTTTGGAGGGGGGCTGCTGGAAGGGGACGACTTTCACTATACAGTGGATTGCGGGCCGGAAGCCCGGCTGGCGCTATTGCCCCAATCGAATACGCGTATCTTTCCCTGTCCCAAAGGAGAGATCACGAAGCAATGCATGCGTGGCACGGTTTTTCCTGGGGCATTGGTCGCGTCCGGCGGAGACCCGGTGGTTTTATATGCCGGTTCCCGCTATGCCCAAAGTCAGCACTGGGTTTTGCACCCGGGCGGCCGTTTGTTGTTGATGGAATGGCTGGTGGCCGGTCGTTTGGAACGTGGCGAAAGGTTCGCCTTCGAGGAATGCCGATTGGAAACCAAGGTCACGGATGTCGACGGAAAGCCGCTGCTCTTGGATCGGATGCAATTGAATGCCAGGGATTCGGCCGACCGGGGATGGGGCGGTTTCGCCTCTTATTTCACCGTGCACGTGTTGGGGCCAGGGGTCGAAAACCTCGGCGTGAGCATGCAGGCGTGGATGAAAGACAAATGGAATACCGGGGGTGTGCTGGCCGGTCTCGGCATGCGCCCGGGCCTGGGATTCTCGGTGCGCGCCTTAGGCGCGGATCGCACGGCCTTGGATCCACTCGCAGCCGCGGTCTTTGCCGCGGTTGGCGGATCGGATTGGCTGGATTTTGATCCTTGGAAACGGAAGTACTGAAGACTTTCTGAAGACAAAAAGGGGGTTGCATGCGGCTATCGCCCAGAGACATCGATAAACTTCTGCTGCACGGTGCGGGCTTTCTGGCCCAAAAGCGTTTGTGGCGCGGGGTGCGCCTGAACTATCCCGAAGCCGTAGCATTGATCGCTGCACAATTGCTCGAATTCATTCGCGACGGAAAAGATGTCGCGACCTTGATGGACACGGGAAAAAGGTTGTTGGGCCGCGCCCAGGTCATGCCGGGAGTTCCCGAAATGGTGGACGAAGTGCAGGTCGAAGGCACCTTTCCCGACGGCACCAAACTGGTGACCGTACATGCGCCCATTTGTCTCGACGCCTGTCCCCTCGACCTGGCGCTGTACGGCTCGGGTCTTTCCCTATCGGCCGCGGTGCCGGTACCCGACGAGGCGCCGGCGGATACCGTCGAAGAAATCGAGGAGCCCGGCGCCGTCACCGTGCTGGAAGGCCAAGTGGCGCTCAATGCCGGCGGCGAAACCATCACCCTCGAGGTGATCAATCTCGGCAACCGGCCCATTCAAGTCGGGTCGCATTATCCTCTGTTTGAAACCAACGCCGCCTTGAAATTCGATCGCGCCCGCGCGCTCGGGTTTCGTCTCGACATTCCCAGCGGCACGGCCGTGCGCTTTGAGCCGGGCGAGCGCAAAAGCGTGCGCCTGATCGCGCTGGGCGGCGAGCGCAAAGTTTACGGCGGCAGCGGCTTGATCATGGGCGCGGTCGACGGCCTCAATACCGAGGCCGCTTTGCGGCGCGCGCAAGAGCGGGGATTCCTGAATGCGGAGGCGTCAGCATGAGTTTGGAAATCAGCCGGCGGGCCTATAACGACATGTACGGCCCCACCACCGGCGACCGGGTTCGGTTGGGGGACACGGGTTTGGTGATCGCCGTGGAACGCGACGCCACGCGTTACGGTGAAGAGTGCAAGTTCGGGGGCGGCAAGGTGCTGCGCGACGGCATGGGGCAGGCTGCAGGCGTGCCGCAGGCCCAGGCTCTGGACCTGCTCATCACCAATGCCTTGATCGTGGACTACACCGGCATTTACAAGGCCGATGTGGGCGTCAAAAACCATCGCATCCACGGCATCGGCAAGGCCGGCAATCCCCACATTATGGACGGCGTCGACCCGAACCTGGTCGTGGGCGCCACCACCGAAGTGATTGCCGGCGAAGGCCTGATCCTCACGGCCGGCGGTATCGACAGCCACATTCATTTCATCTGCCCGCAGCAAATCGACGAAGCACTGGCCTCGGGAATAACCACCATGATTGGTGGTGGAACTGGTCCGGCCACCGGCACTAACGCCACCACCTGCACGCCCGGCGCCTTGCACCTCGAGATGATGTTGTCGGCCACGGATCGCTATGCCCTGAATTTCGGCTTTCTCGGCAAGGGCAACGCGTCGCGGCCCGAAGGGCTGGACGAACAGATTCAGGCTGGCGCCGTGGGGCTCAAGCTGCACGAAGATTGGGGCACGACGCCGGCGGCCATCGACTGCTGTTTGGGTGTGGCCGAGCGCTACGACGTCCAGGTCGCCATCCACACCGACACTTTGAACGAATCGGGCTTTGTGGAGGCCACCATCGCGGCGTTCAAGGGCCGCACCATCCATACCTTCCACACCGAAGGCGCGGGCGGGGGCCATGCGCCCGATATCATCCGCGTTTGCGGCTTGCCGAACGTGCTGCCCTCGTCGACCAACCCCACCCGGCCGTTCACGGTGAACACCTTGGCCGAACATCTCGACATGCTCATGGTATGCCACCATCTCGATCCCAGCATTCCCGAAGACGTGGCCTTTGCCGAGAGCCGCATTCGCGGAGAAACCATCGCCGCTGAAGACATCCTCCACGATCTCGGCGCCATTTCCATGATGTCTTCGGATTCGCAGGCCATGGGCCGCGTGGGCGAAGTGGTGTGCCGCACCTGGCAAACCGCGCATAAGATGCGCGCCCAGCGCGGCGCGCTGGACGCCGATCGCGGCACGGGCGCCGACAATTTTCGCGTCAAGCGCTATCTCGCCAAGTACACCATCAATCCGGCCGTGGCTCATGGCATGGCGCATGAAATCGGTTCCATCGAAGCGGGCAAATGGGCCGACCTCGTGCTGTGGAAACCCGCCTTTTTCGGCATTCGCCCCGAGCTGGTGCTCAAGGGCGGCATCATCGCGCAGGCGCAAATGGGCGACCCCAATGCGTCCATCCCCACGCCGCAGCCTTATTACTCGCGGCCCATGTTCGGCGCCATGGGCGCGGCGGCCGGCGCCTGCAGCCTGGCCTTCGTCTCCGCCGCGTCGCAGGAGCTGGTGCGCTCCCGTTATGGATTGAGGAAAAACGTGACGCCCGTAAAAAATTGCCGCAACCTGGGCAAACGCAACATGCGGCTGAACGACGCTCTGCCCGAAATCACGGTCGACGCCGAAACCTATGCCGTGCATGCCGACGGCGAATTGCTCACTTGCGAGCCGGCCCGGGTGCTGCCGCTGGCGCAGCGTTATCACCTGTTCTGAGCTGTAGCCGAGAGGTGACGTCGATGCCAATCGCCTTGACCGATTTGCTGCACCTGGCCGATTCGGCTTTTCCCACCGGCGCCTTTGCCTACAGCAGCGGCCTCGAAGGTTTGGCGTGCGCCGGGTGCTTTGAAAGTGGTGAGGCGCTGGAGCAGTATCTTGAAGCCTATGCGGCCCAAGCCCTGTCGCAAGACTTGCCGTATTTGAATTCAGCCTACGCGGCCCGGGAGCAGGAGTCGAACTTTCTTCCGGCCTTGTTGTGGGAATGGGACGCCTGTTTTTGCAATCAAGCCATGCGTAAGGCTTCGCTGCGGCAGGGTAAAACCCTTTTGGATCTGCTCGTGAGCCTTTATGCCCATCCCGATTTGTTCGGGTTGCAGGTTGTCCTGGAGCGCGAATCCCGGCCCGCGCATTTTCTGCCGCTGTTGGGGTTTGCTCTGGCTGCGCTCGGCGCCGAATTGGCAGAGGCGCAATCCCTGTATGTGTATTTGCAAGTGCGCGATCAAATCAGCGCGACCGTGCGTTTGGGGCTGCTGGGTCCGCGCGCCGCGCAGGCTTTGCAATCGCGCTTGCTGGCCAAGGCCCAAAGCACCTTGCCCGAATACGCCAAACTGCGGCATGAGGCGGCGTGGAAAACCGCCCCGCTGCTCGAAGTGGGGCAGGGCTGCCACCAATTCTTATATAGCCGCCTGTTTCAGAATTGAGGCACCATGGAAACTCGAAAAGACCGGCCTGATCTTTTGCATCGACACGGCGATGGAACGCTTCACGCCCATGACCATGACCATCCACACGCAGGCCCGGCGCATACGCATGAACATTGGGATTCACCGGGACAATACCGGCTGCGGGAATTGATGCGCGGCGATCGCGATTTCAAACGTCGGGCGTTTACCGTGGGGATCGGCGGACCGGTGGGATCGGGGAAAACCGCGCTGGTCAAGGCGCTGTGCGAGACGCTGCGAGACACGTACAGCCTCGGTGTCGTGACCAACGACATCTTCACGCGCGAGGACGGAGAATTTCTGACCCGCCATCAGGCCCTGCCCGCGGAAAGAATTCTAGCCGTGGAAACCGGGGGGTGTCCGCATGCGGCCATTCGCGAAGACGTGTCTTCGAACCTCGATGCGTGCGAAGAACTGATGCGCCGTTTCGACGGCGCCATCGATCTCCTTTTGGTGGAAAGCGGGGGTGACAATCTGGCCGCCCATTTCGGCCGCGACCTGGCCGATTACACCGTGTACGTAATCGACGTCTCCGGTGGCGACAAAATTCCCCGCAAGGGCGGGCCCGGCATCACGCAAAGCGATTTGCTCGTCATCAACAAAATCGACTTGGCCCCGTATGTAGGTGCCGATTTGGAAGTGATGCGCAGCGATGCGGCCCGCATGCGCGGTCCAGGGCCCTTTCTCTTCGCTCAAGTCAATGCCGGCAAAGGAATTCCAGATATTGCCGAGCATTTATTGGCGGCTTGGCGTGAAGCAGATCCTGTTTGAAGTCTAAGTGTCTGTGCGTAAAGGACATCGGTTTTAGCTACCGGCCCGAAACCATTCCACCGCGGGTGCATTCCCCCCGACCTCCACTACAACCGGCTCAGACCTGCCGCCGGCGGGGTGGACATTTCTCGACAGCGTCGGAAACTCGTATCAGACCTCGACTTCCCAAGTTAAGGAATCTCTGGGAAACTCTTCAATAAAACCAGTTATAAAGGGGATTTTGTTAAAAACGCAAAGAAAACACAATGTCATCATTTAATCGATGCCATCAGCTATTGCGCCTTACTTCGCCGTTATTGTTAACAAATGTGCCGATCTGTGCATTCTCACTGTCATTTTTGCGGGGGTATCGCATGTCGTCATGGAGATTCTATTTCCAATAATTTAAACGGAATTCTGCGTTTTTCATTTTGATTTCGCGATGGCACAAGGATTGATGGTGTTGCTGCCATAACCATCAGCCTGCCAACTCGGTGGGTTTTTCCTAAAGGAGCAAGGATGAAACGGTCAATTACTTCGGGTCTGATCACGGCGGGCGTTTTGGGGTTGGGTCTTGCCGCCGCAGACGTTAAGCTGGACAGCAATTTGACGATCAAAGGCTTTCTCGACATGTCGACTTCGGGAGGTTACATCAACGATCCGGGCAAGTGGTTGTCTCCGGTGGCCGAAGAGGATCAGTTTGAAGTCGACTTTCTATACAAATACGGGGAGCACATTTCAGCCGAAGCCGATATCGCGCAAGGCGGCTTGGGTGGCGGTACCGGCGGCAATGTCGGATTGGAGTCGGGATGGGTGACTTATACGCAAGGAGCGACGAGCATTTCGGCGGGTCGATTCTTGAGCGTGTCTGGCTGGGAAGCGGCCGAGCCGACTTCGACGTATCAATACTCTTACAATGATGCAATTACTGCCTATGGAGTATATGAGAATGGGGTGAATCTGGCCTATAAAGCTGATAAATACGCCCTCTACGGCGCATTTGTGACCAGCGTGTGGAATAACGGGGTTACTGCCATGAACACCGACAATAGTCTCCGGAAACCAGGCTTTGAAGCCCAATTGGCTTTGATGCCCACCAGCGCCATTACCATCAAGGCGACCGACATGGGTGAAGACATGGCCGACACCACCGCAGGAGGCAGCAATTATCTCAAAGACGTTGTCAATGTGTGGGCTTCTTATGCCGCTGGGCCTATTACCGCCGCGATTGAATATGACGGCATGAGCAATTTCCTCGGCAACACCAGCAAATGGGGAAATGGGGGGCTCGTGATGGCGAATTATAAACTTTCAAGCAAGGTTGTGGCCACGGTCCGTTATAGTTTCATGCAGCCCGACCCAAGAGTAAAGATGCAAGATGAAGTAACCTTCAGCCCGACCTATAGCTTCGCCGACAACTGGTGGGTGTTGGGCGAGGTTCGGCAGGAAATCGCCGCCAAGGTTACGACCTACGGCGTCGAAACCACGATGACATTTTAATCGAGGGAAGATCACAGTATCCCGGTTCCAGGAATTACTCCTGGAATCGGGATCGCAAGGGGAACATCAATTTTCGGCTGAAAGTCTTCACAGCAACGAGAGGATACGGAACCATGAAAATGATAATTGCCTATATCAAACCGTTTAAGCTCGACGAGGTCAAAGCCGCCATCCAGGAGCTCGGTATCAACGGCATGTCGGTGACCGAAGTCAAAGGCTTCGGCCGGCAAAAGGGCCATACCGAATTGTACCGCGGGAGCGAATACCACACCGATTTCATTCCCAAGGTCAAGGTGGAAATCGTGGTGGCCGACGAAATGGTCGAAAAGGCCAAGGCCGCCATCACCGACAAGGCGCGGACGGGAAAAATCGGCGATGGAAAGATATTCGTCATCGACGTCGAGGGCGCGCTGCGCATCCGCACAGGCGAAACCGGCAACGAGGTGCTTTAATCTTCGCCATCATCCGGCAAACCCGGCGCATCTTCCCGCAACTGCCGTAGAAGGATGCGCCGGGCATTTTTTAGAAAGTCAAAATACGTCCCTTCGCGATAGTCGGGATAGGTCCACTCAAAAGGGTGGAATTCCCCGGCGCGAAAGTACAAGGTGGGCTCCACGAAAATTCCGTCGCGCACATAAACCCGTTGCCGTTGATCCTTGGTACTGGCCAGAAACAACTGACCCAAGGTCAGGTACCCGGGATCGAAATTAACCCGCCGTTTTCCAGCTTCCGACATTTCCCGCTCCAAATTCTGAGTGCGTAACTTGAGGTCCGGAAGACGCTCGCGCGCAATCAAGTCATGATAAGAGACGAAGGTGCGCAGCGGAGTGACACCCAATTCTTCGGCGTAATAGCGGGTATGTTCAAAGCGGGTGGGCGGCATTTGCGCCTCCGGAATCCCAAAATCCTGTGCTAACAACTCCAAACCCCGCTCTAACCAATCCCCATCGGCGGCCAAAATTCCGATAATAAGCTTTGCCGGTTCCGGCACGGTGGGAATACCCATGGAAATGGATTAATTCTGAGAATTACCTTGTAAATGTTGTAATTTTGAAACCTTCGCCGCCATGAGTACATAAAATGGGAAAGACCGCTTTTTCTTGCCGCTCTTTCCAGAAAAAGGGACACACGGTGGTGGAAATCATCGGCGACGCCACGTTTGAGGTCATAGATTTACTGCGGCAGGAGTTTTCCCGCTTGCGCATCGAACATCCTTCCAAGGTGGTGTTTGACTGCATGGGAGTCACCTTGATTTCCAGTGTGGCGTTGGGAGAATTCTCGCGCCTCATCAAATGGGGGCTGGAGAACCAATGCGAATTGAAACTGGCCTGTCAGAATGATCATGTGGTCGACGTCTTGGAAATCGCGGGTATCACCGAAATGGTTCCCCTGTTTCCCAGTCTCGACATGGCGTTGAATCGCTAGACGGCCCTACTTCGACACGGAAGGATTCAAAGTGCCTGCTTTGATGAAAGATGAAATTTTACAGGCCGCTGCGGCTTTGGAAAAAGCGGAAGCGGCCTTGTCCAAAACCCGCTTCACCATTGGATTCGATGGCTTTGTCGACGAAATCCTGCACGCGGTGGAAACGCGTCGTAGCATCGACGATTACGATCGCGTCTCAACCATCGCGGATTTTTCGGCCCGCGTCAGTTCGGCCGCGGGAAAATCCGCCAACATCGAACTGGTTCCCATCCAAATCAAAATGGGAGGCAATGGCCCCCTGATGTCGATGGCGGTGGCGAACTTGGGAAGCCGGGTCACCTGCATCGGTTTGCTTGGATATCCCAAGGTGCTTCCGGTCTTTGATCCGTTGGCGAGTAAAGCCGAGGTGATTTCCTTGGGAAACCCCGGCCACACCGATGCGCTGGAATTCCAAGACGGCAAGCTGATGCTGGGGAAGCTTCAGACCCTGCGCGACGTAAGTTGGAAGCGCATCGAAGGCGTAATGGGCGCGGAGCGGTTTCGTGCTCTGATTCTCGCCTCCGATATGGTGGTCTGTACCAATTGGACCATGCTGACGGAAATGGGCGACGTATTCGATCGCCTGGCCGTGCTGCTTCCAACCGGCTCCAAGGTGAAGCTCTTTTTCGATTTGACCGATCCGGAAAAGCGGCCACGGCAGGATTTGGAACAGGTGCTACGGCAAATCCGCGCTTTGAACGCCAAGGCACCCTGCATTCTCGGATTGAACCTACGCGAAGCCGAACAGGTCAGCGACGCGCTCGGCCTGCGGGACATGCCGCAGGAAAATGCGGCCAGCGTCGAAGCCGCGGCCGTGCGTATCGCCCAGACCATGGGGATTTTCGGCGTGGTGGTCCATGCCTTGCGATGCGCCGGGGCTTGGATCGACGGCGTATCGGCTGGAGTCGACGGGCCGTATTGTCCCAATCCCAAGCTCTCCACGGGCGCGGGCGATCACTTCAACGGCGGGTTTACCAGCGGCCTCATGGCCGGCCTTGCGCCGCGCGACGCGTTGTATTGCGGCGTCGGCACTTCGGGATGGTATGTGCGCAATGCACGCAGCCCGGAGCGCGCCGACGTGGCCGCGCTGCTGCGCGATTGGGCTCAGGGCAAACCGCTCGACTAAAGCAAAAAGTGCGGGGCTTAAGTCGGGGTCGACAAAGCTGCGGCGCGGATGGAGGCGGCGGCTTTGCTCAGGCGACGCAAAACGGTTTCGCGCCCCAAAGCCGACATAAGTTCAAACAGACCGGGGCCGAATGAAATCCCGGAGATGGCCAAACGGGTAGGGTGGATGAGGTCGGCCGCCTTGCGGCTCAAACCTTCGGCCACGTTGCGGTAGCAAGCCTCCAAAGCGGCCGGTGAGAAATCGTCGAGCGCTTCCAAAGCCCGGATCAATTCGTCGAGCAAAGTTTCGGCGCCGGGAACAAAGTGTTTGCGGCGTGCCTTTTCTTCATAGGCTTCGGGGTCTTGAAAAAAGTAGCGGCCGAATTCCACGAAGTCGGGCAGCCGTTTGGAGCGGTCTTTCAGCAAAGACGCGGCCTTGAGCATGGCGCTTTCGGTCAGCGTTTCGACCGGAATGCCCGCTTTCTCCCACAGCGGTTTGAGCAAAGGCGGAAAGTAGGCCGCGTCGCGGCGCAGAAAATACTGGCCGTTCAGCCATTCCAATTTGCGTTCGTCGAACACCGCGCTTTTGGGATGGACGCGTTCCAGGGAAAAGCGTTGGATCAATTCGGCTTTTTCCATGAACTCCTGGTCTTCGCCCGGGCTCCAGCCCAGCAAGGACAGAAAGTTCACCAAGGCTTCGGGCAAGTAGCCCAAATCGCGGTAGTCGCCCACCGAAGCCGCGCCTTTGCGCTTGCTCAATTTGCCCCCGCCTTCGGCCAGGATCACCGGCAGATGGCAGAACACCGGCGGTTGCCAGCCCAGGGCCTGGTACAAAAGCACATGCCGCGGGGTGCTGGGAATCCATTCGTCGCCGCGCAGCACGTGGGAGATTTCCATGCGGTGATCGTCCACCACATTGGCGAGATGGTAGGTGGGAAAGCCGTCGCTTTTCAGCAGCACCAAATCGTCGAGAACGCGGTTCTGATATTCGATGGGCCCGCGGATGAAATCTATGAAATGGGTGGTGCCGTGAAAGGGCGACTTGAAGCGCACCACGAATTTTTCCTCGGCCATGCGCTGGCGCGCCGTGTCGACGGGAAGGTTGCGGCACAGGCGATCATAGTTCGACGGCAGATTGTTCAGCCTTTGCTGCTCGCGCAGGGCTTCGAGGCGTTCGGTGGTGCAGAAACAGGGATAGGCATGGCCCGCTTCGATCAGCTCTTGCGCGCATTGCCGGTAATGGCTCAGTCGCTGCGATTGAAAATAGGGAGCATGTGGTCCGCCGATTTCGGGGCCTTCATCCCAGTTCAGCCCCAGCCACTTCAAATCGGCGATCAGGGCGTGCAGGGCTTTTTCGTCATAGCGGGATTGATCGGTGTCTTCGATGCGCAAGAGAAAATCTCCGCCCGTATGGCGCGCGAACAGCCAGTTGAAAATGGCGGTACGGGCTCCGCCCACATGCAAGTAGCCGGTGGGGCTGGGAGCGAAGCGGACGCGAACACGTGTTGGATTCGGTTGCGAATTCATACTCGGTTGGGGAGGGACGGGTTCCGGCCCGGAACGGTCCCAGGCCGCGGAGAGGAAGGGATTCGAACCCTTGGTAGAAGCATTCACTCCTACAGCGGTTTAGCAAACCGCCGCCTTCGACCAGCTCGGCCACCTCTCCGAAGGGGCTTGGGGCACCGCCGAACGGAATTTCCCTCCGCAAGTGGATGAGAATTATAGTTAGGAAAACCGACGGCGCACAGCGAAACGAGGCGAAGGGAATGATTTTTGAGATGCGCGGTTCGGATTCCTAAACTTCCAGCTTTCCCGAAACAAGATGCGTCGCAGTGGTTGGATTTCTTGGGCGATGGCCGCCGGCATTTTGGCATTGCTGGTGGCCGCGGCTGCTTTCATCGCCTTTCAAATCGCCATTCGCCAAAATCCCGGGAACGTTTTTACCCGCGACGGCATTCTGCAAATCCTGGGCCGCGAATCGGTGGTCTATTATTCCGACGGCAAAACCGAAGTGGGGACTTTCTTTGAACACGCGCATCGCGATTATGTCCCCTACGATTCGATTCCGCCGCTGCTGGTCAATGCCTTGATCGCCGCCGAAGATCACGGCTTTTGGGAACACGGCCCCGTTGATTTCAAAGGCATCTTGCTGGCCGCCCTGGATGACCTCAAATCGGGAAGCCTGCGCCGCGGCGGCAGTTCGCTGACCCAACAAACCGCCAAGAATCTTTTCGGCCGCAGCGGCCGCAATCTGTTGGGCAAGGTGCAGGAACTGATCAACGCCTACCGTCTGGAACGGCATTTCAGCAAACAGGAAATCCTCGAATTTTACCTGAACCAGTTTTACGTGGCGGGCAACGGCCACGGCGTGCGCATTGCGGCGCGCTATTTCTTCAATAAGGATTTACGCGATCTCAATCTGCTCGAATGCGCCTTTATCGCGGGTTCGGTGAAAGGTCCGAACCAGTACAATCCCTTCATACAGGAAACCGCGGAGAAACGCCAGGCGGCCTTGCGGCGCGGCCGCTACCGCATCGCCTATGTGCTGAAGCAAATGCGCAACCAGGGAAAGATTTCCGACAGCGCCTACCGCGCGGCCGTATCGCAAACTTTGGTGTTCCGGCGCGGAGCCTTCCGCTACGGGCTTTCCACCAACATCGTCAAGGTCAAGCATCTGCTCGACAACCCGCAAATGCAGGCCGTGCTGCAGCAATACGATGTCGACGATTATATGACCGCAGGCCTGCGCATCTACACCACCTTGAATCCCGACATCCAGCGCGCTACCGAATACGCGGTGTACTCCAATTTGTGGAAGCTGGATTTGATGCTGCGGGGGTATCATCCTCCCCGCGACAGTACCCCCGATCTGCTGACCCGTTTTGCGCCCGGCGCGTTTTACACCGGCCGGGTGATGGATCTCGAATGGCAGCGGGGCACTCCCTACGCGCTGCACGTGCGCTTCGGCGCGCTCACGGGCGCCGTGCCGCAAGCGGCGCTGGAAACTTTTTTTCAGCAATGGAACCGACATCAATCCACGGCCTATGCCGGGCTGCCAGCGAAAAAAGCCATGCAGAATTTTGCTGCGCAATATTTGCAGCCCGGACAAACCGTGCTGTGCGGGGTGCCCTACCATACCCCGGAAGAAATGGCTTCGGGCAAAGTGGATTTGGCCGCCGAATTGGATCTGGCGCAAAAGCCCGAATTACAGGGCGCGGCGCAGGTGTTGCAAGACGGCAAGGTGCTGGCCAACGTGGGAGGCTTTGGCAACACCGGCTATGATCGCGTCAACCAGGCCAAGCGCCAATTCGGATCTTCGTTCAAACCCTTGGTGTACGCCGCCGCTTTGGGATTGGGGTGGAAACCCTTCGACCCGCTGCCGAATCACCGCCAATATTTCCGTCTGGGCGATCTGTTCTATTTCCCGAAACCCGATCATCCGCCCGAAGACACAGTGAGTCTGGCCTGGGCCGGACGCCGCTCGGAAAACATCGCCAGCGTCTATCTGCTCTTCCACCTTTTCGACAAAACCGACTTCGCCCGTTTCTGGCAGGAATGCCGCGGCATTCACCTGGCGCCCGAGAGTTTCGCCATGCAGGGCGACTTCGCCGTATTCGTGCGCGATTCGCTGGGCCTGGTACTCGACGACGAGCATTTGCGCGAATTGCGCTACCATCAAATCGTCAACGACCTCGCCATCGATTTGACCTTCGAAGGCCGCCTGCAAGAGGCTGATCAGCTACGCTCGCTGCCTTACGGAGCGGGTTTTGCGCGCGAACGCCAGAAGTACGAGGGTTCGCGTGATCCCGAAGATGCAATCCGTTTGCAATTGCTGCAGCGCAGCTACCTCGACTTCGTCGACTGCGCCATGGAGTGGCGCCGGGGTTACCCCGAGAACGAGCAGATGGTGCTGGCGCGCCGGAGTTCCGACGGGCGCCTGGGAATTTTCACCCGCCTGCCCGACGCCGAGTGGAAAACCGTTCCGCGCGACGCCACCCCGCTGCCTGCCGAAGACTCGCTGTTGGTGCAGGGCGAGATCACCATGGAAACGCTGCAACGCGTTTCCGATTCCCTGCACGTGGGCGATACCGGGGTGCCTGCGGCGGCGCGCTACACCAAGGAAAACCTGTTCGCTTCTCCGGATTTTCGCGCCATGGCCGCCTTGCGCTATATCGTGGCTTTCAGCCACAAGCTGGGACTCACCTCCACCCTCGATCCGGTGCTGTCTTATCCGTTGGGAGTCAACGTCGTGACGTTGGGCGAGTTGATCAACGCGTATCAGGTTTTCCAGGATGGCTGCGTCTACCGCACCCGTTTCGGGCAGCCGCAACTGTATATCGACCGCATCACCACGGCCGAAGGCCAGGTGATTTTTCAGGATACGGCCCAGCCCATGCCGGTGATCTCGGATCGCACGCGCTACGAACTCGAAGCTATCTTAGGTTCGGTGGTGGAAGGCGGAACCGGTCAACGCATTGGGCGTGAATTGCGCATGCCGCTGGGCAGCGGCGCCAGCGTGGCCGAGGTGCCGGTTCCGGCTTTCGGCAAAACCGGCACCACCAACGATTACCGCAACGGCGCTTTTCTCGGGTTCATCGCCGCCCCCGAAGCCCCCGGAAAGGGTTTCGATCCCGCGGCGGGTTACACTTTGGGCGTGTACACGGGTTTTGATGACAACGCCCCTATGACCCATCCCGGATTTCGCGGCACCGGCGCCTGGGTCGCGGTTCCGGCCTGGTTGGCCTTGGCGCAAACTATGGTCAAGCTCGAAGATTATTCGACCCGGGTCGATACGCTGGATCTGGAAACCATCGCCAGCGGCCAACCGCCCTGGTTCGATCGCGAACAATACCACCGCGTTTGGGTGTCGCGCCGCACCGGCCTACCCTTGGCTGCGCCGGCCGACTCCGCGGCTACCACCAATTATTCCGAAGACGTTTCCGATGAATTGGGCCCGGGAGAAACTTCGGGGAAAAACCCCGCAGCGGCTTCGGTATGGATACGCGAAGAATGATCGGGAAGAAACTTTTCCGTCTGTGCGGACCGGCCCCGTTTGCAGTTGCGGTGTTTTTCTGGGGGTGCGCGAGTCTCGGTCCGTCGCCCTCTTCCAGTCCGACTTCGTCCCAGGTCGGGCAGCAGAAAGCGGATCTGGAAAACCTGCGGCCGACCCTGCACACCTTGGAAGACTCGCTGGTGCTCGACCTGATGCTGGGATACCGCCAATTGCAAATCGACGCGGGCGCTATTCCACCCGCCGACCGGGAAACCCTGCGCCGCAGCCGCAACGCCTATGATCAGTTGGAATATCTGTTGCGGCATGGCGGCGTGCGCGATCACGGGCGCGACCAGAAGGTGTTTATCCTGCCCGGCGGCGAGAAGGTTACCGTGCAGGAAATGATCGAGCAATTGTCGCGGGCCATGCTCAAGGCCGGCGCCGATGGCGATTGGCAGGCGGCCACGGACCGCGCGCATGAAATCGAACGGCACCGCCTGGAATTATCCAGCCTGGTCGAAGATGCGGGGTGGTGTCTGGCTTTGGCCGACGCTTTGCAAAGCCCGCTGCCCGACGAAGTCAAGCAGCGTCTGCGGCATTTGCACGAGAGCTATATGCAGGGCGCTCCGCATGACCAAATCGTCAACCAGGTGAACGCGCTGTTACCCGTGATTTCGGACGACCGTCTGCGCCGCGAGATGAAGAAACTCGCCAACCGCAGTTGGGAGCGCGATAAACTCCGGGGCGGCTTGCCGGTGCCGTCGGCGACGGTCCCCGCCGATACGACGGGCGCGGCCCTGGTTCCGGCTCCAGCGAATTCCGCGCCGGCTTCACTTGCGACGCCCGCGGCTCCGACCGCTCCGGATACCTCCGTGCATACCTCCGCGGCTGCGGCTCCGGCCGGCGCGTCGCCGGCCCTGCCCGATTCGGTGTTGCTGGACGCCAAGAACCGCGTCGACACGCTGGCGTCGCATGGAAGTTACCTCGAAGCCCTGCGCGTGCTCGAATCGGTTTCGGATCAGGCCGGCGCCGATTGGGTGAAGCAGCGCCGGCAAACCTTGGGCGATCGCTATTGCGAAGAGCGGCGCGCGGCCGCGGCCTCCTCCTATGCCGCTGCGCGCAAAGCCGCCGATGATTCCGCGCGCGTGCGCGGATTGCGGCAAAGCGTGGCCGCGCTCGATAGTTGCCTTTTCAATTTTCCCGACGCCCCGGTGGCGGCCAAGGTGCGCCGCAACCGCGACATGGTGGAAAAAGAATTGCATCCCTAAGGAGTGCCGGTCCCGGCGAAATAAACATGTCTTCAGCGACGGACCGCTCCCTTCCCTTGTTTCCCATGAAGGCCCTGCAGGCTTTGCTGCCCCTGGCTTTCGCCGAAGATGAAGGCGCGGGCGACGTGACGTCGGAAGCCACCATCGATCCGCAGCACCGCAGCTATGCCACGTTGCTGTGCAAGGCGGAGGGTGTTTTGGCCGGAGCCCCGTTGGTCGAAGCCGTGTTCCGCTTTCGCGGCTTGGCCCCGCGGGTGGAATGGCGGGCGGCCGAGGGCGACGCCATTCATCCGGGCGAAGTGTTGGCGCGCTTCGAAGGCGAAACGCGGGGAATCCTGGTGTGCGAACGCATTCTGCTGAATTTCCTCCAGCACCTGTGCGGCATCGCCACTGCCGCCCACCGCTTCGCCGAAGCCGTGGCCGGCACCGCGACCCAGGTGCTCGACACGCGCAAGACCTTGCCCGGCTACCGGGCGCTGGAAAAGTACGCCGTGGCCGTGGGCGGGGGCGCCAACCATCGCCGGGGTTTGTTTGATCAGGTTTTGATCAAAGACAACCACGCCGCGGCCTGCGGATCGGTGCGCGCCGCCGTGGATCGGGTGGTGAAGCGCTACAGCCGCACCTATCCCATCGAAGCCGAAGTGCGCAATCTCGCCGAGTTGGAAACCTTGCTGGATGCGCCCCTCGACACGGTTTTGCTCGACAATTTCAGCGACGCCGATTTGCGCCGGGCCGTGCAACGCGCGCGCGCAGCCGCGCCGCAGTTGCGCCTCGAAGCCAGCGGGGGCATGGATTTGGATCGCGTGCGCAAGCTGCGGGGCATCGGCTTGCAGGCGATTTCGGTGGGGGCCATGACGCATAGCGCGCCGGCCTTGGACCTGTCGCTCAAAATCGGGGCGGCGGCGGAATCGCCAGCGGGGCGGCATGGCCGGGCGTAACTCCAAGGTCACCGGCGATTTCCGCCTGGCGGTGGATATCGGCAACACGCAAACCGTGCTGGGCCTGTTCCGCGGCGCGGCCATCCGCAAACGCTGGCGCTTCGCCACGCGGCCCGACGCCACGGTCGACGAAATCGCCCTCTGGCTGCGCGGGTTGGCGGCTCCCGAAATGCGCCGCGTGGGCGCGGCCGGCCTGGCCTCGGTGGTTCCGGCTTTGGATCCCTCCTGGTTGGCGGGCCTGCGCGAAGTGTTCGGGGCGGAACCGCAACTCCTCGACTACCGCCATTGCCGCGGATTGCGTCTCGACTACGAAGTACCCCGGCAAATCGGGGCCGACCGGCTGGCCAACGTGCTCGGCGCCGAAGCCCTGGGAATCAAGGCCGGCGTGGTCATCGACTTCGGCACGGCCACCACCTTCGACGTTTTCGCCGACCACGCCTATTTCGGCGGAATCATTTGCCCCGGCATCCAGACGTCGATGCGGTCGTTGGTGCAGAATGCGGCCAAGCTCACCGAAGCGGAATTGCGCTGGCCCGAAGGCGCGGTGGGCCGCAACACCGATGACGCCTTGCGCATCGGCATCTTGCATGGCACCGTGGGTATGATCGAGCGGCTGCTCGCCGAGGTGCGGCGCGAGTGCGACTTGGGCCCGCGGGCCACCGTGCTGGCCACCGGAGGCTTGGCCGATTGGCTGCGCGGCCGCACGCGGGCCATCCAGCGCTTCGAGCCCGACTTGACTTTGATCGGCATCAACTATTTATTGTCGGGCCCGGCCGGGGCCCGAAAAAAAAGGAGTGCGTCATGAGAGTTTTGGTGACAGGCGGGGCGGGTTTTCTGGGGTCGCATCTGTGTGACCGGTTGCTGGAAGGCGGCCATGATGTGATTTGCCTCGACAATTTTTTCACCGGCGCCAAGCGTAACGTGCGCCACCTCTTGAGCCGATCCGAATTCGAATGCATCCGCCATGACGTGACCATGCCGATTTTCCTTGAGGTCGACCGCATTTACAATCTGGCCTGCCCGGCCTCGCCCATCCATTACCAGTACAATCCGGTGAAGACCATCAAGACCAGTGTGATGGGCGCCATCAACATGCTGGGCCTGGCCAAGCGGGTCAGGGCCCGCATCTTGCAGGCCTCGACCAGCGAAGTGTACGGCGATCCGGCAGGAGCACCCCCAGCACGAAGGCTATTGGGGCCACGTCAACCCCATCGGGTTGCGCTCGTGCTACGACGAAGGCAAGCGCGTGGCCGAGACCCTGTTTTTCGATTACCACCGGCAGAACCAGGTCGACATCCGGGTGATGCGCATCTTCAACACCTACGGCCCGCGCATGCATCCCGACGACGGCCGCGTGGTGTCGAATTTCATCGTGCAGGCCCTGCGCGGCCATGACATCACCGTGTACGGCGACGGATCGCAAACACGGTCGTTCTGCTATGTGTCGGACCTTATTGAAGGCATGCTGCGTCTGATGGAGCATCCCGACTGCACGGGCCCGGTGAACATCGGCAACCCCGGCGAATTCACCATTCTGCAATTGGCCGAAGAGGTGATCGCACTGACGGGAAGCAAAAGCCGCATCGTGCGCAAGCCTTTGCCCAGCGATGATCCGCGGCAGCGGCAGCCCGACATCTCCCTGGCCCGCGAAACTTTAAAATGGGAACCCAAGGTGGCGCTGCGCGAAGGCTTGCGTCAGACCATCGCCTATTTCGACGCCTTGCTGGCGGAAGCGTCCGCGCCCAAATAACGCGGGAAGGTTATCCGCGTTGCAGGTGGGCGACCCAGGGCCGCCAGGTCAGCGAGACGCCGCCGGGGGCGGAAAAGCGATCGGCATAGTCGGCGAGCAAGCTCTTCAGATTGCGGCGCGTCAGGCGGCCGCCCGTGTGTGGATCGCGCGTTGACCCGAGCCGTTGGATGCGGCGCAGGGCTGCGAGAGGCGAGGCCACAATTTCGATTTCTTCCCAGGCCTCGAAACTGGCTACCTGCCACCCCGCTTCCGTCGCGGCCCGCCGCACCTCTTCCGGATCGTGGCCGGGGAATTCGCGGTAGGAAAACGGCGGTCGGGACAGGCAGGAATTCAATTCGTTAAAATTGTCGCGGCTAAATCCGGAAACGAGATAGTGGCCGTGCGGCGCGCACAGGCCGGCCACCCAATCCAGGTGCCGGCTCAAATCGGGCAGCCATTGCACCAGGGCGTTGGAGGCGGCGAGATCCACCGGCGCCTGACGCTGCACCTCCGGCGTCGGAGGCCTGGCTCCCGATGCGTCCTGCAACACAAAGGCGAGCAGGGGCGAGGGGAGAACCGAAGCGTTTTGCCGGGCTTGGGTCAGCATGGCTGCGGAAGCGTCGGTGGCGAGCAGCGCCGCCGCGGGAAAGCGTTGCCGTAGGCGCCGGGTCAACAATCCCGTACCGCACCCGAATTCCAAGATGCGGAAGGGCGCGCCGCTGTCGCCGAGTCCGCCTAAGGCGGAAAGTTTGTCCGCCATGCGCGCTTGGATATGCGCCGCGTCTTCGTAGCCGGCGGCGGCGCGGCCGAAGCGGAGGGCGTGGAACGAGGGCGTGGCCGGCTCCTTCAAAAATTCCGCAGGAGAATTTCGTTCACCGGACCGCGTCCCGCCCCTTGGGAATTCACGGCGCGGTTGGCGCGCACGGTTTTCGCGCCCGGGAACAACGCGCACGTGAAGGCGCAATGCGAATTGGAAAGCAGCACGTAACATCCGCGTTGCGCCAGCAGGTCGAAGGTCGCTTTCAGCCGTTGATGCGCGTCGGCGCCGAAGCCGCTTTTTTCATAGGCCGCGAAGTTCGCGGTTTTCGACACGGGATAATAGGGGGGATCGAAATACACGAGATCGTCCTTGCGCGCGATGTCCCGCACAGTTTCGAACGCACGACATTCCAAGGTTACCCCTTGCAGGACGCGGGAGCAGGCGCGCAGGTTTTCGGCGTCGCAAATCAAAGGATTCTGGTAACGTCCGAATGGCACGTTGAAACCGCCTTGCGAATTCACGCGGTACAAGCCGTTGTAGCAGGTTTTGTTGAGGTAGATGAGGCGCGCCGCGCGCGCGACCGGTTGCAGGCGGTTGGGGTTGCGGTCGCGTACCTGGTAAAAATGGGCTTCACTATGCTTGTGCGCATGCCGGCGCAAGGCAACGATTAATTTTTCGACCTGGTTTTGTACGGCGACGTAAGCGTGGATCAATTCCGGATTCAAATCGGAAAGAGTGGCGCGCCGGATGCGGCCGCGCGCCGCGAGTTCGAAAAACAAGGCGCCGCCGCCGAGAAAGGGTTCATGGTAGGCGTCGAATTCGGGTAGGCCTTGCAGTAAAGTGTCGAGCAACTGGCGCTTGCCTCCGGCCCATTTCAAAAACGGTTTGGGCCGCATGAGCGGCGGCGCGGCAACTCGAATCATGCTTCCACGGAAAAATAAAGTTTGAGCCAATCCGCCAAGTCATCGAACTCTACCGCCGCCCCGGTGGAGATCAGATAGCCGCGCATGTTGTGCGAGAATCCGGGTCCGGCGAACACCACCAGGCCGCGGATGGGCCAGGCTTTGATGTCTGAGAGCGTCGCGGGAATTTTTTCTTCGGCCGTACCGGCTGTACCTTGGTACTTGCATTCCAAACCCAGCTTGCGCTTTCCGCCGAAGGCGGACGGTTCGGTCACCACCACGTCGATGTAGCGCTGCGCGCCCCAAATGCGGCGGCCCACCTTGACCTCGGCCGCGACGCCCAACCCCAGCGCCGCGGCGGTTGCCATCACGGCCTTTTGCAGCTCCTGTCCATTGGTGACGGCTTGGGAAGTTCCGGGCATAGGCGTTCGGCAAAAGGGAAAATGTAGCTCGCCACCGTCCGGCTCGAATCCCACCGCGGTCTGGAAGAGGGTCATCGTTTGGGATTGGGATGCGACGGGGCCGTGGTTCCGGGGAAGTGCAGGGGATGGCGGTTGGCGAGAAATACTTTCCGTCATTGGGCGGTAGGAAAACGAAGTTGGCCGATTCAGCCGGCAGGTTCGACCGCCCGCGACAAGGGGAACCGGGCTTACACGCTGCGCCCTTCGGTCGGTGAGCCTGTCGAACCGGTCGAAGGGCGCGGCGGCTGTCCGATAAAGGTGGAGGGAGATAGCGTCTAGGCCGTCAGTCGCTGCAGACAATCACGCACCAAATCCGGGGCTTCCCAAAACGGCAGATGGCCGCCGGGATAGTGGTGCAGGCCCGTCCCCGCCGGCAAATGCGCCGTCCACTCGCCCGGCGGTGCGAGCCGGTCATTCTCGCCGACCACGATTTCCCAGCGCGCCGGCGGGCGCAATTCCTCCGGGTCGATGCGGGTCTGTCGCAAAAACTTCAGACCATCCGATAATTCTTCGTGGGCATAATCGCGCGTGAAGGCAATCCAGGCCTCTTCCCAGGCCGCGGGAATTTCCCGCGCGCGCGGCATGCGCCGCCAGAAATCGCGCAGCACGGCTTCGCGTTCGCGCGCGAGTTTTTCTTCCATGCGCAACACGGTGGGTTCGCCGTAGCCGCCGGCTGTGAAGTCGAAAATCGGGGCCTGCGAAAGCAGCGGCAGGCCGTACGGCCAATGCCCTGCGGCCATCCAACGATGCGCCACCAGCGAACCCATGGACCAGGCCGTCACCGCATGGCCCGGCGGCAGTTCTAGCCAACCCAAATCCGCCGGCGTTTGGCGGAGCGCGGCATGGGCGTCGACGAAGCGGTGTTCGCAGCCGGGATAGAGTTCGCGCAATTGCGGTTCCCAGCAGCGCAGCGAAGAGGCCCAGCCCCCCAGCCAGTGCACGACCGGGGTCACGCGGGTGTTTCCCCAGCGTCGAGCTCGCGCAGGATTTGTTCCAAGGCGTCGGCGAGCCGCATTACTTCTTCGTCGACAAAGGCCGCGCTCAAATTCACCCGTAACCGCGAGGTTCCGGCCGGCACCGTGGGCGGGCGCACGGCCGGGGCGTGAATGCCTGCGTCGAATAGCCGGGCCGCGACCTGGGCCGCGCGCTCGGGCGTGCCCAGGCGCACCGGCAGAATGTGGCCCGCGGCCGAGCCGAGATCGAAACCGCGGCGGCGGAATTCTGCGCGGGCCAAGGACGCCACCGCATGCAACCGTTCGGGCCGCCAGGCTTCTTCTTGGCTTTGCACCAATTCCAGGGCCGCGAGATTCGACCCAAGCACGGCGGGCGGCAGGGCCGTGCTGAAGATGAAGCCGGGGCCGAAATTGATCAGGAAATCGATGGCTTCGGAAGGTCCGACCACATAAGCCCCGAAACCGCCGAGGGCTTTGCCGAAGGTGCCCATCAGCACCACCCGATCCGGCTGACCCTGAAAGCCTTGCAGATGCAAATCGGAATAGCAGCCGGTGGAATGGGCTTCGTCGAGGTAGAGCCAGAACCCGTAACGCCGCTGTAACTCAACCAATTCGGCCAGGGGCGCGAAGTCGCCGTCCATGCTGAACAGGGTTTCGGTGACTACCAGCCCGCCCGCCGCCGGCTGGCGTTTTTGCAACAGGGCTTCGAGATGGTTCATATCGTTGTGGCGAAAGCGGTGGAAGGGCGCGGACAGGCTGCGCAGGCCTTCGGCCACGCTGGCATGGGCCAGTTTGTCGGCGAACACGCCGCCCAAGGCATCGCCCAACGCTGACACCGCCGTCTGGTTGGCCTGAAATCCCGAGTTGAATAGCAGGGCGCGGCCCATGGGCCGGTAACGCGCCACCGCCGCTTCGAGTTGCTCGTGCAGGGGAAGATTGCCGCCCAACAGGCGCGATCCGCCGCTGCCGGTGCCGGCTTCTTCCAACGCCTCCGCGGCCTTGGCCCGCAAGGCGGGATGTCCGGCCAGGTCGAGGTAATTGTTGGAGGCGCAGTTCAGACAGGTCACGCCTGTGCGCACGACGTATTTACCAGGTGCGTGCAAGAGCGGGGTCAAGTCACGCCACAGCCCTTGCGCGCGGCGTTGTTCCAGGGCGTCGGAGAAGGCGTTCATTGCTCCCACCATTGCGCCAATCCGGTGGACATGGCCTGTACGAAAAATGCCGCCATGGCCGGCGGCAGCGGCAGGCGCCTGTCCAGACCCGGGCAATACGGCAAAAGCCCCACGCAGGGAACCTGCAACAGCGCGGTCAGGGTGTCGCGGTTGTCGGTCTGCACATGCGAAATCTCGGGGCTGAGCTGGCACATGGCGAAGCCGGCCATCGGCGCCCCGTGCGCGGAGAGAAAATGCGCGGTCGAGCGCGTCAGATGCAAGGTGCCGAGCCCCGGCGGACAGGCGATGAGGCAGGGCCATTGGCCCATGGCCGCCACGTCGGCCAGCGACAGCCCCTCGCGGCGAAAGGGAGCGGCCGCGCCCCCCGCGCCTTCCACCACCAGCATATCGCAGCGTCGGGCCGCCACGGTGGCTTGCTCCACCAGCCAATCGGGATCGATCCACGCGCCGGCGCGCTCGGCGGCCAAATGCGGCGATACCGGATCGGGAAAGGTGTACACGGCTTCGGTTTCCACCGCCTGTGACACCGCGGCCGCAATCCAATCCGCGTCGCCTAGAAACGGTTCGCTTTCGGGCCGCCGTGATCCGCATTGCACCAATTTGACATAACCCGCGCGCAGGCCCCGGCTGCGAGCCCAGAGGAGCACGGCCAGCGCCAGGGCGGTTTTGCCGGCCTCGGTGCCGGTTCCTGTCACACAGAGAATTCTTCCCATAACCGCGGGAATGTAAAAACCGCTCTTCCTCGGGCAAGGCGTGCCTTGCGCCTCGGCCCGGGCGGGAGGATTATTGCTCTGCACCCGGTCTCATGTTAGAATAAGCCGACTTTTTCCACCCAGCGCCGGCGCGATCCGGCGGAACCAAGGAAGCCCCATGCGGAATGGAATTGGATGGCGGTTGTTACCGGCGTTTGTCCTGCTCGGATCCGGAGCGGCGCGCGCCGGAAACAGTCTGTCGGACGAGATGACGCAACTGACGACGGAAGCGGCCAAACAGTACGTCGCGCCGGTGGTGTCCGGCCTGGGGGCCGATCTCAATGCGGGTTGGTACCACCGTGCGCCTCAACCGGTAAAATTCGGTTTCACCTTCGAAGCCGGCACCATCGCGATGGGGAGTCTGCTCGGGAACGGCCCCCAAACCTTCGACGTGCAGGGTTCGTTCCGCTTCGACACTTCGGAGTCACGCAGCCTTCTCAATCAGGTCGACTTCTCATCGATTCCCGCGTCGCAGCAGCAGGCGGTGCGGGATTCGCTGGCCAACCACCTGGCCACGGTCGACAATACCGTGCGCTTCTACGGTCCCACGGTCATCGGGTCGAGAAACGATAGCGTGCGCGTGGTTTACAATGGCCGGAATCTGGCGACCGGGCTGTCGTCGCCCAACGATTCCATCGCCATCCCCACCGACACCTTGGTGCTGCCGGTGGTCGGCATTCTGAACAAAATCAAGAACTACCCCCTGCCTTTGTTGGCGCCTCAAATCGGCATCGGAACGGTGTTCGGCACCAATTTGACGCTGCGCTGGCTGCCCACGTTCGACATTCCCGATGTCGGCAGCTTGAATTTTTTCGGGTTCGGCATCCAGCATAATCCAGAGGTGTGGCTGGGTAACAAACTGCCCATCGATTTCTGTCTCGGCTATTTCTATCAACACTTGCAGGTGGGGGAATTGTTCGATGCCAACACTTCGGCCTATGGGATCGACGTGAGCAAAACTTTGGGCGGGAGGCTGTTCAACCTCACCCCCTATGCCGGCTTTCAGTACGAGACCTGCACCATGACCTTCCATTACGATCTGAACGTGAATACTCCGTCGGGAGAGCAAACCGAGAATATCCGCTTTGATTTGGCGGGCGATAATGACACCCGACTGACCTTGGGACTGGGTATGCACCTCCTCGTTTTCAACCTGAACGCCGATTATAACTTTGCCAAATATCCGTCGCTGAGTGCCGGGCTCATGATCGGTATTTAATGGCATTTTAATGTCGGCGCTGAAGTTCACGGCGCCGGTAACGGCCGCACCGGGCGCGCGCTTTGTAGCTTAGTGCCGCTTTTGGGCGCGGAGGCGGCATGAAAATCCTGCTGGTGGAAGACGAAAAGAAAGTGGCTTCCTTCATCAAGAAGGGATTGCAGGAACAGGCGTATTCGGTGGATATCGCGCTCGACGGCGCCGAAGGCGAACGCCTGGCGCTGGCCTCGAAGTACGACGCCGTGATTCTCGATGTCATGCTGCCGCACAAAAGCGGGTTCGCGGTGTGCCGCACCTTGCGTGGTTGCGTGCCCGAAATGCCGATTCTCATGCTGACCGCGCTCGATTCGACCGACGACAAATTGCAGGGGCTGGACGCGGGCGCCGACGATTACCTGGTGAAACCATTTGAATTTCGCGAGCTGCTGGCCCGCCTGCGGGCGCTGTTCCGGCGCGCGGGTGCGACGCGCGGGGGCGAGACGGCGGTGCTGACCTGCGCCGATCTCACCTTGAACCTGCACAGCCGCCAAGTGGTTCGGTCGGGCCGGCGCATCGAATTGACTTCGAAAGAGTTCGCTTTGCTGGAATATTTTCTGCGGCACCGGCGGCGCGTCATCCCGCGCACCGAATTGGCCGAACACGTTTGGGACATTCGTTTCGACACCGAAAGCAACGTCATCGACGTGTACGTGAGTTTTCTCCGCAAGAAAATCGATCGCGATTTCCAGCCCAAGCTGATCCACACCGTGATTGGCGCGGGCTACGTGCTGCGCGACGACGACTCCGAAAAGCCGGCATGAAGCGGCTGACCTTCAAGGCCCGCCTGGCCTTGTGGTTCACCGTGCTGGTGGCTCTCATTCTCGGAATTTTCGGCACGGTGACCTATGCCTATGCCAAATTTCTGCGCGCGCGCCAGTTTTATTCCGAATTGCGCGCCGACGCCGTGGCTTCCGCCACCATCGTCTTGCGCAGCGACAATTTGAGCGAAAGCGCCCTGCAGCCTTTTCGCCGCAAGCTGTTAAACAAGCTGCCGCATGAAAGCGTCGGCATCTTCGACCTCCAGAACCGGGTGGCCTTCCATTCCGGCGAACGCCCGGTGCAACTCGACTCCGCCGATCGCGACGCGGCCCTGTCCGCCGGTTTGCGTTTGCGCACGGTGCGCGACACCCAAATGGTGTTCATGAGCTTCGAAGACGAAGACAAAACCTATGTCGTCGCCATCGCCGCGCAAGACATCGTGGGATTGCGCACCTTGGCCAAATTGCGCATCGGCCTCCTGCTCAGCTATCCGGTGGCTTTGCTGGCGGTCTATGTGCTCGGCAGTTGGTTCGCCGGCCGGACCATCGCACCCATCGCACGCATTACGCGCCAGGCTGAGGGCGTTTCGGCCTCGGATCTCCACGTGCGCATCGAAGAAGGCACACAGCAGGATGAACTGTCGCATCTGGCGCATGCCTTCAACGGCATGCTCGACCGCCTGGAAACCGCCTTTCGCTCGCAACGACAATTCATTGCCAACGCCTCGCACGAGCTGCGCACGCCGCTCACCTCGGTGGAAGGGCAGCTTGAAGTCGCCTTGATGCAGCCACGTTCGACCGAAGAATACCGCACCTTGCTCTCCAGTGTGTACGACGATGTGCGGGCACTCAAACGTTCGACCAACAATCTGTTGCTCCTGGCCCGCGCCGAATCGGGCTGGGCGGGAAGGCGTTCGGAGCCGCAGCGCCTGGATGAAATCCTGTTTTCTGCGCTGGAAGAGGCCAAGCGCCGCCATGCCCAGCGGACGGTCGAAGTCGCTTTCGCCAATTTTCCTGACGATGAAGCGCGGCTGTCGGTGGTCGGCAACGGGGATTTACTGCGCAGCGCCGTGGCCAATGTGCTCGACAACGCCCTGAAATATTCGCCGGCGGGTGAACCGATCAAAATCACCCTGGCCAGCACCGGGTCGCGCTTGCAGTTGCAGTGCGCGGATCGCGGCCTGGGCATTTCCCCCGAAGAACAGCAGAAGGTGTTTCAGCCCTTTTATCGCGGGGCGGCGGTGCACTCCATCCCCGGTAGCGGCATCGGCTTGGCCCTGGTCAAGGCCATCGTGGAATTGCACCAGGGCATGGTGACCCTTACCAGCACGCCGGGCCAAGGCACCACGGTGGTGCTGGATTTTCCTTCGGCGGCGTAACGGCCAGGGTTCGGCCGCCTATCGGGGCGGCGCCCCCGCGGTTTCAATCCGGCGCCAGGGACCAGCCGCGCGCGGATGCCGGCGGATGCCGGGCCGCGGTTTTGCGGTAGGCGATGTGGAACACGATGGGGAAGACCAGCAAGGTCAGCGCGGTGGCGCTGACCAGTCCCCCGATTACCACGATGGCCAAAGGCCGCTGGGTCTCGGAGCCGATGCCATGCGAAATTGCGGCCGGGAACAATCCCAGCGCGGCCATCATGGCGGTCATCACCACGGGCCGCACGCGCTCGGTCACGCCGCGGACGATGGCGGCATCGAGGTCCAATCCCGCCTTGAGATTGCGGTGGAAAACCGATACCAGGATCACACCGTTTTGGATGCAGATGCCGAACAGGGCGATGAAACCCACCCCCGCTGAAATGCCGAAAATCGTGCCGGTGATAAGCAGCGCCAGAATGCCGCCGATGAGCGCGAAGGGGACGTTGACCAGCACCAGGGCCGCGTCTTTGGGATTGCCGAAGGCGATGAACAGCAGAATGAAGATCAGAATGATGGAGATGGGAATCATCTGGCCCAGGCGTTTGTTGGCCCGCACCTGGTTCTCGAACTCACCGGTCCAGCCGAAACTGTAGCCCGGCGGCAAATGCACGGCCTGGTCGACGCGGGCCTGGGCGTCGCGGATGGTGGAACCGAGGTCGCGGTCGCGCACCGAAAATTTCGCCGCCACGAAGCGCCGGCCGGCGTCGCGGTAAATGAACAGCGGGCCGGTAACGGTTTGAATGTCGGCGATTTCCCCGAGCGGCACGCCGCCTCCGTGCAAAGTGGGCACCCGGAGACGGCCGATGTCGGCTTGGGTGCGGCGGAACTCCAGCGGGTAGCGCACGCGCACGTCGAATTTGCGGTCGCCCTCGTACAATTGCGTCGCGGTTTTTCCGCCGATGGCCATTTCGGTCACGGCCTGGGCGTCGGCGGTGGCCACGCCGTAGGCGGCCATGCGTTCCGGGTCGAGCACGATTTTCACTTCGGGTTGGCCGATGCTTTCCAGAATACCGAGGTCGGCGATGCCGGGGGTGCCGTGCATGGCGTTCACCACCAGGCCGGCCAGGCTGTCGGCGACGTTGAGATCCGGACCGATCACCTTTACCGCCTGCGAGCAGTTGAAGCCGGCCACGGCTTCTTCGACATTGTCGATGATGGGCTGCGAGTAGTTGTACACGATACCGGGAAACACCTTCAGGGCCGAGTCCATTTCGTCGACCAGTTGTTCCTTGGTGATGTGCCGCTTCCACTGATCTTCGGGGTAGAGGTTTACCGCCGCCTGCATGTAGTAGAACCCGGAGGGGTCGGTACCATCATTGGAGCGCCCGGTTTGCGAAAGTACGCTCTGCACTTCGGGAAAGCGCAGCAGCTTTGCGCGGATGCGATGCACCATAGCCACGGTGGCCGAGAGCGAAGTACTGACGGGCAGGCCGGCTTCGACCCACAGCGCGCCCTCGTCGAGCTCGGGCAGGAATTCGGTGCCGAGACACGAAGTGGAGAGCAGGCTCAAGACCATTACGATGCAGGCCGCGCCCAGGCTGAGGGCCTTGTGCGCGAAGCAGAAATGAAAGGCTTGCAAAGTGCGACGCTGCACGAAGATCACGAAGGGATTGTGCTTTTCCCGGGCCTGCGTGCGCTGCAGCAGGCTGAACAACACCGGCACCAGGGTCAAGGTATACAGCAGCGCACCGGCCAGGGCAAACCCCAAGGTCCAGGCCAGGGGCGAAAACATTTTGCCCTCGACTTTCTGGAAGGAGAAGATGGGCAGCAAGGCCGTGATGATGATCAATTTTGAAAAGAAGACAGCCTTGCCGAGCGGCGCGCCTTCGCGGCGGATGAGGCCGAGTTTGGAAAGGCGGGCGTAACGTTCGCGCCCAATCCGGTCGGAGAGCCGGGCCATCACCACAAACAGGCCTTCGACCATGACCACGGCGCCGTCGATGATGATGCCGAAA
Organism: uncultured Fibrobacteria bacterium; assembly: GCA_963716395.1. Classification (GTDB taxonomy): domain Bacteria; phylum Fibrobacterota; class Fibrobacteria; order UBA11236; family UBA11236; genus UBA11236. The sequence continues at coordinate 3,642,548 of OY970309.1, read as the reverse complement.
TCCACGGCGCCCAACGACAACAGGTTGGCCGACATGCCGCGCAGGCGCAGGCAAAGAAAGGCGAACAACAGCGACAGCGGCACCACCAAGGAGACGATCAAGGTGGTGCGCCAGTCGGCCATGAAGAGAAACACCACGGCCGTTACCAACACGATGCCCTCGAAGAGGTTATGGAGTACCGTGTGGGTGCAATAGCGAATGAGCACGTCGCGGTCGTAGAAGGTCTGCATTTTAACGTCGGGCGGAAGGATATGCTCGTTGATGTCTTTCACCTTGGCCTTCAGCCGCTTGAGCACGTCGCTGGGGTTTTCGCCTTTGCGCATGACCACGATGCCTTCGACCACATCGTCATTTTCATCCAGGCCGGCCTGCCCCAGACGGGTGGCGCCGGTTTCGGAAACATGGGCCACGTCTTTGACGAGAATGGGCGTTCCGCCCCGCTGATCGACCAAAACGTTCTCAATGTCCCGTACCGAGGTCAAAAGGCCGATGCCGCGCACCACGAAGGCCTGGTCGTTGCGTTCGATCACGTCGCCGCCCACGTTCAGGTTGTTTCTCTGGATGGCGCTGTACACGTCGAGCGGGGTGATGCCGTATTGATCCAGGCGCAAGGGATCGACGGCCACCGCGTAAATCTTGTCTTCGCCGCCGAAAGGATTGATGTCGGCCACGCCTTCGACGGTGCGTAATTCGCGGTCGACCACCCAGTTCTGCAATTCCAGCAGTTGGCGTGAATTGCGATGCGGGCTGGTGAGCACATAGCGGTAGATCTCGCCGGTGGGTCCGTAGGGCGGTTCGACTTCGGGTTCGACCCCGTCGGGCAGTGAAGCCGCGGCCAGGCGGCCGTTCACCTGTTGGCGGGCGAAGGCGTCATCGATGTCGTCGTCGAAAACGATTTTGATCACGGAAAGGCCGAACATGGTGATGGAGCGCACGCTGATCTTGCGCTGCACCGGGCCCATGGCCACTTCCAGCGGAACCGTGACGAAGCGCTCGACCTCTTCGGCGCTTTGGCCCGGCCATTGCGTAATGATGATGATTTGGGTGTTGGTCACGTCGGGAAAAGCCTCGATGGGCAACGTCCAGTAGGCATAGAGCCCGGCCAGGGCCAGAAGCCCGGTGACGAAAAACACGAAGAAACGGTTCTTGAGCGAAAATCCGAGAACGCTTTTGACGAGCTTGATCATGGCGCGTGCTTTCGTCGTTGGTGCGGGCTCAGCCGCCCAACGCCCCATACACCAGCAGGGCCTGGCGCGCGACCACACGCTCGCCGTCGCCGAGGCCGGAGGTGATGAAGGCCCGGTCGCCGACGGTGCGGTAGATCTCGACCGGCCGGGCCTGCAAATCGCAGGCTCCGCGGTAGACCACCACGAATTCGCGGCCTTGGTCGAAGATCAGGGCCGAGCTGGCGACGGCCGGAAGGCTGCGGTTCTCGGAAAAATGCACCGTCACTGCGGCGTACATGTCCGGCTTCAGCAGATATCCGGGGTTGGGCAGGCGGATGCGCGCGCGCATGGTTTTGGAATCCGGATCGAGCACGTTGAAGACTTTATCGACCACGCCGTGAAAGACGCGGTCGGGATATCCCAGCGTGGTGACCTCCGCGGTTTGCCCGGCGCGGACTTTGGGGATATCCCCCTCGAACACATTGGCGTTGATCCACACATCATGCAGATCCGAGATGGTGAACAGGTTGTCGGTGCGGTCGGCGCGGATGTGCATTTCGCGGGTGATTTTTTTATCCACTACGAAACCGTCCATGGGCGATTTGATCACATAGGTGTCGCTGTTGCCGGGAACGATATCGTAGAGTGCGTAGATGGCGGCCACCCGTTTCCTTTCGGCCTGCGCCTTTTCCAGATCCTTTTGCGCGGCCACATAATCGCGTTCCGATTCCACTCCGGCGCGGTACAGATCGGCCGCGGCGTTCAAATTTTTTTGCGCCAGGATCAGATTGGAGGCCGCGTTGACGCGATCCTGCATATAGCCGGCGATCTCGCCGCTGCGCACCACGGCCAATACCTCGCCCTTGTGCACCGAGTCCCCGAGGTCCACCCGCACCTCGACGGCTGTGCCGCCGGCGAAAGGGTAAATCTGCAGCACTTTGTCTTCATCGAAGCCCACCTTGCCCGACAGCCGCAATTCTCCCAACACCTGGGACGGGTGCACAGTGTCGATTTGGATCATGCGCGCCATGGTGTCGTTCAGACAAAAACCGTGGTCCGCGTTCGACGCGGCCGTCCGGTGGCAGGCCATGGCACCGGCCGCGAGCAGGGCCGCCCCTCCCAGGCGCAAGGTGGTATTTCGAAGCGATGAGTACATGGGCTCCTCCTTAGCGCGGGGTCGGCGAAAAGTGATCGGTGAGAATGGCGCCGATGGCGGCGGAAAGCCGCAGACAGGCGCGTTCATAATCGGCGGTCGCGTCGTGAAACGATTGTTGCACATCGTACCAGTTGCGCTGCGCGTCCAGAAAATCGAGAATCGACGTATTGCCCGAGCGATAGGTGTGCTCCATCGCGGCGCGCACTTTTTCCGATTCTTCCAGAGCCTGGCCGAACTCTTCCAACCCTCGGCGCCGTTCTGCGTACTCGGCGTAGCTCGACGCCACTTCGGCGTCGGCTTTTTTCAACGCCAACGCGGCCTCCACTTGCGCGCGTCGCCATTGCGCCCGGGCTTTGAAACGCTCGCCCTGGTTGCGCGCCAAAGGCAGGGGCAGGCTGAGCGAAAATCCGTAAAAGGGAACGTCTTGCTGGCGGGAATAATCGGCCGAAACCGTGACGTCGGGAAATGCCAGACTTTGCTGCACCGCCAAATCGGCCTGGGCCGAGGCCGCTTCGGCGCGCGCCGTCGCCAAATCGTCGCGCCGGGCATGCGCCAGAAACAGACAGGAGTCGAGCGGTGGCGGGGTATAGGCGAACCCATCCTGTTCGCGTACATCGACGGCCGTATCCGTGTTGAGGGCAAGATTCAAATCGCGCAGCGCGCCGGCCAAGGCGATTTCAGCCTCCTCTCGCTGCTGCTCGGCCTGACGGGCCGAGATGCGTGAGCGCAGGGCTTCAACCTCGCTGATGATCCGGGCATGCAGGCGCACCTGATCCACGGCCGCGGTTGAGTCGAGACTGGCTTCGGCCTGGCGGGCTGTCTGTAACGCCCATTTCGCTTGGGCCGCATTCAGCCAGGCAAAGCCCACGGCCAGCGCGGCTTCGGTGCGCGTATCCTGGCCTTGGGCGCGAACCGCGGCCAGGGCCGAATCGGCGGCTCGCCGCCGGGATCGGCGCTTGCCGCCCAACTCCAAGGTGGCGGCCAACGAGGCGCCGAACATCTTGGCTTGCGGATCCCAGTAAGGGCTCGCCGTGGAGAACGCGTCGCCGTTGAGATTCAGCACCGGATTCGGACGCAATCCAGCCGTCAGCGAATCGCCTTCGGCGCTTCGCACATCGAAGGTCTGCAACACGACGTCGGGATGGCGCACCGAGAGCGCGAGGGCGTCGTCGAGACGCAACGATTCGCCTGGGACGCTGAGCGCAGCCAACAGGAGCATGGGCAAAATCGGTTTCGGCGCAGTGTTCCCGAAAATGCGAAGCGAGAAAGTCATCATGGGTTGTTCGAGGCGCCCCATAGAATACCCACTCGGATTTAAGGGCGGATTAGTCTCGCATTAATTCGTATTACGATATTCACATCGTGATTGATACGAGGCGGTCACAAAAATTTCAGCGGAAATTCATGGGGCTTTCATCCGCCCCTATCCCCGCGATGACCCCGGAATTTTCCGCAGGCGCGGCCGGTTATTTTCGGGTGGCGGTTTCATGCGTCCGTGGGGATTAAAACCGGAATCTTTTGAAATTGACGAAGCCCAGCCGGAGTATGCGGGAATGGATCGGCCCGTGCTTTGAGATTGGGATTGCGAAAGCTAAATTCCCTTTTCTTCGACCTCAAAGAGGTCGGGGATAATGCGCGGATAAGGCGTAGAGGATTGGCAGAGATTATGGGAAGAGGTCGGAATCGGACGATTAGCTCAGTTGGTTAGAGTATCACCTTGACATGGTGGGGGTCACTGGTTCGAGTCCAGTATCGTCCATTCCGCCGCCCTTCCCAAGACCACCCGGGAGGCGCTGTTACGGCGTCCCGCCGGCCGAAATCCACGCACCCCTGAAAGCCGCGAGCGGCCCGTCATCAACTCTCCTATTCCAATTGGATCACATATCCGGTCGGGTCGGATTCGTAGGGGCCCTGGACGTAACCATTAGGTTGCATGATGATCAATCGCCCATTGCGGTAACTGGCCTGCAATTGCTGCGTGGCATTCCCCGTGATGAAACTATTCACGGTTTCGGTCGTGGTGCCGGGCGCCCGCGTGATCAAATCGACTTTTTCCGCGGGCAGCACCGACCAGGGATCGCGCTTTCCATTGAACGCATCGTAAAGATCATTGGGATTGTAAATCCATACTTGCAGGTGGTAACCCGTGGCGTGAAAACCTTTGTAGGTCGGATAGGGATCGGCCAGGGAGGTGCCGCAGGTGGTGACGGGGGGATCGCAATCCGTGCACGTGCAGGTGTCCACATTTTCGCCGTACCAGGTTTCGCCGCCCAATTGCTGATATAAGAAGAGCACCACCGCCTGCTGGGTTTTCGTTTTAATCCACACGGCACTGGAAACCTTGTCTCCCAGCCACCACCCGGGGGATTCCCTGCCTTCGTCCGGATGAGCCAACAAAGGTTTGGCTGCAACCGATTCGCCGCGGGAGGCCGGAAAGTTTCCTTGAATGGCGAATAAATTGGGGCCCCATCGTCCATTGGCCGAGCCCGAAGTTCCTTCTTGACCCGCTAAAATGGGGTATCCCGCGTCGGTTAAGGCTTGGGGGGCATAGGACATATAGCCGGCGACCCGCTGGTTATGCGCCCAAGGCCCGGAAACCTGCCACATGCCGTAAGTCTTGTTGGCGGCTTCGTCGCGATATCCCAACGACCCCCAGTCCGCGCCCGCGCCGTTGTACCATTGATACTTGGTGAAATAAAGTTTCGTTCCCAACTCCAAGAGTCCGCCGAGGATATAGGTCTCACCCCCGGTGAAACCGGCCGGCAACAGGCCATCCGTAACATCCACCCATTTCAGGCATTGGGCGGCGCGTCCATCCAAAATTGCCGGTAAGCGGATTTCCCCCTCTAATCCCGAATTACCGGGCGGGATGTGGTTTTCAGCATCCACCATTAAATGACCATTGGCCAATTGGGCGTGGATTCCGCTCGAATAAATAAAATCCCCTCCGGCGGGGACTTCGGCGGCGGAGGGCAGGTGGAAGGTGCTGCCCGTATATTTGCCGGCAATATCGGCCCAGGTCATTAATGTCAGGTTGCTGTGCGGCACGGAACCCCCCGTCTTAAAACTTACCAGCAGAGTTCGCGCCAAGGTGTCGCCGAAAATATCCGTAACACCTGTGTTTCCACCGCGGATGGAAAGGGTATAGGAGGTAGATGGACGCAGAGAATCGTCCGGAGTCGCCGTCACCGAATCCCCCGCGGCATTCAGCGCCAGCATCAGTCGAACAGCGGCTGGGGCGGCGCCGCTCTGCAACTTCACGATGGAAGCATTGATGGAAGAAGCTTGGACCGGCCGATTGAAGCGAATTCCCATGCTGACGTCGAGCGCCACTCCTACCGCTCCATTCTCCGGGGTCACCGCGTGGATATGCAAGGAATCGATTCGGCCTCCCTTGGAATCGGGAAGGGTGGGGATGGTCGTGGAACTATCCGGGGTGCAGTAAACCAAGCGCATCAGCAGGGTGAAAAAAGCGATGGGGAAGTTTGCCGATTTTTTCAAATTGCCCCCGGCCGACATCGGCACACGAACAGTATATCAGGATTCCGTGCACCGCCAAGCAATGCAAATCGAGTGCCTGGGCGGAGAAGCGCGAAAAGCGACCGGCAAACTCCACCTCCGCCGCAGTGAAAACGGGGACGGGGAAATAGCGCGGAAATGGATGCGAAGGCATCGCCGTGTCGGCCGGTCTCCTTTTTCGCAGAGTGGGAATGGGATTAACGCGATTTAATTCCCGGTTAACCACACCTTAACTCTGCACCCGTCCGCGCGATGTAGATCAAGCCCACACTCCAACCAAGGATGCGTTATGTCGGCTGCATTACGGGCGATGGGACTGGGATTGATGATATCGGTGCTGCCTTTGCGCGCGCAGGTTTCGGAGTTGTTGTCCGGAGCCATTCGGGGCGATGTGAACCTGGTGAAGTCGGGGTTGGCGAAAGGAGAGAGCGTCGACACCCGTGAAACCGCCAATGATTACACGGCCCTGATGCTGGCTTGCTGGAACGGCAATACCGACGCCGCCAAGTATTTGATTTCCAAAGGCGCCAATATCCAGGCCAGTTCCAACCAAAACGGTTCGTCCCCGTTGATGGAAGCGGTGTGGGGCAAGCATGATGACCTGGCCACTTATCTCATCGATCAAGGCGCCGACGTCAATGCGCGTATTGCGGGCAGCGGAACCACCGTATTGATGGTGGCGGCCATGAACGGCGATTTGGACATGGTGAATTTGTTGGTGGCCAAGGGCGCGAATGTTTCGCAAAAAGGCGCCGCCGGCCAAACCGCCTATACCATGGCTTCGGGGTCGGAGCAGGGGCGCATTCAAAACGTGCTGCAGCAGCACGGGTCGCTATGATTTCCCGGCGGCCTTGATTTTGGGATAAAGTTTAAACAGTTCCGAAAACGCGCGCAGAATCACGGCGGGGTTGCCTCCGGTCGGAGTTTCGGCTTGGCGGGGAAAATGCGAAACCCCCACTTCGACGATTCGGAATTTTTTGCGGGCGGCGCGGGCCAAGAGTTCGGTGGAAACCATGGCTCCGCGTGCGGTCAGTTCGACCTGGTCGATCACTTCGCGCCGGAACATCTTGAAGGCGCAATCGACATCGCGCACCTTGAAGTTGAAGAGGCGGCGCACCAGGAGCCCCCAGAGCCAGGCATTGCAGCGGCGATGCCAGGGATCGCGTCGCCGTTTGCGGTACCCGAGGATTAAATCGCCTTCGGAGAGTTTGTCGATCAGCAGGGTGATTTCCCGCAAGTCGAATTGCAAATCGGCATCGGTGAAAAAAATCAACTCGTAACGGGCGGCTTTGCAGCCCGAGATGACGGCGCCGCCGTAGCCGCGATTTTCCGCATGATGCACCGGCCGTACGCGGGGATCTTCCGCCGCCAGGCGATCGATGATGGCGCCGGTTCCATCGACGCTGCCATCGTTAATCGGAATGATTTCCCAGGTTTCCGCCACGTGGGGAAGCACGGCCTGGGCTTGGCGCACGATTTTTTCGACGTTTGCCTCTTCGTTATAGGCGGGCAAAAACAGGGAAAGCGAAGCGACCTTCCGGGTAGGCGGGGGAAGGTCGTCTAAGGCGAAACCTTCGCCGTTGGAACCTGGGTTTGAATTGGTGGAGCCAAGGAGAGTCGAACTCCTGACCTCTACAATGCCATTGTAGCGCTCTACCAGCTGAGCTATGACCCCCATCGGGGGGTAAAAACTAGTATATCACGCCGCAGCGCGAAATCGATTTTTGTCCTGGGCTTTTTGAAAAGCGGCTTCCGCGGAGACTTTACCTTCTTGTAACAAGGCCATCAGGCTGTCGTCCATGAGGGTCATGCCCAATTGCCGGTTGGTTTGCATGAGCGAGTTGAGTTTCATGGTTTCGCCCGCGCGGATGATGCCGGGCAAGGCCGGGCAATGCAACAGAATCTCATGTACCGCGTAGCGGCGGCTGCCGTCGGCGCTGCGCACGAGTTGCTGGGCCACCACCCCCTTGAGCGAATTGGCCAACAGCGAGCGAATCTGGTTTTTCTTTTTGGCGGGAAACACGTCGATGATGCGGTCGACGGTTTTGGAGGCCGAATTGGTGTGCAAAGTGCCGAATACCAGAATTCCCATCTCGGCCGCGGTCAGGGCCAACTCGACCGTTTCGCGGTCGCGCATTTCGCCCACCAGAATGATATTCACGTCGCTTTTGATGGCGCCGGTCAATCCCGTCATGAACGACGCGGTGTCGGTGCCGACTTCGCGGTGCACCACCAGCGATTGCCGGCTCTGGTGCACGAACTCCACCGGCTCTTCAATAGTGATGATCTTTTTGGCGCAGGTGGAATTGATGTGATCGATGACGGCCGCCAGCGTCGTTGATTTGCCCGAGCCCGTCGGCCCCGTCACCACCACCAGACCCGATTGCAATTGTCCGAAGCTTTTCAGCACCGCCGGAGCGTCCAACTCTTCCAGGGTCAGCACCTGGCTGGGGATGACGCGGAACACCGCGCCCAGGCCGTGGTACTGGCGCAGGTAATTGGCGCGGAAGCGCGCCTCGCCTGCGAGGTTATAGGCGAAATCGAGATCGCCCGCGTCCTGAAAACGCCGCCATCGCTCCGCGCCCGCGGCTTCTTCAAGCAGCACTTCCAACTCTTCGCGGTCCGGCGGGGAGGCTCCCGGCAGATCTTCCAGTTCTCCCTGCATCCGCACCCGCGGCACGCGGTTCTCGGCCAAATGCAGGTCGGAACCCTTGTGGGCGATGAGTTGGCGAAACAGGGCGTCGATGCGGGCCATGGTTTACCGTCCGCGGAAATAGCGGTCAAAGTCCTTGGGTTGCACGGCGCGCTTGCGCGCCTCTTCGGGGTCGACGACGCCGTGTTCGACCAAAGTGCGCAGCGAGTCGTCGAGCAGAACCATGCCCGAGGATTTGCCGGTGATCATAGCCGACCCGAGCTGATGGGTTTCGTCTTTGCGGATAAGGTTGCTCACGGCCGAGTTCACCATCAGCACTTCGAAGGCCGGCACCACGCCTTGCCCGTCGCGTTTGGGCAGCAGTTGCTGCGACAAAACCCCGCGCAGCGACTCGCTCACCATGCTGCGGATAATGGGCTGCTCCTCGGGGGGAAAGCTGTCGACCAGCCGGTAAATGGTGCGGGTGGCGTTGTTGGTGTTCATAGCGCCGAAAACCAGATGCCCGGTTTCGGCAGCCGAAACCGCCAATTGAATGCTTTCCAAATCGCGCAGTTCCGAAATCACCAAAATATCGGGATCTTCGCGCAGAGCCGCGCGCAGGGCCGTGGCCCGGTCCTTGGTATGCTTGCCCACCTGCCGCTGCGTCACCTGGCAGGTGCCCGGCGGGTACAGGATTTCGATGGGATCTTCGATGGTGAGAATGTGATCGCGGCGGGTTTGGTTGACGCGATTCACCAGCGCCGCCAAGGTCGTCGACTTGCCGCATCCGGCCGGACCGGTGATGAGCACCAGCCCCTGCGCCCAACGCGTCAACTCCAAGCAGGTTTCCGGTAAACCCAGCTCATCGAAGCCGGGAATGCGCAAGGGCAGAAGGCGCGCGGTGAGATCGGGACCCAGGCGCTGTTGCACGGCCGTCAGTCGGATGCGCCCCAGTTCGGGCCATTCGAGCACGGCTTCGGCGTCGCCGCGACGAAAAAACTCATCGGCGGCTTCGTCGCCCAAAGCCTGGCGCACCGCTTGTTCACATTCATCGCGGCGCAGCGGATGATCGCCCACCGCTTCCAGTTTGCCGTGACGGCGCCAATGCACGGGCATGCCCGCGCACAGGTGGAGATCGGAGGCGCCCTGTTGGCGCGCTTGTTTCAGCCACGGCTCCAGTAACTCATTCGCGAGGTCGGCTGCGGAGGCGAGCGCCGCGTTGTCAGCCGGCTCCGCGGTCGAAGCCGCAGCCATTTTGGGCTGAACCGCCGACGCGCGAGCTTGCCGGGTCGGCGCTTCGGATCGGCTTGTTGCCAACCGGGTCGGGCTGGGCTCGGTTTCGGGATTGGGCGTCCTGTCATATTTACCGGGCGCGGGAGAAGGGGAAGAAGCCGGCGCTCGGGAAGAACCTCCGGGCGAATGGTCGACCGAAGGCGAAGCGATGGAGTCCATCGGCGGCTCTGCATCTTGCGACGACGGCGAAGCGATGGACCCCAAATAAGCCACCAATTGATTGCGCACTTCTTCGCGAATGGTTCCGGCTTGAAACAAGACATCGGCGATGTTTTGGGCGGGACCGACTTGGGTCCAAACGGCCAGAATCTGTTCCTGGGTGGCGTAACCGTGTTGGAATAGAAGTTGGGCAGCCAGTTGATTGTCCATGTCGCGCCTAATAATTTCCGGGCGCCTTTATTATTCAACCTGGCAAACAATTCGGTCTTCCCCGGGGGCCGTCGTTGCGGCCGAAGGGGGTAAGGGGTAATTCGTTTTTACCCCAAACAAAACCAGGGCTTAAAGCGTTTCGGCGAAGAAACTCTGCAAGTTCTGAAAGGCACGGCGGGCCGCTTCGGGATTGAAGGCGACGCCTTTGGAGGGGTCGGCGCCCGCCTCGGGATTGGTAAAAGCATGCACGGCACCGCCGTAAAACACCGCCTCCCAATCCACCTTGGCCTGGCGCAATTGATCCATGAAGGTCTGCACCTGATCCGGCGTGACGAAGGGGTCATTGCCGCCGTGCAGGATCAGCACCTTGCCGCGGATGTTTTTCGTGTCGCCAGGAAAAGGGGTTTTGACATAGCCGTGAATGCTCACCACGGCCCGCAGCGGGGCGCCGGCGCGCGCCAATTCCAGTGCCGGGGCGGCGCCGAAGCAAAAACCCATGTCGCCCAGCCGCGCTGTGTCCACTTCTCCGATTCCCCGCAGAATCTGCAACGCCGACTCGGCCCGCTTCCGCAGCAGGGGCACATTGCCTTCCAGGCTGCCGGAAATTTTTCCCGCCTCTGCGGCGTCATGGGGACGGACATTTTTCCCGTAAACGTCGGCCACGAAGACGACATAACCCCAACCTGCCACGCGCTTGGCATAGTCGATGGCCACGGGCGTAACGCCCATCCAATCCGGAAACAAAAGCACGCCCGGAAGTTTACCGCCCTGGGACGGAGCCACGACCACACCTTGCATGGCCGCACCATCGGCCTGGTAGTCGATATTCCGCACCGTGGTTTCGCCGGCAAAACCCAGGCCCAAAAGCACCAGGAGAAGCAAAAGTGAGCGCATGACAACCTACCTTAGCTGAGGGTGCAAGAAAAAATAAACAGTCATTCGTTTCGTTATTCCGTTCCTTCGACCTATGGCCGGGTGGAAGGTACTTTGGTTTTGACCGATTCGCCGCAACCGTTGAGTCGCATGGTCGCTTTTGCCTGTCAACTCGAAACGCAGGGGGCGGCACTACAGCAGGCGAGCATTCGGCAGACCGGCGAAAAAATTGCCTGCCGCCGCGGTTGCTCCGCATGTTGCCGGCAAGCGGTTCCGATTTCGGCGGCCGAAGCGCTGCATCTGCATGGCGTCCTGGAAAACCTGGCGCCTCCGCAACGGGCGCGAGTTGTGCGCCGTCTGCGCGAGGCCCGGATACGTTGGCGCCGAACCCACGGAGAACTGGATTCCCCATTCCATTCGGCCGAACTGTATTTTTCCATGGGAGTGGATTGCCCGTTTCTTGAAAACCGGGCCTGTTCCATTCATTCCCATCGGCCCCTGGCTTGTCGCGAACATCTGGTCGCGAGCGACCCTTCGTATTGCGAATCTCTGCACCATCCTTTCACGCGCATGTTGGATAAGCCGATGTCGGTAAGCCAGGCTTTATGCCGGGCCGCATCCCGCTTGACCCAATCTCCCGAGGCTTTTTTTGCCTTGATTTCATTTTTTGCCTGGAGCCGAATCAATCGGAAAGACTTCTACCAACGTTTTACCGAGGAAGAAATGTTCAGGGGTTTAGTGCGGGAATTGGGTGGAACCTTGACGGCGGTGCCTCCCGATATCGCGGCATGAAACTCGCTTCCTTGATAACGTGAAGATGGCGACGCGAATACGCCGAAAAGGCGCAGGCAACGCTGCAAATCGAAACGGAGGTGTTGCGTGTCCAGTGAATTTTTGCATCTGATCGCGAACAGCGACAAACCGGTGTTGGCCGATTTCTGGGCCGAATGGTGCGGCCCATGCCGCATGATGGCTCCGGTGTTGCATGACCTGGCCAAGGAGTGGAAAGGTAAGGCGGTGGTGGTCAAGGTCGACACCGACGCCCATCCGGATCTCTCCGGGCAATTCGGTATCAGCGGCATTCCGACCTTGATCCTGTTTCAAGGCGGCCGCGAAGTGCATCGGGTCAGCGGGGCCATGCCCCTGGCCGCGGTCAAGGCGCAATTCGGCCGCTGGGTTGGGTAACTTGTCTGATACTGCCGGCGCGTCCGGATAAATAAAAAACCCGTCCGCCAAAGGCGGACGGGTTTTCCGAATTACCGAATTACCAAAAAGGCGAATGAATTACTTCGCCATGCCGGTGTCGGCCGCAGGGGCCGCATCCGCAGGCGGAGTGGATTCGGGAGCCGGGGTGGCCTCCGTGGTCTTTTTCTTTTTCATGTGCTTCTTGTGATGCTTCTTCGTCGCTTTGGGTGCGGTCTTGGCGCTATCCATGGGCGCCGAAGTCGCTTCGTCAGCGATGATTTGAAGCGGTAAACAAGCGGCAAAAGCAAGAACGATCAGTTTAGATGCAACCTTCATGTTTGTACCTCCTTCGAAGGTTGCGGAAAACTTAATACAAACAGTATGCAAGATCCACCGGTTTTCAAGCGAAGCCGCAGCCTCTCGCCGTCCCTCGGGTCAGGGATCGGGTTTGGCGATAGTAGTTGACCAGACCCTACGCAATCGTTTACCTTTCTCTCCTCGTTGCGGGGTGGAGCAGCCCGGTAGCTCGTTGGGCTCATAACCCAAAGGTCCTTGGTTCAAATCCAAGCCCCGCTACCATCAAACTCCCCTCGAAGGGCCGGAATTTTTCAGGATTTTCAAAATCGGTGCCTTCGGGGGGGATTGAGCCCTAAAGAATTCTGGTTTTCACCGTGAGGACGATGGCTTTTCCCGGATAAGCTTTTCCGGAGAAAATGAGTACCTCTCCGGTTACATACGCAGGTTTAAGGTCCGACTCAATTCCGCGACATCGATGGTCGCCGAAGTATCCAGTACGCGGTATTCATCGGCGGGCAATTCTTCCACCGCTTCCCATTTTTCCAGAAACTCCCCGGCGATTTCCGCGCGGCCGTCGCTCCAGTTCGGGCTCAAAGCGCGTTGGTGCAAACGCGCGCGGCACACTTCCGGGTCGGCGCGGCATTCCAGAAACAAAAAGCGGGCGCCGCGCTGCGCCGCGGTTTGGCGCGCTGCCAGGCGATGGCTGCGGCGCCGAAAGGAGGCGTCGACCACCAGGCTGCGTCCCGAACGCAGCACCACCTCGGCGCGTCGCAGCACTTCGGCGTACACGCGTTCGGTTTGCGCTTCGGCGTATACTCCGGACCAAAGCGCCTCTTGGCCTAGCTTGGCCGGCGCCCGCCTCAGCATTTGCTTGCGGGTGCGATCCGAGTCGATGACGGGTACAGCGTTCATTTCACCCAACCGGTTCGACAGCGTGCTTTTTCCGGTCCCGAGGCCCCCGCCCACGGCCAGCAGCAACGGGCTATCCCGGTGTCGCGTACAGTCGCGCGCCGTGTGCAGGTAGGCGCGGGCTTCGTCCGGATCTGGCCGCAGCCAGGCCACCTTGGCGCGCACCGCCGCCCGGTAGCTGGCATAAAAATCAACCACGGCATAGAGATCGAAATCGCCGGCGGCGCGGGCATAGGCGGTGAGAAAAATTTCCGCTAAATCGCGGCGGCCCCGGAATTCCAAATCCATGGCCAGAAAGGCGACGTCGCCGGCCGTGTCGCCGAAGCGAAAGCGATCGCCAAACTCGATGCAATCGAGTAAGGTGGCCCGGCCTTCCGCGTCGAAATAAACCTGCTGTAACCGGATATCGCCGTGTCCGTCGCGGATTTTCCCCACCTGCATTCGACCCAGAAAGCGATCGGCCTGCGTGCGCACAAAATCCGTTTGCCAGGTTTCCACCCATCGTCCCGGATCGGTATCCAGAAGTCCCGAAGCGCGCAAGGCGGAGAAGTTTTCGGTTGCATTGGTGGCCACCGCTGCCGGTGCGCCAAAGGCTTCGGTCTCAGCATCGCAGCGCGCGTGCGCATGGAATTCGGCCAAACGCTCGGCCAGGCCTTGCAAATGCACCGGGAGTAATCGGCCGGTTTCCAGGCGGCGATCGGCCCGATCGCCTGCGGGCATACGCCGCATGTGCACGGCCCAATCCACCGGCGCTCCGTTTCCGCCCAGACGATAATGGCCCGACTCCACCGTCACGGGCACTACGTCGAGATAGACGGCCGGGGCAAATCTGCGGTTCAGTACGATTTCGGCTTCACAGGCTGCACGCCGCTTATCGGGCGTGCTGAAATCGAGAAACCCCAGCGACACCGGCTTTTTGATTTTCCACACTTCGCTGGTTCCGAGAAAGACCCATGAGGCATGGGTTTCTTCGAGAGACAAACCCGTTTGCAGCAAATCGGAGACGAGCGGATTCACCGCCTTAAACTAATGAAAGTCCCCGCGGCAAGGCGCGACAGGATCGATGACGACCTGGCCAAGCGCCGCGCTAAGATTGCGGCGACCGACATCGGTTTGGGCGGAATGCTTTGCTATTTCCTGGATTTCCGGCGTCCGAATTCAACCCGGGTGGATTCGGGTGTTGCTGCGACCCACCCTTGGGGGAGAGTGTGATGTCCCAACTTCGCTATGACGTGACCACCCATGATTGGGTGATCTTTGCGCCCGAGCGCTTGCAGCGGCCCCATGACCCGGCTTTCGCCTCGGAACCTACCGGGGAATCGGGGCGCTGCCCATTTTGCCCGGGAAATGAAGACCTGTCCTGCGAAGAAATCGAACGCGTGCCTTCCCCCGGCGATGCATCGGATTGGGCCGTGCGGGTGATCGAAAACAAATTCCCGGCCTTGCGTCCCGATGCGACGCGCGATTTGATTCAAGTTGGTCGGCATTTTCAGCACATGGAAGGCTTCGGAGCGCATGAGGTGATTGTGGAATCTCCCGACCATGGCCGCCTGCTGGCGCAGCAATCCTTGGAGCAGGTGCAACTGCTGCTGCAAACCTTGCAACGACGCAATCAAATTCTGTTGCAAAACGAGGGATTGCGGGCCGTGATCGTTTTCAAGAACCACGGCAAAGGCGCGGGAACTTCGCTGCGGCATCCGCATTGGCAAATCATCGCTACGCCCGTGGTTCCGCGGCTGCTGCGCCTCAAGCATTCCATCGCCACCGATTATTTCGACCGCTCCTTCAAATGCCTGCACCGCGTGCTGTTGGCCGAAGAAATGGCCGCGCAAATCCGCGTGCTCGCAGAGACCGCCGCCTTTGTCGCCGTGCTGCCGTATGCTTCCCATGAACCCTATCAAATCCGGATTTTCCCCCAGGCGCAACAGGCTTCCTTTGTGCAGGCGAGTTCCGAACAGTTGCGCGACTTGGCCGCCCTGCTGAAAACCGTGTTGGGAAAATTGCAGGCCGGCTTACACGATCCCGATTTCAACCTCACCGTGGTTTCAGCCCCGCGCGGCGACGAAAATGAGGAATACTTCCGCTGGCATATCGACATTCTTCCCCGGCTCAGCACCCCGGCCGGCTTCGAGATGGGCAGCGGCATGGCCATCAATCCGGTGTTGCCCGAAGCCGCGGCGGAGTTTTTGCGAGGCGTGTCGGAATTACCAGGTTGAGACAAACGTGTGGACAAACTGTCATTCGGTTGCCGATTCGACATACGCATGGTCGCGAGGAATGCCTGACCGCGTGCTCCGTTCACCCGGTAGATCCATCCCCCCATAATGTGTTCGGTGCATTGTTTTCCCACTTCAGGTTCGTCTGCGGCGGAAACGCTTTCCCATGTGGTAACATGGCATAAAGTTTGCGCGTCTAATTCAGCATATCAAACCTCAGGAGGCGGGGCATGTTTGGGCGACAGGATGAAATTACCGATTGGGAACGCTTGGCCGAATGGGCCGAAATGCCTTGCCTATCCGGGGTCGAGCTTTGGGAGCAAGGGAGCGCCGGAAAACCCAAACGCGGCGAAAACGCCGAAGGCCGTCCTTCCTCGGAACCGCAAGTATCGGTCGCGGTCTGATGCCCTCCGGCGATCCGTCGTCTACCCGGCAACCTTCAGCCAGGAACCTGGCCTACAAAGACGACAAGTTTCTCGATAGCGACGAGGCCCGGCCGGTTCGCATTCTCTCCGAGTATCTGGAACCGTTGGCCGAATTCCATCGGCAGCGCGTGCATGACACCATCGTCTTTTTCGGCTCGGCGCGTCTGCGCGAAGATGGGCCCATGGGGCGCTACTACCGCGAAGCCCGCGATCTGGCGCGCCGGGTCACGCACTGGTCGCGCGGATTGGACGCTGCGGATCAGCGCTTCATCATCTGCACCGGCGGCGGCGGCGGTATCATGGAAGCCGCCAATCGCGGCGCCGCCGACGCGGGCGGTATCAGCATCGGGCTGAATATCGGATTACCCCATGAGCAAAGACCCAACGCCTATATCACGCCCCGCTTGGGTTTTGAATTCCATTACTTCTTCATGCGCAAATTGTGGTTTGCCCACCTGGCGCGGGCCATGGTGGTTTTCCCCGGAGGGTTCGGCACGCTGGACGAGCTCTGCGAAATCCTGACCTTGGCCCAGACGCGCAAACTCGACCGCGGCATTTTCATCGTGCTTTACGGCTCGGCCTATTGGCGCGAGATTCTCAACCTCGAAGCTCTGGCCCGCCATGGCATGATTGCGCCCGAAGACTTCGGGTTGTTCCATTATGCCGATGACCCGGAAAGCGCGCTGGCTCTGTTGCAGGCCAATTTGCCGCTGGCTCCCGAAGCGGCGCATCCGGCCTTTGCCAAATCGGTAACGCCGGTGCATCCCTCTTCGGTCGGAGAATCACAACCATGATCCGCGTCACCTTTCTCGGCGCCGCCGAAACCGTAACCGGGTCGCGCTACCTGGTCGAAACCGGCCGGTCGCGTATCCTGGTCGACTGCGGCTTGTTTCAGGGCTGGAAACGGCTGCGCGAGCGCAATTGGCTTCCGCTACCCTTGGATCCGGCCACCCTCGACGCCGTGGTGCTCACCCATGCCCATCTCGATCACACCGGATTTTTGCCCCGGCTCTGCCAGACGGGGTTTTCCGGACCGGTGTATTGCACCGCGGGTACGGCCGACCTGCTGAAAATCCTGTTGCCCGACTCCGGCCATTTGCAGGAAGAAGAAGCCCGGCATGCCAACCATCGCGGCTATTCCAAGCATCACCCGGCCATGCCGTTGTATACGCGCGAAGCAGCGGAGCAATGCCTGGCCCAAATCCGGCCCGTGGATTTCTACACCGATTTCGTGCCGGCGGCGGGCGTGCAGGCTCGCTTTACGCGCGCGGGGCATATTCTCGGTTCGGGGTGCCTGGCGCTGCACCTCGACGGAACCGCCCTCACTTTTTCCGGCGACGTGGGTCGCCCCAACGATCCCATCATGAAGCCGCCTGATCCACTCAGTCCAACAGATTTCCTGGTGGTCGAGTCGACCTACGGCGATCGCCGCCATCCCCCCGAAGACGTGGCCGAATCCCTGGCAAAGTGGGTGAACGCCTCCGTGGCGCGCGGCGGGGTGATGCTGGTGCCGGCCTTTGCCGTGGGGCGCGCGCAGCATATTCTGCGTCTGCTGGATCAGTTGCGCGGCGAAGGGCGCATCCCGGCTTTTCCGGTGTACCTCAACAGCCCCATGTCGATCAGCGCCACGGAAATTTTCCGCCGGCATGCCGAAGATCACCGCCTCAGCCAGGCGGCCTGCGATCACATGTGCGCGGCCGCCCATTACGTGCAGACCGTAGAGGAATCCATGGCTTTGGATACGCGTTCGGGGCCCATGCTCATCATCGCGGCCAGCGGCATGGCCACGGGCGGCCGCATCTTGCACCACTTTCGCCGCTTTCTGCCCGACCCCAAAAATGCCGTGTTGTTCGTGGGCTACCAGGCTGCCGGCACACGCGGCGCCTCCATGCTGGCCGGCGCCGAAGAGATTAAAATCCAGGGCGCCTATGTGCCGGTGCGGGCGCAGGTGTCGCAAATCCAGGGGCTGTCGGCCCATGCAGATTATGCCGAGTTGATCGCCTGGTTCCGCGCGAGCGGTATTTCACCGCGCCGTGTGTTTGTCACCCATGGCGAGCCGGCCGCAGCCGACGCCTTCCGGCGCCGTTTGCGTGAAACCTTCGGCTGGGATGCCGTCGTACCCGAAGATCGGGCCTCGTTCGAATTGGGTTGAGCAGAGCGGGGTAGCTCCGGAGTCACCCACTCAGTCGGCCGGGTTTGTGGTGCGCGGTTCCGCGGACGGGGCCGGCAACCTTTCGAATATCAGTAGTTCGCGATCCAAGGTCGTGGCGGGAATGCGGTAGGCCTCGCGCCGGAGCAAGCGGTACTCCGGCGGCAGGGGCTCGCGCAATTCTTCGGCCGCTCCCGGACCTTTCATAAACATGGCCGTGCCGCCGATTTCCAAAGCGTGGGAAAGCCGCGGCAGGGTTTTGCCGAGGGGCTCGAAGGCGCGGGTGATGGCGCCGCGCACGGGTTGGGTGAAGGAGCGCGAAGTGAATTTGTGCCCGAACACCGATATCTTCGTGAGCCCCAATTCGCGAATGGCCAAGGCCAGAAAATCCGCGCGCCGGGGCCTCGGTTCGGCCAAAATGATTTCGGTTTCCGGAGCGATGAGCTTGATCATGAGCCCGGGAAAACCCGCGCCGCTGCCGATGTCGACCAGGGGCGAAGGCCAGCGGCCATGCAGATAGCGATCGAGGATCAGGCAATCGGCGTAATGCCGCTGCACCATGGTTTCGAAACCGATGAGACGCGTGAGATCGCGGTCGCCGTTGTGCTTTCGCAGCAATTGATGGTAACGCCAAAGTTGCTCCCGCACCCGATCCGTCAGGCGCACGCCGTGGCTTTCCAGCAAAGCCCGCAGCCTTTCCGGGCTCGGCGGCGGGCCGGCAGGATGGCTGCGGAAGGACGGATGCCGGGATTCCTTGGCCGCGGTCGAGGCCGGGCGGTCATGGCGGCGGCGGGGAAAAGGATATTTCATGTCCCAAACATTAGTCATCGCGACCGCGGGCGGCGGCCGCAGTCTGGGAATCAGGCGATGTTCAACGTGGTCTCGACGGGGGCGGAAGGCGTTGACGAGGGTTGGGTGCCTGCCTCCGGGTCGAAATTATAACCGAACATCTGAATTTCAGGCCGGCTGATACGGCGAACGATTTCGCGCAACCGTGGTGTGTAATATTCCGGGTAGGGTCGATGCGCTACGGTATTGAGATGGGGCAAGCAGGCGGAAACTCCGAGGATTTTGCAGATGTTCGTAAAGTCTTGATGGATGTTTTCAAATCGTGCAATATAATCGACCAAAAGCTTGCCGTCGTAATCCACGACGAATTGGAGTTGGTCGCCGAAACAGGTTCGCTCCGAGGCGCGTTTGAGAATGAATTCTTCGAAGGTGTAGTCCCGCGTCCAGTTGTTCGAGGGATGCTTTTCCAGGAAACATTTACGGCCGAATTCATAGATCGAAACTTCCAATTCCCATGGGTTGCGCACCACGGCGAATTTAAAGAAAGACTCGAATTCCACCGAAATGATTTCCACTAACTCCCGCGCCTTGCAATGATCACGCAATCCGAATTTTTCCGCGTTATTGGCATAGGGACCCAAGGCTTTCTGAATACTGGTTCCGGCCGTTTTCCAGATATGGAAAAATATGAAGCGATGTCGAAAGGAAAGCAGCATGGCCATCCTGGATATCGGCGCCGGTTACGAATCCTTGAGACGTTTTTAATCCGGGTTTAATAGCCGAACAGTTCCGCGGAAAGCGGCTGCAGCGAAAGCATGTGCTTGCGGTATTGTTCGAGAAAGGCCGCGCGCGCCGATTGGCCGATGCGATCTTCGCACCCCATCTGACCCGCCAGCCGGTTCAGGGCCTCGGCCTCCGCGGGCAGCGTATGCACCTGCCGCAGTCCCTGCAACTGCAGCAGATGCTCCACCCGCCGCAGAAATACATAGGCGTCGGAGAGCAGGTGAAAACGATGCTCGGGCACCAATCCGTAGCGATACAGACGGCCCAACGCTTCGAGGGTGTTGCCGGTGATCAATTCGGGAATGTCCGCGCCATGGCGGATTTGCAGGGACTGGGTGTAAAACTCCACGGTGCGGATGCCTCCCGGCCCGAGCTTGACTTCGCCCGTCAGCAGGTTTTCGCGCTGCAATTTGTCCAAGCCCTGCAGTCGCACCTGGCGCATGCTGGCGATGACGCGTTGGCGTTGCGCGGGCGCGCAGGCCATGGCCTGCACGGCGCCGATCAGACGGTGGCCCAGTGCGAGATTCCCCGCCACGGGGCGCGCTTTGAGCCAGGCCTGCAATTCCCAGCCGCCGGCTTCGTGTTCGCAATAAGCGCGCAGCCCCGGCGCCGAAGCGATGAGCGGCCCGGCAGCGCCCCAAGGCCGCAGATTCATGTCGACCCGGAACAGGCGACCTTCGGCCGTGGAGCGCGTCAGCAATTCGATCAAGGCGCGGGCCGCGGCTTCGTCTTCGGCTTGTTCTCCTTCGGAGCGGGACGCCTCGCCGCCCAGAAACACCAAATCGACGTCGGAACTGTAATTGAGTTCGCGTCCGCCCAATTTGCCCAGGGCCACCAGGCACAGCCGATCCGCCGTTTGGGCCGAGGCTATTTGCCTCCAGGCTTCTGCCATCAAGGCGTCGGAGAGCGCGGAAAGTTCAAAGGTGATTTTTTGCACATGCACCTGCAGGTAGAGATCGCGTAGGGCGATGCGCAGGTATTCGCGATTGCGCAGGCGTCCCAAGGCCTCGGCCGCATCGCCGCGCCCCGAGCAGGCCTGCGCCGCCGAACGCCGGAAGTCTGCTTCGAAACGCGGCGGTTCCAGGGCTTCGATTTGCGCCAGCAACTTGAACCCTTCTCCCGCGCGCAAGACCAGATCCGACAAGGCGTCGCTATCGGCGAAAAGCCGCAGCAGCATTTCGAACAGCGGGGGATAATGCAGAGACTGGCGCACGAAGAGATCGGGTTGCTCCAGGCTTTGCAGGAATTGGGTCAACTTGCGGAGCATGCCGCCGGGATCGGGGCTGCGGCGGAATTCGCTCTCATGCACCAGCAGGCAGGCTGCGGCCAGCCGCTTTTCCGACAGGCGCTGGAAAAAATCGAGAAAGAGGTCGCGCGCCTGGGGCACACGCGACATTCCCAGGCGCTCCAGGGCCGAAGCGGCTTCTTCGGGTTCGGCTTCGGGATCCATCAGCGCCTCGGCGATCGATGTGTACATCCAAGCGGGTTTTTCGCCATCGCCGAAGCGGTGGCGGAAAAAGGCCGACACCGCACGCCGGGCCTGGTTGAGGTCGCGCTCCAATTGCGCTTCGGCCGTGATCGCGGGCCGCGAGACGTAGCTCAGGCGTTTCGCCAGGAAAGCGAATTCCGGCGTGGCGGGCGGCGGGCAATGCAAATCTTCCGACCGGCCGCGCACCAGCCGCAGTGCGTTGATGAGGCGGCGCAGAAACAGGTGCGCGCCGACCAGGTGCTCGAACTCGGCCAGGGTCAAGACTCCGGTTTCGAGCAGGGCTTCCAAAGCGCGATCGAGACGGTTTTGGCGCACGGCGGGGTTACGGCCCTGCGCCAGTTGCAGAAACTGCACGGCGTATTCGAGCTCGACCATGCCGCCGGGGGAATACTTCGCGTTCCAGAATCCGGCTTTGCTCTTGCTTTGAACCTGGCGGCGATGCAGCTCCAGCGTTTCGGCCACGGGGCGCGGCGGATCGGCATAGGTTACGCGATCGCGAACGGCGAGCACGGCGCGTATCAATTCCGGGTCACCGTAAACCGGCCGCAGTCGGATCAAGGCCTGGCGTTCATATTCCAGCACGCCCGCGCCGTCCCAATACTTTTTCCAGGCGGGAAAACTCACGGCCAAGGGGCCGCTTTCGCCATGGGGGCGCAAGCGCCAATCCAAGGCCAAGGTTGCGCCGGATGGAGCGGTCAAAGCCTGCATCAACTCCCGGGCCAGGCGCTCGAAAAACTCGGCGCGTTCCACTGGCTCGGGACCCGCGGTTCGGCCCGGGCCCGCATACATCCACAGGATTTCCAAATCCGACCCGGTTCCCAATTCCTCGCCGCCGAATTTCCCCAGTGCAAACAGAGCATGCGCTCCGGGCGCGCCGCAGCGCCGTTCCGCTTCGACCCGTAGGGTTGCGAGCACGCCTTCGAGCAGGGCCTCGGCCAGCGCCTGCAAGCGCGCCGCGAAGTCGTCGAAATCGCGCGCCGGCGTCAGCAGCAAATCCAATTCGGCCTGCAGCACCTCGCGCTCGCGGTAGTCTCGGCAGGCCGCGAAGAATGTCTCGATATTCGGTGACGAAGATCGCAAAGCTTCGAGGCGCCGGTGGTGTTCCGCGCGCGTGGTCGCGGTGGCGTGTGTACCCAAAGCGGCCAGCACAGCGCGAAACGCCCGCGGACCCAAGGCGTGCACGGCCTCCCACATGCGCGGCCCGGCCGTGAGCACGCGCGATAAGGCGGGCAGGGCTTCGGGTCCGCCGTCTTCGGTCAGGGCTACGGATTCTTCCAGCCAGTCGTCCATCAAGCCTTGCAGGCCTTCGGCCGCGGCCTGCAGGTTCGCGGCCTGGGGCAAGGTGGCCAGCAGGCGCTGCATGAGCGCGATGCCCGCGCGGATTTTTTCCAACTCGCGCGCCTCGCGCAAGGGCTGCCCTCCCGGACCGACCACGGTCACGCGGTCTTCGAAAAATCCGGAGGCCGCGGGCGCGGCGATGAGCTTGACCAGCGACAAGCCGCGCAGCGCCAGGGCGCTGGCGATGCAGAACAGCATTATCTCGCGATCCGGACCGCGGATTACGACTTGGGTGCCCGAGCTGAGGGCGTGATAGTGGATCTCCAGCGGCATGGCCTCTTCGGCCAGGGGATTGTGGGCCGCGAGGCGCTCGCCGATGCGCCGGAACAAATCCACGCGGATGGAGGCGGCGTCTCCGGACTCGAAGCGACGGAACAGATTTTCCATTTCGGCCACGAGGCGCGCGCGCTCGGCGTCGTCGCCATCGGCGGCGCGCTGCAACACGAAAAAATCGATCATGCCGCCGCGGGGGAGCGCCGGCCAAGCGGGGTGGGCGGCAAAGGTGAAGGCCTTGCCCGCGCGAATATCGTAACCCGCGCCCGCGAGAAAACCCGAGGCGGCCGCGAAAAAGCCCGTGAAGTCCTGGCCCAACAAGGTGAGTCCGAAAACCCCCGCATCCCAGGCTTCGAGGCTTACGGAATAAGGCGTGGCGGCGGACATCCCGGCCAAGGCCTTCAGGTGGCCGAGAATTTCTTCGGCGGAAAACTCGTTCCAATAATCGTGGTCCAGCCGTTGCAAATGCGCCTGCACCAAGGCGGCCGGCACTGACCCGGCTATTTCCAGCAGGCGGGATTTTTTCTCGGCGGGTGTGGCGGACATCCCCGAAATATCAGAACCCCTCACAAACCAACCGCGATCAAATGGTGCCTTTCGACGAGTTCAGGGCACGAAGGGTGAGTCAGCGCACGGCGGGTGAACTTGGTACCCGAGCACGTCGAGAGATAACGAACCCGACAAGTTCGTCGCGTGGTTCCGCCTTCGTCGGCGCGAAGAACAAGGGTGATAGAGCTGGGCACGCGCGCAACTTTTCACCGATTTGCACCGGGCTTCACCCAGCTGCACTCAAAGGATTGCCGGGCCGCAAAAATACGGCGCTGTGCTGCCGATCTTTTCTTGGCATGGGTTTTGTATTAACGTTTTCATGTCGACGGAAGAAATTCCGAAGGCCCGGCGAGACTCAATCCAAACCAATCGCCGCCGGAACATCCATCACAAGGAGAAGAACCCATGAGCATTCAGGGTCTCGAAGTCACCGAAGTCCACATCCAACCCGTCAAAAACGGAGTCGAGGGCAACCCCTTGCAGGCCTTTGCCCGCGTGGTCCTGAACGGCCAATTCCGCATCAACAGCATTCGCGTGATACGCGGCAAGTTCGGGCCTTTCATCTCGTTCCCCAACGAGTACAACAAGAAAGAGGGCAAGGCCTATCCTTTCTGCCATCCCATCACCAAGGCGTTGCAGGATTACCTCTCCGAGCGCATTCTGCGGCAATGGGAGGCCCAGGCGGCCTGAAGATTCCCCGGAAACCTGTGGGTTTCCCCCGTCGGATGCAGGGCATCCGGCGGGGCGGGGATCGAAAATCCATGCGTATCACTCATGTTAACATTGTGCCCGGATCCGCGAACAATCGCGGAACGGAGCGGGAAATCGCCGAGGCGGAAGTCGAATTCGACGGGGTGATGGCCCTGCGCGGCATCGGGATCCATCGCGGACCGCTGGGATATTTCCTCACCTTTCCCGCGTCCGGCCGGCGGAGGCTGGTGGAGGGGCTTCGTCCCTCTTTTGCACGCGCCTTGCGCACCTCGGTGCTGGAAGCGTTCCACCGGCAAGCGGGGTTATGCCCGGCGGTGGTGCGGCGGGAGGCGGCGCATGCTGGCGGTGCTGCATAGCGGCGCCATCCACGGTATCGAAGCCATTCCCATCACGGTCGAAGTCGACATCGCTCCCGGCCTGCCGGGTTTCAGCCTGGTCGGGTTGCCCGACTCGGCCGTGAAAGAGGCGCGCGAGCGCGTGTTCTCGGCCCTGAAAAATTCCGGCTTTACCGTACCCAGCCGGCGCATCACGGTCAATCTGGCTCCGGCCGACGTGCGCAAAGAAGGCTCGGCCTTCGACCTCCCCATGGCGCTCGGTATATTGGCCGCTTCCGAACAAATCGCCGGGGCGGGATTATCCGACGTGCTCGTGCTGGGCGAATTGGCGCTCGACGGGGGATTGCGTCCGGTGCGCGGCCTTCTGTCCATGACCTTGATGGCCCGCAAGCTCGGACTGGCCAAGGTCTTGTTGCCCGCGGCCAACACGCCGGAAGCTGCCTTGGTGTCGGCCGCGCAATTGTGTCCGGCAACTTCTTTGCTCGCCGCCATCGCCTGGTTGCGCGGCGAAGGCGAACCCGCGGCCGCACCGGTTCCGGACGAAACCGATGTGAATACCGGCGCGGATTTTTCCGAAATCAAAGGCCAGGTCTCCGCCAAACGGGCGCTGGAAACCGCGGCCGCCGGAGGCCACAATTTTCTCATGTTGGGTTCACCCGGCTGCGGAAAAACCATGTTAGCGCGAAGGTTACCCACGATCCTGCCGCCGCTGTCGCATGAGGAAAGCCTCGAAGTCACCCGCGTGTACAGCGTGTCGGGCCTGCTCAAACCCGGGCATGGATTGCTCCGCGGCCGGCCCTTCCGCGCCCCGCATCATTCCATCAGCGATCAGGCCCTGGTGGGCGGCGGCCGCGATCCGCGTCCCGGCGAGGTCAGCCTCGCGCACCACGGCGTCTTGTTCCTCGATGAGTTGCCCGAATTCCGAAAATCGACGCTGGAAACCCTGCGCCAACCTTTGGAGGATGGCGCGGTCACCATTGCGCGCACCGCCCATCGGGTGACCTATCCTTCGCGCTGCATGCTGGGCGCGGCCATGAACCCTTGCCCTTGCGGCCATCTGCAAGATCGGATGGGACGATGCGTTTGCCGGCCCGAGGCCGTGCGCCGCTACCGCGCGAAAATTTCGGGTCCGCTGCTCGACCGCATTGATTTGCACCTCGAAGTCGCAGCTTTGACGGTGGACGAATTGCTGGCCGAACGGCTCGAGGAAACTTCGGAATCGGTGCGCACGCGGGTCTTGGCGGCCCGCGCCTTGCAGCGGCAAAGGTTTCAGGATATCCCCGGCGTGCATTGCAACGCCCAGATGTCCCCGCGCGAGGTGCGCCGATTCTGCGCCTTGCCGGCGACGGCTTTATCGCTGTTCCGCCGCGCGCTGGAATCGCTGGGACTTTCGGCCCGCGCCCACGATCGCATTTTAAAAGTCGCGCGCACCTTGGCCGACTTGGAAACGGAATCCGAAATCGGCGAACGCCACCTGGCCGAAGCCATTCACTATCGCAGTCTCGACCGGCGTATGGCGATGGCCGTTCCGGCCTGAATACTTCACTTCAGAAATTCGTTTGCGCCCGAAGTCCGAGGATACGTAATGGACTTGGTGCATCCAGGTCATGCGGAAATTGGATCTTCTTGCGGAAGTTGAAGCAAAAAATTTGTGAGGCCGGATTCAGTTCGCGGCATTTCGCCCGATAAAAAAATGGGGAGCATGCGCCCACGAAATTTTTCCCAGGGAGGGGATACCATGCGCATCGAAAATGCCAGAACCGGCAGCGCGCAAACCGAAAAGCCGGGCGAACCGAATTCGGAACCGACGTTTCAGACCCACCTTGCGGCCATAGGCGTTTTGGAAAACGCCAGCCGTTCTACGGCGGAAAGCCGGGAGGTGAATCAATTCCTTCGCCTCTATCAAACCGCGGCACAGAATATCGCCGCCGGCATCAGCGCCCTGAATTTTTTTGACGGCGAGGATTGGGTCGGGGATGGGGGAAAGCGCTCTGCGCAGAAGCCGGAAGCGCACGAATCCCAGGTTCCGGATTGGAAGGCTGAATCCGCGTCTGACGAATCAGAAATCACTGCGGGCCAAGCCGATGGTGAAGTCACCCTGACTCCCGGTTTCAATTCAGCCCTGTTCATACCGGAAGAGTATGCAGGAATTTCCACCTCCGACCCGGTATTCCGGGCTTTGGAAGCATTGGAATGTGCCTTACAGGCGAATTCCGTGGCCCAAGAACCGAATCCGGCCACGCACATGCCGGCCTTGGCTTCGATTCTCACCTTGGATTATGCCCAGGCCCTGACTGATAAGCTGCGCGGCGCCATGGCGCCAGGGGTTGCGGAGGGTGCGAAAAGCCGCGATCTTTCGGGCGCGCAATTACTGGCGCTTCTGGGCGGTTAAGGGCTTGCCCCAAGCCGGGTCGAGGGGGTATATTCCCATCAGTTCAAGGTTTCGAGGGGGCGTAAAGGTCTCGACGGGATCGGATGAGCTGAAAGTCGCATGCCGAGGATCCTGGTTGGCCTCGTAAATCTATCCAGGAAAACAGAACTGCAGAAGAAGTCAATTCTTTCGCAATGGCTGCCTAACTAAAATTAGGCGCCACAGTCTCCCCGGCCGGTGTCTCAGCGCCGGGGGGATTGGCATACCTCTGAGGCTGGATCCCGCTCGCGTCCGGAGGGTGGGATTGAGATCACCGGACTGGCCGAAGCGGTAGCCGGTTCCTTGGGCGACCACCGAGGCGAGATTCAAATCAGGAAAAAAGCATGTAGGAGTGATCAGTGAGTTGATTTCGGACGCGGGTTCGATTCCCGCCGCCTCCATTTTTTCCTCTTCCTAGGGCATCCCATAAAGTCCTATTAAGTCTCGAATTTGACATAATTCATCGATTATCGATCCGAAACGCATCGGCGAATTGTTGCGGGCGATTGATGCTTATGAAGGTTTTTTCGTGACCAAATGCGCTTTGTGGTTGTCTCCGTTGGTTTTTGTGCGGCCGGGCGAACTGCGCCAGACAGTGTGGTCGGAGTTCGATTTTGAAAAATCGGAATGGCGGATTCCGGCTGAACGGATGAAGATGCGGGAACAACATATTGTTCCACTTTCTAAGCAAGCCATCGATATATTGAATGAAATCAAGCCTTTAACTGGCCACGGCATACCCGCCAAACCGAATGCGCCCAAATTCATTTTCCCGGGTGGCCTTTCGCGTCTTCGCCCCATGAGTGAAAACGCCATCCTTGCCGCCTTGCGTCGCATGGGATATTCCAAAGATGAAATGACAGGTCATGGCTTTCGGAGTATGGCTTCAACTCGCTTGCATGAGATCGGTTGGGAACATCACGTCATCGAACGGCAGTTGGCGCATGCCGAACAAAATGCGGTGAGTGCCGCTTATAACTATGCCGAGCACCTACCCCGTAGGCGTGAAATGATGCAGGCCTGGGCCGATTACTTGGATGAATTGAAGCGTGATATCCGCATCATTCCCATGGTCAAAACAGCCTAATTTCCCCAGGCCATTCCCTCCAAGGCCAGCGGTTGGAATACATTTCAATGTGTTTCATTAAACAACCCCGCATTGGAGACCTCATTGGCAAGACCCAAAGGCAGCAAGAACATCCCCAAAAGCGTCATTTCAAAAAGCTTGACCGGAAAGACCTCGCCAAAGGCTTCGGATTCCAAAGACGAACCCCTCGAAAAACAACTTTGGAAGGCCGCCGACAAGCTCCGAAAAAACATCGACGCCGCCGAATACAAACATATCGTTCTCGGCCTCATCTTTCTGAAATACATCTCCGACGCCTTTGAAGAATTGCATGCCAAGCTTAAGTCAGGAAAAGGCGAATACAAGGGTTCTGACCCCGAAGACAAAGACGAATACAAAGCCGAGAATGTCTTCTTTGTCCCTGAAATTGCACGCTGGTCTTTTCTGCAAGCGCGCGCCAAGCAAGCCACCATCGGCAAAGCCGTCGATGCCGCCATGGACGCCATCGAAAAGGACAATGCCTCCCTCAAAGACGTGCTTCCCAAGGTCTTTGCGCGCGGTAACCTAGACCCGACCACCTTGGGCGGCCTCATCGACCTGGTGAGCAATATCGCCCTAGGGGATACCAAATCCCGCAGCGCCGACGTGCTCGGCCATGTCTTTGAATACTTCCTCGGCGAATTCGCCTTAGCCGAAGGCAAGCAGGGCGGACAGTTCTATACCCCCCGCAGCATCGTCGAACTCCTCGTCAAAATGCTCGAACCCTATAAGGGCCGGGTATTTGATCCGTGTTGTGGATCGGGTGGCATGTTTGTGCAAAGCGAAAAACTCGTTCTCGCGCATCAAGGCAAGGTCAATGACATTTCGATTTATGGGCAAGAATCGAATCAAACCACTTGGCGCTTGGCCAAAATGAATCTCGCCATTCGCGGCATCGACAGCTCGCAAGTGCGCTGGAATAATGAAGGCTCCTTTCTCAACGATGCCCACAAAGACTTGAAAGCCGATTTCGTCATCGCCAATCCGCCCTTCAATGACAGCGATTGGTCCGGCGATTTACTCCGCAAGGATGGCCGCTGGAAATTCGGCACCCCGCCTTCAGGCAGTGCCAACTATGCGTGGATCCAGCATTTTCTTTATCACCTCAGCCCCAGTGGCATTGCTGGTTTCGTCTTAGCCAAAGGTTCGCTCACTTCGAAAAGCTCCGGCGAAGGCGATATTCGCAAAGCCCTCATCGAAGCGCGCCTCGTCGATTGCATCGTCAATCTTCCCGCCAAGCTTTTTTTGAATACGCAAATCCCCGCTTGCCTTTGGTTTCTCTCGCGCAATAAATCCAATGGAGGCTATCGAAACCGAACGAATGAAATTCTTTTCATCGATGCCCGCAATGAAGGCTTTCTCATCAATCGCCGCACCAAGGAACTTTCGGAAGCCGACATCCAAAAAATCTCCGACACTTATCACGGGTGGCGCAAGGTCAAAGGCAAATACGAGGACATCAAAGGCTTTTGCAATTCAACTTCCCTCGACCGGGTCAAAGAACTCGACTATGTCTTGACTCCGGGCCGCTATGTGGGCTTGCCCGATGAAGAAGACGATTTCGATTTCAAAGAACGCTTCACCTCGCTCAAGGCGGACTTCGAAGCCCAATTGGTCGAAGAGAAAAAGCTGAATAAGCTCATCTTGGATAATCTGGCCAAGGTCAAGGTTTAAAGGGAATGGCCGAACTTTTAAAAACCGACCGGGCCTATGCCGACTGGCTCAAAGCTTTAAAAGCCAAGGTCAGGCAGGTGCAACTCAGCGCCGCCCTCAAAGTCAATCAAGAATTGCTCTTGTTCTATTGGGATCTCGGCGAAGACATTTTGGAAAGACAGAAAAACGCGGTTTGGGGCGATGGCTTTTTAACCCAACTCAGCAAAGACCTGTCCGCCGAATTCCCGGACATGACCGGATTTTCCCTGCGGAATCTGAAATACATACGCCAATGGGTTCTCTTTTGGTCAGGGGCTTCGGCAATTGGGCAACAGCTTGTTGCCCAAATTCCCTGGGGTCACAATCTGGTCATTTTGAGCAAGGCCGCCTCCCACCAGGAGGCCGAATTCTATATCCAAAAAACCCTGCAAAATGGCTAGTCGCGGGCCGTGCTCACCCATCAAATCGAAGGCGGCCTCTACCATCGCGAAGGCAAGGCCATCACCAAATTCCCCGCCACCTTGCCCCAACCCCAAAGCGACCTAGCCCAGCAAATCATCAAAGACCCAAACAATTTCGACTTCCTCACCTTGCGCGCCAAACACGACGAACGCGAACTCGAAAATGCCTTGTATTCCTTCAAAAACCGCCCACGAACACAAGCTAATCCCCAAGCAAACTTGACTTTTACCAGGTTCCTACCTACTATGAATTTCAGCAAACCCGCCGGGCCTCTGTCGCAAGACACGCTATCTCTCGGCGGGTCTTTTTGTTTTTGGGCGAGGTGTTTCTGAAATACACCAAACCCTCGCTCACCCCCAAACAACAAGCCGAATTATTACTGCGCCGAGGCATGCTCGGCGACCGAGATTTCATCATCGAAAAACTAGGTGGTGTCAGCTATTACCGTCTGAGCGGCTACTGGTATCCCTTTCGGAATTCCGACGATTCTTTTCGGGAAGGCACTCGGTTTGATACAGTATGGCGTCGTTATGCTTTCGACCGCCAATTACGATTGCTGGTGATGGATGCCATTGAGCGTATCGAAGTCGCCGTACGCACTCAATTGGCCTTGCATCATTCTCAACTCTTCGGGCCTTTTGGCTATGCTGAAAAACCAGAAAGTCTTCCTGATTTCAAAAACAATATCGACCGCGAAAAATTCATAGCTCGAATATCGGAAGAAGCCATTCGAAGCCACGAGCCATTTCGAAGGCATTTCGTCGACAAATACGGTGATGCCCATCCTCATTTACCGATTTGGATGCTGACCGAAGTCATGTCCATGGGTAGTACCCTCACCCTTTACAAAGCCAGTCCGCATAAGGTGAAACAGCTAGTCGCAAACCTGTTTGAAATGCCCGCGCAAGTGCTAGAATCGTGGTTGCTCTGCCTCAACACCGTGCGCAATATTTGCGCTCACCATGCGCGACTTTGGAATCGCGAACTCGGTATCAAACCATGGATACCCCTCGCAAAACAATATCCCGAATGGCATGCCCCAGTTGCTATTCCCAAGAACCGAATTTTCTCCATCCTTACCATTTGCCGATACTGCATGCGCATCCTAGCACCGCAAAGTCAATGGGCCGAGCGCCTTCAAGCAAAGCTTGCCGAATTTCCCGAATTGCCACAAAGAGATATGGGCTTTCCAGAAAATTGGCGCGAAAGCCCCATTTGGATTCCCACCGGAGTATCAAAGCATGTTTGATTTCTGGATGGGGGAAGCCTCCCCCTCGCTTCAGCCCTTCGGGCTTCCGCTACCCCCTCTCCGGGGCTACCGCCCCGGACCCCGCAGCGGTGGAGGTAGGGGGTGAAGGAGTGGAAGGAATTCAAACTAGGCTGATATAACCACATTGAATTGGAAGCGATGCTGACTTCAAAGCGGTCGATTCAAAGACATATTAACTTGAGGGGAATGCGCTGATTCGAATCAAAACGTTCCTGATTTTGCGTTTTCAATGATGATTGGCGCAATTATATTGGAATGACCAGGCAATTATGATTTAAGTCATGTGAAGTGTCTGAAAAAGATATCCTAATTAGATTATCACGGGGGAATCCTATTTGTAACCACGGTGTTGTATGAGTTCGAAGGTCAATAATTACGGCGAACGAAGAAGGTTAATTCAAGCAAGTTCGATTGTTAAGAGTCCGAATTCTAAAGACTCTGATCTAATCGGTATATCTATTACTACATCAATTCGGTTTAAACTCATATAAGGAATGGATTCTTTGGCGAAATTCGTCAGTACAAGCAATGCCCTCGTTGAATCAAAATATTGAAAACTGCTTCAAATCCTCCTCCCCCCGCTCCCTGAACAGCGCGCCATCGCGGGAGTGCTTTCCAGTCTCGACGACAAAATCGACCTCTTGCATCGGCAGAACAAGACGCTAGAGGCCATGGCCGAGGCGCTTTTCCGGCAGTGGTTTGTGGAGGAGGCGGATGCGGGGTGGGAAGAGAATGGAGTGCAATTTCGAATATTGATCAAAATCCAATCACAGCTTCGCGAATTGAGATCCAATGCGTTTATCAACTTGAATGTTTCGATTGATTTCAATTAAGGATATTCAAGTATGGTTATTTACACTTGAAAAGCAGATAGAATTGGTGTTCTCCCGTTAACATGCCAGGCTATTGCTACCTGCAAAAATACGATATTTACTTTCATTAACGGGAAATGTGGAAGTGTTGCATTGCGTCGACACGAAATGCTATTACATCAATCAATGCCATTGCAAAACTCCATCCTATTAATCAAGGTTACAAGGAGTTTATATATTTTTATTTCAAATCATAATCATTTAAAGCGACTATGGTGGTACTATCGGCTATTGGGGACGCGAATCGAATTTAAGATCCAATTGAAATCCATTCAAATAGTTATTCCACTTCCCATTCGATATGAAAAACTCTCGATTTCTCGAAATTGCGGATAACTTGTTTCAAAAAATTGTTACAAATAAATCACAGATTAGCAATCTCGAATCCACTCCGCGACACCCTCCTTCCCAAACTCATGTCCGGTGAAGTGCGCGTGAATTTCTAATCGGAAACTGATTCCATGAAAGCGACCCAAGCCCAAGGCGGTAACGATTGAACCGAATGAATGAATCCGCAATCGAAGACTATGCCATTGGTTTGCTGGAGAAACAAGGATTCCAGGCTCTTCACGGCCCCGACATCGCCCCCGATAGCGAAAACCCGGCCCGTGCATCTTTTGCCGATGTCCTTTTAATCGAAGCCTTAAAAAGCGCCGTGGCGCGCATCAATCCCACCGTTCCCGCCGATTGCCGTGAAGATGCCATTCGCCAAGTTCAGCGCATTGCTTCGCCCGATCTCCTCACCAATAATGAAACCTTTCATCGTCTTTTAACCGAAGGCATCAAGGTCACCTATCAAGAAAAAGGCCAAAGTCAGGGGAGACTTGGTTTGGCTCATTGATTGGCAGCATCCCGACCGCAATGACTTTGCCGTAGTGAATCAATTCACCATCGTCGAAAACAATGTCAATAAGCGGCCCGATATTTTGCTTTTCGTCAATGGCTTGCCCTTGGTGGTGATGGAACTTAAGAATGCCACCGATGAAAATGCCACTTTGAAATCGGCCTACCAGCAATTGGAAACCTATAAGCAGGTTATTCCTTCGCTTTTCACTTACAATGCTTTCTTAATCATTTCCGATGGCTTAGAAGCCAAGGTCGGTTCGCTTTCGGCTGGCCTCAGTCGTTTCATGGCTTGGAAAACCTCCGATGGCAAGGTCGAAGCCTCGCCCCTCATCGGCCAATTGGAAATCCTGATTCGCGGCATGCTGAACCCGGTCACCCTATTGGACTTGATTCGCCATTTCATCGTTTTTGAAAAGTCCAAGAAAGAGATACCGAGACGGGAATCATCACCTTACAAACGGTTAAAAAGTTGGCGGCCTATCATCAATACTATGCCGTCAATCGCGCCGTCGAATCGACCTTGCGCGCTTCGGGTTATGCCTCGGCCCTAGTGAATGAATCCTCCCATGCCTATGGCTTGGTCGCGGAATCACGGCCCCGTTATCCCCTTGGTGGGGTGGAATCTCAGCCCATTGGCGATAAAAAGGGCGGGGTGATTTGGCATACCCAAGGTTCGGGCAAATCGCTTTCCATGGTCTTTTATACCGGCAAAATCGTGCTGGCCATGGACAATCCCACCATTTTGGTCATTACCGACCGCAATGATTTGGACGATCAACTTTTCGACACCTTCGCCGCTTCCAAGCAATTATTACGGCAAGAACCGGTTCAAGCTGAAAACCGCGACCGGCTCAAAGACTTGCTCAAGGTGGCTTCGGGAGGGGTGGTCTTTGCCACCATTCAAAAGTTTCAGCCCACTGAAGGCAATGTTTACGAAACCCTTTCGAGCCGTACCAATATCATCGTCATCGCCGACGAAGCCCATCGCACCCAATACGGCTTCAAAGCCAAAACCATCGACGCCAAAGACGACAAGGGCCAAGTCATCGGCAAAAAAATCGTCTATGGCTTTGCCAAATACATGCGCGACGCCTTGCCCGAGGCCACCTATTTGGGCTTTACCGGCACGCCTATTGAAGGCACCGATGTCAATACCCCGGCGGTATTCGGCAATTATATCGATATCTATGACATTGCCCAAGCCGTGCAAGATGGCGCAACGGTTCGCATTTATTATGAAAGCCGCTTGGCCAAAATCTCCCTCAGCGAAGAGGGCCGCAAACTCGTCAAAGAAGTCGATGATGAATTAGCCGAAGAAGACCTTTCCGATGCCCAAAAGGCCAAGGCCAAATGGACCCAACTGGAAGCCCTCATCGGCAGTGCCGACCGCATCAAGCAAGTCGCCAAAGACATCATCTTGCATTATGAAACCCGCCAAAGCGCCATGGATGGCAAGGCCATGATAGTCACCATGTCGCGCCGCATCGCCGCCGAATTGTATCAGGCCATGATTGATTTGCGGCCTGATTGGCATAGCGATGATTTGAAAAAGGGCGCGCTCAAGGTGGTTATGACCTCGGCCTCCTCCGATGGGCCTTTGATTTCCAAACACCATACCACCAAGGACCAGCGCCGCACCTTGGCCGACCGCATGAAAACCCCCGAAGACGAATTGAAAATCGTCATCGTTCGCGATATGTGGTTAACCGGCTTTGACGTGCCTTGCCTCCATACCCTTTATATCGACAAGCCCATGAAGGGCCATAACCTCATGCAGGCCATTGCCCGCGTGAACCGGGTTTATAAAGACAAAACCGGCGGCCTCATTGTCGATTACCTGGGCATCGCCTCCGATTTAAAATCAGCCGTCGATTTTTATTCCAAGTCCGGAGGTAAAGGCAACCCCGCCGAAACCCAAGACAAAGCCGTGGCCATCATGTTGGAAAAGTTGGAAATCGTTTCCCAACTCTTCCATGGCTTCGAATACGAACACTATTTCGCTGCCGATGTCGGTCAAAAGCTTTCTCTCATCCTTGCCGCCGAAGACCATATTCTAGGCCTAGAGAATGGCAAGAAGCGCTTCATCGACGAAGTGACAGCTTTATCCCAGGCCTTTTCCATTGCCTTGCCCCATGAGCAGGCCATGGACGCCAAGGACGAAATCTCCTTTTTCCAAGCCGTCAAAGCCCGCTTGGTCAAATTCGACAGCCCCGGCAAAGGCCGGTCCAATGAAGAAATCGACACCGCCATCCGCCAAGTCATCGACAAGGCCTTGGTCACCGATCAAGTCATCGATGTCTTCGATGCCGCCGGAATCAAAAAGCCGGATATCTCCATTCTCTCCGAAGACTTCCTCAATGAAGTGCGCGGCATGAGTCATAAAAACCTGGCCATGGAAGTTTTGCGAAAACTCTTGAATGATGAAATCAAAGGCCGGGCCGAAATCAATATGGTCCAAAGCAAATCGCTCATGGAAATGCTCGACAATTCCATCAAGAAGTATCATCAACAAGATTTTAACCGCCGCCGAAGTCATCGAAGAATTGATCAAGCTTTCCAAGGGCATCGTCGAAATGGACAAAGAGCCCAAAGAAATGGGCTTATCCGTCGAAGAGTTCGCCTTCTATACCGCCATCGCCAACAATAACAGCGCCAAAGAACTTATGGCCAAGGCCCAATTGCGTGAATTGGCCGTGGTCCTGTACGATGCAGTCAAAAAAAATGCCTCCATCGATTGGACCATCAAGGAAAGCGTCAAGGCCAAACTCAAGGTATTGGTCAAACGCATCCTAAGGCAATATGGCTACCCTCCCGACATGCAAAAACTGGCGACCGATACCATCTTAGAACAAGCCGAACTCATCGCCAAAAGGATGAATGATGGGTGATGCTCGAACAAAAATACCATTAGCAATTTTAGCGTCTAGGGTGAAATTCGCTAGGGATGGAACCGCTGAAATTTTTGGGTTTTGGTATTGGAACCCACCGAATGTCCCAGTTGATGCAGATGGCATGCAAGGTTTTTTCATGAATCTCATGCAACAGAAATCGGCGCAAACTAAAGTATTCGGCACCGGAGATCAAATTCGTGATTTATTCAATTGGGTAATAGAGACAACGAGGGAAGATTCACCGCCACCGTTTCGAGAAAAAGCTGAAGCGGTTCAAGATATGGTTGAAGGCGAAGAGGCGAATTGGGTCAACCTAGGAGATCCAACTCCTGATTTCGTGCCAATAGACTGCACGATTGAAGTTAAAGAGGAAAAGTCGGATATAATTCGCCGATTGAAAGCTGGAGAAGACTTAATTGTTTTAAACCTTCATCCCGAATTCAATTTAAGGTTTCCGGGTGGATAATGTCTCAATACCAACCCAAACGATTTTTTAGAAACGCGCCAAATCAATATTTAAAAGAATACTTCCATCGTAGAGAGATTCTAAAAGACTTTGGATTTGATGCTTTGGGCGAAACGGATATTGATCCCATTTACGAAGCTTGGTTGGCTTTGCCCGATTCTGTCCGTATTGAAATTGAAGGTGAATTTCAAGAAATCGACGGCATGGCTAATGAAAAAGGATCAAAGGCCATAATCGATGAAGGTCATTTTCATGAAGAAGACCTCGCCCCTCAATTTGCTTCTTTAACAGGATTTCATGAGCATGCTTTTTGGACCTTCCTGAACCGCAAAAAGTTTTGGAATGGTGCCCTATCCTTTCACCATGCCGATTCGATAGCAGGTTCGTATTGGCGAAAGCGGAAAAACGTCCCCAAGGTGACCCCAAAGTTAGAGCCTGATGACATTGAACGATTTCAAACCAAGCTTGGAAAATATTTTTATGGGCTCCAGGGTAGGGGCCAGAACTGCAAAGTCGAACCCTACCGGAGGCGAAAGCTTGAATACCTATTTGCCTATCCTGAAGACTATGCCGAAGCATCCGTCGAATGGGAAGGAAAAGAATTCCAACGTCGCCCCCGGCATCCTGCTTTTGAAATCATATTTGTCTTTTCCCAAGACGATGGAACCCTGGATATTTATTTGCCAGGGGACAAAAAACCAATTCTCGACCTTCAAGCCTTATTCGTCTTCCACCGATTGTTGGAAATCGTAAATCGAGACGTAATCGCCGAATACCTCGCGGGTGCGCTCTTCCCCCGCCATCAACGGCGTTCCGGTAAAGGCCAGGAACAGTGCTTTTGGCAAAGCGGATCGCATGTTCAAAGCCATGGTGTCGTATTGACTGCGATGCGCTTCGTCGGTAAGTACCATGATGTCTCGCCGATCGCAAAGAATTTCCGGGGTTTGGAATTTGTGTACGAGGGTGAACACATAGCGGTGGTTGCCACCCAGGAGTTCACGCAAATACGATCCGCTTTGGGCATGGCAGGCATCGCCTTCGGCTTTGCTGACTGCCCCGCAAGCCTTGAAGGTTTTGGCGATTTGTTCATCGAGTTCCACGCGGTCCGTCACCACCACGAAAGTCCAATCGCCCGGAACTTTGCGAAGAATTTTCTGGGCAAAAAACACCATGGAAAAACTCTTGCCGGATCCTTGCGTTTGCCAGAAGACGCCGCCACTTCCGTGGCCCTGCTCGCGAGCCTTGAGCGCCGCGGCAATGGCGTTGTTCACGCCAAGGAATTGATGGTTCTGGCCGACGACCTTGATCAATTCTTTTTTCTCAGAGAACAAGGTGAAGTTCTCGACCAAATCGAGGAAGCGTGCTTTGTCGCAAACGCCCCGAATCATGACCTCCAGGGAGACTCGACGAGGTTCGTCTTCACGTTCGACGCGCTTTCATTCAAAAAACCGTTCCCAATCCGCCGTAACCGAACCGACTCGGCTTTCCGTCCCATTCGAGGCGAGAAGCAAAGCGTTGTACCAAAAAAGTTGAGGGATGCCGTTCTGCGCATGTTTATAGCTGGTGAGGTTTTCATCGAAGGCTTGCATGGCGGGAACACCGGGCTTTTTCAACTCCGCCACCACCAGGGGCAAGCCGTTTACAAAGCCGATTAAGTCCGGGCGGCAGGTGTATAAAGGACCGGTGATTGTCATTTGACTGACCAAGAGGAATTCGTTTTCCGATGGATGTTCCCAATTCACCACCCGCACCCGATTGGGTTCTTGCGCGCCGTTCTCACTATCTGCAACGGAAACCGGTACGCCTTCTTTGAGTAATCCGTATACTTCCCGGTTTGCCGCAACCATGGTCATGGCTGAACGATCGCGGGTCAATTCTTCCACCGCCATTTCAATGGATGCCGAAGGCAATCCCGGATTCAGTTTTTCCAAAGCGGCTCGTAATCGTGGGGTCAAAACCACTTCGTTCTTGGCTTCGCGCCCCAGTGTTCCATCGGAACCCAATGCTTCTTCTATTGCATTGAGTGTTTGCCAACCCAATTCCGCGAACAATCCGATGGCCGGTTGTTCCACGAGTTGTTCTTCGGAATCGGGATTAGACATTCAAGTCTCAGTTGCCGAACAACATTTTTCCTACGGTCACTGTGGCTTGACGAACGCGTTGACGTTCTTCTGTGCTTCCCGGATGAAAC
Organism: uncultured Fibrobacteria bacterium; assembly: GCA_963716395.1. Lineage (GTDB taxonomy): Bacteria > Fibrobacterota > Fibrobacteria > UBA11236 > UBA11236 > UBA11236. The sequence continues at coordinate 3,603,926 of OY970309.1, read as the reverse complement.
GCAGCGGCCCGAGCTGGGCCATCCTGATCCGGATCAATAAAATCTTTTCGCAAACATTTTCTCGCCGATGCAAAAGCGGAATTCCCAGCCGAAGCTTCGGCATGAAAAGCGGCAATCGCGGCTTCGGGTCCATCCACAAAACCCGTGACGGCAAGCAAAACGTCATACGCATCTTTGTGCGCGCGTCTTCCGGTGGGGCCTCCGAAAGCGTTGAGTTTGAGGACGAGGAGAGGTCCAATATCAGCCACGTTGATTTCGCAAGCCTGATGGACTCCACAAAGATCCTTTCCAGGCACGTTGATTTTACGACGCTTGGCCAAGGCCCGATTGATACCCGGAATCAAGCTGACGGTTGTGCCATCAACCATTCGCGATCCACCCGCCGCGGATTCCGCATCGGAGAGAAAATCGATGTATAAGTTCATACCGTCGAAATCCTGCTCCCATCTGGAATTTTTTTGCATGAAACCCAGTCCGGATAAATCCGATTGAATCGTACCATATTGTCCGCTTTCAGCCGCCAACGAAATCCCGAAATCCACATCCATGGTCACAGCGCCTGGCAATCCGGCCACATCCTTGCGGGTCAGATAATGCACGGCCAATCCGCCGATGAGCACCAAGTCATCTTCATAGCGCGTCAACGAACGCCAGGCCGTCAGCAATGCAGCTTCGGCCGAGGCCAAACTTCTGGGTGGATATTTGTCGAAGCTTCCGAACTTGGTCAATTCCAACCTCCGCAAAAATCCTTTTGCTTACGCAATTCGGTGGCTTGTTCGTCGCCGCGTTGTCCGGCTCCAAGTAAATCGAGATAAATCTGCGCGTCGGAAACCAATTCGAATCCGTCTTTTTTTTGCGCCGGGTAAAAGACGCCTTCGTCACGCGGTTTCACCAGCCACAATTTTGCCCCTTCGCTGACGCGACGGGCCAGAATTCCGTTCTCTAATTTTTTTTCATCCGGCCAAAAATCCACATAAGCCGTCACTATCGGAGGCGTGGTATAAGGATGACGTAGCCAGCCTGCGAACCATTGGGTAAAAGCATGTCGGGTTTTCCCCAACGTCTTTCCCAGCCGTTGCGCAATTTCAAGCGGCTCCGCATGTAACAGCGAGTATTGGCGAATCTCAGTGCGATCACGCCAACGATCCGCCTTGGCCCATTCGTCGAGCAACGTATCGGGTTTTTTCAATATCAGTCCCTGTAATCCGTCGACAGCCCATTCTTGCGCCAGCAATTGTTGTTTCACGGCGCTGGCCCAACCCAAACTCACGCGCGCCTCGTTTGCCAAAGCGGACACCTTCCAAGGATGCAATGGTCCTTGCAATAAAACTCGCAACACCCTTTGCGCCTTGGTGGAAAACAACGACTTCGTTTCTTTGCGTCGTTTGAAAGCATTTTCGGCCGCTTTGGTTTCGATGAATACGCTGCCGAAGGCGAGATGGGCATTGCCCGAGAGATCGGCATACCCCAATTCCGCTTCCGTGCAAATGCGAGCCGACTCGGTGGAAATAAAAGGCGCCAGGACAATACCGTATTTGTTATGGCCCGGAAGCAAAGACAAGTAATGACGTAACTGCTGTGTAGCCCTGCGAATTTCCAGAGGCTGACCCAAATTTTTGGCCTCGGCGATCAAGGTCCAGGGTTTGCCACCCACTTGCGTCTGTAGCAACCAATCGGGTCGCTGGTTTGATTCTGGGGTCAACCGTGCGTCGTGCTTCAAGGATTTGATTTGCAGCGGCGGCACGCGGCCCAGCAATTCCCTTAGCCGGATTTCAAATTTGGGAGCGAATTCAGCCTCTTTCAGTATTTTAAATGGTTTCACCATGTGGTGAAAGTACGCTTAATAATGAAAGAAAGCAACCGAAAAGTCGAGGCAGCACATCAAAAGCGGCCGAATCACGTCGAAAACAGGCTTTCCAATTCCCTCAGCGCCTCAACCACCTTGGCTGCGGAAAACAATTCCCGATCCAACTTAGGCGCCCATTCCTTATCTTCCGCGATTAACTTACGGATTTCAGCCACCGTAACCGGGCGGTTCACCCGGCGCAATTCTTCGGAAGCGAAATCGACGGTGGAAAGCAATTCCAATTGTGTGTTCTTCACATAGTGGAATTTCTCAACCACCCAATCAATGGCAGGCGCGATGGATTGATGCGGCAAATAGCGATCGATTTCCCCGATTTTCGGGCCAGGCACAAAACCTTCTTTCGATCCGGATTTTTCCCAAACGACATAGCCGTTCGTCTGGGCGATTTTTTCCGGCCCGCCGTATTTGGTCCACGGACTGTAAGGCCCGGCCGCTTTTTTCAAGTATTGCGCCGTCACATCATGCTCGGCCTTGCGATGCGCGAAGTACGCGAATTTCTGGCGGCGAAAAGCGCCTAGTGGAAAATTCGGACGGTCTACTAGCTTGCGCACCAAAGCCGCGATGATCAAGGCTTCGATGAATTCTTTGTTTGGCGCTTTTTCTTTTTCCGCCTTGTGTGGAAAGGCCACGACCTTGGACTCTTCTTCTGCGGCTACGGGGATTTGGCCGGACAACAATTTGGGTAAAAGAAGATCGCGCGTTCGGCGGAGGTTTTCGACTTGGTGTCTCAAACTTGACGCTTGTCGCTCGAAAACATCGGCGAGCGAGCAAAATTTCGCGATTGCATCCGCAGATGGAACCATCGTCTCCAATGAATAAGCTTGATGACGACTCAAGCCGGGAACAGCTGCATCGTTATTGATGAAATTTTTTGTCTGAAGGTCATAGAACATGAAACGCAAAGGCAAAGATGATGTGACGAAATAGGCTGTATCAATGGGATAAAAGTCTACATCACTCCAAAAAACACTTCCGACGTTCCCTTTTCTTCCGACAATAATACCGGGGCCTTTCACTAAACTTTCATCATGATATCCAACGATACCGCTTGAACCGAAAACAGGGAATGGTCCTTCATTTCTCTCTTCTTGTTTCAAACCTTTTCCATATTTCAGTTCCAAAATTTCCCCAAGCTTCTTCACCTCCCACCCCTCCGGAATTTTCCCCATCGGCGAATCCACCATGCGCATGCCTTCATGCCCGGGAAAACGGAAATGCACGAACCATTCGTGATACAGCGAACGGGCCATTTCTTCGAGAATGCGAATGCGGCGTTGGTTGTTTTCGGTCAAGTCATCGTAGGCCGAGAGAATGCCGGCGATGCGGCGCTGGATGGGGAGAGGGGGAACGCGGACTTTTACTTCCGCAATTCTTGAAGGAGACGTATGACGGATTTTTGTACCACTTGAGGAGCCCCTAATCTGTTGACGAACGGTCTGGAGATTGAACAAATGATAGAGAAACGCTTTATCGGCATTCGCAGGATCTTTAATCCGAATGAGGCCGAGGCGTTGATTGTGTAAATAAAGTCCGTTTTTCGGAATAAGCGCACTACTGCCAAGTAATCCTTCGGCTTGCTCTGTCATTGCGACAATTAAATCGCCTTCATTCAAGACATAGTCGGCAGGAATTGGACCGGAATACCATTTTTCCTTGCCTTCTTTTTGTATGAAGCCGCCTTTTCGATGAAATTCCCTGGAGTCAAAACAATGTGGGTTCCAGTAGCAGAAAAAAATTCGCCTAGGAAAGCAAACCCGTGCTTTATTTCTATTAAATCGCCTAGCTTGCAATAATTCCAAAGTGTAGGCACGATTAATTCAGAATTTCTTTTACGTTCACTGAGATATTATTTTCCAACTCCCGCGCTTTTAAATTCAACTCCTCCAACTCTTCATTCAACGCCGCGAATTTTTCCTTAAACTCTTCGTCATCGATTTCTTCACCCGGCGCCACGCCCACATAGCGGCCTGGGTTCAGCGACCAACCTTGCGTTTCGATTTCCTTGAGAGTCGCGACTTTGCAAAGACCCGGCACATCTTTGTACTTGGGTTTCTTGCCGAACACTTCCTTGACTTTTTCTTCGGCCTCGCCGTCGCCGAACACCACATCCAATTCTTCGCCGCGATACAGGCGCACCACATTGGCCAAGAAACCGATTTGCGCTTCGCTCCAATCGCGATGGGCGCGATCGAGTTGGCGGTAAACGTGACGCGCGTCAAGAAACAACACCTTGTCGGCGCGCGGGGTTTTGGTTTTGCCACGATCCAAAAACCATAAAGTGCAGGGCAAGGTGACGGTGTAAAACATGTTCGGCCCTACGGCCACCATCACGTCCACGGCCTTGGCTTCGATGAGCTTGCGACGAATGTCCTGTTCCGAAGAACGCGCATCCGAGGCTGAATTGGCCATGACAAAAGCGGCGCGGCCTTTGGCATTGAGCGACGAATAGAAAAGTTGAATCCACAAAGTGTTGCCGTTGTCGGCGCGAGGTAGGCCAAACGGAAAGCGGCGGCCATGGCCCACGGCGTCTTTGAGCCTTTCTTTGTCCACGGCATTCACGTTGAAAGGCGGATTGGCCATGACGAAATCAAAGCGCCCGACGGCCTTATGCGGATTTTCGTAATAGCTGTTGGTTTCGCGGATGTCACCTTCCAAGCCATGCACGGCAAGGTTCATGCGGCATAGCTTGATGGTGTCGCCCACTTTTTCCTGACCATGTACGGACAATTCGGAGGCGGGATTTTTCTTGTGCTCGGCCACAAAGCGCGCGCTTGGCACGAACATGCCGCCGGATCCGCAGGACGGATCCAAAATCAAGCCGTGAAAAGGCTCCAGCACTTCGGCCATGAAACGCACAATGCAGGCCGGGGTGTAAAACTCTCCGCCTTTCGAACCTTCGTTGCGGGCGAATTCGCCCAGAAAATATTCGTAGATGCGGCCGAAAGCGTCATAGTCCAACGAATCCGGAATTTCCGAAACCTTTTTGAGCAATTCCTTTAGTAAGGTGCCGGTGAAAAGGTTGAATGTTCGGGGCAACACGCCCGCGAGTTGGGCATTTTGCTTTTCGACATCGCGTATGGCCTCGTTCAACGCTTTGCCCATATCCTTGCCTTCGGGCAAAGCCAAGAGAGCATCGAAGCGGGCATTGGGTGCAAGGTAAAGCACACCTTCGGCATGATAAGCGGCGGGGTCGTCGACGCGCGAACCGCGGCGCGTGGAGGCCGAAGATTTTTCCAGCTTGGCCCGCAATTTGGTGAAGCGGACTTCAGCGAAGCGCAGGAAGATCAATCCCAGTACGGGCTGGGAGTATTGGGCCGAGGTCAAACCGGAATTGGCCCGGAATTGATCAGCAGCGGCCCACGCCGAATTGATCACCAAGGTTCGCGAAAGCGTGACCATCGATTGGACTTTGCGCGAAAGCGCGCGGGCGAAGATCAAGGTGATGGTGAAACGGATCTTGAACAAATACGGGTACCCGCCCGATTTGCAGGAAGAAGCGGTTAAAACCGTGCTGGCACAGGCGGAGTTGTTATGCGCGGAGTGGGCTATCGAGTGATTTATTCAGCGAGCTTCTTGAGCATGACGCTTTTTTCCGCCAGCGCCTTGGCGAGGCGGGCGAGGTTTTCCACCTGGGTCACCTGCGACTTTTGGTACGAACTGGTCAGCGCGTTGCCGGCGCGCAGAAAGAGGCGGCCGAGGAAATTCTTGCCCCGGGTGATCCATACGACCGGCTTTTTCGTTTCTACGGCGGTGGACGTTTCCATCTTCCCGGATAGGAAGGTCGAGAATCCTTGCATGGCCAGTTGATGCGCGTTGAAATTCTCTTTTTCCAGATCGGTTCGGGGCGGAATCAGCACCGAATAGGGCACGCGGATAAAGGGGATGGTATCGGTGCGGGGAGCGGATTCCGTGAGGGCCATCTCGATGCTGTTCGCCTGATCGGAACGGTCGGTCAGCTTGTCGAGACCCCATTTCAAAGTCAGGTATTTCAGCACGCTGGTATGATCAAACACCGTGTGCTCGACGCCGCGGGCAACCCAAGGCGATACGAGCAGCGCCGGGACGCGCAACCCGTATTGGTTGAAGGCATACTTCGATGTCTTGCCGTCGGGCGGAACGGCGGCCGGGGGAACGACGTGATCGTAGAAGCCGCCATGCTCGTCGAAGGTGACGATGAGCAGCGACGATTCCCATAATTCCCGGTTCGAACGGAGGGCGTTATAGACGTCGGCGATGAGCTTTTCAGCCTTCATGACGTTGTGGGGCGGATGATCGTCGTTCTGGTCCTGGCCGAAGTATTTGGGCTCGATGAAGGTGAAGTCGGGAAAGTCGGCGGCGTTGCGGGAGTCGTGGTTGAAGAAGTCGTCGATGTGTTGGTAGTGGATCACGTTTTGGGGTTCCAGTTGGCGCAGCAACAGCCAGGAGTTGGGAAAATCGTAGTAGTAGACTTTCCATTTTTTCCCGGCCTGGTTGAGGCGTTCGAAGATCGTGTCCTGGGTCTGGTGCAAATACCAACGGGGGTCGATCTGTTGCGCCCCGGAGGGCATTTCGATTTCGCCGTGGGAGGTGCCGGTGAGCGCGAAAAAACGGTTGGGCCACGTGGGGCCGGGTAGGGAGGAGAACCAGCGATCGCAGATGGTGAAATCCCGGGCCAGGGCATGGAGGGCGGGCAGTTTATCCAGACCGTAATAGCCCATGATCTGCCGGCGATCCTCCCGGCGGCTTTTGGGGTAGGCGGTGGAAAAATCGCGGAGGAAGCCTGCGTTTTGATTCTGCAATTGCGTGCGCACGTTCACGAATTCATGCTTGGGGTCAAAGGCGGTTTGCACCTCGTCGGTTTCCGTTTGGGTGAAGGACCGCCCGTCCTTATCGACGCAGGAGTGCAGGTGGTTTGGGTCGACACCGTCAAGGCCGGGCTTCACCGACTGGAAGCAACCAAGCATTTGGTCAAAGGAATGGTTTTCGAGCAGCAAAAGGATGACGTGTTTGATTGGGTTCGGGTTTTGCATGCTGGGCCTTTCTGCAAAGCTGCGGCTTAATGATCCCTTGGGCCGAATTCCCTGCGGCTGGATGTGGATTAAAATTGCGTAAACTGGGGGGCGGAATGAATGATCGGCACACGATTTTCCCGGGTCAGGGTAAGCGGGAAAGCAAGAGCGATTGTCGGGAGTTCTCCCCATGGCTTGCAAGGATGTTCCTCGCCATCAGGGTCGATAAGAACTCTGTGCCTATTCAGCCGTGCGCGCATCACAAAGGCCTTATATTCATAAGTGATTCATAGGTGCCTGATGCTTCGGGAGACTTTGCATGTCGTTTTGTCCCGCGAACTATAAATTTTCGTGCATCATCGCGATTTTAGCCGCCGGCGTGGACGCGCAAACGGTGACCGTTTCCGTCGATGCGACCGCGGCCGGCACCACGCTCAATGATGTTTGGAGCTGGCACGGATACGACGAAGACAATTACACGACCACGCAACCCAGTAAGGATTTGCTGGCCGCGTTGGTTTCCAACAGCCATGATCCGATTTACATCCGCACGCACTTTCTCTTGAACAACACCTCCGGGCCGCCGGGATTGAAGTGGGGTTCCACCGACGTGTATTCCGAAGTGAACGGTCAACCCGTGTACAACTGGAAGACGCTCGACAGCATCAATGACGCCATCACCGGCGCGGGCGCGTTTCCGTATTTCGACTTCGCCTTCATGCCGCAGGCCCTGACGTCGGCTCCTGCCGGCACGCCCTATCGCAACAGCACCTACACCACGCTCAATGGCGGCTGCATGTACCCGCCCACGAGCTATGCGAAATGGGCCACGCTGATCGATTCGGTGGCGGCGCACGTGCAGAACCGCTATCCCAACGCCGAGCAGAACTGGGTGTGGGAATTGTGGAACGAGCCGGACGGCGGTTACTGGATGCCGAACACCAGCAGCCTGACCGCCAAGACCAACGCCTATGATACCCTGTTCGATTACACCGAAGCCGCGCTGCATTCCGTGATGCCGAATGCGCAGCTCAGCGGTCCGGAAATGGCCAGTCCCTACAGTATTGCCCCGTTTCTGTCCCACTGCGCCACGGGGAAGAATGCCGTCACCGGCGCGACGGGAACGCGGTTGGATCAGGTCAGCTTTCACGCCAAGGGCGGAACGGCTATCGTCAATGGACATGTGGAAATGTCGCTGCGGAATCAATTGATTTTGCACAAAACGGGTTTCACCAGCGTCGACACGGTGAACGGCGGAGAGTTCAAGAGCAAACCCATCGTCGTGGGTGAAGCCGATCCCGACGGATGCGCGGCATGCCCGATCAGCACCACGCCCGCCAACGCCTATCGCAACGTGCCGGCCTACGGAGCTTACGAAGCCGCGATGATGAAACACACGCTCACTCTCGCCGACAGTCTCGGCGTGCATCTGCGCGCGTTGTTGGCCTGGGCGTGGGAGTTCAACGATTCGACGCAACCGTTCATCGATGGGTATCGCGATCTCGCCGACAACGGTGTGCAAAAACCGGTGGCCAACGTGTTCAAGATGCTGGGGCGCTTGCACGGTACGCGCATTCCCGTTGTCAGCAGCGGCGCATTGGGCCTGGCTTACATCCTGAACAATCCCAGCGCGTTGCGCGGCACCCAGGCTCCCGACATCGACGGCATCGCAGCCAAGTCCGATTCGAGCGTGCAGGTGTTGCTGTGGAATTATCACGATGATATCGTGCCGGTTCCCGATGCGGTCATCAACCTCACCGTAACACTGCCGTCGACCTTCCCCTCCCAGGTTTATGTCACCCACTGGCGCATGGATACGACACACAGCAACGCCAACACCAAGTGGATCGCGATGGGCAGCCCGGCGCATCCCACGCCTTCGCAACTGGATACGCTGCACAAGTACATGCAATTGGAATTGTTGAATCCGCAACAGCAGATGACTTCGGCCAACGGGCAGATCGCGCTGAACTTCGCTTTGCCGCGCTTCGGCGTTTCCTTGATCGAAATCACTCCCACATCGATGGTCGACATCGTTCCGCTGCCGCCCTCTTCGCGCTGGATCGCGCTGCGCGCCTCCACCCTGGACGTTGATCTGAACGAGGACTATGTCTTGCGGGTCGTCGATATGGCGGGGCGGCAGTTGTTCGTGGCGAACGGCCGCAGCCCGCAACAATTCTCGCTTCCGCGGACCTTGCGTCCCGGCGCTTACCGGGTGGAGGTGCAGTCTGCACACCACCTCTACTCGCAGTTATTCACGGGAATTTAAGGGCCGGTTTCCAGATCGGAATTTGGACACGGGTATCTTGGTATAACCATGAGGCGTGGTGGAAAAAGAATTTTGAAAGCAAAACCTTTCGAGCGCGAATTTGGCGGCGCGGAATTTTTAAATGTTTTGAGCGCTCGCCCGGATATTTTTGAAATCGAGGGGAATCGAAGCCTTTATCTTATTTGTTTGCTGGCCCTGCTTTTTGGTCTCGGAATGGGATTTGGTCTGCGGCTGGCGCCGCGTGCCCGCGTGCCCGCGCAACTTTTGGTTTCCCCGGTTTCCCCGCAAGCAAACGCAGTTCAATTTTCTCAACCGGAGGAGGAGCAAGCCGCGGCGGAAATTAATTCACCGTTGCCCGGGCAGGCTGTGCGCTTTTTTTTGCCGGCGAAGCGGACCGCATCGCCGCAGAAACCAAAAAAGCGCGCACCGGCTTCCTCGTTTCGGAAAAACGCGGCACATCCGGCTCCCGCCCCGGCAACACGCCTGGCGCAGGCGAATACGGTTCCAGTTACTTCGAGATCTGCCAGCTTTTCGGGGCAGATCGTTACGCCCCGAGTTTCGGCGCCGCCAATCCAAAAAACCGAATTGGTCGCCGAAAGTGAAAGCGCGCTGCTGCGACGGGCTGATCAGATGAAAAAGCGCAGCGACTCTACCGGCGCATTTGCGATCTACCGACGCATTCTGGCCCAAAACCCCCGCAACGACGAGGCGCTGGGTGGAATGGGAGACCTCTTCCGTGCTTCCGGGCAATACGATTCGGCCGTCAATTTCTATCGGGCGGCTCTGACGGTCAATCCGAAAAACTCCCCGGTACATGATGGACTGGGTACGGCCCTGTATGACCGATCCAAACGCGTGCTGACGCTGCATTACGCACAGGAACACCATATCCCGGATCCGGCTCGCTACATGGACGAGCAGTATGATAGCGCGATTTCCGAGTACACCACGGCCTTTTCGCTCGACAGCAACAATGTCGACGCCCTTACCAACCGGGGCGTGCTCCGCGACCTGAATAATCAACATGCGGCGGCGATCCAGGATTATTCCCTCGCCATAAGATTGAAACCGGCGAGCGCCGACGCCTACAGCAAGCGGGCGGGCACCTACCGGGATTTGGGCCGATATGATGCCGCGATTGCGGATTATACCGCGGCGATCAGACTGGATAGCACGAGCTATGAGTTCGATCCCACCATTCACTTTGCCAACGCCTACTTCGGCCGGGGATTGACCTATTACAAAATGCGAAAACTCGCTCGGGCGATCTCCGATTTCGACAGCACCCTGATGCTTTCCCCGGAACACTCTTTGGCCTACATCAGCAAAGGGGTCGCGTGGGCCGATGAATCCAAGTACGACAGCGCCATTGCGGCGTATTCCCAAGCGATTATCCTCCTGACTCCCAAGGAATATAACGGCGCCAGAATGCTGGCCTTTTTACAGCGGGGCAATTCCTGGAAAGCCCTGGGGAAATACGACACCGCCATCGCGGACTACCGAAATGCAATGGCGTCTTATAGCCTGGCGGCCAAGGCCTGCTGGCGCATTGCGGAGTGTTTCTGTTATAAGAAAGATGCCGCCGATGCGCTGACGTGGTTAAAAAAATCACAATCGTACCAAGGTGCCGAAGTCGAAAAGTGGCGTCGTGACCGGGAGCTGTCGCTGCTTTGGTCCACGCCGGAGTTCAAAGAACTTACGCGGGAATGACAGGGCGGATGCCATCGCCTTCAAGCTGGCGAATACAGTGAGGTATTTCGCCCCTGTGAGGAAGCAGGTAGGGTTTAAAAATTCTCACCGCAGCGCCAGGTGCCAACACCAGGCATACAAAGCGTAAACCAAGGCCACTCCTGCGGCCTGCCAGGGCCAGGGCTTGCAGGCGCGTTCCAGCTTGGGAACCAGAGGTGAGGCTGCGGCGCCCAGGGCGAAACCGAAGAAATGCGCCTTGACATCGATGTCTTTGCCGATGCCCACCAGCACGGCCAAACAGAGCGCGGCCAGCAGCGGCGCCACGCTGCGCAAACCGCGCAGGGGATGCCGGGGCATGTGCAGCGTTTCCAGCCCGGCCAGCATTCCCAAGGCCGCGAACACCACGGTGGAAAAGCCGATGGATAAATGCTCGGGAGCGGAAAGCGCGGCCACCAGGGCATTGGTCAGCATGGCGGCCAAGGTCAGCACCAGCATGGAAACACCCGGTCCACAGCGCCGGCGCAGCAGGTTGAGGATGAAAAATCCCGAGAGCATATTACCCAGCAAATGCTCGTCGCCGGCATGCAGCGAGGTGGCGGTCAAGGTGCGCCACCATTCTCCCGCCAGGATTTTAGCGGCGTCGGCCCCCCCGCGCCGGGTGATCCCGGGTTGCCAGGGGTCGGCCCAGAAATACACGCCCACCGGAATGGCGAGATGGATCAAGGGCGAAAGATACAGGTCCAGCGGCGGCACGCCGGTTTCTTCCGGCGGATTGAATCCCAGGTTTTCGCTTTCGTATTGCGCCAGGATTTTTCGGCCCGTCTCAGCGTCGCCGGCTTCGACGCTGAGAATGAAATCGCGGCCGTCGAATTCAATCCAATGTTTGAGGCCTTGCGAGGCCAAGACCAGCGAGGCTTCGAGAATCGGATCTTTGCCGTCCGCGCGGCGCAATTCCACCCGCTCGGGATGCCGCGGTGGAATCTCTTCTTCGCCCTGCAACGCGCTTGCCTTCAGGCCGCCCCGGCGCCCGGCCTGCGGTTCCACGCCACACAATCGGCCAAGCGCACTTCGGCCCCGCCGAAAATATCGAGTGCGCTGCCGATGGTCAGGTCGATGCGGCCGCCGCTTTCGGCTTGCATGCGCGGCAAATCCTGCAGCGACGAGGCTCCGCCGGCATAGGTGGTGGGCAATTCCACCAGCCCCGACAGATGCCGGACCAAGTCCCAGTCCACGCCCTGCCGCAGGCCTTCGACGTCGGCCGCGTGGATCAAGTATTCGGCGCAGGTTCCGGCCAGGGCTTGGAAAAGTTCGGAAGCGATTTTCACTTCGGTCACGGTTTGCCAACGATTGATGGCCACGTACCAGCCGTCTCCCTGGCGGCGGCAACTCAAATCCACGACCAGTCTCTCCGGACCCACGCGTTGCGACAACTCCCGCAGGCGATCGCGGTCGAGCCGGCCGTGGGCGAACAACCACGAGGTAACGATGACATGGCTGGCGCCCGCTTCGAGATAATCCCGCGCGTTCTCCGGCCCGATGCCACCGCCCATTTGCAGGCCCCCGGGAAAGGCCCGCAACGCGGATTTGGCCGCTGCTTCATTGCCCGGCCCCAAGGCGATGACATGGCCGCCGGATAAACCCTGGTCGCGGTACAAACCCGCGTAATACGCCGCATCGCGATCGGACACGAAATTCGTCTGGGGGCCGGCGTTATCGCGCCAACTGCCGCCCACGATTTGTTTCACCTGGCCGGCATGCAAATCGATGCAAGGTCTGAACCGGGTCATGTCCGCGCCGTAACCCAAGAAAGCATAGCGGCGAAGATAACAGAAAGCTTGCCGGTTCGTCCCGGCAACCTAACGTCCCGGCCGCCTAAGTACATTTTCCTGCCCGGGTTTCACACCATGCTCGCCTTGCGCTTCTATCTCAAACTGATGTTCCGGATTGTGAAATTCGTCTGGTTGACGATTTGGGCCTTATACCAATTGGCCCTGGGGGCTGTGCTGGTGGCCGTTCTGGTGTTGTTCTTCCGCACCATGGCGTTTTTCCACGTGCGGGAAATCCGTTCCCTGCGCGATCATCCGCCGGCTACCACGGCCTTCATCGCAGCACAGCGGGCGGCCTTGCACGACAGCCTACAGTCGGCCTTGCGCCGGGGAACAAAGCCCCCGGATACGACCATTTATTGGAGCTGGATTCCGCTGGATTCCATTCCCAAAACCCTGGCGCAATTGGCGATTGTGGCCGAAGATGCCAAGTTCTACAGTCATGAAGGATTTGACTGGGAGCAGATGGAATACGCCATGGTGGCCAATCACCAGGCCGGCAGACCGGCGCGCGGGGCCAGCACCATCACCCAGCAACTGGCCAAAAACCTGTATCTCAACAGCAAAAAAGACATCCAGCGCAAATTGCAGGAGGCGGCCATCACCTTGCTGCTGGAGAACACCTTGGACAAGAACCGCATTCTCGAGATCTACCTGAACACGGCCCAATTCGGCCCCGGCGTTTTCGGGGTGCGCGAGGCCGCGCTCCGGGATTTTCACAAACCCCTGCCGCAGTTGAACCAAGAGGAGATGCTCGACCTAGTATGCCTGTTGCCGGCGCCCACGCATTGGAATCCGCGTCGGCCCAGCGCGGGCTTTCTTTCCCACAAGCGCCAGGTTTTGCGCAACTACGCTTTGTTCAAAGGCTTGAAATCCTTGGCCGACACCACGGCGCCGGGTTGGATGCGCGGGGTGTACGATAGCCTCGATGAGGAGTTGGTGGCGCGGCGCTGGAAGGGATTACGGTCCAATTCTCCCGTGCCTGAATTCGATTCTTCCACCTCGGAAGACACTTCGGCCGACGCGGCTCCCGACAATGGCCCCGTGTTCTGAACGGGCCCGCCATTCTGTCTTACCTGGGCAAAAAAATTTCGTCATCGGGCCACGACGGGTACTTCGTGAGGAGTACAGCTCAATTGGCAGATAGGATTGGCGGGATATTTCCCGTGATTTGTGCGTGAAATTCCACTTTCATTTCGTTCCAGTCATGCAGCATGCCGGAATCGAAATCCGCGTCATTCGGCCACACCAAGGTGTATGCCTCGGGATCAACTTTTACCTGGGCAAAAAAAATCTTGTCACACAAGGGTTCAAAAAGTGGGCCTTTCAGAAATGGAAAGAAATCGATGCGCTGAGAGGTGCCATCGTCAAACGCGATTTCCAACGTATAATCCGCGACGTGTTTTAATCCCACCACTTTCGCCAAAGTGTGCTTCATACACTCTTATAATTCCCGCCTACGACTCCAAATATTCCAATATCGCCAGGCGCAACCGCTGGTAAATCCACCGCATGCGTTCGGGATTTTCTTCGAGCAGGGTGACCCGGAATCCCAACAAGTCGGAGCAGAAAGACGAAATCGGCACCACGCAAATACCGGTGGCGGCCAAGACGTAATACACGAAGCGCTTATCGAGCGGCACGTTGTGCACCATGGTTTCCACCAGCTGGGCGGCTTCGGCATTCGGGACCTTCAGCTTCTGATGCGGCTGCAAGACTCCGGGCCGGAACAGAATGGTGTTGTAAAACGCACCGAAGGTTTTGTTCACGAGCAATCCGGGCAGATCGCTCAAGGTTTCATACACCACGTCGCCCCGGCGCGCAATGGCCTGGTTCAGGGCTTCGCGGTGCGCGGGAAAGCGCGGGTCGCCGAGAATCGGAGGAATGGCCAGTTGCGGCAAGGTGGTCGAGCACACTTCGAGCATCTTGCCGTCTTCAATGGCCTTCACCAATTTCGCGAATTCGGAATCGCGTGCAGTGTTATAGAATTCGAGCCAGCCGCAGCGCGCGCCGGGCCAGGGTAACTCCTTGGATACGCCTTTCATGGCGATGCCGCAGACTTCGCCGATGACTTCGGCCAATTGCACGGCCTTCGCGCCGTTATAGGTGATCTTGGTGTAAATCTCGTCGGCGAGTATGAACAGCCCGAATTCCCGGGCCAGGGCCACGATTTCTTTCAGCGTCGATTCGGGGTACACCATGCCCGTGGGGTTGTCGGGATTGATGATGAGAATGCCCACGATATCCGGGTTGCCCTGCACCTGGCGGCGCAACTCGGCCATGTCGGGATACCAATGGTTTTCCGGATGCAGGCGATAGGTGAGGGGCGGCCGGCCGGCATGCCCGCCCTCGGCCGACGAATGGGTCGAATACGCCGGCGAGGGTCCGATGACGCGTGCCCCGGCATCGAGGTATTGGTACACCTTGTTGATGGCATCGCCCACGCCGTTGCAGAAAAGAATGTCTTCGGCGGTAATCTGCGCGCCGCCCAGGGCGTTGGTGCGCCGCGCCAGAAACTCGCGCGTGGCCAAGACGCCCTTGGTGGGGCAATAACCGTAGCTGGAGGATACGCGCGCCAAACCGGCAACGATTTCCTTCATCCAATCGGGAATGGGCGCGCCTTTTTGCACCGGGTCGCCGATATTTTCCCAAAAAATTTCCACGCCCAGATTCTGAAACAACTGGGCTTTCTTGACGATCTCGCGGATCTCATAGACGAGTTCCGCGGCGCCGGCATGCAGGATTTGGCGTCGCATAAAGCAACGATAACAATTCGGATGGTGGTGAGGTTTACGCCGAAGTACGCGCCGCGATTAGTGGCGATGCATTTGCAGCGGATTCAGATTGTACGAGACGGGAAAGCGCGTTTGCGCATCGTACACGTTCTTCTTCAGGTTTTGCGGGGTCCAGAACACCGTGGCCAGATTGGCGCCGCTGAAATCGCAGCCGGTGATGAAGGCGCCGGTGAAGCGCACATTGGAGAGATCCGCTCCGGAAAAATCGCAATCGAAGAGCTCGGCCCCGGTGAAGTCGGCTCCGCTCAGGTCGGCATCATTGAACTTCACCCCGCTGATTTTTTTGCAGTTGAACTTGGCTTTCGCGAGCCGCGCTTTGGTGAAGTCGGCATCGTCGAGGGATTTTTGTTCGAAGCTGGCGCCGGTCAAATTGCATTGGGTAAATAGCACGCCGGACATGTCGGCATTCATGAACACCGCCTGCGCGAAACTGCAGCGGTTGAAATTCGTTCCGCCAAGCCGGGTATAGCTGAAGTCGGTTTGATCCAAAGTACAGCCGTCGCAGTGAAAGCCGCGCAGGTCGGCCTCGACCAGGTTGGAGCTGGTCAGATTGACGGCCGCGGCATGAATGTCGTTGAAATGCGCGTCGGAAAGCGTGCATTCGGTCAGGATGGTATTGGCCCAGGTCGCCCCCCGGAAGTCGGCGCGATCCAATTTGACGTTGATGAATTGGGCGCCCTTCATGTCGGTTTTGGAAAAGTCGGATCCTTCCAGACTGTTGTCGCGGAATTGCGCGCCTGCGAGATTGGCTTTGGAGAAGTCGATGTCGCCGTCGAACTTGGTCTCTTTGAAATTGACGCCGGCCAAAGAGGATTCGGAAAAATCGGAGCCGAGCAACACCGCATTCTTAAAATCGGAATGATCGAGTACGGCTTTGGAAAAGTCGGCATTGCGCAAATCCGAGGCGTTAAAATCGGAATGGGTGAATTTGGCTCCGTGGAAATTGGCCTTGACGAGTTGGGTCGAATTGAAATTCACCTTGTCGCCCGTCGAACCTTCGAAGGAGGGCTTGTCTCCGATGGTCTGGTTGAAATGGGCGCCGTCCAAGGTGCAGTCGATAAAACGGTCGCCGGAGAGATCACGGTTGGCATACCCCAACTGGGCCATGTTTTCGCCGTGATGTGTTTCGTCGGCCGCGCTGATTCCCGCACCCATGGCCAACACCAATCCCCACGTCAAAATTTTGGCAACATGGGACATGCTTTCTCCTTTAGAGGCTACCGCCCATTTTCTGAGTCGCAAATCGGTTTCCATCGCGTAAAAGGTAAATATTCGAGGGTATTCGGCATGCCTTTCCGACATTCTGCACCTTCCGCGCGCGTGTGGCTCGAAGTCAGCGAACGCGCCATCCGGCGGAATTTTCTCCGCATCCGCCGTACCGTGCGTCCGGCCGCGGTAATGGCCGTGCTCAAGGCCGATGCCTACGGTTTAGGGGCGTTGCCGGTGGCCCGGGTTTTGGCGGAAGCCGGCGTGGATCGCTTCGGAGTCGCCGAACTCGGCGAAGCTCTGGCCCTGCGGCGAAGTTTGCCCCAACCCGTCCAGATCCTGAGCGGATTGCTCGACCGCGAGATTCCCGACTGCATTCGCCATGGCATTATCTGTCCCGTACCCGACTTGCGCACGGCCCAACTGCTCTCCCGCGAGGCCTTACGCCAGCGAAAAACCGTCACCGTGCATATTAAAATCGACACCGGCATGGGTCGGTTGGGGCTTCCGCATTTCTCCGCCGAAGCCGCGGTCGAACGCATTCTGAAACTGCCGGGACTCTCGTTGGAAGGCATTTTTTCCCATTTCGCCGACGCCAATCATCCCCGCCATCGCAAATCACGTCAACAGATACGCCTGTTCCAGAACATCGTGCTCCGCCTGGAAAACCGGGGAATTCGTTTTCCCCTGAGGCACATGGCCAATTCCGACGGCATCAATAATTTTCCTTCCGCCTATTTCAACCTTGTGCGCACGGGCATCAACCTTTATGGTGTGTTCGATCTGCTCGGCTTGCGCACCTATCGGCTTTCACCCTCGCTGAGCCTGAAAAGCATCTTGCTGGCCCGGCGCCGTCTGCCGGCGGGGTTCACCATCGGTTATGGTTGCACCTATGTTTTGCCGCGCGACACCTGGGTGGGAACCCTTCCCGCAGGCTATGCCGACGGCGTGCCCTTGTCGGCCAGCAATGCCGGGCATGTGCTGATTCGGGGCCGGCCCTGTCCCATCATCGGCAGAGTTTCCATGGACTACCTCACCGTCGACCTCGAACCCTGTCCCACCGCCAAGGTGGGCGACGAGGTGGTGCTGGTGGGGCATGCGGGCCGGAACGAAATCACCATCGAAGACTGGGCGCGCCTGAAACACACGCATCCCTACGATATTATCTGCTCGCTGGGGTCGAGGGTGCGGCGTGTCTACCTTCCCTAGTCGGGCCATTGTACAATATGCAACGGGGGTCGATTATGAAGGCGAAACGGTGGGCCGCAATGGCCTTGCTCGGCGGCTTGATGGCGGCGTGCCAGCCCGTTGATTTCGGCGGGGTCACCAGCCCGACCGGAGGAACCACTAACGGCGGTGATTCCGCCACCCTCAGCGTGACCAATAATGTCACCCGTGACCCGGGGGCTTTCACGCTGCTGCTTTATGCCTCGAATGTGGTCGACATCACCGCCCCCTCGACCACGGTGGGGAGCGTACCCGAAAATGCCACCGTCAGTTTCAAAATTCCGGCAGGGCAATGGAAGCTCGCCATCCAAGATGAAACCGGTACCGTCTGGCCCATGCTGGCCGATGTCGGATCCACCGATTGGACCATCGTGCAAGCCGGCGCAGACACCAGCTATGTTTTGATTTTATCCACCGACTCAGGTGATAACGACGTGTGGACGTCGAATTTGACCATCGTGCAATAAAATCCTCCGCCGCTGCGCCTTCGCCAGCGTCGGGTATCAGATATAGGGTCGACGCAAGAGGGGAATGCGCCGCGCGTTCACATCGTACTGCCAGCAGATTTTTCGCGTGAGCCGTTGCGGCTCGTAACGATCGGGAGCTTCGGGCTCTGCCACCGGGGGCGAATTGTTACGGCGTAATATCTGGCGCAACTGCTGTAGAATTCGTTCTTCGCGCAAATAGCGTTCAAAATGTTCCCGTTGACCGGCCGGAAACAGGCCTTCCACCTCCGGAACCAGCGGAGGTTTTACGCTTTCTTGTAGGCGGGGTTCCATAACACAAAAATAAAAGCAAGTGCAAGGCGGCAAGGATTTTCGCCGGCAGAGAAATCAGGCCTTTTTCTGTTTTTGGGGTTTGGGTTTAACCTTCGCATGAAGTGTGGCGTGGGGTTTTGCGGCGACCTGGGATTGGCCGGGCTTCTGCATCCAATCCGTGATCAGGCGGTATTCCTTTTCTGTGACCGGCTGCACTGACAGCCGCATGCCCCGGCGTAACACCAGCATGTCTTCGAGTCCCGGCAGCGTGTGCATTTCCTCCAGGGTCAATAGCCTGGGGAATGCCGCGACGAAACGCACATTGACGGCGACCCAGGTATTGCCTTTGGCCGCGGCGCGGGGGTCATAATAATGCGAGTTCGGGTCCAAAGCCGTGGGATCGGGATAGGCGGGAGAAACGACTTCGGCCAAGCCCGCAATGCCGGCCGGCGTCACGCTGCTGTGGTGGAACAAGACCCGGTCGCCGGGTTGCATCGAGCGCAAATGGTTGCGCGCCTGATAATTGCGCACGCCGGTCCAGGGCTCGGTTTGCTTGGGTCGTTGCCGCAAATGCTCAAGGGAAAATTCGTCGGGTTCGCTTTTCATCAGCCAATATTTCATAGGTTCGCCTTGGTTGCGAGTTACTTAGTATTAGCTCGGAAATATGGAAAACTCTTTCGACGTGGTGGTGATTGGCGGCGGTCATGCCGGCATCGAAGCAGCTTCGGCGGCCGCGCGCATGGGGTGCCGTACGGCCATGGTGACCTTGGATTTGGCCGCCATCGGCCGCATGTCCTGCAATCCCGCCATCGGCGGCGTGGCCAAGGGCCAATTGGTGCGCGACCTCGACGCTTTGGGCGGTCTCATGGGCGTGGCGGCCGACCATGCCGGCATTCAATTCCGCATGCTCAACCGCTCCAAGGGCCCGGCGGTTTGGGGTCCGCGCGCGCAAATGGACATGGACGAATACGCGGCCTTTATGCAGGCCGAATTGTCCCGCACACCCGGTCTCGCCCTGGTTGCCGGCGAGTTGCTGGGTTTTGATCGGTTGGGAGAAGGCGGTTTCCAACTGCGCCTGAGCGCAGGACAAAAGTGGTTCGCCCGCACCGTGATCATCACCTCGGGCACGTTTCTGGGGGCGGTGATGCACACCGGCATGCAAAGCACGCCGGGCGGCCGTATCGGCGAACCGGCCGCGCAGGAATTGGCGCGGGGTTTGGCGGAGATGGGCTTGCACACGCGCCGGCTCAAAACCGGCACGCCGGCCCGCTTGCGCGCCGACTCCTTGGATTACGGCGAAGTTGAAGTGCAACCCGGTGACGATTCGCCCTTTCCATTTTCCTTCCGCACCGAACGCCCGCTGCAAAACCGGGCCGTATGCTGGATCACGCGTACCAATGCCGAGACGCATGCCGTGCTGCGCACCGGATTCGATCGCAGCCCCATGTTTACGGGCCGGATTCAAGGCGTGGGGCCGCGCTACTGCCCTTCGGTGGAAGACAAGGTCAACCGCTTCGCCGATCGCGATTCGCATCAATTGTTTCTGGAACCCGAAGGGCTTTCCAGCGGCCGCATCTATGTCAACGGTTTTTCCTCCAGCCTGCCGCAAGAGGTGCAGGATCAGGCGCTGCGCACCATTCCCGGCTTGAAGCATTGCGCGGTGCTGCGCTACGGCTACGCCGTGGAATACGATTCGGTCGACGCCACCCAGCTTCAGCCCACTTTGGAATGCCGCGATTTTCCCGGCCTGTATTTTGCCGGGCAGGTGAACGGAACCTCGGGGTACGAAGAAGCCGCGGCGCAGGGACTGATGGCGGGCATCAATGCGGCCCTGCATGTGCGGGGGAGTGAACCGTTTTTGCTTTCCCGCGCCGAGTCTTATCTCGGCGTGCTGATCGACGATCTCGTCAGCCTTGAACTCGACGAACCCTATCGCATGTTCACTTCGCGCGCCGAATACCGCCTGCATTTGCGCCAGGACAATGCCGAAGATCGCCTGCTGGAAAAAGGCCACGGGCTGGGTTTGATCGCAGACGCGGTGTTGCGCCGCTATACGGAACGCCGGACCAGGAGGGAAGCCAAGCAAGCGGAATTGAGGGAGCGCAAGGTGACGCCCGCCGAGATCAATCCTTTTCTCGCAGCGCGCGGCGGGGGCATTCGCGAATCGACGCCGGTATGGTCGTTGCTACGCCGGCCGGAAATCAAATGGCCGGAATTGCTGACCTACCTCGATTTGGCCCCGCCGGATTGGGGCGAACCCGAATGGGTGGCCTTTGAAGCCGGCGAGCGCTACCGCGGATTTCAGGAACGCCAGCGCCGCGAAATCGAGCGCAGCCGCAAGCTGTCGGAATGGCGCATTCCCGCAACCTTCGACTTTGGGCAGGCGCAGGCGCTTTCCCTCGAAGCGCGCCAGAAATTGCAGCAGCGACGTCCGCTGACCGTGGGCCAGGCCCAGCGCATTCACGGTGTTACACCGGCCGACATATCCGGATTGATCTTCCATTTGCAAAAACGCGAGTCGTTCATGGCTATTCGACCGGGATAAAAGCAGGGAATTTCGTTCTATTTTCGCAGTTTGATCCGAGCTTCTATAGCATCAGAAGGAAAAACACGATAATAAAGAATGGAGGCTCGCCATGTCGTCTTCGTTGCTTTTTTGTCGCAGCCGCTTGACCGCGGCCGACCTTGATTTCCTGGTCCAATCCCTGGGGGATGCGGGAAGCCGGAACTCCCTTTCCGCATTAATGCGCGATCCCGATTGCCTGGATCGCCTGCTCGATGATGTTCGCCTCTTCCGCGTGATGTTGGAATTGCGGGGCTGTTTGCGGATTTCGGCGCCGTTCTATTTCTACGTGCTGGTGCGCCATGTCTTGCGCCGCGCCGAGATCGACGACCCCGAAGTGGCGGATTACATCGCGGCGCGCCTCAGCGAATTCACCAGCCAGACACGCACGCGCAATCCCTGGAGCGACGCCACGCGCTCCTACGATTACCTCTTCGAACTGCTCGACGCCGCCGATCGCTGCGGGGGAGAGCGGCGCTTTCGTTTACGGCTGCATCTGGGAGACTACGCGCTGTTCCTGAGCGGATTGTATCCGCGCCACCTGCTGCGCAAGGCGGCGCACCGCGCTGCGCCGGGGTTGGAGTATTACGAGCAATTGGGCAGCGCTTCCTATCGTCTGGCCGGCGACGATCTTCTGGCTCGGCGCCTGGGGTTGGGGCCGGTGCTGCTGACCTTGTGCCAGGCCTTTCATACGGCCCGGCTGGCCTTGAACCGGCTGGCGCAGGAATTGGTCTTTCTCGATCACGAGCCGGCTGCCGAGCATTTGCTGCGCGACCGCGATCAATCTTCGTAGCAGCGCAGAATTCCGTCTTCCATCCATTTGTGTTCGCCGCCGAGCAGGCTTTTGGCGATTTTGTTGGCCTGCACGTCGTCGTTGTCGCTTTGGGCCGCGAACAGGTTTTCGACGCGTCGGCGCGCTTCTTTGCAGAAGTAATTGGCGAGATGCACCGGATGCGGATTATTGGGATCGCGGTCGCTCAGCATTTTGGCGCGCGCGCAAGCCGCCGACATGGCGAAGAGCTCGGTGCCCACGTCCACGTAGCGGCCCAAAATCATTTGGCGCCGCTCCAAGGTGTTCTGATACATGCCCATGGAATGAAAGATGCTGCGGGCCAGGTGATGGCAGGTGCGCTCCACGTAATTCATGTGGCGCGCCAGCTTGGGCCCGAATTCGGCGTACGAGTGGAACAGGCTGGAGTTCAGCCATTGCTGCGGATACCACTTGCTGTAGAAATTGGCCATCTTGACTCCGGCCCGCAAGCGCCGGTTCATGGGCAAATGCTTGAGCATGAGCTCGGCCGCCACTTGCATATGCGGGTCGAGCGCCTCGCGGGCCAGGAACAAATGCATGATTTCCGAGGTGCCTTCGATGATGCGGTTGATGCGGCAATCGCGTAGCATGCGCTCGACGGGCACGGCTTTTTCGCCGCGGCCCTTGAGCGACTCGGCGGTTTCATAGCCGCGGCCGCCGCGGATCTGCATGGTCTCGTCGATCATCCTCCACGCGGCTTCGGAGCAGAAGAGTTTGGCCATGGCGGCTTCGATGCGAATGTCGTAGCCGCCGCGATCGGCCATGGCCGATGTGAGCCAGGTCACGGCTTCCATGGCGAATTGGGTCGACGCCATGAAGGCCAGCTTGTACGAAATGGCTTCGTGTTTGCCGATGGGCAAACCCCATTGCACGCGCTCGTTGCCCCAATTGCGCACGATGTTCAGGCATTGCTTGCCCATGCCTACGGCCGCGGCCGGCAGGGTCAGGCGTCCGGTGTTCAAGGTGGTCAAAGCCAGTTTCAAACCCTTGCCCGGACCGAGAATGATGTTCTCTTTCGGCACCTGCACGTTGCTGAAGCGCAACAATCCGTTTTGAATGGCGCGAATGCCCATGAAATCGCAGCGGTGCACCACTTCGATGCCCGGCATGCCGCGTTCGACCACGAAGGCGGTGATTTGCGGAATCTCCTTGCCGCGTTTGACCACCGGCGGCGTGCGCGCCATGACCACCATGATGTCGGCCACGGGACCGTTGGTGCACCAGAGCTTCATGCCGTTCAGGATGTAATGCGAGCCGTCGGGCGACGGCGTGGCCGAGGTGCTCATCTTGGCCGGGTCCGAACCTACGTCGGGTTCGGTCAGGGCGAAGGCCGAAATGGCGCCGGCGGCGAAGCGGGGAAGCCATTTCTGTTTCTGTTCGGGTGTGCCGAACATTTTCAGCGGCTGTGGCACGCCGATGCTTTGGTGCGCCGAAAGCCAGACGGCGGTCGAGCCGCAATAGCTGGCCACCAAGGAAACGGCGCGGTTGTAATTCACCTGGCTCAAACCCAAGCCGCCGAATTCTTTGGGAATTTTCATGGCCCACAATTTCATTTTGGTGAAGCCGGCAAAGACCTTTTTCGGAATTTCGCGGGTGCGATCGACTTCGTCGGGATCGAGATTTTCTTTCAAAAACGTTCCCAGTTCCGCCAGCAGCGCGTCTCCCACAGCGCGGTCTTCGGCCGACTGTTCGGGATAAGGCGTGATGAGTTCGGGAAGAAAGCGGCCCATGAACAGGTTGCCGGCAAAGCTGGGATTTTCCCATTTGATTTCGCGGTTCGACTCGGCCACCAGCATGGCCTGCGCCTTCTCCTGCGACATTTTGCTGGTGTCGATTTTGAGTTCGAACTCGCCTTCTTTCGCTTCCGTGCTCATAGCGGCTCCATGGAGATATGTTCTTAATCGTACAACGCGCAACCCGGGCCGACCACAAAAACCGCGTCGGCTGTCAAACTGTCGGAACAAACCTTCGGTGATACTCCGCGCGCACAGACGGGAACAAACCGGCCGGTAGCGGCCACTTCGCCCGTTCGCCCGGCGCAGCGGAAAGCGGTCGGGTGGTTACGGCAAAGGAATAAACAGGGCGATCAAGGCCAGGACCACGGCGACGGCTACGGCGCCAAGGCCGATGCGGAACATCTGGCGTTGGCCCTTTTCCAATCCGGCTTTGAAAATGAGCAGACCTTTCAGAGATTGGCCCACCAATACGCCGCCCACGGTGCTGAAAAAACAGACCAGGCACAAGATGAAAACCATGGGCGCCTCCCCGGTGGATAATCCGAATTATACTCCACCCCGAACCGTGGTGACAATCGGGACGGGCTAGGCGATCAACCGCGGCCGCGGTTTCTTTTCAGGCGCACGTATTCTTCCGGCGCGTAGGCCGGCTTCTGATCCAGCGGACCGCCTTCCGCCGCGTTGTTTTGGGCCAACACCGCGGTGTCCGTGCCGCGCGGTGGCGCCGAGGCGAACAATTCCATGCCGTCCAGCACGGAGATGTCGAGCGTGGGAAGCTCCTGCTGGATCTTGCGGTTGAGATTGCGGCCTTCGGTCGACGCTTCGGCCAGCAATTCCTGCAACCGCACCGGAATGGTCAAACGGCCCAACATGGTGGCCACCTTGACCACGGCCGGATTGTTGTGCTCGTAAATCCCGAAATAACAGGTGGCGCCGTTGGTCAGGGTTTTGAACTCTTCTCCCAGCATGTTGAGGAAACGGCTCGACGTGCGCTGCAAGACTTCGGGCGGGGCGAAAATGCAAACCGCTCCGGAGGCGGCGGAGGTGTAGTTGAACCCTTCGGCCATGAGCCCGCTGGTTTCCCAAATCGTTTTGAGCTGGGGCAGCAGTTCGTCGAGGGTGCGGATCTCCTCGGCACGCAATTCGGTTTCGCCGAAAATGAGAATGCCCTTGGAAAGCAGCACCTTGCGGAAATCTTCGTTGTCGAAGCTGATCAGGCTGCGGCTGGCGAATTCCTGGAACATGGAGTTGAAGTTGACGAAGCTTTTCACCACGTATTCATTGGCCTGGGGATAAAAAGCCGCCAGGCTGCTTTCCGGAAACACCTGCAGGATTTTCGAGTTGTCGATGAGAACGCACGAGTCGAGATCTTCGGCCACGATTTGGTTCACGGCCCGCAACGCGTTGATCTTGGCCAAGGCCGATTCATTGTCGGTGGGGATGGTCGTCAGGGCCACGATGGGAATTTCGAAGCGCCGCAACAATTTGCCGAGCAAGGCCACATTGCTTCCCGTGCCGCCGCCCAACCCCGCAGCCAGCAAGATGGCATCACAATTCCGCACGAGCGGCTGCAGGGCTTGCATGATGGTGGCCAAATGTTGCTGAATGGCCTGTTCGCCGATGCGCGGGTCTTTGCCGGCGCCGTCGCTCTCGGTGGGGGGAATGTGGATTTTCTGGGCGTCGGGAATGTTTTGCAAATCCTTGAGGTCGAGAATGGACGTGTTCACGGCCACCGCAGGGTAGCCGTAGCGGGCGAAGGTGTTGGCCAGATTGCCGCCGCATTGCCCCAATCCCACCACTGCAAAGCGAAGTCTTGTCGACATGATTCCACTCCCTTTTCTTGATTCCCTTGCTTTCGGCCCGGTGCCGCGAAGCCAAATAATTTAGATAGTTATAAAAAGGGAAACGATTGGGATGCGCTGCCTAGCTTTCGGTGGTGGCGGAATCGCGGCGATCCAGGGCACCCATCAAGGCATGCCAAGCCAAGGTGGCGCATTTGATGCGCGAAGAGTATTCCCGCACCCCGCGAAATAAAGTCAGCTTGCCCAAATGCGCCGCGACCAAGGGCGAATTTTCGTCGCCGGCCTCGCCTTTCACCATGTTGTGAAACTCTCCGTACAGAGCGCGGGCTTCCGCCATCGGCATACCCTTGAGTTGCGCGGTCATCAGCGAGGCGCTGGCCTTGCTGATGGCGCAGCCGTTGCCTTGAAAACTCACGTCGGCCAAGGCGCCGTTTTCGTCCACTTTGGCGAACACCGTGATGTGATCGCCGCACAGCGGATTATGGCCCTGGCACACATGGGTCGCATCGGGCATGGCCCGGAAATTCCGGGGATTGCGGTTATGGTCGAGAATGACTTGCTGGTACAATTCGTTGGCTTGGGACATCAGCCGAACATCCCCTGGATTTTGCGAATCCCCGCCGCCAGCGCGTCGAGATCGGCTTCGGTGTTATAGGGCGCGAGCGAAGCGCGTGCCGTGGCCGGCACTCCGAAGCGCGCCATGGTGGGCTGGGCGCAATGGTGCCCGGCGCGGATGGAAATGCCGTCCATGTCGAGCAAGGTGCCGATGTCATGCGGGTGGACGCCGTCGAGGGCGAAGCTCAGCACGCCGGATTTTTCCGGCGCCGTGCCGATGAGGCGCAGGCCGGGAATGTCGGACAACAATTTTGTGCCGTATTCCAGCAAGGCATGCTCATGGGCCGCAATGCGATCCAATCCCACGCCCAGGAGGTAATCCACGGCCGCGGCCAGGCCCACCACTTCGACAATGGCCGGCGTGCCGGCTTCGAAGCGATGCGGCGGATCTTGGTAGGTGGTGGTCTCGAAGGTCACGGTGCGAATCATGTCGCCGCCGCCCTGGAACGGCGGCATGTTTGCCAGCAAATCGTGCCGACCGTAGAGAATGCCGATGCCGGTGGGGCCGAACATTTTATGCCCGGAAAAGGCGAAGAAATCCGCGCCGAGTTCGCGCACGTTCACCCGGCGGTGGCTGATGCTTTGCGCGCCGTCCACCACCAGCACGGCTCCGGCGGCATGGGCGATGCGCGCGATTTCCGCAATCGGATTGACCGTGCCCAGGGCATTCGACACGTGGTTTACGGCCACGATTTTGGTGCGGGGTGAAAGCAGTTTTTCGAATTCATCCAAGAGCAAAACGCCGCGATCGTTGCAAGGAATGACCCGAATGCGCGCTCCCGTCATTTCGCCCACGATTTGCCAGGGCACGATGTTGGCGTGATGCTCGATGTGCGAGAGCACGATTTCATCGCCGGGTTTCAAGACCGACCGGCCATAGGCATAGGCCACGAGATTCAAGCTTTCGGTGGTGCCGCGGGTGTAAACGATTTCGTTTTCCGAGGCCGCACCGATTAGGTCCGCGATTTTCCGGCGCGTGCCTTCATAGGCCGCCGTGGCTTTTTCGCTGAGACGGTACACGCCGCGCCGCACCGTGCCGTAGCTTTCGCGGTAAAAGCGATCCATGGCGTCGATGACCGCCTCGGGTTTTTGCGACGTCGCGGCCGTATCGAGATACACCAGGGGTTGACCGCCGAAGTCGCGATTCAGAACCGGAAAGTCTTTTTTGATGTCGAGATAAGGCGTCGTCATCGGAGTCACGGCGTTTTTCTGCCCAGGGCGTCGAGCAGCCCGGCCAACAGGGCGTCGCGCCCGGCGGGTGCGGCGTCCAGAGCTTCGGAGAGAAAGGCCCGGGTCAAAAGCCGGTTGGCCGCCGGCGCGTCCAGTCCGCGCGCGCGCAAATAGAACTGCTGTTCGGGATCGAACTTACCCGTGGCCGCGCCGTGGCTGCATTTCACGTCGTCGGCATGGATCAGCAGGCGGGGCTTGGCGTCGACGCGCGCTGCTGGGGACAAAAGCAGATTGCGGATGAGTTGGCGGGCGTCGGTGCGTTGGGCTCCGCGATCGACGACCACCGTGCCGTCGACGCTGGCGCGTGCCGCATCGGTCGCCACGGTTTTGAACAGTTGCTTGGAAACGCAATCCGGGCTTTGGTGCCGGATATGCAGATGGCGGTGCAGCCGCCGGTTCCCACCCACCACGGCCGCGGCGCCCACGGTCAGCGAAGCGCCGGGCTCTCGTAAATCGGCTTGCAACGCCAGGCGATGCAGGGCTCCGCCGGTCGAGGCCGACGTCACGCGCACGCGGGCTTCACGCGCCAGCACCAGGCGAAGTTTTTGCGCTTGCAAACCTTGGCCGCCGTCTTCGCAAACCAGATCCAATTCTGCGCCCGGGCCCAGCAGAAAAACCAGGACCGCGTTGTGAAAACTTTGGGCTGCGCTGCGGCTGCACAGGTGGATGTGTGCGGCGCTGTTCGCTTCGAGGCGCAGGAACATGGCCACGTCGCTGCGGCCTGGTCCGGAATCGAGATCGATGCGCAAAGGGTTTTCCCGGCGACTCCCCGCCGCCAGTTGCAACCCGGTGGCATCTGCAAACGCTAGGGCCAAAGCCGCGGCGGCATCGTTTTCCTGCCCGGCCAAACTTACGCATGCGGAATCGGAGTTCGGATCGAAGCGATCCCACTGGCTTTGACTGTCGGAAATTCCGGGTGCCGGAAATGCCGAAGCCGAGGTTTTCGTCTCCGACAATTTGGATCGCAATTCGGCCACCGACACAAAGCCGTAATCCTCGTCGCCTTGATGGGGGAGGCCGACGGCGGTGAAGGCTTTCCAGGCGGCCTGTTGTACGTCCGAGCTGCGGGGTTGCTTGGCCTGCAACCAGGCCAAAGCCTCGGGAATTTCCCGCACCCGTGTCGGCCGCATGAATTGGGCGGTCCGAAGCGGAGGGGATAGCGGGGTGGAAGCGGAAGTCGTCATGCGGTTTTGCAACGCGCGGCGGAAGATCGAAAAACGACCGTCACGCCGCAGTTAACCAGTCATAGCCCCGGCTTTCCACTTCAAGCGCCAATTCTTTGCCGCCGGATTTCACGAAACGGCCGCGGGAAAGAATGTGCACGAAGTCGGGTTGCACCATGTCGAGCAAGCGCTGGTAATGGGTGATGAGCAAGATGGCGTTGTCTGGACGCCGCAAGGAGTTGATGCCCTTGGAGACGGTTTTGAGCGCATCGATATCGAGCCCCGAGTCGGTTTCGTCGAGAATGGCCAATACGGGTTCAAGCACCGCCATTTGCAGGATTTCGTTGCGTTTCTTTTCGCCGCCGGAAAAGCCTTCGTTTACGCCGCGTTCCTGATAGCGCGCGTCCATTTCCAAAAGCTGCATTTTCGCGGCCAAAAAGGCCTGAAAGTCAAAGGGATCGAATTCTTCTTCGCCGTGTTCGCGACGGCGGGCATTGCAGGCCACGCGTAAAAATTCGGCGTTATTTACGCCCGGCAATTCCACCGGATATTGGAAGCCGAGAAAAATTCCTTTGCGGGCGCGTACATCCGGCTCCAGGCTCAGCACGCTTTCTCCGTTGAAGCGCACATCTCCCGACGACACCACGTATTCCGGATGCCCGGCCACGATTTTCGACAAGGTGCTTTTGCCCGAACCGTTGGGCCCCATGATGGCGTGCACTTCTCCGGCCTGCATGCGCAGGGAAACGCCGGTGAGAATTTCCACGCCCTGCAAACCACCGTGCAGGTCTTGAATGTCGAGTAGGGTGGTCATGACCTCACCCCCGACCCCTCTGCATGAAAGAACATTTCACCCAACGCTATTCTCCAGTTTGAGCGCCAGGAGCTTCTGCGCTTCCACGGCGAATTCCATGGGAAGCTGCTGAAAGACCTCGCGGCAGAAACCGTTGAGAATCATCGACACGGCCTCTTCGCGTGCGATGCCGCGCGAGGCGAAGTAGAAAAGTTGATCTTCGCTGATTTTCGAAGTCGAGGCTTCATGCTCGATCACGGCTTCATCGTTGCCGGATTCGAGGTAGGGAAAGGTATGCGCACTGCATTCCGAGCCCACCAGCATGCTGTCGCATTGCGAGAAGTTGCGGCTGCCCGTGGCATTTTTGCCCATGCGCACCAGGCCGCGGTAGGCGTTGCTGCTGCGATCCGAGGAAATGCCCTTGGAGATGACGCGCGAGCGCGTGTCCTTGCCGAGGTGGATCATCTTGGTGCCGGTGTCGGCCTGCATGTGGCCGTTGGTCATGGCCACCGAATAGAATTCGCCGCTGCTGTGGTCTCCGGCCAGCACGCAGCTCGGGTATTTCCAGGTGATGGCCGATCCGGTTTCCACCTGGGTCCAGGAGATTTTCGCATGGTGGCCTTTGCACAGGCCGCGCTTGGTGACGAAGTTGAAAATGCCGCCTTTGCCCGTCTCCGGATCGCCGGAATACCAGTTCTGCACCGTGCTGTATTTGATTTCGGCGTGGTCGAGCGCGACCAGTTCGACCACGGCGGCATGCAATTGGTTGGTGTCGAATTTTGGGGCCGTGCAGCCTTCAAGATACGAGACGTAGCTGTTGTCGGAGCATACGATCAAGGTGCGTTCGAATTGCCCGCTTTCTTCGGTGTTGATGCGAAAGTAGGTCGACAGCTCCATGGGGCAGCGGGTATGGGGAGGAATAAAAACAAAGGACCCGTCGGTGAACACAGCCGAGTTCAAGGCCGCGAAAAAGTTGTCGCCCAGGGGAACCACCGAGCCGAGGTATTGCTCCACCAATTCCGGATATTCCTGCACGGCTTCGCTGATGGGGCAGAAGATCACGCCGTGTTCCAGCAATTTCTTTTTATGGGTGGTGGCCACGCTCACCGAGTCGAACACCGCGTCGACCGCCACATTGGCCAGCTTCTTGCGTTCATCCAAGGGAATGCCGAGGCGTTCGAAGGTGCGCAAAATTTCCGGGTCGACTTCTTCGAGGCCCGCCAGCTTCGGCTTGGGCTTGGGGCGCGCGAAATACACGATGTCTTGATAATCGATGGGCGGATACTCGATATGCGCCCAAACCGGTTCGCTCAAGGTCTGCCATTTGCGAAAGGCCTTAAGCCGGAACTCGAGCAGAAATGCCGGTTCGTTTTTTCTTTGGGAAAGGGCGCGGATCACGTCTTCGTTCAAGCCTTTGACCAAGGCTTCCATTTCCACGGACGTGGTGAAGCCGTACTGGTATTCGCGGTTGCCGAGCTTGGTGTCGGCCAGGGTTGGCGAAGTCGCGTCGCTCATCCGGGCGGCCCCCACATCGAAAAGGTATCAGGCGTGTCCACGGGCACGACCTGAAATCCGCCGAAAAGCTGGCGGCGCATGGCGTCTTCGATAAAAGACAGGGTCGCGCCCACCGAAGATCCGCAACTGCCGCAGGCGCCCTGGTAGCGCACCGTTAGCTTGGCGCCGTCTTCCAAATCAATAATGTTCAAATCACCGCCATCCATGTTCAGGCCGGGACGGATGTCGCGATCAAGAATTTCTTCGATGGCCGCGAGTTGCTCGTCTTTGCTTTTCTTAAGCCAGGTCTGATCGGCCTCGGTGAGATTTTCATAGGCCGTGCGCCGCGGCCGGCTTTGATCGGCCTGTTGTTTGAGTTGCAGCGAAGCCAGGGCCAGGGCTTTGGCGGCGGGATAGGTTTCTTTGGCCGTGGCCAGCAGCATGGGCAGGTTGGCGAAGGCTTCTTCTTTGGGTTGAACTGTGGCCGGCGCTTCCGGGGAGTCGCGCAGCAGGCTTTCGACCTCATCAAGGCTGACGTCGCAGGCCGTGTCGATCTTCATGCCTTTGACCAGCGAAGAAAGCATTTCGCCCATGGCCATGGAAACCGGCCCGCCATAGGAGAAAAACTTGGCGTCGTAAATGAGGTCGCTTTGCGGATCCACCAGCCAATACACCTTGATGTCTTTGTATTTGGCCGTGACCAAAGCCAGGTCTTTGGCCGTGGCGTCTTCGGTGAAGAAGGCCCCGCGATGCCGCGGGTTCTGCGCCAGGGTTGCTATTTTCTGCGAAAACTTAGACTCGGAAGCTCCATCGCCGGCAGCGCTTCCGGTGGGAGACTGAGTGGGTGAGGCGAGGTTTTCGGGTTGAGACGACATTCAAGCAACCTTTTGATTTATCTATAACTTACGAACATCTATCAAATTAGTAAACAATTTTTCTTCCGGTGCTGATTTTGGGCCGAACAGGGGAGTGGGGCGGGTATGAGCGTCAGGAAAGGGCGGAGCAAAGTCTCGGACCTGTTGGCCAAAACAGCTTTCGGCGAAGCCATTAAAATCCAAGGTTGGGTACGGACCAAGCGTGAATCCAAAGCCGGGGTGGCTTTTATCGAAATCAACGACGGTTCCTGTTTTGAAAACCTGCAAGCCGTCATTCCGGTTTCGTCACTTTCTTATCCCCTCGTCGCGCAGCTTTATCCCGGCACCTCGGTTCAGGCTGCGGGAAAATTAGTCGCATCGCCAGGCGGCAAACAGGCCGTCGAACTCCAAACCGAGGCGCTGGAAATTCTGGGAGCCAGCGATCCGCTGCATTATCCCATCGCCAAGCAAAAAATGACCTATGAGCATTTGCGCGAGTTTACCCATCTGCGACCGCGCACCAATACCTTCGGAGCTCTGGCGCGTGTGCGTGACCTTTTGGCCCAGGCCGTGCATGAGTTCTTTCATCAAAAAGGTTTTATCTGGCTGCATACTCCCATCCTCACCGCCAATGATTGCGAAGGCGCGGGCAAAACCTTTCAGGTCACGACTTTGGACCTACAAGCCCTGGCGCGTTCCGGACACGCCCCGGATTTCGCTGTAGATTTTTTCGGCAGCGCCGTGAACCTGACGGTGTCGGGCCAACTCGAAGCCGAGGCTTACGCCTTGAGCCTGGGCGACGTGTACACCTTCGGACCCACCTTCCGGGCCGAGAATTCCAACACCTCGCGGCATCTGGCCGAGTTCTGGATGGTGGAACCCGAAATGGCCTTCGCCGATCTCGAAGACGACATGGATATGGCCGAAGCCTTTCTCAAGCATTTATGTCGCGCGGCCTTGGATCGCGGCGGTCGCGATCTCGACTTCTTCCGCGAGCGGGTCGATGCCGAGGTTTGCAACCGTCTGCAGGGCGTTGCCGAAAGACCCTTTGCCCGCCTCACCTACACCGAAGCCGTGGAAAGGCTCAAGCAAAGCGGAGAGAAATTCCAATTTCCGGTGGAGTGGGGATCGGATTTGCAATCGGAACATGAACGTTACCTCTCCGAGAAGGTATTCCAATGCCCGGTGATTCTGACCGACTATCCCAAAGGCATCAAGGCCTTTTACATGAAGCTGAACGACGACGGCCGCACGGTGCGGGCCATGGACGTGCTGGTGCCGCAAATCGGCGAAATCATGGGCGGCGCCCAGCGTGAAGATCGCCTGGGCCTGCTGGAAGCGCGCATGGCCGAAACCGGGCTGGATCCTCGCGGGCTGGAATGGTATCTCGATCTCCGCCGCTTCGGAGGCGCGCCGCATGCCGGCTTCGGCCTCGGCTTCGAACGCCTAGTGCAATTCGTCACGGGCATGGCCAATATCCGCGACGTCATCCCGTTCCCGCGCACGCCCGGCCACGTCAGGATTTGAGCTCGATTCGCAAGACCTTTTTTTAAAACGAAAGCTTCCGGTGCGAATCTTAGGCTTCGCAGTCTTGCGGGACTGCAGGCCGTTTTTCGTAGCCAAGTGAACCTTTAAGGGTGTTCTGCCGGCGGGGTGGAGATCTGTCCGACGGAACCGCGCATCGATTCGCGGGCATCGGGGCTTCAATAAAATCGATTTTCACAAAATCTGCTATAAAACATCAACAAAACCGCAAAGGTGAAAATTGAATGGCAATTGGATTCGGAATAAAATCAAAATGTCTTGCCGTCGAAAACCTTGCGCGATTCGAGATTCCAATGAGCCTTCCCTCTTCCAAAGATTCCCAGCAGGCCCTGGTCATTAACGCCCGCTCGCGTGAAAAAGATCTCGTGGCCAAAATGCGCAAGAAGTTGGCCTTCTCGCAAGCTCCGCCGGAGCCGGCGGCCGTTCCGCTGAGTCCGCGCGCCGCCCGCCGCAAACGCGAACGCTTAACCCGATCGCTGTGGGTGGCAGGTTTCGCCATGGCAGCCATGGCCTTGAACATCTTCGCCCTGATGCACAAAAACCGGATTCTGGAAAACCTGGGGATTCGCCAGGAGCAGGTTTTGGCCCGGCCTGCGGCAGAGGAAAGCGCCGATCAGCAGGCGTTGTTCTGGGCTTATGCGGCGTATGCCGCGCCGGAATTTCACACGCGCTATGCCGCGAAGGGAACCTTGGTTGATCCCGAAGACGCCGCGCACCATGTGAAAATCCTGTGGTCGAAAGTGAGTTCCGAGACGCGAAGCCGGATCAGGCGCTTGCAGAAGGCGGCCAAGTGAATACCGATGAGTTCACCCGGCCGACGCGATGCGGACAAAAGGGATTCACCTTGGTGGAAATGGTTGTTGTCCTCGTGCTGCTGAGTTTGGGTGTCGGTTTGTTCGCCGCTACCTATGAAACCAAATCCAAAAAACGCGGCGACATCTACGCCTTAAGAGCGATTCTGCTCATGGCCTCGCATCAATCGGTATTCGACAGCAAGCACTTCGGCGTGCATTACAGTGCGGCCACCCATTCGGTGGCGCTGTTCCAGGATGTCGATGAAGACAATGCCTTCGACAACACCGACACCCTGAGCACGGCTTTCACCTTGGACCCGACCGCCGGCGTTTCCATTCTGAGTTCAAACGGCGATACCGCCAGCAATATCTGTTTCAAAAAAAACGGAGCGGTCGCCGATTTGCACAGCTACACCTTGACCTATGTCAGCGGCCAAACCGACACCACCAAACTTTTGGTCATCGCGGCTTCCGGGCAAACCTTTCAGCAAACCGGGGCCGGCCTATGAACTTGGGAATCGGGCCACGACAACGCGGCTTGACCTTGCTGGAAATTCTGGCCGCCATGGTGGTGATCGGCGCGACCATCACCATTTTTTTACGTACGGCCGAGCCCACCATTGCCAGCAACGCCTCGAACAAGAAATACATCGATGTTACCGGTTCGCTGTCCGAAATCTTGGATTCGGCCATGACCCAACCCGTCGTCACCTTGGATTTGATGAATGGGCAAACCTACACTTCGCGCCAAGGCATCGCCGTTAAATTGACGGTGACCAGTTTTACGCAAGGCGCCGCCGATTCCATTCTGCCGGGTCTCGATATTTCCAAAATGCGCCATATCAAGGCGTCGGCGGTCTCCGATTCCACCCGCTATTTGACGGTGACCGTATCGAATTACCAACAATCCACCAGTTCCACCTGTTTCACCCAATGAAGATCGTCGCCGAAGGCACGAGGGAGCGGGCTTCGCGGCGTGGCGAAGCGGGGTTCACTTTGATCGAGGCGATTCTGGCCGCCACCATCGGTTTGATCGTATTGACCTCGGGGTTTTTCCTGTATAAGTCGCAAACCAGCATGAGCCTCAAACAGGAAGACACCAACACCTCGCTGATGACCATCGATTACGTCGTGGATATGGTGCGTACCATGGTGATTTCCGCCGGAGGCGGATTGCCGCAAATGGTGAATGGGTTGCGCAGCCAAGGC
The DNA here is from genome assembly GCA_963716395.1 of uncultured Fibrobacteria bacterium. Taxonomy (GTDB): domain Bacteria; phylum Fibrobacterota; class Fibrobacteria; order UBA11236; family UBA11236; genus UBA11236. The sequence goes on along the minus strand of OY970309.1, from coordinate 3,568,692 downwards.
GACGGAACCGGCTTGGTGGCCTATTTCAATCCCAACGACTTGTACACGGCGGTGACCAGCGCCAATACCGACACCACCGACGGTGTCATTCCGGTCGCGCAAGCCTCAATTTTCGACAGTGCGGGATATGTGTTGCTGACCAACGGCGACGCGTTCGCCTTGTCGGCCATTTCCTCGCTCGACACCGCGGCCAAGACCCTCACGGTGCCGGCGGCGGTGGAAACCGCCCTGGGAAAGGCGGATTTCGCTTATCCTGTGGTGTACGACTCGCTTTATGTCGACGGGTCGCGATACCTGCGGCAAACCCAGGTGAACCAGGGAACCGACAACGCCAACGTTCCCCTGGCTTTCGACATCGACTCGTTGAATCTGAGTTATGACGTCAGCGCCAATGGCGATGGAACATTTTCCGACAGCATCAACGACAGCAGCAAGGTTTCGCGCGTCAAAGTTTTCATTCGCGTCAAGGCGGAACATACGGCCGCGGGATCGGCAACGCGCCAATACGAAACCATCGTTGGCATCCGTCGCGGACGGTTGTATAACCGGGGCGTGTGATTGGGATCAGGCAGGAGAAGCATGGCAACGGATTCGGGAAAACAACAAGGCTATGTGCTGCTGATCTCCCTGGTGCTTTTGGCCGCGGTGATGACCTTGGGGCTTTCCATGCTGCGCGATTCGGCCTATGGGCGCAAAATTTTCGCCGGCTCCAATAAGAATGCCGAAAGCCGGTATGCCGCCGAGTCGGCCATCGCCCTGCTCATCAACCGTACCGCCAATGCGGTCGACACCAACGGCTACCTGGTGGAGGTGCCCAGCACCACCATCAATATCGAAGGCTACCAGGTCACCATGGATATGCAGATCGAAACCGACAGCCACGGCAATACCCGCGTCGATTCCATCCGTACCGACTACGACTTGCTGACCTTCCGATCTTATGCCGACATCGAGGCCACGTCCAGCAAGGCCGGCGGCGGCAGTACGGCCCGCATCCGTCAACGCGTGGCATTCGACCAATACCCGCTTTTCCAATTCGCAATCTATTGGGAAGGCGTCATGCTGCTCGACCCGGGATCGGATATGAACATTTCCGGCCGCACCCATTGCAATTCGCGCATAAAACTGTATCCCCCAGGGTCGAATCTCACCTTTTCCGATTGGCTGACTTCGCCGTGCGAGATCTGGACCGAACCGGCCACCGGCGATCTGCAATTCATGCGCACCGACGGTGTTTTGGGTGCGCTGCATTCCATTCCCGGCGGCAACAATACCCCGCTCGATACCCCCTATTGCGGCAATTCACCCCATCGGGTCAAGGTGGCCTACGGCAGCAACGTGTCGTATTTCAAAATGCCAATTGCCGGGTATAATCCCATCCTCATCATCCAACCCAAAAATGTGGACGAACTCGGGCAATCGGGGTTCTCCGAAACGGAGACCACGAAAAAAGAAAAGCTGATTTATAATGCCGACCTGATTTTCCGCAAACGGCCTTCGGGGTTCACCATCAACCGTTCTTGGTACCGCAACAATTCCGACGGCACCGACGCCGCCGTCTCGTCGTCCAACAACACCAGTTATAACAAAGCCCTCGACACGCCTTCGGTGTCGGGCAATCACAAAGATTCATTGTACGATTACAGCGATGGCCTGTGGATGACCGTCACCTATGTCAATGTGGCGAAATTTTTCACTAATGATCCCACGGCCACCGATCAGATCATTTATCTCGAAGGCAAATTTGATTCGACGCAAACCCCCAAGGTACGCGACGTCTTCTGTCTTTATAACGCCGCCACCTTGAACCGTGCCCTTACCTTCGTCAGCAATTGCCCTATCTATATCTGGGGCAGTTACAACTCCCACGCGACCAAATCTTCGGCGATTATGTCCGATTTGATCACCGTGCTGTCGAAAAACTGGAGTCCCAGCTACAGCGCCTCGACCAGCACCCGCACCGGGGCTAATGACACAGTAATGGCCTGTTTGATGGGCGGAGTGCGACGCGCCCGCGTCGATCCGTCCTGGAACGATCCCAACAATGCGAATTATTACAACTGGAATCTGGACGAGAACTCCACCTATTCCGACCGCACGGGACAGCCGCACAACCACATGTCGTTCATGGAGAATTTTTCCGGTTATACCATGACGTTTTCCGGATCGCTCGTAGCGATGTGGCGCTGCCTCCACCTCACCGGCGAATGGCGCTTCTCCCATCCCGCCGGCAACAACAATGTTTACACGCAGCCGGCCCGCAATTACAATTTTGATTCCCGTTACAATAACCTGGCCAACATGCCGCCAGGCACGCCGGTGGTGATCTCGCCTTTTAACCTTGACTATTACGAAGTGCACGAAGAATAATTTCGCCGATGTGAGGAACGGCCGGCAAATCCTCAATTACGGCTTGGCGACGAACAGCATCAGCGCTTGGGCCTCGTTGGCAAAGGTCGTTTCCGCGTAGACTTCGCTCTGCCACGCCGGCAAATTTTTTCCGCGCACCTGAAACAGGATCAACCCGAAGCCCTGCGGGCGTGACACCAACAGGATCGAGTCGAGGGCCCGACTCTCGTCGCACGGCCGGGGCATGGAATCGACGAAGAGACGACGCACGGCCGGATGGTAAAAAGCGGTCCAATAGGGATAATCGAGTCCGGTGATTTTCAGGTCTTGCCCGGGTGCATTTGCGTCAATCCAACGAAAGGCGGCGCGATAGGAATAATAATGCTCGCCCTCATCGCACAGGTAATTTCCCCAACGGGGAACCTTGCTGCCGTCCAGGTGTATGGGCGTCATGCAAAAATTCACGGCGATGGCTGCGGTTAACGCCGCCGCGGCCCAACCCGGTTTGCGCAGCAGGAGGGCGAAGGTTTCCCGGCTCAGCGCCAGCAATCCCGGCAGTAGCAGCAGATTGAATCGGCCCAAGCCGACGTAATCCTCGGTATCCAGAAGATGAACCAGAACGGGTCCCGCCAGGGTCAGGGATAAAAATACGACGGTCGGAAAACGGCGGCGACGCAGCAGCAAAAAGGCTCCAACGGCGGCAAACAGCAGCAGTACACCGAACTGTTGCAGCCAGGAAAAGGCGTCGGTTTTCCATAACAGCGGCAAGAGCAGATGCTGCGGATGAAAGACATAATGGCGCGGGTTGCCGAGGTGGAAACGGAAGAGGAGATACAGCAGCAAGGGCCAAAGCGCGCAATAGGCCGTTCGGCTTTGCCGGATGATCCAGGCCAGTCGCCGGTCGTTTGGCCTCAGCCCGGTTGCGGCCCTGCACAGCACAAAGGCCAATAAAAACGGCAAGGTGGTTTCTTTGATGAAGCCGATGAAAAGCAGCGCCGGCCAAGCCCGGGAAAAGGCGTTGGCATCGGCGAGCAGTTCTTCGGCATGCAGGCAGACCACGGTCAGCAGAAACGCCGCGGGCAATTCCAGATACAGGATGGAGCTGTAATACCAGAGCAGGGGAATGGAGGCCAGATAAACCACAAATCCGATCGGCAGTAAGCGCGATCGGGACGACGTCGGAATCGTGACCCAAACCATGGCGGCCGCGGCCAGCATGGGAATCAGTCGGAACAGGAATTCCGGCGGCGGAAAGGTGTGCCCCAGGCGCGCGGCCAGGGCCACGGGCGGCGCGCTTAGGTAACGCAGAAAATACGGGTAACGCAAGGCCGGGTAATAATCGAAATGCAGGCGCCGCGCCAACAGGAAAACACCGACGGCCAAGAGGAGGGAGGCGGCCAAAGTGCGGCGGCTGCGCAAGGGCCAGGGCCGAAGCCAAGACCAGATCCACACGGCGGCCATCAGACCCACGATGGGGAACAAATGGGGAAGCCATTGCGCCAAGGCCCAGGTGAAGCGCAGGTGGAAGTCTTCGTCGCCGCGCCAGGGTAGGCCGCTTTGCACGGCGGTGAAGTTCAGCGCCAGCACTGCGATGGCGGCCGCCGCGGCCGTCCACCCGCCGCTGCCGGCCCAGGGCGGTCGCCCGGGTTGCCAGCGCTCGGCCGCCCAATAGGCCCAGATCAATCCGCTGAAGGAAATGGCGGCCACCAGCGCGCATTTCTCCGCCTGTCCGGGAAACCAATTCCACAGCGGCGTGGCCACGAACTCCAACAGAAAGGCGCTGTATAAGGCGATGAAAAACGGACTGCGCTGATCCGGATCGGAGGGCATGGCCCTGATTGTACCCTGGTTCCGCCGGGCGAAAACAGGTTCGGGGTGCTCGTTATTTAAGCGATAATCTTCCGATGGGATCGCCCTGGCTTTTCCCGGTTTTACTGCCGGCCCTGGTGCTCATGCTGATGCTGATCGGCGAACGCCGGGTCTGGTTTCGCCGTTATGGCTGGATGGCCGTGTTTGCCGCCGGGGCCTGGCTGCAATTCGCAATGTGGAGTCACGCCGTTCCCTCCCTCGCCAATCCCGACAGCCGGGGTTTTTACCGACTGGCCCATGGTTTGGAAACCGATTTACGTTCCATTCTGTACCGGCCCAAGCTGTATCCGCTTTTCCTGAAACCGTTTTGGTCTTTGTCGGCCGCGACCGGGGCGCAATGCCTGCTCAAGCTGGGGATGGGCGCTTTGCTGCTGCGCCTCTCCGCCTTGCTCGCCTGGCGGCCGGCCGTGCGCACCTGGATTCTGTTTCTGTTTCTCTTCGATTCCCTGTGGCTGTTCGAACCGCTGCGCATTCTCGACACCACGCTTTTTTCCTTTCTGCTTCTGGCCGCGATCGCTTTGGGGATGGAAATCCAAGTCCGCTTCTCGCCCGGCAAGTTCCTGGCGCTTTGTCTGGCCATCGGATTGGCCAGCTTGACCCGGCAAGTGGGGGATTTGGCCCTGCTGGGGTTGCTGGCTGCGGCGGTGGGAATGGGCTGGCTGCGCGATCGCCGCAAGGTGCGTCTCGCGATCGGGGGCGTACTGCTGGCCACGGGGGTCGCCGCTTCGGGCGCGGTATGGAATGGCTGGCATTACGGCGTCTGGCGGCGTTCGGTGGCTTTCGGGGTCAACGCCTACACCCATGTCGCTTATTTCGCGCTGGCCGAGGCGAACTCACCGGAATGGAATTTCGTAGAGCGGTATCTTCCCGCGGCGCGGAAACAAACCGGAACCTGGAATCCTGCCTACCAACACCCCATCTCCTGGGCGGCCAACGCGCTGCCGCATGATCTGGAAACAGCCCTGGGCGTTCGCACCGGGCCGCAAATCCGCGACGCCGATCAAATCTTGACTCGACGTTCCCTCGGTTGGGTGCGCGGACATCCGGGGCTCTATTTGCGTTCGGTAAGCAACGAAGCCAAGCGCTTGCTGGGTAAATGCGACGAAGAATATCCCACCTCCTTGCTCGGGACTTGGTTCGTTCTCCCGCCCTGGCTGCAGCGCATCGAGCGTGGGCTCATCTATCAGCCGCCACTGGTGTGGGTGGTTTTTGCTTTGGCCGGTTGGCTTTGGGACCGTCGGCGGCGTTCGGATTCTCTGTTGCCCGCCGGGGCGGTAGCCGCCTATCTATTCGTCATCCCGGCCTTGCAACTGGGCTTTACGCGCTACGCCTTGCCGGCCTTTCCCATCTTGTTAATTCTGGCCGGGCAAAGCGCGCAGGGCCTCGCGTCGCCGGCGTTTGGATTCCCAGATTCCAAACACCGACGGTACGATGAGCAACGTCGAGATCAGGCTGAACCCCAGCCCCGCCACGGTGCAGACGCCCAATGACGCCATGCCCCGGTGGCCGAAGAACGACATGGGTACGAAGCCCGTGGCGCCGATTGCCGTGGCGATCAGGGCTGTGCCGCCCGTGCGTTTGAGCACGAAGCGCAGGGCGCCCCGGCCTTCTTCTTCGTACCGGTGGTAGAGGTGGAGGCTGTGGATGGTGGCATAGGCCATGGCCACGGGAAAGGCGATCACGTTGAAGGGGTTGAGCTTGAGATGCATCCACTTCATAGCGCCCAGCAGCCACAGGGCGGTCGTCAGCACCGGCAGCAGCAGGGTGAGTGCGCCGCGCGCCGATCGCACCGTCAGGAGCAGCACGGCGAAAATGGCCAGCACCCCGAGCAGCAAGGCCCGCCGCAAATCGGGTAACATGTGCGATACCAGGTCGCCGTACACCACGGGCCACCCTCCGGCGTAATAGGTTCGGCCGTCGGGTAGGGTGATCGAGCGCACCTCGGCGGCGAAACGCAGCGAGTTCACCCCTTCGGCCGAGTCGATGGCGGGAAACACGTAGGTGAACACGCCGGGCGTATGCTCCCGGCCCAGGAATTTCTTGCGGTATTCCAAGGGAAGATCGTCCACGCCCAGCGGACGCGTGGGCCAGTTCTGGGTCAGGGTGACGAGATTCGCATGCAGGGGCTCGCGCGCTTCGGCGATTACGCGCGGCGTAATGGAACGGCGCAAGTGCGAGGCGATACGGATTTTCTCCGCTTGATCCGTGGGCAGCAAATCGGCCAGGGTGGCGACTTCTCCGATGGCCGTGGTGCGGCCGTCTTCGATTTTGCGTTTGCGCAAAACTTCGGCGATGGCCTGGGCGTCGGCATGGTTTGAGGCCAGAAACACCGCCGGGGTTTCCTGCGCTTCGCCGGAGGCCGCGATCAAACTGTCGGCGCGCTGGTTGGCGGCCGGAAAACCCAGGGCATGAAAGTCGTATTGGAAGCGGAATTGCGGGCCGTGCCCGAGGAGCGCCGCGGTTACGGCGGCTGCGGCCAAAAGCCCCAGCCCGGGCCGCGCAAAGGAAACCGGCGAGGCGCCGGAAAAATTGTACAGCCGCCGTCCGAAGGGGTGTAGGAGTCCGGCGGGCTCGACCAACCGCAGCAGGCTGGGAAACACCGCCAGCAGGGCCACCAAGGTGCACAGCATACCGATGCCGGCCATAAGCCCGAACTTCCCCATGACGCGAAAGTCGGTGCCCAGAAAGGCGAGAAAGGCCAAGGCCAGGGTGAGCAGTCCGGCCGCGATGGCGGGACCGGTTTCGAGAATGATGGTCTCGAAGGCCACGGGCGCGCTCAAGCGCTTGCGCCGTTCTTCGGCATAGCGCGACAGTAGATGGATGACGCCGCAAAAACCCAGGCCCACCAGCAAGAGTCCGAGCGGCGCCGAAATGATGCCCAACGGGCCAATCCACAATTGGGTCAGGGCCAAAGTCCACACCACCGCCATGCCCACGGGAAGCAGGGCCAGCAAGGCCCCGATGGGAAAGCGAAAAAAGATGACCAGCAACAACGCACCCGAAAGCAACAGGGCTTCCCGCGTGGTTTGTATGGCCCGCGTAAACAGACGGCCTTCGTTTTCGATGTTGTGCATCACCTCGCCCGTATACAAGATTTCCACTCCGCGTCCCGAGTCGGCCGCAATGGCATCGGCCCGGCTTTGCACGGTGCGCAAAAAGGCCCGGCAGGCGTGGATGTCGGTGGCGTCGAAGCTTGGGTAAATGCGCAGGATCAAGGTGGTGGAATCGGTCGAACCCAAAAGATCTTTAAGCCGGGAGAAGTACTTGGCTTCCAAGTCTCCGAAACTGGTGGCGTCAAAGGCGCTTTGTTTCTGCTCCGGGGTGAGCAGATCGACGATGAGCGGGTTGCGCTTGCTGCGGTTGATCCAGAATCCGGTTTGCACGCGGCGTTCGACTTCGCGCAGGTCGGCCAGGGAAATGTACAGCAGGGGATGGCTGCGGTAGAATTCGGCCGCGGTGCGGTATTCCAGAAAGTTCACCTGCGGATCCGACGACAGTGCGCGCGCCAGCCCTTCGATTACAGCCAGATTGGCCTTGGGCTTGGACGAATGCACCACCACGGTGAGCCGGCCGGCGCTGCCGAATTTGCGGCCGAAATTTTTCCAGGCCTTGACGCTGGGCCACTCTCGGGGGAGCAAATCCGAACCCGCCGCATGCACGCGGAAATCCTGCAAGGGAAAAAGCGCCAGCAAGGTGGCGCACAACGCCGCGGCCAAGGTCCAGGCCGGGCGCTGTTGCAGGCGAAAGAAGAATTTGCACAGCGGGGTGAACACGCTCAGCACCGGCTCGGGCGGAATTCCGGTCCCAAGGCCGAACGGGGAGCGGAACGCATGGCGTTAATTTAAGTTCTCTGTTTCCATGTCGAGCGAACGCACAGACCCGCCGGCGCGCAAGAGCATACACGTTTTTGACCTCGACGACACCTTGATGCGCACCGACGCCAAGGTGCGGGTTTTCGATGCCGCCGGCCGCGAAACCCGGGTGTTAACTCCGGCCGAGTTCACCGGTTATGTCCTGCGGTCGGGAGAAGCCTTCGGCTTCGACGATTTTTCCGACGTGGGAATTCTGGCGCGCGGCACCGTGGTGAAATATACCGCGGCCATCATCGAAACCTTGCGGCGACGCGGCACCCGCAGCGAGTTCGCGGTGCTGACGGCGCGCGGCGACAAGCGTCTGCATGCGCCTTTCCTCATCCGCCTGTTCGCGGGCCTGTTCGGCGTACGCCTGCGCAACTCCCTGATTTTCAATCTCTCCGACGCGCGTTTTCTGCGCCACAAGTCGGGCTTCGCCTTGCCCGGCCCGTATCGCGGCCGGACTTTTGGGGAACTGCGTATCCCCGAGCGCAAGGCGTTGGTTTTGGCGCAAGATCTGGTGGGACGCGGTTATAATGACATCGCGTTTTATGACGATAGCCGCGAAAATCTCGCGGCCTTTCGGGTGATTGCCCGGGCCTTTCCACAGGTGAAGTACCGCCCCCATTTCATCGATCCCACCTGGCGCGCGCGCCTGGAAGAATTCGCGGCTTCCGGGGCCCGGCACAAAACCTTGACCCGCGGCCGCGAGTCGGCCGCCCTGATCGCGGAACACCATGCGACCGCTTGCGGTGGCCCCGAAGCCGCGCTGCGCCGGCTCGAACGCGAAGGCCGTTTGCCACTCGACGCCTTTCCCGCGGCCTTGGTTTTGGATCACGGCAAGTATGGGCTCGACCGCATTGCATGAAGCGGTCGCTGCGAGGTCAGATCATCGGCCCGCCACGGCGTCGTGAACGCGTAGACGGGCCCCGGTCAAAAACCCCGACGCTAAAGCCAGGGCCGATCGCAGCAGCAGGCCCCAGCGACGGCCCCTTGCGCCGCGCGTGTGAAATTCGCAAAACCCCTTGAGGCGCATCAGAAATTTTTGCAGGCGCCGCCAATGCCCATGCCGGCCATAGAACAGGGAACGGTTGAATACTTCATCCACAAAGAAGCGGCGTTGCCAGGTTTCGCTGCGGCAGCCCCCGGTGGACGCTTTGAGATGGCGTATGCCGATTTCCGGATCGGAAATCACCTCCAGCCCGCGCTGCGCGCAGCGCAGGGCAAAATCGATTTCTTCGCCTTGGGCCGCGCCACGAAACTTCGGGCAAAATCGCAGGCCTGCAAGCTCGGATTTGCGCATTAGCACCAGCCCGCCGGGGAAAAAGGGCACCGGGCCGCGAATGGCTTTGGTGTAATCGGTGCGGATTTCTCCCGAGTCGCGATCGACGAAGCCCACACCGTCGAGCCGGGGATCACACTCCTCCTGTTCGATACGGCCGGTCAGCAGACGCTGCGGATGCACGGTCGGCGGCCTGGGAAAAGTTTTGCAGCAGATCCGGGCGCGGCTCGATGTCGTCATCGAGAAAGATCACGCGGTCATGGCGGGCGGCGTCGAGCCCGCGGTTGCGGGCGCGTGTCAGCGAAGCCGTAGCTTGGGTCAGATGCCGAAAGGAAGCGTCGATCACGTCGGGAGGCGGTCGCAGCGGCGGCCGGTTTTGATCGACGATCACGATTTCATCCGAACCGCGCAATTGGGGCCGCAATTGTCGCACGGTGTTCCATAAAATTTCGGTGCGGCCCAAGGTGGGGATGACGAGGGACAGCGGAGGCCGGTCCGAAATCTCGCTCCCGTTCACGGCTGCCATAAGGGGGATTGCAAAGGTTCGGGACTGGAGACTACGAAGCGAAAATCCCCGGAAACCGGGAGCAAAGAATCGGCGGGCACGCCCGCAGCGCGCTCGGCTTGGGTGACCTTGCAACTCCCTTGAAAATTCCCGGGAACGAGGCGAGTCTCCGTGCTGGTCAGCAGCCGCAAGGCGAACGGCGCTGAGGAATCCGCCTGGCAGATGAAACGCCCCAGCGTGTCATTGCGGCCGGCAAAGGCGAAGCGAAAGCCCGCCAGGGCGGAGGAAAAGGTTTGCGGACCTTCGGGCCATTGCGCGATCAGCGACAGGGTGTCGCGGGCGAAAATTCCGAACACCTCGAAGCGGGAGGCGGGCAGGTCGGTGCGGGCATAGTCGTCGAACCAGTAATAGGCCAGGGTGTCGCCGCCCAGGGCCACGCGGGCATAGGGCGCGGTGGTGAAGCGGAAAATGGGATCGGCATTCACCTGCGCCGAATCCACGGCCGTAAAGCCGTAACGCCGCAATTCCAAATCCGATGGAGTCGTTACGCTATGAATATAAAAGTGTGACGTGTCGCTGCTGTCGAGCACGAAGGCTTGGGTCGAGACGGAGTCGGACAAAAGCAGGCGGCCCGAATCGATGTCCCAGGCCCGGAAACGCGGAAGATCCGTGGTGTTGGTGGTGGCGGCCACGCGATGCGCCGTGTCCCAGCCGAGGTCGTAATAATATCCGTACTGAAAGGCCTGCCAACCGCCGTCGCGATAGAGGCTGTCGCCCCGCCAATAGCGGGTCAGAAAAGCGCAGTTCAGGTCGAACGGATGCGGATGTGCGTAGGCGGCGCATTGCAAAAACCCCGAGTCGGGTTGGCCGGAATGCAAAGGCCAAAGCCGCAGGGTATCCGCCTGCACCCATTGCAAAAGCCAGGAGGAACCGGAGGCGGCGGACTGCAATGTGTATCCGAAGACATTGCTATCCACGGTGAAGAGTTCGCTGTCGGAGTGGGGCAAGCCATGATGGTCATACAACCAGCGCAGCGAATCTCCGTGAAAAACCGCGTAGTCGAAATCGGTGCGCAGCGATTCGGGTTGCACCCCGCCCGAACCCGCTTCGCGCGCGACGACCAGCCAGAGCCGGTTTTCCAGCCAGGCGGAAAGAGCCAGGGTATCGGGCGGTTTCAGCTTGTGGAATTCCACGTAACGCTGCTGTTGCGGCAGATAGAGTTCCAGGTAATTTCCCAGGAAGCGCAGGGTGGCCTGGGCGGCATAGGCCGATCCCGAATCCGGATGCAGGAGCAGGCTGTCGCCGAGCAGGTGGAAAGCGCCGAAGCGCGGCGCCGGAAAAATGCTTCCGCCGCTGTCCTGCGCCCAGAAAGTCGAATCGGGCCGGAACTCCAGCACCACATTGCCGTCACCGAGTTGGGTGGCGCGCGTGTCCGACAGGGTATAGGTGCTGTCAGCGACCCAGCGGCCGCTCAGGGCCGGAAACGACAGGGGAAAAACCGTGGATATTTTTTGTTCGGTCGCCTGTTCGGGATTGTCGAATTGCAACGAACAGGCCGTACAGCCGATGCAGGCTGCCCACAGGATCCGGCGGAAGCTGCGCATGGATTCCATTGTAGCACCGCCTTCAGCGCCTCCGCCAAAAGCGCCGTGGCCGCGAAACGCGAGCTACATTTCCTGCCTGCTGTTATGCACGCGATTCCCTTGAAAGCCACGGCGCCGGGCCTGGTGATTCCGGCCTTTCAAGCCGCGCGCACCCTGCCCGCGGTGCTCCAGGATCTGGCGCGCCGGGTTCCCAAAGAAAAAATCGTGGTGGTGGACGACGGTTCCACCGATGGCACGGCGGCCGCGGCCGAATCCCACGGCGTGGTTTGTCTGCGGCATGCGGGCAACCGGGGCAAGGGGGCGGCTTTGATGACGGGAATGTTGCACGGCCGGGCGGCGGGATGGGAATGGGCGTTGACGGCCGACGCCGATGGCCAGCATACCGGTGCTGATTTGGATCGCTTTCTGGATTTCGCACCCGGTCCGGAGGCCGGGATCGTGGTGGGCCGGCGTGCCCGGCGCGGTACCGCCATGCCCTGGCACCGGCGCTTCAGCAATGCGTGCAGCACGTGGCTGGTGTCGCGCGCCGCGGGCCGGCCGGTTTTCGATGCCCAATGCGGCCTGCGCGCCTATCGCACCGATTTGCTTCCCGCCTATGCGCGCGAAGGCCGGTTCGAATGGGAGGCGCAGGCTCTGGTGCTGTGCGGCCGCGGCGGCCATGCCATCGCCGCGGTATCGGTGCAAACCGTGTATACCGGAGGCGGCAGCCACATGCGCCTTTACCGCGACACCTGGCGCTTTATGCGCATGCTGCGGAGCACGGCATGGACGCGATGAGCCGCGGGCGCCACGACATGGTCGCAGGCGTCTTCCAGCGCCTGGGCATCGAAGACGCCACTTTGCGCCGTATTTTGCAGGATATTCCGCGGCATCTGTTTCTCGATTCGGCCTTGCGCGACAAAGCCTATCAAGACACGGCGCTTCCCATCGGCCTGGATCAAACCATTTCCCAGCCCACCATCGTGGCCATGATGACCCATGCCCTGGCGCCACGCTCCGGCGACAAAATCCTCGAGATCGGCACGGGCTCGGGCTATCAAACCGCCGTGCTGGCCGAATATACGCCGCGACTCTACACGGTGGAACGCATCGCCGCCTTGTCCCGCCGGGCCCAGGCCCTGCTCGAACAACTCGGTTATCGCAACGTGATTTATAAAATCGGAGACGGCAGCGCCGGCTGGGAAAGCTGGGCCCCTTTCGATCGCATTCTAGTGGCGGCCGGCGCACCGGCGGTGTCGGAGTCGTTGAAGCGCCAGCTCGCCGACGGCGGCCGATTGGTGATTCCCTCGGGCGGCCGCGACTTGCAGCGTCTATTTTGTGTCGAGCGTCACGGTGACAAATTTATTGAATCCGACTTGGGGGACTGCCGCTTCGTGCCCTTGCTGGGCGCGCAAGGCTTTCCCGTGCCGCCGGCATAAAAGGGCGGCCGCGCGCAACGGGTTCGGCCTTATTTCTCCGCCTGGTCCGGCAGAAAGCGTTCGATGGCCGCGGCCAACCGACGGGCGATGGCGTGTTGACCCGAGGCGGAATTCAGAATGCGGCGATCGTGGTTGTTGGTGAGAAATCCCATTTCGAACAAGGCCGCGGGCATATAGGCTCCGACCAGCACGAAGAACCCGGCTTGGCGCGCGCCCGTGGAATACTTGGGGATTTCAAAGCCCTGAAAGCTGTGCACGATGGACTCGGCCAGCGCTTCGCTTTGTTTGCTGTAGAGGTTCAATTGATGCTCCAGTAGAATCCAGTCCACCGGCGAAATATCGGTTTTGTCGGCTTTACCGCTCTCCTCTTCGACCGCCTGGTTTTCGCGCCGGGCCAGGGCCTTGTCTTCGTCGCTGGCGCCGGCGCGCAGGATGTACACCGTGGACCCCGAGACCGATTGAAAGCGGCTCGGCGGGCCGGGCAACGAATTGCAATGCAGGCTCAGGAAAAGGTCGCCATGGTGGTCCGACGCGAACTTCGGCCTTTCCGCCAGGGTTTTATACGTGTCATCGTCGCGGGTCAAAAGCACGCGATAGCCCTGGTCTTGCAGGTCTTTTTGCAGGTCTTTGGCCACGGCCAAAGTGATCACGGCTTCTTCCACGCCGTGGTATGAGGCCCCCCGATCCTTGCCGCCATGTCCGGGATCGAGAATGACCGTGGGCGTTTCGCGGGAATGGCGATCGGGCAGACGCACCGCGGCCGCGGCGGTTTCCGGAGCTGGCGGCATGGCTGCGATCAGATGAAACCCCCAACGATTCGGTTCCCGGACCGTTTCCACCGAATCCACCGCCGAGTCCGTGCCCAGGGAGAATTGCACGGCATCCATTTCCTGCAATGCCGTGACGCTGGTCACAAAACCAGACCCCGCCACCTGGCGCGGGCAATCCGGGGCCAAGGCGGCCCCCCGCAGTTTCAGCAGGTATTGCGAATCGGTGGAAATCCCTTCCCAGCGCAAAGGCGATGTGGTTTGCACCCACACCCAGGCCCCGCCGTTCCTTTTTCCGATTTCGATGCCGATGATGTCGCCCGTGGGCTCTCGGCTTGCGGCCGAAGTTTCGTCGGCGGCCTTCCAGTCGATGCCGAAGCGCACGCGCAGCAACCGTTGCAGCGGTGCCAGCGGCAGATAGATCGTTTCCGGCCCGCGCTGCACGGGATCGGTGAGGTTGAAGAGCTTGCCCGCGATGGAGATGAAGGGATTTCCCAGGGTGATGAGCCAGACCCGGCCGTGGGCATCGCGCAACTCCAGTTGCTGCAAGGCCGGATGCCAAAGTTCCGAGCCTCCGAACAGGCTGTCGAGCAAGGCCGTGGAAACGTAGGCTTGACCCGCGAAAACCGTGTCGGTGAAATCGCCGCCGGCAAAAGACACCGAACCCGAATGCAATGGGCCGAAAGTCATGGCCGCGGCGGGCCACCCGCCGAACAGGCATGCCGCGCCCAGCGTCAGACGTAAACTGCGAATCCACTTCACCGGTTTTGGGCCCGCAACGCCCGGGCGATTTCCCGTTGCGCCTCCTGTTTGGCTTTGTCGGCGCGTTTGTCGTGGGCGGCTTTGCCCTTGCAAATCGCGACCAGCACCTTGAGCACGTCGCCTTTGAAATAGGCTTTGAGCGGAATCAGGGTCATGCCTTTACGCGTCACCGCCTCCTCCATTTCCAAAATCTCCTTGCGATGCGCCAGCAATTTGCGCTCGCGGCGGGGCGGATGGTTGAAAATGTTGCCTTTGGTGTATTCGTCGATATGCGCATTGACCAGGAAAAGCTCGCTGCCGCGCACGGCCACGAAGGATTCGGTCAAGGAGAGCTTGCCCATGCGCACCGACTTGACTTCGGTACCCCGCAGCGCGATGCCGGTTTCAAAGGTTTCCAGAACATGGTATTCGTGGCGCGCTTTGCGGTTCTCGACCGTGATCAATCCCATTGGCGGTGAATTTAGAACCTATCGCAATCCGATGACGGTGCCGCGAGCCGCCCGGAAGCGGCGCGGTGGCTGCGCCAACCGCGGGCGGCGACTATTGCGAGCGGGCGGTGGAATCGCCGTCGTTCAACAGGCCTTTTAATTCCTTGCTGGCTTCGAAGATCGGTTTGAATCCGGCTTCGATTTGCACGGTATCGCCGGTGCGCGGATTGCGGGCCAGACGGGCCTTTTTCTCTTTCACCTTGAAGCGCCCGAAGCCGCGGATTTCAATGTTCTTGCCTTCGCGCAGCGATTTGGCGATGGAGTCGAGAAAACACTCGACAATGATCTTGGTGTCGACCTGGGTCAAGCCGGTTCGCGCCGCGATGGCGTCGACTATATCTTTTTTGGTGACGTTACCCATGGTTGGCGCGACCAGAGTATAGCACTTTTTTTTGAATTTAAGTGCATGCCACAGAATGACTTATGATAAAGCCGGAAGCCCAAACACCCCAAACCGGATATTTCACCGGCACGCACGTTTCCAGTGGAGTTCCCGCCCATACGCGCGGTTAAGGGAGTGCCTCCGCCCGTATGAAAACGAAGTGTTCGACTACAGGTTTCCACGTCGGATGAACTCGCTCTCAGCCGTATGCGATCGATTGTCCTTTGGCCGCAAAGTTTTTTTTCCGAGTAGTTGCCGTAGGAGTAGTTGCCGTAGTGAAGGATAGGCCGATTTTTTGACAGGAATCAGGGCAAAGAATTATCTAGTTCCGGCTTCTTAAGAAGGATGATGTTCATTTTTGGTCTTCACCTTGCCGAAGATTTCGCTTTTGCTGCAAAGTGTGGAAACATAACCCTTCGGACCCGCCTTTGGCCGGCTCACAACGCTGCGTGTCGGGCGCCGATGCTTTTTGCTTCATCCCAGTGGGACTCTCCAGCTTGAGCGAAACCTTCCGGGATAATCTCCCAGTCCGCAACCTGGCGCATTTTACTTTTACCTTTTCCTCAACCATGCGGACGCGGCAGAATTCCGGGGAGATATGCGGATGAATACAGCCACCCTCTTCGCGAATATTCCCAGCGAGGCCGTGCGCGCTACCCCCCGGGTACTTTTCATCGGCGGATCGGTGAATCAAACCAAGCAGATGTTGGCTGTGGCTGCGGCCTTGCCCAATATCGACGCCCACTTCACCCCCTATTATTGCGATGGTTTCCTGGAGGCCGCGCGCCGGCTGCGGCTGGTGGAATGGACCATTCTTGGTCATTCGTGGCGTCAGGATAGCCTCGAACTCCTGAAATCACGCGGTGTCAAATTGGATTGGGAAGGCCGCAGCGGCGACTGGGATCTGGTGGTCACCGCCTCGGATCTCATCGTTCCCAAGAACATCCGCGGACATCGCGTCGTGCTGGTGCAAGAAGGGATGACCGACCCCGAAGGCTTCGGCTTTCACCTGCGAAAATTGTTTCCCTTTCTGCCGGTGTATCTGGCCGGAACCTCGGGAACCGGTACCAGCGGGCTTTACGACCGCTTCTGTGTGGCCAGCGAACGATACCGCGAACTGTTCATCCGCAAGGGCGCGCCCGCCGACCGCATCGTGGTCACTGGCATCCCCAACTTCGATGATTGCGCCCGCTATCACCAGAACGATTTTCCCCATCGCGATTACGTGCTGGTCTGCACTTCCGACACCCGCGAGACCTGGAAATTCGACAACCGCAAGCGGTTCATTCGCGAGTGCGTGCAGATCGCCGCGGGACGAAAGTTGATTTTCAAATTGCACCCGAACGAAAACCATGTTCGCAATACGCGGGAAATCGAACGCGATGCGCCGGGAGCTTTGGTCTATACCTCGGGCAACGCCGAGGAAATGGTCGCCAATTGCCGCGTCCTCATCGTGCAATACTCCACCTTGGCCTATGTCGGGCTGGCCCTGGGCAAAGAAGTGCATGCCAAAGCCAATGTCGAAGAGTTGCGCCGTCTCTTGCCCGTGCAAGGCGGCCGCGCCGCCCGCAGCATCGCCGCCGTTTGCCGCCAGGTGCTGAACGAACCGTTGGAGGAACTAATGGCCCGCCGCAAAGGGGCCCAGCGCGCTCCGGTTCGGGAAATGGCGGCCGTGTGAAGTTGGTGGCGGTGGTCCAGGCGCGCATGGACTCGACGCGTCTGCCCCATAAAGTGATGCTGCCGTTGCAGGGCAAACCGCTGCTCGAACGCATGCTCGAACGCGTGCGCGCCGCGTCCACTTTGGACGACGTGATTGTAGCCACCACCATCAGCCCGACGGACGATCCCATCCGCGAATTGTGCCGGCGGCTCGGCGTTCCCGTGTATTCCGGCCATCCCGCCGATTTGCTGGACCGGCATTTTCGCGCTGCCGGCGAACGCGGCGCCGAAGCCGTGGCCAAGATCCCCTCGGATTGTCCGCTCATCGATCCGCGCATCATCGACCGCGTGGCGGCGCGTTTCCGCGATGTGGCCGCGGGTGCGGGCATCGATTTTGTCAGCAACCTGCATCCGGCATCTTATCCCGACGGGAACGATGTGGAGATCATGACCATGCCCGTGCTGGAAACCGCCTGGCGCGAGGCCGCCCGCGATTTCGAGCGCGAACACACGACGCCTTACATCTGGGATCAACCCGGGCGATTCCGGGTAGAAAACGTGGTGTGGGAAAGCGGCCGGGATTTGTCGATGAGCCACCGCTTCACCCTCGATTACCAAGCCGACTATGACTTTATCCAAGCCGTCTACGACGCGTTGTATACCGAAGGAGCGGCGCCTTTTGCGCTCGAACATATTCTGCAGCTCTTGGAACAACGCCCGGATATTTTTCAGATCAACACGCGCCTGGCCGGGGTGAATTGGTATCGCCGCCATCTCGGCGAGCTGCGCACCGTGGGCCGCCACGAAACCGTGCTGTACGAGGGAACATGACCGCCGACGCCCAACGTTTCCGTGATCTCGAAGCCCGGGCGCTGCGGGTGCGCGAACACATCCTGCGCATGTCCACCGACGGCGGCTGTTTCATCGGCGCCTCCCTGTCATGCACCGATTTGCTCGTCTATCTGTACGGCCGCGTGTTGCGCGTGTCACCCGAAACGGCCGGCGATCCGAACCGCGATTACCTGCTCTTGTCCAAGGGCCACGATGTTCCCGCCCTCTACGGCGTGCTGGCCGAATCGGGATTTTTTCCGGTGGAGCGCCTGCGCAACCATCTGCGCCCGAACGATTCGATTTATTGGCATCCCAATCGCTCCATTCCGGGAATCGAATTCCATTCCGGGTCGCTGGGGCATCTGCTCTCGGTATCCATGGGCATCGCCCTGGACATCAAATTGCGCGGGGGAAAAAACCGCGTGTTCGTGGTGGTCGGCGACGGCGAACTGAACGAAGGCTCGATGTGGGAAGCCATGCTGGTCGCTTCGGCCAAGCGGCTCGACAACCTGGTGATGATCGTCGACCGCAATGAATTCCAGGCCAACATCCGCACCGAAGATTTAATCCCCTTGGAGCCTTTGAGCGACAAGTTGGCCGCCTTCGGATTCCACACCACCACGGTCGACGGGCATTCCTTCAACGACTTGGAACGCGGACTCTCGCAGGCAACCGACGGGCGACCTCAGGCGGTCATTGCGCGCACGGTGCGCGGTAAGGGCTTGCCCAGCATCGAGCGACGCGCCGACCGCTGGTTCGTAAATTTCACCCATGATGAAGTCGCTTCGCTGCTGGCCGAATTGCATGGGCAGGCCAAGGCGACCTTGACCTCCGAGACCTTGGTTGTGCGATGATTGCTGCAAGTCAAATATCAGCAGAAACTTACGAAAGTCTTCTCTTGCGTTTGTGTCTGGCTGATCCACGCATCGTGGTCATGACGGCTGAGAACCGCGCGGCCATTCGCAACCTGCCCGAAAAACTGGGCGAGCGCTTCATCGACGTCGGCATCTGCGAACAAACCATGGTGGGTATGGCGGCCGGGCTGGCCTTGCGGGGGCGCGTGCCGGTGGTGCATGCGCTAGCCACGTTTTTGACCTTGCGCGCTTACGAATTCATCCGCACCGACGTCGGCATCGCGCATCTGCCGGTGAAGCTGATCGGCGGTGTGGCCGGATT
Organism: uncultured Fibrobacteria bacterium; assembly: GCA_963716395.1. Taxonomy (GTDB): domain Bacteria; phylum Fibrobacterota; class Fibrobacteria; order UBA11236; family UBA11236; genus UBA11236. The sequence goes on along the minus strand of OY970309.1, from coordinate 3,549,749 downwards.
TCTTTCCGATGGCAATGGTCCTACGCATCAGGCCCTGGAAGACCTCGCCATTTTGCGGACCATTCCGGGGATGGAAATCGTTTTTCCCGCCGATGAAGAAGAACTGCTGCGGGCCTTGCCGGTAATTCTGAATAGCCCGAACCCGACCTATGTGCGCTACAATGCGCGCAAAGCCGTGGTGACCCATGCTGCGGAATTCACCTTGGGCCGGGCCGAGGTGTTGACGACCGGCTCCGATGTCGCCTTGCTGGTGGCGGGCTTTCTGCTCGAAGAGGCGGCGCGGGCTCAAGCTTTGTTGGCGGCCGATGGGCTGGGCGTTCGTCTGGTGAACCTGCGCTCGTTGGTTCCCCTCGACGCCGAGGCGGTTTTGCAAGCCGCACGCGCGACCAAACTGCTCGTCACTATCGAAGACCATTTCCAAACCGGCGGCCTGCGATCCCTCGTGGCCGAAACCTTGCTCGACGCCGGCATGACTTGCGCCGTATTGCCCATCGCCCTGGACGGGCATTGGTTCAAACCCCTGCTCTTGCCCGATGTTTTGTCGCACGAAGGCTTTACCGGCGCCCAAATCGCCGACCGGGTGCGGCGCCGTCTGGCCGAACACCAGGATGTGAAAACCGTCATAACAACCTGAAGGAAATACGATGCCGAACCGCATTGCCATGAACCCCGATTTTCCCTGCATCGAACAATCCGACGCCTGGTACCGGCGCGCGCTGGGCCTCATTCCCGCCGTGACCCAGACCCTGGCCAAAGGTCCGGGGCAATGGGTGCGCGGCGTGGCGCCCAAGTATCTGCAACGCGGCCGCGGCGCCCATGTGTTCGACGTCGACGGCAACGAATACATCGATTTAAACATGGGGGTCGGCCCGCTCGTATTGGGCTATGCGAACGAAGCCGTCGACAACGCCATTCGCGCGCAACTGGACGATGGCATCACCTTCACCCAGATGCATCCGCTCGAAGTCGAGGTCGCCGAATTGATCGCCGCAACCGTGCCGGGCGCCGAATCCGTCCGCTTCAGCAAAACCGGCTGCGACGTCACCACGGCCGCCGTGCGGGTGGCCCGCGCCTTCACCGGCCGCGAGAAAGTGCTGTGTTGCGGCTACCACGGCTGGCATGACTGGTACATCTCGGTCACCGACCGCAACCGCGGCATTCCCGCCGCCGTGCAGGAGTTGAGCCACACCTTCGCTTACAATGATTTGGGCAGCGTGGAGGACGGACTCGACGAAGACACGGCCTGCGTGATTCTGGAACCGACGGTTTTCGAAGCGCCTAAGCCCGGCTTTTTGCAGGGGCTGAAGGAATTGTGCCAATCCCGCGGCGTTCTGCTCATCTTCGACGAGATGTGGACCGGCTTTCGGCTGGCGCTGGGCGGCGCGCAAGAACGCTTCGGTGTCACTGCCGATCTCGCCTGCTTTTCCAAAGCCGTCGCCAACGGCATGCCGCTATCGGTGTTGACGGGACGTCGCGATGTCATGAGCCTGTTGGAAAAAGACGTTTTCTTCTTCACCACTTTCGGCGGCGAAGCGTTGTCGCTGGCAGCCGCCAAAGCCACCATCGGGGAATTGCGCCGGCATCAGGTGCCGGAGCGCCTGGAAATGTTGGGCGGCAAGTTGCGCGACGGGTATAACAGCTTGACGGCCGAACTCGGCCTGAATGGATTCACGCGCGCGGTCGGCTTCGGGGCCCGCTCCATGGTGGTCTTCGAGGCGAAAGAACAAGCCGCCGGCCAAAACCCCCTGCTGCTGAAATCGGTTTTGCAGCAAGAGATGATCAAACGCGGCGCGCTATGGGGTGGATTCAACACCCTGTGTTTGGCCCATACCGAGGCGGATATCGCCCACGTGTTGGAAGCCTACCGGGCCGCGCTCGGCGTGTTGCAGGAAGCGCTGAGCAAAAACGCCTTGGCGAAAACCTTGCGGGGCGAACCCCTGGAACCGGTATTCCGCCGCACGAGCAACTTTAACGTCAAGCCCAAGGAAGCGGCGCATGGGTGAGTTGCAGGAAAAAGTCGCCGTGGTCACGGGCGCCCTGGGACTGTTGGGAAAGGCGCATTGCCGAGCTTTTGCGAAAGCGGGTGCCGCTGTCGTGATCACCGATCTCGACGGGGCGGCCTGCGAACGTGCGGCCGAGGAATTATCCCAGTCTACCGGCTGCCGCACTTTGGGGCATGGCGCCGACATCACTTCCGAATCTTCACTGCAGAAACTGCTCGCCGCCATTCGGGAGCGCTTCGGACGCGTCGACGTTTTGCTCAACAATGCCGCCTGGAACGACGTGTTCCAAAACGGCGCCGAGGCGGCGGAAAAATCCAAGTTCGAGAATTTTCCTTTGGAGATGTTTGAAAAGGCCTTGAAGGTGAACGTAACCGGCACGTTTCTGGCATGCAGGGTGTTGGGGGCCGACATGGCCGAGCGCGGTTCCGGCAGCATCATCAACGTGGGGTCGACCTACGGGCTGGTCGGTCCCGATCAATCCGTTTACCGTCGCCCCGACGGATCCCAGGGTTTTTACAAGTCGCCGTCGTACCCAGCCTCCAAGGGCGCGGTGGTGTCGTTCACGAAATTCCTGGCGGCGTACTGGGGGCATCGTGGCGTGCGGGTAAATTGTCTGTGTCCCGGCGGGGTGTTTCAAAACCAGGAAGAACATTTCGTCCGCAGCTATGCCGCCAAAACCCCGCTGGGGCGCATGGCCAATCCGGAGGAAATCGCCCAGGCCGCGGTATTCCTGGGCAGCGACGCGTCGAGCTATATGACCGGCTCCAATCTGGTGGTCGACGGCGGTTGGACCGCATGGTGAATGCGGCTTCGGCCCCTCGTTTGGAGTCGGGCGAATTGCAACTCCGGGCCTCCCGTATCCGTCTCATGCTGACCGATGTCGACGGTACCCTGACCGATGGCGGCGTCTACTATTCCGAACACGGCGAAGAGTTGAAACGTTTCGACCTGCGCGACGGCATGGCGGTGGAACGCTTGCGCACTTGTGGCGTCGAAACCGCCTTCATCACCCGGGAATCGTCGCTGTTGGTACAGCGACGGGCGGAAAAGCTCGGCGTCAAATTATTTGCCGGCCTGCGGGACAAGCATGCGGCGCTGCCGGAAATCCTGCGGGAATTTCAGGTTTCCGCGCAGCAAACGGCGTATTTCGGCGACGACGTGAACGATTTGGCCGTTATGGAGGCGGTTTTACCGGACGGATTGGCAGGCGCACCGGCGGATGCCCAGCCGCAGATATTGGAACGAGTACATTTCCGCAGCGCCCGGTTGGGCGGCCACGGCGCTTTTCGGGAATTCGCGGAATGGCTGATAGGTCTCATACATGTCAAAGTCTCGTCGCAGGAATAAATGAAAGGGGAACCCGTGAAAGCGAACGGCAAAGCGATTCGGAACGAAATCAAAATCAGGGACCGTTGGGTGGGCGACGGGCACCTGGTTTTCGTGATCGCCGAAATCGGGATCAATCACAACGGATCGCTCGATATCGCCAAACGGCTGATCGACGGCGCCGTGCTGGCCGGAGCCGACGCGGTTAAATTCCAGAAGCGCACGCCCGAACTGTGCGTGCCGCGCGATCAATGGGATGTCGAACGCGATACGCCCTGGGGGCGCATGAAATACATCGATTACCGCCACCGCGTGGAGCTTTCAACCTCCGATTACGCCGAAATCGATCGTCATTGCCGGGAGCGCAAAATCCTCTGGTTTGTGTCCTGTTGGGACGAAAATGCGGTGGATTTCATGGAGCAGTTTTCTCCGCCTTGCTATAAGGCCGCTTCGGCGTCGCTGACCGACCTTCCGCTCTTGAAGAAGATGAAAAGTACCGGAGTGCCGCTGATCATTTCCACCGGCATGTCGACCCTGGAAGAAATCCAGGCCGCGGTCGATGCCGTGGGCACGGAGAACCTGCTGGTGGCGCACTCGACTTCGTCTTATCCGTGCCCGCCCGCAGATCTGAACCTGCGCATGATCCACACGCTGCAAGGCATGTACCCGCAATGTCCCATCGGCTATTCGGGACATGAAGTCGGATTGGCGCCCACCTGGGCGGCGGTCAGTCTGGGTGCCACCTTTGTCGAGCGCCACATTACGCTGGACCGCGCCATGTGGGGCAGTGATCAGGCGGCGTCGGTGGAGATCGGCGGCCTCATTCGCCTGGTTTCCAACATCCGCGACGTCGAACGCGCTCTCGGAGACGGTATCAAAAAGGTCACCCCGACGGAAATGGCCCAGCGCAAGAAATTGCGCCGGGTGGAATCGGGCGCCGCCGTGCCCAACTGATATGCACGCGCCCGTCTATTCCACCGTTGTGATGTTCATCGCGACGGTGACTTTCGTGGCCTTGGAAAGGCGATACCCGTACACACCGGGCCAGAAATTTTTCCGGCAGGGATTCTGGATGGATCTCCTGCTTTACACCTTTTTACAGAACTGGGTGTTGGGAACCATCATTCAGTTGATCATCGACGGCTTGAATGTTGTGGCCGCGGGCAGGCTGCATCTGGTCGGCGATTGGCCAGTGCCGCTGCAAGCGGTGTTTTTTCTCGTGCTCCACGACTTTTACATCTATTGGTTCCATCGCCTGCAGCATCGCGTTTCCTGGCTGTGGCGCATTCACGAAGCCCACCATTCCACCCCCGACGTCGATTGGCTGTCGGGCTCGCGCTCGCATTCGCTGGAAATTCTGATCAACCAAACCATTGAATTCGCTCCCATCGTGCTGTTGGGGGCGCCGCCGGAAATCGGCTATTTCAAGGCCGTCATCGATTTGGTGTGGGGGATGTACATCCATTCCAATATCGACGTGCGCTCCGGCTGGCTGCAAAAGATCATCAACGGGCCCGAAATGCACCGCTGGCATCATGCCACCGAAGTGATCGACGTCAATTTCTCCACCAAGCTGGCGTTTTGGGATTGGATTTTCGGCACCGCCTATTTGCCGGCCAGCAAGCCCAAACGCTTTGGTCTGGTGGATGCACCCGATTATCCCCTGAGCAATTATCTGTTGCAGCATTGGTATGCTTTCCGACGCCGGCCCATCCTCCGGCCTGCTATGTCGGCCACGGCTGTCCCGGCCCTCTCCAGCGAACGCGCCGGAAACATGGCGCGCGAAAGCGTGTAATCCGGCCGGTTCGACAGGCTCACCGACCGCGCGGATTTTAGGAAAGTTCGCGCAATTTCGCGATGATCACCGGATTGAGCGGTTGCAACTGAAAAGCGTGTTCCACGCAGGCGCGCGCTTTTTCGCGTTGGGCCAGACGTTGATACGCGACCCCCATTTGAAACCACGCCGCCGCATCGGTGGAATCGACGCGCACCGCGGCTTCGAAATGGCGGATGGCTTCTTTGAATTGCCCGTTGCCATGCAGCAGAACACCGATGCGAAATTGGGCCTGCACCTGATCCGGGTTCAATTCCACCGTATGCAAATAGCATTGCATGGCTTTTTCGCGCAGCACGCGCACGCTGTCGGCGTCGGAGGTCTGATCCATTTTCCGGGAGTACCATTCGCCCAGGTTGTACCACGAGTTGTAATCTCGCGGGTTTTCCTTCAAGGCTTGAATCATGCACGGCCCCGCCGCCTCCATTTTTCCCTGCTGATATAAGGCGATTCCCAATTGCGCCCAGGCCTTGGCGTAATTCGAATCGCGTTGCGTTACGCGGCGGAAGACGCGTTCGGCGTCGCCGAAATTCCCTTCCAGAGAGTGTTTGCGCCCAAGCAGGTACAAAGCCGGCAGCCAATTGGAATCGAGTTGCAACGCGCGTTGCAAACTACGGCCGTAACCGGGATGGCCGGGGCCCATTTCCACTTCCATGGTGCCGCGATCGACCAGCAAATCCATTTGATCCGGAAAGCGTTTCAGCGCCGTACTGTCAAGTTGCATGCCGTCGGCGTAATGCCCCAGCCGAAAAGCGGACATGCCGGCCACGCGCCAGAACGGGAGCGAACCTGAATCCTGCTGCAAACCTTGGGCAGCCGCGGCTGCGGCTTTGGCATACTCGGCATTGTCCAGATAGATTTCGGCCGCATGCGCGAGAAAAGAAGTGTCGCGCCAGCCCGCGGCCCAGGCCTGATCCACGAAGGGTGCCGCTTGGGCGTATTCGCGGTTGGCCCAATACAAATCGATGACGCGGCGCAAGGCGACGTCGTCTGCGGTGTTCACTTCGGATGCCTGAGTCGCCACGGTGGGCGTCATCGGCAACGCGGAGTCGCGTGCCGGAGCTTCGGCACTTGGGTCATTCGGCACCACAGAAGGGGTCGGCGTTTTTTTCGGATTCGTCTCCGAACGCAGGATGGGCGTCAGCATGGCGGCGGCGCCGGCGGCAATCCACAAGGTGATCGAGGCTATGGCCAGCCGGCGCAGGGGTTGGGAAAGTTTTCCCAGCCATCCCGTCGGGCGGCGTACGCGTTCCAGCATGTTTCGATTATAGGGGTTGGAGCCGCGCGAATAGCTCCGGACATGGGGCGGGTTTTACCGGGCGGGTCGACGCGGGATTCAAACAACTCCAAGTCGCGGAAGCGAGCGTTACAGCGCCAGGCGCTCGGGAAACCCGCGTTGCCGTGCCGCCTCGTACAGGACCAGCGCCAGCGCCGCCGAAGCATTGTACGAATGCAGCCCTTCGGCCATGGGCAGCCGGAGTTTTCCTGTCAAAGCCCGGCCGATATGCGGGGGGATGCCGCGGTCTTCGCCGCCCAGCACCAGTACCAGCGGACCGCGCAAATCCACGGTATGGGCGGCTTGGCCGGTAGCGTCCAACCCCCATACGGCGAATCCGGCCGCGGCCAGAAGCTTGATTTCCTTTTCCATGTCGCCGACGCGGCATAAGGGGAACAGGTTTTCTGCGCCCGCCGCCGCTTTGCCCGCCGTCGCCGTCAGACCCGTCGATCCCTTGTTCGGCAGTAACAGACAAGATACGCCGAGTCCGGCCGCGGAGCGGATGCAGGCCCCGAGATTGCGCGGGTCTTCCAAGGCCGCGGCTACGACCACCAGAGGGCTTTCGCCCCGATCCCGGGCGGCCAGCAGGCGCGTGCGCAAACCGGCCCAGTCTTCCAGCGACTGGGTTTCGCAAAAAGCCACCGCGCCCTGATGCGGCCCGGCAAACCAGGCATCGAGCTGGGAGCGGGGCAATTGCCGCACGCGGATACCCGCCTCTTCGGCCAGGCGCTGCAAGGCATACAGCCGGGGATTGCCGGCATCGCGTTGCAGCGCCAACGAACGGACCCGCCGGGGCTCTTTCCGGATCAGGGCTTCGACCGCATGCAGCCCGCCGCGCAGGCCCGCCGGGTCAATGCGTCTGGGCATGGCCGGCCCCGGCCGAAACCGCCGCCTGGGCTTCGATCGATTTCAGAAACTGCTCGAAGAGATAATGCGAATCCTTGGGGCCCGGGCTGGCTTCGGGATGGTATTGCACCGAAAACGCGGGCCAGGTGCGATGGCGCAGGCCGGCCACGGTGCCGTCGTTGAGGTTGAGATGGGTGATTTCGACCTGGGCGGTGTCGAGGCTGTCGGGATCGACCGCAAAGCCGTGGTTCTGCGAAGTGATTTCGACTTTGCGCGTGCGCAAATCCTGCACCGGATGGTTGGCGCCGCGATGGCCGAATTTGAGCTTGAAGGTTTTGCCGCCCAAGGCCTGCGCCAGCAATTGATGGCCGAGGCAAATACCGAAAATGGGGACGCGCCCCAGCAGGCCGCGGATGGTTTCCACCGCGTAACTGAGTACGGCCGGATCGCCCGGCCCGTTGCTGAGCAGCACGCCGTCGGGCTGGATCGCCAGAATATCGGCGGCCGTGGCGTCGGCGGGGAAGCGCGTCACGCGCGCGCCCAGCGATTCGAGTTTGCGCAGAATGTTCTGCTTGGCGCCGTAATCGATGGCGGCAATCCTCCAACGTTGCACCCGTTTTTCCGGCAACTGAAAGGCCAAGGGATTCTCCCCTCCCTGCCAGGGCATTTGGGCCGGTACCGTGACCTGTTTCACAAAGTCGGTGGCGGAAAGCGAGCGCACGCGGCGGGCGTCAGCGCGCACCGCGTCCCGATCATAGGAGCCGCAAACCAGCACGCCGTTTTGCGCGCCTTTTTCGCGCAGCAGGCGCACCAGCCGCCGGGTGTCGATACCTTGCAGGCCGGGAACACCCTGACGCCGCAAATACTCCGACACCGTGACGGGATTTTGGCTGTCGCTTTGCGCCCGGTAGTTGGAGGGATAAGGACAGAGGTTTTTTACCACCAATCCCGCGGCCTGAATGCGCGTCGACTCGACGTCTTCGGGATTGACCCCGTAATTGCCGATTTCGGGATAGGTAAGCGTCACGATTTGTCCCGCATACGACGGGTCGGTGAGAATTTCCTGATACCCGGTCATGGCGGTGTTGAAACACACTTCGCCTTCGCAACGGCCCTCGGCGCCGAAGCCCTGGCCTTCAAAGCAGTTGCCGTCTTCCAAAGCGAGAATGGCTTGCATGGATGTTCCGTCTCAGGCTGGCGGTGTCGGATCCGCACCCGCCGGGAGCGCGCGCGGCTTGGAAAACACCATGGTCCGCCGCTCGGTGACGAGTCCGTCCAAAAGCTGATCGTGCGGCTCCAAAGTAAATTTCTTGCGCAGGATCTGGGCTTCGAAGCCCAGCCCCGCCTTGAATCCGGCCCGACCCTGCAAATAGCGGTCGTAAAACCCACGGCCCCGGCCCAGACGGCCTCCGTTTTCATCGAAGGCGACTCCGGGTATGAGGATCAAATCGGGGTCGGGGGCGCTTTCCGCCCGCAATGCTTCGCCCGGTTCCAGGATTCCGAACGCCCCTTCGTGCAAATCCCGGTCGTAATTCTTCACCCTGGCCATGCGCAATTGTGAAACCCCGTCCTTGTCGGTATCTACGTAGGGCAATAACAGGGTTTTGCCCGCGGCCAGAACGGCGCGCATGACCGGTTCGGTGTCGATTTCTTCCAGCGTCCCGGCAAAGGCGGCCACGGTTTTTGCCTCCCGGTACGCCGACCAATCCTGCAGGTGCTCCAGCGCTTTGCGCGCGGCATCGGCCCGGTCGGCTGCCGTCAGGGACCGGACGGCAGCGCGGCCTTCCTGGCGCAGAACGGCCTTCAACGCCGGCAGACCCCCGGGTGTGTCTTTGGCCTCTTCGTCGAGCAACGTATTGAACTGCTGTTTCATTTCCCGCTGGAGATCCGACCACTTGCGGCGGAAGCGGGCGAAAGCGCGGGCGGTTTGTCCCACTTTTTTGGGATCGACGAAAATGATGATGACCGCGACGATGACTCCGACTTCGCCGATGCCCAGAGAATCGAAAATCATGGCGCCGTCGCCGCCTGCTTTTGCGCCAGCGCGCAGATACCGATGGACATCACGTACAGGAGGCACACCGGCAAGGCCATCATGATTTGGGAAATCGGATCGGGGCTGGGCGTCAAGATCGCGGCGACGATGAAGATGATGACAATCGCGAAACGGAAGAATCCCCACATGGCCTTCGGCGTCACCAGGCCCAGGCGCCCCAAGACAAAGGCGGCCACCGGCATTTCAAAGATGATTCCAAAGGCCATGAGAAATTGAACTACGAATTCCGAGAATTCTTCTTGCCGCCAGCTTTGCGCGACTTCGCCCTGCATGTAATTGGCCAGAAAATTCAAGCCGGTGGGCAGTACGTAGAAATAACAGAACAACGCCCCCACCACGAACATGACGACGGAGCCGCAGAAAACTCCCAGGAACAATCCGCGCTCCTTGATGTACAGACCCGGGGCGATGAAACGCCACACCTGCCAGATCACCCAGGGGAAGGCCAGCAGAAATCCCGCGATGAGCGACAGCTTGAAGCTGGTCATGACGGTTTCCATCGGCGAAGTGGCGATGAAGGCCACTTTTAATTTCTGGGCGGTGATGGGTCGGACCATCCAGGCCCAGATGCGTTCCCATTGCCAGAAGGCGAGGCCGGTACCGACGGCCACCCCGATCAACGATTTGATGAGTCGGGAGCGAAGTTCCTGAACATGATCCCAAAACGAGGAAGCGTCACGGCTCAAGGGAGAAACAGCCGCTCCGCGTCAGGATTTGGAAGCCGGACTTTCAGGGGTTTCGGGTTTTTTCAAGGCCTTGGAGGCGTCGCTGGGTTCGGGTGAACCATTGTTGTTCATGCCGTCCTTGAATTCACGAATCCCTTTGCCCAATCCGCGGGCGATTTCGGGTATTCTTTTGCCGCCGAAAAGCAACAGCACAATGAGAAGAATGATGACCAAATGCCCGGGTTCCAAAATACCACGCATGCGCAACCTCCGCAGAAAAATCCAATATAGAAATCGCGTTAACCCCGTTTTTGGAAGGGTTGGGCGATTTCCATCCAGGGCCCCAGCAAAAGGTTTTCCTGCCATGGCATCCATTGCGCCGCCGCGTGGACGGCTGCTTCGGAGGGAAGTCCGGTCAGGGCGACGGACATCAAGGTGGCGCGCGGTGCCAGCAAGGATGGGTCGAGTTTCAACTCGGCGGCCACGCGATCGCGTGCGGCGCGCAGGCCGGCCAGCAGATCGGGGTGGGGCGCCCGGGTTTGCGGCTTGACGGGGATGCGGGGAGACGGCCAATGCTCCGGGGTGAGACGCAGGGCCCGGTCATACGCGGAGAGCAAGTGCGCCCGGGTATCCTCGGTCAGGCGCGAGGGAAGCTTGGGGATATGCTCCGGCATGCCTTCTTTACCTACGCCGGCGGCGAAGCGCAGAATGATTTCGGAGGGAAGGATTTTGAACGGCGGCAAATCCGCAGCTTGCGCCGCCTGTTCGCGAGCCTCCCACAAAACTTTCAGCACGGCCAGTTGTCGCGGATACAGGCGATGCGATCCCGTAATGCGCCACACGGCGTCGGGGTCGCCGACACGGGTTTTTTTCGTGGACTTCACCAATTGCTCGCAGGTTTCGGCATGCCAGGTAGTGCGGCCCATCGCCGCGAGTTCCTGCGCCAAACGGTCGTGCAAGGTGGGCAGGAAAAAGGTGTCTTGGGCCGCGTAGGCGAGCAGTGGGCCGGGCAACGGGCGCATGGACCAATCGGCCTTTTGCGCTTCTTTGGGCAAGGTGACGCCGAAATGTTCCTGCACCAGCGCCGCTAACCCGAACGAGGTGCGGCCCAGGAGCTGCGCCGCCAGCATGGTGTCGAACACCTGGTACGGTCGGAAGTCGTATTGCTGGTACAGCATGCGCAGGTCGTAATCAGCGCCGTGCAGCACCAGCGGCTTGCGCGCCAATTCGGCCACAAGCGGTTTGGGGTCAAGAGCCAGGGGATCGACGAGATAGCAGACGCCTTGCGCCAGGATTTGCATCAAACAAATTTTGGCGTAGTAATGGTGCATGCTGTCGGCTTCGAGGTCGAGGTAGACGCACTCGGCGGCCTTTACGGCGGAGACGACGCGCGCCAGGGTAGCCGCAGTATCGATCCATTCCCACGGATAATTCGTGGGCCATTCTTCGCGCTGCATGCGATAAAACCCGTTGGAAAAAGAGCTTTGAAAGTACAAATACAACGGGAGTATTTATCTTCACCGCTTCCGGGATCGAACCCGATGGCGATCTCGCCCGATTGGGACCATGGCATGGAAAAAGGCAAATCTGCGCGCGCCTTGACGGGCATCAAGCCCACCGGCGATCCCCATCTCGGCAACTGGTTCGGCGCCATCGCCCCGGCCTTGGCTTTGGCCCGTGACTACGAGACCTTTTACTTCATCGCCGATTATCATGCCCTGACCTCGGTGCATGAATCCCAAGCCATGCAACACTATAGCCGCAGCATTGCGGCCGCCTATTTGGCTTTCGGGCTGAATCCGGAGCAATCCTGTTTTTACCGGCAATCGGACATTCCTGAGATTTTTGAGCTGGCCTGGATTCTGGCCTGTTTCACCCCCAAGGGATTCATGAACCGTGCGCATGCCTACAAGGACGCGGTGGCCAAAAATGCCGCCGAAGGCAACGATGCGGACGACGGCGTCAACATGGGATTATTCGAATACCCCGTGCTCATGGCCGCCGACATTCTCATGTTCAACGCCGATGTGGTGCCCGTGGGCGCGGATCAGAAGCAGCACGTCGAATTCGCGCGCGATATCGCCGAGCGCTTCAACCGCAACTACGGAATCGCGGCATTCCATGTGCCCGAGCCGCGCATCGATCCCATGCTGCACACCGTGGTGGGGCTGGACGGGCGCAAGATGAGCAAAAGCTACGACAATACCATTCCGCTGTTTCTCGACGCGAAAGCCCTGCAAAAGCGGGTAAACCAGATCGTGACCAATTCCCAGTCGCCCGCCGAGCCCAAAGACCCCGACCAAAGCCATGTCTTCGCTTTGCACCGGCTGTTGCTGGACGCAACCGGCGAGCAGGAGTTACGTGCGCGTTACCAGGCCGGAGGCCTGGGCTGGGGCGCCGCCAAGCAGCTTTTGTTCGAGGCGCTGGACGCGAAACTGAAGGGGCCGCGCGCCGAATATGTGCGCTGGATGGCGGACCCGGCCGAAATTGATGCGGTGCTGACCCAAGGAAAGGATAAGGCGCGGCGCTGGGCCGCCGGGTTTTTATCCACCCTACGCGGCATTATCGGTATTTCCCCGTCCCGGCCGAACCCACATTCCGGAAATAGTTGAAATTTGTCGTGATGTTCCTCCGCTATCCCGAATTTTCGAATTTGCGGCAGAACCGGTAAATTCTGCGTGTGGCTCGATCCGGGCGGATCGACTATTTTAGAAAGCCTATGGACTTGGTTCTTCCCACCGGCAGCACCGCGCCGGATTTTGAATTGCCCGGCAGCGACGGACGCACGCATACTTTTGCCGGTCTGCGCGGCCCGCGCGGCACCTTGATTTTTTTCACCTGCAATCATTGCCCCTATGTGGTCGGCAGCGAGGACCGCATGCTGGCCTTTTACGACCAGGTGGCACCGCAGGGCATCGCCATGATCGCCGTCCACTCCAATGAAACCAAGGATCATCCCGACGACGCCTTTCCGCGCGTATTGGATCGCATGCGCGTCAAGGGGTTCCGCTGGCTGTCGCTGCACGACGAAACCCAGCGCGTGGCCCGCGCCTACGGAGCGCAGCGCACGCCCCATTACTTTTTATTCAACGCCGCGGATCGGCTGGTTTATTCCGGCCGCATGGACAATTCGCCGCGCGATGCCTCCCAAGCCATCACCCACGAGTTACAGGATGCCGTCGACGACATGCTGGCCGGCCGTCCGCCGCGGCGGGCGCAAACCGACGCCATCGGCTGTAACGTCAAATGGTGGGATCGCGACGCGCATTGGATGCCGGGTGACGCCTGCGACCTCGACTACCTCGATTTGAAATTTTCCTCCGCCGCCCCGGGTTGAACCCGATGGGCGGCTTTTACCGCCGTCAGGCGGACAACCCCCAAAACCGCTTTGAATCCCTGGATGTGGAATGGGAAGAGGACGTCGAACGTCCGCAGGCAATGCATGTGTACCGGGAAACCGCGCGCAGCATTCTGTCGCGCAACGACAGCCCGGATCTGCCCTTTCGCCATTCGGTCAACCCCTATCGCGGTTGCGCGCATGCCTGCGCGTATTGTTATGCGCGGCCGTACCACGAATACCTGGGCTTCGGGGCCGGCACCGATTTTGAAACGCGCATCGTGGCCAAGGTCAATGCCCCGGAACTTTTGGCCGGGGAATTGGCCAAGCCCGCGTGGCGGCACGAGCCGTTGGCCTTCAGCGGCGTCACCGACTGCTACCAGCCGGTCGAACGCGCCCTGGGCCTGACGCGACGCTGTCTCGCAGCTTGCCTGCGTTTTCGCACGCCGGTCGGCATCGTCACTAAATCCGCCTTGGTGCTGCGTGATCTCGATCTTCTGACCGCCTTGGCGCAAGGGCCGGGTGCGAATGTCGTGCTTTCGATTCCCTTTCCCGACGCCGAAGAAGCACGGGTCATCGAACCGTTCGCGTCACCGCCCGAAGCGCGTTTCCGCGCCCTGGAAAAACTGGCGGCCGCCGGCGTGCGCACCGGTATTTCCATCAGCCCCGTGGTGCCGGGGTGGAATGACAGCGCCATTCCCGATCTCTTGCGGCGCGCCAAAGAATGCGGCGCATCGTTCGCCTTTTACGTGCTGCTGCGTTTGCCCGGCGCGGTCGAAGGCGTGTTCCTCGAACGACTCCGCAAATTATTTCCCGAGCGGGCGCACAAGGTCGAACATCATATTCGCGCCACGCGCCAAGGTGGGTTGAACCAAAGCGGATTCGGAACGCGCATGCGCGGTCGGGGCAAAATGGCCGACCTCATCGAAGATTTGTTTCAACTGCACGTGCGCCGCAACGGCTTGAACGCGGGCGAGCGTATGCTGGGAATCGTGCCGGAGCATCCGGCGGTTCCGACGCCAAGGTCCGCTGCGCTTCCCGCCGGGGTAACGGCGGCCTCGCCCTCTCCGCAGACGCAAAAAGCGCGCGCCGGCGCTGTGTCGGGCCAGATGAGTTTGTTCGACCCGAATTAAAATGATCGTCGCATTCCGGCCCGGGAACCCCATTCCTTTTTCGCTTCGGAACGGCAGGGAGGAGTCATGCTGAAGAACGGCAAGACGGTTTCGTTCATCGCCACGGTGCGGCCCGCCGAGGCCAAGGCGTTTTATCGCGATGTGCTGCGCTTGCCCTTGCTTTCCGCAGACCGTTTCGCCGTCGTTTTCGCCCTGCGCGAGGGTACCCTGCGCGTAACGGAGGTCGATGCCCTGGCGCCGGCACCGTTCACCGTCCTCGGCTGGGAGGTGGAGAATATCCGCGAAGAAGCCAAGGTTCTGGGCGAATTCGGAGTCGAGTTCGCGCGTTTCCCGGGTCTGGAGCAGGATGAGCAGGGAATTTGGACCGCGCCCGGCGGCGCCAAAGTCGCGTGGTTCAAAGACCCGGACGGCAATGTGCTCTCGCTCACCGAACCTTCTTAAAGTTGCCGGCCTGTGTTGCGCTCTCTTGCCGGCCCTGCGGCGGGCTCAGGGCGCGGCGGGTGCCCTTCGGCATCCCTCGACCGGTTCGACATCCCTCGGCAGGCTCGGGAACCAAGCTCACCGGCCGATAAAGGGCCGGCGGGTGCTCTTTGACTAGCTCAGGGCGCGGTGGGTGAGCCCGTCGAACCCCCGCGTTTCGGCGGAGTGTGGGAAATATTTTGACGGTGCCGAAGCCAATTTGTACAATAATGTACATCTTGATGTACGTCCCGGAGAACTCATGAAACACACCAATTTTTCCGAATTCCGCAAGCATGCGGCCGAGTTTCTCAACCAAGTCGAAAAAGGCGAAACCGTGCGCATTTTCCGCTACGGCAAACCCGTCGCCGATTTGTCTTCGGTAGTCCGCGAGCATACGCCGTCGTGGAAGCAGGCTCCGCCGCGCATTTCCCTGCACGGTGCTTCGCTCTCGAAAACCATTTTGCGCAACCGGCGGGAAGCCCTGCGGTGAGGATTTTTTTCGACCCGTCCTCTTTGGTGAAGCGTTATGTTGAGGAAAAAGGCAGCGAAGAGGTGTTGCGGCTGTGCGGTCAAGCCACGGAGCTGGGTCTGTCGGTGATCTGCTTTCCGGAAATCATTTCGGCCTTGTCGCGGCTGCGGCGTGAAAAGAAGCTCGCTGGCCCCGAATACGTACGGGCCAAGCACGCCCTGATCGAGGATTTGAGCGACGCTTCGATTTGCAATATCACCGAAACCGGCGTGGATCAATGCGTGCTCTTGCTGGAGGAGAATGTGCTGCGTGCCATGGACGGGTTTCACATCGCCGCGGCGCTGGAATGGAAGGCGGATCTGTTCGTTTCCAGCGACGGGCGACAAATCTCCGCGGCCAGAAAATCGGGACTGCAAGTCAAGTCGGTGGCTTAGAGAGGGTTGAAAAAATCCCCTCTGGCTTTGACCGGCTAAGAAGTCGCTGGTCTGGGTTAGGCTCTCTTACCGGCTCTTCGACGTCCCTCGACCGGTTCGACAAGCTCACCGGCCGAAATGGAGTCCGTGGATAACCTTCGACGTCCCTTGACAATTCGGAGCGCGGTGGGTGCCTTTCGACAAGCCCAGAGCGCGGTGGGTGCCTTTCGACAAGCCCAGAGCGCGGTGGGTGAGCCTGGTCCCCGAGCCTGTCCAGGGGTGTCGAACCCCCGCGCTTTTTGCCTCACGGCTTGCGGAAACAAAACACCGCGTAGTGCCACAGTCCGGACTTCAGGGTGCGGTACTGATGATAGGTGGCCGCGGCATTGCCGAGTTTTTCGCGGCGCGTGAGACGCAAGGCCAGCAGCAACCGGCGGAGCGGAACGAAGACGAAGGCGAAGCGATAAATGGCACGCGCATGCGGCAAGACGTCGGCCGTGATATCCTCGCCGTGGGTTTCCGCCAGTCCGGCTTCGGCGGCCCAGGCGCGTACTTCTTCCATGTTGCACAGGTGCGGCACGGCCCAGCCGGCCAGAAAGCGCGCGTAGTCGCGGTTTTCGGCGGCGGTAAAGGCGCGGGCGGCGCGGAATCCGTCGACGAGAATGAGGCGGCCATTCGGTCGCAAAAGAGATGACATGGCCCGCACAAAGGCGCGTTTGTCCGGGGCATGGTCGAAGCTTTCGATGGCGATGATGACGTCGAACGACGCGGCGGCAAAGGGCGGATGCATGAAGTCGCCGGCCGCAAAGGCGACCGAGAGGGGCGGATTTTTTCGGGTGGCATAACCGCGCGCCAACCGTAACTGGAACTCCATGAGGTTGAGTCCCACGCTGCGCGTTCCGCAATGTTCGGCCAGCCACAGCGCCGTGCCGCCCACGCCGCAGCCCACGTCGAGCGCGCGTTCGCCGGCCTGCACCGAACCGATGTGCGCCGCGTAGCGCACCAACTGTTCGGTGGGATTGCCGCCCTTGGGGAGATCACGGTCAAAGCCGTAATGCATGTGGTGATGCCAATCGGTTTCGTAATAGCGCAAATAGTCCGAGGTGGCGGCTTCATAATACCGCCGCACTTTTTCCTTGGCGGGATCGGCCGAGGCGCCGACCGGTTTGGGTTCAGACATGGGCGTGGGTTGCGAAAAAATCGATCAGGCGCTGCACTCCGGTTTGAAAAACCTCGGGCGGCGGCAACAGGCTGGCCACCAAAACGTCTTCGGCCTCGAAGTCGTAGAAATAGCCCGGGTGCACGAGCACGCCTTGTTCGCGCAGCAGCGACACAGCGCCCTCTTCGTCATCGGCCAGGCCCGGGCATTGCAAAGGCACGCACCAGCCGCCTTGCGGCCACAGCGGCATCACTGCGTCCGCGGTAGCGGCCAAGTGACGCAATGTTTCCAGATTCGCGCGCAGGCGTGCGCGCACCGGCGCCTGTAACGCGGCGCGTCGGGCCAGCAAGGCCGGCGTCCACAATTGCGCGGTCGTGTTCACGCTCAGATAGGCGTCGCAAATCCATTCCAGATGCGACAGCGCCTGCGCCTTGGCCCGGGGTTCTCCCTCGACGCAAATCCAGGCCAATTTGAGTTGCGGCAACCCCAGGGTTTTCGACAAACCGTTCAAGGTGAACACCAGGGTTTCGGAAGACCGGAGTAACCGGGTCGTTACCGAGGGTGCGTGGATGAAATCGGCGAACACTTCGTCAACCACCAGCGCCAACCCACGCTGGGCCGCAAAGCGAAGCAGAAAGTCGGCGTCGTCGGGCGCGAGCAAGGCTCCGGTGGGATTATTGGGCTGGATCACGCATACCGCGCGCAGACGGGAATCCGCCAGAACCGACAGGGCGTCGCGGTCCAGCCGCCAATGCCGCGCTTCGCCTGGGGCCGTACGTTCGGGGACCAAGCGGTAGGGAAGCAGATTCACGTTTTCCAATTCGGCCAGCGCATGCAGCAGGGGATAGGAGGGCTGCGGAACGAGCACGGTGTCGCCGGGCGCGCACAGCAGTTTGAACAAAAACCCGTAGCCTTCCGAAGTTCCGGCCGTGAGGAAAATCGCGTCGGGATCGACACTTTCCCCGCGCTCCGCGTAATAGGCGGCGATGGCTTCGCGTGCGCACCGCAAACCCCGCGCATCCGGATCATAATGAAACCAAGACGCGTCATCCGGATCCTGCGGCCGGGATTCGGTGCGTTCGAGTCCGCAACGGGTGGGATTGGTGGCCGTGAGATCGAAAATTTTCCGACCGGTCGCACGGCGGGCCGAGACGGCTCGGGTCAAGGCATTGGGTTGCGCGACGCGGTTTTGCCAGCGGTCGGAAAAATGGAAAGGCGGCGCCATGCCTGGGCGGCCCGCCGTATCAGGGGCGCCGGGGCAATGCCCCGACGTCGCGCAGGTTTTTGGTGATGCGCACCACGCTTTGGTGGCGGTTGAGACAGTACAAATGCAGACCCGCCACGCCTTGATGCAGCAATTCGCGGCATTGTTGTACGGCGTACTCCACGCCGCGATCCGCCACGTCGGACCCCTGGCCCAGAAAGTCCGCCAACTTCCCGGGGATGGTGCAGCCGGACAATTGCCGGAAACGTTGCAATTGTCCCACTTCCAGTACCGGCATGATGCCGGCCAATAACGGCAAGGTGACCCCGAGCGCCCGAGCCCGCTCGCGAAAGCGGAAGAAGTTGTCGTTGTCGAAAAAAAGCTGGCTGATGGCGAAGTCGGCGCCGCAATCCTGCTTCAGCTTGAGGGTGGCAAGATCTACTTCAAGGTCTTTCGACTCGACGTGCTTTTCCGGGTAATAGGCGCAGCCTACGGTGAAGCCGAAATGATCTTTGATGTAGCGAATCAAATCGGTGGCATGCGCAAAGCCTTCGGGATGGGGCTTGAAAGCAGTGTCGCCGCGGGGCGGGTCGCCCCGCAAGGCCAGCACATGGCGGATGCCGGCTTGCCACAGCGCCTCCAGCACGGCGTGCAACTCGTCGCGCGCGTGGCCCACGCAGGTGAGATGCGCCATGGCTTCAATGCCGAGTTCGCCCTGGATGCGGCCCACCAATTCCACGGTTTTGACGCGCGTCGATCCGCCGGCGCCGTAGGTCACCGACACGAAATCCGGCCCTTGCTGTAAGGTCTCGGCCAAAGTACCGTAGAGGGTACCCCAGCCCGCCGGATTCTTGGGCGGAAAAAATTCATAGGACAAGGTCGGCCCTTGTTGCAGCTTGGCCGTGATCGACATGGCGGTGAAGTTAACAAACCCGTTCACATTTCGCTTTTTCCCGGTGGGCTGCGCACGCGATCAGGCCCACCGCGAATGCGTTCTTGGCTCGCTGAGGCTCTCCTCGGACGGGAGCCGGGCGCAAGGCTTTTTGTAATCCGGTCCATTGGGAGCCAAGTGGGATAAAATCGGCCTCCGGCCCTGCGGGACTCGCGGGACAAGAAGAATCCATCTGTGCGCCTGACTATCTCGACTGCATGGCCCGGCTTTTCGCCGGGTTCCGTCACTGGGGAAAGTTTTTCTCGATGCTTTCCCAAAGCCTTGTATCTTTTTTTGCCGTATGCCTAGGATGCGCGCTTCGGTTCTCGCTTCGATGCTCGGGTTCAGCGCCTTGCTGGCCGCGGGCAACAACCTCTTCAATCCGCACCGCGTGCCGTGGATCGGCAGCGGCGAAGTACTGCCCAAACCCGAAGGCTGGCCCGCACTCACCTTTGCCCAAGGGGCGGGAGGTGGCCTCAAGTTCGCTTGGAATCTCTTGCGCGAACATGGGATGGGGACGGCCGCAGCCGTGCTTTTGCTGATGGTGGCCCTGGTCGCCGCCCGGCGGCGCCACAAACCCGGACAAAACGTGGTGAAATCGTGGCTGCGCCTGGGATTGGGACTCATGTTTTTGGTGGCGGCCAGTCCCAAGTTTTCCGCTCCCAAGGATTTCGCCCTGCTCGTGACCCAATACCAATTGCTGCCGCTTTTCGCCGTGAATGCGTTTTCGCTTTGGTTGCCCGCGGCCGAAATCACCGCGGGGGTAACTTTGCTGTTCACACCCTTTGAAACCGAAGCCGCCGCCGCCGTGCTGTTGCTGCTGGGCATGTTCGTCATCGCCTTGTCCCAGGCCTTGGGCCGCGGCCTCGGAATCGCCTGCGGCTGCTTCGACATCGAAGGCGCGGCCGATGCCGCCGAAACCTGGTTTGCCTTGCTGCGCGACGTCTTCCTCTTATTTCCCGTCGCCTGGATGTGGATAAAATCGGAGCGGCGCTTCGGGTGGCATTTCTGACGCCTCCCGAAATCGCGACCGGAGACGACCCGCAACATCGGTGAATTCTCTTTGATCCGCGGAAACCACGGCGCTGCTCCATGCCCGATCCCGGGAAACTTTTCGATCCGGTACGCCGCAAGGCCGTGGCCGCCAGACCCGAAGAGGCGGTGCGCCAGGCTTTGGTGCGCTGGCTGATCGATTCGCGCCGCGTGCCACCGCGCCTCATCGCAGTGGAGTTTACCCTTCCCGGCACCCGCGTCCTCCGCCGCCGCGCCGATGTGGTGGTGTGGAGGCCGGGAGGCTCCGGCCTGTCGCCCTGGCTGCTGGCCGAATGCAAGGCCCCGGCGATCGCCTTGGGTGCGCGTGCCGCGGATCAGGTCAGGCGCTATGCCGAAAGGGTTCGGGCCGAATGGGTGCTTTTGACCAATGGAAAAGAAACCCGGTATTTCCAGGTGCGGGAAGATCGCTATGTCGAGGCCGCCCACCTTCCGGAGTTTGAATTAAAAATAAAGTCGTAAACTAAATCACAGATCGCATTTCTGCGCCACCACGAATTTTAAGTACCGGCCTTCGGGAAAGGCCAACCGATAGGGGTGGTCGAAGGGCTGCTCGCGCAAATCCAGCACCTTGAGCCCGCAACCGGCGTTCACCGCGCTTTGATGCAAGAGTTTGAGAAAGGTCAGCGCATCCAGGTGCGACGTGCAGGAAGAAGTGGCCAGAATTCCGCCGGCGGGCAAAGCCTGCAGGGCCTTGGTGTTGAGGGTGATGTAGGCTTTGATGGCGTTTTTGATCTGGGCGCGGCTTTTGGCGAAAGACGGCGGGTCGAGAACGATGCAGTCGAATTCGTCCGGCGGCAGCGTCGACAGGGCCGCGAACGCGTCTTGCACGCGCAGGTCGGACGCATCGGCGGCAAAGCCGTTGAGCTGCAAATTGCGCCGGCATAGCTCCAGGGCCGGCGTGGAAATGTCGAGGCTCACCACCCGCCGCGCTTCGCCTGCCATATACACCGAAAACCCGCCGCTGTAACAAAAGACGTTCAGCGCCGTGCGGCCACGCGACCAACGCCGCAGGGCCTGGCGGTTCTCGCGCTGATCCAGAAAGAATCCGGTTTTTTGCCCGCGCAGCACGTCGACGCGAAAGCGAAAACCGTATTCCCGGATTTCGACTTCGCCGTCGCAACTTCCGTGCAGCACGCGCACAGGTTGATCCGGCAACCCTTCGTGGCGCCGTACCGGAAGATCGCTGCGCTCCACCACGGCGCGGGGCGACAAGGTCCGGATCAAAGCCGGAACCACCGCCGCGCGCAGGCGATCCATTCCCAATGTATGGAATTGCACCACCACCACGTCGTGGTAACAATCAACGACGAGCCCGGGACAGCCATCGGCTTCGGCGAAAGCCAGGCGGTAGGCATCGGTATCCGGCGGCAGCCAGGCGGCGCGCCCCTGGTGCAGGCGGGCGAAGCGCTGCGTGAAAAAATTTTCATCGATGGTGGTTTCGACCGCGGCGAGCCGGCGCACCGCGATGTCAGTGCGCGAGTTGTAATAACCCACGCCCAAAGTTTCCGCGCCTGCGCGCAGACTGACCAGCTCCCCATCGGCAACCTTCGGCTTCTCCAGCAAGGCGCCGGAGAAGATCCAGGGATGTCCGGCCCGCAAGTTTTTGACCCGGTCGGATCGCAGTTGCGCTTCGGGGTACAAAGACATGGCGCGAAAAAGTAACCGACGGAATTCGAAACGGAATTGCCCGCGCGCCGTGACCTGGCCGGGGGGAAGTAGCTATCTTATGGCCCTCGTTGAATCTCGTTGGCCTCAACGCGAAACCGCATTCCGGATTCGGCGCGGCAGGGGATGGAAAGGCGGATTCGTGCGCATTGCAGCATTGGGTTTGATTTTGTTTGCGGCTTCCGCCTTCGGGTGGGAGGGAACCCAATTTGATCCGGTCGGCCCCGATCTGACCTGGAACGCCAAGGTAAACCCGGTTTTTTATGATCACCCCCTGCTGGAAAAACAATACGGCTTCGGCCTGATCGGGAACATGGTGACTGGAGCGCTCGGCTTCTATATCGGCAACGCTTTCGAAGGCGGCCTCTTCAGTTCGCGCGCCCATGAAGGGTATCTCAGTTTCACCGGCATCCGCTATCGCAACTGGCGGGGACCGTTTTGGGGCGGTGGATCGGGGATGCTGCTCGGGACCACGCTGACGGTGTTTTTCATGGGAGACGCCGATGAAGAGCAGGGCAGCATCTTCTGGACGCTCGTCGGCAACGTCGCCACTACGGCCGCCGCCTTTGCCCTCGCCGATTGGGCCGGCGTGCAGCAGCAACGCGAATGGCTTCCCCTCGTGCCCCTGGTCCTGGTGCCTCCGCTGGGCGCCGTCACCGGATACCAAATCGCGCGTTGGTTCAACGACAAGAAGCGGGTCAAGGCCACGGAAACCGGCGCGGTATTGTTGCCTCCGCGACTGGCCGTGGTTCCCATGCCCCAGGGCCTGGGCATGCGCTTCGACGCCATCAACCTTTCTTTTTGAGCCGGGGAATGATGGAATTATCACCCCGGCGCTCCGGCCCGTTCGGAAGAGGAAGCGTCGCCCTGCGTTGGGTGCTGGCCGCAGCCGTGGCGCTGTGTTCCGCTTCGGCGCCCAGCGGCATCGACAAGGAATCTCTCATTACGCGCATGGAGATGCGCAGCATCGAGACCTGGCATTATGCGCCTCCGCCGTTCAACGTCGACTTTTCCCGCGAGGTGTTCACCTTGTACCTCAAGCGGCTGGATGCGCAAAAAAGATTTTTGCTGCAAGCCAACGTCGACTCCCTCGCGCATTGGCGCGATTCCCTGAGCGAACAACTCACCAACGGGAGCGACGATTTCTGCGAGATCGCCAATGCGGTTTTGAACCGGCGGGTGGCCGCCGTACGCGCCTTGACCCACGACATTTTTAAGGTGGGCTTTCGCCTCGCAGCCGACGATTCCATGTTGGCCGAGCCCGAGAAAAGTCCCTATTGTAAAACCCCGGAGGAATTGCGGCAGCGCTGGGCGCGACTGCTTAAATATCAAATCCTCATGCGCATCGAGGATCAGCGCGAAGAAAAAGCGACCAAAGACAGCGCCGCGGGAAAAAAGCGCAGCGCCGCCGGGCAGCCCATGCCCGACAGCGCCCAAATCGACTCGGCCGTCGCCTATGTGCAGCGCAATCTCGACCGCACCTTCACGCGCATGATCCACGAGGAAAAACTCGATCGCGTGGCCGTGTATCTCGACGCCGTGGCCAACACCCTCGACCCGCATACCGAGTACTTCAAGCCCGAGGCCCGCGAGGAATTCGACCTCACCATGAGCGGCAAACTCGAAGGCATCGGCGCGGTGCTGCGCGAAGACGACGGATATATCAAGGTGGTGAGCATTGTTCCCGGCAGTGCGGCCTGGCGCCAAAAGGAGCTCAAGGCCGAGGATAAAATCCTCAAGGTAGCGCAGGGCAATCAGGAACCGGTGGATTTGGTCAATGCCAGCGTGGAGGAGGCGGTGAAGCTCATCCGCGGAGAGAAAGGCACTGAGGTGCGGTTGACCGTGGAGGATCCCAACGGCCACGTCAAGGTGATTCCCATCATCCGTGACGTGGTGGTGGTCGAAGAGACCTACGCCAAGTCGGCCGTGATCCATCCGCGGAATTCCAAGCGAAAATTCGGCTACATCTCGCTCCCGTCCTTCTACCGCGATTTCTCCAATCCCGACGGACGCAGTTCCGCCGAAGACGTGAAGAAAGAAGTCGCGCGGCTCAAGGCCCGCGGCGTGGCCGGCATCATCCTGGATTTGCGCAACAACGGCGGGGGAGCCCTGGAAGACGCGGTGCGCATGGCCGGGCTGTTTCTGCCCGGTGGTCCGGTGGTGCAGGTGCGCGATCGGCGCGGCTCCGGCAGCGTGCTGGAAGACACCGATCCTTCGGTGGAATATGCCGGCCCCCTGATTCTGCTGGTCAACACCTTCAGCGCTTCGGCCTCGGAAATTCTGGCGGCCGCCATGCAGGATTACGGCCGCGCCGTGATCGTGGGTTCCGATACGACCTTCGGCAAAGGCACCGTGCAAACTTTGATCGACCTCGACAATTTTGCCACACCGGCCGAAGCCGATCTCAAGCCGTTGGGCACCGTAAAGCTGACGGTGCAGAAGTTCTACCGTATCACCGGCGGGTCGACCCAATTCCGCGGTGTGGTTCCCGACATTCTCATTCCCGACGCCTACACCGATCTGGACGTGGGCGAGAAAAGCCTGGAGCATGCCATGCCCTGGGATACCATTCGCGCCTTGAATTACCACCGCTGGGCCGACTTGCCCTTACGGCAGTTGGAAGCGCGCAGCCGCGCCCGCATTGCCGCGAGCGACTATTTCAAGCATGTGGATGAATTTCTGCAGCATCAAAAGGCCTTCCGCAACGACAAATACATTCCGCTCGGCATGGATAAATTCATCGCCGAGCGCGATCGCAACCGCAAGGAATCGGACGATCTCGAAGCCTTGACCCGGCAGGTCACCGACTTCAGCGTCGACCCGCTGCCGTCGCGCGACGTTGCCTATGCCGAGGATTCGACGACCCGGGAAAAAACCAAGGTCTGGAAAGAGCAGCTCGACAGCGATTTTTACCTGCGCGAATCGTTGGAAATCATGAACGATCTGATCGCGTTGGAACACAAGCGATAAGTCGTCCGGGGCCGGTTCAAGAAAACCGAACCGTTACACCGGCACCAGTTCGCAAATCAAATCACCGGCCTGCAGCGGATCGTTTTTCTGCACCAGCACGCGCGCCACGATGCCGGCACGCGGGGCCTTGATCACGTTCAGCATTTTCATGGCTTCGGTGACGATCAGTTTTTGTCCGGCCTCGACCGCATCGCCGGCCCCCACGGCCAATTCCACCACCTTGCCGGCCATGGGCGCGCCGATGTGATCGGAGTTGGCCGCATCGGCCTTCTCGCGCGCCACGGCCTTAACGCCCGACGCCAGGTCATGCACCATGGCCGTGCGCCGGCGGCCGTTGACTTCGAAAAATATGATGCGCGTGCCGTCGGGCTGCAAATCACCCACGGTCAGCAAGGTGAGGATGAGGGTTTTGCCTTCTTCGATGGTGATGCTGGTTTCCTGCCCCGATTCCAATCCGTAAAAGAAGGTCGAGGTGTCCAGCACCGACACATCGCTATAGGCGTTCACGAACTCGCAGTAGTCCTGGAACACCTTGGGGTACAGGGCATAACTGAGTAATTCCTCTTCGCTGAACTCGCGGCCGTAGCGGGTCTTGAGCAAGGTGCGCGCGGCGTCGAAGTCGAATTCTTCCAACAATTCTCCCGGGCGGCAGGTGATGGGCTCTTCGCCTTTGAGTACGGCGCGCTGCAATTCCACCGGCCATCCGCCGGGAGGCTGGCCCATCATGCCCTTCATCATCTGCACGAAGGAGTCGGGAAAGGCCAGTTCCGGCCCCCGGGCCGTCACGTCGTCGGCCTTCAGGTTGTTTTGCACCATGAACAAGGCCATGTCGCCCACGGCTTTGGAAGAGGGGGTGACCTTGATGATGTCGCCGCAGATTTCATTCACCTGACGGTAGGCGTCTTTGACGTCTTCCCAACGCGACCCCAAACCCAGCGCCGTGGCCTGGGCCCGGAAATTCGAATATTGTCCCCCCGGCATTTCGTGGCGGTACACGTCGGCGGTGCCGGCCTTGAGACCGCATTCGAAGGGCGCGTAGGGTTCGCGCGCCATTTCCCAATAGTCGGCCAGGCGTTGCAATTCGACTTCGTCCAGACCGGGATCGCGCGGCCCGCCTTTCAGGTCGCAGATCAGAGCGTTGAGCGAAGGTTGCGAGGTCGTGCCCGACATCGAGCTCAAGGCCGCGTCGACGATATCGACCCCCGCCCTCGTGGCTTCGAGCAAGGCCGCGACCTGGTTTCCCGAGGTGTCATGGGTGTGCAGGTGAATGGGCACCGACACCGCGTTCTTGAGTTCGGTAATCAAAATGCGGGCCGCGTCGGGTTTGAGCAAACCGGCCATGTCTTTGATGCCGAGAAGATGGGTGCCCGCGCGCTCCAATTCCTTGGCGAGCTTCACATAATAGGCCAGCGAGTATTTGACCCGCTTGCCGTCGGTGATGTCGCCCGAATAGCAAATCGCGGCTTCGGCGATCTTGCCGGTTTGGCGCACGGCGTCGATGCAGGGCTTGAGGCCTTCGACCCAGTTCAGGCAGTCGAAAATGCGAAAGAGGTCGATGCCGTTTTTGGCCGAAGCCTCGATGAAGCGGTGGACCACATTGTCGGGATAATTCGTATAGCCCACGGCATTGCCCGAACGCAGCAGCATTTGCAGCAAGGAGCCGGGCATGAGCCGTCGCAGGCGGCGCAAGCGCTCCCACGGATCCTCATGCAAAAAGCGCAGGGCCGTGTCGAAGGTGGCGCCGCCCCACATTTCCAGGGAGAACAGGTTTCGGGCCAGATGTCCGGTGGCGTGCGCGATGCGGAACAGGTCATAGCTGCGCATGCGCGTGGCCAACAGGCTTTGATGGGCGTCGCGAAAGGTGGTGTCGGTGAAGAGCACGGCGTTCTGCTCGCGCACCCATTGCGCCAAGCCTTCGGCGCCCCGGCTCTGGAAGGCCGCGAAAGCCGGCGACGGCAAAGGCGGCGTCTTGGGGCAGTCGGGCAGCCGGGGCGGCGAGCCGCGCACCGGCTTGAAACCTTTGGGAATTTCGGGGAAGCCGTTGACGGCCAGGCTCGAAAGATAGGCCAGCAGTTTGTTGGCGCGATCGAGACGGGGCTTGAAGTCGAACAACTCGGGATGGTTTTCGATGAAGCCGGTATCGCATTTTCCCGCCAGAAAGATCGGATGGCTCAACACGTTTTCCAAGAACGGGATATTGGTTTTGACCCCGCGGATGCGGAATTCGCGGATGGCGCGTAGGGCTTTTTTGGCGGCCAGATCAAAGTCGAGCGACCAGGCGCATACCTTGATGAGCAGCGAATCGTAATGCGGCGAAATGATGGCGCCGTCAAATCCGTTGCCGGCGTCGAGACGGATGCCGCCGCCTTCCCCTGCGCGAAAGGCGGTGATTTTGCCGTAGTCGGGCGAAAAATTATTCGCGGGATCTTCGGCGGTCAGCCGCAATTGGATGCAAAAGCCGCTCTTCTTGATTTTGTTTTGGCCGCTGATGCGAATGGCGTCGTGATCGAGCGGATAGCCTTCGGCCACGCGGATTTGGCATTGCACCAGATCGCGGCCGGTAATCACTTCGGTGACGGTGTGTTCGACCTGAATGCGGGGATTCACCTCGATGAAGTAATGCTGGCCGTCCGGACCCACCAGGAATTCCACCGTGCCGGCGTTGACGTAATCGACCTGCCGGGCGATGGCCAGGGCATCGCGATACAAGGCTTCGCGCTGTTCCGTCGCCAGATTCCGGGCAGGGGCCAGTTCGACCACCTTCTGGTGGCGCCGCTGGATGGAGCAATCGCGCTCGAAGAGATGCACGCGATTGCCGTAACGGTCGGCCAGAATCTGCACTTCGATATGCCGCGGGCCTTCGAGATAACGCTCGATGAACACCTTGGGGTTGCCGAAGGCGGCTTCGGCTTCGGCACGCGAACGCGCAATGGCGGCGACGAGTTCCTGGCGATTGCGGACGATGGTCATGCCGCGTCCGCCGCCGCCCATGGCCGCTTTGATGATCAGCGGATAGCCGTATTCCTTGGCGAAGAGCAGAGCATCCTGGTCGGTTTCGACCGGGTCGCGCGTGCCCGGAATAACGGGTACGCCGGCCTGCTCGGCGATGGCCCGGGCCGCCACCTTGTCGCCCATGGATTCGAGCACGGTCGACGAGGGGCCGATGAACACGATGCCGGCGCGTTCACAAGCCCGGGCGAATTCCGGATTCTCCGATAGAAAGCCGTAACCGGGGTGAATGGCGTCGACCCCTTTGTCCCGGGCCAATTCGATGATCTCCTCGATGGCCAAATAGGCCGCCACCGGGCTTTTGCCCGCCCCCACCAGATACGCCTCATCGGCTTTGTAGCGATGCAGGCTGAGGCGGTCTTCCTGGGAATAAATCGCGACGGTGTCGATGCCCAACTCGGTGGCGGCCCGAAAAACCCGGATGGCGATTTCGCCCCGGTTGGCTACCAGGATTTTGCGGAAGGGCTGAATGCGCGGCTTGGCGTTGGACATGAAAAGCTGTCTAAACCCTCGGTTTTCGTCTTAAACAAGCAAATTCCGGAAGCAACTCAAGTTAGAAAAAAGCCGGCCTGGAAGTCCGCCCGCCCGGAGGTGACGCTGCCCAACTTGGTTATGGCACGCGTTTCCGCCTGGGTGTAAAATGAAAGCGAAGGAGCAAACACCCATGTGGTTATCATCCGGAGCATTGATACTTATCCTGGCCACCATGGTTTTGTTGGCGCTGACCTATTTTCAGGTCCGCGATGTTCTCTGGACGAATCGCGATTGGCACCGGGAAATTCGACGTTACCGCAAATCCATGCTGCGGCAATTCCCGCCGCGCGAACAGATCTCGACCTTGACCCGTGTGCGCAGCGCCTTGAATACCTTGGGTCCGGGTCAATCCGCCTGGCGCCAGGCCATGGGGGAATTGACCGATGGTTCCGAGGCTTTCACATTCCAGGTCCGCGAAGAGATCGACAAAATCGTGGGCCGGGAAATTTATCAAGGCCACAAGGAACAGCTTTAGATTTCGGCGTGACGGACGGGTAAATCCGCTCCCACTTCAATGCGGTTTTCCGTAATGGGTTTTAAGACGGCCTAAAACCGAACTGAGCGGAACCAGTTCAAACTCTTTTTCGCGGCGCAGTTTCCATTCGACGCAACCGTCGGCCAGGGTTTTCCGGCTCACGGCCATGCGTACGGGAATGCCCCACAAGTCGGCATCCTTGAACTTGACGCCCGGACGCTCATCGCGGTCGTCGAATAGCATTTCCAACCCGGCCGCTTCGCATTCGTCCAAGATGCCGCGGCAGGCGGCCAGCACCTCGGGCTCTTTGCCGATGGCCACTACCTGGGCGTGAAAGGGGGTGATGCTTTCGGGCCAGATGGGGCCGTAATCATCGTGGGAGTTCTCCACCACCGAAGCCATGAGGCGGCCGACGCCGATGCCGTAGCAACCCATGAGGGGCGTTTGCTGCTTGCCGGCTTCGTCGAGATAGGAGCAACTCATGGCGGCCGTGTACTTGGAGCCGATCTTGAAGATGTTGCCGATTTCGATGCCGCGCACGGCGTGCAATTCGGTTCGGCCATCCGGGCCTTTGTGCCCCGACAGGGCTTTGGCGAAGTCGCCGCAATGCGGGGTGTGGAAGTCGCGCCGGAAATTGACGTGACGCAGGTGATACCCTTCTTCGTTGGCGCCGGCCACGAAATTATTGCCTTCGCTGATGGAAAGATCGCACAGCACGCGCAGATCCTGGCGGGCCGCCAGGCCCACCGGCGAGGCGTAGCCGGGCACCAACCCGAAAGTGCGGAGGAAGTCTTCGGACGCGGGCAAGAGCCAGGGCGCGCGCAGGTAATTCCGGATTTTGATCTCCCCGGCTTCAAGCTCGCCCCGCAGCACGACCAGAATCAGGATGCGGCGCTGATCCAGCTCGGTTTCAAATAGCACGGCCTTCATGGTGCGGCGCGGCTCGACGCCGAGAAATCCGGAAACCTCGTCGATGGTTTTGCGGCCGGGCGTGGCGATTTTTTCCAGGGGTAGCGGATCTTCGGGAATCGATTCGCGGTGGAACTCGGCGATTTCCTGGTTGGCGGCGTAGGAGCCGTCGCGCGCCAGAATCAGGTAATCTTCGCCATGCCCGCTTTCGAGCATGAATTCATGCGCCAGCTTGCCGCCCATCATGCCCGGGTCGGATTTCACCACCACGGGGCGAATGCCCACGCGCCCGAAAATGCGCGCGTAGGCGGCATAGACCTGCTGGTAAAAGGCGTCGAGATCCTCTTCGCTGCGGTGAAAGCTGTAGGCATCTTTCATGACGAATTCGCGTACACGCACCAGGCCGCCGCGCGGCCGCGGTTCGTCGCGGAATTTGAGCGCGAATTGATAGACCATGAAAGGCAATTGCTTGTACGAATTGAGGTAATGGCGTCCCACATCGGTGACGGCTTCCTCATGCGTCATGGCCAGCACCATGGGATGCTCGTTGCGATCTTTGAAGCGCAACAATTCGGCGCCGATGGACGTCTCGCGTCCTGATTCCCGCCACAACTCGGCCGGCTGCACCAGCGGCAGGCTTATTTCCTGGCCGCCGAGGGCGTTCATTTCGGCGCGAATGACGGCTTCGATTTTGCGCAGCACGCGCAAGCCCAGCGGCAGGATAGAATACAATCCCGAAGCCAACTGTTTGATGTAGCCGCCCCGCAGCAGAAAAATATGACTGGGAAGTTCGGCCCCGGCCGGCGCTTCGCGCAAGGTTTTGACGACAAGTTGTGAAACCAGCATGGCAAGGAAAGATAAATGCGCGCGGGCTTCTCGTTTTTGCCGCGACCGCGTCGGGCGACGCGCTACGACTTCGGATGAAAGGGGGCCGGCTTTCATCGTGATGCTGGGAGTCAAGTGACCGGAGTCACATCCCGAAAAATCGTTGCCGGCGGCCCGAGTTCTCAAACTGAACGGATCGCGCACGGTTTTTTGTACGATTGCAAGGCCGGAAGGCAGGAGTATTTTCCGGAAATTCTCGTGATTTCCGGGTGAATTGCAAGGTTCGGGATCGGGGCTTAGCTCAGTCTGGTAGAGCATCAGCTTTGGGAGCTGAGGGTCGCATGTTCGAATCATGTAGCCCCGACCAATTCCTCCGCCTGCGAGAATCCGAATTAATACTTTTTAGTCTTGATTTTCGCGCGTGAAAGACCCGGTTCGCGCGGCGGATGTTTGCCAAGGAGCGGAAAATGCGTGCTGCGCTATTGGGCCTATTGCTGTGTTCCGTGGTATTCGCCGAAAAAGGATTGCGGCCCGATGGCAGCCTCGATATGTCCTCGTTGCGCGTCACCTTTCGCGAAGGCGAGTTGGATTTGGTGAAAAATATTTTGGAATCGTTTTTGAAAAACGAGGGTCAGACCGCCACCAAAGACGAGAAGATTTTCGCGTATAAATATCTCGGTGTGATCTATGCCGCAAATCCCGCCGAAAGAGCCAAGGCTGAAAGCTATTTCAGCTTGCTGTTGCCGTTGGCCCCCAATATCGAATTGGTCGACATGTACGTATCCGACGACATCCAGGCGGTGTTCGACAAAGTGAAAAGCCAATACCAGCACACCCAGGAATATCGGGCGCATTTCGATGCTTTCGGCAACCCCCTGCCGGGATCGAAACGGGTTGTGGCCAACTCCGGTCCGGAGACCAAACCGGTTCCCGCGGCCAAACCCGATAACTCCGAGATCGAACCCAAGGAGCCAAGCCATGCCTGGGTTTGGTGGACCGCCGGCATTACCGCGGCCGTGGTGGGAACCGGCGCCGTGATTTGGATGGTGGAAGCCAACAAATCTTCGCCCACACATTTAAGCTCGGGTATTTGATTGATTGGCCGCATGGCTTTGAAGCTAGTGCTTCCAAGCCGGTTTCCCGCCGATTACGCTCAAGACGACTTCGGCCTCTTCCTGCAAAACCGCTTCATAGGGTGATGCACGGGCGGTGACGGCGATGAAGTCAGCTTGATAGCCGGGAACTAAAATCCCTAGGTCACGGCTACGACCCAAGGCCCGGGCCGCATACACCGTCGCCATGCGAATCGCCTCTTCGGCCGTAACCGGAAATTTCCGGTGGAAAGCCCGAAGTTGATCCAGCATGGAAAGGGAATCTCCCGATGCCAGGCTGTCCGTTCCCAGGCAGACGGGAATGCCGTGACGCCGCAAGTGTTCCCAGGGAAATGGCGCGTGAACGAAAAAGGCATGGCTGCCCGGACAATGCACCACCGTCGCCTCTACGCGGGCCAGCCATTGCGTGTCGTCTTCGGTGGCGTAATTGGCGTGGATGATCAAAGGACGATTCGGTTTCATGCCGATGTCGTCGAGGTATTGTAAAGCCGAGGTATGGTGATGCGCCGGTGCTTGCGGATAAATCGAACGGCAAAATTCCCGCAGGCCTCCCGCACCCGAAGCGAAGAGATCCCGTTCTTCGCCGCTTTCGGCGGCATGCAGCGAAAACGGCTGACCGCGCCGGCGTTGGTCATCCGCCACGGCCAGCAACAATTCCCGCGAACAGGCATAGGCCGAATGCGCCGCCACTCCGGGGCTTTGGAGCGGCGCCGGCCGCAGGCCGTCGATCAAAGCTTGCGCTGCCTGCATTTTTTCCATGGCCGCGGCCGGGTTCAAACCCAGCACTTCTACCAAGGGCCAGGCGCGCAACGGGCTTTCGGTCAAAGCCTGCAAAGCAGCGCCGGTATTGCCGACATCGACCACCGAGGTGCACCCTCCGCGCAGTAATTGCGCGATGCCGTGCCGCGCGGCGTCGAGGTAATCGTCGTGAGTATAACCCGCGGTTGCCGCCCGCAGCGCCCGCACCCAAGCGGAGAAAGCTATCCCCGCCGGCAAACGGCCTTGCAGCGATGTCAATTCGAGATGGGCGTGAAGATTGATGAGTCCGGGCAAAAGCGCGCAGCCGGAAAAGCGCGTGACCTCCGCCCCAGACGGCAATTCCGCCGGCGTGCCGATGGCCGCGAGGCGATCTCCTGCGACGCGCAGCCACCCTCCGGGCAAGGGAGGGGCGTCCAAAGTCAGCAACCAATCCGCCTGATAATACATGGAGTAAACAAAGCATAGCTCCGCGTTCTGAGGGCTGCCAAAGCCGCGATCCGGCGTGTACCGCTATGGTATTCTGAAGCGTGCCCTTGCGACGCTTTGCGACGCCCGCCATTCGCGCCCGGCTCCTGGACGGTGTCTGGCTGATAGTACTGCTGGCCTGGATTGCGTGGCGCGCGCAGGCCGGGTTTCAACTCGACGAAGATCGCTTCGTAGCCTGCGCCGATCATTTGCTGCACGGGTATTATGCCGATCCTGGCACGAAATTCATCTGGAACGGTCCCGGCTATCCCCTGGTGCTCGTGCCCTTCCGCTGGCTACATGTGCCGCTGTTGTGGGCGAAAATGCTCAATGCTTTTTTTCTGCTGGGAACCCTCGCCTTTCTGCGGCGCACCCTGCGGCTGTATCTGCCCGAGGCCGTGTCCCGGCGTTGGGCCGCGGCCGCCTGCGCCTATATCGTCGCCTTTGATCTGCCCTGGATGCACCTGCTCATGACCGAATCCCTTTCCGCCCTGTTGGTGGCGGGATATCTGTATCACTTTTGCGCCGCGCCGCACTCCGCCTCGCCCCGCCGGCATTGGGGCTGGGCGGCGTTTTACGCCGCGGCACTGGCCTTGACCAAATTTTTTTTCGCCTATGTTCTGGTCGCGCAAGCCGTCGTGGGTGTGGCCGGCGTGCTGCTCCGCAACCGGGTGTGGCGGCGCGGGGCCGGGGTGGCGGCTTTGGGTTTGCTGTTGTGCACTCCGTATCTTTTGTACACCTACCGCCTCACGGGCCGATGGTTTTATTGGGGCAATACCGGCGGCGCGCAGTGGTATTCACTGACCTTGCCGGAAAAGGATTTGTTGGGAGACGTGATTCCCATCGAATTGGCCGCGCATTATCCCGCCTTTTTTCCCAGCGAAGCGCCTTTCCTCGATTCGATCCAGAACTGGGACGAGGTGCGCCGCGACCGGGCTTTTCGCCGGGCGGCCTGGAGCAATATCCAGACGCATCCGGTCAAGGTGTTTCAGAATTGGCGGGCCAATGTCAACCGGCTGATTTTCAATTATCCCTTCTCGTTTTTTCCCACTTCGCATTCGCAGGAGCGCACGGGTAATCTGGGCTTGGTTTTCTCGCCCATCTGGTTCGTGTGCCTGTTGTGCCTGTGGCCTGCCCTTCGCCGCCGGCGGAACTTGGCCCCGGAATTCCGGTGGATGCTTGGCTTCGCAGCAATCAGCCTGGCGGGCCTGACCCTGGTCAGTGCCTATGCGCGCTTTGTCTTTCCGCTATTACCCGTGCTCTGCGGCTTCGTGGCTTTGATCGCGACGCGTGCGGTGGAAATCCGCCTGCGGCCGATCCGGAACCGGCAGGGGCGGGATGAAGAAGGACGCCCGTCTCCATGAAACCATTATTGCTGGTAGAGGCGCTGGCGGTGCGCAACGATTCGGGATTGGGCCGCCACGTACGCTTGTTCGTTGCGGCCTTGTCCGATTTACGCGATGCGGCCGAAATCCGCGTGGTCTTGCCCTGGGGAATAGCGGACGGATGGGTTCCGGAGGGAATCGGCCGGCTGCGGATGCCTCCGCGGCCCTACCGTTTTTTTTGTGAATGCGTGTGGCCGGTGCTGATCGCCGCGCTGCGACCACGGGTCGTGTTGTGCTTGGGCCAGAGCTTGCCGGCGCTCCGGCCCCCTGCGCGGTACGCCCTGCTTGTGCCCGACGCGGCTCCCCTGGAGGCTTTGCCGTTCGCGGCTTCGGGCCATCCGCAGTTCAACCGGAATTGGATGCGGCGGCGAATCCCCGCTGCCGACGGCATCGTCACCAGCGCCGCGTTCACCCGCGATCGGCTGCACGCCCTGCTGGGCATTGCGCCGGAAAAAATCGCGTGGTGCCGCCCGTTTCCGGAAATGATCTCCAGGATGCCGGGGGGGCTTCGCACGCCGGAGTTCCGGACCCACCCTATTTCCTGGCCGTGGGCAATGTCGAACCGCGCAAAAACTATCCGGGACTCTTGGAGGCTTACGCCCGCTTCGCCCGGCGACATCCGAGTCCGCCGCCTCTGCATATTCTCGGCCATCAGGCCTGGGACGGTGGCGCCGCACTGGGCTTGCGTGCCGCGTTAGGGTTGGAACACATGGTTTTTTTTCACGGCCATGTGTCCGAAACCGCGCGCCGCGCCTTCGTGCAGGGCTGCTCCGTTTTCGTGGCGAGCGCCATGTATGAGGGATTCGGTCTGCCTCTCTTCGAGGCCTTGCAGGCGGGCAAGGCCTGCATTTACCACGGTCAAAGTGCGGCGTCCGAATTCGCCGCCGACTGCGCCCTGGCTACGGATTGTGCGCGCCCCGAAGTCCTGGCCGGGGCCATGGAAACCCTGGCGGGCGACGATACGCTGCGGCGGGAATATGCAGACAAGGCGCGCATGACTTTTGCCGCCCGTTGGCGCGATTATCGACCGGGACCCGCCTTGCGCCAGGCGTTGCTCCCCTTGTTGGCCTAGCATTTAGAGCCGGGCCGGCGAATCCAGAAAGCCCGTAACTTTCAAGTTACTGGCTTTACCAGGCCGGAAGATCGTAGCTATCGGGAACGATGGTGACGGTGTCGGGATGCGGTCCCGCGCACAGGGGTTGCCCGGCGTATTGGGAGGAGTCGAGGCGCAAAAGGCGAAAGCGCACGTGCACGGTATCCTGCGAAAAAGTATACACGGCGCCGTAAAAAGTTTCGCAAGCCGGCAGCGAATCCGCCGTCAGGCTGCGCGTAGGAGCCAATGCCGTGGAGTCGTGAAACGCGAATCCACCGATGACGACATCGGTGTCAGCGGTGTCGGTGGTGTCGGAAACCACCGAAAAGGAGTCGGAGGACACCGCGGCCGTGACGAATTCGGTTGAATCGGTAATCGCACCGCCGGGCGTTTTGAGGTAAAGCCGGTCGCCCGCCGCCATTCCCGCCTGCACGCGGTACGCGGTGTCCAGGCCGATGAAGTCCACGGGACAAGAGCCGTCGGCCGGCAGGGCGATGCGGGTTTCCGGCTGAATGACGCCGCCCCCGGTTTGGGTTTGCAAGGCGGGGTCGGCGGCGAGAATTTGCGCGCACACGAAGCCACGCTGCAGGCCTTGAAAGAGGACGATGGCGGTGTCTCCTTGGGCCGTGTAGGGTTGGGGTTCGGGCCAGAAGCGCAAAAAATTCACCGCGACGCCGTCGACTTCCTGGGAGGGGCGATCGGGCCAAGTGGTTTGACTGCAAGAAATGATTATGGTCACGAATGTAAAATACAGTAGTCGATTCCGAAAGTGGGACGGCATTTACTTCTCTGTCCACAAGGTGCCTTCGGCCGCAAAGGCCGAAACCGTGTCCTCGGCGCCCAATTGCAGGCAGCCGATTTGGCCCAGCAGCAGCAAGGCTTGGCCCAAATCCTCGGCGCGGCGCAATTCCCAATGCTCCAAAACCGCCGGGCCCAGTCGGCCGAAATCGGCCCGGATGCGCCGCCGGAATTCCTCCGTCCATTCCCGGGGCAAAAGCGGCTTTCCACCGCGATCGCGGTAGGCTTGCCGGGTCAATTGCAACAAGTAGTGTAGGCCCGCGGGCGGAAATGTCGCCTCGCCGCGGGCATGCAGGGACGCGTAGCAGGTTTTCCAGTCTGGAGGCATGGGCAAAGGGCGGACGAATACGGGCGTATTCGTCCGCTGCGGTTATTGCAGCATCAACAAGAGGGCTCGGTTCCGTCCCGGATTGACGTTTTGGGTGACGGAGGCTTTCAAGCCGTCCTTGGACATTTCGATGCGGTGCTGGCCCGAAGGGATGGAAAGCTTATACGGAGTTTTCTGGTTCAGCGGTTTGCCGTCGACGTAGATGTCGGCGCGTGCGGGCGTGCTGGAGAGAAAAATGATGCCTTCGGGGCCATTACCGGGCGCAAAACCCGCGTTTTCGGAGGGAGCCGGAGTTTCCGCTGCGGATGCGGCTGTTTCGGGCGCGGGAGCGGGCGTTACGGCGGCTGGGGCCGGGGCGGGTGCCGGGGACGGCTGTGCTTCGATTTCCGGCGGTGGTGAAATCGGTTGCTCGAAGGAGGGTGTCGTTGCGGGCGGAGGCGAGGAGGCTTCCGGCGCTGGAGTAGAAGGTGTTTCGGCGGCGCCCGAAGAATTCTCCGGTTCCAGATTGACGTTCAACTCGCGGTTTTTGGTGTTGCGGCTCACCGTGGTTTCGTACCGCTTGTAGCCGTTCATTTTCACAATGATGCGGTTGGCGTTGTTGAGGAGTGCCACGGTGAGAGGCGTCACACCTTTTTTGGCGAAGTTGACCAGCACGTCGGCTCCCGGAGGAGTGCTGGTAATTTCGAGATGGTCGGCCGGTACTTTGTGGACCCGGGGTCGTTCATGCTCCACCACCCGGGGACGGGGCGCTTCGGCATGCGGACGCGCTACAGGTTTGGAGGCTGGCGCCGGTTTTTCGACCGGAGGAGTGGCTGGCGCCTTGCTTGGGGCGGGGGGCGGTGCCGGAGTTGGAGCCGGCACTGCGGCTTGCGAGGTCGACTCGGCAGGCGCGGGCGTCGCCACCGGCGTGGCCGGCGCGGTGGAAACCGGCGCCGGAGGCGGTGTGACCCGGGCGGTTTGCGCCGTGTGCGGACGCGTGAACAAAAAGATTCCGGCCCCACCGATCACCAGCAGCATGATCAGGCCGAACAAAATCGGGGCAAAGGAAGAACGTTTTTCCAATAAGGGGGATACGCTTCTCGGCGTCGTCTCTTCCGGGTAAGACTCGCGCGTCGGCGCGGCAACGACCGGCTCCGGAGCGCGTTCTTCGCGCTCGGACTCCCGCGCTTCGAACTCGCTGCGTCCTCCGACCCGGCGCGGAGGCGGTTTGCGTCCGGAAGGACCGCGTTGGCGGTCGGGAGACTCTTTTCGGTCGCGCGTGTAGTCGCCCGTTTCAAAGGTCGAACGCGACTCGGGCGGCGGTGTCGGTGGCGTGGCGGCGTAGCCGCCTGCCGGCATTTGCACCGTGGGGTAGTCGAAGTTCGAAACCGGGTAACCCGCGGGAGGATACGACGGAGGCGTGGGTGCCGCCGGTGTGTAACCTGCCTGGTACTGCGGGTTGGGGGGAGTTTCGGGCGCCGGAGTCGGAGGCGGATATCCGTATCCCGCAGGTTGAGCGGGGGGCGAAAAGCCGCCCAGCGTCGGGGTCGGAGGGGCGGGCGGAGGATTGAAGGTCGTGGGAGGGGTGCCGTATTGGTATTGCGGCACCTCGTTGTTCTCCAATTTGTTGCCGAGACGTTGGCCGATTTCGCTGCGGAAATCGTCGAATTCGGTTTTGGGGGGAGTCGGCTCGTTGATTTCGGCCGGCAGAACCCCGGGATGACTTGATGCTTTGGCCAATTCATCGATGCGGTAGCTGGAGGTTTGCCGCAGAATTTCCTTCGAGTCCGCCACCATTTCCGCCTCGGAACGGTAGATGCGCATGATATTGTCGAGACCGGCTCGTTTCAGAATGTCCTGCACCTTGGGGTGCTCGGTTAAAATGGCGATGCGCCCGCTCACTTCCAGCATGTGGCGGTTCGACGCGATGAAAGCGTTGATGGTGTCGCTGTACAGGTACTCGAGGCTTCCCAGATCGATCACGATATTGCGCATATCGTTTTCGATGAGAAAGCGGATGGTATTCTTTAATTTGGCTGAATCAAAGACTTCACCGTCGTTGAGCCGGGCCGAGACCACGTCGAATATCCCGACGGATCGAATGTCGAATTTAATACCCACCCCCTGGTGACGCCCGGAACAGGCTGTGTTAGGGAAGACTTATCCAAGGAATTCGAAAATCTATCCCAATGTATAAATTTTCGCATTTCTTTCCCCGGTTTTCGACCTTTCTCCCTTGGGCTTTTCCCAATCCAACCGAGCGGGGGAAGTACCGGAAGTGGGATATTATTTCATTCGGCGTCAATCGGTTTCCAGAATTTCCTTGACCGGAACGGCGCCGGAATCGGGCGCGATTTTGAGCGGTGCCGCAGGCGCATTCCGTTCGACCGAGGAATCGGCTGTGGGCGCGGCCATCCTCCGATACACATGCGGGCGAATTCCGCGGCCGTCGAATCGGGGAAACACGGGTGTGAATTGCAGGGCCAACCGATGGCTGCCGCCCAATTCCGGATGCGAGGTAAAGGCGTAATCGATTCCCAGGATATGCTTCCAACTGTACCCGGCGCCGAGATGAATGGTGGAAGTCGCCGAAGAGGGATCGAGTTCTTCGAAGCCGGCGCGCAGGGTCAGGCCGAAGTCGAAAATGAATTGGGCCCCGAGACGCGAAGTGGCGAGCAGCACTTCGGGATGATAGAAGGCGCGATTTTCCTGCATGCCGGTGGCGGATTTTCCCGAGCCCTGGAACAGCCCCGCGGTTTCCCAACCGGCTTGCAGTTGGCCGTAAAAATAGGGCAGGGGCCAGCGCGCCGAGAAAAAGGCCGAAGCTTCCGGGGGGTCGTACTCCGAATATCCCGAACTCCAGCGGGCGATGGAAGGCGCCAGGCCGCTGAGATAAGCGCCCACGCGGTATTGTCTGCCGAAGGTATACTGCGCCATGCCGTCGGCCCGCATACCCAGGCCGCTCTGATCCAATTGCCGATACAGCAGATGCAGGGTTCCGCCCACGTCCAAGCTGCCGAAGCGGCGGGCAAAAGCCCCGGAGAGCAGCCAATCGGCTGCGGTGAAAAGCTGGGGATTTTCGGGTTGGTCATCCTCTCCAGCCGGCCGGATCTCGATATTGCTGACCGCGTAGCGCGCCAGGCCGAAACCCAGGGTACTGCTCTCATTCCAGGGCAGAAGCAAGGTGGCGCAATCGAAATTCGCGGCGTCGAATTCTTCCGCATGCGCGGTGGTGAAAGTCAAATCGTTGACATCGTTCATGGAGGCGGGCGCGTTCAAGGCGCCGTCGGCGCCCTGCTGGAATCCCGCATGCAGCAACGCGTAGCCGGGACGCACCGCCCCCAGGGCTTCGTCGGCGGTAAGATTCACGCCTTCGGCTTCATCCAGGGCCGGTGTGCGCGACACCGCCACGCACAGCACCACGATCCCAAGCAAAAACGGTGCACGTTTTGGGCGCATCGCGGCTAATCTACAAAAGGACTTCAGGCGATTATGGCCGCGGATGCGATGAGTATTATTCAGCCATGGAACCGGCGTGGTTTCCGGTCTTTCCACTGCGGTCCGTTTGCTTTCCGGGACATCGCATCGCCTTACGCATCTTCGAGGAACGCTACCTCCGTCTGCTCGAGGACGCCGCCGATCATCCGCATTTCGTGATCTCGCTCATCAGCCACGGATCGGAAGTCGGAGGGCCGGCCACGCCCTTTCGGGTCGGCACCTTGGTGCGCTTTGAAAGCATCGAGAGGCAGGGAGATTTTCAATGCATCAAACCGCTGGGTCTGCGCCGCGTTTATCTGGAAAAGCTGGATCGCGCCCGGCATCCCTATCTTTCGGCGCAGTGCGACACCTATGGCGACGAGAGCGCTGACCCGGAATCCGCGGCGCGTCTTCCGGAGTTGGAGGCGCGCATTCTCGATATGGCCGCATCCACGGAAAGCTGGGTGTCGACGCGCATGCGCGAGCTTCTGGCCGGCGAGCGCGAGCGGTTGGATGCCGTGAATTACTCCCTGTTTCTCTGCGGCTGTTTGCAGTTGCCGCCCATCTATGCCCAGCGCCTTTTGGAAACCCGTTCGCTGGAGCGCCGCCTCGATGACGCGCTGCGGCTGTTGGAATCCGGCCCGGCATGAATTTCATCGTGTCCGATTCGGCGTTGGGGGATGAGGGCGCACCCTTCCGACAGGCCGACTGGCGGCGCGAGCTGCCCTGGCTGAGCCGATGGCATACGCTGTATTTGTGGGCCGAAGGCGAAGCCGCCGGGCCGGCCGCGAGGTTCGGGGCGGGGGAGACGTTCACGGGCTTTTCCGGATGTTGGGGCCGGCGGGAGCGCGGCGCCGCCGCCTTGCAGGCGCACCTCGCATCGGCGGCTCTGAGTCGCGATGAAACCGCCTTGATCGGAAATGGCGTGGAACTCGCGGCGGTGGCCCGCGCCGCTTCGGTGGCCTATTGGGCGCTGGCGGCGCCATCCGAAGTGCTTGCCTTGCAGTCGGCCGGCGTGGAAGACGTCTTCACCGGGGTTGCGGATTTGGCCCAGGCGGCACTCAGGGCCGCGGCCATGGAACAGAAGCAACTGCCCATTACGACCGTGGGCGGACTTGTGCGCGACGCAGCCGGCGAGGCATTGTTCGTGCGTACGCGCAAGTGGTCGAACAAATGGGGCATACCCGGCGGCAAGGTGCAATACGGCGAAACCCTGGAAGCCGCGTTGCGCCGCGAGATGCGCGAAGAAACCGGATTGGATCTGTCCGCTTGCGAATTGGTGATGGCGCAAGATTGCGTGGAAAGCCCCGAGTTTTTCCGGCCGCGCCATTTCGTGCTGTTGAATTACGTGGCCCGGGTGGCGGGACTGCGCCCGCAGGTTCGCCTTAACCACGAAGGGGTCGACTATCTTTGGACGCCTTTGTCCGTGGCGGCCCATCTTGATTTGAATACGCCGACCCGGCTGTTGCTGGATAAAATGCGGGAAGGAGTGCGAACCCTGTGGACCGTTTGAGCGTGCGCGCTTTGCAGGTGCGCTGCATTGTGGGCGTGCATGCGCATGAGCGTAAACGCGAGCAGGATTTGCTGGTCGACGCCGATCTCTGGTTCGACTTTTCCACCGCCGCCGCTTCGGATCGCCTGGACGACACCGTGGATTATACGCGCGTGACCGAAGACTTGGCCGCGTTCGTGCGCGCCGAGCGCTTTCGTCTCATCGAAACTTTGGCGCGTCGCGCCTGCGACCGGATTCTGGCGCAAGAACCCCGGCTGCGCCGCTGCCGCCTCACCATCCGCAAACCGGCCGCGCTGCCCGAAGCCGAATGCGCCGCGGTCACCGTCGATCGGGAGCGGCCGGCATGAAAGTCGCGTGGGTCACGGGTTCGGCGCAAAGGCTGGGCCGCGCTCTGGCCTTGCGGTTGGCTGCCCAGGGCTATTTCACCTTCGTGCATTACCGCACTTCGCGATCTCACGCTGAAGAAGTGCTGCGCGCCATCCGCCGGCAGGGCGGAGACGGGGCGCTGCTGCGCGGCGATTTGGGGCGGCCGGCGCACATCGCGCGCCTCGTCTCCGCGGTGCGGGAGCGAACCGGCCGGCTCGATGTGCTGGTCAACAACGTCGGCGTGTATCTTCCCGGCCCGCTGCTGCGCTATGCGCCCGCGGACTTTGAACAGACCTTGCATATAAACCTCAGTGCCTGCTTCCGGCTTATCCAGGCCGCGCATCCCTTGTTCTCGGCCGCGGGAGGATCGATTGTCAACATCGGCTATGCCGGCGTGGAAAGTCTGACCGGCACCACGCATAACACCGCCTATTTGATTTCCAAGACCGGCCTGCTCATCCTGACCAAGTCGCTGGCGCAGGCGCTGGGGCCGCGCGGTGTGCGCGTGAACATGGTGTCGCCGGGCATCCTCGCCAACAGCGTGGAAAAGCCGCGCCGGCCCGCCGATTTCGTGCCCCTGGGCCGGCTGGGAAGCGTCGACGATGTGGCCGACGCCGTGGAGTTTCTGGCCGGGGAACGCGCGCGTTACGTCACCGGCGCCAACCTCGACGTGTCGGGAGGCTATCAGTTGGGTTTGAAATCGCTGGAAATGCGGTCGCGTCCGCGCCGCACCCGGAGGTCGGCATGAAACCGTTTCGTCTCTCCCGCCGCGATCGCAAGGTGGCGGGTGTCTTGGGCGGCCTGGCCACGGCCTGGGGGTGGGATGCCTCCTGGGTGCGTCTGGCCTTCGTGGTACTGTGCCTGGCCACGGGATTTTTCCCCTGCGTGGCCGGGTATCTCCTAGTGTGGGCCGTGGTCGATCGCGAAGCGGAAGCGGATTGAAGTTGCCACGCTCCGCTTCCCGTGCGGCCCCGGCCTTTGTTTCGGGGTACATCGAAGGTTACTATGGCCGGCTGCTTTCCTTCTCCGAGCGGGCCAGCCTGCTCGAACGCCTGCAGGCCATCGGCGCCAACCGCTACGTTTATGCCCCCAAAGAAGATCCGCTGCATCGCCGCGACTGGCGCGACGAATACCCCGAGGTCTGGCGCCGGCAGTTCGCGGAATTCGTGGCCGCCGGGCGCAAACGGGGCATCACCGTGGTGGCGGCGCTGGCGCCCGGGTTGAGCTACCACTATCTCAGCGATCGCGACTTCCGCGCCCTGGAGCGCAAGTTCCGGGTCTTCCAACGCCTGGGCTGCGAAGAAGCGGCTTTGTGCATGGACGACATTTCCCCCGACCTGCCCCGGCCGGTTTCCGGGTCGTTCCGATCGCTGGGTCATGCGCACGGCCTGTTGCTCCGGCGCCTGCGGCACAGCCTGTGCGGCCGCAACGGCCTGCGCCGCCTGTGGTTTTGCCCCACGGTGTATGCGGACTTTTTTGCGCCGTCGGGCGTGAAGCGCGACGTGTACCTGCGCGATCTGGCGGCGTCGTTGCCCGCCGATGTGCCCGTGCTGTGGACCGGGCCCGCCATCGTATCCCGCCGCCTGGCGCCGAGCGATGTGAAAGAAATCACGAAAGTTTTGGGACGTAAGCCGGTGCTGTGGGATAATTTTTATGCACAGGATTATTGTCCGGGGAAAATCTTTCTGGGGCCTTTCCGCGATCGGCCCAAAACCCTACGCCGGGCGGCGGCGGGACTGCTGCTCAATCCCACCGGCTTGTTGCATACCGATTTGTTTCTGCTCGATTTGCTGGGCGGGTTTCTGCGTCGCCGCGACCCCCAAACCGTCTGGCTGCGCGCCTTGAAAGCCCATGCCGTGCCGCCCGAGTTCCGCGAGGTCGCGCCGCTGCTGGCCTCGCCCTTCGACACGGACCTCCCGTCGGCCGCGGCGGTGCCGCATCTGCGCGCCGCCTTGAAACCGTTGCTGTGGGAATGGAAGTCGCCCTTGCAGCGCGAGTGGTTTCCCCATCTGGCTGAGCTCGACGCCGATTTGCGCCTGCTTGAAGTCGGCCCCACCCGGCCCAACGGGGCATGGATCCGCAAAAAGTATTCGCCCATCGTGGCCCATTTGCTATTGGGGGCAACCGGCGCGGGCGA
Organism: uncultured Fibrobacteria bacterium; assembly: GCA_963716395.1. Classification (GTDB taxonomy): domain Bacteria; phylum Fibrobacterota; class Fibrobacteria; order UBA11236; family UBA11236; genus UBA11236. The sequence continues at coordinate 3,505,783 of OY970309.1, read as the reverse complement.
GGTCGAAGGCGCCGCGGGCTGAAGGAACAGGTTACCCGTGAGTTACCCAAATCTGCGTGCCGCCTTGGCCGAATTGGAAAGCCAAGGGCAATTGCGCCGTATCGATGCCGAAGTCGATCCCCATCTCGAGATGGTGGAAATCCACCGCCGCGTGCAGGCGGCCGGCGGTCCGGCCCTTTATTTTGCACACGTCCGAGGCACGCGCTTTCCCTGCGTTTCCAATCTGTTCGGCACGCATGATCGCGCCTATTTGCTGCTGGGCGAAGGCGTACAGCGCGCGCGGGCTTTGCTGCGCCTGCGCGCCGATCCCGCCGCAGCCTGGCGCCGGCCGCTGGCCTCGCTCGGCGCCCTCTGGGGCGCGCGCCATGCGTGGCCGCGACGCAGCCACCCCGACGTGGCGCAGGCTCAAGGCCGCCTGGCGGACCTGCCGCCTATCGTGGCCTGGCCGCAAGATGGCGGGGCTTTCATCACCTTGCCGCTGGTATATACTGAACATCCGGATCGCCCGGGCCTTGCGGCTTCAAATCTCGGCATGTACCGCATTCAGTTTTCCGGCGGGCGATACGCCCCGGATCGCGAGGCGGGCCTGCATTACCAATTGCATCGCGGCATCGGCGTGCACCACCATGCGGCCATTCGGCGCGGGGAAAAGCTCCGGGTGAGCGTCTTCGTGGGCGGTCCGCCCGCCCATGTGCTGGCCGCGGTCATGCCCTTACCGGAAAATATTCCCGAGATTTTGTTCGCGGGCATTCTCGGCGGCCGCGCCTTTCGCTATGCGCGGCGTGACGGCCATGTGCTGAGTGGCGATGCCGATTTTTGTATCACGGGCACCGTCGACCCCGCGCGCACCTTGCCTGAAGGGCCCTTCGGGGATCATCTCGGCTACTACAGTCTGGTGCACGCGTGCCCGGTGCTGGCCGTGGAACACGTTTACCATCGTCGCGATGCCGTGTGGCCTTTTACCGTGGTGGGGAGGCCGCCGCAGGAAGACGCAATCCTGGCCGAACTGGTGCATGAAATCGCGGGCGATGCCCTGCCGCCGGAAATCCCCGGCCTGCTGGCGGTGCATGCCGTGGAGGCCGCGGGCGTACATCCTTTGTTGCTGGCGTTGGCCGCGGATCGCTATGTGCCCTATGCCGAAGCCAAACCGCGCGAATTGCACACCATCGGCCATGCGCTGCTCGGTTACGGGCAACTGTCGCTGGCCAAATATGTGTGGCTGGCGGGCCGCGAAGGCGCACCGGATCTGGATGTGCGCGATGTCACCGGATTTTTGCAGCATGTTTTGCGCCGTGCCGACTGGGAGCGCGATTTGCATTTCAGCACCCGTACCACCATGGATACCTTGGATTACAGCGGCCCGGCGTTCCATCAAGGTTCCAAGCTGGTGATCGCCGTGGCCGGCGCGCCGCGCCGCGAACTGGCCGCCGACCTTCCCGAATATCGGGCGCGGTTTTGGCCGGCCGATTGGTCGGAACCCCGCCGGGCGCTGCCGGGGGTGCTGGTCTTCGGCGGCCCCCGGGCCGATGCCGCCGCCCCTGAAGCGCTGGACGCGGCCCTGGAACGCTTCTCCGAACGGCTACGCGCAGAACCCGCATGGCGTACGGCCCTGCAATCCTGGCCGCTGTGGGTGCTGGTCGATGATCCGGCTTTTGCGGCGGCTTCGCTGGAAAACTTTCTCTGGGTCACGTTCACGCGCTCCGATCCGGCCGCCGACGTGCACGGGGTCTTCGCCTTTACCGACCGCAAGCATTGGGGTTGCCGCGGCCCGTTGGTGATCGACGCGCGCCTCAAGCCGCAGCAGGCGCCGGTGCTCGAACCCGATCCCGCCGTGGCGCAACGGGTCGAAGCCCTGGCCGCTCCGGGCCGGCCCTTGCACGGGCTGTTTTAGGTTTCGACGCCATCCCGAGATCCGAAAGTGTAAAGAATTTGCTTCACGCCCGCCCTCGCGCTACGCCCGCCGCAGGGATTGGTTTTAGCTTTTCTCCGTTATGCCCACTACGTCCGCATCTGCCGTCATGAATCCCAAAATCGAGGCTTCCTGGAAGCGCGTTTTGCAGGATGAATTTGACAAGGAGTATTTCCGTGATCTGAAAAAATTCCTGCTGGAGGAAAAGCGGCGGGGCATGGTGGTGTATCCTCCAGGGCCGCTGATTTTCAACGCCTTCAACCACACGGCTTTTGACACAGTCAAAGTGGTGTTGCTGGGTCAAGACCCCTATCCCGGCGCCGGACAGGGGCATGGCCTGAGCTTTTCGGTGCCGCGCGGCGTGCCGCCGCCGGCCAGCCTGCGCAATATCTTCCGCGAATTGCAACGCGACGTGGGCTTTAAAGTTCCGGATCACGGCAACCTCGAGGCTTGGGCCGATCAAGGCGTGCTGCTGCTCAACGCCTGTCTGACCCTGCGCGCCCATGCGCCGGGGTCGCATCACGGCCGCGGCTGGGAAGCGTTCACCACCGCCGCGATTCAGAAACTCTCGGACCAGCGCCCCGGCCTGGTGTTTTTGCTATGGGGCCGGCAAGCCCAGGAAAAAGCAGCGCGGATCGACGGCCGTAAGCATTGCATTCTCAAGGCCGCGCATCCTTCGCCCATGTCGGCCGAGCGCGGGTTTTTCGGCTGCCGGCATTTTTCCAAAACCAATGCGTGGCTGCAACGCGCGGGCCAAACACCGATCACCTGGCAGATTTGAGTCCGCACATGCGCGATCTGTTGCAGGCCGAATATGATTTCGTGGTGGTGGGCGCTGGTCCTGCCGGTTTGCTGGCTGCACTCACCTTGACCGCCGCCGGGCGCCAGCGCGTGGCCTTGATCGACAAGCGCGACCCGTGGCGCGAGCCCGTGTCTTGCGCTGAAGCGGTTTCCAAACAGGGGCTTGAAGCCTTGGTTCCGCGGGTCGATTCCGAGTGGGTGCGCGGCCCGGTGGACGGCGTGATCTTTGTCGCGCCCGACGGCACCAAGGTGGACGTGGAGGCGCGCGGGCGGGGCCTTTTGATCCACCGCGCCCTCATGCACCGCCGCTTGGCCGAACAAGGCCGTGCGGCCGGCGCGCATTGCAATTTCCGCACCCGGGCCGTGGATTTGTCGCCCTTGGAGAACGGATGGCGCACCTTGCGCTACGAGGGCGAAACGCCGGGTACGCTGCGGGCGCGCGCGGTGATCGACTGCTCGGGTCCGGGTCTGGGTTTGGGCCGGGGCGAAGCCATCACGCAGGGCGACTTCGACGTCGAACCGGCGCTTTTCGCCTTGGTGCGGGGGCTGGATTATCCCGTGAACTACATCCAGCTTTTTTTCGGCAGCAACTACGCGCCCGGCGGCTATGCGTGGCTGTTTCCACGCGATGCCGAAGTGGCCAATGTGGGTTTGGTGGTGGGGCGCGATTATGCCCAAGCCGCTCCGGCGCGGCAGGCCATGAAGCGGTTTCTGGAAAGCGAGTTCCCCGGCGCGCAGGTGGAAACCGTGCAGGGCGGCGTCATTCCCTGCGGCTTTCCCCAGGCGCCGCTGGCCGTCGACAATTTGTACAAGGCCGGCGATGCCGCCAATATGGTGAATCCCATCAGCCGCGCCGGCATTCTCGAAGCCATGGCCGGCGGCAAATATGCCGCCGAAGCCGCGCTGCATACCGCCGCACTCGATCGCGAAGCCGACCGAGCGCGCTTTTACACCGCCTACCGTGAACGCTGGGACGCCGAGTATGGCCGCTCGCATCGGCGCATGGGCAAGGTGAAAAAGGCTTTCATGGCCGTTCCCGACGCAGTGTTCAACCGCGCCGCGCATGGTTTGAGCCGGCTGCCCCCGGCGCGCCGCACCTTGCCCCGAATTTTCTGGGCCACGCTGCGGCATTCGCCGTCTTTGTTGTGGCGTCTGCGGGGTTTATGGATGTGAGCGGAGCCGCCTTCCCGCGCGGTCGAAAACACACGATGTCGTCCGCCGCCTGGGCGGGCGCAGGATGGATCAGGGACAGACGTTGTCCCACCTGGAAAAGTCGAGCCAATGCGTGGGCGGATCGTCGGGCAACAGGATGTCCGTAGACGCGTCCGGACCTTCGCAGCCGCCCTGGTAATTGGGAAAAGCCGCGCCCATGGGGTTTTGTTCCCAATTCCGGAGCAACGGATCGAGAAATTTCCACGACAGCTCGGTTTCGTCGGAGCGCACGAACAAGGTGGGATCGCCGAGCATGGCGTCGAGCAGCAGGCGCTCGTAGGCGTCGGCGCTGGTGTCGAAGTGCTCACTGTAGCAGAAGTTCATCGAAGTGTCGGTGAGCTCGAAGCTTTGCCCCGGATTTTTGCTCGTCAATTCCAGCAGAATGGCTTCGGTGGGCTGGATTTTGAAGATGATGCGGTTGCTCTGCACGCGCCGGCCGTGCTGGTTGAAAAGCACTTCGGGCAGCGGCTTGAAGGTGACCACCACTTCGGTGCCCTTGCGCGACAGGCGCTTGCCCGAGCGCAGATAGAAGGGTACGCCCGCCCAGCGCAGGTTGTCGATTTGCATGCGCAGGGCCACGAAGGTTTCGGTGCTGCTATCGGGGCGCACGCCTTTGATATCGCGGTAGCCGCGTACGTTTTGCCCCTTGATTTCACCCGGCCCGTATTGCCCGCGCACGGCGACCGGCGGCCGGGCGTCGATGTCGAGCGGCCGCAGGGAGCGCAGCACCTTCACCTTTTCGTCGCGGATGGAGTCGGCCGACAGGTTCACGGGCGGTTCCATGGTGACCAGGCAGAAAATCTGCATGAGGTGGTTCTGCACCATGTCGCGCAAGATGCCGCTGTGGTCGAAATATTCGGCGCGGTCCTCTGCGCCCAGCAGTTCCGAACTGTTGATCTGCACGTGATCGATGTAATGGTGATTCCATACCGGCTCGAACACCGAGTTGGCGAAACGGAACACCAGCAGATTCTGCACCACTTCCTTTCCGAGGTAGTGATCGATGCGGTAGATTTGCTTTTCGGCGCAGCATGCCAGCAACTGTTCGTTCAACCGGACGGCGCTTTGCAGGTCGCGTCCATAGGGCTTTTCCACCACCACGCGGCTCCAATAGGGCGCCTGGGGCGGGTGGATCAGACCGCCCCGCTCCAGGGCCGCCGTCACTTCGGCGTACCCGTCGGGCGGAATGGCCAGGTAATGCAGATAGTTGGCGGGCAAATTGTTTTCCCGGCACACTTTTTCGCAAACCCCGCGCAGTTTGCCGATGCCTTCGGGGGAATAATCGGTTTGCACGTAATCCAGATGCGCGGCGAAGTCATCGGGGTATTTTCCCATGCTCATCAACGCGGGGACATCCATGGCTTTGCGCCCCACGGCCAGGATGTGAAAACGTTCGGGCATGAGTTTCTTGAACATCAGATTGCCCAGCGCGGGAAAGAGTTTGCGCTTGGCCAGATCGCCGGAACCTCCGAATATCACCAACAGGCAGGGATCGGGACGGTGGCCGGCGCCGAAGAAATTGGAGGCGGTGCGGGTGCTTTCGTCGACGCTGGGGGACATACGGACTCCTGGGCTAAAAACCTATCGGCTCTGCATTTTAATTTTAAAATCTCCGTGATGCCAATTTTGCGGCGAGATGTTCCCGAAACATGAAATCGCTGGAGCGCGCCTTGGGCGACGCATGGGAGAGGAAAAGCGCCGGGTCAGCCGGTACCGACGCTTTGCGCCTGCTCAATGCCGACGCCTCGGGTATGCCGGGTCTGGTGGCCGAACTGTTTGGCGCACACTTGGTGGCCTATGCCTATGACGGGCGGTGGGCCGAAGTTGTGGAACGGCAGGCCGGCGCACTTCTTCGCACCTTCGGCTGGCAATCCGTAATCCTCAAGGATCGCGCCGCGGCCGGCGATGCGGAACGCGGGGGAAGCCGGGTGGTGGCGGGCGAAGCTCCCCCGCGCGTGGCGGTGCGCGAAGGGCCGCTGCATTTTTGGGTGGAGCCGAATCACCCCCGCAATGTCGGCTTGTTTTTGGACACCCGGGGATGGCGCGACCGTCTGCGCGCGCAATCGGAATCCACGCGTGTGCTCAACCTGTTCAGCTACACCTGCTCCCTGGGTCTGGCGGCTCTGTCCGGCGGCGCGGTGGAGGTGGTGAACGTGGATGTTTCGTCGCGCTACCTCGCCTGGGGTCGCGAAAACCTGCGTCTCAATGCCCTGCCCGAACGGGCCCGCTTCATGCGCATATCCACCGAGCGCTATCTGGACTGGGCCGCCGGAAAAGGCTCCTTTTTCCAACTGGTGATTTTCGATCCCCCCGTGTTCGCACGCCATGACGGCGGCAGGTTTCGCTTCGCCGACGACTATTTCCGGCTGGCGGCGAAATGCGCGGCCTGCCTGGCGCCCCAAGGGCGGCTTTTTGCCGCCACCAATTACGCCGGTTTGTCGCCGGCCACCTTCGCGGCCCGGTTGCGTACGGCGGTGCATATCGCGGGCCGGCGGATTGGAGTGCTGGATTTTGCGCCCCTGCCTCCCGACTTCGAGGTGGCCGATCCGGCCAACCGGCCGGCGGGCAATTCGCTGCTGGCCGAGATTACCCTGGAATAAGCGACACCTTTAACATTTGGAACGGAGTCTGTTTCCGTTGCCGTGCCGGCCGCCGGGGCTTGGGAATTTGTAAAAGTGAATTCTCAAGTTTTCCCGCACCCAAATACGCGGGCCGCAAGCCGGCAGTTGGTTATCTTAAGGTGAGGGCAAGGGTATGCAGTACCGGATTCCATTCGGGGCCGGACGGTCCGCCGTTCCCGTCCGTCTGACCCTGCGCTCCGGCGAGCGTCTGGGGGGATTGTTGCCGGGCGTCGATGCGGCCTCGGCCTTGGTGGTGGCCGAAGCGGCCGACGGCTCTTATACGCAAAGCTTTCATCCCTTGAACGTACGCCTGCATCCGGTGGGTTCGGATCCGGATGATGCGGAATGGGCCTTACATGGCGTGCGCGCCGGTCTCACCACCTGGGTGTACTTCCTGGGGGTGCCCTCTGCCTTCACTTTCCCCCAAGGTCCGTCCGTCAAGCCGTTGCGTTCCCTCGACGTGCAAATCGTCGGCCACTCGGCCTTCCGCTCCGAAGGCTCATTTGCGGGACATGCGACCCTGGCAATGGGCCCGGCCCTGGAACCAAACCGGCTGCCGCGATTCGCACGATTCGCCGAGCAGTGGCTGCCCGTGCTCTTGCCTGAAGGGTTCGTGTCCGCCGTCGACTTGACTTGGGTCGATGATGATGGCGCCCAACCCGTGGTGACCGTTGCCTTGACGCGGCCCGAGGGTGAAGTTCCGGTGCCTCCGGCCTTGCGCGAAGATTGGGATCCGGCGGGGTGGAGCGATGCCGTGATCGAAACCGCCGCTGGCGGCGAAGGGCATGCCTTGATTCGCGGCGGCTGTTTCGTATCGGCCGAAGGCCGCATCTCGCATTGGTTCGGCGGCCGCATCGGCCTGGAGCGGCGCGGATTCCGGGCGCGCGCCGCGGAACAATTGCGCAGCGCGGTGGCACGCGGTTCCGCCCATTGGTGCTTTTGGGTGGAGCCCGTAGGAACATCGGAGTTACCTGCGTTCGCGGGCGGCCGTGTGCGGGTGCGTCATCCAGCCATGGGCTTGGCGTGGAATGGTTCGGCGCGGGCCGTCGGCGAAGCGGCGGCGCTGCCCGCCTACCGTACCGGCGTGGAGATGCTGCGCGATGCGGCCCAATTGCTGGCGCGCCGCCACCCCGAGTGGGAACGATTGCGCGGGTCCGAGGCTTGGAGGCTGTGGCGCAGTTCCGCGGCGTCTTCGGCAGAGGCACCCTTCTGGCTCGCTGCTCTCGAATCCGAGACGGCGCAATTTTTCGACCGGCATCGAGCCTTGTTGGGAAGTCTGGCCTTGGCTTTTGCCGCCAGGCCCGGCGAGGCGCCGATGGGGGAAAACCCCTTTGCCGCCCTGGCTGAATTCGCCGCGGTCAGCTATCGCGGTAAAGAGGCGCAGCGATGAACGCCGAAGTGCTCCCCGGCAGCCATGCGGTGCGGTTGGCGGTGCCGGTGGAAGCGGGTGCCGCGTCACAACCTCCGCGTCTCCAAGGGTTAATCCTTTCCTTGGTGCGGTTTTCCGGCGCCTATGAAGCCGGCCGCATCGAGGTGGCCGCGGACGGGCTTACGGACGATTTCGACGGCTCCACCTGGCGGGCCGCATGGCAGCGATCCGATTCGGGTTGGGATTTGCATCTGGGTTTGCCCGACGCCTTGTTCACCGCCGGCATCGATGCCGTCGCGCGGCTGGGAATCGAAGTCTTGTCGTCGCCGGCGGGCGGGAGAACATCGCCGCCCGTGCTGGCTGTCAGCGTTTTGCACCCGGCCCACGCCGGAGAACTCGAATTGCCGGTGTGGTGGCCCGAGATGATGGCGCCGTCAACGGGACAAACGGGCCTTTAAACTCTTGGCGAAACGGTTGTTCGGCTGCAAGACGAGCAATTGATCCACCGCGTTGCGCGCTTCTTCGCGCATTCCCATTTTCTCGAAGGTTACGGCCAATCCGCCCAAGGCGCGGATGCGCGGTTCCTGATTGGAACCGGCCAGCGTCAAGGCCTGGGAGTAGGCGGCATTGGCCTCGGCGGTACGTCCGTAATCATTGAGATCGTCCGCGAGTTGCAGACAATCGTCGGCCCCGGTCGGCCAATTTTGCGATTTCACGATGCGCACTAGCTCTGCCACGGGTGGTTTGACGCGCTGGCCATTGACAGGCGTTGAGGCCGTCGCCGGTTTTGTTTCCGAAGCCGGCGACGGATTCGCATCCACGGCCGGAGCTGCGGGTTCGGGAGCCGACGTCGGAGCCACCGCGGCGGGAGGCGGCGGGGAAGCCTGCGCGGGTTCCGGCGTCGGGGTCGGGGACTGAGTTGGAGCCGAAGTTGAGGTCGCAGGCACCGGCGCGGACATGGGCGTTTCCAACTTGGCGCCGGGCAACTCTTCCACCGAAGTGGCGGCGCTTTTCTTGGCCGAGGTTTTGAGCACCACGAGCAGTCCGGCCAAGGCGAAAAGCACCAGTGCCGCTACGATCATGGCCAGCCACAGCACGCGTCGGCCGCGTCGTCGTCGTTCGGCCTCGAGGGCCAAGGTTTGATTGGAATCGGCGCCTTTGAAGCCGTAGCGCGTCATTCCCGGGATCCTGCGCCGCTCAAAGTCAAATCGGCCGAATCCATTTCCAGGCTGGAAAGGCTGGCCGCCGCGCGGGGCGAAGGCGAAGGCATCGCCGCGGAAGGCCGGAGCGGCGGCACCGGAGGAGCCTTGGGCGCCGCGGGAAACAAAGTGTGGTTGCCCGATAAGGCCGTCAACGGCGGTGTGGGAGCGGGCTTGTGGCGTTTCACCGGCTCGGGTGCGAGCGCCGCGCCCCCGAACAAGGTCGAGCCAACCTCCGGCGGAGATTCCAAACTGGATAGCGGCGCGCGCACCGAAGGTTTGGAAGGCGTCACGGCTTTGGGTTCGACGAAAGCCGCTTCCGGGGGGTCGCCGAACAGGGTGGCCGACGCCGAAACGGCCGGCGGCATGATTTCGGTTTTGCGCAGCGGGGAGGTGGTTTGACCGAACAGAGTGCCGGAAGCCGGCGTAGGCTCGGAGCGGGCGGGCAAGAACGGCTGTAGGGCCCACAGCGCATCGGCGAAGGTGGCGGCGTCGGGATAGCGTTGCTCGGGATCGGGGTGCAGGGTTTTGGCCAGAAAGTCGGCGGCTTCGCGCGGCATACCCGCACCCAGCCTCCGGCGGAGGTCCGACGGGTTTTCGGTCGGATGCGATCCGGTCAGCAACAGAAAAAGCAGGCCGGCCAGCCCGTACAAATCCGTGGCCGGAAAGGCCAGACTTCCCCCGCGGCGCATTTCCGGAGCTACATAACCACGGTATTGCGGCGGCACGGGCAAGGGCTGCGGAATCAAATCGCTGGTCGTCAGGAAGCGCGGATCGGGATCGGAAAGTTTGGCCGTGAATCCGCCCACCAGGACGTTGCCGGGATGCACATTCAAATGCAGCGCGTTTTCATGCAGAAAGGCCAGGCCTTGCGCCGCCTGCCAAATCGATTCCAGGCCTTTGGCGGGAGAAACCTGCGGGTTACTGGCCCATTCTCCGAAGTCGGGACCTTCCAAAAACTCGCGGGCCAGGAAGACCCGTCCTTCCCACTCCTGCACGTCGTAGATCGCGGCGAGATTGTCGTGGTTCAAAGCCGGCCATGCGCCGGCGCGCAGGATGAAATCCGAAAGGATGGAAAGAGCGCTGGCCGCGATTTCCGGCCGGTAGACTTTCAGGATCAGCTTTTGACGGCTGTGATTTTCGTCGGCGAGATAGCTGCTGGCCGCGGGAGATTGGCCCAGCCGGGCTTCGACCACATACCGATCCGCCACCACATCGCCGGGGCGGAGATCACCTGCAGCGCTCATGCCACCTTCGCGTCCATTTTTTCCATACCATCCCCGGTCTCAAAAACTAAGTCAAACTCCGGGCAACAGTCATGCATAGGCCGGGCCGTGTCTTTTCGCGGCGGCCGCCGAACGGAGCCGAACGGCTCTTTTTATCTTGCTCTCCGGGCTGCAATCCTGTTCCTGTTTTCTGCAATTCCAAAAGGGGATGCACATGGCGGTCGATTTTCACCACAGCATTAAAGCGGCTTGGTCCGAAGCGCAAAGCGTTTTGGCGGCTTTTGCCGCCGACGGCGCGAATGTCGGCGTCATCGCGCGTATGGCCGAAGGGCTGGCGCAATGTTTCGGCCGGGGCGGCCAGGTGCTGGTTTGCGGCAATGGCGGTTCGGCCTGCGATGCCCTGCATTTCGCCGAAGAATTTACCGGCCGCTTCCGCCGCGATCGCGCCGCCTTGCCGGTGATTCCTCTGCTGGAATCCGCGCATGTGACCTGCGTGGCCAACGATTACGGCTTCGAGCAGATTTTTGCGCGCGGCGTCGAAGCCTATGGCCGCGCCGGCGATGTGCTGGTGGCGATTTCCACCAGCGGCCATTCCGCCAATGTGGTGCGCGCCGTGGAGGCGGCCAAACGCCGCGGTCTTGCCGTTTACCTCTTGCTGGGAAAAGAAGGCGGGGAGTTGCGCGGACGCGGCGATGAGGAAATCTGGGTGAAATCATCTTCCACCGAACGCGTGCAGGAGGTGCACATGACCGCCTTGCATATCCTGATCGAAAATGTGGAACGCCGTATGTTCCCCGCGAATTATTCCGACGTTTGACTATACGGGCGGTTTTCCTCTACCCAGATGTGACCCTCGCCTTCAGGCCATGCCCGGGACACAGCTGTCCTCAAATCGCGCGAAGCTTCCGATGAGGCGAAACCTTCCTCGCGTAAGTCATTCGACGCCTGGCTCCATGGCCTCAACTGGGTTCGGCGCCGAAGATATATTGTGAGGCAGATTGTGAAAAAGCTGGCATACGGATGGTTCGGCGGTGCGTTCGGCCCGAGGCGTTGCGGCTTCATTCTGGTTTTATGCCTTTTCTGCGCGACCGCCCCGGGTGCGAAGGAGAGTCGCCACGCAGACCTCGAAGATTCGCTCCAGCGCTTGGTTCAGCAAAACCCCGATAATCCCAGTCATTGGCTCGACCTCGCCCAATTCGAATTGAAAACTGATCAGGATGATTTGGCCAAGGGCTATTTCGACGAAGCCATCCGCCTAAGCAAGAATTCGGCCGACGTCATCGTGCGCATCGGCCTGATGTGGCTGAACGCCGGCAAGGTGGAGAGCAGCCTGCCGTATCTGTTTCCCAACCTGGGGCGAGTCGACAGCGAAACCTTCGCAGAACTGGAAAAAGACCTGGAAGCGGAAAAGCATTTTCAGGCCGCCGAAGCGGCGCTACGGCTTTATTCCGCGCATCGCAAGGGGTTCACGCCCGAAGTGCGGCGCGCCGCCGAACTGGCTTACAATCTTGGGCGTTACCCCGACTGCCGTGATATCCTCGCGCCCTATGCCGGCGATTTGGACACCGCCGCGGCGCACTGGCTTTTGCTCTCGGCTTTTTACCTGGGGAAGTCGTTACATACCGATGCCGTGCAAAATGCCGCCCGCCGCTGCCAGGCTCCGTCGGTCAAGGTACTGGCCGCCTTGGATCTTTCCCTGTTGGGTGAGTTCAGCGCGGCGCAAGCCTGGCTCGAGGCCGCCGGCGCCGCGGCCACGGCTCCTGAGCAAAGCTTCGTCGCCGCCGAAGAAGCCGCGGCCCATGATAGGGTGGAACAGGCCGATCGGGAATTCCAGAACGCCCTGGCGTCGACCTGGCCCCAATTCCGGCTGGTGGCCACGGCCGAACTGTACAAGCATTACTCGGTGACGGGCAACGGGTTTAAAGCCAATCAGTTGTGGGGCGATATCAAGGAGCAGGATACGTCCCTGGCGCAGAAGGAATTCCTCGCGAATCAGTTGAACCTGCGCGGCTACGAAAAGCAGGCCCATGAACTCTACCGCGGCCTGTACCGGGATTATCCGGGCCGCCCGGCTGTGCTCCTGGCCCTGTGGGATGAATTGGTCGACGACGACACCAGCGGGCTGGGAGCGCAAATCGCGGCCGTGATCGCCGCCGACCCCATGAGCTGCGATGCTGGTTTGCTGGCCATGCGCTATGCCAAGCTGCGCAACGACGATCGTGAAATCGTGCATTACGGCCGCAATGTGGCCTTGTATTGCTTTGACGTGGTCGAGCCGTATTTCGATTTGGCCATGTCGCTCTTGAAATTGAGCAAGCCCGACGAAGCCCGGATTTACTTCGCGAAGTACGTCAAAAGCGGCGGCGACAAGACGCGTGTTCCCACCTACATGCGCTGATTCGCGCGCGGTGCGGCGCCGGATCAGGAGCCGACGGCCTGGACGGTGATGCGGCAGCTTCCGCCCAGGTACAGATCCACGTCGACTTGCAATCCGTGATCCCGGTAGCGTAAGGCCGGCAAAGGATCGGAAAGCCGGTGCGTGGCGCGCCAGGCCGCGAGGTAGGTCGCGGGCGGGACCACGCCCCCTTTCCAATCGAGGATTTTCCAGGCCGGCCACGTGAAAACCGGCGCCAGGCCCGCGGCCTGCGACAGCATGCGCACGGCTTCTCCGTGCAACAGCGAAGACAGGTCCTTGGCATAGTCGGGCCATTGCTCGTCGGGCAAAGTCTCGGCCGCCGAGCGCACGTCGGTCAGGGGATCGCCCTCTTCGAAGGTCAGCGCGATGCGCGGCGGCGGTCCGTCCGTGACCTCGACCAGAAAATGTCCGTGGTCGCGCGGGCGGTAACATCGGTGTTTCCCGGGCGAGCGGTCGGAGCAAGGCGCGGCCAGCCAGCCGGCCGCCGTGTCGAGGCGCGCCGCGAGCGCCGGACGTAATTGCAGGTTCACCGTACCCGAGTCGACCACGGCCGGTGAAGCGGCCCGGAAGACCACGAAGAAACGCATCCCGTGCACGCCCGTCCCCATCCAGCCCGTGGTGCGCATGCCGCGCAGCAGCCATTCCTGCTTGAGCCCGGGGTACAGCGTGGCCTCCGGCGATTCCGGCGCGGGGTCGGGCAGGGGATTGGGGGCGGTTTCCGGGGCGACGTCGGCGAGGCGTTGCAGAATCCAATTCTCGTCGAATTCCTGGTTCTGCGCATAGGTGAGGGCCCAGGGCTGCGATCCCTTCCACTCCAGCCGCAGAAAGAGAGTGTCGCGACCCCGAGCCTGCGCGAACAGCGCCGCATTTGCTTCGCGGTCCAATGCCCGGAAACCGTGCAGATGGGAAGTGTCGGGGAATGTCAAGGCCACGGGATCCGCGCAGGCGGCCCAAGCCGCAAACGCGATCCACCCGAGAGCGGGAATGCGGCTCATCGTCGAGGTTTTACGCTTCGCCGCCTTCGTCGGGGGCGATGGTTTCGTCATTTTCGGAATCCAGTTCCGGGCCTTCACCTGCGGCCGGACCGGCATCGGCGGCGCTTTGGGCCCGGGCGGTTTCGGCCGATTCGAGCATGACCGGATCGACGTCTTCTTTTTCCACGATGGCCACGGCCGTCACGCTGTCGTCAGCGTCGAGGCGGATGACCCGCACACCCTGGGTGTCGCGGCCGATCAGGCTGATGTCGGAAACCTGTAAACGAATGATGTTACCCAACCGGGTGATGACGAGAATTTCCTGATCATCGCGCACCGAAGCCAGGCACATGGCGGCCCCGACCTTGTCACCCACTTTGAAATTGCGCACGCCTTTGCCGCCGCGACCGGTGATGCGGTATTCGTCGGGATCGCTGCGTTTGCCGTACCCCTTTTCGGTGATGGTGAGCACATGAATGCCGGGTTCAAGCACGATCATGCCGATCACGGCGTCGCCATCGTCGAGGGTGATGCCGCGGACGCCGCGGGTGCCGCGGCCGGTCAAGCGGAATTTGTCCATGGCGAAACGGATGGCTTGGCCTTGGCGGGTGCCAATCATTACGTCGTCTTTTTCCGAGGCCAACGCCACCTGTTCCAACTGATCCCCATCGTCGAGGTGGATGGCGTTGATGCCCGCCGAGCGGGGACGCGAGAAGGCACCCAGCGCCATCTTGTTGATGATGCCGCGCTCGGTGCACAAAACCAGGGAGCGGGCGTCCTCGAAGGAGCGCACGGGCACGAAGGCCGAGATCTGTTCGCCGGCCTGAAAGTTCACCAGGTTCACCAGGGCTTTGCCCTTGGCCGTGCGCGCGGCTTCGGGAATTTCGTACACCCGCAACCAATGGCAGCGGCCCAGATTGGTGAATACCAGGATATAGCTGTGCGCCCAGGCGATAAACAGGTGCGCGACGAAGTCCTCTTCTTTGAGGCCGGCGCCCGAGATGCCTTTGCCGCCTCTCCCTTGCAGCTTGTAAGCGTCGGGCGCGATGCGCTTGACGTACCCCGAATGCGACACCGTGATCACCATGGGTTCGTTGGCGATGAGATCGAGGTAGGTGAGGTCGTCGGCCGCTTCTTCAATCGCGGTGCGCCGCGCGTCGCCGTACTTCTCGGCGATGGCGCGCAGTTCGGAGGAAATGAGATCGAGGCGGCGTTCGCGCCGGGCCAGGATGTCCTGGAGATCGGCGATGGTGACGGTCAGCTCCTGGTACTCGGCCTCGATTTTCTCCCGTTCCAGGCCGGTGAGGCGCTGCAAGCGCATTTCGAGAATGGCGTCGGCTTGCTTTTCGGTGAGGCCGAACTGGGCCATCAGCCCGGTGCGCGCCGCGGCCGGATCGGCGCTTTGGCGGATGAGTTGGACGATGGCGTCGATGTGGTCCAAGGCGATGCGCAGGCCTTCGAGAATGTGGGCGCGATCCTGCGCCTTGTTGAGATCGAAGCGCGTGCGCCGTTCAACCACGGCGTGGCGGTGATCGAGGAAATGCCGGATGATTTCGCGCAGGGTCAGGGTGCGCGGTTGGCCTCTGACCAGGGCCAGATTGTGGATGCTGAAGGTTTCCTGCAATTGGGTGTGTTTGTACAGCGTGTTCAACACCACTTCGGGAAAGGCGTCTTTCTTGAGCTCGATGACGATGCTCATGCCGCGGCGGTCGCTTTCGTCGCGCAAATCGGAAATGCCCTCGACGACCTTGTCGCGGATGAGGGCGGCCATTTTTTCCAGCAAGGTGGTTTTGTTGACCTGGTAGGGAATTTCGGTGATGACGATGCGGTGGCGTCCGCCGTGTTCTTCGACCTCGCTGCGGGCCCGCACCAACAGGCGGCCGCGCCCGGTGAGATAGGCGGCGCGGATACCGTTGCGGCCGTGAATGATGCCGCCGGTGGGGAAGTCGGGCCCGCTGACCTGTGCCAGCAATTCCTCGTCGGACAATTCGGGATTGCGGATCATGGCTTCGCAGGCATTCACGATTTCGCGCAGGTTATGCGGCGGCATATTGGTGGCCATGCCCACCGCGATGCCGGTGCTGCCGTTCACCAAAAGATTGGGAAAGGCCGAAGGCAATACCACGGGTTCTTCCAGCGACGTGTCGTAGTTGGGCACGAAATCGACGGTTTCTTTTTCCAGATCCTGGAGCATGAATTCCGCAAAGTGCTGCATGCGCGCTTCGGTATAGCGCATGGCCGCGGGCGGATCGCCGTCGATGGATCCGAAATTTCCCTGGCCGTCGATGAGCGGGTAGCGCATGGAAAAATCCTGGGCCATGCGCACGATGGATTCGTAAATGGCGGCGTCGCCGTGGGGATGGTATTTGCCCATCACTTCGCCCACGATATTGGCCGACTTCTTGTACGGCCGGTCGCTGAACAGGGAAATGTTCTCCATCCCATAGAGAATACGGCGATGCACGGGTTTGAGGCCGTCGCGCACATCGGGCAGGGCGCGCGCCACGATCACCGACATGGAATAGCGCAGGTAAGAGGTCTTCATCTCCTCTTCGATGAAGGCTTCGACCACCTTGCCGGTTTCCGCAGGTTCTTCGTTTTCCATAATGCGGTCTCCCGCCCGCCTAGCCGGCCGGGCGCGTTGGGATGGGTTTGGGCAGCCAGGCGCCGCGTCGCAGCGCCTGCAGTTGTTCCACGGCGGTTTGCGCGATTTGCAGCGGCGTCACCGCGATGCAATGGCGGTGCAGGGCATGGTCGTCGCTGCCGACCGCGAACAGGGCCGCGGGTTTGTTGCCGACCAGTTTATGGCCCAGGAGACCATGGGGTGTGCTCGCCTCTTCATAGTGATCCCGGAACATGACCGTGCCCATGGCCGTGAACTCGGCGCCCACTACTTCCTCAGGCCGGCAGGCCGGGAAATTGATGTTCCACAGGGTTTGCGGCGCCGGCAGGCATTCGGGGCGGCGCAACAGGGCGCACAGCCAATTGAGCGCGAATTCGAGATGGTCGTCGCCGAGACCCGACACGCTCACGGCCAGGGACGGGATGCCCCATAGCGCGGCTTCGCGGGCCGCGGCCACGGTGCCGGAATAAATCGCGCTGACGCCGGCGTTCTCGCCGAGATTGATGCCCGATACCACCAACTCGGGAATTTCGTCGCGCAACAGATGCGCCACGGCGAATTTGATGCAATCGCTGGGTGTGCCGGCAATTTCATAGACGGGATAGGCGCGCGAGGCGTCCCGGTGATGGAATAGAAATTGGTCGGGGCCGTGGGTGAAGCTATGCGACTGGCCGCTTTGATCCGTGGCCGGAGCCGCCACCGTCACGGTATGCTCTGCGTTCAAGGCATCGGCGACCCGGTAGAGAACCGGGCTTAAGACCCCGTCGTCGTTGGTGAGCAGAACGCGCATGCGGACCGGATTAAACCGCGGAATCTCCTGATTGCATCGAAGGGTGAAAGGTAGCTCGCAGCGGCCTTTTTCTCAAGAAAATCAGGGGTTCCAAGGCTGTCGCCGCAATGCCCGCTCGCGGCTTTTCTAAATTGGGCGCGCTCTGAACAAGGGATGGCATGCAAACATCGGATCGCATTCAGGCGCCCAAGGGCACGCGGGATTTCTACCCCGAAGATATGCGCGTGCAAAACCATATTTTCGAGGTATGGCGGCGCGTGTGCCGATCGTTCGGCTACGAGGAATATGAGGGGCCGAGCTTCGAACACCTCGATTTGTACGTGGGAAAATCCGGCGCCGAAATCGCGGAACAACTGTACCACTTTCAAGACAAAGCCGGACGCGATCTGGCCCTGCGTCCCGAATTGACGCCCACCTTGGCGCGCATGGTGAACCAGAAGGGCGCCAGCCTGCGCAAGCCCGTGAAATGGTTTTCCCTTCCGCGGCTGTACCGCTATGAAAGGGCGCAACGCGGACGGTTGCGCGAATTTTTCCAGTTGAACATGGACGTGGTGGGTTGCGACACCGTGGCCGCCGAAGCCGATTTGATCGCCGCGGCCATTGAGATACTGCGCGCCTTCGGATTGGGCGCCGACGACGTGAGCGTGTCGGTGTCGAGCCGGGCCGTGTTGTCGGCATTTCTGGCCGGGCTGGGCGTGGTCGAAGAGCGCAAGCCCGTGGTGTACGCGGCGCTCGACAAGCGCGCTAAAATCGGCGAAGAGGCTTTTCGCCAACTACTGCGGGAACAAAATTTTCAATCTGTCACGGATCGTCTCGAAGATTTTTTCCAATGCCGCAGCCTAGAGGATTTGCGCCGGCTGCCCGGAACTTCCGACGCGGGCCGGGCGGATTTGGAAGCGCTGTTCGCCCTGCTCGGCGATTTGGGTTACGGTGATTCCATCGCGCTGGACACTTCGGTGGTGCGCGGCCTGGCCTATTACACCGGCACGGTGTTTGAAGTGTTCGATCGCGGCCGCACTCTGCGCGCACTGGCCGGTGGCGGGCGTTACGATCATCTCATGGAACATTTGGGCGGTGAACCCGTTTCGGCCGTAGGCCTGGGCATGGGGGACGTGGTGCTGGCTGAACTCCTGCGCGAAAAAAGCTTGCTGCCCCAGGAACGCGGCGGCGTCGAATACTTTCTCGTCGACCTGGCGCCGTCGGAGTCGCGCCTGCCCGCAACCGGCCTTCTGCGCCTGGCCCAGAGCCTGCGTGGCCGCGGATACAGCGCGGCTTATGCCCTGGCCGGCGGCAAATTGAAAAAACAACTCGCCGAAGCCGACGATCAGGGCGCCCACAAGGTGATTTTTTTCGGATCGGATCGCGCTCCCGCCGGCAGTTATGAAGTCAAAGATCTGGCCACCGGCGCGCAAACCGTAATCGAGGAGGCGAAGCTGTGAACGCTGAATCGTATGAAGGCCGCCAAGGACATATTCCCGCATTGATAACGCCGGATATCGAAACCTGGGAATTCCAGTATCCGGGGCGAAACACCATACTGGAAATCGAAATTCCCGAGTTCACCTGCATTTGCCCCAAAACCTCCTTGCCCGACTTCGCGGTCTTGACCTTGCGCTATGTGCCCGACAAGCTGTGCCTCGAATTGAAAAGCCTCAAGGAATATTTTCTGTTCTACCGCGACCTGGGAATTTTTCACGAGCACGTGGTCAACAAGGTGCTCGACGACTGCGTGCGCGCCTGCCGACCCCGCTCATTCGAGGTGCGCGGTGTGTTCAATCCGCGCGGAGGCATGCAGACCACGGCCATGGCGCGCCTTGGCACCGCTGCCGCCGCGTGACGCCGTTTTACCGTTCTACGTCGCGCGCGAACAAAGGCTGCGGCCGGAGTTATCTTTAACGCCTTGCAGGAAGGAATGCACGCATGAAGCAGATATTCAATTTCGGTCCGGGTCCCGCCATTTTGCCTCGTGAGGCCATGCAGGCCGGCGCACAGGCCTGTCTGGATTTTCAAGGCACGGGTTTGTCGCTGTTGGAAATTTCGCACCGCTCCAAGGAATTCGAAGGCGTGATGACCGAAGCGCGCGCTCTGGTCAAAGAGTTGCTGGGGGTGCCGTCGGGCTATCAGGTGATCTTTCTTCAGGGCGGGGCCAGCCTGCAATTCGCCATGGTGCCCATGAACCTGCTCGACGAGGGCGAAGCCGCGGCCTATCTCGATACCGGCACCTGGGCCAACAAGGCCATCAAAGAAGCCAAGCTCTTCGGCACGGTCAAGGTGGTGGCATCGAGCAAAGAACAGAACTACGTCTCCATTCCTAAGGACTTCGACATTCCCGCCGATGCCAAATATTTTCACGTCACTTCGAATAACACCATTTTCGGCACGCAATTACAGGAATTTCCCAAGTCGCCCATTCCGTTGGTGGCCGACATGAGCAGCGATATTTTCAGCCGTCCTTTCGACGCCTCCAAATTCGGGCTCATCTATGCGGGTGCGCAGAAAAACATGGGCATCGCGGGCACGACTTTGGTGATCGTGCGCGAAGACCTGCTGGGCAAAACCAAGCGCAAATTGCCCGCCATGCTCGACTACAAGCTGCAAATCGACAATGGTTCCATGTACAACACGCCGCCGGTGTTCGCCGTGTATCTGGCGTTGGAAACCCTGAAATGGGTGAAGGCGCAGGGCGGGGTCAAGGCCATGCAGGAGCGCAACGAAGAAAAGGCGCGGCGCCTCTACGGCGAAATCGACACCAACCCTTTGTTCAAGGGCACCTGCGCCCGAGAGGATCGCTCGCGCATGAACGTGACTTTTGTCATGAATAATCCCGAATTGGAAGGCGCCTTTTTGAAAGAGGCCGAAGCCGCGGGTTTAAGCGGGCTCAAGGGCCACCGTTCGGTGGGCGGATTCCGGGCCAGCATTTACAACGCCATGGGGCTGGCGGGCATCGACGCCTTGGTGGCCCTGATGCGCGACTTCGCCGGCCGCCACGGATAGTTTTTACCAAATTCCCGAACGCGTGCGACCGCGCCGCGGTATTACCCTGCGGCTCAGCCCTTCGCAGCTCATCGCCCATCTGCCGGAAACCATGCTGGGCCCGGGAATCAAGGCTGCGATTTACACGCTGTCCGGAAACAAGCTGGTGGAACGGAACGCCACCAACCCTGGCGGTGTAATCTCGGTGCCGATCAATCGCCTGGGAAATGGCGGATATTTTTTCGAGGTCAGCGGGGCCGGAAAACGCTTTACCGCCCCTTTCCGGATCTCCCGGTGAGCGCGATGTTATTCCTGCGGTGGCAGGTCAAGCCCGGCAATGGATTCTCCGTCGGGCGAGTTAAGCTCGGCGCTACACCGAGCGAGGTGTTTGAGCCCGCCAGAAATTCATGGACGGGCGGTCGTTGCATCGCGGCCGCAACTTCGCGCCAGGAAACAGGGAAAAACTTCTTGCCTGCCGCCGGTTCACCCGATGACGGGCGTTAATCCTTATGGCCGCACCAAGCCGGTGCGGATGAGGCGTACCTCATCTTTGTTGGCGTCAAAACGAAAGTACACCCGCCACACATACACCCCATTGCCGGCCAATTGGCCGTTGGCGCCGCGCTCGTCCCATACCAGATAAGAGCGCACGCCTTTGTCGGTAATGCGCAACGGATTCGTCAATTCGCCGTCGTAGCCGAATTGCTGTTGCCACGACTTCACGAAATTACCGAATTGGTCGAACAGAGAAATCGAGGCGACGTAGCGGCCCGACGTGATGACCTGCACCACGCTGATCCCCGTCGGCAATTCCACCTGGCCCTGATGGTCCACCGCGCCGCTCTTGGGCGGGTCGCCGGGGCTGACATTGACCACCGGATGGTAATCCTGGCCTTCATTCCAATCCACGGGTGGAATCCACAGAATGCCCGTGCCGCCCGCCGCGGTCAGCACCCGGGAATCTTGGTTCACCACCTGGTATTGCGGTGTTTGCAGGGGCAAACCGGCCACGGGCGGATAGCCGGCCATGTCGCGAATCACCTGCACCGGATCGGCGCCGCCCAAATTGATTCCCAGGCGTCCGGGCGCATTGCCGGGCCGATCGGTGAAAGTTCCGTTGCGTTCG
Organism: uncultured Fibrobacteria bacterium; assembly: GCA_963716395.1. Lineage (GTDB taxonomy): Bacteria > Fibrobacterota > Fibrobacteria > UBA11236 > UBA11236 > UBA11236. Next base: position 3,484,544 of record OY970309.1, on the reverse strand, counting down.
AGATAGATGCAGTTGCCGACAAAGACCTGGTTGTTTACGTACAGGGTGAATTGACTTTGGTCGGAATTGGGTACGGGTTCGCCGAAGCCGGCGGTGGAAATGGGCGCGCTGCTCAGATAGGCCGCCGAATCGCTGCAATTCGAAGACTTGCTGTAGCGGAACACGCCGTCCCAGGTATTTTGGGTTTGTATCGGTTCCGAAACGGTAATCACAAGTGTGTCCGGCACAAAAATCGACTGCCCGTTGCCCTGGGGAATGGCATGGAGATCCGAAGGATGCTTTACGGCCGCCATGGGAACCGGCCCCACCGAATCGGCCAACGGCACATGCACCCCGCCGAACACCGCGTCGGCCGGCAGCAGCGCCGTCGGCGTACCGCCCCCGGATATCCCGGTGAGAAATTGCGGAAATGGGTCGCCCGACAAATCGGCGATGAGGGTCAAGCTGTCGGGCGACAGCGAAAGCTGGGAACCCGAAACGCTGCGTCGGTCGGCGGCGAGGCTGTCATTCCAATACAGGGAATCGAGCGAAGCCGGCAGGCGCGGGGGTTTTTTACCGAACACCAGGTACACCGCGTCTGCCCTCCCATCGCCGTCACGATCGCGCACGTAGCCGCGCACCACCGCGTCGAATTGCGAAAACAGGGTGATTTCCGCCGCCGTGGAATCGCCCTGGCTCGATAGAACTGTCGCCGTGGCCACCACGGCCGTATTCGCACCCGGAACCAGTTCGGCTTCCAGGTTCCGGTCGTCGCGCACGGGTGCCGCCAAAGTGAAGCCATAGGGCACCGAAGCGATGAACAGGCCCGTGTACACGCCGGTTTCCACCGCCGGGAAGGTTTCGCGTTCGCCCTGCGGCGTGGTGAAAACGATGCCGAGGGTATCGCGCCGGTTGCGGGTAGTGCTGGCCGCCTGCACCACCGCCAGAAAGCGCGCGGCCGCGCCGTCGGCCACCGACACGATGTGTGCAGAGTCGGCGGCCGACTCGAACCAGAGTTTTACCAGGCTCGATTCGGTCCACGATACTTGCAGGCGCAAGGGCGAACCGTAGACGGGGTCGACGTAATCGATTTGCACGATGTCGTTTTCGCGGCAGGCCAGCCGGCCGTCGTTGGCCGTGGGCGTGCCGGAGAGTTGCTCATCTTTCGGCAGCGGCGCGGTCAGGGTATAAGTGCCGTCGCCCCGGCTCACCAGCCACACCGTGTCTTCATGATCCCCCGAACCCAGGCAACTGACGCTCACCGCCACCTTGGCCCCCGGCGCCAGGGTGAAAATCTGATCCCGGAGCGTGATGGAAAGACTGTCGGTAAGGCGCGTCACGCTGCCGCCGCCATGCGTGTCGGTGACGGTCAGCGCGGCATTCTGATCCGGATAGGCGATCACCACTTTGGCGGTGGCGGCGCCCCCGTCGGCCGCGCCCGTATCGTCATGCGAATTGACCACTCCGGTCAATTGCCCGCGGTATTCCGATTCGACGGTGTCGTCTCCGGACCGGGGAAGGTTGTCGCGCAGGATCACCGTGCCGGTCCAGGCCTTCACGGCCGTGTCGTAGGCGAGGACCACCTTCTCGGTGTCGCCCCCGAGGCTCACCCCGCTGCGCAGTATGTCGTTGATGAGGCGCAGGGTGTCGTCGACCTTGGCGGCGATGGCCGCGGAATAATCGTCGACATAGCGCACGCCGATCCGGCCGTTGGCGGTCGAATACAGGGCGTTGGGTGCGAGCACATTGCCGAGTGTGTCGAGAAAGCGCAAGGTTGCCACTTCATTCGCGAGCTGGCCGTAACCTGCCGCATCGTAGGTGGTGTCGTGGTAGACGGGATGGATGAAACGGGCCAGCAACTGATCCAGCACGGAAACCTGGAGAATCGAGTCCGTCGGATTCTTGGGGCCCTCCTGCAAGGTCACGGCGGCCGAATACACGCCCGAACCCGATCCGATTTCGAGGAGCGGGATGTTGTTGACCGCGTCGCTTCCACCGGTCGACGACGACACCGTCACCGCATACTGACCGGGCACACCGGCTCGGGTATGCACCACGACATAGGCCGTGGTTGTACCGTTGTTGTATTGGTTCGGGTTCAGGCAGGCGCCGCCCAGTGAGGCGGAAAAGCAAACCGTCGAGGCGACGTAGCCGGGCACGATGAACACGGTGTCGGCCACCACATCGGCCGAATCCAAGGGGTTGCGCCAGGTCGCGATCAAGGTGTCGGGCAAAGCGGTTTGCAAGGTGTCGTCGCCTGACGACGCGACCGCGGCTCCGCCCTTGAGGTCGATGTTGCCCGTGTACACATGGGTTTGGCCGTCAAAGGATTGGGTGCCGAGCACGGGATTTTCCGCGTCGCCGAGATGCGCCGAACGGATGGAAGCGCTGACCGCGCCCAATCCGCCTTGCGAGGTTTGTAATTGAATTTGCACGGCTCCGGCGGCGTCGGTAAGGGTGCGACCCGGCACCGGATTGCCGTTGGCGTCGAGAATGCGGATCGCCGACGGCTTGGGTTGGTGTGGGTAAATCGCGGTCATCACCCAACTGCGCAAATAGCCGTTGGCCGAAGCCACCGCCTCCAAAGTGTCGGCGGCGATGAGCGGGATGGGTCCGGAATAGACCAGGGGCCGGCCCGGAACCGGAACCGAATCGTTCAAGGTGTAGGTGAGGAGCGCGCCCGGCGTGGCCGAAGTGAGGGCCACATCGAGTTGTGAGGTGAAAACCGTGCCGTCTGCAGGATTGGCTGCGGGCATGGCCGCCTCATGCAAGGTCCAGGTACTCACTCCGCCGTACACGGGATCGGTATAATCGATGACCACATCGCCGCCGGCCGGGCAGGAAAGGACTCCATCCGCGGTGTTGGCCGCCGCTCCGTTGCGGAACAACGTATCGGATACATAGGTTCCCACCGCAGTTTGGGAGAAGCGCAATCCCGCAACGCTGTCGCCGGATGCCGGGCACAGCGCCGTAGCCGTCACCGTATCAGGTGCGTTGTGTACGAAGTCCTGATCCGTCAACGTCAGCACCACGTCGACCGGACCTTTGGGGTTGACCGTGTTCACGTGTTGGGCGAAAGTCAGCGAGGGCTGCGAATCGGGCCAGGCCAGGACCAAGGTGCGGGTCACGGTTTGGCCCGTGGGCTGGCCGACATTGTCATGCGCCGGAACCGAAGCGATCACCACCATGCGGTAGCCGCCTTCGAGCACGCCGTTGTTAGCGGTGGGATGCAATTGCTCGGCCACCGCAAAACTGTCGCTCCAGGCATTCAGCGTCTGCGTCACCGCCAACGGGTTGAGCAAAGCTCCCGACTCCTGGTCCGTGGCGACGGCTTGTCCCAGCTTTAAGCTGTTCACCTGGAAATGCACGGGAACAGTGCGCACCGAATCGACCTTGTCATCGGTGAATTTCACATATACCTGACCGTGGCTCAGCGACCAGATCGCGCTGTCAGGCAGCACGGTTCCGCCGGCGTCGGTGAATACCAGGGCAGCGGGTTCTTCCACCGAGACTCCGAAGCCGGCCGCGGCTTGCGCCTTATCGCCGTAAAAAGGATCGGTGTAGGCGGCGTGCAGCTGATCCCCGGCAGGAGAAATTTGCAGCGTCCCATCGCTGGTGGTTTTCACACTGTTCACGGCGAAGGGAATTTGCACCGTGAAGACGCCGGGACGTCCCGGTACCGGCGCCAACGTCAAGGTGATTTGATCGGTCCCCAGGCTGTCGCTGGTGATGGTGACGGAATAAGCGAGACCCGGCGTGGCACGGTTGTCCTGCACCACAATCCACATCGCGGTGGCCGAGCCCGGAAAGACGCCGCCCGCCACGGGAGTACCCGCCGAGTCCGCCGCAAACCAGGTCGTGGCCTGCACATTGGCGGGCCGCACCAAAATGGTGTCGCGCGCCGTGTCCGAAGGATCGCGCGGATGCGCCCAACGCGCGATCAGCGAGTCGAAATAAAACGGTTCGAGCGTGCCGTCGCCGGCCGTGGCGGCCGCCGCCACGCGCATGGAAATCAAGGTCGAGAAGCGGGTCGAGTCGGCGAACACCGCCGTGCGCGGCAGGGCGCCGGTTTCGGCGTCGACAGTGGGACGATGGGTGGAGAGGGCCGCGCTCACCGAGGCCAAGCCGCTGTCGGAGGTGCGCAGTTGCAGACGCACGTTGTTGGAATCGGCTTCGGTGAAATACGGCGGGCGCACGCCGGCATTGGTGAGCCATTGGAGTTTCGACGGGAGATAACAGCGGGTTTCCAGGTTATAGGGGCTGATGACTTGCGCTCCGGCCGCGGCCGGACCGGTGGTGCTCAAGATGAATTGCGTGGTGTCAGATTCGGACACGGCGGGGTTTTGCACTTGGGTGAATTTCGAAATCAGGCTGACGTGATTGCTGGAGTTGGGCTGCAACGCCACGATATTGTCCAGGACCACGCGCCAACTGATGCTGTCGCCCTGGGTGAGAAAGCCCGTGCTGCTGCTGGTTTGCGCCGGGGCCAAAGTACTGTTGGTGACCACGACTTGCGTGGGGTTGAATTGCAACAGCAGGATGTTCAGGATTTTGTTCACCACCGTGATCAAGCTGTCGGGGCGGTTTTGGGGGATGAGGTAGAACTTGCCTCCGGTCTCTGCGGACAAATAGGAAATCGCGCCGTATCGGGTTGCGGTGCCCCCAGGAAAATGCCGTAAATGGGAGGCGTGTTTGGACTGAGGGTAAATAATTGGTATTGCTGGGCCTACCGTCGGAGAGGAAAATGACTGCCTTGCTGGGGATTGGCGGTGATGGGAGACGCCAGCCAAAGATCGCGCCGAGTTCCAAGGGAAATGTATAGTTGGTGCCCCCGTTGGCAGAGCCATTGATGCGGTTTTGCAAGGTGTCACGTTGGCTGCGTTCATCGCCAAGGGGCGTTGGAAATCATTGTACGGAGGAAGTGAAAGACATGATTCCTGCGGTGGACTGGGTAGCCCTTGTCCCTTGGTTGGCCAAAGCCAGCCAATACGCTCTGGCCTTGGTGTTGAAGGGATCGCCGGAATAATCTATGCAGCCGTCATTCGAGGCCAATCGGGTCACAGTTTTATTCACTTGAGCGGTCCCGCCCGCGTTCCAAACCCGAATGGTGGCCGTGGGTTGATTGTTGCCGGCGTTGGTGCAATGCCCGGCGTCGTAATAAAACAAGGTGTCGGTGCCGTCGAAGTAGTAAAGGCTGGCGTTCATGCTCCCCGAGTTGTCATACACATACACGATGTCGGTATTGCCCCCCGTGGTCACCTGGCTTTGGCACAAGGCGAAGCCGTCGTTATCCAGGCGCGTAACATTGTCGGGAATGACCACGGTTTGGTTCTTGAGTGCGGAAACATCGAGACAGGTTTTGCCCTGATGGCCGTTGAGGGTGGTGTCGACGCCCACCAAATCACAGCGCATCGACTGCGCCGCCACGGCCATAGCCGCGGCCAGGGAAACATACAGGCTACGGTGAAAAAAAGACCTCGCGTCCTGAATCATGCGGCTTTTCGCGGCGATAAAAATCTTCACGCCATATTGTGACAAGAACGGAACGGCAAATAAAGCCCCAGGCGCCCCGCGCGGCCGTCTGGGGACGCTGAACGGCTCAAAGATCCCAGGAATCCAAAGTCACGGCGGCGCGGCCGGCCCGGGGCCTGGGGAAGCGACGGGAAGGAAACGGGGCGGTTAACCCCGGGGCGTGCCGGATTCCGGCGGAGCGTCGGCCGGTTAACGGGGTTTGCGCACGGCCGCCAGGGGCGGCGTTTTGGGATCGGCGGTAGAACTGGTTTCCGAATCCGCTGCTTGCTGCGCGCGCCGGTTATCGGCGGCCATGGCCTTGTAGCGATCGTGATCTTCGTTGGTGGCCGAAAAATAATGTTCGTGCGATCCGTCGTCCTTGGCCACGAAAAACATCATCTTGGTGTTTTCGGGCTGGAGCGCGGCCAGCAGGGCGCTTTTGCCCGGATTGCAAATGGGGCCGGGCGGCAATCCGGGAAAGCGCCGCGTATTGTAGGGCGAATTCACATTCAAGTCGTCGACATACAACGGGCCGGTGATTTTGTGCACTGCGTAGCGCACCGTGGGATCTGCCCCCAAGGTCCAGCCTTGTTGCAGGCGGTTGAAAAACACGCCGGCGATCAAGGCCTGTTCATTGCGCACGGCCGCCTCCTTTTCCACGATGGAGGCCAGGGTCACCCAACCGAGCTCTCCATAACGACGCAACACGGCGGAGGAATCATGCGGCAAATCCGCAATTTCCTGCTGGAACCGCCGCACCATGATGCGCAGCACGTCTTCGGAAGAAATGCGGTAGGGCAGGATATAGGTGTCGGGAAACAAATAACCTTCCAGACCCGGGGCTTTCAAACCCAGGGAATGCGCGAAGGATTGCGAATGCACCAAAGAATCGAACCGGGCTGAGTCGATGTCGAAATGCGCCTTGAGCAGGCCGTAGATTTCCCAACTGGTTTTGCCTTCGGGTATGGTGACGGTTTGCGTGGCCATTTTACCCGAGGTCAACTTGTAGGCCAATTCTAGCACCGAATTATGCGGCGGCAAATAGTAATAGCCGGCGCGGATGCGCCGTGCCTGACCCGTCACGCGAATGAACATTTTGAAAATGAAAGGAAAGGGCAGCAATCCCTTGGCATGCAGGTCATAGGCCAGGAAGGTGGCGGTGGCGTTGCGGGGAACTTCGTACAGAATCAGGCCGTCTTTCGAAAACGTTTCGGCCGATTCCGCCACCGGCCCCGCAGAGCGGCCCAATAGCAAATACCCCCCCCCGAACACCGCCGCCAGGGTCAAAGCCAGGGCCAGAAAGAGTCTGGAAATGCCGCGACGGCGGGATGGGCTGGAAGGAACCATGGCGTTTTTTCCCAAGTGTAGCGAAGGCGTCGGTTTCGCCAAGGAATCTATTTCCCGCGGACGTCCTGCGAAAGCGGAATATTTGACGCAGCGACAAAAGGCCGAAATTTTTTAAAAACAAGGCGGAGAAAAAAACGCCTGCGGTTAAATAAAGGTACGGATGGGCCACTGCCGACGTTCACACCCGGGGAAACCCTGCCGCTCACACCGGCGCTGGCGCCGACAGCAATTCGCGCAGGCGATCGGCGACACGATCCACAGTTAAGTGCCGTAAACAATCATGGTGGCTGCATTCCGGCATACTGCTGAGATAATAGCACGGGCGGCAGGCCAAATCCTCGAGCCACAGGCCGGTGCCACCCAGGGGCATCCATTTTTCCGGCGAGGTCGGACCGAACAGGACCAAGGTAGGCACGCCCGCCGCCGCCGCCAGGTGCAAGGCCCCGGTGTCATTGCCGAATACCAGGTCGCATTGCGCCAGCGTGCGTTTGAGTCCGGTGAAATCCAAAGCGCCCGCGGTGGAGCGAACCCGAGCGCGCGCCGTGGCCAGCAGGGTTTGCGCCTCCGGCGCTTCCCAGGCCGAGCCGAACAGCACGAATTCCAAATCCGGCGCGGCCAGACGCGACAGTACCGCGGCGTAACGATCCAAAGGCCATTTCTTCTCCGGCCAATTGAAAGACGATCCGAACACCACGCCCACGCGGCGCGCCGCACCGGTTTCGGGGAGCGGACGCGCATACAGCGGAGCCGGCGCCTCCGCCGGCAAGGGCAAGGCGAAGACGCCGAAAAACCCGCGCCATTCGGGATCGCGGCGGCCGCGAAAAAAAACCGCGTCATGCGGCGGCGCCGGCAACCCTTCGACGTGAAAGCCGCGCGCAAAGGGAATGCCGAGCAGGCGCTTCAGAGCGGGTCCATAGCCGCGGTACAATTCCAGATCGACCAGCCAGTCGAAGTGCTGCCGGCGCAGGCGCCAGAGAATTCGCAACAGGCGCAGCCAAAAAACCGGCGCCAGCAATTCGGCCGCCAACCGCCGCCCGGTGACGGGCAACACGTGCACGGCGTCGATCCAAGGCGCATCGGCGTAGACTTCGCGGATGCGCTCGGTGCCCAGTATTTCCAGGCGCGTCTGGGGATAGGACTGCTTGAAAGCCCGTATGGCGTATAGCGAAAGCACGGCATCGCCCAAACAGCAGGTTTTGCAAATCAGCACCCGGGCGGGCTCCGGCGCGGGACCGCGGTGGGGTTGGCCGGCCAGGCGGCGCAGCCCGGGGCTCAAGCCGCGTTCCAGAACGCGCACCCAGGCATTGCTGCGCTTCATGGCGCCGGCTCCAGCAAGTTTTGCAACGCCGATTCCAGCTTGGCCCCCACGGCGGAGGCGGAGAAGCGTTGCGCCACCCATTCCCGCGCCGCCGCCAGTTTTTCCGCCGCCGGCGGATTCTCCCATAAGCGCCGCACGGCGTCGCGCACGGCCTCGGGACTCCAGGCTTCGAGGCATGACACGGTTTCCAGCGCCTCGGCCCAACCGGGCAATTGACCCGAACGCGCCACGATCACCGGTAACCCGCATAATACCCCTTCGAGGGCGGCTTTGCCGAATTGCTCGGCCTGGTGCGTGTTCGCGGCGGTGGGCAAAAGCAGACACGCGCAGCCGGCCAGCGCCGCCTCCAAATCGGGATGGGGGACATAACCCAGGAAACGCACGCGCTCGGCCACCCCGAGGCGCTCGGCCAGGGACGCCAGCGCTAAACGCTCGGGTCCGTCGCCGAGCAGGCGCAGGCGAAACTCCGGCAACAACGGCAAGGCGGCGATCAACAGATCAACCCGCTTCAAGGGGATGAGGCGACCGACATAGGCCAGGGTTTTGCCCGCGAAATCGGGATGCAAGACGGCGCGCGGCGCCAGCCACAACGGCACCACCAACGCCGGCCCGGAAAACCCGAGGCGCTTGACGTTGGCGGCGCTGTCTGCGGTCGGAACCACGCAGGCCCGCGCCCGTGCCGCCACGTAGCGAAGCACGGCGCGGAAGGGCGGGGGCAGCGATTTGGGGCGGTTCTCGGCGCTGTAGAATACGAAGGGAATGCCGCGGCGCGCGGCCCAGCGGCAGGCTTGCCCGGCGCTCAGGCACCAGGGTTCTTCCCAACAGTACAGCAGCGCCGGCTGCCAGGCGTCGAGCGCCGGCTCCAAACCGCGCCACCAGAAAAACGCATTGCGACCGGGCCAGCGGCAGGGGAGAAAGCGGAGATGGGAAGGCGGTTCGATCGGAGCCGCATAGGTAACACCCAAGTTTCGGGCGGGCCAAACCTGCGGGGCGATGAGCCGGGGTTGCAAGGACCGCCAGTGCGCAAACGCCGCCCGATTCTCGGGGGCTGCCAGAGGATGGCCGACCACGGCGACGGTTTTATCCACGTTCGCCACCAGCCATACGTGCCACGGCCCAAGGGGCCGGCCGAACCGCCGCCGGCTCCGGCTGCGGAGCCGGCGCTTCCTCGCGGCAGCGCCGGTACAGTTGGGCCAGCATTCCCAGCGTAAACCAGAAGTACACGTTGCCGGGGTTGCTGTGCAAATGCGTGCCGGTCAGGTTGAGAATGGAAAAAACGAAGAGCAGGGTCATGCCGAAGCGCGCGGTTTCCGCCACCTCGGGATCGCGCGTCTGCCGCACGATCTGAAAGCCGCGTTTAAAGCCGAGGAAGATCAGGACCAGAAAGACGAAAAGCCCGGGAAAGCCGATTTCACCCAGCACCTGGAAGTAATAGCTGTGGGCGTAACCGTTGGTGCCCTGGCCGCGGCCCAGGGGATTGCGCACGGCGAAATACCAGATTTCCTGCCAGATTTGAAACCGCTTTTGAATGCTGTACTCGCCCAGGGGGTTGGCCAGAGCTTCGGTACGATTCGTGATTAAAATATCGGTTTTGCTTTCCTTTCCGGCGCTGAGGTCGTGCGCGAAGGCGGTGTTCTGCGTATCGGCCGTGGAATCGCTGTGGGTGGCGTAGACCACCACCGACACCAGGACCAGGACGAACAGCGTCCAGCGCAGCCAGCCCTGGCGCAGTCGCAGAAAGCACCAGAAAAACAAAAGACCGGCCGCGGCCGCGGCCCAACTGGTGCGTACCGTGGCCAGCACCAAGGGTGCCACCGACAGAGCGGAAAAGACCAAGCCCTGGAATCTGCCCAGCAGGGATTTGCGCATGAGCGCCCACGATCCCAACAGCAGGAGAATGCTCATGCCGTCGGCCATGGCCGCGGGCGAAACATAGGTGGAGAAAATCCGCACGACCCCGTCGATGCGCAAGGTGGTAAAGGTGATCGAGTCGAGCCAGCGCTGCTCAAAGCTGGTGAAGCCGAACAGGAATTGCTTGATGCCGTAAACCGCGGTCACGGCCAGCATCCAGCCGCCGAAGTTCAGGATTTTCCGGATCTCCGCATGGCCTTCCAGCACATAGCTGCCGGCGAAATAAAAGAGCACGAACAGCCCGTTGAACTTGTAGCCGTATAAGCCCTCAACCACCCCGCCCTGGTTCAGAAAAAAGATTTTGCCGAATAGCAGGGCTTCATAGATAAGCAGCCACCGTGTAAGCGGGTCGTGGATCCGCTCTTTACGCAGCACCCACATCATGGTCAGCGCGAGAATGAAACCGCCCATCACGCCGTCTCCGATGAGCATGAGGTAGTCGAGGGTGGGGCGGGCATGCACGAGATAATACATGCGCCGGAACAGGGGAATGAAGAGCGGTACCGCGATCAGGTAATAGGCGCCGAAGCGCGGGTACCGGAGAGTGGGAACGATGAAAATCAGGATGAAGAACGCCGCGGTTTCAATGCGGGTAGGGGCTTGGGTCATCCGATAGGCGAACAAGGTGCCCACCACCGGCAAAAGCAGCCAAACCCACCACGCCCAACGCCGCATCAGGGCATCCCTCCCGCGCGGTAGATCTCGAGGTAGGCGGCGGCCACACGCTCCGGGGCGAAGGCGGCCGCCGTTTGCAATCCCTGCCGAGCCAGCGCTTCGCGGGACGATTGCTCCCGTAACAAAGAAGCGACGGCGGTGGCGACGGCTTCGGGCGGCCGCAGGCAGGCGTTGTCGCCGTCGCACAGCCATTCCCGGGCTCCGGCATGGGGGGTGCTGACCACGCAACAGCCCTGGGACAGGGCTTCGGCCCACGGCACCCCAAAGCCTTCGTAGCTCGAGAAGAAGACCGCAATCCAGGCGCAACGGTACAGGTCCATCAGCTCGCGCTCCGGCAAACGCGTATGAAACCGCAACCCGGCCGCATCTGCCGCGGCCACGGCGGCGCGGTCGCATTCGGGCCCCACGTAATGCAGCACGAGATCGGGAAATTCCGGACGCAGGGTTTGCCACAAGCTCAGCGCCCATTCCCCGCGTTTGCGTCCGCCGCGCGCGCCCACATAAATCAGGGTGGGCGTCTCCGCCTTGTGGCGCAAAGCCTCGGGGTCGGGCGCCTGCGCGGTCATGCAGGGAATAATCCAGCGGATATTGGGCAAAAAGTCGCGCACATGCGGGCTGATGGCCGTCAGCCGCGCACCGCGGCGCGCCTCGCGCTTTTCCAGTACATAGGAGAAACCCTGCGCCAGGCGGCCGTTACCGCGGGCATGGCGCGCCTCCAAGGCCGCGGTGCCGTAAAAGGTGCGGACGAAGCGGGAATCGTAGCGCAGAAAGCCGCCGTCGCCATGCACGTGCACCACGTCAAATTCCGAAAAGTCGAGAAAGCGGCAGCCCAGCGGCGCCCACAACCTCTTCCAGCGGGGTAAAACGCGGCGGCAGAAGGCAAGACCGGAAAAATCCCAGGGCCGCACGGCATAGCTCGCGCCCTCGGGTTTCGGGCTTAATGTGAAAATTGTCACGGAATGGTTCATTGTTGCCAGCGCCTGGGCCAGCCGATGCACCTGCACGGCCACGCCGGCAAAGGCCGCGGGCGGTAAATCGCGGTGCAAAAAGGCGATGTTCACGGCGCCTTCTCCGAAGGCGAGAGGTCTTGAAAGAACGCGAAGGTGGCCGCGGCCGTGACCGATGCGGTATAAGTGGCGAGTACGCGGGCGTGCTGCCGTTCCCGCAAGCGCGGTGTCTGGGGTAGGGGCAGAGCGGCGAGCAAGCGGTGCAAGTCCTCGGCGTTCCCTTGCGCGAACAGGGTTTCGGGCGTGCCCAGCAATTCGGGAATGAATCCGCCGTCGCTGCCCAGGCCCAGGCATCCGCACAGAATGCCTTCGAGCAGGGCGCGGCCCACTTGTTCTTTCCAGACGGGCGTGTCGCGCGAGGGCAAAATGACGCAATCGCCGGCCTGGTAGAGGGCGCGCAAGGCCGGCAGGTGCAGCGGCCCCAGCCATTTCCCCGCCGTCACGGGTAACGCGCGCGCTTCGGCCTCGAGTTCTCCGGAACCCGCCAGCAGCAAATACAGGCCGGGATGCCGGGGCAAGGCGTGGAGGAGCGAATCGACGCCTTTGGCGCGGGCCAGGCTGCCGGCATACACGATCAGGGTTCTCGCCTCGGGCGCTCCAAAACGCCGGCGTAGGTTGGCTTTTTCCACCGGCGAGGCGGGAAAGAATTCGCGCTCCGAAGCGAACAGGGGAATGCGCGCCGTCGGAAGCGCAAATCCCCGGGCGCGCAGCACCGCTTCGGCTTCGCCGCTCGTCGCCACCGCGCCGTGCAGCCAGGCGCGTTGGCAACGTAAACTCAGGCGGTGCCTGAAGCGGTGATAGCGCGGGGCGACCAGATTCTGCAAGTTGTAATTGACGCGAAGGGCGCGCGGCCGCAGCAGGCGCGCCAGCCACAAATGCAATACCGTCGCCGGACGATCCGCCTCGTCCATGCAATACACCAGGTCGGGACCGAAACGCAGCAATTGCAACGCGAAACCCGGCACGAGGTAGAAGGCAGAACCCAACCGCCAGAAACGGGCCGCCACAAGGGTGAAAGCGGCGGGCGGCGCCGGCCAATCCTGGGCGGTGAATTCCGTGGAACCGTGCACCCAGCGGTGCGGCGCCAGCACGCGCAGAACGCAACGGCTTCCCAAGGCCGAGAAGAACTCCCAATACGCGGGCACCACGCCGCCGGTCCAAAGCAACAGCACTTTCACGCGGGTCCGGGACGCGAAAGGGTTTTCCAGCGCCGCAGGCACCAGAACGCGATGCAGACCTGCTCCCAGCCGGCCACCAGGATGGCGGCCCCACAGCTCCGCCACACCGCCCACGCGCTTTGCGACCGGCCGCGCCGATTGCCGGCCAGCGCCGCGAGGCACTCGCGCACGTATAGCCAGGACCAATGCCAACACCAGTTGCGCAGGGTGGCTAAGGCATCGGCGTGATGGCGCAGCCGGCCATAGGCCTGGGGATGTTTGCGGTACAGCCGCACTTCGGCGCGGAGCATGCGATCGTGGCGACGCCAGGCCTGCCGCAGGGCCGGCCAGAACCGGCGCGGTACATGCGGGTGGCAAACCTGCCACTCGGGGCAAAAGGGAATGGCGCCTTTGCTTTCGAGGAGGGTGAGCGCAAGGTCGGCGTCTTCGCGCAGGTTTTCGGGAAAGCCTTCGTCGAAGCCGCCCGATTCCAAGGCGTCGGCCACGCGAAAGGCCATATTGGCCGTGGCATAGGTGCCGCCGGCGGGATTGAATAGCGAATGGGTGAAAGGAGGTTTGTTGCCGGGAGGCGGCACCACGGCGCCTTCGACGGCGGCAAAGCCGGCATAGCGCCGGGGAATTTCCGGCAGCAGGCGGAAGTATGCGGCGTCGAGTACGCAGTCGGTGTCGGAAAAGGCGATCCACGGCGTGGGGCATTGCCGCAGGGCCTGGTTGCGGGCGCGGGCCGAGCCGCCGTGGGCGATGCGGTGCACAAGCAAGCACAGGGGCAATTCCGCCTCGGCCTCTCCCAGTAACCGCGGAGTGTCGTCCGTGGAACCATCGTCGACCACCAGCAGCGGCGCCGCGTGCACCCCGAAGCGGCGGTAACGCGCAAGGAACCCAGCGAGCCACGCCGCTTGGTTGTAAGTGACTACGGCCAGAGTGATGGCGGTATCGCTCATACCGCCCCCCGGCCGCGCCACACCGTGGGCAAGGTCAGCCACAGAATGCGCAGGTCGAGGGGGAAGCAGGCGTGCAGGGCATAATGCACGTCGAGGTTCACCATCTGATCGAACTTGAGCCCGGAACGGCCGCGCACTTGCCACAGTCCGGTCATGCCCTGGGGCACGGTCATGCGGATTTTCTGCACGGCGTCGTATTGGCCCACTTCATGCAAGAGCGGCGGCCGCGGCCCGACCAAGGACATTTCGCCTTTGAGCACATTCCAGAATTGGGGAACTTCGTCGAGACTGGCACGCCGCAGCCACTGTCCCACGCGCGTGACGCGTGGATCCCGGGCCAGCTTGAAGGTTGGGCCTCCGGTCTCATTCAGGCCGTTGAGTTCCCATTGCCGCACATGGGCGTCGACCGCCATGGTGCGGAACTTGATGAACTTGAAGCGGCGCCCATATTGGCCCACGCGGGTTTGGATAAAAAAGACGGGGCCTTTGGAGTCGAGACGGATGGCGGCGGCGACGGGGCCGAGCAGCAGGAAAAAAAACATCAAACCGAAGACGGCGCCGGCCAAATCGAGCAGGCGTTTACTCGTTTGATACAGCACCCGTTCGGCGGGCACCGGTGCCGTTCGCACCGGCATAGGTTGCGAATAAACGGCGATAGCAGGCCTCCGGATGAAAACGCTCCGCCATGGCGCGCGCATTGGGGAGCCAGGAATTCCTGACGCGATCCGCGCCTTGCGCCAATTCTCTCATTTTTCCGGCCAAGGCGTCTTTGTCGCCGGCCGGAAAAATTGCTCCGCGGCACCCCTGCAAGATTTCAGGTAAGCCACCCGCGTCGCTGGCTAAAAGCCAGCATCCGCGCGACAGGGCTTCAAGGGCCGTATACGGATAGTTATCCTGGCGCGAGGGCAACACCGCAATGCCCGCCCAGTCGAAGTGTTGATGCAGGTCGGCATGCTCGCAGGCGCCGGCGTATTCCAGGGAATAGCCTGACCTTAGGCCGGGACCATGTGCGGCCAGGGCGAGGGCCAAGGCCTCCTGACAGGCGGCGTCGACGGCGTGGCGCGGCGGATGTTGCGGACCCACGACGCGCAGCACCAATCCTTCGCCGGCGGAGCCCAGAGCTTCCAAGGCGGCCAACAGGAGATCCAAACCCTTGCGGTATTCCACCCGACCCACGAACAGCAAATGCCGCGGATTTTTATCGCTCCAATGCAAAGGTGCTTTCCACAGCCGCACCGGATTCGGATTCACCTGCACGGTCCGATTCCAGCGCAACACCCGGCGCGCATAATTTTCGGCCATGAACCGGCTGGGCGAGACCACGGTATGGGCCCGGGCGCAGGCGCGCCGCTGCCAGCGCAGCAAGCGACGCGCTTCCCATCCGCCGGCAACGTACTCGGGGATCCATGAAGTGTGGATGCGCGCGACGCGATGCGTGCGGGAAAGTCCGGCTGATAGATCGAGGCATGCGCCTTCGCCGTTGGTTTCGGGAAACTCCAGGGCGTCGAGATTCCAAGCGGGCGCATGGCTGCGCAAATACGCGGCAGCCGTATGCGACCAGGTTAGAGCGTCGAGATAATTCGGCAGATGGGCACGGAACCAGCGTCGATACCGATACAGCCAGCCTGCCGCGGGCAGGGGATGGTTTTGCATGCGCACGCGATGCACGCGCACGCCGTTTTCCAGTGCCTCCGTCGTGTCGGGGCCGTTGCAGACCACGTGCACGGCATGCCCGTGATCGGCCAACAGCCGGGCCGCCGTAGCCGTATAGGTGCCGATGCCGCCCACATGGGTGAGCGGCGGATATTCACGGGAAAGCAAGGCGATGTTCACGGCGGCACACAGGCGGCGTAGAACTCGGGTAACCCGCGCGCTTCCCCGGCGACCTGGTGCAAATACGCTTCTTGCCGGGCGATCAAAGCGGCGCGTTGCGACGGGTCTTGCAGCAAGGCGCGCAGGCCCTGCGCCAGCGACTCGGCATCGCCGGGCTTGACGACCGGAGCCTGGGTGATTCCCCGGGCGCGTCGCATTTCGCCCGTGTCGGTGCCCAGGCAGGCCAGGCCCGCGGCCATGCCTTCCCAAAACACGTAGGGACAGTTTTCCCAGCGCGAGGGTACCGCCAGCATGGTGAATTCCCGCAGCAGGGAATTTTTATCACCGGTATGCGCCGGGCGGAACGCGACGCGCGCCTGCACCGGCTTCGGCGCGGCGTCGAGGACGGTTTGCAATGATGTACGATAGGCGGGGTCCACGGCTTCGCCGATCAAGGTCAGGGTCGCGGCGGGAAAGTCTGCGGCCAGGGATAGAAATGCCTGGAGCAACTCCACAACCCCTTTGCGCGGCTCCAGGCGTCCCAGAAAAACGATGGCTGTTTGGGCATTT
Organism: uncultured Fibrobacteria bacterium; assembly: GCA_963716395.1. Taxonomy (GTDB): domain Bacteria; phylum Fibrobacterota; class Fibrobacteria; order UBA11236; family UBA11236; genus UBA11236. The sequence continues at coordinate 3,468,295 of OY970309.1, read as the reverse complement.
TCTTTTGTGTTCGGCCGCGGCATGGGAAGCGGCGGCGGATTGGGTACGATGCGCTGCGGGTACGACCACGGCATTTTTTCGCGGATAAAGTCGGCCGAGGGCGCGGTGATATACGTCGCACGGCGCAGGCAATCACGTTCGCGCCAGCGCAGAAGCCAAAAAGGCGGGTGCCGCTTGCGCGCTTCGACATACACCAGGTACAGAGGCGTGTGTATGCGCAGGATGATGCGCCTGCGCAACGCGCGATCGCGCAGGGCATAGAAGGCGTAACCCTGAAAGTCGGCGAACTCGGCGAGGTCCGGGGGATCGGCCCGCAATTCCCCGGCCAGCCAGTTTGCGCATTCGAAGGCCACGGCTTCCGCATGAAACAACCGGTAGGCGAGGCCGCGCAGGCCGCGCGGCCAGCACGGCCGGCGGCCGATGGGCCGGGCTTCTTGGCCGGCATCTTCGTAGGCCGCGGGATTGTGGCTGTAAATGCGCACCTGCATTCCCCGGCTGCGGCACAGGGTCACCAGGCTGAGGAGGTAGGTGCGGATGCCGCCGCCGGTCGTCGACGGCGGCTCGGAATCAATGAAGGCGATACGCATGGCCGCCGTTTTCATCCCGGAGCCGGGTCCGGTTTCAGCCAGGGGCGCAGCAGCCGGTGCAAACCCCACGGCAAGCGCCGCGCCAGGGCCCGCAGCAGTCGCAGGTCTTCGGCCTGGGGTTTGGCCAGCAGGGCCAGCACCGCGGCGTAACACGCAAATGACGCCAGGCCGCCGCAGGCGACCCGCAAGGTGCGCGCGCCCAAAAACATTTCCAGCCTCCGTCCGGTCAGGGCCTGAATCCAATCCTGCCAGGGCGAGAAGAGGGAATAAGCCGCGAAGTTGTATTGCAGCACCCACCACAGCGTGAGCCCCATGCCCAGCGAGGCCAGCGCGGCCTTGGACCAGGTCGCCCAAGGAAAGCGCAGGCGCAGTTTCCAACCCACGTATACGAAGCCTCCCAACACGCCCAACGAGGTGGTCAGGCTGTAGCTCCAGGCCGCACCCTCCGCGCCATGGCGCGGAATCCACCACAGGTTCAGGGCGATGTTGAGTACGCCTAAGAGCGATCCGAACCACAGGATAAAGCGCTGCCGGTTGCTGGCGTAGATGGCGGCCGAACTGGGTTGCGCCAGCGCCGACAACATGGCGCTCAGGCATAGAATCTGGAACGAGGATTTGGCGGGTGCATAGGCATGGCCGTAAAAAATCACCACCAGTTCATAGGCCGACACCCAGCAAAAGGTGATCAGGGGAAAGAGCACGCAGGCGGTGTAGCGCAGGGAATGGGTGAAGGTGCGCGCCAGTTTTTCGTCTTCATGCGCGCCATGCAATTGCGTGGCCAGGGGCAAAAGGATTTTCCACATCAGGGCGGGCAAGGTTCCGGTCAACCGCGTGACCAGATTCAGGGCCAGGTTGTAATAGGCGATTTGCGCCGCCGAGCAAAAGCGTCCCAGAAAGAAGTTCTCGGTGCGTGACCAGACCAAAAGATCGACGAAATGGATTCCCAAAATGGATCGGTGGTAGTGGAACAGTTCGCTTTTCCACCCCGCGGGCGATGGGCCGCCGCGCAACAAGCCTTCACGCCGCGCCGCCCATCCGAAAAACAGTAGGTTGAGCAGGGCCACCCCCACCTGGCACCATAGGATGCCGGTCAACCCGAATCCGGCCAGAAGCAACCCGATTTTCAGCAACAGTGAGATGGGGGTGATGGTCAGTGCGTTGAGGGATTGGTAGCGGAAGAGTTGCGTACCCTCCAACGCTGCGCTATATAACGCCGTTTGCAGGCCCGGAGTCAGGCCCAGAAAGGCGATGGCGAAGTACTTGCCCTCGCGCGTGGAAAAGGAATAGTCGGCGATGCGGGCTGAGAACAAAAGCAGTACCGCCGTGGCACCAAGCCCCAGGGCCAATTCGGTTTTCAGGATGAAACGCAGGGCCGCCGCCGCATCGCCCCGCCGTCCCTGGGCCTGGAATTGCGCCGTAAACTTCGTCACACTTGTGACCAAACCCAGCGACAGCACCACCGACACCATGCCCGCAAACCATTGCGCCTGGTGGAAAATGCCCAATTCCGTCGGACCCAAGGTGCGGGCCATGACCACCGAGGCCGCCAAAGCCATGAAGAATCCCACGGTTTGCGATCCCAGCAGGTGCGCCGCGTTTTGCGCAATCCGGCGCAAGGGGGTGCGCGGCCGCGGGACCGCGGCGCCAAGGGGAATCCAGTCGGGAGAAGCAGTGTCCGGCTCCGGGAAGCCGGCAGGCGGCCGACTTTGGATCCCAGCTTTCCGGCCCATCTCAGTCCTTCTTGGTCAGGTAGTAGTGGTAGTAGTGCTTGTAATACCCGTAGGAGTTGTAGCCCTTGGTGATATCGACGTCGTTGAGCACGCAGCCCAGCACGCGCGCATTGACGGTATGCAGCGATTGCAGCGCGCGCTCGGCCACCCCGAGGTTGGTTTTACCCGCGCGCGCCATCAGCACCACGCCGTCGAGTTTGTTGGCCAGAATGCAGGCATCGGTCACCGCGATCACGGGCGGGGTATCGAAAAGGATGTAGCGGTAGGTCTCTTTCAATTCCGCGATCAGGGCGTTCATTTTTTTCGAACCCAGCAACTCGGCCGGGTTGGGCATATAGGCTCCGGCCTTGAGAATGTGCAATTGGGTGCCCGGCACGGGACGCACCGCTTCGGATAGGGTGAGGGTGCCTGCGAAGATTTCCCCGAACCCGGGGCTGCGCTCCATGCCGAACAGATGGTGGATCACCGGGCGGCGCAAATCGGTGTCGACGATCAAGGTGGGTTCGCCCTGCTGCGCAAAAGACAGCGCGATATTGGCCAGGGTCAGCGATTTGCCTTCGCCCGGCCCGCTGCTGGTGACGAGCAGGGTCTGCACCGGTTTGTCCGGGCTGGCGAACACGATATTGGTGCGCAGGGTGCGATAGGCCTCGGCCACCAAGCTCTCTTCCTGGCCCGCGCCCAAGACCAATTGGGGATAGCGGTTGTTAAGCACGGAGCGTCGCCCCTTGTCCACGGTGCGGCGCACCGATAAATCGGATTTCTTGGTCTGAATGTGGGGAATGGTGCCGAGCAAGGTCAGGGCCAACTGCTTTTCCACGTCGTCGGTCGAATTCACCGTATCATCCATGAACTCGCGCAGGAAACTGAGCCCCACGCCGAGCATCGCCGCAACGGCCAACGACACCAGGTAATAGGCAAAGTCGCGCCGCGGCTGCGGGCCCAGGGGCACTTCGGCTGAGTCGACGAGTTTGAGCCCGCCCGATTTGCTTTGCAGCTTGATGACCGCATCTTCCAGGCGTTCGGTCAGGCGCTTGTGGGTTTCGGTGTAGCGATCGAGCAGGTTGTCGAGCTGCTGCAGGCGGAATTCCCGTTTGCCGAGGTCGGGATGCTCGGCATGGTAGGTTTCGATGGCATTGCGAAAGGCGTCGAGCCGCGCCTTTTTCAACTGCATGTCCGATTCCATCTGTTCGACCTCGTTATGCACGCTTTGCCATTGGCGCAACAGGCCGATGTCCTGCGGCTCTTCGCGGTGCGAGTGCTGCATGATTTGCTCTTCCACGTCCTGCAATTCCTGGGCGAGTTGGCTTTCGGGCGCCAGCGCGATGCCCAGGCGGTCCATCTTGTCTTTTTCCTTTTCCAAATCGCGCAGGCGGGCGCGCAGGGCTTCGAGCGCCGCGTCGTGCTTGGGGGTTTCGCCTTGGTGCATCGCCTTATCCAGCGAGAGGAAATAATTGCGCTTCGCCTCCAGGTTGGCCTTATCCAATTCGAACTTGACCAGTTCGTCCTGGTAGCTCTTCTCCAGGGCGTTGAGACCTTCATAATCGCCCATCGATCCCAGTTGGTTCGATTCGGTCAGGGCGGTTTTCTCGCTGTCGATCTCTTCCCGCTTGCGCAGGCAGATGCCGATTTGATCCTTGATGGCTTCGATGGCCTTTTCGGTTTCCTGGTTCTCCACGCGGGCGCAGAACACGATGAGGCTGTCGGTGGCGACGTGGGTCATGGCATAGCTCAAGGGCGCCGCCGGCGTCTTGCTTTCCACGGATACGAAGCTCTCGATGGCCCCTTCGTCGAGCGACACATGGGCTTGCACATAATTTGCGCCGGGTTTTTCCACCCCGGCGCGGCGCATGGGGCCGTCGAGAGCGTGGGCCACACCGTTCAAAAAGTCGGTGCTCTGGAACATGGCTTTGTAATAGCCGAGGTCGTGGGGCGTTCCCGCGGGCGCGGCCAGCATCAGGTTTTGATCTTTGTCTTCATCCATCACCAATTGACTGCGTGAAATGAAGGTGTCGGGAATGTGGCGCACGAACCAAAAGGTCGGGCCGAGGAACGAGGCCAGGCAGGCCAGCAACATCCATTTGTTTTTGGCCAGAATGTGCGCATAGTCGGTAAAGCGCAATTCCCGGTGGTGGGCGGTCATTTTTTCACCTGGGTGATCACGATCCAGGCCGTGGCCAAGGTGACGACATCGCGCACCACGTCGAGCACTTTGCTCCAGGTAAAGGTCTGCGCATAGACGATGACCACGTCGCCCTCGCCCAGGTTGGGCAAGTTGTCGGTTTTGCCCTGGTCGATGAACTTTTGCATGTCGAGCATGTAATCTTCGCGCTGGCCGCCCGCCGTGCTGATGACGCGTACTCGGGAAAGGTTGGCGTCGGCCGCGGGGCCGCCGGCTAAGTACAGCAAGTCGAACAGCGACGCCGATTCGGTGATGGGATAAAATCCCGGCTTGTTCACCGCGCCCAACACCTTGATGTACTTGCTTTTCTTCGACGACAGCACGATGATGCGATCGCCATCCTGCAATTTGGGCAGATAGTCGAGATCGCCGGTGTTCAAAAACCGCTGCAGGTTGTAGAACTCGGCCTTGTCATCGTCGTCGTGTTTGTGCACGATTTTGACGCGCTCCAGATCGGCCTGTTCGGTGACGCCTTGCGCCAAGAGCAACACCTCTTGCAGCGACGCGCCGGGCGGCGCCTCCACCAGTCCCGGTTTTTTCACCTGTCCCAGTACGTAGATGGCGATGGGCGTTTGCGTCACCACGGTGACCAGCACCAATGGTGATTCGATGACGCGGGCCAGCTTGTAGGTGAGCATGTCTTGCAATTCACCCGTGGTCTTGTTGATCACGGGGGTATCCTGCAGCAGTGGGTAATCGATGGTGCCGTCGTCCTGCACACGCACCATCTGGCTCAAATCCTTGTTGTCCTTGACCAGGATGTTCAGCGTCATTCCCGCTTTGATCACAGCCGCGGCCGCGCCGCCCGCGAAGAGCAGCAGCAAAAAGATCGGCAGCCAAAGTTTGCGCGTCATGCAATTTTCCGATTCTTCTGTATTTTCGGCTTTTTTCGGATCCTTTTGCAGAAGAAAAGACTGAAGAGGCAAGAAACCTTGCAGGAGGGGAGTTACTTCATGTCAAACTTGAAGCAATCCTTCCAACTCCCATAAGGTTTTGAACGCTATTGGCCCTGCGGGATCGCCGCGCTTTTCCCCGACCAGCCCCGACCGATGCGAGGCGGTGTTGAGGACGGCGGGAATTGCCGGGGAGTGCGCCACGATTACACCGGTTTGAAGACGAAGGGAGATTTCAATTCCACGGGGGCGCCCGTGAACGGGGGGAAGACCCAGCGCAATACGGAGCGGATGATTTCGTTTTGGAATTGCGGATCGGCCAGGGAAGTTTCCTCGGGCACGATGCGCGCCGAAATCACCCGGCCGTCGTTGCGGATGACGATCACCACGGTGACCTTGCCTTCCAGAGCCGGATTGATTTTCAAGCGCTCTTCGTACAGAAGGCGGATGGCCGTCTGGTTGTGGCTCAGAGCCGCCGACAGGGTTTGCAATTGTTGACCGGCGGCCTGTCTGGTGTTACCGCCCACCAGTTGGGGCTTTTCAAAGGCGAAGGTGCCGATATGCGCCGCCGCGCTTTGCCGCGCCCGGGAAAATTTTTGCAGCAGGGTATCGGCGTCGACCGCTTCCGCCGCGCCGTCGCGCGCGCCGGGTGCGCGGCCGCCGGCGTCTCCGTAACGGGTCAGGCCCCCGAGCGATCCCAGTTTCTGATCCAGGTCGCCGAATCCCAAGCCTCCGCCCGCGACGTGACGGCGGCTGCGGCCGCCGGTTCCCTTGGCCGACAAAATGGAAAGGACGGCTGCATGCGAGACCTGCTGGCTCAGGGTGCGCAAGGCCCGGCTCACTTGCTGCCGCGAGTGTTCGATGCGCGCCAGCGCGGTGCGCTCGGCGGGCGGGGGCGCCGCCGGTTGGGGCGGGGGTGTCGACCGGAGATGCGGCGCTTCCCCCGGCTCTTTGAGCGGCATCAAAATGCGGGCCATGCGTTCCGAAAGCGCGTCGAGTTGGAGATCGCCCGTCTCCGGGCGGGGGGCTTCGGCGATGGGGCGCAACCACAAGATCAGCAGAATGAATCCTGCCGCGCACAGCACCAGGCTGATCAGCGCCGGAACGTCGACATGATCGAACATGCCGCCGCGATATTTCTCCCCATCCCGATCAGCCGCCATCTTTTCTCAAAACGGCGAGGGAAAATTTGGAGTAACCGTTTTCACCGCACGTATTCAGCACCTTGTGCAGCAACCGGAACGGGATTTTCCGATCGCCCTGGATGGTCAGCTTGCCGGTGAAGGTCACGGCGGGATTGTAGCGCGCGATCTCTTCGGTGGCTTTGCGGCGTTCCGCCAGCCAGCGGCCCAAGGCGGGAATGTCGGGGCTCTGCGCCGCCAGCACCTCATCGACCAGGGCGATCGGCGCGCCTTCGGCCAGAACGTGGTGCTCGCTGATGGCGATGACCAAGGTTTTTTCGGCGCGTACCTGGGCCGTGCTCTGTGGCAATTCCAGACCCGGCGAAGGCGTGAGAATGTCGCCGTCGGCGGAAAAGTTCTTCAGCAAAAAGAAAACCAGCACGGTGAGCACGTCGACCAGCGAGGTCATTTGCGGCTTGGCCGAGCCCAGCGGCGGACGACGCCTCCGGCCCATCATCCGCCCACGCCTCCGGACAGCAGCACGTCGGGAAACCGCTGGGCGCGGCACACGTCCATGGTCGAAATGATGTCCTGGTACAACACGTCGGGATCGATGAGCAAAACGAGACTACGCGCCACCGGATATTGGGCGTGCAATTCTTGCAAGGCCGTTCCCAGGGCCCGGAAATCGTAGCCCGACCGGGTTTTGGGGATGGGATTTTCTTTGCGATCCGCGCCGATGATTTGATAGCCGCCCTCTGAAATCACCAGCGTTAAATCATCGGCCGGCGAGCCGCTGTCGGCCGCCGCACCCCCGGCGTTGTTGTCGGACGAAGGGAGTTCGAATTGGATCACCGCTAGGTGGGTGAAGACCACCATGGTCACGAGAAAAGAGATGAGGATGATGAGCACGTTCATCATCGGCGTCATGTCCAGGTCGATGGGCTCGCGCGCGGTTCCTCCCTTTCGACCCGGCGGACCCGAAACCGCAGCGCTCATTTCCGGTCCGAGGTCTTAATGCGGAGCTTCCGCCCGGCCGCCGCGCCGGGCCTGCGTCTGCGCCGACAGAAAATTCACCAGGCGAAGCACCGACTCGTCGATTTGTTCCAGGAGTTGATTGGCATGCGAGCCCAGATAGGAGAAGGCCGACATGCACAGCATGGCCGAAATGAGCCCCAGCGCCGTGGCGTTGAGGGCCAAGGTGATGCCGCGCGCCAGGATGCGGCTTTTCTGCGAAGGGTCGGCCGATTCCAGGGCGCCGAAGGCTTCCTGCAACCCAAAAATGGTGCCAAGCAAGCCCACCAAGGTGCACAGGTTGGCCAGCAAACCCAGATAATGGGTACGGCGCTGCAAACGCGGCATTTCGCGCAGGGAAACTTCTTCGATGGCATCTTTGATTTCTTGCGCCGTGCCCGACTGCTCGTACTTCCAGATGCCGGCTTCGAGAATCGACCCCAAAGGGGTGCTGGTCTGGCTGCACAGCTTGCGGGCGTCGGAGATTTTCTCCTTGCGGATCAGCGAGGTGACGTCGGCCAGCAGTTTCTTGGGATTGATGCGACACTTGATGAAGTAGAACCAGCAACGTTCGAGCACGATGGAAAGTCCGAAGGCCAATAGCCCCAGAATGACGTACTCCACGGTGCCGCCTTCTTCGATGAATTTTGCCATCCTTTGCAGAAAGCTCATGGTGACTCCGGAAATCTGGGGAATACGGCTCTTAGGGGTTTATTATAGCCCTCCGTTTTTCGGAGATTCAAATTGCGTCCCTTGTGAATTCGGCCGGTCGGCTATATATTCTAGGACGGCGGGATTCTCCCGCGACCGGAGGAAGGTCCCATGCGTGGAACCATCAATATGTGCGCGATGCTGATTTGCTTGGGAGGCGCCTTTGCCACCTCGGCATTGGCCAAATCCAAAACCGAATCCATCGAAGTAACTCGGGTCAAGGCCGGGGGCGCAACGGTTTACAAAGAGGAATCGGGAGGAACCGCAGACAAAGTCATGGATTTGAAGGCCGGCGAAGATGTGCAATTGCTGCAAGAAGGCAAGGCGCGCTCGCTGATCAAAACCAGCGGTAGCATCAAAGGTTGGGTCGACAACAGCACCATCGAAAAGATGAAAATCAGTTCGGGCGGGGTGCACAACCTGAAAGACATCGAGGTGCAGGGTTGGCTGGATAATCCCACCGCGGTTTACATCTTGGACAACCAGAATCCCGATGTCAATGCGCTGCCTTTGGATCGCAATTTCAGTAACGATATCGTGGAAAAGAAAGACCGCGAAGAAGTCGAGCGATCCTACGACGAAAATTAGCCCGGCCAGTCGTCTTGGGGCGCGCTCCAGGCCCGCACCAAGGCATAGGCGGCTTTTTTAAAATCTTCCAAGCCTGCACCTGAAAGCGCGGATGTCCGGATCACCGGACATTTTTCTTTCGCGAATTTCTTGGATATGGGGAAGTCGCCCAGATCGGATTTGTTGAGCAGGATGAGCTTAGGCTTCTCCAACAGCAGGGGATGGAATTTTTGCAACTCGGTCCGGAGTACGCGGTACTGGCCATAGACGTCGGCGGCACTGGCGTCAAGTACGAAAGCCAGGCAACCCGTACGCTCGATGTGGCGCAGAAAACGATGGCCCAAACCTTTGCCGCCGGCGGCCCCTTCGATGAGGCCGGGAATATCCACCAGGACGAAACTGGTTCCCACGCCCATGGCCACCACGCCCAGCACCGGCTTCAAGGTGGTAAAGGGATAGTCGGCAACCTTGGGAGTGGCCGAAGAGACGCGGCGCAGCAGGGAACTTTTTCCCACATTGGGAAAGCCGACCAATCCGCAATCGGCCATGAGCTTGAGTTCCAACGCCAGCTTACGCCGTTCGCCCGGTATGCCGGGCGTAGCCTTGCGGGGCGCTTGACGCACCGAAGATTTGAAAACCGTATTGCCCAGGCCCCCGCGCCCTCCGCGCGCGAGCGTCGCGGTTTCGCCGTCGCGGCGCAGATCGGCCAAGGTTTCGCCGCTCTCCGCGTCTTTCACCCAGGTGCCGCAAGGAACCCGCAACACGATGTCGGCGCCGCTGCGACCGGTGCAGTCGGCGCTGCCGCCTTTTTCCCCGTTGCCGGCGCGGAAGCGGCGGCGCTGGCCGATGTCGTATAACGTGTGCAGGTCTTTGCTGGCTTGCAACACCACGTGTCCGCCGCGACCGCCGTTGCCTCCGGCCGGGCCGCCGCGCGGCACGAATTTCTCGCGGCGAAAGGCCACCATGCCGTCTCCGCCGTCTCCGGCGATCACTTCGATTTGGGTTTCGTCGAGAAACATGGGGAGGGGAAAGGTAATGCAATCACGGTTCCGCGCGGCGGAAACCCGGGACGCTACGCTTATGAAATCCGCGGCGTGGGTTCGGAGGCGGGGTCGCGTAAGGCTTTTTCGGTATGAATGCCGAGCGCCTTGATGCGATTGTGCAGGGCCGTGCGCGCGATGCCCAACGCCTGCGCGGTTTCCGAAACCTGAAATCCGTGTGCGCGCAGGCGCTCTTCGAGAAACGATTTCTCCCAAGCGCGCAAATGCTGCTTTAACTCCGGATAGGTATGCCCTGGAAACGCCGGCGTGGTCTGCACCACCCGATCCAGGGGTTGCAGGCATCCTTCGATGTCGCGTTCGGTGATCACCGATCCCCGCGCCAAAGACAGCGCGCGCTGTACGATGTTTTCCAACTCCCGCACGTTGCCCGGATAGGGATAGCGCGCCAGACGACCCACGGCGGATTCGCTGAAATGCATCGCGGCTTGATTTTTGTGGCGATGCTTGTGCAGGAAGTGCAATGCCAGATGCGGCACATCCGAGAGGCGTTCCCGCAGCGGCGGCAGATAGACGGGAATGACGTTGAGCCGGTAGTAAAGGTCTTCGCGAAAATGCCGATGCTCGACGGCCTCGCGTAGATTGCGGTTGGTGGCGGCCAGAATGCGCACCTGCACATGGCGCAAACGGTTTTCGCCCACGCGTCGAAACTCTCCCTCTTGCAGAATGCGCAGCAGTTTGGTTTGACTGCGCAAAGGCAGATCGCCAATTTCGTCCAGGAACAGGGTGCCGCCATCGGCGGTTTCGAACAGGCCTTCGCGGTCGGCCAGCGCCCCGGAAAAAGCGCCGCGGGCATGTCCGAACAACTCACTTTCGATCAAGTTGTCGGAAAGGGCGCAGCAATTGACCACGGTCATTTTGCCTTCGCTCGGTCCGCCCTGCGCGATGGCGCGCGCCACGAGTTCTTTGCCGGTTCCGCTTTCGCCTTGAATCAAAACGGGAGCGCGCGAATGGCGGGCGCGCTCGATAATGCGGAACAATTCCTGAATCGGTTCGGCCACGCCCACGATGGCGGCCGGCCGCACCGGGGGGTCGATGTTTCCGGCCGCCGGGGACGGATGCGCCGGAGTTTGCGACAGCAGGCGTCCCAGGTCTTCCCGCAGCTTTTCGGTACCGGCAGCCCCGAGGGAAAAGCGCTCGATGCCCAAAGCCCTGACCTTCTGCTCCCATTCCGGTGTGGTCGGCTCGGCCAGAATGGCGATGCGCAGTTCCGGGTGCAGGGCTTTGGCTTTGCGCGCCAGCGCTAGGCCATCGATGCCCGGCAACAGGCGCTGGGTGAGCATGAGGCGGAAATGGTCGCGTTGCAGTTTCTCCAGCGCCTCCTCTCCGTTGGTGGCCATCGCCACCCGCAAGGCCAACGGCTTGAGGGTCGTTTGTAAGGCCGAGGTGGCGGCCGGATCATCGTCGACGATCAGCACCGAGGCCGGAGAAAGCGAAACCATGGAATGGCGCTAACGGGCCGCGTGCAAAAGGCGCCGCCGGCGGATCGTTTTTCGACCCGCGTTTGGGAAAGCGAGGGCGTTAGGCATCGGCCTTCCAGCTCTTTTGCAGCTCTTGGTAAAGTTTCTGGTGGGTGTTGACGTGTTCGGTGTCGAAGCTGGCGCAGCCGCAGCGCGGGCGCAACCAGGCCCGTGTGCCGTCGGGCAGGGCCGCCTGCCGCGTCAGGTTGTCGCGGATCTTTTTCACGATGGCCGAGGTCGCTTCGGCTGCGGTCATGGGCGCCACCAGAAGAAAGCGGTTGAAGCCGAGGTAACCCACGAAGTCCGAGTCGCGGAAAAGCGCGCGCAAGTCGCCGACCAGCACGTTCTGCAGTCCGTGCAGGGCTTCCCCGTATTTTTCCTGGCTTTCCTTGTCTTCGGGCAGGCCTTGAAAGGAAACCAACACGGCGCTGAAAGGCAGGTGGTAGCGCAACGAACGGCTGACTTCGAATTTCAGAAAAAAGTCGAGCACGGCTTTGACGTAGACGCCGTTCGGCAAGTCTTTGGAAAGGTGGCGTTCGCGCCGCGCTTTCATTTCCTGGCGCGCCTTCGCCAACAGTTCTTGCGCCACCTGTTCGGCCACGGAGTCTTGCGCCCCGATGAATCCCAACACCTCGTCGAGTTCTTTTTCATCGGCGAAGGTTTGCAATAAAAATTCCATGCGCTCGGTTTCGGTCAAATTGGGGTTGCGCAATTGGGTCAAGGTGGCGCGCCGTTTCACGTCGCCCAGCGATCGCTGCAGGCGCAGATGCAGGCGTTGGCGCGCGGCCGCCTTGGCCTCTTCCGAAAGCGTCTGCCCTTCGAGTTCGCGGCCGACTTCGCTTTCGAGTTGAAACAGCATGCCCGCCAGTCGTCCGCTTTCACGCGGGCTCTCTTCCGCCTGTCGCGCGATTTCCTCGCCGGCGCTTTCCACCAAATCGGCCAGACCCAACACCAAATCGTCGGCTTTGCCGCCCTTGCCCTGGCGCTGTAATTCTCCGGCCAGTACGATGAGCTGTGCCGCCTGCTTGGGATTTTGCTGCAGCGTCTGAACCAATTCCTGGGCCGAGACGCCGACGGAGGTACTGGCGCGCAGAAAGTCCTGGTACCCCTGATCGGCCGTAAGGCGGATGTTCAATTCATTGAGCAGATTGTAATACTCGATCAGGGGGGCGCCGGCTTGGGTCAAGGCCGCACGCACTTTGGCCAAGACCCCTTGCAACTGCCGCTTTTCCGGGACGATGCGCTGGATGATGTCGGCCACCTTGCGCGGGTTGCCGGGATGTTTGCGGTATTCCTGCACGATCAGATCGGCCGCGGTATTCTCGAACAGCGCTTCGGCGCTGTCGGGCAGCCGGTCCTCCTGCTGCAGATGACGGACCAACCCCTCCTGCGCCCGCAAGGCTTTCAGCAACTCGCCCCGCATGTTGTACATGCCTGCCAGCAAATCCTCGATGCTGGTATCGCCGGACTGGGCCGAGCCCGAAAACATGCCCAGCGAATTGAGGAGGGCCTGGCGCAGCGCGTTTTCCTGGGATTCAGGCGGCGCGCTGGCGCTGACCTGGGCCACGGCCTGCGGTAGCGAAGACCCGCCCGCAGCCGGGGCATGCAGCATTTGCAGCACCGAAAGATTCGTGCTCATTTCCTGGGCCGTGATATGGCCGAGCACCACGCGCAGCGTCACGTCTTCAAAAGCGTTTTTCAGCGATGAAGACGAGCGCCCTCCGCCGCTTTCGGAGCCGGCGGCCATCACGGCCTCGCCTTCCTTCACGGTTTGCAGGGTAACGTTGTTCACCGCGATGTTATGCACGCCGCGGCTGCCGAGAAAACGCAAGAAGCTGGTGGCGTCGGCATGCGTCAACGCCGTGGCTTCCAGAATATGGGCCAGATCTTCCTGGTGCAGGGGCGACGAAAAGGTGATGGAATCGATGCCGAAGCGGCGCAGGTGGTCGGCGATTTTCCGGTTGTTGGGCTGGTAGGCGATATCGAGTTGTCCGATGTAATAGCCGAGTTCCTGGAGCAGAATCGAGATGCTGCCTGCGGGATCCAGCAGTTTTTGCAAAGACGCATAGACCCGGGGCAGCATTTCCAGAACCGCCGGGTGATCCAGCGAGTAGGCGATGGTGCGGTTGAAATACAGGTTCCATTGGCGCACGAAACTATCGGCGTCGAGACGGGCGGAGGCTTTGGATTTTTCTTCCATCAGGAACGGATCGATTTCGAGACGCGGAACCTAGGCAATTGTATAATTTCGCAACTCCCCTGAGTAGTTCGAGTTCGCTAATGACGACATCCCAGTCGGCGGGAAACACAAATAAAAGCGCCTTGCCGGATTTGACCGGCGTGGTTCTGGGAAATGTGACCTTGCTGGACCGCATCGGCGAAGGCAGCATGGGTGTGGTGTACCGTGGTTTCCAGTCGGGTCTGAGCCGGAAAGTGGCGGTCAAGGTGGTGTTCCGCAGCCGTTTCAACAAATTTTTCACCCCGGAGCGCTTTCGGCACGAGGCTGAATTGGTGGCCAACCTCTTCCATCCCCAAATCGTCCCCATTTTCGAATTCGGCGAGAGGGAGGAATATCTCTTTTTCGTGATGCAATACGTCGAGGGGTTTGGACTGCACAAATGGTTGGAGATGAAAAAGCGCCATCCGCTGCCCCGCAAACGCCTGCCCACCGTGGCCGAACTGGTTTCGGTGGCCGATCAAACCCTGGAGGTACTGGCCTTCGCGCACCAGGAAGGCGTGGTGCATCGCGACATCAAGCCGGAGAACCTGCTCCTGCTCGAACGCCAGAATAAAATCATGGTCGCCGATTTCGGCCTGGCCACCGTGCACCACAGCTTCGCCGAAGAGGACAAAGCGTTCATACTGGGATCGCCCCTGTACGTGTCACCCGAGCAGGCGCGCGGCGAAACCGTCGACGGCCGCGCCGATTTGTTTTCGCTGGGCTGCGTCTTGCTCGAATGCACCCTGGGGTTCCTGCCCGCCAAAGTGGAACGGCCCGAAAAAATTTTCCGCGCGCGCGCGCGGGAAAATCCAGATATGTTTTCCGGCATGGCCAAAGATCTTTCCCCTTCGGTGCCCGTGGCGTGGAGCGATTTCATCGCGCGCGCCCTGCGTCCCAAAAAAGAACAGCGTTATCCAGGCGCCGACGCCATGCTCCAGGAACTGCGGATGATAGCCCCGGCATTGGCGAAAATGGAGAAGCCATGAGCGAAGCGTCTGAACCCGCACCCGGGTCCAAGGAGGAATTTCTCGAAAGCCTGCTGCGCCGTTTGCGCGACGATGACGTCGGCGTGCTGGAAGACTTCGCCGCCTACCAGCGTTCCGAAGCGCCATTTTTCGACCGGGTCGAAGTGGCGCATGAATTCCTCGATCTGCTGACCTTCAAGATTAAGGAAAGCAAATCCCAGATGGACAAGGAGGCCTTGACTCGGTTTTCCTTCGACTTCTTACGCGAGACCATCAAGAAGTTCGGCTACAACCCCAAATTCGTGGCCGTACAATGCAAAGCCCTCATCACCTATTTTCAAAACCAGAAAAATCTCGACCAGGCCATCGAGGTGTGTGAATTCCTCATCCGCAATGGGATCACCGACGACGACGCCAAGGGGTATCACGTGCGGCTGGATGATTTATACCGCCTCAAAAAGAAAATCGAGGAAAAGGGGGGAGATCTCAGCTCCATCCATTTCCCCGTCGAAGAAGACAGCGAAGACGATAGTTGAGCGGCGCCCGGCCCCGGGGGGCGGGCCCCTTCAATCGATGCGCGTCAGCACTTCAGGTCCATGGCGCGTCATGGCCAGGGTGTGTTCGAACTGCGCCGACAGCGATCCGTCCTTGGTGAGCACGGTCCAATGATCCGACGCAACGTACACGGCGGCGGAACCAGCGTTGATCATGGGCTCGATGGTGAACACCATGCCTTCTTGAATGCGGTCCCCGCGGCTTTTGGTGCGGTAATGCAGCACCATCGGATCTTCGTGAAAATTGCGGCCGATGCCGTGGCCGCAGAACTCGCGCACCACGCCGTACCCGTAATCGTCGGCCAGATCCTGAATGGCGGCGCCGATATCGCCGAAGTGGTTGCCCTCCAAGGCCACGGCGATGCCCTCCTCAAGACAGCGCTCGGCGGCGTCGACCAACGCGCGCGCTTCGGGAGAAATCGCGCCCACCGCGAAGGTTTTGGAACAGTCGCCGTGATAGCCGTACAGGAGGCAGGTCACATCGATGTTGATGATATCGCCTTCTTTCAGAACATAACCGCCGGGAATGCCGTGGCACACGATGTTATTTACCGAGGTGCACACCGATTTGGGAAATCCATGGTAATTGAGGGGCGACGGATAGGCTCCGGCCCGCAGGGTTTCTTCATGCACGAAGCGGTTGATGTCTTCGGTGGTGATACCCGGCTTCGCCAATTCGCCCGAGCGCCGCAAAATGTCGGCAGCCAACTCGCAGGAGTCACGGATTAAAGCGATTTCGCGGTCGGTTTTGGTTTTGATGGACATAATGCGGATGCGGTCGTCCGTGAAGGTATTAATTTACCCTGCATCATCCGCGTTGACGACCCGTGGGATGGGGCCTGCAGACGAAATCAACTGGCAGCAGGCGTGATGCCGCCGGAATTTTCGGAATCGGAGGCGGCCGGATCGTTGCCCGTAAAGGCTTTCCAGTAAAATTGATGCAGGATCATGCCCAACACGAGTTTTTCGTCGTCAGAGCTGATTAACGATTCGAGCAGCGGCACCATGCGCCGCGCCCCCAGTTGGTCGGCCTGCTTCAAATCGCGGTAGGCCTGCTCCAGGTAGGTTGTCGTGCGTTCGCGAATGATGTCTTCGACCTGTTTCTCGCTGGGCAGGCTTTTCTTGATGAACGGGATGCTGAACTTCTGCGCCGTGTTCTTCAAGGCGATTTCTTCCACGCGTCCCACCAGCGAAATCGCCAAACCCGAATTCCCGGCCCGGGCCGTTCGGCCTGCGCGATGCACGTAAATCTCGGAGTCGTCGGGGTGGTCGTACATGAAGACATGCGTCAGCCCTTGAATGTCGATGCCCCGGGCGGCCACGTCGGTGGCCACCAGAAAGCGGATGGCGCCGGTTTTCAGCTCGCGCATCACTTTCTGGCGATCTTTCTGTTCCACATCGCCCGAGATGGCGCCCACGCGGAAGCCCCGCGCCTTGAGAAAGGCGTGCACGTAACCGGTGTCGCGCCGGGTGTTGCAGAAGATGAGTGCCGCTTCGGGGTTTTCGCATTCGATGAGCAGGAGTAGGGCCTTGTCCTTATCCTGCGGATCCACCACGTAATACATGTGTTCCATGCTCGACACCGACAACTCGGTGGGGCACAGGCTCAGGAATTTGGGCCGGCGCATGAATTCCTGGGCCAGGCGTTTGACGTTGGGGGGGATGGTGGCGGAGAACAGATAGGTGCAGCGATCCTTGGGCAGGAATTGCTGGATGCGTTTCATGTCGGGATAGAAGCCCATCGACAGCAGTTCGTCAGCTTCGTCGAGCACCAGGTCGCGGATGGAATTCAGCTTGAGGTTGCCGCTCATGATGTGATCGAGCAGCCGGCCCGGCGTGCCCACCACGATGTGCACGCCGTTGCGAAAGGCTTCGAGTTGCGGCCCGTAGGAAACGCCGCCGTACACCGCCACCGAGCGGATGCCGAGCGGTTCGCCGAAGCGGACGGCCTCTTCGTGCACTTGCAGCGCCAGTTCGCGCGTGGGCGCCATGATCAGCGCCTGCGGGCGGGCGTGGCCCTTTTCAATCACTTCGAGCAGGGGCAGCATGAAGGCGCCGGTTTTTCCCGACCCGGTTTTGGACTGCACGATGATGTCCATGGCGTTGAGCAGATAGGGCACGGCCTTCTTCTGCACCAGCATCAGGTCCGACCATTGGTTCTGGCGGATCACCGCCTGCAGCGGCGCGGAGAAATTGTCGATGGAGTGATCGGGCAGCGGCGGCTGCGGCTCGATGATGCGCAGGGACGAATCTTCGGCGTAAGGAGAAGGCGCGGAGCCATCGGCGGAAGAACTCATAACGAAATATGCATGGCGAAACCTCGATTGCAAATTAACAACTAACGCACGACAACGCCGTCCGGAGCCTCGATCCGGATGGGCGCGCCGCCCGCGATCAGGGGAAGAGCCGACGGAACCCGGCCATAGCACACCGCTTGACCTTGAACCGTCAGCGGACATTTCTCGAATTCCTTCAAGCCGATCATCGGTTTGGGAGGGTCGCCGGCGGCGCGGGGCCGGCTCTCGAGGCCTACGGGCAGGCCGATTTCCGGCGACTGGGGCTGCGCCAACATCAGGCGGCCGCCGGCTTCGGCGGCCAGCAACATTCCCTGACTGACCACACCGCGCAAGGAGGCGGGCTTGAGATTGGCCACCAGTACGCCGATCTTTCCCGGCAAGTCTACTTTCGCCACATGCTTGCGCAGACCTGCGCAGACGGTGCGGATTTCACCGTCCCCCAAGTCGACGCGCAGGATGTACAAGGATTCGGCCTGGGGGTGATCGTCGGCGGTGAGAATCCGGACCGTGCGCAAATCCAGCGCGTCAAAAGCCTTCTCGGCCTCCTCCGAGGCGGAGGCCGCGGTCACCGGCGCGATGCGGGGAAACAGGGGCGGAACAAACCGCAAGGTAAAGCGCGCGGCATCATTCCATTGCAGCGGGCTCCGCTCCGGATCGATTCCCAACGCGTCCAAGGCTGCCCGCATCTTCGTCGGCATGATGGGCAGCAAAAGGGTAAAGCCGAGTCGCAGCGCTTCGGATGCCTGCCAGAGCACCGCCGCGAGTTCGCGCTTTTCGTCGTCGCCCCCCTTGGCCAGTTTCCAGGGCGCGGTGTGCTCCAGATAACGGTTGACCGCACGAAACAAGTCGGAGGCCTGCGCGGGGATGCGATGCGGGGCGAAGTCCGCCAGGAATTGGGGAAAGGCCGCCAGGAATTTTTCCGCTTCGGCGCGCAAGGCTACGGCCGGTTCTGACGCGTTGGCCGTCGCGAAGGCCAGGGGCGAGGCCGCCGCCTGCCCCAGTTTCAGCACGCGGCTCAGGCCGTTGCCCAGGTCATTGGCGAGATCGGCGTTGTAGCGCGTGACGAAAATCTCTTCGCTGAAGGCCGCATCCTGGCCCACGGCCATTTCGCGCAGCAGAAAGTAGCGGAAAGCGTCGACACCGTATTTGTCTTTCATGGCCAGCGGGCTGACCACATTGCCCGTGGTCTTGCTCATGCGCGCATTGTCGACCAGCCACCAGCCATGGGCCACGATGTGGCGGGGTTGGGGCAGACCCAAGGCCTGTAGCAAGGTGGGCCAGTAAACGGCATGCGTGGTGAGAATGTCTTTGCCGATGAGATGCGCGTCGGCCGGCCAGATCGGCGCTCCGGCGGCGAAACGGCGTTCGGATACGGCCGAGACGTAGTTCAGCAAGGCGTCGACCCAGACGTAGGCCACATAGTCTTCGTCGAAAGGCAGTGACACGCCCCACGCGAGGCGTGACTTGGGCCGGCTGATGCAGAGATCGGCCAGCGGCTGGCGCAGAAATCCCAACACCTCGTTGCGGCGGAAATCGGGCAGAATGAAGTCGGGATGCGCTTCCAGGTGGCGTAAAAGCCAGTCTTGATAGGCCGACATTTTGAAGAAGTAATTCTTCTCTTGAATCCACTCCACGGGGCGTCCGCCCACGGGATCGTTTCCATCCACCAACTCTGTTTCGGCAAAGAAGCGTTCTTCCGCCGTGGAATACCAACCCGCGTATTCCTTGCTGTACACCTCGCCGCAATCCCATAACCGTTGTGCCTGGGTACGCACGAAGTCGATATGCGCGGGATCGGTGGTGCGCAAAAAGTGATCGTAGCCGATTCCCAATCCGGTCCAGGCGTCGCGGAAGCGCTGCGCATAGGCGTCGGTATGGGCCTTGGGCGTCACCCCCCTTTTCTCCGCGGCTTGCTGCACCTTTTGCCCATGTTCGTCGGTGCCGGTGAGAAAGAACACCTCATGCCCGAGCAGCCGGTGGCTACGCGCCAGCACGTCGGCCAGCACCGTGGTGTAGGCGTGGCCGATATGCGGCGCATCGTTGACGTAATAGATGGGGGTGGTGACGTAGAAAGTTTCGGGCATGGATCAAAAGTAGAACCTATCGTGAAATACTTCCGTTCCGCGAGTGGTGCGCGACACCGAGAGTATCGGTAAACCCGCAACCGCGATGCGGCTCGGTGTTTATAGCCGTGCTCTCCGGCGGGTTCGACATCCCTCGCAAGCTCGGGAACCAGGTTCACCGGCCAAGGGAATCGGTGCCCTACAGCAGACTCAGGGCGCGGCGGGTAAATCAGGATTCGGCTGATCAGCCCGTTCAGATTTTTTTTGCCAGGCCCACCACCTCGCCGATCACGATCAAGGTGGGCGAATCAAAACCCAGATGCGCGGTATCGGCATGTAATCGGCCCAAGGTGCTGCGGCATACGCGCTGTTCGGGAAGCCCGCCGTGTTCGATGGCCGCGGCTGGCGTCGAAAGTTTGTAGCCCGCGCGCCGCAGGGCGGGTAGGATTTCCGGCCAGCGGAACAACGCCATGAGCAACACCAAGGTGTCAGCTTTGGGAAAACGCTTCACGGTTCCTTCGTAAGCCATGCCCGAAGCCACGGCAAAGGATCGGGCCACGCCGCGATGCGTCAACGGAATTCCCGCCACGGCCGGGACGCCTGAGGCCGCGCTGACCCCGGGTAATACTCGCCAGGGAATACCCGCGGCTTCCAGTGCCAAGACTTCTTCCCAGCCCCGTCCGAAGATGAAGGGGTCGCCTCCCTTAAGGCGCACCACGCGCCGGCCGGCGCGAGCATGACGCAACATCAGCGCGTTGATGTGGCTCTGGCGCTGCGATTCGAAGTGGCCGCGTTTTTCGGCAGCCAGGCGCAGGCATCTATCGGGAATCAAGGCCAGAATATCGTCGGAAACCAAACGATCGTGAATGACCACTTCGGCGGCGCGCAAAGCTTCGGCGCCTTCCAGGGTCAGGGTGGAGCGGGTTCCGAAGCCGGCGCCGAGCAGCATCACGGGCGGCTGCGGACGTTTGCGCGCACCGCGGACGTTTTTAACCCCCGGCGCGTCGCGAACAGGTAGTTCGCCCCCGGCTCGCGCCGCGGCCGCCAGGCGATCATAGGGGAGCGCTTGCGTAAGGCCGGATTTTTTCCGGAGCGAGGCGACCCAGTTTGCCACGGCGTCCCATTCCGGACCCACGACGGCGCCCAATTTGCGTTTGAGATGCCGGGTCACGCCGGGAGCGCGCCCGCCGGTGCTGATCGCGAGGGTAACGTCGCCGCGTCGTATCACGCCGGGTACGATGAAGTCGCCGCGATCCGCGGCGTCGGCGCGGTTGCAGGGAATGCCGCGTGCCCGGCAGGCTTTAGCCACGGCGGCGTTAACGGCGGGCCGATCGGTGCAGGCGAATACCAAGTGGCGGCCTTCCACGTCCTGCGCACGGAATTCGCGCCGCTGCCAATCCAGGGAGGGCAGCAACCGGCGCGCAGCCGGGGTGAGCACGGGAGCCACCATAGTGATCGAAGCGCCGCAGGCCAGGAGTTCGGGCAATTTGCGCGCGGCCACTTTTCCGCCCCCGACCAGCAGCACGGAGCGGCCGCGCAATTCCAATTCGAGAGGATAGTAGAGAAACGGCATGGGGGAAATCAAACGTTATCACCGAGCCCGGGTCGGAGCCGCGCGCGGCATTCCGAACCAAGGTTCAGGTGGCGCGCAGCGAGCGAATCAGCGATTGTTTGCGCAGGTAATGCATCAGCGACATGCAACCTACCACCAGAAACCCCACGGCATACAATCCGAGAAAAGGCCCCACGAGATATTTTTGCGCCGAGGTATAGTGGAGGAAACCCGTGAAACAATAAATCGCCAGCGCCAATTCGATGGCTGCGGTGACGGGGAATTTGGAGCGGTAGACGAACACCGTTTTGTCTCCGGATTTGGGTGTGCGCACGAAGGTGCCTTTTTGTCCGGTCAGGGCCGAAAACACGGCCCGGGTGTTGTTGAATGCCACGCCCACTCCCAAGGCCATCAAGGTGGGCAGCGACAGGATGCGCATCTTCCAGTTTTTGCGGGAGACTCGTTGCGCTACGAGGTAAAGGATAGTGGGAGCCAACGAAGAAATCACGATCAACATGCATAGTGCGGCGAAGGCGCCGGTACTGACCTTGAAGGGAAACCAATACAATAGCGGGAGTGCCAGAAGGGCTGTGAGGAGCATCAAGGGGTGAATCAGATAATGGGTGGTATGCAAAATGCTCTGTAATTTTACCGGCCACCTTTCTTTTGATTTCAAGACCTTCGGCAAAAGTTTGATGGCGGTTTGAATGGATCCTTTGGCCCAGCGAAATTGCTGGGACTTGAAGGCGTTGATGTCCGAAGGCAATTCGGCCGGGACCACCACATCGTAGGCGAATTTCATTTTCCAACCCTGCAGTTGCGCACGGTAGGAGAGATCCATGTCCTCGGTCAGGGTATCGCCCTCCCAGCCTCCCGAAGTTTCGATGGCCGTCTTGCGCCACACCCCGGCCGTACCGTTGAAGTTCATGAACAGGCGTCCCCAGGAACGCGCCGATTGTTCGATGACGAAATGCCCGTCGATGCCGATGCTCTGGGCCAAGGTCAGGGATGATTCCTGCGAGTTCAGATGTCCCCAGCGCGCCTGCACCAGACCCACTTTTTCATCCATGCACAGAAACGGCACGGTGCGCAGCAGATAATCCGTGGGCGGTACGAAGTCGGCATCGAAGATGGCCAGGAATTGTCCGCGCGCGGCGTCCATGCCTTCATTCAGGGCGCCGGCTTTATAATCGCGGCGGTGGGTGCGGTGGATGAGCACGATGTCATGCCCTTGCGCGCGCATTTCTTCGACCAAGCGCGCCGCCGTGGCTTCGGAGCCATCGATGGAGTCGTCGAGCACCTGGATTTCGTGTTTGCCGGGGGGGTATTCCATGGCGCACACGGAACGGATCAGACGCTCGATCACATTGGCTTCGTTGAACACCGGCAATTGCGTGGTCACCACCGGCAGGGAATCGGTTCCGCCTTGGGCGTAGAAACGCCGCAGGCGACGGCGATCATAAACCACTTCGCGGCGGCGCCTGCTCAGGAAGATCGCCAGCAGCCAATAGCAATTGATGCCGTAAGTGAATAAGCCAATCGAGGCAATGGCATATAAACCGAATAACAGATATAGAGCTATTGGAGTCAACATGCTGTGAATTCCAACTGGTTGGATGTGTTTCATTGCGCAGGCCCTTGTCCCCGGCAAACGGTCCCTCTCGCAATTATCAACGAAAGGTAATTTTTTTCTTACCAGATTGAGAAAATTGCCAAATAGTTGAGACTACAACTCCTTGCCTTTCTGGAGGCAAAGCGCTCAATGTCCGCAGAGTGGGGGAAAAGCCGGCTTATCACCTTCCCCGGACGCCTGAAAATTTAAACGCGGGGAGCGGTAAGCGAGGTGATCGCTTTCACGGGTTAAACCCGAAATCGCAATGGCTGAAATTAGAAATGGGCGATATTTGGGAGGTTCAATGGGCGGAATCGCCCCGTTCGCGGCCGAACGGCGACAACACGGGCTGTTCGATGGCGTAGGCCTCGAAATCCACTTCGTAATCGCTCCATTTTTCCCAATGCGTTTGCTGGAAATTCGGACGTTTGCCTTTTTCCGCCATTTGCAGAAAATGCCGGCGTTTGTGTTCGCTGCGATGCTCCTCACAATACATCGGGTACACGGTGTGATCCGGATATAAAGTGAACGTATAGATTCGCCCGCAGCCCGGCAGCGAGCAAGCCAGCGAATAGGTTTCGGGTTTTTGGGTTTGCGGCGTAAGTGTCAGATTGTTAGTGGCCGGTTCGGGCGCCACCTTGGGGATAAACCGCTCCGTGCGGCTTTTTCGGGTACGGTGGTCGAGGCAATACAACGAGGTGGGCGAACCTTCGAATTTTTTCCCGCAGCCCGGGTGTTTGCAGGTCCTTATCTCCCGGCGTACGCGCGACCCGGGATTCGTGGTCAACAGAGTTTTTCCTTGCAGTGCGGATTGCATAGTCGCGCCTCCTCCACTGGGAGATATCGGCGTCTTGACGGGAAGCTTTAAGTTTCAGTCTGGGATTTATGCTTGAAACACCGCGGATAGATGAAAAACCGCAAAATCAAAATTCTTATATTCGGCACATGGCTTTGGGCGACGAAGCGGAAGCTGGTTTTGACGCCGAAGCGCACAAAAGGCGTCTGGCCCCGGGAGCCATCCTGGTGGCCCGCGACGAATTGCAAGATCCTAATTTCAATTCGGCGGTGGTATTGCTGTGCCAATACGGAGAGGCCGGAGCTTATGGCCTGGTCTTGAACCGCACCGCGCACATGCCGCTTTCCGAAATCTTCGATGCGCCCCCCGAGGGGGCGTCGTCTTTGGAAAAGAATCGCCGCGTCTATGTCGGCGGCCCGGTGCAGCCGACGGAAATGCAGGTCTTGCACATCGGCTCTCCGGCGGCGCCCGGCGCGTTGTCGGTGGCCCCCGACGTGCATTTGGGCGGCGCGTGGAATGCGTTGGAAGACATTTTGCAACGCGATCCGAAATACGTACGCCTGTTTTTGGGCTATTCGGGCTGGGCCGCCGGCCAATTGGAACGGGAAGTGGAATTAGGCGCATGGGAAGTGTTCGAACTCAACGTGAAAAAGCTTTTGCTCGGCCCTGAAGAAAGCTGGTTCGGAGACGCCGATCGCTTCAAACGGTTTCTCGCTTCGTTTTAATTTTCCCTTCAAACCTTCGCATGCGTTGGGGTGAGCATGAAAAATCACGGTTGCCTTTCACGCCTGGGTCCGGCGCTACTCCTCGGCGCGGTCGCGGTTTTTTCCCAGGAAAATTATGCCCTGAATTGGGCGTCGTATAAAGCCATCACCTTGAACACCACGGCCACGGGGGCCGATATCGCGGCGAATCAAGTTGACTTTCCATTGCTGGTGCGACTCGGCGCCGATCAGGCGGATGTCTTCGCAACGGCGCTCGCCACCGGCGCCGACATCCGCTTTGCCAAACCGGACGGAACCCATCTCCGCTATCAGGTCGAAAACTGGGACAAGACCAATCAAGAGGCCGAGATCTGGGTTTTGGTCGACACGTTGCTGGGGAACAGCAGCACACAAAGCCTGCGGATGTATTGGAACAATCCCCAGGCCGCCGACAGCTCCGACGGCGCCGGAGTGTTCGACACCGCCAACGGATTCAAAGGCGTCTGGCATCTCAACAATGCCCTGGGCGACGCCACGGTTGATGGGAACACTGCCGTCAATACCGGAACCACGAATGCCACGGGATGCATCGGATCGGGGCGAAGTTTCAACGGCACCAGCCAATACTTGGACTTGGGAACTTCGTCCAGCCTGAATATTTCGGGACGCATCACCCTGTCGGCCTGGGTGCGCTGGCTGAACGGCGGATCGAGCGGAGCTCAACAGCACCGCCACATCCTGACTCACGTTTCGCCTGCGAGCGGAAATTCAGAAACTTCCTTCCGTCTTTTGAACACCCAATACCATGTGACTTCCTATGACGGGACCGATCACTTCGCCGGCTACACTTATACCGAAGCCGACAGCGCCCAATGGGTTTATCTCGTCGGCGCTTATGATGGGACGCGCTGGCATTTGTACCGCAACGCGGTCGACAGTTCCCGCGCCGACACCACCGGAGCCTTGCCTTCCCCGGGCCGCTGGGTGATGGGGGCCTGGTCCGATGCCAGTAACAATGTCAGCCGTTACTTCTCCGGCATGCTGGACGAAGTGCGCATCGAAAACGTGACGCGCAGCGCCGATTGGGTGAAGCTCTGCTATGTCAATCAGAAAACCGGCCAAGCCTTGTTGACACTGGGCGCCACGCAGACCACGGCCCTGGCGCCCGCGATCTCGATTCGACGCCCCCCGGCCGATTTTCGCCTGCGCCTTTTGCAGGCCGATCCGTCGCTGTGGAGCCCGCAGGGCAGCCGCGATCTGCGCGGGCGCCTTGTATGGCCGGCCTTCAGCCCGAATTGAGTTATTTACTTTTAAGCCGCCTGGCGCTTCCATCACGCCGACATTGAGGTCTTGCCATGCCTGTGAACGGAATTCCCGAACCCGAAGGGTTGTACGACCCGCGCTATGAACATGATGCCTGCGGCGTGGGGTTTGTCGTCAACATCAAAGGCGAAAAATCGCATGAAATCGTAGCCAAGGGGATCGAACTGTTGGTCAACCTCGAGCATCGCGGCGCTTGCGGTGCTGAAAAAAACGCGGGCGACGGCGCCGGTATTCTGACCCAGATTCCTCACGGCTTCTTTTTGAAGAAATGCGCGGAATTGGGTTTTGCGCTGCCGCATCCGGGCGAATATGGCGTGGGGCAAATATTCATGTCCCGCGAAGAAAAAACCCTCCGGGAAATGCAGAAAATATTCACCCGTTGCGCGGCGGACAGCGGTCAAAAAGTTTTGGGTTGGCGGAGGGTGCCCACCGAAAATTTCGGCTTGGCCGCTTCGGTGCTGCGCTCGGAGCCGGCGCATTACCAGGTGTTTCTCCGGCGCGGCAAGAACGCGGCCGACGCCGACGCCTTCGAACGCAAGCTGTATGTGATTCGCAAATACGCCGAGCGCGTGATCCGCGAAAGCGATCATGCCGATCGCCACATGTTCTACGTGGGTTCGCTGTCGTGCCGCACCATCGTGTACAAGGGCCTGTTCATTTCGAGCCAGGTGCTCGACTACTTCGCCGATTTGCGCGACGAAGCCTATGAAACCGCGCTGGCCCTGGTGCACAGCCGCTTTTCCACCAACACCTTTCCCACCTGGCCGCTGGCCCACCCGTTTCGCTACATCGCCCACAACGGCGAGATCAACACGTTGCGCGGCAACGAGAACTGGATGCGCGCGCGCGAGGCCCTGCTCAAATCGCATCTCTTCACCGACGATGAGATCAAAAAACTGTTGCCCATCATCGATGAAACCGGATCGGATTCGGCCAAGCTCGACAACGTCATCGAATTGCTCGTCATGGGCGGCCGTTCTCTGCCGCATGTCATGATGATGCTCATTCCCGAAGCCTGGGAAAAAGATCCGGATATGCCGCCGGAAAAACGCGCCTTCTACGAATACCACGCCGCCATCATGGAGCCCTGGGACGGCCCGGCTTCGGTGGCGTTTACCGACGGCAATATCATCGGCGCCACCTTGGACCGCAACGGCCTGCGGCCTTCGCGCTACCAACTCACCGATGACGATTTGCTGGTCATGGCTTCGGAGGCCGGCGTACTGCAATTTCCGCCCGAGAAAATCAAGATGAAAGGGCGTCTCCAACCCGGCCGCATGTTCGTGGTCAGCCTGGCCGAAGGCCGCATCATTCCCGACGAAGAAATCAAACAGCGCGTGGCCGCGCAAAAGCCCTACGGCGAATGGCTGCGTCTGGGCAAAATCGATTTGGCCAGCCTGACGCCGCCGCGCGAAATCAAACAGCCCTCCACCGAAACCGTGCTCAAGCGGCAGAAACTGTTCGGTTACACCTTGGAGGATTTGAAAATCCTCATGTCGCCCATGGTGAATGCGGGCGTGGAAGCCTTGGGGTCCATGGGCAACGACGCCGCGCTGCCCGTGCTATCGGATAAGAGCCGCAACCTCTTCGACTATTTCCACCAACTCTTCGCCCAGGTCACCAATCCCCCCATCGATAAAGACCGCGAGGAAATGGTGATGTCGCTGACCACCTTCGCGGGCAAAGAAGACAATTTGCTGGAGGAGACCGAGCGCCATTGCCGGGTGATCGAATTGCCGCATCCCATTCTGACCAACGACGATTTGGAGCGGCTGCGTTGGGTCGACAAGCACCATTTTCAGGCGCGCACCATCCCCATCGTGTTCAAGGCCGTGGGCGGCGAAGGCCGCCTGGAAAAAGCGCTGGAGCGCATCCGGCGCCAGGCCAGCGAGGCCGTGCAGGAAGGCTACAACGTCATCGTGCTTTCCGACAAACCCGTGGATAGCGATCACGCCGCCATTCCTTCGCTGCTGGCGGTGTCGGCCGTGCACCACCATCTCATCCGCGAAGGCATGCGCGCGCAATGCGGCATCGTCATCGAAACCGGCGAGGCGCGCGAGGTGCATCACTTCGCCCTCTTGCTCGGCTATGGCGCGGGATCGGTGAACCCCTACGTCGCCTTCGAAACCATCGAAGACATGCGCCGGCGGCGCATGCTGCGCGACGGACTGACGCCGGAAAAGGCGCAACAGCATTTCATCCATGCCGTGAACAAAGGCCTGCTCAAGGTCATTTCCAAAATGGGCATTTCCACCATCCGCTCCTATACCGGCTCGCAGATCTTCGAAGCCGTGGGCTTGGGGCGCGAACTCATCGACGAGTATTTCAGCGGCACGGTTTCGCGTCTCGGTGGCATCGATCTCGCCACCTTGGAAGAGGAAACCCTGATGCGCCACCGTTTCGCCTTTCCGGAAAAAGAAGAGGAGCCGGTGGATCTCGAAGTGGGCGGCCAATACCAGTGGCGGCAGCGCGGCGAACGGCACATGCTCACGCCCGACGTGGTGCATAAATTGCAGCATGCCGTGCGCACGGGCAATTACAAGCTGTTCAAAGAGTACGCCAAGCATATCGATGATCAAAGCCACAATCTGCTCACCATCCGCGGCCTGTTCGAATTCGCGCATGCCAGCCCCATTCCCATCGAATACGTGGAGCCGGTGGAATCCATCGTGAAGCGCTTCGCCAGCGGCGCCATGTCGTTCGGCTCCATCAGTTGGGAGGCGCATACCACCTTGGCCATCGCCATGAACCGCCTGGGCGGACGCAGCAACACCGGCGAAGGCGGCGAAGATGCGCTGCGCTTCCGGCCGTTGCCCAACGGCGACAGTATGCGTTCGAGCATCAAGCAGGTGGCCTCGGGACGCTTCGGCGTCACCAGCAATTACCTGGTCAACGCCGATGAATTGCAGATCAAGATGGCGCAGGGCGCCAAGCCCGGCGAAGGCGGACAACTGCCCGGCTGGAAAATCGACAAGTTCATCGCCAAGGTGCGGCACAGCACGCCCGGGGTGGGCCTGATTTCGCCGCCGCCGCATCACGACATCTATTCCATCGAGGATTTGGCCCAACTCATCTACGATCTCAAGAACGCCAACGACCAGGCGCGTATCAGCGTCAAATTGGTGGCCGAGGTGGGCGTGGGCACGGTGGCCGCGGGAGTGGCCAAGGCGCATAGCGATGTGATCCTCATCTCGGGCCATGACGGCGGCACCGGCGCGTCGCCGCTGACCTCGATCAAACATGCCGGCCTGCCCTGGGAATTGGGGCTTTCCGAAGCCCATCAGGTGCTGATGAAAAACCATTTGCGCTCGCGCGTGGTGCTGCAAACCGACGGCATGCTGCGCACGGGCCGCGACATCGCCATCGCCACCTTGCTGGGCGCCGAGGAATGGGGCGTGGCCACGGGCGCGCTCATCGCCCTGGGCTGCATCATGATGCGCAAGTGCCATCTCAACACCTGCCCGGTGGGCGTGGCCACGCAGGACCCGGAATTGCGCAAGCTGTTCACGGGCGAAGCCGATCACGTGGTCAACTTCTTCCGCTTTCTGGCCCAGGATTTTCGCGAATACATGGCGCTCCTGGGTTTCCGCACCGTGAACGAAATGGTGGGGCGGGTCGACAAACTCGCACCCCGCCGCGAAGTCAAGCATTGGAAGGCGAAGCACCTCGATCTGCACCCGATTCTGCACAGCATGGCCGGCGACCAGGTGGGCGGAACCTATTGCTGCGAGCGCCAGGATCACGGCCTGGAAAAGGCCCTGGATTGGGACTTGCTCACAGCGGCACAGCCGGCGATCGAAACGGGCACGCCGGTGCGCGCCACCTTCGCCATCCGCAACGTCCACCGCACCGTGGGCACCATTTTATCCTCGCGCATCACCCGCCGATACGGCGAAGCGGGATTGCCCGAAGATACCGTCGCGTTCAAGTTCAACGGCTCCGCAGGCCAGAGCTTTTGCGCCTTCGGCGTGCACGGGGTCACGTTCGAACTCGAAGGCGAAGCCAACGATTATTTCTGCAAGGGCCTTTCCGGCGCCAAGGTCATTCTCTATCCGCCCAAGGAATCGCGTTTCGTGGCGCGCGAAAACGTGATCGTCGGCAACGTTTCTTTCTACGGCGCTACCAGCGGCGAAGCCTATGTGCGCGGCAAGGCGGGCGAACGCTTTTGCGTGCGCAATTCGGGCGTCGAAGTGGTGGTCGAATCGTGCGGCGACCACGGCTGCGAATACATGACCGGCGGCCGGGTGGTGGTGCTCGGCGAAGTGGGCCGGAATTTCGCGGCCGGCATGAGCGGCGGCGTCGCCTATCTCTATGATCCCGACGGAATCAACGCGGGACGGGTGAATCCAGAAATGGTCGATCTCGAAGAGGTTTCCGAAGCCGAAGAAGCCATCGAACTCAAGGAGAGCATCGAACGCCATGCGGAATACACCGGCAGCCTCAGCGCCCACGAAATCCTCTCGGCCTGGAAGGCGGCCCTGCCCAAGTTCGTGAAGGTCATGCCCAAGGATTACAAGCGGGCTTTGGCGGAAATGCAGAGCGAAGTGAAAGCCAGGGGCTGAACCATGGGAAAAATTACCGGCTTCAAAGAGTTCGAACGCAAGACGCCGAAATATGTGCCGGTGGAAGAGCGCATCCATACCTACGAAGAATTCGTGGTGTCGTTGTCCAAAGAGGAGATGGAAACCCAGGGCGCGCGCTGTATGGATTGCGGCATTCCCTTTTGCCACACCGGCTGTCCCTTGGGCAACATCATTCCCGACTTCAACGATCACGTCTACAACGGCAAATGGCTGGCTGCGCTCAAAAGCCTGCTGTCGACCAACAACTTCCCCGAATTCACGGGCCGCATTTGCCCGGCGCCCTGCGAATCGGCCTGTGTACTGGGGATCAACAAACCGCCCGTGGCCATCAAGAGCATCGAAGTCTCCATCATCGACTACGCTTTTGCGCAGGGTTGGATCAAACCCGAACCGCCGCCGGTGCGCACCGGCAAGAAAGTGGCGGTGGTGGGCTCGGGACCGTCGGGCTTGGCCTGCGCCGATCAACTCAATAAAGCCGGGCATTCCGTGACCGTGTTCGAGCGCGCCGATCGCATCGGCGGCCTTTTGCGCTATGGCATTCCCGACTTCAAGCTGTCGAAGCGCGTGGTGGAGCGCCGCGTCCAGGTGATGCAGGCCGAAGGCGTGATCTTCCGAACGAATGCCAACGTCGGGGTTAACATTCCCGTTACCGAGCTGCGCCAGAATTTCGACGCCCTCGTGCTGGCCGGCGGTTCGACCTTGGCGCGCGACCTTCCCATTCCCGGCCGTGACGCGCTGGGCGTCTATCCGGCCATGCAATTCCTGACCCAGAACAACAAGCGCGTGGCCGGCGACCCCATTCCCGAGGCCGAAAGCATTCTAGCCACGGGCAAAAACGTGGTGGTGATCGGCGGCGGCGATACGGGATCGGATTGCGTGGGCACTTCGATCCGGCACGGCGCCCAGTCGGTGACGCAAATCGAGCTTTTGCCCAAGCCGCCCGCGTCCCGCACCCCGGACACGCCGTGGCCCGTGCATCCCGGCCCGCGCATGCTCTCGACGTCGAGTTCGCAGGCCGAAGGCTGCGCGCGTGATTGGGCCATTCAATCCAAAGAGTTCCTCAAAGACGAACAGGGCCGTCTGCGCGGTATCAAGGCCGTGCACCTGGAATGGCAGGGACCCAAGTTCACCGAAATCCCCGGCAGCGAATTCGAGATGCCGGCCGAATTGGTGCTGCTGGCCATGGGCTTCGTGCATCCCGAGCACAAGGGCATGCTGGAAGAATTGGGCGTGGAAAAAGACGAACGCGGCAATGTCAAATGCGGCGCGAATTACCAAACTTCGGTGGAGGGGGTTTTCGCGGCCGGCGACATGCGGCGCGGCCAGTCTTTGGTGGTGTGGGCCATTTCCGAAGGCCGCGAATGCGCCCGGGCCGTGGACGAATTTTTGACGGGTGATTCGCGCTTGGCTTCCAAAAACCACTCGCTGACCGAAGCGACGGCGTGACTTTTGTCGCGAAACGAGTATTCTTAGATCCCGCTATTATTCCAGGCCGACATCCAAGCACAAAAGAAACCGGCTTCCGAAGCCGTCCCGGAAAAATCCCGACAGGGTACGGCAGAGGTTTCCCGAAGCCAGCGACAAATAGGTATCGGTCATGAAGCGATCCTGGCCGGCGTCGACGAGCGCGTAGAAGTACTCCTTGTTGGAATGGTCCGTACCGATTTCTGCGGGGTGGAACAGGCGCGTGCGCGGATGCGGAACCTTGTCGCCGGTAAACACCGTGGCCGTGACTTGCATGCCGGAGGCCTCGAGAATGTAAAGGCATTCGACGCCGAGGGCCTCCTGCGCCCAGAGGCGCAGGATGGACTCGAAATCGGTTGCATCGTTTCCTTCGAGGCGCTCGGCCAAATCCCTCCACAGCAAGGTCCGGTTTTCCAACTCCTCGCGCTTGCGGCTGAGGCGATGGACGGCGCGTTGCCGCAACCGCAACGCCGACCGCATGAGGTTGTTTTCGAGGTGGCTCCATCCCACTTGGCTCAGCGCCGTGGGTTTGGCGAAGAAAAATCCCTGGATGAGATCGGCACCCAAATCCATGCAGGTGGAGAGCTCCTCTTCGGTTTCCACGCCTTCCGCCAGGATCAAGGCTCCCACGCGTCGGCCGAGCCCCACCACGGATCGGAATACTTCCTGTTTGTGGAAATCCTTGTGGATTTCCTGGATCAGGGCGCGATCCAGTTTGAGAATGTCGGGCTTGAGCAAAAAGATGCGGGGCAGGTTGGAAAATCCGGCGCCGAGATCGTCGAGGGCCATGAGAAAGCCACGCTGCCGATGGGTATCGACGAATCCGATCAGGGCTTCGAGATTCCCCACGCGCGACTCGTTGATTTCGATGACCACGTCTTGCGGCGCCAAGCCGGCTTCGTTCACAGCCTGGGTCAAGGCGCCGGAACCCAGCACACCCTTGTCGAGCACCGAGGCTTCGAAATTGAGAAAGAGCAACGGAGCGCTCTCGTGATTTCCGGCGAACGCGGCATAGGCTTGCAGCGCTTTGCGGCGGCACAGGCGATCCAAGTCCACGGCGCCGCCTGCGTGCAGGGCTTGGGCGAACAATTCCGCCGGCGGAACGGGCCGGCCCGAAACCGGGTCGGTCGGACGGGCCAGAGCCTCGACACCCAAAACATTTTTCCGTTTGAGCGAGACAATAGGTTGAAAATGAATATCGAGGCTTTCGCGGTGCACAATCTCGGCCAGCGCATAGCCATTGATCGGTCGGGGTGCCAGCGGAGTCGGGAATTTCGAGGCGGCGGATGGGCGGGTCCGCTTGCGGGGCGAAGGAGGCATGGGCATGGGATGCTTGATTGCGGAGAACAAAGGATACGGCACGACGGCTGCTTTTACAACGGTAAGCCTTTGCCGGGAGCGAATTCGAAGTCTCGCACACACCGGATGTCACAAATTGATAAGGAATTTTCCGCGGCAGGGATGAATGGCATCCCTGACCGCCCGACTTGTTAAATAGCATACGCTCGACGGAAAGCCAGACTCCGCGGTAGCTTTTGCGATACCGATATGCCAAGCAACACGTCTCCACGATTTTTCCTGGGTGATTTTCGTATCCGGCTTCCGGCACATAACGGCAGCCATGAACAAACCGTGCAATGGCTGGCCGCCGCTCATACTCGGGCGGAAAAAACCTTGCGGGGCGATCGGGATTTCGATGGGGCGGCCTTTCGGCGGCAAATGGAACGTCATATCCGCCGCTTCGGGCCATCGCCCCAGGCTGTGGGGTTCCGGCGCAGCGATGTCGGCGAATTTCTCGACGAACGCTTCGAGGAAAAAGAAATTTTCCCCCTGCACCGTCGTCCCGAAGGGGTACCGATGGGCGCGCGTATGCATGCATTTGCCGGCTTCGCCACCCGCGCCGTTGACGGCCTGTATACCGCCGAAGACACCGCGCCGCAGGAATTACTGCATGTTACCTGCACCGGCTACGCCGCGCCTTCGGCGGTGCAAGCGTTGGCGATGCGGCGGGGCTGGGGTGCTTTCACCCGAATCACGCATGTTTACCATATGGGCTGCTTGGCTTCCTTGCCGGCGCTGCGCATCGCCGCCGGGTATCTCGCCTCCGGCCTGCGTACGGCGCGCTGCGATGTGGTGCATACCGAAGTTTGCACTTTGCACCTGAATCCTGCGCGCCATGATCCCGAACAGTTGGTGGTGCAATCGCTGTTTGCCGACGGCTATGCGCGCTACAGTTTGCACCGCCTTCCGTCCGCGGAAGATGGTTTCACCCTCCTGGGATTTCTCGAACGGCTGCTGCCGGATTCCTTGGGGGACATCGGCTGGATTCCCGGCGACTTCGGCATGCGCATGTCGCTGTCGCGGCAGGTTCCGGATCGGCTGGCCGAGGCGCTGGATCCCTTTCTTTCCGGTTTGGCCGAGGCCTGCGGCGTGGCCCGCGCAGCGTTGCGCGACGCGGTTTATGCCGTACATCCGGGCGGACCGCGCATTCTCGAAAAAACCGCGGAGTGGCTGCGCCTGCAGCCTTGGCAACTCGCGGCGTCGCGGCAAGTGCTCTTCGAACGCGGCAACATGTCGTCGGCCACCTTGCCGCATATCTGGGACCGTCTCCTGTCCGACAACGAGGTACCGCCGGGAGGTTTGGTGGTCAGCCTGGCCTTCGGTCCGGGGCTGACCTTGTATGGAATGCTGATGCGCCGCCGCCGATCCGCCCCATGACCCTCGGCGTCGCGACAGCGGTTTTTTTCACGCAGGCCTTGGCAATGGCCGTGGATGAATTCGTCTTTCACCGCCGTCGCGGCCTGCCCTCCTGGGAACGCCGCGGACATCCGCTCGACACGCTGTCGGTGCTTCTCTGCCTCGGACTCGCGCTCACCGCGCCGGCTCAGGGGTTTTGGTTGCGTCTCTACGCCCTGGCCGCGATTTTTTCCTGCCTGTGCGTGACCAAGGACGAATGGGTGCATGCCGGCCGCTGCACACCGGCCGAGCATTGGCTGCATGCCGGCCTGTTTATGTTGCATCCGATCTTGCTCTTCGCGGTCTATGCCCTGTGGCGTAATGGCGGAGAGACGGGTCGGGGCCTCTTGGCGCTGGAATCCGTCCTGGCCGCCGTATTTGCCGGCTACCAATGGCTGTACTGGAACACCGCATGGCTCCCCGCTCGGCACCGATAAACAACGCTTTTTACGACCATCTTGGGGAACGCTGGTTCACGGCCCAGGATGATCCCGTGGCCCTGCTGCGGGCCGAAGGTGCCACCAAACAGGCCTGGGTCGAAGCGCAATTGCGGGAATGGGGAAACGCGCCGCGCGGCGCTCCACGTCGCATTCTCGACATCGGGTGCGGTGCGGGATTCCTGACGCGGCATCTGGCGAACCTGGGGTATGCCGTGCAGGGGCTGGATCGTTCCTGGGAGAGTTTGCGTATGGCCCGATCCCGCGGAGACGGTTCGGTCGGGTATCATCAAGGCGATGCCTTGCGTCTTCCCTTTGGCGACGGGGTATTTGACATCGTTTGCGCCATGGACTTTCTGGAACACGTCGAAGACCCGGTCGCGGCCGTGGCCGAAGCCGGCCGCGTCTTGCGTCCCGGCGGATGGTTTTTCTTTCACACCTTCAACCGCAACTTTCTTTCTTGGCTCATCGTCATCAAGGGGTTGGAATGGTTCGTGCGCAACACGCCCCGGCGCATGCACGTGGCGCGCCTTTTCATCCGCCCCGCCGAACTGGCGGGATATTGCGACCAGGCCGGAATGACGGTGCGCGCCTGGACCGGGATTCGGCCCCAAGTGTTCCGCCGCGCCTTCTTTCGGCTTTTGATCCGTGGCGTGGTTCCGCATGATTTTCGCTTCGTGCTTACGCCGTCTCGGCGGCTTGCCTATCTGGGCCGGGCGGAAAAATCCGCATCGCCCTAGTAGAACCGGTGCGATTTCGCAGCGCAAAACAATTCGGGGTCGGGGGCGCCGGGGTTAATAGATTGCTGGCTGGTGCCGAAACAATCGGAAAACAAAATCACCGAAAGGAAGAGCGATGCGAGGGTTGAAGAAATTGGTCATGCTGGTAGTGGTGGTGGCGGCCGCTGCCTTCATTTTCATGTATTCCGGCGTGTATGACATCGCCGCCACCACGCCGCATTGGGGTCCGGTGCGTCACTTGATTTCCCTGACCGTGGATCATTCGGTGGAACGCCATGCCCGCGGCATTCAAGTGCCCAATCTGCAGGACTCGGCTCTGATCCGTTTGGGATTCGGTCATTATAACGAGATGTGCGTTACCTGCCACGGCGCGCCGGGCGTCAAGCCCGAGGAATTCGCGCGGGGTTTGTATCCTCATGCGCCGCGGCTCTGGGGCGGGCACGGGGGTGGAGGCGAAGAAGCCGAAACCTTTTGGATCATCAAGCACGGCATTAAGATGACGGGCATGCCGGCCTTTCAACCCACCCATACCGATCATGAAATCTGGGCCATCACGGCCTTCATGGATCAATTTTCCCATATAGACTCGGCGGCCTATGCGCGCATGCGCCAGCAATGGGGCGGCGACAACGATGAGGACCATGGCGGGAAATCCAAGATGCCGGAAACGCCCGTCCATTCCTGAGGCACGCGCGGGACTTCGCCGCGCCTTCGTGGTAAAATGAGGGCAGCAGGTTTTTCATGAACATGAACGCGTCCTCTTTGTTCGCAGGCGTCATTCTGGGGGCATTGGGGACCGGCTATTTCGTTTACGGTAAGAAACAGGGACGTTACCTGGCCATGGCCAGCGGGGCGGCCTTGTGCATCGTGCCTTATTTCATCGGCAACCTGCTTGCTTTGCTGGCCTGCTGCGGCGTCCTATTGGTACTGCCCTTTGTGATTAAAGGGTAGGCCTGGTTCGACTGGTTCGACAAGCTCACCCGCCGAATCCTGAGTCACCTGCCGTGCCCTGAGCTCGTCGAAGGGCATCCGCCGCGTCCTGAGTCCGCCTGATGGCACCGGCCGGTTCCTTGGTCGGTGAGCCCGGTTCCCGAGCCCGTCGAGGGACGCCGAACCGGCCGATGCGCATCCACCTGCCCAGACAGATTCCGGCGCCAAGGTGCAAGCGATTATTTTTGCCACCCATGACCGACGCCTATTCCTGGGCCAAATCCCTGCATCTCGTCTCGGTGATAAGCTGGTTCGCCGGCATGTTTTATCTCGCGCGCTTGTTCATTTACCACGCCGAAGCCCTGCAACGCCCCGAGTCTGAACGCGCGGTGCTTGCGCCGCAATACGCCTTGATGGAAAAGCGCCTGTGGCGGGCCATTGTCACTCCGGCCATGATCGGCACCGTGGCCTTCGGCTTATGGCTCATGGTGTTGCTGCATGCCTGGACCCAGCCCTGGTTCCACGTCAAACTGGCTTTGGTCGCGGTGCTGCTTGCCTACCACGGTTTTTGCGGCCGGCTACGGCGCGAATTCGCACAGGGGCGTTGCCGCTGGTCGATCCCCGCTTTGCGGCTCTGGAATGAAGCCGCAACCGTTCTGCTCTTCGCCATCGTTTTCACCGCGGTGTTCAAACGGCCCCTGGGCGCAATTTATGGCTTGGCCGCCGTGCTGGTATTGGCCATGGTGGGTCTGGCCGTATTTCGGGCCACGCGGCGTCGGAGCCGGTGAAGCCCACGGCGGCCTCTTCGCCCGGCAGTTTCGCCCGGCCCTAGCTCGGCTTTTTCCGCCGCAGATGGACCGATTCTGAGAGGTAACCGGATGTCGGATTTCATTCTGGCCTTGGATCAAGGCACCACCAGTTGCCGCGCCGTGTTGTTCAACCGCCGTCTTGAACGCGTCGACATGGAACAGCGCGAATTCACCCAGCATTTTCCCCATCCCGGTTGGGTGGAGCACGATCTCGATGAGATTTGGGAGGTGCAGAGCGGGGTTCTCGAAACGCTGATCCGCCGTCAATCGTTGCGTCCGGCGCAAGTGATCGCCCTGGGCATCACCAACCAGCGCGAAACCTGGGCGGCCTGGGACAAATCCACGGGCCGGCCGCTGGGCCGGGCCATCGTCTGGCAGGATCGCCGCACCGCCGATCGCTGCGCGCAGTTGCGGGCGCGCGGCCTGGAAGCCGATGTGCGCCGTCGCACCGGGTTGTTGCTCGACCCCTATTTCTCGGGCACCAAGGCCGAATGGCTGCTGCGCCACAACGACGCCGTGCGCGCCGCGGGCAAGGCCGGGCGCCTAGCCTTCGGGACCCTCGACAGTTTTCTGGTGTACCGTCTTACCGAGGGGAACCGGCATGTTACTGAAGCAGGAAACGCCTCGCGCACCTTGCTGTTCAACCTGCGCTCCTTGGATTGGGATGCCGTCCTGCTGCGCCGCTTCGGCGTGCCGCGCGGCGCCCTACCCGAAGTGCTCGATTCCAACGCCGACTTCGGTGCCGTGGCCTGGCCCCTCCTGCGCGGCGTGAAAATCCACGGCATCGCGGGCGATCAACAGGCGGCCCTATTCGGCCACCGCTGCTTTCGACCCGGTAACGCCAAGAATACCTACGGTACGGGATGTTTTCTGCTGCGCAATGTGGGAAACCGCTGCGCGGCTCCGCCCCGGGGTCTGCTCGGCACGGTGGCCTGGCGCTTGGGCGGTCGAACGACCTATGCCCACGAAGGCGCGGTCTTGGTGGCCGGCGCCGCCCTGCAGTTTTTGCGTGACGGCCTCGGCCTGATCGCCCAGGCCGGCGACTCCGAAGCCCTGGCGCAAAGTCTTGCAGGCAACGACGGCGTGTATTTCGTGCCCGCCTTTGCCGGATTGGGCACGCCGCATTGGGACGCCTCGGCGCGCGGCGCCATCCTGGGGTTGACGCGCGGAACCACCCGGGCTCACCTGGCCCGCGCGGCGCTCGAAGCCATCGCCTATCAAACCTGTGAGCTTGTGCGCGCCTTTGGCGTCAAGCGGGCAGGGTGCTTGCGGGTCGACGGCGGCGGCAGCCACAACCGCTTTCTCATGCAGTTTCAGGCCGATATACTGGGCGCCGAAATCGAAGTCAGCGATAACCCCGAAGTGACGGCCCTGGGCGCCGCCCTGTTGGCCGCCTTGGGCGCCGGGGCGCTGTCGTGGGCCGAATTTCGTCGGTTGCATTTTCCCAGCCACCGCTTTCGGCCGCGCATGGCCGCGCGTGAACGCACCGCTTTGTTCCGGGGCTGGACACGCGCCGTGGCCCGCGCCAAAGGTTGGGCCGAACCGGAGATGAATTGATTTACGCTTTAGAAGCGATACTCCATCCGTCGAAAGTCTGCGTGCTGTCCGTCGCAGACGGAGTAACGTTCATTTTGCCGTCGGGCGACTTTACCTAATTTCCGGACGCGGAAGATTTTTTTTCGGTGGGGAAGTGGATGCTGCCATTCCAGGAAGAACTCGAGTTTGCCCTGTCGCTGGCCGACGACAGCCGGCGTATGCTGCGCCGGCATTTTGGATCGCAACTGGCGGTGGAGTGGAAGGCCGACGCCTCGCCGGTGACCTTGGCCGATAAGGCCGTAGAAGAGGCGCTGCGCACCCGCATGGCGCAGACCACGCCCGCGTACGGCATCATCGGCGAAGAATTCGGCCGCGAAACCGGTGCCCGCGAATTCGAATGGGTGATCGATCCCATCGACGGCACCAAAGCCTTCATCCATCAAGTGCCTTTGTTCGGCACTTTGATCGCGTTGCTCGAACGCGGCGAGCCGGTGCTGGGGATCGTGGATCTTCCCATGCTCGGCGAGCGCTTGCATGCCGGGCGGGGCGGCGGTTGCTTCCGCAACGGCCGGGCCTGCCGGGTTTCATCCACCGCCACCCTGGGTGACGCCCTGATTCTCGACGGCAGCGTCACCACCATGGAACGTCTGGGTTACGGCGAGGCTTGGGCCGCCCTGCGGCGACGGGCCCGGCTGCACCGCGGTTGGGGCGATTGCTACGGGCATTTCCTGGTGGCCGTGGGCGCGGCCGAAATCATGGCCGATCCCGTGGTGGAGATTTGGGACGTGGCGCCTTTCGGGGTGATTCTTCCCGAAGCCGGCGGCCGCTTCACCAGTCTGGCCGGCCGCGAAGGCGTGGCCGGGGGATCGGGGCTGTCGAGCAATGGCTGGCTGCACGACGAGGTGCTACGCGCTTTGTTTCCGTAACGGACCGCGGGTGACGGCGACGGAGGAGATACTCGGGAGTTATTCCCCTTCGCGTTCCTCTTCAAGATCGAGGCGTGCATCTTCCAAATCCTTGAGCGCCAGGGGCAGATAAAGAATCAAATCGGACGCCGCCATGCCCAAGGTGCCGCGGTCGCCGCGCGCGGCGTCGCCGGAACGGCCATGCGCGAAGACCGCCAAGGGCGCGGCATCGGCCCGGGTACTTTTGGCCAGAAAGGCCGCGAGAATTCCCGCCAGCACGTCGCCGGAACCGGCTGTGGCCATGCCCGGGTTGCCGGCGGGAATCACCACGTGCCGGCCGTCCGGGCCGGTGTACAAGGTGGTGGCGCCTTTGAGCACGATGCCCAGCGATCCCGATTGGGCGAAGCGCCGCAAGCCTTCGAGCAGCTCGAGCGGCGTGTCGTAATCATAGAGACCGCCCAGGCGGCGGTATTCGCCGGGATGGGGCGTAATCACAAATTGATCCAGTCCCGGCCCGTTCCGGCGTTCGGGGTGATCGGGATGGAAATAGGCCAAGCCGTCGCCGTCGACCACCACGCGGCGTCCGAGCAGCGAGGGCATGATGGCATTCAGGAATTCCATGGTCCGCGGATCTTTCCCGAGCCCGGGTCCGATGAGAATGCTGTCGGCCCAATCCAGCCAGGGCCGGATGGATTCGATGTGCTCGGGAGCGAAGGCCGAATCGCTTTCCGCTCCCGCCGTCATGCCGATTACCTCCAGGAGATGCGCGGAAATATCGCGGTAAATTCCGGCCGGCACCACCACGCGCACCAGTCCCGCGCCCGCGCGCAAGGCCGCGTTGGCGGCCAGGGCCGCGGCGCCGTGCATGCCGCGGCTGCCGGCGAGAATCAGCACCTTGCCCGTGCTGTATTTGGTGCTGCGGAAAGTTTTGACGGGCAGATGTTCCAGCGCATCGTCTTCGGTGTACATCTCCATGCGCGAGGGCTGCGACACCAGCATTTTTTCGTCGAAGCAAATCGGGCTGTAGCCCACCTTGCCGTAAGCCGAACTCGACGGGAAAAAGGTGGCCGACAGCTTCATGGCGCCCAGGCACAGCGTGGCCGAGGCGCGCACCGCCGGGCCATGCACCGAACTGGAATCGCAGGTGACGCCCGAGGGCACATCGATGGAGAGTACGGGAATGCCGCTGCGGTTGATGCCGTGGATGAGGGATTGCAACAGGCCTTCGGGGTCGCCCCTGAGTCCGCTGCCCAAAAGGCCGTCGACGATGAGATCCACGTTTTGGAACACCGGCAAATCCACCACGGTGCGGATGGATTGCACAGGAATGTCGGCGTCGGCCAATTGTCGCATCAGCCGATGCACCTCGCCCGAATAGCGCTCGGAATGAATCTGGTAAACCACCACGCCGTAGCCGGCTTGCGAGGTCAGCAAAGCCGCCGACAGCGCGTCGGCGCCGTTATGGCCCTTGCCGCAGATAAAAGCCACCACCGGAGGTTCGTCTTCATCCTCCACGCGCTCGTCGGAGTCTTCGCGATCCGGACCGCGGTGATCCGCTTCCGGAAGATCGTAATCATCGTAGGTGTCTTCTTCGGCCTCTTCGAGCATGGTCTTGACGGATTGAAAGACGGCTTCGCCGGCGCTCATGATCATGTCGAATTCCGACAAGCCGTGTTCGGCGGAACTTTTGCGCTCGACGTCCTTGATTTCCGAAAGTGTCAGAATGGGTATCATGGTTTCACACCGCAAGGGAAACCGGCCGCCGTAGCCCGCGTTGCGGCCGTTCCGGACAGGTGGGCTCCGGCGGGCCGCGCTTCAGGGATTTTCAAGGTCTCCCAGGATTTCATCGATCTCCTCTTTGACGGCACGTTCATAACGTCCGGGAGCGCGGTGCTCGATGATGATGGCCCGGGAATTCATGGTTTTCTTCAATTCGGCCAAACGTTTCCGTTCGATTTCCAGATTCAGCCGCTCCAGCTTAACCAGGCGAATGCGCAGGATGAGCTGGCCCATCGAGGCGCCGGTAATGAAAACCGCGGCCAAGATGGTGAGGACGAGAATGGATTCCGAAATCATCACGTTCCTGCCTTTGGAAGCAGCCGGGCTGTGGCCGCCTCGGTATTGAAATTTAATCTATCCAAAAGTCGCACGGCCTCGGACACCGGCAACGGGGCGGCAAATTGTCCCGTTTCCACAAAATCCCTAAGAATAAGGTACAGGGGAAAGGCGATGTTTTCCAGGCGGGTGCGTTCCGAGGTCAACCCGAGAATGTCGACCAAATCCAGCAGCAAAAAGAGCGATTCCATTTGCAAGCTGGCGGTGTGGGTCATGAAGTCTTGGCCCATATCGAGCATGCGTTCGTACATCTCGCGTTTGATGGCACCGAGATGGACATGCCAGCCTTCGCCGCGCAGACGTTGGGCCAAATCACGCGCCTTGGCCAGGCTGCGCACCGAGCCGTCACGTAACCCAATCTCGATCTCCTCCACCAGGTGGAAGTTTTCGATGACGTGCAGCATCTGCAGCATGGTGCTGGGGAAAGGCCAGTCGAGACGGGTGTATTGCTTGCGGCGATGCGACAGTTGC
Organism: uncultured Fibrobacteria bacterium; assembly: GCA_963716395.1. GTDB lineage: Bacteria > Fibrobacterota > Fibrobacteria > UBA11236 > UBA11236 > UBA11236. Next base: position 3,426,162 of record OY970309.1, on the reverse strand, counting down.
AATTCGATGGCGGCCAGCGGGGAAGAATTTTCGCGCCAATAGCGCTTGCGCAAAGCCGTGGCCAGTTTCTCGCGTATGTCGATGGGCAACTCCACGGCGGCCAGCCGAAACGATTGTTCCACCGCGTCCAAGGTCATGAGATCGTCTGGTCCCTGCAATCCGCCGGCGTCGAGCTCCACCAGGCGCTGGCGCGCTTCCGGCAGCAAAACATAGGTGTGCGCTTCAATCCCATCGCCGGTAAATGCCAGCCAGGCCGCGGTTTCGGCGTTTTCAAATTCGTGGCGGAACCGGAATTCGGTCGCGCTCCATCCGCTGAAATTGCGTTTGCTCTCGCCGACAAAACGGTAATAGCGGGTGCGGGCGTACGCCACGGATTCCCCGGAGAATTCTTGCGCCCAATGCGCCAAGGCCAAAAAGGCGGTGACCGGAAGGCCGCCTTTTTCCAGTTCTTGAAAAAATTCGTCGCCGCGTTTACCGCCGAGATTGGATTTGGCTTCGGCCAAGTGGGTCAAAAAGCGGGTGCGCAGATTCGCCGTGGGATTGCGCGCTTCCAGCAATTGCAGCACGCGTAACGCGTATTTCAGCACCTGGGCGGTTTCGAGTCCAGTGATGTCGGCGAAAAACCAGCCGCAACTGGTGTACATATAATGTGAAAAGCGCAAAAGTTCGATCAGTTCGCGGGCTTTGCCGTCGGCGCCTTCGCGGCCATGGCGCCGCCAATAATCCTGGCGTACGTCCGGGTTCAAATCCCAGGCTTCCGGAGCCTGCGAGCGCGCCTCCTCCCAGGTGTGAAAACGCTCCGGTCCTTCACGGTTGAACACGGCGCTGGCAGCCTGGGCCAGCACGTCGAGGGCCGCGCGCAAGGGCGCACGCCATTTCTGATTCCAGCCCGGCGCCGCGCCCGTGGAACAACCGCAATCTTCCTTCCACCTCCCCACGCCATGCGCGCAGGACCAGGCCGTGCCGCCGGAGTAGGCGTTCTTGATGCGAACTTCGAACTCGGGGGGATGCCGTTCGAGATACCAGGCGTAATTCACCGGCACCAAGCCGCGCGGGGCGCACAGTTCCCGGAAAAAGTAGGCGGCGCACATGTCGGCAAAGGCCTCGTGATGGCCGTACGATTCGCCGTCGGTGCATACCGACACCAATTGATCGCCCAGGTCATGCGGATCGAAGGATTGCGCGATGTGATCGGCGAAACGGTGCGCGTCGGTGAGCAGGTGCTCGAAACCTACGCCATGCGACAGCGGGCCGTCGTAGAAAAAGACGTCGAGATAGCCTTTTTCCAGGGGCGTGCCGTCTTCATCCAGCGGAAAAATCCGGTAGGGCCGGTGGGGATTGATGCTGTTGTCCGAGACGTCTTTCCAATGCTCGGACGACAACGGCCGCATGCGCAGGGCCTGGGTGGGGGCGAGCACGGTGAAGCGGATGCCTTCGCGGATAAGGCAGCACACGGTTTCCATGTCGATGGCGGTTTCGGCCAGCCACATGCCTTCGGGTTTGCGGCCGAAGCGGCGCTCGAAGTCGCGGATACCCCAGCGGATCTGTAAGCTCTTCTCGTCGGCCGTGGCCAGGGGCATGATGAGGTGGTTGTAGACATGCGCCAGGGCGTTCCCGTGCCCGAGGCGTTCCCGGCTGATTCGGTCGCCGGCCAGGATGTGTTCGTAGGTGTCGCGGTGTTTTTCCTCGATCCACGACATCAGGGTGGGCCCCACGTCGAAGCTGAAATGGGCGTAGTTGTTGACGATGTCGCGAATGCGGCCCTTGTCGTCGAGCAGGCGTGACGATCCGTTGGGCGCATAGCATTCGGCGTACACGCGTTCGTTCCAATCGTGATGCGGCCAAGCCGAAGGCTGCATTTCCACGGCATCGACCCAGGGGTTTTCCCGCGGCGGTTGGTAGAAGTGGCCGTGAACGACCACAAAGCGCTTGCCGCCTTCGGTCATGGCGCCTGCATCCGCGCCGACGGCTTGAGCCTGGTTTCCGCCCGGCCTGGGAAAGAATTAATTCCATCCGTACGCGGCGCCGGCCGCGGTTTGGACCGCATGCCCTTCGAGCCGGCGGCGTAAAAGCGCGAGTCCCTGCTCCAGCACCGCGGCGCGGGAATCGGAAGAGGGCCGGAACCGATATTCTTCTTCATTGCCGATCCGGATATAGCATTTGTCCGCGATTTTCGACCAACCCAACATGATCTCCAAGGTCGAAGGCTTGCCGTCGACTTCCACATTGCGTATCCACCGAATGCTCATGGGCTTGGGTTTTCCGGGGTCATTGCTTTGATCCGGCTGCGCGCGAATTCCGCGGGCACGCCTTGTTGATATTCTAAGAGCAGGCGTTCATAAGCGGCAAGAGCCGAATCCGGAGCCTGCGATTCCTTAAACCAAGCCAGTTGCACGGCGGCGCGCCGGCCCGGCAAAGATTCCGTATTTTGGGCCAGTTCCGCCAGCACCGCTTTGGCCTGTGGGCGTTTTCCGGCACGAGCGAACCACTCGGCTTCTTGCCAAAGCGCATAAGGGTGCAGCGGAGAAGCCACCGGTACGCCTTGCAAGGCACCCAGCCGCGCCGAATCGGACCAAGGGCTTTCGGGCAGTCCGTGCACATAGGCCGACCAGGCGGCGCCGGTATCTAACAAGGTGGCGAAGCGGTAGGCGAGGGCTTTTTGCGCGCTCGCTTCTTCGGCATAGGCGCTGGAGAGCATGAACAACGAATCCGCGGCGGCGCGACGGTTTTGCATAGCCGCCGACCAGCCCTGCCAGAACAGCACGGTGCCGCTGCCGCCCTGGCGCTCGGGATTGTTTTTCCAGGCGGCGAGCAGGGAGTCGGCGACGCGCCAACGGCCGGCGGCGGCCGCCAGGCGCGCCTGGGCGATGCGCACCAGCGGGAGTAACTTCGATGCGACCGGGTCGGCGGGCAAGAATCGCCGCGCCAGGTCCGGATAGCCCGCGTCCAGCGCGGCTTCGGTAAAAAAGCCGCGGCGATAATCCGTCATCCCGTCGCATACGGAGCGAAAGGCCGCCGGATTTACGCGCAGGCAGGATTCGGCTGTGTGAAAAAAGTTCGCGTCGAAACTCACCGGCTGCAGTCCGGTGCCGAAAGCGCGGCAGGAAGAGGTATCCGCAGCGGGCGCCGCTCCCAACCACAAAGCCGAAGCCACGGCCCAAAAAATCATCAGGGCAGAACCACGGTGAACGTAACCGGGAGAGTGTCTTGCAGCGCGCCGGTGGAATCCACGGCCACCAAGGTCACCGTGGTGGTGCCGTTGATCAGATCGGTGAGCTGCAACGACCAGGAAGATCCCGACAGCACGGCCGATCCGCCGCGGCCGTTGATCACCGGCGAGATGCTGGCCGTAATCGAAGCCGCGTTCTGCTGGGTGCCCGTCAGCGTCAAGGTGTCAAACGCGACGGGAGTGGAAACCGGATTGATGGTCAGCGCCGGCCGGCAATAAGCGCTGGTGAAACAGACGGGATCGCGGCAGTCGGTGAGGCCGTTGCCGTCGTCGTCGATGCCATTGTTGCAGATTTCGGCATTGACCGGCGGGGTGATGATGACGCTGTTGTGGCAATCCGAAGCGGTGAGAAGTAAACCCAATCCCAGCAAGGCCGCCGCGTCCGCCAAGCGGGGCAGGTATTTGACACCAGACATAAATATCCTCCGGGCCGCCGAACGGGGTTTAAGATATCAACTCAACCCCGCCGTCACCGCCAGCGATACCAACCGAAACGACCCATGGGCACGGCGAGAAGGACAATGGGGACATGCAGGATTTCGCACCATACCAAGTCGCGGCCCAGGCCGCGCAGGCCCAGTATCGGCGCGGTTTGCGCCAGAAAAATTCCGTTCAATCCGATTTTGAGAATCCACAGCAGCGCCACGCTGGACCAGGGAATGCATCCCAATGCCGCGCCCAGCGGCGCAAAAAAAAGCCACGCGTAAAACAGATACAATCCGCCCAACGCGGCAACGAATCCCTTTTCCGGATAGCGCGTTCCGTTGCTGGCCCAGCGCGCGCGTTGCTGCAGCATGGCCGGCCACGAAGGCGCGGGGCCCGTGGTTACACAGGCCTGTACGTCGGGCACATAGCGCACGGTGAATCCTCCCCGCCGCAGCATTTTGCGCACCAGCAAATCGTCGTCGCCCGACACGCTGTCTTCGATACCCGCGAATCCGCCCACGGCTTGGTAGAGTTCGCGGCGATAGGCCAGGGAAGGCGCGCTGGCCAACAGGGGGCGGCCCAAGGCAAAGGAAGCGGCTTCAATGCTGACCAGGCCGAACACTTCCACTTCCTGATAACGTTGCAGCAGGCCGCCGGCCGCGCGGATGCGCTTCGGCCCCTGCACGATTCCGACGGCGGGCGCGAAGGCTTCGGCCAAGGCGCGCAGCCAACCCGGGGGCGGTAAACAATCGGCATCGGTGGTCATCAGCACTTCGCCGCGGGCGCGGGAGAACCCTTCGGCCAGCGCCCGCTTTTTCGGGCTGGGCACGGCGGGGGCGTCCAGGTGAATGGAAAACCAGGTGAAGCGCGGATTCATGGCGCAAAATGCTGCCAGGATTGCGGGCGTGCGGTCGGTGGAGCGATCATCGACGCACACGACATGCCACTCACCGGTGTAATCCTGTTGGGCGAGGGCGGCCAAAGTTTCCGCCGCATGGTGTTCTTCGTTGCGCAGCGGCACCACCACGGTGACCGAGGGCCGGCCCGCAGGCTCGACCGGCCGGGCGCGGCGCAAGGCGCGGGCGCCGCGGAAGCAAAACACCAGAAAGGCCGCGTACACGGCTGCCAAGATCCAACCCAAAGCCGTAAGCATGTTCTTCTTTCCGGGGAGGGCCGCGGCCCGATGGCCGGTAAAGAGTAGGTCAGCCGCGGGCGAATCGCAACGGGGAATGCCAAGGTGGGTTAACTTTAATCTATGCTCACCTTGCGCCGTTCCAAGATCCTGATGACCATGGGGCCGGCCCTGGAAGACCCGTCGGTGCTTGAGGCGGCGCTGCGCGCCGGGGCCGATGCGGTGCGCATCAATTTTTCCCACGGCGATCCGGCGCAACACCTGCGTTACCTGCGCTTGGTGCGCGAAACGGCGCAGCGTCTGGACCGGCCCTGCGCCGTGCTCGCCGATTTGATGGGCCCGAAAATCCGCGTCGATCGCAAGACCTATTTGCTGGCGCCGGGCGCTGCGGTCACCCTGACCCGCGGCGCCGGTCATCCCGAGAGCAACACCGTGGGCATCACCCATGCGGGCTGGCTCAAGCGCGCGCAAAAGGGGCAGCGCATTCTGCTCGACGACGGCAAGCTCGAAATCGAATTCCAAGGATTGCGCGCCGACGGTCGCGCCCACGGCAAGGTGGTGCGGGGCGGTACCCTCAAGCCGGGCAAATCGCTGAACGTGCCGGGCGTGGATTTGGGATTGCCTTTTCCTACGCGCAAAGACCAAGTCGATTTGCGCTTCATCGCCCGCGCCGGATTCGATTGGGTGGCGGCGTCGTTCGTCAGTCAGGTTCAAGACCTGGATCGGTTGCGGGCCTTTTGCCGCCGGTTGAACTTACACATTCCCATCATTTCCAAGATCGAAAACGCCGCGGCGGTGGAGCATCTGCGCGCCATCGTCGAAGCCTCGGACGGCGTGATGGTGGCGCGCGGGGATTTGGGCGTCGAGTTGGATTTGGAGCGCATTCCCACCATCCAGCGCAATATCGTGCACCTCGCGCGCGAGTTCGGCAAGCTCACCTTGGTGGCCACGCAAATGCTCGAGACCATGATGGAGAATCCGCTGCCCACGCGCGCCGAGGTGAGCGACGTTTCTACCGGCGCCCTGGCCCGCGTCGACGGGCTCATGCTGTCGGGCGAAACCGCGGCCGGAAAATATCCCGTGCAAACCGTGGCCATGATGGATCGCATCATCCGCGCGGCGGAACGCAACCTCGAAGAAGACATCATCAGCGTGCCGCATTCCGAATCCATCGCGCTCACCTGTGAGGCCGGACTGTATCTCAGCCTCAGCTCCGGCGCCAAGGTGCTCATCACCATCAGCACGCACGGCTCCACGCCGCGCATTCTTTCCACCTATCGCGGCAACATCCCCATCGTAGTGGCTTGCACGCGGCCGGCCATCTACCACCGCGCCGCGCTGTACTATTCGGTGTATCCCATCCGCATCGAACCGGTGCGTGAAGCTGAAACCGTATTCCGCAAAATCGAGGCCGAATTGAAAGCGCGCGGACTGGTGCGGCGCGGCGACGTGGTGGTTTTCGTGTTCGGCTATCCCATCCACGGCAAGAACCGCACCAACACCATCCGGCGCTGGGAAGTGGATTAAGCCAGACCGGATTTCCTTTTCCATCGGCGCGAACGGCAAATTCCAGAATCACGGCGATGACAATCATTTCGACTCGGAGCTGTGGATAATCGGGATTGGTGTTTGATCCGAATCAATCGCCGCGGATGGGCGCATAAGCCTGTCGCGCCGGAACCTGATACAAGCGATTTTCTTCGGGACACCAGCCGGTCAATAATTTTCCGTAGACGCAGCCGGTGTCGAGCCCTTTGAAAAGCGGCAAATCGACCAGGCCGCGTTTGGCCCAATGCCCGAATACCACGGTTTTTCCGGGTGCGACGCATTCGAACCAGGGCGGGTTCGACTCAGATTTCAAATCCGCGCCTTCGCCGTCCCAAGTGCGAATATTGAGCAGGATGCGTCGACGCATCCGCGCCAACGAAGCCACCCCCGGCTCCAGGCCGGCATGCACCAGAATCAAGTCTGATTCTTCGTGGAACAGCGGCCACGACGCCAGCTCGGCCAGCCAGGCGTTGCGTTCCAGGCCCGAGCCCAGCGAATCCAGGTAACGGCGGTGCGACTCTTTGCGCCGGTTTTCGGGCAAGGCCGCGCCTTCGAGGCAAAAGGCGTCGTGGTTGCCGAGTACGGTACAGGCGTGCAGGCGGCGCAACAGGCTTAGGGCTTCGCGAGCCTTCGGACCTTTGCCCAGGATGTCTCCCACCGAAAACAGCTGGTCGGAGCCGGGGACGAAGGCGAAGCGATCGAGGAGACTTTCCAACTCGTCCGCACAGCCGTGCACATCGCCGACAAACAGGCGCCGCATGCACTACCAGTATTCTTCGGTGTGCAGGCTACCCGGAGTATCGGGCTTATGCACCGTATATCCTTTCGGCGCCAGGATTTTTCCCACGTCTTCGATCATGGCGGGATTACCGCATAAAAACACCGAGGTCCGGGCCGGGTCGAAATACAATCCCAGGCGCTCGTGCAGAACGGACGTTTCGAAGTAGCGGGTAATGCGGCCCGTGTCGCCCGTCCACCAGGGATCATCGCGCACGCGGGTGATGGAGGGGATATAGGTTACGCGGGGCAAAAAGCGGGCATGCAGCGACATTTCGTTGCGGTAACCGAGTTCCCAGCTTTTCGGGGCGCCTTGCAAAATCACGAGGCGAAAGGGACGGGATACATGGGCCTGCGCGCGCAGCATCGACAGGTAGGGGGCCAGGCCCGTACCGGTGGCGGCCAGCACCACCCATTCGCGCTCGGAGGGCACTCCTTCCAAGGTGAAGAAGCCGCGGATTTTCTCGCCCACATGCAGGCGGCTGCCGGGTTCCAGCAGCACCAGGCGCGGCGTCAACGAGCCATTGGCAACCACCGAGAGGTAAAACTCCAGCTCTTCGGTTTCCTGCCCGCTGGAGGCGATACTGTAGGCCCGCAGGACGAGGCGGTCGGGTTTTTGCGGTTTGAATTCGGGTTCGCTGCCTTCACGCCGCGGAGCATTGCTCGACAGCCCGAGCAAGACGTATTGCCCGGAAACAAATGCCGGTACGGGACGGTCGGGTTTGACGCGCAGGATGAACAAGTCTGGCGTCAAGCGGGTTACGGCCGTCACGGTTGCATTGTATTTCTCGGCGGCGGGATCCTCCATTTCCGAGGAAATTTATAAAGGTTGCCCAGCGGTCCAAAGGAATGCGGCCTTCGACATCCTGCGGCCGCTCGGGAATCCGCCGCAGGCCACGCACCGCGCCGGAATAAACCATTTTTTTGGCCCATGCCCGACCTTCCCGCCTTTCATCTCCGTCTACGTCAACGCATCGCCGCCGCGGGCAATTTCCTGTGCGTGGGCCTTGACCCGGTTCTCGCCAAAATTCCCGGCACGGGTGCGCCGGCCGATCGCATACGCCGGTTTTATGCCGACTTGCTCGAAGTGCTGGTCAAACGGCGCGTCTTGCCGGCGGCGGTCAAACCCAACATCGCCTATTTCGAGGCCCAGGGGATTCCAGCTCTCGCGGCGCTGCAACAGGTGATGGCGGATTACCGCGGCGAAGGCATGCTGGTGATTCTCGACGGCAAGCGCGGCGACATCAGCCGAACGTCGGCGGCTTATGCCGAGATGGCTTTTGATCGTTTTGCGGCCGATGCGTTGACCGTGGCGCCTTACATGGGCGGTGATTCCATCGCTCCTTTCCAGGGGCGCCCGGGGCGCGGCGTTTATGTGCTGGTGCGCACCTCCAATCCCGGTGCGCGCGACTTCCAGGACTTGATCGTGGATCTGGGTCCGGAAGGACGCATGCCTCTGTACCGCGTGGTGGCCCACAAGCTGCTCGCCTGGGACCGTGAGGATATGGGCGCCGTGGTCGGGGCCACCCATCCCCGCGAGCTGGAAGAATTGGTCGCTTTCTGGCAGGCGCAGGGAAAGGAAGTACCCCTGCTCATTCCCGGCCTCTCCGTGCCGGGCGTGGCGGGCGGCCAGGGCGGGGACGTCACGTCGGTGATACGGGCCATCCGCCAGGGGGGCGGTACCATGGCCCTCCACCTGTTGAACAGTTCTTCGGGCGTGAACTACGCCTACGAGCGCTTCCCCGGACTGAAACCGGCCGACGCTTCGCTGCGGGCCCTGGAAGAATTGCTGGAAGCGGCCGCCCGAGCGACGGGCGGCGTATCCCCGTCAGGGTAGCGCAGAGGTGGCGAGAAAACGGAAGGCGTTTTCCGCCGTGAGCGGCCGGGAAAACAAATAGCCCTGACCGTAGTCGCAGCCCCGCGCCTTGAGGAACGCCAATTGTGTTTCCGTTTCGATGCCTTCGGCCACCACCTGCATACCCAGGTTGTGGGCCAGATCGATGATAGCGGCGGCTATCGATCCGTTCTCGCCTTCGGCCCCGATGCGGCTTACGAAAGAGCAATCGATTTTCAGGGCCTGCACCGGAAAGCGATGCAAATAGCTGAGCGAGGAATAGCCGGTGCCGAAGTCATCGATGTACAAATCCAGGCCCATGTTGCGCAGGCGGTGCAGCAAGTCGATGGCGCCTTCGGGGTTGCGGATAAAACCGCTTTCCGTGATTTCCAACTTCACCGCTTCGGGTTCCAACGACATTTCGGCGAGCACCTTTCCGACCTCCTCGGAAAAATCCGTTTGTTCGAATTGCTGCGAGGAGACGTTCACCGCCATGTGCAGACCGCGGTGTTGCGGAAGACCTTGGCGCCATTCTTTGGCCGTGCGGCACGCCTCGCGCAGGACAAAGGCACCGATGGGCGCGATGAGTTGCATGCGTTCGGCCACGGGGATGAAATCGAGCGGCGGCACCAGCCCGCGGCGCGGATGCTGCCAGCGCACCAGCGCTTCAAATCCGGCCACGGACCCGGTGCGCAGATCGAGCAAGGGCTGGTAATGCACGCAGAACTCGCGATTTTCCACGGCCCGCCGCAAATCGTTGACGGCCGCGAGAAAGTCGACCGTTTGGCGGTGCATGGCGGGGTCGAAAAATACGCAGCCCGATTTGCCCGTGGCCTTGGCCCGGTGCAGGGCGTTTTCGCAATCGCGCAGCATTTCGTCGGCCGAATGTTTGCCGGCCTGCGCGTCGGCTACGCCGATGCCCACGGTGAGATACAGATCCTGGTCGCGCCAAGCCAGCGGCTTGCGGAAGGCCTGGCGGATTTTTTCCACCACCGCATGCAAATCCCGGGCGCGTTCGCCCGCGAACAGCAACCCGAATTCGTCTCCGCCCACCCGGCTTAAAACTTTGGCCGCCGGGATTTCACTGCGGATATGACCGGCCACGATTTGCAAAAGACCGTCGCCCGCCTCCCAGCCGAATCCGTCGCAAAGGGTTTTGAAATCGTCCAAACCCAGCACCACGACGGCCGGCGCCGCTTCCGCATCTTCGGGCTGCCGTTCGAGAGCTGCTTGCAATTGTTGCAGGAAATAGGCGCGGTTGGTCATGCCGGTCAACTCGTCGTAAAAGGCAAAGCGTTGGAGACGGTTTTCGGCCAGCGCACGCTCCTTTTCCAGGCGCGCTTCGTCCAAAGCCCGGCGCACGGCGGCGGGCAGGCGCGCGAGCTTGTCTTTCATCAAATAATCTCGGGCACCATGGCGCAGGCATTCCACCGCAAACTCTTCGCCGATCGATCCCGACACGAAGAGAAAGGGCAATTCGGGGGCGACTTCGCGGACCCGTTGCAGCGCGCGCAAGCCGTCGAAATGCGGTAAGGTGAAATCCGAAATCACCACATCGGGTTTGAAGGCTTGCAGCGCCTTTACGAATTCTTCTTCATCTTCGACGCGCAGGATGCGGCAGGGAAAATGATCGCTTTGCAAGACTGCGTGAATGTATTCGGCGTCGTGGGGGTTGTCTTCCAGGTGCAGAATACGGAGAAGCTGCGGCGCCCAATCGGCGTCGGATGGGCCCGGGCTCATCGCCGGGATCCCCGCCGTAGCTTTCGATCCGGGAAAATGGCCGGGCACTCCCAAGGAAATCCCCCGTCGGATAGGTTGTGGTATTTCCAATCCATCGACATCCGTATTCATCGGCCCCCGCCGATACGCAGAAATTATCCCGGCTGGCGCGGTCGGTGATCAATCCGCGTCCAGGTTCCCCAAGTTTGTGGGCGGGTAATTCAGCGTAAAACGGGGTCCAGACAGAACCGCGCAAGCTTTTCCCCGGGTCGCCCGGGTGGATACACGCGCGATGTTAAGGCGCGGCCGGCGGAAACAGAGCCGTCAAGGGGGCGGGAGGCCGCATGGGCTTGCCGCTTTTGTCCATAAAGGCGTGTTCGGTGAATCCTGCGGCGATGAGAGCGTCTGCGGAACCGCGTACCTCGTAATCAAAGCGGATGCGGGCATGCCCGCGGCGTGATCGCAACGTATGCACGGCCAAATCCTCTCCGTAACGCGCGGGTTTCCGATAGTCGCAATGGGCGCAGAGCACGGGAATGAAGATTCCCGCCTTTTCCATCTCCCAATACGGGTGCCCCAACTCGGCCAAGGCCGCGGTGCGCGCCACTTCGAAATACACCAGGTAATGGGCGTAATACACGAATCCCATGGCGTCGGTTTCGGAATAACGCACCTGCAAATGCAGGGTGGATCGCCCGCTCGCGGCGTTCACTCCGCCACCCGCACCGTCGTAGCCGCCGCCGGGGACAGCTTGCGCACGGCGGTGAGAATCCAGACGGTACCGATGGCGGCCGTGACCAGGTTGGCCATCACGGGCGAATAGTGCAACCCGTATTCGCCCAGATGCTGCGAAAACACATAGGCCAGGGGCAAGGCGATCACCAGCAGACGCATGCTGGTGAGAAACAAATAGGGCAGACCGCGCCCCAATCCCTGAAAGGCGCCGCTGGCGCAGATGTTGACCCCGACCAGGCCATAGCCCAGACATTGAAAGCTGAGGTAATGCAGGGCGGCCGCGCTGGTGCGGACATCCTGGTGAAACAGGTTGATGATGCCGTGGCGCAAGGTAAAGACCACCACAGCCAGGGAGGATAGGCCGAGGAAGGCGGTAAGCAGGCCCACCCGCACCGTGGCGCGCACGCGGTCATACAATCCGGCGCCGTAATTCTGGCCGACCAGGGTCAGCACCGACGCCATGACGGCCAGCGAAGGAAAGACCGACATTAAATCCAGGCGGCCGCCGATGCCGATGGCCGCCACGGCGCTGTCGCCGAAGCGTGACGCGAGGCGCGTCATGATCATCCAGTTGACGCCGATCAGGATTTGGGAAATGCTGGAGGGCGAGCCCACCCGGAATATGTCGACCACGCCTTGGAGGGTGGCCCAACTCGGCTTCCACCTCCATCGCAGTTGCGATTTGCCCGAAGCATAAAAGCGAATGATGTAGAGTGCGGCCAGGCCATTGGCAGTGGTGGTGGCCAAGCCCGCGCCTTTTACCCCCAAGCCCAGGCCATGCAAATGCACCGGGGTGCCCAGCACATGAAAGCTGCCGAAGATGTAGAAGGGTGCGATCAGAATGTTGGCCAGCACCCCCAGCATTTGCGACGTGGCCAGAGTTCGCATATTGCCTTCGGCGCGCAGCCCGCCTCCCAGCGAGAGCGAGACCAGAATAAAGGGCATGCCCACGAACAGATAGGTCATAAAATCATGGGTCAATTTGGTCGTTTCGGCGTTGGCTTTCAGAAACACCAGATAGCGCGGCATCGCCAGCGGATAGACCACGATCACCAGCGCAAACAGCGCCAGGCAGATCCAAATGATTTGCCCCAGGGCGTTTTCGGCTTCGGCTTCTTTTTTGGCCCCGAGGTATCGGGCCAGCACCGAATTGGTGCCGATACTTAGGCCGTTGAAAAAGGCGAAGAGCAGATAAAACAGGGGAAAGCCGTAATTCAAAATGGCGACGCTGGCCTCCATGCCCAGATGGCCGGCATAGATGCCATCGATGATGTTGAGCATCATTTGCGCCATCATGCCGATCAGGATCGGCAAAGACATGCGCGTGATGTGGGGAAGGATGGCCCCTTGCGTTAAATCTCTTTTGGGTCTCAAGGGAAGATGAAATATAGCAATGGGGGGGGATAGGCAATGGTATTTTTCGATCGATGCGAATACCAGCCGCGGCGGCGATCGTTTGTGTAATGGCTTGCTCGCAGGAAGGACACCCCGAAAAGGGAAAGACTCCGATCCGAACCTACCCGCTGGCGGTATACCGCGATACCACCGTGCTCGACATGCATGATGGGTCGCGCCTGAGTTGGCGGCTGAAAACCCGGTACATGGTGAAGTGGCCGAATACCGATTTGGTGCGCGCGGCGCCCGTCGATCTGGTGGTCTACGACAGCCTGGGCGCGCCTTTGGTGTGGGTGATTGCCGATTCGGGCGTGGTGGATGAAGCGGTGAACTTTCTCATGGCCAAGGGGCACGTACACGGCCGCTCGCGCCAGGGCATGGATTTGCGCACCGATTCCCTGCGGTGGAACAAAAGCCTGAACCAGGTCAGCACCGAAGCGCGCGTGCACGTCATCGCCGAAAACGGCGACGAACTGACGGGCAAGGGTTTCGTGTCGGACGCCAACCTGAACAACTGGCAAATCCTCTCCGACGTTCATGGTGTGTTCCAGAAAGCCGCGGCCCGCGCCCGCGCTTTGGATTCCTCTTCGATCCGTAAGGCGCGCGACACCTCGGCCCATCCCGCCTCCGCAGATTCGGAGCCTTGACCGGTGCGCTTTTTTTGGCTGGCTTTGTGCGCGCTCGGTACGGTCGCATCGCCGCCCGAAAACCCGGCCGATACGGAACCGCTGGTGATGGAAAATGCGGATCATATGCAGGGTTTGCGCTTGCAAGGCGAATACATTCTGACCGGGCATGTGCGCTTTCGCCACGGCAACCTTCGGCTCGAAACCGAGCGGGCGGTGTGGCAGCGCGATGCCAACAAGGTGGAATGCGAAGCCGCCCTGCGCATCACCCAGGGCACCGCCGTGCTCACGGCCGATCTCGGCTCTTATGATAAGGCGACCAACCGCGCCGTGGCCCAAGGGCAGGTTTTTTTTCGCGACACCGCCGACAGCATGGAGGGGCAGGGCAATCGCCTTACCTATGACCGGCTGACGCATGAAGCCGTGCTGACGGGGGATCCGCTGGTGCGGCGTATCTATCCACCCGACACCTCGGCCAAGGACAGCGCGCGCGGGCGCGGGCCCGACACCTTGCTCATCCGCGGTCGGGTGCTGCATTCCAACGATTCCACCCGCATTTCGCTGGCCGAAGGCGACGTCGTCATCACGCGGCAGGACATGCGCATCACCTGCGCGCGCGCCGAATACCGCCAACGCGACGATTCCCTGTTCATAACCGGGCAGCCCCGCATTCGAGTGGCTGAAAGCGATGTGCAGGGGCTGAGCATGCGGCTGGGGCTCGCGGGGGAGACCTTGCGCGGTCTTTTTGTCGCGGGCGACGCGCAGGCGCAATCGCGCGAGCCGGCCACCGACTCGACCGCGGCGCGACAATCGCAGGTCGACGGCGATTCGCTGTTCATGGCTTTTCACCGCGGCGCCGTGGAAAGCGTGCAAGTGTTCCGCCAAGCCGTGGGGACCTATTTCGACGTCAATCGTCCGGCCTATGTGAACCGTATGAATGGCGAGTACATGGTACTGCGCTTCCGCCAAAAGCAGGTGCATGATGCCGAGGTGGTGGGCGGGGCCCACAGCACCTACTATCATTTTGAAAAAGACACCTTGCAAGGCGAGAACAAGGCGGTGGGCGACACCATCGCCTTCGATTTCCGGAACGGCAAGGTGGACCAGGTGTTGATCCACGGCCATGCACGCGGCGTGTATCAGGGGCAGAGCCTGGGCGGATCGTCCCGGCACGATACCGCCTCGGCGCTGCGGAAGGGGAAATCGTGAAGGAAATTCGCGCCGAGGCGCTGGTCAAAACCTACGGCGGCCGCCGGGTGGTCGACGGCGTCACCTTTCATGTGGGTCAAGGCGAGGTGGTGGGACTGCTCGGCCCCAACGGCGCGGGCAAGACCACTTCGTTTTACATGATCGTAGGCATGATTCGCGGCGATTCCGGACGCATTTTCTTAAGCGACCGCGAAGTGTCGCACCTGCCCATGTACCGCCGCGCCCGCCTGGGCATCGGGTATTTGCCCCAGGAAACATCGGTGTTCCGCAAGTTGACGGTGGAGCAAAACCTGCTGGCGATTTTGCAGACCCGAAAGATGCGCGGTCGCGAACGGCGCGCCGAAAGCGAGCGATTGCTGGAAGAATTCAAGATCGCTCATCTGCGCAAACACAAGGCGTACACCTTGAGCGGCGGTGAACGTCGCCGTCTGGAAATTGCCCGCGCCTTGACCACGCGGCCCGACTTTTTGCTGCTTGATGAGCCCTTCGCGGGCATCGACCCCATCGCGGTCGAAGATATTCAATCGGTTATATTTACCTTGCGTGATCGTGGAATGGGGATTTTGATCACCGACCACAGCGTGCGAGAAACCTTGGCAACTACCAACCGGGCCTATATCATGTTCGAAGGCCGCGTACTCATCGAGGGTACGGCGGCACATCTCGCCCAAGACGAGGAAGCCCGCCGGATTTATTTGGGAAAATCTTTTTCCCTGGGTTGAGTTTTTATGAATCTCGGATTGGATCTCAACATGAATGTGGGGCTCGAGCAGCGGCTCTCCCCCCAGATGATCCAGTCGCTCAAACTCCTGCAGATGACCTCGATGGAGTTGGAAGCCCTGGTGCAGCAAGAGCTGGAAACCAATCCACTTTTGGAGCCGACCGAGGAGGGCGAGTCCGTCTCCGCAGAGGAGAAAAAAGCCGAAGACGAACGCGCCGAAAGAGACGAAACCGCGGAAGCCGAGGCTCCCGAGTCCACCGAGTCCAAAGAGGAGGCGGCGGTACCCGAAGCGCCATCCGAAGGGACCGAGCCCGAATTTTCCCCGCGCGAAGAAGAACCGTTGGATCGGGTCATCGCCGAGTCGGATCAGAGCAAGGAAATCGACTGGGAAAGCTATCTCGAAGAGGGTTTCGACATCGGCAATAAGCGCAGTGAAGAACTCGAAAACCCCGACGAGCGCTTTGAAAAGGTGCCGGTGTATGCCAAGTCGATGCAAGATCACCTGCTGGCGCAATTGCAGGATCGCGAGGTGACGCCCGCAGTGGCCGAGTTGGTCGAATATCTGGTCAACAGCCTCGACGAGCGCGGCTACCTGGTGAGCGACGTGTACGGAACCATCGCGTCCGAAGGCCTAGTGCCCGCGGCCGATCCCGATCCGCGCCATCTGCAAATCCAGGCTGTGCTGGAAAACCGCCTCAAGCTCGAAGCTTCCGACCCGCAGGTGCGGGAAGCCTTTCATGTGCTGCAATCCTTTGATCCCGCAGGAATTGGAGCACGTGATCTGAGGGAATGCTTACTGTTGCAAATTCGTCGCACCGATCGAATCGGCCCCTTGGCCCAGCGCATGGTCGAAGAGGATTTCGAATTGCTGGAGCGGCTCAAGATAGCAGCCTTGGCCAAGAAATACGACGTGACGCCCGAACAGATCCAGGCCGCCGTCAAGGAGATCGGCGCTTTGGAGCCTCATCCCGGTCGCTTGCTGGGCAGCACTTCGGCGGCTTCGGTGATACCCGACCTAGTGGTGGAAGAGATCGACGGCGAGCTCATTCTGATGCTCAACGACCGCACCTTGCCTTCGCTGCGCGTCTCGCGGGCCTATGCCGATCTGTTGCGCAAAGGCAGCCGCGCCAATTCCGAAGAGAAGAAATTCGTGCGCGCCAAGCTGAACTCGGCCACCTGGCTCATCCGGGCCATCGAGCAGCGCAAATCGACCATGCTCAAAGTCATGCACGCCATCATGGAGGCCCAACCCGATTTTTTCAAACTCGGGGCCACCCATTTGCGGCCCTTGATTTTACAGGATGTGGCCGACAAAATCGGCATGCACATCTCCACCGTGAGCCGTGTCACCAATGGCAAGTACGTTCAGACGCCGCACGGAATTTTCGAGCTCAAGTATTTCTTCACGGCCGGAGTGGCGCAAAGCGACGGTAGCGAGGTGTCTTCGGTGGCGGCCAAAGACGAAATCAAAAAATTGATCGAATCCGAAGATGCACACCATCCCTTGAGCGATCAGAAAATCGTGGAAATCCTGAAATCCAAGGGCATCGACGTGGCGCGCCGCACCGTGGCCAAGTACCGCGACCAGTTGGAAATTCTGCCGGCGCGCCTGCGCAAGCAATATTGAGGCCTCTGCCCGCCGTCCCGGAAACGGACAGGTTGGCCAGGAAATCCTCTTGACAGCTTTGCCGCGCGCGGCTAAGATGGAAACGCTGATTCGGGTGCGCGGGTGGCGCATTCCGGAGCCGGCACCTACCCACTTCTTGAGATGCGCTTTATACATTAATCCCAACGGCTGCGGCCGGTTCGTCAAGGCGGCCCGCGATTGGAAAGGAGACGCCCATGAAGATTCAAATCACCGCCCGTAACTTTCACGCCTCACCGCAATTGCATGCGAGCCTCAAGGAGAGCTTGGAGCGGTTGGAACGCTTCAACGATTCCATCACCGGGGCCCATGTGATCCTGTCGAATGAAAAGAGCGGCGCCCGGCGGGCCGAAGTGATTGTGAAGATTCTGGACAAGTCGGTGTGCGCACAAGCCGAGGAAGACAACATGGGCAAGGCCATGGAAACCATGCTCGAACGCATCGAACGCCAGCTCAAAAAGGAAAACGAGAAGCTGAAAATCCACAAGGCCGTGCCGATTTCGGAAGCCATGACGCCTTAAGGGCGGAGACCCCGCGTGGCGGATCACATCGATTTCAGCCGGTTGGAAATCAACCGCAAAAGGTCCCTCCCGGTGAGGGACTTTTTCTTTCAATTCAAGGAAGACCTGTCCCTGACCCTGAAGACTCCCGAATCTTCCCTGGCCACCGAGATCATCGAATCGAACCTGCATCGGCCGGGGTTGGCGCTGGCCGGCTTTACCGAAGTCTACAGCTACCAACGCGTGCAGATACTCGGCACCACCGAGTGGTTCTATCTCGAATCGGTGGGAGCCGAAAAACGCCACGAGATTTTCCAGCGCCTCAAAGTGTTTCGTTCGCCCCTGTGGGTGCTCACCCACAACGCCGGACCACATGACGAACTGCTGCAGATGTGCCTGGAACAGAACGTGCCCGTTCTCTCCACGGCGCGCGAAACGCTCGACTTCTGCACCGAGGTGCAGGATATCCTCGAAGACTGGTTCGCCCCGTATTGTTCCGTGCACGCCTCTTTGGTCGACGTCTACGGCGTGGGCATGCTGTACATCGGCGAAAGCGGCGTGGGCAAAAGCGAGTGCGTGCTCGACCTGGTGGAGCGGGGCCATCGCCTAGTGGCCGACGACGTCGTCCATCTCATCCGCAAGGGCCGATCCATCATCGGCAAAGGCAACAAGATCCTCGGCCACCACATGGAGATCCGCGGCATCGGAGTGGTCGATGTGGGCAAGCTGTTCGGCATTCGCGCCATCCGCAACACCAAGAAGGTCGAAGTGGTGGTCGAATTGCAGCGCTGGCGCGAAGGCGAGAATTACGAGCGCACCGGCCTCGATCCCCTGGCCACGGAAATCATCGGCATGCCGGTGTCCAAGGTCGTCATTCCCATCTCTCCAGGCAAAAACATCACGGTGATCTCCGAAGTCATCGCCATGAACATGCTGCTGAAGATGAACGGGGTCGACGCCGCCAAACTCTTCAACGAAAAGCTCATCGAAACCATGAAGAACAAAAGCCGGCAGCAGAACCTGACCCGGCTCTCCACCGAAGTACACGAATAGATCCCGCGGGTCCCGGCGCGCTTCTTTCGCGAAACCGCTGCCGAGCGATGGTTATATTTGCGATAATTCCCACGAAGATGGTTCATCGTCGATGAGTTCCCGCGTACAGAACATCATTGTCGGCGCCTTTGTCCTGGCTTCGATCTTTATTCTCCTGTTCGGGGTTTATTATCTGAAAGAGACCGCGCCCGGCCGCAAAACCGACATCTACTATGCCCAATTCGATCAGGTGTCGACGCTGCAGGAAGGCGATCCCGTCAAAGTGAACGGCGTCAAGATGGGCCGGGTCAAATCCATTGCGTTGCAAGGCCGCGGTGTCAAGGTTGCCTTCGAGTTGCGTCGCGGCATCCGCCTCACGCAGAATTCGGAAGTGCGCATTCAGAACATCGGCCTCATGGGCGAACGGCAAATCGGCATCCGTCTGGGCGACTCGGGCGCGGTCGTGCCGCCGGGCGGAACTTTGAACGGGCGTCTCGACGCCGGTATCGCCGAAGCCATGGGCGCGGCGGGTGAGGTATTCGTCGAGGCCGAGACCCTGGTCCGCGAGTTGCGCGCGGTGCTCGACAGCACCGTGGGGCGGCCCGAGTTCGCCCAACAAGTGAACTCGTTGCTGACCAACACCGAAGATCTGAGCCGTCGACTGTCCGCCCTGGAAAAAAACGTCGATCCGAAAATCCGCGCCGGCGCGCAGACCTTCCAAAGCCTGAGCCGCGAAATGGACGGTTTCGTGCGCACCCAGGAGCCGAAGGTCGACAGCATTTTGAACCATGGCCAGGCGGCTTCCGCGCGCGCCGAATCGCTGGCCGTGCGCGGCGAACGCGTTGCCGCCGGCCTGGAAGCCATCGTAAACCAGGCCAATTCCCAGAACAGCACCCTGGGGGCGTTGCTGCATGATTCCACCTTGCAGCACGATTTGCATACGACGCTGCGCAGCGCCGACTCGCTCTTCCGCTCGGTGAACAAAAAAGGTCTGAACGTGAACCTGGATTTGTTTTGAGCACGCCCGGCTACGATTTTCACAGTCCAACGCGCGCCATCTGCTCCGCCGACGGCGCCGAACCCGGCCACCCGAATATTTCATTTTGAATTTTGCAATTTGATATCCGCAATTTGAAATTTCCCGGAACCCCATCGTCATGATCCACCTCCTCTGGGCCGTCCACAACCACCAGCCCGTCGGCAATTTCGATTTCATTTTTGCGCGCGCCTATGACCAGGCCTACCGCCCCTTTCTCGACGTGCTGCGCGTGCACCCCGGCATCCGCCTGAGTCTGCATTACTCCGGGATTCTGCTCGACTGGCTGGAGCAAAACCACCCGGAATACCTGCGGGCCGTGCGGGAACTGTGCGCGGCCGGCCAGGTCGAGATTCTCGGCGGCGGCTACTATGAGCCCATTCTGCCCATGCTGACCGACGGCGACAAAGAGGGCCAAATCGCCAAGCTGAGCGCGCGCGTGGAGCAGCTCTTCGGCTCCGCCCCGCGCGGCATGTGGCTGGCCGAACGCGTGTGGGAGCCGTCGCTGGCCGCGCCCATCGCCCGCTGCGGCATCGAGTACGTGGTGCTCGACGGCAGCCATTTCAAAATGGTGGGCAAAACCGACGCCGATCTCGACGGCTATTTCGAAACCGAAGACCAGGGACATGCGCTGAAATTATTTCCCATACACGATGTGATTCGCGATACGATTCCCTTCCACAGTGTGGAAGAGGTGATCGCCTCGTTGCGGGCCCGCAACACGGAGCCCCGCGTGCAAATCGTATTCGGCGACGATGGCGAAAAATTCGGCGACTGGCCGCAGACTTTCGCGACCGTGTACACCCATGGCTGGCTTGATCGCTTTTTCTCCGCCATCGAAGCCGAACCCGAAACCTTCGCCCTGCTACCTCTGCGCAGCGGGCTGGAATCGGCGCGCTCTTTGGGACTCGTCTACCTGCCGCCCGCCTCGTACCAAGAGATGATGGTCTGGGCGCAGGACCCGGTGACATTCCGCGTTTCCGCGCCCTGCGGCATTGGCTGGAAGAGTCTGGCCGGCGCGAAGATGCCGAGCGTTTTCTGCGCGGCACCTTTCTGGCGCAACTTTTTGGCGAAATACCCCGAAAGCAACCGCATGCACAAGCAGGGTCTGCGCCTGACCCGATTCCTCGACCAGACCGCCCTTGCGGAGCCGACCGGGGCCTCCGCAGCCCGCGACCTACAAAGCGCTACGCGCGATCACCTCTGGCAAGCCCAATGCAATTGCGCCTATTGGCATGGTGTGTTCGGCGGCCTGTATTTGCCGCATCTGCGCTTTGCCGTGTACCGGCATCTGATCGCCGCGCAAAAACTCATCGATCCCCTGCAATTGGGCGGCGCGCCCCATGCCTGGGAAGAAAGCGACTGGAACTTCGACGGCCGGAAGGAATTCCTTTTGCACACCGGCGGGCATCTGTTGGCCTTCACCGCCGACGGCGGCGTGGATCAATGGTGGCTGAAGCGGACCGGCATCAACCTGTGCGATACCCTGACGCGCCGACGCGAGGCCTACCACGCCTTCGTCGCCTCGGGACCCGAAGGCGGAACTAAACTCGAAAATCAGATCGGTTCCAAAGAAGCGGGACTGGCCGGCTATTTGATTTACGACCGGCGCCTGCGCACGGCGTTTTCGGAATGGATACTGCCGTCGACGGTGGATTTCGAAGCCTATCGCCGCCAGGATTTCGCCCCCTTGGCCGAATGCGTTTTCGGCCCCGCGGTGCTGCTGCCTGAAGCCGCGGCGTTCACCGTGCGCTTCGAGGGGCAGGCGGATTTTTCCCCAGGCGGCGCGCTTCTCCTCCGTAAAACCTATGCGTTGGCCCGGGACGGCGGTTCGCTGAGCGTGACCTGGAATATCCGTTGCCGCGGCGGCGACGTGCGCTTTCGCTTCGTGGCCGAAACCCTGTTCTGCCTGCTGGCCGGAAACGCTCCGGATCGGTATGTATCTTGGCGGTCCGCCGGGTCGGAGCAGCGCGACATCCTTGCGAGCCGGGCCGAAATGCCGGGCGTGACGAAGGTGGAATTGACCGACGAGTGGCTGCGATTGTGCTGCAGCGTCGAAGCGCCCGAGGCCGCGGCTTTTTGGCGCGACGCCATCGAAACCGTCAGCCAGAGCGAGGGCGGGTACGAGCGCGTCTACCAGGGCACGGTGGTGGCCCCGGTGTGGGAGATGGTCTTGTCCGAAGGTGCCGAAGTCGAAGCCCGTCTGCGGGTGGCGTTGCGGGAGGAGATGGGAGATGGTCAGCAAGGAGCTTAAAGTCCTGAACGAATCGGGCATCCACGCCCGTCCCGCGGCGCTGATCGTGGAAACCTGCTGCCGCTTTCGCAGCGATATCAGCTTTCTCAAAGACGGCATGCGCGCCAACGCCAAAAGCATCATGAACATCATGCTCCTGGCCGCCGAGTGCGGAGCCACGGTGCGGGTCGAAGCCGAAGGCGAAGACGAAGTCGAAGCGCTCGATGCCCTGGATCAACTTTTCGCCGGACGCTTTCGCCATGAATGAGGCGGCCGTCCCCTGCCGCGACGGCGCGTCGGAGGGGCGGTGAACGGATCCACGCATCCGCGCACCTTGCTGCGGGGTGCGGCGGTATCTCCGGGCATCGCCATGGGGCCGGCGTATTTGTTTCACCCCGAACAGCGTGAAGTGGTCAAGCGGCTCATCCCACCCGAAAAGGTTGAAGCCGAGATCGCGCGACTGCGCCGGGCCCTGGATCGCGCCCAAAAGGAAATCCAGGCTTTGCAAATCCGCATCCGCGAAGAGGTGGGGGATTACGAAGCGCGTATTTTCGAAAGCCATATTTTGCTGCTGCGCGACGAAGAAATTCTGGCCGGGGTTCTGCGCGATATCCGCGAAAACCTGTACAACGCCGAATATGCCTACCACCGCCAGATGGAATTGCTGACCGATCGCTTCGGCGTCGCCGCCGGGGGCTTTCTCAAAGAGCACCGCAACGATTTGCGCGACGTGGCCACGCGCGTGGTCGACGTGCTGATGCTGGCCGAAAACGTGCATACCACCCCCGATCTGGAAACGCCGGTCATCGTGTTGTCGCGCAATCTCATGCCGTCGGAACTCTCCCAGTTCAAACGCCGCAACACCTTGGGCCTCATCATCGAAGTCGGGGGACATACGTCGCATGTGGCCATTTTGGCGCGCTCCCTGGAAATCCCGGCGGTATCCGGAATCCACTGGAATGAACTCCGCATCGAGTCCGGCCAAAACGTGATCGTCGACGGCAATGCCGGAACCGTCATCCTGAACCCTTCGTTGCGCGACATCAAGGAATACGAACTCAAGCACACCGCCGATTTGGCCGAGGAGCAGGAACTCTCCAGCCTGCGCGATCTCGACCCGGTGACGCAGGACGGGAAGTATATCGAACTGGCGGCCAATATCGAGTTGCCGGTGGAGATCGAAAACGTGCTGGAATACGGCGCCGACGGGGTGGGGTTGTACCGCTCCGAATTCCTGTTCCTGACGCGCGAGGACATTCCCAGCGAAGAGGAACAATTCACCGCCTACCGGTATCTGGCCGAGCGCATGGCCCCGCGCCCGGTGACCATCCGCACCCTGGACGCGGGCGGCGACAAGCTGGTGCCGGCGCTGCGCGTCAGCGGCGAACGCAATCCCTACATGGGCTGGCGCTCGATCCGAATGTGCCTGCGCAATCCCGACATTTTCAAGACGCAGTTGCGGGCCGTGCTGCGGGCCAGCATTTTAGGCAATGTACGCCTGATGTTTCCCATGATCAGCAATCTGCGGGAATTGCGCGAAGCCAGCGCCTTGGTCGAGTTGGTGCGATCCGAATTGCGCGCCCAAGGCGTCGGCTTCGATCCCGCCATGCCCATCGGGTGCATGATCGAAGTGCCCTCGGCCGTGCTCATTGCCGGCGATCTGGCCCGCGAGGTCGATTTCTTCAGCATCGGCACCAATGACCTGGTGCAGTTCACCCTGGCGGTGGACCGCGCCAACGAACGCGTCGCCGATCTGTTTGAACCCCAAAGCCCGGCCGTGTTCCGGCAGATTCAGAGCGTGGTGAATATCGGCCGCGCGCATGGCATTCCGGTCGGCATTTGTGGCGAGATGGCGTCCAATCCCTATTCGGCCATCGTGTTCATCGGCATGGGCATCGACGAACTTTCCATGAACCCGGGCGCCTTGCTCGAAATCAAACGTTTGATTCGCAACCTAAGTTTCGAGGAGGCGCGCGAATGCTCGCAGGAGGTCATGCGCCTCACCACCGCCGATGAAATCAACCGCTGGTTAAGGCGGCGCTATCACGATAAGTTAAGCAGAGTGGGCGTGCGCCGTGTCGACGCCTGAAGCTCCGGAGCCGGAAGGTACGGGCGATCCGCGCCGGCCGTAATCGGCACCTTGGAGGCTTCTCCCGCCACCTCGCGCACATAACGCGGCACGGCATACCCCGGCAGGCGCTCCCGCAGCGCTGCGAGAATGCGCAACCCTTCGGTCTCGGGCACTTCGAAATGGTGTGCGCCCCACACCCGATCCAATTGATGCAGGTAATAGGGGAGCACGCCGGCGTCGAGCAGGCGTTGGGCCAAATCGGCTTGCGCATCGATGGTATCGTTGACCCCGCGCAGCAGCACGGCTTGGTTGAGCAGCACAGCGCCGACGGCGCGCAACGCGCGCAACCGCCCTTCCAATTCGGCATCGATCTCCCGGGCGTGGTTGACGTGCACCACGAAGAACAACGCACGCCGTGCGGCCAGGTCGGAGGCCAGGGCGAGAAAGCCGGCGTCGAGGCGCGCCGGCAGCACGACGGGCACCCGCGTGTGGATGCGGATGCGCCGCACCTGCGGCAAGGCGGCGGCCCGCTCCCAATGCCAGCGCAACCGGGCGTCGGAAAGCGCCAGCGGATCGCCGCCGGAAAAAAGAATTTCCTCGAGGTCCGGGTCGGCCGCCAAGCGGGCGTAAATTTTTTCCCATTCCGCCTGCGCCGCCGGAAGGTCGGCATAGGGAAATTCCCGGCGGAAGCAGTAGCGGCAATGCACGGCGCATTCGCCGCTCAGCAGCAACAGGGCCCGGCCGTGATATTTACGCAAGAGGCCGGGCGTGTTCTGCGCCGGGCCATCCCCGACGGCGTCGGCCGCGAAGCCTTCCCGGCGTTCGCCTTCGGCATGCAGCGGCAAAACCTGGCGGAGCAACGGATCGTTCCAGTCGCCGCGCCGCATGCGCGCGGCATAACTGCGCGGTACGCGCAGCGCAAAGTCTTGTTTCCGCGCCAAAACCACGGGAGCCCGGTGCGCGTCCAACTGCAAAAATTCCAGCAGCGCCGCCGGATCGCGAAACGCGTCTTGCCACTGGCGCTGCCATGCGGGCGGGTTTGGAGAAACGGACATGTTTGTTAGATTCAGCCCGCTTTATTCCAGGGCGCTACCTTCCAAACCCGGGAAAATAACTAATGAGGTCCGGCGAGGCTTTGACATGGGTATGATCAGCACCAATGAATTTCGAAAACGCGCGCGCATTCTGCTCGACGGGCAACCATGCATGATCGTCGAAAATGAATTCGTCAAGCCGGGCAAGGGACAGGCTTTCAACCGCGTCAAGCTTAAAAACCTGCTGACCGGCCGCATGCTCGAACGCACGTTCAAGTCGGGAGAAAGCTTCGAAGAAGCAGATATCTCCTATACCACCATGCAATTCCTCTACACCGACGGGCAGAATTACACCTTCATGGATACCAAATCCTACGAGCAGGTGGAAATTCCCAAAGACGCCATGGACGGCGCCGAACAATGGCTGCTGGAAAACACCGAATGCGAGATCGCCTTTTGGGGCGAGAAACCGATTTCCGTGACGCCGCCCATTTTCATGGATCTCGCCATCACCTACACCGAGCCGGCCGTGAAAGGCGACACCGCCAACAACGTCACCAAAAAAGCGACCGTGCAAACCGGCGCCGAAATCAATGTTCCGCTTTTCATCGGCGAGGGCATGAAAGTGCGCATCGACACGCGCACCGGTGAATACGTGGAACGCGCCAAATAAAACGCGTACCCAGGCCGCCCGCTTTGGCGCCCCCTCCAAAATTGAACGCCGCCCGCTACCGGGCCGAAGCCCTGGCTCGCGTGCGCGCCTTTTTCGCCGCGCGGAACGTGCTCGAAGTCGAAACGCCCCTGCTGGACGATGGCGCTTCGCATGATTGCCACATCGATTTGTTCTCCCTCGCTGCGTTCGGCACAACGCGTTTTCTGCAGACCTCGCCCGAAGCCTTGATGAAACGGCTGCTGGCGCGCGGCTATCCCGACATCTTTCAAATTTGCAAGGCCTTCCGCCGCGGCGAACAGGGGCGTCGGCACAACCCCGAATTCACCCTAATCGAATGGTACCGGCTGGGTTACGCGTTCCGGCCCCTGCTGGAAGAGGCGCTGGAGCTTTGTCGCGTTGTGGCCGGCGCACGGCCGGCGGTTTATCGCCCCTACTCCGAAGTCTTTGCCGGCGCCACCGGATTGGATCCGCTCGGGGCGCCGCTCGCCGACCTGCTGGCGCATCCGGCTTTTTCCGCCGCGGGATTGGCGGCCGAGGCCTTTCCGCAGCGCGGCGAGGCGTTGGATTTTTTGATGGCCGCGGTGGTTGAACCCGCTTTGGATCCCGGCGCCTTCACCGTGGTGTATGATTTTCCCGCGGCCTTGTCATCGCAGGCGCGGAGCCAAGTCGACCGGCCCGAGGTGGTGCATCGCTTCGAATTGTTCGGCGGCGGTATGGAGTTGGGGAACGGCTCGCTGGAGCTGCGGGATCCCGGAGAGTATCTCGGGCGTTTCCAGGCCGAAAATCGCAAACGGGTTGACTGCGGCCAGCCGCAGGTGCCGATCCATTCCGGATTCTTTTCCGATCTGGCCGGAGGGTTGCCCGATTGTGCCGGAACGGCGCTGGGATTCGATCGCCTGGTGATGCTGGGCTTGGGTGCCACGGACATCGCCGAAGTGCTCGAGTTTTCCTGGACCGATGCGCCGGCCCAGGGCGGTGCGCGTTGACCCCCGGGCAATCGATCCCGCAGCGCGGAAAACGGGTTTTCCCCGGAATTTCCCAAGCTTTGGGGGCAAGTTTGGGTAGAAGAGTTTAATATTTGCGCTGAGGGCGGAAAGAGAGCTTTCCGCGGAGATCATTCCCTCAGTCTTCAATTACGTGGATGTTTTCGGTTCTGCACAACCGAAGGGAGTCAGCATGCAACGCATCGCGTCCGTAAATGCGCGTTCCCGCCTACTGCGACGGCTGGCCGTGTGCGCCTTGATTTGCAGCGCGCTGCTGCCGGCGGCGGTCCTTGCAGATACCGCCGATAGCCTCTATCAGGCCGCGCAGGATCAGGACCAGGACGGGAACATCAACGACGCCATTGCGAATTTGCAAAAGGCCGTGGCGGCCAAACCGAATTTTGCCGATGCCTGGGCCAAACTCGGGTCCTGCTATATCGAAAACGGTCAATTCGCCAAAGCGGTCGATCCCTACCATCAAGCGGCGCAGTTGCAACCCGACAACTACGCCGTTTTGCTCGGCTATCAAAGCGCTTTGGAGGGCGCCAACCTTAAAGACGCCGAGGAGCCGGTACTGCGCGCGCTCTTCAAACTAAACCCCAGCGATCCCGTGATTGGGATCAAATATATGGCTTTGCTGGAACAGTTGGGAACGCGTAAATATCCCGCCGATTATGCGGATCTGCTGGAGACGCTCCGCAAGCAGCCCAATGCCGATCCTTCCCTCGACGTCAAGCTGGGGCGTCATTATCTGGCCTTCAAAAAATACGATCGCGCCATTCCGGTTTATCAAGAATTGGTTAAAAAAGATCCCGAGTCGGCGGAAAACTGGAAAGGCTTGGCTCAGGCACTGGCCGGAAACCGAAACATTCCCGAAGCCAAGCAGGCCTATCAAAAGGCCATTCTCTACTCCAACAGCGCCGACGACAGAGCGAAGTTGACTCAAACCATGAACGCCTTGGCCGCCGTGCCGGCCGAAGCTACGCCCGCATCCGCAGCCACCAAAACCAATAATGCCAAAACCGAAAAGGCGCATCTCGACACCATCGCGGCGGCGCAAGCGGCCCAGGCGAAATCGCAAGCCGCGGCCTCCCAAGCGCATGCCGATAGCGTGGCCGCCGCCAAAGCCCAAGCCGACAGCACTGCCCAGGCTAAAGCCGCAGAGCAAAAAACCCGTCAAGACAGCGTAGCCGCAGCACAGGCGGCCCAGGCGAAGTCACAAGCCGAGGCAAAAGCCGCGGCTTCCAAAGCGCACGCCGATAGCCTCGCCGCAGCCAAAACTCAAGCCGACAGCATTGCCCAGGCTAAAGCCGCAGAGCAAAAAACCCGTCAAGACAGCGTAGCCGCAGCACAGGCGGCCCAGGCGAAGTCACAAGCCGAAGCGAAAGCCGCGGCTTCCAAAGCGCATGCCGATAGCGTCGCCGCAGCCAAAACTCAAGCCGACAGCATTGCCCAGGCTAAAGCCGCAGAGCGAAAAGCCCGTCAAGACAGCGTAGCCGCAGCACAGGCGGCCCAGGCGAAGTCACAAGCCGAAGCGAAAGTCGCGGCTTCCAAAGCGCATGCCGACAGCGTGGCCTCTGCCAAAGCCCAAGCCGACAGTATCGCCCAGGCCAAGGCCGCACAACAGAAAGCACGACAAGACAGCGTAGCCGCAGCACAGGCGGCCCAGGCGAAATTACAAGCTGAGGCGAAAGCAGCAGCCGCAAAAGCCCATGCAGACAGTGTCATTGCGGCCAAAGCCCAAGCCGACAGCGTCGCCCAGGCCAAGGCGCGGCGCGATAGCTTGGCTCAAGTGCGTGCGGATAGCTTGGCCAAAGCCAAACTCGCCGCCAGCGCGCGTGCCCAAGCGCGTCGCGACAGCGTAGCCGCGGCCAAGGTTGCGGAGAAGGCACGCCAAGACAGCATTGCCCAGGCCAAGGTTGCCGCCGCTGCTATCGCCAAGGCGCGCCGGGATAGCATTGCCACGGCCAAAGCCCAGGTGGCGGCCCACGTCAAAGCACGGCGCGACAGCTTGGCTCAAGTGCGTGCCGATAGCTTGGCTAAAGCCAAACTCGCCGCCAGCGCGCGCGCCCAAGCGCGTCGCGACAGTGTAGCCGCGGCCAAGGTTGCAGAGAAGGCACGCCAAGACAGCATTGCCCAGGCCAAGGTTGCCGCCGCTGCGGTCGCCAAGGCGCGCCGCGATAGCATCGCCGCAGCCGAAGCCCAAGCTGCGGTCCAAGCCAAAGCACGCCGCGACAGTTTGGTCCAGGTGCGCGCCGACAGTGTGGCCAAAGCCAAACTCGCAGCCGCAGCGCGTGCCCAAGCGCGTCGAGACAGCGTGGCTGCGGTCAAAGCCGCCGAAAAAGCGCGCCAAGACAGTATCGCCCAGGCCAAAGCCGTAGCGGATCGGAAGTTCGCGCAGAACATCGATGCCGTATTGAGACAAGCACCAGCCACCTTCGACACCGCGGCTTTGATTTCCGAAATCGAAACCCGGTCGGCCTCCGGCAGATCCAAAACTGCCAATCCCCACTGGATCGAAGCCGAAGGCATCCTGAATTACTTCGAATGGAATTACGCGTTGGCTTTGCAGTCATTCCAGAAATTGAAAACGCCTTCGCCCTTGGCGAGTCGGCTGATGGCACGATCCTATTTCGCCTTGCAAAAATATCCCGAGGCCGCCCGCCACTATGCCCGCGTTCCCGATTTGCACGACAACAAAGTCGACTGGGGAAATTACGCCCGGGCCTTGAGCGAATCCGGAGAGCGGGCCAAGGCCGCGATCGAATACGAAGCCTACCTGGCCAAATATCCCGATGCGGATGAAGCGCTGTCCTATCTCATCGACTACTACCGCAAGCCCCTGCGCAAAGACAAGCTGTTGCCGAAGTTGGAAATGCAATTGCAGAAGACCCCGAAAGACGTGACCTTGCTTACGGAAATCATCGGTCTGGTCGACAAATCCTCGCCGCAGGCGGTGACGTATCGCCAGCAGCTTCTCGCCCTGACTCCCGACGACAACCGCCTCAAATATCAATTGGCCCAATTGCAGGAAAGCCGCGGCGATCTTAAAGACGCTCTTCCCTTGTACGAAGCCGTGGCCGCCGATTATACCGGCGACAAAGCCTTCAACGAGAAGCTGGCCCGACTCATGCTGCAAGCGCATCGTCCGGCCGATGCCGTGAAGTACCTGGAAATCGCCGCCTCCTTGGATCCCAGCAACAAGGCGCTGCAGCTGCAACTGGCCGATCTTTACACCCAAAACCACGAGGTGGAAAAGGCGCAGCAAGCCTATCTCAAGGCGCTGGATTTGGATCCCAAGGACAAGGCGGTGCAGGACAAAGTCCTGGCGGCATTCTCCGGCGCTCCCAAGGATCAACGCCGTGACGCCTTGCTGCGCATCGATGCCGCCGATCCTACGGCCCATGCGGTGGAGTTCGAATTGGCGAAAATGGCGCTGGACGACAGTGATCAGGGCAAGGCCTATCAATACCTGAACCGGGCGCTCAAGCAGCAGCCCGACAACGCGCAGTACCAGTCTTTGCTTCCGGCCGTGGTGACGCAGGAGTCGGAAGTCGACGATCATCTACCCGCCTTGGAGCGCCTCGCGCAACAGCCCGGCACCAAGCCCGAATTGGAGGTTCTGATCGCCAAGGCTTTGTTGGCGCGCAAAAATGCGGCGATTGCAGCCCGTTATCTCGACGATGTATACGCCAAGTCGCCCAAACTGCTCGCCGGCGATAAAGATGCCGTGCTGGCTTTGCACCAGGCACGGAAATTCCAAGCCTCCGCGGATTTGGCCGGGCAATATCTGGCCGCCAATCCGGGCGACAAAGACATGCTGCGGGTCGAAGTCGAAGCTGATCAGGCCCTGGGAAAGGGCGGGGATACGCTGCGCCAAGCCATGCAGAATTTGGTCCAGGCCGATCCCGAGGCCGGCAGCCAATATCTCACGCGCCTGGCCGGCTTGGATCTCCAGGCGCATGACACCGCCGCGGCCGTGGGACACTTAAGCACCTTGGTCGATAGGGAACCCAAGTCGTTGGAAGGCTGGCGCCTTCTGTATGCGCTGGTGCAGGGCAAGTCCGATCAGCAGGACCTGCAAATCAAAGCCTTGGAGCATCTGTGGCAAGGCGACGCGGCCGGGCGTCCGCGCTATGACCGCAAATTGGCCGATTTGTATTTCCAGGCGGGCGATTACGACGAGGCGGGAAAAACTCTGGCGCGGGCATTGGCGAAATCCCCCTCCGATGCCTCGGCTTGGTATCGCTTGGGGGAAACCGAACTCAAGTTGCGCAAAGAAGCCGCGGCCGCAGAAAAGTTCGCCAAGGCGTACCAACTGCAGCCCCTCAACGCCGCCTATGCGCGTGCCTATGGGCAAACCGTCACCAAACCCGCAGATCTACAGACCACCTTGTCTCTGTGGCGTTTTCTTTCCCAGCAAAACCCCACTTCCGAAGAACTGCATAAATTCGCGCAAGCGCTGTTCTTGAACGGGAATTATGCCGAATCGGCTTTGCAATGGGACGCCCTGGTCAAAACCGATTCCAGCCTCATCACTTCCGAACCCATGGTGGGTGAGGCGTATTTGAAATCAGGTCAAACCGCGAAGGCGCGCACCGTTCTAACTCTCCAGCTGCAAGGCGATCCCGACAATCTGAAATTGCTGGAGGCCATGGCGGCTTTGGATCAGCAGACCGGCGATCGCGACGACTATTTGAAAACCCTGGAACACATCGTGCAGGTGAATCCGAAATACAAGGATTACGTGCGCGTGTTGGCGCAGGAAAAAGAAAAAGCCAAAGACACCAAGGGCGCGCTCGCTCTATATGCCCAATGGTCGGATCAGAATCCGCATGACATGGCCGCCGCCGAATCGGTGCGACGTCTGGCCGAGCAGGAGCAGGACACCACGAGCCTGCTCGACGCCTTGACCCGCCTGTCAAGCCAGAAAGGCGCCAGCCATACCTATCAATTCCAAATCGCCGAAATCAAATACGACCGGGGCGGAGGCATCGCGGAGGTGGCGCGCCTATCGCGACTGCATCCGGAATGGAAGCGTGGCAAGCAAATCCTGGTGCGCGAATACCTGAAGCGGGGCGAAAAGGCGAAGTTGGCCCCCTATCTCCCGTTTTTGGAATCCGAAGCGCGCACGGATACCAGCCTGTTGCAACCCTTAGGCGATCTCTACGCCATGGAACGGAAAAACGGTCCGGCCAATGCCGCCTACTGGAAGTGGTTGCAAGCAAATCCCAAAACCCGCAGCGTTTATGACAAGGTGCATCAATTCGCCCGGTCGACCGGCTCTGCGACTTTGGGAGAAATCTTGCGGCTGGGATCCGCAAGCTTTCCCGATGATGACGCGTTGCAACGCGAGTACGCGGCGAGCCTGGGCAACGGCGCCGCGGCCATACCCATCTACCAGCATCTCATCGCCAACCAGGGCGCCGATACGGCCTTGCTGTCCAAGGCCGTATCGGTTGCCGTCGCGGTGCATCAATACCCGCAGGCACAAACCTGGATCGAGCAATGGGCCTTGCTGTCACCCGACAACGTCAAGGTATGGGAACAGGCTTATGCAGTGGCTTCGGCTCAAGGCAACAAGCCCAATCAGGTCAAGGCCTTGGAAAAAATCGTGGCGCTCAAGCCCGACCGCAAAGACGCCCTCTTGCATTTGGCGCAGGCGTATGAAGGTTTGGGGCAAAACGACCAGGCGGCGAAAATTTATACCCAGCTCATCGCCCTCGATCCCAAGAATGCCGCGGTGCTTGGCAAGCTCGAAACCCTGTTAAGCGGACCGACGCATCGCGAAGACCTGAAACAAGTGCTGTTGCAGGTCGAGAATGCGGAGCCCAAGGCGCATCAGGTCGACTATCAACTGGCCCGCATTTATTTGGCCGATTCGAATTCCGAAAAAGCGTATGTGTATCTCTCCAAGGCCCTCAAATTGCAACCGCAAAATTCCGCCTACCTGGAATTGCTGCCCGACGTGGTGACCACCGATGCCCAGGCCGTGTCGTATCTCGCGATCCTGGAGCGCCGGGCGAAAAGCCCGACGGCCAAGCCCGAGTTGAAATACCTGGTGGCGCGCGCGTACCTAGCCAAGAAAAGTCCGACGATGGCCGCGCGTTATTTGCAAGACGTGTACGCGGCGAAGCCCGATTTGTTGGTCGGCAATCGCGATGCCATCCTGGCCCTGTACGGAGCCAAAAAATATTCGGCGGCGGGATCCCTGGCTGCAAAGTATGTGACGACCCACCCCGATGACTTCAAAATCCGCACGGTGCAGGTGGAATGTTTGCTCGCCGAGGGGAAAGGTGGGGCGGAATTGCGCACGGCTATGGAGGGACTGGTGGGCGAAAATCCCGCCGCGGGATCTCCGTATTTGCTGCGCCTGGCGGCCCTCGACGTACAGGCCCGCGACAGCACCGCGGCCTTGGCCCATGCCCAGGCCTTTGCGGATCGCAATCCGAAATCACTGGAAGCCTGGCGGCTGATCTACAGTCTCGCCCAGGGGCGAGCCGGCAGCGAAGACGTCTATCAGAAAGCCTTGGAGCAACTGGCCGCTCTCGATGCCTCCGGCCGCGCCCGCTATGATCGCGAACTGTCCGAGGTTTATTTCAACCGCGGCGATTATGAGGATGCCGAGAAAATCCTGGAGCGCGCCCTCAAGACCAGCCCCCGCGATGCAGCCTTGTGGTTCAAGCTGGGGCAGGTGGAGAATAAATTGCTCCATGATGCTCCGGCCACCGAAGCCTTCGCCAAAGCGTATTCCTTCAATCCCTCGAACCTGGAATATGCCCGCACTTATGGCACATCGATCCACACACCGGCGGGTCTCAAAGCCACCTTGGCCCTCTGGAAACTGCTGCGCGCCAACAATCCCAGTGTAGGCGAACGCCGCAAACTGGCCGAATCGCTGTTCCTCAACGGCGATTACCCCGGCGCGGCCACGGAATGGAACTGGCTGGTGCAGGGCGATTCGACCTTGGGCGCCACCGAACCCATGGTGGCCCAGTCCTTTCTGCGGGCCGGGCAATACGCCAAGGCGCGCCGCATCGTGCAGATGCGGTTGCAAACCGATTCCACCAACCTGGAATTGCGCGAAGGCATGGTGACCATCACCAAGCAGGCCGGGAATCCGGCCGAATACCTCCAGGCCCTGCAGGCCTTGGTCGACATCAATCCCAAATACAAGAATTACCAGTTGTTGCTGGCCCAACAGAAAGAAAAAGCCAAGGATTACAAAGGCGCCTTGGATCAATACGATCAATACGTGGCGCGCACCAGCGGCGACCCGGCCACTTTGGAGGCCATGCGGCACTTGGCCGATACCCTGCAAGACACCGCACGCCTGGTCGAGGCGCTGGTACGCCTGAACCGGGAAAAGCATACCCCGTTGCCGGATAAATTCCAGTCGGCCGAAGTCGATTATGCCCGGGGCGGTAGCCTGAAACCGTTGGAGCAGTTGGTGCAACGCTACCCGACTTTTCGCGACGGGCGTCTGGCGCTGGTCAAGATTTACCTGCGTCAGGGCGATGCCGAGAAGCTGAAACGTTACACCACGTGGATCGACAAATTGACCGAATCCGATCCCAGTTGGGCCGAAGCGGCCGGCGACGTGTACGCGAAGCTGAAAAGATCGAAGGATGCCAACGCCGCCTATGTCCAGGCCGTGAACCACGACAAAAAAAACCGGGCCCTGTTCGATAAGGCCTACGCCTATGCCAAGAAAACCGATTCACCTTACCGCAGCGCGTTGCTGCGACAGGGCTATGCGTCCTTTCCCGACGACGAAAACGTGGAATACGATTACGCCGTTTCCCTGGGCAACACCCAACCGGCATTGGACTTGTACAACAAAATTCTCGCCAAGAACGACCAGCATCTGCCTTCTTTGCGCAATGCCGCGGAAATCAGCATGACCTTAGGCCGCACCGATGCCGCGGTTTCGCTGCTGCAGCGCTGGACCGATCTCGAACCGAATAATCTCCGCCCCTGGACCTTGCTGGCCGACGCCTATCGCAAGCAGCGCCATGCGGACAAGCTCGCCGAGGCGTTGGGCCGAATTTCGGATTTGCAGCCCAAAGACGCCGAAGCTGCGGGCGCGGCCGCCGACGCCTTTCGCCAACAAGGGGATAAAGGCAAAGCCATCGAATATTACACGCGTGCCGTGAGCCTTGCTCCGCAGAAAGCCGAGTTCCAAAAAGAATACGGGTTGCTGCTGCTTGATGCCGGGCAAACGGCCAAGGCCAAGCCTCCGCTCTTGCAGGCCGATCGCCGCATGCCGCGCGACGAGGCGATCAACAAAGGCTTATACGACATCTACCAAGCCGAAAGCGACAAGAAGTCGGCCCGCGCGCGCATGCAAACCCTGTATGCGCTCAAGCCCTCCAACCGCGCGTATGCGGTTTCGCTGGCGCGGCTGGACGACGAACTCGACGATCCGGCCGCAGCCGCAAGCATTCTTTCGCGTCCCGAATTGCGCGACACGCTCGATGCGTCGTTGTCGTTCATGCTGCTCGATGCCTATTTCAGAACCGGGCAACGCGATCGGGCCGCATTGCTCGGACCGGACTTGCTGCGCCGCTACCCCTCCGAAGCCAAAAAATCCCTGCCACTGGCCATTCTGTTCTATGACCAGCACAAGAACCAGCAGGCCCGGGAAATTCTCGAGTCTTACACCGGAGAGAACAGCGGACCCGAAGGCTTCTATTATCTGGGAAAAATCGAGTACGCGGCCAAGGATTGGCAGCATGCGGCCCAGGCGCTGGAGCATGCCCAGAATTACAAACCCGATGCCTTGCCCATGCTGGCCGACGCCTATGTGCAAACGGGTAATGTATCGCAGGCCATCACCGTATATGAAAACGATTATTCCAAGACCAAGGATGATCAAGCGCTGGTCAAACTGTACGGCCTGTATAAACAGGCCAAACAACCCGACGGTATTGTCAGGACCTTGGAACGGTTATTGGCTCTGCACGGGCGCAATCTCGATTACCGCAGTGAATTGGCGGCCTTCTATCTCGCGGGCGGAAACGCGCCAAAGGCCGAGGAGCAGTACAACCTCATTTTGAAACAGAATCCGGAACAGCCGGAAGCCAATTTGCAGCTCGGCATGATGCTGGCCGACCGCAAGGAGTGGCCGCGCGCCGTACGCCTGCTGGAAATCGGAACCTCACATTACCCCGACAGCGCGCACGCCTGGCAGTCCTTGGGCGACGCCTACCGCGCCCTGAAGCGCTCCATGCCCGCGCTTCAGGCTTACAAACGGGCCTTGAAATTGCAGCCGCAAAATCGGGAGTTGGCCGTCGATCGCATGGAGTTGACGCGCGATCTCCATCTGACGGCGGAGTTGCCCTCCGCCTATGCCGACGTGATTAAAGTCGACCCGGACAACCTGGAAGCCGGATCGGCCCTGGCCGACATCCGTTTTCAGGAACGCAATTATTCCGCTGCGGCCGATCTGTACGGGCGCGTGCTGCAGCAAAAGCCCGATGACAAGCAGGCCTGGGTCAATGACGGATATTCGTTATTGGAACTCAAGCGTACCCCCGAAGCTAAACACGCCCTGCAACGCGCCCTTGATTTAGGCGTGACGGATTCGCGCATGCTGGCGAGCCTGGCGCGCATTTACCAGCAGGAAGGCGACGCCGCCAAAGCCGAGAACCTGCTCAACCAAATGCTGGCGAAAGATCCGAAAAACCCCTGGGCCCAATACGGCCTGGGCCAAATTTCTGAAGACCGCAATCAGCCGGGCGTGGCCGAAGATCATTACCGCAAGGCCTTTCAGCTTTCACCGGGCAACGGCGAATACGCGGAGGCCCTGGCCCGCATGCTGGTGGCCAAAGACGCCTGCAATGAAGCGATTCCGGTGCTGGAGGCGGCGCGTAATTCTCTCTCGACCGACGGCAAATTGATGTACGGCGATTGCCTGTTGAAAGGCGGCCGCAGCGATGCGGCCCTGGCCCAGTTCAACAGCGTGTACGCGCAAACGCCCACGCCGGCCGTGCTCTCGAAGATCGCGGATTTGCAGCTTTCGCTGGGGAATGTGAAAGAAGCCATGTCCGTCCTGCAGAACGCCAGCACGCCCAAGGACAGCAACATTCAGTTCAGCCTGGCCAAGGTTTATCTTGCCGATCACCAGCCGGATAAGGCGCGCAGCTTGCTCGATGGCCTCATCGACAAAAGCGAATACAACGCCAATTACTACTATCGCCGCGGCATGAGTTGGTATGAAAGCCGCGAATGGCGCAAGGCGCAGAATGATTTCAGTCGCGCGTTGAAATACAACGACGATTTGCAGGACGCGGCCTATTACAGCGGCTTGTGCCTGCTCAAGCGGGACGAAGTCTCCGATGCCGAGGATTATTTCAAAGAGCTGTCGGTAAACCGCAATCCCGTGTGGCAGGCCAAAGGCTTCTTGGGCATCGCCATGGGCTTCGATGCCAAACACGAACTGGAAGCCACCGAAAACTATCTGCACAAGTCGCTGCTCGCCAAGGAAACTCCCGAAGCGGCGGGCATGCTGAGCCGCGTCTATATGCGCGAGCACAAAACCGAATTGGCCGAAAAAGAAGCCCGCCATGCGTTGGAATTGAATCCCGATGAGACCGAGGCGGTGGGCGTGCTGAGCGAAGCCTTAATGATCGAAGGGCACGCCACGGATGCGCTGAAGTCCATCAAACAGGCGTTGGCCAAAGACCCGAACTCGTGCGACTTAAATTTAAGCGCGGCCAAAGTCCAGTACTTAGCGGGCAATTACGAGTCTTCGCAGCAAAGCAGCCGGACGGCCATCAACAATTGTCCCGACGAGCCCGGCGGCTATTTTTTCATCGCCACCATTGCAGCGCATAAATATGACAAGGATCAAGCCAAGCAATATTTCCGCCAGTTCATGAAGCACGGCGGCGACAAAAAACTGGTGCCGGAAGAATACCGCTGACCCGGGCGTGTTCGCCTCGGATCGCGCCGGGCCTTCCGTCAGACCACGTGGATTTTGCGGTATGACCAGTTGTATTGATCCGGCGCTTCGGCCAGAGCCTTTTCCATCGCTCTCTGTAAACCTTCTTTCAGAGCCGAAGGCGCGGGCGCATTCAAGGGGGCGCCGATTTCAAAGATGACCTCGTTACGGTCGAGACGCGTGTGCACCGGCAGTACCATGGCCTGGTGGCGCGCGCAGAATTCGACCAAGGCAGCCGCATAGGGCAGACGTAACGATCCCCATAACGTGAAAAAATCCCGGGGTTGGCCTGGAATCTGATCGGCCATAAAAGCCAGCACTCCGCGGTGCCGCACCCAGGCGCGCAGGGAGGAATGCAGCGCGGATTCAAGCACAACTTGTTTGCCGGGTTGGCGGCGGCCGGCGGCCAGAAAACGGGTGAGCGGCGCCGCAAAGGCGGATGCGGTCAAGACCAGGAAGGGGCGGCCGTCCGCGGGCGCCTGGGGGAGGCGGTGCAGCAGCTCCACCGGCCCTTGATGCCAGCCCACCAAGGCTAAGGGACGACCGCTGGCGAGCGCGGCGTGGTAATGCCCGGCGCCGATGCAGCGGATGGGTTGGTCGTGCACATGTCCGGTGAGCTGGCGCAACGCCAAAGTCGCCAGCCGCAACCGCATGCGGTAGTATTGGGCCAAAGAGGGCCAGGCCAGCGGAACCGCGCGGGAAAGATCGCTCCAGCGACGGCGCCAATGCGGACGGAAAAAACGATAAACCGGCAGCAGGGGAGATCCTACTTTCACCACGATGCGTGGTGGTAGTCGGGACAGACCGCGCAAAAACCCCGCGGCGACGAATCCGGCCGTGTCGTAGCCGGGACGGAAGACCTGATTTAGGCCCACAGCACGGGACGTTCCGCATCGCGGTGAAAGGCGGAACGCGTCAGCCTTTCGCCGGCGTAGGACGTGAGCGGAGAAACTTCCACCTCCCAGCCGGCCAATTCCGCGTCGCGGAAGCCCGCCGCCTGCGCCCAATTTCGATGCAATCCCAATATCAATGCGCGTGCCGTCCGCGGATTGTCGGTCTCCGACGTAGCCGAATGGTTCTTCACGGGTGCGAATTCTTCGTTGCGTTCCACTTCGAGCAGCGCCATGCCGGGAGCACGTGGGAACAGATCGAACAGAAACATCTCGAATTTGCAGGCATTGGGAGCATCAGGTTTTTGTACCCGCCCCTCGGCATCGACCGCGGAAATTTTTTTGCGCGCCAGGTGAAAGGGCAGGGGGCGCGACGCCTGCGCGGCGAGAAAGTCGGTGCGGAATAGGTGGGTGGCGATGTTGGCGCTGCGAAAGACGAGCCCACCC
The DNA here is from genome assembly GCA_963716395.1 of uncultured Fibrobacteria bacterium. Lineage (GTDB taxonomy): Bacteria > Fibrobacterota > Fibrobacteria > UBA11236 > UBA11236 > UBA11236. The sequence goes on along the minus strand of OY970309.1, from coordinate 3,387,322 downwards.
TGCGCGTCACGGGCTTCGCGCAGTTCCGGCGGGATTTCGCTGTACTCCAGCACCGCGGGCCGGCCGTCGCGCAGACAGAAGACGCCCACGGGTTCTTGCGCCGAAGCTTTGGCCACGGCCTTGCTCGCGATCGGCAAGTCGCTGGCCGCGGCGAACCCCAATAAATGCGGATCGCAAACCCGTATCAGGGCATTGTCCACCCCGTAGAGAAACAACCATTCCACGCCGCGACGGCGCATATCCTCCAGTGCGCCGCTTTGCTGTAAGGCCGTAAAGCAGCCGCCATTGCCGTTGGGCCCCATGGCCAGACGGTGTTTCTCCGCCAGCAGGATTTTTCCCTGTTCGTCAATAATCGGCAGTTCGCCTTGGGGAAAGAAGAAAATCAAATCACGCGCGATGCCGAAGAACTGCTGCGTCGTGAAGAACGCGACGGTGTCATCATGGTTGGCGCGGCTGGTCATGACATACCAGGGAATCGGTCGTCCGCTGCGGCGCGATAAAGACAGCAAGCGTTCGGCTTGCAATTGAAACAACGATTTTCCCGAAGGCAAGCCGATATCCAGCGTGCCCTTGGGCCCGTCGAGGCCCAGGCGCGTTCCCTGACCTCCGGCGACCACGCAGGCCGCAGCCTTGCCCTCGCGCAAGCAGCGCATGCCGGCATTGGCCGCGGCGGCGCGCTCGCCCAGTTCCAGGGCCTGCCAGGTTCGACCCGGCAGCGGGCGAATGTCTTCGTCTCTGGATACCACCGAGGTGGCGGCCGCTTCGCGCCGCAGTCGCACCAGAAATTCGAAATCGACCGCGGCGATGTCGCGCCGCAATTCCCCGCGCTGTGCATCGTTTAATTCCGGCCAGAAGCGCAGCAGATGCTCCTGTCCATACGCACGAAGGCTGTGCAGCATCGCTTGCATGTCACCGTACCTTGAAAAAGATGAGGCTGCCGAGAATCAGCGCCAGGATGGAAACCAAGTGGAAGCGCCACAGGATTTTCGAATTCGCGGCCTGGGGCGAATCGAATTTTCCCTTCCATTTGATCTGATAATGATGGTGCAGCGGCGCGCGCAGAAAAAGGCGGCGCCCCCGGCGATCGGTCCAAAAGCGTTTGGTGAATTTGAATCCCAGAATCTGCAGCAACACCGATAAGGCTTCGGCCAGAAACACGACGCCCACGATGGGCAGGAACAATTCGATTTTCAGCAGCACGAACATGATGCCGATGGCGCCGCCCAGCCCGATGGCGCCCGCATCGCCCATATAGATTTCCGCCGGCGGACTGTTGTACCACAAATACGCCAGCAGCGATCCCACCATGGCGCCGCAGATGGGGAACAATTCGTCGCCGCCCGGCAAATAGGGAATCAGAAAATACCGGGCCAGAATGACATTGCCGGAAATGTAGGCCACGGTGCCGGCAAACACCGCCGTGGTGATGAGGGGAATGGCCGCCAGCGAATCCATGCCGTCGGTGAAATTCGCGCCGTTGGCACTGGAAGTGGTGACCAGGCAAATGAGTCCGATGAAGGCCCAATTGGGCAGATACGGATACCAGATGACGGGTTTCACGAAGGGCACGGTGATGCGTCCCGACAACCCGGGAATGAATTTGTACGCGAACACAGCCACCAGCAGGGAAAAAAGCACGTACAGCAGCAGCCGCAGCCGGGCCGAAATGCCGTCGGCTTTGGCCTGGTAATCCGCGCGCGCCAGCAATCCGCGCGCTACGCGCCGCTTGTTGCGCACCTTCATCACGTCGTCGATGGCGCCGGTGGCCGCATAGGCCAGCAGAATGACCAAGGTTGAAACCGAATAGGCGTTGAAGCGCGCAAAGCACACCGACGCCACCACCACCGCCGCGATCAGCAGGAAGCCGCCCAGAATGGGCGGGGTTTTTTTTCCGTGCGCGTCGAAATCGGCACTGGCGTCGATGCGGTTCAGCAGCTTGATGTACAGCGGCATGGCCAGAAACACCAGGGCGGCGGCGAACAACGACGCCGCGCCGGCGCGAAACAGGCGGTTGTCGAACAAATGCAGATGGGTGAAATGATAAAGCAGAAGAGAGAGCATGATTTCATTCGGCTTTCGGTCGGTGGGAGGCGGCCAGGCGGATTTTCAATTCGGCGTAGAGATCGCGCAGGCTGTCTTCCAGTGAGATCAGGGGCTTCCAGCCGGTCAGCGCGATGAGTTTTTCCGGCGAACCGACCAGCAGGGGAATGTCGATGGAGCGCTCCAGGGTCGGGTCGATACGGATTTCGATGGGGTAGCCCGAGAGTCCGATCAGGAATTGCACCAGATCGCGGATGGTGCGCGCCTTGCCCGAGCACACGTTATAGATTTCCCCGCCGATGCCCCGCTTGGCCAGCAAGACCATGGCCCGCGCCTGGTCGCGCACGTCGAGGTAATCGCGCGACACGTCGAGATTGCCGGTGAAGATGATGCTTTCGCCGTCGTACAGATCGATGGCGGCGATTTGTGAAGCCGCAGACGGCAGCACGAATTTGAGATCTTGAAACGGACCGGTGACGCCGAACGGGCGCGTGAGCACAATGTCGAGGTGATGGGCCGCGACGAATTGGCGGGCCAACAACTCGCACGAAGCCAGAGCCGCGGCAAACGGAGTCAGCGGCACGGCCGCATCGGATTCGCGGTGGATGAGGTCGACGATGCCGCGTCCGCCGCCGTAAATTTCGGCCGACGAAGCGAACAACACGCGCGCCTTGGGCACGGAGTGCCGCACCGCCTCGAACAGATGGTAGGCGCCAATGATGAAGAATTGCAAGAGCGCCGGCGGCTTCATGCCGGTCATGCCCAGGGAGAATTCCTGCGACACGATGTGGTAGATTTCCGCGGGCTTCCAGGCGGATAACAGGGCGTGCATCTGTTTGTAGTCGCTGAAGTCGACCACGGCGTAATGCACATGCGACAGCCGCAACCGCTCGGGCGGCAATTCGGTGGATAGCGCGGTGATTTCTCCCGGCGTGTGCGACAAAAGATTCAGCAAATGATAACCGAGGCAGCAATTGCAGCCCGTGACGAGTATGCTCACGGCCCGTCTCCCGCCACGGCACGCAGGGCCGATGCCATGGCAGCCTCCGACGCCTCATCATAGACCAAGGCTTCACCCAGACGGCGGGCCAGAATGAAGACCCGGCGGCCGGCCGCGGTTTTTTTGTCCCGGCCCATGATGGACCAGGCGCGCTCGGGATCCAAAGTGCCGGGAAAGCGGCGCGGCAAGTTCAGGCGGTCGAGCAGCGCGTTGTGGCGCGCTTCGTCCGCGACGGAAAGCAATCCGAGTTCGACGGACAGGCGGGCGGCGCAGCGCATGCCCAAGGCCACCGCCTCCCCATGCCGCAGGGTAAAATCGGTGAGGGTTTCAAAAGCATGCCCGAAAGTGTGGCCGTAATTGAGCAGGGCGCGTTCGCCCGAGGCTTCGCGTTCGTCGCGACCTACCACCGCCGCCTTGATGGCACAGGACGTGCGGATGCAATGCTTGAGCGCCTCCGTGTCGCGGCGCAGCACCGCCTCAGCATTTGTTTCGAGAAAGGCGAAAAACTCCGCATCGCGGATCACGGCGTACTTGGCCACCTCGGCCACACCGGCGAGATAGTCTTCGCTCGGCAAGGTGGCGAGATGGGCCAGGCTGATGATCACGGCCCGGGGCTGGTGAAAGGCACCGATCAAATTCTTACCCAGGGGATGGTTCACGCCGGTTTTTCCGCCCACGCTGGAATCGACCATGGCCAGCAAGGTGGTGGGAATTTGCACGAATTCCACCCCGCGTAAAAAGACCGCGGCGGCAAAGCCGGCCATGTCGCCCACCACGCCGCCGCCGCAGGCCAGCAAGGTGGTGCGCCGGGAAAATCCGTGGCGCAGCAGCCAGGTGATCAGTTTCTGAATCGAGGCCAGGGTTTTTTCCGGTTCGCCCGCCTTCCAATAAAAAGCCGCGCAACCACCCAGGTCGGAACGCATATGCTCCAAGGCGGGGGCCAGGGCCGTCTTGACCTGGTGATCCGAGACCAAGGCAAAAGGCGGCGTGCACCCGGACTTTTCGGCGATGGCCGACACGTGATCCGACAGGTCGTCTTCGATGTAAATCGGATAGCGGCGTTCTCCTAGTTCCACCCATAGCGGTTCGAGCTCTTCGACTTGCAACCGATGGATGATGCGGCGCATGAGCACATGATGCGGCACCGATTCTTCGGACTCGAAGTGCAATTCGGCCTGGTCGTAGGAGGGTTGGCGCTGGGCCAGCAAAGTACGGATCTTGTCGAGTTTATGGGCGTCATCCATTCCGGCCAGCAGCGGGCGCGAATCTTTTTTGCGGTTGACCCGCTCCAGAATCACCTCGGGCGAGGCGGACAATTGCACCAGCACCCCATGGCCGCGAATCCACTCCAGCGCCGCGGGATTGGTGAGCGTACCTCCGCCCAGCGAGATGACGGTCTGGTTTTCCGCGCCGACGGCGTGCAGGGCCTCGACTTCCAGCCGGCGGAATTCCGCTTCGCCGCGTTCGGCGAAAAGTTCGGCCACGGTTTTGCCGGTATTTTCCTCCACCCATTTGTCGGTGTCGAAGAACTTCCAACCCAAGGAGGCGGCGGTGAGCGCCCCGATGCGGCTTTTGCCCGAAGCCATGAACCCCGTGAAGAAAATGTTGCGCCGCAGGGGTAACTTCACGGTTTCCTCGTCTCGGCCGCGGTTTCGGCCTGCTGGCGGCGGATGCCGGCATAGAAAAACTCCGGGTCGGGAATGAGTCCCGTCCACAGGCGGAAGGAGGCCAGACCTTGGTGAACCAGCATACCCAGGCCCCCCACGACCCGACATCCGCGGCTGCGGGCGCGGCGTAACAGCTCGGTTTCCTCGGGATTGTACACGACGTCGTACACGATTTGGCCCGGCTCCAGCCACTTCGCGGGCAGCAGACAATCCGCGGAATGGGGCGCCATGCCCACCGACGTGGCCTGCACCAAGACGTCGAATTCACCCCGGCGTTCTCCGAATCCGGCCAGGTCCAGGGTTTCCAGCCGGCGCGGGGTTTTGGCGGCGACCTCTGCGGCCAGGATTTGCGACTTGGCCGGGTCACGCGCGCACACGGCCACGCGCCGCGGGGCGGCCAGATGCAGCAGGGCGAAAGCCAGGGTGCGGGCCGTACCCCCGTTGCCGAACACCGCCACCGCCTGGCCGTCGAAGGAATGGCCCGCGGCTTGAAAGGCCGCGAGAAAGCCTTCGGGGTCGGTGGTGGTTCCGCTCCAGCGGCCCCGGTCCCACCACACCGTGTTGACCGCGCCCAGGAGTTGCGACAGATCCGACACGGCGTCGAGATGTGTGAGCACGCTTTGCTTGTGGGGCAAGGTAACGTTGAGACCGAGGAACTGCGAGGCGCGCAAGCTGCGCAGAGCGGCGGGCAAATCGGCGGGGGCCACGTCGAGCGGAACATAGGCCACATCCAACCCCAGGCGCGCCAGGGCTTCGTTGTGCATGGCCGGCGAATACGAATGGGATACGGGATGACCCAAGAGGCCGAGAAGGCGCGTGGTGCCGCGAATACGCATGCTGCGAAGAGGTCACTCCCGCGCGGCCGCGGGCCGTCCGGGCGCCAGGCGCAGGGAGATGAAGCCTTCCAGCAAAAGTAGTAACGCGGCTGTCACGAGCAGCGCGGTGCGCAGCCGCCATCCGCCGTAGAGCGGGCCGGCCGCATCGGCCCGGCGTAGAAACAGGCGCGGGCGCAAGGCGCCCCATTCGGCCAGGAAGCGCGCGCGCTCCCCTTTCCACGCCGCCGCCGCAGGCGCGGGCCCGGGCTGAAGGCGCACGGCCAGCCGCAAGGTGTCCGACCCGGTGGCCACGGAATAGATTCCCAGCCGATCGAAAGGGCCCAGGCTCCAGCCGCCGGGGTCGCGCCGCACCCGGAAAAATTCCGCCCCTTGCGGATCGCGTACCCGCAGAGCCGTATCTTCGGCACCGGACCAGTGAAACACCGAGTCGGAGGCGACTTCCAGCAGCCCCGATCCCGCGCTCCAGGTCCCGGCCGCGAAGGCCTGATGCACCAACGCCAGCCAGGGGCCCAGGCCCAGATCGGTCCAGTCCGGGTTGTTCACGTCGGTGGTCCACAAAAGCAAGGCGCCCCGGCCGACTTGGCGATAGGCGAGAATGGGATCGCCGCCGGCCGTGAGCAACACCGCGGTGCCGGGGTCGGGAATAAATGTGATCTCGGTATTGACATTTCCGGGATCGCCCCATGCGGCCGCGGGCCAGCCGAGACGGGCCAGGGCCGCGGTTTCCGGCCGCACCGCTTTGGCGGCATGGGAAGCCAAGGTGGTCAGTCTCCCGACTTGCAACGGCTCCAGCAAACCGCGGTTGAGCAGGGAGGGATCGGTGTTGCGCCCCAACCCCACGATCACCTTGCCGCCGCCGCGCAGAATTTCGGCGGCGCGTTCCAGGGCGTCGGCGTCGAGACCTGCCGGGTCGGCGAGATACAATACGTCGCACGTTGAATTCTGCAGGGCCTGCGGCGAAGCCAAGGTTTGAACGTGCAGCCGCAAACCTCCCTGGCCCAAGCTGGCTAATGAGGCGAAAGGATTCCCCACATGGCACAAGGTGGCGGGCGCAGGCACGCGCAGGCTGATCGGCGTGTGCGCAAAAGCGAAACGGGCCGCTGCGGCGGCCGGCGGCGCCAGTTCTCCGGCCATCCAGCCCGACGGGGGCAGGGGAAAGGTCAGGGAGAAACTATCGGCGGCGGCCGGCACGGTTTGCGGCGAAGCGTTGACGGGCGTCCAGACCGCGTTCGCAAAGTCCGCGACCCCAGCGCGACGCCGGGCGCGCACTTCAGCGAAGCCGGGTTTGGGAAAGGCCAGATGCAGATCGCCGAAGGGCGAAAGCGCCGCAGCCGCTTCCGGGTATTCGGTGAGCACCAGCCGCCAGCCTGGGTGGGCACGCAGCGCCTGAGCCAGCGTGCCGCGTACGGCTTCCAGATCGCTCCACGCGAACACCGGTAGGTACAGTTGAAACGAAGCTGCGGAACCGGCCCGCCGTAACAATTGTGTGACTCCCTCGGCGTAGCGTCCCAGCCGCGCGGCAGGCGACACGGTCGCGTCGCGCAGCAGCGGCTCCGTGGTGCAATGCCCCGCGGTCAGCGAGTCGAGGCTGCGCCGCAAATGATCCTGTTGCCGTAAAACCGTGGTCCGCCCCGCGGGTACCGCGCCGTAGGCGTCATTGGCCAGCAGCAGGCCGGCGGCCTGGGGCGATGGCAGACCCGCACCCCCGAAGTGCAGCCGCCACACCGGGTTTGCCGCCGACAGCACCAGCAGCAGCAAGACCAAGGTGCGCAAGAGCAATTGCCACCAATTCTTGACCCGGTGCCGGCGCATGGCCTGCGCCAGTTTGCCCCGTACCAGAAGCAGGCTGGGAAAGTCGCGGGCCCGGGGCGGTTCGCGGCCGAGCCAGTGGATGATCAGCGGCGCCGCGATGAGGGGCGCCAACCACAACGCCAGGGGATTCAAAAGGCCGAACATACGTCTCCGCGGTCTCCGCGCTCAAGCGCGTTCCAGCATGTGGCGCAAGGCCGCATCGCAGGGCCAATCGGTGCGCACCGGAATCAGGCGCAGATCGAGGCGCGCGCAATGGGCCGCCAGCGCCGCCGCCTGCGCCTGCACCGCGGCGCGGTAGGCCGCACCGGCTTGCGCCGCGTCGACCGCCAACTCTTCGCCGGTTTCAAGATCGCGCAGGCGGAAGGCGCCGGATGCGAAAAATTCGGATTCGACGCGCGTGCGCAATTGCACCACGGCCGCCCCGCGGGTTTTGCTGCGCACGCGGCGCAGTCCCGCGGCCACGGCGTCGGGGTCTTGCCACAAATCGGTGAAGAGAAAGAAGAAGCTTTGCCCGCGCACCCGCGGCGCGATTTGCGCGCACAGGCCGGCGAGATCGGTAGCCCCCGCGGCCCGTGCCGATTCGAGGCGCCGGAGCACTTCGCGCGTGCTTGCCGGTCCGCTTTGCGGCGGCAGAAAGGCTTCCAGTCCCGTGCCGCCCAGCGCCAGCGACACCGCATCGCGCTGGCGTTCGGCCAGCAAGGCCAGTGAGGCCGCCAACACCACGGCGTATTCCAGCTTGCTCCAGGGCTGATCGGCGGCGTAGCCCATGGACGCGGACGTATCGACCACGAGATGCACCGCGGCGTTGGTTTCATCGCGGTACTGGCGCACCACCGGCTGATCGCGGCGCGCATACACCTTCCAATCCAGGTGCTTGAGATCATCGCCCGGGGCATAGCCTTTGTATTGCGAGAACTCCGAGGAATAGCCGTGGAAAGGCGAACGGTGCCACCCGGCCAGCGCGCCTTCGAGCACGGCCCGGGCGCGCAGCCGCAGGCTGAAGACCCGCGCCAGATAGGCGGGTGAAAGCACGGTTTTGATCTGCACGGGGAAACCTGAAAGTTACGGTGCGGGGGCGTCGCAAGCCGCCGCTTTTTCGGGTGGGTCAGTGGGGTCGGCGTGTGTGGCAAAATAGGCGGCGCGATCATAGGCTCCGCACAGGCGATCGCGCAACGCCTCGATCCCGGTTTTTTGTTCAGCCGAGAGAAACACCGCCTCGGGGTAATGGTCGTTCAGAAAACGCAGCCGTTCCGGTTCGAGCAAATCGGTTTTGTTGAAAGCGGTGATGCGGGGCGTATCGACCACGCCCAATTCGGCGAGAATGCGCGCCGTGATTTCCATCTGTTCGGGAAAGTCTTCCGAAGAGGCGTCGACCACGTTGAGGATCAGCGTGGCTTCGGCGGCCACGCCCAGGGTGCTCTTAAAGGCCGACACCAGGCCCACCGGTAATTTGCGGATGAATCCCACCGTGTCCGAGAGCACGGCCCGGCGCCGCGGACCCAGCCAAAGCTGGCGCGTGGTGGGATCCAAGGTGGCGAAAAGGCGGTCGACCGCGGTAACGCCGGCCTGAGTCAGCGCATTCATCAACGTGGATTTGCCCGCATTGGTGTAGCCCACCAGCGCGGCGTGAAAGGCGTGCCCGCGGCGCTGCCGCTGCGCGGCGCGGATGCTTTCCACCTTTTCCAGCTTGCGCCGCAAATCGGAAACACGCCGGCGGATGGCGCGGCGGTCGACCTCCAACTGGGTTTCGCCGGGACCGCGCGTGCCGATGCCGCCGACCTGGCGCGATAGATGGGTCCAGGCCCGGGTCAGGCGCGGCAGCAGGTATTGCAGTTGCGCCACTTCGACCTGGATTTTGGCCTCGGCGGTTTGCGCGTGTCGGGCGAAGATGTCGAGAATCAAGCCGCTGCGATCCAACACCTTGGCATGGATGATACCTTCCAGCCGCTTGGCCTGCGATCCCGACAGGTCTTCGTCGAAGATGACGAGATCGGCCTGATGCTTTTCCACCGCGGCCTGCACTTCGCGGGCCTTGCCTTCGCCCACCAAGGTGGCCGCATCCAGGGCGGTGCGCCGCTGCAGAATTTCCTCCACCACCACGGCGCCGGCGGTGTCGGCCAGTCGGGCCAGTTCGCTCAAATGTTCCCGGGCCCGCCGCAACGGCGTTTCGCGCAGGGCCACACCCACCAGCACGGCTTTCTCGCGCCCTCGGCGCGTCTCCTTCATTCCCATTCGATGGTGCCGGGAGGTTTGTGCGTCACGTCGTACAGCAGGGCCCCGGCGCCGCCGGCGCGGATTTTCTCCCCCAGCGCGTCCAAAACCGGAAAGGGAAGTTCGGCAAAACGGGCGGTCATGGCCTCGCTCGACAACACGGGGCGGAGGACGAAGACGGGTCGGCCCCCCTTGTCGAGCGGCAGGAGCACCACCGGCATCTGCCACACGGTGGTGTATAAATTTTCATTTCGTAACGATTCAGTGCACAAGGCGTCGACCGCGCGCAGGAGATCCAGTGCGTCCCGTCCGCATTCCCGCGCCGCGGGCGCATACGCCCCGGCTTCGGCCTGAATTTCGATCACGGCGCGGTTTACCTCCCGCACCCGGTTCAGCAAATCCGTGGCGGCCGCCTCCAGGCGGCGCCAATCGCGCGTGCCGCGGATGAGGCAGGGGTGGGCGTAGGTGCGGGCGTCGCCCTGCACACCCACGCTTTTCACCGGCAGCACTTCGCCGCTCAGTCCGCGGCCGGCCAGCACGGCGTTCACCTGTTCGCCGAGCTGCGGGGGCAACGGCTCGGGATGGCCATCGCCGCAGAGCAGGCGCACGCCCAGGCCCGGACCGGGAAAAGGATGCCGGTTCAGCAACGCCTCGGGGATGCCGAGATGGGCGCCTAGGGCGCGCACTTCGTCTTTGTAGAGCTCGGCCAGCGGCTCGACGATTTTGCCCGCTTGTAGCAAATCGAGAATACCCTGTACGCGGTTATGGTGGGTTTTGATCACCGCCGCATGGCGCGTTCCCCCGCTTTCGATGGTGTCGGGATAAATGGTGCCTTGCGCCAGGATCCATTCCGACGGATCGAGATGCAATTCAGCCAGTGCTGCGTCTTTGACTTGCAAAAAGGTTTCGCCGATCACGAGGCGTTTGGCCTCGGGCGCCTGCACGCCGTGCAACGCCGTAAGAAATTGCTCGGCAGCGTCCCGCACCCGCAAATTGTGAAAACCCTGCCTCTGCATGCAGTCGAGCACTTCGGCGCTTTCGCCCCGGCGCATGAGGCCGTTGTCGATGTGCAGGCCCAAAACGCGATCGGAGCCCAGGGCGCGGTTCAAGAGTTCAAAGGCCACGGTGGAATCCACGCCGCCGCTGACCAGCAGAAAAACTTTTTTGCCTTCGCATTGACGGCCAAGCTGCGCGGTGAGCGTCTGCGCATAATGATCCATGTTCCAGTCAAAGCGGCAGCCGCATAATTCCAGAAAGTTGCGCAGGATGATCCGGCCCTGGCGGGTATGCGCCACTTCGGGATGGAATTGCAGCCCGTAGATTTTACGGCCGTCGTCGGCCACCGCGGCATAGCGGCAATCGTCGGTGGAGCCTACGGCGCGGAATCCCGCCGGCAGGGCCGCGACTTCGTCGCCATGGCTCATCCACACTTCGGTGGCGGCATCGACGCCGCGGAAGAGGGGATGGCCGGTTTCGGGATGCAACTGCGCCGGTCCGAATTCATGCACGGCGCCGCGCCGCACTTCGCCACCCAAGGCCCGGGATAATAATTGATGTCCGTAACACAATCCGAGTATCGGAAGGCCGGCGCGGTACAGCGCGGGATCGCCGGCGGGCGCATCCGGGTCATACACCGAATGCGGGCCACCGGAAAGAACTACGCCCCGGCAGTCAGGGTTGTCCGGATGGAAGTGCGGGGAAACGACTTCGGAATACACGCCGAGTTGGCGGATGCGGCGGGCAATCAGATGGGTGTATTGACCGCCAAAATCCACCACGGCGATTTTTTCCATGCCGGGCAAAAATAACAATGCGGCCTTATCGACCTTGGCGGGCCTGGTGCCTGGGCGCGGGATCATGCGCCCCAGGCAACTTCATGCCAAGGTGCGGGCGATTTGCATCAGGGTTTTCAGGCCGAAACCCGTGGCGCCGGGTTTGAAGTACTTCCAATTCGAGTTGATGAAGGCCGTTCCGGCCACATCCCAATGCGACCATTTCGCGCCGGCTGGAACGAATTCGGCCAGGAACAAGGCGGCGATAATGGCCCCCGCTTCGGATTTGCTGCTTACGTTTTTAAAGTCGGCGGTGGAATCATCGAGCCACTCGCGATACTCCTCTTCCAGCGGCAATTCCCAGAACTTCTCCGAGACGCGCTCACCCATACTGCGAATCGCGGCGCCGAAGTCGCGATCATTGGCAAAGAGCCCGGCCAATGCCGGGCCCAGGGCGCGCACCACCGAACCCGTCAAGGTGGCGATGTCGATGACATGCGTGGCCTGCAATTGGCCCGCAGCGAACAAGCCGTCGGAAAGCACCAGGCGCCCTTCGGCGTCGGTATTGTCGACCATGACGGTTTTGCCGTTGCGCGCCGTGAAAACATCGCCGGGCAGCACGGCCGCATTACCGGGACGATTCTCGGCGAGACAGAGGACGGCGCTGACGCGCAGCGGCAGTTTCAACTCGGCGGCGGCGCAAACCGCCGCCAGGGCGGTGGCGGCACCGGCCATGTCGCATTTCATTTCCGCCATACCCGCCCCGGGTTTGAGGCTGATGCCGCCGGTATCGAAGGTCACGCCCTTGCCCACGATGCAGAGGTGATTGGTCCCGCGCGTCTTGGGCGCACCACCGGCGTAGGTCAAGGTGACCAAGCGCGGCGGATGATCCGAACCTTTGCCCACGGTCCAAAGACCCATCCAGCCTTCTTTGTGAATCTTCTTCTCGTCGCGAACGACGATTTCGAGCCCGTGCCGGCGGGCCGATTCCTGGGCGATGGCGGCAAAGGTCGGCGGGGTCAAATCCGATCCGGGAGTGTTCACCCAATCCCGCAGGTGGTCGAGATGTCGGAAGACGATGCGGGTTTCGGACAAAACGTTTTGCGCCGATTTCACTTCCTGGGAATTCACCCACAGCTTCACCGCGGGTGGAGTGGAATTTTTCGGCGGCTCGCTTTTATAGGGGCGAAAGTCATAGGCGGCATAGAGCAAACCCTCCAGGATGGCCCGAATGTCCTCCGTTCCGGCGAGATTCACGGACAGGCAAAGATTTTTAGCGGAACGGCTTTTGGCGGTTTCCCAGGCCGAACCAGCAGCCAGTCGTAAACAATCCCAGCGATCCAGCCCTTTTTTTTTCGGCAGTTGCAGAACCAGGAGCCCACGATCACCGAAAGGGAAGAGCTCTTGATCCGCAGCCAGCAGCTTTTTGCTTTGTTTTTTCAGTACCTGGTCGATCAAGGTTTGCCAGGCGATTTTTTCATTGCCGGGAGGCTCACCCAGCAGATTTTCCTTGTCTGCCAAAACCACATATAATCCCGCCGAAGTGGCGGAGTTTTTTTCAAAGCTTTCAATTTCGATTTCCACGCCTACTCCTGACATTATTTTGATTTTTAAAACATATTTACTTGTAATGGAGTGGTTCGATTTTTGCTTTTTTCATTTTGATAGGAAATGACCGATTAAATGACAAAAATGGAATTCAATAAGTGATTTTTCATGACAGTAAATAACAATTATTGCGAAGTGTCATGAAGGACTTCATGGTACATCAGGCCAGGACCTTAACGGCCTTGACCGAAATCAGCAAGCTTTTCAGCTCCTCCTTGGACTATACCGAGGTGGCCAAGCAATGCCTGCATTTGCTTTCCGACGTTCTTGATTTGGAGCGAGGCACATTGCTGATGCCCTCGACCGATCGCAAATTTCTGGTGATCAAGGCCTGCGTGGGGTTTACCCCCGAAGAAATCCGTTCGGCGGTTTATAAAATCGACGACACCTTCGTGGGCCGGGTCTATAGCCACGGCATGGCCATGGCCATCCCCGACAACGAAGAAGTCGTGGGCATTCCCACTCCCCGCGAGAATGCCGAAGAGTTCAACCTCTACCGCATCGGTTTCATCGCCGTACCCGTGCTGCTCGACGAACGTCCCGTCGGCGTGTTGACCGCGCACCGCACGTCGCATTCCACCACCATGGTCGATGAAGATATCCGCGTGATGAAAATCGTGGGCTCGCTGCTGTCGCAGACCTTGCGGATTGCGGAAATGATCCGCGAAGAGAACAGCAAGCTCGTGCAGGAGAATAAGGAACTGCACTTCGAATTGGAAGAGCGCTACAACCCGGACAATATGATTGCCGATTCGTCCCCCATGGCCAAAACCCTCGATATGGTGCGGCGGGTGGCCGGTATCGATGCCACGGTGCTCTTACGCGGCGAGAGCGGCACGGGCAAATCGCTGCTGGCGCGCACCATCCATTATTCCAGCGCGCGCAAGCGCAATCCTTTCATCGTGGTGAATTGCGCTTCGTTGCCTTCGACTTTGATCGAAAGCGAATTGTTCGGGCATGAGAAAGGGGCGTTCACCGGGGCCTTCAACCAGCGCATCGGCCGCTTTGAAGCCGCCGACGGCGGCACCCTGTTCCTGGATGAGATCGGCGAACTGCCGCTGGAAACCCAGGCCAAGCTGCTGCGCGTGATTCAGGACGGGACTTTCGAACGCGTGGGTTCATCCAAAACCCTGACCGCGGACGTACGCCTGATCTGCGCCACCAACGCCAACCTGGAACAATTGGTGCGGGAAAAGCAGTTTCGCGAGGATTTTTATTACCGCTTGATGGTGGTGCCGGTGCAGGTACCCCCGCTGCGCAACCGCCGCGAAGACATCTTGCCCCTGTGCAGCTTGTTCCTTAAAAAATTCACGACCAAATACGGCAAGCGGGTTTCGATTTCGCGCGAAGTCATGGAATTTCTGGAAAACTATCCTTGGCCCGGGAATGTGCGCGAACTCGAAAACACCATTGAGCGCACCGTGGTGTTGGCCGGTGGCGAAACGCTCACTCCCAAGGACATTCCCATTCTGGAAACCTTGGTGGCGTCCGAAGACCCCGCACCCAAGCTCGCGGTAGCCGCCGCGCCCGGCGTGGTCACCTTCGGTCCCATGCTGGGACGCAGCCGGGAACGCCAGCCCTATGAGCGCGTGCCGTTGCGCGAAAAGGACATTCGCGAGGCCATGCATAATGCGGGCGGCATTCAAACCCATGCCGCCCGCATGCTGGGTGTTTCCTTGCGCCAATTCCGCTACGCCTTGAACCGCTTCGGCATCAAGGCCGCCGAATTCAAATACTGAAAAATTCCGCCTTTACTTCCTGTCCCTTCGGCGGCAATAGCGCGGGCCGGATTCTTACCGTCTTGTCCAACGAATAGAGGTTCTACATTTTCGTGCTGTTCTTCCGCTCGCGGAATCCATGATCGCTGTGCTGTTTTCCCTCGGAACTTTTTTTTCGACGCTATGCGGCGGATTGTTCGCCTTGAAGTTCCGCGACCGCCTGCATTTCATTCTCAGCTTTACCGCCGGCGTGTTGTTGGGCGTGGTGAGCTTCGACATCCTTCCGGAAATATTCCAGCAGGCCGGGCGGAGTTCCCTCGATCCCACGGCGGGAATGATTGCCTTGGTGATCGGTTTTCTGTTTTTCCACAGCCTGGAAAAATTCGTGTTGGTGCACCATAGCCATGAAACCGATTACCCCGAGCACCATCACCCGCAAGTCGGTGTTTTGTCGGCCTTGGCTCTGGTGGGCCACAGTTTCATGGACGGCGTCGGCATCGGATTGGGCTTTCAGGTTTCCCGGGCCGTGGGCATGGTGGTGGCCATCGCCGTCATCGCCCATGATTTTTGCGACGGCCTCAACACCGTCAGCCTGATGCTGGTGAACCGTAACAGCACCTTTCGATCCAAGGTGATGCTCATTCTGGACGCGGTGGCTCCGATCTTGGGCGCGCTTTCCACCTTGGTGTTCCGGGCCCCACCGTTTTTCCTGGTGGTTTATCTCGGCTTCTTCGCGGGTTTTCTCCTGTACATCGGCACCGCCGACATCCTTCCCGAAGCCCATTCGCGGGCCGGAACGGGGACGGCCGCTCTGCTCATCGGCCTGACCTGTCTGGGTGCGGCGTCTATTTTCGCGGTGGTGCACTGGGCCGGTTGATCCGCATTCGTGCCGTGCGGAGCCGCCCGTCGGGGCGGAAAGTAATCGGGGGGAACCGGACCACGATCTCGTGCGCGGGTATGGGCTTGGGTTGGTGTCCGAGCCGTGACCGGTTCCCTCCCTTAAAGGTCATGCAAGTGCTTCTTCTTCGCGGGCCAGGGCGTGATGCAGCTCCGAAGCACGGGCGGTAATCTTCGCCAGCCGTTTGGTGATGGCGACCCGCGATACATTGCAAATCTTGCCGATGACCTCATGGGTAAGCCCCAATTCGAAGCGTAGGTAAGTAACCTGGCCGTCCATGTGATCCATATCACTGCGCAGGCGGTCCAGCACCTTCCGCAGGGCCGACGGCGAACCCTCTTCTTTTTCCTCCTCCTCCTCGACTACGGAATCTTCCCGATAGGTATCGAGTAAATCGCGCTGGCGTTTTTTCCACCGCAAGTGATCCAGGCAATGGTTCACGGCCACGCGATACAACCAAGTACTCGGCTGACATTGGCCTTGAAAAGCTTGCCAAGCCGACCCCGCTTTAAGGAAGATCTCCTGCGTCAGATCTTCGGCTTCGTGGGGGTTTTGTACATATCGAACACAGATGCGGGCCACGAATTCGCGGTAATGCGCGTACAAACGGGTGAGTTCGGTGGAGAAGATGTCGGGGTTCAGCGTTTCCGTTTTCATGCCGAAGAGGTTACGCAACCGGTGTGCCATCGTTGTCAACCGGCATTTTTGCGCGCGCGGCGCACTTTTTCCGCCGCCCGCGCGAGCGGCTGCGCAAAGAATTGCGCGGCTTGTGCAAGGTCGCCTCAAGCTGCGCAGTTATTGCGCACTGGGTCTGGCCGCATTACTACTGGCGGGATGCGCGGCGTCCGGCGGCGGCGGGGGAAATACGGGAGTTGACGGAGTCGACGCCGTGCTGCGCACCGATCACGGCTGGCTATTGTTCCGTTTCGACGCGCTGCGCTATCAGAAAATGGCCGATGGGGATTCGTCTTGGCGCGGCGACGGATGGAATCGCGGCGATCGTTGGTTGACCCTTTCTTCTCCCGGGGGCGTGTTTCGGCCCATGCAGGCGGTGAGGGCGGGCATGGGCCAGTTCTACCTTGTCGATGCGGGGCAGCAGCGGTTATGCCTTTACGACACCGGCGCCCAATTGCTTTCGACCTTTCCCCTGCCTGCGGCGCTCCCACCTGCCCAGCCCGGCCGGGTGGAAGTGTTTCGCGGCGCCAACGGTTCTTTCACCTTTCTCGATTATTTCGACGGCGAAGCCTGGCAATATGTCGACCGCTATGGTGGAGAAGGCGCGCCGGATTGGGTGCTGCGCAACCATACCCGGCTGCCCTTGGGCCTGGATGCCTGCTGGCAAGATCCCGGCGGCTTGGGATTGGCCTGTCAAGCCCAGCGCTCCCCGATGCGGCTGGATGACGCCTTGAACCGCGTAGGTGCGGGTACAACGGCGCGCGGTCCGGTGCGCATGGTGTGGGATCCCCAGGCCTCGGAGTGGGTGCTGGAAGCGAAGGATGCGCGCAGCGCAGCCCTGCTTCTGCAATTCCGTCCGGCGCAAAGGCGGTTGACGACGGCGCCTTTGTGACCTGGACCCCGCTTCTGCTGAATTTCTGGGCGGCCTTTCCCGCGCCGCTCCAGACCCCGCCTGCCTGGCCCGCCCAGGAGCGGCCGGGAACCATCAGCCGCTGGGAATGTTATGCCGGGCCTCTGCCCGACACTCTCCGCGCGCGCGGGGCCGCCGATTGGGGAGGCTTCGGGGTCGATCTCGATGTCTTGCGTAACGGAGCGCCGCTGCTGCCGCCTCAAGACTTTCGCGCGGTGGGCGACTCGGCTCTAGCGCTGGCCGCAACTCCGGATTCCGCCGACACCGTATGCTTCGTATACCACGTGGCCCCGGCCTTGCCGCATCCCTGGCTACGACTTTACGATACGGCCGCCGTGCCCGTGCTGCGCCCCGATCAGGTGCCGGGCGCGGCGGGGCTGGCGGTGCCCGTTTCCACGGCCACGGCCGCCACTGACACTGGGGCCACCCGCCTGGATCTGTCGGGCAGCAAATCGTTGTCGGTTACCGTGGGGCAGGGCGGCGCGGTCGGGCTCGACGCTTCGCTGTTCGTGAATCTCAAAGGCCAGGTAGCGCCCAACGTTTTTCTCGAAGGCAGCCTTTCGGATCAAAACGTCCCCGCGCAGCCCGACGGCAGTACGGCCAACCTGCGCGAGATCGACAACAAATACCTGCGCGTGTACGGAAGCCAATACGAATATCTGCTGGGCGATTATTTGCTCGGGTACGGCCGAGACGGCGAGGATCGCTACGTCGAAAAAGCCGAAGGCGCCCGTCTGCACTATACGCATGGGGGCATGGGCGTCACGGGCGAATACGCGCTCAGCAAGGGGGTCTTCACCTCCGATACCTTACGCGGCATCGACGGTGTACAGCAGGGCTACTATCTCTACGGCCGCGACGGCCGCACCTACATCACCGTGCTGGCCGGGACCGAACGCATTTGGCGCAATGGTGTGTTGCTGCGGCGTGGTACCGATTACACCATCGACTATTCGCAGGGGCGCATCGACTTTTTAAACAGTTTCTGGGTTACGGGCCAAGACCTGTTCTCGGCCGAATTTCAATACAGCGAAGACGTGTATCCGCGCAGCGTCGTGACCACCAGCGTGGATGACACCGTCGGGCCTTTCCGCTTTTCCGCACGCGCCGCGCAGGAATGGGATGACAAGGACAATCCCACCGCCGGGCCTCCCGACTCGGCCACCTTGCAGCGCTACCAGAACCTGGGCGACTCCGCGGTGCTCGATTCCACCGGCCAACCCATTCCCATGCCGCAGAAACTGGCCAGCACGGCCTGGTCGGCCGCATGGCAAGGCGGCGAGTGGGGGAACGGGCGTTTCACCGTACTCGGCAGCTATTTCGATCAGAATCTTTATTCCCATCTCGATGACCAGACCGATTTCGGGTATTCCACGCGTTACCAGGGCGTGAACCGCTTCGGCCGGCCCATCGATCAAGGCGGTTTCGGGCGCCTTCTGCTGGAACCCACGCACGAGCACCGTTCCGCCGACTTCGCCTCCTTCCATCAACTGGTGGAGGCGCGTTCTTTTCGCGACGCCTGGAATCTCGACGCCGCGGTGGGCGAGAAAAACTTCGATGCCAACAAATTGCGCTTGACCCTGGAACCGGTGACGGGCTTCCAATTCGGTGCCGAAGGCGGCCTGGCCGAGGGTCACCTGGGCGATACCTCGGCCGATTCGCGCCGGGGCGAAGTGTTCGCCGGCCTGCATACGGCCCGCGCCACCATCGACCTGTCCTCCGAGGCCAAGCTCGCCCGCGATCCCGACCAGCGCGACGATTACCGCCAGCAGGCATCGGCCGCAACCTCGTGGGCGGGATGGAGTCCCAAACTCGCGTTGGTGCGTGACGAATGGCTGACCGCGATTCCGGTGGGAGGACAGTCTTGGTCCGATTTGTGGCAGCCCGAAGCTTCGTTGGAGAGCCCGACCCTGGCCAACCGCTGGGTCTGGACCAACGACGTGACCGGCCAAGTGGGCCGCTCGAATTACGCCGGCCGGTATCGGTCGCTGCGCGATTCGTTGCGCGACGTCGGCGTGTCGGAACGCCTGCGCCTGCTGGCCTGGGGCCCGGCCAGCGGCGATTTTTTCGTGTCGCGCAGCTACCACGAGGATTGGCTTCCCGATGCTTTCGGCGCGCGCGCCGACGATCCCGAAGAAGCGACCTACGATCAGGCCGAAGCCAACCTGACCGTGTCGGCCTACCCCAAAGGGTACGGGATGCAGACGCATTACAAGGTAAGCCGCACCGCCGAAGTGCCGCTGGTCGAAGCTTATCAGAAGGTGGCGCCGGGCCAGGGCGATTACCAATACGATTCGCTGCTGAACGTATACCAACACGTCGAAACCGGCGGAGACTACGCCTTCATCGGCTTGCGGCGCGACAGCACCCTGGGGGTGCAGCCCTATCAGGATTTGCAATGGAGCCTGCACGTCGATCTCTCGCCGGGACGTTGGCCCCTGCGGGTGGGCGGTGTACTGGCCGACGTCGATCTCGGCTTCGACGTGCAAACCGATGCGCAGGACAGTTCCGCCGACCCGGTGCCGTTGCCGCGGCTGACCGACGATGAAATCGAAGCCGTGCGCTCCGGCCGCGCCAGCTATGCGCCCACCTTGCGCTGGCACAGCGCGGCCACCAAGCGTTCAGCCACGTTTCGCTGGCAGCGCGAGTACGACAAGGGAGCGGGGCTCAGCGCGGCGCGCCAGCGCAGCGCCGACGGCTCGGGGGAGTACCGCTGGCAATGGTCCGAAGGCTGGGAGGCCGCCCTCGACGGCGACTACGGCGTCAAGCTGAGCCAGGGGTTAAGCGATTCCGACGCAACCGGATCGGAAAGCCACGTGCAGAACGGGTCGGGAAGCATCTCGCTCTACCGCCATCTTTCCCATGCCTTCACCTTGATACCGGAATTCGCCTACGCGCATACGTTGGGGAGCGACGCCGGTGCGCCGCTCGATTTGCAAAGCGTCACACCTACGGCGCGCGTGGAAAAGGGATCGTTCTTCGGCGGCCGCGCCTCGCTGGAATATTCCTGGCATTACTTGTTCGGGGTCGGGGAAGGCAGTTATTTCTCCACCGGCGGGTTTCTCAAAGGTTCCACCCACCGCATCGAAGCCCTGGCCCAGGCCGATCTGAAGTCGTATCTGCATCTCAACTTCAGCTACCTGGCCCGTCTCGATCCAGGCGCGGCCTGGGATCAGAAATTGTCGGTGGAATTAAGGGCGGTGTTTTGATGCGGCGCGGCGTCCTTCTGTTTGTACTGTATTTCGGACTCTGCTGCTCGGCCGCCCCACCCGTATCGCCAGGGTTACCGGGTCCGACCGAGGCCCGCGACAGCTTGCGCGTGGCGGCCATGGCGCAAGGATATTGGTCGGCGGCGGCGGATTCCTCCGGCCTATTCTGGGGTCCGCTGTTCCTGATCCGGCACGTCGCGGTGCGCGATGAAGACGGCTATCCGTTGGACGGTCTGGCCTTGCGCGGGTATTCCGGGTCTGTGGCCAGCCGGAAAAACCTGACGGCATTGCAACAGGAGGTGCGCGCATTCCTGCTCGACCACGGTTTTCCCTTCGCGGTCCTGCACTGCCAAGCCCGGCCCGATTCCCTGGGGCATCCGGCGGTCGATGTGCTCGTGCATGTGCGGCGCGGCGATGCCTACAAATTCGGCGGACTGACTCTGTACGGCGGCAGCACGCACATGCAACCCGAGACGGTGCGCCGCCTGTCCTTGCTGGAAATCGGCGAGCCCTATGATCAGCGCCGGTTGGAAGAGGCGCTGCAGCGGCTGCGGCGCACCGGATACTTCGAAACCGCCGATTGGGTCGGCTTGTACCGCGACTCCACCCGCAACCTGCTCTATCCCGCCTTGGCCTTGGTCGAGTCGCATCAGAACCAATTGGGCGGACTGCTCGGTTACGACTCCAAGGCGGCTGCCAATCAGGATCTTACCGGCTACCTCGACATTCACCTGGTCAACATTCTGGGCACGGCGCGCGATTTCGATTTCACCTTTGACAGCCGGCCCGATCAGGAACGCGAAGCCCATCTGGCCTATGTCGAGCCCTGGCCGCTGGGATTGCCCGTGGGCGTGCGCCTGGAGCTGGATTTTCTCCAGCAAGACACCACCTATTGGGAGTGGAACCGCCGCGCGGTTTTTTTCAAAGATCTCGGGTTTAAGAGCCGTCTGGAAATCCGCGTGGGAAATCAGGAAAACCAGGACGCCGTGGCCGATCAACACACCGAGGCCTGGCAATCGGGATTGGCATTGGGGTTCGACAACCGCGATCGCGCGGCCTTCACGACCTCGGGATCGCATGCCGAGATCGGCGTCACTGGAATGCGTCGCGATACCCAGGATAGCTCGTATTACCTGGTGCAGAGCACGGGTGCGGTCGAAGCCTGGTTTCCTTTTCCGCATCGGCTGGGACTGAAGTTCGGCGCCAGCGCCGCCACCAATTTTCCCTTGGCGGGCCGCTTCAATCTCGGCGAACTGTATTATGTCGGCGGCGCCCGCCTCTTACGCGGCTACAGCGAGCACGAATTTCTCACCAACGCCTACGTGGTCGGCGAAGCCGAGGCGCAATACGGCCTGGGCCGCAAAGGCCGCGTTTTCCTCTTTACCGATCCGGGTCTGGTGAACCGGCTGGTGGGCGATTATTACTGGCGTCAGGTGCTGGGTTACGGCGTCGGCATCGAATTGTCGAAGGGCGGTGACAAAGGGGAATGGAGCGTGGCGGTTACCTATGCTTTGAATCCGGATCGCGGTCCGGGCGACGGGCTGATCCACCTCGGCGTTGACAACCGATTTTAGTTGCGCGATCCGGTCATTTCCATCCTTGCCAGATTTCAGGTTGAAACCCGACCGTGGCCTCGCGCCCGTTGCGCACGATGGGCGTGCGCAAGAGCAATGCATCTTCGCGCAATACATTGGGAAGTCGGGAGGGTGTCATAAAGGCCAGCCCTTTTTCGCTCCAGCGTTTGCCATCGCGATCGGCCAAGGCTTCCCAGCCCACGGCCGCGGCCACGGTTTCGAGCTCGCGCGGCGCCAGGCCCTTGATCTTGAGGTCGACGGATTGGAAAGGAAGGCGCCGCTCCTTGAACCAGCGTTCGGCTTTGCGGGTGTCGGCGCTGTCTTTGCGCCCGAAGATCTGAAGGTTCATGCGCGACTCAATGCCACCATTTCACCAGGTGATCGAACAGCGGGGGAAAGTAGGCGCCCAGCATGCCCAGCAGGCAGGCCGCCGAACACACGGCCGACAGCGCAGACATAAACAGGCCGAGTAAAAGTTCGGTGACGCAAGCTGAAGCCACGGCCAAAAGCACGTTGGCGGCCAGAATGACCGCCGCCGCCGCCGGCACGCGAAACAACCCGAAGTAGGCCACAATCCAGGCCGTTCCCGAAGCCGGCAAGCCGCCGCCTTCCCACAGTAAAAAGCCGGACACCAGCAGGCACAGTGCCGCTGCGGCGCGAAAAATCAGGCGGAACATGGGAAAGCAAAATGCAAATTACAGAAAGCACTTTTGCCTTTCCCATGCGCCAAGATCGAAAAATTGCCAAGGCCGAGGCCTGCCCCGCATGTTTGCGCCCGCGTTCCCAATGCGTTTGCGGCCGGGTGCAAATCCAGAGCACGCGTTTGCGCGTGGTGATTTTGCAGCACCCCCAGGAACAGTTGAAGCTGTGGAATTCGGCGCGCCTGGCCAATATGATCCTGTCCAATAGTGTTTTGCGGGTGGGGCTTTCCTGGCCCAATCTGCGCCGGGCGGCGGGCGTCGACACCGAGCCGCGTCATTGGGCCGCGTTGTATCTCAAAAGCAATCATCCTTTGGAAAAGCCCTGGCAACTGTTTAACCGTAAAGAAGAACCGTTGCCGGAAACCCCTTCGCTCGCAGGGCTTATTTTGCTCGACGGCTCGTGGAAGCAGGCCCACGCCTTGTGGTGGCGCAACCCCTGGCTGTTGCGGGTAAACCGTTTGGCGCTGCGGCCCCTGCAGGCATCGCAGCGCGATCAGGCCAAGCCCTCGGGGTTGGCCACCTTGGAATCTATCGCCTGGGCGCTGCGCTATCTCGGTGAAGACGCCGCGGTATCGGAGTCATTGCTGCGGCAATACCAGGACTTCATCGTGCAGCCCAATCAGGGGTAAGGACGCTAACCCAGTTTGACCGGAGCCGTGGCCGGTGCGCTAGGGTTGGTGACATTGCCGACCTGCAACCGGCGTTGGAATAGCTCGAAAACCAGGGCATAGCCGATATTCGCCAAGGCGGAATCATAGCGATGCCCTTCATCGCGAAGAAAGGCATGCTGGGCGTTGAACTCATGCCAGGTGAAATTCACGCCGGCCTGGGTCAGCGCGCGGTAAATCAAGTCGCGGCCCGCCTGCGGCACATGTGGATCCTGGCGGCCCCAAACCATCAGCATTTCGCCACGAAGCTCCGCCACGCGGTCCAGCGAATCGTCGCGCAGGCCTTTGCCCAGGCTGTGTTTGTGAATGTCGGTGGCATAGAAGCAGACCCCCGCCTGGATTTCGGGATGCAGGGCGCAGCGAAAGCTCAAATGCCCGCCCAGGCATATCCCTATGCAACCCAGCCGGCCCGTGCATTGGGGCAGGGCGCGCAAATGGGCAATGACCGCAGCCGCGTCGGCATCATAGGCCGCGACCGCTTTTTCGATTTTATACCGATTGCCTTTGTCGGTACCTTCCTGGTCGTAGGCCAGGGCGCATCCGGCCGGCTCGAATTCGTGATATACCTCCGGCGCCGCGACCAGGTAGCCTTGGCCGGCGAGCAGACGCGCCGTGCGCCGAATGGGACCGGTCACCTGAAAGATTTCGGAAAAGAGAACTACGCCGGGAAAAGGTCCGCCAGCCGCGGGTTGAAAGCGGTGTACGCGCATGGGGCCGGTGGGTGTTTCAAGGTCCGCGAAGTCTTCGTGCAAAAGCATATTTCCCTTCTCCCTAGGCTGATGCGCGGGAAATATATACCCTGTTTCTGATCCCGCCCCACAATGGAGGGTTGTTTGCAGATTCGGGTCATGAATGCTTTGGAGCAAGTGGCACAGGCCGCCTTGGAATATTTACAGGGCCCGCGCCTTGCGGTTTCCGGTGGAACCACCTTTGCCGCGATGTTTCCGCTTTGGGCGTCGAGCGTGCAAGCGCGGGTCAAGGCCGGAACGCCATTGCGGTTTTTTCCGGTCGACGAACGCCGGGTGGCCTTCGCAGACGAGGCCTGCAACTGGCGCACGTGTTGCGAGGCTTTGTTGGAGCCGGCCGGGTTAGGATTACAACGCGCGCATTGGGCGACTTCGGCGGCGCAATATAGTGATGTACTGGAGCGCGAATTCGGCGCGGACCCGGTGGTGTTCGATCAGATTTTTTTGGGCGTGGGGGAAGACGGCCACACCGCCTCCTTATTTCCGGAATCCGCCGCCCTGCGGGATCGTAAGTCAATCGTGATCGACGTAACGGGTCCCAAACCCCCGCCGCAGCGTGTGACCCTGGGTCTGCGGACTTTGTGGGATTGCCGCACCCTCGTGTGCGTGGCGTTGGGCGAAGCCAAAGCTCCGGCCGTAAAACGCCTCCGGGAAGGCGATATGGAATTGCCCATCACCCAGGCCGTGGCCGGTCATGGCCGGGCCATCTTGTTATTGGATCAAGCCGCGGCGGGCGGGTAACCCCCGTTGCGCAAAAGGAGAAATCATGTCGGGTCGAAGAAATGTTGGAATTGCTCTGGGGATGTTGTTGTGTTGTTTGAACGCCTGCGTTTCCCCGCAGGTTAACAGCCGTTTGCGGGCCATCGAAGCGCGGCAAGACAGTATTCTCACCTTGCTGAAATCCATGCAGGATAAAAACGATTTCATGGCCCAGCGCCTGGGTTGGCAGCCGCCGCCCGATACGGGATTCAAGGACATACCCGTCGGCAACAGCTTTACGCGGGGCCCGGCCGATGCCGCCGTGACAGTGGTCGAGTTTTCGGATCTGCAATGCCCGTATTGCGCCATGCTGGCTCCAATTCTCGACTCCGTCTCCAAGGCCTACCCCCGGGACGTGCGGCTGGTGTTCAAGAATTTCCCCCTCAACATCCACCCGCAAGCGCGCGAAGCCGCGGCCGCCGCCATCGCGGCCGGCAAACAGGGAAAGTTCTACGACTTCCGCTTCAAATTGGCGCCGCTGTATCGCCAATTAAGCGACAGTCTTTACCTCGCCGCGTCCCAGGAATTGGGACTGAACATGGACGAATTCAAAAAGGAAATGCCGCTGACTCCGGCGGTGAATCACATTCTTGATCAAGATATCGCCCTGGGCGAAAAGCTGGGTGTTGAAGGTACGCCTACGGTTTTCGTCAACGGCCATTTGGCCACCGATCGTTCCTTTCAGTATTTCGCCAACCTGATCGCTGCGGCGAAAGCCAAACACCAATAAGCCGGGGTCTTCACCCTAAATTACCGGCAGTTATCGGCAGCCTAAAAACGGGGACGGCGGCCTCTTGCGAGGCCGCCGTATCAATGATTAGGCCGTTATTACCCGCGCAACGGACACTAATCGAGGGAAATCACTTTTTTTTAAACTAATGCGCCCCTCCGGCTTTTGCAAACGATTTTTTGGTTGGTATTCCCGCCGCTTGCATTTTCCCAGGGGCGAAATGAAACGGATTGCGTGAATTGTGTAACATATTGATTTTTATTGGATTAAGCATAATCATCCCTTCTATCGGATTCGCAATCCGCGCCCCGCATATCGCCATTTCGAGGAAAGGATCGATCTTGATTAAGGCTTCAATCCCTGCTTGCGATGAATTGCGGCCAATTGATTCTGGGCTTTGGTTTTGGCTTGATGAACGCGCAATGCATGGCGCTTCCAATTTTCGTACTGCGCATAATCGGGATGCGCGGGCAGGGGAGAGGCAAAGCCCTGTTCCAGATTGCGCAAGGCCAAGAAATCATCGGGGCCGACGAAGCTGAGGCAGACACCGGGCCGCGATTGCCGTGCCGTGCGGCCGGAGCGGTGCACGTAGTCGCGAAGGTCGCGCGGCAAATCGAAGTTCACGATCAAATCCACCGCGGGAATATCGAGCCCGCGGGCAGCGAGATCGGTGGCCACCAGCACCCGACAGCGGCCGTCGTGAAAATCCTGGTAGGCGCGGGCGCGTTCGCGCTGCAGCCGGCTGCCATGCAAAGCCTGCGCCGCGAAACCGCGCAAGCGCAGCAAGCCGTTGAGGTGGTTCGCCTTTTCGCGATTGGCCACGAACACCAGGGCCTGGCCTTGCAGCGGGAGCAAGGCTTCGAGCAACAACTCGTTTTTTTTGCGGTTGGACTTGAGAAAATAAAAGCGTTCCTCCAGTTGCGTTTTCACCTGGGGATCGGGTCTACACGCCGCCAGCGCATCCAAACCCAGGGCCGCATACGGGGCGTCGCCCTCGGTGGCGGAAAACAAAAGCGTTTGCCGCGCGGACGGCAGGCGAGAGAGTATCGCCCGGATTTGCGGTTCAAAACCCAAATCCAGCAAGCGGTCGAACTCGTCGAGTACCAACAATTGGAGGGCGTGCAAGGCCTGCGGACGCGAAGACAGGAGGTCGAGCAGGCGGCCAGGGGTGGCAATGACGGTGTGCCAACCGCGTCGCAGAGAGTCCGCTTGCGCCTCCGCGGCATGTCCGCCCACGACCAGCACCAATCCCTCCCGGGCCGCGGGATCCAAGGCCTGCAGCATTTGCGAAACCTGATAAGCGAGTTCGCGCGTCGGGACCAGAATCAGGTTGCGTTCGCGGGCCGGGAGAGAGTTCCACAGCGGCAGCAAATACACCAAGGTCTTTCCCGTGCCCGTAGGCGCAGTGATGCGCAGCGATTCTCCTGCCAGCGCGCGGGCCAGGCAGCGGGATTGGACTTCGGTCGGCCCGGCGAACCCGAGATTGGCGACGACCCGCCGGCAACGCGGCGGCAGAAAATCCCAGGCGCGGGGCGGATGTTTGCGGGGCGCGGTGGATTCCGGGGGATCCGGATGGCTCAAGACGTCAAGCCCCTTGGGCCGGTGGCGCCAAATGCGGCAGACGTGCGTGCAAGGCGCGGGCTTCGCGGATAATATGCGCCAGCACTTCAGGCGTCACCGACTGCTTGGGGTCGTCGCCGATGCCTTTTTTGGGTTGGCAATGGGTTTCGATGAGCAGCCCGTCGGCACCGTAGGCCACGGCGGCCAGCGCGGCATGCGGCACATACACCGCCTTACCTACGCTGTGTGAAGGATCGACCACCACCGGCGCCCAGGTTTTTTCCTTGAGCAGGGGGGTGATGCTTTCGTCGGGATGATTGCGATAACCTTCGAGCGGCGGCATGGTTCCGCGGGGGCACAAGAGGATGTTGGGATTGCCCTGCGCCACCACATATTCGGCCGCGAGAATGAATTCCGAAACCGGGCCCATGTGCATTCCGCGTTTGAGCAGAACCCGGATGGAAGTGTCCTTGGTCAGGCGGCCGACGTCTTGCAACAAGCGGTAATTCAGCGCGCTGCGCGCTCCGATTTGCAGGCAATCGACGCCGGCCTCGACGCAAAGCTTCGCCTGCTCATGGTCCATGACTTCGGTGTTGACCGGAAGGCCCGTGCGCATGCGGGCTTCGAGCAGGATTTCCAAACTTTTGCCGTCGCCCTGAAAGGAGTGGGGAGAGGTGCGCGGCTTCCAGACGCCGCCGCGCAGCATGTCGGCGCCGCCTTCCTTGGCCGCGTGCGCGGTTTCCAGGAACAGGTTTTTGTTGTTGGGATCGATGGTGCAGGGGCCAGCCACCACGGCGAAATCGCCGGGTAATCGCCGGCGGCCTATCGTGATGCGGTGCTGCGCCAGTTTGCTTTCGCGCGCCATCAACTTGAACGGGGCTTGGATGCGATCGACGCGATCGACATAAGCCAGACCTTCGATGCGGTTAATCAGTTCCGTCGAAGTCTCGTCGCCGAGCAGGGCGTATATCGAGCGTTCGGTGCCATGAATCGGTTGCACGCGCACGCCGAATTCGGCAGCGATTTCAACGAGTTCGCGTTCTTCGACGTCGGAAAGCCGGGGATGCAGCGGAATGATCATAGCCAGCGCCGGGGTGTCTCGATTCGGAGGGGAGAAGCTAACCATTCTCAGACGACGCTTAAACCCGGCGTTTCCATGGACTTCCCGGTGCGCGCGGGTTTGCGGATCGCAGGCGGCGCAGGAATCAGCTACTATTTGTCTCCGGGCTCGGAGCCAGAGCGGAAACCATCATCGTGCAAATCGGCGTCAAAGACACCCAAGATTTGATCCGGCGCATTGCGGCCGAGAGCAATAAAGAATTGACCGAACCGGTGCAACTCGACCCGCAGGAAGCGGGAATGGCCACCGGTCCCCGTATCCGTCGTCGCAGCTTCATGCGTCCCGGCATGATGCCTGAATACGTTTCGCCCGCCCTCGCATCGGCGGATACCTGGCAGCGTCTCGACGATGACGTGTACAAATTTCTGCAGGTGCGCCGGCCCCAATTCGCCGATCACCTCGAAGCGCCCTCGCACCAGTTCATCATGGAAGTCGAAACCCAATTCGTCGGCACGCGCCGTGACTACGATCCCGGAACCTTTCTGGGTCTGGTGCGCCTGGCCGCCGATCTCGATGATACGCGGCGCACCTTGGTGACGGCTTCGGAGCATAACGGATTTTTCGCCTTGGCCCGGCGTTTGACCTCGTCGCGGCGTGAGGACGAACACTTCGATCCCCGCCAAACCGAACTTTTTCTGCAATTGCTGCATGGCGGCGAACCGCTGGTCAGCCGCGGCATGGCCGATCTTCTGCGCTTCATGGCCCGGGCCGCGCGTTTGCCCTTGTTAGGCAGCATGCATGAAGCGCCCTCGCTCTGCCTTTCCACTTTTCTGGAAACCGTGGATTTGGCCGCCCGCTTCAATCGGGCCGGAGCCGGCCGCCTGGAATTCACGGTCAGCCCGCTGGATGTGTTTTTGGCCGCGCGTTCCGTGCTGTTCAACCGCAGCGTGGGAAATCCGACCTTCTCCATGATTCGCGAATTGGTGCTGGACCCGGGCGGCCTGTACCATGACGATCTCGCCGAATGGCTGCAGAACGTGGGCCTGTTCGGGTCCGATCTTACCGTGTTGCTGCCGGCGCGGCTTTCCGAAGAAGGGTTTGCGCTGTACGGTCGGAAATTCTCGGCGTTGGAACTGGTATGCGCCGGCGGCGCCCGCTTGGTGCAATCGCCGACGCAGGCCGCCGCGGGAATCAACACCTTGGGCGACGCCATGATCCACCGCATCCAACGCCAGGACATGCATAAGGATTACCAGATCCAATCGTTGCTCAGGCATTTCAACGGTTTGCTGCAGGCCGAGCGCCGTTCGGCGGCGCGTGCGCGCGAAGATCGGCAACAGGCGCGCTTCGACTATATGCAAGCCATCCGCCGCGCCGGCGAAGCCGCGCGCGAAATGGCAACGGGCACCTTCCCCGTGCTCAAGCCGACCTCGGGCGCCGAGTCGGAGTTGGCCTTTGAACCCGCGGCCGCGAGCATCCATCCGCCCTCGCGCGCCCAATTGCGCGAGTGGGACGAAATTCTGCAAAGCCTGCGCCGCAACTTTTCTTCGCAATCGCCGGTCTTCCGGGCCTTCATCGCGCTTTTGGCGCGCGTGCGCGCGCTCGACACCGCCTTGGCGTTCGGGTTGACTCCCGCCGGCAGCCGCAGCCTGGGAAGGCTGATGCGGCTCCTGCAGAACGACGATGTGCGCCGGCCGCTTCCGCTGCCGGCCGCGACCTGGGAACAATTGGAATCGGCTTTGGTGGGCCGTCCCACGGTATTTCTGGCCTCCCTGGAATCGCTGGTGTCGGCCGTTTACGGTTTCCGTCCCAATCTTGAAGAGGTGCAATACCGCTACCGCGATCGCATTTGGCAGGACGAGCCGGCGGGCGAGGACGAAGCCGGCGATGCTTTCGCGCACAGCGGGGCCTTTGACGAAAGCGTGATCGGGCTGTTGGTGGGAGTTCTGCTGCTGGAACTCGATCTTTTCCCGGCCCTGGACGCGTCGCCGACTCCGCTGCCCCCCCGCGAGCCCGGAGCGCATGAAGATCCGCTGTTGGCTTACGCCGCCTTTTTGCAAATCGCCGCCGTCAAAGAGCGGCGCCCGGTACGGCAAGATGTGGAAACCGCCCACCGCCTGCTCTGGGCCATGCCCAGCGACGCCGTCGCGATCTGGGCGCGGCACCGTATTCGCCTGGCGAAATCGTGGGCGGCTCCGGAATTACCCCGGCTGGGAAGTGTTGCCTTGCGTGCGGGTTGGAGCGGCGGCTGCGAACGGGGATTCATGCAAGAGGTGATCGAGAGCTGGGGCGCGCCTTCCGGCGAATTCGAAACGCGCCTGCTCGCGCGCTTCACCGAAATCCAGTCTTTTGTCGACGCTGCGACTGCAGCGGTAGCGGCGGATAAGCGCCGACTCGGGGAGGAACGGTTGCGCCGAGCCTTGGGGCGTGATGATTTATGACAAGGAGGACGCGTTGAGGCTTGCGCCGGCTCACGTCGGCAGGACAATTTTCGGCCTGAGCGCTTGGGCGGCGGTTTTGCTACTGGCGGGTTGCCGCAGCGACTTGGAGCTCGCCAAGGCTTGCTATCGCGTCGGCGATTACGATCGCGCCCGCACCCTGTTCGAAAAGGCAATTGACGTCGATCCGCTCTCGTTTGACGCGCGCTACGGGTTGGCGCTGGTATTACAGGAAACCAGCTTGCAGAAAAAGGCGCTGGACGAAGACAAAGCCGAAGACTGGTCCGAGGTCGTCAACGCCTATCAAATCTGCACGCACCTCGGTGGTGACAATTCGCTGTTCGCTCAGAACTACGCTTTTGCTTTGTTCCATCTGGCCAACAAGCTATACCAGGAGCAAAAATACGCCGCGGCCAGTGATTACCTGCAAGAAGCGCGCAAACTGCAACCCGGCGACAAATACACCTTGAATCTGGCCGGTGTGGTGGCCTTCAACCTGGGCAAATACCAAGAAGCCCGGGATTTGTTCCAATACCTGCTGACTCTGGACCCGGATTTTCTCAGCGCTTATTTCAACCTGGGCAATGTGTATTGGAAACTCCATCGCCCCGACGATGCGGTGGCGACCTGGAGACGCGGATTGCAACGGTCGCCGGGCGAACCGACCCTGACCCGCCGGTTAAACGAAGTTCTGCCGCGGACGGTAAAACCCGCGCCGCAACCGGTGCGTCACCGACGCTGAAGGTCCGGTCTCGCAAACGACCCGGCGTTATTCGACGGCTTGGCGTACGTCAGAGATTCGGGGGCGCTACGAATTTGTAGCCCGACCCGTGGATGGAGGCGATGTACTTCGGGCGTTTGGGGTTTTCTTCCAAAAGTTTTCGCAATTGCACGATATGGTTGTCCACCGTGCGACTTTGGATATAACCGCTGACGCCCCAGATTTTTTGCAGCAACTCCTCGCGCGTCACGATTTGATTGCGCCTTTCCCAAAGCAGCTTGAGAATTTGCGCCTCCTTATAGGTGAGCCGGCTGGTTTTGCCGCGCACCGTGGCCGTTAGCGCGTTGAAGTCGATGTGCACGGCGTCGAAACGCGCTTCGTCGGGAGCGCCGCCGGCTGGCGTCCGCCAGGACCCGCTGCGCAGAAGATTGCGGATGCGGGCCATCAGGATGTTCAGATCAAAGGGCTTGGTGAGATAGTCGTCGGCCCCGCTATCCAGGCCTTCGATGATATCCTCTTTGCCGTCACGGGCCGTAAGCAGGAGGGCGGGAATGCGGTTGTTGCCGGCCCGCAGTTGCCGCAGGGTTTGCAACCCGTCCTGTCCCGGCAGCATCCAGTCCAGCAAAATGAGGTCGAATTCGGGATCGGAAGCCAGGGCCTCCAAGGCGCTTTCGGCATCGGCGCATACCCGTACTTCATAGCCTTCGGATCGCAGATTGAATTCCAGGCCCAGGGCTAGGCTGCGATCGTCTTCGATCAGGAGAATGCGGCTCATGCGGCCTCGGGCAGGCGCAGTCGAAATTCGTTGCCAGCGGGCCCGGCTTCGGCGGCCGACGCCAGGCGCACCGTGCCTTTGTGCAGCGAGGCGATGTACTTCACGATGTACAGGCCGAGCCCGACGCCGGATTGGCGCTTGGTGTCGGAGTTGGAAAGCCGGTAGAACTTGCGGAATATCCGCTTACCTTCTTGCTTGCTCAGCGGCCGGCCCTGATCGCGCACCGCGAATTGCACTTCGCGGCCCGCATGGGTGAGCGTCACTTCGGGCATGCCGCCCCGCCCGTATTTCTCGGCATTGTTCACGAGATTGGCGAGGGCCAACTCGAGCAGCACCGGATCGGCCTCGATCCGGGCGCTGGCTCCGGCCTGAATATTCAGCGGCCGGGGCCACCGATCCGCGAAGTCGCGCAGAAAGACGCCCGCATCGAGCGGCGCCTTGTGCACCGGGAGTTTGCCGTGCTCGATTTGCTGCAGCTTCAGCAATTGATCGATGAGCAACCCCAGCCGCCCGCATTCGGAAAGGATGCCGTCGACAAATTTTTCTTTGGCCTCGGCGTTGACGGGACGCTGATGCAGGGTCTGGGCGAAGACCTGGATGGAAGAGAGCGGCAGCCGCAATTCATGTGTGACCATATTGACGAAATCGCGTTGCTGCCGTTTGAAACGATTGCCGCGAAGTAAGTTGGCGAAGAACACCGAAAGCACCACGATGAGCAGGCTGAGAAAGGTGATGCCCAGCACCAAGACCGTCCACCGGCCGACCGCGGGTACCTGGTGGCCGCTATCGACGGCTTCGTAAAGTTCTTTGATGGTGCGGTAGTCGCTGATGATGTAGATGTTCCAAAAGACGATGAGCGTGATGACCATGACGATGGCCAAGGTGAAAATCGTGGTATACAGCGCGGTGCGGAAACTCACGGACGAATAATGTAGAACCCCGCCTTAGCGCTTTTCCGTCCGGGCTATCTTCGCGCCGGCGCCGAAAGTATATTCCAGATGGTGGGGAGGTTCCTGTGGAAAACGGCGGTCGCGGTTTGCGCGGCCGGTTGGTATCTGTGCGGGTGCGATTTATTCGCGGTGCGCGACTTCGAGCCCAGACCCGAGGTGCTGGCACCGGCGCAAGACGCCTTTGCCGTAGGCGCGACGCGCACCTATCTGTGGACCGAGGGCATGGGCGCCGCGCCCAACGACTCGGTTTCGGTTTCACGGCAGATCACCGTGACGCATACCGGTGACTCGACGCGTGGCGGGGAGGAGTTGCCGCGGCTGGTTTTCGCCACCGATGATGGGGCGCCGGCTCCCGCCGGTATTCTGTCGACCTTGGGATTCAACGCCTCGCAATCGATTTGGGACACCGCCTCCCTGGCCGATCCCGGAGCCGATGCGGATTTGCCGGCCTCGCCGCAAATCGGCTGGCGGCGCGACACCGCAGTGGGCGACTTGAGCTTCGTGAACCAATTGCAGGGCATCGATACCTTGAGCCGCTCCGAAGGCCTGGTCGAGACCTGGAAGTTCGCCGAGAGCACCTATTACGCCGGCCACGCGGTGGCCGTGACGTATTCCTGGTTCGGCCGCAGCGGCCTGGTGCAGGCTGTTGGGCAATGGACGCAATTCCCGGCCGGCGGTCAGCCAGCGCGCTGGTGGCGTAAGGTGACGGCACCGTGACTCCCGCGCTTGAGTGCCGCGATTTGGTTCTCGACTACGGCAATGGCACGGTGGTTGGGCCCATTTCGCTGGAAGTGGCGCCTGGCACTTGCGTGGCCGTCGTCGGACCCAATGGTGCCGGAAAATCCTCGTTGCTGCACATGATTCTCGGCCTGCGCCGCCCCACCAGCGGCCGCGCTTTCATTCACGGAGAGCCGGCCGATTTGCCCCTCGCGCGGCGCGGCGTCGGTTATTTGCAGGAGGCCGTGTCGTTTTCCGACCGCGCCCGCGCCGACGATTTGCTGCGCGTGCATTGCCGGTTGACCGGAGCCTTCCAGGGCGGGAACCGCAAAGCGCTCGAGGCCTATTTGGAAAGCTTCGGGTTGGAATGGAGCCGCAATCCCTTGCGCATTTACAGCAAGGGCATGAAGCAGCGCTTGGCCCTGGCCCTGGCCATGCTCGATTGCGGACGGCTCTTGATTCTCGACGAACCCAACTCCGGCCTGGATCCGGTGGGCATCGCCACTTTGCGATCCAAACTCGAAGAGACCAAACGCGCCGGCAGTTCGCTCTTGCTCTCGACGCACCGGCTGGCCGAAGTCATGCAGATGGCCGATCGCCTGATCGTAATCCACCGCGGCCGCGTGGTGGGCGATAAACCTATGGCTGAATTCGCAGACTTTGATGCGTTGGAAAGGTTTTTTCTGGTATGCGTTCGTTGAGCCCGCTGCGCATCTTCGCCGTGCTGACCTGGCGCGAATTTCTGGCCGGGTTCCGCGGGCCGCTGTTCTGGATCGCCGTTGCCTGTCTGCTGGCCTTGCCGTTGCCGGTGCGCATGGCCTATGGCGGCGACATCGTCATCATGGGCCGGCCCGTCAGCGACACTTCGCGGTTGGCCGTGGCCCTGGGAGGCGGGTATTCGCTGCTGCTTTTCTTCGCCACCCTGTATGCGCTTTGCCTGTGCCTGGAACGGACCGGATCGCATTATCTACGCAGCAATGATTTGCTGATCCTGGCGCGCTCCGTGGGCCGCCTTCCGTTTTACGCGGCCAAGTTGACGGGGGTGTATCTCAACGCCCTGCTCTACGGCCTGATTGGTTTCTTCTGGCTGTGGGAAGAGTTGGCGCACATCGGCGCTTCCGAATCGTGGCGCCTGCTGGTGCTGCTTTTTTCCATGGGCCTGACCTTGGCCTGCCTCATCGCCGTCTATTTCACCCTGCGAAACCTGTTCGGAAATTTCCTGATTTTTTTTGTGTGGCTGCTGGCCTTGCCGGTCTTGTTCCTCGCCGGGCTGTGGCACGCCTATCTGGAGCCGTTGCAAACCGGCATGCGGGTGTTTCTGTGGCTGCCGCAATTCGGCGTCCTGCACGCCTGGGCTTTGAACGCCGTGCACCCGACGGTGGTGGTACCCATCGCTTCCGTACTCAATGTGATCGTCTGGACCGCGGCTTCGCTGGTTTCGGGCGTGGCGGTTTTCCTGCGCAAACGACTCTAGTTTCAGCCCGAGGCGGGCGCGCTGACCTTTATCTCGGGATCGATCCCGTTGAGATAGATGTTTTCGCGATCGACGCTGTAGTTTAAAAACTTGTAATGCAGCCGCCCGTCGACCAGGTCTTGCGGGCGGATGAATATTTGGTCCGGATGGCCGAAGGATTGATAGCGCATAATGCCGCCTTGGGCGTCGAAAATAACGATTAAATTCGCGGGCAGATTCATCTCCGCTCCCTCGGCCGGCGTCCCGGTGCCTTTAGCGTGTTTGTGATGCGCGTCGTCCACCAAATCGACATAGCTGAAAACCCGGTCGTGAACAACGGGTTGGGAAGATCGATCGAATTCCCAAGCCAGATCGCGGCCGCACCGCAGACGTTCCGGAACCAGGTAGGAAAGGAAACGGTATTCGGTGTTAAAAGATCCCAGCGCCACGTTCTGCACGAATTGATCCAGATCGCGCGGGTTGGTGCGCCCGGTCGGCGAGGTGTAGACATAGGCCGATTGCGAAGCTTTTTGATCGAGGCTGAGTTTGGACAAATCGATGTGGCTTTCGTCCACGGTGAATTTTTCCACAAAGGCCAGCGTATCGGAAAACTTTCGGGACGCGACCTGCAACCGCGTCCGTCCGCTGGCCACGGTGCTGGTTTTCAAAGTTCCGGCGTGTACGGCAAGTGCGCTGTCGGTAGCCCCGTCCAACCCTGCCAGCGCGCCGCCGGCTTGCAAACTTTTCCATTCCGCCAAGGTTTGTTCGGCCTGTTCCCGCTCCGCCGCATCGGCCGAGTCCTGCTCGGCGGCCAAAGCCGCCAGCCGCGCTTGTTCTTGTTGTTGCTGCTGTTCTTCGCGTTCACGCTGCTCTTCCGCCTGGCGCTGTTGTTCCCATTGCTCCTGTTCGGTGCGGGCGGCCAATTCCTGCTGCGCTTGCTGTTCTTGCTGTTCTTCGGCAGCATGCGCCGTGATCGCCTGTTGATTCCGATCCACCGTGGCCTGCGCGCGCGTCAAGGCGTTTTGCAGGGCTTGGTCAAAACGCATCCAGGTGTCGATTTTGTCCCGCATGGGAAGCAGCACGGATTGTCCGCGCGCATCCAGCGCCGCTTCGACCCGCTCTTCGGCCTCTACGGTGAAGGAAAGCCCTTCTTTCTGAGCCTCTTCCAACAAGTCGCTCAGCAACATGTCGGGATCGAGATTGGCTTCCATGCTGCGCAAGTCGGCCAGCGCCCTCGGCCTTTCCTGCAGCAATTCGGTCTGCAATTGCCGAAAATGGGTCACAGCCTGGGCTGCCCCGCCCGAGTCGATTTGCCGCGTCCAATATTCGAGTTGCAGCGCCAGATCCTGCCGCTGGGCTTCTTCGGCGGCGAAACCGGTGTCTTGCGATTGCGTCGCCAATAAATGAGGAAACCAGGCCCCGGCCCATTCGAACAGCCAGGTTGAGTAGGCATGGGAAAATTTCCTATCCAAAGAAACTAGTTGGGCCAGAAAGTCGGTTTTAGGGCGCAGGCTGCCGGCCTCATAGGGCTTGAGGGCGCGATACAGTGCGTCGCGCCCCTGCGGACTCAGCGTCTTGCCGTCGCGGCGGAAAGCTTCTTGGATACGCCCCACCATGATTTGCACGTACATCTCATGGATGAGGGATTGCACCTGGGGCCGTTCGGCGCGCGCCGAATCCAAGGCTGCGGAAAAACGCAGCAACTCCGGTCGCAACGCCGGATCATAGCGCATGGGTTGATGGTGGGCTAGAAAGCCGTCGATTTCATTGTTCAGGGAATCGAGGCGCCGGGCCCACGTCGAGAATGGAAATTCCAGATTGAGTTGCAGCAAACGCTGCTTCAAATACACCCGCGCCTGCGTCTGCTCGGCGGAACCCACGGAATCCGCAGGTGGGGAAGCGGCCACAGCCCACAAAGGCAGTCCGAAGACGAAAATAATTTTCCAACGCATGTGATCCTAGGCAAAGCCAGTTGTCCCAACAAAGAATACTGCATTTGCGCAGTAGTGTCTTGGTTGGGCGTGGAAAAACCGGCCGGTCGCTTTTGATCAAATCGGCGGGTTATGGCTGCAACTCCCACGACGAAAATGCACCCGCTTGCGAACCTGACTCACTCTGGTTCCAGGAATTTCGCCATGCATTCTTTCGCATGTCCATATCCGAGTGTAGCGCGTCGGCAAAAACCTTCATTGCTCGGGTTCGGCACGAGGATGGCGATTGGGCTCAAATGTCTTCGGGTGAAATGCCGTGAGTCGCGTGCGGGGTCGTTATGTTCCCGTAATCGTCGATCCAAATCATCGGTATGCCCGAAATAGAATAGGCCGGAAGCAGGAGAACGAAGTGCGTAGGCTTGAAACACTTGGGATACAAGGTTGGCTGCCTGACCTGGACTCGAACCAGGGACCGAGCGATTAATCCGCCTGCG
Source organism: uncultured Fibrobacteria bacterium (assembly GCA_963716395.1). GTDB lineage: Bacteria > Fibrobacterota > Fibrobacteria > UBA11236 > UBA11236 > UBA11236. Next base: position 3,349,689 of record OY970309.1, on the reverse strand, counting down.
GCGGACTTGCTCTACCACACTCTTCTTCGGCCAATTTTTGCTTTAACCATTCCCTTCCTTGGCCCGATTTGAAAAATTTTTCCCTTTTCATGGCTTCGGACCTGGTCAAAAAGGATTCGGAGTAAACGAGCACCCATGGCAAATGTCTTCGGGTGAAATGCCGTGAGTCGCGTGCGGGGTCGTTATGTTCCCGTAATCGTCGATCCAAATCATTGGTATGCCCGAAATAGAATAGGCCGGAAGCAGGAGAACGAAGTGCGTAGGCTTGAAACACTTGGGATACAAGGTTGGCTGCCTGACCTGGACTCGAACCAGGGACCGAGCGATTAATCCGCCTGCGGCGGACTTGCTCTACCACACTCTTCTTCGGCCAATTTTTGCTTTAACCATTCCCTTCCTTGGCCCGATTTGAAAAATTTTTCCCTTTTCATGGCTTCGGACCTGGTCAAAAAGGATTCGGAGTAAACGAGCACCCATGGCAAATGTCTTCGGGTGAAATGCCGTGAGTCGCGTGCGGGGTCGTTATGTTCCCGTAATCGTCGATCCAAATCATTGGTATGCCCGAAATAGAATAGGCCGGAAGCAGGAGAACGAAGTGCGTAGGCTTGAAACACTTGGGATACAAGGTTGGCTGCCTGACCTGGACTCGAACCAGGGACCGAGCGATTAACAGTCGCTTGCTCTACCAACTGAGCTATCAGGCACCAAATCAAACCTCTGAAGTCTCAGTTCGTCGAGCGATTAATCCGCCTGCGGCGGACTTGCTCTACCAACTGAGCTATCAGGCACCAAATCAAACCTCTGAAGTCTCAGTTCGTCGAGCGATTAATCCGCCTGCGGCGGACTTGCTCTACCAACTGAGCTATCAGGCACCAAATCAAACCTCTGAAGTCTCAGTTCGTCGAGCGATTAATCCGCCTGCGGCGGACTTGCTCTACCAACTGAGGCCAGAAATCAAAGCGCTCTGACCCACAAATGGATCAAAGCACATGAAAGTTAATAAATCGGCCATTTTCTGCACAACGCAAACGGCCAGACATCGGTGGGGAAGTGAACCGCTATCGGCCGCGAAAGTTGCGGGCCTTGCCGCGACCTTCGAAATTCGAACCATGGCGACGGCCAAAGCGCGGGCCGGTTGCCGAGTGCTCGGGCCCGCGGTGTTCCGATTGGGGAGTCCGGGCCGGTTCCTGGCTTCGGGTTTCGTATCGGGGCGATCGGTGCGATGCGGAAGACGGGTGAAGCGGACGTTCCTGCGGATCGGCCTGTACCTCCGAAGCCGCCCCCGACGCGTTGCCAGCGAACACCGGCAACGGCAGCACATCCAGACGTTTGCGTGTCAGACGTTCGATGCCGTGCAAATAGCCGCGCTCATCCACGTCGCAGAAAGCCACGGCCATTCCGGTCGCTCCGGCGCGGGCCGTACGGCCCACGCGATGCACATAGGTTTCCGGCACTTCGGGCAAATCGTAATTGAAGACATGCGAAATGTCGGTGACGTCAATACCGCGCGCGGCAATGTCGGTGGCAACCAGCACGCGCGTTTTTCCGCGCTTGAAATTTTCCAGGGCCCGTTGGCGGGCGCCTTGGGTTTTATTGCCATGCAACGCTTCCGCGGCGATGCGATGGCGGTCCAGCGTTTTGTGCAGGCGGTCGGCGCCGTGTTTGGTGCGGGTGAAAACCAGGGCCCGCTGAACATTCGCATCAGCCAGCAGATGCCGCAGCAAATCGGGCTTGAGATTGCGCGGGACGTGGTAGACGGCTTGATCCACGTTATCCGCGGTCGACGAAACGCGCGCCACCTCGACCATGACGGGAGCATGCAAAAGGCTTTGGGAAAGCGAGCGAATCTCCGGCGGCATGGTGGCCGAAAACAACAGGGTTTGGCGCTTGGCCGGCAGCAAAGCCGCGATACGGCGCACATCGTGGACAAAGCCCATATCGAGCATGCGATCGGCTTCGTCCAGAACGAAGATCTCGACGCGATCCAGCGACAACACGCGTTGTGCGTGTAGGTCCATGAGCCGGCCCGGCGTGGCCACGAGAATGTCGACGCCTTGCCGCAGCTTTTGCTTTTGCCCGAAGTCGCTGACGCCGCCGAAAACCGCGGCCAGACGCAGGTTCAAATCGCGGCCATAGGCCTGAAAGCTTTCTCCGATTTGCAACGCCAACTCGCGCGTCGGCGCCAAAATGAGGGCGCGGATATATTTACGCCCGCGGTCGGCCGGAGGTTTTCCGGCCAAGGTTTGCAAGATAGGCAGGGCGAAGGCGGCGGTTTTGCCCGTGCCGGTTTGCGCGCAACCCAGCAGATCTTTGCCCTCCAGCACGGGAGGAATGGCCGCGGCCTGGATAGGCGTGGGGGTCTCATATCCTTTGGCCTGTAGCGCGGATAAAATGGTGGGAATTAAATTCAATTCACGAAATAGCATGGCGACTCCTTGGGGTTGCCGGTTAAATCAAAACCTTATCGGGCGCGGGGAGTTTCCCCGAAAACGGCCGCCCGGCGTCCAAGGGTGTCAACGAAGCAGAAGTGCGATTCGCGGAAATCGAGGAAATCGGGAGAGGATGATTGTCCGGAAACTTTAATTATTCCCGATCCGAATTGCAAGGTATTCCCAAGTTATCCCCCGGGCAACCGCGAATCCATGCGGATCGCCGGCGGGTAGCCTTTCCGTTACCGCGCCGAAGCTCGGATGTGATCAGAGCCGCGTTTGCGGACCGGCGAGCTATTTTTGCAGCCCCAAAGATCGAGAGGAAACCATGCATTGGGACCATATTGCGACGTTGATCTTGCTGCCCATGCTGTTGGCCGGTGCGCACGGCTATTTCACCAATTGGCTGGCGGTCAAATTGCTGTTGAAGCCGGTGCGGCCGGTCAGGGTTTTGGGTCTTAAAATCCAGGGGCTGTTGCCACGCCGACAGGCCGAATTGGCCGATCGCATCTCCACGGCCATCGCGCAAAAATTTTTAACCGAACAAGACATCATGAATTTCCTGGCCCAGGCCGATCCCAAGGAAGCGCTGCGCCTTTTGCTCATGGAGAAGTGGGAGGAGAAGCTGGGCGAAGTTCTGGACTCCATGCCCTTCATCAAGGCTTTCGTCAGCCCGGAAAAATTGCACGGCATCCGCGACAAAATCGCCGAAGCCTTGGCCGGGGAAAGCGATGCTTTCTTGCGGCAACTGGTGCTGTCGCTGGAAAACAAAATCGATTTGCGCGACACCATCCGCCGCAACATCCTGGCTTTCGACGTGACCCAGCTCAACGACATCATCGAAGAGATCGGCCGCCGCGAGTTCGGCGAGATCGCCTGGATCGGCGCAGCCTTGGGCATCGCCATCGGCGTGATTCAAGCCTGTGTCAACGTGTGGTACTTGCGGTGAAGATCTTCCGCGGATTTTCATCCGGCCGGAAGGGCCGTTCGCTTCGGGAAAAACGGATTTAAAACCTGGGCGAATACCACCGTGGCCGTCGTTGAAATCAACGGATTCCACGGCCACGAAACCTCGTACACGGGCTTCCAGGCCTGCGCCGGCAACACGGGGATTTTCAAAAACAACAAGAGGAAAAGCATTCCACCCACCGCCGCATACAACACGGCTTGAGGATTGAGTCCGGGCCGGAAAAACGCCAGCAGAAAAAGTCCGAGCAAAGGGCCGGTAAACAGCGAAGTGAAAAATAAGGCCTTGGTCAGAATGGAGATGTTGCCCAGGGTGCAGATGAACGCGGCCAGCGCTCCCAGGATTCCCCAAATCACCACCCATTTCCGTGCCGACCGCAATCCTCTTTCCCGGGTGGGGCCAAGAAAATCGATCACCGTGGTATTGGAAAGCGCGGTCAGCGCCGAGCTCTGCGAACTCATGGCCGCGGCCAGCAGGGCCGCGACGAGAACCCCTTTCGTCCCCGGCGGCAGCGTGGTCAGAATGAAATAGGGAAAGACCTGATTCACATCGTGGACCGGGAGCGGCGCCGCATGTTTCACCTGGTAATAAACGAACAGAAATGCGCCCAGCAGAAAAAAAGTCAGACCCACCGCGATGCCCAAAAGGCCCGAGAGAAAAGACGAGAAGTTGGCTTCGCGCACATTGCGGCAAGAAAGATAGCGCTGGACGAATTGCTGATCGCAGCCGCGAATGGCCACCTCGAAGCAGGCATAAACCACGCCCGCGCTCCAGAAATTGCGCGCGCTCGCAGGGTCAAAGGTGAAATCATGCCAGCGCGTTTTACCCGCCAGAGAAGCGGCGTGAAAGGCTTCATGCCACGATCCGATGCGCTGGGCGCAAATCCACAAGGCGAGACAACCCGTGCCGAAGAAGATCAAGAATTGGATCACGTCGGTCCAGGTCACGGCCTTGAGACCACCGTGATAGGTGTACAGAATGGCGGCTGCCGACATGATGCAAATCGAAATCCACAGCGGCGCGTGCAGAATGTCTTTCAGCACCAAAGACGGCACATAAATGAGCAAACCCATGCGCAGCAGCAAGTGCAGCGAGTACAAGACGGCCGCGAGCTTGCGCACCGGCCGGGAAAACCGTTTCTCCAACAGCTCGTAGGCCGAATCGATGTGCGACCGCCGGAAGCGGGGAATGAATACAATCGCGATGATGCCGATGGCCAACAGCGATCCCGCATTGAGCATGATCAGCCGCATGTCCTGGGCGTAGGAATCGGCGGGGTAGCCGAGAAAGGTGCTGGCACTGACCGAAGTGGCGATGAGAGAAACGCCCACGGCCAGCCAAGGCATATCGCCCCCGCCGAACATGAAATCTTCGAAATTGCGGTTGCGCCGGGAGAAATAAAAACCGATGCCCGCCATGGCCGCGAAATACGACGCGACCACCAACCAATCCCAAGCAGAAAACATGCCGGAGATTATTTAAGATAGGAGGCGATGAGTCGGGCTACCGCAGTCAGGGAAGCGATGAAATCCGGAGCGAATTGTTGATGAAAGCCTTTGGCGATTCCCAGCACGCCGGTCAGGATCGAGGCGTTGATCATGGGTACGAAGAGGGCGCCGCTGGGGAACACCTCGTATTCGGGAAAAAAGGTTCCCGTTACCGAAGTATTATGGTCTTGTACAGGTTGACGCAACGCGGCGGCTTTACCCGGCAGGCTTTTACCCATGCATAAAAAACGGATTTTTTCCGCCGCCTTGGGGTCAAGGCCGCGCTGGCAACGCAGCTTGAGCATGCCGGTGGCCGGATCCAAGGTGTGGATGGACGCCATTTGGACATCAAAGGTTTGCAACAAGCGGCCGGCAATGCAGTCGAAAGAGGGATCGGTCGTACCTTGCCGATCCAAAACCTTACGGATATCTTCCAGTTGAGCCTGCGTCATGTCACCCGTACCCTCCGATTTGACACACGAAGCATTTTTAAAAGGCGAAAAAAAACTAATAAAGGAATGATCCGGTGAAAAAGGAGGAATTGACCGGATGGGTGGACAAGATTAAAACATTGTGCCAACCCCTTGCTGTGCAATGGTATACGGGAAGCACAGAGGACCATGAAGCCTTGGCCGCGGAATTGGTGCAACGGGGTACTTTTTTCCCTCTGAATCCCGCCAAGCGACCCGGATGCTATTTGGCGCGTTCCACGCCCGACGACGTGGCGCGCTTGGAAGATCGCACCTATATCTGCGCGCGTACCCAGGAGCAAGCCGGGCCCACCAATAATTGGATGGAGCCGGAGCGCATGCGCGCATTACTGCATGATGCTTTCCAAGGCAGCATGCGCGGCCGGACCATGTACGTGATTCCCTTCAGCATGGGGCCAGTGGGTTCGCCCTCTGCGCGCGTGGGGGTAGAAATAACCGACTCGCCCTATGTGGCGTACTGCATGGATGTCATGACACGCACCGGTCCCGCTGCCTTAGCACAGGTGCCGGCGGGCGGTGAGATCATTCCCTGCCTGCATTCGGTGGGCAAACCGCTCGGGGATAACGAGGCCGATGTCCCGTGGCCGAGCAATCCCACTACGAAATACATCGTGCATTTTCCCGAGACCCGCGAAATCTGGTCTTACGGCAGCGGCTATGGCGGCAATGCCTTGCTGGGAAAAAAATGTTTCGCGCTCCGCATCGCCAGTGTCATGGGCCGTGAAGAAGGCTGGCTGGCCGAGCACATGCTGATTCTCGGAGCCGAGTCGCCGGAAGGGGAGAAGACGTATGTGGCGGCGGCCTTCCCCAGCGCATGCGGCAAAACCAATTTCGCCATGCTGTCACCGCCGCAAGCCATGGCGGGTTGGAAGGTGTGGACCGTGGGCGATGACATCGCCTGGATGCATCCCGGCCCGGATGGCCGCCTGTACGCCATCAATCCCGAAGCCGGGTTTTTCGGGGTGGCTCCCGGAACTTCGGAACTCACCAACCAAAATGCGGTGAAGACGTTGCGGGCCAATGCCATATTCACGAATACGGCCATGACCGAAGACGGCGACGTGTGGTGGGAAGGGTTATCCGCTCCGCCTGCGGGAAAAATCCTGGATTGGCGCGGAGAGGAATGGACTCCGGGCTGCGGCCGCCCGGCAGCCCATCCCAATGCGCGTTACACGGTGCCGATTGAACAATGTCCGTCGCGCGATCCGGCTTGGGATGCCCCGGAGGGCGTGCCTATCAGCGCCATCGTGTTCGGAGGCCGGCGGCCCACCAATATGCCCCTGGTGTGCCAGGCCTTCAATTGGATTCACGGCGTATACCTCGGCGCCACCTTGGCCTCGGAAACCACGGCCGCGGCGGCCGGCGCCACCGGCGTGTTGCGTCGCGACCCCATGGCCATGCTTCCGTTCTGCGGTTATAACCTGGGCGAGTATTTGGCCCATTGGCTTAAGATGCGCAAACGCCTGCTGAATCCGCCGCGGTTCTTCCACGTCAATTGGTTCCGGCAAGAGGCGGGGCGTTTTCTGTGGCCCGGTTTCGGCGAAAACATGCGCGTGCTCAAGTGGATCATCGATCGCTGCCGCGGCCGCTGCGGAGCCTTGGAAACGCCGCTCGGCTGGATGCCATTTTACGAGGACCTGGATTGGCGCGGCATGGATTTCACCCGGCCCGAGTTCGACGCCTTGCAGGCCATCGATTTGAACGCTTGGAAACGCGAGGTTATTTCGCAGGACGAACTCTTTGTGAAGTTGTACGAGCACCTGCCCAAAGAATTGATCTTTCAGCGCGAGTTGCTGATCTCGCGGCTGTGAGTTGTGGCGCCGGTGCTTGCCTTATTCCGATCTACGGTTTGTTGCAAGCGGCGCAGAAAAGCGCGGCGGTCGGAAATGCCGGGATACTTCCCCACGATGCGGCCGGCGCGATCAAGAATGACGATCAGGGCCGTATGCGGAATTTGGCCGTCGCTTTCGGTGCCGATGGAAACGCCGAGAAGGTTGGCCAATTCGCGAGTATCATCCAGGTTACCGCGTAACAGCACCCACTCCGGTTGCGACAGGCCCATTTTTTCCCGATAGGCCGTCAATGCCGGAAGGCTGTCTTCTTCGGGGTCCAAGGTCACCAAGGTGAAACCCACCTTGCCTTGCAGGCGGGGCGGAAGCGCATGCTCCGCCTGTTTGATTTGCGAGACGATGAGCGGGCAGATGCCGTTGCATTGGGTGAAAAACAGAGCCAGCACCCGCACCTCGCCGCCCAAATCCTGCAAGTGAATTTTTTCGCCATCGTCTTTTTGCCAAGTCGAGGCGAGCTGGTAAATCGAAGTTTCAGGAACAGGCGTTGACGCAGTCCTGGCGGGCGACGACGAAATCACCAAAGCCGTTATAGCGATTCCGAGCCGCATGTTTAACCTCCGTTTGCAGCGGCGTTCCGTGCACAACGGAAGCCCAGGCTTTCTTCGGTGTAATCCGGCTGCAAACTCAAGCGAAACGCCCAACGCATATAGGTGGCATAGTTCGCGAATCCGGCCGCATTCGTGGTACCGGCTCCGCAAAACAATCCGCGGCTTTCGGCGCTTTGATCATTGAGGCCCGTGAACCCAAAGGCGTTGAAATCCGAGGTCCATTCCCAAATCACCCCGAAGAGATCCTCGATGCCGTAAAGGTTCCTGGTTCCCGAACCGACCGCCGGCGGAGGAGTACGCATGGGCGTTCCGTACCAATCGATGACGGCTTGCAGAAAAGCGGCGCTGTCCATGCCCAGCGGCAACGGCTTTGCGGCCCATTCCCATTCGGCCGTGGTCGGCAAACGTTTGCCTTGATCGGCGCAATAGGCTTTGGCGGCGTACCAGGAAATGTCGGTGACGGGCGACTTCAAGGCCTGCGGCGGTAGCCCGCTCTTCCACGCACGCAAATAGGTTTGCTCGGCGAGAAGGCGGCCGATATGCGCGGGTTGGAAGCGGGGATGACGCTGCAGAAACGCGGAGTATTCCGCGGCCGTCACCGCATGCACATCGAGGTAAAAAGGGGACACGGTGACGGTAACCGCCGCCGTGTCGCGATGAAAGGGCAACGTGAATACGCCGCCGGGCACCAGGGACATGGCGCTGGTATCCCGTGAAGCCGCGCCGCTAAGCCGAAAGCCAAGCGGCAGCAGCACCAAAACCAAGACGCGCGCCGTTTTCAATCACCCCTCCAGGCCGAAATCCCGTCTGCCGATGTCCGTCATCTGCGGACGGGGAGGTTTATTTTTGCGCGGCCCGTTCGGCCTTGACCTCGTCGACCGAAACCGAATCTCCGGCCGCATTGCCGAAACTGTTGCGCACATAGGTTAAAGCGGCGGCAATGGAAGCGTCGTCCAATTCGAGTTTGGGCATGACGCCGTTGAATTTCATTCCGTTCACCGTGATTTCGCCGCTATGGCCGTTCATGACGATGTCGACGGCCCGTTTTTTATTTGCCATCAAGAAGTCCGACTTTGCCAAAGGCGGGAAGGCGGTGGGAACTCCCTGGGCGTCGGGTTGATGACAGGCCGCGCAAACCTGTTCGAAAACGTGTTGCCCCCGTTCCATCAAAGCGGCTTTGTCCCAAATTCCATGCGGCGGAGTCGGCGCGGCGCCGATGGATTGAATGGTCGCGCCTTCGGGCCGGTACACATCGTCGCTGATCTTGCCGGAATAGATCTCCTTGTTTTCCGGACCCGTCACTTTCACCATGCCCAGGCAACCTTGGTTGAAGGCCCGAAAGATCGAGTGATCGACCAAGAGAAAGGTGCCCGGCTCGGCCATTTTCAGTTCCACCACCGTGGCACCGCCCGCGGGGATCAAGGTGGTTTGGACGTTTTCTTCGATTGACTTGAATCCGGCTTCGCGATACACCTTATCGAAAATCTCTCCGATGACGTGGAAGGAGGAAACAAAATTGGGTCCGATATTGCCGACGTAGAACCGTACTTTCTCTCCCACCTTGGCCGTTAACGCTTTGTCGCCGGTCAAGGCTCCCACCGCCCCGTTGAACACCACGTATTCGGGTTGTTCGTGAATGGCTTTGTTCATGTCAAAGCCCTGCAAACCTTCCTGGCCATAGGGGCCTTTGGTGTAGAACTCGGATTGCATGACGTAATACTCCCGACCCACAGGGGGCAAGCCGTTCTTCGGTTGCACCAGAATGAGGCCGTACATGCCGTTGGCGATATGCATGCCCACGGGCGCGGTGGCGCAATGGTATACGAACAGGCCCGGGTGCAGGGCCGTAAAAGAAAACGTTGAACTGTGCCCCGGAGCCGTGATGGAAGAGCTGGCACCTCCGCCCTGGCCGATGACGGCATGCATGTCGATGTTATGCGGCATTTTATTGGCCGGATTATTGGACAAATGCATTTCCACTACATCGCCTTCGCGTACGCGTATGAATTTGCCCGGCACGGTACCGCCGAAGGTCCAAAAGTTGTACTGCACTCCCGGAGCCAACTCTCCCACCCGTTCCATCACTTCGAGGTGAACGATCATTTTCGTGCGATATTTCCGGGTAATGGGAGGCGGAACCAAGGGCGGAGAGGTCAAAACAGCTTCTTCCTGACCTTTGAACGGTTCTTCGGCGTGTCCCGCTATTCCGCCCAGGAAGAATAGGGCCACGAGAAGTTTTCCTGAAACATGAAGACTGGCTAACTTGGCGATCACCTTCGGTTCCTTTCAAAAAATTTCTTTTCCTGGTTTTATTGACAAGCAAAGCTTCTGCCATAAATTGAAACGGGTAATTTTGTGGAAATCCCGATCCATTAACCCAGCAGGTCTGATTTTGTAGTAACGGCAATAATTCTGTGACATTTATTCCAAAGAAATACCCAGAATGACAAAGGCTCGAGGTTTAGGGAAGCGGCGGAATCGCCGCAGCGCAAAGCAAACTGCTTGGCAACGAAATTATTCGTAGCGCAGCGCGTCGATGGGATTGAGCCCGGCCGCTTTGCGCGCCGGGTACCAGCCGAAGAAAATTCCCGTGGCGGCGGAGAATCCGAAGGCCACGACAATCGAAACCGGTGAAATTTGCACAGCCCAACCCTGGGTGGTGGCGAGAAACGTCGAAGTGCCCACCCCAAAGGTGACGCCGAGCAGCCCGCCGATGACGCTGATGGCGAGAGCTTCGACGAGAAATTGGAGCAGGATGTCGCGCCCCAACGCCCCCACCGCCAGGCGGATGCCGATTTCGCGCGTGCGTTCGGTCACGGAAACCAACATGATGTTCATAATGCCGATGCCGCCCACCAACAGGGAGATGGCCGCGATGCTGGCCAAAAGCACGGTCAACGTCTGCGAGGTCGAGGTGGCGGCCTGGGCGATGTCGGTTTGCGTGCGGATGGTGAAATCCGACGGCGTGCCTTCGGGAATGCGTTCGTGCTGGCGCAATATCTGTTCGATTTCCGCCGAGGCTTCGGGAATCGCGGCTTCGGAGACCGCCGAGGCAAAGAAGGTCTGCGCATAAATCCCGCCCAGCACCTTGTGCAGAATGGTCGAATAGGGGGCGATGACGATATCATCCTGATCCTGGCCCAAAGCATTCTGGCCCTTGGATTCCAATATTCCGATCACTTTGAACGGTTCATTTTTGACGCGGATGGTGCGCCCCACCGGATCCACACCTTCGCCGAAAAGATTATCTGACACGGTTTTGCCGATGACGCAGACCTTGGTGGCGCCCCGCTCATCCGAAGTGGTGAAGGGCACTCCCGAAACCACGGGCCAAAGCCGGATTTGCAGATATTCCGGGTATACTCCATAGACGTTGGTGCGCCAATTCTGGTTCCCCGCCTTCAACTGCACGCCGGTGCGCACCATGGGGGTGATGTATTTCACCGCATCCGCTCCGCGCCGGATGAAATCGGCATCAGATTCGGTGAAACGGCTCACGGATCCCGCTTCCAGATGCACACCCGATTGGTTCAAGGCGCCGGGAAAGACGATGATCACATTGCTGCCAAGACTGGCGATGGAGCTTTCCACCGCGGCGCGCGCGCCTTGGCCCACCGCCAGCATGGCGATCACCGCGGCCACGCCGATGATGATGCCGAGCATGGTCAGGATGGTGCGCAGCTTGTTGCGCGCCAGGGACCGCAGGGCGATGATGAGCAAAGCCGTGGGGCGCATGGCTAAATCACTTCCTCGACCGAAACGGGCGGCAAATTGGCCAGCGCCTCTTTGGCCGACAAGGTGTTGGAATTGGGCGCGTCTTTTACGATGCGGCCGTCGCGCACCACCACATGCCGGTTGGCAAACCGCGCCACGTCGGGCTCATGGGTGACGAGCAGCACGGTAATGCCGCGAAGGTTCAGGCCCTGGAACAGTCCCATGATTTCAATGCTGGTGCGGGTGTCGAGATTGCCCGTGGGTTCATCGGCCAGGATGACCACCGGATCATTGACCATGGATCGGGCGATGGCCACCCGCTGCTGCTGACCGCCGGAAAGTTGGTTGGGGTAATGTCCCGCGCGTCCCGCCAACCCCACCGAGGCCAGGGCTTCCAACGCCCGTTTCTGGATTTGGGCCGGAGCGACGTCGCGCCGATACAGCAGGGGTAATTCGGTGTTCTCCAGAGCGGTGGTGCGCGTCAGCAGGTTGAAGGATTGAAATACGAAACCGAGTTTGCGGTTGCGCATACGGGAGAGATCGTCGCGCGTCAGGCTTTGCACTTCGCGGCCGTCGAGCAGATATTTGCCCGCGGTGGGCACGTCGAGGCACCCCAGAATATTCATCAGGGTGGATTTTCCGGAACCGCTGGGGCCCATCACCGCCACGAATTCCGCCGGATAGATGTCGAGATCGACGCCACGCAGGGCGTGCACGGTGGTTTCACCCATTTGGTACGTCTTGGTGAGTCCGCGCACCGCAAGAATGGGATTGGGCACTAGTGGAAGCCTCCGTGCATGTGTCCTTCCATGCCGAAGGGTTTGGCGCTACCACCGCCCTTGATGGTTTCGACCCCGATCACCACGGTATCCCCGGCGTTCACCGCGCCTTCGATTTCGGTTTTGGTACCGTCGCTGAGTCCGGTATGCACGCGAGTGAATTTCAATTGGCCGTTCTGCAAAAGAAAAACGTGTCCGCGGGATTCATCCGGTTGCGAAGCCGCGCCGTTCCCGCCCGCGGCACCGGCCCAGGCACCGCCGGCATGCCGACCGGTGGAATCCGGTTTGGCCTTGCTCCGCGCGTTCCGCAACATGGCCGGCGCCTGGAATTGCATGGCGGCAGCCGGAACCAGCAGAACATCTTTTTTTTCTTTGACCACAATGGTCAGGTTCGCCGTCATGCCCTGCATCAGTTTGAGCGCCGGGTTGGCCACTCCGATCACCACGTTATAGGTCACGACATTGGACGAAACGATCGGCGCCAGACGGATTTGATTGACCGTCCCGGTGAATTCTGTGTCGGGATAGGCGTCCACGGTGAAAGTGACATGCTGCCCCACCTTCACCTGCCCGATATCGGCTTCATCCACCGAGGCCAGCACCTGCATCTGGTGCAAATCCTTGGCGATGAGGAAGAGGGTAGGGGTATTGAAACTGGCGGCTACGGTTTGGCCCAGATTCACGGCCCGATCCAAAACGATGCCGTCGATGGGGGAGGTGATGGTGGCGTAGCGCAGATTGATGTGTGCACGCTCCAAATCGGCCCGAGCCGATTGCACGCTGGCGGCGGCGACCTTGGCATTGGCTACGGCCTGGTCCAGGTCGGCCTGATCGACCAACCCTTTGGCAAACAGCGGCTTGGCCCGGTTTAGATCCGAATCGGCCTTGGCCGACTGCGCCTGGGCGCTGGCCAACTCCGCGATGGCGGATTGCAGCGAAGCGTGCAGTGTGGTGGTGTCGATGCGGGCGATGACCTGCCCTTTCTTGACATGCGAGTTGAAATCGGCGTCCAATTCGGAGATGATCCCCGAAACCTGGGTGCCCACGTCCACAGTATCGACGGCCGCCAACGAGCCGGTGGAAGTGACGGTCACTTGAATGGGTCCGCGTTCCACCGTGGACGTGCGCCAGTGGATTTCCGGCGTGCGGCGGCTCCACCACCAATAAAAGCCGGCCGCCACAACGACGACCGCAACGGCGATTCCGATTTTTCCTTTCGACATGAGAGACCTTTCTTACCGGCCTTCCGGCATCGCCGGAGTCGCCTGCACCAGGATGCCGGCGAGACGCTTCAAAGCCAATTCGGCTTGCTTGGTGTTTTGGCGGGAGGTAATCAACTGGCTTTTGGCCTGGAGCAAAATGCTCTGGGCGTCGCGAAAATCCAGGGCCGTGCCGGTGCCGGCTTTATAGCGGGCGTAGGCCGCGTCGGCCTGGAGTTCGGCCACGTGCATATTGCGCGCGGCCAAGCTCACCTGATCCAAGCCCGCGCGATATTTTTCTGCGTCTTGCACGAATTCGCCGTCGATGTTCGATTCGGCTTGCAGCAGCGAGGTTTGGCTTTCGTGCAACTGGAATTTGGCGTCGACCACGGCCTGGCGGTGCTGAAACTGGCTGAAGATGGGCACGCTCACTGCGATTTGATAGTTGACTTCGGCATCGTTGCGGACGGAGGAGGCATTCACGAAAGCAGGCGCTTGCGAGTAGCCCAGGCCCGCATTGAGGCTCGGCCACCACAGGCCGCGGGCGGTTTGCAGGGAGTAATCGCTGACGTCGCGTTGCGCTTTCGCCTCCAGAATGGTGGCGTTCTGATCGGGCAATGCGGCGCGCCATTTTTTCAGCGGTAAATCGCTTGCAATCGGAATGGTGTCGAGCACCTCGAAATCGAGGGCCGGATCGCGTGCCAGCAATTGATTGAGCTGCACCTTGGCCTCGCGCAAGGTGATGCGCTGTGCGAGCAGCGAAGAGGAGTCTTCTTGCAAAGTGGCCACGGCTTGCAGGGCGTCTAGGTTCGCCCCGGAACCAACCTCGGCTTTGGCCTGGGCCAGTTTGGCCTGATCTTCGGCCACTCCGGTCAATTCCTGCAACGCAGCTAAAAGCTGATTTTGCAAAACCACGTTGTAATACCCTTCGAGTACGGATTCCAAAGTCGATTCGATGGCCAGCCGTTCCTGGAGTTGCGCGGATTCTTCCGCCGATTTCAAACGTTGGTAGGCATGCACCGATTGCAATCCATCGAAGATTTGCCAGTTTACCGACGCGCCCACCGTGGTGATTTGGCCGACGGAGTCGGTCAAGGTGCCTTCATTGGTCGCAGTGGCGGACGCGCTGGGGAGAAAAGCCCCCAAAGCCGATTGGCGATCGACGCCGGCCTGAGCCGTCTGATCCCGCGCTAGCGAGATGGCGAAATTTTTTTCCAGGGCCAGGCCCACGACCTGCTGCGGCGTGAGAGTGTCCGCCGCCACGGTGGCAACCATCAAAGCGCAGCCGACCGCGATGCGCGGAAAAAGAACAAAGTGCCGACTTGGAAGAAAAATACCCATGGTGCTTCCTTGACGCTGTCAAATTTACGAATACCCGCAAGGCCGCGTGATGACTAAAGCGTAATGAAATCGTGACAAAACGTAACTGAAAACGTGAACACTCTACGAATCCATCTCCGGCGGTCGACAAGGCCCGCACCTGTGGGAGCGGGCGAGTGTCCAAGCGGCCGGATCCGCTTATTCGTAGGCGATGCGGCGCGTCACGCGCCGGCCGTCTCGCGACAGCACGAAGAGATACAAACCTTTTCCGCTTCGCGACAAATCGATTTGACGTTGGAAAAGGCCGCGGGCCGGCACCGATTCGCGGTATACCGTTTCGCCGGTGACCGTAACCAGTTGTATCCGCACCGCTTGCGGGTCGTCGGCACCCGTGGCCAACTGGAAGCGCAGCAACAGGGTGGCGCCGTTCAAGGTGGCGGTGAAGGCGTTGAGATCGGGCAGCACGGCGTTGCGTGCGGCCGTGGGTGCCTGGTCATACAGCACGGTGCGCCAAATGCTGCGTCCGAAGGTGGCGGCCACCAAACGGCGGTCGGTCAGACTCGTTCCTTTGCTGCCGATTTTCAAGTCATGGATGCTGGCATTGGGCAGACCCGCCGAATAATTAATCCAGGACGTCATGGAATCGCGTTTGAAATAAACACCCACGTCCATGCCGAGATACAGGCCATTGTGTCCGAGGTTGTCGAGGGCGATGCAGTTGGCGGGGAGGTTGGGAAGCCCGGTCCGGGTTTCATTGGTCCAATTCGTTCCACCATCGGTGGAGTGGTAGACCTTGCTGGTAGCTGAATAGCCGCTGACCGTGACCCACACGTCGTCGGGGTTGGTATCGGATACGTCGCCGTTCACCACGGTACCCGAAATCGAGCCCTTCACGTTCTTCCAGGTTCCGCCCTGGTCGGTGGTCTGGTAGATCGCGCCGCCTTTGAATACATACAACACGTTGGAGTTCGACGGGGCCACTACAAAATTAAGAATGGTCCCCGATCCGCCGATGGTTCCCATTTGCGTCCAGTTCGACCCGTTGTTGGTGGAATGCCACAGGTCGGTGGTGCGGGCATTGAACAGGCCCGAACTGCTGTTGGGATCGGGCGCCCAGGGATTGTCCCAGGTTCCCAGCGGGGCCTGGATATTGATGTTCCGGCAACCGCTGACCTGGCCGTTGGCGTAATTGCAGCCCTCGCCGGTGCCGTCTTCGGATTCGCCGTACCAGCGCGTCCCCGTATTGTTCCAGAAACAGCCGAAGCCGTCGCCGCCCAGCGCCGATTTCCAGGTACCGGTGGTCGCGTTGCGAATGTCGGTGGCATTGTCCTGGCGGCCTGAACACAATTGATCGTAATCCCCGGGATAAATACCGACGCGGTAGGCCTGGCCGATGATCAGGTTGTTGTTCAGGTTGGTCCAGCGCGTGGTTCCGGCGCTGACAAAGATTCCACCGTCGTCGAGGTTGTACAAGGTTCCATCGCTGCGGTACATCGTGCCGTGCACGTCGACATGATAGCTCGACCCCAACTGGATCCAACTGGCCCCGCCGTCGTTGGATTGATAGGCTTCGAGGCAGCCGGCGGCCAATTGGTTGGCATTGGTGGGGTTGGCGTCGAACCCGTAGTCATACCAGGTTTGCGCGCAGCCCAAGACCGAGCCGCTGCCGGTTTGGGTGAAGGTTTGCCCCGAATCCTGGGACAGGTACACCCCCTGGGTCGACGTATCGGCGCCGCGCAGGGCATAGACATAGCCCGGCTGCGCCGCGGTTACGGCGATTTGCATGCGGTAGGCGGCCGACGCGAGATTGGAGTTGCGCATGAAGCTGGCGCCGCCGTCATGCGAAACGTAAAGCGAGGTGGTGGTTGCGTAGACGATGTTCGAGTCGGCGGGATTGATCTCCACATCCCATACCTGGCCGTTGATGCCCGAGGAGGCCTGGAAACTCGCACCGGCATCGTTGGAAACCTGCACCCCCCGGCTCGTCGCCACGTAGATCTTGCGCGGATTTTTTCCATCCACCTCCAGCTTTTCGATTTCCATTTCATTGGCCACGGGATAGGTGAGCCCGGTGGTATTCCAGGTGGCCCCGCCATCGGTGGATTTCAAAACGCCGACGCTGTAGGTATCACTATGATCTCCGTCACCCGTTGCCAAATAGATCGTGTCGGGGTGCACCGGATCATAGGCGGCCCAGGCCGCCCCCAAAACCGCGATGCCGTCGGTCGGGGTGGTCCAGGTCGAGCCGCCGTCATGGGTCAGCCACAATCCGCCGCTGGGAGATCCCACCATGAAGGTGTTGGGATCGGTGGGATGAAAAGCGATCCAGTCCAGGCGTCCGGCGCCATAGGTGCCGGCGGCGCCGGGCCCCAGCGATTCCCAGGCGCCATAGGCGGGAGCGGCCGCGGTTTTGGCCAGCACCAAATCCGCGATGGTCTGCTGCCCGCTGTCGATCAGGGCCAGATCGCCCGAAGGCGCCGTGCGCGGTGCGACGAAAGCCGCCCAGCGCCGGTATTGAAAATCTTCTTCGTCCTCGAAAGGCGACTCGCCTTCGCGCAAGGGCATTTGATTGGGTTGCAGAATGCGGGTCAAATCGCGATCGCCAGCCGACGCGTCGTCGGCTGGTTCGGCGTCATGCGCTTTTTGAATGTCATGGAAATTCGCCTGCTTCTGTCTACGCCATTGATACCAGGGCGTTTGGGCATGCAGGAACTGGGCCGCAAAACCGCAGATCAAGGCGGCGGCCGCAACCGGAAGGCGATGATGCGAGGGTCCCATAATGCTGGTTAATTTAGGGCGACGAAAAATATTCCGTGTATGATTTCGCTTATTTCCGGCGGTTAGGCGTCGTCAAGAAATAAACGATACGCACCGAGGTTATTTCTTGACGACGCCTTATAGCAGAATAACACCGCCGCGTGATTTTATGCATGGATTCTGCGGTTGTCCACTTTCGACAAACGATGGTTGCCTCCAGGATGGGGGGGGAACACGGAATCACCAAAGGAATGGCGGAAATATTGTCGTTCTTTGCGTAACATTCCGGATTCGACAGGGCGGACCGGAGCGAAACGGTGACCATACGACTGCGGGGGATTTCTTCGGGCGACCGCCGCCCGCCCATAGTCCGCCAACCGCTTCGCTTCACCGGCCCACTCGTTCTACATTGAACCCGATGTCCACCGATTCGCCCGCACCGGCTGCGGAGCATGCCTTTCTCGCCGCGGCCATGGGCCGGACGCCGGCGCGTCCGCCGGTGTGGATCATGCGCCAGGCCGGGCGTTACCTGCCCGATTACCGTCGGGTACGGAAATTATTCCCGAGCTTTCTCGACTTCTGCCGCTCGCCCGAACACGTGGCCGAAGTCACCATTCAACCCGTGGAGCAAATCGGTGTCGACGCCGCCATCTTATTTTCCGACATCTTGGTGCTGTTGCCCCCGCTCGGCTTGCAACTGGAATTCGTCGAGGGCGAAGGTCCGGTGGTGCATAATCCCTTGCGCGACGCGGCTTCGATTCACGCCTTGCCGGGCCGCGACCTTAACGCCGAACTGGATTTCGTCTTTCAAGGCATTCGCTTGACGCGGCATGAGTTGGCCGACAGCGTGCCCCTGATCGGATTCGCCGGCGGGCCTTTCACCGTGGCATCCTACATGGTCGAAGGCGGAAGCTCAAAGGAACTGGCTCGGCTGAAAGCTCTGATGTTCTCACAGCCCGCTGCTTATCATGCGTTGCTGGAAAAGTTGGCCACCATCACCGGGTCGTATTTGTGCGAGCAAATCCGGCAGGGCGCACAAGCCGTAACCATCATGGATTCCTGGGCCGGCTTCACAGGTTCGGCCGATTACCGCGAATTCGTGTTTCCCCATACGCGCAACGTGATCGCCCATGTCAAATCACAATGTCCCGGCACGCCCATCATCCATTACGCCAACGGCGGCGCGGCTTTGCTCGACGAGTTCGCGGCCTTGGGGGCGGATGTGGTGGGGCTCGACTGGCGCAGCGAATTGGCCGCGGCCTTCCAGGCGCATCCCGGACAGGTTTTTCAAGGCAATTTGGATCCGTGCTATTTGTTCGCCGCGCCGGAGCAAATCGCCGCCAAGGTGCGGCAACTGAAAAAGGTGGTGGGGAAGCGTCCCCATGTTTGGAATCTGGGCCATGGGATTTTGCCCGATACGCCGGTGGAACACGCACGCGCCTTTGTTCAGGCCGTGCATGAAACCCCTTAACCTTTGCCTTCGCCTCGCCGCGGGCGACTATGCCAAGGGCCCCCACATTTCCGGATTGCGAAACGGTTGCGGTTGCAACATTATGTGATTATAAGCGCGAATTTTATTCAAATTCAAATGGGAACGTCATCCTGCTTTTGGACTTGCGGTTGAAAGCGATAAAAGCCGAACGCGTGAAACGGCGTTTTTATATGTTGTCGACCGTAATACCCTGAAGCAAATTCAACTAGGTCGCGGAAGGAACCCCGGTATGAGTTTCAGTTACTCCTCCTCTTCGTCGGGCGCCATGTCTCCCATGCAAACCGTGTTGGTAAGCGTCGTGGTCGTGGCTGCGATTGCCTTTTCCATGCTGGTCTCCTGGAAGCTTTACCGGAAAACCGGTAAACCGGGTTGGGCCGCCTGGATCCCGATTTACAATTTCCTGGTCTTCCTGGACATGTGCGGAAGACCGAAGTGGTGGATTTTCTTGCTCCTGGTTCCGGCGCTCAATTTCGTGATCTGGGTCGTGTTATGCCTGGACCTATCCAAGAGGTTCGGCAAGGGTATTGGTTTCGCCATCGCCACGATTTTTTTCTCTGCCGTCACCTTCACTATGTTGGCCTTGGGATCGGCGAAGTACACGCCTCGGCCCCAAACCGCCTGAGGCTTTTTTTTTTCGAAGTCTCCGGCCATGGGGCGGTGGCGCGGTGGGAATTCGCACTGCTTTAGAGAATCAACATGGCGTCGCCGTAGCTGAACAGGCGAAAGCCGCGTCGAAGGGCTTCGGCGTAAGCCGCACGCGCGCCTTCAAGGCCGAGCAGGCTGCACACCAGCATGAATAAAGTCGAACGCGGCCAATGAAAATTGGTGAACAAGGCGTCGACGGCTTTCCAGCGATAGCCCGGGTAGATGAAAATGCCGGTTTCCCCGCTTTGCGGGTGCAAGATTCCCCGCGCATCGCTGCAGGTTTCCAGCACGCGGGCCGCCGTGGTTCCCACCGCCAGGATGCGGCCGCCCGCCGCATGGGTGGCGTTGAAAGTTTGGGACGAATCCTCCGTCAACTCGAAAGACTCGCGGTGCATGGAATGCGCTTCGGCGTGTTCGGTTTGCACGGGTCGAAAGGTGCCCGCACCCACGTGCAAGGTGAGTTTGACCAGGCGCGCACCTTGTGCACGGGCCGCGTCGAGCATGGCCGGGGAAAAGTGCAGCGAAGCCGTGGGAGCGGCCACCGACCCTGCGTGTTCCGCGAATACGCTTTGATACCATAAGGCGTCTTCGGCTTCGGGGGCGCGGCGGATATATGGCGGCAGGGGAGTTTCACCGGCGTGTTCCAGGGCGCGAAAGAAAACGGCGTCTTCACGATTAAAGCGCAGGAGCCGGACTCCGTCGGGCAGGGTTTCCAGCACCCGGGCGGAAAGTTCCGCCTTGAAGTCGAGATGGCGACCGGGTACGAGCTTCCGGCCCGGCTTGGCCAGGCATTCCCAATCGGCATGCCGGGTTTCCGGCCGGGGTTTCAGCAGCAAAACTTCACAGGCCAAACCGTTTTCCAAGCGCCCGTGCAGCCGGGCGCGCAACACCTTGGTGTCGTTCACGGCCAGGGCGTCGCCGGGCCGCAGCAGCCGCGGCAAATCGGCGACGCGGCCGAAAGCCCAATCGCCCTCAATGGGCAGGGGAAAGTTTGCCGGCCATCCTTTGGGGGCAACCACCATCAACCGCGCTTCACCGCGCGGTACCGGACGCAGGGCGATGCGGTCCTGGGGAAAGGCAAAATCAAAGTCCGAGGTGAGCATGGGGCCTTGGCGATGGCGTTCCCACGGGGATTTGAACCCCGGTTACCGCCGTGAAAGGGCGATGTCCTAGGCCACTAGACGATGGGAACAATTTCGTCGCTTGCCGAGCCGCAAGGGCCGCAAAAAGTAATAAAGACCTTGGGAAAATACCCGGGTGAGCCGACCATCGCTCACGAACGGGACCGGATCGCTTGGCCGGGAACGGTCCGGTGTAAAAGGCGCCTGCATTCGGGCCGAAAGTGTAATACACTACAGCGTCCCAAAGCGGACGGAAAGGCGAATCGTTTGCGATACGGCATTTATTCCGACATCCACGGCAACCTCGAAGCCTTGCAGGCGGTGCTCAAATCGATGGAAGACCAGAAGGTCGAACGCCGCATCTGCCTAGGCGACGCGGTGGGGTACGGCCCTTACCCCAATGAATGCGTGCAGCTGATCCGTGAGCGCAGCGCCTTGGCTCTCCTGGGCAATCACGACAGCGTGGCGTTGGGACGCGAGTCGGCCGAGAACTTCAACCTCTATGCGCGCAAAGCCATCGAATGGACGCAGGAAAACCTGGCGCCCGAGGCGCGGGAATTTTTGGATGGCCTGCCCTATACCGCCACCGAGTCGCCCCTGCATTTCGTGCATGCCAGCCCGCGCTCTCCGGCCGATTGGTTCTACATCACCAATTTCGATGACGCCGTCGACGCGTTTTCTTTTTGGTCCGAACGCATCTGCTTTTTGGGCCACACGCACATTCCCTCCATGGTGGTGATGGAAAACAGCCAATCGTATTGGGTGGCCGAGACCTCCAGTTATGACTGGGATGCCGGCCAACGCCTGCTGATCAATGTGGGCAGTGTGGGGCAACCGCGCGATCACATTCCTCGCGCCGCGTGGTGTCTGTGCGATACCGTCGCCCAACACGTGGAGATCGTGCGCGTCGAATACGACGTGGCCAAAACCCAGGAGCGCATGCGGGCGCTGGGCTTCGCCGAATTTCTGATCAACCGCTTGGCCGAAGGCCGCTAAATAAAATTATTTGAATATTCAATTTTGATTTTAAATTTGTGCTTCCTACCAAATACCGGAAAGGTCTATGGACGAAATGAATGAAATCAAAAAAGGTCGGGGCGTGCGTTATTCCAATGAGCAAAAACAAGAGGTGATGGACTTTGTAAAATCCAATCCCGGCCGGGGCGCGATGAAGCAGGCCCAGGATAAATTCGGCGTTTCCTATATCGCCATCCGCGATTGGCTGAAAAAGAGCGGCGAAGAGATGCCGACGCGCGGATCTAAGATTAAGGGCGAGGCGCCGCGCGGCAAGGCGTTGCGGCCCTTGGATGACGGCCGGTTCGACAAGGCCAAAAAAATGATCGACAAAATCCGTGAGGCTGAAATCGAACTGCGCAGCCTGTATGCGGATCTGAACGACTTGTTGAAACCCTGACGCTAGGCCGGGTCCGACCCGGCAAGCAAAAGTCGGCCCGTTTCCGCCTCGAAAAAAAACGCGTCGCTGGTGTGAAAGTCAAAGCCAAGCGTCGCGCCCACGCGCGGGGCGAAATGCGGCCCGGGAAACTTGACAGCGAAAGCGGTCGCGCCGTTTTTCAGATATAGACAGACCTGTCCGGCCTGGCGTTCGGTGGCCGTGACTTCGCCCCGCAGAGCGCGCACGTCGTCCGCCGGTCGAACATGCTCGGGTCGTAACCCGGCGATAATGGCGCGGCGGCCGCCCAGGCGGCTGACTTGTTCCGGCGTGGGCGTGAACGCAAGCGCCGGAGATTGAAAACGCAGTGTTCCATTTTCCGCCTCCAGCCGACCCGGAAACAGATTCATTCCGGGCGCGCCGATAAAGGCGGCCACCACGGTGTCGGCAGGCCGGGCATAGAGCCGATCGGGCGGCGCGATTTGACGCATGCGGCCCTGATGCAAGACCACTACACGATCTCCCAAGGTGAGCGCTTCGCTTTGATCGTGGGTCACGAAGAGCATGGGCGCACTTTGATGCTGGTGCAGGCGCTGGATTTCCACGCGCAGTTGCAGGCGCATCTGCGCATCGAGGCTGGAAAGCGGCTCGTCGAACAGAAACACCTGCGGGCGGCGCAGAATGGCGCGGCCCAAGGCCACGCGCTGGCGTTCGCCGCCGCTGATCTCTTCGGGAAAACGGCGCAGCAATTCTACAATGCCCAGAGTTTTGGCCATATCCTGAACGCGGGCGGCGCATTCGGCCCTGGGTGTCCCGCGTAATTTGAGTCCGAAGCCGAGATTGCCGGCCACGGTGAGATGGGGCAGCAAGGTGTAGCTCTGGAACACAATGGCCACGTCGCGCCGACGCGGTGGCAGTCTGTCGAGAGGGCGATCACCCAGGCACACGCTTCCGGAAGTCTGTTCTTCGAGTCCCGCGATGATCCGCAACAGGGTCGACTTGCCGCACCCCGAAGGACCGACGATGGCCACCAATTCTCCTTCCGCCACCTCCAGGGAAAAATCGCCCAGCGCCTGCACGCCGCCGGGAAAGGTTTTGCTCAAGGCTTCGAGTCGCAAAGCGGCCATGTCACATCTCGGTGAGGTTGGCCAGGGCCGTGCGGAAGTGGCGGTAGGCGAGGACAAAGAACAGCGCGGTGGGCACCAAGGTCAAAGTACATCCGGCCATGAGCAGCCCGTAATGCACGCGGATGCTGCCGGCTTCGAGACTGGCCAGGGCGATGGTCACCGTGAGTTTTTGATTGGAAGTCAGCATGACCAGCGGCAGCAAATGATCCTGCCAGCACAGCACGAATTCGATCAAGGCAAAGGCGATCCAGGCCGGCCGTACCAAAGGCAAAGCTGTGAAAAAGGCGCGGTATTCTCCGGCGCCTTCGCAGCGCGCCATGTCGAGCAAGGCGTCGGGCAGACGGCGGAAGGCGGCGGTGAAATACAGAACGCCGATACCGCTGGCCGCGCCCGGCAAAATCACGGCCCAGGGCGTGTCGAGCAAAGACAAGGTGTTCATCCAGGTGAACAGGGGCAGCAGCAAGACTTGGCGCGGCACGAGTATGGCCAGAATCGCCAGGGCGAACCAGATGCGCTTCCAACGGAAAGGGAATTTGGCGAAAACATAACCCGCGCCGCAGGCGAAAGCGGTGGCCAGGACCGTTTCCACGCACGCGATGAACAGCGAATTCCAAAACTGGCGCACATAGGGAATCCATTCACCCGTGAGCAAAGAGCGGTAATATTGCCCGTCGAAATGCTCGGGCAAGAGGGGAAAGGTCGAGAAAATAGCGGCGTCGGATTTAAAGCCCGCACAGAACATCCATGCGAACGGAAAGGCGAAGGCGATGCCCAATACCATCAACAGCAGGGCGGCCACGGCCGAAAGCCAAATTCGACGCCGCCGCATGGGATCAGGAGCGAGCCGGGCGCGGCCGGCGGCCCCGGAGGAGGATGAACCACAAGGCCAGCATCAATACCGGAGTCATGGTAAACGACATGGCCGCCGCGCTTCCGAAATTTCCGTAGGTGAAGGCGGTAATATAGGCATAGGAAATCAGCAGCAACCCCGCGTCGAGGGCACCGCCCGAA
Organism: uncultured Fibrobacteria bacterium; assembly: GCA_963716395.1. GTDB lineage: Bacteria > Fibrobacterota > Fibrobacteria > UBA11236 > UBA11236 > UBA11236. Next base: position 3,325,362 of record OY970309.1, on the reverse strand, counting down.
TCGCCCAGCAACACGTACGCGCCTTCAAAGAGTACGAAGGCGTCGAGAAATAGGAAGGCGGCTACAAAGACCGTAACCGGGCGCAACAGCGGCAAGGTGACCCGGCGAAAAATTTGCCAGGGGGTTGCGCCTTCGACGGCCGCGGCATCCACCACGGCATGGGGAATTCCTTCCAATGCGGAGAGGAAGATCAAAGCGATAAATCCGGTCCAGCGCCAGAATGCCAATATGGCCATGCTGGGTTTGATGAAGCGGGGATCGCGAATCCAGTCGATATTCGGAAATCCGAAAGGGTGGAGAAACACGCGGTTCAACAATCCGTGCGGTCCGTTGAACACCAGCAAATACAGTAAAGCCAACACCAGCGGCGGCGTGAGTCCGGGCAAAAGCAGACAGAATTGCAAGGGCCCGCGCAACCGGGCCGGCGCGCGTCGGAGCAAATGCGCCACCCCCAGCGCCGCGGGAATGATGAGCAGCAACGCCAGACCGCAGTACACCAAAGTATTGATCAAGGCGTGCCCGAATCGCGGATCATGCAGCAGCGCGCGGTAATGCTCGAATCCCACGAAAGACGAAGCGCCGTACAAGGTGTCGCTTTCAAAGCTGAGGTGGAAGCCTCGCACCAAAGGCACCAGCCAGAAACAGAAAAGCGCCGCGAAGAACGGCGCCGCGAGCAAATAGGGAACGGGTCGGGCCCGGCGGGGTTGGGGCACGGGCGTTCCGCTCAGGGTTTTTTCGCGGCCGACATTTGGGCGATCTTGTCGATGATGGTTCGTATGGCTTCGGAGGGTAAGGCGGTTTGGCGGACCACGGGGATGAAATACGATTCGCGCAGCATATTCACCACCATGGCGTGCAGCGGCGATTGGGTCGTCGACGGAAGGTTCGACGATATATCCATGAACAGCTCCGACAAATCCTGGTTGCCGAAATAAGGGTCCTTGCGCGAGAAGCGCAGGTCGGTCCAGGCCGGTTTATAGGCGGGAAAGCAATTGCCTTCGAGATAGCGCTGCACATTGGCGTCGACATCCGTCATGACCCATTCCATGAATTTCCAACTGGCGTCGATGTGACGGCTTTTTTTGAAAATCATCAGCCCTTGCCCCGAAAAACAGGAAGTATTGCGGCGGCTTTTCGAAACCGAGTCGGTCCAGATGGGCAAAGGCATGGCGCGCCACAAGCCTTTGTGTTTCGGGTCCATGTTTTGCAGAATATCGAGTCCGAACCAATCCGGCCCCATCAAAGTCAGCACCGAATTGTTGGCCGCGTAATTGGTATAAAAGGCCGGATCGAAAATGGAAGCGCGATCGGGCACAAAGCCGATGCTGTCCTGCTGCCAGGTTCGCAGCTTGTTCCAGGTGTCGACGATGACCGCCGAGTCGGTGAATAGCTTTCCGTCGGGGCCGAACAAATCATAGCCCCGCTGGCGCAGCAGGATTTCGAGATACGACCAATCCAGGGCGATGAGTTTATGGTTATCCGATCGGATTCGGCGCCCCACCGCCTCGAATTTATCCCAGGTGTTGATGTCGTCCGGGCTGATTTTCAGTTGCTGAAAAAGATCCTGGCGATACCACAGCACCACCGCGCTCAGGCTTTGGGGAACGCCGTAGATGCGTCCTTGCCAGCGAAAAAGGTTCATGCGTTGCGGCACCATGCCGCTGCTGATGGGGCTTTGCTGCAGCCGGTCGGTGAGGTCGACGAAAGGCACTTCGCCGCGGAGATAAAGGCTGAAGAATATTTCGTCGAGTTGCACGAGGTCGGGCGTATTGATGCCGCTCTTGATGGCCACCGCCAGTTTGTTGGGCATCTCGGTGAAGCCATAGGCGTGCACGTCGGCGGTGAAATTTTTATCGACCTGCTCCCGGTAAAGGGTCACCATTTCCTGGTAATACTTGAGATCGGTTTGCGAGCTCACCCAGATTTGAATCGGTTGTGGGGCCGGTTCGGCGCCGGCCAAAGCGGCGGCTCCCAGCAACCACGGCAGAAGTGCTGATTTTAGAGTCATGGGGAGTAATATAGCGAAATGCCGCGTTCGGGTCCCGACTTCAGCCGCTTTCCATGCGCAGCGGTTGCGGATCAGAAACGCAAGGACACGGTCTGCCGGGGCGCGCTTCCCATCCAGCAATAGCCCCCCAGGCGGAACGAGTCGGATCCGAGCCGAGGCGCCGCTCCGACCTCGGAGGCCAGCAGCACGCGCACTTCAAAGAACAGGGGATCGCGCAAATAGGCGTCGACCATTGCGCGTACGCGCTCCCACAGCGGAGCCGGCCCTGATGCCGCTTCGCCTGCGCGCCACAGACTGATCTGCATCGCCAGGAATTCGGCTTCGGGCAAGGGGCCGATCTCCACCGTGAAACTGAAGACGCGATCTTCCATGCGCATTCCCAGACGCGCTCCGGCGCCCAGAGTGTTGCCGGGCCGGCCCAAACACGTCATTGCGGGAATGTCGAACCAAGTCGGCGCAAAGGAACGCACGCGCACCTGGGGAAAGCGGAAATACCCCCGCAGCAATTGCTCCAGGCCGCGGGCGCTGCGCACGCGGCTGCCGAGAAAACGCGCGAAAGGAATGCGGGCCAGATCCAAGGCGGGCTTTTCTTCGCGGCCGGCGGTCCGCAGGCGGCGGGGCCATTGCCCGGTCATGGCCACAAGGCGCAACGTGGTGGAGTCCGGGCCGTCGGGGTCGAAGTGCAACGGGTGGCGGTATTTTTTCCAGGCCCGATAGAACAGCGAGTAAAATCGGTGGCCGAAAAAGTCGAGGAATTTTTTCAACTCGAAGTATTCCACCTTGCGCAAGGTGATAGGATCGATGAAGTAGGAGGGCAGCGGGCTGGATACGCCGTACAGCCCCATGAAGGTCACCAGCAGCCGAGCCGGAATGCGGCGCTCTTGCACCAGGGCCAAGAGATCGAGGTCGAACGCCGGCCGCTCCCAATCGAATTCCTTGCCATGCGCTTTTTCCAGATCATCGCGTTGCTCCCCATAGCTTTTGGGAGGCAACAGCGAATGGATTTCGGAGGCGGGGAAGGCCAGGGTGTTCAGGGTTTCGATGCGAAAAGCTTCCCGGGCCAAATCGTCGCCTTCACCGGGACGCGCCGCGCCGGGGAAAAGACTTTCCAGAATGCGGACGGCCTGGAAAAAATTGAAGTCGGGCGCACCTTCCAGCAGGCGTTGGATTACAGGGGATGACATCGTCCGTCGCGCGGCTGAAATTCGGTTTCGCGGCCCGAAGGCACCTGAATGAGCCGCAGCGACACCCGGTGGTTGATCGAGGTGTATTGCGAAAGAAATTCGAGCAGCACGCGTCCGAATAACAATCGCTCCCCGCCTTCGGCAAAGGCTTCGTCGCGCACTTCGACCACGACTTCCGTACCGGCCGTCAATTGGCTGCCCAGGGGAAAGTGTCGCTTGCGCGCCGTGGCCGATACCACACCGTCGAGGATTTTCCGGTTCGGGGCGCTACGTGTCCAGTCATACAGGCTGAGGACTTCTTTGAGCACATCCGGCTGGCACAGCGAGCGGAAATTCATGTTCAGATGGGCCAACAGGTACCACAGCGAATGCTCGTACTTGGGGGGATAGATGGGCGGCGTGGGCCGGGTGAAGTTGGAAAATTCGGCGAAGGCGGGAAAGTCGGGCGTGGCGGAACTCAAAGCGCCTTCCGTCATGTCTTCGCGCGGGACTCCGTTTTGAAAGGCCAGAATCTCCACCGAGAGATATTCCTCTTCGAAGGTGTTGCGCTCGCCGTAACGGCCCAAGGTGAGATAGGTGGTCCAGCGGCCTTTGGCATTCGGTTCCTGGCGCGCCTGGAAATACCCTTCGGCGGCGCCCTTGGCCACGGCCGGCACGCGAAAGTCGCTGAACTTGTGATAGGGATGGTGCCGTCCCGTGGCTTTGTCGACGCCGGTGATGCCCACCACTTCATAGGTTTCGGTGCGGCGGTTGGCTTCGGGAGTCACGGAGTATTCGAAGTGATGTTGGTCCAATACGATGGGTTCGGCGCGCAGGGGAAAGAGGTTTACGGCCGGCGAAGCGTGCAGGCGGAAATTCGGGGTTCCGAAGCGACGGCCTTCGGGCAAGCCTTCGCGGAAATGCACCTTGAGGGTAAAATTTTCTCCCAGGACCCGGCCGGACAAAGGCCGGAGATCGAAATTCACGAAGCGGAATTTTTCGTCGAAGGCGAAGAATTCCAACAGAAAACGGCTGCCTTCAAAGCTGCTGTCGATGGGCGGCAGCAGGTTTTCGTCTTCGCCGAATCCGCCCGGAGTCAAGAGTTCGGGTCCGCCGATGGCCGCGGCCTGTCCCGGCACTTCGAGAAACACCTGCGCCACCTTGGCGGTCAGAAATTCATGCAGAAAATACGCCAGCGGCCTTTCGCCGTGCAAATACACGGGGAGTTCGCCCCAATCTTCGGGCACCAATTCGGCGGCCGCGTCGATGCGAAAGTCGAAGCGCATTCCGTCGCCCAAAGACGCATGATGCACGGCTTCGACGTTTTCGAGGCGCACGGGCATGAGCCGCACGGGCTTGGTGGTACGAAAGCGGCACACCGTCATTTCGCGCCCGACGGGATTGGTGAGCAAGGTCGTTCCCGGCGGCAGCACATGCGGCCTCGCCAACAGCGATTCCTGAAAGCGGAATTCGACCATGCACAGCGAAGGGATGGCGCGCAGAAACAACGGGTCGATCATCTCCAGCAGATTGCGGGCGAATTCGGGAAAGTCGTCGTCGAGCTTTTGCCGGATGCGGCCGGAGAGAAAGGCGAAGCCTTCGAAGAGCCGCTCCACGTAGGGGTCGCGATCTTCCAGGGTGGTCAGATTGAGGTAACGCGCGCGATCCGGAAAGGCTTCGGCGAATTCCTGTCCGGCCTCGCGCAGATAACGCAGCTCTTCTTCGTAATACTCTTCGAATCCGGGCATGGGCTTTATCCGCGGCGGTTCAAGGCTTCGACTTTCGACAGACCCATGGAACTGAAATGCGTTTGGAATAACACGCGTTCGGCGCCGCGCACCGCCGCGCTGAGTTCGAAGGAAAGTTTGAATTCCTGCTGCGGCGACGGTACCGACCGGATACGCACGCGCTCCAGGCGCGGTTCATATTTGGCGGTGATCTCCAAAATCGTCTGCTCCAGCATTTTCAGGCTGCCCGGAAGATGCTGATAAATTTCGTTGATGTCGGGCAATCCGTAATCGGGCAAATGCGGCACCGCCCCGCGGCGCGTATTGTACATCCGCCACAAATGATCGGCGATGCTTTTGGCGCGTCGATACTCCTTGGGAACCGCATCGACGGGCGTTCCATCGGCGTACAGACCCGACAGTTTTTCGAATAGACCCTCGCCCAAGGTTTGGCCGGACATAAACCAGAAGTTAGAAATGAGGTACGGTCATGCCGGCTGATCGAATCTTTACGCGTTTGTGGGAGATGGGAGCGACCCCAAGTTCATCCGAGGATTTCGGACCTGAAAAAAATGAACTACCCTGCAGTCCGCCTCCGGCGGACGGAGCATCAGACCGGAGGGTGAATGAAAAAGGCCGGGTAAAACCCGGCCTTGAAAAGGCGGTACACACGCGCTGCGTTTAACCCGTGATCGGGGATTCCCAATCGTCCACCGCCATGATGCCACCGTCGGTCCAGGTCCATTCGATTTTCTGATAAGTGAACGCCACCTCTTCGAATTCCGGGTATTTCATAAGGTCCGGATTGCGGTTGTTCAACATCTTGAAATTGATGGAGGCGACATTGGCATTGGTCAGCTTAATGGTGTACTGGTTGATTTCCTGGCCGATGCCCGCGCTGGCCTTGAGTTGGGAGGCATAGAACTTCAATTCAAAGTCCGAGATGTTCTCGTTGGTCACGATCAAGTTATACAGCAACGGCGATGACTTATCGAGTTCCTTGGTGATGACCAGAGGCTTGTGCATGCGTTTGCCCGTGGGCAGGCCCGAGGCCGGATCGCGGGGCGAAATGATTTCATGCGACACGGCGATGACCTGAATCGTGCCTTCACGGCCCTTCTGGGTCACCGACCCCTTGATTGCGCCTGATTTCTGGCCTTTGAGAGTGAGGTATGCATTTAGTGCCATGTTGGCATCTCCTTATGCTCGGGGGAATGGTGGTTGGAAATATAGTACTCGCGTACCATGGAGCATAATTTATCGTATCCGGACGGCCTTGTCTGTGACGGCCGTCACGCTGAAGGGAATCCGAAATCGAGGTGGGAACAAAAAAGACCGAAATCGTCCCCTAAGGGATTTTCGGTCCAAGTCCGCGAAGATGTCAAAAGGTCTTCAAACGACCCGGAAAGAAACCGGTTATTTGCCCTTGGGCATTTGCGAAACCAATTGCAGGTTCACGTCGATACCCTCGACTTGAAAATGCGGACTCACGGCCATGGCCACGCGGAAAAATCCCGGGTTGTCCGCCAATTCCGTGACCTTGATTTGCGCGGCGCTCAAAGGACGCTGCGCAGCCACCGTAGGGGACGGGTTCTTCATTTCGCTCACCAGGTTGCGAATCCAGCCGTTCAATTCTTCTTCGAGCACCGAGGCGTTCTTGGTGGCGCCGATGTTCTCGCGTTGGATCACTTTGAGATAATGGGCTAAACGCGATGTCAAGAAAATGTAGGGCAGACGCGAATTGATGCGGCTGTTGGCCGTGATATTCGGATCGTCGAACAAGGCCGCTTTTTGCGCGGAGTTGGCCGAGAAAAAACAGGCGTAATTCCGGTTCTTGTAAAAGGACAGGGGAATGAATCCCTGATTGGCAAATTCGAATTCGCGCGTTTCCGGAATCAGGATTTCGGTGGGTATTTTCATTTGGTTACCGCGGCCCACATCGTAGTTGTGAATGGGCAAGTCTTCCACCTTACCGCCGGCTTCGGGTCCGCGAATTTGCACGCACCAACCGTGGTCGGCGAAAGAACGGGCGAGGTTGGCGCCCATGGAAAAGGCGGCATTGCCCCACAGGTATTTGTCATGCTCCGCGCCCGTGACCTGTTCGCGGTATACGAATTCTTTGACGGGAGTCGTATCGGGTCCGTAGGGAAGGCGGAGGAGAAAGCGCGGCAAGGTGAGACCGACATAACGCGAATCGTCCGACTCGCGGAAGGCCTTCCATTTGAGATATTCGGCGCGCTCCATATAGGTGCCGAGATCTTCGATGGCCGGAAGTTCACGGGCGTCTTTTCGGTTGAAAAAAGCCGGACCTACAGAACTGATGAAGGGGCAATGCGCGGCCGCCGAAATTTTGGCGGCGTTTTGCAACAGCGATACGTCGAAGGGCTTGGAGGTGAATTCGTAATTGGCGATGATGGCGCCCACAGGTTCGCCGCCCGGAGTGTCGTATTCCTGGGTGTACACGTGTTTGTACAACCCGCTTTGAATGGTTTCGGGCGAATCTTCGAAGTCCTCTTGCAGTGCCTCTTTGGAAACGTCGAGGATCTCGACCTTCATGTTCTTGCGGAAGTCGGTGCGATCGACCAGAAATTTCAAACCCTTCCATGCCGATTCCAATTTCTGGAAATCGGAATGATGCAGGATCTCGTCAAGCTGCGAGGAGATCTTTTCGTCGATAGCCGCGATCTGCTGATCGAGCACGGCTTTGTCGATGCGCTCCACCGCCGCGCCTTCGGTGATGGCGCCCAGAAAAACGCGTAAAGCCGCGGTGATGCGTTTGTTGGCATCGATTTCAGCCAAGTCCTGCTCTTCACGGAACTGGAGCAAATCCACCGTTTCCGTAGGCGCAGATTTGATATCCATATATTCCAGGATTTCATTGACCAGCGATTTCTTCTCTTCGGCCATGCCGTTCCTCCCGAGAATGCTTGTGGCTGTTGCTTAAGCTTTGGGCTCTTCTTTGCCCGCTTCTTTGCTTTCTTCACCCATGGGCACGATCTTGTCGAGTTCGGCCACCAGGGAATCCATGGCCGTTTGATCCTGCATAACGGCTTCAAGTTTCTTACGGAACTCTTTGTTATCCATAAGGTTGGATTTCAGGTCTTTCACCAGGTTGCGGGCCGCGAGCAACTTGGAAAGCTGCGGTACCTGCTTCACGATTTCCATGGGGTCGAAAGACTTCATGTTTTTGAACTTGAGATCGACCTTGAGATCGCCACCGGCCGGATTGAGCTTGTTCTCCACGGTGAGGTTTAGCCCGAGGTCCATGGACTCCATCACTTGGTTGAAGTTGTCTTTATTGATATTGATCTTCTCTTTGTCCACCAGCTTGCCGCTGTCGCCTTTCTGGGAGAAATCGCCCAGCACGAGCATTTTGAAGGGCAATTCCATCTTCTTCTGGGCGCCGCCCTTGTCCAAATCCAATTTGATGTTGACGCGTGCCGGGGGGATTTCATTTTGAAAACTGCTACCGCTGGCCATGGTGACCCTCCTTGTGGGCAATGCGTGGATTAATCGTCATGCGTGCGCCTAAAACTATTAATAAAACTATTAACTAAGCCGGTGGGTCGGTTTGAAAAGCCGCCACGGCATCCAACCTAGAAATTTTGATATGGGCCTCAAGGGCCAAGGTTCGCAACGAGGGGGCCGCTTCGCCGGCCGAATCCGCCAGCGCCGAACAAACCTTTTGGGTCAAACGGTAAACCTGCAAACAGGACTCGGGATCCCAGTTTTCCAAATCGTGATGTTGGATTTGCTCCCGCAATTCGCCCAACAGGGCATGGCTGATGTGAGCTTTGTTTCCCTTGTAACATAAATCGGCCAAAAGCAGTTTGCGGTCGAAATTGTTCTTGCGGCTGCTGTCATTGGCCAATCCGGTACGCAATACATTCAAAGCCTCGGCCAATTTGCCTTCTTCCAAGAGGGAAAAGGCCTGCTTCTGCTCTTCGCCCACGTCGCCTTTCTTTTTGATGGCCGGCAGGCCGCCACCGCCTCCGCCGCCACCCAGGGAGGGCTTGACTTCGGCTTCAATCCACTCTTTGGTCATGGAATCGGCAAAAGGCGTACCGTCATTGAATTTGAGGTCGGGCAAGCTCGGAGCATGCAGCAGCATTTGCGCCAGCTCCTGCATCACGGCCTTGGCGCAGGCTGCATGGTTGCCGCCCAGTCCCTTGAGCGCGGTGCAGATAAAGCGCTGCAAGTCCAGCCAGAGAAACATGCCGTCTGCGCCCTGCATTTCTTCGCCGCTTTTCACCAATTCGACCCATTGCGATTGTTGGAAAAAGTTGCGGAAGCCTTCCATAGTCGAGGCGTAAGGCGGAGGCAGCAAGGTGATGCCGTCTTCGCTGGGCAAATTGCCGGTAATGCCGGACCACAGGGCGAGCCGCGTCAGGCGATACCCCAGGGCGCTGGTGGGGTCTTGTCCCAACAGAAAGCCCGCCACGTTTTGCAAGGCCGCCAGGCAATCGTCGAACGACGCCAAGGCTGCCGGCACGCCGCCGCCGGCCGCGGGCTGGGTGGAGTTTTCCGCCGCCGCCGCGGTTTCGGCCTGTGTCGGTTCGGCGCGGGGCTGGTTATTATCGGCGAATTGCCGCACGATTTTGGCGAAGCCCACAAAAGGCGGGCTACCGCCGGGAAATTTTCCATCGCAGAAGGTTTGCAATTGCTGCAATCCTTCCGCGGCGGCTTTCAGCGCTTCGTAATCACCGCGCGCCTTGCCCAATCCGGAAAGCAGAAACAATACGCGCTCTTCGTTCAACCAGCGCAACGCGTTGGCGCGGCCGTTGGGACGCTTGGGGTGGATGTCTTCCCAATGTTCCATGACCAGCTTCACATAGGCCTGCACGGCTTCGGCAAAAGGCGTGAGCCCCTTGGTCAGCGCCGTGGAAAGCGCCAGAAATCCCAGCACGCGCATATCCTTGGACTTCGTGGTCAGCAGCTTGTGGGCCGCCTCTTCCATCACGGTCCAATTGTTTTCCGACAACTTTTCGGCTTCGGCCTTGGCGGTTTCGAATTCGCTTTCGTAGGTCGCGTCTTCACCGCAGAAGCTTTCCGGCGCAATGGGTTGGAGCAATTCTTCGAGCAGCGATGCCATAGGGCTCCCGGAGGGTTAGGGTGCGGTCGTTCCGGCGGCCACGGCCGGCACCGATTCGGACATCAGTTTCGCGGGGAGTTCGAAGTGAAAGTAGTCGGGCGTGCTGAAGGGGTTTTCGCGATCCGGCAAATTGCCGTCGAGAGAAACGTCGACGTCATACCGCTGAGCCACGGTAAAGCGCCATTTGGCCGTGAAGCCGGCGGGCCGCACATTCAGCGCGCGCGCTTGATCGAGCAATTTCATCAGGGCGAAGGCGCCGTCGGCATGCTTGGTCTGTACAGCGCCACCCGGCGTTTCCACCGTGATATCAGCGCCTTTGTACGAGGTTTCCGTAGGCCATTTGAAAGTTTGCCGTGCCTGGCCTTCGCCCGTTTTCACGCTCATCTGATCATCCCCCAGCCGCAGGGTGACGCGTGTGGTGTTATGCGCTTCGGGAAGGGTCAGGTTCAAGGTGCTGACGCGGAAGGCGCCCGGCGTGTCACCCGCCACGCGTTGCCCCACGGTTTGGGCGCGGCTCAAGGTGGCCAGAGCCGTTGGTGTCATGGGCAAACGCAATCCGTTCCAGGTGGCCAGGGCGAAGCCGTTATCGGCGGGCCGCAAAAAAGGACCCAGTTTGGTATTGAGAAAAGTGGAAAAGACGCCATTGTCGGCGGCGAAAAAAGCCTTTAAGTCTTCGAGGTTCACATCCAGCGTGGCCGTGCGTGCGATGGGATAGCGGCCCTTCAGGTTTTGCACGTAAAAGGGTGCCACCTTGGTCTCGTAGAGGCTTTCCAGATAGCGGCCCGCACTGGCGATCAGATTGCCGGCCACATCGCGCACCGGCTCTTCCAGCAGGGGGCCCAGCCACGCCTGCGTTTCATAGCGAACACTGGCCTTCGACGCCTCGTTCCACGCGATATTGAGAGGGTTGTCGACCTTGCCCTGGAACAATTGTTGAGCCGCGTCGAGGTTTTCACCCGATCCGTCTCCCGAAAGCGAGATGCGGTTCAAAACGTCGGAAAGGCCGCGCACGCTGTTAAAGTATTCCTGTAAAGCGCCGCCCGAACCACCTGTTCCCATTAGATCTTGCACAAAATTAAATTTATCCTGCAGAGCCTTCTTGTCGGCATCGCGGGCCGCCATCGCCATTTGCGCCAGCTTGTTGAACTTACTGGCTTTGACGCGCTTCATCACCGACGAATCCGCTGCCGATGGTGGTGCGAACAGATTCACTTCGGTCAGTACACGGTTCAAAACCAACGGCAACCCCTGGTTCACCGAGGCGAAACCCGCCAACTTGCCCGCGGCCGGACCCGGTTCGGGGGGCACGCGCACCGACAGACTTTGCAGGAAATGCGTCCACTCCTCGGCGTAGGCTTCGAAATAGCGGTCGACGAGGGCATGCGCCAGCTTCTGCTTGTCCTGCATTTCCGGGGGTAACTTGGCAGTAACGGAGTCGCCCAGCACCCAGTCCCGGCGGTAGGGCTGCTCGGCGCCGTCGGCCAGCGCCTGCAGGGCTCCTTGATCAAAGCCCGCCTTAGTGTAGAAACCGCGCACCTGGGCGCTGCTTTTCAAGATTCCGTCGGCGGGGACCCCCATGGTTTCCAGGGTGAGGTTGAGCGAGGGATCTTCGGCGGCCACGATGGAGTTATACAGCCCGTCGATGCTGGGATTGCCCAGCAAAGCGGCGCGTACGTCCCGGGTGAGGTTGGGATCGGTTTCGGCCAAAGCCGGCTGGCGCCCGATCATGAAATTCTGGGCCCACAGACGCAGATGCGGCTGGAGTTCGGCTTCAAAATTGGGAGGCAAGTTTTCGGCCCCCATTTTCCGGGTGATTTCCTGTGCGACCGGGGCCTGCAGGGCCGCGGTCAAATCCTCGGGGCGCACATCTTCCAGATGCGGCTGGCCTTGGGTTGTGAGCAACAGATAAAGCCGCAAATTATCATGCAGCGTCCCGTGATCCGCCGGGTTGAAATACTTGGCGGCGATTTCCAGCGAGGCCGCCAAATCGCGCACCACATCGCGCAGGGCCAGACGGTCGAGCAGCACTGCGTGCAGGCGGCCGGCCTGATCGGCCGCATCGGCCGCGTGGCCGAAGCCCGGCGGGATCAGCCAGGAAGAATTTTGGCCGGATGCCAACGAATCGATTTGGGCTTCCAGTTCCGAGAGGTTCGCGAATTCGCGCTCGAAGGAAGAGGGATTGGCGAAACGGATTTGCGACGCGGTTTCCGCCGCCGTGGCCAGGCGCCGCAAGCGGGCGGTTCCCTTGAGGTAACCGGTGACCCCGTAGGCGATGATGAGCAGACCCAGGAGAGAAAGGCCGCCGGCGGTCAGCAAAGCCTTGCGCGACAGGCTGCCCAGCCGGTAGCCCGGAATCTGGGCCAGCGAGCGATCGCTTTTAAGCACGCCATTGAACAGGAGCTGAGTAAACAGGGCGCGGGCCTTCTGCGGTTCGGGGCGCATCGGTCCGCTGGGTGATCGCAGCTTGGCGCGCACATCCAGCGGATGCAGCGCCGGGTCGCCGCTTTCAACCCAGGCCCCGCTTTCGTCCGTTTCGGGCTGACGCACGCTGGTGAAAAAGAAGCCGCGGAACAAGGCGCGTTCGCGCGCCATGGTGTCTTTGAAGAGGTGTTCGCAAAAGGCCGCCAGCCGTTCCTGGGCCGCGCCGAATTCATTGGGAAAGGAAAACACCCGCTGCTTTTGACCCGGGTCATTGAGTTGCGACAAGCGATAGGGCACGCGCGCCGCCAAGGTGTCCCACACCCGGCGGTATTCGCGCTCGAAGCGGTCGCGCGCCGAAGCCAGACTGCCTTTCAGCGCCAAGGTGGCGCCGAACACCTGCTGGCTGTCGGGGTCGCGCAGGTTTTCGAAGAAGTCGCCGAAGCCGGGCAGCAAATCAGCATGGGTGAACACCACGTATACCGGCAAATCCAGTTTCAGCGTGGAAAGGATGACCGCGATCCGCTCGCGGTGGCGGGCCGCGAGCGCAGCCGCATCGCCGGCCAACAGTTCTTCCAAACTGATGGCGAGCACCACGGCGTCCATGGCCAAGCGTTTGCCTTCGCGGCGCATTTGTTCCAGCCAAACCCGAAGTTCGTCATCGCCCTCCGAGCCAGTCACATAGCGCGCGGGCGTTTCGAGAAAAATACCCTGGCCCGAAAACCACCATTGGGTGAAGGTCTGGGTTTGGCGCGCAAGTTCGGCGGCGCCGGGAAAGCGGCGGGGAAAGTGAATGCCCGAGTGTTCGAGCAAAGTCGATTTTCCCGCGCTTTCCGATCCCAGCACCAAATAGAAGCGGTAAATATCGAGAGGGTTGCGGCCGACGCCGGCCTTGCTCTTGGCCGAGGTACGCAAAATTTCGAGGGCTTCGCGCGTCTGCCGCTGCAAGGCTTCGGCCCATGGCATGGTCAACTGCGACGCAAAGGCCTGCCCCTCGAAACCCGTCGAGTCCTTGGCGCGGATGGCCCGCTTCAACCGCAGCAGGCGAAGCAGGAGCCACAACAGCAAACCCAACAACAGAGGTAACAGCGCAAGCAGAAGGCGAATGCCCACGGTCGTAACGCCCAGCAACGGCAAAAGGAAGAACAGCGCCACGGCCAGGATCAGGCCTGCCACGGAAATCCAGAAACCGGCCGAGGAGAAAATTTTCATGGCCCGGTTCCGGACAAAGCGTGCTGCAGCGAGTTCTGCACCAGGTCGAGCGGCGCATCGCTGGCGAATTGCAAGACGAAGAACAGCGCGATGGCCACGACCAGAAAAATCGCGGCGCCGATCACGAAGGGACGTCCGCCGCGGCCCCGATCGCCGAGGCCGGCCTGCACATAGGCCGACGGCGACAGCGATTGCGGCGGCTTGCCCTTGACCGCTTCGATGCGGCGCAACAGATTGCGCACCACGTTGGGCAGCAATTCCTGCCCTTCGACGCGGTAACGTCCCTGGAACCCCAGCGCCAGGCACATGTAGAACACTTCGACGGCTTCGAAGTGGCGGCGCAAATCGCCAATCAAACCTTCGAGACGCGTGAAGAAATGCTCGCCGGCGCTGTGATCGTTGAAAAACTGCGCTTGCAGCGGCTCGCGTACCCAGTCGTCACGACAATTATTGGGGCTGTTGATGATGGTCTCATCGATAAAAGCCGCCAGGGCGTACTTGGCTTCTTCCACGGCTTCGGGCGGCTTGTGATGGGTGAGGCAGGCACGTTCGAAGTCTTTGAAATAGGCCAGCAGCAGCCGATGTAAGGCACCGGAGTCGCCGAGATCGGAGGTCTCCATGATCTTCACGCCGATGAGCAGAAGATCGGTGGAAAGCGTCAGCAGGGAGGGTCCGGTAGCGGCGCTCGCCGCTTTGGCCCCGAATAATGTTTGCCCCGCGCTGGCGCCGTTTTGGCCGAACAGGGTTTGCACCGCGCCATCGGCCCAATCGAGACCGCGGCCCTGTCCGAAAGCGGTGCGTTGGGGCGGGGGAATGGGCTGGGTGAGAATTTTGCGTTCGCCCGGCTTCATCATAATCAGGACTCCAAGGTGGCGATGAGTTCCAGGCGCGCCGCAGGCAGATCACCGGGCAAATGCAGCGCCAGCGATTTTCCTTGCAGCGCGCCATCCCACAATTCCCCGGTTTGATGCACGCGAAAATATTTGAATCCCGCTTTAGCCGGAATGCCCTGCGGCGGCTGGGTTTCGGGCAAAAGCGGCAGGCCCGGCAAGGCATGGCTGACCAAGGTTTCCAAACGCGCGGCCGGTCCCATTTTGGCTTTGCGCTGGATGGCGGTGATGATATCCACGTCCGAAGCTTGCGCCGATACGCCCAGATACAAATCGCGCACCTTGGACAAATCCACCTCGCGCAGATTCGCCAGGTATTGGATGGGACTGGTTTTCACCAGCGGAATCAAACGGAATCCGGTGGGCACACTGGCCGCGAGCAAGGAATCGATCAGTTGAAAAAGGGGCTGGAAGGTGGCGCGCAAATCGCCGTGCAAATAGGGCGGCAAATCCGAGGCCTTGGTTTCGGCGCCGAAGCTGAGCAGGGATCCCGCGAACCCGATCAACCGCCGGTACAAGGTTTCGGGATGCGCCGAAGGCTGTTGCAGGAAGTGCAGCAGATCGGGGAGCGAAGCGTTCACGGCCGCGAGCAGCAGGTATTGGGTCAGCGACTCGGCGCTGAATTGCGCCACGCCCGTGGCCTTTTGCGCGCGCTGCGCCATGAGGTAACCGCTTTTTTGCTGGGCGTTGTCGGCCAGTTTTTTCAGGCGCGTCATCAGCGCCGACGATCCCGACAGGCGCAGGCACGCGGGGAAAAAGTCTTCGGCCGGCTGCACGCGGCCCTGGGCGTCGCGTTTGAGCTCACACAGTTTCAAGGTCTGCAGGCCGGCCGTGGATTCGCCGTCGAAAAGAATGCGCAGATTGAGGCGGCCGAAGGTGACGGGCCGCGCATTGCCGCCGCTGTTGAGATCAGTGGTTTCCCGGGTTTGGCCCAGGTAACGCGTCGGTTTCCCTTCGAGATCGTTCGCGGCCGCGAAATTCGGGTTGCCGGGTTGCAGAGCCGCCACCGCCAGGGAAACCCCCAGGCTGTCCTGCGCCGCGGAAAAGTTCGCCTCGAAAGGCCGTTGATCCAGGCTGCCGTCCTGGGCGGGATAGGAAAACCACGTGCCGTCGGGAAAAATTCCCGCGCACTCGCGCACCGCGAAAAAACCGCTTTGTAGCGCGTCGCGATCGATTTCGAACGCGGCCACGCCGTAGTGAAACGGGCTGACGAGCTTCAGCCGCGCGTTCGCGTCCTGGATTTGAAGGTTCTCGGCTTGCTGGAAGTGATGGGGCGAGAGCACCATGCCTTCCAGCCACATGACCTTGTCGCTCATAAAAAATCCTGGATGGGGTGAACCTGTACGGTGGGAAATTTAGACCCTTTTTGCGCAGGAAGAATTGCAACGGGGTCAATAAATTCCTGAGCACCGGCGGCGCATTCCGGCAATAACCCTTTGATTCCAAACGAGTTTTTGCCTCCGCCGGCCAGGGGAGGTTTTCCCTGCGCAGCTTTGGCCGCGGGAGCTAACTTTAGCGCAACATGTACCTTTCCAAACTGCGCCTATTCGGCTTCAAATCCTTTGCCAGCCGGGTCGAAGTCAACTTTCCCAGCGAGGGCATCACCTCGGTGGTGGGTCCGAACGGCTGCGGAAAATCCAATATCATCGATGCCATCCGCTGGGTGCTGGGCGAGCAGAAAGCCCGCGCGCTGCGTTCGAGCAAAATGGAAGACGTGATCTTTTCCGGCACCGTGGATAAACCGGCCCAGAGCCTGGCCGAAGTCAGTCTCATCGTCAACAACAATGCCGGTATTCTCCCTTCGGATTACAGCCAGGTGATGATCACGCGGCGCGCCTACCGCGACGGTGAAAGCGAATACCTGATCAACAATCAGCCCTGCCGCTTGAAAGACATCCACAACCTGTTTTACGACACGGGCATGGGTGCGGCGTCTTACAGCCTCATTGAGGCCAAGATGATCGACACCATTCTCTCTGACAAAGCCGAGGAGCGGCGGGTGATGTTCGAAGAGGCGGCCGGCATTTCCAAATACAAGCAACAGCGCAAAGAAACCCTGCGCCAGTTGGAGCGCACGGCACAGGATTTGGCCCGGGTCGAGGATAGTTTGCGCCACGTGCAGCAGAATGTGAACCTGTTTGAACGCCAGGCCCGCAAAGCCGAGAAATGGCGCGAACTGAAAGCAGCATATCGTTCTCTGGAATTGAGTTACCAATATGCAGGCTATGGCCTTTTGCGCGAACGCATGGAGGCGTTGCAACGCGATCATGCGCGTACCGAAAACAGCCTGGCCGAACAGGAAGCGCAGCGCGCGGTCGAAGAAGCTTCTTTCGAAGAGGAAAAACTGGTCCTGATCACCGAGGAGCAGCAGGTTTCGGCGCTGGGGAAACGCGCCGCCGACACCCGCAACGAAGCGTTGCGGCTGGAATCCGAATTCGGCCGCTGTCGCGACCGCATCGCTTATCTGGAGGATTCGCTGCAACGCGCGGCCGGCGAAAACGCCGTCTTCCAGGAACGGCTGCGGGAAATCGAAACGCAGCGCTCCGCGGCGGCCGATGAAGCCGAAGGCTTGCGCAACGAATGCACCGCGGTTGCCCAGCAGACCGCCGCCGCCGTCGATAGGCTGCAAAGCGCAACGCGTCAGGCCCAGGAAGCCCGTGCCCAGGCCGACGCGCTGGGCGAAGAACGCCTCGGCGCCATGGAAGAGCTGGCCTCGCGCCGGCAGAGTTTGACTGCGGCCGAAACCGACTGGCAGCATCTGGTAAACCGCGAAGAAGAGGGTCGGGCCGACATCGATCTGCTCGAGGAAAAACTGGCGGGGGAAAAACGCGAACTTGAAACCGCACGCCGGGAACTGACCGTGGCCGAAGAAGAGACTACGCGCTCCCAACTGGCCTGGCAACAGGCCGTGGCCGCGGCCCAGACAGAAGCGCAAGAACTGGAACGATGCCGGGCCGAAGAACAAGGGGGACAACGGGAAAAAGTGGCCTTGGAAACCCGGCATAAACTTTTGCGCGGTTGGGAAGAAGCCGGAGAAGGCATGGAGGCGGGCGTCCGCTACCTGCTGGAAAACGCGCGGGAGCAAATGCGCGCCTTGCTCATCGATGTATTGCGCGTGCCGGAACCCTTGCTGGTGCCGGTGGAAAAAGCCTTGGGTCGTTCGTTGCAAACCGTGCTGGTGGCCGATCGCACCCGTGGTCTGGAATTGATCGAAGCCCTGCGCGCGGGTCGCAAAGGCGAGGCCGTCTTCGCATTTCCTTTGGCTTTTCCTTCGACATTTCCCTTGGCCTCTCCCGATGCTACGGGCTTTCGGCGACCCCGACCCGACCTTGCCGGCGAACCCGGGTTTCGGGGCTGGTTACTGGACGGCATCGAATATCCGTCCGAATGGTCCGGAGTTTTGGAATGGGCCTTGGGCCAGCATGCCTGGGTCGATTCCGCCGACACGGCCGAACGTTTGGCCGCGCGCCTGGCCGACCAGGATTTTTGGTTCTGGACCGAGGAGGGAACCGCGCGCCATGCTGGGGGATTGCTGCAGGGCGGTGCGCCGGCCTCCGAAGGCGGCCTTTTACAACGCAAGGCGCACTTGCAGGAGGCGGAAACCCGCCTGGCCCAGGTGGCCGAATCCTTGGCCGCCATGGCGGCGCGCCTTCCGCACATCGAAGCGCGCCGGGCAGCGCATGCGGCTGAGGCCGAGAAACTCGCAGGCGCCGTCCGCGCCGCGGATCAGCGCATTCACGCCTTGCGCGCCCAAGCGCGGGAAATGGAGCGGCAGATTGAACCCAGGGAGCATGAGGCCGAACAGGCGCGGTTGAAACTCACCCTGCTCAGCGAACGCCGCGCCGAACTGGAGCGGAATCTGGAAGTCCTGCGGTCCGAATGGGATTTCGCCGGCGAAGGCCGCCAAACCTTGGAGAACCGCTATCAGTCGGGCCTGGAAAAGGCGCAGGCCGAAGAATCGGCGCGCCGCGTCCTCGAACAGGAGTGGCGCGGTTTCGAACAGGGGCGCTTGGACGCCGAGGCCCGGGTCAAGGCTTTACAGGCCCGGCGGGAATACTGGGATCGCAGCGCGGCGGAATTGCGCGCGGCGCTGGACCGCGGCACCCGCCAATCCGAAGCCGATCAATCCCAAATCGGGATGCTGCGCGCTCAAGCCGCCGCTGTGGAAGCCGATTTGGCTTTACTGCACGTGCGCCTGAGCGGCGAAGAAAAGGAATATGACGCCGTCAAATCGGTATACGACGCCAAAGTATTGCACCTGGAAGAGCGCCGCGCGCAGATGCGGCGCGGGCAGGAGGCGTTGCGCGAGCTGGTGGAGCAGGGGCATCAACAATCGCTGAGTCTGGAGCAGACGCGCTCCGCGCTGCAATCGGTGCGCGAACGCATGTTCGAAATCCACGAAGTCGATTTTGACGCCGAGGTCCCCGACTTTGTGCGTGTCGACTACGAGGCCGAAACCGTGGAAGCCGAAATCGCCGATCTCAAGGAGAAGCTCAAAGCCGTGGGTAACGTCAATGCGGGCGCAGTAGAAGACTATGAGGCGGAAAAGGCGCGCCTCGAAGAGGTGAGCCGCCAATTCGATGACCTGAAAAAGGCCCGCACGGGATTGGAACGGGCCATCAAACGGCTCGACAAGTCGGCCCGCGAGCAATTTCTGGCCACCTTCGAAACCGTGCGCCACAATTTTCAGGATGTCTTCTCTTCGCTGTTCGAAGGCGGCGAAGCGCAGCTCGCGCTGGAAGAGGGCGTCGATCCGCTGGATGCGCGCATCGAGATCAACGCCCGTCCCACGGGCAAGAAGATGCGCGGCGTGGGTCTGTTGTCGGGCGGCGAGCGCGCGCTTACGGCCATCTCGCTGTTGTTCGCGCTGTACCTCGTACGCCCGTCGCCGTATTGCATCATGGACGAGGTCGACGGACCGCTCGACGACGCCAATATCGGCCGTTTCGTGCAATTGCTCCGGCGCTTCAGCCATCAAACCCAATTCATCGTGGTCACCCACAACAAGCGCACCATGGCCGCTTCTGATATGCTCTACGGGGTTACGCAGGAGATCAAAGGCATCTCCAAGCTGGTCTCGGTGCAACTCGACGAAGCCGCGCGCATCGCGGCCTGATCCGCATGCTGTCCGCCTTTCGGCCGCTGGCGGAATTTTACGAGCGGCTGTTGCGGCCGCATCCAGCAGAGCGCGGCCGGGATTTGTGGTTTCAGGAAGAAGCCCGCGCCGAACGCCTCTCCAACTTTATCCGCATGGTGTATGTGCTGGCGTGGCTGATTTCCACCGCCCTGCACGCGCCCGGAAACTATTACTGGTCGAATCTCAGCAATCTCGGGATAGGCGGTATCTGGTTCGCCTGGTCCATCGGCGTGCAGCTTTGGCTGTGTTTCCGCCCCTATCGCCCGGCCTACAAATTTCTGACCACGGCCGCCGATATGGTCACCGTGACGAGCATGATCTGGTTGTACCAGTTCACCGACGGCCCGGAATATGCCCTCAAGGTGCCGACTTATTTCAATTATTACTGCTGCCTGGGTCTGGCCGCGCTGCGCTACAAGCGCGGCCTGGCGATTTGGGGTGGAGCCTGGGCCGTAATCTTATACGGCTCGCTGTTCCTGTATTTCAACCTGCATTACCACATCGCTTACGGCACCAGCATCGAACACACCACAACGCCCAAAGTGAGCTGGCATTATATCGTGTTCCAACTCGTGTACCTGGGCGTATTCAGCTTTCTGACCTATGTCGCCGCCGTCAATGTCAAGCGCCTGCTGGAATTGCGCGCCCGCGAAAGCGAGGCCGCGATGAAGGCCCAGGAGCGGGCCGTGGTGGCCGCGGGCGTGGCCCATGAAATCAAGAATCCCTTGGAAGGGATTTACGGCGCCGCCCAGCTCTTGCGCGAAGAAGGTCTGGGCAACGCCCGCTTCATCGACATGATCCTGAAGGATTCAGTGCGGCTGAACGAAGTCGTGCAGGAATTTCTGCGCTTCGCCCGTCCTTTCGTTGTCAAGCCCGAACGCTTCGACCTGTGTGCTTGGGCGGCCGAGTTTTGCCGGGTGCAAAGCGAGTTAGCGCCCGATCATCCCTTGGAGTTCTCCACCACCGGCGCCTATCC
Organism: uncultured Fibrobacteria bacterium; assembly: GCA_963716395.1. Taxonomy (GTDB): domain Bacteria; phylum Fibrobacterota; class Fibrobacteria; order UBA11236; family UBA11236; genus UBA11236. The sequence continues at coordinate 3,304,739 of OY970309.1, read as the reverse complement.
TGTGTTTTCCGACCGCGAAGGCATTCGCCAGATCCTGCTCAACCTGGTGCAGAATGCCCGTCGCTTCCAACCCCCCGGATATCCCTTGCGCGTACACCTCGAAGCCAGCGGCGAGGTGGCCGAGCTTCGGGTCGAAGACGATGGCGCGGGCGTTCCCTCGGAAAAACGGCCGCAATTGTTCGAACCTTTTTTCACCACCTCGGCCAAGGGCACCGGATTAGGCCTCGCCATTTCGCGTAAACTAGCGCGCGAACTGGGCGGCGACCTCTACTACGAACCGCGCGAACCAGGTTCGCGTTTCACCGTGGTCATCGGCGATTTGCGCGCCGCGGAGGCAGCATGAAACCCGCGACCTTGCGCCGCTCGGTGCTGATCGTCGACGACGAGGAGCATATCCGCGAGATCGCGGCCGCGGCGCTGCGATCGGTGGCCGAGAAGGTTTTCGCCGTCGAGTCGGCCGAAGCCGCGCTGGATGTTCTGCGCGAGGAAAACATCGACGTGGTGATCACCGACATCCGCATGCCCGGCCTGGACGGGCTGGAGTTCTTGCACCGCGTGAAGCAGGAGCAACCGGGCGTGCGCTTTCTGATGATCACCGCGCATGGCACGCTCGACACCGTGGTGCAGGCCTTGCGCTTCGGCGCTTCGGATTTTCTCACCAAGCCCTTTGAGAACGAGGAATTGCGACAAATCACCCTGCGGCTTTTGCACGAATCCGATGTGCAACCGGCGAATGCGCTGCCTCCGGCACCGGACGGGCGCGGCTTTCACGCCCTGATCGGGCAGAGCGCGCCCTTTCTGGCCTGTCTCGACAAAGCGCGCAAAGCTGCGTTTGGCGATGCCACGGTTTTGATCCTGGGCGAAAGCGGCACGGGCAAAGAAGGCCTGGCCCGCGCCCTGCACGAAGCGTCGCCGCGCAACGGGCATCCCTTTGTGCCCGTGAATTGCGGCGCCATCCCCGAAGCGTTGATCGAGTCGGAATTATTCGGCCATGAAAAGGGGGCCTTCACCGGCGCCATGACCGCGAAGCCGGGCAAATTCCTGTTGTCCGACGGCGGCACCATGTTTCTAGACGAGATCGGCGAATTGCCGGCCGCGGTGCAGGTCAAGCTTTTGCGCGTACTGCAGGAGCACACCGTCGATCCCGTCGGCGGACGCGAGTCGGTGCGGGTGGACTTTCGCCTGGTGGCGGCCACGCACCGCAATCTGCGCGAAGACGTGCGCCAGGGACGCTTTCGCGAAGATCTGTACTTTCGGCTCAATGTGATCCCCATCGAGCTGCCGCCGCTGCGCGATCGCGGCGAAGACATCCTGGTGCTGGCCCGGTATTTTCTGGAACAGTTCAACCAACGGTATTCCTGCCGCCACCGGCTGGGGGCGGAACATGAACAACTGCTGCGCGGTTACGCTTGGCCCGGCAATGTGCGCGAGTTGGCCAATGCCGTGGAACGGGCCGTCGTCTTGGCTTCGGGCGCCGACCTGTGCTTCGAACTGGAACCGGCCGAAACCGAGAAGCCCGCCGCCAAGACCTCGATGCGCGCGCGTCGGCAAGGCGTTGAGCGCGACGAAATTTCCAAAGCCCTGGAATTGAACCGCTGGAACAAAACCCAAGCCGCCGAGTATCTGGGCATCAGCCGCCGCGGCCTGCTGTATAAAATCAAAGAGTACGGGATTCAGTAACGCGCGCCCTCGCCACTGGAATTCGTATCCCGCTTTTACAAGCGTAGTGCGAAAGGAAGTGCCACCATGCCGAATACCATCCGCCTGCACCGCGTGATCCGGGCCGCGCCCGAAAAGATCTACCGGGCTTTTTTAGACCCCGAAGCACTGGTCAAATGGCTTCCGCCTCACGGATTTACCGGAAAAGTCCACCACCTCGATGCCAAAGTCGGCGGGACGTACAAAATGTCCTTCACGAATTTCGGCTCGGGCCACACCCATTCCTTCGGCGGCGAATATCTCGAATTGGTGCCGGGCGAGCGCATTTGCCATACCGATGGGTTTGACGATCCGAATCTGCCCGGCGAGATGAAAGTCACCATCACCTTGACGAAGGTCATGGTGGGCACCGAATTGAACATCGTGCAAGCGGGCGTGCCCGACCTGATTCCGCCGGACGCTTGTTATCTCGGTTGGCAGGAATCGCTGCTGCTCTTCGCGCAACTCGTCGAGGCCGAGATTCCGGGTTAACGCTCCGGATACGGGGGCTGCCCGGCTGCCGCATGTTCGGCGAGTCGGGCGACCGAAACTTTCCGGTTACCCGAGGGTTTCCTGGAAAAAGGCGAACAGGGCTTCCCAATGGCGCTCCGAGGCCGCGCGATCATAGACGGCCGAACCGGTCACCGCGAACCCGTGGCGCACCTCAGGATAGGTTTCCAAGGTATACCGCACCCCTACCGCCGACAAAGCATTTTCGAGCCGGGCTTTTTCTTCCGGCGTGAAATTGGCATCCAGACCTGCAACCCCGATATACAGGCGCGCCCGCATCCGGTCGGCCCATAAATGCGGGCTGTCGGGTTTTTCCGTGGCCAGGCTGCCGCCGTGAAAAGAAGCCGCCGCCGCGATATCCTCGCCGCCGCTGCCGGCGGCCAGCAAGGCGAAGCGGCCGCCCATACAATAGCCCACGCAACCCAGCGGCCCCGGACGCACGTGCGTTTGGCTTTTCAGAAAGTCCCGCGCCGCGGCGATGTCGCGAATCACGTCGGCATTGCGCAGCGATTGCACTAAAGCCATGAGGCGCGCGCGCTCGCCCGGGTCGCCGAAGACGGTCAACGGATTGAAGGGCGGAAATTCGCCCACGCGGTAATACAGATTCGGCAGCACGACCAGATAACCTCGGTTCGCCAGACGTTCGGCCATCCCGTTCAAATCGGGACGCAATCCGTAGGCGTCCATGAAGAAGAGAACACCGGGCCAGGGGCCCGGGCCTTCGGGGTGGAAGACCTGCGCCTCCATCCGTCCGTCCTGGGTCGTGATGTCGGCGCGCGTATTCACGGCGGACCTGCGCTTAATCCACGACCCAGGTGCTGCCGGAATTGAACAGCTTTTCCAGATTGGGCGGGTTGTTTTTGCGCGCGGTGTCGACCTGGGCGCGCACGGCCTCATGAAACAAGGGCCGGTCGACATTGCGGAACACGCCCACCGGCACGGGAAATTCGGGGTAGGTGAGACGCGACAGCGTGAAAGCCCAGGAACCGGTGGGGTCTTTTTCATCGTGTACGGCCACGGCCTCGTCGGCGGGGTTCAGGCGCGCTTCCAGTCCGTGCCCCTTCGGCACCAAGCCTTTTTCCTGTTCCTTACCGTAACGCAGAGGTTTCCCATGGGAAAGGTACAGCAGCGTGTCTTGTTTGGTGGCGCGGCCGTAATAGGGCTCATGTACGTCGTCGGCGAAGATGACACAGTTCTGCAGCACCTCGACGACGGCCGCTCCCCGGTAGGCCGCCGCGGCGCGGATCACCTCGCTCATATGCTTCACGTCGTTGTCGGAGGTGCGGGCCACAAACCCGGCTTCCGCGCCCAGCGCCAGGCTGAGCGGCGACAGGGGCGTGTCCACCGATCCGAACGGGGTCGAAGGGCTTACAGTGCCCACCTCTGAGGTGGGCGAATACTGGCCTTTGGTCAGGCCGTAGATCTTGTTGTTGAACAAAATGATCTTGAGATCCACGTTGCGGCGCAAGGCGTGGATGAAATGGTTGCCGCCGATGCTCAAGGCATCGCCGTCGCCGGTGATCACCCACACCTGCAGATCGGGATTCGCCAGTTTGGCGCCGGTGGCCACCGCCGGGGCCCGGCCGTGGATGGTGTGAAAGCCGTAGGTGTTCATGTAATAGGGAAAGCGGCTGGAACAGCCGATGCCCGAGATGAAGGCGAATTTCTCGCGCGCGATGCCCAAGGTGGGCAAGACGCCCTGGATGGCGGTGAGAATGGAATAGTCGCCGCATCCCGGGCACCAGCGGATGGCCACGGGCGAAGCAAAATCTTTGCGCGTCAGGGCGGGAGTTTCGGTTGCAGTGCTCATGCCAGGGCCTTTACGATGCGGTGCAATTGGTCGACGAGAAAAGACACGCGGAAGGGCTTGCCGCGCACCTGTCGGATTCCCAGCACCGGAAGGCCGAAGGTGCCGGATAAAAGCAACCGCAATTGGCCCATGTTCAATTCGGGCACCACCACTTTGCGATACCGGTGCAAAATCTCTTCCAGGTTGGCGGGAAACGGATTCAGGTAGTTCACATGCGCATGCGCCAGGGGAACGCCGGCCCGGTTGCAATCATCGACCGCCGTAGAAACCGCGCCGTAGGTTCCGCCCCACGACACCACCAGCACCTGGGCCGAAACGTTGCCTTCGACTTTTTGCGCGGGGATGTCTTTGGCGATGCCGGCCACCTTGGCATGCCGCTCCAAGGTCATGGCCTGATGGTTATCCGGATCATAGGAGACCATGCCGGTTTTCTGCGATTTCTCCAAGCCGCCGATGCGGTGTTCCAGCCCGGGCGTACCGGGTATCGCCCAGCGACGCGCCAGGGTTACGGGATCGCGTTCGTAGGGAAAGTATTCTTCCCCGGCTTGGGCCAACCGCGTTTCCAGTTTCGGCAGCGCGGCCGGATTGGGAATGAGCCAGGGTTCGGACCCGTTGGCGATGTATCCGTCGGTCAGCAGAATGACGGGGGTCATGTATTTCAAGGCGATGCGGGCGGCTTCGAGGGTCATGGCAAAGCAGTCGGCTGGGGAACGCGCCGCCAGAATCGGCACCGGGCTGTCGCCGGAGCGGCCGAACATGTTGAGCAGCAAATCGGATTGCTCGGTTTTAGTCGGCAGGCCCGTACTCGGGCCGCCGCGCTGCACGTCGATGATGACCAGCGGCAATTCGGTCATCACCGCCAGGTTCATGGCTTCGGTTTTAAGGCAGATACCGGGCCCCGAGGTGGCAGTAACGCCCAGGTCACCCGCATAAGCGGCACCCACCGCCGAGGCGATGGCGGCGATTTCGTCTTCGGCCTGAAAGGTGACGATGCCGTAATTCTTCTGCCGCGACAAACCGTGCAAAATATCCGAGGCCGGCGTGATGGGATAGCTGCCGTAGAAAACTTCGCGGCCGGATAGCTGGGTCACGGCGGCGAATGCGAAGGCCACGGCTTCATTACCTGAAATTTTGCGGTACTTGCCTTTGGGTAAATCCGCTTTGCGCACCCGGTAATGGCTGGGGAGCAATTCCATGGTTTCGGCAAAGTGCGACCCCGCCATCAGAGCCGCCCGGTTCGCCGTGGCGATCTCGGGTTTTTCCTTATACTTCGACTTCGGTCCGAATTTTTCATCGATCCATTTCAAGGTGTGCTCGGGCGGACGATCATAGAGCCAGAACATCATGCCTAAGGCGAAGAAGTTCTTGCACAATTCGGCGGCTTTTCCCTTCAGCCCCGAAGGCTCCACGGCTTTCACGGTGAGTGCGGTGATGTCGGCCGAGACCACGCGGAAACCGGTCAGCGATCCATCTTCCAGCGGATTGGATTTATAATCGGCTTTTTCCAAATCCTTGGGAGTGAATCCCGCCAGATCGACCACCAGCATGCCACCATGATCCAAATCGGCGATGTTGGCTTTGAGCGCCGCGGCATTCATGGCCACCAGCACATCGAGATCATCCCCCGGTGTTTTGATGTCATGCGCGGAAAAGTGGATTTGAAAAGCGCTGACCCCCGCCACGGTACCGGCCGGCGCGCGGATCTCCGCAGGAAAATCGGGCAAGGTGGCCAAATCATTGCCGAAGGCCGCGGAAGCATCGGTGAATTGCATGCCGGTCAATTGCATGCCATCGCCCGAATCACCCGCAAAGCGAATGGTGACGGATTCTATTTCTTCCAGGGTTTTGGCGGAGGAAGACGAAGCAGAGGGAGACGTCATGAACTAAGCTCCAACTCGAATGGAAGGCAGGGTAATGATACAAAAATGGGGGAGCGATGTCGCGCGGGAAACACGGCACTTCATGGCGCGGGTTCTTGCGTCAGGGCGCGCTTGAGGCTGGCGGGCAGCCAAGGTCCGAGTCCCAACGAATCGGCCCGCCGCCATTCGCGCCAATAATGCGCAGCCGATGCTTTCTGTCCCATGGCGGCATCGATGCGGGCCAGATTGCCGGCGGCGCAATAATAGCCCAACGGCAAACAGGTTTTCGGCAATGAATCGCGCAAGCGGGCGTACTCCCGCAATAAATTTTGGTATTCGTCTTGCGCTTCGGCCCAACGCCCGGCGCGATACCAGACGTCGGCGCGCATTTGCCGCACCACGCGGTTGTGCGGGTACCGCGTCAAAAATCCTGCGAGGCTGCGCAGCGCGGCATCGAACTCGCCGCGATCGAAATGAATCCAGAAGGCCGATGCCATCAGCACGTCTTTCAAATAGCGCGAACTGTCGGCGGCGGCCTCGAGTCGGTGCAGCGGAAGTTCGGAATGCACATCGACGAAGGGGAGAAAGTTCAAGTGTTCCAGCAGACGCAAGCGGTAATAATCGAAGAGGGCCAGGGCTGCGCGGGCTTCGGCAAAGGCCGTGTCGCGGGCCAGACGATGCTGCGCGCCGAAGGCCAGGCGCGTGGCCCGCAGACGTTCTCCGCGCAGTGTGGCGATATAGGAAAGCTGAAATTCCGCCAGCCCGCGATACACCGAACGCGAAGCGGCGTCGACCTGCCACGTGCCGGCGGAGTCGGTATCGAGTGCCAGCCAGTTCAGCTCGGCCCGGCGCAAGGCGGCGGTGTCGCCGAGATCGGCAAAACGATCGAGGTCGGCCAGCCCGGCGAAATAATTCCGGGCCGGATCGCGTTCGGGGAGGCGGACACACAGCGATTCGGCGGCGGCATAGTGCATGTGAAAAACGGCCTCAAGAGCCGCCCGAATCTCGGCATCATAGCGGGCATCGCGCAAACAGTCCGCACGGCCGGCGCCGCAGCCGAGAGCGCAGCCAAGACCGAAGAACACCAGCCCTTTGGACCACCTCCATTTAGTAGATATTTGGCCCACGTGCGGGGAGCCCATTTCAAACAACCGGCCGGAACCACGGGGCGCGAGACGACGCCGGGCCGACGGAGGGCGCCTGATCGCGTCGCTTCGATTTCGACAACGGTGTCTGATTACGGAAATTGAGCATGCGGGGTCAAGTTACAAAAACCCGTTTTTCCCCTTTGATCGTCGGCATTTTAACCGCATCGATGTTGGAGGAAAAGCGTTATCCCGAAAGCGCCTGGACCTGCGACGGATTGGAATTGCGCGCCGATGGACTGGAAGAGACTGCCGTCGTGCCCGCGCTCCATGCCTTTGACGACTTGCGGGCGCACCGCGGTTTCGCGGGTCCGGTGATATTCACCTTGCGCCTGCGGCGCGATGGCGGCGCCTGGCCCGAGGAACGTGCCGCAGAACGTGAAACCATCTGGCGAACCCTGGCCCGTGGGACGCGGCCGCTGTGCGATTACCTCGATGTGGAAATCGAAACGGCCGCCACGGTTTCCACCGACCTGTGGAATGCGCTGACGAACCGTCCCCGGGTTTTGCTGTCGCATCACGCCTGTGAGGGCGAAGACCCGGCGGCATGGGAAGTTTGGCTGCAACGGATGCGCGCTTACCATCCCGCGGGCGTGAAGTTCGCAGTCGCCGTACATCGCCCCTCCGAAGCCGAAGCCCTGCTTCGTTTCGCGGAGCAAATCGCGAATGAATTCCCCTTCAGTTGCGTCCTCGGCATGGGGCCGGTGGGGCGCAGTACGCGGGTGCTGAGCCCGCTGCGCGGCTGCCCCATCACCTATGCCTATCTGGGCGATGCCGAAGTGGCGCCGGGCCAATTGCCGCCAGCGGCGCTGCGGGCCTTTTTCTCCGACACCCACGGCGCTCCGCCGGCCGCGGCTAGGGAAAGCGAGCAACTCGCCTGGGCCGAAGGCCGGCTGAAGGAATTGGGATATGGCTGATCGTCGTCAGGCATGTCAGCGTGCCGGGCGTGCTTTCCGCGCGGGAATGGTTCTCGCCCTGGGTTTCGGCTGCGCTTCGGTTGCCGCACAAACCCAAGATCCCTACGGCCAGAACAAGGTGCAATACCATCCCTTTCACTGGTCGTATTACCAGACCGAGCACTTCGACATCTACTATGCGCAAGGGGGCGAACTCATCGCGCAATTCGCCGCCCGCCACGTGGAAGAATTGTATCGGCATGTGTCGGAAGTGGTCGGGCACAAACTCACCGAACGCGTTCCCATCATCCTGTACAATTCCCATGCCGAATTTGAACAGACCAATGTTTCCATGGAGCCGCTCGACGAAAACACGGGAGGCTTTACCGAAGAGTTCAAAGACCGCATCGTCATTCCCTTCGAAGGCAGCTATCCCGATTTCCGCCACGTCTTGCAGCACGAGATGACGCATGCCGTGGTGTTCAACATGCTGTACGGCGGGGGCGCCGGCGAAGCAGCGGAGCGTCAGGCGGCGGGGCAATTCCCTCTGTGGGTCAATGAAGGCTTGGCCGAGTATACCTCGCTTGGCTGGGATTTGGAATCGGAATTCTTCATGATCGACGCCACCACGTTCGGCTATGTGTCTCCGCCGATCACCAACTTCGGGGGCTTCATGGCCTATAAAGGCGGCCAGCTCTTCTTCTACTTCATGGACAGCGTGTACGGCAAAGGCACGGTGACCAAGTTCATCCACGCTCTGGCCGGACATCGCGATATCCGCGAGGCCTTTCAAAAGGTGACGCATATGTCGCTGGAAGAAGCGGGGGAGATCTGGCTGCGCGAATTGCGTTACCTGTACTGGCCCGAACTGGGCCAGCGCCAATACGGAAAATACGAGGCGCGCAAACTCACCGATCACGGTCAGGATCAATCCTTCTACAATTTGCAGCCCTCCATTTCGCCCGACGGAAAAGAGATCGCCTTTTTCAGCGACCGCGAATCCTGGGAGGCGATTTACATCCTGAACGTGAAAACCGAAAAAGTTACCCGCGCCGTGGTGCAAAGCGGCCGAGAAGAATTGCACGAAAGTTTCCATTCCTTCCGTTCCGGCATCGCCTGGAGCCCGGATAGCCGCACCTTGGCGGTGGTGAGCAAACAAATGGGCCGCGATGTCATCAACCTGCTCGACGCCAAGAACGGCCATGTGCGCGAAACTCTTCGGCCCGACGTGCAGGCCATTCTTTCCCCCAGTTGGTCGCGCGACGGCCGCTACCTCGCTTTCAGCGGACAAAACGACGGACTCACCGATATTTACGTCTGGGATTTGCGCCGGCAGTCGCTGCGCCGGCTCACGCATGACATCGCCGACGACGACAAGCCCACGTTCTCGCCTTCGGGAAAATGGATCGCCTTCGAAAGCGACCGGCCGGGGCCGATGCCCGATCCGCATCCCGAGGATCCGCTGGCCTGGTACGATTCACTGCATGTCTACAAAGACATTTACCGCATTTCCGTCGCTGGCGACAGCCTGTCCTTGTTGGCCGGCGGACCTTGGGATGAGAAAATGCCTTCCTATGGCCCCACGGATTCACAACTGGTGTTCGTATCGAATCGCTCGGGGCTCGACAACATCTATTTGTGGCAGGATTCGGCGGGGGCACAAAGCGTGCGGCCGCTGACCAACCTGCTCACGGCCTGCTTCACGCCTTCTTTTTCCTATGACGGCAAAGACATGGCCTTTTCACTGTTCGAAGACGGCGGTTGGGACATCTACCTCATGAAAGATCCCCTGGCCCATGTCATGTCCAAACCCCTGCCTAAAACCCGCTTCATCAAATTTCATGAGGACAGCAGCGCGGGATTTTTTCAGAAACCCAACTGGTCGAATCTTAGCACCTATAAACCCGACACCGTCGCAGAGGATTCGGTGAAAAACGCCGAAGCCAAGGCTGTACGCGATTCCCTGCACCGCGATTCGTTGGCCGCCCACCGCGATACGGCCGCGGCGAAGATCGCCAAAGATACGGGTTTAACGCACCGCGACACCGCCGCTCAGGCGGCGATCCACCCGCGCGCCGATTCCGTCGGACGCGCTCCGCAATCCGACACGAACGCCTTGGCCAAGACGCGACCGAACGATACCACGGGTCAGGCGGCGAAGAAAGACACGACGGTTGCGGCCAAAAAATCCGCCAAGCCGACACCATTTTTGGAGGACACCGCCGCGTACAAGGACCGCCTGGGGAACTTCATCTCGCGGCCCTACAAACCCATCTGGAGCCTCGACGCCTTCAACGCCGCCCTGGGCGTCGATAATTATTACGGCGCCAGCGGGTTGGCCTACCTTACGCTCAGCGACCTCATGGGCGATCAATCCGTCTCCTTCGCGCTGTCGATGAACGGTTCCATCGAAAATACCAACGGCTTCATCGAATACGATTATCTGCCGCGGAAGCCCGATTTCGACCTCATGGTTTTTCACCAGACCCAGCAATTCGCCACCAGCATTCTGGCCGATACCTCGAGTGCCCTGTTCGCCCAGGCCGCCACCGATCAACAATACGGATTCGGCCTGGGCATGCGCTACCCTTTCTCGACGTTTTCGCGCCTGGAATTCGAACTATTGACACGCTTCACCAAGCGCACGACCCAACTGCTCGATTCCAGCGGCGCCACCGACACGGCGTTTCACGCTCCCGACACCGTGGTCGACGCCATGTTGCCTTCGGTGGCTTGGGTATTTGACAATGCGCAATGGGGCATTGTCGGGCCGGTGGCCGGTCAACGCCTCATGGCCCTGGTGCAATACCTGCCGCCCGTGTTTCAGAACCGCTTTTCCTATGTCAAAGCCGAAACCGACTTGCGTAGCTATTGGGAATTCTTCAAACGCTACACCCTGGCGGCGCGCATTTCCGCCGGCGTTTCCCAGGAAGTAGGCGGCTACGTCAATCCCCAAACCTTCGTGGTGGGCGGCGAAGCCTACACGTTCAACGCCCATGTCAATTTCGACAATGCCGATCGCGTCAACCTGGCCGAATATTATTTCTCCGATCTGGATTTTCCGCTGCGCGGCTATGATTTGTACGACTTCGTGGGCAACCGGAAATTTCTGGCCAACCTCGAATTCCGCTTTCCTTTCGTGCAGGAACTCGACATCGCGTGGCCCTTACCGCTCAGTATTCGCTATGTAATGGGATCGCTTTTCGTCGATTACGGCGGAGCTTGGTCGAGCGGCAACGCGTTCGATCAAATGGGAATGGGCCTGGGTTGGGGTTTGCGGCTCAATCTCGGCATCTTCGTGCTGAAATACAGCTACGCCGAATCGGTGCAGGGCATGGCCGGCCGCAACTCCGAATCGCAGCAGTATTGGTCTTTGGGATCGGAATTCTAAATTTGACCGCCCGTAAGCCGGGCCGCCGAAGGAGTCGCCATGAAACTGACCGATCGCTTCAATGAAAAATGCGTCATCGTGGATTCGCAAAAAAATTCCAAGGTGGAAATCCTGAAGGAAATGGTCGGGCTTCTCTGCGATGCCCACGGCTTGGAAAACCGCGCGGGGATCGAGGCCGCGGTGCTGGATCGCGAAGAAAAGATGTCGACCGGCATCGGCTGCGGCCTGGCGGTTCCGCATGCCAAGGTTCCCTTCGTGGATCAGATGTGCTTCGCGGCCTGTTCGGTGAAACGCGGACTCGACTTCAACGCCATCGACAAGCAGCCGGTTTACCTGCTGTTTCTCATCGTGTCGCCCTCGAACACCACCGGGCCGCACATCCGCGCCTTGTCGGCCATTTCGCGGATTATGTCGGATGCCGACATCCGCAAAAGCCTGATCGCCGCGGAGACGCCGGCCGAGTTCTACGCCAATCTGAAAATCGGCGAAGGCAAATACGAGTGACCCTTAGACCGTGTTTCGGCCCGCGGCGCCGCGCATCACTTCGGCCAACCCCTCCAGGGTTCTTTCCCACGAAAAATTTTCCGCCACCCAGGCGGCGGCGGCCAGTCCCCAGGGGATGCTTACTTCCGGGTGATCCAAAATCCAATGCAGCTTGAGTCGCAGATCTTCGACATCGCCGGCGGCGAATAAAAGTCCCGTGCGCCCGTCGCCCAGGGCCTCGGGAATACCGCCGGTGCGCGCCGCCAGCACGGGCAGGCCTGCGGCCTGGGCTTCGAGCAGGGCGATGCCCAGCCCTTCGGCATAATTGTCGCGGACTTGCGGCGGCAGGCTGGGCAAAATGAACCAGTCGTGGTCGCGCAGAAATTCCGCTTTCTCCGCCTCGGACAATACGCCCATAAAGCAAACCCGATCCGCAAGCCCGAGCGCGCGGGTTTTGCGCAGCAACGCATTTTTTTCGTCTCCGTCTCCCGCAATGTCGAGCCGCCAGGCGCGCTCGGTGAGTCCGGCCAACGCCGAGAGCAGGAGGTCGGTGCCTTTGCGCGGCACGAGGCGATGCAGACAGGCGAAACGTAGCGGCGATGCCGGCGAAGTTTTCGCGTGCGGCGGCGAAGCGGGTAGGGCGCAGCCATAATGCAAAACCCGCAGGCGCGATTCCGCCACGCCCAAGCCGCGCACCCAATCCGCCGCAGCCCGCGAACCCGCGACCACCTGGGCGGCGTTGCAGAGCACCGAACGCTTCACGGCATTGAGCCAGGGCCGACGGGCGTCGAACAATTCCGCACCATGTACCAGGATGACATAGGGAGGTCCCAAACCCAAGCGGCGCAACAGCCAGGATCCGATCGCGGTCGACCATTGCATATGCAAAAAGGCTTGGGCCTGGCGGCGTCGCCAGGCGACCGGTACGCTCCACAGGGCGCCCAGACGCGAGCGGCCGGCATGCAAGCGCAAGTCCACCGACCGGCCCGCGAACTCGTTGCGTGAAAACGGGTTGGCGGGTGTCGCGGCTTCCACGGCCATCAATCCGCATCGGCCCAGGCCGGCGGCGATGCGGCCGGAATATTCCTGCAAGCCGCCAAAATCCGGGGGAAAGTCCGTGGTGAAAAAAACGAAATTGAACGAATTCGACATTTTGGAAACACCGCCGAGATGGATGAACTTTCGGATTAATTTTCGCATTAATTATGTCTGTCTCGCCCGCGATAAACCACGCGGCAGATTCCCAAACCGCCCGGCGTCTTTTATATTAAAGGCGGCTTATGCACAACAACAAAGCGCTATTGTACTGCTCGGTGTGGCCCGAAGATCCGGGCACCCGCTCGTTGGATAGCCAGCTGGTCGAACTGCAGACCTATTGCATGAACCACGGCCTCGAAACCGTACCGGAGGTGGAGCAGGACGACGAGCCTTCGCCGCCGGGATCGCTGCGGCCCGGATTGCTGCAAGCCCTGCGGCGCACCGACGCCGAAGGCATCGGGCATCTGGTGCTCTGGGAACCGGGCCAATTGGGGCGCGGATCCTGGGAGGCCTTGATCTGGCTGCGGCAGATGGTGCGGCGCGGCAGCGGCACGGTGCACGTGGCGTCGTGGAATCTGTCGTCGGCTGACGACGAATTCCAACGCACCCTGAGCCGTTGCGAAGGCTTTCTGCGCCTGGATCAACGCTGGCAGCGGCATTCCGACGCGCAGGGTTTCCGCGAAACCTTGCGTCGCCGTCCCGTGTGGAAGCGCATGTTCATGCTCTTGCGCGACGAGCGCTACGCCGAAGCATTGATCCAGGCCCTGTTCGAAGTCAAAGACGCCATTCGCCTGAGCGACCAGGAAAACCAAGCAGTACACGGCGGTTACGATCACCTGCAAATGTTCCGGGCCGTGGGTTTCCGCATCAAGGGCGAAGACACCGACAACACGCGGCTGGTGGCCGACGTTCTGTCGCGCCATTGGGACGCGGTGCGGCCGAAACTGGCGGCCGACGTATGCCGTCGGGTCGAAAGCCCCGAAGGTCCGCCCGCAACCGGCGCGTTGCTGTAATCCGCACATGACTTCCGGAAAGTCGGCCCGCGGTCGAAGGCCGGTTGGACACGTGTATTATTATTGTCCATCCCGAGAAAGGATCCCCGGAATTGCCTTCTGATTCAAAGAAGACCCTGATTATCGCCGAAAAGCCGAGCGTCGCGCAGGATCTGCTCAAGGCGCTGCCGGAAAAATTCGAAAAGCACGAGAATTACTGGGAAAGCGATCACTATCTGGTGTCGTTCGCGCTGGGGCATCTGGTGACCCTGGCCACGCCCAAAGAAATGGACGACCGCCACAAAACCTGGTCGCTCGACAACCTGCCCATCATCCCCGAGCGCTTCGCCATCAAGCCGCTGCCCAAAACCAAGGGCCAGCTCATGACCCTGGCCAAATTGATCCGCCGCAAAGACGTAACCGAAGTCATCAACGCCTGCGACGCCGGCCGCGAAGGCGAACTCATTTTCCGCTACATCCTGCAATACGTATCCGAGCAAAAGCCCGTGCACACGGTGGCGCGTCGCCTGTGGCTGCAAAGCATGACCTTGACGGCCATGCAGGAGGCCTTGCGCCATCTGCGCGAAGACGCCGAGATGCAGAATCTGGCACAGGCCGCGCAATGCCGCTCCGAAGCCGACTGGCTGGTGGGCATCAACGGCTCGCGCGCTCTGACCGGCTACAAATCGCAGCACGGCGGATTCTTCCTGACGCCCTGCGGCCGCGTGCAGACGCCCACCCTGTCGATGATGGTGCAGCGCGAAGACGAGCGCAGCCGATTCCTGCCCCGGGATTATTTCGAGGTGCACGCGGTATTCGCCATCGCCGGGGGCGCCACCTATCCCGGCCGCTGGTTCGATCCCGCTTTCCAGAAAAAAGGCGACGACGATGCGCGCGCGGAGCGGATGTGGGACGAAGCGCGCGCCCTAGCCATCGCGGAAAAATGCCGCGGACTTAACGCCGAAGTGTCGGAAACCCAGAAGCCTTCGCTGCAAAGCTGCCCGCCGCTTTACGATTTGACGGCCTTGCAGCGCGAGGCCAATTCGCGCTTCGGCTTCAGCGCCAAAACCACCTTGTCGATCGCCCAGGCGCTGTACGAGCGGCACAAGGCGCTGACCTATCCGCGTACCGACAGCCGCTTTCTGCCCGACGATTATCTGCCCGTGGCCCAGGGTCTGATGAAAACTCTGCGCCAGGGAGAGTTCGGCGCCTTCGCGGGCGAAGCCGACGACAAGGGCTTGGTGCGTCCCGACCGCCGCATCTTCGACGGCTCCAAGGTTTCGGATCATTTCGCCATCATTCCCACCAATGTGTTGCCCACCGGCCTTTCCGAGGCCGAACACAAGATTTATCAGGCCGTGACGCAGCGCTTCATCGCGGTTTTTTTTCCGGCGGCCAAGTATTTGCAGACCACGCGGATCTCCCTGGTCGCGGGCGAATCCTTCCGCACCGAAGGGCGCGTGCTGGAAATTCCCGGATGGAAGGCCGTGTACGGCATCGACGCCCAGGAAGAATCCATTCTGACGGCCTGGCGGCCGGGCCAGGCCGTGACGGCCGCCGAAACCGAGGTGCGCGCCGACCGCACCCGCCCGCCGCCGCGCTTCACCGAATCAACCCTGTTGTCGTTCATGGAAAGCGCGGGCAAGTACGTCGAAGACGAGGAATTGCGCGCGGCCATGAAAGAACGCGGCTTGGGCACGCCGGCCACGCGCGCGGCCGTTATTGAAGGATTGATACAGGATAAGTACGTGGTGCGCGAAGGCAAAGAACTGATCCCCACGGCCAAGGCTCTGGATCTGTTGCGCATCCTTTCGGCCATCGGCATCGCCGAATTGACCTCGCCCGAGCTGACCGGTGAATGGGAGTTCAAGCTCAACCGCATGGAAAAAGGCCAGGAGACGCGCGCAGCCTTCATGCACGAAATTCAAAGCCTGACCCGCCGCATGGTCGAAGCCATCAAGAATTACGACGAAGACAAGGATCGCAAACCTGCCGGCTTCACCAATCCTTTGGACGGCAAACCCATGTTTGAAACGCCCAGCCGCTGGGAATCGGAAGACGGCAAGGTGGTGGTGCGCAAAATGCTGGGCGGCCGGCAGATGGGCGCGGCGGAAGTGGAAGAACTGATGCGGGAAAAACGCATCGGCCCGCTGACCGGATTCCGCAGCAAACAGGGTAAGCCCTTTTCGGCCGCGCTGCGCTTCACCGACCTGCGCAAGGTCGAATTCGTGTTCGAGAACGCCGACGGGGAGAAGCCTGAAATCGTAAATCCCGAACCGCTGGGAACCTCGCCCGTCGACGGATCGCCCGTGCTGGAAACCCTGACCGCCTACGTCTCCCAAGGCGGGTCGAACGGCAGCGGGTTGCGCATCGGTAAAATGATTCTGGGCAAACAACTCGACCGCGACGTCATTCGCAAGTTACTGACCGAAGGCCGCACCGGCCTGATCCAAGGTTTTCAATCGTCCAAAACGCGCCGCTTTTTCGATGCCTACCTCAAATTGTCACCGCAGGGAAAAATCAGTTTCGAGTTTCCGCCGCGCGAATTCAAGGGGCGGAGGCGCGCCCCGAAAAAAGCCGAAGGCGACACCGCCGAAGCCTGAAACCCTGCCGCGGGCTCTCCGCAGAGAAAGTCGCGCTGCGGAAGACCTTTCCGCCTAAGGCGGACGCGGACCACTTGCATTCTTCCCGATGCCCCGTCGCCGCCGGTCCGACGCAGGCGGACGGGGTGGTTCATCGCACCGCAAACAAAGTCACGAAATAGCCGCCGGTTTGATCGGCGGGATCGCGGGTCTGATGGTAGACGTCGAGAATGACCTGCGAACGATGGTAGCGGTTGTCGCGCAAGGCGAAAAAGGCCTGGCAATGCCGTCCCTTGAGGGCATCGGCCAACGCGCCCTCGGCGAACAGCGAGCGCCATTGTGAGATTTGTCCCAGTTCGATGCGCGGCGCATTGGCGTAGTCGGCCTTGAACCACCATCCCCGCGGCCGCAGCAAGCCGCGGATGTTGCGGGCCAGCACGCGATCGGTGAGCAGGCCGTGGTACAGGGTTTCGGGGTCGTCGCTGGTCACGTCGTCTTCGGGATCCATTTCACGGAAGCGGGCCAGCAGGGTGGCCACCGCCGTATCATCGCGGTTGCGGTAACCGTGGCGGTCATACATCGGCTGTTCCGATGCGGCCGGGGCGATGTTGGGAAAAATGAAGGACACGGCGTCGGCCCGGCCTGGCGGTAAGCGGAAATTGGGCAGGCGTGTTTGCACCAGCCGCACGCGCGCTCCGCGCTCGGCAAAGGCCCGCTCCGCCGGCAGCAACTCGCAGGTCACGCCCGCCGCGGCCAGCCGCGCCGCCGCCCGTGCCAGCATTTTGTGCGAACCGTCGAGACCAACCAAACGGGCCCGCGGCAGGCGCCGGGCCAGCTCGGCCAGAAATGCGCCGCTGCCGCATCCGTAGTCGACGAGCAGGGGCGCCCCGGGCGCCCGGCCGAAAGCGGATTGGCGCACGTAGTCGGCCAACTGCCGGTAGGCCCGGCGATGCGCGCCGTCGGCCGCCTGACTCTCCCACCAGGCTCCCACGCGCGCGTTATAGCAGACATGGCCGCGCGCCAGGGCGCGGTTGAAATCGAGGTCGGGCAGTTTTTTGTTCCTCATGGTTCCCGTCGCTGATAGGGTTGCAAATAATCCAACGCGGCTCGGAATTCGTCGGGCAGGGGCGCGGCGAAGGTGCGCAGGACGCCCTCGTGCGGATGGCGGAACTGCAGGCGCTGCGCATGCAACGCCTGCGAGCCGAGCCGCTTGAGCAGTCCCGCCGCCGGGGCTTGCAGCAGCGGCGCCAGGCGCGCCAGCGCGCTTTCGCGGCCGCCGTACAACGCGTCGCCGGCGATGGGGTGGCCTGCATGCGCGAAGTGCACCCGAATTTGATGGGTGCGGCCGGTTTCCAACTCGACGTCGAGCTGGGTGGCGAATTGGAACCAGCCGGCGACCTGAAAATGGGTGACCGCGGCTTTGCCGTCGTCGCGCACGGCGCGGCGCAAAGGATCGCGCGCATGCCGGCCCAGCGGCCACGAAAAAGTGCCCGTGCTGCGATCCAACTCGCGCCAACACAGGGCTGTATAGGTGCGGTGCACGTTGCGTTCGGTCAATTGCCGCGCCAGGGCCGCATGGGTGGCGTTGTCGCGCGCCACCACCAGCAGTCCGGTGGTATCGCGATCGAGGCGGTGCACGATGCCGGGCCGATCCGACCCGCCCAGATCGGACAACCGGCGGAAGCGGTGGGCCAGGGCGTTGGCCAAGGTACCCCGCGGAACGCCGTGGCCGGGGTGAACCACCATGCCTTTTGGTTTATCCACCACGGCCAGCCAAGCGTCTTCGTACACCACCGACAGGGGAAGGTCTTCGGCTTCCACGCGCGCGGGTTCCGCCTCGATCGGCACCCACACTTCGACTAGGTCGCCCACGCGCAGGCGGGCGTTCTTGGCCGCGGCTTTGCCGCCGACGCGCACGCGTCCCTGCGCGATCCACTGCTGGATGCGCGTGCGGGAGGCATCGCCCAAGGCCTGGCTGAGATATTTGTCGAGTCTTTCGCCCGCCGGAGCTTCGTCCCCGTACTGAAGCCGCAAGGGCTCAGGATCCATGGTGGCCGCCGGTGGCGATGCCCGGCGGCTTTTCCTCAACCGCTCCCGGTTCGGGGGGCGCGACGGCATGCGCCGCCGTACGCCGGGCCCACAGCGGCAGGAGCAGCAGCAGCGCCATGCCGATGCACACGCTGCTGTCGGCCACGTTGAAGGTGGGCCAGCGCGGGAAAAGGCCGGGAATCCCCACATCGATGAAATCGGTGACGCGGTGGAAGCACAGGCGATCCACGAGATTGCCGATCGCCCCGGCCAGAATCAACACCACGCCCAGGCGCGTGGCCGCTTCTCCCGGGCCCAACCGCCGGTAATACACGGCGAGAAATACAATGGCCGCCAGCGAAAAGAGGGCATAGAACCAGGTAGGGCTTAAAAACGGCAGAACATTCTGCGGACGCATGCCGAAGGCCGCTCCGGTATTGTAGACCAAGCGAAAACGGACCCAATCGCCGACGATGGCCAGCGATTGCGCATAATCGGGTTGGCCGCCGGGCAGGGAAAAGCGCATGCGCGCCCAAAATTTGGTGGCTTGATCCAAGGCCAGGATCCCGGCCAGCAGGCCCAGCCGGAATGCCGCAGACAGGGGAGAGGAACGCTGCACGATTTTCCCACCCCGCTCAGGAAGCCGACAGGCTTTGCAAGGCGGTTTCCAGTCGGCGCAGGGGCTTGCGGAATTCGGCCCGCACCCAACGGTTGGACCAGCCGAACCAACGCGTGCGGCGAATGATGTCGCGCACCTGGGCGCGGGTGATTTTTAGCCGCGCGCCCTGGGTGAGGGCTTCGGTGCTTTCCGCCAAGGTGGCCAGGGTCTCGGCCGCCATGAACAGCGGCCACAGGCAGAACAGACGGAGTCGCCGATCCCATTTGGGGATGAGGCAGGAGTATTCCAACGCATCCTCGAGGTGCTTTTTGGTTTTGGCAAAGAGCACACGGTAAACGCGTTTGGCTTGGGAGCGGCGATCCGGCTGCAAAAATTCCTGAAAGGTCAACTTTTCCTCGGCCAGCAAGGCTTCGGGCAACCAGGATATGTTGCGCTTTTTATCATCGTGCAAGTCTTTTAAAATGTTGGTGAGTTGCAGCCCCAAACCGAAGGACACACACAGCGATTTCAAGTTATGTGCGCGTTCTGCACGGATTTTTCCCGAGTGGCGGATGAAGAGATCGCATAGCAGCACACCTACCGTTCCGGCGACGAAATAACAGTAGTTGTCGAGATCCGCCAGGTTTTCGATCAGCGGGCGATTGCCGGCCGACTTTTCCGCAAACCCGGCCATGCCACGGCACATCTCCTCTACGCAACGCGCGATGACCATACGCACCGGTTCGGGGAAATGCAGAAAGGGCGCGATCACCAGCGGCGCATGTATCAGCAACAAGGGCTCCCATGCCGGTGAGGATTTCCATTCGGCCGGTAATTCCGCCGCGAAAGCCCGGATTTTTTCCCGGGCCGCCGTTTCTTCCGCGGGTGCGAACAGGGTGGCGAAGGCACGCAAGAGGCGCGACTTTTCCGCCGACGGCAAGTGGGCGTCGTCTTCCAGGGTGTCGGCCATGCGGCAGTACAGATAGGCGTACAAAACATGCTCGCGCAGGGGATGGGGCAGAACGCGAATATTCAGGGCGAAGGTGCGCGACACGCGACGCAAGGCGAATTCGGCGAAGGGCAGGGCATGGCCCTCGGAAATGCCATCGCCCGCCAGGCGATCTTTCCAAATGCGATCTTCTTCCAAAAGCGAAACCGCCGCTTTAAGCATAAACCCTCACGTCTCCACGGGTTCGTCGACCGCGACATGCCGGCGCGAACGCTTGGCTTCCTGCCGCATCGCGGCGATTAAATGCCCGGCTTCATCGGCTTTGCGCAGCCTTTGCTGATGCTGATAGATGGCCAGGCTGCGGCATTGGGAGTCGGTGAAATCCTTGCCTTCATGTTCCATTTTAGCGCGCAGTTCGTCGTGGAGCAAATAGAACGCGTCTTCCTGCTGATGATAGCGGCGTTCCGTCCAAAAAGTATCCAAACGCAATGCCGCCACCAGAAAGAGAATGGCGGAAGCGAGGAACCAGACGGGTTCTTTGCGACCGAGTTGATGCAACAGCAAAACCGCGCCTTCGGCGGCAATGCCCAAAACCAGCAAACGCGAAAAGGTCAGGGTTCCGAATTTGCGAATTCCCTTCCACCGCAGGGGGATATACACCCACGGTTTGCCCCGACGCAATTGACGCTCAAACGAGGCGGGATAAGACATGAACTGGCACCAGAGCAAATGCCCGACTATGAGCAAAATCAGTCCGCCCCATAGCCACAATTCGATGCGCATCGCCCAGATTTTTTCCGACATAGGTTGTACCCTGCTTCCCGCCTGGCCCCGCCTCTGACGGGTACAACGGATTTAAAGATAAGCCTCGCCGCTCGATGATAGCACTTGGTAATTTCCGACCGCAGCGCGTTGCAATAATGCCTGCAAACTAATTTTTTTACGCGCTGCTCGGCGGAGCAGCGCGCGGTAAAAACACCAAACATCGCCAGCGATCGCTGCGGATTTTCCAGGTCCTCCGACCTTTCCAAATAAGTATCATTCCAACCTCGACTGGAAAACAACGGGCGGGTTCAGGCTTGACGCACGAAGATCCGAAAAATTTGGAAGCCGAACTGCCCCCTCGGTGGCGCACCCTGCCATCGGGAGCAAATGCCGCGCCGACGAGTTGGGTGGGAACCTGGGCGGCTTGTTTGGGTTGCCTGCGCGAAAAGCTTTCCGAAGAGGTTTTCAATCAATGGTTTTTGCCGCTTAAAATCCAAGAAGTCGGCGATGCGCATTTCACCCTCGCGGTTCCGACCCACTTGGATCAGGATCATCTGACCCGCGCCTATGCCGGTTTGATCGAACATTGCTTTTACGAAGCCACGGGCCGCCATCTGCGGGCGCAATTCCGCCGGCAGCCCACCATGTCGTCGCTTTACAACCACGGCCCGGCCGTGCCGTTCAGCAGCCTGCCTTCCATCGATCTCAATCCCGCCTACAGCTTCGAGGAATTCGTGGTGGGCAACAACTCGCAATTTGCGCATTCGGCGGCCCTGGCCGTGGCCAAGGATCCGGGCGGCACGAAATTCAACCCCCTGCTCATCTATGGCGGGGTGGGGCTGGGCAAAACGCATCTGTTGCAGGCCATCGGCAACCACGCCATGCGGGAAACGCCGGGCAAGAAGGTGCGGTATGTGACCTCCGAAGCCTTTTATCGTGAGTTCGTGGAATCGATCCAGCACAACCGCATCAACGAAATGTCGGCCTTCTACCGCCATGAGGTCGACGTGCTGCTGATGGACGACGTGCAATTCATGAGCGGCAAGGATCGCACGCAGGAGGAATTCTTTCACATCTTCAACTCGCTGCATCAAAGCCGCAAGCAAATCGTGCTCACCAGCGACGCGCCGCCGGGCGGCCTCAAAGGCTTGGAAGACCGTCTGGTCAGCCGCTTTCAATGGGGGTTGTTCGTCGACATTCAGCCGCCCGATCGGGAAACGCGCGAAGCCATCTTGCGGCGCAAGGCCCAGGCGCTCAACCTCGACATCTCCGAAGAAATCATCTCGTATCTGGCCGAAGCCATCGACTCCAACATCCGCATCCTCGAAGGCGCCATCCGCCAATTGCTTTTACAAGCCTCGATCAAGCACAGCGACATCACCATCGAACTCGCGCGCGAAATCGTGCTCCGCACCGGAGCCCAGCGCCCGCCGCGGCGCATCACCCCCGAAGACATCACCTCGGGCGTGGCCGATTATTTCGTGGTCGAAGTCGACAAAATCATCGAGCAGGGGCGCGGCACCAAAGAGGTGGCGCAGGCCCGGCAACTGGCCATGTTCCTGGTGAAGGAGCTGACCTCGGCCTCGCTCAAGTCCATCGGGCAGCGCTTCGGCGGCCGCGACCACAGCACCGTGGTACACGCCATCAAGACGATTGAAAAAGCCATGGAGCGCGACGACAGCTTTCGCAAAAGCGTCGACGCCATTCTGGGCAATCTGACCAAGGCCTGAATCGCGTTCCGCGATCGCGCCCGGTCGACCGTACTCGATTCGCTATTTAGCCTTGGCGCGCGGCCGGCTCCGGCAAAAAAGCCTCGACTTCGGCGCGCACGTCCTCTTCGGTGGCCATGGTCAACACCCGCCGCACCAAACGCCGGCATTCGCCCATATTGACCTGCGCCAGGGTGGCCCGCACACCGTCGGCCGCTCCCGGCGCAATGCTGAGCGAAGTCAGGCCCAGGCCCAGCAACAAGGTCAGCGCCCGCGCGTCGGACGCCATTTCTCCGCAGACGGTCACGGGTTTGCCGGCGTTCTTGGCCGCATCGGACACGTGCTTGAGCGCTTGCAGCAGGGCAGGATGGAAGGGGTGGTGGTAGGCGGCCACGCGTTCGTTGCCGCGGTCGATGGCGAATAGGTATTGGATCAAATCATTGGTGCCCAGGCAGATGAAATCCGATTCGTACAGAAAGCCTTCGATTTGCAGCACGGTGGAGGGAATTTCCACCATGATGCCCACCGGCGGCAGACGCAGCTTGACGCCGTGCTCGGCTTCTAACTCCACCCGCGCGGTTTGCAGGTGCTCCTTGATGGCGCGCACTTCGCCCAAGGTCGAAACCATGGGAATGACCAAACGCATTTGCCCTAATTGTGCGGCCCGCAGCAGGGCCCGCAGGTGCGGGCGCAGAATGTCGGGGCGTTCCAGCAGCATGCGGATGGATCGCCAGCCCAGATTGGGATTTTCCTCTTTGCCCCAGTCGAAGTATTTCAGCGGCTTGTCGCCGCCCACATCGAGCAGGCGAAAGGTGACCCCGAAATCCCCGGCCCGTTCCATCACCTGCTTGTAGACGCCGTATTGCACTTCTTCGTCGGGAAAGGAATTGCGGATCATGAAGAAGAACTCCGAGCGGTACAGCCCCACGCCTTTGATACCGTAGCGCTTCATGAGCTGCAAATCCGAAAGCAGCGAGATGTTTCCCGAAAGCTGCACGGCGCTCCCGTCGGCGGTGCGGTCTTCGGCCGGCGGCGGCACCACGCGCCGCGTCTGAAACGACGCCTGCAGGCGCTGGTATTCGCGCGCCACGTGCTCGTCGGGGTGGAGGTAAATCAGGCCGGAGTGGCCGTCCATGATGACGCGCGTGCCCGGATGCACGAGCTGGGTCAGACCCGGAATTCCCATGAAGCAGGGGATGTCCAGCGATCGGGCCAGAATGGCCGCATGCGAAGTGCTGCCGCCGGTTTCACACAGAATGCCCAGCAACTTGCGGGATTGCAGATACACCAGGTCCGAAGGCAGCAGCTCATGCGCCGCCACGATGACGCCCGAGTCGGTTTCGGGTTGGGGCTGGTAATGTTCGCGGGCTTCGCCCAGGGAGTTGAGCAAACGCAAACCCACGTCGCGCACGTCGGCCGCCCGCTCGATCAAATGGGTATTCCCCGAGTCGAGAAAGCTGCGGCTCAATTCGCGCGTGGCCAGCTTGACCGCGAACGCCGCGGATTTTTTTTCGCGGATATGGCTTTCGATCAGGCCCAGGTAATGCTCGTCCTGCAAATACAGATCATGGGCGTCGAAGATGCGCGCATCCATCTCGGCGAAAATTTCGGCGGCCCGGCGCCGGAGCCAGCGCGTTTCACCGCGCGCCAACGCCACCGCTTCTTCGAGCATCTTCAATTCCTCGGCCACGTTTTCGCATTCGCTGAACAGAATGTTTTCCCACACCTGTTGGGTGGGCAGCAGGTGCACCGGTCCGTCGGCGATGCCGCCGAACGCCACCTGGGCGCGGAGAAAAGGCGGCGCGGCCGCGGCGGGAGCGGCCTCGCCCGCGGGCACGCCCTGGGTATCGAGCAAGGTGCCCACCTGCGCCGCCAGGGTAAAAGCCAAGTCCTCCGTGGTGGGATTGAAGGGATGGGATTGGGTGGATTGCAGAATGAGCACGCCCCGCCCGTGCGTCTTGCCCGGCGGAATGGGAAGTCCCAGGAAATTATTGAGGCGGTCTTCCCCCAAATCGGGAAAAAACTTATAGCGCGGATCCTGGTGGGGATTCGCGATATTGATCACTTCGCCGCCGGAGTACACCGATCCGGTCAAGCCTTCGTCGGCGCGCAGGGTTACGCCCGCGGGCACGGCTTCGGGACTCAGGCCGTGGCTGGCGGCCAAATGCAAGGTATCGGTTTCCGGATCGTGCAGATAAATCGAACACACCTCCACGTGCATCTTTTCCGAGATCGAACGCACGATGGCGTCGAGTGCCGGCTGGGTGGCGCGCGACTCCAGCATGGCGCGCGTCACGGTGCGGATGATTTCGAAAGCCGTGGTAATATCCGACATGGCGAGAATCCGATTCTTGGCGTGAACTCCGGGAGCGAAGGTCCCGTGTCAATCCCATTGGATGCCGGGCCGCGGAGCCTCGGGCAGCTTGTCTTTGTTTTTTTTGGCCCATTCGAATTTCTTGTTCAATAAATCGAGACGCGAATCTTCCTGGCGCCGCGACTCCGAGAACTTCTCCTCCAAATCCTGGGCGCGTCGCTTGTCGGATTTCAGAAAGTCCTGCAAACTCGGGGGCGCCTCTTTGTGCGGCACGGCCTGAAGCACTCCGCCGCTGTCGGGATCGATCACGAGTTTGGCCTTGCAACAGGGACAATCAACCTTCATTTCGCGCGCCGGCATGGGTTGCCCCCTTCTTTGGCTCTAATATATGAACACCCGCGCGGGGCAGGTGGTGGGGAATCGATGTGGGATCGGCGTCACGCCGGCCCCGAGGCCGGAATTACGGCGCTGCCGGCGGCCAGACCCGCCGGCGTGAATCAGAAACGTTCCACTTTGAAAATGTGCAAGACCGCCTTGTCGGGATGCAGATCGACATAATTGCGATCTCCCGACCAGGCGTAGCTTTCGCCCGAAACCAAATCATGCACCCCGTAGATGCTTTCGAACGCCACCCGGAGGGGATGGCGGTTCAATTGCACGAAACCGCTTTGGCGGTGCAGGGGGTCGAGGTTGACAACGAAGAGCAACACATCTTCGTCCTGGGCCTTGGAGTAGGCCAGGATGTTCGGATTATCGCAAGCGTGGAAAGCGATGTTTTTCAAATGTTGCAGGGCCGGATGTTCGCGACGGAGGCGATTCAGAAAGCGGATGAAGTCTTTGATATTCCCAGGCCGGTTCCAATCCCAGACCTTGTACTCGTATTTCTCCGAGTTCAGGAACTCCTCTTTGCCCTCCATGGGAACGTTTTCGCACAATTCGTAGCCGTTGTACATGCCGTAGGCCCCGACCATGGTGCAGGCCAGCGCGAAGCGGATTTCGAAGGCGGCGGGCGGCGCGTTCTGCAAATGCAGGGGCAGAATGTCGGGCGTGGTGGGAAAGAATATCGGCTTCATGAAGCGGGATGGTTCCTGTTGGCACAATTCCTCGCCGTAGGCGCGCAACTCGGCCGCGGTGACCCGCCAGGTGAAATAGGTGTACGACATGTCGAAGCCGATTTTGGCCAGTCGTTGCATGACCTTGGGCCGGGTGAACGCTTCGGCCAGGAACACCACGTCGGGCCGGGCGGCTTTGACCTCGGCGATCAGCCATTGCCAGAACGCGAAGGGTTTGGTGTGGGGATTGTCGACCCGAAAAATCGTGACGCCCATCTTGATCCAGAAGTCGAGTATCGATTTGAGTTCGCGCCAGAGGCCGGCCCGATCGGCGCAGAAAAGATTAAGCGGATAGATGTCTTCGTAGCGCTTGGGCGGATTTTCGGCGCAGCGGATGGTGCCGTCGGCTTCGCGGTAGAACCAGTCGGGATGCTGGCGCGCATAAGGGTGATCGGGCGAGCAATTGAGGGCGTAATCCAGCGCCACGGCGAATCCCAGCTTGCGGCAGCTTTGAAAGAAGCGGCGGCATTCGGCCACGGTGCCGAGTTCGGGATGCACGGCCTTGTGTCCGCCCTGGCGGCTGCCGATGGCATAAGGGCTGCCGGGTTCGCCGGGCTGGGCCTTGACGGCGTTGTTTTTGCCCTTGCGCTTGGTCATGCCGATGGGGTGGATGGGCGGCAGGTAAATGACGTCGAATCCCAAATCGCGGATTTCGGGCAGGCGCCGCTCCATGTCGGCGAAGGTCGCGCTGCGCCCCGGCACCGTGCCTTGCGAGCGCGCGAACATTTCGTACCACGCGCTGTATTCCGTCACCGGGGAATCGACCCGCACCCGGCCGCATTCGGGGTGCCGGTAGGGCTTTTCGAAGGCGACATAGGGTTCGTCGCCGGGGCGTCGGGCCGTGCGTGCTTCGACGGTGAACTCCCATTCGCCCAAGGCGTCCACCGGGAACGATCCGGCCCAGGCGTCGTTGTCGACGAAGCGCATGGGCGCGCGTTTCCAATCCTTGGCGCCGCGGCGGCGGTAGAGCAGATCCGCGACGCATTTTTCATGTCCGTCACGAAAGATATCGGCTGTGACTTCGAGGGTTTCTCCGGCTACGGCCTTGACGGGAAAGCGGCCGCCGTCCACCGCGGGGGCGAGGTTTTCCACCACGGCATGGAAGGTGGGAATGGCGGCGAAGGCGTCGGGCTCGGGCTTGGGGGCCGGGCGGGATTTTTTAGTCGGCATGTCGCGCTCTCAGTTCTTGGTAAAAGGAAAGGGTTTCGGCCGCCACGTGTTCCCAAGAAAATCGCGCTTCGACCCGCTGCCGCGCCGCCCCGCCGAAGGCGCGGGCGCGATCGGGATTTTGCAGCAGTTCCGTCGCCGCCGCTGCCAGCCGGCGCGCAAAGGCCTCGGGATCCCGGGGTTCAAAATTCTCCCCGCCCACGGGGTCGACGTCGACCAGAATTCCGGTGGCGCCGTCGACGACCACTTCGGGAATACCGCCCACCTTCGAGGCCACCACCGGCACACCGCAGGCCATGGCTTCGAGGTTGATGATGCCGAAGGGTTCGTAGACCGAAGGACAAACGAAGAGGGTGGCCTGCGAGTAAAAGGCGATGAGATCCGCGCGCGGCAGCATTTTGCGAATCCAATGGACGGAATGCTTGCCCTGCGCCTGCAAAGCACGCACGCGCTCTTCCATCTCCGCGCCGATATCCCGGGTGTCGGGCATGCCGGCGCACAGCACGATTTGCACCCCGGCCGGCAGATGCGGCACGGCGCGCAACAGATGCAGCACGCCTTTTTGCCGGGTGATGCGTCCCACGAACAGGACCAGGGGTCGATCGGGATCAACGCCGTAGCTCCGCAGCGTTTCCGCGTGGCGGCGCGGCTGGAATTCGTCGGTGTCGATGCCGTTGGGAATGACACGAATGCGGTCGTCGGGAACGCCATAGAGATCGCGTACGTCGCGCCGCATGGCCTGCGACACGGCCACCACGCCGTCGGCGGCGCGGTAGGCGTTGTGTTCGAGCCAGGTGGAGACCTCGTAGGCGCGGCCGAGCTGTTCGGCCTTCCAGGGACGGTGCGGCTCCAGCGAATGCGTGGTGAGCACCAGGGGAATATCGAGCAGCTTCTGCAAGAGGCAGCCGGCGAAATGCGTGTACCAGGTGTGGCAATGCACGACCTCGGCGTCGCACACGCGGCCCGCCATGAGCAGATCGCGCGCCAGGGTATCCATCAGTTTGGCATGGCGGTCGTTCTGACTGGGCAGGGTGAAATCGGGTTCGACTCCCGTAACCTGTAGGTCACCTTCGGAAACACGCTGGGATCCGAAACTCAGCACCTCGATGCGGTGGGTGCCGGGCCAAAGAGCGGCCAGGGAACGGCTCAGGTACTCGACGTGGACGCCGGCCCCGCCGTACACGTGGGGCGGATACTCATTGGTCAATAAGGTAATGTGCATCGTGGAGGGGAAATGGGGCCGAAAAGAATTGTAATCAATTTGATCGCGGCTTTCAGCGCGCGGCCTCAAGGCGAAGGCGCAAAACGGCTTTGCTACGTTTGCCCGCATGCCTTCCGACCCCGATCCGCAGCCCGACCCGTCCTTATCCGCGGCCCTGCTGCCCGTGTTGCGACGCCAAGCCGGTTTGGAGATCCGGGAATTGGCCCATACGCTGCGCGCCGAGAGCATGGATCGCCTGTGGCGCTTCGTCGATCGCCTGACGCGCCAGCTTTCCGAAGCCGACGTGATGGATGTCATGGTCGAAGAATTTCTGCTGGAGCTCCGCGCCGATCGCGTAAGCTATGTGGTGGCCGAAGAAAACGCCTCCGGGGGCTGGACCTTCGCGGCCTCGCATGAAGCCGCCGAGCAGGGCGTGCACCGGCTGCCGCTGCCGTACCTGATCGCGCCCGCATCCAGCGACGACTACCACCGCTTTCTGGCCGATGCGTTGCGCCGCACCGATCCCGTGGCACGCACCTGGCCCAATGCCGTCAAAATCGAATCGGAACCGCATTTCGAAACTGAATTGCGGGAAGAATTCCAGGCGGCGCTGGAAGCCGAATTCGGGCTGGCGCGCTTCGTGAGCTGCCGTTCGGCCATGGCCTGCGCCGTAGAAACCGGCAAAGGCGGACGTGCGCTGTTCTGCGCCCAGCGCGTGCGCCAACTCGCTCCCTGGACGCGCTTCGAACGCGAGTTGTTCCGCGAGATGTGCCGCTACGCCGCCTCGATGCTCGAGCAAACCCAATTGGCCGAACAGGTGCGCGATCTCACCGATCAATTTTCCTCGCTGATCGAATCGATGCCTTCGGCCATTATCGGCATGGATCTGCTCGGCACCGTGGCCATGTGGAACGGCAAGGCCCAAGAGATTTTCGGCCTGACCGAAGACCAGGCCCTGGGCCGGGTCCTGTGGGAACTGCTTCCGGAATTTTCCTTTGTCGACGACGGCCTGCGCCGCATTCTGCAGATGGATCCGGGCGCCAGCCTGGAATTCGATTTGCGGCCCTACCGCAGCCGCGACGGCAAGCAATATTTTCTGCGGGCCAGCCTGTTCACCCTGTTCGGATCGGATCGCGGAGAAGTGGCCTTGCGCCTCGACGACGTGACCCATGCCGAAGAATTGCGGCAGAAACTGTCGCTGTCGCAGCGCCGGGAATTGCAGGCTTCGCTCCTGGCCGCCGCCGCGCAGGAATTGCAAAACCTGCTGACCGCCGCGCAAGGCCGTATCTGGCTGGCGCAAGAAGCGCTCGGCGCCGAAGCGGGCGAAGCGCCGCGCGCCGAAATCGGCGCCTTGCGCGCGGTCGCCGATCGCGCAGCCGCGGCCTTGCAACGTCTTCTGGCCCTGTCCGGAGAAGTACCGACGGAGAACGGCACGGCCTGTTTCGATCTCGGCGACGCCGCCCGCGAAGCGGTGGAGTTATGCCGCAAGGTGTTGGGCCCCGGGGTTTCGTTGTTGTTGCGCACCGACGGCGCGCCCGCGCCGGTACGCGCCAGCCGCGTGCAGGTGGAGCAGGCCGTTCTGAATCTCATCCTGCATGCGCGCGCCGGGTTGCGCCAGGGCGGCGTGCTGGTTTTGCAATTGGAGCGCGCCGCGGATTCCGATGCGGCAGCGCCGCGCACCTGGCTGCATCTGCGCGTGGAAGCGCGTGGCGGCGATTCCGCCGCGGTCGTCGAGCCGGCCGCCACCTCCCTGGGCTGGACCGTGGCTTGCGCACTGGCCGAACAATGCGGAGGCCTCGGCTTTGAAGCCGCCTCTTCCGAAGGCCGCTATTTCCGGCTTTCCTTCCCGGCCGCCGATTCCACCACCCTGCAAGCTACGCCCTCCGCTCCGCCGGCCGCCGGCAAGGGGCGCATTTTGGTGGTGCAATCCGATGCCCCCTTGCGCGAAACCGCCTTGCGTTTGCTGCAACATCTGGGATACGAGCCGACGGGCTGCCCCGACGGCGCCAGCGCTGTGCGCGAGCTCGAACAAGCCGCCTTTGACGCCGCCCTGGTCGACTGGGAATTACCCGTGCTCAATGGGCGCGACACGGTGTCGGTGCTGCGCGCCATGCGCCCGGAAATCAAGGCGGTCTTTGTAGGAATTCCGGCCAAAGCCCCGCGCCAGGGCCTTCCCGTCGACACCGTGACCTTGCCCCGTTTTCACGGAGTCGGCGATTTGGCGGCCGCCTTGCAAGCCGCCTTGACCCGCAGTCCGGCCTCTGCGGTTCCGACCTGAAGCCAGCGCTTCGCCGGTCGCCCGCTGAGCCGGGATTTATATTTGCCCCATGGCTCTTTCCGAAGAAGAAAAAGACTTGATCGCCCAGTCGCTGCAATTTTACTTGCAACAGGCCAGCGCGCAGCTTCCGCCCCAGGCCGTGCAGCAATTGATGGGCATGGCCAAGAACATCGTGTCCAAGTTGGACCATCTGGAAGCCGGCGGCCCGCGCCGCACCGGCGAACCGCCTCCGGGAATTTCCGAAGAGTGGTTCGAACACGTCTGCGTCACCTGTCCCAGCCTGACGGCCACCGGTTGCGCGGAGAAAATCACCGCCAAGTTTCCCGGAAAGTGCGATCCCATTCTCAAATACGAACGCGGCAAGGCCGACCGCTGAGTCCCGCCGCCTCCTCAACGCCCGCATACGATCCGGCGACGGCCACCGCCGTGATCAACTATTTGCGCGGCGCCGGCGCACCCGTTACCTGGAAGCAGTTGGCGACCGAATGCGCCGCGGCGGTCGAGGAGATCGCGTTCAAGCGCCAGATAGGCCGCATGGTCGCAGAGGGCCGCGTGCAGCGTTTGAAAGGCCGACGTTTCACGCTCCCGCCGGAAGAGAAGCTGCCGAAACCGACCGTCGCCGACGCCGCAGCGCCGGTCGAAGGCGCCTTGCGGGCCCGCGTGGTGCGCGAAGGAAAATTTCTGTTCGCCGTGGTGGAGGCGGATCATCGCAAGGTGAAATTCGTTTTGCCCAAATCCCAGGCCGGCGCCGCCAAGCCGGGTCAAAGCGTTTGGGTGAAACCGCTGGGCCGCAAAGGCCCCTTCGGGTATCCGGCGGCGAAGACTTTGACGGGCGTACGTCAGACGGCGGTTTTTTCCGACGTGGCCCAGGCGTTTTTCAAGGATCGCGGCTTGCCGCACGGCTATCCCAAGCGCGCCCTGCATCAGGCCGCCTTGCCGCCGGAGCCGGTGTGGGAGGAGTATCGCCATCGCCTGGATTTGCGGGAATGGCACATCGTGACCATCGATCCCCTCGACGCCAAAGACCACGACGACGCCGTGTCGCTGGAACGTCTGCCCGACGGTCGCTGGAAGCTCGGGGTGCATATCGCCGACGTGGGCGAATACGTGCCGCAAGACGGCGCGCTGGACGAAGAGGCCGCACACCGCGCCTTTACCCAATACCTTCCCTGGACCGCGGTGCCCATGTTGCCGCCGCGCCTTTCCACCGATCTGTGCAGTTTACTCGAAGGCCGCGAACGCCTGGCCTTCTCCTGTTTTCTCGAAGTGGGAAGCGACGGGGCTTTGCAGCGCTTCGAATTCGCGGAGACCTTCCTGCGCGTGGCGCGGTTTTATTCCTACGAAGAAGCCCAGGGTTTGAAAGAAGAAGGCGAGCCCTTTCTCAATCGGCTCAGCGAATTCACCGAGACCCTGTTGCGTCGGCGCAAAGACGAAGGCTATCTCGATTTTTCCCTGGCCGAGCCCAAGGTCGAACTCGATGCCAACCGCGAGCCGGTCGGAATTTATCCGGGCCGGCGGCTGCCGTCGCATGGTTGGATCGAGGAATGCATGCTGCTGGCCAATCAGGCCACGGCCCGTTATCTGCATCGTCATAAACTGCCGGGCTTGTTCCGTGTGCATGAGCAGCCCGATCTCGAGGTGGTGGAAGAATTGTGGTCCGCCCATCCCACCCTTTCCCAGGATCGCCGGCTGCGCGAAACCTTGGCCGACTTGCGAACCACCGCGGGGTATTTGAATCCCGCGGTGCAGAATTTTTACGTGCGCCTGCTCGATCCCAGCCGGGGCGCTTTGCCGCCGGCCGTGCAGCGCCGCGTGTTGCAAAGCATGAAAAAGGCGCAATACGCGCCCGAGCCTTTGGGCCATTTCGCCTTGGGCTGGCAATACTACGCGCATTTCACTTCGCCCATCCGCCGCTACGCCGACCTGTGGACCCACCGCGTGATGAAGGCGCATCTGCGCGAACAAAAACCGTCGCGGCTGCAACGCAGCCGCGCCCTGGCCGTGGCCGTCGAAGTGTCGGAACGCGAATTGGAAGTGCTCAAAGTGGAGCGCAAGGCCATGAAGGTGGCCATGGCCTGGGTGTTCCGCCAATACGTGGGCCGCGAATTTTCCGGCGAGGTCAGCGGTGTGGAGGGTTTCGGGGTATTCGTGACCGTGTCCAACCCGTTCGGCGAAGGCATGATTCCGGTCGCGCGCATGCGCGACGATTATTACGAATTGGATGCGGAAACCCGCCACTTGGTGGGCCGTCGCTTTGGCCGCCGCTTCGAACTGGGCCAGCGCGTGAAGATCAAGGTGGCGCGCAGCGATCCCTTCTCGGGCCAAATCGATTTTGATTTGCTGGGGCGCCTGTGACCGGCCGCGGCCGGCGCCTTTAAGCCGGAAACGCCATGAGCCTTTCCAACGCCTTGAGCTATCTCACCGTGTTGCCGGTGCCGTACAAGAAACACATTCCGCTGCTGCAATCCATCCATTTTTTCCCACTGGTGGGTGTGGGCATGGGCAGCGCCGCCGTACTGCTTTTCGTAGCCGCCCGCTTTTTTCTGCCCGAGGTACTCTGTTGTCTACTGGCTGTCGTGGCGCTGGAATATTTCAACGGCTGGGTTCCCCTGCGGGGCGTAGCCGAAATGGCCCAGGGACGCCACACCTTTCCCGGACACGGCTTCGAAACCGGCTTCAAACCCGACGGCCGGGGTGTGACCACAGTCGTTATTCTGCTGGTCGCAAAAGTTGCGGCCTTGGCGGTGCTTCCCTCGCTGTGGCAGCCGCGGGCCGTGCTGGTGCTGCCGGTACTGGGCCGGGCCGCGCAAACCTTGGCCCTGATCCTCAGCCCGCACCGTTTGCCCGACGCCCATGCGCGCGATCCCCGCATCCACCGCCGCCGCATCCGGGCCCTGTTTCTGAGCGCCACCTTGCTGCTCTTGCTGTTCTTATTTCCCTGGCGTACCGCGGTTCCAGCCTTGGCTCTGTTCGGCCTCATCGCCGTGCCGGGCCTGCGCCTGTGCAACGCCTACTTTCATGGATTGACGCTGCAGACGGTATCCTTCGTCTCGGAATCGGCAGAAACGGTAGTGTTACTCCTGCTGGCCGTCCTGGCGCACCGGACCTGGATTTAAGCCCGTCAGCCGTTGGCGAAATCGTAAATCTTGACGTCGATCCACAGCGGGCTCAGGGTGCGGAACGCGTCGTGCACCGGATCGGCCTGATAGGTGTCGTGTCCCACCCGGTCGTCGAAGACCACCACCAAGGCGTAGGAATAGCTGCGGTCGATGATCGGTCGATCGGTGTCGGCGGGCCGGCCCAACCACCCCTGACGCACCGTGCCGATGCGCAACAGCGTTTCGGCGCCCGCGGCGAAGCGGGCCTGTTCGGCTTGGGAAATTCCGGGTTTCAGCCAGAAGTAAACGCAATGCACGAACATGTTCCTCTCCTCAGGGTTGCTTCCACAACTCGCGATAAAAATTCCAGAAGGCCGTGGCCGCGCTTTCATTGGTGAATTCTTCGGCGCGCGCCCGGGCCGAAACGCGGTAGCGGGCCAGGCGATCCGCGTCACCGGCCAGGGCCAAAATGCCGTCGCGCAAGGCCGAAGGATCGGCATGCACGAAAATTTCGCCGCAGGCGCCCGGCACTACGATTTCGCGCGGGCCGCCGGCGTCGCTGACCAGACAGGGAAGCCCCGAGGCCAGGGCCTCGATGACGCTGTTGCCGAAGGTGTCGCTCAGGCTCGGGAACACGAACAAATCGGCCGAGGCGAAAGCGCGCGCCAGCGCTTCGCCGCTGAGCACGCCGGTGAAATGTACGCGGCCGCCGCGACGCAAACCGTTTTCCAATTCGCGCCGCAAAGGCCCTTCTCCCACCACGATCAGGCGCAGATCGTTGCGTACTTCCGCCGCCGCGGCGAAGGCCTTGGCCAGGGCCGCCAGATTCTTTTCGGCCGAAACGCGCCCCACGTACAACAGCAAAAAACCGTCGGCGGGAATGCCCAGTTCGCTCCAGATCGAAGGGTCGCGGTAATGCGGATGGAACGCGGAGAGATCGACCCCGCGCGGCAATTTGTAAATGCGATCGGGCGCGACTCCCAGCGCCGCGACCTTTTCGCGGTAGGCTTCCGACGGTACGATCACCGGGCCGGCCCAACGCGTCGCCAGCTTGGTCCAGGTTTGCACGAACCACTTGCCGTAGCGGTGTTGCATGAGCGTGTCGCTGTAAATGAGTATGTCGGTGCGGTAATGCGACAGCGTACGGATGCCCAAGGCCTTGCAGGCGATGAGCACCAGCATCATGACCGGACCCGGGGTTTCAAACTCCACCAGGTCTACGGGATGCGCGCCCACGAAATCGAAAAACGCGTCGAGGCGGGGCACGACCAGTTCGCTGTTGGGGTAGCCGGCTTGATCCACCGAAAAACGCCCGGGGGCCAATACCACCGCCCCATCCGGCTCTTCGCAGCGCGGGGGCCGGGTGTGAAAAGCCACGCCGAACAGATAGGCGGGTTTGCCCAGGCGGCGTAATTCGCGCAATTGGATGCGCGAGGCCAAGGCAATGCCGTTGACCTCGTCAAGATTGTCGCTGACACAGGCCACCCACGGTTCGGCGCGCCGGTTGCTCCGCACGTGGCGATACCGCCGCCGGGCCCGCCACAAAGCCGGAATTTGCCGCAGCAATTCGCCGAAAAAGCAACACACCAGGGCCGAGGCGCCGCGAAAGCCCATGGACCAATGCGGACGGCGTGCGAAGTCGGGCGCCTGGGGCGGAGCTTCGGTTAGAGCCGGCGCAAGCATAGGGCAAAAACATAACTTTCCGGTTCCCGGGGAATCCGCGTGAACTTCATCGATATCAATACCTTCTACGGCCCCAAGGCCGGCGGCATCCGCACGTACCACCAGGCGAAAATCGAGTGGTTCAACCACCAGCGCGAACATCACTACTGCCTGATTTTTCCCGGGCCGAAATTCTGCGTCGAACAACTCTCTCCGGCGGTGACCTTGGTGCAAGTCTTTGGCCGGGCCATGACCGCCGATCCGCAGGGGTATCGGCTGTTGCTCGATTATTATCGCGTCTGGCGCTGGCTGCGCGTCTTTCGTCCGCAGGTGCTGGAAGCCGGAGACCCCTGGCTCACCGCTTCGTTTTGTTTGGCGCTGCGCGCCTGGGGGTTGTGGCGCGGACTCTTGGTGGCGTTTTACCACAGCGATCCCATTCCCAGTTATGTCGAGCCTTGGGCGCGGCGGGGCGGTGCGCGCTGGCTCAGGCGGCTGGCGGCTCGGCTGGCGGGACGCTGGTTCGACCGCCGCCAGCGCCGCTTCGACTGGACCGCCGTGGCCTCGCGCAACCTCGAAGAGGGGTTACACCGCCGCGGCGTCACGCGCGTGTTGCGTCTGCCCTTCGGGGTCGACCCCGCGTTTTTCCACGCCGCCGCGGCATCGCCCATGCCCTTGCGGCGCCATGGCGCCTCGGCGCCTTTGCGGCTTTTGTATGCCGGACGCCTGGATCGCGACAAAGGTGTGGAACTGCTGTTGGAAATCTTGCCCGCGCTGCTGGCCGATACGGCCGTCACCGTAACCGTCGCGGGACGCGGGGCGTTTACGGACCGCCTGGCCGCCTTTCGCCATGAGCGTTATCGCTTCGCTGGTTTTCTGGCCGACGCCGCGGCCGTGGCGGCTTTGTATGCCGGTCACGACGTGCTGCTGGCGCCGGGTCCGCATGAAACCTTCGGATTGGCCGTACTCGAAGCCATGGCCGCCGGACTGGTGGTGGTGGGCCCCGAAGCCGGCGGAACCGGCGAACTGCTGCGGGAGGCCGAAATGCCGTTTCGCTTCGCCGTTGGCGATGCGGCCGGATTTTTGGCGGCGGTGCATGCGGCGGCGGCGGCCGATCTCGCGCCGATTGCGGCGCGCAGCCGCGCCACCGCGGCCCATTACGGCACCTGGGATGAAGCCGTGGCGCGCATGGCGGCGGCCTGGACGGAGCGCGCGCCATGACGGCTGCGCCGCGCGATCTCGTGGTGTCGCTGCATGACGTGGCGCCCGTGCATCTCGCGCGGCTGCGCGCGGCGGAATCCCTTTTGCGGCGGCTGGGAATCGAACGGGTGCAATACCTGCTCGTGCCGCAGTTCCACGGAAGTTACCCTGCCGACGAGGACCCGGCTTTCGTGGCCTGGTGCGCCGAACCCCGAACTTTTGCGGTGGATTGGTGGCTGCATGGCTTCTACCATGAAGAGCGGGGCCCTGCCGAAACGGCGTCGCTCGACCGCCGCGATCGTTGGCGCCAACGCTGGCTCACGGCCGGCGAAGGGGAATTTCTGACCTTGGCGCCCGAGGTCCAGCGCCGCCGCATCCGGGATGGATGCGAGGTGTTCGCGCGTTGCCTGGGGGGGCGCCGGCCGGCCGGTTTCGTGGCGCCCGCGTGGCTGTTCCAGCCGGGTTTGTTGGCGGTGCTGCGGGAATGCAGCCTGGCGCTGACCGAAGATCACCATCGCTTCTACGACGTCCAGCGCGGGTTAACCTTGCCCGCGCCCGTCATCACCTGGGCCACGCGCACCCTGGGGCGGAAATACGGCTCGCTCGTGGTTTGTCCGGCGCGGACTTTGTGGTTCCACTCCGCGCCGGTGTTGCGCGTGGCCCTGCATCCCCATGACTTCGACCACCCGGAAACCCGGGCCAATCTCGAAATCGTGCTGCGCCTCTTGCGCCGGCGACGAACCAGCCTGCCGGCGCAATTGGATTGGGACAACCTGGCGACACCCATCGCCATTCCGACCCAAGGTTAAGGGTACCTCTAAGAATCTCACGACCCGTGACGAGGGATGCCTGCCCGCCGCCTAGATGCCGCGTGCCATCACGGCACGGGCCAAGCGGAAGTACAGGCTTGGCGAGGTGGAATTTCGCACCGCATCGGCTGTCAGCTTGGCCGCCAGTTGGCGATGGTTGCTTGAACACCAATGAAGGGCAATCGCTTCCGGCGGCAATACCGGCGCCGGGCCCTGGAAAAAGCGAAAGGTTTGGCTGGGCGGAATGGCATAGAAAAAATTTTCGCCCAGCCGCCGCGTCGCTTCGGGCATTTCGGCATAGGTCCGGTTCATCAGCATGGGCCCGAGGGCAAAGCGGATGCCGGGATCGGTGTTGGGGATCAATTCCAACGCCCGGGCATAAAAGGCGCCGCCCGCTTCCGACCCCAGCACGGCGTTGTTGAGCTTGCGCGCGCTCCACCACCGGGAAAGTCCGGCGTCCAGGGCCGTCACCAGGCGGTTACCCCGAAGCCAGCGGCTGTTGACATAGGCCAACCCGTAGCTGATCCCGAACAAGGCCGCGGCCCAAGGAAAGTCCCAGGTATAGCGGCCGGCCACGCGATCGTCGTCGCAGCGGAACACCTGCTCTTCGCCGACGAAGGCCGCAGCCTGAAGCAGCGGCTTGAACGATTTCAGGGTCAAGGTGTCGAAGTCGAGATAAACGCCGCCTTCGCGGTACAAGGCCAGGTAGCGCACCACGTTGCTGCGGCCGGCGGGGTAGGCCGAGGAAACGCGCTGAAGCACGTCGCGCAGCCCCTGCATGGAAGCGGGCAGGTCTTGCAGCCAGGCGTCCAGGTTCAGCGGGCGGAAAACGGTTTTGGACCGCAAGGCTTCCCAATCGGGATTTCCCCGGGGCGGATTTTCATAATGAAGATGCACTTCCGCTTCGGGGTGGATTTGCAGCAGCGATTCCACCGCCAGGCGATAGACGAAGTGAAAATCCGGCCCAATCCAGACAAAGTGAAAGCGATTGGGGATCACGCTGCGAAGTTAGCAACACCAA
This sequence comes from uncultured Fibrobacteria bacterium, assembly GCA_963716395.1. Lineage (GTDB taxonomy): Bacteria > Fibrobacterota > Fibrobacteria > UBA11236 > UBA11236 > UBA11236. The sequence continues at coordinate 3,266,427 of OY970309.1, read as the reverse complement.
GAAATTCTTTCCGTGTACGGGGAAATCGCGTCGTAGAATGATGGAAAATGGATGCGGTCGGAAGGCCGTGAAAATTTTTTAACGGCTCTTTGCACGTAACACAAGCCGTCTTGGTTCTAAATTGGGAAAGCGGAGGAACCGAGGGTCATGCGAAACCTGGTGGTTGGGTTGGCCGTCTTGGGGTGGGCGCAGTTCGCGCAGGCGACGCAATACCATTGGGTATGGATGGATCAGCAACGCCTGCCCTCCGAGCAGGTGCTGGACATGGCCCAGGACGATTTGGGCAACAAATATTATTCCTCCTACAGCGGCCTTTCCCTGGTGGATAAAAGCGGTAATTATCGCGTCTTCACCAAGGAATCCACCCAAGGCGGATTGGTTTCGGATTCGGTGACCTGCCTGGGCGTGGATCGCTACCGCGCCCTGTGGGTCGGCACCACCGGCGGCATCAGCGTCTTGGCCAACGATCAATGGACGCATTACACCAATGCCTCCACCAACGGCGGGCTTCCCGACGATGACGTCACGGCCATGGCGATTTACCGCGACCAGGAATGGTTCGCCACCCACAATGGTTTTGCCATGCTGCACGGCACCGTCTGGACCACCTATACGGGCGATCTCATTTCGGGGCGGCTTCCCAATCACATCACCACCGCCATCGCCGTCGATTCCTCCGGCAACAAGTGGATCGGAACCATCGGCGGCCTGGTAAAATTCGACGGCGTGGTGTGGACCACCTATACCCGCGCCAGCACTTCCAGCGGATTGCCGCACGATGCCGTCACCTATTTGCTGGTCGATTCGTCGGGGGCCTTATGGATCGGCACCCAGGCCGGCGTCGCGCGCCTGGGGACCGATCGCAAATGGACCGATTTCCAATCCGATTCTCGACTGGGAGAATTGTCCTCGGAACTCACCTATTCGCTGTCGCAGGGCACGGCGGGAGACGTCTGGGCCTGCATACGCGGGGGCGTGGCGCAGTACACGGGCGGCGATTGGAAGCTTTACACCAAAACCACCACGCCCGGCCTTCTGACCCGTTACATCTACTACGTGATGCCGGGGTTGAATGGCGACACCTGGTTTGCCACCGAAAAGGGGGTCATAACCATGGTGCCGGCTCCCGACGACGAGTAATCGAAAAAATATCCGGCGTTTCGAGCGCGGAGCTGATGAGGCATGCCCTGCTTGCGCTCAATGCCGAACAGCGATGAAGGAATAAAGGGCCGTGTCGCCGTCGAACCGGCCGGTGCCGCGATCGCTGATTAGCTCTCCCCCCAAAAATAAAGCCGCCGCTTTGCGTTGCAACCAGTTCAATTCCTGAAAAGCTGAAGTCCGGAGCCGGTCCTGGAGCACCTGAAATTTGGCATGGCTTCCGTCGGCGAAGGCCAACACCAAAGTCGAAGGAAAGGCGGCGCCGGCGGCATCAGGGGTCTGGATGGACTGCGGGCTCAGCAAAGTCAGTCGGCCACCCTGGTTGCGCACACCATAGCCGAAGACGCCTTGGCCGTTCTGGAAAAAATAACCGCCCTGCCAAGGCGCGGTGCAGGTCACATAGCGGTAACCATGGTCGATGAGCCGGGTGGCGAAATCGGTTTGATAGGAGTGGTCCATCCATCCGAATCCGCGGACATCGGTGGTGTCGCCGTTGATGGCCAGCTTGCCCCGCACCCGCGCGCCGGGAATGTGGAAATAAAGCCCCACCTGCTGGTGATCGCGCAGGTGGAAGACGCCGTCGCCCCAGACCACTCCGGGTGTCATGTCGGAAAAGGTCAGATCCAGCAGATAAGACACCCCGTCCTTGCGCGTGGAGAAAAACACGTGATGGGCGAGGGGAGGCGCCCCTTCGGTGAAGATGCGCGTATGGACCGCCAGCCGGGCATGCGCCGAATCGAAAGAAAAGTTTTTCAGCGGATATTCGCGCGCCACGAAATAATTCTTGCCGCGAAAACCCATCACCGACAAATCACTGCCGCATACCGGATCTTTGAACCGCCCGAAATCGGCGCGGGAAAGATTGAGCTGCACTTGCACGCCGTTGTTCAACCCAAATTGATAGGTCCAGAATTCATTGTAGTTGCCGCTCGGCTGCGGATGCGGCGCCAGGTCGGCGATGTTATCGCGCCGCAATCCTCCGGTGGGATCCTCAATCGCGAGAGTGCGCAAAGCGCCGAAAGCCAGCAGGGAGACGGGAAAGGCGAGGCGAGCGAGCATCGGGGGCCTAAACTACAAGGTCATGTGAATTTCACCAGAATTCAAGGGCTTTGTGAAAACCGCGTTATCACGCGTGGGCCGGTGTCGCCGCATGCCGCGCAGCGTGTACCACCCATTGTAGTTGTTCGAGGCACAACGGCCAGACGCCGTAGTGCCAGGGCAGGTCGACCATGCGCGCCAGCGAGAGGATGAAGGCCAGGCACAGCGGCAGCCACGCCGCGATAAAGACGAAGGAGAAAATCCATCCGTAAGTGCGAAAATCGGTTTGCCCCCCATGGAATTCCCGGCGCAGTCGGTAGGCGAAGCCGCCCAGCAAAAACCCCACGGCCCAGCGTCCGTAAGGCAATAGCCCGGTGCGCAGCCACAAAGTGAGGATGGCGGCCAGAAACGCATACAAAGGCAGGCAATAGGGGGCGAGCACCGCAACGGGATTGGTGCGGCGCAATTCCACTGCGCCGCCTTTGCGAACGGTAGCGGTGAGTGAAACCGGCGGCGCCAGGGTCAAGGCCCCGGACGCGGCATGGGTGAGTTCATGCTCCAAGGTGTCGAGAAATTCCCAGGGATCCTGCCGGCGCCAACGCGTGCACAACACCCGGAACCCGAAACCCGCCACCGCCGCCCACAAGGCCTGCGACCCCAACAGAGCTTGCCAACCGACGGCATTGAGCAAAGGCCGCAGCGCCGTGCGCAACGCGGCCACGGCCGCATCCAGCGACGGCAACAGCAGCACCCAACGCGTCAACCACCCCAGCAAACGGCGCATGGGATGGGGAAGATATCTATCTTTGACTTACAGGAATCGGCGAGAAAGGGTATACATGAACTCGATTGCATCGGTCAACGCGCGTCAGATCTTGGATTCACGCGGCAATCCCACCGTCGAAGTCGATGTGGTGCTGGAGAACGGCGTATTGGGTCGCGCGGCCGTGCCTTCGGGTGCCTCGACCGGCGAACGTGAAGCCGTCGAGTTGCGCGACGGGGAAAAGTCGCGCTACCTGGGCAAGGCGGTAACCCGGGCCGTGAAAAACGTGAAAACCGTGTTGGCTGCGACCTTGCGCGGCAAAGATCCCTTTTGCCAGGCCGAGTTGGATAAACTCATGATCGACGCCGACGGCACGCCCAACAAGGGCAAGCTGGGCGCCAATGCCGTGCTCGGCTGCTCGCTGGCCATTGCCCGCGCCGCGGCGGCGGATCGCAAGGTTTCGCTGTATGTGTATCTCGCCGACATTTTCCACAACACGAACCTGCTCTTGCCCGTGCCCATGTGCAATGTCATCAACGGCGGCGCCCACAGCGATGCGCCGGTCGACTTTCAGGAATTCATGATCGCGCCCGTGGGCGCCAAGAATTTTTCCGAAGGCCTGCGCATGGCCGTAGAAGTGTTCCACGCCTTGAAATCCATTTTGAAAAAGCGCGGCCTTTCCACGGCGGTGGGTGACGAAGGCGGGTTCGCACCCAATCTGAAAAGCGTGAACGACGCGCTGGATGCCTTGGTGAAAGCCATCGAAACGGCCGGCTATCGGCCCGGACAAGACCTGAAAATCGCACTTGATGTGGCCGCTTCTGAGTTTTACGACAAAGAAAAGCGCCGTTACGTTTTCCACAAAAGCACGGGTAAATCCTTGAGCGCCGCGCAAATGACCCGGCTCTACGCCGATTTGTGCTCCAAGTACCCGATTTACTCCATCGAAGACGGCATGGATCAAAACGACTGGGACGGCTGGGTCGAAATGACCGCCACCCTGGGCAAGAAAGTGCAACTCGTGGGCGATGATATTTTTGTCACCAATCCCGCTATCCTGAAAAAAGGCATCGACAAGAAAGCGGCCAACGCGGTTCTCATCAAGGTGAACCAAATCGGCACCTTGTCGGAAACCTTCGAAGCCATTTCCATGGCGCAGAAGGCGAAGTTCGGCACCATCGTGTCGCATCGCTCGGGCGAAACCGAAGACACCTTCATCGCCGATTTGGCTGTGGCTACGGGCACAGGACAGATCAAAACCGGATCGTTGTCGCGCACCGATCGTGTTTGCAAGTACAACCAACTGCTCCGCATCGAAGAGGAAATGGGCGCGCGCGCCAAGTGGAAAAAGGGCGCGTTCTAATTTTCGGCCGGCCTGGCCCGGCGGTTTAAGCGCCGTCCAGTTGCGACAACGCGGCTTCCACCACAGCCTGTAGTTCCATCAGCGCGCGATTGAAATCGTCATTGACCACGGTGTGTTCATATTTGCCGTGCGTTCGGGCAAATTCCAGTTCGGCGCGCGCGTTCTTCAGGCGCAATACGATGGTTTGCGGCGCGTCGGTGCCGCGCGCCAGCAGCCGATGTTCGAGTTCTGCGAAGCTGGGTGGCACGATGAGAATACCCAGCGCATCGGGATAAACGCGGTCGAAATTGACCTTGCCGTAAACGTCGAGATCCAGCACCACGCTTCGACCCTGGCGCAAAGCGGCGTCCAGCGGCACGCACGGAGTTCCGTAAAAGTTTCCGTGCACTTCGTTGTATTCGGCCAGGGCGCCGGCCGCTTGCATGGCCTGAAATTGTTCCGGCGTTTTAAAGAAGTAATGCACGCCTTCGACTTCGCCGGGGCGCGGCGGCCGCGTGGTGGCCGAGATCGAATATTGCAAGGCGGGCAGGCGCCGCAGCAAGGCCCCGATCAAAGAGCTTTTGCCGGCCCCCGAAGGGGCGGAGATCACGATGGGACGGCCGGGAGTCATGGCAGGCCGGAAGCGTTAGGCGGCGCCGCCCTTTTGCTTCTCTTGGTTGAGGCGATCCATGAAGGGGATGTTGATCAGCAGTTCGTTTCGCGGCTTGCGGTCGTTTTGATGCGCCGTCTTTTGCGCGGCGTCTTTTTCGCGGTCGAGCTGTTCGCGGGCCAGGCGCAATTCCTTGCCCATGATTTCCTCGATGCGGTTCATCGCATATTCCAAACCGGTCAGGGTGCGGGCCATCACCAGCGCCAGGCCGAACAGCGACGCACAGAGCAAGGCGGCAAAGAAGATCTGCAGTTTGAGTTCGGTCGGCATTTCGGCCAATTATACCTTATCGTCGCCGGAGAACGCCGAAGCCGCATCCGAATTCAAGCCGAATGCTGCAATTGCCCGAACAGGGCTTTGAGTTCGTCTTCGGCCAAAGTTTCTTTGGCCAGCAGAGCCTGAGCCCCGGACTTCAGCACGGCGATATTGTCGGCCAAAAACTGGCGCGCTTTTTTAAAAGCCGTGTCGAGAATGGCCTGCACGGCTTCGTCGATTTCGGCTGCGGTTTTTTCGCTGTATTCCCGTGCCGAAGGCATGTTCGGGACTCCGAGAAAGTTGTGGGGCTCGCGCTCGTAGGTGGCGTGTCCCAGCGCTTCCACCATGCCGTAGCGCGTGGCCATGCTGCGGGCCACATCGGTGGCGCGCGCCAAATCATCGGCCGCGCCCGTGGAGAAATGCCCGAAGATAAGATGCTCGGCCGCCCGACCGCCCAGCAGCACGCCCAGCTTTTGGTCGAGCTCTTCGCGCGTCATGAGAAAGCGATCCTCGGTGGGCCGCTGAATGGTGTAACCCAAGGCTCCCACGCCGCGTGGAATAATCGACACCTTGTGCACCAAGCCCGCGCCCGGCGCCACCGCGCCCAGCAGGGCGTGACCCATTTCGTGGTAAGCCACGATTTCCTTTTCCTTCGGGCTCAGCACCCGGCTTTTTTTCTCGAGCCCGGCCACGATGCGTTCCATGCCTTCGGTGAAATCGGCCTGGGTTACCATTTTAGACCCGTGGCGTGTGGCGATCAAAGCCGCCTCGTTCACCAGGTTCGCGAGATCCGCGCCGGTGAAACCCGATGTGATCGACGCCACGCTTTCGAGATTCAAAGCGGGATCGGCCTGGATTTTCACCAGATGCACCTTGAGAATGGCCACGCGGCCCGACATTTCGGGACGGTCGACCAGCACCTGGCGGTCGAAGCGGCCGGCGCGCAGCAACGCCGGATCGAGAATTTCCGGGCGATTGGTGGCGGCCAGCATCACCAGACCGTTGGTGGAATCGAAGCCGTCCATTTCCACCAGCAGTTGGTTCAAGGTCTGCTCTTTTTCATCATGCCCGCCGGAGAAACCGCCCACCGCGCGCGCCCGGCCCAAAGCGTCGAGTTCGTCGACGAACACGATACAGGGCGCCTTTTTGCGCGCCTGTTCGAAGAGATCGCGCACGCGGGCCGCGCCCACCCCTACGAACATCTCGACGAATTCGGACCCGGAAATGGAGAAGAAAGGAACCTTGGCCTCGCCGGCCACGGCCTTGGCCAAAAGGGTTTTGCCGGTGCCGGGCGGACCCACCAGCAAAACGCCCTTGGGCATGCGCCCGCCCAAGCGGCCGTAGGCCGCCGGGTTGCGCAGAAAATCCACCAGTTCTTTCAACTCTTCTTTGGCTTCGTCGACGCCGGCCACGTCTTTGAAACGCTCGGGGATATCGGTTTCGGCATAAATGCGCGCCTTGCTTTTGCCCACGGCCAGAAAGTTGCCGCCCATGCCCCCGCCGCCGGAAAAGCGCCGCATGAGAAACATCCACAGGATGAAGAAGAAGAACACCGGCACAATCCACGACAACACCTCGTGGAAAAAGGTGTTCTCGACCTGCGCCGAGAATTTGATGTCGTGGCCTTGCAGCAATTTGGCGAAGTCGTTGTCGACGCGTACCGCCACGAATTCTTTCTGCCCGGTTTTGAGCGGCTCTTTGAGCGTTCCGCGCACGTATTCATCGGTGACCTGTACCTCGGAAATTTTGTTCTGATCCAGCAAAGTCAGGAATTGGCTGTAGGGGATTTCGGCGATCTTGGCCATGGCGTTGAGCATGAGATGCCCGAGGAAAATCCCGAGCACGGCCAGGGCCAGAAAGCCGAGTTGAAATTGCGGTTTACGTTTCACCCATGAACTCCGGGGACAAAGATACCATCCTTGTTCCGCACGGTCGGACCCTTTTCACCGCGGAGTCGCGGCGAAGGCGTTGCTTGTCGCAGCTTGAAACAGGGATCACGCGATTCCCCTGCGCCTCCTTATTAACTTTCCGCAATAGTTCATTCCCGGAGGAAATCGATGGATAATGCCATGCTCAAACGTATCGCCGACAACCTGCGCGTGCTGTCGGTCTCCATGCCCGAGAAAGCCAAGTCGGGTCATCCGGGCGGCCCTATGGGCGGCGCCGATTTCATGGCGCTCCTGTACACCGAGTTTCTGGGCTTCGATCCCGAGGACATGCGCTGGCCCGAACGCGATCGCTTTTTTCTCGACGCCGGGCATTTATCCGCCATGCTGTACTCGACCCTGTCGCTGTTCGGGCTTTATTCCATGGACGACTTGTCGCGCTTCCGGCAATGGGAAAGCCCCACGCCCGGTCACCCCGAAATCGACGTGGCGCGCGGCATCGAAAACACCTCAGGCCCGCTGGGCCAGGGCCATGTGATGGCCCTGGGCGCGGCCATTGCCGAACGCTTTTTGCGCGCCCGTTTCGGCGATTGGATGGAACATAAAACCGTGGGCTATATCTCCGACGGCGGCGTCGAAGAAGAGGTGTCGCAGGGCGTGGGCCGTCTGGCCGGGCATCTCGGGATGTCGAATTTGATCCTGTTTTACGACTCGAACGGCGTGCAACTCTCGCATATGACGCGCGACACCATGAGCGAAGACACGGCCAAAAAATACGAGGCCTGGGGCTGGCGCACCGAAACCGTCAACGGACATGACTATGATCAAATGCGCGCCGCGCTCCAGCGCGCCTGGGCCGAAAAAGAAAAACCCACCTTCATCCTCGGGCATACCATCATGGGCAAGGGCGCGGTGCGGGCCGACGGTTCCCCCTACGAAGGTAGCCCCAAATTGCACGGCAACCCGCTGTCGAAAAGCGAAGCCAGCTACGAGAAAACCGTGGAAGTGCTGGGCGGCGATCCGAAAAACCCGTTTCAACTTTTCCCCGACGTGGCCGCAACCATGAAAATGGTGCGCGCCGAGAAAAGCGCGGCGGCACGGGCCGCCAAGGCACAAGGCGCCGAATGGGCCGAGGCCCATCCCGCTGCGGCCGCCAAGCTGCGATCTTTCTACGCCGGAAAGTTGCCGGCGCTGGATTGGGGCGCCATCGAGCAGCCATCCGGCCAGGCCACGCGCGCCGCGTCCAAGAACGTGCTGCATTACTTGGCGGGCAAGATGGAAAACCTGATCGTGATGTCGGCCGATTTGGCCGACAGCGATTACACCGAAGGTTTTCTCAAGATGACCAAAATTTTCACCCGCACCGATTTCTCCGGGGCTTTTTTGCAGGCCGGCGTTTCCGAGCTGACCATGGCGGGAGTCATGACCGGCATCGCCTTGCACGGCGGCTGCATTCCCGCGGGCGGAACCTTTTTTGCCTTCAGCGATTTTCAGAAACCGGCCATGCGCCTCGCGGCCATCATGGGCGCGCATGTCATCTACCTCTGGTCGCATGACGCCTTTCGCGTGGGCGAAGACGGGCCCACGCATCAGCCCATTGAGCAGGAGGCGCAATTGCGGCTGTTGGAGCGCATCGCCAACCTCGAAGGGCATCGCTCCTTCCTGGCCCTGCGCCCCGGCGATGCGGCCGAAACCACGGTGGCGTGGAAGCTGGCGTTGGAATCGAAGGTACCGGCCGCCATCGTCCTGACGCGCCAGCCCGTGGCCGACCTGCCGGCCCAATCCGCCCGTCGCTTCGACGATGCCTTGACGGGCGTGGCGCATGGCGCCTACGTCGTGGTCGCAGGCGCGGCCCGGCCCGATGTGATTTTGCTGGCTAACGGATCCGAGGTTTCGCTTTTGGTCGAAGGTGCGGCCAAGCTCAAAGAAAAGGGACTGAAGGTGCGCGTGGTGTCGGCCATTTCCGAAGGCCTTTTCCGCGAGCAACCGGAAAGTTACCGCGAATCCGTGCTTCCCTTCGGCATCCCGACCTTGGGGTGGACGGCCGGCGAACCCAGCACGCTCCGCAACCTGGTGGGGCCGCTGGGAGAGGTCTTTGGCATGAGCCGCTTCGGTGCTTCCGCCCCGTTCAAGGTGTTGGACGAGAAATTCGGGTACACCGCCGCCAACGTCGTGGCCCAGACCGAAGCGTATCTCGGGCGTTACCGGTCCAATGTGAACAAGCTGGCGGCGTTGGGCGTGGGTTGACGCGCCGCGCCCCGGCCGGATCAATTCCGGCCGGGCGTCAGGGTTAAGACTTACCCGCGGCCCGTCCGCCTCACGAACGGAATCCCGCGCCGAAAAGCTAAAGGCTGTTTGCCGAGCCGTTTTACCTGGCGAACAACTCCATGTGATCGGCGCTGCGCTGGTTGAAAAAAAGTCTTCTCCCATTCACATCGAAAAAATCGATGCGGGAAAATGGCCGCGGAGAGTCGGCCATTGTTCCGCCCGAGCGGAAGGAGATGGAACTTGCGGCTTTGTAGGTGGGGGTGACGGTGACATTTTCGGCGGGCATGGTCAACAGGGCCGAGGGCGAGGCGGAGGAATCGATGGTGGGATTCCCCGCTTGGATCATCCAGCGGTCGAAGACTTCCCCTGGCGGAGGCATGTCGGCGGTGATGGACGCCGTCGTAGCGGGAACGTAGGGACCGCTTCCCGTTCCGTGGTTAACGGTGAGGGTATATCCGATAGCCTGGCTCCAAGTATGCAAGCGAATCCAGTCAATACTGTAGTTGACCGGAAAAACCGTGTTGGACGGATCTCCTCCGGAAGTGCCGCCGATGGCCTGGTTGACGATCAGGTATCCCGGCCGCCGAAAAGGATTGGATCCATTCGGTCCGGTTCCATCGGCGTTCGCCAAGGGGTAATGGTTCATGAGCACTCCGTCGAGCGAGAGGTCGATGCGCGTGGAATCCCATTCCATGGTCCAGACATGGTAGGCCGCGGTCCAAGCGGCGCCGCCCAAAGAGTCGATGGTGCGGGTAACCGAAGTCCATTGGCCGGTTCCATCCATGACGTTGAACAGACACTTGCCCTGGTAAAATTCCATCATGTCGATTTCGCCTCCGAGAGGCCAACCGCCGCTATCCGGCAGCCACCACCATGCCGGCCAGCTTCCGGCGCGCGCGTCGATCTTGGCCCGCATTTCCAGACGGCCGTAAAGAAACGACCGCTTATTCCGGGTGGTGCGGCTGGCGGAGGTATAGGGGTGACCGTTCCAATTATCTTGCAGCGCCTGGATGAGAAGCGTTCCGTTTTCGCTGCGGGAATTTTCCGTGCGGTTAGTGTAGTATTGCAGCTCTTGATTCCGGATATAACCGATTTCGTAACCCCACATCGATGAGTCCACCGCCGTGCCGTTGAATTCATCGCTCCACTGAAATTGCCAGGCCCCCGACACTTGGCCGGAACCCCGCGTAATGGCAAGGGCCAAAAGAAAAGGAATGGCTGCAATTGGCCCCATGCGTATTTCCCTTCTGGGAAAACGAGACTTTCTTAACCTAGAGCCATTCGGAAATTCCCGTCGGCTTTTTTTGCGCCGGAGACGCGACGGTTATGCGGGCCGGATCACGGCCAGCAATTGGCCGCTATGCACGGTCATGCCTTCGCGGCAGGCTAGGGCCTGAACGGTTCCGGCCGCGGGCGCGGGCACGGTGAATTCCATCTTCATGCTTTCCAGCACCATAAGGGCGGCTTCGTTTTCGATCCGGTCACCGGGACGCACCAGAATTTTCCAAACATTGCCGGTAATGGGCGAAGCCAGGGCCACGCAGCCCGGCGGCACCTCGGTTTCGTCGGCCGGGGCTGCCTCCGGTGCGCGGCCTTCACCTTCTTGGCCCAGGAGTTTCCAGCGCTCGCGTTCCTCGGCAAAAGCCTGCCGTTGCGTACGTCGGAAAGCCGCGATCGATTCCTGGTTTTCCACCAGCCAGCAATTATAAGCGCGCAGGCTGAATTTCTCTTCTTCGATTTTGATGCGGGCGCGCCCGCGGGTAAAGTCATGGCGGAAGGCCAGCAATTCTTCGCCGCTGACCGGGTAGAAACGGATTTGATCGAAGAAGCGCAGCAGCCAGGGAAAGCCCGGCTGGAACTCGCGCGTCTCCCTCCAGGTATTCCACACCGGCACGGTGCGGCCGAACAATTGATAGCCGCCCGGACCTTCCATGCCGTAGATACACATGTAGGCGCCGCCGATGCCCACCACGTTTTCCACCGTCCAGGTGCGGGCCGGATTGTATTTGGTGGTGACTAGGCGATGGCGCGGGTCCAGCGGCGTGGCCACCGGCGCGCCCAGGTACACGTCGCCCAATCCCAGCACGAGATAACGCGCGTCGAACACGATGCGCTTCACCTCGTCGATGGAATCCAATCCGTTGATGCGGCGGATGAATTCGATATTGCTCGGGCACCAGGGCGCGTCGGCACGCACCACCTGCATGTATTTCTCGATCACACGATGGATGGCTTCGTCGTCCCACGACAGCGGCAAATGCAAAACGCGCGATGGGATTTCCAAATCGTCGACCGCGGGCAGCCCGCTTTCGAGATCCGCCACCTGCCGCAGCAAATCCTCGGGGTCGAGTACCCGGCTGTCAAAATGAATTTGCAACGAGCGGATGCCCGGCGTGAGATCGATCAATCCCGGCAACCGCAAGCCGGCCACGGCCTGCATCAGGGCATGCGCGCGGAAGCGCAGATTGAGATCCAAAACCGGCTCGCCGTATTCGATCAGCAAATGGCGGTCGCCGCTACGCCGATAGCAAACCGCCGGCCCCTGTGGGGTTGCCGTTACGCGCAGCAGCACGGCGTGTTCGGAAACCCTAGGCGGGACAGGCGAAGAAGAAGGCACGCGCAAATCGCGCAAGGTGTTTTCTTGTTCGGTTTCGCGGCGGCGCGCTTCGGCCAATGACCAGCGCATGAAACGCACCGTGTCGCCGGGGCGCAATTGGCCCAGCTTCCACAGCTCGGCCTGCGCCACCGTGGCCGGGCAGACGAAGCCGCCCAGGCTGGGTCCGTCGGGACCCAATAAAATCGGCATGTCGCCGGTGAAATCCACCGCGCCCACGGCATAGGGGTTGTCATGGATGTTGGAGGGATGCAATCCGGCTTCGCCGCCGTCGGCGCGCGCCCACTTGGGTTTGGGTCCGACGAGGCGTATGCCCGTGCGGTTGGAATGAAAATGCACTTCCCATTCCGAGGCGAAAAAAGTTTCGATATCCTCTGCGGTAAAGTAATCGGGCGCACCGTGCGGTCCATAAAGAACACCGATTACCCAGTGCCGGGTGAGGGGAGCGAGCAAGGCACCGGCGTCGACATGCGCCCCGTGATCCAAATCGGCGTCGGTGGATAAATGCAACACGTCGCCACTGCGCAAGGCGCGTCCCGCATGACCGCCGAAGCCGCCCAAGGTGAAAGTGGACCGGCTGCCCATATACGCCGGAACCTGAAGGCCGCCTTGCAGGCACAGGTAGGCGCGCAGGCCGGGTCCGGCCGCCGCGCCCAGGATGAGCTTGCCGCCGGCCGGCACGAGAAAGGACGCCGCGTAAGGCACCGGAACGCGTTCTCCCTCGCATTCCATTTCCGCCGGCATCGGCGCGCCCGCCAACGCGATGCGGCAGGCGCGGTGAAAGCGCAGAGTCGGCCCCGTGGCCGTCAATTCCAGGCCCGCGGCATATTCGGGATTGCCGAGAAGGCGGTTGGCGAGCCGGAACGAATAGGCATCCATCGGACCCGAAGGCGGCACGCCCACATCCCAATAGCCGACGCGGCCCGGCCAATCCTGCACCGTGCTTTGGGTGCCGGGTTGCAAAACTTCGAGGGTGGCGGGGTGGTATTCCAACTGTGACAGAAAGCGCGTGGTGATGCCGCCGACCGCGAATTCCGACGACGCTGCGACGGTACGCAGATAGTCGAGATTGCTTTCGATGCCCGCCAACTCAGTTTGCTCCAGCGCCGAGCGCAGGGCCCGCAGAGCCGCATCGCGATCGGGGCCATGTACAATGATCTTGGCCAGCAGCGGGTCGTAATACGGTGTGATTTCGGTTCCGGTTTCCACCCAAGTGTCGCAGCGCACGCCGCGCGGAAAACGGGCCGCGGTGAGCCGCCCCGCGCTGGGCAAAAAATCCTTGGCGGGATCTTCGGCGTACAGGCGCGCCTGCAGGGAATGGCCGCGAGATTCGGGTTGGCGCGCCGATAAATCCCCGATTTCACCGGCAGCTTGCAACACCATCCATTCCACCAAATCAACGCCGGTGACGGCTTCGGTGACGCCATGCTCCACCTGCAAACGCGTGTTGACTTCGAGGAAATAAAAACGCTTCTCGGCGGCATCATACACGAATTCCACCGTGCCCGCCGAGACGTAGTGCACCGCCCGGCCCAGGCGCACGGCCGCGTCGTGCAGGGCGGCACGCACGGCGGCGTCGAGCCCCGGCGCGGGAGTTTCTTCCAGTACTTTTTGATGGCGGCGCTGCGCCGAGCAATCGCGATCGCCCAAGGCGAGGACCTGGCCGCGTCCGTCGCCGAAAATCTGCACTTCGATATGCCGGGCGGCGGAAACGAATTTTTCCAGGTAGGCGCCGGCTTGTTTGAAATGCGTGCGGGCCAATCGATCCACGGCTTCCCAGGCGGTGTCGAGCTCGGAAAGGTTGCGGCACAAGCGCATGCCGATGCCACCCCCGCCTCCCGTGGCCTTGAGCATGACGGGAAAACCAATAGACACGGCGGCGCTCCGCGCGCTGTCCAAGTCGGGCAAAATCTCGGTGCCGGGCAATAGCGGCACGCCCTGGGCGCGGGCCAAGTCGCGCGCCACATGTTTGAGTCCGAAGGCGCGCAAATGATCCGGGGCCGGGCCGATGAAGGCAATGCCGGCGGCGGCGCAAGCTTCGGCAAAGGCTGCGTTCTCGCTCAGGAATCCGTAACCCGGATGTAATGCCTCGGTGCCGGTTTCGCGGGCCGCGGCCAAAATACGGGAGGCGTCGAGATAGCTTTGCCCGGCCGGAGCCGAACCCACGCAAACGGCTTCGTCGGCCGCCTCGACATGCAGCGAATCTCGGTCGGCTTCCGAGTAAACGGCCACCGTGGCGATGCCCATGCGTTTCAAGGTCCGGGCGATCCGGCAGGCGATTTCACCCCGGTTGGCAATTAAGATTTTCCGGAACATGCGCTATGAATCCCAGATCAGCAGCCGAATCGGCGTGGGGTTGTAAGCATTGCAGGGATTGTTCAATTGCGGGCAATTGGAAATCACCGCCACCACGTCCCGCTCGGCCCGCAACTCCACATATTTGCCCGGTTCCGAAACTCCGTCGGCGAAGGTGAGCGCGCCGGCCGGTGTCACCGGAACGTTCATGAAGAAATTGATGTTGTGCGTAAGGTCGCGTTTTCCCCAAGGATGTCCGCAGCCCAGCTCCTGCCCGTCGCGGGCCAGGGCCAAAAGAAAACTGTCGCGGCAATTGTGCATGTACTTCTTTTCCAGCGCATAGCGCACGGTATTGCTTTCGGCCGAGCAGGCGCCACCCAAGGTATCATGCCGGCCGCAGGTATCGGCGATAATGGTGAGCAGCGGATTTCCGTCGGTGGAGAGCAGGCGCGTGCCCGCCGACAGAAACAGATTCCCCTGCTCGCGCACGGTGTCGACCGCGCTGTAGCGATCGGCGGGATCGGCGGCATTGTAGAACAAGGTATCGACGGCCTGGTTGCCTTCGAGATCCACGATGCGGAAAATCTGGCCCTGCCGCAGGGTATGCATCCAACCTTCGCCGGCCGGAAGCAGGTGATCATACACGGCGGTTTCGGGTTGACGCGGGCTTTCGACATAGTTCAGAACGGCCATAATGCTCCTACTAGAACAAGGTCCTACTTGAACAAGGCTTCGGTGTTGACGAAACCGCGCCCGTTTTCGGGCCGGCGGTTGCGGCATAAATCGTCCGGACCCGGCAACGGGGTCGGGCGCACGCTGAGGCGAACCTCCGGCGGCGACCAGGCTCCGGCCGGGGATAGGGGATGGGGCGTATTAGAAAGCACCGCCAGCACATTCATCTCGGCGCGCACATCGACGTAGGCGCCGGCCGCGGAGTGGCCGGTGACATAATGCAGGTTGCCTTCGTCGTCGGTCACGACCTTGCTGAAGAAATTCATGTTGGCGTGCAGGTCGCGGCGGCCCAAGCCATGTTTGCTCATTTCGATGAGAAAGTTGTCGCGGCCGTTGCGGTGAAAACCGTTGCGTTGCGATTGGTACGAAGTCGGCCCGAATTTTTCCACCGTGCGCTTGGCATCGATCACCCCGCACAAGGTGTCATGCCAGCCGCAGGTGTCGGCGGTCAACGAGCAAAGAATGCGACCCATGTCGGAGTACAAGACGCGGCCCGCGGTGAGAAAGGCGATGAACTGGGCCTTCAGGGTGTCGGGCATGTTGTAGCGCTCCAGCGGCATGTCGGCGTTGAAGAACAGCGCCGAAACATTGGCGCCGCCTTCCACGTCGGTGAGCCGCAAGGTCGTGCCGCGGTGCAACACCCACGATCCCATGGCGCCGCCGCGCAAGATGTCTTCGTATAAAAGTTCTTCCATCCAATCACTCCACGTCATCGCCCACCGGCGTCAAACGCAGGCGGGGCAGTTCTTCTTCTTTTTCGCCGCGCGGATGAATCCATTCTTCGAGATGCCGGCGCACGGCCAGAAATTCCGGCGTCAGGAATTGCTCAGGGGTGCGCGGCCGCGGCACCGGAACTTCGATCAATTCGGCCACCCGTCCCGGTCGCGGCTTGAGCACCAGGATTCTATCGGCAAGATAAATCGCCTCATCCAAATCATGGGTGATGAAGACGATGGTGACGTCGGCGTTTTTCCAGATATGCAGGAGGTGGCGCTGCATCTGGGCGCGCGTCTGCGCGTCGAGGGCGCCGAAGGGCTCATCCATCAGCAAAATACGGGGCGAATTGGCCAGCGCGCGGGCAATGGCCACGCGCTGTTTCATGCCGCCCGAAAGCTGATAGGGGTAGGCTCCGGCAAAGGCGTCGAGCCCCACCAACGCAATCCATTGATCGGCCTCTTCGCCGGCGGTCAAACTTCCTGCCCCGCGCATGCGGGGTCCGAACATCACGTTCTGACGCACGGTCAGCCACGGGAACAGGGTATAGGCCTGGAACACCATGCCGCGATCCGCCCCGGGTCCGGTGACGGCTTTGTCGTCGAGCAAAACTTGACCGGAGGTGGGGCGATCCAAGCCGGCCAAAATGCGCACCAAGGTCGACTTGCCGCAACCTGAGGCGCCGACCACGCACAGGAATTCACGGCGATGCACGGTAAATCCAACTCCGTCCAGGGCCGTTACCGCCGAGTTACCTTCGCCGAAACGCTTGCCCAGACCTTCGACACGCAACACCACCGGCCGCTCTTGGAGCAGGCGAAAGCGCTCGGCTACGGCCGGAGATTGGTTGCGATACTCGCGGTCGAATTCCGGATTCATGCCGAGACCGGTGTGGGCGAGGGCACGGGGCGCCGGAACCGAAACAGACTTTTCAACGAAGGCTTGCGGCTTTCCCAGGGGAACAAATGCCGTCCCAGCAAGGCCAGGAATTGATCGATGGAGAGGCCGATGATGCCGATCATGAGCATGGCCGCATACACGTTGTCGAATTGCTTATAGCGCTGGGCCTGGTAGAGAAAGGCGCTGATGCCGGATTTGGCGCCGATGAGTTCGGCCACCACCAGATAAGTCCAAGCCCAGCCGATGAGAATGCGCATATCGCGATACAGGCCGGGTAAAGCGCCCGGCACCACTACGTGCAGCAGCATTTGCCGGCGGCCGCAGCCCAAGGTTTGGGCCGCTTCAATCAATGCGCCATCGACCTGCCGGGTGGTGTTCGCCACCACCAGCACCATTTGGAAAAACGTTCCGATGAAGATCACCGCGATTTTCGGGGCATCGTCCAAGCCCCAAATCGCCAGGGCCAAGGCGCCGAAAACCGGCGCGGGCATATAGCGGATGAAATCGATGAAAGGTTCGAACAGCCGCGAGAAAAAGGCGAAGCTGCCACATAAAATACCCAGCGGCACGCCGAAGAGGGCCGACCAGAAAAATCCCCAGAAAATCACCTGGCAACTATGCCACAGACTTTGATGCAACCAAAAATCTCCCTCCCGCGCCGGCGGAGTGCGAAAAGCGGTGTAAAAGGCTTTGACCACATTGAGCGGTGCGGGCAGGTAAATGGGATTGCGAGGAACGCCTTGGGCCGGCGGTTTGCCGGCGGCAACCAATTCGGCGTTGCGGGCTTTGAAGACATGATGGTCCACCAGCATGCCGTCGGCCAGATAACTGTATTCACCCGGTACCGAGGTGTCGCCGGCATCGAGGACCAGTGTCAGCGGATGCCAAATGAATGGCACATAACTCACCGCGCTCCAAAGTCCGAGGGGTAATACAAAGGCCAGGAGCATGAGAAGCGCCCGGCGATGGCCGGGCAAATCCTGACGCAAGGCAAACCACGGCGCCGCAATCGGACCGGTTTCATCCGCCGCCACCCGCTCGGTACGGGCTTGCGGGCGCACCGATTCCCGACGCGGAGGTGGGTGAAACACGGGAGCAACGGGTTGACGCGAATTACTTCGCCAACTCCATGACCAAAGAAGGGTCGAGATAAGAAGCCACGTCTTGCGATTCCTTGTACACCTTGTTGTCGACATTGAAGGTGTTCACGATATCCCCCGAACCGTAAATCGAACTAAGCCCCGGGCCTTTTTTGAAATGCTCGACGTCGCCCTTTTTATCCAGATAGTGCGTGCCCTTCATCAAGGCCGCGTATTGTTCGGGTTTGAGGCTGACGCGCGCGCTCATGATTTTGCTGGCTTCGGCCAGGTTCTTGGGATCTTTCACAAAGGCCGCGATGCGAAACCAAACCTTCACCACTTTTTTCCAGTCGGCGCGGTGTTCGGCCAGCGATTTGGGGCTGACGGCCAGCACATCGTAGATCAGGCCCGGCGCATTGGCGCTGGTGAAAATGGCCTTGGACCCCGGCAGCGCGATCAAAGCCTGGCCACTGTTGGGCTGCCACGCGGCGATGGCGTCAACCTGCCCGCTGCTCAAGGCCTGCGCGGTTTGGTCGGTGGGCATGTTCACCAAGGTGACATCGGTGTCTTTCAGTTTCACGGACTGCAAGGCGTTCAACAGCAACAGGTGATCCACCAGACCGACCTCGACGCCGATCTTTTTGCCCTTGAGTTCGGCCACCGAATTGATGCCGGGCTTGGCCACGATCATATCGTTGCCGTCGCTGTAATCATTGATCAAAATCGCTTTGCTCTTGGCGCCGGTGGATCCCATCACCATCTCATCACCGTTGGTCACGGCCACGGCATCGACCTTGCCGGCCGAGAAGGCATCCATCGAAGGCGAGTATTCGAACCAGATGAAATCCACGTCGACGCCCGCTTCCTTGAACCAACCCTTTTGCACGCCAATATCCCACGCCACCCATCCCGGCCAATCGCTGTAGGCGATTTTAAGCGGCGCAGCTTCGAGCCGCGAAGAACAAACCCCGGCGCATAATAACGCCAGAGAAACGGTGAACGTGGTTTTGAACCGAGTCAACTTGCGGTGCATGGCATGCTCCTCTTATTTGAAAAGGATTCATTCACGCAACACCCGTACCAATTTCCCGACGATTTAAAGCATGCAAATCCGTTCACATTTATCCGCGACCGACGAAAAAACTGTAATCGGAAAATAAGTGTCATCTAATGTCTCAATAAGAAAACAGGATTTAGCATTCCGGTAGCGAAACGGCTTCTTTGTAAATAGACTGCCGTGGCGAACTAATTGCTCATTTTGACAATATGCTTCAAGACTGGGATCCAAACAGTGGACGTTTGGATATCGGCGCTTTGCACCAAAGCCTCGCGGAAGGGGCCTTGGATTTGCGCCGTTTATTTTCGGCCCTGGCCGCACGCATCGACCGCCATGCCGACGCAGCCATTTGGATTACACGCGTTTCCGAGGAAGACTTGCGTCTGCGTTTGCTGGCATTGGAAAACGCCTGGAAATCCGGCGGAGGTCTCGAACGTTACCCGCTGTTCGGAATACCTTTCGCGGTCAAAGACAATATCGACGTCGAGGACTTACCCACCACCGCGGGTTGCCCGGCCTTTGCCTACCATCCGTCCGTCTCGGCGCCGGTGGTGCGCCGTCTCGAAGCCGCGGGAGCGGTTTGCCTGGGCAAAACCAATATGGATCAATTCGCCACCGGCCTGGTCGGCACGCGTTCACCCTACGGCGTGCCCGCCTGCGTTTTCGGCAAAGACTGGATTCCCGGCGGTTCCAGTTCGGGTTCGGCCGTGGCCGTGGCCGCGGGACTGGTGTCTTTCGCCTTGGGCACCGATACCGCGGGATCGGGCCGCGTGCCCGCGGCGTTCAACAATATCGTGGGACTCAAACCCACGCGCGGATTGCTCAGCACCAGCGGCGTGGTTCCCGCCTGCCGATCCCTGGATTGCGTGTCGATCTTCGCGTTGCATGCCGACGATGCCCGCTCGGTGCTGCGCGTCGCGCAGGGCTGGGATGCCGACGATCCCTTCAGCCGCGCCGCTCCCGCAGGCCCGACTGCCCTTGCGCCGGACTTAACTTCGGAGTTACCCGGGTCCTTCACTTTCGGCATCCCGCCGCCAGCGGCCTGGCCCGACGGCGAATACGGAGAGTTATTCGGCCATGCCAAAGGCGCGCTGGAAAAACTCGGGGGCACAGCGCGCGAGATAGACTTCGAACCCTTGGCCGAAGCGGCGCGAATGCTGTATCAAGGCCCGTGGATTGAAGAACGCCGGGTTGCCTTCGGGGAATTCGTTACGGCCCATCCCAAAGATGTGCTGCCGGTGTTGCGCCAGGTCTTGGCCCAAGGGGGCTTGTTCCGCGCGGGCGAGGTATATCGCGCTTATTATCGGTTGCGCACCCTGCGGCGCAAGACCGAGTCGATCTTCGCATCGGTGGCTTGTTTGCTGCTGCCCACGGCTCCCAAGCAATTTACCCTGGCCGAGGTCGAAGCCGATCCGCTGGGTTGCAATACGCAACTCGGACGTTACACCAATTTCGCGAACCTGCTGGATCTCTGCGCCCTGGCCCTGCCGGCCGGATTCACATCCAGGGGATTGGCTTTCGGGGTCACCTTGATGGCGCCGGCTTTTCACGACGAAAAGCTGGCGATTTTGGGCGCGCACCTGCATGCGGCGCAAGGTCTGCCCATGGGCAAGTCTTTTCATCCGGTTCCGGCGCCGCTGGCGCGTCCAACTCAAACCACCGGATCGCATGTGGTGGTGGCCGGATTGCATTTGTCCGGCCAACCTTTGAATTCTCAATTGCTGGAATTGGGCGCCACCTTGGTGCGCGCTTGCCGTACGGCGCCGGTTTACCGCTTGTATGCGCTGCGAAGCGGGGAAAAACTTTTTCCCGGATTGTTGCGCCGCCACAGCGGCGGGGCGGCCATCGCCGTGGAGGTTTGGGAGTTGAGCGATGCGGCCTTGGGAATATTTTTGCGGCAAGTCAAAGAACCGCTTTGCCTCGGCACCGTGGAATTGGAAGACGGCGAAAAAGCGGTGGGTTTTCTGTGCGAGGCCCATGCGGCGGAATTGGGGCAAGACATCACGGTTTTCGGGGGATGGAAGGAATATCGGAAAGGGGAGGGAGACAAGGACTTCAGGTCATTCGAATAATCGAGTCTTATCGCCCGAGCCGAACCGACGTCCGACGGCGTCGTTCATTCACCCTCCGGACTAATGCCCCGTCCGCATGAGACGGACTGCGAGGTAGTTCATTTCGGCGGCGGCGGGAATATTTGTTTCATCTTCCCCGGCCACCCGTCTTTGTAGTTATAGCTGTACTTCGAATACATGACCAGGGTCGAATCGTTGAAACCAATGGTGGTCAGCGAGCCGTTGCCCTGCGTCACCTTGCCCGTGGGTTTTCCGTCGGGATCGAAACTTTCGCCAGTAATCAGATTCCCATCTGCCGCTTTGGCGTGGGTGTGCTGAACCAGTTTTCCGTTTGGGGCGTAATCTCTTGTTTCTTCGATGCCGTTTTCGATGCTTATTTCTTCGCTCAATTTGCCGTTGATGTACCAGGACTTTTCCTCGTTAGCCTTAAAAGTTGAGCTATCATAAAACATTTCATGTTTGGGTACGCCTTTACGCCAGAATTCTTTTTGCAAGCCGACTTTTTTCCCGTCTTTGAATTCGCCCTCAAAAAGCAATCCGCCGGTTGAATCGAAGCGTTGACTTAGGCCATGCCTTTGACAGGCGGCATACGGTGTAATTTCTTCTTTGTTGCCATTAGAATAGAAGCCGAAAACCGTATCAATCGTACAACCGAGTCGGTATTTTATTATTGCTCCAATTTTTCCATTTTTATACCAATCCATTGAAGTCCCATGTCGTATACGTTTCCCATTCTTGGTAATAAAAAAATGGTCCAACGATTTGGACCCATCATCAAGATTAATGCTGTTACAGACACGAAAAAGGCTATCAGATTTTGTACTGTCTCGGCAAGATTCCGATGCATTCAGCATTGAGATACAAATAAAATATATCGCTATAATATGTTTCATATTAAAAGATTATGATTATTGAATAAGTCTTTTAAATCCAGAGGATATTTTTTGCTTGTTCCGAAGTTAAGTAACAGTTTTGCTCCAGCTTCCAGTGATCTTTTTTTCAAATCATCGTGCGAGCTTCCAAACACCTTGTGAGCGGAATAGATAGAGGCTCAAGAGAAAATTTGAATCACCGGAAAGTTCCGTCGACGCCAATAACGGCTTTCCCGCTTCGGACATGATTTCAAGAACGCGGCCCTGCGCATGAACATCATAGATCACCTTATCCCAATCAATTGGCTGCATTCCCCAGTGCGGATCTTTGAAAAAGTCGGAGAAAAATTCTTCCTGATCCTGGAGTCGTTTTTCCAATGGAATTTGATAAGCCAAAGCAAGTTCACCTGCTTTGGTTGCCAAAAAAGACTTTAAGGACGGATAGTCTTTGGTCGCCAGGGCTTCGTGCAATTTCCCCACCATGGGTTTCAAGCCCGGATCTTTGAAGTTCTCTTCATGCAATACATCGGCGTGTGTCCATTCCCAATCCGCCGAAAACGGGGGAAAGAGGGGAAAGGTGAATTCAATGCTTTGCGGCCATTGCATCCCTTCTTCGTATTTCCACTCGCGGGATATTATTAGTCTTTTTTCGGATTGGCCTGACACGAGCTCACGGACTTCTACCTTACAACTGGTATCGGGCCCAAGCGCTTCTTGGTTCGGCCCGGCATAAAACTTGATTGCACAGTTGTTTTCACCTTTCACCACCCACTGATTGACGCTTTGGCGCCATTCCGAAGAGCCTTGGAATCGATCCGTATGCAAACCAATCCCGTTCACGAATACTGAAAATGCGATGTCCGGGGCTTGGACCCAGATTTCGTAAAAGGTTTTATTGGACATTATCCGAAACTTTCATGATTGGACGAAGATTTCCATTTTCAAATTGATATTCCATCGCACCATTCACAGATGATCGGCTTCGATTAAAAACCAAATCAACCGTTTTATTCAGAATCGGCAAGGTTAGGTAAATTAGAAGAAAATAAAAACCCGCCGCGAGTAGATTTTTTCTAAACCCGTTGAAGGGTAGACAAAACACGAAAGGATAAGCCAATATTAACCAGATTGGAAACAGCACGAAAATATTCCTTAAAGTTTTCTTTACGGGCAGCGCATTAGTTCTAACATCTGTAAAATTTGGGTCTTTTTTCAGGAAGTAAATTTTCAAAATAGGTTGCGGAATATTTAAAGCCGAAGTAGTGTCAATGTCTCGCAAAAATGCATTGACATTGTTGTCGTTCGTCAAACCCTCTTTATTGGAGACAACGAGCTTATAGTATGGGAAAATTCTCCAGTCGGAGATTTTCCCAAAAGTTTTCATTACAGCTACACCGTTTACATGTTCAAATTGCCCCTTATCGGAACCTTCCGAAACCGACAAGTATTTTCGCAGGTAGGCGATTGGGAAATATTCATAATACTTCTTTGATTCATACGTGTATTCCCCTTTTAATTCCAGATAGGCCCAAGATTTCGTATATGTTTTCGCATTTGCATAATAAATGCGATACCGACCCTGAACGGCGGTGACAATCGCACTGTCCGTCTCGGAGGGGTTTTCGAGAGATCGAATTCCATTCGCCGTCTTTCGCCAAGTCGTAAAAGCATTGCCTAAAAAAAAGAACGCCACGGAAGCGAAAATTCCAAATGGGATCGCTCCCAGTATTAATATTTGCCAACCATAATTTGGATTCATATTTACTTTGAAAATTCCCAAGGTTCGAACTCCTTCTTTTCAATAATAGTCACCGCATATTTCATCGATATCCACCCGTCAAACAATTCAAATGCGGATTCGGCGACAATACCTCCAAATTCCGGTCTAATGCCCCGTCCGCATGAGGCGGACTGCGAGGTAGTTCATTTCGGCGGCAGCGGGAATAGTTGTTTCATCTTCCCCGGCCACCCGTCTTTGTAGTTATAGCTGTACTTCGAATACATGACCAGGGTCGAATCGTTGAAACCAATGGTGGTCAGCGAGCCGTTGCCCTGCGTCACCTTGCCCGTGGGTTTTCCGTCGGGATCGAAACTTTCTCCTGCAATCAGATTCCCATCTGCCGCTTTGGCGCGGGTCTGCTGAACCAGTTTTCCGTTCGGGGCGTAATTTCTTGATTTCTTTTATCTCACCACTAATTTTCATATCTTCGCCTTAATTTTCCGCTGATATACCACGATTTTTCCCAATCCACCCGAGTTTGGGAATCGTTGTAAAACGATTCATCTTTCAATACGCCTTTGCGCCAGAATTCCTTTTGCAACCCAATTTGATCACCGTTTTTGAATTCGCCTTCGAAAAGCAACCCGCCAGTTGAATCGAAGCTTTGGGAAAGTCCCTTTACTTTTACAAGAAACATACGGAGTAATTTCCTCTATTATTTCCATTCTCATAAAATCTGAAATCCGTATCAGTTGGGCAGCCAAACTCCATTATATACTCGGCCCATTTTAATTGTCCGCTTTTATACCAAGCTTGTTCCAAAGTCCCATTTCGTATCATTTTACCTGTTTTTTGCCTAATAAAAGTAATAGCCTGTCATATTTGTATCCATCTTGAGAATCAATTCTCATACATCTCCTGAAAAGAATATCAATTTTTTTACTGTCGCTGCATATTTCCGAAGCAATTAATGCGGTTGTTAATGCCAAAAATTGTGTAAAGCGATTTTCATCATAGTGAAAGCTTCCATATTACGATAATCGATCCATCAAACTATCCGTAATGATTTCCGAATTTTCGTATTCTTTATCGCTAAATCCTTGTAATCGCTTTAGCTACCTATTTTCTAATGATCTACTTCTTCAAATCATCACTCGACATGTCTGTTAATGCGCACTGCTTGATCCAACTCTTTCATACCCGAAGCCCAGCGAATCGTCCATTTGAATTCATGCGCGGATTCGGGAATTGATAATACATGTAATATTTTATTTTCGTCACCTTTCTCATATTGAGTCATAATGGTCCGCAAAATCTGACCCAGGGTTTGCGGTGCACATTGATGCAGTGCCTTGTCGTTTTGGAGCAGAGATTCCAGCAGCTAAATCCTTTTTCGTATGCGTTATTCCCAAAAATTTTGCTTCCCGTGGTTTCCAGCCAATTGGTGAAGGCCGAGGCTCCGGTAAACACTTCGAACGACTCCCGCAATTCCGGAACGTATTTCACCGCCAGCCAGAACCCATAAGCCACATAATTATCAAAGGCATCGGGTTGCACATTGTCGAGATAATGGTGATTTACGTTTTTAAAACAATAGCCCAATATCTTCAGCATTTCTTCGGCACTCGCGGCCACGTTCACGAATCCCTTGGCACCAAGCCCCGTCACCAAACCAGCCTTCATTTCAATATGAAATTTGCCGTCTTTGAATCCGATCATAAATCCGATTGCACCGCCCGCTCCAAAACAGGCATCCGGCGAATTCATTTCGGCGGCGGCGGGAATAGTTGTTTCATCTTCCCCGGCCACCCGTCTTTGTAGTTATAGCTGTACTTCGAATACATGACCAGGGTCGAATCGTTGAAACCAATGGTGGTCAGCGAGCCGTTGCCCTGCGTCACCTTGCCCGTGGGTTTTCCGTCGGGATCGAAACTTTCGCCAGTAATCAGATTCCCATCTGCCGCTTTGGCGTGGGTGTGCTGAACCAGTTTTCCGTTCGGGGCGTAATCTCTTGTCTCTTCGATGCCGTTTTCGATGCTTATTTCTTCGCTCAATTTGCCGTCGATGTACCAGGACTTTTCCTCGTTAGCCTTAAAAGTTGAGCTATCATAAAACATTTCATGTTTGGGTACGCCTTTACGCCAGAATTCTTTTTGCAAGCCGACTTTTTTCCCGTCTTTGAATTCGCCCTCAAAAAGCAATCCGCCGGTTGAATCGAAGCTTTGGGAAATCCCTTGACTTTTACAAGAAACATACGGAGTAATTTCCTCTATTTTTCCATCCGGATAAAATCTGAAATCCGTATCAGTTGGGCAGCCGAAGTGATAATATACTCGCCCTTTTAATTGTCCGCTTTTATACCAAGCTTGCGAAAGTCCATTTCGTAACATTTTACGGTTTTTAGTAACAAAGTAATGGCCGACATATTTGGACCCATCTTGAGAATCAATTCTCATACATATCCGGAAAAGACTATCAATTTTTGTACTGTCGCGGCATATTTCCGAAGCAATTAATGTGGTTGTTAATGCCAAAAATGGGAGAGCGATTTTCATCATAGAGAAAGCTTCCAATTACGATAAAGATCGATCAAGCTATCCGTAAAGGTTTCCGAATTTTCGGATTCTTTTCCAAAATCTTGTAATGCTTTAGTACCTATTTTCAAAGATTTATTTTTCAAATCGTCACCGACATGCCTTTTAATGCGCACTGCTTGATCCAACTCTTTCATACCCGAAGCCCAGCGAATCGTCCATTTGAATTCATGCGCGGATTCGGGAATTGATAATACATGTAATATTTGATTTTCGTCACCTTTCTCATATTGAGTCATAATGGTCCGCAAAATTTGACCCAGGGTTTGCGGTGCACATTGATGCAGCGCCTTATCGTTTTGAAGCAGGGATTCAAGCAGCTGATCTTTATTTATGCTTTTACCAAAAATTTTGCTTCCCGTGGTTTCCAGCCAATTGGTGAAGGCCGAGGCTCCGGTAAACACTTCGAACGACTCCCGCAATTCCGGAACGTATTTCACCGCCAGCCAGAACCCATAAGCCACATAATTATCAAAGGCATCGGGTTGCACATTGTCGAGATAATGGTGATTTACGTTTTTAAAACAATAGCCCAATATCTTCAGCATTTCTTCGGCACTCACGGCCACGTTCACGAATCCCTTGGCACCAAGCCCCGTCACCAAACCAGCCTTCATTTCAATATGAAATTTGCCGTCTTTGAATCCGATCATAAATCCGATTGCACCGCCCGCTCCAAAACAGGCATCCGGCGAATTCATTTCGGCGGCGGCGGGAATAGTTGTTTCATCTTCCCCGGCCACCCGTCTTTGTAGTTATAGCTGTACTTCGAATACATGACCAGGGTCGAATCGTTGAAACCAATGGTGGTCAGCGAGCCGTTGCCCTGCGTCACCTTGCCCGTGGGTTTTCCGTCGGGATCGAAACTTTCGCCAGTAATCAGATTCCCATCTGCCGCTTTGGCGTGGGTGTGCTGAACCAGTTTTCCGTTCGGGGCGTAATTTTTGATTTCTTTTATCTCGCCACTAATTTTCATATCTCGCCTTAATTTTCCGCTGATATACCACGATTTTTCCCAATCCACCCGAGTTTGGGAATCGTTGTAAAACGATTCATCTTTCAATACGCCTTTGCGCCAGAATTCCTTTTGCAACCCAATTTGATCACCGTCTTTGAATTCGCCCTCAAAAAGCAATCCGCCGGTTGAATCGAAGCGTTGGCTTAGGCCATTTTCCTTTGACAGGCGTTTTGGTGTAATGTTCTATCATTGAATGTCATTATTGAATAGAAAACCGAAAACAGTATCGATCGTGACACCCGAGTCACGTATTTCTATTATTGCTCCAATTTTAATCGCCATTTTGATACCAATCTTTTGAAATCCCATGTCGTATACGATTCACTTTCTTGGTCATCAAATATTTGGTTTAACCAATGTGCTGACCCATCATTAAGATTAATGCTGTTTGACAGACATAAGAAGAAAAGCTATCTAAACCTTCTTTTACTGTCTTCTGAGCAAGTTTCCGTTTCATTCACATTGAGATACAATATAAAATATATCGCTATAATCATGTTAAATCATCATTAAAAGATTCTCATTATTGCTCAAAAAGTCTTTTAAATTTCCAGAGGATATTTTCTGCTTGTTCCGAAGATCTAATGTTTCAGTTTTGCCATCCCCGCTTCCAATGATCTCTTCTTCAAATCATCGCTCACGTGTTTGTTAATGCGCACCGCTTGATCCAACTCTTTCAACCCCGAAGCCCAGCGAATCGTCCATTTGAATTCATGATCCGATTCTGGAATAGAAAACACGTGGATGATTTTGTCTTCGTCCCCATCCTCATGGCTCACCATAATGGTCCGCAAAATCTGACCCAGGGTTTGCGGTGCACATTGATGCAGTGCCTTGTCGTTTTGAAGCAGGGATTCAAGCAGCTGATCTTTATTTATGCTTTTACCAAAAATTTTGCTTCCCGTGGTTTCCAGCCAATTGGTGAAGGCCGAGGCTCCGGTAAACACTTCGAACGACTCCCGCAATTCCGGAACGTATTTCACCGCCAGCCAGAACCCATAAGCCACATAATTATCAAAGGCATCGGGTTGCACATTGTCGAGATAATGGTGATTTACGTTTTTAAAACAATAGCCCAATATCTTCAGCATTTCTTCGGCACTCACGGCCACGTTCACGAATCCCTTGGCACCAAGCCCCGTCACCAAACCAGCCTTCATTTCAATATGAAATTTGCCGTCTTTGAATCCGATCATAAATCCGATTGCACCGCCCGCTCCAAAACAGGCATCCGCGGTAAATTCCATATCGCCGAGGCTGTCGAAAAACTGGGCGGTTTTGCCCCATTGCAAATCCAGTTCTACGCCGCCGCCGGCTGAGGCCCCCGCAAAGGCTTGGCCGTCGCCGGAAACATTGGCGTCGAATTTCCCGCTTGGATCGGAAGCAGGCTTACGCAAAGGCGGGGCTTTTTTGCCGCCCAAATCCAAGTTGGGAAAATGCAAGGCCGCTGAAGCCGAGACTCCCACGAACCCATAGGCCTGCAAAGATACCGCCAGTCGCAGTCGCAATTCCTTGCCCACGGCTGCGGCTTCAGCTTTATCGGTTCCGGTGAATTTGGGAAAAAGATTGATGCCGTGATCATTGGGTAATTGCCAGGTGCCTTTGGCCTTGCCTTGCACCAAAGACACCGAAACTTCGGCGGAACCGCCGAAATCGACCTTGGCGTCTTTCAGATCAAAATCCGCGGAACTTTTTGCGCCCGCATAAAACCGTGCGAATTGCGCTTCCGCCGCACCGGAAAACCGCTCGCCGGGCTGGGCCGGTTTTTCCGATGAAAAGGTTTTCTGCGCAAATTTCCAGTGCGGTAACCAGGATCCCGATTCTTCCTTATGCCAATCCCAAAGCTTGACCTTAAATTCCTGAGAAACACGCTTGTCCTCATCTTTTTTGGCTTTCTCCAATTGCTTGCGCACCGTGGCGTCGCGCTCTTTGGCCCAATGGCCTCGGGCTTGCTTGCCGTTACGGAGATGGGAACGGATATAAATCAGACTTTTCAGACTTTTTTCTTTTCGCGCACCCTTTTTGACCAGATAAAGTTCCAGCAAGGCTTTTTCGGGATCGGGCGCGGCTTCGTTCAACAAAGAGTCCATCTTTTCGGCCGCATCCGAAACCTTGTCGGCTTTTTCCTTGGCATCGACGCCGGCAGCCGCACGCGCTTCCATCAGTTTTTCACGAGTTGAATTCATGGTTCCGGCTTCGGTCATCACGTCGTCGATGTCATCGCTTTTTTCCAACAGGAGATATTCACCTTCATTATCCGCATCGCCGGGCCAATAATACAGAATCGCTTCTTCGGTCTTCGTCAGTTGCAGCGCACCGCTTCTCTGCTCCAGCCCTTTTGACTTTACCTTGGCGATGAAGTAGAGGGTGTCTTTTCCCGGCCGGTATTTTCTTTCCGCATGACCGTCGCCGATATGGTAATGCACCGCGGCGGCGTCATCTTCGCGCGTGGTCCAATCGCTTCCGTATTTGGTTTTACCGGCGTTGCCGAATACGTTTTCAATGAAAACATCCGCCTGCCCGTTCTCACCCTTGAGGAATATCTGGAACAATATGTTATCGGCGGGTTGCAAGCCTTGGGTATCCACTTTGAGATGCACCACCTCTCCGATGTCAGCCTCGGTGATGGTGGTTTCGGGACTGCCGGGTTTTTTCTCATCCTCGATGCTTACAAAACCGGGGTTCAAAAGCGCCGGTTCTGCCTCCTTGCTTTGCGCCGCCGCTGCATCTACATCCTCGACCTTTTTCCTTTTAGGGTTGGCGCGGGCCAAGGCGCGCGTATAGGCCCAGTACAGGGCATGCACGGCATGGTCGAGATGCGAGCCGGGCGCGACCACCAGCCACGATTCCCGGTGATGGGGAATTTCGTGGGCGAGAAGGTGAAGGGGAGAATCTTCGGGGCGGAGCGGATATCCCGTGACGCGGGGAGGTCCGGTGCGGTAAAGCTCTTCCAACTCGTTGCGGTTCAGCCGTTGCAAAACCTTTTCGAGATCCAGATGTGTCTGGTTTTTCAGCCAGGCCGGGCAATCCTTCGGCAGCCTGGGCCAGGGGCCGAGGTAGTGAAAGCCCCGTATGCGCGGGCTGCCACCCAGGTAACGGCAGGGTTTCCATTGGCAATCCCGGCAGCAAGGCGCCGGATAGGGTAAGGTGTCAACGGGGGTGGGGGCGGGATTAGGCATGGGGGGTTATGGCTCGTAAGCGCCCATGTCGACTTGGCCTGACTGTATGAGCTTCGATCCCGTAATTTCCCGTTGCCTTGCGGAGTATAGCCGTTTTTCAAGGCCGCAATCTCCTAAGGAGGGTGCGACTAAGGGATAAAAATTTCCACTCAAATTATGCACCAAAATCGATATTTGTTTTGGGCAGGAATAAATTCTCTGAAAATTTTTATTGAAGCGCATTGATTATATCAACAAATGGATTAAATATACTCAGTATTCCCGACATCTTGGATTGTACAGGTTGTTTCATAACTAAGTGTCATGGGGACAGTAAATAATCCAATTTGTCGAGGAGAATATTGGTTTCCATCCCAGTAAGTATTCCCGGTTAACACAACATTGCTCAAATAAAGTGAAGTTGTTCCACCACCATCAATGTTAATTCCTCCACCATTTTGAGTTTGATTGTTTTCAATCTGAGTATGTGAAATTGTTATTCGTGACCACTTGTATTCCATCGCCCCATACGACACATTTATATTTCCTGTAATATTAGAAATTACGAACTTCAAATATCGTTCCCGAGCCATAATATGAGCGGAGTTCGCGCCGCTTCAGTTGGGTAATGTTACAATTTTGCTAACGTGCAATTAACAGTTGTTGTCGTTAATTACCAACTATTTTAACCATTGGTCCTCGATATTAGACCAGTGTAAAACCATCGTATGCCGAATGTTCCCGAGAAACGTAGACGTCATTATTGGTGAACTTAATTATATCCCTGTCAAATTGTAGGGATATGAGACTCGCACTTTCTGCGTGATCTGCGGTGCCCAAACCTCCACTCTAAATCCTCCGAATAGTTGGGCAGAAGTGCTTATTCCAAATCCATTCGCGGAACCTGCGATGTAGGTGCCCACAGCCTATCCAATACTTGCAACCCGGACATACTTGCCCTTGGCTTTCAAGTGCCGTGGGTCATTGTCCGAATGCATTTTGCCATGAATTCCTTTCACCGGAACCCGGCGCTCCTTTACGCACAAAAACCACATTGGAATATTTATATACCGTGATATTTTGAGTTGTGGAATTGTTCGCATTGTCGGTTAGGGTCACAGACAAAGTATTCTTACCACCGTCGCTCCATGAAGG
This sequence comes from uncultured Fibrobacteria bacterium, assembly GCA_963716395.1. Lineage (GTDB taxonomy): Bacteria > Fibrobacterota > Fibrobacteria > UBA11236 > UBA11236 > UBA11236. Next base: position 3,235,067 of record OY970309.1, on the reverse strand, counting down.
ATTAATCGACCAATTCCCACTTGTTCCGCTGGGTAGAGTACCAAAAGAAACCGGGGGGCTGGCATTATTTAAAGAATATGTTGCAGACTTGAGTCCATTCGCTTCTGAGAAAGTGCCGGTTACACTTGGAGAACCTGAAAACACACTTGCCGGACCCGTTGGTCCAGTAATCGTAAGAGTGGGTGTTGTATTATCGACAATTGTTTGAGAACTACATCCCGATGGGCCATAACCTAATGCATCATGAGCCTCCACACAAACTGTATAGGAGCCATCCGCTAATGTTGATGTCGGGGAAAAAGAAGTACCGTTGATGGGGATAAAGGAACCGCTAGTGGAACCGGTATTCAATTGGTACTGATAGGTATTATCGCCACCAGCTACTGTATTCCATGACCATGACGGGGTCTTTGTCAACGGGGCATTCACGGTCACAGTTGGGGCTGCGGGGGCCGATTTAACCACTACCAGTGAATCCGCCCAATTCGACCAGGTACCAACGCTATTCTGCTCGCGCACCTGAAATGTATGGTTTGTGCCGGTGGTGCTGGTTGTCACGCTGGTTGCCGTGAACTTCAGCGCGGTAGTGCTAACTGCCGGCGCTCCATCCAATATGTATTGATAGGATCCATTTCCGCCACCGCCTCCGGATTTCCAATCCCATTCCGGCGTGGTGCTTCGGGTCGGGTTGCTCGGTGCGCTGGTAAAAATCGGAGCATTCGGCATGCTTCGATCTACGGTAATGATCACGGAATCGGCACCGTAGTTACCGAGGCTATCGGTGGCGCTGCGAATTATTTTCACCGACCCGGATTGACCGGTCAGGTCCTGGGTGACATTTTGAGATTGTGCTACGCCGTTTACCGTCCAAGCGACAGCTATGGAATTAGTAACTCCGTTGGTCGAAGAACCGTTCGCAGGCGATGTGATTTTCACCACTGGTTTGGTCGTATCGATTTGCGCGATACCGCTGCTGTCCATGGCCGACCAATTGCCGGCGACGTCGCGTTCTTCGACGAAAAGCACATGTCGGCCTTGTTTGAGGTTGGTGCCGGGAGTATAGGAACTGTCCGCCAGGCCCGTGGTGTCCGTAAAGGTCGCGGTGTCCAACCTATAGCGGTAATACCCGTTGCCGCTGTCCCCGCCGCTATGCCAAGTCCACGTCGGCTTCAGATTATTGGTCAGCCCCGGACCCGTGACTACGGGTTTGTTGGGTGGTACCGTATCCCGTGTGACCGTAATTGAAGCGGAAACACTGTTCCCCGCTGAATCCGCTCCCGACACGGTCAGGGTGTTCGCCCCTTCCACCAGGTTCTTAATCACCGGCGTCTGCGCCACATTGCTCAAAGTCCAGCTTACTGTCACGCTCGTTTGCCGGGTCACGTAATTGTTGGGCGGCGAGGTGATGGCGATGGCCGGATGCGTGGTATCCACGTTGGCGGCGCCGCTGCCTGTCACCGACCAGTTACCCACGGCGTCGCGTTCCTGCACATACAAGGTGTGGGTTCCGTTGGAAAGATTCGCGGTCGGCGTATAGGAACTGTCGTTTAATCCCAAGGTGTCGGTGAATGCCGTGGTATCATCCAGCTTGAACCGGTAATACCCGCTGCCGTTGCCGCCGCCGCTATGCCAGGTCCACGTCGGCTTCAAACTATTGGTCAGCCCCGGACCCGTCACCACCGGCTTATTGGGCGGGACCGTATCCCGTGTTACCGTAATCGAATCCGAACCTTGATTCCCGGCCGAATCCTGACCCGTCACCTTGAGCACATTCGGCCCTTCCACCAGGCTCTTAATCACTGGCGTCTGCGCCATGCCATTCACCGTCCAAGCTACCGACACACTGGCTTGCCGGGTCACGTAATTGTTGGCTGGGGAAGTGATGACCACCACCGGGCCGGTCAAGATGATACGCACCGAGTCGGCGGACAGAGCCGACCAATTGCCGGCATCATCGCGCTCTTCCACATAGAGAACATGGGTTCCGGCAACCAGATTGGTGGACGGCGTGAACGAGGAATCTTTCGTTCCCACCGTATCGACGAAGGAAGCCGTGTCGAGCCGATGGCGAAAATAACCGTCGCCGCCTCCGCCCGTTTTCCAAGCCCAGGTGGGCGTAGGGTTGTTGGTCGGCGACACGGCGCTTACCACCGGTTTGTTCGGCGGCACCGTGTCGCGCGTCACCGTGATGGAATCCGAATACGTCGCGTTCGTCAGGTTGTCATGGTAGCTGCGTACCACCCCGTTTTGACCTTCCAGCAAATGCTCGGTGGTATTGGTGGTTTGCACCGCGCCGTTCACACTCCAACGCACGGCGATGACACTGTCGCGCGTCACATAGCCGTTTTGCGGCGACGTGATAATGACATTAAACGGGCGCACCGAGTCTTGGATGGTGAGCTTAAGAGCCAAAGAAGATGACGCCGGAGGGTGATGGTTATCGGCGGCTGTGAGCGATACGGTTTTCATGCCCGAATCCGAGAACGAGGGGGTGAAGCTCCAGGCAAGCGGGTTTTGCGTCATGACCCCCAGCGAGGCGGTGAAAGCCACCGAGTCGCCTTCGGCATCGCCGAGATACAGGCTGTCGAGAGCCAGCGATACGTTTTTGCCCTGTTTGCCGGTAAGGCTGACCGTGTCCACTTTCCACTTGGGTGCGCTGTTGAAGTCGAGCACTTGAACCGATACGCTCAAGGTGTCGTAAACCGGGGGATGGCTTTGGTCTTTGGCCAAGAACTTGAGAGCGGCGCTTACCGAACCGCCTCCCGAATCCACGCAGGCAAAGGCGGGTTTGAAGCTGAAGGCTCCGCTGGTGGTGTCATAGCTTGGGACTCCGCAATCGGCGGGGAATAGATTCTGAATCTGCAGCAAAGTCGTGCTGTCTTTGGTGTTGGAATCCTTGGCCATAACCCGGAAAGAAAGCGTCTTGCCCTCAACGGTATGAAACAAGGAGGTCCCGCTGTCGGGCGGGGCCAGCCACATCAGCAGCTTTTGACTTTGGGGATGCGTCGTATCGGGTGGCGCAATCAAGGTGTCGAGCTTGGGAGTACCGGCCTTGCCGTTGCTGAAAGGCAATTCCAGCACCAAAGCCGTGGAGCCCTGGCTATAACCGACGAGAATGATGGTGAAGTCGTTGGAGGGCAACCGGCCGAGATTCAGGTTTTGCAATTGCGAAGAATCGCTGTAGGCGCCATGGAACACGAGTTTCAGATAGGTGGTGTCGGAGCCGTTCACCACCGCCGCCTTGATTTGAATGGAGTCGTATTTCCCCGACGCGGCTTTGAGGGAATCGCCCACGGTCAGGGTCAAGATGGTATCGCCGCCCGAATCCGACACGTTGCAGGTCCAGGCGAAAAAGGCCAGGGTAGACAAAAGGATTAATCGGGAAAGGTTTTTCACACTCAACATTTTCATACCCCATCCTTCCGCCGCGGAACGGAATTAAAACTCTTGGACGGAAATGTTAAAAATTCGGTTACGCCGGCTGGTGACGCCGGTCACAAAAAATCTAAGGTTGAAAAATTTGCGCTCAGAAAACGAAAACCGGTCGATTTTTCATTTCAGGCCGGTTAGGGTCGAGCAGGTTTGGATTCGGTAGCCGAAGAAATTTTAGCCAAAGCGTCGGTTAAATCCTGGCGTGCGCTGGCATTATTCGAGTCCGAAGCCAAAGACTTTCGGTACAAAGCGATGGCTCCCGGAAGATCGCCGCTCATCTCTTTCACGATGCCCAGATAATTCAAGGCGCCGCTATGACTGCGGTGCGAGCCGCAAAGTTTTTTCCAAATAGGGTTTTGCTTCGGCCAATCGATGCTGCAACGAGCAATGCCGAACCCATCCCGAAATTTAAATCGGGATTATTCGGGTTCCATTGCCAAGAACACCTGGAATTGATTCTCGGCCGCGTTGCGGCTGGTCCGCTTTTAAGTTCAAGTTGGGCCAAGTTGATCCGGGCCACCTTTTCACGTGGGATCGATATTCGACGGCTTGCACGGTATTGTTCCAGGGCTTCCGTGTCATCGCCGTCTTTTGTCGAATAAATCGGCCAGGAATAAATGCCCCGATGGCGAAGCCGGGATTATATTGCACGGTGCTGCGATACTCAGTTTCGGCTTGGTCCGAATTGGTCCTTCCCTTTGTAATAGGTGCCGGCCAGAAAGTGGGCCAGCCAACTGTCGGGAATGGCGCGGCTCAGATTCAAGACTTGGGATTCAAAATCCGGATTCCATCCGTGGTATTGGGCAAAGCCAAATAGCCACCGGAACCAGGAAAAAGATCCATTTCCAATCCTCCGATGTGATGCGAGGGCGAAAACGCCGCTCCAACATCGGTTGCGCCTTTTTCCTTTTCCTGGAAGTCCGAGACCCTGGCGGATATCGCGGTTGCGCACCCGCCAGATGAATCCGTCATAGTAAAAGTGCAGCAGGGCCGACGCCAGGGAAATGCGCAATAGCCATTGGGCGGCGCCTCCACCCATCAGGATTTTTTCGGGCAAATTGATGTCGGAAAAGGAAGTCACCACCCCGATATAACCATAGCCCAGAATTAACAACGCATAGAGAACGATCCTTTCCCAGCCCGGAGTGAAAAGAATTTTCTCAACTGGACTTGCGTGCATGTTTTGCGCCACCCGATGGCGCTGAAAAAGCCAAACCAAAACGTCGTATTGTACGTCGTGGAAAATCTCCCACATCAGCACACCCAGGATCAGATAAGGGATGTTCACCATGCAATACCACCAGAACCCGAAACTTGTGGCCATAAGTCAATAATTTTACGGGACTGGGAGGTGTGCCGGATTTCCATTGGCGGAAGGCATTTACCGCAAAAAGCAAGGTGATCACGATTGTGAACGTGTCCCAAAACTGCCGGAAAATATCAACGCGCCGGGCGCGAGCAAGAAGCCTCCCGAAACATAGAATTGGGTGATCAGTGAAAACTGCTTGGTGGGCGAATGCAGAATGGCCAGCCCGAACCAGGCCAGACACATCAACCAGTCCAGCCGCGCAGTGGCGGCTCGAAAAGATTGGACCTTGGAATCGTAAATGCGCGCGAACCCATTGATTTGCATGGCCCCATGCCAGGTGCCCCACGCCACCGTGGCACAAACCAAGGCGTTCAGGTTCAGGAAGGAGTAAAGTCCGCACAGCAGTACCAAGCATATGGGAACCACGGTGAAACGGAACTTGAATTGCCGGTATAAATCGTGATCGGCGTAGGCGCGGAGAAAACCGGGAAGATGGTGCCCGAACCCGCCCAAGCCCAATACATAGAGACCTAGGATTTGGTTGTCGATGCGGTTTTGCGTCGCCAGAAAAACCGGGAAAATCAGACAGGGAGTTAAAACAAAAAACAGGAGATCCCGTTTCGGACCCAGTATCCACAAATAGCGGGAGGCGGGTAGCGAACCTGCTTTGGACATCACCGGAAAATAGGGAGAATGAATATATTTGTAAAAGTCTCTTTGTAAAAAAACTCCGAGAGTAACTTTAGAAGCTCTAGGATAACGGTCCTTTTCTCGGATCAAAGGTATTGGGCATGCAAAGCTGGCGGTATCGGCTCTGGTTATTATTTGGCAGCCTCTTTTTGGGGGTGACGAGCGCCCTTCCCATAGACAAATTAAGCGCGCAGGCCTACACGGAGATCGGGAGTTTGGTAAACGGACAGTTTGGACAAATAGACGCTGAAAACCAGTATATGAATCGCTTTGGAACGTTTATCGATGCCGCTGATACCGTACAGAATAGGATGTATATCGACGTAAACCTGGGAGGAATTTTCTGGCAACCCCTCGGTCTTAAAGAGTTTTGGCAAAAACCTTTGAAGTTCGAACCCCTAATTAAACAGGCCTCGGCAAAAATGCTTTTTACTCCAGGATTGAATTTGGAGATGGGATATTTTCCACTCAAATACAACTCGCCCGCCATGAACCTTGGTGAGTATTTGCTGCGTGGTGAATCCTACCCTGGTTACCTTGTGACGGGAGGTTGGACGTGGGTGGATAGCGCTTATGCGCAGGTGCTGGGCATGCGTTTACAGGCGGACAATTTTGGCGGTAAATTCCGGCAACAGGCGGGCGTATTTTTGGAATTCACCGACGCGCCATTCTTCGATATCACTCCGGCCTATTTATTTCCTGGCATCTAACCACCGGCATTGAAATCGGCGGCGGTATTGCCTTGCGGCGCTGGTTTACTCCTAATGTCGCCGTCGGCCACGGGGCCTCGGAAGACGCCGCCTCCGCAACCCAATATGTCACTGTGGCCAACTTTCCCGAAGTACAGAACCAGGCCAATGTCTACTATTCCTATCAAGACGGCACCGGACAGCAGGTTAGTGCCAACGCTTGGGCAGTCTGGAATCCCGGATCCAGTCTCGACACGGCCGCGTTGCTGGCGGGTAAAACCGGCGCCCAGGTGACCCGGGTGCAAATGGTTCAGGAAGGCAGCGTCGCCGGGCAGCGTTCGGGGATCAAAACGTTTTTGCAAAATCTGGCCGGATGCAGCGATAATTCTGCGACGAAGTGCACAAATTATTGGAGCTCCAGAACCGACAGTCTGAGTTCTGTTGATGCCAACGGAACAAGCGTGGCCGGAGCGCAAGCGGCCGCGCAAATCATCCAGACAACCGAGATTACCCGCAAAGCCATCAACCTCATGGCCCATATAACCTTGGATTTTTCGAAAATGTTGGGGCTGGATAAAGACATCGGTCCATGCAAGTTGTACGGAGAATGGGCCGTACTTGGGCTGCAGAACCAGCCGGTTTATTACCAGAGTATCTGGCAGCGCATGCCCGTCATGGTGGGCGCGCATATTCCCACCTTCGGCCTTTTGGATCTCCTTGATGTGGAAACCGAATATTTTGCCAACCCGTATCTGGACAGCTATCAGGAATTATCCGGCCAACAATATGAAGCATTGACCGGAGCTCCCGCTGCCATTCCGGATATTGACTATACCCAACGCATGTTCGTACTTCCCTCTGTCCATGGGGACGATTGGAAATGGAGCATTTATGCCGTCAAAACCATTGTAACGGGTTTGCAATTGAAATTACAGATTGCGGACGATCATTTGCGCCTCATGTACAATGGCGATTTCGATCCTGCGGGAACCGTTTTCGGGGCGACCTGGCCTGCGCCCCAAACCACAGAATTAAACCAGTGGTATTTCGTAGCCCATTTGCAATGGGGGTTCTAAACATGAGATTGCCGATTAGTCCCAAGGAAAACCAATCAATGAGCCTTCTGATAGGTCTGGTGTTGGTTTGCACCCTCGGCTTTGCCGGTGCCGACGATAGCACGTCCAGCGTTACGGATCGCAACGTTTCCGTCGCGGCTTTCATCGACGCGGGACAGGTCATGCATGGTTCTTACGTGGATGACGACGGGGGTTCGCCTCCGAAAGATTTGCACGGGGATTTTATGAACCGCGACGGTGTGGCGCTCACTTATTCTGGAACCTTAAACGGAAGCTGCATATGAATATTGGTGTGGGCGGTTTGTTCTGGAAACCTTTCATCCAAATTCCCGGCAACGCCGCGACCGAAAAAATCAATTTCGGGCCTGGGATTTCCGAAGCTTCTTCGCAATATGATTTCACTTCGAACCTTAACTTGAAATTCGGTTATTTTGGTTATAAGTACAATCCAGACGCCACCGATCTCGGCGAGTATTTGTTCCGCAGTGAGGCCTATCCGACTATGCTGCAAAATGGAAACAGTGGGGGGTGGGTGTGGCTGGGTAATGAATACAAGAGCATGGGAGCGAAGCTGACTTGGAATTTACTGGACGGAAATTCCGGCAAGATTTTTTGATGTTCAGCGACTTCTATTCCAATCCGCTGTATGATGTCTCCCCATCCTATGTGGCAACCTGGAAAGTGAACAACGTTCTTGAACTCGGAGGTGGCATCTCATTGCATCGCTGGATTCCAATCAAGCCTAGCGAGACGACTCCTACGGGATCCGGACGTTCCAACGTCTATGTCGAGGTACCAAATTTTCCGGCTGTTCCACAAGTAACCGGATCGAACCCCCAATTGGGCTCTGATAGCGGCGCGACCATGAAGACCATGGAAAACTTGATCACAAATCTCGTGGATACGAACTCATACCCCATCGTGTCGCTGGAGACGGATGCCCAAGGCCGCACGATCTTCGTGGTCAACTCAACGGGCGATACCTTGCGTCCCACTGTCGAGAAAAAGTTGACATTCAAGGCCATCGAACTCATGGGTCGGGCCTCGATAAACCTTGCCAACGCCTTCGGTATGGAGGAAAATTCCACCGGACCCTTCAAGCTATTTGGGGAGATGGCCGTTTTGGGAGTGCAAAATCAGCCCTATTACTACACAGACATCACACAGCGCATGCCTATGATGGCGGGAATGGACATACCCACCTTCAAATTGTTGGATTTGCTTTCGGTGCAAGTTGAATATTTCAAAAACGACTATCCCGATAACAATTTCATCGAGTTCCAAGACGGATGGCCGCAACCGACTTTACCCGGCAAAAATCCAGCCCTTTATGCCGCCCGGGAATTGGCCGGAGATTACAAGCAGGACGATTGGAAATGGTCCATTATGCTGCAGAAAACCATCATCACCGGGTGGCAGGCTTATTTGCAAATTGCCAACGACCACCTTCGCCTACAGAATGAATCCGCAATTCCTTCTTTCATGCCTGTGACCCAGGGAAAATCCGATTGGTATTATCTGGTACGCTTTTTATGGAGCATGTAAACAGGGGAGTCCGATCCGGGTTAAAATCGGAGAATCACGTAATTGATTCAAGGATGAAAATATCTTGGATGGAAATGCCGATTCCCGCATATTCTAGCGAGAGTTAGGGGGGTGTACAATTGAAAGCGTCAAATTTGAGTATGAAAAATTGCAAATCGATATTGTTTACCAGCGCATCAATTTGCCTCGCTCTGGTTTTTAATTTACAGGCACAAGATACCACGAGCATTCCTACCGCCAAACAGCGCACAGTAACTATCAACGGCAACCAGTATTTGCTGAAGTCTAGGTTGAAATCGATTTTGATTGCGCAATTCTACTACAATTTCAATCATACCATCGGCTATCCAAATATGGAGGCAACCTTGCAGCGAATCGGAAACGCTGAAGGCTGGAAAGTGGATACCGAGACAAATCCGAACAACATTACAGCCTCCAAACTTGCCAATTACCAAGTGCTTTTCACCGATTATATATCGAGTTTTGCCTCCTCAAATCAATTTCCGGTGACAGGACAGACTGCCGTCCAAAATTTTGTAGAGCAGCAGGGAAATGGAATTTTCGTAATGCATTCCACGGGGGATTCAAAGGTTGGTGGCAATTGGAGTTGGTATTACAATACGTTGATGCCTTGCCATTATAGTGGGGAGTCAGGGGCCAGCGATGCGAATAACAACAACACAGGATTAGTAGGACTTTGGGGTGGGGTGGGTAATTTCCCTTCGGCGAAAGGAAATCCCATCATGGAAGGAATAACCTGGCCCGGAGCCAAGCCGGATTCGGTGACAATCCAACATATGGAATTGCATACTTTCGATAAAGCCATTACTGATCCCACTATAACTCCAGCGAATTGGCAAGGGTTGCTGGGTCTGAATCCCAGTACTTGCGGTAATCCGAATAATTGCGGCAATGGTATTTACAACTACACCCAGGTGGCCGGGCCTTCAGGTTGGCCGATATCCTGGACTTTTCCCGATAAAAAAGGCAATGTGGGCTATTTTATGGAAGGTCACGATTTGGTGACGATGCAATCAATGGGGCAGACGATTTGGGATAAATTTTTCAAGCAATTCATGTACTACATTGCCGGATACGATACAACTGCTGTGACATCGATTGGGAGCCAGCCCAATCTCGATTTGGATTTGAGCCAATCCGGAGTGACATTTCATCCAACCGACGTTGGAGTGCTCATTACGCGCCCGGGCTCCTATGTCGTGGCTTTGTATAACATGTCTGGCCAAACTGTGAAAATGGTACGCGGGAATAATTCCCCGGTCGATCTTGATTTCGCATCGGATCTTCAATCGCGGCCAAAAGGGGTTTATCTGATGCGGGTAGCGACCAAAGGTTATTCGGCGTCTCGAAGATTCTTGTCGAACTAACCCGTAAGGAAAGCTATCGGCATAAACCGCGCGGACTCCGCGCGGTTCTTTATTTGGGGACCAAACATCCCATGATTTTGGCTCCCCAGTTTTATTTCACTCCTCTCGCGGCCAGTTAGGCCTTGTATTCGGGTCCCAAACGGGTAAACCCAGACTTGCCGTGTTCTTGCTAAATTTCCTTGCCGCATGATTTCCCGTACCGCCTCTCCGCTGCGAAAAGATGAGACGCCTCGGTTCTCGGCAGAACGCGGGCTGCACCTGCTGGCGGTGACAATCAGCTTACTCACCTTGTGCCTGCTGTTCGTGGGTGCCATGGTGACCAGCACCAATTCTGGCCTGGCCGTGCCGGATTGGCCCACAACCTTCGGGCACAATATGTTTGCCTTTCCGTTTCGGGCCATGAAAGGCGGCATACTCTACGAACATGGTCACCGTTTGTTTGCGGCCGGCGTGGGGTTTTGCACCGTGGTCTTGACCGCAGGCATGCTCCGCTGGGAACCACGACGGTGGGTCAAGACGCTGGCCTTGATTGCCCTGACCTTAGTCTGCGTGCAAGGAGTTTTGGGCGGAATGACGGTGCGGTTTAAGCTGCCCATCGCCGTGTCCAGCGCGCACGCGGGAACCGCCGAAGTGTTTTTCTGCATTACGGTGTGGCTGGCTTGGGCGACTTCGGCGGCCTGGAGGCAATCGTCCCGGTGGCGGAGCAACCGCCATTCCACCGCGGCCTTTGCCGTGATGGCCTTGGTATTCGTGCAAATCATGGTGGGTGCCGTGATGCGCCATAGCCTGGCGGGTTTGGCTATTCCCACCTTTCCGCTCGCCTTCGGCGCCTGGATTCCGCCGTTTTGGAGTTCGGGAATCGCCATGAATTTCATGCATACCCGAATCGGACCCGTGTGCATCGTATTGGGTTGCGCGCTTTTGCTGACCTCGCTCTGGTCCCGGCCTACATGGCCCGGAGCCATGCGGCTGGGCTGGATTCTACTGGCAGCGCTGGCGGTACAGTTGACTTTGGGCATGCTCACCATCTGGACCGGCAAATTGCCTCTTATCGCCAGCCTGCATTTGGCCGGCGGTGCCTTTTTATTGGCCACCCTTTTCACCATCGCCCTGTGGTGCGGCAAACATGCGACGGTCACAACTTCCGCGGCAACCGCGGGACTGCATCGCCGTCTGACCGGCGATCGCGCTTGGTCGGCCGCTCCTGCGCGGGCAAAATCATCGGTATGAATACTTTAGCCCCTTCGGTTTCCGTGCGGAAAATTTCCGTCTTCGCTCGCGTGCGCGCGCTGATCGAACTGTTCAAGTTGCGCATGACCTTTCATATCCTCATAACCGTTTTCATCGGGTATTATATGGCTTCGACAGCCGACATCGATTGGCAACGGCTGTGGTGGACCTTGTTGGGCACGGGCTTCTTGGCCGTGGCGGCGTTTTGCTTCAACCAGGCGCTGGAAAAAAATTACGACGGCGCCATGGAGCGCACCCAGGGCCGGCCGCTTCCCACCGAGCGATTGACATTATTCACCGCCTACGCTTCCGGAATCATCATCGGCATTTCCGGATGCTGGCTGTTGTGGAGACATGCCAACACCTTGACGGCGCTGCTCGGCGCCTTGACCGTGGGCCTTTACGCGGGCGTTTACACGCCGCTCAAACGCTTGACGACGTTGAACACCTTGGTCGGCGCCATTCCCGGCGCCTTGCCCCCGCTGATGGGCTGGACTGCAGCACAGGACCGCATCGGTGTCGGCGGCGTGCTGCTGTTCGCGCTTTTGTTCTTCTGGCAGCTTCCGCACTTTTTGGCCTTGGCCTGGATGTACCGCGATGACTACCGATCCGGAGGCTTCAAGATGCTGAGCTTGGTCGACGCTTCCGGGTCGACCTGTTTCCGGCAGGTGTGGGTGCAAAGCGTCCTGTTGTTGACCGTGTCCCTTTTCCCGTATTGGTACGGACTGGCCGGCGAACGCTATCTCGTTACGGCTGTGGCTGCGGGGCTGCTCGTTTTATGGTTGGCGTGGGCTTTGCGTAAAAGCGGTACACGACAAGCTGCCGTGCGTTTGTTTTTGCTGTCGTTGGTTTATCTTCCAGCGGTTTTGATCGCCATGGCCCTCGACAAGCGCATCATCTTCCTGGGTTGAAATTCCTTTGCCATAAACGGTAAAAGAGTGGGCACAGATGTAAATCGCGGGCGACAATTTCGTCCGCGATTTTTTTCGGAAATTTTTTCCCAAAAAATTTTCCCCACGCAATTGATCCGCAAAGGAAGGAGTATTATCTTTTGCCGCCGTTCCATGAAAGTTGCGGCTCATTGTCCCCGGGATCCTGTCAAGCATCCCACCGCCGGAGAAAAACCGAATGGTATTTCCAAAGTGGACTAATAAAGCGCCCGGCGTTTTATTGGCGTCTTTTGTTTTCGCTGTTTGTTTTACAGTGTTTGCGGTCTGGTATTGGGCATCGCCCAAGAATTACATGGAAGGTTACCAACCGGTGCAGCCCATAGCCTTCAGTCATCGCCTGCATGCGGGTGAAATGGGTATCGACTGCCGTTACTGCCATTTCGCCGTGGAGCGCAGCCAGCATGCCGGAGTTCCGCCCACCGACGTGTGCATGAACTGCCATCGCATGATCAAAACGACTTCACCCGAGATCAAGAAAATTACCAAGGCCTATGAAACGGGAATGCCGATTCGCTGGGTGCGCGTGCACAAACTTCCCGATTACGTTTACTTCAATCACAGCGACCACGTCAACAAAGGCGTGAGTTGCGTATCCTGCCATGGGCGCGTCGATCAAATGGATCAAGTGCGCATCGTGGCGCCCTTGAGCATGGGCTGGTGCCTGAGCTGCCATCGCAACCCCGCCCCGAACATTCGCGATCGCAATCTCGTCACCCAACTGGCTTGGCATCCCGAAGGGGATCCCGCCGCGCTGGGCCGCCAGTTCATGAAAAAATATCACGTGCACCCCAGAACGGACTGCTCGACATGCCATCGCTGAACCTTGATCCGAAGTCGCCCAAGTCGGCGCCGTGGAAAAGCCTGGAAGAATTGGCCGAGACCCCCGAAGCCAAAGAATTTCTGGCCCAGGAATTTCCCGATGGAGCCGACGTGTTGGGCACCGAAATCTCCCGCCGCCGCTTTTTGCAGGTGATGGGAGCAGGCATGGCCTTCGCCGGCGTCACCGGTTGCAAAGGCGTGCGCCGCCCCGTGAAATACATTCTGCCTTACAACATGATGCCGAAGCAGGATGTCATTCCCGGCGTCCCGCAATGGTATGCCACCACGGTGGCTTTGAACGGTGATGCCGTAGGGCTGTTGGTCGAAGCCCATGAAGGACGGCCCACCAAGATCGAAGGCAATCCCGGCCATCCCGCCAGCCGGGGCGGAACCTCGCGGCAGCACCAGGCCACCATTCTCGATCTGTACAATCCCGATCGCAGCCAGAAGCCGCAGAAGCAGGGACAGGCTTCCACCTGGGATGCATTCTGGGCCGAAGCCAACCCCCTCATGGCCGGACTTAAACAAAAGGGTGGGGAAGGTCTGTGTTTTCTGAGCGGCTACTCCGCCTCGCCTTCTTTCCGCGCGGTGCGTAATCACGTTTCACAGGCTTATCCTAAAGCCAAATGGTTCGTCTACGAGCCGGTGTCGCGCGACAATGTGCTGCAAGGCATGCATGCCCTGACCGGACAACCGGTGGAACCGCTTTACCACTTCGAACGCACGTTGCGAACCTTGTCCATCGATTGCGACTTTCTCGACTCCGAGCCCTATCATCTTTCCTATGCCCGTGACTTCGCCTTGAGCCGCAATCCCGATCGCGGCATGGGTGGCATGAGCCGTATGTATGCCGTGGAGTCGCAATACAGCGTCACCGGCGGATCGGCGGATCACCGCCTGCGCCTCAAGCCCAGCTCCCTGCCCTATTTTCTGGTGGCGGTGGCGGCCGAATTGCAGGCGCAAGGCTTGAACCTCTCCTCGCTGGGAATGGATTTCAAATCCCTGGCCGCCAAGACCGCCGACATCCCGGCGGATTGGGTGCATGCCGTGGCCGTGGATTTGATGGAGCACAAAGGGCGTTCGGTGATCGCCGCCGGCAAATACCAATCCCCGTTCGTGCATGCCCTGGCCCAAGCGCTGAACCTGGCGCTCGACAATGTGGGCGCCACGGTGGAATGGCGGCCTTCGGTGGTACAGTCATTGAACGCCACCGATCCCAGCCTGCTGGAAAATTCCGTGGATTCGTTGCGCGCTTTGGGCGCCATGTTGGAATCAGGACAGGTCGAGGCGTTGGTGGTGCTCGACAGCAATGCCGCCTACGCCGCACCCGTTGACTTGGAATTCGGAGCCAAGTTGGCCAAGGCCAAAACCTCGATCCATCTCGGCCTCGAAGCCGACGACACCGCGGCGCTTTGCACGTGGCATTTGCCCATGAGCCATTATCTGGAAACGTGGAGCGACGCCATCGCCTACGACGGCACGGAGTCGATCGCTCAACCGCTTATTTACCCGCTCTATGAAACGACACTGGACGCCACTGAATTCCTCGCGAAATTGTCGGCCTACCCGCAACAGGGTTCTTACGATATCGTGCAAGGGGTCTGGGCCAAGCGCCGGCCCGAGTCGAATTTCGAAAAAACCTGGCGCCGCTGGCTGAACGACGGCGTAATCGCCGGAACGGCTCCGGCTGCGGTGGCCTCATTCCAACCCCAAGCCCTGCCGGCTTTGGCCAAAACCTTGCCGCCGCCCTCGCCGGGTGTGGAATTGATTTTGCGCGCCCACAGCAATGTGGTCGACGGGCGTTTCGCCAACAACGCCTGGATGCAGGAAACGCCGGATCCCATCACCAAAATGACTTGGGACAATGCCGTGATGATGAGCCCGGCCATGGCCCGCAAGGTGGGGGTTTATGACGGGCTGGTGCAGAAAGACGAGACCGGCGTGCTCCTCAAAGGTTTTTTCCACCGGCCCATGGTGCATCTGTCGGTAGGCGGGCGTGCGCTCGAAGCCGCCGCCTGGGTGGTGCCCGGCATGGCCGAAGACACCGTGCTCTTGCATCTCGGCTTCGGCCGCATGCATGTGGGGGTGGTCGGCGAAAATTCGGGGTTCAACGCCTACTCCCTGATGGCTTCGGCGTCTCCTTTTCAGATGACCGGTGCGGCGGTGGAAAAATCCGATCGCACCTATCCCTTGGCCTGCACCCAAGACCATTGGTCGCTGGAAAAACGTCCCATTATCCGCACCGGGGATTTGTCCGACTATTTGCGCAACCCCGAAGAATTCGCCTCAGAAGAAAAGTGGAACGAACATCCTCCCGAGCAAAGCCTGTGGGACGAAAAGGTGCGCGGGGATTACGATTTCTCCAAAGGCATGCAATGGGGCATGTCTATCGATCTCAACAGTTGCATCGGCTGCAATGCCTGCTCCGTGGCCTGTCAATCCGAAAACAATATCCCGACCGTGGGCAAAGAGCAGGTCATGCGCGGCCGCGAAATGCAGTGGATCCGCATCGACCGCTATTTCCAGGGTTCGCCTGAAGATCCGGAAATCGCCTTTCAACCCATCAATTGCCAGCAATGCGAGAATGCGCCGTGTGAAGAGGTGTGTCCGGTGGGCGCCACGGTGCATTCGCACGAAGGCCTCAACGACATGACCTACAACCGCTGTATCGGCACCCGCTATTGCTCCAACAACTGCCCCTACAAGGTGCGGCGCTTCAACTTTTTCAATTACAACAACGACTGGACCGAAACCCAGAAAATGCACATGAATCCCGACGTAACCTTGCGGTTTCGGGGGGTCATGGAGAAATGCACCTATTGCGTACAGCGCATTCAGCGCGCGCGCATCGAAAGCAAGAATTCGGGACATGAAATCATCGCCGACGGCATGATCACCCCGGCCTGCGCCCAGGTCTGTCCGGCCGAAGCCATCGTGTTCGGCAACATCAACGATCCCCAAAGCCGGGTCGCCAAACTCAAGCAGCATCCGCTCAATTACGGCATTCTGCGCGATCTCAACACCAAACCCCGCACCAGCTTTTTGGCGCGTGTGCGCAACCCCAACCCCGCTTTGGAAAAAGCGGCGGCCTGAGGCGCGACCATGATCATCGACCGCGATCTCGATCCTACCAGACGGCCCGTACTGGTGGAGACGGGCGACTTCCATGAAGTCACCGAAATAATCTCGCACCCGACCGAAGCCAAACCGGCGCCGGCTTGGGTCATTCTTTTCCTCCTCTCGGTTTCGCTGCTATGCCTGATGGGCGGGCTTTTCGGCTGGCTGTTCTGGGAAGGCACGGGGATTTGGGGCATCAATATTCCCGTGGCCTGGGGCTGGGCCATCGTGAACTTCGTGTGGTGGATCGGTATCGGCCATGCGGGAACCTTGATTTCCGCCATTCTCTTTTTGTTCCGCCAGCGCTGGCGTACAGCCATCAACCGTTTTTCCGAAGCCATGACCATCTTCGCGGTGATGTGCGCCGGCGTGTTTCCGGCTTTTCACGTGGGCCGCGTCTGGGTGCTCTATTACGTCTTTCCGATCCCCAACCAGATGAGCGTATGGCCCAATACGCGCAGCCCTCTGTTTTGGGACACCTTCGCGGTCAGCACGTACTTTACCGTGTCCGTGCTTTTCTGGTATATGGGCCTCATTCCCGATTTGGCCACCCTGCGCGATCGCGCCCAGGGTAAGATCAAGCAAATCATCCTGGGAATTTTCGCCGTGGGCTGGCGCGGGTCGGCCCGTCATTGGGCCAATTACGAGCGCGCCTATCTGATTCTGGCAGCCATCGCCACCCCGCTGGTGCTATCGGTGCATAGCATCGTGTCCTTCGACTTCGCCGTCTCCAAAATTCCGGGATGGCATACCACGGTGTTTCCGCCTTATTTCGTCGCGGGGGCCGTGTATTCGGGCTTCGGCTTGGTCACCATGCTCATGATCATCGCCCGTGAAGCCTTTGGTTTCAAGAAGGTCGTGCGCATGCACCATCTCGAAAACATGGCCAAGTTCATGCTGCTCACGGGTAGCCTGGTCGGCTATTCCTACCTGATGGAATTGTTCATCGCCTGGTACAGCGGCGACATCTACGAACGGTACGCCTTCTGGGATCGTGCCTTGGGCCATTACGCCTGGACCTATTACACGGTGCTGTTCTGTAACATCGTGGTGCCGCAATTCTGGTGGTTCCGCAAGATCCGCCGCAGCATTCCCATCACCTTCATCCTCACCATTTTCGTAAACCTGGGAATGTGGCTGGAACGATTTGTGATTGTTATATCGATTCACGCCGATTTTCTGCCCTCCTCTTGGGGCTATTACCGTCCGACCTGGGTCGACATTTTCACCTTTGTCGGCACTTTCGGTTTGTTCGGAACCTTTTTCCTGCTCTTCTTGAAGTTCCTTCCGTCCTTGGCTATCGCCGAGGTCAAGGGCGCCATGCCTGAGGCCAACCCCCATCCCGCGACCGTCGTGGCCAACCATTAGTCGAGGATTGCCGGTATGTCCCACAGTCAAAAAGTTCAGAGCGTCCCGAAACTGTTCGGCGTGCTGGCCGAATTCGCCAACCCGGCCGAAGTTTCCCATGCCTCCGAAAAGGTGCGCGACATGGGATATCGGTATTGGGATGTCCATTCCCCCTTTCCCATCCACGGCATCGAAAAAGCCATGGGGTTGAAAGACTCTAAGTTGGGATGGATCGCCATCTGTTGCGCCTTTGCCGGCGCCTTCGGCGGATTCAGCCTGCAATACTGGATTCACAAATACGCTTTCCCGCTGCTCATCGCCGGCAAGCCCATGGTAGCCTACCCGGCCTATGTGCCCGTCACCTTCGAACCCGGAATTTTGTTTACGGCTTTTGGTTGCCTGCTGGGTATGCTGGCCCTCAACGGACTGCCGCGCCTGTACCATGCCACCTTCAAGAGCAAGAATTTCAAGAAGTTTTCGGATAACGGATTTTTCATCAGCATCGAAGCGCGCGATCCAAAATTCAATGCGGAAAAAACCCAAGCTTTCCTGCAGTCGCTCGGCGGCAGGAACATCGAAGTGCTGGAGGATTGATCTGAAACCCGCCGCATTTTTCGGACCTATGGTATTGGCTGGGGCCGTGCTGTTCGGCTGCCGGGGACAGATTTCCCGGGAACCGCCTTTGTGGGTCAAGCACGGTATGGAGTACCAACCCCGCTTCAACGCCTTTGAAAGCAACACCTTTTTTAAAGACGGCCGTAACATGCGCATGCCGCCCGAAGGCACGGTGCCGCATGGCGATCTCAAAGCGGATGACGCGTACTGGCGGGGCGGCGATTCGGTGCATCCCATCGCCAAGCTTCCGGTTCCCGTCACCATGGGGCTGCTGGAACGCGGCCAGCAACGCTTCAATATTTACTGTTCGCCCTGTCATGGCCGCACCGGAAACGCCAACGGCATGGTGGTGCAACACGGCTTTCTCCCGCCGCCCAACTTTCACAGCGATCGCATCCGCCAGATGCCCGACGGTCAGGTGTTCCGCACCATTTCATACGGGGTTCGGAACATGCCGGCCTATGGCAAGCAGATTCCCGAAGCCGATCGCTGGGCCATCGTGGCGTATTTGCGGGCCTTGCAATTGAGCGAGAACGCCAGCATTCAGGATGTTCCCGACAGTGAACGAGCCAAGCTGAGGTAGTCGTCAAAATGGTCGAAATACACGATGTCATCCGCCTCAATGCGAGGCTGCAAAAGTGGACCAATTACTGCCTTGGAGCCGGAGTGGTGGGGCTGATCTTGTGCGCCATTTCGGTGCTGCGGGATCGCCACGCATTTTTCGCCTCCTATGTCACCGCCTTCATTTTCTTTACGGCCATCGCGTTGGGTGCGCTGTTCTTCGTGATGGTGCAATTCGCGGCCCGCTCCGCCTGGAGTGTAACCGTGCGCCGGTTGGCGGAAACCTTGGCATCGAATATCTGGGTCATGGCCCTGCTCTCCGTTCCCATTCTCCTCTGCATGCACGATGTGTTCCGCTGGTCGTTGCCGTCGGTGCGCGCCACAGATCACCTGGTGCAAATCAAGATTCCCTATCTCAATATCCCGATGTTCACCCTGCGCGCCGTGGTGTACTTCGGAGCCTGGTTCGCCTTCGCGTCCTATTTTTTGAAAACGTCGCGTAAACAGGATGAAACCGGCGATCCCAATTTGACCTTGCGCATGGCGAAGGTGGCCGGCGGCGGTCTTGTTTTCTACGCCCTGTCGCAGACTTTCTTCTCCTTCGACTGGATCATGTCGCTGGATCCGCATTGGTTTTCCAGTATTTTCGGGGTGTACTTCTTCGCCGGTTCCATCGTGGCTTTTTATGCCGTCTTGATTTTGCTGACCCGGCTCATGCAATCCACCGGGCATTTGCGCAATACGGTGAATACCGAGCATTATCACGACATGGGCAAATTGATGTTCGGCCATAATATTTTTTGGACCTATATCGCGTTCGGGCAGTTCATTTTGTATTGGTACGCCAATATCCCCGAAGAGGTCGCCTTTTTCCACCACCGAGCCGTGGGATCGTGGATGTTCGTCAGTCTGACCTTGCCGTGGTGCCATTTCGCCATTCCTTTTCTTTTCCTGATGTCGCATAACGTCAAACG
Organism: uncultured Fibrobacteria bacterium; assembly: GCA_963716395.1. Lineage (GTDB taxonomy): Bacteria > Fibrobacterota > Fibrobacteria > UBA11236 > UBA11236 > UBA11236. The sequence goes on along the minus strand of OY970309.1, from coordinate 3,215,325 downwards.
CAATACGAAAACGCTCGCTTTCGGCGCCGTGTGGCTGCTGGTGATGTGCTTTGTCGATATCTACTGGCTGGTGCAGCCGAATTTTCACCCGCAGGGCGCGGTGTTCGGCCTCTCCGACATCAGCGCGCTCTTGGCGGTGGGCGGATTTTTCGCCTTTTTCTTTCTCCATAAATTGCGTCAGGCCAATCTGATTCCGGTGCAGGACCCCCGGCTGGCAGAATGCCTGAACTACGACAACGGGATGTGAGCATGAGCGATTCTTCCCACGGCGCCGGCCACGAAACGCAAGACTTCACCTTCAACCGGGTGATTTGGATGATCCCTGTGGCCATGCTGCTGCTGTTGATTTTTGTTTTCATCGTGTGGTCGGCAGCCACGGCCTCTCTGACGCATGAAATGCGCGCCAAGCAAACCGAGGGCGCCGATTCCCTGGCCGAAGTCTATCACGCTTTTCGCGCCCAGGAAGATTCGATGTTGGACAACTATGCCTGGAAAGACAAAGCCAACGGTATCGTGCAAATTCCCATTCAGCGCGCGATGGAGATTATGGCACAACGCGCCGCCCAGGCCCACGATTCAACCCCCGAGGTCAGAAGAAAGGAGTAAGCCATGCGGCGTACAATTCTTCTCTTGACCCTGGCCGGCATTCTGCAGGCCTTCGGCGGTCCTAGTGGCGCAGCGGCCTTACCGCCCGCGTTGACCGGCGTCGGTATCGTGGAACATCTTGGGGCCAAGGTGGATCCGAACCTGTCTTTCATCGACGCCAGTGGGCGCGCGGTGAAATTAGGTGACTTTCTCAACCAGGGAAAACCGATTCTACTCGACTTCGCCTACTTGCATTGCCCCATGCTGTGCCCGCTGGTATGGGATGGCATCGCTAAGGGCCTGCGCACCAATCCCTGGACGCCGGGAAAAGAATACACCATCCTGACCGTCGACCTCGACTGGCATGACGACCCGGCCCAGGCCAAACCCGTGCAGGATCGGTTGATGAAGTCGCTCGACAAACCCGGAACGAATCAGGGCTGGCATATTTTGATCGGGGATCGCAATACCGTAAAGACCCTCGCAACCACCGCGGGATTCAACTACCGCTACATTCCGGGCAAGGATCAGTTCGCCCACGGGGCCGGCATCATCTTTCTGAGTCCCGGCGGCAAAGTATCTCGTTATCTGTATGGGGTGGATTTCTCACCGCGCGACATGCGCCTGGCCTTGCTCGACGCCTCGCAGGATAAGGAGCTTTCCCTCTCCGACAAGGTGATTTTGTTCTGCTACCATTACGACTCCAACGCCAAAGGGTATGTGCTGTTCGCCCAACACGTGATGACGGCGGGCGGGGGCATTGTGCTGGTTTTGCTGGCGCTGCTGCTCGGCCCCCTGTGGTGGCGGGAGGTTTACCGGAAAAAGCAAGCGACCAAGACTGCGGCCAAGCTGGGGGAGAGCGTTTAGGCCTGGCTGCGGCGAAGGATTAACGGAACAAGGAATCTATGGACACGAGTAAGACTTTCTGGCTGCCCCGCGCGGCCTCCACCTTTGCCCCATCCGTGGATTGGGCTTTCAATCTCTATTTGTGGATCTCCATATTCTTTTTCACCGTCATCGTCGCACTCATCGTGGTCTTTGTTTTCAAATACCTGCGACGCCATCCCGATCAGCAGGCTCAGGGCCAGATGACGCACAATACGGCCCTGGAAACCATTTGGACCGTAGTGCCGCTGCTCATCGTAATTGGCCTCTTCATCATCGGCATGAAGGGATTCTGGAACATGCGTGTGGCGCCGTCCAACTCCATGACCGTGGACGTAACCGGCCGCCAATGGAGCTGGAGCTTCTCCTATCCCGAGCAGGGCGTCAGCAGCGACACCTTGGTGGTCCCCGTGCATCAACCGGTGCGCCTCAAGCTGACCAGCGTCGACGTCATCCACTCCTTTTTCATTCCCGCCTTCCGCACCAAGTCCGACGTGGTTCCCGGCCGCTACAACAGTCTGTGGTTCGAAGCTACGCGCACCGGTGTGTTCCAGGTGTTTTGTACCCAGTATTGCGGTACCAACCATTCTTATATGTGGACGGCAGTCAAAGTGCTCGAACCCGATGCCTACCAGGCTTGGCTGAAAAAAGCCGCCAATCCCGCGGCCGGAAAATCGCCGGCCGAATACGGCGCTCTGCTCTACCATCAGAAGGGCTGCAGCGCCTGCCATCACGTCGACGGCAGCGCCGGCATCGGCCCCACCTGGAAGGGCATTTGGGGCACCACGGTGGCGTTCGAAGGGGGCCGTAGCAAGGTCGTCGACGCCGCCTATGTGAAGCTTTCGATGATGGATCCGACCGCCGACATCGTAAAGGGGTTTCAGCCGGTGATGCCACCGTACAAGGGAATTCTCAGCGACGAAGAAATCGCGGCCCTGACCGCCTATATCAAAAGCTTGAAATAAAAACCCCTTGACCCGGAATCGCCTATGATCGCGCATGTCCATAACAACGTCAATTACCTGAAAGCACGCAAGGGCATTTTGTCTTGGCTTGTGACCATCGATCACAAGCGCATCGGCATCATGTATTTGATCTCGGTGATCACCCTATTCGTATGCGGCGGCATCTACGCCTTTCTCTTCCGCGTCGAATTGTGGACCCCGGGCCGGGATATCATGTCGGTCAACACCTACAACCATTTTTTCACCATGCATGGTGTCATCATGGTGTTTTTGGTGGTGGTGCCCGGAATTCCCAGCGCCCTGGGGAATTTCATTCTTCCCATCCAAATCGGGGCCAAGGATCTCGCCTTCCCCAAGCTCAACCTGACCAGCCTTTATATTTATTGGTTAGGGGCGGCCCTCGCCATCGTGTCCTTAATTGCAGGCAACGCCGATCAGGGCTGGACTTTTTACGCTCCGTATTCGATTTCTGAAAATCCGGCCGTGCTGTGGATGATGGTCGCAGCCTTCACCCTGGGCTTTTCCTCCATTTTGACGGGGTTGAATTTCATCGTCACCATCCACAAAATGCGCGCGCCCGGCATGACCTGGTTTAAAATGCCGTTGTTCGTCTGGTCGCTCTATGCCACGGGCATCATGCAGGTGTTCGCCACCCCCGTGCTGGCGGTAACCTTGCTCCTTCTGCTGATCGAAAACTTCTTCCACATCGGTATTTTCGATCCGGCTTTGGGCGGCGACCCCCTTTTGATGCAGAATTTCTTCTGGTTCTATTCGCATCCCGCGGTGTATATCATCGTGGTGCCGGCCTTCGGCATCACCTCCGAACTCATCGCCGCTTTCTCTCGCCGCGACATTTTTGGCTACAAGTTCATGGCCTACTCCATGGTGGCCATCACCATCATCGGCTTTCTGGTCTGGGGGCACCACATGTTCGTGTCCGGCCAATCCGAAGTCGCCAGCACGATATTCTCCTTCCTGACCTTTTTCACCGCCGTGCCTTCGGCCATCAAGGTGTTCAACTGGACCACCACCCTCTACCAAGGGTCGATCTGGCTGCGGACACCCATGCTGTATGCCTTGCAGGTGTTGTTCAATTTCACCATCGGCGGCCTGACCGGAATCATTTTGGCCATTCTGTCGCTCGACATTCATCTGCACGACACCTACTTCGTGGTATCGCATTTCCATTACATCGCCATGGGCTCCACCATGATCGCCTTCATCGGCGGCATCCATTACTGGTGGCCCAAAATGACGGCGCATATGTATAACGAATTTTGGGGTCGGTTGGCCAGCATTGTGATCTTCATCGGCTTCAACATCACTTTTTTTCCGCAACTGGTGATGGGCGCGCATGGTAGTCCCCGGCGCTATTACCACTACCTGCCGCAATTCCAGATTTACCACCAGATCTCCACCGTGGGAGTGTTCATCCTGGCCGTGGGATTGTTTACGGCTTTGATCAATTTGTTGGTGTCGCTCCGCGGCCCGGCCAACGCCCCGCAAAACCCATGGGGGGCCCGTACCTTGGAGTGGGAAATGGCGGAAACACCGCCGGTCTTATACAACTTCGCCGAAACCCCGGTGGTCACGCACGGCCCCTACGAATACGGTATGGAGAAAGCCAAATGACCAACGCCTCCGCTTTGCATGAACACGCCGTCGCCCACCATTTCGACGATGCCAACCAGGAATTCGAAGCCCAGCGGATGGGTATGTGGCTGTTCCTGGCCTCGGAAATTATGATGTTCGGGGCGATACTCGTGGCAGGGATCATTATCCTGTACCGCCATCCCGGCGCCTTTGCCCAGGCCAAACCGCATCTGGATTGGCGTATGGGTGCGCTCAACACCTTTTTTCTACTCACCGGCGGCTTTACCATGGCCCTCGCCGCATCCTACGGCCAGAAAGCCAATCAGGCCAAGGTGCGGCTCAACCTGGTCATCAGCTTTCTCATGGGATGCGCTTTCATGGTGGTGAAAGGCTCGGAATATGTCGCCAAGTTCCACCACGGTTTGCTGCCCGGCCACCACTTTCACGGCGAAGGGTTCACCAACCCTTACGTCCACGTCTTCTTCGGCTATTACTTCTTTTCTACCGGGTTACACGCCCTGCACGTGTTGGTAGGCATGGGGCTCATGGTCTGGTGTTTTTTCGTGTCGACCAAGGTGCGCTTCTCGCGGGGATATTTCACGCCTTTGGAAATGGCCGGAATTTATTGGGCGCTGGTGGATATCGTCTGGATTTTTCTTTTTCCGCTTCTTTATTTGGTGGGGTAAACGATGGAACAGCCTGGGCACACCTATAACGTGAAAACCCTGATTCGGGTTTACGTCGGCCTGCTGGCGCTGCTGGTCCTCATGGTCGCCATTTCCCAGGTCCCCATGAAAAAATGGCCCGTCGACTTTCTCAGTTTGCACACGGTGCAAGCGGCCGCCATATTTTCCGTATCGGTGGTGATGATGGTCATTGTCGCCGGCTTTCTCATGGGGCTCAAATATGAAAAGTCCTGGCTCAACGTGGTTATTTTCTGCTCCAACTTTGCCTTCCTGCTCATCTTCATCACCTTCGTCATGGCCGACATCGCCTTTCGCGGCAATATGGATCCCAGTTTCACCAAAGCGATCAATTGGCAATCTCCGGTTTTGAAGGCAAACGCCGCGGACCAGAAATAAGCCTGGTCAAGCGTCTTTCAATGTTTTAATGCCTGTCTCCACGCCGCCGCCGGACCCGGCCGCCGTTTCCCGGCGGACCTTCATTCTGTTTTTATGCATGGCGCCCGCCAGCGTCTTGTGCATTGTCGCCATCATCCTGGTATCGCAATACAAGGAGTTCCGCGCCATCGTGGCGCCCGAACCCAACGTCCCCCCGTTGCTTTGGACGGCCCCGCAGCAAATGCGCTTACAACGCGTAGCCGAACGGTTGGGTGACTTCGCTTCCGAGGTTCCGGCGCAAAAATCGGATTCGCTTTGGCTGGACGATTCGGATCTTGATGTTCTTGTGGCTTCCAGCCCGATATCAAAATCCAGCGGGTTGCGTTACCGCGTCGAAGCGGGCGATTCGAACCTGGCCGTCTCCACCACCCAACCCGTGCGCGACCTGCAGGGCAAGGTGGCCTGGATCTTTCGAAGAATCGCCAAGGATCAGGGCTATTTCAACGCCCGCGTCGAAGGCATTCTCGACCTGAGCCCGCAGGAAGTGAAATTGGCGCCGCAAGTGGGTTTCATGAATGGCCAACGATTTCCCATCAGTCTCTTGGAAAAACGCGGCGGATTTTCCGTGTCCGATTACGCGCCTCCCGGAAACCCGGTCTACGCGCGATTGCTGCAGGTGTTGACCCAGGTGAAGGTGGTGCGCGGCCGGGTGCTGCTGGTGCGGGGCCGGTAATAATTGTTAGTGCCGTAACAGAATAACCGAAATAATCAACAAAGCCGCGATACAGCCCGCGCCCCACCACCACAGCGACTCTTTCCATTTCGCCCGGGGCTGAAACGGCGTGCTGAGAGCCTTCTGGATCACGGGCAGGGTTTTGGTGGCCGCCCCTTCGGCCGGCGCCGGGTCGACGGTTTTCACCGAGGCGTTCAAAGTTGTTTGCGGAAAAGCCCGGGTTGTCATTTTTTTGGGGAGACCCTGTGCGGCGATTTCAGCCTCCAAGGCGGTTCGCATCAGCACCGCCAGGGAAGGGGCGTCGGTGAAGGTTTCGCAGTTTCCGGTGCACAAGCGTCGGCGGAACTCCTGCACCTTGGCGGCGCGGGCAGGATCTTTTTCGAACTTTCCCGGCCGCAGGTCGTAGTCTTCCCGCCGCAAAAAGACCAGCACGGGCAAACCGGTTTTTTCGGCTTCCCGGAATTCGATCTCCGCATGCGACAGCGACAACCCGGGCGCCGCCGCGCCATAGCAATGGCCCAGGATGCACACGGCCAGATCCGAATCGGCCAGGGCCGCCAAGGCCGTTTCCACCGCGGGCTGCGAGCGCGGCGCGAAGTAGCGAAAGCCTTCGTATTCCCGCGCCAAAGATTCGAATATTTCCTGCGCCAATAGCCTTTCGGTGGCCAAGTCGCGGTGACTGCTGCACAGGAATACGCGCAATTCGGAATCCGGCATCTCGTTTGGCAATCTACTTGCGGACAGAAACGGGGTCAATGCGGCAAGGCCGCATGCAGGGCTTGGGCACGCGCCGTGGCCAAGTCGGCTCCCGGCTGCCGGGCCCGCTCCAAGGCCCGTGCATAGGTATCCCACGCCGGAGACGAAAGGGAATCGCCGGCTAAACTCAGACGCAGACAAGCCAAGGCCGAATCCGCGTCGCCGGCTCGGAGCCATAAGGCGCCTTCCGCGCCGGCCGCATCGGGAAAACCCGGAATCACCTCCAGCACCCGCGCATATTCACGACGGGCCAGGGAAGTTCGACCTGCGGCCCGATGGGCGTTGGCGAGATTGAACAGCAGCGCGGCCAACGCCTGAACCGGATCCGCCGAGGTCAGTCGATACCAGGGCCGCTGCGCCAGGCGAAACACCGTGCGGTAAAATGAATCGCTACGCGCCAGCCCGCGACGCAACAGCTCGGCATTGCGCCATGCTTGCGCACCGGAGCGCAACCGCACGAATACGTGGCTGGGCAAAAACACCGGCCGCGCTTCCACGCCCATGGTTTTCGCCAAGGCCAGCGTGAGCAGGGTCAATCCCACACAATCACCGCGGCGAGTTTTCAGGACCTGTCCGGGAAGGTCTTCCCCCAGGCCGGTGGGGGCGGTATCGGGAATCACGCCCAGCGTATCGAACAGAAAAGCCAACAGCGCCGCGGGTTTTTGCTCCGCATCCAAGCGGTCGAAACCCGCCGCGCGCAGGTGTTCGCGATAGCGGGCCAAGCTGTCGAGCAATAGCACGCTTGGGTCGCCCGTCTGCGGAAATTGGCGCAGCACCAGTGCGTCCATGGCCTGCAGGCGATCCACGAATTCAGCCGGATGGGTGTGCAGGATGGCCGCAGCTTCGCTGGCCGCGTCCGGTGGCGACAACCGGCAGGCAAACAAAAGCACCGCCATCAACCAGATTCGACGCAGCATATTTGCAAACTAGGTAGCGGGGCGCGGCGTGACCAGAATTCGATGCCTCTCCTGCTAATATTCCAGAATGAAGATCGAATCCGTCCCTGGGGATCGACGGGGCCTTTTGGCCGCTGCGGCTTTGTTCGCCTTGCTGGCATTCGTATTTGCCTGCCACGTTTTTCCCATTACCGACACCGACATCTGGTGGCATCTCTCCGCGGCCCGTTGGATGTGGCGGCACGGGGCCGTACCGCGCACCGATCCTTTTTGTACGGCCTCATTGGGCGCTCCATGGATCGACGCCCAATGGGGCTTTCAATTGATGGTCTATGCTCTCTGGAAGCTGGGAGGCGATTTTGCCTTGGTGGCGGCCAAGGCGGCCGCGGCCGCAGGAATTTTCGCTCTGGTGTTGTGGCGCGCCTGGAATGGGAGAACCGCGCCTTTTCTGGCCGCGCTGGCGGCCTACGCCGCGTTCCACGGACGTTACCTGACCGATATCCGTCCGTTGTGGGCCACCTTGCTGTTGCTGGCCACCCAATACCGCTGCCTGCGCGACGCCTGGGATGCGCACCGGCCCATGCCCTGGTTGCGGCTTATCGCCCTGCAATTGATACTGGTGCAAATGCAGGGGCTGTTTTGGCTGGGGCCGGTTCAGGCGGCGGCCTTGTGTTTGGGCGAAGCGCTGAATGCCGGAACAACCCCACCCGCGCGCTGGGGTTTCCGGCGCGTCGCTTCGGTGTTACGCCTGCCGGCAGGGTTGTTCTTCGCGGGTTTGGCAAATCCCTTTGGCTGGCGCGGATGGATTTTTCCCCTGCGTCTGCTGCGCCGCATCCTTCCCGTCGGCCGGGCTTTTTTTTCGCGCGAGGTGGCGGAGAATATTCCCTATTGGCGCTGGTTTTTTCGCGATCCTGCGGCCGCTTATCCGTTTATTCTACTGGCCGCCGCGGCCGGGGGTTTGCTGATGCTGGTCCGTCGCCGCGCCCGGGGTGAAGCCCTACTGCTCGCGGTTTACGGCGGATTGGGCCTGATGGCTCAACGGAATTTACCGCTTTTTCTGCTGGCGGTGCTGATCGCCTCGGCCCGGGCCCTGCAAATCGGGTTGCCCGCGAAAGCGAAAAGCTCGGTACGGCCGGGATGGCGGGCGGCGGCGGCCTTTTGCTGGGTTTGGACTCTTTTGCATGGAGCCTTGTTCGCGGCCGACTTGCACTTGGAACGAAGGTGGGAAATTCCGGGTAGTTGGGAAACGCCCTTTCGCTTTCCGGCAGGGGCGGTGGCTTACTTGCGACAACACCCTTTACATGGGGTTCTCTTCAACGAAATTCGGCATGGCGGGTATTTGGGGTGGCAGCTCACCGGTTTGCGTCCCTTCGTGGATGGCCGCATGATTTTGCATGACACCCGTTTTTGGGGCGAATTCCTGGATCTTTTCGACCATCCGGACCGCTTTGCCGCCTATCGCCGCAAATATCACATCGATATAGTTCTGCTGCCCATCGGGGAAGATGCACGCTATCAGCCCCTGGCGGCGTATTTGGCGCGCACCCAAGCCATGACCACCTTGTATTGCGATGGCGCCGAAGTCTTGTTGGCTTCAGATTCGGCCTGGAATCATACCGGGGGTGCCGTTCCGGAACCCTGGACGCCGGCGGCCGGTATTGCCGAGGCTGTGGCCCGATTCGGCAAAAACCCGAGATTGCTGCACCTCGCTTTGCTTCGCCTGGCCGCTTGGGAACGGGTTTCGACCCCGAAACCTGCGGCCACGGGATTTTCCCAGGCCGGGCGCAAAGCGCCGGATCGGCGAAAACCGTTTTCCCTAGAAAAAACCTGGCTGACGATTTACATAGCCAAAAAGCCATTCCCTTACTACACTACCGCAAGTCCCGTCCGGGCGATTTGAGTACTGCGTAAAGTCCCAGCGATTGGATCTCCACTACACAACAAGGAAAATGGTATGAATTTGTTCGTCGGCAATTTGTCTTTTGACGTCACGCAAAATGAATTGGAAGCGGCGTTCGCAGCTTGCGGTCAAGTCACTTCGGTGAAAGTCATGATGGATCGAGAAACAGGACGCCCGCGCGGTTTTGCATTCGTCGATATGCCGAATGACTCGGACGCGCAAAAGGCCATGCAAATGCTGAACGGCAAAGAACTCAAAGGTCGGCAGATGAAGGTCAACGAAGCCCGCCCCCGCGAGAACAAGCCGCAGCGCGGCAATAATCGCTGGTAATCGGTTCCGGCTTCTGGCATTCCCGCGCTCGGAAATTCCCGGCGCAAATGCCACGATGATTTTCGGATGCGGTCGCGACGCGGAAAACCGGGTCGCTATCGTGACATGTTTTCCGGTCCGGGCAAGGTTTCCCCTCTCTAACGGGGGCGGGTGGTCGCCTCTCCTGAGTCGGCCTGGGTCCATGTTTTTTGGGGTGCTCCCCGACGCTATCACCTTGATATTTTCATCGGGTGTTCATCGGGATCTGCGCAAGCCGGCTCCCATCCAGGCACCCAAACCGGCCGTCGCGCCTCCCAATAAAATCGTCCCCACCACCATCCACCCGCCGCCGGATACATGGAACAGGTCCGCGACCTTGCCGGCCAATAAACCATGATTTTTGGTATTGATCCAGAGCGCCGCCGCGCCCCAGGCCAAGGCCGCGCCCCCGGCCGCAGCCCAGACGCCATAACGCACACGGGGGACGGAGAATCCCAGCACCGCACCCACCAGCGCCGGCCACCACCAGGGCAGCCACCAACCGCCAACCAGGCAAGCTGAGAAAGCGACCATGGCGAGCGCGGCCATTACGGCCGACCTTTCAAGGTGAGGGCATAGGCGATGGAGTCCGGGTCGGCCTGCGGTCCTTTCAGGTACAACAAGACGTAGGGCTGGCCCTGCAGCCAATGCGACACAAAGGCGGTGAAAGCCGGTGATCCCGGGTTGCCGCTTTGGCCGCCCGGGTATCCACCCCAGGCGCGCGGCGGATTTCCCAATTGCACCACCATGCGCCAGGACGGACCATGCGTGCCGCGCTGGGCATCCAGGCATTCTTCGCAACCATCACCGGCTAAGCCATACAGACCCAGCGGTTTGAGCCGCAGCAAGTGGGGAAGGGCCAAAGGCCGCACCCGACCCCAAAAGGCGCTGTCCAGGCCGCCGGGTCGGACGTTTAATTCTGTGACGGTGGTTTCCAAAGCCGCCCGCGCCTCGTCCGCCGCGGTTTCGCGCTGCGGGGTGTGGGGATCGTCGAACCAGGGCGATGCGGGATCGTCGGTCAGTAACTCGCACGTTACGGGACGCGACGGCCAGGCGAAGCGGTCGGTATCCGGGCCGAACACGTTTTCCCATACGGATTTATACCAGGTCTTCCACCAGCCGTCGAAAATCGCGGCGGCCACCGAATGCGCATCGTAATGAAAATTCCAGGCCCGCAGGATCCGCACCGCCCGGCGGGCCGGGGGCGACAAGGCGGCGGTATCCAGGCCGCGCAAAAGCAGGGGCAGGGCCTGGGCCGCATGCGGGCTGTAATCGTCGAGGGCAAAGGTCCACGCCTGGGCCAGGGTCAGAGAATGCGGCCGTACCCCCTGTAGCAATCGGCCCATGCGGCCGGCCCGCTCCGAAGGATAAAATCCCGATCCGAGATAATAGGGATAGGTGCTGTCCGCGGGCTCCTGGTTCGAAGACTCGAGCCAGCCGCGTGCGGGATTGTGCGCGGCGGGCAATAGCGAATCGGGCACAAAAGACGACCACAAGCGATAAGAGTCTGCGACGGAAATCACGGTTCGACCCAGACCCGGAGGTTTGACGGGAAAACGCCCCTGATGCACCAAGGCAATGTCGGCGGAGTCGGCGAAGGCAAAATTCTGCGAAGGACAATGCAGATCGGCGATGGCAGCGCGGAACGAGGCATAATCGCGGGCGGCCAGCAAGGACAGAAACGGCTTGAGGTCGTTGGAAGGCTCGAGCGCCAGCCAGCGCAGGGCGCATTGCGGCGGCGTATTGCGGTCGAAGGGCTTTTCGCCCGGGCGAACCGGCACCGGACCCCAGCGGGTCCATACTTGGGTGTCGACCACGGGCGCCAGGCCGCGTACGAAAATGGTATCCAGGACGAAGCGGGTCGAATCCCAGCCTCCCTGCCAGCGGTAGCTGCGATCGGTGGAATCGCGAAAGGCCACGGCGATCCAATCATAGACGTCGTCCTCCCCATTCGTTTCGCCCCAGGCCGCCTGCGCATTGAAGCCGATGATCACGCCCGGAGCGCCAGGCAAGCTGACCCCGTAAGCATTGATATTACCCGCTTGCAATTGGATTTCATACCAGATCGAGGGCAAGGTGAGATCGAGATGCGGGTCATTACCGAGTAGAGGAAAACCAGTGGCCGTGAGGCGTCCGGCCACCACGAAATTGTCCGAACCGGCTCCGGGTTGGGGGCGCGTGAAAAAGGGGTCGGTTTGCGGCGGGAGAGCCGCACCCAATTTCACAGGGTGTAAGGGCGCCGGGGATGGCGCCGGAGAGGAATTAAAAGTCGAGATCTCTGGCACGATAGGGATCGCGCCGGGATTGCGCAACGGATAAAGCCGCCGGAAAGCCGAGTCACCCAGCTTTTGCAGAGTATGGGTGAGAGGCGCGTCTTCATTGCCTTTGGACAGAGTCCATTGCATGTTTTTGATCAAAGCCACGCATTTCAGGGGTGTCCACGGCTCCGGCGCATAGTCCAGCAATTTGAACTCGAAGGGATACTCCGCGGGACGCAGCTTGTGTATCCAGGCGTTGACCCCGGCGGTATAGGCCAAGAGCGCCCTGCGCGACAAGGAGTCGGTGAGAATCTTCCGCAGGGCCGGCCGCACCGATCCCGCGATTCCGGTACGGCGGCGTTCGCGATCGAAGCGCAGCAGCTTCGGCCCCATGACTTCGGCGAGACGGCCCAAACCCGCGCGGCTTTGCACATCCATTTGCCACAAGCGATCGCGGGCCGTGACATAGCCCTGCGCGAAAAACATCCCGTACAGACTACGGGCGAAAACGTGGGGCACGCCACGGTGATCGTATTCGATGCGCACCGAATCCGGCAATCCCGTCACCGGCACGATACCTCCGCGCGGTGAACTTGTTTCGGCATTGCGCCAGAAGCCCCCGAAGGGGTTGAAGAATTTTCCCAGCGGCGGAATCGAACCCAGCTTATGGCCGAGCAGGAAAATCCAGGCGGCCAGCAACAGCACGCGGATTCCCAGGCTGAACCGCGCCAATCCTGCGTTGTCGGAAGCGCCGGGGCGCACCATCACGGATGGTTCGTCAATTCCTGCAGACGCTTCTTCGCCGTCTCGCAATGCTTGTCGGCATTACTGCCGGAACAGGCGAAGTCGAGGTAGGAGTGGTAGGCGGCCACGGCCTTGTCGCGATATTCGGGGAGTTTGTTCACGAAGGTGAATTGGCCGTCCCAGGCATCGGCCAAGTAATACAGTATATCGGCGTGCAAGGCGGACGGGGTGAAGTCGTCGGACAGGCGCAGCACGGTTTGGCGGGGAGAATCGAGCGCGGCCTGCAAATGGTCTTTGGCTTCGAGATACAGGGCCGATTTGAAATACAGCATGCCGAGATAAGCGTCGACGGCGGGATCGCGGTAGTGGTTGTGCAAATCCTCGAGCATGGCCCGCGCCTTGGTCAATTGCCCGCGCTGCATGTAGATGTTCGCGGCTTCCAATTGGCTGAGCAGATAACTTTGGGGATCGCCTCCGCGGCTGGGAGGCGGCATCAGGTCGTACAAATTCAAAGCGGCGTCCAAATCACCCTTGCGCTCCGCATCCAATCCTTTGGCCACCAGGGCGGTGAAATGCGCCTTGAGCCCACCGGGGTTGCGCCAGAGCGGAAAGAAGCGCACGGCGAGAAAACCCGACAACAGCAGCGCGACGGTGCTGAAACCCAACGCGATGGAGGGAAAGGCGCGGCGGAGGGAAAACGGCACTTTGGCCCGCGCGCCGGCGCCCCATTGTTGTTGGGTGCGCAAGGCGATTTGCAGGCTTTGCAGAATCTCTTTGGCCGAAGCCGGTCTTCGCTGCGGCGACTTGGCCAGCAATTTCTCCACCAGTTCTTCGGTAAGCGGCGAAATCGAGGGACGCAACTTGCGCAGCGGCGTGTATTTGCCGGCGTCGAGGCGCGCCAGCAGAATCGCCAGGTTCTCCGAGTCGAAAGGCCGCTGTCCGCAACACAGTTCGTAGAGCACCACGCCCAGGCTGAAAAAATCGCTGCGCGCATCCAGGGCTTCGCCGTTGATCTGTTCCGGCGACATGTAATGCGGCGTGCCGACGATGGTGCCCTGCGGGGTTTTGGAATTCAGACTCAACGGTTTGGCCGCGCCGAAATCCATGAGCTTGAGCCCGCCTCCCGGCGGCAGCATGATGTTTTCGGGTTTGAGATCGCGGTGGAGAATGCCGATCAAGGTTTCGCCCGACGGCGTCTGAATGCGGGCGTGATGGGCGTAATCCAGCGCCTGGGCGATCTGGCTGGCGATGCCGAGAATATCGATTTCGCGGATGCGCTGCTGCCGATGCATGAACTCGCGCAGGCTTTGTCCGCCCACGTATTCCATTTCGATGAAGAATTGCCGGCCGATCTCACCGGTGTCGAACACCCGCAAGATATTGGGGTGATCCAAGCGCGCCGTAAGCTGCGCCTCTTGCTTGAAACCTTCGAAATAATCCCGGTCTTCGGCCAACGCCGGTTTCAGAATCTTGACGACCCGTTCGAGGTTGAAGTTGACGTTGAGGGCGCGGTAAATGAAACTGCTGCCGCCCTCGTTGATCTTTTCCAGGATGCGGCAATTGCCGACGATGCGGCCGATAAAGGGATCGGAGTGAAACGGGTCGATTTCTGGCGCGAGTCCGTTCCCGGTTTCGGCCGGCTTGGGCGCCAACAGCGGGCTGGGTTCGGAAGCCGGCGCCGCAGCCCCCAGCACGCGGGTGGCCTCGGCCGACGATCCCCTGGTTTTGTCTTCAGACTTCATCGTGCCGCCCCGTGGGAGCCAGTCCTAAAGCTTAATAAGCTTAATAAGGCCCGCGCGGGTCGCGACTCGGCCCGGCCAGCGGGCCCCGAATTTTATCTGACCCGCGGAAGTGCCGATATGGTTCGGTTTACACCAATTTCCTCAAAGCCAGCATGATGCCCAAATGCTGGCCTTCATGCCAGGTTGAATAGGTCAAAGTATCGGATAAATTGGTCAGCCGCAGACCCATGGAAGTGTCGTAACCCGCAAATTCACCCAAACGGCCCTGGTCGATGTCGGTGCGCAAGAGTCGCGGCGTTTCGCGCAGCCAGGATATGATTTCGTCGGCGTCGACCTGGCCGGTCCATTGGCCCGGATGGGTGCCTTTGCGGAACAGGGGAGGGAGATAAACCGGAATACGCAAGGCCTGTCCGCATTTTTCATAGCAGAGCAATTGCTGCGACACCAGGGCATGACCGAGATTCCACAGCAGGTGGTTGCGAAAGCCCGGCGGTATGCGGCGCAGCTGATCCGGTGACAGGCCCGCGATGAGATCGAGCATGCGTTGCCGCGTCTTTTCGGTTAACGCGAGGTGGAATTCCACCGAAGGTGTCAGCAGCGGGCAAAGTGGGGTGGAGGCGGACATGGCTTTAGGACCGGATTCGGTCTGGCTAAAATACCAATCCCATTTGGAGGCGCGGCAATCATGGTAATTTTGCCGCATGGTGTTGATCACGGGCGGCAACGGTTTGATGGGAAGCCGATTGGCCCGAGCCTTGTCGGCCGTCGGCCACCGGGTGCGTGTGCTGGGCTTGCCGCAGCCAGCTTCCGACGCGGCCTTGCAAAGCGCCGGTATCGACGTGCAATACGGGGACGTCACGCACCCGGCGGATTTGGCGGCAGCCATGCGCGGGGTGCATACCGTTTTTCACCTGGCGGCGGTGTTGGCCTCGCCCGAAGATCCCGCGCGTTTTCACCGCGTCAACACCGAAGGCACGCGCCTCACTTTGGCCGCCGCGCACATCGTCAGCGTGACGCATTTCATTTTCATCAGTTCCATCTCCGTGACCTATCCCGAGCACAACGCGTATTCGGCGTCCAAGGCCGCAGCTGAAACCCTGGTTCGTGATTCGGCATTGCCGTGGACCATCGTGCGTCCCTGCCTGGTGCTCGATGGCCGGGGCGGCGGCGAGGAATACCGGGCCTTCGCCGCCGCGGTGCTGCGTTGGCCGGTTTTGCCCTTGCCGCGACGCGGCGGTGCGCGCAAGCGGCCGGTGCATGTCGAAGACCTGTGCCGGGCGTTGATCCGCATTCCGGACGAGGCGCGTTGCCGAGGAAAAACCTATGCCCTGGGCGGTTCCGAAGTCGTCACCTTGGCCGCCATGGCCGCCGCCGTGTTACGCAACCGGGGACGGGTCAAAGCCGTGCTGCCGGTTCCGGAAAAACTGTTGCGCGCCTCGGCCTGGGCCGCGGAAATGCTGTCGCGCCTGCGGGGCAGGCGCCTGTCTTGGGCCTCGCGCCAGAGCCTGCATGGCTTGCTGTACGACGCCGCTCCGGATATTCAGGCGGCCCGGGATGATTTGGGATTCGTGCCGCGCGGATTCACGGAAATCGTGCAGATGGAAAAAACGGCCCGGGACGCCGAAACGGCACCCGTCGAGGCGGCGGCATGAACCCGGAGCCGTCGCTGGGAATATTCATTCCTGCGTACAACGCGGAAAGCACGTTACCGGCCGTGCTGGCCCGCATTCCCGTCGATCTTTGGCCGCGCCTGAAGGTGGTAGCCGTCATCGACGACGGCAGCGCCGATCAAACTGCGGAGCGCGCGCAGGCGCTGGCCGCAGCCATGCCCAAAATCCAGGTGCATACCTCGGCGCGCAACCAGGGCTACGGCCTGGCTGTGCGCCGGGGATTGGGCGTATGCCGGGAAGCCGGCTGCGAGATCGCGGTGTGTTTGCATGCTGACGGGCAATATCCTCCCGAACGCATCGGCGGGTTCGCGGATCACATGCTGCAGAACCGCCTGGATCTGTTGCAGGGGTCGCGCCATCTTGCCGGCCATCCCCGCGCGGGCGGCATGCCGCGGTATAAAGTGGTGGCGGGCAAAGCGCTGACCTGGGTGGAAAACCGCTGCCTGGGGCATCGGCTGACCGATCCGCATTCGGGCTTTCTGCTCTATGGCCGGCGGGCCTTGCGGAACATTCCCTTCGAAAAACTCAGCGGATATTTCGATTTCGACCTCGAAGTCATCGCCTGCGCCGCGGCCCTGGGGCTGCGCATCGACGAGTTGCCCATTCCCGCGCGCTACGCCGGCGAACGCTCCTATCTCAACCCGCTGCGCTATGGATTCTGCGCGGTACGCATGGCGGCCCGGTATCGCCTGGGTTACTATCACCGGGTCGATCCGCGGCCGAGACGGTGACGGCATGTCCTGTCACCACACGGCTTGGTAGTCGAGCGCAATCCAATTGTGCATGTCCTGAGAAAAGACATGCACCTTTTTGGTCGGCACCCAGGCGCCGGCGCTGTCGCGCGTGACCAAAGGGCCCTCCACATGCGTCCAGCCCAAGAGACCGTATTCGAGGTTTTGCACGGGCAGGCCTTTGGCCAGCAATTCTTCGGCGTACTTCCCGGCGCGGTTGCCGATGGTGCAATAGGTGACGATGTGTTTGTCCTTGGGGAAGCCGTAATGGAAGCGTTGTGCGAATTGAAAAGTCGTGAAGGCATGCGGTAGCATCGAAACCTTTTGTTCGGCGGGTTGGCGCACGTCCACCAGCACCAAATTGGGGTCGTCCAATTCCTTTTTCAATTTTTCGGGCGTAATGACGGGCACATGCAGGTCGGCCGTGAGTTTCAAATATTCGGTGCGCACCACGTTCTCACGCCTTTCATTGCGCGAAGGCGCCTGGGCTGCGGACAGCGAGCCGAAGACGAGAATCACCGCCACCACGCGTATTGGGAACATGCCCTTAAAATACCACGTCGCGGGCCTTGGGGGCGCTTGCTATCCTTCGCAGTATGGCCGTCGGCTTCCGCTCCGAGGATTTATTCACCGCCGGCACAGCGGGAACACCGCCTTTGGCCGAACGCATGCGCCCCCGCACCCTCGATGAATTCGTGGGCCAGGAACACATTCTCGGTCCGGGCCGCTTGTTGCGCCGCGCCATCCAGGCCGACCGCATCACCTCGGTGATTTTTTCCGGCCCGCCGGGCACGGGCAAAACCACCCTGGCCCGCATCATCGCCAACACCACCCAAGCGCAATTTCTGGCCATCAACGCGGTGCTGGCCGGCGTCAAGGATATTCGCGCCGCTCTGGATTCGGCGCTGGAAGCGCGGCGCCTGCACGGCCGCGGTACCTTGTTGTTCGTCGACGAAGTGCACCGCTTCAACAAGGCGCAGCAAGACGCGTTGCTGCCACATGTGGAAAACGGCACCTTGATTCTGATCGGCGCCACCACCGAGAATCCGTACTTCGAGGTGAACAAGGCCTTGGTGTCGCGCTCGCGCATCTTTCAATTGCGCGCGCTGGAAGACGCCGACGTGCGGCGCGCTGTGGACAACGCCTTGCGCGATGCGGACCGCGGCTACGGCAAGCTGCGCGTGCAGGCGGAACCCGGCGCTTTGGAGCATCTGGTGCGCATGGCGCAAGGCGACGCACGCAGCGCCTTGAATGCACTGGAGTTGGCAGTGGAAACCACGGCGCCCGACGCTGGCGGAGCGCGCCACATCACCTTGGCCGTGGCCGAAGAAAGCATTCAGCGCAAGGCCGTGCTCTACGACAAAGACGGCGACGCGCATTACGACACCATCTCGGCGTTCATCAAAGCCGTGCGCGGTTCCGATCCCGACGCGGCCTTGTATTGGCTGGCCAAAATGGTGGAGGCCGGGGAAGACCCGCGTTTTTTGTTCCGGCGCATGGTCATTCTCGCCGCCGAAGACGTGGGCCTCGCCGACCCCCGGGCCCTGGCAGTGGTGATGTCGGCGGCCGCGGCGTTCGACTACGTGGGATTGCCCGAAGGCCAATTCCATTTGGCCGAGGCCTGTTTGTATTTGGCCACGGCGCCGAAAAGCAACAGCGCCCTGGCCTATTTCGACGCCTTGGAAACCGTACGCCGCGAACGCATCGGCGAAGTGCCCGACGCGCTCAAAGACAAAAGCCGCGACGCCGATTTGGGGCATGGCCAAGGGTATTTGTATCCGCATGCCTTTCGCGATCATTGGGTGGCGCAGCAATACCTGCCCGCGGGGCTGCGCGGCCGCGCCTTTTACGAACCGGGCCGCCTGGGCTATGAAAGCGGCGTGCGCGCCGAGGTGTTGCGCCGCCGCGAAGCCCAATGGGCCGTGCCACCCAACAGCCCGGGGGCTGTGGCGGCCCGCGAGGGCGACTGGCTGCGCACCGCGGAAACGGGAAGCGAAGCCTTGCGCCGCCTGCGCGACGACCTATGCGAGGCCGCGGCTTTGCGGCGTGAGTCTTTGGTGTTGGATCTCGGAGGTCATCACGGTTTTCTGGCCTGGGAGGCCTTGCGCCGTTGTCTTGAAGGCGGAGTGTGGTGCCGTTGTGAGAGTGAAGCGGAACAAGCCGAATTCGCAGCCTGGGCGCAGCGTCTCGATGCCATGGGCCAACCGCAAGCGTGGGTGTGTTCGTTGCCGGGACTGGCGGAACCCGGCGCGTTCGGTTCCGAAGCGCCGAACTTCGACGCCCTTTTGGGATTGCAAATCACACCGCCGTCTTGGGAATGGGTCGAGGCCTTGCACCGCACCGTCGCCCGCCGGGCCGTATGGGTGTTGGCCTGGCGCCGGGAAGCGGAATGGCCCTGGAACGAATGGCTGTCGCAAGCCCCCCAAGCGATGCGCGTCAAAGCTTTGTCGCTCGCAACGCCAGCCGCCCTCGGACCGGGTCAGAGACTCGCCAGGGAATGGGAAGCGCAAGCGGGCTGGAATGTTCGCCGCCTGGAAAAGACTTATGCCGAGCGTCGCCGGCTGACGCCCACCCAGGTTCGCGCCGGATTGGATCGGGCGGCGCACTCGGGTGCGTTCGCGGCCTTGCGCGCCGCCTTGGAGGCCGCAGAATGGGAAACGCTCTGCGCGCATGTGGGGGAATACCTCTCGGCCGCGCCGCGCGATTTCACCACGGCCTACGATGTGATCGTGGCCCGGCCGCAGTAACCTGCGTATGTCGTGTGGCGGGAAGCGCGTCAATCCGCCCGGTGCGGCGGACGCAACATTTCTTCGCGCAAGGCATCGTGGATATGCCAGGCAAAAAAATTGCGCTGCGACGCATTCATGCCGGAATTTTCCAGCGTAGTCAACGCCGAATCTTCCAGGACCCGAATCCGCTGTAAGCGCACCGGACGTGATGAATCGGGACCCGCGCTGTCGCGCAATTGGCGGCGCAGACGCAGAGCCGCCAGGAAAATCGGGTAATAGGAATACTCGTCGAGATCGGTGTCCGGGTCGGGTGCGAATTCCGGAGTTGGTGCCGGATTGCAGAGCGAATATTGGTATTTCACCAGGTTCCGGTAAACCCGGCCCGGACCATCGCGGACCACCACCGCGCGCAGGCGTGCTTCCAATTCAGCGCGGCGCTCTGGTTGATAAAAGCTGTCTGGGTAAAAGCACAGGGCCTCGTCCCAGCGCAGAAAGGTGGGGTAGGCCGACTCGGGGAATACGCTTTCGAGAGTGCGGAAAATGCGGATTTTTTCGCTCCGGGGTTCGTCATTGAACGGCGACAGGAATTGAATCAAAAAAAACTGGCTGGCCACCGAAGTGTATTGCCCGCGATAGGCGGCGCGCCGCAGAGCGGCCATACCCCGCGGCATGCTGACTTCGACGCCCATGACCTTCAGGGCGGCCCGTACCACCAGGGGTGCGCTGGCCACCGTGCATTGAAAAATCCCTTCGCCTAGGTAGGCGTCGCGCAGCCGGGAATCTTTTTCCAAAGCCCGCTGCAACAGGTGCAGGGCATGCAAGCCTTCGTTCAGGGCCCGCATGGGATCGGTGGGAATTTGACGCGTGGCCAGAAAGCCGCGAATGCCGCCTTCGATTAAAAGACAGGTGGCGGGATAACGCGCCTGTTCGCCGTTGCGGCAGGCGGCCAGGCCTGCGGCGGCGGCATTATCGATTTGATCGCCCAAGTCCAGCGAGTCCTGCCGAGTCTGCGCCTCATCGCGTTGCAAACGCGTTTCGGCCATGGAGACCAGCAGCAATTGACTGAGCGGCGGAAGACTGTCGCGCTCTTCCCGCGGGGCCAGGGAATCCAATACTGCGATTGCTCCCTGGAAGTCGCCGTTGTAAAAGCGATTGATGGCGGCATGTGCCACATCGCTTTGCTCCGGAGTAATGCCCGGATACAAGCCCGGCGCGTACCAGGTGGGAAAGACAGGAGCGGCCGTGGGCCCCGCCACGGCGAGCAAAATTGCGGCCACCGCGTTGCGGTTTCTTAATTTGCCTGGGCAACCGATGACGCCCGAACCGGCGGCCTTCAAGGGGAAAACGCCTTCTTTGAAAAGTCCCAAAGTTAGCAACGAATCCCGCACCGTTTTGTTGCGCGCCAACAAGGCGTGGCAGCGATGGACCCGCGGCGAAGACCATTTGTGGCGGAGGTTGCGCCGGGCCGGCGATCCCCTGCATAATGGTCCCCACGCCTTGGCGGCGAGATTACTGCGCGTGCTGTTTCTGGCCGCGGTGAGCTTCTCGGTCAACGAAGTTCCCATGCGCGCGGCCGCCCTGACCTTTACCACCTTAATCACCTTCATACCCTTCGTGGTCTTTCTGTCGGCCGTGGCCGGAAAACTCGGGTACTTGAATTTGATGTCGCATCTCGTCCCCTATGTAACCTCTTCTTTTAATCTCGATCTCCCCCTCGAACCGGTTTTGCACAGTCTGGAGCGTGCGCAGCGCCTGGGCTTTCACCGTCTAAGCAGCGGGGGCATGTTGGGCCTGTTGTTCGGATTTTTCCTGTCCATCAGCAATATCGAGTCGGGTGTGAACCGGGTCTGGAATGTGCGGCGCGTGCGCAATTGGTGGGCCCGTTTCCGGATTTACACCCCGTTTCTGGCGTTGCTGGTAGCCTTGGTGCTGCTGAGCGCACGCCTTTTGCTCAAGGCCCGGAACGCCTTCAAAAACTGGGATTTCTCGGGCGGCTTACCGGCGTTTATTCCCCATGGCGGCTTCTTCATATTCGGTGCGGCCGGAGTGCTGGTATTCATGTGGCTGGGCTTGGGCATGATGATTTACATCCTCCCCAATGCCCGGGTGCGTCTGCAGCCGGCCTGGCTGGGCGCCACGGTTTCCACCGCCATCATCTATTTTTTTTCCCGACTGCTGTTTCTTTTTCCCAAATTGCTGTTGGCACAAAACCGATTTTTATACGGTTCCCTGGCCATTCTTCCCGTTCTCCTGCTGCTGATTTATTTCTTCTGGGCTGCGGCCTTATTCGGCGCGGCCGTGGCTTTTCTCCAACAGCGCCTGTACGCTCCCGACTCCCGGACGGCCGATAGACTAAGCGTGACTCCGGAAGGCCCCGCCTCGATCAGCGAGGTGATCGCGCTGTGGGATTTGCTCGACCTGCGACGCGGCGTAGTGGCGGGCGCCGAAGTCGCCCAGCTTTTGGGGCAGCCGCCCGAGCGCATCTTGCAGTTGGCCTTGCCGCTGAAAGAACTGGGGTGGATTCGGCAGAAGAACTGGGGAGACCATGTGTATTTTCGCCGCCGTATCGACGCCTCACATTTCGATTTAATCCAGTTGCAGTCTTTTCTATCCCAAGCCGAGCAATTGGGTGAAGGCCAATGGGGGGTTCCCAACGCCTTTGCCGAAGCGCTGCATGAAGTCACGGCGCTGTATGCCAAAGAGAAGGATCGTCCCGGCATTTCCCTGGCGGCGGTGCGCAGCCGGGAATCGGTGCCGTGACCGCCTTCTGGCAGCATCCCCCGGCCTGTTATGTTCTGCTTCTCCTTACGGGTTGCGCGGTATCCATCGTCAATTCCATTTCCGGGGGCGGATCGGTACTGGTACTTCCGCTCTTGCTGTGGCTCGGGTTGCCTGCGGCCGTGGCCAATGGCACCAATCGCCTGGGCGTGTGGATGGGAAGCCTGGGATCGACGGCGGGATTCTGGCGACGGGGAATGGTCTACCCCGGGCTGTCGCTGCGCATCGGCATCCCGGGGTTTCTCGGAGCCGCCGCCGGGTCGTATCTCGGCGTGGTTTTACCCGACCGGGCTTTCAAACCGGTATTGGCCGCCGTCATATTATTCGTCGTGATCCAAACCGTGAAACCGCGCCGCCAGGGGGCGAGAATCGCCACGGAAGAGGCCCTGACCCTTCGATCCGGCTTTTGGCCCTTCCTGTTCTACGCCGGCATCGGGTTGTATTCCGGCTTCATCCAAGCCGGGGTGGGTTTGATCATGCTTTATGTGTTTTCGCGCATGGGCAATCTCAATCTCTTGCAAAGCAATTCTTTAAAGGTGTTGAACGTGTTCATTCTAACCACGTTGTCCCTGGTGATTTACGGCGCCTTCGGCAAGATCCGCTGGGACTTAGCGGCGGCCTTGGCCGCCGGAACCGGTGTGGGTGGATTCATGGGGAGCCAATTGC
Organism: uncultured Fibrobacteria bacterium; assembly: GCA_963716395.1. Lineage (GTDB taxonomy): Bacteria > Fibrobacterota > Fibrobacteria > UBA11236 > UBA11236 > UBA11236. The sequence continues at coordinate 3,192,285 of OY970309.1, read as the reverse complement.
AAATCCGGCGCGGCGAGAATTTCGTCCGCATTTTTTTGCTGGTGACCGGGATACTCTTGGCGATCAAACTGCTCTTCGATGCGATTCGCCCGCTTTTTTAATTCCAATCCCCTTGAAATTAGGCCATTATCTATTTTAAAAGGAGTAGACCAATGCGCGGGAATTTCGATTTGAAGCGATGGGTGGGGTTGACCTGGAAAATCGGCGTTTTCGCCGCCGGGCTGACCGTGCTTCCTGCACACGCCCAATACGAAGATTTGGTCGATTTACCCGACGCGCCCACCCGCACCCCGGCGGAAAAAGGCATGATCTGCACCATCGAAGGCGTGCAGTACGTCACGCAGCCCAGTCAAAAAGAAAAAGGCGGAAAAGAGATCAGCATCATGTTTTTGCTGACCAAACGACCTTCGGCCTATTTCAATTATTATGATGCGCAGAAAAAGGCGGTGGTCTTCGATTTTTACGACACACACGTTGGCCAAAGCATCATGACGCCGATTCACGATCCCCCTTTCACCAACAGCACCATCCAATCCCTCAAAGTCGATTTGAACAAAGATGTCGAAGGTTTGAAACCCGACATTCGCGACGTAGTGCGGGTAAGTCTGTTCACGCCCTATGACCTGCAATATGACGTGCAGGACGACGAAAGCGTGATCGCCATGAATTTCAAGTGGAGCCCGGCCATTGAACAAAAGTTCAAGAACCAGAAAAAGGCGATTTACTGGAAATTCCCGCTGGCCCTGGCCGCAGCCGGGGGCTTGGGGTTTGCCGCCTATGAGCTGTGGCTACAGCCTTCGAATAAGAATACCACCGATCCCATTCCCGGCTATCCGCCGCCCCGTCCTTAACGCCGGTCGCCACGCGGCCGGGGTAACACGGAGCATACCCGAGGCGGCGGTTGCCGCCGCGCGGACGCGCAGCTAATTTTTCGGACTTCCCAAACCGAGGCGGCACCATGTTTCGCGTCAAAACCATGAACAATATCTCCGCGCAAGGCCTGAAGTTTTTCACCGACGCTTACGCCGTATCGGCCGAGGCCGAGGCGCCCGATGCCGTACTGGTGCGCAGCGCGCCGGTCGACACCGACCTGCTGCCCTCCACGCTGTGCATCGCCCGCGCCGGCGCCGGCGTCAATAATATCACGGTGGATAAAGCCACGGAGAAAGGCGTCTGCGTGTTCAATACGCCCGGCGCCAACGCCAACGCCGTGGCCGAATTGGTTTTCATCATGCTCGGAATCGCGGCGCGCAAAATCCATAAAAGCCTGGAATTCAGCCAGTCGCTGGCGAAAGAAACCGACGAAAAAGCCCTTTCCGAAAAGGTGGAAAAGGGAAAATCGCACTACACCGGGTTCGAGTTGATGGGGAAGACACTGGGGGTGATCGGGTTGGGGAAAATCGGGGTGCTGGTGGCCAACGCCGGCGTGGACCGGGGCATGAACGTGATAGGCTATGATCCCTTTCCCACCATCGCCAATTTCCACGCCTTGAACGCCCGCGCCGAAGTCGCGCATACGCTCGAAGACGTGGTGCGGGCGGCCGATGTGATTTCGGTGCATGTGCCGCTTTCGGATCAAACCCGTAACCTCATCGACTCCAAGCAATTGCAGGGCACGCGCGACGGGGTCATTCTGATGAATTACGCGCGCAAGGGCATTTACGACGACGCGGCTGTGCTGGCCGCTTTGCAAGCCGGCAAGGTACAGACCTATATCACCGATTTTCCCAGCCGCGCTTTGCTGGGGAACGATCGGGTGATTTGTACGCCCCATCTGGGTGCGAGCACCGCGGAGTCGGAAGAAAACTGCGCCGTCATGGCCGTGAAGCAGGTGCGCAACTACCTCGAATACGGCGTGATCGCCAATTCGGTGAACTTTCCCGTGGTCGAGGTCTTCCCCCAGGGGTCGACGCGCACGCGTCTGACCGTCATCAACCGCGACCGGCCCAACGTGATCGCTCATATCACCCAGGCCTTGGGGAATGTCGGGCTCAACATCCAGTCCATGACCAACGAAAGCAACGGCAAGATCGGTTACAACATCATCGATCTCGATCAGGATTTTCCGCCGGGACTGGAAGCAACGCTGCGCGCCATCGACAACGTGCTGCGTGTGCGGGTGTTGCGTTTTCCCGGCAAGTGATCGCCGTCCCGCTTGCATCCCTATGCTGCGGGCCGACGAGGTGGTTTACCCGGGCCGTCGGAAAGATTATAATGCACCCAAATCCATGATGATTTCCGCGATCCCGCGATCCCGCTGCGAAGGCCCGGTCCCGACATGATGCGCATCGCTTTTTTCCTGGCCTTGGTCGCATCGCTCGCGGCGGCGGAGCCGGCCGCCGATCTGCGTCTCGATCTGGCCAAAAAATGGGAGCAATCGGGGCAATTGGATCGGGCCGCCCAGGAATTGCGTCTGCACTTGTCCGAATACCCCGATGACGTCGCCGCCTATGAGTGGTTGGGCGATTTGCGCCTGCGCATGGGTCAAAGCAACGGGGCGCTGGAAAGCTACCGCGCCGCCTTGCGGCGCGATCCGGCACGCCCGGCACTGCAGGCCAAGCTGGCGGTGGCGCTGGAAAAATCCGGGGATAAGAACGGAGCCCTCGATGCCTGGCGCAAGTTGTCGAATACCGCCGCGCAAAAAAATTGGGTCGACACGGCCAAACAGAATCTGAAACGAATCGCCCGCGGTGAACCGCTGCCCGCCGAGCCACCGCCGGCCCCGCAGGCGGCCCACGCGCCGGCCGATTCCGGCGCCCATCCTTCCAAACCGCGCACCGCCTCACCAACTCCGGCTCCGACCACGGCAAAACCCGCCGCGGGAATCTACGCTATGCCCGAATTCAACGCGGCCATCCAGCAATACCGCGCAGGTCACAAAGACGAGGCCCTGAAGACCCTGCGGGTGGTTTTGCGCAAAGCGCCGGGCCATCCAGGTGCGTATTATCTCGGCGGCGTGATTCGCTACGAGCGCGGCGAGTTGGACAAGGCGATTTACGACTTCAAACGCAGCACGGCCTATCCCGACAAGGGCTTCAACGCCTATTTCTATCTCGGCCGGATTTATCAGAAGCAGGGGCGTAATCGCGAAGCCATCGCCGCTTATGAGAGCTATGTCAAAGCCACGCAAAGCGATGCCGGCCGCAAACAAGCCGAAGATGCCATCCAGGCCTTACGCGCCCATCTGTCCCCGGTTCCGGCCAAGACCAAACCGCCCACGACGCTCCCCGACACAACGGCGCCTTCAAAACCCGCTGCCGTCGAAGCGGCGGAATCGCAAGGCGAAGCCGCCGCCTATCCCATCGGCGGCGGAATTCTCTATGTGATATCGGCTTCGCCCGGCCCGGGCGCGCAAGCTCTCGAAGCGGCGCGCGAAGCGTTGGAAGACAATCGCATCGAGCGCTGTGTGCAGGGATTGAAAGCCGTGCAGGTGCAATTCGCGGGCTCGGCCAATGCCGAAGCCGTGCCCGTGGATTTGGCGGCCGTTTATCTCAAGCTGGGCCTGTACCAGCAAGCCGGAGCCCAGGCCGACGATTACTTGGCGCACCACGCCGGAGGGCGTTTCGAACGCTACGCGCGTTACCTGTCGGCGCTGGCCTTGACGGGCCAGGGCCAAGGCGAGCAAGCCGTTCCCCTGTTGCAAAAGGTGGATCGCGACAGCGGTTTCGGACCGCCCCGTCCGGAAGTGATTTACCATTTGGCCCGGGCCAGCGAAGGCGATCCCAAGGATCAGGCCACCTATTTACTGCAAGCCGAAAAAGGCATTCAAGACGCGTCGCGCCTCTTGTGGATTCGGCAGAAGTTGGGCGCCTTCTGGGCCAAACAAGGCGAAGACGGCAAGGCCGCCGAGTATTACCGGAAATCTTTGGCCGCTTGCGTCGATACCTCCTTGGCTGAGGCCTGTCTCGAATCGACCGTGCAATTGGGCGATCTCGAATTCCGGCGGCATGCATGGCCGGCGGCCATGGCCGCCTACGGCGATTTGCTGCGTAAATACCCGCAGGCCAAAGAGGCAGCGTGGGCGCAGTATCAGATGGCGAACATTTCCAAGGCGCAAGGCGATTGGGACGCCGCCTTGCAAGCCTATCAACGGGTAATCGATAATTATCCCGACAGCTATTGGGCGGCTCAGGCCAAATGGCAGAAGGACGATGCCGTTTGGCGCAAGGAGTATCAGGGGGTTTTGCATTAACGACCACGGCGAATTCCGCGACCTCTTCACCGAACTTCTGCGCCAGGAAGCGGAGTTGTTCCGGGAATTGGACGGCATTCAGTCGCAGGCCATGGAATGCGTACGCTCCGGGGTGTTCGGCGACCTCGACGGCCTCCTGCGGCATCAGCGCGAAGTTTTGCATACCCTCGAAGAGCGGCGGCACGAATTGCAGCCCATGATGGAACGGTGGCAGGGCTTTTCCGCGGAGGAACGCGAAGCCTTGCGCGCGGGACCGGTAGGCGAATTGCTCGACGCCATGGAAAGCGCGGCCGCAGAAATTCAAAAGCGTCACCGCGAACAATTCGAAGCTCCGGCCGAGACGGGCGGCGACACGGGCGATATCGCCGCACGCGTAAGCCGCTACCGGGCGGGGTGGTAGGCTTTATGGCGTCGCCTCCGCAAAGTCTGCAGGAGCTTCCGCCGCAAGCCCAGGAACGGTTCGCGGAGGTCATGGGCTGGTTCAACGCCACGGTAGGCCGCCTGGAGTCGGCCTACCGCGATCTCGGCGTCAAATTCGATCGCATCTCGCGCGAATTGGCCGAGAAGAACCAGCGCCTGGAAGCCGCGCTCGGCGAAACCGAACGGGTGCAAAACCAAATGCAGTCGGTTTTGGAAAGCCTGGACTCGGCCGTGGTCATGGTGGACGGCGACGAGCATATCACCTTGTTCAATCCCGCAGCCGAACGCATTTACGGAGTGGACGCCGCCGCCGCGCGCGGCACAGATTACCGCACGGTCTTTACCGATCAAGCCGACGGGCATTTCCCGCTGCTGGTCACCTTACGCACGGGTAAAAACTCATCCGGGCATGAAAAAGGCTGGAGCATCGGGGGAACGCGCAAACCCATCGGGTATACGACCTCCCTGGTCAAAGATCGGGCCGGCGCCGTGCTGGGCGCGGTGGAGGTGAGTTCGGATCTTTCCGCCTACAAACTCATGGAGCGGCAGGTGCAGCATGCGCGCACCTTGGCGGCCCTGGGCGAAATGGCCGCCACCGTGGCGCATGAAATCCGCAATCCGCTGGGCGGCATCGGCGGCTTCGCGGGCCTGCTGCTGCGCGACCTCGAAACCGGCGACCGCCGCCGCGTCCTGGTGGATCGCATCGTGCACGGCGTGGCCAGCCTGAACAAAATCGTGTCGAACCTGCTGGTGTACACCCGACCGCTGGAATTGCAACTGCGCAAGGTGGAACTTCTGGCCTGGCTCGAAGAGCTGTTGCGGTCGGTCGAGGCCGAAGCCACGGCCGACGGCCGCTCCTTGCGCATTGAACGCCGCTACGGCTTTGCCCGGCTCGAAGCGTTGATCGATCCGGAAAAATTGCAGCAGGTATTGCTCAACCTCCTGGTCAACGCCGTGCAGGCCACGGGCGAACAGGGCGGGGTGATCATGGTCGCCGCCGAGCTTGATGCCGACGATTTTCTGCGGCTGTCCATCACCGATCAAGGGCCGGGCATTCCCGACGACATCCGCGAACAGATCTTCAACCCCTTTTTCACCACCAAGCAACAGGGCACCGGTCTGGGTCTGGCCATCGTGCAGCGCATCGTCGATTTGCACGGCGGACGCATCGAAGTGTGCAGCCGCGCCGGCGGTCCGACCCGCTTCGAGGTGCGTCTGGATCCGCGAGGCTCTTTGCATGGCTGAAATCCTCGTCGTCGACGATGAAGAAATTCTGCGCGAATTCCTGAACGTGAGCTTGACCCGGCTCGGCCATCGGGTCAAACTGTGCCGCAACGGCTCCGAAGCTCTCGAAGCCTTTGAACCCGGGCGCTTCGACCTGGTGGTCTCCGACTTCAAAATGCCCGGCCCGAACGGCCTGGAACTGGCCGAGCGCCTGCTGGGCGCCGAACCGGGGCTGGCCATCGTGCTGATGACGGCCTATGGCAGCATCGGCACCGCCGTCAAAGCCATGAAATTGGGGGTGCAGGACTTCATCGAAAAGCCCTTCGAGGTGGAAATACTTGAGCATACCGTGGCGCAGGCCCTGAACCTGCGCCAGCTCAAGCGCGAGAACCGGCGTCTGCGCGAGGCGCTTTCCGAGCGCTACCGCTTCGTGGGCGCTTCGGCGGCCGTGGCCGAGCTGCTGCGGCAGGTGGACGAAGTGGCCGAATCCAATTCCACCGTACTCATCACCGGCGAGTCGGGAACCGGCAAGGAATTGCTGGCCCAGGCCCTTCATGCCCGCAGCCGCCGCAGCAGCTTGCCCTTCGTGAAAATCAATTGCGCCGCCATGCCCGAAGCCCTGGTCGAAAGCGAATTGTTCGGGCATGAAAAAGGCGCCTTCACCAGCGCGGTCAAAACCCGGGTGGGAAAATTCGAGTTGGCCAACGGGGGTACCCTCCTGCTGGATGAAATCGGCGAGATGCCGCTGCATGCCCAGGCCAAACTGCTGCGCGTGCTGCAAGAGCGCGAAGTCACCAAGGTGGGTGGTGACGAAGAGGTTCCGGTCGACGTGCGCGTGCTCTGCACGACCAACCGCGACCTGCGCGCCGAAGTCGACAAGGGAAGTTTTCGTGAAGATCTCTACTATCGCCTCAACGTGATCCCCTTGCGTTCGCCGCCCCTGCGCGAACGCCGGGAAGACCTTGAGGCCTTGGCGCAGCATTTCATTGCCAAGTACAATCGTGAAAACGGGTTCACCGTGCCCGGCCTCAACGCCGAAGCCCTGGAGCGCATTCGCCGGCACACCTGGCCCGGCAACGTGCGCGAACTGGAAAACGTCATCCAGCGCGCGGTGGTTTTCGCCAAGAGCCGGGACATCGGCGTGGAGCATTTGCGGCTGGATGAGTCCCGCCCCGAATCCGAGTCCGGCCGCCAGGCTGCGCTCTCCGCGGGGATGACCGTGGCCGACGCCGAGCGGCAGTTGATTCTGAAAACCCTGGAAGCCTGCGCCCAGAACCGCACCCGAGCCGCGGACATGTTGGGAATCAGCATTCGCACCTTGCGAAACAAGCTGCACGAATACAAACTTCAATCCCAGTAGGGGACGTATGCCGGGATCTTTTCACCCACCGCGAATTTTTCTTCGGATGGGCGAAGGCGAATTTCGAACGCGGCTGGAAAGCGCCCTGGCCGGTTTTCCGCTGTCGCACGATACGCCGCCCGACTTGGCGCAATGGCCGCTGGGTTGCCTGCAATTGATGGACCTGGAAGCGGCGCTGGAATTTGTCGCCGATACGCGGAACGCCGCAGCACCCCTGCTGGCCCTGAGTTCGACCTTGGTGGCGCACCCCCAACCTTTACCGGCCGAAACCAAAGCCTCGTTGTACCAAACCGGATTTGCCTTTATCGGCGATGCCGACCCCGAATATTCGGCCTTGAAATCCCGCCTCCAGGCCTTGGTGCGGTTGCGATCGCGGCTGTTGGCCGAGCAGGCGGTCAGCAGGCGGCTCCAATCACAGCTCGACGCCCAGCAAGTTCAGGTGGATCATCAAATCGAATTTCTGCACATGGCGGTGCATGATTTGCGCGGTCCCCTGGCGGCCATGATTTGTTACGCCGAATTGCTGATGGAAGGGGTACTGGGAAACCTGCAATCGACCCAGCTCGAACCCATCCGCACCATCCATCGCAATTGCCAATTCCTGGTCGACATGGTCAACGATTTGCTCGACTCGGCGCGCATCGGCATGGGGAAACTCGCGCTCAAGTTGGAAAAAACCAATTTCACCCGTGAGGTGGAAAATGCGGTGCAGGCGTTGCGCAGCCTGGCAGAAACCAAGGGCATCCGCCTGCGTGTCGAAGCTGAACCGATACCCGAAATGTTTCTCGATGTGCAGAAGGTGGGGCGCATACTCACCAATCTGCTGGGAAACGCCATCAAATTCACGCGCGCCAGCGGAGAAATCGTGCTGCGCGTGGCACGCCACAACAACAGCTTGGTGTTCTCCATTCAGGACATGGGGCCCGGCATTTCCGTGGCCGACCGCAAAGCCATTTTCGAAAAGTTCAATACGGGTTCGGGCAGCAATATGCCCGGCAAGGGCCACGGACTCGGATTGGCCATTTGCAAATCCTTTGTCGAATTGCACGGCGGCAAAATCTTCGTGGAGTCGACGCGCCACAAAGGCTCGGTATTCATCGTGCAGTTTCCTCTCGAGAAACGCAAGGGCGGCGGAGCGCACCGGCCCAGCCGCAAGGTGCTGCTCCTCGATCTCGGCGGCGATGTTCCGGGTCTCGAAGGCCTTACGGCGACTTCCCACCCCGGTTTGCGCTGGGAAGTGTTGCGCCCTGATCCCGCCGGCTGGTCCTGGGAAAAACTTCCCGGCCGCGATTTTCTGCTCGTCAATGAAAACGGCAGCGGCGGCTTCGGTCCGGATTACTTCCTCTTGCAACTCGGCGAGAAAAGCGGCGGCACGCCCTGCGGTGTGGTCGTGTCTGCCGATTTGCCGGAACCGGAAAAAGAGCTACGGCGGCACCTGGGCCTCTGGATTTTCGAGAAGCCTTGCACGCCCCAGGAGATCAGCGATAAACTCCAGGGGATTGTCGGAGTGGATCGCCGCCAGCGCAGCCGTTGATTTTGGGGTTGGCCGGCCGCCCCGACCAGAGGCGCGGCCTATGCACGATCATGAACTTCGCAGGTGGTCCCGTTCGGCTCACGAATGGGGCGAAACCGCATGTTAGGCATCCGGCGCAATTCGCTGTCGTACAAGACGGCGATGCTGTACATCGTGCTGACCGTAATGTTGGTCTCGATTTTCAATTTCATCATCTGGGAGAACCAAAGCGATCTCATCACCCGCAGCCAGCAGTTGGAAAGCGAAAACCAATCGGTGCGCCTGGCGCAAATCGCGTCGGGCCTGAGCACGGCCTGGGGCGACGGCAGCCAACCCGAAGCCTTCGCCGGATTGGTGCGCTCCTTCGCCCAGGAAGGCGCCGACACCTTGTGGGTGTATACCGAAGACGGCAAGGTCTTGTTCTCCCAACCCGCCGGTCTGGCGGCGGCCACCGACGCCGTGAAGGGGCTGTTGCAACGCGCCGTGGCCCGCAGCGAACTGGAGGACAAAGAATTTCTGCATGACATCCATATCGCCCAGCGCCGCATCGACCTGTACATTCCCTTGACCCTGGCGGGCGGCCAAGCGGTGGTGCTGCGCACACCCCTGCGCATCAAAAGCCTGGAACAGGATCGCAATGTGCTCCTGCGCCTGTGCCTGCTGGTCACCTTGCTGGTGGTTTTCCTGCAGGTGATCTTCGCCCTCTTTCTCCGCCGCCTGGTCCTGAACCCCATCACCCGCCTGGAACACGCCACGCATGAAATCTCCAAGGGCGATTTCTCCCAGCGCATCGAAATCCGCCAGCAGGACGAAATCGGCATGTTGGCCTCGTCGTTCAATGAAATGGTGATGAACCTGGTGCGCATCCGCGAAGAGGCCAAAGGCGCCAACCCCCTGACGGGATTACCCGGCAACACCACCATCATCGCGCAAATCGACGCGCGCCTGCGCAGCGGGCAGGAGTTCGCCGTCATTTACGCCGACCTCGACAACTTCAAAGCCTACAATGACAAATACGGCTTCTCCAAAGGCGACGACGCCATTTTGTTCACCCGCGACTGCTTTCTCGACACCGCGCAGCGCCTAGGCGATCCCTCCACCTTCGTGGGGCATGAAGGCGGCGATGACTTCGTGCTCATCACCCGGTTTGAAAATTGGGAAGAGATCTGCAAAGGCATTGTGGCCGCCTTCGACGGCGGCGTGCGCCAGTTCTATAACGATGCCGACGCCAAGCAGGGGTTCATCGATTCGGTGGACCGTCAGGGACACAAGGTGCGCTTTCCCCTTATGTCGATTTCGCTGGCGGTGGCCAGCAACCACTTTCGTAAGATCAGCGATCACCGTATGATCGTCTCCATCGCCGCGGAGATGAAAAAATTCGTGAAAAAGAAATCCGGCGGCAGTTCGTACGCCATGGACCGCCGCACCTCCTGAATGGTTTGCGCGCGACGGCGATCACAACGCGAAATCCAGCCGGCGAGGCCTTGATGCAGCAAAAACAAGTCGGCAGCCTAGCGAATTTCTGGTTCACCCTCCGACCGCTGTTGCTCATCGGCCTCTTCATATTTTTGAGCATTTATACCAACGAGGTGGTGATCGACTACCGCATGCGGGAGTTCAACCGCGCCATGGAGACCTTGTCGCAGAAATACAACGCCAGCCATACCCTGAGCATGCTGGCGCGCTTCGATCTCATCCGCCACCGCAAGGATCTTCCCGATGAAGACGAGGCCGCGCTCGAACTGAAAATGCGGGCGCTGTCGGCCACGGCCTGGGTCGACACCGCCTCGGCTTCGCAACATGCCCTGGGCGACCGGGTGGTGGGTGCGGTGATCGGCGCGGTGAATTTTCTGCTGGGCAAACACCAAACTCTGCGTCCCGTCTCCGTGCGCACCCGCAAGGATTTGGAGGTGGGATTCGTATACGAGCAGGCCCGCAAATACGATCAGGCCATCCGTGTCTACACCCGGGTGCTCGACGGCGGCGGCACCGGGCCGGATTTACAGGCCACCTTGCTCCTGCACCGCGGATTCTGCCTCAGCCTTCTGAGCGAATACGACTTGGCCTCCGGCGATTTTCGCCGGGTCGAAACCGTCGCTCCCGGCAGCGAAGAAAGTGAAACCGCCAAGCGCTTTTTAGCCACGATTCAGAATCTGCAACAGCAACTGGAGTTGGCGAAAAAGACGCGGCAAAGCCCCCTGGCCTATGGCCGCCAACTTTTGCAACTCGCCGATTACACCGGCGCCCTGGAACAATTGGGAAAGGCCTTGTCGCAGCCGGAGCTGTCTTCAGCCGACCGGCTGGAAGGCCGGTATCTGTATGCGCGCGCGCAGGAAGAAGTCGGGTTCGACAGTTCGGCCACAGCCATTTACCAGGAACTGCTGAAAGATCATCCCGAATCACCTTTTGCCCGCAAAGCCAGCCGCCGCCTGTATTTGCTGGGCCGGGTGTACGAGAATGACAAGCAATTGGAGCAAGAAGCCCTGAAAAAAATCAAGCAATACCAAGACGTGAAGTTCTTGGATCGCCTGCAAAATTTTACCCGGGTACAATTGCCGGAAAACCCCTTGAGCGCAGCCAAATGGCACGGTTTGCAATCCATGCCGGAGAAGGAACTGTCCCTGCCATCCGATAAGCTGGAGAAGGTGAATGACAGTACCTTGACACAAACCGCGGCTCCGCCGACCGCCCCAAAACCGCGTGAAGAGGCCGTGGCCTTGCGCGCCGACAAGATCGCGGAAGCCGAAAAGGCCGAATTACGGGCGCAACGCGCCCATGCCCGCCGTATTCAAGAAGATCCCCTGCGCCGCGAAGCCATCTTGCAGGTACTTTCGGAAAACCAGGGCGAATTGGAATTTTTGTATCAAAAGTGGTTGAGAAAAGGAGCGGTTTTCGAAGGGGATCTGACCGTACGCATTTATATCGAGCCTTCGGGGGCCGTCGGTAACGCGGAAGTGGTGGCCGAAAAAAGCACCATCACCGTTGCGCCGTTTATCGCCGACATCCTGCAAAACCTGCGCCGCTGGAAATTCGAGCCTGACCCCGGAGCCCACGGCGATCTGCCTGTTACCTTCCCGCTGCATTTCGTGAGCAAGCAATGAGGCAGTGGACCGAACAATGTGGAGGAAGTTCTTGACATTTAATGTGCCCAAGATATATTTGCGGGGAAATAGGCATTCCTTGCGAACGGGGAGGGTGGTATGAAATCCGGCGACAGGTCGTCATGGCATTTTGGACGGCGTCCGAAACATGACGACTTTGACGATTTGGAGCCTTTCGAAAACGAGGAGGAAGGCGCCGACGACGATGATGGTGCAGACGACGAAAATGAGGAAGTCGATTTCGACAATCCCAAATTCAAGAAATCAGACATGTGGAATGATTACGCCGAGGATTTGGATTTCGAAGAGTGACACCGAAGCCGGGTCCGTCATCCCGGCATGGTTCCCCGGTTGGCTGGCCGCAGGCGCGCTGTGCGCGCCTTTGTGGATAGGCTGCGCCGGTTCTCCACACCGGGCCGATGTCGTAGCGTCCGCTGCTCCCCAACATGACTCTGCAGCCGCCCCAGCCGTCGTAAAAACAGTTCCCGTCGACACCGCATTTTTGTCTTCGGACCTCGCCTCCGACGCCGCCGAATTCATCCAAATGGGCCGCGAAAGCCTGGATGATTCCGACTGGTTCGACGCCGCCGAATACTTCGATAGCGCCATGGTGCAATTGACCGACCTCGCCTCTTCGGATTCGCTGAGCGCCTCCATGCTGGCTGCCGACCGGACCTACCAGGACACGGTGCAAACCTGGCTGGTGCAGGCCGTGGCCCAAACCACGCGTCTGGGAACGGCGCAGGATCTCTCCGATTTTATAAACCAGCAAATCGAAGAGGTCCCCGATTCGGCCCTGAAAAACCTCGACCCCATGCTGCGCAAGCTGGCGGATCGCAATTTCGATCTGCCGCTGCCTTCGCCCTTGCCCCCGCGCGTCTTGCAGGCCATCGAGGTGTTCACGGGTCCGGGCCGCGGTTATTTCACGCGTTGGCTGGCACGGAAAAGCCGTTATGCCGATCTCATTACCCGGCGGCTCAGCGAGCGGCACATGCCCAAGGATTTGATTTATCTGGCCATGGTGGAAAGCGGCTTCAATCCCAAAGCCTGGAGCCATGCCAATGCCAGCGGGTTGTGGCAATTCGTAGGCAGCACGGCCAGGCGCTACGGCTTGAACGATGATTGGTGGGTCGATCCGCGGCGCGATCCCGAATCGTCCACCAAGGCCGCCCTGGACTACCTCGAAGATTTGTATTCCGAATTCGGTGACTGGTCGCTGGCCATGGCGGCCTACAATTGCGGCGAAGGCCGCATTGAAAAACTCCGGCAGTCCGATTCCACCCTCGGATTCTGGGATATGGATTTGCCCGAAGAAACCCGCTTCTACGTGCCCAAGATTCTGGCCGCCATGATCATCGGCCACAATCCCACCGTCTTCGGCTTCGCCGATTCGGTGCATGCGCCGCCTTTGCAATACGATACCGCCGTGGTGCAGCATGCCTATTCGCTGCACAGCATCGCCAAAGCGGTGGGGGTTTCCGAAGATTCGATTCGCGATTTGAATCCGGCGTTGCGCCGTTGGTGCACGCCTCCCGGGCGAAATGATTTTTGCCTGAAATTACCGGCGGGAAGCCGCCCGCTCTTCGAGGCCAATCGCGGCAAACTCGATACGGCCGCGGTTGCCGTATGGCGCCGGCACGTGGTGCGTTCGGGCGACAACCTTTCCACGCTGGCGGCGCATTATGGGGTTTCGGTGGCCTCCATCCAATCGGCCAACCATTTACGCGGAACCTTTTTGCGCGCGGGCCGGACCTTGATTCTGCCCGTCTCGGACGGTGCCGCCCAGGGCGACGACGCGGAGTCTTCCAGTCCGGCGAAAATCCGCGTGACCGGCCGTTACAAGGTGCAGCGGGGCGAAACCCTATATGACATCGCCCGCCGTTTCCGCGTCTCGGTCCACACGCTGCGCGCCGCCAACGGCATGGCGCCCTCTACCGTCCTGCGTGCGGGACGGACCCTGCGCATTCCCCAGTCCGAAGCCGACGCCGGTCCGGACCGTGACGCCGGCCGAACTCCGGCGCCCGCGCCGGGCCAACAGGGCCACTGGAGCACGTATCACGTGCGTGCGGGAGAATCCCTGTATTCGATTTCCCGGCAACTCGGCGTCCGCCAAGCGGATTTGCGGCATTGGAACGGCGTGCGCGGATCGGCCCTTCGCGCCGGACAAAGCTTAGTCTACTTGGCGCCGCAACCCGCCCCGGACCAGGGCGGCAACGCGACTTCCGAAGACGATACGGATGAGGTGCGCGAAGCCTCGGCCGCCTCGGTGGCTATGAATATCGACGCCGTCGACGGGACCCATCAATTTTACCGGGTCAAAGCGGGCGATAGCCTGTGGGACATTTCCGTACGCTTCGGCAAAACCGTGGATGAATTGAAACGTTTGAACGCCCACCTGACCGAACTGCTGCGGCCGGGTCAAAAAATCCGCATCCGCTGAGGTTGTATGGATCCTTCCAAACCCGCAGGCCTGTCGAAATTCGCCAAGGCCCTCATTCTGCTCGCGGTGATCGCCGTGATCGCTTTGTTCGCCATGATCCGCTCGGTGGCCGACATGGTCGGGCACGTGGCCGGCGGCTGGATTCCCGAAAAGCACGCGCACCTCACCATGCTGCGCATCGAAGGCCCCATCTTCGAATCCGAGGACATGCTCTCGATCTTGTCGCGAATTGGCAAAGACCGCGAATGCAAGGGACTGCTGCTGCGCGTCGACTCGCCGGGCGGGGCCGTGGGCTCTTCGCAGGAGATCTACGCCGCGCTGAAAAGGCTGCGCGAGCACGGCCTGCCGCTGGTGGTAAGCTGCGGCAATGTCGCGGCCTCCGGCGCCTATTACATCGCGCTGGCCGGCGACAAAATCTTCGCCAACCCCGGCACCTTGACCGGCAGCATTGGCGTCATCTTTCAATTCCCCGAAGCGCAAAAACTGCTCGACAAACTCGGCCTGTCGCTGCAAACCGTGAAAAGCGGCGCCCTCAAAGACGTCGGCAACCCCGACCGCATTCCCACGGCCGCCGAGTTGGCTTACTTGCAAAATGTGATCAACGACACCTATGCGCAATTTCTGCAGGACGTGGCCGAAAACCGCCATTTGCAGCTCAATGTGCTGCGTCCCATCGCCGACGGCCGTGTTCTGACCGGCCGTCAGGCCCTGCGCGCGGGCCTCATCGACACCTTGGGCGGGCTCGATGCGGCCAAGCGGTATCTGGAGCACACCGCGGGGGTTTCCGCCGATATCGCCTGGGACGAAGAGCCCAAACCCAAAAGCCGGCTGGAACGCTTTCTCGATTCCGATGCGAAATCGGAGATCGGGCAATGGGTGACGGGATTGGGGCAAGAGTTGAAGCCCGGGGCGTTTTTTCTTTGGCGGTGAAATATCGCAATCCCGGTGAACGGGAGTTGGCCCAATCGACAACGGCGGCGCATTCGAAGCGGCATTTGACTAGGAACAACCTTCGCCTAAAGGCAAGGTGAACCAAGTTTGCCGAAATTTGCTTTTGGATACCTTTCCCAATATACGGAAAATGAAGCTTGGTCTAAGCACGCAAATACCTCTGAATTTTGATTAGTGAAAACAATCAAGCAAGGCAAAAGTTGTGCATATGATCAAGCATCGTCATAATTTGGCTCTTGCGACTCTTGAACATTACATAGGCCACCAACTTGTACTGTGAAGAAACACAAAAAGAAATATCCTCGCTGACGTCAGTAATGTCGTGCTCCGAGTTGTTATATGGATTGAATACCGGGAAATCCTGCGCGTGTTTAGGCATAAGATGAATCATTTTCGAGCGATCTAAAACCTCACCCTTTCCGAAAACGTGGATCTGGAAACCCATTTTGACATGGTAGGGGTTTATAATTAAAAGGCGCATTTCGTTTTCAGTATTGGTGAGCATGCCCGGCCAGAAAAGCGTATTTTCCATTTGCTCCGTGTGGACCCTGGGATAAAGCATATCTCCGGCAAACATTCCCGCATTACAGGCCAAATACGTGCCGGAAGATTTGTGAATATAAAACACATATAGTTCAATCGGGATATCCTTTGCGTGGTGATATTCCACCACAAACATCCCTTTTACGGCGTGCCCGCATCGCTCAGCAACTTCGCCGACATTCATCTCCAGGCTGCCGGTTTCGTCACATACGGCACTTCGGCCCGTGCCGACCAGCTTTCCATTTTCGAATATCTTCACCTCGAAGAAAAACGAACCATGCAACCCCCAGGGCGCATGCGCGTTGTTTCCCGGAAAATGCCGAATCACGGTCGAATATTGATCGGTGGACGGCAGGAAGGCCGCCTGCATGATAACCGACATTCCCTCTTCGGTGACGGTTAAAGGTGGTTGGCGCTCCATAGATCCGTATTAAGATTGTGAATGAAGAAATAAATCGTCGGGGAAAACTTCACGTCCACCGGGGCGCTTTCGATGCGTAAGCCAAGCCTCAAAGTGGGTTTTTCTGCCAGTATCGGTTCGAATATTTCTTTGGATACATTCAACCATTTCGTGGTTAATACCGGCATATCGAGATAACGGCACAATACTTCATTCCCCGCTTCTGCGAAAATCTGGAACTTTAATCGGATGGGATATGCATGCGGATTCTGCAAAGCGAGGTGGATGGAATTCGATCCTCGTGAGAATTCCAGATCCACCAAGGTGGGCAAGACCACCGAAGGGCGCCCTGAATTGTTTACTTCGTGCGTGGAACATGCAGAAATGCCGTTCGTCCACACCGAGTTGAAGCGTCCGGCGCCATAATTCGCCCTTCCAATATTGAAAAGGAACATGCCATAAAAGGGTTTGGGAATATTCTCCTTGCGCGCGTCGAAACTGAATGTCTCGTTGGTTCCGATGATGGCCGTGCGATGGAGAACGGGCTTTCCAGATGAATCCAGCAGCATGTAGGCCACAGGCATGGTCATATCCTGTTCGCCAAATTGCGGCGGGGCACAGTTCGATGAATAGACCACCGTATTCAGTCGATGATCGGCGATCACAAACCCCTTCATCAAGCGTTGGCCTTGTCTTACACAAATATTCCGATCGCCTCCGTGCCGCCCCAATTTCAGGATTTCTTCCGGCCTCTCATTAAATATGGATTCCAGAAGAAGCCGGCAACCTCCGCATTTTGTTCCGGCGCCGCACTCCCGCTGTACTTTTGTCAAGCTCCCCAACCGAGAATGGGCTTCCTGCAACTGTTGGCTGGTTTTATTGAAACAGAAACAGATCACGGAATCAGAAGAATGTTCGGCAAAGGCGGGCACGGATTGCATACAGTTCGCGCCTAACAAACAGATATTGGGATTGGATGACTATTCATTTTATTCAATCTTTTCCAAGCAAATTTTAAAACACTATATCCTTCCATCCTTGCCCGATTTAATTTGGCGATGTCATTTTGAAATCATTGGGATTGTGGCCCCGGGGTTGTATTGTGGATGGGAGATCGGTGATTTACTATGGAAATTCGGTTCGGGACGGAAAGAATCGTTCCGTGGCAGCCAATCGGAAATCCCATCTTCCTGCGTTTTACCGACCCAATTCTCCTCCTCGGGCCCGTATTCCCGTAACATCCAATCCCTTAAACTTTGGGGCGACATCCATTGCGGGTTGCAATCGCTGGAATAGTGGAAGTCTGCTTTCACCTTGCTTCCGGTACCGATGCGGGCCGGATCGCGGTGCCAATCGTTGATAGAGGGGAGAATCTTGTAATATTCGGGATATTCATACGTGGTATTGGCATCTTCAGCGCTGATCATCTGCTCGTGCAGCTTCTCTCCGGGCCGGATTCCAATCGTTTTCAATTCGGCTTTCGGCGCCACGACGCGGGCGACGTCGACGACTTTCATCGAAGGAATCTTTTTTACAAAAATTTCACCGCCCACCGATTCCTCTATGGCTTGCCATACCAATTCAACCCCTTCTTCCAGGGTGATCATGAATCGGGTCATGCGTGCGTCGGTGATGGGAAGAACGCCGGACGGCCTGACGGTTCGAAACATGGGGATCACCGATCCTCGGCTCCCCATCACATTTCCATATCGAACGACGGAAAAGCGCGTCTGTTTCGGTCGACTATAGGAGTTCCCCGCGACGAAGAGTTTGTCTGAGCACAGCTTGGTGGCTCCATAAAGATTGATGGGGTTGCAGGCTTTGTCGGTGCTCAGCGCCACCACACCTTTAACGCCCTGATCGATGGCGCAGTCGATGATATTCATCGCTCCATTGATGTTGGTTTTGATAAATTCAAAAGGGTTGTATTCCGCGGCCGGAACGATTTTCAACGCGGCGGCATGAACCACGTAATCGATTCCGTTGAGAGCCCGGTGCAGGCGATCCTTGTCGCGGACGTCACCTAAAAAAAAACGGATGCGCTGCTTGTGCGGGTGATGGGAAAATTCATTCGCCATGTCCCATTGCTTCATTTCATCTCGGGAATAAACGACAATCCGCGAGGGAGAATAGCGTTCCAAGGTCATGCGGACGAATTTTTTTCCGAATGACCCGGTCCCTCCGGTGATCAGAATCGATTTGTTTTTCAATAAGGGGATGTGCATGCGGACCCGGTTCTTTGGAAGATGGACTACCCTTCTTTCGGAAGTTGGAGGCCTTTTCTTTAGCCCGGCGGTAAAGGCCGCCTCTAAAAATGAATTCCGTAAGCGCGTACCGGGCGAAACCGAGGACTTCGGCGAGCGCAGTCAAGCCGACAGGCAGCAGCGCGAAGGAGGCAATAGGGCTTGAATACCGCTCCGGAAGAGGAAAACGCGACAAACTTGGCCCGGGCGTCGGCGCAGAGCCGGTTCAGGTAGAAAGACATGATGAGAAGAACCCAAAAGTACCGTGGAATTGTAAGTGATAGATTTATTTCCGCTCCAATTTCCAACCACTGCTTTTTGGAACGCATGGTTTCTTGAACCTGCTGGAAATCGTATGGCATAATGGTTTGCAGTCCGACGGATCAGGATTCTCAAGGTATTGGGGTTTGAAAGGAGTGCTGCTTGGGCGCCAAGAAAATTTTGATTTTCGCTCCCTACGGAACCTGGAAAGTTCATCATCAGCTTGACGGGGTTTTGGGATGCGCGTTGCAACAGCGCGGTTGCGAAGTCCAGGTCTTGACCTGCGACGAAATATTTGAGAATTGCCCGAACGCGGGAAAGCCGCCGACCCCGAAGAAATGCACCGAATGTCGACAGAGCGGCGTGAATTGGTTTGCCAATTTTGGATTATCCCATCTCGATCTGGGGAAATTTCTTTCGAACC
Source organism: uncultured Fibrobacteria bacterium (assembly GCA_963716395.1). Lineage (GTDB taxonomy): Bacteria > Fibrobacterota > Fibrobacteria > UBA11236 > UBA11236 > UBA11236. Next base: position 3,173,213 of record OY970309.1, on the reverse strand, counting down.
AAGATCGCCAGGATGCCCAGGAATGGGCTCACCGGCTGGACCCCAAAGAATTTTCTTCCGCCCTCTTTGAAAGTATGCCCGTTGGCGCTTCCATCCAGGGTAATTTGCATGGCTATTTTCTGACCGGAAATTTGGATCTGACTCGGCCGGATGTCATCGCCATGAGCCGCAGTTTTCTCCGCAACGGAGCCTTGCTGACGCGTGCGGCCCGGCGCGCGATCAGGGAGTTCCAGCCCCACCACGCCCTGTGCTACAATGCGGTGCTCGCGCACTATCGGATTTTTTTTGAAGCCTGTCAGGAATCCGGGATTCCTGTTTTGGTGCATGAACGCGGCCTCGTGAACGATTCCTTTTTATTGCTCGATAGCCAGCATAGTTATTCCCGCACGGGTCGCTACCAGATTTGGCGGCGCCATTGGGAGGAGGTCCCTCTGACCCTTTCGGAATGCACGCAGGTGCAGAGCTATTTCGAAGAAAGGGAGTTGGGCAAAAACACGAACAGGCCGGCGATGTATACCTATGCAATGAGATCGGAATCGGTGCGCAACACCCTGCGTCTAACGCAGGGATCAAAGGTCGTAGGACTTTTCACTTCTGGAGATTGGGAAGTTGGAATTTCCCAGAGTCAAATTCGCAGCACTTTCGCCACCCAAAAGGAATGGATCCTCAAGACGGTTCGGATATGCAAGGAACAGGGCCACACACTTGTGATCCGGCACCACCCTAATAATGGCAGAGATCATGGCAAAGGGGTTGCGTTCATCCGGGACATGATCCGGCTGAATGCGGAGTTGGAAGAACACGTACGCGTGATAATGCCCAATGAAAGATTGACCTCCTACGCATTGCTTGCGCATGTGGATGTGGCGGTCAGCTTCATGACCACTTTCGCGGCGGAGGCGGCGATCCGCGGGATCCCGACCTTGTGCGTCTCGCAGTCCATGTACAAGGAAATGGGGATGGAATGGGTGCAATGCCTGGAGGATTACGCCCCGGCCTTGGAGCGGGCGCTGCACCGCACCCCCGATCAAGCGCGGCGGGATTTTCGCCGTGCATACCGTTACGCACAATTTTTATATTTCCGCATGAGCTATCACTTTCGAAGCTTCGGTATCAAGAACGTGTACGAATCGGATCTTCGCTTCGGCGGGCCGGCCGATCTTGCGCCCGGCCGCGATGCTGTTCTCGATCAGGTATGCAAGCATATTCTCGCGGCCGCTCCATTACACCCGATTCCCGGATTGCGCCCGGAGTCCGCGGAAGCGGAAGAAAATATTTTCATCGATCAGACGATGAATTCGATCGAAGCGCGCTACCGGGACGTCCGCGTCCAAGCTGGATCGGATCCATCCCGCGCCGAGGTATTGCTGCTGCGCCCGGAAACGTCGAACTTGCCCGGCCGGCCGTCCTGGGACCAGATGCTGCGGCGTTCCCGCCATCGGTACCTGGTCGTCACCAGGATGCCATCGTCGCCGGTAGAGGCGCCGCGATCCCTGATTCAAAAATTATACGCTGCGGCCCAGACCTCAACGGCGGAGTTCATTTGTTTAACCGCGGACAATATCTTGCCGGATGAATCGATGTACCAGACCGCGGTCGATTTTCTCACGCAGCGGGATCATGCCGCCGCGGAAGGTGTCGTTTTCGGGGGTTGGATTTGCCGCCAAGACGCAACCATCGAAGGAACCTGCTTCAATCAACAGCCGCACTTCATTTCATTTGCGGCGGCCATAAAATGTTGCGTGAACTTTGAGGATCCCCGTCAGCTATTGGCTTGTGCCGTGGTCCGCCGCTCGACCTGGGTTCGGTATTTTGAAAGCCTCGCGGAGGGCGAATTCGAATATCTCTCGGATGTGGGTCGCCGGATTTTTCAGGATTGGTTTACCGATGAAAAGCGATTCCACCGCGTTCCGGGACCACTGCTGGTCGTCTTTCCCATCGGAGAACCGCAAGCCGATCCTGCGGAAATGGGACTGCTCTACCGCATGACCGGCCAGTTGGAGCTGGCATTGAAGTCCTATACCGAAGCCCTGGATCATCACCCGGAGGATCCCGAACTCACTCGGGCTTACGAAGAACTGATGCGGGCGTGCGGACGAGCGGAAGCGGTGGACCGCCCGGAGGTGGTCTCGGCGGATTTTTCTCCGGCGCCCGGGCGCGAAATCGAAGCCGGTGCCGCAACCAAATCCGACGTGATCCAATCCTATCGTGAGGTGCATACACGGGTGGATTCGGTCAAGGGGTGGTTGGTGCCGGGTCAGGAAGAATTCCTGTTCAATATGGTGAAGTCGCTTCCGGATGACGCAGTGATTCTGGAAATGGGCTGCAATCACGGGCGTTCGACCTGCGCCATGGCCTTTGCCTGCCTTGGCACGCACCGGCGGATATTCTCCATCGATACCTTCGCCGGCAACGACGGCATCATGGGCCGCTCCCAGGATTTTCAGAGCGTGTGGAGTGGACACCTGGAACGACTGGGACTGCAAAACATTGCCACTCCGCTCCGGGGCAACACCTATGAAATTCTTTCGCATTGGGGCGAAGCCTATCCCAAGGTCGATTTTGTGTTCATCGACGCCTCGCATGAATACATCGACGTGCTCAAAGATTTCCGCGATATTTACCCACACGTAAAAACCGGAGGATGGGTCGCCTTTCACGACGTCGAGCCCGGCTGGCCGGGGCCCTGGCGGGTCTGGCAGGAATTCGGCCGTTCGCTGTTGACCCACCACCAAATTTGTTCGACGCTGGCCTGCGGCCGCAAAAGCGAAGAGAAACCCTTCTGCCGCAGCGGGTCGGAGTTTGCGTTCAGCCGCAATTGGGTCGAAGAACTGCAACGCGATCATTCCGGCAATGAAATCGTCGCGGCGTTGCGGCAAAGCCTGGGTTTTTCGACGGCGGCAGCGCCGGAGCGCGAGGCCATTTACAGCGTCGAAAAAAAAATCACGCGCCTGCCTTCACCCTTTCGCGACACCCTGGGGCAAATGCTGGGCAAAGATGCCCGCCTCGATGGCTACCTGCATTTTTGGAACGGCTTGATGTTCCTGGGCCAAAATCGTCGCAGCGAAGCCAGAGAAGCATTCCGCGAAGCGGTACGGGTTTCGTACCCGGTTCCGTCGGTACAGGTGCTGCCGCATTGGCGCGACCTGGAGGAAACCGTGGAGCTACTCTGGGCCCATCCCTCAATGCCGGCCGGCGGCGAAGGGATTGCGGCAGACATCCAAGACGCGCGGCCGGAATCGGACCATTACGGGGCGAAGTATTTCGAGTGGCAAAAAAGCATCGGCGCCTTCGGGGGCGTGGCCAACATCTTCAAGTTTGAGGAGTTCGCCGGCGAGCAGCGCACCCTTCTCGATTTCGGCTGCGGCGGCGGATATTTGCTCAAGAATCTTCCCGCCCGCCGCAAGCTCGGAATCGAAGTCAACACCGCGGCGCGCAAGGAGGCCTCCCTGAAAACCGGAATCGACACGGTTTCCAGCGTGGCCGACGTGCCGGATGGATGGGCCGATGTACTCATCTCCAACCATGCCCTGGAGCAAGCGCAAACGCCCTACGAAACCTTGGTGGCGTTGCGATCGAAGGTAAAGCCAGGGGGCGTGGCGGTTTTTGTGGTGCCGCATGAAGGGCCGCACCAAGAGTATCATCCGGGCGACGTGAATAACCATCTCTATACCTGGAATCCCATGACCTTGGGGAATTTGTTCGCCGCGGCCGGATTTCGGGTCGATCGGGTGGAGGCCCTTCAGCATCAGTGGCCCCCCGATTACGAAGCGCTGTTTGCGCGCGTGGGCGAAGCCGAATTCCATCGCGCCTGCGAGCGTTGGGCCCGACAGAACGGCAATTTTCAGATTCGCATCGTGGCCACCGTGGCCGCCGAACAACCGCAGGCTTCCCGTGAAGATTGGAGCCCGGCCGGGCAAAAAGCCGAGACAACCTTCATTCCCGGAGGCCGAAATGCGGGGGCGGCTGAATTACCCGTGGCCGTGGTGGTTTATAATCGGCCGCAACATGCCGAACGGGTTCTCGAAGGCCTGCGCAATTTGGGGGCGAAGAATGTGACGCTCTTCAGCGACGGCCCGCGCGGGGCGCAGGATGCGGAGGCGGTCGCAGCCACCCGCCGGGTCATCGCGGCCATCGACTGGACGGCCCCCCATGTGGTGGAACGGTCGGAGAATGTCGGTCTGGCCCGCGCGGTGCGCGAAGCCATGGATCGTTTGCTACTGCAAAACGATTGCGCCATCCTGCTCGAAGACGACTGCGTTCCCCAACCCGGATTTTTCGAATTCATGCATCGCGCCCTGGAGCGGTATCGCGACGACGAGCGTGTGTTCGGCGTCAGTGGATATTCGGTACTTCTGCCTGAACCGTTGCGGCGCTCGTACCCGTTCGACGCCTATTTCGTTCCGCGAATCGGCAGTTGGGGATGGGGAACCTGGCGCCGCGCCTGGCAGTTGCTCGATCCGGATTTAAACCGGCTTTGGCAAAGCGTGCAGGCGCATGGCATCGACGCGGAGCAGGCCGGAACCGATATTCCCTTCATGGTCGAACTGTTTCTGCGGGGCGAAATCAAGGACGTGTGGACCTTGAATTGGGTGCTGACCGTTTATCTCAATCGCGGGCAGTTCCTATATCCGACCGCCTCCCTCATCGACAATATCGGCATGGACGGAACCGGAATCCATTGCGGAAGCACCGCGCAATTCCAAACGCGGATGGCGGCGGCGCCGCTCACGCGTTTTCCGCACTCCATTGCGACCGACCCGCGAATTCTAGCCGCCTTTCGATCGTATTATGATCGAATTCAGCCAGCAGCGGTTTCGCGTTAGCGCACCGCCCCGAGGTGGGTGTCAGCGAAGGCGAACAAAAGTGGTCCAGCGATAGCTCGACATTTCTTTCCAGTAATGCTCCCATCGCCCGTGCCGCTGGGGAATATACTCGCCCAACAATGAAGGTATACCAATTCGCGTTTTTTCACCCGTGATGGGCTCGTCGAAGTCGAAGAGGGGCGGGAAAACTTCGCAGCGTTCCAACAGCGTTTCCAACTCCGCTTTTTCGGCCGGAAAGCGCGGTGATCCGTCGAGTTTTTTTTCGTGGAGCAGGGCCGACACCGTGCGGTGGCGTTGGCCGCAATACTCGGGGTAATTATCGTCGAAAATCACGTCGCGAATGCCGATTTCTGCGCAATGAATCAAGCGGGGCAGGGCGTCTTGGTGATCGTCGAAAAAAACCAGCGTCGGTCCGGCGGCGATTCCCAGTTCCGCGGCGTCGAGCGAAAGAAAATCGCGCGGAGAATATACGGCGCGCGGGGAGAGATATTCGCGCAGACCCAGATTCGGATCCAAACTCACGATGGAACATTGCGGCAGCGCTTGCTCGATCAGCCAGGTGCTTTGGCCTTTCCAGATTCCGCTTTCAATGACATGCAAGGGATTAATCTTTTGCAGCAGTGAATAGACGGCGAACATGCCCACCGATTTCATGCCGCCGCTGTTGTCGCGAATGGGACGCCGAGAATAAATCTCCAGAAAATCGTCCAGCGCCCCGTCCCCATCGGATTGGGGTTGGGAGGCGGTTTCGGCCCGGCGGGTCAGATCGGAGATGCGCATGCGAATTCAAAAGGGTTCCGTGGCCACTATACCACATCTGTACACGCACGGCCACGGCATGCTAGGATCGATACGATCCATCGGGAGTGTTCGTGATCCGGGTTCTCCATCTCATTCATGAAGTGTCCTTGGGCGGGGCCTGCCGCGCCTTGCTGGCTACCGCCAAATATTCCGCCGTAGCCGGAGGATACGAACATGCTGTAGCCTCCCTGCGGCCGCCGCAGCCCGACGCGGCGGCCCTGGCGCAAGCGTCCGGCGTACGCGTGGTGACTACCACCACACGGGCCGAGTTGCTGGCTGAAATCGAGAGGGCCGACGTTTTCCTCATCCATTGGTGGAACCACCCGGAAATGATGCGCTTTCTTTCCGAACCGCTCCCGGCGTGCCGGCTGGCGATTTTTTACCACGTGGCCGGAAACACCGTGCCCCATATCATCACCCGTGAGTTGATCGAGTTTGCCGATTTCAACATTCCCTGCAGCCCGTATTCCTATCTGGAACAAAAGGTTTTCCAGGAAATGGATCCGAGCGAGCGTCTGGAAAAGGTGCGCATGATTTACGGTGCGGCGGACTTTGATCGGCTCAAGGGTTTGCAACTCAAGCCCCACGAGGGATTCAACATCGGCTTTATCGGGTCGGTCGATTTTGTGAAAATCCACCGTCGGTACGTGCGCATGTCGCTCGACATCCGGGTGCCGGAATCCCGTTTTCTCATCTGCGGCGGGGGCGATGCCGTGGCGCCGCTCACCGCCGAGGCGCGGGCTGCTGGGCAGGGCGGACGTTTTCATTTCTTCGGAATAGTGCCCGATATCCGTCCGGTGCTTGAAGTCACCGATGTCTACGGATATCCTCTGTGCGAAGACACGTATGCCGCTTCGGAACTGAATTTGCAGGAAGTCATGTACGCCGGCATTCCTCCCGTGGTTTTTCCTTACGGCGGCGTGCGTTGCTTGGTGGTGCACGATTACACCGGACTCATCGTTCATTCCGAACGGGAATATGCCGAGGCCATAGAATTTCTATACCATCATCCCGAGGAGCGGCAGCGACTGGGCTCCAACGCGGCCGAATACGCACGCCAGATTTTCGGAGCCGGCAACGCCGCGCAAAAACTGAACTCCGTGTTGTCGCAATTGATGACGAAGCCCAAAAGAACGCGGCCGGCCTGGGGAGGGACAAATTCGCGCGAGGCGGGGTTCGACCTCCTGCTGCGATCGCTCGGTGAATTTTCCGGACCGTTTGGGCTCAGCCGCTATTCACCCATCACGGACGAGGCGTTGCAGGCCGATTGGGAGATTGCGCGCTGCAGCACGTTGGCAGCCCGCAGCGCGATCGACGCCTATAAAGCCAGCTTTCCCCGCGATGCCTGGTTGAACTTCTGGGCGGCCTTGGTGGCGGCTCGAAACGGCCGGCATGATAGGGCCGTGGTGGAGTATACCGAAGCCATTCAAAACGGATTTCCGGAATTGCGCATCTATTGGCACCTGGCGCGGTCCGCGGAAGGTCTGGGCAGAAAGGACCTGGCGGATCAAATGCGCAGCCTGTTGCGCGCCCGCGATCCCATTTTGCTGGAGAGCCTGGACCAAATGGCCGGGGTTCTGGAAGAACTTTGAGCGCGCCTTGCGGTTTCGCTTGAAGTCGCGACGCATCCCACTTAAGCACTGGGCTTCGATCTGCCGATACTCCTATAATAAACCGTGAACGGGAAACGCGCTCTCCGACGCCGAAGCGCGGCACATGCAATATGATTGAGCCCTCGTTTCCGTCGGCATCCAACGAGAACCCCCTGGTCGCACGGACGTGGCTGTTTTAGAAAGGATTCCATGATCTCCGTCATTATTTACGGCCGTAACGATTCGCATGGGTACAATCTACACAAACGCGCCGTGATTTTTTTCAACACTTTGGCCGAGTTACTTACCCATCCCGACGACGAAATCGTTTTCGCCGATTGCAACACGCCTGAAGGGCTGCCCACCTTTCCCGAGGTGCTGCAAGACATTCTCACACCCGCGGCGCGCGCCCGCATCCGGGTGATTCGCATACCCGCGCCGTCGTTCCGCGAACGTTTTCCCAATTCCAAACTGCCGGCTCTCGAAGCCTTTAGCCGCAACGTGGCCTTGCGCCGCACCCGGCCGGAAAACCCCTGGGTGCTGAGCACCAACAGCGACCTGGTCTTCATCCCCAAGCACGCCGGACGTTCGCTCTCGGAACTGGCCGCGCGCCTCGCGCCCCATCACTATTTGTTGCCGCGTTACAACATTCCCGAATGGCTGTGGGAAAGCCTCGACCGCACCCGGGTGGAAGAATGCAACCGCAACATCGCGGAATGGGCCGTGCGCTTTCACCTCAAGGAAATCTGCCGGCACAAAACCGACATCGGATTCGACTCGTGCGGCGATTTTCAGCTCGTGCCGCGGTCCACGCTGTTCAACATCCAGGGATTCGACGAAGCCATGCGTCTCGGCTGGCATGTCGACGCGAATCTCGCGCGAAGGCTTTTTCTGCACGGCGGACCGCCTCGGTCCTTGGAAGAGGAATTGGAAGGTTATCATCTCAACCACAATTTGCAGGCCAACCTCCTGCATGCCGCCGAAGTGGAATTCAACGACTTCACACGCTTCTACGATAATTGCCAGGAGGCCGAACTGCCTCTGCAGCGCGACTCCTGGGGGTTGCAGGGAGTGCACCTCGAAGAAATCCGCCTGCCCAGCCGGCGCTTTGCGGCCTTTCGCCATGCCCTGGGCCAGGCCTTGCCCCGACCCGCCGGGCCGCCGGTGGTTTGCGATGGTTCAAGCGATACCTTCAACAGCAATTTGTTTTACGCCACCGAACGCGTCGTGCCGTATCTGGCAAATTTTATCGCGGCGCTGGAACCGGGTACGCGGATCGCATACTTCGGCGTGCACGGCGAACTCGTTGCGGCCTTGCACCGATTCCTGTCCGCATCGGAACATCCCCATCAGTTGCTGGTCAGCCGCGAGATGTGCCGCCTTTCCTTGGAAATGGAACAGAAAGGCGAGGCACTCGCCCTGGATGAACTCGAAGAGCGTGCGGATCTTTTTGTGATTGATGTATTCCTGGGAGATTTCATCCCATCGCCCCCTCCGGAGCGATTGCAAGAGGTTTTGCAGGAACACCGGCTCCAACTCTATGCGCAGGCGGTGCTCATGGCCGTCAGGGAACTTTCCCGCCGCGAAGTCAAACGTCTGCAACAGCATCGCTTTCCCCGGCGGTTTATTTTTCTCGGGCATCAGGGCACCGAATTCGAAGGTTATCTGACGCAAGATTTCCGTTTCACCTTGGGACCTTTCAACGATCACGTGCATTTCGCCATGGCGCGGGATAAGGCAGAGGCGGGCTCCGAAAACCAAGGTCAGGCCGATGGGGCGGCACAGACTGAAACCCCGGACGCCGTAAAAGCTCCCGTCGCCGTGCCGACCTGGAAGCCGGTGCCTACGGCCAAAACCCTCGGCTTCAACGTCATCGGTTATTTCACCGGGAATTTCGGTTTGGGCATGTCGGGCCGGGTGACGGTGCATCTACTCCAGGCGCTTGGATATCCGGTGGCCTGTCTCGACATCGATGCCGGGTCGCAGCGGTCCAAGCAAGAAGCCTGTCCCGAAATTCCCCTTTGGGATCCCGCCCAACCTATGCCGTATTCCATCAACCTGTTTCAGATGAATCCCATCGAAGTGGGCGGCCTGCTCAAGCAAGGGCATCCGGCGCTGCGTATGGGCGGAGCCATGAATGTGATCGTTCCCTTCTGGGAATTATCGCGCATTCCCGGAAATTGGTTGCCGGTGCTGGAATCGATGGATTTGATATTGGCGCCGACGCGTTTCGTGCAAGACGCCATTGTGGCTTCGGTGAACGGCACACCCGTGCGCTTCTATGAGCAGATGATCGAGATCCCCGAACAGCCGGCTGCCACTCCGCGCGGGCGCTTTGAATTGCCGGAAGACGCCCTGATCTTCGGATTCGCCTTCGATTTCACCAGCGTGATCGAACGCAAGAATCCCCTGGGCGTGATCGAGGCATTCTTGAATGCCTTTCGGGGCCGCTCCGACGTGCTGCTGGTCTTGAAGATGAACAATGCGCACTCCGCGGCGATGCACGCGGAGACGGCACGCCGGATTCAGCAACTCGGAGAGCAGCACCCCAACCTGCGTTTCATCAACCGCTCGCTGTCCTATGCCGAAGTGCTGGAGCTGACGCAATGCTGGGATGTGTACGTGTCGCTGCATCGCGCCGAAGGTCTGGGCAACGGCCTGATGGAGAGCATGTCGTTCGGCAAGGTGGCCATGGCTACGGCCTGGTCGGGCAACATGGAATTCATGAACGAAAACAATTCGGTGCTGGTGGGGCATCGCATGGTGGGGGTGCAGAAAGACAGCCTGTACAATTTCTGCCTGAACGGCGAAACCGACCACGTGTGGGCGGAACCGGATTTGGAAGACGCCTCGCTATGGATGCGGCGGCTGGCTGAGGATCCCGAGTTGCGGCGCCGGTTGGGTGCACAGGCCGAGTCCGATATGCGCGCTCGCCGTGCGCGCGTTCGTCTGGGTGAAACCTTCGCCCTGGTGGAGCGATTCCATGAGCACTGGAATTACCGTCGCAACCTTACCGCCGGACCGACGATTCCCGGGGCTCGATCGGCTGCGATGCGCGTGCTGTTTCAGAACCGCATCTCCGCGAACGCCGCGCCGGGCGGTGACACGGTGGTCATGGATCGCTACCGCAGTTACCTGCAAACCCGGGGCGTGCACGTGGATACCATCCATGACGCCACGGCCGATCCGGCCCAATACGATCTCGTGCATCTCTACAACCTGGTATTGCCCAAGACCATCGAACCGCTGGCGCGCAGGGTGCAGGAAAGCGGCGTGCCTTTTGTGGTGCAGGCTTTTCAGGAAAACCAAAGTTTCTATCTGGGCCGCTCCATCACTTTGTACCGGCTGCTGCTCGCCTACATGCAGAAAAATCAGGACAAAGCCTTGCTCCCGCGTTACCTCGAACTGATGAAACTCGCCGAATCCCTGCCCACCGACACGTCGGCCTTTGCGGCCAATCACGCCCGCGCGGTGATTTGCACCAGCGGCGAAGAACGCGACTTTTTACTCTCGCTGCACCCGGCGGCGCAAGCCTTGGTATGCATGCATGGCGCCCAAGTCAGTCCGGAAGAGGTCGGACCCGAATTGTTTGAAAAAGCCCATGGGTTACGCGACTTCGTGCTCTGCGTCGGCCGGCTTGAAGCCCGCAAAAACCAATTGGCCTTGTTGGCCGCTCTTGAAGACGACGACATACCCGTCGTCCTCGCCGATGGCGGCGTCTGCTACAGCCCGGATTACTCCAATATCTGCCGTGTTTTTCGACGGAAAGGGCGCACACTTTACACCGGACGCCTGAGCCCGCGCATGCTGATCTCCGCCTATCGTGCCGCCAAGGTCCATGTCTTGCCCAGTTGGTACGAGTTGCCGGGATTGGTGACGCTGGAAGCGGCGCTCTACGGCTGCAACGTGGCCGCTTCGCCCCACGGCGGGATTCGGGAATATCTCGGCGACACCTGCCTGTATTTCGAGCCCGAGGATTTGCCGGGCATGCGCCGTGCGGTTTTGCAGGCCCTGGAAGCGCCCAAAACCGGTGCCGCCGCGCAGGCGGCGCGCCCATTCACCTGGGAAAAATCGGGCGAGAAGATTTACCGTCTTTACCAGGATATTTTAGCGGGAAAATCTGCGGTGTCTGGCGCGCAGCCGACGCCGGAATTCTCCTTGGCCCATTGAGGGAGAACGCGATTCGCCGAGGCCGCCCGATGCGTTTCCAGACGGGTGGTCAGGTTACCTGAAGGTTACGTCCGGGAGGGAATTCCGTCGCGGCGTGTTTCAGAAATAATACCGGCCGCCGAATCCGCCGTTCATGCCGAAATCGGGAAAGGGAAAGATTTCGATCACCGGGGCCAATTCCAGAAACAGATCGAAAGGCGACGCCCGCGGCAACCAAGTCAGCCCGATCACACCGCGGACGCCGAGTTGGGTAAAACCGCCACTGCGATCATAGGTCGGGTAATAATAACCACCCCGCCAATAGTCCAGGGCTACGCCCGGGCCGTAGTAGATTCCAAATTTTTCCCGCGCATGGATCGCGCGGAAATTGTGAATCAGGTAATCGGCATGCAGATGAAAATTGCGCAACCCGTATTTGCCGTCAGAACGGTAGATTGCTGGGTTCGAGGCAATATCCGGTATTGTTGTTGTAAAAATTATTGTCGTAACAGCGCGAGTCGCTATAACCATAGGCGTCATTGCCCCAATACCCGCCCCAACCCAGGTTGAAGTCAAAGGCGGTTTTCTGCGGCTGCGTCCACAGCTTGAAATCAAAACCGGTGGGATCGCCCAGCACGAAACCCGCCCCGAAATTACCTCCGCGGTCGGCACGCGCCGTCAGGGCGGACAAAAGTAACGCCGCCGCCAGCCACTTTTTCATATACGCCCCCTGGCTATCATCTTTTGAATACGCTTCAAAGCCGTCTGCACGTTTTCACGAAAACCGAAAGCCGACAAGCGAAAATATCCCTCGCCGCAACCGCCGAATCCCGACCCGGGCGTGCCCACCACATGCGCTTGGGCCAGCATGCGGTCGAAGAACGACCACGAGGTCATTCCCTCGGGCACCTGCAGCCAGATATAGGGCGCATTGACGCCGCCAAACACCGTAAAACCCGCGGATTGCAGCCCCTCGCGGATGAGGCGGGCATTCTCCATGTAATAAGCGATGTTTTCAGCCACCGCCTCTTTCCCGACCGGCGAAAACACGGCCTCCGCGGCTTTTTGCACCGGATAAGCCACGCCATTGAATTTGGTGGTTTGACGCCGCAGCCATAGGGCATGCAACGAGGTTAAACTGCCTTTTCCGTCGCGCCCTTTCAGGGCTTTAGGTACCACGGTGTAGGCGCAACGCGTACCGGTAAAACCCGCGGTTTTGGACAGGCTGCGGAATTCAATGGCCACCTCACGGGCGCCCTCGATTTCGAAAATCGAATGCGGCCAGCCCGGTTCGCGAATAAAAGCTTCATACGCGGCGTCGAAGAGGATGACGGCTTCGGTTTCACGCGCATAACGCACCCATTTTTCCAGCGCCGCGCGCGATAGGACGGCACCGGTGGGATTGTTGGGCGAACACAGATAGACCAAGTCGACGTTACGGTCGGGGAGGGGAGGGTCGAATCCGTTGGCGGCGGTGGTGGGCAGATAAACCAGGCCGCTGTAGCGGCCCGAGGCGTCGGCCGGGCCGGATCGGCCGGCCATGACATTGGTGTCGACATAAACCGGATAAACGGGATCGGTGACCGCCACAACGCTGTCCGACGCGAAAATCTCCTGGATATTGGCGGTGTCGCATTTCGAACCGTCGGATACGAAAATTTCATCGGCTTCGACCGCGGCCCCCTGCGAGCGGTAATGGGCCGCAATCGCCTGCAACAGAAAGTCATAGCCCTGTTCGGGTCCATAACCCTTGAAGGCTTCGCGGCGGCCCATTTCGTCGACGGCGGCGTGAAAGGCCGATAGGATGGGCGCGGATAGTGGTTGTACCACATCGCCGATGCCGAGGCGAATGATGTCGGCACCGGGATGCTCAGCCGCAAAGGCGCGCACGCGGCGCCCGATTTCGGGAAAGAGGTAGCCGGCTTGCAGCTTCTGATAATGCGCGTTGATGTGAGCCATGATTCTTAGCAATCCCCATGCGAGGAATTCGGTCGACTGGGCGGATGGAAAACTAGAAAACCCGGGCTTTCGACATTTAATATGATTGCAAAGGGTGGATGCTTCCGCGTCCGGAAGTGCGTACAATAATATTAACGGCGGAGAGTGCAGTTTATGGCGAGCGAAAATTCCGACTTTCAATCCATCATCAACGAAAACCGATCCAAAAAAGCCGCAGCTTCGTGGAAAGGAACATGCCTGGAATATCTGGAAAAGGTGAAAGAGTCCCACGGCATCGCCATGTCGGCCCCCAGCCGGCTGTACAGCATGATCATCAACGAAGGCAGCCACCCTACGACCGAAAAACACCCGCTGCCGGGCTACGAAGATCTGGTGCACTACAACTTTTTCGAAGGCCAGATCTTCGGTGTCGACGAATCCATCCACGACATCGTGAAGTTCTTCCACGCCGGGGCGCGCCGCACCGAAACCGGCAAACGCATTCTCATTCTGGTCGGTCCGGTGTCGTCGGGCAAGTCCTCCATCGCCAGCCTGCTCAAGCGCAAGCTGGAAGAGTACTCCACCACCGCGCCCATTTTCGCCATCGACGGCTGCCCCATGCACGAAGACCCGTTGCATCTGGTGCCGCGCCACGACCGCCAGAAATGGGAGGAGATTCTCGGCGTGGGCATCGAAGGCGACTTGTGCCCCATCTGCCGCCACCGTCTGCTGCATTCCAAGGATTTCCGCGACGAAACCGGCAACGTGTTGTGGGAACGCTTCCCCGTCAAGCAGATTACTCTGTCGGAGCGCGCGCGCCGCGGTATCGGCACCTTTCAGCCCAGCGATCCCAAAAACCAGGACATCGCCGAGCTCATCGGCCATGTTGATTTTTCCAAACTCACCGAATTCGGTGAAACCGATCCGCGCGCCTACAATCTCGACGGCGAGCTGGAGATCAGCAACCGCGGCCTCATCGAGTACATCGAAATCCTGAAATGCGATATCAAGTTCCACTATGTGCTCATCACCGTGGCGCAAGAGCAACTCATCAAGGTGCCGGGCTTTCCGCAGATCTACACCGACCTGGTGCTCTTGTCGCACACCAACCAGACCGAATTCGACAAATTCAAATCGAACAAGGAGAACGAGGCGCTGCACGACCGCATGTATCCCATCTACGTGCCGTACTGCCTCAACGTCGACGACGAAGTGAAGATCTATAAGAAGATGATCGCCAGTTCCCAGTTCGCGCGCATGGAGATCGCGCCCTACACCCTGGAGGTGGCGGCTATGTTCGCAGTGTTGACGCGGCTCTCCGAATCGTCGCTGTGCCCCGACCTCATCAAGAAGATGAAGTACTACCACGGCGAAGCCGTGATGGAGCAGGAAAAGGATCCCGTGGACCTCAAGGCCCTGCGCCTCGAAGGCAAAAAGAAGGGCGAGGGCATGTCGGGCATTTCGCCGCGCTTCGTGGTCAACGCCATCAATGTGGCCCTGTCGGAAAAGGAGAAAGAAGGCGGCATCATGCCGCTCGACGTCATTCGCGCCTTACGCCACAATTTCGGCCATCATATCGGCTTCAGCGAAGAGGAGGCCGACCGCTACCTGCGCCTGCTCATGGCCGACAAAGGCAGCGTGAATTCGGAATACCGCGAGATCTCCAAGAAAGAGGTGAACCGAGCGTTCCTGTTCGCCTACGAGGATCAGGCCCAATCGCTGTTCGACAATTACATCAAACACACCACGCATTTCTGCCTGAAGAAACAGATCATCGATTCCGTGACCGGCGAAGTGCAAGAGCCCGACGAAAAGCTGATGCGCAGCATCGAAGAGATGATCGGGGTTTCCGAAAACGCCAAGAAGGAATTCCGCCAGGGCATTTTCGTGTTCAAATCCGATGCTTTGGATCAGGGCAAAGCTTTCGATTTCAAAAGCTACCAGCCGCTCCACGAAGCCATCGAGAAAAAACTGATGGCCGATCTCAAGAACGTGGTCAGCCTGACCATCGCCGACCCGAGCAAAAAAGATCCCAAGACCGTGAAGCGGCGGCAAGACGCCATCGAAGCCATGCGGCAAAAGGGTTACAGCGAGCACAGCGCCGAGCGGCTCCTGCAATACGTGGGCGAAGTGCTGCGCAAAGAAGAATGACGAAGCCGCCATGACCGTCCGCGAAGTCGATTGGGATTTCAGCAAACGCGGCCAGGAAGACGTGGCGCGCCACCAGCAGAAGGTGCGCGAACTCATCCGCGAAAACATCGCCGACGTCATCTCGGACGAAAGCATCATCACGCGCAAAAAGGGGCAGACGGTGCGCATTCCCGTGCGCGGAGTGAAGAGCTATCAGTTCATTTACGGCCAGCGCAAAGGCGGCGAAGGCGGGGGACAGTACGGCCTGGGCCACGGCAAGAAGGGCAAAGGCGACGTCATCGGCCGCCGGCCGGCGCCGGGCGAAGGTAACCAGAAGGGCCAAGCCGGCCAGGAGCCGGGCGAAGACTACCTCGAAACCGAAATCGACGTCGAGGAGATCATCACCATGATGATGGACGATCTCCAGTTGCCCGATTTGCGCCGCAAGGAAATCGCCGAGAACATCGTGCCCCTGGGTTGGAGTTTCAACGAAATCGACAAGCACGGCATCCGCGCCAACGTCGACAAGAAACGCACTTTTCGCGAAGCCCTGCGCCGCTCGGCCGGATCAGTGCAGGATTTGGTCGATGCCAGCGGCAAGCCGCTGGAACTGTGCCAGCGCGCCTACAACTACGCCCGCGGCGATTATGCCCGCGCCCTGGAACTGTTGCTGCGCGACGACGCCGAAACCATTCTGGCCGAAGGCGACGAGCAGCTCAAACCCTTCATCGCCCGCCAGGATTTACGCTACCGCGTTCTCAAAGAAGACTTTGAATTGCAGAGCAACGCCGTGGTGCTGGCCATGATGGATGTGTCGGGCAGCATGTCGATGCTCAAGAAATACCTGGCGCGCAGTTTCTTCTTCTGGATGGTGGAATTCCTCAAGCTCAAATATCGCACGGTCGATATTCGTTTCATCGCCCACACTTCCGAAGCCAAGCTGGTCGACGAGGAAGAGTTCTTCCACAAAGGCGAAAGCGGGGGCACGGTGTGCGCCTCGGCCTATGACACCGCCACCCAATTGGTGGAATCCGAATATTCGCCCAGCCGCTGGAACATCTACGGCTTCCACTTTTCCGACGGCGAGGATTGGGACGCGGCCAAGACCATGCAAAGCGTGCGGCGCTTTCTCGACCACGGCCCGAATCTTCTGGGTTACGGTGAGATCCGTACCGAAACGGCTTACGGCCAGCAGCTCATGCACGGCTTCGAAGAAACCTTCGGGCTGGAAAAGCATACGGCCTACCGCGACGCCGACTTCGAATATTATCTGCCCCAACGCCAGGATCTGCCGCTGCTGGGCGTGCTGCTCAAAAATAAGGCGCACGTGTATCCGGCCTTGAAGGTCTTTTTCTCGCGCGATAAACGGGTATGAACGACTCCGATATTTCCCGCTTGGTGCGCGCCGACGCCCATATCCAGAAAATCGTGGCCGAGTTTGGCCTCGACTGCTTTCCCCAGGAGTTCGACGTCATTCCCGCCCAGAAAATGCTGGAGATCATGGCCTACCGGCTGCCGGTGAATTATTCGCATTGGTCTTTCGGCCGCGACTTCGAACGCCAGCGTACGCAATACGAATACATGGGCGGAATCCCATACGAAGTGGTGCTGAACTCCAACCCGTCGCGGGCCTTTCTCATGCGTACCAACCCGTACCCCATCCAAGTGCTGGTGATGGCGCATGTCTACGCGCACAACGACTTCATGAAGAACAACGTGCATTTCCGCCGCACCCGGCGCGACATGCTCACCTCGGCCAGCGAAGCCGCGGCCCGTTTCCGCAAATACGAAGAGGATTACGGCATCGGCGAAGTGGAAAGCCTGATCGATTCGGCGCATGCCTTGCAATGGCATTCCGAGGACGATCTGGTCGAGACCTCGGTGCGGGACGAGGCCAAGCCCGCGCCCCGGCCCGAGCAACATACGGGGCCGTTCGCGGATCTGTTCGCCTATGACGAACAGCAGCAGCCCAAGTCCTTCGAAGAGCGGCGGCAAGAAACCCGCCAGGCCAAAAAGAAATTGCCGGCTGAACCCGAATCGGATTTGCTGCGCTTTATCATGCGCCATTCCCCGCGCGGTTTCGAAGAATGGGAATTGGACGTGCTCAACGGCATCCGCGATCAGGCGGTGTATTTCCAGCCCCAGCGCAAAACCAAGGTGATGAACGAAGGCTGGGCCTCGTTCTGGCACACCCGCATCATGAATCGCCTGTTCCAAGACGGCTATCTCACCCCGGAAGAGCATGGCTATTACAACCTGTACAACGCGCGCGTGCTGGCCAGCAACCCGTTCGGCCTGAACCCGTACCTGTTGGGCGTCAAAACCTTTCAGAACATCGAAGAACGCTACAATACCGGCCGCTTCGGGACCGAATGGGAACGCAGCGAAGCGCCGGACAAATGGACGCTTGATCTCAAAACCGGCCAGGGCCGGGAAAAGGTATTCGAAACGCGGCGCACCCACATGGACTGGTTTTTTCTCGACGAGTTCATGAACAAGCAGGTGGTCGAAAACGCCGAGCTGTATATCTATGCCAGCCATGTGCAGGGGCATACCGAAGAGTTCGCGGTCGAAGAAACCAATTGGCGCGTGGTCAAGGATTTGGTGGTGCGCTCCTTCGCGCATTCCGGCATTCCCTTGATCAAGGTGATGGATGGCGATTATGGCGGCAAGCGCGAGTTGTACCTCAAGCATTTTTTCGAAGGCCTGCCGCTCGATGAGGAATACGCGCGCAATACCATGAAACAGGTGTATTTCCTGTGGGATCGGCCGGTGCATCTCGAAACCATGGAAGTGGGCGGTAACACGGCCGAACGCATTCAATGGACCTATGATGGCGACGGCTTCGCCCAGGTGAGTTTGGGCTCCTGATTTACGGCAACCGGGCCCGTCGACGTCCCTCGACGTGATTGGGAACCATGCTCCGGCCCGACGCTAGTTGGCCTGCAAATGACTCAAGTCTGCGGCTGCTGAGCCCGGCCCCCGAGCCTGTCGAGGGGTGTCGAACCAGCCGATGGGCCGGGTGCAAACACATACCGAATTTCCACGTCAGAACGCGCCATACCACGCCGGCCGGCTTGTCAGGGCTTATTACTTTTGCCTGCATGGCCCCCCAAGCCGACTTGCATCCGGACAATGAATTTTTCCACATACTCCGGGCCGGGCAATTCAACCGGGCCATGCTCGACGATTTGTGCGAGCTCACCACCGCCATCCGCAAATTCGCCAAGTCGCGCGAGGGGCTGCTGTTTCTGCGCGGCCTGTTGGCGCATAAGCGCGCCATGCTCTACTTCACCCAGCCCAGCACGCGCACCTTTCTCAGCTTCAACACCGCCTGCCAAATCCTCGGCATCCAGACCAGCGAGATCCGCGATTCCTCCACGTCCTCCGAAGTTAAGGGCGAAAGCCTGCTCGATTCGCTGCGCACCTTCAGCTCCTATGTCGACGCCATTGTGATGCGCACCAAGGTCGAAGGCCTGGCCGAGTCGGCCGCGGCCCTGTTCGACCATATCAAACGCCGCGTCCCGGTGATCAATGCCGGCAGCGGCAAAGATCAGCACCCCACCCAGGCCCTGCTCGACATCTACACCTTGGAGCGTAGTTTTCAGCACCGGGGCGGCATCGACGGCAAAACCATCGGCATGATGGGCGATCTCAAACGCGGGCGCACCGTGCGATCCCTGTCGCATTTGATGCAGAATTACCGGGGCGTGCGTCTGGTGTTCATCGCCCCCGGCCCTTTCCGCATGGAAGAGGACATCAAATCGCATCTGCGCGCGCAGGGCGTGGCTTTTGCCGAAACCGACGACATGGTGCAAGCGCTGCCCGACCTTGATGCCATTTACATCACCCGCATCCAGGACGAGCATGATGAAGCCGGCGAATCCAAAGGCGTCGACGTGAGCCGTTTCAAATTGGGCGTCGCACACCTGGGAAAGATGAAGCCTGAGGCGGTGATCATGCATCCGCTGCCCCGGCGTGACGAAATTCATCCCGACGTCGACGCCGATCCCCGAGCCAAGTATTGGCGTCAAGAACGCAACGGCATGTGGATGCGGGTGGCCCTGCTCACCAAGATTTTCCGCGTCGATGACCGCCTTCTGCACGGGCATTTGCGGGATGTTTGAGGAAAACCACACAGCAAGGAACCCATGAAAATCCAATTGCGCGCCACCCCGGATTTCCATATTGAAAGCAAAAACCCCGACAACGGCTACGCCTTTTCCATCGGCGCTTCAAAAACCATCGGCGGTGACGAATCGGGAATGCGGCCCATGCAGGTACTCTTGGCCGCGCTGGGCGGCTGCTCAGGCATCGACGTGATCAACATCCTCAAAAAATCGCGCGTCGATTTCGACACCCTCGACGTCGAGATCGACGGCGACCGCCGCCCGGGCGAGCCTTCGCCCTTCGAACACATTCGCCTGCGCTTCACCGTGCGCGGCCGCAGCGTCGAAAAGGCCAAGCTCGATCGGGCCGTCAAGCTCAGCCTGGAGAAATACTGTTCAGTGGCCGCATCGCTGGATCCGAAAATCCGCATCGAAACCGTGACGGAAGTTACCGAAGTCTAAGCGACTCGCTTCACGTCCGGTATGTGAAGCCGGCCTTTCTTCGCGCACCTTGTCGGCACACGTTTAGTGTAAATACACCGGACCGGAATGGTCCTGCGTGCCCCCGCTATTCGTTGAGATAGAGTGTGCGCGTCACCGATATTTTGTCGCCCTGGAATTGCAGGATATACAACCCCTTTTCCAGATTGTCGCCGGGGACTTGCGCCGGGGAAAAGCCGTTTTGCCGCACCGACCAGATTCTTGTGCCGGTCAAGGAAAAAAGCGTAAGCACGCCGCGGCTATTCCCGACAGCTGAAAACAGGCCGCGCTCGGAAGAAAGGCCGGGAATTCGCACCACCGGCGTTGTGCCGGCCACCATGTTTCCTGCGGTGAAATCGATGCTCCCGATTCCACCGCCTACTTCCACCACCAGCTTGGCCTCGGACATTTTTCCCAGCGTCATGCCTAAGCTGTCCCATGCCCTGAAGTGCTGGGTCAGGGATATTTGCCCGCACTGACGCTGCGTCTGCCGGACACTGAAAAATTGCGGAAAGGTCGCCGTGCCGTGAATGGAAGGTTGATTGACTTGGGTGTGCGTATAGATTTTGTAAGTGCCCCCATCCGCGGTGATGGATCCCTTGAGGGTGCCGCCGCCGGTCGGAGGAGATCCGGAACCGTACCAGTCGTCCACGATATAGAATTCGACCAATGGATTATTCGACCACCCGTAGATTCCGATAAAGGAGTAGCCGCCGGCGCTGCCGGTTTTTGTGTAGGCATAGCTGGCGGAAATTGTTCCGTATTGAGCATAGGTTTTGGTTTCGTTCCATTGGAATCCCTCACGGGCCAGAAAATCCCCCGCATTGTTCCAATTGGCTTTGAATGCGGCGCCGACACCGTAAGGGGTCATGCACCCCCCGCTACCGCTGGACCAGATCGTCCAGGTGAAGCTACCCACGGGGCCCGAGGCGTTGGAGGAACACTGCGGCGTGCCGCCGGTTAAGGGAGTCCCGACCGAACAGGTGTCGGCGGCACCAGCTGGCATAACGCTCAAGAACGCAAAGGCAGCGAGCGGAGCAAGAACGTTGCTAACGCTCATTCTCGCCCTTCCGGTCGCTGGAGTTCATGCTCCAAGAGTATGTGTGACGGAAATTTCGCGCCGCCGATTTTTCGGATAAATAGCGCCGAAAGTGAGGATTTGAAAAATGCCGCAGTTTAACGGATTTGGACCCAATGCCGCGTCGGGGTGCCGCGAGAATTGACGACAATCAACATGGATTGTGAATGAGCACCGTGCATCACGCCAGGTATTCGGACACCAGCCATTCTTCGCGGCCATCTTCGAAGCGCACCCGCAAATGGCCGTCGTGGTTCAACTCCAGCGGCATCACCTGCGGCCGCTGCGGCCGATCGCGCAGCCGGAATGGCGTATTCCAACGAGCCTTGGCGCACCACGCCGCGACCACATCCTCCGGGGACGGAAGCTCCAGCCGTTGCTGGGCGAGACGCATGAAATGCCGGGCCAAGGGCAATCCCTGTTCGGCGCCCAATCCGGCTTCCAACAAACGCTTGCTGGGCGTGCCGCCGTCGTCGACCCGGGGCGCGGTTTCGAGATTGATCCCCACCCCCAGCAACACATGCGCGCCGGCGGACTCCATCAGCATGCCCGCCGCCTTGCGGCCCTTCCACAACAAATCGTTGGGCCATTTCAGGCGCAATTGCAGGCGCAGCGGCGGTGCCAGCGCCTCGGCCACGCATTCCCACAGCCACAAACCGGCTTCGAGCGGAAGAATCCGCAGACGCGGCGGAGGCAGCAGGCGTCGCGCCACCGCCAGAGTCATATAGAGGTTACCCGTCGGGCTCAACCAGGGACGGCCCTTGGTGCCGCGCCCCTTGCTCTGGCGCTCCGCCGTCACCAGCAGGAAATCGCAGTCGCCGGCTTCGGCCCGCGCGGCATCCATGGTGGAGGGGGTTTCGGCGAAATGCAGAGCCCGTACGGACATACCGGAAATGTAACCGGCGCGCCGGTGCGACGGTTGTTTTCCCAGCGCTCGAACCCTATAATTTGCTCCATCATGCACCGACCACGCGTCATGGTGGAAGCCGCCGTGTTGCTGTTGATATTATCGGTGAGCACCGCCGGTCCGGGTTTGACGGCCGAAATGCCCGATTCCACCGCGGCGGCGGCCGCGAAGCCGGTTGCCCGCCCGGCTTGTCCCGACACCGCTTTGCACCATGGACCGCCTTGCCGGCCGCAGGATCGCGACGGCGACGGCATTCCCGACTCGCTGGACAAATGTCCGGACGAACCGGAGATTTACAACTTCTATCAGGATGAAGACGGCTGTCCGGATCAGCGCCCCGATCCCGTCCGCGACGGGGTGATTCCGGGCTTGCACTTCGATTCCGGCCAGGTGCGTCCCGAATCGACCGCAACGCTCGATAGCCTAGCCGCGGCGTTGAAGTTTTACTCCGGCACGCAACTGGAAATTCACGGGTACATCGACGATATCGAAAGCCGCGGCCCCTCGGACCTCTCCCTTCAGCGGGCTCGTTTCGTGCAAACCTATCTGGAAAGTCTGGGCGTCGATTCCCGTCGTCTTACCGTGCAAGGCTTGGGTAACCAACCCATCGCATCAAATCGCACCGGGGCGGGCCGCACCCAAAACCGCAGGGTGGAAATCGAAGCCCATTAACCCGGGCGAGACGTGCCGCCACGGTAGAAAACGCCCCTATCCGTCGATTCGGTTAACATAGCGCCGCCCCCTCCGGACTGGCCGTAAAGGCCGCGAATTCCTCTTCGAAATTGGGCGTGAACACGCCCGTTCCCAGCGCGGCCGCGATTTCGGCGCGCGTCCAGAATCGCAGCCCGTCGATCTCGTTGGGGTTGGCCGTGAAGGGGCCGGAATGGCGGCATAGGAAGGTGCGGATATTCTCCGACTCCACCGCGTTGCGGATGCGCATGGGGTAAAGGTATTGCAAGGGTTCCAACCGCACTCCCAACTCTTCTTCCGCTTCGCGCCGCGCGGCCTCTTCGTAACTTTGGCCGAAGCCGACGTGGCCGCCCACCGAGGTGTCCCATTTGCCCGGTTGCAAATCCTTACGCACCGATCGTTTTTGCAGCAGCAAGCGTCCGGCGTCGTCGATCACGAGCACATGCACCGCGCGATGGATGATTTCGGGATGGCCATGGCAATACCCGCGTGCCATCGGTCCGAGTTCCTCGGTATCGTCGTCGCTGACGCGGACGAGTTGTTCCCCCGCGTCGGGATGCGGTTGCATGTTGGGAAAATAAAAAGGTGCGGGAGCAGTTTAGATTCCGACTCCGAATTTCATGACGTAATAGCGGTCTTCGATTTGGCCGGTGTAATATCCGGCTTCGTCGGCCCAGGTCGCGAATTCGTAGGTGAAAATGCTGAATAAGGTTCCGCCCAGGCCCGCCGTCATATAGCCGCCTTTGAGGCCCACGGCCAAGCGCCCCCGCAGCACCCATGGGATCAAGGTTTGTTCCCATTCGGCGCCGACGTTGATTTTGCTGAGGGGCTTGTAATTCCGGTCGGCATCCAGCAGATCTTCGAGATCCAAGGCAAAATTGACCTTGCGCTCCCAGATCGTGTTCTTCTGAAAAATCACCGGCGTCATGGCCAAACCCACGGTAAGGGTGGGGGTGATCCATTGATGATTCAACACCATGCCCAGGTTCTGAATCGCGCCGCCGAAGCGCAGCCATTGGGTTTGCTGCCACAGCGCGCCGAGATCGATTCCGTGTCCGATGGAACCGAGGTCGGTCAACTGGCTCAGTTTTTGGTTCAAAGTATCCTGCAGGGCGTCGGTCAATTGCTGGCGGCCCTGGTTTTGCAGATCCGTGACCGCCACCTGAATGTTACCCACGCGTTCGCGTTTGGCCATGCGGTACCCTACGCCGACCGACAGCCGGTGGTCGAGAAAACTCGTGGCTCCGGCTACCTGTCCCACCACATCGAGTTGCAGGTAGGCCAAGCCGGCTTGGGGCAGGAGCACGCCCACATCGGCATAGGGGGCCATTTGGGCATTGGCCCAGTAGGCCATGCCGAAGTTGTGTATGGCCAGTTCGCCGCCGTTCATGACGCCGATGGGCACCGGACGGCGGTCGAATTTCGAAAGATCGCTGGAGAACGAAGAGTCTTTTTGCAAGCTGTCGAGGTTGCCGAAGGCCGCCTGATGCGCTTCCCAGAAACGCAGGATTTGCAGGGCGTCGCTGAAGGGAATGGCCGTTCCGACCAAATCCATGTGCATGTCGAATTTGTCTTCGGGATAAAAGGCCATGTCGGGACGCAAGTCCTTGTTGCCCAATTGGCCCATGAGGTTCAGGCCGGCGGGATTGTAGTAGATGGCGTCTTTGTCGTCGACGATGGCTACAAAGGCGTTGCCCATGGAAAGCGGCCGCAACGATTCGTATTGCGGCCCGGGGGCGGCCGAAGCCGTGCTCGCTCCCCCCCACGCGGCCAGAGCGGCCAGGAAAAATGAGTGCAAGCGGGCCCGGGACATTCGTGTTCTCCGTGGTCAGGGATAGTTGTTCCAACAGCCGCCGATTTGCGTTTTGGCCGAGTCGAGCAGCGCCTTTTCGGCCGGGGTCAGCGAAGTACGGGTGGTGAGCGAGTCGGCTTGCACGTGCACGCGAAAGGCTTTGTCCTGGTACTTCGGGCCTTGCACGAACCCGGCCGACGCTACGAAGCCCAGCAGGTGGGTGGTCGAGTCGACGTTCTCACCGGGATCGGCCAAATCCGATTTGCCGTTGTGATCATTGTCGACCCCGTCGATGGGAAGTACCCGGGCATCCTCGTCGATGAGACCGTCGCCGTCATTATCCTGGCCGTCCACGATTTCTTCGTCGATACAGCCGTCACCGTCATTGTCGATACCGTCTCCGAATTGATAAAAGGTCACGGCGCTGCCCAAACTCTGCACCACGCTGTCGATGTTCTGCGTCACGGCGCCGGTCAATTGCTGGTTCGACAGGGTGTCAGTGGCGGCGTTTCCCAAGATGGGTGTCAGCAAATTGAGGGTGGCGCCCGCCGAGGTCAAACCCGAACCCACGTTTTGGATCAGGTTGTTCAGGTTTTGCCGGTTCTGCGGCGTGTTCAAAGAATCGACGATATTCTGCAGGCTGTCCACCTGCAGGCCGTCCTTGATGTTGAAGCTCAGCTTCTTCAGCAAATCATCGCGGCTGTCGATGGTGTCGTTCTGATCCAAATCGCGCAGCCGCACGATGGAGTACAAGAGCTGCACGAAGCTGAGATCGGCCACGATTTTCTGATAGTCCAGCGCACGATCCGAAAGCGGAAAGGCGCTGCGCGGACGATAGCCCGGTGCGCCATCCTGAGCCTGCTGGAAATAAGCGAGGATGAAGGCGATGCGCGTGCCATGCAGCGGATCGCTTTGTACATCGGCCGCATTGCTGTCGAGCAAATAGTCGTACCACTGCGTCAGTGTGTCGCGCGCGGTCAATTGATTCAGCGCCCACAGCACCTGGGATGAAGCTTGCAGGTAACGGGTCAAGGTGGTGTCGTCGGTATTCAGAAAGGGGATCATCGAATCCTGCTGGGCCGTGGAGACCTGATCGAGAATGGTGCTGGCGTTGATGCCGTAATAGCGGATAACGGCTTTGGCATATCCGTAATAGGCCAGGGAACTGGTGCTGTCGTCGCGGATGGCGGCGGCATAGGCGTTCATGGCCGCCCCGTATTCCTCCGCGCGCAAATAGTTTTCGCCTTGGTCCAGGTTGGCGCCGGAATTGTTACCGGCATCGCCCGAGCCCGAGGGATTGAAAATGTTGCATCCGGAAAAAATCATCAAAGTCAGCGCGGCGCTGCTGCGGAACCATTGACGATGCACCATGGGCGGGCTTCCTGAAAGATGTGGTTAGATTTTGCAGGTGGGATCGCCAACCTGTCAATACCGCGCGCCGGCCACCACCCAAATGGTCTCTCCTGCTTCCGCGACACCGACCGACGCATTTTCCGTGCAAAATCTGCTGGAGGCCGTTTGGACGCTGGAAAACGGATTAAGTGCGCTGCCGACCGCTGTCGACGCCGAATACTATGCAGCGTTGCAACAGGCTCTTGACCGTCATCTGCCCAGGCTGTATGCAACCTATGACGCCTACGTTGCGGCGCATCTCTCCGACACCGCGCGCACAGTTCGCTGCGGTCGCGGCTGTGACGCCTGTTGCCGCCATTTCGTCGACAGCGTCGAACCTTTCGAGATCGCCGCCATCCATCTGCACATCCGGCAGCGGGAGTCTTATCCCGACATGATCCTGGGGTTTCACCGACGGGCCTCATTGTTCCAGCGCCTGCGCCAGGAGGAAGCGGCCCGGGTGGACTCCGAAACCGCGGATGATCGCGCCCTGTACCGCTATTATGTGCGCGGCGCTCCCTGTCCTTTTTTGCAATCCGACGGAGCCTGCGGCATTTATGCCCATCGACCCATGTCCTGCCGCATGTTTTTTTCCGCCTCGGCGCCCCGCTTCTGCCGCGGTGCGGCCATCGCGTCGCCCTGGAACCGGAACTTTCAGGTGGAATTGCCCGACGAGGTCGAGCGCGCCTTGCTGCACGCTTCCCGCCGCCTGCGGGCCTTGGAGTTTTCCGAAGGGTTGTTTCCGGGCCTGTTGGAAGCCAACGAACGCTTCGGGCGTTGGGATACCACCGACGCTCCGTGCGTCGCTTGATATTGTCTTCGGACTTTATCCGCCGTCGGCCGTTTCCGCGGCGGACGCATTCCACTTCGTAAGCAGGCCGCGGCTCCAATCTTCAAAATCGCCGGCCAAAATGTGCCGCCGCGCTTCGGCCATTAATTCGCAATAAAACGTGACACTATGTAAAGACGCTAATTCCAGGGCCAGAATTTCGCCGGCGACGAACAGGTGGCGCAAATAGGCGCGGGAAAAATTTTTACAGGCGTAGCACGCACAGCGCGGATCCAAGGGCGTATCCAATTCGCCGGCATGCCGCGCGGCCTTGTAATGCAAGGGGCCGTCCCAGGTAAACACAGTACCGTTGCGGGCATTGCGGGTAGGCAACACGCAGTCGAACTGGTCGATGCCGAGGCCAATCAGGGTTAATAGATTCGCGGGCGTACCCACGCCCATGACATAACGCGGTTTGTCGACCGGCAAGCGCTGGGCGCAGAAGCCGGCGATCTCGTACATCCTCTCCGTTGGTTCGCCCACGCTGAGCCCGCCGATGGCGTAGCCGGGCGGATCCAGCGCGCGCAAATGCGCGATGGCTTCCTGCCGCGCTTCCCAGTACATGCCGCCCTGTACGATGCCGTAAAAATGTTGGGGGTAACCGTGCAGTGACGGATGATCCGCCAGCCAACCCAGCGCCCGTTTCGTCCAGCGCTGCGTCAGGCCGAGCGAAGTGCGGGTTTGTTCCGGAGTGGCGGGGTAGGGTGTGCACTCGTCGAAGGCCATGATGAGATCGGCCCCGATTTGGCGTTGGGCTTGCATTACCGACTCCGGCGTAAACAGATGTTTGGATCCGTCGATATGGGATCGAAACTCGACGCCCTGCTCGGAAATTTTTCGCAGGGTTTTCAAACTCCATACCTGAAAGCCGCCGGAGTCGGTGAGCAACGCTCCGTTCCAGGCGGCGAAACGGTGCAAGCCACCCGCGGCCGCAATCCGATCGCAACCCGGGCGCAAATACAAATGATAGGTGTTGCCCAAAATGATCCGGGCGCCGGCCTCATTCAAGGCCCGCGGCGACAGGGCTTTGACGGCTCCCGCCGTGCCCACGGGCATGAACACCGGGGTGGGGATGCGGCCATGTGCGGTTTGCAACCAACCCGCCCGCGCTTCGCTGGCGGAAGAGGTTTTCTCCAGAGAAAAAAAAACAGCGTCGGACAAAATTGTATGAATTGCTAAAAAATGTCGTTCGGATCGGTGTCGCGATTCAATTTAACATCAATCTAACTTTAGGCCGCGATTCATTCAGTTAAGGAGTGCGTTATGAAGAAGCGCCAGAGCTTAAAGAGCTTGGTCTTTTTCGTCGTCGTTTGCGGTTTGATGGAAAGCAACTGGTCGGCTACAACCATCTCGAACATTGCGTTGTCGCCCAGGTCGTCGCTCTTGCTCAAAGGCTATGACGAAATCCACCTGAGCTTCGCTTACTCCACCGACCATCCCGGTGGCATCGCTCTCAGCGTGACGCCCTTGACCCACAACGCCCAGACGCCAGGTGGACAAGTCACCGGTCTCAATGCCAATTATCTCGCCGGCATGGGCCAGGACACGGCTGTCGTCGGCATCGATATCAACAGTCCCGATGGATCCATGGATTCCATCCGCATTCAAGCGCATACCCCGACGGTGCCGGACACGGTATTGTTCCAGGCAACGGTACCCGCTCAGGATCAATTTCTTTCCAACTACCTTGACAGCGTGTACACCACGCCGGCGTCACCCGATTCCTTGGTGGATGGAGAGCTGATGGTCGTGCATTACAAATTCGCAACCTACCACATCGGGGTGAAGCGCTATGTGCATCCGTACGGGCCCGTCGGTTGGGGGCCGGGTGCCATCGGGGGCGCGGTGGTTTCCGGCGGGGTGGGAAAAGACAGCGCCGCGTTCACCAATACCGCGGGCGACATCCGTGTGGATTCGGTGCTGATGCAGATGTTCAACGAAGCGGGCGACACCTTGCTGTACCAAACCACCGTACCAGTGAACCTGACCTCCGTGCAATACGCGGTGTTCGGCGTAAACTCTTCCCTGGCGCATTCCTCCACCTTGCTCAACGGCGAAAGCGTTCCGCTGCAAATAAACTACGGTGCATTTCATACGGGTGGCGTGCGCATTCTCGCCTTACCTTTTACCGCAGGATCGCAAACGCCCAACAGTTACCATAGCGCCTCCCCGATCGTGGCCTCGGGCCGCGGCATCGATTCGGCGAACTTCACCGTTCTGGCTGGAACCGCAACCGTGGATTCCTTGGAGATTCTCCTGTACACGCCGGGCATCGACACCGTATTGTGGCAAACCTTTCAACCGATACATTACTCTTTTGTGCCTCACTTCTTCCCCGATGTGCAGGTGCCACCTTCTCCCCAACATTTCCGTCTGATTGATTCTATCCCGGTGAATTTCGCCTACGGCACCACCCAAAGCGGAGGTGTGCTCATCGCGGCCACGCCGTTTTTCCATGGCGCCGCCGATTCTTCCGCCTGGAACGTACCGGCGCCCTTTGACTCGGGCCGCGGAAGCGGACGCGTATTTTGCGGCTTGCTGGCCGCCGACAGCGTCGACTTCATCCGCCTGGAAATGACGAATCGAACGGGCGATGCCGTGTTGTTGCAAGCCTTTTTTCCCGTGTCCTATGCCTTCAGCAATACCGTCGGCCTGCGCCCGGTCGACGCGCAAAGTCCCTGGCTGCGAGTGGCCGGGATTTCAACACAGGAAATTCTCTTCCGCTACTTTCTACCGCGCGCCGCGTCGCTGGCCTTGGATATCTTCGACGCGGGCGGCCGCAAGGCAGCCGAATTGCGCCGGCAATCGCCGGCCGGAGTCCAAACCCTGGCGCTGCCGCGAAGCGGAGGTAATTCGAGTTTGGCGGCCGGAAACTATTGGGCGCGTCTGACGGTGGAGGGCCGGATTTTCTCGCTCCCGTTCACGGCGCCTTGAACCGCCGCAAACCGAGGCTCATCCGGAATACAATAAAGGCAGGGCTTCGGAAAGCTTGCGCACCGGATGTAATTCCATGCCCTTGACCCGCACCCGGCCCGACTCTTCGCTGGGAACCAGGGTCGGAACCACCGCCGCGCGAAAACCCAGCCGGGCGGCCTCGCGCAAACGCGCTTCCAATTGCGGCACGCGGCGCAATTCGCCGTTCAAGCCCAGTTCGCCCAGGGCCAAGGTCGCGGGCGTGCTGCGCCGTCCCAAATGGTTGCCGGCGATGGCCGCGGCCAAGGCCAAATCCGCGGCGGGTTCTTCGACGCGCATGCCGCCCGCCACATTGACGAACACGTCTTGCATGCCGATTTCGATGCCGGCGAATTTTTCCAGCAAGGCCAACAGCACGGATAGGCGTTTCGCATCGAGGCCCATGCCCACGCGTTGCGGCGCGGCGTAATGGGTGCGCGACACCAGGGCCTGCACTTCGACGAGAATGGGGCGCGTGCCTTCCCAGACGCAGGCGATCATCGAACCCGGATCGCGTTCGCCGTGCGAAGCCAGAAAGGGCTGGGAAGGATTGGCGACGGGCCGCAGGCCTTCGGCGGCCATTTCGAAGACGCCGATTTCGGAGGTGGCGCCGAAGCGGTTTTTCACCGCGCGCAGGATGCGGTAGGAGAGGTGGCGGTCGCCTTCGAAGTAAATCACGGTGTCGACCATGTGTTCCAACATGCGCGGCCCGGCCAGTACGCCTTCTTTGGTGACATGGCCCACCAGAAACACGGCGCAGTTGTGCGCTTTGGCGAAGGACAGAAGGGCGAGCGTGCATTCGCGCAATTGCCCCGGCGAACCCGGCGAGCCCGCGCGATCGGCGCGCTGCATGGTTTGAATCGAATCGATGACGAGAACCTGGGCGGCCACACCCGTGGCATGCTCCAGCACGTTGTCGAGCGCGGTCTCGGCCAGCACCTGCAGCGCCGCGCCCGGAACCTGCAAACGCCGCGACCGCAATTTGAGTTGGGTCAGACTTTCTTCGCCCGTGGCATACAAGGTGGGCACGTCGGCCGCGGCCAACAGGGCCGCCATCTGCAGCATCAAGGTCGATTTGCCGATGCCGGGGTCGCCGCCGATCAGCACCAAGGATCCGGGTACAATGCCGCCGCCCAGCACCCGATCCAATTCGCCGATGCCGGTGGAGAGGCGCTCGTGGCCTTCGCGCTCCTCCACGCTTTTGAGGGACCGGGGCGGATTGGCGGCCGCCGTCGCCGCCGCGGGGGATCGGCTTTCGCCGCCGCTGTGCGCGCGCACGTCGGCGGCGGACATTTCCACCACCGCGTCCCAGGTTCCGCAGGAAGGGCAGCGCCCGCTCCATTTCGAAAAGGTATCGCCGCATTCGCGGCAGGCGAAAAGCGCCGTAGCTTTGGGCATGCGCTAAAGGTAGCCAGGATGGATTCGAGGAGGGCTGAGGTGAAACCGCCCGCCAGCGACGGGACAGACCCGCCTCCATGTTTTTTTTGGTTCAGAACGGCCTTATCGGTGTCCCAGGAAAACTGCAAGCTCATCGCTGCATTTTACTCCAGCGACCCCAGCAATTTGCGTTGGCCGCGTATGAATTGCTGCACATACGGGTTGGAGGTGGCGCGGATTTCGTCGGGCGTGCCCACGAAAATGATGTGGCCTTCATATAACATGGCGATACGGTTGGCCACCTTGTAGGCCGATACCATGTCATGCGTCACCACCAGGCTGGTGACGCCCAATTTTTGCTGCATGTCGAGGATCAAATCGTTGATCACGTCAGAGGTGATGGGGTCGAGCCCGGTGGTGGGCTCGTCGTAGAGCAGGATTTCGGGATTCATGGCGATCACGCGCGCCAGCCCCAATCGCTTCTTCATGCCGCCCGAAAGTTCGCTGGGCATCTTGGAGCGGATGTCGGGCGAAAGATTGATGAGGCGCAACTTCTCTTCGACCATGGCGTCGAGATCAGCTTCGCGCAATTGCCGATTGTGCTCGCGCACGGCGAACTTGATGTTTTCGCCCACGTTCATCGAGTCGAACAGCGCCGCGCCCTGGAACAGCATGCCCATACGCCGGCGGATGGTCTTGACGTCGATGAAATCCTTGCGGCTGATGATTTGTCCGTCGACGATCACCTCGCCGGCGTCGGGTTGCAACAGGCCGATGCAATGCTTGAGAATCACCGATTTGCCGCCGCCCGAAGAGCCGATGATGACCATGGTTTCGCCCTGGCGCACGGAGAGGTCGACGCCCCGCAGCACGCGCTGGCCCGCGAAGGATTTTTCCAGACCGTGCAATTCGATCAGCGGGGCGGTCATTCAGTACACCACGAAGACGATGACGAAGTCCAGGACCAGAATCCACACGCAGCTCGACACCACCGAGCGCATGGCCGCCTGGCCCACGCCTTTGGCGCCGGCTTCGGCGCGCAAGCCGTGATAAAAGCCCATGAAGGCCACCACGCCGCCGAAGCACAAAGATTTGACGAAGCCCACCCACACGTCGTAGGTGCTGAAGAGAAAACGCAGGCCGTGCAGATAGGTGGCCGAGGTGATGCCCAAAGTGCCGTAGGCCACGGCCCAACCGCCCAGCAGGGCCAGACAATCGGAAATGATCACCAGCAGGGGAAAGGAAAGCAATCCGCCCAGCAGGCGGGGCAAGGCGAGATAGCGCAAGGGATCGAGATCGAGCACGGCCATGGCGTCGAGTTCTTCTTTTTCCTTCATGGTGCCGACTTCGGCGGCGATGGCCGATCCGATGCGACCCGCCAGCACCAAAGCCGTGAGCACCGGGCCCGATTCGATGATGACGAATTTGCACACGGCCGTGCCCAGATAGGTGTCGGGCACGAAACCGCGAAACTGGTAATGCGCCTGCACGGCCGTAACCGCGCCGATGAACACCGAGATGACCAGCACCAGCGGCAGCGAGGAAATTCCCATGCGCAGGGTTTGCTGCACGAGCAGGCCGGGATTCTTGGCCGCCAGGGGCAGACGCCGCAGCAATTGCCATTGCAGGCCGACGATTTCGCCGGTGCGTTCCGCGGGCGCCAAAACCAGTGCCCACAGCTTGTGCAGCGCCCGGAGGGATTGGATACCCAGGGCCTCGAGAAAATCCGCGCACCAGCCGGCGATCGTCATTTACGTCGCCCCGCGCCCGGCTCTAAAAGCCCGCCATCTCGGGGACACGGGGAGAATAATTGACGAAGGAAGCATATTCGGAGATGAAGGTGACGGGAACTTCGCCGGTGGGTCCGTTGCGCTGTTTGGCTAAGATGATTTTGGCTTTGCCTTTTTCCGCCTCTTTATTATAAATCTCGTCGCGGTAGATAAACATCACCAGATCGGCATCCTGTTCAATGGCGCCCGACTCGCGCAGGTCAGACAGCTTGGGTTCGCCTTCGCCGCCGCGTTGCTCCACGGCGCGGCTGAGCTGGGACAGGGCGATGACGGGAATATCCAATTCCTTGGCCAGGGCCTTGAGCCCGCGCGAGATTTGCGAAATCTCCTGCTGCCGGTTTTCCTGGCGGCCCACGCCTTGCATCAGTTGCAAGTAATCGACCAGGACCACATCGAGCCCCTGCTGCGACTTGAGCCGCCGGCATTTGGCCCGCAGTTCCAGAATGTTCAGCGACGGATGGTCGTCGATGAAAATTTTGGCTTCGCTGATGGGTCCCACGGCGATGGAAAGCTTGGGATAATCGCGCGACGGCAATTTGGCCGTGCGCAAAAGGTGCATGTTGACCTGGGCTTGGCGGCACAAGACGCGCTGCACCAATTGCTCGCGCCCCATTTCCAGAGAAAAGAAGGCCGCCGTGCGGCGATGATCGATGGCCGCGTTGGCGAGAATGCTGAGGGCCAAAGCGGTTTTGCCCATTCCGGGGCGGCCGGCCAGAATGATGAGATCGGTTTTCTGAAAGCCCGAGGTCAGGCCGTCGAGGTCTTTGAAGCCCGACGGCACGCCGATGATCTCGCCTTTGGAATAGCTCTCGATGAGTTTGAAGGTGTCGCCGAGAATACGCTTGATGGGCAGGAAGCCTTCGCGGATATTGGAAGCGCTGATGGCGAAGATATCGCTTTCAGCCTGATCCATGATGGTGCCGGGTTCCTGGCCGCCGTCATAGGCGCGCTCGAGAATTTTGGTGGCCGAACCGATCAGCCGCCGCAGCATGGATTTTTCCTTGACGATGCGGCAATAATCCGCGACGTTAGCCGAAGATACCACCTCGGCGGAAATCTCCATCAAGGCGGCTTCGCCGCCGGCTTTTTCCAGGAATTGGTTTTTCCGCAAGGCCTCGGCCGTGGTGATGAGATCGGCCGGCATGTTCTTTTCGAACAATCCGGCGATGGCGGCGAAGATGTACTGGTTCCGGTCGAGGTAAAAATCGTCGGCGCTGAGGCTTTCCAGGGCCATGCTCACGGCCTGGGAGTCGAGCAGCATGGCGCCGATCACGTGTTTTTCCACGTCGAGGGCCTGCGGCGGCACACGTAACGCCGATGTTTCGGACGCCATCTCAAGCCTTTCCCGCGTCCAGCCGCCCGCGCAGCCATTTCAAGTCTTCCCAGGCCGGGCGTTTCAACGTTTCGTCCCGCTGCAAATCCGCGGGATGCCGCGAAACCGCGAACACCAGGCCTTCGGCTTCGAAGGGTCTTTGCCGCAGGTCTTCCAGTTTCGACCCGGTGCGCAGCACGGCCTGGGCGCAGGCTTCGCCCAGCAAAAGCACCCACGGGCAGGCCGCCAATTTCAGTTCGCGGATCATCAGGGGAAGCATGCGTGCGACGTCTTTGCGCGGCCAACCGCGGCCTGGACCCGGAGTTTTCATCACCGCGGTCAAATACAGCGAATTGCGCTCCAGACCGATGGCCTTCAGCATTTTATCCAGCAGGTCGCCGGGCGCGCCGGAGAACACCGACGACACGCCGGAAGTTTCGGGAGCCAATTCGACCACGGCCAAAGCCGAGCGGGGCAGACCCAACGCCGGCGCCAAGAGGGTATCAGCAGGAAGGGAAAACCAACGCGGATACTCCTGCCGCACATAGGCCCCATATTCTTCGAGGTTGGCGAAGTCGGGAATGCCTCCCCCGACAGGAGCCATCACGGGTCGTGAGACCGGCGCCTCGCGGCGGGTCGGTTGGGTCAACACCTGCGCTATGGTCTGAAAAAAATCTTTGCTATCCGAGGCCCGGCTGGCTTCGGCGGGCGGTGGGTCCGGAATCCGGGTGGATTTGGGCCGCCAAGCTTGCGGCAGCACGACCTCGTCGGTGCCGATGTCGGATTGAAAAGCCAGATAGGCCGCGCGCGTCTGCATCTCAACGCGAAGGACGGATTTTGATTTTCGCGGCCACAGCCTGTACCAAATCCGCGGCCAGCCGGTTTTTTTCCATCAGGGACAATTGTTCCGATCCGCGCGGAGCGGGGGAGGCAGGCAGAATAAAGGCTTCGACCTCATCTTCACCGAACCCAATTCCGGCTCGGGCCAGCGGATTGTTCGCCACCATGAAATCGCAACGCCGGGCCAAGAGTTTTTCCCAGGCCTGGGCGATGGGTGCTTCGGTTTCCAAGGCGAAGCCCACGAGGATTTGATCTTTGATTTTGTTTTCCCCCAACTCTTGCAGAACATTCGCCGCTGGATTCAACTCTATTTTTTTCAATGACTTGGAATCTTTCCATTTTCCAGACGAAAACCGCGAAGGAATGAAATCGGCGATGGCCGCCGCCATAATCACCACATCGTGGTGAGGCTGCTGCGCGCGCATGATCTGGCGAAATTCCTCGCTGGTTTTCACCCGCGTTACCTGCATGCCCGCCGGCGCCGGCTCTTCGGCTCGGCCGAAAACGAGATGCACAGTGGCTCCAGCCAATTGAAAGGCGCGGGCCAAAGCGGTCGCGGTTTTGCCGCTGCTGCGATTGGAGAGAAAGCGCACGTCGTCCAAAGGCTCTTCGGTATGACCACCGGCGATCAAAACCTGCGCGCCGGCCAACACGGGAACTTCATGGCTAAAGGCAAAATTCAAATCTATATAAGAGACTATTTCCTCTGGGCTTAGAAGCTTTCCATCGCCTTCCTCGCCACAGGCTAGAACACCGCTGCCCGTGGGCAGAATCCGAATGCCCTGTCGCGCCAGACGCTGGCAATGTTCCTGTACCGGAGCCGAGGCGAGCATGACGGAATTCATAGCCGGCGCGATCAGCATGGGACCGCGATAAGCCAAGGCCGTGAGCGAAATCGGCGATCCCGTCAAACCCAAAGACAATTCTGCCAAGGTATGGGCCGTGCAAGGCGCGATGACGAAAGCGTCGGCCCAGCGCGCGTACTCGATATGCGGCATGGGGCTCGCGGCCGACCAGACATCTTGAAAAACCGGAGCATTGGTCAAGGCCGCGAAGGTGGCGGGTTGCACCAGCCGGCATGCAGCCGGGGTCAGGGCCACCCTGACCTCGGCGCCTTTTTCTTTCAGGCGCTGGATTAAATCGCAGGTTTTATACGCCGAAATGCTTCCGGTGACACCCAGTAAAATGTGCTGGTCTTTCAAGGCCATGGAAGGGTCCCCAATTTTCCGTGCACCGCAAATTTTCCGCCTAAGCAAAGTAGCCAGTCTGCCTGCAAAGTGGAGACCTCGCCGACATGGCTTTTTTTAAAAACGTTGCGCCCAGCCGACTGGGCGGAAGAAACGATTAAGCGGCTTCGGCGGGCGTTGCGGCTTCGGGGTCTTCTATCACGGCCGACAAGCGGTCATTTTTGAATTTTTGAATGGCGATGGTACTGGGCTTTTCCGACAGCTTGATGAAGCCGAGGTTGGCCTGCTCGTTGATGAAGCGCGCTTCCTGCGCGCTCATGATCACGGCGCGGCAGGGTGACACGCCTTTGGCGTAGCAATCTTCCAAAGAGAGATGTTGATTTTTCGACACGGGAACTTCCTTTTTTTAAGCGCCTTCAGACCTGTGGCTTCTGGCAGAGAGAGGGGGATTCGAACCCCCGTGGCGTGTTACCGCCAACATGCTTTCCAAGCATGTACCTTAAACCACTCGGACATCTCTCTAGCCCCATAATTATAAGAAAATTCGGGCTTTTGCCGGTTATCCAAAACTTTGGAGTTGGTAGAGCTTGGTGTAAATCCCACCTATGGCCAGCAAATCCTGATGCGATCCCTCTTCGCGGATTTGCCCTTTGTGCATGACGAGAATTCGATTGGCGTTTTTGATGGTGGAAAGGCGGTGGGCGACCACGATAGTGGTGACTTCATGCAGCACTTTTTCCAGCGCCTCCTGCACCAAGCTTTCGGTTTCGGTATCCACCGAAGCGGTAGCTTCGTCGAGCAGCAGCAGCCGCGGCCTTTGATACAGGGCCCGAGCCAAAGCCAAGAGCTGGCGCTGGCCCGTGGAAAGGTTTTCGCCGCGTTGGCGCAGTGGCGTGAGATAGTTTTGCGGCAGGTGTTCGATGAATTCATGCGCCCGCACATGCCGGCATACCTCTTCGACGCGGTCGCGGTCGAACTTGGGGGTCAGGGCCACATTGAAGGCGATGGATTCGGAGAACAGGTAAACGTCCTGGGGAATCAAGGCTAGATGCTGATGCAGCGCAGTTTCGGTGTAGTCTTCAATGGGCCGATCGCCGACCAGCACGCGGCCGCGCGTGGGCAAATAAAACTTGCTGCACAAGGAGATGAAGGTGCTTTTGCCGCTGCCGGTGGCTCCCACCAGAGCCACCGATTCGCCTTCGCGAATGGCGAAGGAAACCTCGCGCAACACTTCGGGCCCGCCGGGGTAGGCGAAGGAGACCCGATCGAAACGCAGGCGAAAGGGCACGGGCAAATCGGTAAAGGTGCCGGCCGGCAGACTGGCTTCGGTGTCATAAAGCGTGAAAACGCGTTCGGATGCGGCCAGGGCGGTTTGCAGCGCCGTCACCTTATCCGAAATGTCACGCAACGGCCGGAAGAACATGCCCGTGTACCAGGAGAAGGCGACCAAAGTTCCCAACGTAGTTCTGCCCCCGTAGAAGTAATAGGCGCCGCAGAGGTACAGCAGCATCAGGGAAAATTCGGTGAGGCTGTTAATGGAGGGGAAATAGAGCGCATAGTAGCGCACGTTGTCGAGCCAGGCATCGCGCGTGTCGCGGTTCACCCGGTCAAAGCGATTTTCCATATCTTGCGCGCGCCCGAAGATGCGCACGATGTGCACCCCCGACAGTGATTCCTGCATGATGGAATTCAATTCGGCCAGATATTTGCGGATGAGCGTATTGCTTTGCCGCACCTTGACGCGGAAAACCGAAGTGGCCACCACCATGAAAGGCAGCACGGCCAGCGACGCCAGCGCCAGGCGCCAGTCGAGCACCACCATGAACCCGACGGCATAAATGATGAGGAGTACCGCGCCGATCAATTCGATCAGGCCTTCGGTGAACATGCTGTTCAGGCTGTCGATGTCGTTGCCCAGCCGGGTCATGAGGCGGCCCACCGGCGTGCGGTGAAAAAAATCCATGTGAAAGCCCTGCAGCTTATGGAACAGACGCACCCGCAATTGATGGATGATGTCGACTCCCAACTTCTGGCTGGCCAGGGCGCGGGCGTATTCCATCA
The DNA here is from genome assembly GCA_963716395.1 of uncultured Fibrobacteria bacterium. Lineage (GTDB taxonomy): Bacteria > Fibrobacterota > Fibrobacteria > UBA11236 > UBA11236 > UBA11236. Next base: position 3,134,981 of record OY970309.1, on the reverse strand, counting down.
GTCCCGACACCAAGGTCAACACTGCGAACCCAAGTAGATAGGGCGTGATGCCGCCCACGCGCCGGTGAAGAATGGGTCCGTCGATCATGCCCTTGAGCAGACGCGGTTGAAACAGGGGCAGCATTTCCGAAGTGATCAGGAGAAAAAAAGAAATCAACGCCAGCTTTTTTTTACCCCGGAGTAAACCGAAAATCCGCAGCCAGAGCCGGCGGTCCAAGAAGGACGCGACCTTGTCTTCGTGCAAATAGGCGTCAGCCATGGAATCTCCCCGGCGCCGCGAGATAATGACCGGACATCAGGCCTGCTCCAGACTTTCCGACAGGCGCTGCTTTTCCCACACCGACGCGTACGCTCCCCCCCGGCTCAGCAATTCTTCATGCGTGCCTTGTTCAAGGATGCGGCCGTGATCGAGATAGAGAATGCGTTCGCAATGCATCACCGCCGAATAGCGATGGGCCGCGATGATCAAACAGCGTTCCCGGAACAGGCCGCGCAAATTGTCGAGCACCACTTCCTCGGTTTCCGCATCCAACGCTGACAAGGTGTCGTCGAGGCACAGCACCGGTGCCGGGGCCAGCAGAGCGCGCGCCAGACCCACCCGTTGCCGCTGGCCGCCGCTGAGGTTGATGCCTTTTTCCCCCAGCATGCTGGCATACCCGTGCGGAAATTGCGGCAGGTCGCGCGCCAGGCCCGACCATTCGGCCGCGGTTTCCGCGGTGTGCAGCGGAGTTTCGCCGCCGCCGAAGAGGATGTTTTCGCGAATGGTGGTGGAGAAGAGAAAACCGTCTTGAGGCGCGTAACTGAAATACCCGCGCCACTCTTCGTCGGCGATGTCTTCGCGGGCATGGCCGTTGAGAAACAACTGGCCGGCCCGCGGATGATACAGGCCACACAAAAGGTGCATCAAGGTGGTTTTACCGGCGCCGGTCGGCCCCACGATTCCCAGCGATCCTCCGCGCCGGAGCGTGAAGGAAATGTCCGACAGCACGCGCGTTTTTCCGTCATAGGCAAATTCCAGATCGCGCAGTTCCAGCGTGTGAAACTCGGCGGCCCCGCTTCCCGCGAGCCGCGCCGGCGCGGTCACCGTGCCCTGCGTAACGCCCGATTCCGGCGGGGCGATATGCGCGGGATTCCAGGGAGTCAAAAAGGATTTTCGCAATTGAATCAGCCGGTCGATGGAAACATTGGCGCGTTGCACCATGCTCGCCACCCAGCCCAGGCCCACCAAGGGGAATTGCAGGCGCAGCAGGTAAAGAATGGCGGCTGAAAGCGTGCCCAAGGTGATGGTGCCGGCAATCACCATGCGTCCCCCCAGCCAGGCCGACAACACCACGCCCACGATTCCCAGCACGCCGATGGCGGGCCAGATGGCGGCGTTGAAGCGCGCCACGTGCAACGACGCGCGGCGCAGTTCTTCGGACGCGCCCTGGAATTTTTCTTCAAAGGGCTCGGCGCGTCCAAAACCCTTCACCACCTGCATGCCCGACAAGGTGTCTTGCACAAAGGCGTTCAGCGCGGAAAGGCTTTTTTGGATGCGCCCGAAGTAGGCGTACATGCGCTGCAAGAAAACGTTGGCGATGACGGGCATGAGCAGCGAGGGCAACAGGCCGGTGAGCAACAGTTTGGGGTTGAGCCAATAAATGCACACCGCCGTGAAAACGAGCAGACAACCCATGCGCGCCAGATGCAGCACCACGGGACCCACCATGTCGCGGATGCGATCGAGATCGTTGGTGGCCCGCGACATGAGATCGCCCACGGTTTGCCGATCGAAAAAGGCTTTGGGCTGCGCCATGAGTCCGGCGAACAAGTCGCGGCGCAAAGCGTATTCCATGCGGCGCGACGCCTGGATGACCCAGAGGCGCTGGAAGTACAGCAGCAGGGCCGAGCCGGCGGTGGCGGCCAGAATCACGCCCAGACATTGCAGAATGCGCGGCATGGCTTCGCCGCGCTGCAGACGATCCAAAATGATTTTCACCATCCAGGGATCGACCTGATCGAGGGCGGTGGAAATCATCACGAACATCCAGCCCCATAAAATGGCGGTGCGATGATCGATGAGATACGGACGCAGGAAGCGCCAGCGATCCCGCAAGGTCAGACGTTCGGTGGAGGAGGGACGGGACACGTGCGCGGCCGGAGAAAGGCGACCGCTACGCAGCGCACGCTCTTCCCGGGCAGGCAAAATTGTAAAACATTTGCGGGCTTGGAAAGGCGTCGGGAATATAGCCGAACGGCTTCAAACCGCCGGAAAAATATGCGGGTCTTGCCAGAGTTCCGACACGTCGCGATGCAAACCCAGCGCGATGCGAAGATTCAAAACATCGTCTTTATCGATGGGTAATTCACGATGGGGGCGTCCCTTGAGAAAGGGAATGCGCTCCTTGAGGTCCAGGTGTTTCATCGGTGCGCTCGGCATCGCCCTCTCCCGGATGAAATTCATTCTCCTATAATTTACTCGGAAGAAGAGGTGAATTGCTTGATTTCTTTTTGCGCCCTCATCTTTATCGCGCTGGGACGCATTGCTAGTATTCCCGCCCGCATTGGGATGTCGTCCAATGGCAGGACGCCAGATTCTGGATCTGGCTATCGAGGTTCGAATCCTTGCATCCCAACCACTGCCGCCGTAGCGTTTACCCCCCGGCCACTAAGCCATTCAAGTCTTTGTAATCCATCAAATTAGAGCATTAAAGCCAAGAGACTTTTGAGGCTTTGGCATGGTACAATGCCATGTTGTGGATTCCATGGCTCAGGCATTGTGGGCGCTGTATGAAAGCCAGAAAATCGAAGGCCTGGCGCCGGCGATGCGTCAAACCCTGTTCAAATTGGAAAAGTCGGGATTCCGGGACGATCGCTGGTTCAATGCCATGGGGGAATTGGCGCAACTGGAAAAGAACCACCGCCAATCCATTCGCTGGTTTCGACAGGCTTTGAAGCTGAAAGAAAAGCCCGAATACCGGCTTAATTTGGGCAACGCCTATTACTTCTTGGGCGATTACGACAGCGCCAAACGCATACTCGAAGAATACCTGGCGCTTAACTCCGATGATGCGTTCGCCCGTCTCAACCTAATTAACTGCCATATTCGGGCCGGAGAATTGGATCGGGCGCAAACCCTCTGCGAAGAAGGATTGGGCTCCCAAGCCCGGCCGGCCCCGTTCTGGAATGCCCTGGGTCAAATCGCCTTTTTACAGACCCGTTATTCCGAAGCGCTGGAACGCTTCAACCAGGCGTATCAGGCGGCTCCCGATTCCATCGACGCCTTATTCAATCGTTGCAACACCTTATTCCAAATCGGTGCACGCGAAGAGGCCATTGCCGGGTGGGAGTTGTGCGTGCGCAAAGATGAAAATTGCGAAGCGGCCTGGCAGAACCTGGCCACGGCCTATCTCGAAATGGGCCGCAACGCGGAGGCCCAACGCTGTGCCGAAGCCGCTCTGGCGTCGGATCCCCGTTCGGCCGACAACCATTATGTGTTGGCCCGGGTCCGTTTGCAGCGCAAAGAGTTGAAGCTGGCGCGCGAATCCCTGCACGAGGCTTTGCGCTTGCGCCCCGATCACCTTCCCAGCCTTCTGGGCATGGCGCATGTTTACCTGCTCGAGGAGGAAAAAGAAACGGCCTGCATTTGGGCCAAGAAGGTCATCGTGCATGTGCCGCCTCCGCTACCGGCCGAGATGTTGTGGGCTTTGGGGCTGCTGGTGCAGACGGGGGAGTATGATCTTTGCCTGCAAGCCATGACCCGCGCCCGCTTCATCGGCCCGCTGGGCCGCATTGGCTTTTTCAAAGCCATTTGTCTGTGGAAAACCGGCCGCGGTAAAGAGGCCATCGCCGAGTTGGAAACGCTGCTCACCGAAGAAGACGAATTGGCTTCCGACGCCTTCACCATGCTGGGCCTCATGCTGCAGAAAAACGGAGCCGACGACTTGGCCATGATCCGGTACCGCGCCGCCCTGGAAAAACAGCCCGGCGCCGTGAAAGCCAGCCTGCAATTGGCGGCCCTGTCGGCCGCGCAGGGCGAAGCCGGCGACGCCATTCTGGTATTGCAAAAGGCCCTTGAACACCATCCCCAACATCCGGACTTGCTCTACAACCTGGCCTGCTGCCAATGCCGCGCCGGCAACCTCGACGACGCCTGGACATCGCTGCGCGCCGCCCTGGAGCAGGGATTCGACGACGTGGCCTGCCTGATGGACGATGACGATCTCAAAGCCCTGCGCGAGCTGAAAGAATTCGCGCCCTTGCTCAAATGAAACCCGTGACCGGAGACCGCGCATGAAAACCAATTCCGACTGGAGCTTCATCACCCAGGAAAAAGCTCTGCCGACGCCCGCGCTCAAGGAGAACAAGATGTTCCATGCGCTGACCGCGGCCTATGCGAAAAACCAGGAGCTCGAAGTGTACACGGCCACCGAAAACATCATGCGCCGCGAAAAAGAGTTGTGCGAACTGGCCCTGAAGGATTTGCGGCAACTCGCGGCCGGCAAAGAAGATGAAGGCACCTTGCAAATGCTACTGCACCATTACCAGGGAAGGCTGGAAGTGGCGGCGGAAAAGGAATCCAAATTAAAAGGCCTTTCCGAAGATTCAAAAAAAATGAACGAGGAGTATCGCAAGAAAAATCAGGAATTGGCCGAAGTCAAACGCAACCTCATGGAGTCGCAAGCGAAACTGCGCGAGTTGGCCAAGGTCACGGAAAAGCTCTCGAAGAAAGAAGAGGAACTGCGCTTCATCGAAGGGCAATTGCGCGGCGAGTTGGAAAAAAACCGGCGCGAAATGCTGAACGGGCTGTATGAAATCGCCGCGGAATTCGGGGAAGGGGAGAGCGCCAGCCCGCTGGGTTCCCGGAGTTCATTCCTGGAAAAGTTTTCCGCCGATTCCGGTACAGACGAGGCGGAGGTGGGGGAGGCGGCCCACCCCGCATCGCCGGCACCGGCCGAACCGGTTCCGGTGCAAACCGCAGCCGCGAAAGCAGTGGTTTCTCCCGCCGCCAATCTCCCCGGCCAAGCCCTTTTTCAGGCGGCCCCGGGAACTGCTGCAGAAAAACCCTCGGCGTCCCGCCGCATCCACGCTTTGTTGGAACGCTGTATGCGCTTGCAAGTCCTGGAGCCGTCCAAAACCTTTTGCTCCAAATCCCTGGTCAAAGCGCCCGACGGCGCCTTGCTGTGCGAATATTTTTTCCCAGCCAAGGCGTCGCGCGAAGCGCGCCAATACATCTTCAACACGATTTACACCCTGAGATTCCTGCTCGAAAGCCTGGAAAACGATCCCGCCATTTTTCCCAAACGCGTGGAACTGGCCCTGGGCGATCTTTCCAGCCGGCTGGACCATGCCCAAAACATTCATCTCGAAGCCTCGTGCAAAGATCTGTTGAACCGCGAATCGCTGGGAAAAATATTGGCGCTGGGCACGGCCGAAAAAGCGCAAGGTCTGCTGGATTTGTGCGATAAATGCGTGCTGCGCTTTGAATCTTTGGGACCCAAGCGCGCCGAGCTCATCGAGCATCAGTTCGAAGCCTTGAATTAACTGCCCGTATTCAGAGTCGACCGAAGGTTTAGGCCGATAAGCACATGTCGCATAAGGTATATTATGTAAAGTTTATGAATTCGATTTGCCTTTCAGCGAAAACCGAATTCGCGATAATTTTTGAGATTAAAGGTCGTGATAAACACGGTTAAGCTCCCCAAGCGCAACTTCAAAGGCGGATCGTGGGATTTGCGCAAAGAGGAACGCCGCAAAGCGCAGGTCATGATAGACTTCCGCGATCGCCGCATGGCGGATCGGCGCGCCTTGCCGGGCGCATTCAGTTGGCTGAGCAATTTTCAGGATGAATCCGACGGCAACCGCCGGGGGAGTTGATTCATTCCGGTTTTTCTCCCTTACGCGGAAACGCATTTCAAATTCCGCCTGCCCTGGTCGCCCCTGCATAAACGGTGGCCGGAAATTTTTCTCGACGCCCCGCATCAGCTTTTGCCCGGAAAGGAATTACCGGTCTTTTTGCTGGTGAAAGACGCCGACCTGTATCCGGTACGAATGCAAGCTTTGCACCTGCGTATCCGGGACGACCGTGGAGCGGAAATCGAACGGGAATTTCCTTTGCAGTGGGATTGCGACCGCAATCTGCAATTTCGCGTTTTCAATTTTCCGGTCGAGGAATTAAAAGGCCGGCTGCAGATTCACGGACGCTTCATTGTGGAAAACCGATCCGGAAAAACCGCCTCCTGGATCACGCATAATTTCCCCGGCCTGGAAGCGCAGCCGCTGGTGACCGCACGGCTGAAAGAAGCCCTTCCCTATCCTTTGGGATGGCAAGCCGGCGAAATGCATTGCCATAGCGAGTATTCTTCCGATCCCGTGGAGTTCGGCGCGCCGCTGGAATTGCTGCAACAGGCCGCCGACGTTGCCGGCCTCGACTTCGTGCTGTGCACCGACCACTCTTATGACTTTTACTATCGTCGCGACCGCTATCTCGAACCCTGCGAGGCGCGGGAGAATTTCGGCGACTACCGCCTCCGAGCCTCGGCCCTGAATCAGGCGCATCCGGAATTTCCCATCTTGATACCGGGTGAAGAGGTTTCCTGCGGCAACAGCCGCGGTGAAAACGTGCATTTGCTGGTATTCGGCCATGAAGAATTTCTGCCCGGTTTGGGCGACGGCGGCAGACGCGGGTTTAACAATCGCCCCGATCTGGCTCTGCCCGAGGTATTGGAACGCTTGCAGGGAACGCCCTGTTTCGCGGCCCACCCCAAGGCGAAAATCGGCTGGCTCGAACGCAAAATTTTCCGTCGCGGCCAATGGCATGACGAAGACGCCTCTCCCCAACCGCTTCGTTCGGGTACCGCCGCTTCGATCCAAGGCCTGCAATTCTGGAACGGAAATCTGGGATCGGATTACCGCACCGGCAAGGAGTTTTGGATTCGGCGACTGTTGGCCGGCCAACGCCTGCTCCCCATCGCCGCCAATGACGCCCATGGCGACTTCAATCGAAATATAGGGGTGAAATTCCCCATGCTGTCGTTGTATCAAGGCCGCAACCATGTATTCGGCAAAGTGCGCACCGTGGTTCCTTGCGCGTCGAACCGACCCGAGGCCTTGCGTCAAAGCTTCGGCGGCGCCCGCTGCCTGTGCACTGACGGGCCCTTTGTGGAAATCCAGACCACGGACCGCGGTGTGCACATCCAAGCCAAATCCACCGATGATTTCGGTACCTTGCAATCGGTCGTTTTATATTCCGGGCAATCCGGCGACCGCGAGGAACGCTTGGCGCGCACCTGGACTTTGGCGACCGGGTCGATGGAGTTCGATGAAAAATACGATGGACCGCTTCCGTCTCGGGGCTATATGCGCGCCGAAGCCGCAACCCGGCAAGGTCGGCGCGCCTTGACCTCGGCGATTTTTGTGGGCTGAAGACATGGGCGGTTCGGCATGAAACCGTGGACGCGAGGCTTTTTGCTTGGTCTTTTGCCCGGCCTGTTGCTCAGCGTCCGGCTGTCGGCCTCACCGCCGGTCGACGTCAGCAATCCGGTGTACGGTTTTCTGCGGCGGCTGGAAGAGCTGGGCGTGGTGGATCCCGGTTTCACCAGCACCTTGCCCCGCGATGAAGATGAAGTCTGCGACGCTTTGTTGCAAGCCGAAAAAGCGCCGGATTTGACGGCTTGGGATCGATCGCGGCTAGAGCGATTCCTCGACGAATTCGATCCCGCACGCAAATGGAACGGATCCGTTCTGCATTACCGGGACTCGCTTTTTCTGGTGCAAGGCGGCATAGAGTTTTATTCCGGGTCGGCCTGGCAAGACTCCTTGCCGAAAGCCGAAAGCTATGTCTTCAACAGCTTTTCCCCGGCCGTCGAAGCCCGGTACCGAAACCATCTTTATCTCATTTCCCAAGCGACGGTGGGCAACGAACTCAGCGCGGTGCCCCGCTTTGTCGAGAACTACGATCCTCAGCGCGGCATGTTCTACAACACCAACCGCGAGGGCAAGCTGGGCCAACCGCAAACTATGAGCACCTTCGACGGGTATCGCACTGTGCTGGGTTTCGGCAATCCGGAGTTGCGGTTCGAGGCCGGACAGGATTGGAACCAGTGGGGGCCGGGGCATTGGGAGCATACGACCCTGGGAGCCCGCCCTTTTTTCTGGGCGGCGGATTCCCTGGCAGCCAATGATTCGGTCGGATTCCGGGGCAGCGACTCGCTGTTTCCGGGTGGGTATCGCCGCGGTTACCGCGTTCCCGGCGAAGCCGCTCCCCTGCCCCAATTCCGCATGCGGATCGATTTCGGGCCCTTCGAATACGTGAAAATCATCGCGCAGCGCACCGGCCTGTGGACCGATTCTTCCGCGTATCTCATCGCCCACCGCCTGCAAGTTCGCCTGGGACGACGTCTGCGCTTCGCCGTCTCCGAAATGCTGGCCTTGGGCCGCAACCCCGATTGGGGCGCGCTGCTGCCGGGCGTACCGCTGAAATTCGCCGAGCATGCCGGCGGCAACCGCGATAACAGCGCCCTGAGCACCGACGGCGAATGGCTGTGGGGACGTGGCCGTGTGTACGGCGAGTTCTACATCGACGATTTCAGCGGCCCCCCCTTGGAGTTCTGGGGCAACAAGTTCGCCTGGGTTCTCGGCGGTTCCTGGCAGAACCCCTTGCGCCTGCCGGCCGAATTGCATCTCGAATATGCCCACATCGATCCCTGGGTGTACGAACACGATCAACACAATACCGCCTTCCAAAGCGGCGGCGCTTTGCTCGGCAGCATGCTGCCCCCCAATTCACAGGCGCTGTTTTCTTCGGCGGACTTTCCCCTGCCCGGCCAGGTGCAGGGCGAGGTCGAATGGCAATGGCGGCAACGCGATTTGGGCTCACCCGGCAGTTCGATTTTCGACGTGCATACCGCCACCGACAGCGACATCAAGCAGTTCCTGGAAAACAACGTGGAAACCCGCAATCAACTGACGGCGACTTTCACCTGGTCGTGGCGCCGTTACCTCACGCTCAAGGCCGGCGGAGGCGGATTATGGGTTTATTCCTGGCATGGCTACGGTGGCGAAACCTTAGCCTCTCCGACGGCGTTCGGCGAAATTCATCTGCGTTATTGAATCCGGGGCGGCCGCGATTACCGCAGTTTCTCAGTCCCGGCCACGCGCTTTCATCCAGGCGAGGCATTGCTCCAGGCTGCGGCGCATGTCCGCCGCCGGAGCCTGCCCGCGCCGGCCATGCCCGGGCAACACCCATTCGAAAGCATAGTCGAGCAGTTTTTCCATGGACGCGGTTTGTTCTTTCCAGGAATACCAGCAGGCGTCGCGGAAGGCATAGAGATGTCCGCGCCGCTCCGAATAGGCCAGGTGATCGCCCGTAAAGAGATACCGGCCGCGATAGAGGTAGCAGCAGCTTCCGCGCGTATGCCCCGGTACCGGAATGGCCAGCAGGTCTGCGGCCAGGGATACAGGCGCGACGCCTTGCATCACATGCTCGGCCTGGGGCGCGGCGTGGCGATCGCCAGCGTGAATCCAGCGTTCGCATCCGAAGCGCGCGTGATAGGCCGCATGCTCGGCCACATCATCGCCATGCGTCAGCAGCATGTGGGTTACGCCGCCCAAATCCTGCAGGCGCTGGAACAGCGGCGCGGCTTGACGCGGGCAATCGATGAGAATGTTTCCTTCGGGTCGCGGCAGAAAGTACGCGGCGGCCCCGAAGCTTTTCTCGCTGTGATAGCCGCAGTAAAGCACTTCGCCGGAATCGTCCACCGGAAGCGGAAAGGCCGAACGCGCCTGCCCCATTTCGGGAGCGGGCGACCGGGTCCCAATCGAAGCCGTGGGACAGGCCACCAGCGCCAGCAATGCGTCGCGCCGCTGCAGCGGCGATTGCGGTTGTTGCCTGACCGCGCTTTGGCCGCCGATAGCGGCGTAGATTTCGGGCGCCAGGGCACGGCAAGCGTCGCAATCGATGCAGGAGTCGTCAACGTAGAAGTCGCCGTCACAGTTTTCTGGTCGCCGCCGCATGGGATGGGCCATGGTGGTAAACTAATCGATCCCCGCGCCGCCGTTCCGTTTCAACCAGGCTTTTCCCACCCGGCCGGAGCGGTAGTCTTAGACGGCGGCGGGGATTTCGGCCTCGCTATTCATCACAAAAGGCCCATAACGCGCCACGGATTCGCGCAGCGGTTGACCCGCCGGCAGCAGGCATGCGCAGCCAACGAATCTCGCCGGCAGCCTGGAGTGCAGATACAGCACCGGCATTCGGATTTCGACCGCGCCCGGCGCGCGGGAAACCTCGTCGGCCCTTTCGGAGACAGACGGCGCTTTGAGACCTATTTTTAAAGGCTTTCAGGAGGTTGCATGTCCGGGCATTCGAAATGGGCCACCACCAAGCGCAAGAAGGCGAAAATCGATCAGGCACGCGCCAAGGTCTTCAACCGCATCATCCGCGAAGTGACGGTGGCGGCACGCGCGGGCGGATCCAATGCCGAAGGCAACCCGCGTCTGCGCGCGGCCATTCTCAAGGCCAAGGCCGCCAATATGCCCGCGAAGAACATCGAGACCGCGGTGGCCAAGGGCGCGGGCGAACTCGAAGGCGTACAGTACGCCGAAATCACCTACGAAGGGTACGGACCGGGCGGCACTGCCATTCTGGTCGACACGGTCACCGATAACCGCGTGCGCACCGTGGCTGAAATCCGCAACCTCTTCAGCAAGAACGGCGGCAATCTCGGCGAAGCCGGTTCCGTGGGCTGGATGTTCAAAACCCGCGGGGTGATCACCTTGCCCAAATCGGCCATGGCCGAAGACGCTTTGTTCGAACTGGCCACCGACCACGGCGCCGAAGATTTCGACGCCGCGGGAGAAGACTATGAGATCCGGGTCGATCCGGAACACTACCACGCCTTGCTCGAAGCCCTGCAAAAGCAAGGCGTGCAGCCCGCCAGCGCCGATTTGGTCAAAGTAGCCGACAACCCCATCAAGGTGACGGGCGAAGCCGCGCAGGCGGCGGTGGAATTGCTCGAGGCCCTCGACGATCACGACGACGTGCAGAACGTGCATACCAACGCCGAATTCGATCAACAGGAATTGGAGAACCTGTGACCCGCCCGGGTCGCGGGGATTTCCGGTGATCGTAGTGGGCGTCGACCCGGGCACGGCGTTGACCGGCTACGCGTTTCTGGAAGAGAGCGGCCGCATCCGGGTTCTGGAATACGGCGTGATCCGCAGCACGGCTTCGTCTCCCCTGCCGCGTCGGCTGGAAAAAATCTACCGCGAATTGCGGCAGCTCATGGAGTCGTATCACCCCGACGCCCTGGCCTTGGAATCGATTTTTTACGCCAAGTTCGCACGCGCCGCCATGGTGCTGGGCCATGCCCGCGGCGCCATCATGGTGGCGGCGCAAACCCTGGGCGTGCCCGTGATTGAGTACGCGCCGCGCCTGGTCAAACAAGCGGCCGTGGGCAAAGGCGGCGCCTCCAAAGAACGCGTGGCTTCGCTCATGCGCAGCCATTTGCAATTGCGCGAACTTCCCAAGCCCGCCGATGCGGCCGACGCCTTGGCCGTCGCCTTTTGCCATCTGCTGCAAGGGAAGCGCGCCGCGTGGGAAACGCCGGCGCGCCGGAGGCGGACATGATCGAATTTCTGCGGGGACGCTTGGCGGCCAAGTCGCCGGATCGCGCCGTGATCGATGTGGGCGGGGTCGGCTTCGGCGTTGAGGTTTCGCTGCGCACGGCGGAACGTCTGGGCGCCGTGGGAGACACCGCCGAGTTACTCACGTATCTGCATGTGCGCGAAGAAGCCCTCGACCTGTATGGGTTCCACGAAGCCGCGGAAAAAACCTTGTTCCTGAAACTCATCGGCGTGTCGGGCATCGGGCCGCGGCTGGCTTTGCGCATTCTCTCTTCCATGACGCCGCAGAAACTGGCCGAAGCCATTCTCCACGGCGATGTGGTCGGGTTGACCTCGCTCAAAGGCGTGGGCAAGAAAACCGCCGAGGTCATCATCGCTTCCCTGCGCGCCTCGCTGGCCAAAATCGAATTTCCCTTGGACGCCGCGCCGTCGCCGCCCGGACCGGCCGGATCTTTTCACGACGCCGTGCGCGCGCTGGTGGCCTTGGGCGTCAAGGAAATGCAAGCCCAGGAAGCCGTGCAGAAAGCCGCGCGCAAACTGGAGCCCGAGGCCGAAGCCGGCCGGCTCATCGCGCAGGCATTGCAGGAGGTTTGAGGGTTAAACCGGTTCCGGAAAAACGCGAAAACCCTCGCGTAGCGCGGCGGAGGATAGCTTATCGTCGAGTGAAACAAGGTCTAGATTCGCGGGTTTCTGTTCCGCCGCATTGATGGCCGCTGCCAATTGCAAAGCATCCGCGGCCCGCAAAGGATGAAGGCGCAGGAGTCGTATCGCGGTGTCCCGAATCGCCTCTCCGGGCAGGATTTCGAACCACGTGGAGGCAAAGGTTGCCAGGCGTTCCATGGCGCGACGAAAAATCCGGGGATCCAACCCTTCGCGCTCCAAGCGCGCCAAAGCGGAAGCGATTTCAATTTTGGTGTTCCACCATACGCAGATTTTCGGGTCGCGGCGGATCAGGGTTTTGGCCGCAGCCGAACCGGATTGCTCCACCAACAGACAGACCAAGGCCGAACTGTCCCAGAACTTCATCTTCCTTCGCTGCGTTCTTCCAGCACGACGCGCAACAGTTCCCCCCCCTTTTTTGGCATGGGAAGCGGAGACGTCCAATAGGAAACCGGAAGCTTGCGTTGCGGACGGGTCATCAAGCCCAACCGTTCCAAACGCCCAAGCCGTTCGTCGTCCCCCGCGGATGCTGAACTTGGGGGCATGGGGCCCAGTTGCGCCACGGGTTTTCCCCGATCCTGGATAATCACGATTTCGCCGTGGCGGACCAATTCGAGATAATGACTCAATTGGTTTTTGGTTTGGGATATAGAAGCTATTTTCATAGGGCTATTATAGCCATTTTTGCAAGGGTTCGCCAGCACCTCGGCCGTTGTTCATTTCACTTCCAGGTAATCTTCGAGCACCGCGATTTCGATGGCCTCCCGCGAGCGGACTTTGCGGAAGTCGCCGTCATTGGTCAAAAAAACTTTGGCGCCGGATTGAATGGTTGTGGCAAGAATGACGGCATCGGCCAGCTTCAATCCGTAACGGGCCCCGAGCCGGGCTGCCTCGCGTGCAATCCGGTAATCCGGCGCCACCCACGTCAAACCGGGAAAACTTTCCAGCGCCTGTTCCAGTTCTTTCACCCCCCGACCCGCGTCGGATTGGAGGGGCTTGACCAGCAATTCGGTCAAAGTCAACGTGGAAAGAAAAAAGCCGTCCTCTTCCGCCAGCCACCCCAAGGCATCGGCGGCCAAAGCGCCCAAAGGCGGCAAGGCCTGAAAATGATAGATGAGCACCGAGGTGTCGACGCCGGCGGCGCCATGCCTGCGGATCAGACTTTCAAGTTTGCCCAATTTCACCGCGAAGCGTTTTCCCAGGAAGAGCGCACTTCGCGGAGATAGCGATCCACTTCGGCGCGGTCTTTACCCCAAAAGTGTTTGAACGCTCCATACGATTGCTGCAAGGCCGCGCGCGGATTGAGGACGCGTACCCCCGCGTCGTCGATTTCAAAAACCACCGATTGCCCTTCGCGCACATGCAGCGAATCCCGGGCTTCTTTGGGGAGCACCAGTTGGCTGCGGCGCCCCAGCCGGACTTTTTTGTGAATCATGATATATATTATAATCAATCATTTTTATGAAATCAAACTTTATACCAAAATCCAACCATTAGGGAAAAGGCTATATTCGAACCATGGCCGAACGCATCATCGCCCCGGAACAATTGGGAGACGACGCCGAGGGCGAGACCAGCTTGCGGCCCGCCACCCTGTCCGAATTCGTGGGCCAGGAGAAAGTCAAAGAAGCGCTGAGCCTGTTCCTCGAAGCCGCGCGCAAGCGGCGCGAGCCCATCGACCACATTCTATTGGCCGGTCCGCCGGGGTTGGGAAAAACCACCTTGGCGCATATCGTGGCGCGCGAGATGGGCGCCAATTTGAAAATCACCTCGGGCCCGGCACTGGGCAAACCTTCGGAGCTGGCCGGGCTGCTCACCAATCTCGAAGCGCATGACGTACTCTTCATCGACGAAATCCATCGCCTGGGACGGGTCGTCGAGGAATTCCTGTATCCGGCCATGGAAGATTTCAAAATCGACATCATGCTCGAATCCGGGCCGGCCGCGAAGTGCATCAATTTGCCACTGAAGAAATTCACCTTGGTGGGCGCCACCACGCGCACCGGCATGCTGACCTCGCCGCTGCGCGATCGCTTCGGCTTAAGCTTTCGCCTCGAAATGTACAGCGAAGAGGAAATGAAACGCATTCTGCGCCGCTCGGCGCATTTGCTCAAGGTTGAACTGGCCCCCGAAGGCCTCGAACTTCTGGCCGCCCGCTGCCGCGGCACACCGCGCGTGGGCAACCGCGTGCTGCGCCGGTGCCGCGATGTGGCGCAGGTGCGCAATGCTCCGCGAATCGACGCCGCCATCGCCGCAAAAACCCTGGACATGCTGGGCATCGACGCCTTGGGTCTCGACGAAATGGATCGCGCCATTCTCACCACTATCGCCTCCAAATTCGAAGGCGGCCCGGTGGGGCTTTCGACGCTCGGGGCTTCCATCGGCGAAGAGGAAAACACCTTGGAAGAGGTCTACGAACCCTATTTGATCCAAATCGGCTTTCTCAAACGCACTCCCCGCGGCCGCATGGCCACCGCGCATGCCTACCGCCATCTGGGTTTGACGCCGTTGCGGCCCCCGCAGCAGCAGGAAGAGTTGCTCTAGGCAGGGAAGCCTTTTGGGTTGAGACGGGCCGAGGCGGCTTCTCCCGCTGCAAATCAAAAATTGGAATCACGGTGATTCGGCGCGCAAACCGGAGACGGCGACAGGCCGGGGCGCGGCGGGAAAAATTTTGGTGGAGCCAGGGAGAGTCGAACTCCCGGCCTTCTCATTGCGAACGAGACGCTCTACCAACTGAGCTATGGCCCCACGAAACGGGTCGTTAATAGGAATTCTTTTTTCCCGGGTTGCCAAGCACAACGTGGGTCGCCGCCAAACGGCCGAAGCCGGAACACAAATCAGCCGAAACGCACCGTGCTCCATGGTGGTGCATGCGCGCCTCCCGGGGGGATTATATTTTGCCTTCGACCAGGGGAGTCCGCCGCGGGCGGACTGAGATTTCCGGTTTGGAAAAACCCTTGCACCTGATCCGGATCATGCCGGCGTAGGGAGGTTTTATGATTCGAGCGCAATCCGTTTCTTCAGCATCCATCACCCAACAGCCTTTTCCCAATTCGAAAAAGGTCTACCGCCCCGGCAGCCTGCATACGTCGGTGCGCGTTCCCATGCGTGAAATCTTCCTCAGCGACACACGCCTGGGCGGAAAAGCGCCGAACCGCCCCAACGCGCCGGTTACCGTCTACGATACCTCGGGCCCGTACAGCGACCCGTCGGCCGCCATCGATGTGCGTCAGGGCCTTCTGCCCCTGCGTCAAACCTGGATTCGGGAACGCGGCGACGTGGAAGAAGCGCCGACACCTGTGTCGGGTTTTGGCAACCGGCATTGGCATGACGACGCGCTCGAGGCCATTCGCTTTCCCCGACTCCGTCAGCCCTTGCGCGCCCAGGCCGGCCGCGCGGTGACCCAGCTCGAATACGCCCGCCGTGGAATCATTACGCCGGAAATGGAGTACATCGCCATTCGCGAAAACCTGGGCGCGGAAATCCGCGAAGAGAGTTTGGCCAAACAGCATGCGGGCCAGCCTTTCGGCGCCGCGATTCCCAAAACCATCACGCCCGAATTCGTGCGCAGCGAAGTGGCGCGCGGCCGCGCCATCATTCCGGCCAACATCAACCATCCCGAACTCGAACCCATGATTATCGGGCGCAATTTTCTGGTGAAAATCAACGCCAATATCGGCAATTCGGCCCTGGCCTCCTCCATCGAAGAAGAAGTCGAAAAAATGGTATGGGCCATCCGCTGGGGCGCCGACACCGTGATGGATTTGTCCACGGGCAAGAACATCCATGAAACCCGCGAATGGATTCTGCGCAATGCGCCCGTGCCCATCGGCACGGTGCCGATTTACCAGGCCCTGGAAAAAGTGGGCGGCAAGGCCGAAGATTTGACCTGGGAAATCTACCGCGACACCTTGATCGAGCAGGCGGAACAGGGCGTGGATTATTTCACTGTGCATGCGGGCGTGCTGCTGCGCTACATTCCCCTTACCGCCCAACGCATGACCGGCATCGTGTCGCGCGGCGGCAGCATCCTGGCGAAATGGTGCCTGGCCCATCACCGGGAAAACTTCCTCTACACCCACTGGCGTGATATTTGTGACATTATGCGTGCCTATGACGTCTCCTTTTCCATCGGCGACGGCCTGCGCCCAGGATCGATTTACGACGCCAACGACGCAGCCCAATTCGCCGAACTGAAAACCCAGGGCGAACTCACCGAAATCGCCTGGGATATGGGCGTGCAGGTGATGAACGAAGGCCCGGGCCACGTACCCATGCACATGATTCAGGAGAACATGCAGAAGCAACTGGAGTGGTGCCACGAAGCCCCCTTCTATACCTTGGGCCCCCTCACCACCGACATCGCGCCCGGCTACGATCACATCACCAGCGGCATCGGCGCGGCGCTCATCGGGTGGTACGGCTGCGCCATGCTGTGCTATGTCACGCCCAAAGAGCATCTGGGTTTGCCCGATCGCGAAGACGTGCGCCAGGGCGTGATCACCTACAAGATCGCCGCGCATGCGGCCGATCTCGCCAAAGGCCATCCGGCCGCACAGGTGCGCGACAATGCCCTCTCGCGGGCGCGCTTCGAATTCCGCTGGCAGGATCAATTCAACCTGAGCCTCGACCCCGACACGGCCAAAAGCTTTCATGACGAAACCTTGCCGCTGGACGGCGCCAAGCTGGCGCATTTCTGCTCCATGTGCGGACCGCATTTCTGCTCCATGAAAATCACCGAAGATGTGCGGGCCTATGCCGAGCAGCAAGGCGTAGCCGAAGCGCAGGCGCTGGAACAAGGCCTGGAAGAAAAGGCCAAAGAATTCGTGCAATCCGGGTCCGAAATTTATCGCGCCGGGAAAATGCCGGAATAATTCGAAAGACTTACGCCTCGTCCACGGCCCGGTTGGAATTGAGGAAGCTGAACAATTCCTCTTCGCCCATCAGCACTTCTCGCGGCTTGCTGCCGCGTTCCCGGCCCACGATGCCGGCGCGCTCCAACTGATCGACCAGACGGCCGGAGCGCGCGTAGCCCAGACCCAGGCGCCGCTGCAACAGCGACACCGAAGCCTGTTTCAACTGCACCACCAACTCGGCGGCTTCGCGGAATTTCTCGTCGCGCTCCTCCTCCTCCAGCCCGGCGCCGCCCGCCGCCTCGTCGAGATTGAAGCTCGTGACCTGGGGATAATTCACGAATTGCGCACTACACGCTCCGGCGATTTTTTCGCACTGATCGTCGTCGATATAGCATCCATGCAGGCGCACCGGCTCGGGGAAATCGATGGACTTATACAGCATGTCGCCCCGGCCCAGCAGCTTTTCCGCACCTTGCCGGTCGAGGATGGTGCGGGCGTCGATTTGGCTGGCCACCTGAAAGGCGATGCGCGTGGGCAAATTCGCTTTAATCGTGCCGGTGATCACATTGGTCGACGGCCGCTGCGTGGCCAGAATCAGGTGAATGCCGATGGCGCGCGCTTTCTGGGCGATGCGCGCGATCTGGGTTTCGACCTCTTTGCCGGCCACCATCATCAGGTCGGCTAATTCGTCGATGACGATGAGAATGACGGGCATGAGCTTGCGGTCTTCTTCCAGCAGGATTTCGGGCAGGGTCCCCTCGCGGAATTTCTGGTTGAAGCCCTTGATGTTGCGCACACCGGCTTGCGCCAGCACCCCGTAGCGCCGGTCCATTTCCACCGTGGACCATTTCAGGGCCTGCACCGCCACGTCGGGCTGGGTGATCACCGGATGCAGCAGATGTGGAATGGCGTCATAGGGCTTGAGTTCGACCACCTTGGGGTCGACGAGGATCAGCCGCAATTCGTCGGGGGTCTTGGTGGCCAGCAGCGAGGCCATGATGCTGTTGATGCACACCGATTTTCCCGACCCGGTCTGGCCCGCGATGAGCAAATGCGGCGCGCGCGACAGTTCGATCACATAGGGATCTCCGCCGATGGTTTTTCCCAACCCGATCTTGAGCATGTCGTCTTCGGTCTGAAACTCCCGCGCCGACAAGATCTCTTTGATGTATACGATTTGCGCCTTGCGGTTGGGCACCTCGATGCCCACCACGGATTTTCCGGGAATGGGCGCGAGAATGCGGATGCTCTTGGCCTTGAGCGCCAGGGCCAAATCATCGGCCAGATTGCTGATGCGGTTCACCTTCACGCCCGGCGCCAGCTCCACTTCATAGCGCGTGATCACGGGGCCGGGACAAATCTGCGTGACCTTGCCCATCACCTTGAAATTGATGAGCTGGGCTTCGAGCATTTTGCTCTGCTCGCGCAACTCCTCTTCGGTGAATTCCAGCGGTTGCTCCGGCGGGGTTTCAAAAATGCCGTCGAGATCGGGCAAATGGTACGGGTCGTAATGCACTTCCGGTGCGGCCGGGACCGCGGGAAGGTCGGCGGGGAAGGCCTGGGCCTCCCCCGCCGGCGCTTCCGCCGCCGGAGTTTTCCGGCGCGCCGGCTTTCGCTTGGCCGGCGCAGGCCCAGAAAAATCTTCTTCTTCGGCCGGCGGATCAATTTCGGTTTCCGACGCGGCCAGCCGCTGTGTGCGCGGTTCGGGGCGTTCGGGGATTTTGGCCTTGGGGTCGGCGCCCAGCATGCCCGCAATTTCCGGGTGGCGCACCTTCTGCTCCCACTCGTTCAATTCGTTGACCCGCTTGCGCTCGATGGCCAGGTCGCGGATTTTCCGAATGATGATGGGATCCAGCCCTTCCAAATCGCCGCGATCGAGCAGGGCTTCGAGCTTGGCTTTTTCCTCTTCGGGACTGTCGCCTTCTTCCGGCAAAGGCAAGGCGGGCGCAGGCGGCGCCGGCTTCACGGTGCGCTTGGCGGGGGCGGCGGAGGACGCGGCGGATTTGGCCTCGGGCGCTTTTTTCCCCCGTCTCCAGCCGTCGGCCAGAGAGCGGCCGACGCTTCCGGCCACGCCCGCGGTATGCGCCAACAAAGCCGTTACGCTCAGTTTGAATCCCCACACCACGAGGAAAAAAATCAGCAGCCAGGTGACGAGATACGGCCCGAACTGTCCGGTGCGAAAGAGCGGGAGGTAAAGCCGGCGGCATAGGAAATTTCCAATCCACCCTCCGGACAGTTGGTAGGCGGCCGGAGTCAACACGGCGTCGCGCAAATGGGGAATGCTGAGCAGCAAGCCGAGGAAGAATCCCATCAAGGCCAGGATGAGAGCGGGCCGCCACCAGTTCTTTTTGAGCAGCAGTTGCAGGCCCACAACGCCGAAAGCGCCCAGATAAAACAGGACGGGCAAAGCTCCCAGGCTTTGATTCAAAGCTTGGGCCCACCATTTTCCCAGGTAGGGTCCGAGCAAATTGGCCGCGTCGCCGCGCACCGATTCCGAAAGCAACGCGATGCCGGAAATCAGTACGGCCGACAGCAGGGCCAATCCGGGAATTTCCTGACTGGGCTCCGGTTCCGGCGCGGCCTTCTTCTTGGATCTCTCTTTGGATCGCTCCTTGGTGCGCAGCGCCAGGCGTTCCGGCGGTTTTTTGCTCTCGGGTTTGGTTTTGGTGGTCATGTCGGTTTTTCCTGCGGCACCCGGTCCCGGCGATAAAAGTTCCGGGGCACGGCGCGGGCTTTTTTCCAAACGCCGCGAATGTCGATCTGCAACTCCGTACCGCGCACGGCCGACGCAGCTTCGATGAGGGCCAAGGCAATGCCCTTTCCCAAGGTAGGCGACAAAGTCCCCGACGTGATCCGCCCCACGACCCGCCCCGCATGCCGCACCTCGCAGCCTTCGCGCGGAATGGCCAACTCTTCCATCTCCAAGCCCGTCATTTTGCGGGCCAATCCGGGCTGCTTGATTTTGACCAAGGCGTCGCGGCCGAGGAAATCGCCTTTATCCATGGCCGTAATCCAACTCAAACCGGCTTCCAGGGGATTGATGCCTGCATTCAACTCATGGCCGTACAAAGAATAACCCGCTTCCAGGCGCAAGGTGTCGCGCGCTCCCAAGCCCACGGGGCGCATGCCGAAAGGGGCTCCGGCAGCCAGCAACGCGTCCCACAAAGCGGCGGCCTGACCCGCTTCGGGAAAAAGTTCGAAACCGTCTTCACCGGTATAACCGGTACGCGAGAGCGGGGTTTCGACCCCAACCACCCGAGTGCTGCCGCAGTGATAGGTCGGCAGCGGCGGCAATTGCGGAGCGACCTGGCGCAAGATGTTTTCAGCTTGCGGGCCTTGCACGGAAAGAATGGCGGTGTCGGCCGACGCGTTAACCAGGTCGAAATCACCGGAGCCGCGGTGGCTTTGGAACCATTCCCAATCTTTGTCGACATTGGAAGCGTTGACCACCACGCGATAGGCATCGGGCGCCGAAGCGCCGACCAGAATGTCGTCGATGACCCCGCCATCGGGAAGGCAAAGAGCCGAATATTGCACCTGGCCGGGACGCAGCGCGGCCACATCATTGGTGGTGAGATACTGTAAGAATGCCCGGGCGCCGGGACCGCTCACCAAAAAATTGCCCATATGCGATACGTCGAAGAGGCCGGCCTGACGGCGCACGGCTTCATGCTCGACCCGGATTCCGGTGTATTGAATGGGCATGTCGAAGCCCGCGAAAGGCGCCATTTTGGCACCCAGGCGAAGATGCGCTGCATGCAATGGGGTTTGCTTCATCGTCTCTCCGCGCCTACGGTTCACCGCCGCTACCCGTAACGCCGGAATGTCCCTCCTGTTTGCAGAATATAACGTCTTCAGGCCGCAAATGCGCCCGAAGCGGTGAATTTGCGCGGAGGGCGCCTTCGCCGGCGCCCGACTAAAGAATTGATCTGCCAGTAGATAAGAAGGCGGGTATCAATCGTCGCGGATTTCGAGAATGCGATCCAAAGAAGCGGTACGCAGAATGTCGCGCATTTCCGGAGACGGTTGCAAAAGCACCAGCTTGGCATTGCGCCGGGCCAATTCGCGCATGTTGAACATTATGACGCCCATGGCGGCGCTGTCCATATAGTCGAGTTCGGACATGCGCAGAAACAATTTGCCGCCCACCTTGCCCATGCTCTTTTGAAAAGCTTTGATCAGCCCATCGAGCGCGCTTTGATCCCAATGCCCGCGAATCTCAATCATGGGTTCGCCCTCGTGTTGCAGAGATTTGATTTGCGCCTGGGCCATGTATGAAAACTCCAAAATGAGCGGGTTAACGCCCCAATTGTACATCGCGGTAAACATCGGCGCAACCCTGGTCGTTCGAGCTAACTTTGCGTTATGACAACGGAAAATCGCGTCGGCGTCGTGCTTCTGGCTCATGGCAGCCGCGATCCCGAAGCCGAATCCGAAGCGCAGGAGCTTTGCCGCCAACTGGCCGCCTCGCAACCGAATTGGGTTTTCACCGCTGCCTATTTGAACCGCGAACCGGCTTTGTCGCCGGCGGTGGATGAACTCTGCCGCCGCGGTTGCGTGCGCATCGAGGTGTTTCCCCTGCTGGTATTCCAGGGCAAACATGCCCGCGAAGACCTTCCGGTCTTAGTGCAGGCCGAACGAACCCGTCTTCCCCAGATGCGCTTTGGGCTGCACCCGCATCTCACCCGGCAGCCCGGCTTTACCGCCTTTTTACAAACGGCCATCCATAAAGTGTTGGCCGCGTGAGAAACGGCCGCACCCGCACACGTTTGCCCGCGCCGGGCGCAAAGTTCCGTAGCCGAAACGCTCCAGGAAAAAATTCCCGGGCGGCGGAGAATTCCGCCGACCTCCCGGCCTCCGGACCGGGAACTTTCTCCCGGACTTTGCGCGAGATCGCCGCCTCCAAAAGTTTGTCGTTTCAACCCGAACCCGCACCTCTGGCGGCGCTTGAGTATCCCGCGGAGTTGGAACTCAAGAACGAAGCCTTGCGCCTCTTCTGGAAAACCAGTGGATTGCCCGACAAACCCTCGCGCATTCTTCCTTCTCCTCTGCCACGCCATTACCGCTCGACTTCGAAACGAAAACCGATTTGGCGGCGCAACCGTTGGGATTGGGATTTTTTTCCCGAGCGCCCGGGCGGCGAAATCACCGGAGACCCGTGGATTTTGGAATTGCCCGCGCATGTGGCGGTGTATGCCAAGGCGTTGGAAAAGCTGCGCGAAGCCGCCTACGCGCCGCTGGCGCACAATCTGAATTTTCTCATCGTGCGCGGCGATGCCGACTTGATGGTCTTATTCAACGTGCACCGCCTGAATGCCGACGTGGTGCGCAAAGCCAAACTCCTGGCCGATCACCTGCGCGCGCTCACCGACGCCCGCGTCGTGTCGGCGTATCTTTTCTGCGACCCTTCGCGCTCGCCTTTTTATCTCGAAGGCGCGCAGCGTCCGCTCAAGCTCAAGCGGCTGTTCGGCCCCGAATTTCTGCCGGTCACCGTGGCGGGTCGCCGCTACTTTCTCCCTCCGGCCGGTTTTTTTCAAGTCAACCCGTCTTTGCTGCCGCGCCTCATCGACGAAGTGCTGCGCGCCTTGAAACCGCGCGACACCGATCGGCTGCTCGACCTGTATTGCGGCTGCGGCTTATTCACGATTCCGGCGGGCGCGCTGTGTTCCGAAGCCTTGGGCCTGGAATTGTCGCCCGAAGCCTGCGTGGCCGGCCGCCAGTCGGCGGCTGCGGCCGGCTTGCGGCAAACACGTTTCGAAGCCGCCAAAATCGACCCCCCGCGGCTGACGCGGCTTTTGCCGCCGGCAGGAAACCCGCCGGAAATCATCCTGCTCGATCCGCCGCGCCAAGGCACGCCGGCAGGATTGATCTCGCTCTTGGCGGCGCGCCGGCCGCGGCGCGTGGCGCATTTATTCTGCGATCTGGACACATTGCCACGCGAGGTGGATCGCTGGCGCAAGCACGGATACATGGTGGCCAAGGTGCAGGCGTTCGATTTGTTTCCCGGCACCGATAATCTCGAAGTGCTGGTGGTGCTCCTGCCGGATCGCTACGGGTTACTGGGAAGAAAACCCGCGTCACGTTTTTCCCCTCCCGCCGCCAACGGGCCGGAGTGATTATTTTCGCAAGGCCAGGAGATTTTTCATGTTGAAACGCTTGCCGCAGGCACCCGAATATAAAGGCCCGATCGTGGAGGTCGTCATGGACGGCGTGGGCATCACGCCGCGCGTCGAAGGCAATGCCGTGGCACAAGCGCGCGCGCCCATGCTGGAAAAACTGTTGCGCGAATATCCGCATACCTTGCTGGCCGCGCACGGCAAAGCCGTGGGACTGCCCAGCGACGACGATATGGGCAATTCCGAAGTCGGGCATAACGCCATCGGATCGGGACAGGTGGTCGATCAGGGCGCTTCGCTGGTGAACCAGGCCATTGCCTCGGGCGCATTGTACGCGCGTGATGCGTGGCGGGAAATCACGGCCAACGCCCGCGACCGTCATGCGACCTTGCACTTTCTGGGCCTGTTCTCCGACGGCAACGTGCACTCCCACATCGAACACCTGAAGGCCTTGATCCGCCGCGCCCGCGAAGAGGGCCTGGCCCGCGTGCGCGTGCACATTCTGCTCGACGGCCGCGACGTGGGCGAAACCTCGGCGCTCGACTACGTCTTACCCTTCGAACGCTTTCTCGCCGAATTGCGTTCGCCGCAATTCGACGTACGCATCGCTAGCGGCGGCGGCCGCATGTTCATCACCATGGATCGCTATGAAGCCGATTGGGGCATGGTGGAACGCGGCTGGAACATCCATGTTCGCGGCCAGGGCCGGCAATTCGACTCGGCCGAAGCGGCCATCGGCACCTTCCGGGCCGAACAGCCCGGCATCGGCGATCAAAACCTGCCCGGCTTCATCGTCGCCGAAGACGGTCAACCGGTGGGTCCCATCGTCGATGGCGACAGCGTGGTGTTCTTCAACTTTCGCGGCGATCGCGCCATCGAAATCAGCCGCGCCTTTGAAGAAGAATCGTTCCCGCCTTTTGATCGCGGGCCCCGCCTCTCGGTGTGCTATGCCGGTATGCTCGAATACGACGGCGACCTGCATATTCCCAAGCGTTATCTGGTGCCGCCGCCCGAAATCCGCCACACCATGGGCGAAGCCCTGGCCCAATCGGGCGTCACCCAATTGGCCATCAGCGAAACCCAGAAATACGGGCATGTCACCTATTTCTGGAACGGCAACCGCAGCGGCAAATTCGACGAGAAACTGGAAACCTATGTCGAAATTCCTTCGGATCGCGTTTCCTTTGATCAACGCCCGTGGATGAAGGCCGCGGAAATCACCGATGCCTTGATCGCCGAATTGCGCACCGGCCGGTACCGCGCCGCACGCGTGAATTATGCCAACGGCGACATGGTCGGCCACACCGGTAGCCTGCGCGCCGCCACCATGGCGATTGAAGTCGTGGACCTCTGTCTGGCGCGACTGTTGCCGGCCCTTGATGCGCTGGGCGGCATGGCCATCGTCACCGCGGATCACGGGAATGCCGATGAAATGTTCGAGATCGACAAAAAGACCGATCAACCCGCCCGGACCAAGGCCGGCGGCTTCAAGGCCAAGACCAGCCACACCCTGAATCCCGTGCCCTGCGTTTTCTACGACAACCAGCACCGCGACGCCTATGACCTGTCGGGTATCGCCCAGCCGGGCTTGGCCAATCTGGCGGCCACCGTGGTCAATTTGCTGGGGTATGCCGCGCCGGAGATGTGGCGTCCATCGCTGTTGCGCCCGCGCCGGGTATAACAGCTTATTCGCAACGGATATCACCCGGTGGAGCGAACCAGGTACATCCTCCTTTGATTTTCATTTCGGGTCGGGAACATTCTGGCGATGCAATTCCAGAATTTCGGGAAGAAAGCTTTGATCGAAATGAATTTGGGGTTGCGGCGGTGGTTCGCGCAGCATGGGAAATTGCACCTGGGGTTTTTCCACCCGGCCTTCGATCACCAACGCCTTGCCCAATTCCAATCCGCCATCGCCGACCACCAATTCATTTTTCGGCGCTGCCTTTTTCGCGGCATTTTTCGCGGCCTGGGCCGGATGGTGCGCACCCGCCGCCGGCGGCGATTTGGTTTCGCCGCCCCAGGCGGAAAACGCCAGAGCGGCGGCCAGCCACAATCCGGTTCGAAAGCATCGAGTCACTCTAAGATATTGTATTACAACGGATTTTATCGATATCATCACGATTTCCCTTCAGTGCTTCTCCGCATCCACCGGTTCGAAATTGGGCGCGGGGAATGGCAGACTTTGCAACGAGTCGAGAGCGGCTTGTGATACCCGCTGGTGATTCCAGGGAAAAACGATTTCCCCGGCGCCCACTCGTCCGAAAACGCGCATCCGAAACAAAACGGCGGCAGTGTCCGGCCTGGCCTTCATCGTCAGGGCCAGCAGTACGCCTTGTTTGAACTCGATGGGCGGTAAATTGCCGGCCCGGGGCGACAAGGTGAATTGGCGTTCCGCGGTCGTCGGCGCGGCGTACGGCGGCAAGCTGTCGCCGCCCAGGCGAAAATGCACCGGCGCCGTGGCGGCGCATTCCATCTGCACCGAATCGGGATCTTCGCTCCAAGGCAGCGGCGCCGCAAACACCATCGGAATTGGGGCCGAAGCAGCATTTTTCGGACCCTCCGGCGCGCGAATCCAGATGCCGGGGTTGCGCTTTGACGCGGTCGAGTCACCCTTGGCTGCGGGGACTACCGGCCCCCAGGCCGAATCGGGACAGTCGGAAGCGACGGTAAACTTCAGGCAAACCTTCCATCCCGCCCCGGTCTGGAACGTCTGCACGGTATCGCGGCCGGGCGAGGTCCATCGATCCGGTTCGACGCGCATCAGGGCGGCGAAAGAACGGGCGGCCCAGGCGGGCGACGCCAATCCTTGCACGGCGCTGGAAACCAAAGCGCGATGCGCCTCTACGCCTTTATCCCGCAGAGCATAGCCGATTTGTTCGAACTTTTTTTGAAAAGTTTTGCGCTGCGCGTCCGGCAGTCCCGCGGGTATGGGCGGATGGCTCAAGGCGCGATCGGCCAGCATGTCGAAGGCATGCGCGGTGGCGAAGAGGGAGCGCCCCAACGCGGCGCGTAACACCCGGGTTGCGGGTTGGCCGGCCAACCCGGCGGAATCGGCGAAGCGCAGGCCCGCCGTAAATACGTCGGCCGCGCGTGCGGCTACCGAAGGCAACAGATCCTGTTGGAGTTTGGCCAAGTAGAAGAAAGTCTGCACGGAATCATAGCCCGCCGGAATCGGCGCCGCCTCGGCGGTGTCGACCACCGCTTGGAACATCCGGCCTTGCGCCAGCACCCGGCCCAGGATTTCCCCGCCCACGGTGTCGGCCGTGGCGCTGTCCCATGCCTCGACGCGCGCCGGGGGAAAGTCGCCGGCTATCCATTCCAGGTTTTCCTGGTAAGCTTGATAGGTTTTTTGCGCGCGCGCCAGGCGCAGCGACAGCGCTTCTTCCACCGTGCCTTGGCGAAACGGGTAGGCCGCCGCCAACGCGCTGTCCAAATCATTCAATCCCGCCAGGGTTCGCCCCATCAGCCGGCGCAAGGCCGTGCGGGCTGTTTGGATGGCTCGGTTATTCACCTTTTGCTCCCGCGCCACCGTCAGTACGCGCAGATACTGATCGGCGGCACGGCTGTAAGCCGAAGCGCGTTCGGACAAGGCCGCGGCTTCGGCCGCGGCACGGTCGGCGGGCACGGCTCCGGGCCGGCGCAAGGCGGCATACGCCTCGTCGCCATAAGTGCGAAAGGCTTCGCCCATGCCGGTGCCGGCCTGAATGACGCCATCGACGATTTTCAATTCCATGGCCGCGAGATATTCCTCCACCGCGGCGCGCAAAGCCGCGCGTTTGGCATTCAAGTCGGACTCCAGCGCCGAAGGCCGCAAGGGCAAATCCCGCATGCGGGCGGCTTCCAGATCCCCCAGGGTCTGGTGCGCCTGGGCGGCGTAATAACGCGCCGTGGCGTCGGGGGAGGACAACTGGGCGAATTCCGCCAGGGCCTTCTGCGACAAACCGCGCGCCTGGTCCTTTTGCCCGCGCTGCCCGGCTGTGAGGCCCCCCATGCTCAGCGCCTGCACCAGGCGCGATTTGTCGCCGCCGTAGCGTTGGGCGAATTCCCTTTCCAATTCCGCCACCTTATCCCAATCTTTGAGGGCGCCATAAGCCTCGACGGCGCGCGACAGCAGATTCGGAGCCTCGGCCTGATCGGGGTACAAGGTCGCATAGTTTTCAAAGGCGTGGGCGGCTGCGGCGGTGAGCCCGGCACTGGCAAAGGCGAAGCCGGCGCTGTAAGCCGCGGCTTCGGCCTGCGGACTGCGCGGATAGGTCTTGGCCAAGTTGACGTATTTCTCGCCGGCGGCTTTGAATTCGCCGTTCAACTCGCGGCATTTGGCTTCGCGGAACATGGCGCGCGGCAGCACATCGGAGTCGTAATAGAGATCGAAGAAGCGGTTGTAAAAGGCGATGGCGCCTTTCCAATTCTGCGTGCGTTCGGCCATGACCCCGGCGTTGAAGAGGGCGATGGGCGCGATGTCGGCATGGGGAAACTCCTGAGACACGCGGGCATAGACGCGCGCGGCGGCGGGGAAATCTCCGGCCTTTTCGGAATCACCGGCCTGCAGATAAATCGACTGCGCAATGCGTTCTTCGGCCTGGCGGCGCACGCTTTCGCTGGTGTCTTTGAGCATGCGCCGATACCAGTCTTCGGCGCGGACATGTTCGCCCTGCCGTTCGTAGGACTGGGCGATCATCTGGTCCGCTTCGGCCGTTACCGGCGAGTTGGGATAGCGTTTTAAAATTTCCTGGTATTCGCGCACGGCCGCGGCGTAGTCCTGGCTGTTATACAGTTGGTTGGCCTTCCACAGCCGAACCTGGGATGCGCGGGGATCGTCGGGAGCCACCTTCAGGAAATTGTCGAGCGTCAGCAGGTACAGCTTCGAAGCGAATTCCGCCGGCGCCTGCACCGAATCGAGGCTGCGCCAATGCGCCTCCAAGGTATTGGCCGAATCGCGGCGTTGAGCCACCAGCCGTTGCGATGCCACGCTATCGTCGGCGGCCGCAGGCAAGGGCTGGGCGGCTTTGCGCCCGCCAGCGCAACCCGCCAGCCAGACCGCAGTCAGCGCCGCAGCCAATCTATTTCTCATGGCCTTCCGCCTTTCGCACTAAATCCTGCGCGGCCACGATGGCGTTATAGGCGCTGATCACCACCAATTTGGGTGGCGCGGCCGTTTGCGATACCGCGACGTATTTCTTCGCGGCGGCCGCGAAGTCGTCCATGGCGTAATAGGCTTCGGCCTGCTGATACAAATAGCGCGCCTGGTGGGGATGCGAGGGATAGGCCTTCAGCAGCCGATCGTAATCGGCGATGGCCTTGCGATACAGAAATTGACGGTGCGCGGTGCCCCCGGCGACGGAGTCCGGCATCTGCTTGGCCGCATACAGGCTCTGGCGCGCCGCCTCGTCCATGGCATGCTCCAACAAGGTATCGGCCGCCGCGCGCGCTTCCGGAGTTTTCAGGTTTTGGTACCAGGCGGTTCCCGGCGCGTAGTGATCGAACACCTTCTCCCGAATTTCCGCCCCCTGGGAGAAATCCTGGTCTTTGTCATAGGCCTGGGCCAATTCGATTTCGGCGGCCGGCAATTGATCGTAGGTGGGATAGCGCTTCACCAGAGCCTCGAAGGCGCGCTTCGCGCGATCGAGTCGCCCCTGCTGCAAATAGATATTCGCCATTTTATGCAGCAGCTCGGCGCCGATGCGCGGATCCCCGAGACGTCGGCTGAACTCTTCGGACTTTTCGAAGCCATCGTCGCCGCTGGTGTCGCTTTCGGCCAGGCTCAGAGCCGTGTACTGGAGCGATTCCTGCGTCAGCAGGCTTTTGCCCTGTTTCGGCTGCGCCTGCGCTTCTTGCAGCAGATAGGTGAAAGAACTGATGGCCGATTTGTAGGTGCTGGCCCGGTACCGCGTCCAGGCCAACTTGTACAAAGCCTGATCGAAATATTTCGAATCGGGGTGATCCAACACCTGGTCATAGGCCTTTTCGGCCCGGGCCAAATCGTTGTCATTGAAGTAATGCTCGCCGATGAAAATCAACGCCTGCTGAGCATAGGGCGATTGGGGAAATCGCGCCGCCAAGGCTTCGAAATGTAGCAGCCCCGCATCCGCATTTCCCTGCGCGGTGCGCGCGTAACCCAGGAAGTACAGGGTTGCGGGCACATAGGGCGAGCCGGGATAGCGGCGCAGCAATTCCAGCCAAGGCTCTTCGTACCTCTGCGCGTCGAGCGGCCGGTCCGCGGGGGAGGCATCGGGGTCCGCTTCCGCGAGCATACGGTTGAGCGCCAGGCGCCGTTTCAGGGCGTCTTCCTCTCCGGTGTAGCGCAAATACCCGCGCTGGAAAAGCAGCCAATCCATGTGGTCCGCCACGGCGGGATCGGCCGCCAATTGGGTGATGCGATCCAGAATGTCATCGGATTTGGCTTCGATGCGTTCGGACATTTGATCGGCCAGATGCTGGGCCTGGTTCTGCAATTTGACCACCGCCGCCGTGTCGCCGTGTTTTCGCGCCGCCGCCAGATCGGCCTGCAAATGGGTTTCGTAATAGCGCAGCAAATCCTCCAGCCAGGACTGATGCAACAAGTTGATGTTGAGCGCGAGCAGCCGCGTTTGCGAAAGCTTTTCCAGCATGCGCCGGCGAAGTTCGGATCCGGCTGCCACCGAATCCGAATCCGCCGCTCCGGACTCGGCCACACGCAATTTGGCCAGCACGGCCGCGCGATCGTCGCTATACCCCACCTGCGAATACTCGCCGGTACGATAGCGTTCGTCGACGAAGTCGCACAGATTCAATGCCTGTTGGTACAACACCGCCACCTGCTCCGGGGTCAGCGG
Organism: uncultured Fibrobacteria bacterium; assembly: GCA_963716395.1. GTDB lineage: Bacteria > Fibrobacterota > Fibrobacteria > UBA11236 > UBA11236 > UBA11236. The sequence continues at coordinate 3,104,933 of OY970309.1, read as the reverse complement.
CTGGGTTTTGGCCAGTGCCGCCTGCGCCCGCCGCACGCGGCTTTGCAAATCGCGCACCTCCGCATCTCCGGCGCCGGAATCTCGGCGCGCCGCCAGTTTGGCCTGCAATTCGCGAAGCTTGCCGGCATCGTCTTCGACCTGCAGACGATAGGCCCATTCGTCGCGGGCTTTCAACATGAGTTTGCGGATGAAGACCATGAAGCCATCCATGGCCCAGGGCGTGTCCGGATGCTGGGTGATGAGCTGCTTCAACACGAATTCGGCCCCGTCGTAATCGCCCAGGCGGATATTGCACCAGACCATGCCGTACAGGGCTTCGGGGCGCAAAGTGGAATCGTTAAGCAAGCCTTGGTAACCGCGCAAAGCACCCTCATAGGCTCCGTCTTCGTAATCCAAATGCGCCCGATCCATTTCCACTTCACCGCGCAGCCCGGCGCCGACCTGGGCCTGGCCGGACAGGGCCGCCAGCACCTGGCGCGCTTCGGCGTGGCGGCCCTGGCGCACCAAGGATTGGGCGTAAATCAACAGGCTGCGGTGATAATAAGGTCCGCGATCTTTGGCCGACAAGACTTCCGGCCCGATGGCGCTGTCGCGGCCCAGGGCATATTCGCTTTGCACCGCCAGGAAACGCGCCGGCGATCGCAGCGAATCTGGCCAGGCGCCGGGAGCAGACAGGGCCTGGTAATAGGTCACCACCGAATCATCCAAGCCGGCCGCGAAAAATGCGCGCAACATACCCAGCCGGCTCACCGCGTACATGCGGCTGCCGGATTCGACCCGGGCGAAGGCGGATGCGGCGTGGAGCGGCTGCCCGCTTTCAAGCCAGGCCTCGCCCAGATAGTGTTCGATCACGCCGATAGCGATGCGGCCGGAATAGCGCTGTGCCAGCCGCTCCAACTCTTCCAGAATCCAACTGCGTTCCCGCGGCCGCTGCATGGCTCCGGCCCGAATGCGCTGTTCCGCCCGCAAGAGATCGAGACGCGCCATCTGTTCCCACTCTTCGCGGTGCGCGGTGCGGGCCGCCAGCGAATCCTTGTAGCCCTGAAATTCGGATTGGAATTCTCCGGCCGCCGTGCCCGTGTTGGCGCGTAAGGCCCGGAAAAACTCGTCTTCGGCCCCGCCCGTGCTGGGAGGAGCGGAAATCCCGCTGCGTCGGCGCGCTTCGCGCACCACGGCCAGCGCCGAATCCCAGCGTCCCTGGATTTCTCGGTTCACAGCCAGGTAAGCCGCGATGCGGTTTACGTTGTCCGTCATCAATAATTTCATCATGTCGCGATTGGGTATTCCCTGCGCCATTTCGCGCGTGACAAAAATCGCATCGCGCAACGCGCGCCCCAGCTCCTCGGCCCGGTCCGCGGTTTTCCGGGTCGCGTTTTCCAGGGCTTCGACGCGGCGATCAAACGCGGCTGCATCCCCCGCCTGGAAATGCAAATCGGCCGGCGCATCGAGTTGCAAATCGCGCAGGTCTTCGGCCGCGAAGCGCAGCCGCTGGATGCCTTCGCGCAGGTCGTCGAGCTTGCGGCGCTCCTCCGCCAGGCGGCCCGCCAATTCCCGCGCCGATCCCCAGGGCGACGCGGCGGTATCGGGCGGCGGGGACGCAACTCCCCCCACCGCCGACGCCAGCGTCAGCAGCAAGGCCCAGAACTCCGGACCCGGGCGGTGCCGGCGTTCAGTTGAGGTCGACGGCCTGGGCATCGGCCTCCCTCCTACGTTCTTCCAGGCGGCGCTCGCGCACCTGTTCATCGCTGGCGGCCGAATCGTCGTCGGCGCGCAGGGTGCGATTTAAATCCACGCGCTGGCTGCGATCCTGGTAGCGGCGCAATAAAAACGATCGGTACAATTCGCTGCTGGGCTGGGTGAACCGCAGCGGATAACGCAGCAAGGCAAACACCTTCCACTGCGGATAGAAAGGGGAGAATCCGTCGGTGGCGCCCTCGCGGCAGGCGTTGTACAGCGCATTGCACGGCCCGAGCGAAGGGCCCACATCGCGGCTCAGCAGCCACGAGATCCCGCCCATCAGTTCCAGGCCGTTGGCGTATTTCATGCGCGCCCCGAGGTTCAGATTGATGGGGGTTTCCCACAGCGAGACGTCGAAGGTTTTGCCCACCACCTGGTAGCGCGCCCATCCCATCGGGCTCCGCGACAAAGCCATGAGGTTGGAAAGAAAGGGCTCCGCCTGGCCTTCGACGAAAAAGTCGGTGGCGAAGGTTTTGAATTCGACTCCGGCGGAAAGCGGAATCCGGTCGAAGCTTTGATCCGGGGCCTTGGCCCCCGCCGCCCGGGCGCGCGCGGCATTGTCGTCGGCGATGTACGAGGAGAACTCGCCTTCAAAGCCGGCGTTGAAATACAGCTTTAGCGGCAGATACGAAGACACCCGAATGAGTTCCAAATCGACCGCGGCCAAGGCTTTGATCGAGGTGATGAAATCACCGTTGCCGAACAGGAACCCTTCGGGGCCGAATCCTTCGCTTTGGACGCGGTAGCCGTCGGAAGGAAAGAAGTTGAACATCTGGTGATCGGCTTCGAGAATTCCGGCCACGCCCAGAAAGCGGATGTTCTTGTTGCTTTGCGGCGTGGCTTTGAGGCGCAAATACGCATAGCCCGGCTGAAAGACATAGCTGAGGGCGTTGAAGCCCGCGGTGATATCCACCTTGTCGGTGACGCCGTAATTCAATTCGGCATGCGGCAAAAAAGGCGGGACTTTCTGTGCCGCCTGGTTGTCCCACAAGAAAGTGCGTCCGAACAACGTGAGGTGCACGTTGCCTACACCGGCCGTCGACGAAGAATACGAGGTCTCCAATCCATCTTGCCGCGCGCGCAGTTCCACGTCCTGCGCACCTCCGAAAACGCACAGCCATAAGGGAAGCACACCCGCCAGGGCACCCAGACGCCTGCGAACTCCCGCCCCGCGCATCATGGCAGCAACGCCTCGATTTCTTTCAGCTCAGCGCGGATTTTCTGGCGCCGGGCGCGGATTTCATTTTCTTTATCGCCGAGGATGTTTTCCAGCAATTCGGCTTCTTTGGCGTCTTGCGGATGGCTGGATAAGCTGAGCGAATCCAGATTTCCGGGCAGACCGGCCGCGCGCAAGGCAGTCGAGGCCGAGTCCGGCGGCTTCTCTCCGGCGGGATGGCGCAACGCGGCGGTCCGCAGGCGTTTGCGTTCCGCTTCGGTGAACAACAACGCGCGCAAGGCTTCGGCCTGGGTTTCCTGGCGCAGCAAGGGCGCCGAGACTTGGATCAGAAGTTGAGGCGGCTTGCGCGCCTCGTCGCGGTAAAAGGCGAAGGGCGAGAGCGGATCAAAACTCAATTCGGCGGTGAAGGTGAAACGGTCGCCGGCCATCCAGCGGTAGCCCAAGGCCAGATCGTGGAAAAGCGGTTTCCAGGGGCGCCCGACGGCCGAATCGAAAACAGTGGGCAGGCGGCGATACAGATAAGCGGCCCAGCGCACATACGGTCCGCCGTAAAAGCCCTTCCATTCCACCGCGGCCTGGAATTTGTTCTGATCATAGGCGTGGATCAGGCGTTCATCTTCGAAGTTGTCGTAGTTCAGGTAAAACTTGAGGGGATACGCGGTGTTGTACCGGACCAGGTCGGCGTCGAGCGCAGCGCGCACGTGGAAAATCGGTTCAAAGCCCGGGGTGGTGACATTGCGCTCGTACACGTCTTCCTGCGTGGAGAGGGTGGTTCCGAACGCCAGCGCCGCGCCCAGGAAGCGCAAACCGTCGTTGCCGGGAAGGGTGCATTGTATCCAGGCCGAGGTGGTACCGATCTTCTGGCCGTCCCAGGGTACGCCGTCCACCGTGAACTGGATAAAATGCGCCAGGCCGAACGTAGCGGTGAGATGCGGAACCAGGCGCAACGTGCGCGTCAATTTCCGCTCCGGCCCGATGAGCCGGGTCAAATCGTTTTGATAATTCGAGTCGACCAATCCCAGCAGGTTTGACGCCGGAACGGGATCGACCTCGATGGTCGCTTCGGTTCCTGCCGTAACCCAGATGTCACCCAGGCCGACGGTGTTCGCCGCCGCGACTCCGGGCAAGCCTTCGGCCTGCGAGCGCTCCGACTCGCCACAGACCGGCTCCCGGCACAGCCAGGCCGCCAGCAGCAGTGGCAGCAAAAGGCCTGGTTTCATTCGCCCACAGGCCTCAAGGTCGAGGGTTTGAAGGTTTTTCCATTACGTCGTTTCTGCCGCTGATAGATCCGCAGCGACTCGATTTCTTCGACGGTGAAAAGCCGCCAGCCACTGGCGTTGCTGCGGAAAGACGCCAACCCGGGACGTTCTTCCAGCCAACGTTTCAGCGTCGAAACCGAAACCCGCAGGGATTTCGCGACTTGTCCCGATGTCCGATAGCGAATCGGATCGGAAGATTTCAGGTCCGGCACGGGAACCTCCTGGTTTGCGTCCATGCCTGGGATTATAGGGGGCGGCGGATTAAAACCATGAAAATAAAGGACTTAGCCTACCCGAAAACCAGGTTATGAAAACGCCGATGAAGCCTGCCGAAAATCCAACGAATTTACGGGCTGCCAAGCGGGCCGGAATCCGAATTCGGCATCTCCCGCAGAAAGCGGGTTATCCGCATCAAGAGGCTTGCCTTATGCCGGTTTAAAAAGCAAAATGCTGGTATGCGAAATCCTTCTTCTTGGTTTTTGGTCGGGGCGGTGATGATGGGGCAGCTGTCGGCCACGACCGTTCACGATGTGAAAAACGATGATGACCTTCGTAAAATCGAGCGGCAATCCGCCCAAAACCCCTTTCGCTATCCGGGGATCTGGAGCGTGCAGGCACAAGACCCCTTTACCGCGAATCTCCCGGCGGAAGCCGCTCCGGAAAGCGCAAGTACTCCGCTTCCGTCCGCAGCCACGACCGCTCCCCGCTTTCCCGTGCGGGAAGAGCGCGAAACCTCATCACCGGCTTTTCTGCGCAAAATGGGCTCGCTGCTGCCCGCCGAAACGCCCCCTCCGCGCGCGCCGGCGCAGCCCGAAGCCGCCCTACCCACGGCTTACCAAAGCTCTTCGGAATCCCCGGCCCCCGTCCACTATCTGCACCCATATCTGGTGCTGACCGCGCCTTTTCTCACCGGCCGCCAGGCGCGAACCGGCATTTTCCCCGGCGATTGTTCTCTGCATTACCGCACCATCACCGCCTCCGCAGTCTTGTTGCCCTACGATGAAATCGATTTGGACGCCGGCTCGAACCAAGGCGTCAAACCCGGCGAACTCTTCAAGATTTATGAAGTGGGCGACGACTATGCGTCTTTTTCGGGTGCGGCGGATTTGGGCCGTCTGGTGCGCATCTCCGGCATTGCCCAAGTCAAACGGGTCGCCGAACGCTACGCGGTGGCCAGCCTGATCCGTTGCTTCGGAACCATCTCGCGCCAGAGCCGCGCCGCCCCCCTCGGCGAATTGCCCACGGTGCGCGCCACGGGATTCGCGCCTGTCGCCGGGGCGCTGCGCACCGGACGTATCGTCTGGGTGACGCCCCCCAACTTCATTCCCCAACCCTTCTCCCAGATCATTATCGACCGGGGCAGCGATCGCGGATTCCAACCTGGAGACTTCGTCTTCGTCTTCAACCATCGCAACGGCGCCATCACGGACAAGCTACTGGGAGATGCGGTGGTCTTACGCGCCGACCCCCACTCGGCCAGCTTGCTGCTCGAAGACGTGCAACCCGGTGTGATCAATCCCGGCGATTTCGTAGTGGCCGGTTATTCGGCCCAGCCCTGAAGGAGTCCGAGCCGCCGCGATTTTTAGATTGTTCGGGTCGATGTCTCCCACCCTGGGATTGGTCCGCCTTCTTTATCGGGCCACCATCAATCCGTATTCCTTGGAACCGCGCCGGGGCGTTTTTTTTGTGCTGTACTACGTCATCGGCGCCTTCGCGGCCTTCATCGTGGTCAACATGCTGCTTTTATGCCTGGAAGCGTATGATCTTTCCTTCGCGCGCGACCTGCTCTATCACGAATTGGGGAAACCCGCGCTCCAAGCCTTGGAAAACCTGTTGTTCTGAAATCCGAACGGGATTGCGGTCCGATTGAAAATCTCGCGCCGTCTCCTGCTGGTCTTCACGGGCTCCATCCTGCTGCCGGGCTTGATCCTGGGTTATCTCAGCTTTCGCTCGGTGAAGGACGAACGGGTGTTGCTGGAACGATCGCTGGAGTCGCGCCATCAGGATTTCGTCGGCGCGGTCCTCCAGATTTTACGCAAAACGCGCCAGGTTAATATGGACAAATTGCGGGAGCAATTGCGCGCCGGCGGGTCCACCGATACGCCTGCCGCGGCCTGGGCGCTGACCGCGCGGCTGTTGGAGAACCCGATGGTGCAGTCGGCGGCGGTTTTTCGGGGCGACACCGCCGTGTTTCCCCGCGATCCCAATCCGTCTCCCAATCTGGGTGCGGCTCCGGGACCGGGGGCACCGCCTGCTCTAGCGGACCTGGCGCGGCAGGAATGGCATGCGCGCCGCTATGGCGCCTGTCTGCGAGCCCTGCGGGGATTGCTGCACGGCCCCGACAGCCTAACCGCCACTCCGACTTTGGAACCGCTACGCTTCGGGTTCCGCCTGCTTGAACTCAAATGTCTGGTAGCCTTGGGCGACGCGCCCCAGGCCATCACCTTCGGGCGTGTGCTGATCCGCGATCTCCAGGCCACCGACGTCTTCGACTCGTACCACCCCGTCGCGTTCTATCTCTCCGAAACCGTCAATCTGTTGACCTCGCTCGAAGCCCTGCCACCCGACCTGCGCGCGCAACTGTTCACCTTGCACCAGCAACTTCCCCTCTTCCTTTCCGACGCCGACTTCGTGCAGCACGCCTGGCCCGCTTCGCCCACCGACATGCTGCGCAGCCAAATTCCTTTTCCCGAAGATTCGCTGAAAGTGCAGTATTACGAAGGCGTTCCCTACCTCGAAGTCGGATTCCCCTGGTTTGCGCGCGGCACCCAGGCCTTGCTGCGACTCAACGAAAACGTGTTCGTCGAAGCCTTGCGCAGTGATTTGCTAGCCGAGCGCCGCGAAACCTGGAAAGATGTCGACTTCGCCATTTTGAACCGGCTCGACCGCGTGGTGCTGGCCTCGGACTCGCTCAGCGATCGCGAACCGGCCCTGGAAAAGTCCGTCGACGACGGCTTTCCCGCCTGGCGCGTGATCGTGTATAAAAAACCCGCCAGCGAAGTGGTGTCGCTGGGCCGACGGCGCCTGATCCTGCAATACACCTTGTTGGGTTTTTCGCTGCTGGCGCTGCTGTTGGGCGCCTTCACCTTGTTCCAGGGCATCGATCAGGAACAACGCGTGGTGCAGATGAAGGCCAATTTTCTTTCGGCCGTATCGCATGAACTCAAAACCCCGCTCACGGCCATCCGCATGTTCGCCGAAATGCTGGCCAGCGGCCGCCAGGCGCAGGAAGAAAAGCGCCGCGACTATGCGCAGCGCATTGAACAGGAGGCTGAAAGGCTGCAAGGCATGATCGAAGGCATTCTCAATTTTGCGCGGCTTGAAGAGGACGAACGCGCCCTGCGCTTCGCCGAGTTGGACTTGAGCGAGGTGGCGCGCGAGAGCGCGGCGTTGATGGGTACGGCCTTCGCCCAAGCCGGCATCCGCCTCACCACCCTGCTGCCGGCCACGGCCCGGCTGCGCGCCGATTACGACGCCCTGCGTTCGGTGCTGCAGAACCTGCTGGAAAACGCGCTGAAATATTCTCCTTCCGGCACCGAAGTCACGCTCGAAGTGCGCGACGAACCCGAGAACGTGGTGTTGCGCGTGGCGGACCAGGGCATCGGCATTGCACCCGGTGATCTCAAGCACATCTTTGAAAAATTCTACCGGGCCGGTGACGAGATGACGCGCAAAACCCGCGGCAGCGGACTGGGTTTGGCCCTGGTGCAGCGTATCGTCGCGGCCCACGGTGGCGTCATCAAGGTGCGCAGCGCCGAAAATCAGGGAACGGAAATGATCATCACCTTCGCCAAAGGGGGAAAGCATGCATCGGATTCTCATCGTTGAAGACGAAGAGGCCATCCGCGCGGGATTGGTCGATTTGCTCGACATCGAAGGCTACGAGACGGCCGTGGCCGTCGACGGAGAAGAAGCGCTCGATAAAGTGCGCCAGTGGAAACCCCATCTTGTCCTGCTCGACCTCATGCTGCCCAAGTCGAGCGGCTTCGAAGTCTGCCGCGCGATCCGCAAACAGCATCCCGAAATTTTCGTGTTGATTCTGACGGCCAAAAACGAGGAGTTGTCGAAGATTGCGGGTTTGGAAATGGGCGCCGACGACTACATCACCAAGCCCTTCAGCGTGTCCGAATTGCTGGCGCGCATCAAGACCCGGCTGCGGCGGGCCGCGCTGGCGGCTCCGGTGGAACCCGATGTGCTCGAATTCGGGGAAACGCGCATCGACTTTCGCCGTTACGAGGCCACGCGGCGCGGGCATCCGGTGGAATTGTCGGCCAAGGAATTCCAAATTCTTAGATACCTGGCCGGGCGCCCGGGCGAAGTGGTTTCGCGCGAAGATTTGCTGCAGGCCATTTGGGGGTATTCGGCCGACAGCATGCCCACCACCCGCACCGTGGACAACCAAATCGGCAAGATGCGGCAAAAGCTGGAACACGACGCGGCCAATCCGGTCTGGATCAAAAGTGTACGCGGGGTCGGGTATAAATTCGATCCCGAGGGCGGACGGCCGGGAGATTGAAGCGCACGATGGAAAAACGTCTGGGCATCATGAAACTTCTGTTCGGCGTGGTGTGTACGGTCGCCGGCGCCGCCGCGGCCCAACCCGATGCCGCCTCGGCTTCGGCGCAAATGGATTTGGAGTCGGCCCGTTATTTGTTCGAAATCGAAGGCGATACGGTCGCGGCCCAGCGCATTCTGAATCGTCTGGAAGCGTCGAACGACACCGGCATTCGCACCCAAGCCGAATTTCTCCAGGGCCGTTTCCGCGAAAGCGAAGGCCAAAGCGAGTCGGCCATCCGCGCCTATACCCAGGCCCTGGGCGGCCAAGGTCTGAGCGCGGCGGAGAAGCGCGCCTTATACCATCGGCTGCTCGCCTTGCATCCGGGCGCCATTCAACCGCTGCGCCCGGCCGGACGCGTTACCGGTTCCACGCGGGTCTTTGCCGATGCCTCCTCGGGTACTCCCCGTTATGTCTTGGTGGAAGATCCGAAAAGCCCCGAAACCGAATCCGAACAGGTGCAGTATCAGGATGAAGACGGGCTGCTGCATTCGGTGCCCGCCTCCCTGTTGCCGGGCGAAGACGTGCTCGATGCCACACCCGATCTGCTGCTCACCGTGCTGCGCGACAAGCAGCAGGTCTATCTGCGCAAGGCGCCGAATTTCGCACCCAACCCCGCGCCGGAGAAATTCGCGGCCGACCAGGGCATGTTGCTGCCCGCGCGCGGCGAGCCCGATGAATTCCTGCTGATCGGTTCGCAAAGCCTGAAACTCATGCAGCGCGACCGCACGGTTTTCTCCTCCCCCCTTCCGGGTCCGGGCTGCACCTATTTGCCCGCCCGTCCGCGCTCGCGCGAAGGTGTGCTGTTCTGTCCTTCGGAGGGGGTCTACCGCGCCGATTTCACCCGCCATTCCCTGAGCCCGCTGGCGCTGTCGGGTGAACTTCCCTCGGAGGCCCTGCTCTCCGGCGATTACCTGGCTTTACGATATTTGGATCACATCGAAATTCGCCGGGGACCCGCCTTCGACGCTTTCTTATGGGGCTTTCCTTCGGAAATGCAGGACCAGTTGGTCCTGGGTCACGAACATGCCTTCTTGGTGCAAAATCAAGGCGCTTTGAAAGCCTTTGAACTGCGCACCGGACAAATGGACTGGCAGCACGACGACGGCATCGCCGAGATTCTTCCGGCCGCCGACGGACTGTTCGCGCTGACGCACGCGGGCACCTGTTTGTCGTTGGGGGAGGACGGCCGCACCTTGTTCCGCTATGAGGTCGGCTGGGGGCACGATCCCCTGCTGCTGCCCACCCGCGACTGGCTCGTGGTGCAGCGCGCCGACGGACAGCGCGTGCGCTTGAACCGCGAGCTTTTGCAAATGACCGGCGACGATCGCAGCTACTTGTTTCGCGGGGTGCAGGATTGTCTGAAACGCCATGACGAGGAGGGTGCGCTACGGGCTCTGGACACCTTGTTGGAATTGGAGCCGGGGAACGGCGAAGCCTGGAGGCAAAAGGCCCAATTGCTGCGGTCGACCGGTGCCGCGCACAAAGAGGTGATCGAGGCCTGGTTGCAATTGGCCCGCTCGCCCGTGGTGGCCCCCTGGAGCGCCGATCCGGCCCTGCGCAGCCTGGCCCGGGCCTTTGCCGCGGGTTGGGTGTGGAAGCAGCATTCCGGTCCGCGCTTTTTCCCGACCTTGGTGGCGGGCCCCGGGGTTTCGTTCTACGTGGAGAACGACAATCAAACGCTGGCCCTGCTCGACAATACCACCGGGGCGTTGAAAAACAGTTTTCATTTTTCCGAAGCCTTGGATTTGAAGGCGGCCTGCTGGGTGGGAGACACGGCGGTGGTCTCCAGCCCCACGCGCCTGTATCTGCTCACACCCTTCTCGCCCGCCGACCTGCCGCCGCCGGTTCCACTGCCCCAACCCATTTGCCAGGCTGTGCCCGTGGCCGGCGGATTGGTCTACAGCGACTGGGGCGGCAACGTGCAATTTCTCGCCTTGCCGCAGCGGCACATCCGGTGGCAGCGGCATTTGAGCCGCAACGGTCTGCTGCTGGCCAAAAGCCGCCTGCCCGATCAAATCGACGCCTTTGAAATCGAGGGCGGGTATTACGGCCTGCAAATTTCCACCGGCCGCATTCTGGGCCGAGTGCGCATGCCCCCCGGCACCGTGACCGAATTGCATGCCGGCCATGAATACGCCTATGCCGGCTACAACGAAGGGTTACTGGTGGCCGTCGACCGCCAACGCGACAGCATCGCCTGGCAGAAAGACATCGGCGAGCAAATTTTCAGCCTGGACGGCTGGGGGGACCAGATATTGCTCGGCACCGCCTCGAAACGCATTCTCACCGTGCAGGGATCCACCGGCGCCATTGTGGCCCAAACCCAGCTTTCCACCTATCTCTTCAACCGACCCCTGGTGGTGGAAGACGGATATTGGGTGGGTACCACCGAACCCGCTTTGGAAAAGCGGTCGTGGACCCATGCTCTGCTGGAGCATTTGCCGTTGACCAGCATGCCCGGAACGCCGGCCCTGCTCGGAGACGGAATTGCAATCTCAACCCTGGATCACTTCATTATGTTTTTCCCCGCGCAATAAACCCCTGCGGGTTGCGCCCGGCCGGCGGCAATAAACCGTCCGCACTGTTTCATCCCCCACGGAGCACGCCATGGTCAAGAAAAGATTCCTGTTACCGAATCTGTTCACCGGCCTGAATTTTCTGCTCGGCATTTATGCCATTCTGCAAATGACCGATGTTTTTTCGGCCTCGCCCAGCGGGCCGATTTGGGGTTCGACCAAACCTCCGCTGGTCACCGCCGCCTGGATCATCACCTGGTGCGCCTTGCTCGACAAGCTGGACGGCTTTGCGGCCCGGCTGCTCAACGCCTCTTCGGAATTCGGCGCCCAATTCGACAGCCTGGCGGATTTGACGGCCTTCGGCATCGCACCCGGCTGTTTGGTGTACTTCTACATGCAATCCATCGACTCGGGATGGTTCGTGCTTCACCGGCCCTTGGCCTTCGTGTCTGCCGCGGTCTATATGCTGTGCGCGGCGCTGCGTCTGGCGCGTTACAACGCCATCGACTCCGAAGAACTGCGCGAATATTTCCACGGGCTGCCTACCACCTTTGCCGGGAGCTTCGTGGCCGTAAGCACCATTTTGTTCGCCAAATACGATCTCCTCCGCCGCTTTCCCTACAGCATTTCGGCCATGCCGCTGCTATTGATCCTTGCGGGCTTGCTCATGGTCAGCCCCTTATATCTCCCCAAGCTGCTCAAGCGCGAAAATCGGTCTTTCAACGCCTTTCAAATCGCCAATATCTTCCTGACCTACCTGTGCGGCTTCGGCATGATTTTTCCGGAATACCTGTACCTCGAAGGCCTGGCCTATGGGATCTTCGGATTCGCCTACGGCTACTTCAAAAAGGGGTTGATCGAAGCGGGCCTGGCCGCCAACGCCGGCGACGCCGAAGAGCCCTGAGCCGGGTGCGCCCGCGATGGCCGAAGACGAAGCTTACGACGCTTTGCGCGCGTACACCCTGACACTCGGCGATGCCGATTTTCTGCACCAGCATGTAGTCGATGTCTATGCTGCGCAGCATGCCGACGCCGGCGACAAACCCATCCAGCGGATCTTCGCGCTGGCCGGGTTAAATCTCTTTCTCGAAAAAGGATTTTCGGGAAGACAAGTGCAGAAAGTCCACATGCACTTGGCCAACCGCCGTGGGCCTTGGCCCACTTTGCCGTTGCCGGCTAGGCGCAGCGCACTCACCGCGGCCGACGTCCTTGCCACCGCACCGGGAGCGGAACGGCGCCAGGCCGTACAGGCCTGGTGCGTTTCGGTGTGGTCGGAGTAGGCCGAAAACCGGGACGCAGTGATCAACTTTTTGCGCGCCCGCGGCATCGTTTGATTCCGCGGGACTTCTTCCAGACACGCCCTCTTCATTCCGGGCACCCGTCGTCAAGGCTGCCGGGTGTAGGGTTGCCCTGCCCGGCTGAATCGGGATGGGACGGCACCAGGCACCAGGCCGAGGGCCGCGCGCGTTGCGCGATTTGACTGGGCCGCAGCTCTGTCACTTCGCCGTTACCGGCGGCCACCGCGAAGGAATCAGCCGCGGCCAGCGAATAGGTCACGGTATCGAGGAGCAGGGAATCGGCGCAGAAAAGTTGCACCCGCGACAGGGAATTCGGCAGCGAAAAACTGGTCAACACCAGGCTGGGCGAGGGCGCGTCGGCATGCCCCGCCACCCAGGCCCGTCCGGGCGGCAAGGCCGTTCCATTGGGAAAAAGTACCTGCTTGGTCGACGTGCCTCCCCCGTCGCGGGAGATGCCGCAGCCGCCCAGGTCTAGGGTGTCGGAGGTGCGATTGAAAATCTCCAGCCATTCTCCGTCGCTGCCCGAATCGGCGGAAGAAGGCGCCGGATACAATTCGGAAAAAATCACATCGCCGAAGGCCGACGGCGCGCGCCGTCCGGCCGGAAACGCCAGATGCAACGATGTCTGCTGCGGCGCGGCGAAATCCAAACCCATCTGCAACTGCGCCTCGGTGGTGAGCAGGGTCAGATCCAGATTCACGCTTTGACCCATGAGCACCGCAACGGTGTCCTGGGCGGTAGCCACCACGGCTTGCGCCGAGTCCCACAATTGCAGCGAGGCGGAATAGGTTTGATCGCCGGGTACCTCTTCCACGTCGAACAGCAGAAATTCTCCGCTACGCGTCATGTCGGCGGTCAAAGTGTCTCCCCCGCCGCTTAAAATCAGTTTACCCGCGACCACGTCCCAGGGAAAATCCACCGGCACATGGGCGCTGGCAGCCACCCGGGAAAAACGCGGCAGGCAATGCAGAAGCAGCAGGTTCTGCCGATCGGCATACAAGGTGGTGTCGATTTCCCCCGTATACAGAACGCGCCCTTGCCGCAACAATTCGACTTTGAAATCGCGGCCCGTCCCGGGCGTCAGATCGTTCAGGACGAAATCAAAGCCTGCGCCGCCGAAGCCGAAAACCCGGGGCGAAAAATCCGGGGCCGAAACCGTGACCACGGCCGAGTCGGTGAGGGCCGGCGCGGTGGCCGCCAGGCGCGCCAACGCTGCCGGGCGAACCTGCAAATGCACGCTCAACCCGGAACCGCCGTTGGTGGAATTGGTTTGCGACTGGAAGAGCTGACAAGCGCAAAACCAGACGGGCAGGGCCGCCAAGGCGCCGCGAAGAAAGAATTGTTTGCGTATCGTCATAATGCCTCCTCGGGGTTGGGACGATGCCGAGAAGTTACGCGCGCTGCGAAACCTTCTGCGTGACATGGGTCACGCATGGGCGCCGATGGTCGGGAAGCTTAGGCGCAACTACATTTGCAGGCATGCAGGCCGCTTTCTTAGGAACCGGCACTTCGCACGGAATTCCCGTCATCGGCTGTGCCTGCGGGGTATGCCAATCCCCCGATCCGCGCAACCACCGCAACCGGCTGGGGATTTGGCTGCATGACGCCGAACGCTCCGTCGTAATCGACGTCTCGGGAGATTTCCGACTCGGCGCGCTGCGCCACGGCCTGCGGCGTCTCGACGCCGCCCTCCTCACCCATGCGCATGCCGATCATATTTCCGGCCTCGACGATCTCCGCATTTTTTCCCAAGTCACCGGTCGCGCCGTGGCCGTATATGGTTCGGCCGACACGCTGCGCGCTGTGCGCAAACGGTTCGATTATGCCTTCGACCCGCCGAAAATTTACGGCGGAGGGGTGCCCCAATACGATTTACATGAGGTCACGAAACCCTTCGAAGTCGCGGGGTGGGGCGTCACCCCGCTGCCGGTTTGCCACGGCCCGGACCCCATATTCGGGTATCGCGTAGGCGGTTTCGCCCTCGTCACCGACGTGACCGTGATTCCCGATTCCACCCTGGAACTCCTGCAGGGTCTCGACGTGCTGGCCCTGGATTGCCTGCGCCTGTTGCCGCATTCGACGCATTTGTCCCTCGAAGGCGCGTTGGGGTATGCGCGCCGCATCGGCGCGCGCCGCACCTTTTTCATCCACATGTGCCACGATTTGGATCATGCCGAAACCGAAGCGCGGCTGCCGGAAAACATCCGCCTGGCCTATGACGGGTTGGAGTTGGAAATCGCCTGAAGGGTGACGCCCCCGTCGCCTTCCCCCCGGCCTGCAACATCCCTCGACAGGGAACCGGCTCAGGCATCGTCCGAAGTAAACGGTTGTTTTTTTGAGGCGATCTTAATTTCTCTTCGCCTTGTACTCCGCAAACGAGGGATTGCTTTGATCGCGGGCCGACAACAGCAGGCCCGTTCCACGTAACGGCCAAGATACGTTCAGTTCGGGATCGTTCCAGGCGATGCCGGCTTCGGTGGCGGAATTGTATACGGCCGAGCATTTGTATTGCACTTCAGCGTTTTCCGACAGCACCACGAATCCGTGCGCAAAGCCCACGGGAATGAAAAGCATCAGGCCTTCGTCGGGGCGCAATTCCATCCCGAAGTGGCGGCCGAAGGTGGGGCTGGCCGGCCGGATATCCACGGCTACGTCCCAGATCGCGCCCTGGGTGCAGCGGATCAGCTTGGTCTGGCCCGGAGAAGTTTGATAATGCAGTCCGCGCAAGGTTCCCCGCCCCGATCGGCTGTGGTTATCCTGCACGAAGTCGACGGAGATGCCGGCAGCCGCGAAGGTTTCGCGGTTGTAGCTTTCGAAAAAAAATCCGCGCGCGTCGCGGAAAACCCGCGGACGCAGGAGCAACAAGCCGGGCAAAGGCCCGGGTTCCACCGTCAAGCCGCTCATACCCCTACCCTTTCCGCCAGAGCCTTCATGGCGCCGCAGAGAAAATCCAATTCCCCGCGCGTGGGTTGCAGGCGTTGCCAGAGAATCCGCACCTTTTCGCGCCGCACGGCTTCTTTCTTGCCCTTGGCCAGAAATCCGTTTTGATCCAAGACACGCATCACATCTTCCAACGCGGCCTGCGAGGTTTCGAGCGAAACCCGATCGGCCGGAGGTTCGGCGGCTGCCGGCGGGGCGGCCAACGCGTACAACGCGATGGCCACGGCATGCGACAGGTTCAGGCTCAAGGTTTCTTCGGCCAGGGGAATGCGCACCAGATGCGTGACCTGCAAAACTTCGGCTTGCGACAGGCCGTTGGATTCGCAGCCGAACACCAAGGCTGTGCGCAATCCCGGCGCCGGCCAAGCCGGCCCCCGCATGTGCTTGGGTTCAAAACGATTTTCGAAGCGCGCCTGCACCTCGTTTAAAGCGAGCAAGGCTTGTCCCGCATCGCGCTCGCGGCGCGTGAATCCCAAGGCCTGCACGCAATCGCCCACGGCTGCGGGCAAGGTGACGTAACAGGTCGCGCGGCGCAGCAGGTCTTCGCCCGCGCGCGCCGTCCAATAGGCGCGACCGCCCGGCTCCGGCGGATCCACCCCCACCAGGCGCAACTCTGCGACGCCGTAGGCGCGCAGGCAGCGGGCTACGAACCCGATGTTTTCCGGAATTTCCGGACGGCAAAGCACGACAACGAAACTTCCCATTCACCCTCCCGCGATTTCATCGATCACGACTGACCGCGACCCCGCGCGCCCATCACGCCAAGTTCCCCGCTGCCCGGCGCCGCGCACGCATCCGCAGCGATAAAACTTATTCAATCCCGAATGTATTATTCCGCCATGCCCATCCGCATGCGCCACGCTGTGCAGGCTCTTCTTCTCGTCTTCCCCATCGCCTTTCCTTCGGCCCCGGGCGCGCAGGCCAGCTCAGGCTGCGCCGATAATTTCGATGCCGGGCTGTCGAAATGGACTTTTCTCGACGCCGACAGTTCCACCGGCGGATCGGCTGTGGACACCGGCGGAGATCTCTTGTTGACCGGGCATGGCTTGGACGTATTCGGCAGTGTGAATGAATATGTCGCGGAATACCGCACCGACATCACCGGTGATTTTGATGTCTCGGTCAAAATCATTTCCCAAACCAACAGCAACTCCTGGGCGCAGGCGGGAATCATCGCCGCCAACGACATGCAGGATTTAACGCAAGGCGGTTATGCGTTGGTCGATGTTTCGCCCGGCAACGGATACACGCTTTTTTACGACAAAACCGCGCCGCAAGGTCAATTGGAAACCCATGTCAGCGCCGGAACCACGGCCTATCCGGTCTGGTTGCGGCTGGCCAAACGATCAGGGATGTTCTCCGCCTGGTACCATGGATCCGCCGATTCCAGCTGGGTTCAAATCGCCGCCAACGTGGTTTCGCTGGCCACCGCCGCCAATTCCAACCTCGCCTTGTTCAGCTTGAGCCACAATGCAACCGCGGCGGCCACCACCGTATTCGACGACTTCGCCTGTTCACAGGGAACCGTGGCCATTCTTCCCCGCAATCGGCCGACAACGGAAAATTCACCGTTTGCGGTTTCGTGGAAACGACTTTCCGTGGACGGCCGCCTGCTTCCGCCTGCGTCCGGTATGTCCGATCTCCCGGCTTTGATCCTCCGGCAGTAAGGCGACTTCACTTTCGCCGGGTCAAGCCGGATCAAACCGGGTCAATCCAGCGGCCATGCGCGCGGATGAGCGCAACCAAAGCTTCGGGGGCTTCGGCTTCGGGAATGTTCTTCTGTACGCATTCGCGGCCCACATACAAACTCACCTTGCCCGGCGCTCCGCCCACATAGCCGAAATCGGCGTCGGCCATTTCCCCCGGCCCGTTGACGATGCAGCCCATCACGGCGATGGCGATGTTCTTGAGATGCGCCGTCTTCTGGCGGATGCGCTGGGTGGTGCTTTGCAAATCGAACAAGGTTCTCCCGCAGCCGGGACAGGCCACGTATTCGGGTTTGCTGCGGCGCACGCCCGCGGCCTGCAGCACGTCGAAGGCCAAATTCATCGCCGCGCGCTTGCCTGCGCCGCTGTCGATGTGGATCAAATCACCCCAGCCGTCGGCCAGCAGCGCGCCCAACCGCACCGCCACCCCCATGTTCCCCTCGGGCGTACCGTCGGTGCGATCGCGCAACACGAGGAGATCGTCGCGTCTTTGCCGCGCCAGCCAGGCGACCAGATGCCGGTAGGCTCCGACGAGATTGGGCATGCCCGGGTCGCAGGACCACAGCGTCGGGACCGGAAATTTTTCCGCCGGCAATTTTTCCCAAGCCGACAAATCGGCCAACGCGTCGACGCGGATTTCCACCGGCTTTCCGGCCAACCGTAACGCGTCGGTTTCGCCGCTCCCCAACACGATCCAGGCAGATTCGGCGCCATCTTCCGCGCGGAAAACCGCGGGTTGCCAGGCTCCGGCCACACCGGCGTAGGGCGTTTGCCCTTCGCCATACGTCACCCATTCGGGTTTGCGTTCGCCGGCCGCCACGGCTTCGGATCCGGGATGCTCGATGCCCACGGCCACGGGCTCGCGCCCGCCGGCCGTCAATGGGCCGAGCGCCAGTGCCGGCGTCTCGCGGCGATGGTACGCATAAAACCCCACCTGTTCGGGCCATGCCGGCACCGCCGGGTACCGCGCCGGGTCACACAGGCGGACCAAGGTTTTCGCCACGGGTATTTCCTGCACCGGGTCTTCGGTCAGCGACACGCGAATGGTGTCGCCGATGCCGTCGAGCAGCAGCGCGCCGATGCCCACCGAAGACTTGAGGCGGCCATCTTCGCCGTCTCCGGCTTCAGTCACCCCGACGTGAAAGGGATAGGGTTTGTGCCCCTGGTCCAATCGTTGGGCCAGCAGGCGGTAGGCCTGAATGGCCACGCGCGGATTGCTGCTTTTCATGCTGAACACGACTTGGTCGAAGTGCT
Organism: uncultured Fibrobacteria bacterium; assembly: GCA_963716395.1. GTDB lineage: Bacteria > Fibrobacterota > Fibrobacteria > UBA11236 > UBA11236 > UBA11236. The sequence continues at coordinate 3,086,488 of OY970309.1, read as the reverse complement.
CGGCTTCGCAGACGGCCAAATACTCCAGCGCCGATTCCACCATGCCTTCCACGGTGTCGCCGAATTTCCACATCATGCGATCCGATAGCGAGCCGTGGTTGGTGCCGATGCGCAAGGCCGCGCCGCGTTCCCGCGCCTGGCGCACCAGGGGCGCAAAGGCGTCGTACACGCGCTGCGCGCCGCCGGCGAACGAGGCGTCGTCATAGACGCGCTGCACCGCGGCCTTGGAGTCGACGAAATTGCCGGGATTCACGCGCACTTTTTCCACCCACTTCACCGCTTCGTACGCCGCCCGCGGTTGAAAGTGGATGTCGGCCGAAATCGGCAGGTCGCAGCCGGCGTCGCGCACCTTTTTCACGATGTCGCGCAACATTTCCGCGTCTTTTTGCGTGGGCGCAGTGATGCGCACCAATTCGCAGCCGGCCCGCCACAATTCCAGGGTTTGGAACACCGTGGCATCGACGTCTTTGGTGCTGGTGGTGGTCATCGACTGCACCAGAATCGGCGCGTCGCCGCCGATCACCCGGTTGCCCACGCGCACCGGCACCGTGCGCCGGCGCCGGGGAGCAAACCGGTCCGCCATGTAAGCGGGATTTTCGGCCGCCGCCGACTCGGTGGATATTTGCATCAGACCTGCCATTATTTTTGCAAAAATACCTAATCCCCCGGGAGTTGACGAAGGCCGAAAGCGCGATTAATCTTGTCTAAATTGTTAAACAAAAAAGACAATAAAAAAGCGTTGCGGCCCCCCTCGGCCCAAACCAAAATCCTGGCCGCAGCCCGGCAGGAATTCATTTCCAAAGGGCTGCGAGGCGCGCGCATGCAGGCCATCGCGCGGCGCGCCGGGGTACACCACGCTTTGTTGCATTATTATTTCCGCTCCAAGCAAAACCTGTACGACGCGGCTGTGGGTGAAGTGCTGGCCACGGTATGGGGCAATTTTCGGCGCGAAATCGATCGCATCCCCCCCGACGCCGCTTTGGAACCCTTGCTGGCCGCCTTGTTGAAAACGCACTTTCGGGTCTTGACGCGCCATCCGGATTTTCCCCTCTTCATGTTCCGCGAAATTTTTGCGGAAGGCGGCACCGCAGACTCCGTATTCGCCGCCGCCCTGCGCGACTTCCGCGCCGTGCCGGCACGCATCAACCACAGCCTGGCGGCGGAATTCCGCGGCGCCAAATTGAATCGCGAGGTGCAAATGAATTTCTGGATCAATGTGGCCGGCATGACCGTCGCCACAGTCTTGGCCCCGCGCGTTTTGAAACGGCTGGGAATCCCGACGCGGCTCACGCCCCGCTTTTTCCAGACCCGCGCCGAAACTGTGGCCCGCACCGCGGTGCGCGGCCTACAACAACAGCCCTTGAGGGACCGGCCATGAAAATCCTGCTGCTCCTCGCCGGCGGTCTGAGCCTCGGATTTTCCGAACCGCTGACCCTGGCAAAGGCCCAATCCCTGCTGTTGCAAGGCAATCCTGCCTTATTGTCGCAGCGCCAGCAACGGCTTCAGGCCGAAGCCGCCTGGCATCAGGCGCAATCGGCCTTCTGGCCGTCCCTGGACGCCACAGGATCGTACCAGGTGTTCACCGAAAAAAGCCGCATCGATCTTGCGCTCCCGGGTTTCCCGCCCGTCGATAAAACCTTGGGCGGTTATGATCGCCAGGAATACGGCGTCGACCTGACCTATCCCCTGTTCACCGGCGGAGCGCGATTCGAAAAGAACCAGGCCCAGCGTACCTTGGCCGCAGCCCAGGGTTCGCAATTGCAGGCGGTGCAGGATCAGCTTTCCTTGCAGTTGGCGGGGCTGTATTACGCCTGGCAAAGCGCCGATGCGGCGAGCCGAACCGACGATTCGGTGGTGGGGTATCACCGCGATTACGCCGCGCATGTGCAAACGGTGGTGCAAGGCGGCGCGGGGTTGCCTTCGCAAGCGGCCGAGGCCCGCGCCAAATTGCTGGCGGCCCAGGTCGATGCGCAAACCGACGCCGATCGGCGCGACTCGCTGGGACGCGCCGTGGCCTTGCTCTTGGGGCTACCGCCCGATTCCGCCGTGGTCTTTGCCGCCGCCGTCGACACCGCCGCAGCGCCGGCCGATGCGCCCCCGGTGCGCCCCGATCTGCAGGCCTTGGATCAAACCGCCGCGGCCTTGACCTATCAGGAAAAAGCCGTAAACGACCAACATTGGCCCACGCTGGCGGGCATGGTGGGCTACCGCATCGCCAATCCGGGCCTGAATATGGGAACGGACTCGTTCATGAATTACGGCTTGGCCGGCCTGCAATTGCAGTGGAACCTGTTCGACGGATTCAACCTTCGTGCCCAAGCCGCGCAAATCGCCGCGCAGCGCCGTTCCGCCCAAATCGAACGCCGGCACCGTGAAGCCACGTGGCAAGAGGCGGTGATTTCCACTGAACGCCTGCAAGCCCGTTTGCAGCAAGCCGAAGCGGCGGCGCAAGCCGACGCCGAAGCGGCGAACATCGCGCTGCAAGAAACCCAGGCGCAGCATCAACACGGCACGGCTTCGGATTTGGATTTGCTCACCGCCCAGGTGCGGCAGGCCCAGGCCGCGCTGCGTGTGCGGCAAATCGAATGGCAGCGCTGTTTTGCCGCCTGGCAGATTCGCTATGCGCAAGGAATAACCTTGAAGTTCCCGGGAGAGAATCATGCAAACCCTTAAACTGCTCTTGGCCGTCACGGCCGCAACGGTGGTGAGCTGGCTGGGTGCCGGCTGCCGCAATTCGGAAAATGGCGACTTTCTCGGGTCGGCCGTGGTGGAAACCGAAACCTACGAGGTACCGGCCCTGGAGCAGGGCCCGTTGATCGCCGTGCTGCACGACGAGGGCGACTCGGTGTCGCAAGGCGAACTTTTGGCCTTGGTCGATACCGTTCCCTACGCGTTACAGTACCAGGAGGCCGCCGCCGGCTTGGGCGAAATTCACGCCAATCTCGCCTCGCAAACCAGCCAAATCGCCGCGGATCGCGCCGAAGCCATCGGCTGGAACAAGGAGGCCCGGCGGGTCACGCCCCTGTCGCAGGCGGGCGCGGCCACGGCCCAGCAATTGGATCAGGTCACCACCAGCCAAGACGCCGCGCGCCACCGGCTGCAGGCGGCACAGCGCGGCATCAAAAGTCTGGGCGCGAAAAAACAGGCCTTGCAATACCAATTGGATTGGTTGCGCAATCAGGTGGAGCGTTGCCGCGTCGAAGCCCCGGCCGACGGATTTATTCTCACCCGCTACCGCAATCCCGGCGAGGCCGTGTCGCCCGGACAGGCCGTATTCGAATTGGGCCGCCGCGATTCGGTGTACGCCGATTTCTACGTGCCCCAACCCGTCATGGCTTCGCTGCGCATCGGCGCGCAGGTGCATTTTCGCGTCGAGGAGAGCGGCTCCCCGTCTCCTTTGGTTCCGGCGGAAATCCGCTTCATCGCCTCCGACGCCGAATTCACCCCCAAGAATATCCAGACCCGCGAAAGCCGATCCGAACTGGTGTTCCGGGTGCGGGCCTATGCGGCTTCGCAGAACGGCCTGCTGAAGCGCGGCCTGCCCATCGAGGTCTGGCGGTGACACACGCAGCCCAAGCACCCGCGCTGCGTGCGCGGGAATTGGCCAAAGACTATGCGGGCGAGAAGGCGCTGAAAGGCGTTTCCTTCGAGGTGCCCCGCGGCGCGTTATTCGGCATCATCGGCGCCGACGGCGCGGGCAAATCCACCTTGCTCACCATTCTGGCCACCCTGCTCGACCCCGACTCCGGCGAAGCCGAAGCGTTGGGGTTGAACGTGCACCGCGAATTCAAAGCCTTGCGCCATCACATCGGCTATATGCCTCAGCGCTTCTCGCTGTACCCGGATTTGACGGTGGCGGAAAACCTGTTGTTCTTCGCCGACCTGTACGACATGACGGCCGCCGATAAGCGGAAGCGCATGGCCGATTTGCTGCGCTTCTCGGCGCTCGAACCCTTTCAGAAACGGCGTGCGGGACTGCTATCGGGCGGCATGAAGCAGAAGCTCGCCTTGTCGTGCTGCCTGCTGCATCAACCGTCGTTGATGTACCTCGACGAGCCCACGGTGGGCGTCGATCCGGTGGCGCGCCGCGATTTCTGGACCATGCTCAAATCGCTGAAAGCCCAGGGCATTACCTTGCTGGTGTCGACGCCCTATATGGACGAAGCCAAATTGTGCGACACCTTGATGCTGTTGCACCATGGCCGCGTGCTGGCCGGGGGCACGCCCGACGCCCTGCTGGCCGACTATCCCTATGCCCTGTATCGCATCCAGGGAGACAAACCGCTTTCGTATCCTGCGCGGCAAGCCCCGCCGCCGGGTGTGACCCTGGTGTATCCCGCGGGCGGCACGTTGCACGCCGCCCTTCCCAGGGAAACCGCCGCCGCCACGGGACCGGAATTGTGGCGGCGCTTTCCCGAGGCGCACAGTTCCCAGCCCGTCGCGCCCGGCATCGAAGACCTGTTGTTCGCGCTCTTGAGCCGCGAGGAAGAGGCGCCGGCATGACGGCCTCCATCGAAACGCAGGCCCTGACCAAGCGCTTCGGCCCGTTTACCGCCGTCGACCGCCTGGATTTGCGGGTCGAACGCGGCGAGGTGTTCGGGTTTCTGGGCGCCAACGGTGCGGGCAAGACCACGGCCATCCGCATGCTGTGCGGCTTGTTGCAACCGACCTCGGGGTCGGGCACCGTGGCCGGATGCGACGTTCTGACCGAAACGTTTAAGATACGGTCGCGTATCGGTTACATGTCGCAGAAATTCTCGCTGTACCCCGACTTTCCGGTGGAAATGAATATGCGCCTGTACGGCGGCCTGTACGGCCTCAAAGGCCGGGATTTGCGCGCCCGCATCACGGCCATGGCGCAGCGCCTCAATCTGGTGGCCTTGCTCCCGCGGCGCACCGACTCCATCCCGTGGGGCTGGCAGCAGCGCCTGAGCCTGGCCTGCGCCCTGCTGCACGGCCCCGAAATTTTGTTTCTCGACGAACCCACGGCATCCGTCGACCCCGTGAACCGCCGGCATTTCTGGGATCTCATCGCCGAACAGGCGCAAGCCGGTACCACGGTGTTCGTGACTTCGCATTACATGGACGAGGTCGAGTACTGCGGACGCGTGGCGATTCTGGTGCAGGGCCGCATGGCGGCGCTCGACTCGCCCGCCCGGCTCAAGACGAATTACGGGCACGCCACCCTGGGCGAAGTGTTTCTCGACGTGGTGGAACGTGCCACGCGCCCGGAGCCCACGGCATGAAGGCTTCACTGCGCCGCATCCGGGTCACGGCCCGCAAGGAATTCCTGCACATCGTGCGCGATCCGCAGACGCTGGCCATCGTGGTGCTGATGCCCGTGATCATGATGTTCCTGTACGGCTACGCGCTCAACGCCGACATCCGCGACGCCTCACTGGCCATCGAAGCGCCCCGTTATTCGCCCGTGCTGCACGCTCTGGCCGGCCGGCTCGACGCCTCGACCTTTTTCGCCGTCACCGACGTGATGCCTCCCACGGCCGACCCGTTGCAGCCGTTCCGCTCTTCGGGGGCGCGCGCCTTGCTGCGCCTGCCCGCCGATCTCGACGCCGCGCTCCATCGCCCGGGCGGCGCGCATTTGCAGGTCATCGTGGACGGCTCCGATCCCAACGTGGGTTCGCAGATGCGCAGTGCCGTCGCCGCCGCCACCCAAGACGCCCTGCTCGACATTCTCAACCTGCACCCGCCGCATGTGCTCGACACGCGCACCGTGGTGCTGTACAACCCCGATCAACGCAGCGCGCTGTTTTTCGTACCGGGCCTCATGGCCGTGATCCTGCTCATGATTTCGGCCCTGCTGACCTCCATCGCGGTGACGCGCGAAAAAGAAACCGGTACCTTGAGCCAGTTGCTCATCACACCCCTGCGTCCCTACGAAATCATTGCGGGCAAACTGCTGCCCTACGTGGTCTTGGCCAGTATCGACGGCACGCTTATTCTCAGCGTGGGCCGGCTCGTGTTCGGAGTGCAACCCGCCGGCAGCCTGTGGCTGTTGGCGGGTTGCAGCCTCGTCTACGTCTGCACCGCGCTCAGCATCGGCCTGTTGATCAGCACCATCGCCAAACGTCAGCATCACGCCATGCTCATGGCGCTCGGCGCCACCATGATGCCCACCGTCCTTTTGTCCGGATTCATCTTCCCGATTGCGAGCATGCCGAAATTTCTGCAAATCATTTCCCGGATCATTCCCGCCACCTATTACTTGACCCTGGTGCGCGGCATCATTCTCAAAGGCGTGGGTCTGACGATATTATGGCCTTCGCTGCTGGTGCTCGGCGCCGAGGGATTGTTGTTGTTCGGTATTTCCGTCCGCAAATTCCGGGTGAAACTGTGAAGCTGCTCCGCATCATCATCTGGAAAGAGTTTCAGCACCTGCGCCGCGACACGGCTTCGCTGCGGCTTCTGTTCTTCATGCCCTTGATGCAATTGATGGTGCTCGGCTACGCGCTCACCACCGAAGTGAAAAATACCCCTTTCAGCGTGCTTGACCGCTGCCAATGCCCGACTTCGGCGTCGTTGATTTCGGCCATGCGGGCCTCGCCGTGGTTCCGCTTCCAAGGCTTCGCCCGCTCCGAAACCGAGTTGCGCGCCTGGCTCGACGCGGGTCGCATCCGCATGGCCGTGGATATTCCCCCCGATTTCTCCCGGCGTGTCGAAGAACGCATGCACGTCACCCCGGCTGGATTTCCCGCCGGCGATGGCGCACCTCTGGGTCTATGGGTCGACGGGCAGGATGCCAGCTCTTCGGGCGTGGCGCGCGGCTACATGTCGGCGATACTGGATCAATGGTCCATGGATCGCCTCAACACCCATTTGCACGCCCAGGGTCTGCGGCTGGCCGATTTGATGCCCTTTCAAATCGACACGCGCATCGCCTTCAACCCCCTGCTGGAATCGAGTTGGTATATGGTGCCGGGAATCGCCGTGATTCTCATCACCATGGTGACCGCGCTGCTGACGGGATTTTCCATCGTGCGCGAGAAAGAAAGCGGCACCTTGGAGCAATTGCTGGTGACGCCCATCCAGCCCATCCACATCGTATTGGGCAAGGCCTTTCCGTTTTTCCTGATCGGCCTGGTGGAGTTGTTCTTCGCGCTGGGCGTGGCGCGGGTTTGGTTCGGGGTGCCCTTTCGCGGCAACTACCTCACCTTGGTTTTATTCGGCGCCATTTACATGCTGTCCTCTCTGGGCATCGGGATTCTGACCTCGACCGTGGCGCGCACCATGCAGCAGGCGCTGTTTCTCATCTGGTTCTTCCTGATTTTCTTTCTGCTGTTGTCGGGATTCTTTTTACCCGTGGAAAACATGCCCGCTTGGGTGCAGCGCATCACCTATATCAATCCCGTGCGGTATTTCATGGAAGTGTTGCGCGGCATGTTCCTCAAGGGTTCGGGGCTGCACGATCTTTGGCGCCAGGCCGTGGGCATGCTGGCCATCGGCGTCACGGTGTTCACCACCGCCGTGGCCCTGTTCCACCGCAAAAGCCAATAGCCTAAATTGCTTGCACTCAATTGGAAACACAGGCAAAAAAAAGTTCCAGTTTTACCCCGATCACGAACAAACTCTTTAGTCTGCGCTCGGATCTGCGTGAAGCCGATGCCGCAACACCTTGCGCCACAAGCTTGCGGTTTGCATGCGTTGTGCCGCCCAACCCAAGGTCTCATCAGGGTTGGTTTGGCCCAGTCGCTCCCAATCTCCGAGAAAAAGTTCCCAATCGCGCGGGGGGACATCCGGCGCATCCACCGCGGCTTGCAGGCGCAGCGCAATTTGCTCTGCCGGGGCGAACCCCTTGACCGGCCGCGCAAAGGTCCGGTTGTAATCGGCCAGAAATTGCGCGGCCTTGGTTTGCAAAAGCCAGCCCAGCATGCGCTCTTCGCGGCCATCCGAGAAAATCCGCTCCGGATCCAAAGAGGCGTCGACTAGGCACCTGCCCAACCGGTACAACCCCAGCGCGGCTTCGCGGCCGCGTGCGCGGATATCGTAGGGATGCTGCTGCAGCGGATCGAGAAAAATGGTTTCCAAAGCGCCGGACCATTCCGCCACCGGCGGCAAAGGCAGGGCGCGGTACCAGTCTTCGGCCTGAATCACATCATAGGGATTGAGCCGCAATCCCGTGTCGAGCATGCCGAGCAAGGCGTCTTCCAAACGGCGGCCGTACAAGTCGCCCCGGGGAAATCCGCGCGTGGCAAGGAACACCGTGCGCGCGGCGAAGACGCGGCCAAGGCGCGCCTGTGCCACCGCGCGCGTCAGATCGAGCACACCGTTTTCCGGATCGCGCGCCAGGGCTGCCGTGAGCAAGGCCACGGCATTGGAATCGTCCGCAGGCGCATGCGCCGCCAGCAGGTTCACCGCCAGGGCGTACAACAAAAGAGGCTCATGCGGTCGCAGCCGCAAGGCGGCGGTCAACTCGGCGCGCCGCTGTGGCGAGGAGGCGTCGGCATCCAAGGCCCGCGCCAGATGGGCGCGCCAATCGTGCGGATGCCAGCGGCACAAATAGTCGGCCAAATCCCGGTCGTCGCTTTGCGCGAAGGTGCGCCGCGCCAGCGAAGCCGGCAAAGCCGATGCGTGCAGTGGCGTTCCCGGCTGGCAGCCGGCGAGCAGGGCCGCGCCCAGCCACCACCCACCGTTTTGCCCCGCAACCCGTAACACCAACATGGAGGATGATTGTACAATAGGATGCGAACGCCGCATGGATGCCAACGCCCGTCTCACCGGTTATCTGACGATTTTGTTCCTGGTCGTGCTGGCCGCCGCGATCGGAGGCCTGTTCCACCGCGCTGCGTACGCCCCGCATCGCTATGTGCACCTGCATCTGTCGGAAACCGGATCGTTGATGCGGGACGATCCCGTCACCGAGTTTGGGGTGGTGGTTGGCCAGGTGGAGGATATCGCCATGGACCAAGACGGCCGTACCGCCCTGGTCACCCTCGAACTTTACCACCGGAACTTTCTCGCCGCGGATACCCGCTTCGTCGATTTCAACCAATCGCTTTTGGGCACCCGCGCGGTGGTTTTGGTTCCGGGACATTCTTCCCGTCCCCTGGACGAGACACGCGTGCAAGAAGGCCTGTTTGCGCCCAGCGCCGTCGAAGCTTTGCGCCGCGCGGATGACCTGGTAATCTGGGTGGAACGTCTGGAGGTCGACTGGGAGCGGCTGTTCGTCAGGGATCAAGCTCCGCTGTCGCCCCAGCGTTTGAACCGCGAATTGACCGGAAGCCTGCTGCGCATGCAACGCTTGACGCAGGCCATCGACCCGCTCGAACGCCGGGTGGTTCAAAGCACCGCCGCCATGGAACGCTTTGGAGATCAGGCCAACCGCGGATTGCGCGCTTCGCAATCCGGGCTTGACCGGGTTTGGAACCGCACGGGCCAAGGGTTGGTCGTCGTGGATTCGGCCGAAAACAAAATTGCCTGGAATTTAACGCGCGCCGAAATGGTGATGCATCAATTGCAAGATTCCACCGGCTTGGCTGGTGCCCTGTTGCGCGATCGCACCTTGTACGACGAATTGGAATCCGTCCTGGGGTTTCTGCATGCAGCGGTGCAGGGCATGCAGCAAAGCGGGTTGAATAAAAAAATCCAGTTCCAAAGAAATATTCATTTCGGACACCGTTAATCCGCTTAATTTAAAAGCGGGAGAAATTATGCCGATTCGGTCGCGGGGAATTCCGTGGATAACGCTGTGTTTATTCGCCTGCGGCCAATCGCAATCATTGACCGGGGCGGGAAATGAAGACGATTATTCGCTGCAAGGGGAGTATGCCGGAGTTGACAGCGCCACACAAACGGCCATGGGCGCGCAGGTCATGGCCCTGGGTCAGGGTACTTTCCGGATGCTCTTGTTAACGGGGGGCTTGCCCGGTGCGGGTTGGGACGGCCAAACCTATCAAATCGTTCCCGGCGCCTGGCAAAACGGCTCGGTGCTGTTTCAGCAAAACGGTGACTCGCTCACCGTGGATTCCAGCGGCACAACGCTGGCGGGAAGGGCCGCTTCCGGATCTCTCCTCCGGCTGCAAAAGGTGCATCGCCAAAGCCCGGACTTGGGCAAGCCGCCTCCGGCCGGAGCCTTGGTTTTGTTCGACGGCTCGTCGGTTTCTGCCTGGACCCATGCCGTCCTGGACGGGAACGGGGATTTGCTGCCAACCGGGGTCACGGAATCGGATGGAGCAATTTCGGTGCAATCTTTCCGGAATTTCACCTTGCATTTGGAATTCCGTCTGCCGTTTGAACCTACGCAGACGGGTCAAAACCGCTCCAATAGCGGAGTGGTTTTACAAAACCGCTACGAAGTCCAAATTCTGGATAGCTTCGGACAATGCCTTCCGGATTTGGCCAAAACCGATACGCTCGAACCCAAACGCCATTGCGGAGCATTCTGGGAGCAATGGGCGCCGACTGTGAACATGTGCTTTCCCCCTCGGGTGTGGCAAACCTACGACATCGCCTTTCAGGCGGCGCGGTTTGACTCCACGGGTACCATCAAACTCGATTCGGCCCACGTGACCGTAGTCCAGAATGGAGTAACCATCCATGGCAACCGGACTTTGCTGAACAGCACCTTGCTGGGCGATCCCGAAGGGCCCGCGCCGGGCCCGATTCGACTGCAATACCATACCGACTCGGTAGCCTTCCGGAATATTTGGATTGTCGATTCCTCCACCTCCCCCGTGCTGCCGCGTCCGGCGGCGCGCAAAGCTGTGTATCTCGTTCCCACCCGCAACCATTTTCACTACCTACTGGACGCTCCGGATCTTCCCTTTCTGGTTTCACCCGACGGCCGGCGATGGCCCTCGGTTTCCACCTCTTCCTTATAGCCTGGGATACGGATGGCCGCTCCGGTGCAAACCATCAGCTATTTCGCGCGGCGACTGATCCAATTCGAGCAAAAATTCGCGCGGCGAGATCCGGCGCAACTGCCGGAAATAGCCGGGATTTTTCGCGACACCGGCAAGGGCCTGGACGATTTGGTGGCTGCGATAAATTCCGGCTCCGACCTGGAACCCGCTTGCACGTTGCTGCAAGCGCTGTCACCTCGCCTGCAAAAGGAGGTACAGCGGGAAATCGGTCCACCTGAATCCGACCGCCTGTTGGCCGCCTGGGGTGAATCGCTGCATGCCGAGGCTCTGCAAGGTCAATTCGATCAAAGCCCGGATGGAAGGGTGCTCTTGGAAGAATTGGAAAAGGCGGCCATCCTCATTCGTGCTTTGGCCAACGGATTGCACGTGGGAGCACAGGCGCCGCCCTAGGACTAAGGCGCTTGTTTCTGGGCCTCGGAGGAGACGATGCTATCCAACTTGCGGTAAATGGTGCGCAGGCTGATGCCCAACTCCTCCGCGGTTTTGGCCTTGTCGCCGTGATGGTGTTTCAGCGAGTTTTGAATTACGGCCAATTCGATTTCTTCCAAGGTCATTCCCTGTTCAATGGTAAACTGACCGGCCGCATCGGTGTCGTGATTCAGTTCATCGGGCAAATCCTCCACGGTGATTTGATGTCCGAGGCATAGAATGACGGCGCGTTCGATGGCATTTTCCAGCTCGCGGATATTGCCCGGCCACGCATAGTGCTCCATCAGCTTCAAGGCTTCGGGACTGATGGAAAGGTTGGTGCGTTTATTCTTTTTGCAGTACTTGGCGATGAAAAAAGAGATCAGAGCATGCAAATCTTCGGGTCTTTGCCGCAGCGGGGGAATCTGTAAAGGAATGACGTTCAGCCGGTAAAACAGATCTTCGCGAAAGGTACCGGCCTCCACCATTTTACGCAGGTTTTTATTGGTGGCGGCGATTACGCGCACATCCACCTTTTGGGCATTGCCGCCCACGGGACTGACCTCGCCTTCTTGCAGAATCCGCAAGAGCTTGGATTGCACGCCCAAGGGGATTTCACCGATTTCGTCGAGCATGATGGAACCGCCGTTGGCCTCCAAAAACTTGCCTTTCTTGTCCTGATAGGCACCGGTAAACGAACCTTTCTTATAGCCGAACAATTCGGCCTCGATGAGGTTTTCCGGAATGGCGGCGCAATTGACGGTGACGAAAGGCTGCGAAGCGCGCGGCGAATTCAACACGATGTAATTGGCCAACACTTCTTTACCCGTTCCCGATTCACCCAGAATGAGAATGGTGGCCTCGCTGTTCGCAGCCTGGGCCGAGCGATGCAACAATTCCTTGAAGACCCGGCTTTTGCCGGTTTCGAAAGTTGGGGCCTGGCTCTTGCGGAGTTTTTCCCGCAGCAAAAGATTTTCTTCCAGCAAAAACACCTTTTCAAAGGCGCGGTTTACGACGGCGACGATTTCCTGTTTGTTGAACGGCTTGGGGATGAAGTCGTAGGCGCCCGCTTTCATGGCCGAGACGGCTTCGTCGATGGAGCCGTGGCCGGTAATGACAATCACCTGGATATTGGGATTGAATTCCTTCACGCGCTGCAAGACCTGCAGGCCTCCCAGTCCCGGCATCTTGAGGTCGGTGATGACGGTTTGCGGCAGGATGGTTTTCAGGTTCTCTATGGATTTGGCGGGATCGGAGGAGGTGACGATTTCGTACTCGGCTCCGTGCAAGGCTCGCGAGAGAGATTCGAGAATGCCTTGCTCGTCATCCAGGATCAACAAACGTTTTTTCGGGTTCATGTCGCTCTGTTCAAGCAAGAAACGATCCTCCATTTTTTTACCCAAAAACTGGCCGTAATCGGAATTATTGCTGCAAAGCTAATGAAAAATTGCCATAAATAACATGAATTCGCCAATATGGCACAGATCTACCTTATTCCGGAAAAACGCACGATTGCGCCCACCTTCACATCAGCGGGTCGATTTTTCGTCGTTGGGTTTATATGCACGCGGAGAAAATGGGGTGCAAAAGGAATTCCCGCTCACTCCGGTTTCAAACCGAAAAATGAGCGGGACGCCATCAAGCCGCGTTAGAAGAAAGCGTGGAATCTTCCCACGATTTGGTCTTGGTTGGCCGTGCCATTTTGTGGAGGGGCATCGTTTTTCCGATAGTATAAACCGACTTGCAAGAAAGGTGCTATGAAGGGCTCGACACCTACTGTGATCCTTCTTAAACCGTCTTCTTTGGCCGGTGCGACCTCATCGGGCCAATAATATTCGTAGACGCATTTGATGTTGAAACCCTGAATCGGCAGAACATCGAGTTCAAGGTAATCCGCCCGGGAATACACGCTGTCGGGACTGGTGATATAATCGCGTTCCCCCAAAACCGTAAACATTCCGGCGCTGAATCCGGCAAATACCCCGCGCTGCCGATCTTTTTTCCGCGTCGGGTTGCCCTGCTTTCGCACGGCCATGGCATACGAGCCGCCTACACGCACGGTGCGAATCACCGGCATGTTGTTGAAGACCACATAATCGACGGTGGAAAATTTATTAGAAGTCAGGTTGAAGATGGCCGAAAGCGGGCCTGGTTCGATGCCCACTTCATACCCCAAACTCGTGGTTTTATAGGTATAGCCCGTATACTGACGCACGAAAGCTTGATCGTCCATCAGGCGAAAGCCGTATGGGAGCAGCATGTTTCCGAATTTGAAATAACTGTTCCAAGGCAATTGAATCATACCCCACATTTCCCGATTTAGTGGGGTTGGCGCCACGGTTTCGTCCATGTAAAGAGTCATCAGATTACGGATGAGATCGAATTCCAAATACAGATTGCCTTCATCAATACTGGTGGCATCGTTTGATCCGAGATTGATGCGCTTGAAATCGGCCGTATCCCCCGCGAAATAAGGCGTTACCGTCGAATCGGGCGGAGTCCACCCATAAGAAAGGGAATGGGTTTGAAATACGCGGAAATTCGCCCCCACGGAAATGGATTTGTTCAGCTTGGGATCCAGATTGTCATCGGCCGATTCAAGCTGCGTGGCCTTCATAATAAGCTGGTATTGGCTATAGACATACCCATAATCCGTACGTTTGCCGCCGCCCGTATGGTTCACATGGCAGACACTGCATTTGAATCCCGTGCGCACCGCGATATAAGGCTCGGCCTCCACGGTGCCGGCTACCCCCAAACAGAGACCCGCGAAGATCCACCAGTTTTTTTTCGACATCGGCTTTTTCCCTTTACGTTTCATCATTATTTCGGTGCTCCGGCTTGAATCCAAATCAAGATGGTGTTAAGGTCCTGGACTGACAAAAATGGAGGTCCTGTCAAAGGCATCTGCCCTCCATAAGGGGGGTGTGATTCTGAAAGTTTCAAATACAAGTAGCTACTATTGGGATTTCCGGGATCAACCCGGTACATCGAGTAGGGCGGGGTGATATCATTGCTGGGTTCATACGCCAGATGGTTCACCAAAAGTGCATACACCGAATCCGGTGACTCGGTAAGATCCAGGCCCCCCTGGGCGCCTCCGGTTCCTTGATAGCCGGGTCCGTACTGACTATGGCAAGTCGTGCAACCATATTGTGGTTTTTGGAAAATCGGATAGATCGCGTTTACGAAATATCCAGGTCCGGGAGGTACCCCATAGGGGTTCATATCGATGCCGTTCCCCACGGGCTCAATGCATCCGGACCATAACGCCAGAATCGCCGCAGCCGGAATCGCGCGTCGTAACAACCTTATCATGCCCTTGCCTCCTCTTTATTCAATTTCTTCAATGCGTAGTTTCGGTATTCTCGCCAAACATTTTGACTAAAAAATTGGTCGGCTTGATCAACGACTCGACATAACCGACCAGGGCCCAACGGCGTTTCTGCGCCAGTTCTCTTTTTTGATCCGCGCTCATGTTTTGCAGGGCGCCGTCATTGGGCTGCGAATGCAGCCAGGCGATCAACCCATTGATTTCATGTTGCGAATAGAGTTGATGAAAGCGGGCTTCATCCACTTGGTAATTGGAGCCGAATAACATGCGCATGTCGTCGAATACCGGCATGGGGGTGCCGTTCATTCCGGTCGCCAGCGTGCGGTAAATCGATTCCGGATCGCTGCCGGCCTTATAGGGCAACCGGGTCAAGTTACGCGGGTGGATGACATTACCCCAGGCATCTTTCAACGAATCGGCCAACATTCCGTTGCCGCGGCCTTGTGTGCCGTGACAATTCCAGCATTCCATCAACATGTAAACGTATCGTCCCGTTTGTGCGTGCGATTCCAAATTGGCCGGAACTTCGGGAATGGAAATGGGTGCCGGCGGAGCGGCATTCTCCCCGGGAGGGAAAAAAGTTTTCAGGTAGGCGATAACCGCCTGCTTCTCATCATCCGTCAGAATAGACTTAAACGAAGGCATTTCTGTACCCGGAATACCCCGGTTTATGGTGCGCAACAAATCCGCATCGGTGGGCAAACTCCCGCTCGGGGTACTGCGAAACTTGAATTGACCCATGGTGAAGTCACGGGGGCGCGGATTCAGGTATTGGGCCGCCCGGCCTTGCCCGTCTCCGGCAATTCCATGGCAAGCCGCGCAATCACGCCGGTAAACGGCCTCGCCGACTTTAAGCACCCCGGTATCGACTTCGACTTTTTTAAATGACATCGGCGCTGGAGTTTCGGTCTCTGAGCCGGCGCCACACTTCCGACGGAATGCGGGTTCAGCGACAAGATCCAGGTCACCAATTTTTGGATATCGGCGTCGGGGACCGAAGGATGCGGAATCATGGGAATGGCACCCCAATTGCCCGATCCTCCCGTCTTGACCTTTTTCACCAAAGTGGAAAGATCGGCCATGGTATAGCGCTTGGCCACATCTTGAAATGCCGGCCCCACCAATTTGCTGTCCACCCGATGGCAGGAAAGGCAATCGTATTTCTGCATCAAAGGCGGTGGCGATTCGCTGCCGGCATGCAACACCCATGTTAAACACAAAACGGCCAAGGGAATATGCCCTCGAAACTCGTTTCGGAGCAAATCAACGGTTCGGCATATTTTCATTCGCTGCGATTCCAATTTTCCTGGGTAGATAATCAAAGAAAAATATTGTGCTCTACTTACAAATAGGAAAAGGTTAGAAAGAGGAAAAAGTTTGACGATCTCCACTTCAAGTTTGGTTCCCTAAGATAATTCATGGAAAGATATTCTGCTGGAAAAAAATCGCTCCAAGTCAGAATGGCACACCGTTTTCGAGCACCCCGATTGCGAAGCGCCGACACCGGATTACGGCCATGGAAACTCTCGCCTATTTCAAAATCCCCGGCCGCTCGGCGTTGCCTACCGAATCGATAAAGGCTATTTAGCTTTGCCCCCGGAGGGTTAGGCTAACGGTAAGTCAGCGGTCTTGAAAACCGCCGCCCGAAAGGGCTTGGGGGTTCGAGTCCCTCACCCTCCGCCCGCCTGCTTCGAGGCTGCGAAGGCCTTATTCCCGGCCGGAGAATTCGGATATCGCCTTTCCACCCAGGCCAGGGCAAACGCCTCCACCTGCCCGGCGCCGGCCTGCATCAGGGCCTCGCGGCAAAACCGTAGGGTACCGCCCGTAGTGCAGACATCGTCGACCAGAACGATTTTCCGTCCCGCCACCCGGTGCGCCACGGCGCGGAAGGCGCCGGCAAGATTGCGGGCGCGCAGGAATTCGTCGCAACGCGTTTGCGAGACCGTAGGCCGGGTTCGGATCAAGGCGCGCTCGTCCATATCGCAATCAAGACCCATCCGACCCAAGGCCCGGGCGATAAGCGCGCTTTGATTATAACCGCGTTCGCGAAGGCGCGCGGCATGCAAAGGCACGGGAACGATTAGGGCTTGGCGCAAAAGTCCGGTGGACAAAACCCGCGACCAACGCAGGCAATCGGTGAGGAAATGCAGCGGACGTCTTCGGTGCCGATATTTGCCGTCGTGAACGAGCGTCTGCAGTACCGGCGTCAACCGAAACAGGGCATGCACGGAGCCGTTCCAGGCCGGTGCCGGAACGGGTTCACACAACGCGCTGGCGCGCAAGGTTCGCAGACAGCGCCGGCACACAGGCAATTGACCGTAGCGATGCGAACCGCACGATACGCAACGCGGCGGAACGAGAATATTTTCCAAGCCTCGTCCGCAGGCAAAAAGCAACCGGGATGCGGTTTTATTACAGATGTTCACCATGCGCCCGCAGATTCAGCACGATGCCGATCATCATCAGGCAGGAAATTAAGAAGGATCCTCCGTAAGAAAAAAACGGCAGAGGCAAACCTGTGACCGGCATCATGCCTACGGTCATGGAAACGTTCACCAAGACGTGAAAACTGAGGATGCCCACCAGGCCCACCGCGGTCAACGCCGTGAAGCGACTGCGGCTGTCCACCGCGATTTTCAGAATGCGCTGCAGCAGGAACAAATAAAGCCCCAGCACCGACATGCATCCCAGGAATCCGAATTGCTCCCCCAGTACGGAAAAAATGAAATCGGTATGCTCTTCGGGCAAAAAGCTGAGATTGGTTTGCGTACCATGCAAATAACCCTTGCCCAAAAGGTGCCCCGACCCGATGGCCACCTTGCTTTGCAAGACCTGATAACCCGCGCCCTGGGGATCGCGTTGCGGATCCATGAAGGTGAGAATGCGATCGCGTTGATGGGCGTACAGTACCTTGTTCCACACGAACATCGAGCCATAACCCGCCGCGATATTGATGAGGATGAGAAACACCAAAGCCTTGAAGGGAGTGCGCGTCAACCACATCACCGCGATGAGCGCGATGAACATCAACGACCAGGCGAGATGATTGAAGGTGAAGGCCACCGACAGCACCGGTGATACCAGATAAAAGAGATCGCGCACCGACAGGCCGGCAAAGAAAACCATCATGCCCGCCATGGCCACAAAACTCAGCGCCGTACTGAGGTTCGGCTCTTTGAGCACCAGAGCGAAGGGCACCAGGAAGAGAAAAGCCGGAGCCACCAAGGAACGCGGTCGCGACAGGGACACAGGCTGAAACGAAAGCAACCGCGCCATGGCCAGGAGGAAGGCCACCTTGGTCAATTCGCTGGGTTGCAGATTGAAGCCACCGGGCAGGGCGATCCAACGTTCCACCGAATTGGCCTTGAACAGAATGATGTACAACAGCGGGACCAGAGATATCAGATACAACGGGTAGGCGGCCGCGTAAAAAAATTTGGGTGGAGTGAGATACAACACCGACATGGCCACCAAGCCCATGCCGGCGTAAAGAATTTGCTTCTGCCAATGATGACCCGCGTCACCCACCGTGGCCGAGTACACCACGGCGATACCCAGGACGAGCAACAGAGCCAGCGCGGCCGTAAGCGGCCAATCCCAGGAGGTTCGCGACGATCTATCCATGGGGGCCCACTCCGAAGAAACGCCGGAAGAGCGCACCGGCGATGGGGGCCGCCGCCGAGCCCCCATGTCCACCGTTTTCAATGATCACGGCGATGGCGATGCGGGGATCATCCAGGGGCGCGGCGCCGATGAATAGAGCGTTGGTCCGGTCGCCGAACGGGGTTTGGGCCGATCCGGTTTTTCCCCCCACCAGCACGCCGGGGACGCGGGCACGGCCGGCCGTTCCATGGGGCGAGTTCACGACCTGGGCCATGGCTTGCAGGATGACCGCATGTTCCTCGGGCGTCAAATTCAGTTCGTGCAAAACTTGCGGAGTATAGCGCATGCGCACCGTGCCTTCGGCGTCGAGCAGGGCCCGCAACAGGTGTGGCCGGTAGAGGCGCTGGCCGTTGGCCATGCCCGCCACATAATCGGCCAATTGCAGCGGGGTCACGACCTGGCCCTGACCGATGGAAAGGTTGAGGACCATGCCCCGCGACCAGCGCCAACCACGCGCGCCGTAGAGCCGCATGTAAACGCTCGAATCCATCAGCAGGCCGGCACGCTCATCGTCCAAATCGATTCCGGTTTTTTGACCCAACCCGAATTCGCGCGCCACGGCATTGATGCGATCCAAGCCCACCGCCAGGCCGGCTTGGTAGTAATAGACATCGCAGGATTGGGTGAAAGCGTCGATGAGGTTGAGGAACCCGTGTCCGTGCGCATCCCAGCATCTCCACACCCGGTTGCCGAAACGGTAGCCTCCCGTACAGGGACGCGGCATGTGGCTTTGGGGACTGATACCCGCTTGCAGTTCCGCGATGGATACAATGCCCTTGAACGTCGACCCGGGCTCATAGCCGCCGGCGATGGCGCGGTTGTTCAGGGGCCGGGATGAATCCAGCGCCAGGCGCGCCCAGGCGTGCGCGCGTTGGTCGCGGCTCAAGGAAAAAATGTTGTCGTTCATGGGTGGCGAAGAAACCATGGCGAGCACTTCGCCGTTGCGGGGATCCACCGCCACAATGGCGCCCCGCAGGGTATCGGCCATCAGCGATTCGGCGTAACATTGCAGTTTCATATCCAGGGTGGTTTCGACGTTCATGCCCGGAGTGGGATCGATTTGGGGCATGCCGGGCAGCACTTCGATTTCCTTGCCGAAGGCGTTGACCTTCACATAGCGGATGCCGTCTTGGCCCCGAAAATATTTTTCATAGCGGTGTTCCAAACCCTTGCGCCCGATGCGGTCGCCGCGCGCATAGGGAGCTTCTTCGCCCTTGCCGGCCTGGGTTTTATAGGCTTCGATTTCGGTTTCGTTGACTTCGTCCATGTAGCCCAGCACATGTCCGGCCGCCGCGCCGAAGGGATAGGAGCGCCGCGACTCCACCACGGTGACCACGCCGGGCAAATCCGATTGGTGCTCGTCGACCATGGCCACCGCCGCAAAGGGGGCGTCTTCGAGAATCACCAGCGGTTGAAACTTGCGCCAACGCGCGCGTTCCAGGCTCCAGGCTACCAGGCTTGAATCGAACAGCGGTAGGCCCTGGGCGGTGCGGAACCGCATCAGGTTCCGGCGAACTTTGTCGGGATCGCGTAATTGCTCGGGTAGAATGGCGATTTGATACGAGGGGCGGTTGCGCGCGATCACGACGCCATTCCGATCAAGCATCAGTCCCCGCGGCGCTTTCACGACCTGCAAGCGCATGCTGTTTTGCGCCGAAAGCATGGCGTTGTAGCTGCCCTTGATGATTTGCAGATAAAACAGCCGTGCCGTCAGCAGGGCCGCGGCCACCCAAAGAAAAAGTTTGAGCGATTGCACCACCGCCTCGCGGTAATGCAAATCGTCGAGTCGATTGGGTGGCGGCACGGAAATTTCCTCACATTTCGCGGGGCTTCAAACGTCCGAAGGAATAGAATACCACGGCGCCGATCAGCAAGGTGTAGACGCCCGAAGGCAACGACTGACGCCACAAGGCCGACGCGTACGTGCCGCCCCGCAATCCTGCGGCCCAATAAAATACCAAGTCATGCAGCACGAAAGCCGCGCCCAAAAGCAGCACGCGCGTGGCCGGCATGCTCTTGACCACGCGCTCTTCGAAAAAGCCCAGGCAGTACCCCACCAGGCATTTGGCCATGGCGTTGGCTCCCAGCGTATCGATGGCATAGACATCCTGCACCAACCCCAAGGCCATCCCTGCGAACAAGCCGGGCAGCGAGCCGTAGCGCAACGCCAACAATACCAAAGCGATGAGGGGTAAATCGGGACGGATGGGTCCGAACGCGATCCAGCGGACCAAGGTCTGCTGCAAGATCAGGGCTCCGACCAAGAGGCCGGCCGTGGTGAGAATCCGCTTCCAGACCGTCACGGCAGTGAGTCCTGCAATTGCCAACTGTCTTTTTTGATGAGGACGAAAACCTCTTCCACCATGGACAACTCCTGGAACGGGTGCACCAGCACGGTTTGCAGTACGTCGCCGTTCTGGGTTTCCGCGCCCGGCATTTCCTGATCGGTTACCCCCACGCGCAGCCCCTTGGGAAAAACCCCGCCCACCCCGGCGGTGACCAAGGTATCTCCCGGATGCACGTCGGCCCCGGCGGGAAACTGGGCTTCCAACCGGTACAGCCGGTACGATTCGAGAATGCCGCGCACCCGGCTGCGATCATCCTGCACCGCGGCTTTAAAGGCGGGATCACTGATTAATTGCACCACGCTGTAGTTGCGGAAGCATTGGGCGGTCTTCCCCACCACGCCTTTGGAGGTGAGCACCGGCATGTTCACGTCCACCGAATCCGCACGGCCGAGATCGATGACCCAGGTCATTTGCAGGCGTCCGGCGTCTTGTGCAATGACTTGCGCAGGTTTGAGATGCAACGCGGTGGCGGTGCGGAATCGCTCCATCTCTTCCAGCCGCGGCACGGCGAGCGTAGATTGCCGCAGGAGGTCGTTCTCGACGCGCAGGGCGGCGTTCTCCTGGAGCAGACTGTCGTTCTCGCGATAGATGTGCAGCGTGCCTTCGAGATGCGAAAAAAGTTCCTGCACCGGGTACAACAAGGTGCCCACCATGACTTCGTGGAAAATGGCGCGGTTCGGGCGGTCGAGTGAAACCAGGGTTCCCGAGAAGATGAGACATAAAACGAGGGAAACAATTCCATGCCCCACCGTCAGGGCTTTGCGAATCCATTCGAGGAAATTCAACCGGGCTCCGTTTCACCCGGGCGGCGTGGATCCCCGACCGTGGGGCGCCTCGCGCCCGGTCGGTATCAGCGCTGCGAATCCATCAAGACCTTGTAATACTTGTCCATGTCTTCGAGAATGCGGGCCGTGCCTTTGCAGACGCAAACCATGGGATCGTCGATGACGTTCACGGGAAGATTGGTTTCCTGGCGCAGCAATTCGTCAAGCCCCCGCAACTGCGATCCGCCGCCGGTCATGACGATACCCTTGTCCATCAAATCGGCGGAGAGTTCGGGAGGCGTTTGTTCCAGCGCCCGTTTCACGGCATCAACGATGGAATTCACGGGTTCGGCGAGGGCCTCGCGGCACTCGGCCGAGGTGATCTTCAACGTATGCGGCACGCCCGCCACCAGATCGCGCCCTTTGACTTCCATCTCCAACTCGACTTCCAGCGGGTAAGCCGAGCCGATTTGCATCTTGATTTTCTCGGCCATGCTTTCGCCCACCAGCAGGTTGTAATTCTTCTTCAGGTAACTGATGATGGCGTCATCCATCTCATCCCCACCCACGCGCACCGAGGTATCGCACACGATACCGTACAGGGCGATGACCGCGATTTCGGACGTGCCGCCGCCGATATCGATGATCATGTTGCCGCTGGGATCTTCCACCGGAATGCCCATGCCGATGGCGGCGGCCATGGGCTCGGCCACGAGATGCACCTCGCGCGCGCCGGCCTTGTGGGCCGCGTCGAGCACGGCGCGCTTCTCGACTTCGGTGATGCCCGAAGGCACGCCGATGACGATGCGCGGCCGCAGGAAAAACAGCGGATATTTCTGGGCGATTTTGATCATGCGCGTAAGCAGACTTTCGACCAATTGAAAGTCGGCGATGACGCCGTCTTTCATGGGACGCACCGCCATAATCTCGCCGGGTGTGCGGCCCAGCATGCGCTTGGCTTCGCTGCCGATGGCCAGCACCCGGTTGCTGCGGCGCTCCACCGCAACCACCGACGGTTCGTTGATCACAATACCCCGTCCGCCCACATGCACCAACGTGTTTGCGGTCCCGAGATCAATGCCGATATCGCTGGAGAGAAATCCGAACACGGCCACCTTCTTTCGGCTAAAATGCAAAAGTTAGGAAAATCAGCCAGATCAGGCGGATTTTTGGGGCTCTCTTCCCGGCGGAAAGTCCCCGTCGCCCCGGGCGGACCCAGGACGGAACGTAGAGAGAATTTGAAAAGGGATCAGGACCGCGGAAACGTCAATCCGTCGCCGCGGCCTTCATTCCAGAATGGGAGTACTTCGACGGGATATGCCGCAAGACCACGTCGAAGCGTTCCCACACCCGCGCCGAACGGCGATAGCGGTACTTCCGGACCTGGCACAAGTCGAGAGAAGGATCGAGATAGAAGAAAACCAATTTGGCATATGCCTGAAAAACCAAGGATGAGTCGCCGTGATAAATTGCGAGCGTGTCGACAACGAAATAGGGTTTGGGGAGCAAGGCTTCGCGCTGCGCCATTTCCGGCAGACTCTTGACGATGACTTCCAAATCGGCCTTCCCGATATCCTGCAGTTCTTTTTGGATGACGTCGGAAGGCGCACCGCAGGCCAACAGAAACCACGCCAGGGCGCCGGCCGCAAAAAACCATTTGCCCATTGTACGCCGCCGTCACCGTTAAAACGAATAGGTCGCCGAGATCCTCGAGATGATGTTGCTGCGCGGGCCTGAGAGAAGGTTCCCAAACGTGTAAGGGAGGTCTTCGGCCAAGGTCGCATCGACTTTCAATTTTTCCTCCACGTTCAAGCCGATTCCGAACCCGATTTCATCGTCGACCGTCATGTCGCCCGTGGGATTGGTGTAGATGTAGTTATAGCTCCCCGATGGGCCCGAATCTTCGGTATAGGCAATCACCTTGCGCCCACCCACACGCAACACCAACCAATCCCACCAGATGTTGCGTTCGATGCCGAAGCCTACGGAGACCCCCCGCTGCGAGCGACGCGAATGCACCGTGGAGGTGGTGGAATAGGAGGTACCATTCACCGAATCGATACCGCTCAAATTCCAGGTATCGAACAGGCCTTCAACTCCCAGCCAGAAAAATCCGCGATCGAGCGAGACGTTGGCTCCCAACCCAAAGTGGAGAAGATTCAGATCTTCGCCCGGCATTTCAATGCGGCTGTAGCGGAAAATGGGAACCAATTCACCGTTGATCAATTCCACGGTCGAAAATGAACGCGCCTTGACGAAGAATGACCATTTGCCATCCACGCTGTCGGGCCCGTAAGAAGTCAGAGCGGTTCCCAAAGAAAGCTCCCCGTCGACGCTTTTCCCAAGCGGCCAATTCATGCCGAGATCGGCGCGCAACAGAGACAGACGGATATCCTGACTGGGTGTGCCGACAATCCGTCCGTTCACAAGATTCGCGCCGTCTTGCATGGCCACGTAGATATGGCTTCCCAACATGCCGCCGTTGGCCAAGGCCATGCCCAGAAAACCATCGAAATTGGTGGCTGGTTTGGGAATAACCTTGCCGTCGATGGAATCCGGCACATAGGGAAGAATCTCATCGTCCATACGGTTAAAAGCACCGCCAATGGAGATTTGCGGATACGGTGCGCTGCGTTCCTTGTTCTTGGCCAGCGAATAGCTGAAAATTCCGCCGAACCAACTATTATCCGGATCCCGATTTCCACCCAACGGCGGGTTCGCTCCCGTATCGGGGACGGTTACACCGGGAAAGGTGCCCAATTCACCGATCAGGAAGTTGGGGAAAATATTCATATTGGCGGGGTTGTCGAAAATGCTGACATCGTCCATGAAGAAGTCGGCACTTTTACCCATGGATTCGACCCGGGCAAAGGATGCAAAGGCCGCAGAAGCTGCGACTCCCGAAAACACCGCAGTTCGCATTGCCAAAAGTGCCCAATTCTTCATATTCGTCCCCTGTGAACCGGAAAAATCTAACAAGGATAAGCGCAGTGCTCCCAATTTCACAAACTGACAAAAAGCAAAAACCCGCGGACTTTCGGGTCCGCGGGGTCGTGACGGTTCGATCGTTAGGTTATTCGGAGAAAGTAAACGGCACGGTAACCACATCGTTGCCGCGGCCCTTGATGGGTTCAAATCGCCACGTTTTCACCTTGCCGCGGATTTCTTCGTCGAATTGGGAAACGCCCGTGGTGCTGGAAACGATTTCTAACTCGATCACGGCTCCACTCGGCGCGATGGTGAATTTCAAGGTGACTTTGCCTTTGAATCCCGGATTCATCTTCAGGTATTTGTTATACGTGTGCCGCAATCCGGGTTCATGCTCGCGAATCACGCGCAGAATCGATTCGGTGGAGCGCTGTCCGCTTTCTTGGCCCATATCAATATCGGAAGCCGAAGGTGCTTGTAAGCCGCCTTTAGCCTGCAAACTCAACCCACCACTGCCGCTACCGCCCCAGAGGCCACCGAGCAAATCGTCGACGCCCCCCGAACCGCCGGCCGCATAACCATCGTTGAAGCCGCCATCCACCTTGCCGCGGCGTCCGCCCAGGCGCGTTTGACCGGTTTTGGTGAGACCGGAAACATTGTTGATGACCTTGTCGATGTCTTTCGAGAACTTGGAGGACAACAGGTTATAACTCGAAAGCGCCGAGGAAGTCGAACGCGACGTAATCATTTTCAAAGCGGCCTGGGTGATGGGTGCATGGGGATTTCCCCGGCCATGCGGTTTGCCGCCTTCACCGCGGCGCCGACGCGGAGGCGCTTTTTTCTTCTCTTCTTTTTTCTGCTTTTCTTTTTCCGCCTTCTCGATATCCGCCGTTTTCACGGTGACGATGGCGGAGTCTTCTTTGCGCTGCGTATAAGTCAACGAACTGGGAATGATCACGCTGGTGGTCAGCATATAGGTCATCAAACCCGCTCCCATCAGGGCGAACACGCCCAGAAAGCGGAACAGGCGGGCGTCGGATTCGACCTCGAATTTTTCGATAAACGGATCTTTCCGGCCTTTTTGGAATTGGGGCGACATCATATCGGTGGCCATGTCAGCCTTCCTCGTTCTTCCGCGTCACGGCGAATTTGATGTTGTTGTAGCCTGCATAACCGCATGTGGCCATTAGTTTGGTCACGATATCGTAGGGCATGTTCTTGTCCAACTCCACGACAATTTTTCCGGTCGACTCTTTGATAATGCCGAGCATTTCCGCCTTTTTTTCCTCGTCGCGCTTCTTCGTAAGAACTTCCAGCACCGGTGCTACGATAAGGCTGTCCTGCTTCAACACCTTTTCGGTACTGATCAAGGGGTTCCCATCCACGGCGATTTGATGATTGTCGCCCACCAAAATCAAAGAGACCTCGGTGGGAGACTTGGCGGTGGCCGACATCGGCAACACCAGATTATCGGCCGAGGTCAGCAAATTGCCTTCCGCCGAAATCGTGCGCAGCAAAAAAACCAGAACAATAACGAAGATGTCGATTAACGAGGTGATAATGAGTCCGGCCTCTTCCTGCCTTTTGACTTTACGGCGCATCAGGCTTCCCCTCCGATGAGCGACAGAGATACGCGGTCATAGCCCGCCATCTTGCATACGTCCATCATCTGAATGATTTTGTCGTAGATCACGTCGTCGTCGGCGAGAATGACGATGTCATCGACGTCGGGTGGCGTGGGATCCATTTTCCCGTACTTCTGATGAATTTGTTCGAGCGTTCTCGCCACTTCATAATACGCGCTGAGTTTTTCAACCTTGGAGAACCGATAGGTGGTGGGATCCATTTTCCGGTAGGTCTCGTCACCCACCAACCGATACAGCGTGCCCACTTGCGGAACGTCTTTATACCAATTTCCGGAGGTATCCATCATCGGTTCTTCCTGGCCATTCACGGCGGCATACACATACGTGCCGGGATCGGTGGAGTCTTTTTTGACGATGGTGTTGAGATAAATGGTTTCCCGTTCGTCGGGCGTCATGATCTTGCCGTCGGTGGGAGAACGAACCTGCTCGCCTTTGACAAACACTTTGCGAAAGACGTGTTGGTCGGAACGGCTGCGATATTCGATTTCCTCTTGGTAATAGACCGTGGGTTGAAATCCGCCGGCCGCACCGATGGTGATGCCATTGTCGGTAATTACCACGGTCAGATTAAGGAGCCCTTGATCGATGTCCTGCTTCGTGTTGGTCGGAGTCTGGCTACGCTCGGGAAGCCATAATTCCAGCACGCCTAACTTTTCGAAGGTGGCCATTGAGATCACGATGACCACCAGAATCGAGAAAAGATTCATGACGGGCATCAGATCCAGCTCGCGAGTTTTGCTTCTCTTTGCGGAGGATTTCTTCATAAAGCTTCCTGTTAAACGGTTCTTCCGACTCGGAAGAACCTGTTCATCATGCCGATTGCGACCTTACAGCAGATTCATCACTTTTACGGCTTTTTCTTCCATCTCTTCCTGCAAACGCTCGGACTGCATGGAAAGAAGACCGTGGAACAACAGAATCGGAATGGCCGTCGCCAAACCTGTCCAGGTATTGACCATAACGATGGAAATACCGTTCGCCAAAGCAGCCGGACGCTGAGCGGCCGGAAGGTTGGCCACGGCGTCAAACGCCAGGATCAATCCGAAAATCGTTCCGAGCAGTCCGCAAAGCATGGCGATGTTGGCCAGGGCCGGGAGCAGATTCAAGTAGCGATTCATACGCGGCGCTTCGGTAAGGTACACTTCGTCCACCGCCTTTTCGATGGCCGCCTGTCCTTTGGCTTTGTTCTGAAGAACCGCAGAAATGATCTTTGCCAATGGAATGTCCTGGCTCGCCGCAAGATGCCCGGCTTCCGATACGCGCCCGGTTTGCAGCATCTGGGCAATATTGCGCATGAAGCTTCCACGGCCTTTGGAAGATCGCACAAAAATGTAGAAGAACCGTTCCGCAATGATGGCCAAGGCAATGATGCCCAACACCATAATTACGGACATGTAAAACCTTCCTTCGCCGTTAAAACCTTTGAGAATTAATGCCATGGGATCCTCTCTTTGATGAAAATGAAAATGGTGTTAAAAAGAAAACTATCCGACTCGCTTCCGCATATTCCGTGACGTCTTCGGAATGCGCCCGATTTTCAAGGTTATAATAGTCATTCGTTTTAAATTCCGCTGGGTGTTTTCCGACCCGAAAACAAACTTTTTCTCAAGAAACCCGCCCTTTTCCGCCCTAAACTCATGGCCGTAAACCATTCCGCTTCAATTTCGGATTTACCACGCGCCTTACTAGGGCATAGCAGCTGAAGAATCCTTGGGATTGGCGGACGAATCCGCACCGATGCCCGTCGCCGAATGGGATCCGCTATCGACGGCCGTTGAGTCTGCGGACATGGCTTTCGCGGAAACCTGGGGTTGTAATTCGGTCGAGGTAGGCTCCAATTCACGCAACCTCGACACGATACGATTACGTGTGTCGTTATCCAGATGATACGTCTGCGCCATGTTCAGTGCTTCACGGTAATCGTCGATGGCTTTGCTCTTGCTGTCATCGGAAGCCTGTTTGAACTGTGCCTTGTCGGCAGCGGTTGCCGAACGCGGCAACTTCACTTCCAGAAACAATTTGCTCAGGTCTTCCAAGGTTTGCCCTTTGATGGCATAGCACTGCAGAAACCGGATTCCCGCTGTATCAATCCAGGGGCTTTGAATATTTTGATTCAACCCGATATCCAGATTTTTCTTGTATATCTCCTTGGCCTTGTCCAGAAAATCGGGAACTCCGGCCTTGCTTTGAATGCGGGCGCGTACGCGATCGTCGGCGGATAAACCCGCCACGCGTTCGTTATTCGAAATATTGCCGATGGCGAAGAACAAATCGCCCATGCGCAAGGTTGCGCGCAAGGTCCACTCTTCTTCGGCGTATTGCACGGCCTTGGCGAAGTTCTGCACGGCCGGTTTCAGGTTTTCCTGAATGATTTTGAATTTCCGCCCATTCTGCGCTTTGGTACCGTCGAGCTCTATCCCGCTGATACGTTTGAAATAAATATCCCCTGCGCGATAGGCCGCCTCGGCAGCCAAAGCCGGAGGAATATTCGAGCCCTCTTTTTTCTGAATATCGATGCACTCCTCGTACTGATCCAGGGCCTTTTTATCATTGCCCGCTTTCTCATAGTCGGTACCGGCTCCCAGATGCGCACGCAGCAATTTGACTTTGTCTTGGTCATACTTCCGGGTAAAAGCCTCGTAAGCTGCGGCAGCCTTGGCGTACTCGCCTTTCTTATCCAACAGCAGGGGTACGGAAAAGGCCGCTTCGGCTGCAAATTGGCTGGAGGGATATTTGTCGCTCAAGAGGTTGTAGACCGAAATCGCATCGCCGTATTGTTTGGCGGCCTCATAGTCCTGACCCGCGTTGTAGAGGAAGCCCGGGGTTTTGGAATCTTTGGGATACAACTTATAGGTGGACTCGTAGGTCTGGGCTGCTTTGTTCGTGTCCGCCGCTTTTTCATACGCGTCAGCCGCCCAGGCCACCGATTGTTCGGCCAATGAGTCGGTGCGGAAATTCTTGGGGATCAAAAGAAAAGTCTCCGCAGCATCTCGAAATTTCTTGTGATCCATGTAAATGGCGGCGGCTTTGAGAATGGCCTTGATATGCAGGCTCGACTTGGGGTATTCCTGCGGAATACGCAGCAGAAGGCGGACGCCCTGCTCCATATTTCCGGCCGAGTCATAGTTGACGCCGGCTTCGAATAAAGCTCTGTCCGCGATGTCGACATCGCGGAAATTGTTCGCCAACTGCCCGAATTTCTCCGCGGCCCCGGCAAGATTATTGCCCTCATGCAAAGCTTCGGCTTGCTTGAAAACCGTCGAAGCCAAGGCCTTCTTGATTTCGGCGCATTGTTTGTCGGCCGGACAAAGCTTTTTCTCCAAGATGGTAAATTGGGTCGCCGCCTCATCGTAATGCCCGCTTTCCAACAGGCTCTGCGCCAGGGCCCGGCGGATCAATACGGCATGCTGGTGATTTGGAAACCGCGCAATCAGAGAGCTTAAATCCTTCACTGCCGCATCGTATTGCTTGGCCTCATAATCAATGATGGCGGCATTATATGCGATTTCCGGAGCCGAGTTGGAATTGCCGTAAAGCCCCATGTACCAGGATACGCAGTCGAAATAGGCCTGCGTTTCCGGACCATGGAAAGCAGCCGTGGTATCGTTGTTGTATTTGTTCTGTAAGGCCAGCTTGCGTGCCTTATCCATCATCAGCACGGCATTAAAGCCCGCGTCTTGTTTGGTGATCAGCCCTTTTTTATTGTCGGGAATTTTTCCAAACAGGGACAGATTCGCCGAGGCGCACCACTTCCATTCCTGAGAAGCCTGATCATATTCTTGCAACTTGTCGTAGAGAACAGCCAAGTTTTGGTGGACTTGATAGACATCCCAGGAATTTTCGGTGCCGTACCGGTTCAAAAATGCCTGGTAACCGGATTCAGCTTTCCGCAGCATATCGGTATCGCCTTGACCTTCGCTGCCTTTCTGATGGTAATAGACCGGAATGGCATACATGGCCTGACGAATCGCCAATTTGGCCTTGGCAACGGCTTCGGTGTTCCCGGCATTGGCATTGAACCACGCCGATCCATCGGCGTAGCGCTGAATCATGGCCATGCGCGCTTGCTGGGCTTCCTCTCCCTTTTTCTGCAAAGCCAGAATTTCGACAATGTCAAGATCCGCTTCGGGAGCTTTCGGATAAGTAGGATCAAGGTTCAGCAAAAATTGGAAGGCTTTGACCGATTCGTCTTCCCGATCATGGTCTTTGTTCTTTACGCCGATTTCATAATAGACGTCGTTTTCCCAACTGGGATGACCATGATCGGCCAGAAATTTCTGCGCGACTTCAAAACCATTGTCCATGTCGGCCCAGGCGGCGGCCATGAATTCCTGCGCCTCGTCACGTAAATCGCCCTTGATTTTATGGTGGTCGGCCAAGTCGACGTATTCGTAATACCACTTGGCGGCGTTTTCGAAATCCGCCATGTCGTAATACGCTTCGGCGCGGTGATAGAGGGCCAGTCCCGCCTCGTTTCCCGGATAGTCCAAGGGAACTTTCTCATAATCGGCAATGGCTTTGGCGTATTGGTGTTTCGCCAACCAATACTCCCCCAACCGCAAATACGCCGGGATCGCCAAAGGGTTGTCCGGAAATCGAGTTACCAACAGATTCAGGTATTCATAGGCTTGATCGTCATTGCCCATAACATCGGCGATGAACGCGCTGCGAATCAAGGCCTCGGGAGCCTGTTTGTTGTTGGGATATTCCTTGAGAAAGCGATCGAACAGACGCAACGCGGTGCGGTGATCGCGGTGCGGCTGCACCGGTGTCGGCCCCTTTTCATCGTGGTCTTCCCAGCGCTGGTATTGCTTTTCGTACTTCGCCTCGACAATGAGAAAGGCATCTTCTTCATTCTCATAGGTCAGATTGGCCACCTGAAACAAAGCCGAAGCGCAGCGTGCCGATTTTTCCGTGCAGCTGTTCACGTAGGCCATGAAGTCGTCGATGCTTTTCTGCCGGTTGGCAATGGAGGTTTGCAGGTCTTCATTGCTGGCATGACTGGCCGCGTATTCCTGCTGCTTGGCCAAATCGACCTTGTAGGCTTCCAGATCCTCTTTGTACTTGTCGACCAATTTCTGGCGATTGGCCAGGCATTGGCTTCGCGCCGGATCCTGTTTGGCTTCGCAGGTTGTTTCCATGCGATCCAAATCAACCTTGCGCTTTTTCAAATCGTTCAGACGGCTGTCCGCACGCGCTCCAATCACCAATGAACCCACGGTCAGACAAGAAAGCGCCGCCCAATGGGCCCAACCAGCTTTCACACTCATTCGCATATGCATTTCTCGACCTCTCCGCCGCGGTAACGGGTTACTTCACTTCCAGATTGTTCAATTCCTGCTGCGAAGGACCACGATTCTGGGTGGCGTTCGCCTTGATGTTCAAGACTGTCGCCTTGGTGAATTGCGCGTCTTTAATCACCCGATCTTTGTCATGTAGGAATTTTTTCAACTGTTCCACCTGATGCAAAAATTCCACGTACTTCTGGATTTTGTCGTAGGCTCCATCGAACTTCGGCCGCAGTTCGTCGCGCTTCTCCATCACGCGACGCGTGGGAATCTGGTTGGATAGCAGCAAAGCTTGTTTCTGGATATCGAGGAATTCGGCGCTGTTGGCTGCGTTCTCTTGATTTTCCTCTTGGATTTGTTCGGCGGTCACGGCTTTTTGCTGCGCCAGCGTGATGGCCTTGTCGAATTCAGCGATCGACTTGTCATAATCTTTGGCGAAGTATGCCGAATAGCCGAGGAGCAGGTGCGCTTCGGGAACCAGGAGACTGTTGGGTTCTTTGTCGATGATTTGCTGGGCGTACCCGGCCGATTCCTGCGGATGGTTCACCTTGAGGAAGCACCACGCCAATCCCAACAAGGCTTCATCGTATTGCGTGCTGGAGGGAGTTACGGAACCGTAGTATTCGGCGGCTTTCACCAACTGCGGAGGATCCTTATCGAAATTGATGTGGCCCAACTTGACCGCGGCAATTTCCTTCATCTCCTGTTCCGAAGCGTTGGTGGGCTTCACGTCCAGGATATCCTGGAAGGCCGCTTCGGCCTCTTTAATTTTTTTGAGCTGCACGTCGCACATAGCGATGGTGTAGCGGGCATAGACATAGTTGGCGTTGCCGGGCAGAATGGGATTCAACAACGCGATGGCACCGTAATAATCCTTTTGGATGTATTTGATTTGTCCGAGAATGTAATCGGCGTCGGCGCGGACATCCGATTCGGGATATTGGTTCATGATCATTTGATGGCGCTTGGTCGCCTCGTCGAATTTTCCTTCTTTATAATCGATGTTCATCAACTGGAACATGTATTTGGGACGCTGATCCGAATCGGTGTATTTTCGCAAGGCTTCGTTATACACATCGCGGGCCGCATCATGCATGCGCAGGTTTTCAAAGGATTTCCCTTTGTAAAAAGCGGCCTGGTCCACCAAGTGAAAGGAAGGGTATTTGGCAATCACCTTTCCGAAGGCATAAGCGGCCAACAAGAATTTGCGGGCCAGATACAGGCGCATGGCTTCACGATAGGCGTCTTCGGGTTCGATCAACAGGCGGCGATAACGGGCTTCACCGATACGTTCCTCACGGGTGGGTCCGACACGTGTGATGGCACGAAAATTCCAGACGATGCCGCGGTTTTCGTCTTGCGCGGAAAACTTATCGTCCGACAAATCCAGATCGAGCCGGAGGTAACGGAACAGATTGATGCGCTGCACATTGACCGTAGCCCCGACCACGGGATATCCGAGTTTGGTGTACTTGACCTTGACTCCGAGCATGGGCGACAGGTAAAGCGTAGCGCGAGCCGACGGCACGATTTGCCCGCCGGAACCGCCTTCAGTGGAAACATGCGTGAAGTCGATATCACTCACCGAACCCGCCAATTCCAAGCGACGATCCAGGCCGCGCCAGAAAAACGAGGCGTTGATATTCCGGGGAATATCATAGGTCCCGTTAGAAGGGGTTTGGACTTTCGGCTGCAGGGCGTTTTGCACCGCCAACCCCAGTAACAATTGACCGTACTGGGAGGTCGTGAAGGGATTGTAGGTTAACCCGACATCGGCGCCGTAGGAAAAACTGCGCACGGTTTCAAAGGCATTGAACTGAATGGCGGTGAGGTTGACACCCAAAGCCAATTTATGGCTGAGACCATTGGGAAAACTCCAAGGCATGCGCAATGCGTAGCTCAAGGTGTAAGCGTTTTCGATGTACACCGCATCGGAACCGTCGATTTTGGATCCGTTTTCAAAAACGGTAACGCCCAGGGTATGGTTATAGCTGAAGGGGTGTACGGCGCTTAAAAACTCCTGCCCGGCCTTTCCGGAAATGGTTTGAAATGCGGCCACCCCCACTTCGATTTGATCGGCCTCGGCAATGGTGGCCGGGTTTATATAGGCTCCGATGTTTTCACCGTATTCCGCAAACCAATCATTCTGCTGATAGGCATGGGGTTTGTAGTCGATCTGCCCGAACCCAAGTGCTGTGCAGGCTAAGGTCGACAGGAAGGCAATTCGGTAGTTCAAGGCTTCCACTCCCGTGTTGAAGTGCTTCGGATGTTGCCGTCCGGACTATTTGATGCGATAAAATTCAATGCGACGGTTGATGCCGCGCCCGGCAGCGGTCTTGTTATCCGCTTTGGGCCGAGAAGAGCCGTACCCTTTGGCCACCAACCGCGAGGGATCAATACCCTTGTTGATCAAGTACTCTCGTACCGCATTGGCGCGGTCCAGCGAGAGTTTGATGTTGATCTTGTCGGTGGCCGTGTTGTCGGTATGTCCGGCGATCTCGAATTTGCGATCGGGGTACTTCTTCAGTTGGTCCGCAACCACATCCAGTTTGGCAAACGAATCTTCGGTTAATTCGGCGCTTCCGGTGCGAAAGTTGACGCCTTCCAAAACAAAATTGTCTTGCAATTTCGGGGGTTCCTTATAAGGGCACCCGTTGTGCGCCGCATCACCGGCCACGTCCGGGCATTTGTCGGATCCCTGGCAAATGTTGGCGTACTTGGCGCTTTGGCCTTTTTGCACCACCCAGGGATCGCAGATGCCGTCTTTATCATTGTCGGGATCGGGGCATCCGTCCTGATCCTCAAAGCCGTCTCGATCTTCGGCTTCGTTGGGACATTTGTCCTTGGTATCGGGAATTCCGTCATTATCGTTGTCGTAATCC
The DNA here is from genome assembly GCA_963716395.1 of uncultured Fibrobacteria bacterium. Taxonomy (GTDB): domain Bacteria; phylum Fibrobacterota; class Fibrobacteria; order UBA11236; family UBA11236; genus UBA11236. The sequence goes on along the minus strand of OY970309.1, from coordinate 3,052,350 downwards.
GGGCATCCATCCTGGTCTTGGAAACCATCTTTGTCTTCCGCCAGATCGGGGCATTGATCTTTGGAATCTGGGATGCCGTCACCGTCCCGATCTCCATCGACCTGGGTCGTGGCTTTATGCGCCACAAGACCGATGTCGAGTTCGCTGTAACCGCGATGGATCATGGGGGAGCGTGCGGCGCAGAAATAATTCGGGCTCGAAAGACTGGGATCGATGAACATCGGCTCCTGCGAGATGTTCGATTTGTTAATGCGCGTGTAGCGGTTGAACGGCATCACGTTCTTATAGATGTCGTTGTAGACGATTTGCGACTGCGCCGCCGCCGGATCGGAGAAGACGCCGTATTCATGGTTACCGATAAAAATGTTGTTGCGTACGATGATGCGCGATGGACCTTTCAAACACAGGCCGCTGTATCCATTGCGCATGACGACATTTTGTTCGATACGGGTGTCGAGCGATTTGGCGCCCCACACCAGAATTCCCGACCAGCGGTTGCCGTAGATGACGTTGTCGAAAATCTGGGGCAGAGAAATGAAGGCGCCGATTCCCGCGCCTTCATTGTCCAGAATCCAGTTATTGTGGATATAGGGTGTGGAGTTCTCGCACAGAATACCGTCAATGCCGTTGGTGATGGTGAAGTTCGCGATTTCCGATCCGGAAACCGCGTATACCGTGGGACCGCGTCGCATCCCGTCGATAATGCACTTGTGCTGATCGGTACCGGTCAGCACGACGCCTTGCACCAAGGTGATGTCCTCGTAATACCGCCCGGGAGAAACGACGACCGAGTCTCCGTAGTCGGCATTGATCAACGCCGTGGATATGGTGGAAAAGTTGCCAGGAACCAGAATGGTCTTGGCCAATGCGGTATGCAGCAATACGCAGCCGGCGAGCAGACATGCCGCATTCAAGTGCTTGTGCATATTATTCTTTTCCCTGTGATGTGACCTGTCCGAAAATGAATAACCCGAAGTGGAGACAACCTCGGTTTCGTCTTGCCTGAAGTTACCATCAAGTTCTGGTCCAGTCAATCGGCTTTTGCAAAATAATCTGGACCGCTCCTTTTGTCGCGAGCTCATCGATGGAGCAGCGTAACCATTCGACCATGCAGAGATAAACCTTATCCAGGCAAGAAGTCGGGAATGCCGGCAGCGTCAGGTTTCGCCACCGAGGTTGTGAACGCTGCATTTAACCTTTCTTCCCAAGTCTTGACCCCTGGATGCTTCTCGGCATCGCACTGAAACACCAACCGTTTGTTTTTGTGCTTCGATCCAAACGGAGATTCACATCATGTGACGCTCACGAACACAACCTGGGGGATAACTCGGAATCTCCTTGAGGCTAGGTTTTCTTCGCAACACGTTATTCCAGGTTGCGCTCACGTTATTGGTGTTAATTCGATGAAGAAGCGTTTGCTCCTTCCGATGGCGGACAAAAAATGCGGAGCAATTGGGAAACCGCTAGGCTTCCTTTTGGGGGGATTCGGATTTTTTATTTGTCTGTATGTAGACCCGAATATCCTGCGAGATGCGTTTGATGTTTTGCAACACCTTGCGAGCGCGTGTTCCGGCCGATTTGTTACCCCGCTCAAACTTTTCAAACTCTTCTTTCAACGCCGCAATTTCGGTTTCAAGGGCTTGGATATGGCTCATATACTTCTCCTCTACTGGGCAAGAATTTGATTAAAAATCGCCTTCCAGGGATTAAACTGCACTGAAAAATCGGCATTGTCAATCGAAATTGGCTGAAATTCGGGAAACCGGGTTGATTTTTAATCGATTCAGGCCGGATCGAGATTTTTGCTTTCCGGACAGATTGAACCCAAAGCGCAGCGGCGGCATCCACCCTGAATGCGGCGGCAGACGAAATTCATTCGGTTTTCAGGCTGCAGATATGCTTGCAAAGGAACGAAAAGCTTCCACCCCTCTTCGGGAAAAACGCTTTGCGCCAATTTTCCAAACCAAAGCAATTTGGATTCCAAGGTTGGAAAGAAGCCGGCCACGTGAGCTTTACGCTTGACCCCAGGGCGCAAAATGTTACGGAAGAACCGCTCATGCCCCGCCGACAGAGGCCAAGCAAAATTTTTAACCGCCGGTATACGCGACCCGAATCCGGAATGCGAAGAACACAACCATAAAAAATAGCGCGCCTTGGTTTGCAAACGGGAATGCCTTCCCATCCAGAAAATCTCTTGCGACAAAACGTGGACGCAACTTTCCCAGTCCTGAGAACCTGACAACCATTTGACCAAACTGCCATGGATGCACAAAAAGTCACAGGCACTGCGTAAAATTCCCGGTACACGTTTTTTTTCTTCCGGGTCCGGCCAATGCGCCGGCTCAGACAAAGCCGCCTGCAAAACCGGGAACGGGATTCGGTTCAAGCGGAACAAATCGTCGCCCAACTTCCGGTATAAGCCTCCGAGTACCGCCGCGGCGCGCTCTTCCCCACCGGGCCGAACCAGGGCCGCGTACAACAGCAGAACGGCCAGCCCGCGATCCGAATCCGGCTCAAAGGGAAAAAGCGAAAGGTTCCCATGCGGGAAGAGCTCGGCAATCGGCGCACTGTACGCGGAGAACGGACCGGCATAGGCACGCAGTACCTCGAGACGGGACGAGAGTCCGGAATCGCTCACAAGCTGAAATTCATCCCCACGCTGAGAGTCGCGGCGGCGGCGCTCCACCATTCCGGGCGCACGCGCGGGGTCCAGTCCGCGTCCAAAACCAGGACCACGGTTGATCCCATGGCGAAACAGCCGAAGCCCGAACCCTTTTCCAAATGCAAATCCGGCGGAGGAATCCAATCTTCGAACTGGGAGCGAGCGGGCGCGTTCCCCACCAGCTGCGGGCAGAAATCCAAGGTGATCTTTCCGACATTGGTGGCGCCGATCAAAACCAGCAGGAGTCGGCCGCCCTCGCAATCCATTTCGGTGACGATGCGCTCGTTACGTACGAAGAGCTCGGGGATGTTCCGGACGCTCCAGGAGTTCACGGGCCAAAGCCTGCCGGGAATCCGGCGGACCCGGAGCACACGGCCCGCGGCGGGAACATGGATGCGGTGGTAGTTCCACGGGGCCAGATACAGGGTGAAAAAAGATCCGCCGGCATAGCCGGATGCGTTCCATTCCTCACCCACCAGGCCGCGCAAGCTGTAACGCCGGCCTTTGATCTGCGTCAGGAATAAATCGGAATCGGTGCCCAGATGCCCCCGCTCGGTCAAAGTTCCGTCCACCGGCGACACCAAGGCCGCTCTGCCTACGGGGCGGGAACCGGGGCGCAAGCGCCGGGTAAAGAATGCGGACAAGGTCGCGTAGCCATCGAGAGGAAATTCCGCCTCCTCCACATTCACACGAAAATGCCGGATAAAGGCATCGCGGAGACGGCGATGCAAATTCCACGGCCAGCGACGAGCCACGGCCCAACCCACGCAGCGGCTGACCCAATTTTTGGGTAGGAGATAAAGCAGAAAATACACGGGGCGGGAATCTATAAAGTGGTGCGGTCGGGCGGACTTGAACCGCCATGGGTTTTACCCCACAAGCCCCTCAAACTTGCGTGTCTACCAATTTCACCACGACCGCGAATTTCAAACCGGGTCAAACCGTAATGCGGGCGGAATTATTGGCCGGCGTCTTGGGCTTTGGAATCCGTATGGTTTCCCAGACCCGGTATGGACGGCGCGTTCGCAGGACTGGCCTGGCCTCCCGCCGCATGGCCGGCATCGCTTTCCGTCGCATTGCCGCCCAATCCGGGAATGGAATTGGACCCGGAGGGCATGGCCGGCAAAACGGCAGAGAGTCCCTTGCTGGCGGCTTTGAGTTCGGACGCGGTTTGCGCCGCGCGATGGGCCCGCAGGCTCATGGCGTTCAGCATGATCAAAACCACGAACGACACGGCGCCGCTCCATTGCGTGACGCGCGTTAAAATGGTGACCGCCGAACTGCCGGTGAAGGCCGCGCCGCCCCCCATGCCGCCAAAGGCACCGGCCAAGCCGCCGCCTTTGTCGTTTTGCACGGTTACGATGAGAATAATGAACAGGCAGATCAGAATATGGAGAACCAGCAGAAGTGTAAAACCGATGCCCATATTCGCCCCCGAAAAACGCTTTTCTTCCCTCTTTTTCCTGCTTCTTCCCGCTTCTGCCTTCCAGCCTGCTAGGAAAGGGACCGAATAATACCTAAGAAGCTTTCGGGCTGCAAGGAAGCGCCGCCGATCAAACCGCCATCGATGTCGGGCTGAGACAGCAGGGCGCGGGCGTTGTCGGGTTTCATACTGCCGCCATACTGAATGCGCAGGGCGGCGGCGATGGACGCGTCATAAAGTGACGACACTAATTCGCGGATGAACTGATGGACTTCCTGCGCCAGCTCCGGCGTGGCATTGCGACCGGTCCCGATGGCCCAAACCGGTTCATACGCCACCACAATGCTTTGTGCTTCGCTTTTTTCGATGCCGGCGAAGGCGCGCCGTATTTGCGCCGCCACGATGGCTTCGGTGATTCCGGCTTCGCGCTCGGCCAGGGTTTCGCCCACGCAGACGATGGGAATCAGGCCCGAAGCCAGCGCCTTGCGGGTTTTTTTGTTTACCCCTTCATCGCTTTCCTGAAAATAGGTGCGCTGTTCCGAGTGGCCGAGGATCACATGCGAAACGCCCACGGCCAGTAGCATATCCGCGGAAATTTTTCCAGTGAAGGCGCCCTGGCCTTCCCAATGCATATCCTGCGCCCCAAGCCGCACCGCCGATTCGGCCAGCATGGTAGCGACTCGATCCAAAGCCACGTAGGTGGGACATACCACCACTTCGCAATCCGGTGTCCCGTTGTTCAGGCCGGCGACAATGGCCTTTGCCAACTCCGCCGATTCGGCGGCGGTCTTATGCATTTTCCAATTGCCCGCGAGGATTTTCCGGCGCATCGCTTAGGTGTCCGACAAGGCCGTGACGCCGGGCAGCGCCTTGCCTTCGAGGAATTCCAGCGAGGCGCCGCCGCCCGTGGAGACATGCGAGACTTGGCTTTCCAAACCCATTTGCTCGATGGCCGCGGCCGAATCGCCGCCGCCGATTACCGTGATCGCTCCCGCCGCCGTGGCGTCGACCAAGGCCCGGGCTACGCCAAAGGTGCCCTGCGCGCAGGCTTCGATTTCAAACACACCCATGGGGCCGTTCCACACCACGGTTTTGGCACCACGAATCATGGCGCCAAAGCGCGCGATGGATTCGGGGCCGATATCGACCGATTCCGTCCCGGCGGGAATGCCCGTGCGCGGAACCGCGCGCAACGGCGAGCCGATGCTGCGGCCGTCGAAGTCGAGCTTGTCAGTGACCTGGTAATCGGTGGGCAATTCCAACTTCGCTCCGGCGTGTGCAATCAGCTCTTTGGCCAATTCGATCTTGTCCGGTTCGCACAGTGAATTGCCGATTTCCAAACCCATGGCTTTGAGAAAGGTGTAGGCCATGCCGCCGCCGATCAGCAAAGCGTCGACCTTGGGCAACAAGGCCTGGATAACGTCGATTTTACCTGAGATTTTGGCGCCGCCGATAATGGCCACGAACGGCCGCTTCGGTTGGTCGAGCGCGTGGCCGAGAAAGTCGAGCTCTTTCTTCATCAGATAACCGGCAGCACGTTGCGGCAAATCCACTCCCACCATGGAACTGTGGGCGCGATGCGCGGTACCGAAAGCGTCGTTCACGAACACTTCGCCGAGTCGCGACAGCGAGGCGCGAAAGCTTTTCACGGCTTCGGGATCTGCCTTAATCGAAGTCCCGTCCTTGTTTTTGACCTTCCCCTCTTCCTCGATATGGAAGCGAAGGTTCTCCAGCAACGTGACCTCTCCGGGCTGCATGGCGGCGCAGGCCGCTTCGACCACGGAACCCACGCAATCGTCGAGGAATTGCACCCGGCGCCCCAGCAGTTGCTGCAGCCGGGCGGCCACGGGTTTCAAGCTGTATTTGTCGTTGCGCTTGCCATCGGGCCGGCCGAGATGACTCATCAGCACCAAAGAGGCGCCCTTCCCCAGGCAATAATTCAGCGTGGGCAGCGATTCGCGCAGGCGCTTGTCGTTTTCGACCGTGCCATTCTTGACCGGCACGTTGAAATCGACGCGCACCAAGACGCGCTTTCCCTTGAGCGCGAGGTCTTCGACAAAAAGCTTGGGCATCAACGGCCGTCCTCGGCCGCCATGTGCTTCACCAGGTCGACCACGCGGTTGGAGTAACCCCATTCATTGTCGTACCACGATACCACTTTGAAAAAACGCTTCTCGCCCTTGAGGTTATTCTGCAAAGTGGCCCGGGCGTCGTAAATCGACGAGCGCGGGTCATGGACGAAATCGGTGGAGACCAGTTCTTCGTCGGTATACCCAAGGTAACCTTTAAGATACGTCGTGGAAGCCTGCTTGAGCAATTTGTCGATTTCTTCGATCGAGGTGTCGCGCGCCGCGCGAAAGGTCAAATCAACCACGGATACGTCGGGGCTCGGAATGCGGAAGGACATGCCCGTGAGTTTGCCCTTCACAGCCGGCAGCACTTCACCCACGGCTTTGGCCGCACCGGTAGTGGAAGGGATGATGTTGAGCGCCGCGGCACGGCCGCCGCGCCAGTCTTTTTTCGACGGACCGTCGACCACCTTTTGCGTGGCGGTGTAAGAATGGATGGTGGTCATAAGGCCGGTTTCGATGCCGATGCCTTCTTTCAGCATCACATGCACCAGCGGTGCCAGGCAATTGGTGGTGCACGAAGCGTTGGACACGATGTGGTGGGCTTCGGAATCATATTCGTTTTCGTTCACGCCCATCACCAAGGTTTTGACCTCGCCTTTGCCCGGCGCCGAGATGATCACCTTTTTCGCGCCCGCGGCCAGATGGCCTTTGGCTTTTTCGGAATCGGTGAATAGGCCCGTCGATTCGATCACGTACTCGACGCCCAGTTTGGCCCACGGGAGTTGCGACGGCTCCTTGGTGGCGGCCACGCACAAAATTTTGTGGCCGTTCACGACCATGGTGTCGTCTTCTTCTTTGGCTGGGTCGCTTTTTTGAGTTTCGACCCGGTGCTTGAACTTGCCGTGGATGGAGTCATAGCGCATTTGATACGCGAAATAATCGGCGTCGGTGGACACGTCGACCACGGCGACCACATCCAATTCCTTGCCGAGCAAGCCCTGGTCGCAAATGGCCTGAAAAACCATGCGTCCGATTCTGCCAAAGCCGTTGATTCCAATCTTGACCGCCACGGGATACCTCCTGAAAAAGCGCGAACCGCTTCGTTGTTGCAACGCGAAATATAGGCGGTTCGCAGGCGGGGTGCAAGCGCTGCACGCGCCGCGGATTTATGACGCAGCCGGTGGGAAGTGGTAGCGCGCGCGGTTTTTGTCGATGATCATGGTGGCGATGATCTTGGGCACGTATTCGTTGGTCTCGCCGGCCAAAATTCCCATGTGGTAGATATACCAGAAATCGCGGTGGTTCACGGGATCGTCGATGGAACGTAACGCCGCGCGGATGCGGCCCTCGCCGGCGTTGTAGGCCGCCATGGCCAGGGCAACATCACCGAATTCGGCATACAGGGTTTTCAAATACTTGATGGCTGCGCGCGTCGAGAGCAAAGGATTGGTGCGCTCGTCGGCTTCAGGCGGCAGGTCGCGCCAATTGTCCGGCACCTTGAGCCCGTAATCGCGCGCGGTTTGCGGCATGAGTTGCCATAATCCCCGCGCGCCGGCGGCGCTGGTGATGGAGGAATCGAGCATGCTTTCGTGCATGGCGAGATACAGAAAAGCCGTGGGCATTTTGGCATTGAGCAATTCGGTTTCGATCATCTGCTGATACCGGGCTTCGTTCGCGAAGGAACGTTCCAAAATCTGGCGGGTCGAAGTCTGGGTGAAGGCATAGATGTGCTTTTCAACCTGGGCGATAAAAATGTCGGGCACGATGTAATCGCGCGTTCCGAACCCCTGCATGATGTCATGGATTTCGCGACCCATGGGATCCTTGTAGGTGTTCATCAAATCGCGGGAGTTGAGTTGGCTGCGTACTTCCATCAATTGCCGCTCGGAGGCGCGCAGCTTGGCCACCAGCAAGGCCTTCTCCTGATCCGATTCCTGGTTGGCCGCGCCCTGGTTGTCGGAGGACGCGGCGGCCAGTTGCGTCTCCAATTCGTGAATGTTCTCCATCAGATTTTCCTGCTTATGCAACTTGCCCCGATACCCCAGGTTCTGGACCAACAGGACGCCGGTGAAGACGAGTCCCACGCCGCCCACCGCCGCGATGGCGAAAAGAGCGCGCTTGCGGCCCTTGGAGTAGGTGCTGGCCGCATGCTCGATCATTTTGGCTTCGCGCTGGTTGAGCACGCCCGCATGGATCAAGCGTTGCGCGCGCTTCTGATCCTTGATCAAATCCTGAATTTCGCGGTGATCGGCTTCGTCATTGGAAAGGCGCTGCGCCAACCCGATGGTGTAATTGCCCGCTTCGTCTTCGGTGGCGGGGGGAAATCCCGGCGACGGCAAGTTGCGCCCGGCCTGGGAGAACGCCGAGGCATCGGCCGCAGCCACGGATTTCCAGGTCGCGGCGGCCGTACTGCCTTCGCCGCCAGGTGACAGCACGCGCAGCTTGGGGCCGTTGGAGCCCAAACTCACGATAGCATTGGCGCCAAGCACGACTTCTTGCACGGGTTCGCCGTTGACATAGGTGCCGTTGGTGCTGCCGAGATCGCGCAGCATGAGGCGGCCGTTTTCGATGGAGAGTGAAGCGTGCTGGGAAGACACCAAGGAGGCATCGGGTCCGGCGAAGCACACGCCGTTTTGAGAAGCTCGCCCGAGCGTCAGCGGGCCATCGACCTTGATCTTACGGCCGACCTGGATGCCCGAAATGATTTGCAAGGTGTACTCGGGCATGGCCGGGCGATTCAAGCCGCTTCCACGGCCGGTACCAGAGGTTGAAACACCACGCCGGCGCGATGCTTGAATCCCACCGGAATATTGAGTCCGCGCAGGCGCAAAGCCAGCATGGTCTGGGAATCGTACACGGCATCGGTCGAAGAACGGGTGGAAGGGTCGACGTCGGCGTTTTCCAGCGGCAAAGCCTCTCCCGCCGCTGCGGGCAAACGCGCCTGTTGCTCCAGCAGCGCCTCCACATACGCCAGCGCGGCGGGTTTGTAGGCGCAATGGCCATCGCCCACGGCGGCGGCCACGCCGCCGGAAAAAACATAGACAGGCGCCGGCAGAGTTTTGCCCCAGGCCGTGTAAATTCCGCTCGTCGCCGCGCGCGCCTGCAACAGCACCGACACCGGAGCCGCGGCCAAGCGCGCTTGCCAGGCGGACGGCGGCAGGGCCGCGTCCGGTGTGTCGCCGGCCAGATAAATCCAGGCTTCGATGGCGCCCGGATGCCCGGCCAGGGTATGCCGCCAATGGGCCTCGTATTCTTCCGGCGGCAAAGACTCCGGCAGCAGATGTAAATGCAAATGCTTGGGGCCGCGCATGAGTTTCAGTACGCGGTGCAAACCCAAGGCCAATCCCAGGGGCCCGGCCGCGGACGGATGCTCCAACAAACCGCGTTCCCAATCGAGCAGCCAACCCGCCATGCCGTCGCGAAAGCGCTGCGCCGCCGCGGCGTCGAGCGCGAATCCGGTTCCCGCCCTGCCGACGGCGGAAATGAATTGCTCCGCCGGCGCTTCGGCCGGCGCCAGCGTCGCCAGCAAAGCTTCGATATCGGCATCGGCATCGGCAGCGACGGCGGGCGAGGCGCCAGCCGCCGATGCCGCGAAAATTCCGTCGGCCAATTCATTGCGCCAGGCGACCGGTAAACCCAGGCCATTCAGACGACGCAGAAATTCATCCCGATCGATTTTGCGGCCCAGACAGAGATCGAGCAATTGCACGGCGGCGCGCAAAAAGGTGATCACCGATTGCTCGGAGAGAATGCGTTCGGGATGCAAAACCTGTTCAGCGGTTATGACCAGAGACCATTCCTCACCCGCGGAGAAACCTTCCGGCGGTTTCCAAGCCAGCAACGGAGCGTCCAGCCGGAAATCGTTCTTGAAAGCTTCCATCTCCAGCGTATTAACCTGCACCGCGCAGCGTAATCCATAACGGGCGGGGACCACGCAGACGAAATGGCGCCAAGGCCCTTCGGTGGCCGCGGGCATGGCCGCCGGAGCGGTTGCGGTTGCGGTTTCCGCCTTGGCCGCCGTAACGTTGAATTCGGAAATTCCCATTCCGCATAAAGGTAACCCAATGCATCGGGAACCCCGTTTTCCGATATCTTATAATGAATGTATTGGACTTCCTCGTACGCGGTGGCGCCGAGGCGGATTCGGAATCATGACCAAAGTCTTACTTCGCCGCCAGGTGGGCCTCGCTCTCGCGTTGACGGGATGCGCACATTTTACCCCGCCCTTCAACCCGGCCGAAACCAGTCCCGCGAAAAGCAGACCCGCACCCACCACCCCCTTTGCGGAGTATTCCGGACTGAACGCCGTGCTGTCGGCCGCGCCGGCGACCTGGGGACGGCTGGACTCGGCGGAAGCCTCGTCCCGCCGCGCCGAAGTCGCGCTGCGAAGTAACGGGGATCCCCAGCGCACCGCGGCGCTGTTCGAAGCCGCCTATCCAGCCCGGGAAATGAAACCCGACGCCCTGATCAATGCCCTGGGCTATCTATTCAAGGTCGATCCCTCCGCGGCTCCCCCGCCACCGGGTTTTGCCGGCTTCCGCGTATACCTCCCTCCCCGTGACACGGATCATTGCGGACTGGTGAAAGTCACCGACACCAGTTTGGTGTACCTGCAACTGGAGGGCCTGCCCGATCCCCGCCGCTTCGGTTGCGTCGCGCCGGGTCTTTCCGCCGTTTCCCTGACCGGCACACCCGAGCCCGATCCGGCGAACCGACGCTTTCTGGCCATGGTGCTGAACACCGTGGGACTCAAAGCCCTGGAAGACACCGTGTATCCGGTGGCGCGCACCCGCTTTCAGCAGGCCTTCGCCCTGGACAGCACCGCGCCCGAGTATCTGGCCAATCTGGCCGCGCTGCACGCCCTCAAGCACGACCCTTCGGGAGGGGTTGACCTGCTGCTGCGGCATTTGCCGCTGGTCGCTTCCTCGGGCCAACTGTGCGGCATCCTGGGTGCGTTCTACGAGGATCTCGAACGTTACCCCGAGGCCCGCGACTGGGCGTTGCGGGCCATCGAGAAAGATCCACGCGACCAGGAATGGTTGATCAACCTTTCGGACGCGTTGTGGGGGTTGGGCGAAAAGGTGCAATCGAAGAACGTGCTCATCCGCCCCTTCGCCGAACACCCGAATTTCCGCCTCGGCGTCTACCTCGCCGACACCTACTTGGGACTGGAGGAATACCGAAACGCCCTCACGGTGTTGGAACAGGTGCAGTCCGACACCGTCCCCACCGCCCGTTCCGTCGCCTACACGTTACGGGCCGACCTGGGGCTCAAACGTTTCGAGGACGGCCTCGATTTCATCCGAACATTGGGGGACACGTTTCCTGCCACGGGCGAAAACCTGTTTCTCAAAGGGGCCTGCGAATTCAACCTGAAGCTGTACCGTCAGGCCATGGCGTCGCTGCGCCGATCGCTGCGGCTCGACCCCACCGACCCGGAGGCGCAGGAATTGCAGTCGCAAACCGCGGCCCTGCTCGGCGACAAGAGCAACCAGGTGTTGCGCACGCCCCTGGCGCCGCTGCGCACCACGCTCACTCTCGCGGCCGTGCGCCGCGAACTGCGCGACTCGGCGTGGGAGTCACGGCTCGAAGCGTACCCCATTACGCTGGTCGATCAGCAAATCGCCTACCACTGGACGCCCAAGGGGCGCTGGAAAAAAACCCGCCACGCGTTTTTTTTCGTGCCCGACGGTTTACGGCTCATTCGCTATTCAGAGCTGACCTTCGACCTCAACCGCAGCTTTGCGCGCTGTTACATCAACCGCCTGCGCATCTACGATTCGGCCTGGAAGCCGGTGTATACGGGCGGACTCCGGGACTATTATGTCACCGGCAAGCCCCATTCCGAACTCCACCCCGAAAACCTGCTGGTGCATGTCACGCTCAAGCGCCATCCGGGGCGACTCATGGTGGAGTTGCTGGTTACCGAAGAAGCCCAGGTGGCCACGCCCGAGTTCCCCTATGTACGCTTCACCCAGCAGGCGGAGTATCCGGTGCTGCGCAGCCGTTTCGATTTGCTGGCGCCGCCGCCCAATCTGCTCATCGTGCCCTTTGACGGCACGCGCATCGACACCTTGCCCGACCGCATTACGCTGGAGATGACGACGCCGTTCTTCCCCACCGACGAGCGCTTCGCGCCCATGGACGAAGACGCGGTGCCGGGATTCAGCGCTTCGCCGTTCGCCACCTGGCGCGAGGTGGGGCTGCGTTACCTGCGGCAACTGGACAAGGCCGGCATCCATCCCGCCCAGCCGTCGCTGGCGGCGCGCGAAGAAGCCGGGGAATTGACCGGCCCCTTCCACGATGCCGACGTGGTGCGCGACCTCTTCCGCTTCGTACGCGATTCCATCCGTTACGATAATTACGAATTCAACCTCAATGCCAGCATTCCCGATTCGACCGTGGAGGTGCTGGCCGCACGCCGCGCCGATTGCAAGGGCGAAGCCCTACTGTTGACGCAGATGCTGGAGGCACGCGGCATCGAAGCCCATCTTTCGCTGGTAAACCTCGACCGCGAAGGCGACGTGGGCCAGCCCAACATCAACCAGTTCAACCACATGATCGTGCATATTCCCATACAGCGCGGTCTGGGCCCCTATTATCTCGACCCGTCGGAGAAAACCGCGGCCTTTCGCCGTTATCCGCTCGATCTGGAAGGGCGCAACACCTTGGATCTCGATCCCGAGAATCCGCGCCTGCTCACCATTCCCGAACTCGATTCCTCGGGGGAACACAGCGTGCGTGTGTTCCATGACCTCGTGGTGCAGGCCGACGGCACGGCGCTGGGGCGCGACAGCCTGGTGCTTACAGGTATGGCGGCCGACGAATTCCGCGACCGCCTCGATCGCTGGAAAGCGGCGTCGCGCGCGCAGAGCCTCCTGAGCTGGCTGGCTTCGAGCTATACCGCCTTCACCGAAGACTCATTTCGCATCCTGAACGAGTACCAACCCGACGATCCGCTCATCCTGGTGCTCCGGTATCATAGCCGTTTCCCCTATCTCAACGGGGATCGCACCTTCAATTATTTTCCCAAACTCGAGCTGAGCTTTCTGCGCTTTCCCGACCCCGATCAGCGGCGCACTCCCGTGTACTTTCCCCACGAAGTCACGGTGGAGTCGGTTTGGACTTACCGGCTGCCCGCGGGCTATGCCTGGAAATCGCTGTCGCTGGCGCGCGAGTTGGAAGAGGAGAACCTGCGCTGGAAATTCTCCATCGAGCAGAATTCTCCCGAGACCATCGTCTTGCGCCAGCAATGGCGCGTCGAACCGTTTCTGGTCGACCCCGACGAGTACCGGCAGTTGCGGGCGCAATGGGATCCCATGCTGCTAAAATGCGGTCTCAAGCTCGCGATTTCCAAAACCTGATCCGGCCGTAACGCGCCCGATGTCGCGGGGGATTTGCGGCCTGCCCTGAATTTTCCGGAACGCATCTATTAACTTAACCAAGGGCGGAAAATTTTCTCCCTTCACAGCATGCAGCGACTCGTCATTGTTTCCAACCGCCTTCCTTTCACGTGCAAACGCGGGCATGGCGGCTATCATTTCACGCCCAGTTCCGGCGGATTGGTCACGGCCCTCTCGGCCTATCTCGAAGAAAAAAAACAAGACCCGGATTTTTCCTGCGTGTGGGTGGGCTGGCCCGGCGCGACGGTGGAGGCCGACCAGCAGGCGATCGTGCGCGAGCAGGCCCTGCGCGAGTTCAACGCCCTGCCGGTGTTTTTGCCCGAAGAGGAAATGAAACAGTTCTACCTCGGATTCTGCAACCGTACGCTGTGGCCGCTGTGCCATTACTTTCCTTCTTTCATCAGCTATGATCCGGCCTTCTGGGAAACCTACCGCCGCGTGAATGAGCGCTTCCGCGACGCCCTGCTGGCCGAACTACAACCCGGCGACCGGGTATGGATTCACGATTACCAGCTTCTGCTTCTCCCCGGCATGCTGCGGGAACAAAAGCCGGATTTGTGCCTCGGCTTTTTTCTGCACATCCCCTTCCCTTCCTTCGAACTCTTTCGCCTATTGCCCAACCATTGGCGGCGCGAATTGCTGCTGGGCATGCTGGGCGCCGATCTCATCGGCTTTCACACCCAGGACTACACCCAGTATTTTCTGCGCTGTGTCTACCGCACCTTGGGGTTCGATCACCATTTGGGTCAGATTCAAGTCGATGAACAGATCCGCCGCGCCGACACCTTTCCCATCGGCATCGACTTCGCACGCTTCGAAGCTGCGGCCCTGAGCCCCGAAGTCGAGGCGGCTTGCGCCGATTTGCGCGCCGAGATGAAGGGCCGCCGGGTGGTGTTTTCGGTGGATAGGCTGGATTACACCAAGGGCATCGTGCAGCGGCTCGAGGGCTTCGAGGAATTTCTTTTGCGTCACCCCGAATGGCTGGGAGAGGTGACCTTCATCATGACCGTGGTGCCGTCGCGCGAAGAAGTGCCCCATTACCGCAAGATGAAGCAGGAACTGGATGAAATCGTGGGGCGCATCAACGGCCGCAACGGCCGGCTGGATTGGGTTCCCATTCTGTACCATTACGGCCACCTCGACTTTCAGGAATTGACGGCGTTGTATCGCCTGGCCGACGTGGCGCTGATCACGCCGCTGCGCGACGGGATGAATCTCGTGTCCAAGGAATATCTCGCCTGCCAGGTGGAGGAAAAAGGCGTGCTCATTCTCAGCGAGATGACGGGTGCGGCGCGCGAATTGGGCGAAGCCGTGCTGGTCAACCCCAACCATCGCGGCGATTTGGCCGACGCCATTCAAGAAGCCATCTCCATGCCCGAAGACGAGCGCATCCGCCGCAACCGTCCCATGCGCGAACGCCTGCGCCTGTACGATGCGCGGCGCTGGGCCGACAGTTTTCTCGATGCGCTGGAGCGCCGATACTCGCAGCGCGACCTGTTCGCCACGCAACGCCTGACCGCATCCCTGTCCGAAGAGATTTGGGCCGGGCGCCGCCGCAGCCGCCGGCCGATCCTGCTGCTCGATTACGACGGCACGCTGGTGCCCTTTGCGCCTCTGCCCCATCTAGCCGAACCCGACGCCGAGCTACTTGATTTGCTGACGCGCCTGTCGCGTCCTCCCAACACCGTCTACATCGTCAGCGGCCGCAGCCGCAGCGTGCTCGACGGCTGGCTGGGAAAATTGCCGTTGGGCCGCATTGCCGAACACGGGGCCTGGCTGCATCCCCCCGGGGGCGAGTGGCGGCAACTCAAGCCCACCACTCCGGCGTGGAAAGACAAATTGCGCCCCATTTTCCAGACCTATGTCGACCGGTTGCCGGGATCGCTGATCGAGGAAAAGGAATTCAGCCTGGCCTGGCATTACCGCAAGGCCGACCCGGAAATCGGCATGCTGCGCGCCAAAGAGTTGGTCGACGATTTGATGCATTATACGGCCAACTTCGAAGTGCAGGTGCTCGAAGGCAAGAAGGTCGTCGAATTGCGCCAATCGGGGGTGCACAAAGGCGCGGCCGTCCTCGATGTGCTGCGCGGTTCTAATTTCGATTTCATTTTTGCCGCCGGCGACGATCAAACCGACGAAGACATGTTCCGTTCTTTACCGCCCGAAGCCGTGACCGTGCGTGTAGGTTGGCGCTTTTCGGCTGCCCGGTATTCCCTGCGCGGCCCCGCGGAGATGCGCCGGTTTTTGCACGGCTTCGCGGCGTAACTTCGAAGTTTCCCGCATCGCGTTATTCCTTCCAACTTCAGGCGGTATCCGGTGATGAATGCCGGGTCCGGAATCGCCTCCAAAACCGGGACGGATGGGAGAGCTTCGGGCGTTCGTCCGCCGGTAGACCCGCCCCTTCGAACTCGCGTGGTTACAACTTCGTTTCGCCGGACAACCAATTATCCAAGACCGGAGCCGGCGCCCGGCCCCTCGCCGAAAAACGCCACTACGACGCGTGGTGATTAAACCTCAACAAAACGGCAACCACATTGAAAAACGCCGCCAAGATCCACGCTTAACTTTGGGGCGTCGATGGAGTCAAGAGGGTTATGCCATCCTTCTCAACTCGGTCGGCGGTCGGTCTTTCCTTCACCCTTTAACGAACCGGAGTTTGCCATGACGAAACCAACACCCAATCTGCTGGTCTTTATGGGATCGGCGGTGATGTCCGTAGCCCTGGCCCAAGCCTCACCCGTGAAAAAAACTTTAGTCGACTTTCATTATGAGCACGAACACGAACATGCACCTAAAACCGCGACCCCGATTAAGCATCTCGTCATCATTTACAACGAAAATGTTTCCTTTGACCACTACTTCGCCACCTATCCCACAGCGACTAATCCTGGGGGGGAACCGAATTTTCGCGCCGAACGCGGCACACCCAAGGTCAACAACTTGGCCAACAGTCATCTTTTGACCCATAATCCGAATTCTACCAACCCGGCCAACGGTTCCGATGCCGCCGAACCGTTTCGGCTCGACCGCACCCAGGCCAGCACCGCGGATCAGAATCATGCCTACACCGCCGAAGAGCAAGCCTATGACGGCGGCGCGATGGACCTGTTCCCGAAATACACGGGAACCGCGACGTCGGGCGGGGTCGGTGCCTTCGGCACCAAAGGTCAGGTCATGGGTTATTATGACGGGAACACCGTGACATCGATGTGGAATTACGCACAGCGTTTCGCCATGAATGACAATGCGTATACCGACACCTACGGCCCCTCCACCCCGGGCGCGCTGGAAGCGGTCTCGGGTCAGACCAACGGCATGGTGTTCAATCTGCACGGCACCAAAACGTCCTATTACGTCCCGGATAGCCAGGGCGGCTACACCATGATCAACGATGTCGATCCTGCAGCGGACGTCTGTTCGAGTCAAAGCGAACAGGTGTGGATGACCGGCAAAAACATCGGCGACCTGCTCAATTCCCAGAAAATCTCCTGGGGCAGCTTCATGGGCGGTTTCGATCTCGGTCAGACGAATGAAAATGGAACCACGGGCTGCGGCCGCAGCACATTCTCTTCCACGGTGAACGCGACCGTCGCCGACTATATTCCCCATCACGCCTGGTTTCAATATTATCAGTCCACGGCGAATCCGACGCATGCCCGGCCCAGTTCCGTGGCCGCCATCGGACACACCCTGGAAGCCGATGCCACCAAGGTCGATCCGGCCAATCACGCATACGACATCCATGATTTTTACGCCGCGGTCAAGGCCGGCAACTATCCCGCCGTTTGCTATTTGAAGGCGCCCGCCTACCAGGATGGCCATGCTGGGTACTCCGATCCGCTGGACGAACAGGTCTTCACGACCGAGTTGATTAATTTCCTGCAGCACCAACCCGGATGGGAAAACACCGTCGTCATCATTACCTGGGACGATTCCGACGGTTGGTACGATCACGCCTTCGCCGACGTCACGAGTTCCTCGCTGGATCCGACGGCCGACCAACTCAACGGGCCGGGCAAGTGCGGCAGCGGCCCCCGGCCGCAAGGCCTGAACGGCAAGCCGGTCAACGGCCGCTGCGGGCCGGGCACGCGTATTCCCTTCCTAGTCGTCTCGCCCTTCGCGAAAAGCAATTACGTCAGCCACCAACGGATCTCGCAGGCTTCCATCGTTCGTTTTATCGAGGATAACTGGCTGAACGGCGAACGCATCGGCGGCGGTTCTTTCGATGCGACCGCGGGCAACATCCAGGATATGTTCGACTTTCGCGCACCCCGCAATGCGGAACCGTTTTATCTCGATCCGCAGTTGGGAACCGAATTCCATCCTCACCGCTATGAACATCCCTTCATGTAGTTGATGGTGTTCCTAAACGATTCAAGCAAGCAAACCGGGCTGCCGGTACGCATCTTCGCGATGCGTACCGATTTTTTTTCCGGGAAGCGGACGATTCCGTTGTCTATGCGACCTGCGGATCGGTAAATGGACGACCGACGGTTTCCCACGACTCCCGGAATCCTGGCGGCGACCGGTGTGTTTCTGGGTGGCGTCGGGTTACTCGCCGTCCTCATCGCGTCGAGTCCGGTTGCATTTCGCAACTGGTTGATACGACCCCGGGATGCTGTGCAACTGTCTTTTGGATTCAATCCTCATCCCGTGAGGCTCCGACTTCCTCCTTCGGCACCGCTTTCGGCGATGGCGCAATTGGGGCGAAAATTATTTTTTGATTCCAGCCTGTCGTCCTCGGGCCGGCTTTCCTGCAGCAGTTGTCACAGCCCGGCCCATGCCTATGGACCGGTCGACGCCAAAGCCGTGGTGCTGGGCGGTCCCGCCATGCAGATGAACGGCTTCCGGGCCGTGCCTTCCCTGCGTTATCTCTACCGCCAACCCGGATTCAGCATCGGACCCGACAACTCCGGCGACAACGATCAGATGGTCACCTTGCAGCAGCAGGCGCAACAAGCCGCGGGCCACGTACGCGCGGTGAAAACGGCTTTGACGCCACAGGCTTCGGCGGTCAATTTGGTACCGCAAGGGGGTCTGTTTTGGGATGGACGCGTGAACACCCTGCAGCAACAAGCCGACGGGCCCATGTTCAACCTCTACGAGATGGATGCCGGCACGCCGGCAACCCTGGCGCGTAAGCTCGTAAAGGCGAAGTACTCGGAGGATTTTCTCCGCTTGTTCGGCGCCCCCATCTTCCAGGACACACAACAGGTCGTGGCGGAAGCCTTGTTCGCCATTGCGCGCTTTGAAATCGAAGATCCGAGCTTTCACCCCTTCAGCAGTAAGTTCGATGCCTGGCTGGCCGGCCAGGCGCGCTTCACCCGCCGGGAAATGCGGGGGTATCTCGCCTTCAACGATCCCCACAAAGGCAATTGCGCCGCCTGTCATCTCGACCAACCGGCCCGGAACGGCTTGCCACCGTTGTTCACCGATTTTCAATACGAAGCGCTGGGTGTGCCGCGCAATGCCGGCATTCCGGCCAACAAGGATCCGCATTATCACGATCTCGGTCTTTGCGGTCCCTTCCGCGGCGATATGCAACAGCAGACAAAATACTGCGGCATGTTCCTGACTCCGAGTCTGCGCAATGTCGCCCTGCGGCAGGTATTGTTCCACAACGGGGTGTTCCATTCCCTCGACACGGCGCTGGACTGGTATGTGAACCGGGATTTGCATCCGGCGCGCTTTTATCCGCAAGACAGCAACGGCGCGGTGATCAAGTATGATGACGTGCCGAAGCCATACCAAGGCAATGTCGACACGATCGATGCGCCCTTTAATCGCCATCCCGGCGATCCCCCGGCCTTGAGCCCAGCGGAAATCCGGGATGTAATCGCGTTTCTCAATACTCTGACCGATGGGTATGCCACGACCGGTCGATAAAGTACGCCCTACGCTTCCGGCGGACGCGAGGCAAGCGGGATTCCAAATCGGAAGGATGGTTCAACCAATTGGACACGAAGTCGAATCCGCAGGGCGACCGAACCTTTGTGGTTTCGAAACCATCCACTCCCCAGTCTTCATCCCTTGACAGCGCGCACGGTAACGCTCAGGATCCGGGTGCCGGCCAGCCGGAGAATGCGGATTTCGTCCTGACTCAAATGCTCGGCCAATACCGCGTCGGGAATCACGATCTCCCGTTCTTTGACGAGTTGGATCTCGTGGAATCCCGCGGCGAGGACGGCGAAGAGATAGTCGCTTTTGACCATGGCTCCGGCCACGCAACCGGCGTACAGGGCCGCGATGGATTTCATTCGCTCGGGAATGGGACCCGAAAGCACGATGTCGGAAATGGAGAAATGACCGCCGGGTTTCAACACGCGATGGATTTCGGCATAAGCCTTGGATTTATCCGGAACCAGATTCAACACGCAATTGCTGATGACCACGTCGACGGAGGCGTCTTCCACCGGTAAGGCTTCGATTTCGCCCAAGCGAAATTCGACGTTGGCATAGCCCAGTTTGGCCCGATTGCTTTCGGCCTTTTCGATCATGGCTTCGGTCATGTCCACGCCGATGACGCGTCCGTCGCCCACCAAGCTGCGGGCCACGAACGCGTCGTTGCCCGCGCCCGATCCCAAATCCAGCACCGTGTCGCCGGGCTGAATCTCCGCGGTTTCCGTGGGCAATCCGCATCCCAGTCCCAAATCCGCCGCCGGCTCGTATCCCGGGAGATCTCCATACCCTTCGCTGAAGCATACCTTCTCTCCCGTGGCCGTAGATACGGCGCCGCAACAGGAAGCGGAAGTCTCGTCGGATCGGGCGATCTCACTGTATTTTTCCTTCACCATGGCCTTGAGTTGACGTGCACCCAAGCGGGCCGTATCTTCGGCCATCGACTCGCTTGCCGGCTCGGCACAGCAGGCGGGGCCGCAGCAAGCTTTCGACCCCTTGTCACTTTTTCCAATTCCAATTCCGAAAACTTTCATGTTGTTCTCCTTTTACCGCAGGTTTGTCGTAATCCATGCACGCTTCTGATTTGAGCCCCGCCTCTCGGACCATTCAATTTCGATAACCCATCCCGCTTACTCAAAGTCATCGCAGTAATATCGTATAAATACGATATGATGTCAATATCGTATTTATACGATTTATGAAAGGTCGCCTCCCGGTATGAATAGGAGTGCGGCGCCGCGAATCCACACGCCGCCAGGCTTTTTTAACTTTCCTTTTCCCATTTCGATTGAGAGAGCCTCATGTCCAAGCTCAACAAATACAGCGCGCGCCTCACCGAAACCATCTCCCAACCCGCTTCGCGGGCCATGCTGCACGCCATCGGCCTCAACGAAGACGATCTGCATAAGCCCCAGGTAGGCGTGGCCAGCATGGGCTACGACGGCAACCCCTGCAACATGCACCTCAACGACCTGGCCGGCCACATCAAGAAGAGCTTGCGTGAAGAAGGGATCATCGGCTTAGTGTTCCACACCATCGGCGTCAGCGACGGCATTTCCATGGGTACCGAAGGCATGAATTACAGCCTGCAATCGCGCGATCTCATCGCCGATTCCATCGAAACCGTGACCCGGGCGCAATGGTATGACGGCAACGTCTCGGTGGCGGGCTGCGACAAGAATATGCCGGGATCGGTGATGGCCATGGCGCGCTTCAACCGCCCCAGCATCCTGGTGTACGGTGGCACCATTTTACCGGGTTATTGGAACGGCAAGAAACTCGATGTGGTGTCGGCCTTCGAGGCCTACGGCGAATATTTGGCAGGCCGTCTCACTCAAAACGGCATGAACGAAATCCTCGAACATGCCTGTCCGGGCCAAGGCGCCTGCGGCGGCATGTACACCGCCAACACCATGGCTTCGGCCATCGAGACCTTGGGGCTGTCGCTGCCCTATGACTCCTGTGCGCCAGCCGTCAGCGATGAAAAGTTCCGCGAATGCCTGGGTTTGGGAAAAGCCATGCTCCTCTTGCTGGAACGCGATATCAAGCCGCGCGACATTCTGACCCGCAAAGCCTTTGAGAACGCCATCACCGTGGTCATGGCCCTGGGCGGCTCCACCAACGCCGTGTTGCATCTCATCGCCATGGCGCGCGCCGCCGAAGTCGAACTCACCTTGGCCGACTTCCAGCGCATCAGCGATAAAACCCCCTATCTCGCCGATCTCAAACCCAGCGGACCCTATGTCATGGAGGATTTGCACGCGGTGGGCGGCATTCCCGCCGTGCACAAACTCTTGCTCCAAGAGGGCTTTTTGCACGGCGATTGCCTGACGGTCACGGGAAAAACCCTGGCCGAGAACGTGGAGAACCTTCCCGGATTGCGCGCGGGCCAGAAAGTCGTGTTTCCCGTCTCGCAGCCGATCAAGACCACGGGGCATATCCGCATTCTGTACGGCAATCTCGCCACCGAAGGCGCCGTGGCCAAAATCACCGGCAAAGAAGGGCTGTCGTTTACCGGTCCGGCCAAGATTTACGACTCCGAAGAAGATTGCCTGCACGCCCTGGAACAGAAAAAAATCGTGTCCGGCGATGTGGTGGTCATCCGATACGAAGGTCCCAAGGGCGGACCGGGCATGAGCGAAATGCTGACCGTGACTTCGGCCCTCATGGGCGCGGGGTTGGGTAAAAGCGTGGCGCTCATCACCGACGGGCGTTTCTCCGGCGGCACGCACGGCTTCGTGGTGGGCCATGTCACGCCCGAAGCCCAAAGCGGCGGGCTTTTGGCCGTGCTGCGCGACGGTGACGTGATCACCCTCGACGCGGCCAAGAACCGCATCGAGGCCGATCTCACCGAGGCCGAAATCGCGGCGCGTTTCGCCGGCTGGAGCGCGCCGCCTTACAAAGTCAAGAGCGGCACGCTGTACAAATACATCAAAACCGTCAGTTCCGCATCCACGGGATGCGTCACCGACGCGTAACCAGGCGGGTTACTTCAAGCTTTCACCCGGATTTTCCCAGCGGGTTTACTCCGGCCCGGCTACCTTCAAAGCGGGGGAAATTTGTGCTGGCGGTGGAAAGTCCACGAGTGCGGCTTGTGCGCATGTCCGTAGTGTGGCTGTTGGCGGCATTTTCCTGGAATGCGGCGCAGGAATATCAAAGCGCCGGTGATACCCTGATTTTTCAAGGCCGCAAACTGCCGGTGCTCCGGAACACCGGCAGGGTCATGGCCTTTTTGCGCAGCGATGCCACCCCCTTTGCGGCAACTCCAGCATGGAATAAAGCCGGCCGTTGGTGGACCGGCCGCGCCCGCACCCTCTCCAAGAGCCGAATGCTTGCGCAAGAGATCACCGCCCTCCGCTTTCCGTCCGGCATCCGCTACCCCGCGGCGGGATTGGATACGCTGCTGCGCGCCGATCCGCGCGTCGCCTTCACCCGACCCATCTTGTATGACCCGCGCAACCGGGTCGAGTTCACGGCCACCGATCGCCTGACGGTATGCTGGCGGGATGCGCCGGCCGAAGCGGCCTTGCCGCGCTGGGCGCAACAGCATGGTTTGCGCTTCGTGGGGCCGGAAAGCAATACCACCTTTTTATTCGCCCTGCTCGACCCCACGCAAGACCCGCTGGCCCTGTCGGCACAACTGGCGCAGGAGCCGGATCTCGCCTGGGTCGAACCCGAAATGCTTTTTCCGCCGCGCAAGGAATTCATTCCCGACGATTCGCTGTTCAACCAGCAGATGAATTTGCGCAATGTCGATCCATTCGGTGACGGCGTGGCGGGCGCCAGCGTGCATGCGGATTCGGCCTGGAACCTCACCCAAGGCGACTCTTCCATCACCATCGCCATCCTCGACGACGGCGTGCAAACCACCCATCCGGATTTGGCGGCCAATATCAAAACCGGCGGCCGCAACTATATGAGCGGAACCTGGCCGCCTGGCAATGACCCGAATCCCGACTCGGCCTCGGACAACCACGGCACCGCCGTGGCCGGCGTTGCAGCCGCAGTGGGCAACAACTTCATCGGCATCAGCGGCGTGGCGCCCAAGGTGAAAATCCTGCCGGTGAAAATTTTGGCCGGCAACTTGTGGATTTCCACCACAACCATCGCCCAGGCCATCCGCTGGGCCGCCGACACGGTGAATTGCCCCGTGCTCTCCGACAGTTGGGGCTTAAACCCGGCGTCCAACACCATGGCCTCGGCCATCCGCGATGCCAGCGTTTTGGGTCGCAACGGCAAGGGGTCTTTGGTGTTCTTCGCGGCAGGTAACGACGCCAGCGATTTTCTCCCCGCCGGCATCGCGCTGTCTTCCTACGGTATTCCGGCCGGATCGTACCAAATCGGATTTCGCTTGCAACGCCAAGCCACGGGAAGCGCGGGAGAAGAGCGCGTTTGCATCGATGATCTCGGCCTTTCGACTTCGGTGTTGCCCTCCGTCTTGGAAACTTTTGCCGACGGAATTCCCGCCGACTGGGACTCCAACGGCACGCCGGCGTGGACCCTCGACAGTTCGGATTTTTATTCCGGCACCGGCGATCAACGGGCGGCGTGTTCGGCTTCGGGTTTGGCGAATGGTGCCGCCTCGGAATTGCGCCTGCCCTTGCGCGCCTTCAACTCCGGCGACCTCGTGGCCTTCATGCTGCACCGATCCGACCAAATCGGCGATTCGTTGCTGGTGCGCTTTTACGACAGCCTGGGAAATGTCCAAAAATCCATCGGAATTGCCGGCACCATCGACACCAAGGTCGACACCGTGAGCTTTCCGGCCTCGGCCGACAGTGCCATTGCGGTCGGCGCCTCCTCGGAATTCGATTTCCGCATCGGTTACAGCCAGTACAACGCCGCGGGAACGGGTAAGACCGTGGATTTTCTGGCTCCCAGCAACGGCGTCTGGGATTGGGTGACCACCACGGATCGCACGGGCGCGGCCGGCTATGTGTCCGGCGATTACGACCAGGCCTTCGGCGGCACCTCGGCGGCCTGTCCGCTGGCGGCGGGCATTGCGGCCCTGGTGCTGTCGCGGGATTCGGCTTTGACCCGCGATGAGGTCCTGGACGTGATGCGCACAACCTGCGACAAGGTGGGAGGCGTCGTCTATTCCGGAGCAGTGGACGGCGGCCAAAACCATGAATATGGATTTGGGCGTTTGAATGCCTACCAGGCCTTGCGGGCGTTGCCGGATCAGGCGCCCATGCTGGCCCGCTTGCCCGATACGGCGGTGTTCGAAACCGCAACCCTGACGCTGACCCTGCATGCCACCGATGCCGACGGCGATGCCATCGCTTTCGACCTCGCGAATCCGCCGCCGGGATCGTCTCTGCTCGACAGCGTATTCACCTGGACGCCGGGCTATTCCGATTCGGGATCCTATGTACTGCGCTTCACGGCTTCAGACGGCATTCTCGCCGACACCGACACCGTGGCCGTGCACGTGATCAACGTCGACCGACCGCCTGTCCTCGTCGCGGTGCCGCCCCAAACCGTGCGCGTCGGCACCTTGCTGTCGTTTTCGCTTTCGGTTTCCGATCCCGACGGCGACGCCGTGGCCTTGTCGGCGGTCAACAGCCCGGCCTGGGCTTCGCTGCAAGCCGCAACCTATTCGGGCACACCGGCCGCGGGCGACACGGGCCTGTATCGCGTACGTTTCGTCGCTTCGGATGGAATGCTGGCCGACACCGACACGGTTTCGATTCAGGTCATCAGCGCCCATGCCGGCCTCGGCAGCATCCGGCTGGTGGCCGACTCGGCCGGCACCGACTTTTTGGCCATGCCGGCCGGACCCTATGAAAGCGCCCGGCTGGGCCAGGACTCGGTGGACATCAATATTCTGACCCCCGGGTGGTACACCTTTGCCGCGGCTCGGCGCGGCCTGCGCACCGTGCACTTCGCCGTGAAGGCTCTGGCCGACTCCACGGTGTTGCGGCGCGTGGCCATGCAGCCCTCCATTCCCCTGCGCTTCGGATCGGCCGACACCTTGCTCATCGACGGCAATCCCTTCACGGTTCCGGACAGCACGGTCGCCGCCGTGGGCGACGTCAATCTCGACGGCCAAGAAGACTTGGTCTTGTTCGCGCCCTCGGGCATTCATGTTTTGCTCAACGACGACACGGTTGCCGATCGCGATTTGCGCTTCACCGCTTCCAGCCAAAACTTTTTCCCGGGCCTGGATCCACATCTGCGCTCCGCCATTTTCGTGGACTGGAATTTCGACGGTTATCCGGATCTGCTCGCCACCTCCCCGAGCGGAGTCGCCTTTGTGGTGTTCGGATCTGATTCGGGATTCACCCGAAGCCAAACCTTGGTCACGCGCTCGGGTGAAACTTTGCAGGTCTGGGCCGAGGATTGGGACGGCGACGGCCTGCCCGATTTGTGGATTCACTCGTCGGGACAAGGCTTGTTCGTGTACCGCAATACCGGCACGGCCTCCACTCCCGCCCTCAGTCCGTCGCCGGTGGAAGTGCAAAGCGATTCGGGGGCATCGCTAACCGCGCCGTCCGCCTTCGGCGTGCCGCTCTTGCTCGATGTCAGCGGCGACGGCGTCAAAGACCTAATCTTCGCCGACTCGTTGCTGGCCTTCCGGCCTTTGCGTGCGCTGGGAGCCGGTTATCGCGACGCCCTGCAAAGCCGCTGGCTGAACGTGGCTGGACGCGGCCAGGCCTGCGCGGCCTGCGCGCTGTCGGTGTGGATTCCCGCCACCGGCTTGCCGCGGTTGCTGCTGGCCGAACCGGGCCGGCCCCTGGTCTCCTGCGCGGCGCATCTGCGCGGCGACCTCAACGGCGATTTGCGGGTCGACGCTGCGGATCGCGATTTGTTGCTAATGCATTGGGGCGCGCAGGACGGCGATGCGGATTGGTCGGACGCGTACAACCTTTGGATCGACGGCGCTTCCGAACGCATCGATGTCAAAGACTTCTCCGACATGGCCCAAAGCTGGGGGTTGCAGGAATGATACCGAAACCTATCAGTTGCTTGCTGACGTTGTGCGCCTCCGCCGCGCTGGCCGGACCCAACGCCGGCGCCGTGCTGGCGGTGGATTTGGCTCCGGCCACAATTGCGGTAGATTCTACCGGAACCGCTGCGGTCGACAGCGCGGTTTGGATTGTGGTGCGCATCGATTCCGCCCAAGGTCTGGCCGGCTACGGTTTCAACCTCGGGTATGACACGGCCCGCCTGGTCTTTGTGCAGGCACGGCCCGATTCGATTCCGGCGGGTTGGGTGAATTTTCTTACCGGCCCAGGCGGCGCTACGGCCGGATTCGTGGGACAAATCGCGCGCCATGACTCCACCCAGATCTCCATCGCCAACACCTTGACCCAGGCGGATTCGGCGCAGGCGCCGAATGGCGGCGGCCTGCTGGCGCTGATCGAATTTCAACCCAAGGCGGCCGGCGCGGCGCATTTCACGCTCTCGGCCATCCAACTGCTCGATTGGCGGCAGCAACTCGACAGCCTTGCCGGCGGAAGCGGGGCCACGCTCAATGTGCAGCCTTCTCCCGTGGCCCTGTGGCGGCCTCGATCGGTTTTCGTATCGGCGCGCGGTCCGAAGGCCCGCTATGAAATCGCCGATCTGCGCAATGTGCTGGGCCGTATTGTGTCGCTGCATTAATACTTTGGCTTCCGCGGCCCGGATGCCGAACCCATGGACATTACCCTTTCTCACATCGAAGTGCGCGTGCCCGGCCGGAACACGCCGCTCTTTTCCATCGCTTCGCTTACCATTCCTGCGGGAGCACGCATATTGATTCACGGCCCCAGCGGCCGCGGCAAAACCACCTTGCTGCACCTTTTGGCCGGGCAGTTCCGGCCCGAGCGCGGGAGCGTGACCTTTGTTCCGCTACAAGACGGAGGAGGCGAAGAAGAAATCTGCCGCCTGCGGCACCACCGCTTCGGCATCGTGTTTCAAAGGCTGAATCTGATCGATCATCTCACGGCCCGGGAAAACGTGCTGCTGGGCTTGACTCCCCCGGCCCCGCGCGCGCGCGCCGACGAAGCCTTGATGGCATTGGGGTTGGATCGTCAAGCCGATCAAATCGCCGCTACCTTGAGTCCGGGCGAGCAGCAGCGCACGGCCGTGGCGCGCGTGTTGGCCGCGCAACCCGAAGTCATTCTCGCCGACGAGCCCACCTCCAGTCTGGATCAGGCCAATGCCGAAGCCGTGATGGCCGCGCTGGTCAAAGCCGCCCTCGGTAAAACTCTGGTGGTGGTCAGCCACGATCAACGTATCCGCGGATTTTTCGAGACCGTGTGGGATTTCGCCGATTTGGTGACCGCATGACCCTGTGGCGCCTGGCCTGGCTGGAATTGGCGCGCCGCAAAACCGCCACCGTGCTGCTGTGGGGCACGCTGACCCTCATGGTTGCCGGCGCGGGCCTTTTGTTTCGGTTGGGGCGCGTGGCGCAGGGCCGCTTCGGGCGCATGGCCCTGGCCGGCGACGCTCTGGTCGGCGGCAAAGCCGGAGAAACCGAGATGTTACTGGGATGCCTCAACCTCGAAGGACCGTATCCCGATTTCATTCCGCTGCGCCTGTATCAATCCCTCATCAATCAGGAAAAAATCGGCTTCAGCGATCAGGAAGTCAACACCCGTTTTCTACGCCTGGCCGTGCCCATTCTGTATTGCGGCAAGTACAAACGCTATCGCGTCATCGGCACCACGCAGGCCTTTCTGCAGCAACCCGCGCCCGGCCCCGCGGTGCGGCTGGCCCAAGGCGCCTGGGATCCGGCTTCGGCCGCCGTGGTGTTGGGCGCGCAGGTGGCACGCCGCGAACATTTGCGCGTGGGCGACTCGCTGCTGGTTTTTCCCTGGACCGCCGACGGACCGGGCGGCATTTCCATTCTGCCCTATTCCTTCCGCGTCTCCGGCATTCTCCAGTCCATGGGCAATGTGTGGGACCGGGCTTTGTTCACCGAAGTGACCCAGGGCTACCGCATGTTCGAACATGCCCTGCCCGACGGACAAACGCCGTGGGGGCGTTTCGTGTTGCACTACATGATCGTGTATTTGCAGCCGCATGGTTTGACCGCGTTGCAAAGCCTCATCAACCAGCGCACCGTGGCGCAGGTCACGCCGGTGGCGCAGGCCTATCGCCGCCTACAAAACCTCACCGGCACCGGCCGGGCCATGGGAGCGGTGGTTCTGGGTTTGCTTCTCGTCCTGGGCGCCGTGTCCACGGCCGGACTCCTGGCCGGCCGCTTCGAAGCCCAGTTTCGGCAACTGGCGCTGCTGCGCGCCCTGGGTTTTCAAAAACGCGATCTGCGTAACATTTTACTTTATCAGGGCCTGGGTCTGGGCGTCGCGGCCTGCGCGGCGGGCGCACTGGGCGACGGAATCTTATTCCCGTTGGTGCGCAATTTATTGGGCTCCGACCTGCCTTCGCCGCAGGACATGCCTTCGCATCTGTGGCAAAGCGGACCGGTTTGGATTCTGGCCCTGGCCTTCACCGTGGGCGCGTCGCTGCTGCCGCTGTGGCGCTTTCTACGCTTGGCTCCCCGCGAACGCCTGCAAGGTCTCTCGTAAACCCCATGCAACCCTTGTCGCAGCGCGCGCTTGCCATCGCCCCCTCGCCCACCGTGGCCATGGATGCGCGGTACAAGGAGTTGCTGGCCCAAGGCAAACCCGTGTTGAGTCTAGGCGCCGGCGAGCCCGATCTCCCCGCGCCCCAAGCCGGGGTGGCCGCGGCCGTCGCCGCCGCGCAACAGGGCCGCACGCGCTATTCCCACATGGCCGGACTGCCGGAATTGCGCGCGGCCTTGAGCCGGAAATTCCACAGCGAAAACGGCATCGACTATTCCCCCGCCGAAATTCTGATTACGGCGGGCGCCAAGCAGGCCATATTCCTGGCGTTGCTGGCCGCACTCAATCCCGGCGACGAAGTGTTGATTCCCGAACCGTATTGGGTCACCTACCCCGAAGCCGTGCGCCTGGTGGGCGGCCTTCCCGTGGCGCTGCCCACGCGGCCCGAAGCGGGTTTCAAGCTCAGGCCGGAAGATTTGGAAAAATCCGTTACGAATCGAACAAAATTACTGCTGCTGAATTCGCCCGGCAACCCCACCGGCGCCGTGTATAGCGCCGGGGAACTCGCCGCCTTGGGCCGCATCGTGGTGGAGCGCGATCTGTACGTAATCTCCGACGAGATCTACGAGCACATCCTGTTCGACGGCGCGCGCCACCACAGCCCCGCGGCCCTGACGCCGGAGCTGCACGCGCGCACCGCCACCGTGAACGGCTTTTCCAAGGCTTTCGCCATGCCGGGCTGGCGGCTCGGTTATGTGGCCGCGCCCGCGGCCTGGTCGCGCGCCATGCGGGCCGCGCAAAGCCATGCCGCGCATCACCCCTCGACCTTGAGCCAATACGCCGGTCTGGCCTGCCTGCAGGCGAGCGCCGAAATTCTGCCGGCCGCGCGGCGACATTATCAGGACGCGCGCGATCTCGCCTTGCAACGCCTGCACCGTATCCCGCATGTAACCTGGGTCGATCCGGCCGGCGCCTTTTATGTCTTCGTGTCGGTGGAACAACTGCTGCCCGCGATGGTCGACGGCCGTCGCATCGACGGTTCCCTGGCTTTGGCGGAATACCTGCTCGAAGTTTGGGATTTGGCCGTGGTGCCGGGCGTGGGTTTCGGCCGCGAAGGCTATCTCCGCCTCTCCTTCGCCAACCCGTTGTCTTACCTCGACATGGCCTTCGATCGCCTGGAGCAAGGGCTGGCCGCGCTCGTTTCCGCAGCGTAACCGCGTAGAAAACGCGGGAAGCGCGCCGCGCGGGTATTCTATAATTTGGAAGTAATATGGAATTCTTCCCGTCCCGAATCCCCTGATGGAGTCCCAAGCCGTTCAAGGCGGGGCCCCCGCCGGGATGCTGGAAAAACGGTTCGGCCAATACATCATTCTCGAACATCTCGGCACCGGCGGCATGGGCGACGTGTACAAAGCCGTGCACGTCGGCTTGGACCGGCCGGTGGCTTTGAAAATTCTGCCGCCGCAATTGGCACGCAGCGAAGGCTATTCCGAACGCTTCTTCGCCGAAGCTTACGCCATTTCGCGCCTCCAGCATCAGAACATCGTCACGCTTTACGATTACGGCGAAGAGAGCGGGCAGAAATTCATCGCCATGCAATTCATCCAGGGCATGACGTTGAGCCGCCTGGTGCGCAGCCAATACCCCCTGGATTACGGCCGCGTCATCAACCTCACCAAGCAGATTTGCCGCGGACTCAAATACGCGCACGCCGCCGACGTGGTGCACCGCGACATCAAGTCGGGCAACATCATGGTAGAGGCGGGCGACAAAGCGTACATCTCGGACTTCGGCATCGCCAAGGTGGTGGATTCTCCCAGCCTGACCACGGCCGGCATGGCCCTGGGTACGCCGGAGTATATGGCGCCCGAACAATGTGAAGGCGGCGTGGTCGATGCGCAAAGCGACTTGTACTCGCTGGGTGCGGTCCTGTTCGAAATGCTGACCGGCGAACCGCCCTTTCGCGCCGAAACACCCCTGGCCGTGGCCTTTAAACAGGTGCATGAAACCCCGCCGCTGTTGGGCAAGGTGCGTTCGGGGTTGCCGCCCCGGCTCGAACTGATCGTGGCCAAATGCCTGAAGAAGAAAAAAGAGGAACGCTATCGCAGCGCCGATGAATTGCTGCACGATCTCGACACAGTGCACGTATCGACCGCGGGCCTGCTAACCAAGGCCGCGGCGGAGCCGGAACAACGGATCACCGATCGACGGGAAGGGGAACGCCGCTGGTCGGGGGAAAGCGCGTCGCCGCGGCCGCTGCTGATCGGCGCCCTGGCGCTCTTGGCCGTCACCACGGGACTGCTGGTGTGGCAAACGCTCACCCTGCGCAAACGGCCCGATACTTTGACCTGGTTGCGACCGGTGCGCACGCAGGGTCTCTCCGGGGTCGATGCCGCCGGCTCTCCGCTGGCGGAAGCCAATCTTTGGGACGGAAATCGGAAAACCTACTGGTCGCCTGCTCAGCCGAGCGGCACCCTGACGCTGGATTTGGGATCGGACTGCGCGCTGCAGGCCTTGTATCTCGAAACCGGCATGCCGGCCGGGCCGGGCGAAGCTTCGGGGTTTCCGACGGCGGTCGAAGTCAACCTCGACGGCCAGAAACCTCTGCGTTACCCGTTGGAAGGAACCGGCGCCCCGCAAACCCTGCTGCTGCAGGGCCGGGTGGCGCATTCCCTCACCCTGCGTTTTCTGACCCGCGGCAACGCCTTGCCCAAGGTGCGGGAATTGCGCGTGCTGGGCCTGCGCTATGAGTGAATCCCGCCGCGCCGCCGGTACACGGGGAGAAGACCTGGCGTTGCGTTACCTGACGCAGCGCGGTTACTGTTTGCGCGATCGCAATTTTCGCTTCCGGCGCGGCGAAATCGACCTGATCGTCGAAGCCCCCGAGGGCGATTTGGTATTCGTCGAAGTAAAGGCCCGCCGGAGCGCGTCGGCCGGCGACCCCGCGGAATGGGTCACGCCGCGCAAACAACGGCAACTGCAAAAGCTGGCCCAGGGCTATTGCCTTCAGCACGGCGAAGCGCAACGGCCCATGCGCTTCGATGTCATCGGCATCGATCTCGACCGCGAGGCGGGCGGCGCCGAAATCCGGCACATTCCGCATGCCTTTCTGCCCGAGGCCGCGGCCTATTACACTTGATCCATGCGCTTGGAAATGCATCCCCAGACGCCGCAAGCGCGCCTGGTGCGCAAGGTCATTGAAGTTTTCGCGCGCGGCGAAGTGGCGGTCTACCCCACCGATTCGGGATATTCGCTGGGCTGCGACGCGCTCAATAAAGCCGCGGTGCACAAGCTTTATCACCTGAAGCGGGCCATGAAGAAATATCTCATGGCGTTGATGGTGCGCGACTTTGGCGCGGTCACCGAATTCGCGCGCATCGAGAACGCCACCTACCGCTACATGAAAAAACTGGTACCGGGGCCCTACACCTTCATTTTGCCGGCCACGGTGCGCGGAAAAAAAATCCTCGACGTCAACCGTCCCGAAATCGGCGTGCGCATGCCCGCCTGCGCCTTCGGCGACGCCCTGTTTCGCCTCAAACCCGATTGCGTGCTGCTGACCACCGCGGCCAAAATCCAGGAAGACGAAAATTTCATCGACCCCGCCGACATCGACGCGGTGTTCGGGCATGCCGTCGGCGTGGTGGCGGATTTGGGTCCGGTGGCCATCACCCCCACCACGGTGATCCGCCTGGTTGAGGGCGAACCGGAGGTGATGCGCGTAGGAGCGGGCGAAGTGCCGTAAGGAATATCCCGCGGCCCGACGCAGACGGGCAAGGGATCGGGAAACTCCGGCGTTACTTGGCCATGCGCTGGTCCACCCATTCGACCAGGGACTTCACGGCCTGGATGGACACGTCAAAGAGCTTTTTCTCGGTTTCGTCGAGTGGCACTTCGATCACTTTTTCCACGCCGCCCGCGCCCAGCACCACGGGCACGCCGGCATACAGCCCCTTGACCCCGTATTCGCCGGAGAGCATGGCCGCGCAGGTCAGCACGTTCTTCTTGTCGAAGAGATAGGCTTCGGCCATGTGGATGGCCGACAGGGCCGGACTGTAAAACGCCGATCCGGTTTTGAGCAAGGCCACGATTTCGCCGCCCGCATTGGCGGTGCGCTTGGCCAAGGCGTCGAGTTTTTCGCGCGGCAGCAATTGCTCCGCAGGGATGCCCCCCACCGTGGCGTAGCGGATTAAGGGCACCATGGTGTCGCCGTGGCCGCCCATGACCAGGGCCGTCACATCTTCAGCCGAGACGCCGAGCTCGGTGGCGATGAGCGAGGCGAAGCGCGACGAATCAAGCACGCCCGCCATGCCGGCCACGCGCTGGGCCGGAAAGCCGGTGACGCGCTGCATGGCGTACACCATAGCATCCAACGGATTCGTCACCACGATCACAAAAGCGTTCGGGGCGTGCCGGCGGATGTTTTCGCCCACGGTTTTGATGATGCCGTAATTCACTTCCAGCAAATCGTCGCGGCTCATGCCGGGTTTGCGGGGCAGGCCGGCGGTGACGATGACCACGTCGGCGCCCTGCAACGCCGCATAGTCGTTCGCGCCCGACAAATTGGCCGAGGTGGGCACGATGGCGCGGCCGTGCATGAGGTCGAGGCTTTTTCCCTGGGGTACGCCATCCACCACATCGACGAGCAAGACGTCGCCCAGTTGTTTTTGCGCGGCCAGCAAGGCCATGGTGCCGCCGATTTGGCCGGCTCCCACCAACGCGATTTTCGCCTTTCGTCCCGACATGGTAGCTCTCCTCGGTTACGGGCCTCAGCGCCCCTGCATGGCCTGGGCCATCTTGTGGCCGATTTCCGCCGCGGTCTCGGCTACGGTCACGCCCGCGGCGCGCAGTGCGGCCTTCTTCGATTGGGCCGTACCGGCATGGCCGTCGACGATGGCGCCGGCATGGCCCATGCGTTTTCCCGGCGGGGCCGAAGCACCGGCGATGAATCCCACCACAGGTTTGCGCCCCTGCTCCCGGATAAAGGCCGCGGCGATTTCCTCGTCGCTGCCGCCGATTTCTCCGATCAAAATGATGCCTTCGGTTTCCGGATCGTCATTGAGCATGCGAATGACATCGACATGGGTCAACCCGTGCACGGGATCGCCCCCGATGCCCACGGCCGTAGTTTGGCCCAATCCCAGCAAGGTGGTTTGATGCACGGCTTCATAGGTCAAGGTGCCGGAGCGCGACACGATGCCGATCTTTCCCCGTTTATGGATGGGACCGGGTGCAATGCCCACCTTGCACACCCCCGCGGTCACCAGGCCCGGACAATTGGGACCGATCAAGGTACAGCTCCGGCCTTCCAGAGCGTGGTGCACTTTCAGCATGTCGATAACGGGAATGCCTTCGGTAATGGCCACGATGAGTTCGATGCCGGCGTCGGCGGCTTCGAGAATGGCGTCGGCCGCGAACCGGGCCGGCACGAAAATCATGGTGGTGTTGGCGCCGGTGGCGGCGCGCGCCTGGGCCACGGTGTCGAATACGGGAAAACCTTCGACGCGGGTGCCGCCTTTTTTCGGAGTCACGCCGCCTACCACCTTGGTGCCGTAGTCGCGGCATTGCAGCGAGTGGAACAATCCGGCCTTCCCGGTGATGCCCTGGGTGAGGAGCCGCGTTTCGGAACCGATGAGAATGGACATGCCGGATTTCCTTAGTTGGCCGCGACGGTGTGGGCGGCCTGGCGCGCCGCATCTTCGAGATCAGCGGCGGAGATAAGGTTGAGACCGGATTCCCGGATCAGGGTTTTGCCTTCCTGCACGCGCGTGCCTTCGAGGCGCACCACCAGCGGCACTTTGAGGCCCGTGGTTTTGACGGCGTTGATGATGCCGCGCGCGATGCGGTCGCACGGCATGATGCCGCCGAAGATGTTGACCAGAATGGCCTTCACATGCGGGTCGGAGCAGATGATGGCAAAGGCCTTAGTCACGGCCTCTTCCGAAGCCGAACCGCCCACGTCGAGAAAGTTCGCGGGCTGAGCGCCGTAATGGGCGATGATATCCATAGTGGCCATGGCCAGCCCCGCGCCGTTGACCATGCAGCCGATATTGCCGTCGAGTTTGATATAGCTAAGGCCGAACTTGGCCGCCTCGATTTCGGCCGGATCCTTTTCCGCGTCGGGGTCGCCGCCCGTATCCGTTTGGCGGAACAGGGCGCTGTCGTCGATGGTCACCTTGCAATCAAGCAAGACCAAGTGACCGGCGGCGTTCACCGCCAGGGGATTGATTTCGAGCAGGGAACAATCTTTGGCGACGTAGAGATCGTAAAGTTTGCGGGCGACGTCACTGAATTCCCCGGCTTGGGCACCGTGCAAACCCAAAAAATCCGTCGCTTGTGTGAGCAGGACCTGATCCGGCCCGCGCCCCCATTCGGGATAGAGCTTGAGGATTTTTTCCGGAAACCGCTCGGCGACCTCTTCAATATCCATGCCGCCTTCGGAGCTGAGAATGAAGACGATGTTGGCCCGGGCGCGATCCAAGGTTACGGCCACGTACAATTCGCGGGCCACCCGGCTTTGCTCTTCCAGCAGCACGGCGTGAATTTTCACGCCTTCGGGGCCGGTTTGCTTGGTGACCAGGTTCATGCCGATGAGCTGCGACGCCGCGGTTTCGGCTTCAACTGCATTTTGGAACAGCTTGATGCCGCCGGCTTTGCCGCGGCCGCCGGTAAAGGCCTGGGCCTTGGCCACACCTTTTTCCAAACCCGAATCCGTCAGCGCGCGGGCGGTTTCGGCGGCAGAGAAAATGACCTTACCGCGCGGAACCGGCAACCCCGCCTTCCGCAACAGGGCTTTGCCCTGGTATTCCTGCAATTTCATGCGAACCTTTGGCCGGAAGAAGTGAAATAAAAATGCCTAAAAGCCGAGGGGGGGTCAATGGAAAATCTTTGTCGATTAGTTCTTTTCCCGCCTTGGGTGCAGCCTGGATCCGGCTGGCGTCCGGCTATTTCAAGACCGGGCAGCCGAATTGGGGTTTGAGAAAATGTTTTTCCGGCATGGTGCGGAAAGGATCGCTTTGCGCGCGCACCATGAGCTTGAGATTGGTTTGGCGCAGGCTGCTGCGCAAGGCGTCTTGGGCCGTATATAAGACGCTTTGAATGGAGCATTGGTTGGTGTCACGGCAATTTTCCGGATGGACGAAGCAATCCATGAGCTGGATGCCCCCTTCGACGCATTCGACGATGCCCAGAATCGAAATGGCCTCGGGCGAACGCGCCAGGGTGACGCCCCCCTTGGGGCCGGGAACGGTTTTAAGCAAACCGGCACGCGCCAGCTTGGCCACGATCCCATGTAAAAAGCGCAGCGACAAACCGGTTTCACGGGCAATTGCCGCCACGGCCACGGGGACCGAAGCTTCGCCGTCTCCGCGATACACGTAATAACGCCGGGCCAAATATTGCATGGTCCGCAGGGCGTAGTCGGTTTTACGCGTGAACTTCATACCGTTCCATAGTAAAATATACCGCCCTGACTCGGGAAAAAATGCGGGTATGCGAAGCCTTCCCGAAAAAAAGGCGATCGCGCGTCGATCCCTTTTCCGTTTTGTAATTCCACCATTATCCAAGGTGGGAGCACGCCAGTTTGGCCGCAATTTTTTTGCGACGCCAGGATTATAATTGAAAACTTGCGCGGAATATGGATTAATTAGGTTGTCCCTGGGGTTGTTTCACACGAACACGGAGATCCGCACTATGAACGTCACGATCCGAATTCTCCTCCTGACCTGTCTGGCATTGACACCCGCGCTGGCTTTGGATGAATATTTGCCCGTCGCCACGCGCATCATGCAGATCGACCTAGGCGGTGCCCGCTCATCCATCAACGGGCAATATCTGGACGACTGGTCCGACAACGGAGTCGAAAACTCCAACAACCCGTTAGCCATGCCCCTGCAGGGCAAGTTCGGTCTCTCCGACGGCCTCGAAGGTTCCATGCAGGTGAATTACATCTTCCAGGATTCGGGCGGCCACACCGGCTTGGATCGCCCGGTGCTTGCATTGAAATACGCCGACTCGGCCACGGGTGCCGGCGGATTCGCAGCCATCACCCTGCCCATCGGTTTCGAAGACATTCTCGACGCCGGCAATTTCGCCACCTTCACCTTCGGCCCCATGGTCGGCCATCGCTGGGCCGACTTCGGTCTGTTGGCCAATGCCTCCTACAATTTCACCACCGAGGACAAGAACAACAGCAAAAAGGATTTCGTCGATGTCTTCGTCAAACCCGGCTATTTTGTCCCCATTCCGGCTATGCGCAAGCATCATCAGGATCTGGAACTCAATCTGGGAATGGAGTACACCTTCTGGTTCAATGAAAGCGTGGAGGGTATTTCAGTAGATCAAACCGATCAGTTGTTTTCCATCCAACCCGGATTTTTGTACACCTTCAACCGCATTTTCAGCGCCGAGGTGAAAAGCCACTTCACCTTGTCGGGACAGAACCAACCCTCGACCAACGGTGTGGAACTCAAGCTGTTCTTCACCTTGGACGAAGCGATTTACAACGCCATTTCGGGTTGATCGAGTGGTGTTTCACCCCGCAGCGGGGCCGGGGCCAAACCCCGGCCCTTTCTGTATTCAGCCGTGAAGTTGCATAAAAGGCTGCTGCTAATAATCGCTCCACCGGCGGACGAAGCCTGAGCTTGGTTCACGAGTCTGCCGAGGGATGTCGAAGGCCGAGGCCAAACGGCCCCGGC
This sequence comes from uncultured Fibrobacteria bacterium, assembly GCA_963716395.1. Classification (GTDB taxonomy): domain Bacteria; phylum Fibrobacterota; class Fibrobacteria; order UBA11236; family UBA11236; genus UBA11236. The sequence goes on along the minus strand of OY970309.1, from coordinate 3,014,684 downwards.
AAGGCGCGTACGAAAGCCGATTATTAGAGGTTCCCTAAAGTCTTTCGAAAACCCCGGCCGCACCCATGCCGCCGCCCACGCACATGGTCACCAAGCCGTAGCGGCCGCCGCGGCGTTTCAGTTCGTGGATCAAGGTCAAAGTCAATTTCGCGCCCGTACATCCCAGCGGATGGCCCAAGGCAATGGCGCCTCCGTTGACGTTGAGCTTGTTCTCGTCGATTCCCAGTTCTTTGACGATGGCCACGCTTTGGGCGGCAAAAGCCTCGTTCAATTCGATGAGATCGATTTGGTTCAACGCCAGCCCGGCCTTTTTGAGCACAGCGGGAATCGCAAAGGCCGGACCGATTCCCATCACGTCGGGAGCCACGCCCACCACGCTGAATTTGAGCAGACGGGCCATGGGTTTGAGCCCATGCGCTTCGGCGAACGCGCGCGAAGTCACCAGCACCAGGGCGGCGCCGTCGCTGACCTGCGAGCTGTTGCCGGCCGTGACCGTGCCGCCCTGCTTGAAAGCGGGTTTGAGAGCCTTTAAAGCTTCAATTGAAGTGTCGGCCCGCGGACCTTCGTCATCCGCCAAGGTGCGCTGCAGGGCCACCTCGCGCCGTCGCGCATCCCATCCGGTTTCGGTCCAGGAAAAAGGCGCTATTTCATCCCGGAATTTTCCGCCTTGCACGGCGGCCAGGGCGCGTTGATGCGATCGCAGGGCAAAGGCGTCTTGCTCTTCGCGGCTGATGCGGTAGCGTTCGGCCACTTTTTCGGCCGTCAAACCCATGGTCATATACGACTCGGGACGGCGTGCGACCAGGTCGGGATGGGGCGCGATTTTATGCCCGCCCATGGGAATCATCGACATGCTTTCCAAGCCCCCGGCCAGAATGGCCTCGGCGTCACCCGCCTGAATGCGATCGGTGGCCATGGCAATGGTTTGCAGTCCCGACGAGCAATAGCGGTTGACCGTGACGGCGGGCACCGAATCGGGCAAGCCCGCCAGCAGGCCCACCATGCGGGCCACATTCATGCCCTGCTCGGCTTCGGGCATGGCGCAACCCAGCATCAAATCCTCGATGTCTTGGCCGGCGACCCCGGGTGCGCGGTGCAAGGTCTCCTGGACGCAATGCGCCGCCAGGGTATCGGGCCGGACCTTGGTGAAAGACCCCTTGCCGCCTTTGCCGACAGGCGTCCGGGCCCCGGCTACGATCACCGCTTCGCGCATCGACAACCTCCGTTCCCCGTCAGTTCCGCAGGGGCTTGCCAGTTTTCAGCATGTGCTCGATGCGGGCCTGCGATTTCTTGGTGCCGACTAGGCGCAGAAATTCCTCGCGTTCGAGTTCGAGCAGATAATTCTCATCCACCACGGTTCCGGGTGTGACCCGCCCCCCGGCCATGATGCGCGCCACGGCCTTGCCGATAAAGGCGTCGTGTTCGCTGGCGAAGCCGGCTTCGCGCAGGAGATAAATGGCGGTATCGAAAGCCCCCAGGGCCTCGGTTCCCAGCACTTCGACATGCATCGCTGGCGCCGGTGGGCGATAACCGGCCCGGCTCAAAGCCAGGACTTCGCCTTTGGCCTGATCGAGACGCGTGGTTTCATTGTCGGCGATTTCGGCGCGGGCGTCGAGATAGCCGAGCTCGAAGGCTTCGCGCGCCGAAGTCGAAACCTTGGCCATGGCGATGAGTTCGAACGCTTTGGAAAGGTTGAGCAAGGGAATGCCGCTGCGGCTTTTATCCATGGCCCTCACGGTCAATTCCTTGGTGCCGCCGCCGGCGGGTAAAAGCCCCACGCCTACTTCGACCAAACCCAAATAGGTTTCGGGTGACAAGACGGGACGCTGGCTGTGCAACACGAATTCGCAGCCGCCGCCCAGGGCCATGGCATGCGGGGCCACCACCACGGGCACCGATGCGTATTTGATGGCCAGGCTGGCGGTTTGGAATTGGCGGATGGCACCGTCGATGTTGTCGAATTCACCGTTGGCCGCATCCAGCAGCACCATGGCGATATTGGCGCCGGCGCAAAAATTCTGCCCCTGATTGCCGATGACAAGACCCGCATAACCGTTCTGGGCCTGGTCGATGGCTTTCACAATCATGTCGAGTGAAATCGGACCCATGGAATTCATCTTGGAATGGAATTCGAGCAAGAGCACTTGATCGCCCATGTCCCACAACGTCGCGTCGGAAGACGCCAGTACGGGTGGATGCGCGGCGCGATGACGGGCCAGGCTGAAGCCGCGCGGAGCGACCGCCTTCCGCGTCACACCTGTCGGCGCGGGCTGCTTGACCTGAAGCGCGTCCTGGTTCAATTGGTAAACCTGCGCGCTACCCTCGCAGGGGTCGAGCAGCCAGGCCGGAATGTGGATCGAGCCTTCTTCTCCGGCCCGGCGCAGCAAATCCGGACCGATGGCATCGGTCAGCTTGAAAGGGCCGGCCTCCCAACCAAATCCCAGTTCCATGGCGATGTCCACGTCGTCCGGATTTTCGGCGATGTGCGGCATGACTTGGGCAGCGTAGGCCAGGCTTGAGGTCAAAATGCGGCGCGCGGCTTGTGCGCCCGGCCCCTGGGCCGCAAACAGCTTGCGCATTTTCTTTTCGAGGTTTTCCTCTTTGCTCGCGTCTTTCAGCTCTTCGAAGCGCACTTTTTGTTCGGGCCGGTAGGCGCCGGTGTCGAGGTCGAGCGCCTCCAACCCTGTTTCGGTTTTGCGATAGAATCCTGCGCCCGACTTGCGACCCAGACGCTTCGAAGCGAACAATTGTTCCAGAATCGGGTCCAACGTAAAGCCTTCTTGGGGAAAGGCTTCGCCCAAATTACGCACAATGTGCACCAAGGTATCGAGCCCCACCAAATCAGCCAGGCGAAGGGTGGCGGTTTTGGGCCGCGCCAGTAACGGTCCGGTTAACGCGTCCACGGCTTCGACCGTCAACTTCATTTCACGGGCGATGGCCAAGGTGCGCACCATGGCGTGCACCCCGATGCGGTTGGCGATGAAGGCCGGAGAATCCAAAGCGTCCACGGCCACTTTGTTCAGCACCTGGGTCAGAACGTGGCGGATGCGCTGAGCGGTTTCGTCCGATGTCTGCGGGCCGCGAATCACTTCGACCAAGCGCAGATACCGCGGCGGATTGAAAAAATGCGTGCCGATGAAACGGGCCTGGGCTTCATGGCTCAGGTCTTTGGACAACAGCTTGAGCGGAATGCCGGAAGTGTTGGTCGACAGGATGGTATGCGGGCCCATCACGGCTTGCAGGCGGCCGAACAATTCCTGTTTGGGGCCGGGTTGTTCGACGATGGCTTCGATCACCCAGTCGCATTGCCCGGCCCGGGTCAAATCGTCGGCGGTGTTGCCGGTCTGGATGAGATGCAAAGCCTCGGAGGAGTAAAACGGAGAAGGCTTGAGCTTGCGCAGCCCGTCTTTGCCTTTGTCGGCCAGGGCATTGCGGTGGGGGCCGTCGGACGGCATGTCGAGCAGCAGCACGCGCAGGCCGCAACTCGCCAGGTGGGCCGCGATTTGCGCTCCCATGATGCCGCTGCCGACAACCGCCGCGGATCGAATGGCCTGCATGCGCTCCTCCCTTCCCTGGGCGTCGCTGTTATTGTACCCGTGGGGCGTACATGGAATCAATTTCCTTGCGAAACCTTTCCTGGACCACATGCCGGCGGATTTTCAAAGTGGGCGTGAGTTCGCCGTCGGCCACCGACAAGGCCCGGGTCGCCAGATAAAACTTCTGTACCTGCTCCCAGTGGTTGAGCTTAGCGTTGAGCGCGTCGAGAGTTTGTTGAATGAAATTCCGCGCCGGCTCGGATCGCAGGAAGTCGGCATCCTGCATGGAGGCGCAGCCGCATTCCTGTTTGATCGGTTGCAGATTCTCCAGGTCGGGAAAGAGCAGGGCCGAAGTGAACGGCCGGCCTTCGGCCACCACCATGGCCATGTCGACCAGCTTATTGCCCATCAGCGCCTTCTCGATGGGAACCGGCGCCACATATTTTCCGTTGGCGGTTTTGAACAGCTCTTTTTTCCGGCCGGTAATCTTCAGGTAACCTTCGTTGTCCAAATGCCCCAAATCGCCGGTGTGCATCCAGCGATCGGGACCGGCGACGGCCTGACCCGTTTCCTCGGGCTTGCCATAATAACCTTTCATGACGCCGGGCCCATGCGCCAGAATTTCGCCGTCGTCGCCAATGCGCACTTCGACGCCGGGGAACAGCGGCCCCACCGCGCCTACCTTGCGATGCCCGGGATAATTCACGGCAATCACCGGCGAAGTTTCGGTCAGGCCGTACCCTTCGAAAACCGGAAGCCCGATGTTGAGAAAGAAGGTGTAGAGCTCGGGTTCGAGCGGCGCGCTACCCGAAATCACCAGGCGCAATTTGCCGCCCAAGGCTTCGCGCATTTTGTGATACACCAGCACGTCGTACAATTTGTCTTTGAGTTTGGGGGGATCGGCATGCGGCTTTTCGCGCGCGCGCTGCCAGGCGGCCCGGCCCAAAGCCTGTTTGAAACCGGTGGCGCTTTCGACATTGGCCTGCATGCGCGCGTACATCTTTTCCAGCAACCGCGGCACCAAGGTGATGATGGTGGGATGCACCTCGCGTAGATTTTCGCCCACCTTCTTGATCTCTTCGGCGAAATACACGCTGATGCCGGTGGAGAGATAGAAGTACGCCACCATGCGTTCGAAGACATGGGCCAACGGCAAACATGACAGCGCCGAATCAACGGCCGGGTCGAGCGGAAAGCGGATGGCGGCCGAATGCACCTGGCTGATCAAATTTTGGTGGGATAACTCGACGCCTTTGGGCGTGCCCGTGCTGCCCGAGGTGTAAATCACGGTGGCCGAGTCCTGCGGTTTGACGGCCTGGCTGCGGCGCGTCCATGCGGAGGAACCGCCGGCCAGACGCCGCGCCCCCGCCGCCAGCACCTGCTCCCAGGAGGCGCAGGCCGGCGAGGCCAACTCCTTCGGCAAAGCGATAATTTTTTCCAGCGACCCGAAATAGGGCTGCATGGCTTGGTATTGGGAGGCCGAGCCTACGAATAAAAAGCGCATGCCCGAATCGCGGATTTCGAATTCCAAATTGTCGGGGGCGATATTGGCGAACATGGGAACCGTGATGGCCCCGGCCCCTACCGCGGCCAAATCCAACAGCATCCAGAACGGCGAGGGATCGGCCACGATGCCGAGCCGATCACCGGGCCGCAAACCCAAATCGATCAAGCCTTCGCCCAGCTTTTCCACGGTGTCGGCCATGGTTGCGGTGGAAATGCGCACCCAGGCGCCGTCTTGTTTATGCGCCAGCGCGGCGGGGTTGCGGAACGAAACGCGCACATGCCGGAGCATTTCCGGCAAGGTGCTGAACGTGGCAGCCATGGGCCTTCCTTATCTGAAGGGTGCTTGAATCATGATACCATAACCGGGATCGGCGCAGGAAAGATTCAGAGCTTGGACGTGCGTCGCGGTGTTAAAGTAATCGCCCTCAGCGCGGTTCGCGGGAGAGCAGCGTTTGCAGATCGACCGGTATTTTTTGCACCGCAGCATCAAAGGCTTTGGCAAAACCCGGTTCCAAATCCTCGTCGAGATCCATAAGACCGCGATCCTCGGAAAAACCCACGGCCCATTCGAAACGACCCGCCCTCACATTGAACAGCGCCCCTTTCCAACTCCAACGCAGCCCGCCGAAATGGGTGCTGCGTCCCTTGGGGCTGACAGCGACCGTGAAGTCGCGCACCACGAAAATATAGGGCAACCCCAAGGCGCCGGCCGCGCGTTCGAGCCGGGCTTTGTCCTGGGGACGGGCCATGAATTCCTGGGGGCGGTAAATCAGGGGATCGCCGCAATCGGCCAACCATTTTTGCCAAGGCAATTCCAGGCTGTCCAGGATTTGGGGAAACGCCACCTTGCGCGCGTTCAGCAACTTGGAAAAAGGATCCACCAACTCCACGGTGTGCCCCGGCAGCATCTGCGCCAGCGTCCGGGTCAAGGCATTGCCCAGAAAAAATTCCATGCCGTCCTGCGACAACCGGTGGCAGGAATCGCAGGGCGTGGATTCGGAATACTGCGCGGCGTAAACCGGCAAGACTCCCACACGGATAGTGCTGTCGGCGGCATGCGATTGTTGCAAAGAGTCGAGGCTGGGCCAGAATAATTGCTGTCGGGAAAATAAGGCCCAGCACATGTGCGGATCGGCATGGGCGGCAACGACGCCCAGGAAAATCACCCAGGGCCAGGTTTTTTTCATAGCAACAAACTAGAAGTCATTCCGGTTCGCGTTCGAGAGAAATCCAGTTCCCCGAAATTGTGGGTCGGGAATTTCCAGGCGTGAAGGATCTTGAATGACCCGTGCATTGGTTGACCGGAATAACATGAACGGCCGGGGGTATAAAATTTCTACCCCCGTACATTAAATTTTTATAAAAAACGGTTTCGTAGTTAACAAAATATGCCACGAATTCCCCTGGTAAAAAATTATTAGTGTTGATTCGGCCTAAATACTGTTGCTGGATGAAAACCATTCCCATAGGCGCCGAATGCACTTAAAGGAATCAAGGCTATGATGAAACCACGTCTTCTGAACCGGCAATTGTATTTACTGCTTTTATTCCCCGTGATGTCTTTCTCGCAATCCAATTGGACGGCGGTGAATTTGAATCATGGCAATACCCTCTATGGGGTGACCTGGGCCGGAACGCAACTGGTGACGGTGGGAACGATTGATACCAACGGCAGCCATGTTGATGTTTTGACTTCACCGGAAGGCGGGGCCTGGACTCCGGACAGCACCGGATCGACCGTCGCGTTGGTCTCCGTCGCCTGGACCGGCAAGCAGTTGGTCGCCGTGGGCTATGACGGCACCATTCTGACTTCGCCGGACGGCGTCGCTTGGACCCTTCAAATCTCAGGGACGACGGACGTGTTGAGCTCCGTCGCATCAACCGGCAGCCAACTCGTGGCGGTAGGCGGCGGTTTGGAAGGCGGCATCGGCGGGACCATCCTAACCTCACAAGATGGCATCACCTGGACTTCGCGCACCTCCGATACGTCCCTCCATTTAAACTCCGTCATCTGGACCGGCACGCAGTTGGTGGCGGTCGGCCGTTCCCGCACCATTCTGACTTCGCCGGATGGCATTATGTGGACATCCCGCAGCTCGGATACGGCCAATACGGCCATAGATTTATACTCGGTCGTTTGGACCGGCACTCAATTGGTGGCGGTGGGTGGTAATGCCGACACGGTCCTGACCTCGCCGGATGGAGGAACCTGGACCCCACATCCCACAGGAAAACCGGGCAACCTATACTCCATCACCTGGGCCGGCGCGCAGTTGGTGGCGGTGGGTTCGTTCGGCACCATCCTGACCTCGCCGGATGGCATTGCTTGGACCGCGCAAAAATCGGGTACGACCAACGATCTGAACTCCGTCGCCTGGACCGGCACGCTTTTAGTGGCAGTTGGCGGTCACGGCACTATACTGACCTCACCGCTCAACGACAACGCCGTGCTCCCCCGATCAAACAGGAACCGCGAAATTACCCTACGCCTCAGTCCTTCGCAGCTTTACGCCACCTTGCCGAAAGCCCTGCTCGGCCCGGTAATGGAAACCGCGATTTACACCGTAGTCGGCAACAAGGTGGTGGATTTGAAGTCCACCACCTTCGGTAGTGGCGTCTCGGTACCGATCAGCCTGCTGGGAAACGGCCGATATTTCCTTCAAGTAAGTGGGGCCGGGCAGCGGTTCACCGCGCCTTTCTCGATTGCACGCTAAACGGAAAACAGCGCTTCGAAATATCTTCGGGAGCGTGTGGTCAAGCCGTGGCCGAAAACGAGCGCTCCGCCTCCAAAGAGGCGCGGCCGTGATCGGCATGCAATTTCTGCAGGCGGCGCGAAAGTTCCTGATACACGGAAAAGGCTTCGCCGTTCTTCTCCAACGATCGAAAGAACAACTCGCGGATCAAGGTCAAAGGCAAATATCCTTTTTTCACCGCGTAGAACAGTTTATTGCCGAGCATATAACCGAGTTGGGTGGCCGCCGCATGCGGCCGGGCGCCTCGTCCCGCGTACAGAGCCGCGAATTTGCTCCGGAAGGTTTCGAGAGCGGCTTCGCGTCCCTCCAAATGATGATGCTGCAAGAGAAAACGTCCGATGGCCACATTGTCCGCGCCTTCGCGATCGCCCGCGCCCTGCTTGCGCGCCCGCCCCAGATAAATGCGAATGGCCCATTCCGACACCACCTTGCGGCGCTCGTTGATCATTTTCGATCCGAAAAAACCCAGGGCCTCGGTCAAGGCTTCGCGGTAGAAGCGATCCAGGGGAGACAAAGCCTTCCGCAGCGGGCCGCGCAACGAGGCGTTGAGAAAATGCGTGGCTTCTTCGGCGGCCTGGTTGACGTTGGCGGCTTGCAGATAAATCACGTACGAAGGCTGATCGCCATCATCAATTTCGAGTAAAAAGCCTTCGCCGCGCGAAATTTTTCCTTCGATGCGGGACAGATCTTTCTCGATCACCGGGTGCATGGCGATGACTTCGGCGAAGTCGAAGTTGCGGCTGGAGTAAACCGTGAGCCGCGATAATTTTTCTTCGGAAAGCTCGATGCCGAGCAGGCGTTTCAAATCCGCGATCAAAGCGTGAATTTGATCGAGATAATCTTCGCCTGAAAGTTCGGCCCAATTGCCGCGCACCGGCGCATAGCCCTCTTCTTCGGCAAAATGCAGCCAATCGAGATAAGCCTGCAATTTGGTGGTGGGCACGGTGTTCATGAGGCAAAAGGCCTCGTCACTGATTTGCAGCGCCTCGGCTTCTTCATGCCCCGCTTGCGCCAACTTCCAGTACAGGTTTTCGGCGTTCTGATACAGAATCACTTTTTGCGGACGCACCCCCAGGGGCTTGAGGCGCTTCTCCACTTCGGCGGGCAAGTGGCCGGGGGCCACGTGGTAATCGCCGTCGACCACATAAACCAAGGACCCGGCATGCCGTATCAAAGCCTGTCCGATGATTTGGGCCGCGAAAGCGTCGCGCGCCGGCAAAGAAGAGTCGGGGTCGCGGGTTTCGAGATTGATGCCCAAAACGGGAATGTGCTGCTCGCGACAGAAGTCGAGAATACGCTTCCAGGGATTCCAATTATAGGCCCATTTGCGGGCATAGCGAATGCGGCGGAGAAAAACCCGTTCTTCGAGATTCCCGGCCATGAATTGATCCAGCCACTTCTGATCGGCTTGATGGAACATTTCCAGGCACAAGACGATGCGGCGTTTGACCGTTGCTTCTTGCAGCACGCGCAGAATGGAACGCTGCGAATGCCGCAGGGGGTGGTAATCCCCGTGATACGCCACGTCGGCGGCGCATACCTTGCGCATCACTTCGGACCAGGAAGAAACGGCGGTATAGGTGCGCAGGCAACGCCCATACTCCTTGCCGTAGCGCACCACCTGGGGAGAGGCTTCCAAAGTCGCGCGCGCTTCGCGCAACTTGCGGCGGTAACTGGACTTCTGAATGCGGAGCAACTGTTTCCGCAAATCATTGATTTGGTTCATAATGTGAAGCCTTCGCATAAGCCCAACCGCCGCTCGACCGCGCAGCAGTTGGGCGGTCGGCTGGCGCGTTGGTTGGGCGACTTTATCACTTCGGCACCCCGCGCACAACTCCCCGGGGCAGTTCCCAGCGATCGGCCGCAATATCGCGCCCACGCTGTGAAATCTCCCATTGGTGTCCTTCGTGGTCGAGCACTCGATAGATTCGACCTCCCCAAAAACCATCTTCGGGTTCAGAGACTATCGTCGCCCCGTCGGCCTTTGCATGTGCGAAATGTTCGTCAACGTCTTCTACGTAGACTTTCATCATCAGCCCTGGTGTCTCAGGATTTTGCCGCCGAGCGGGGCCTGGAGTTGCGATATTGAACAGACTATCTCCAACTTCAAACCAAGCTCTTCCACCTCCTGGCCAGCTTAGACGCGCCTCGGTACGCTCCCGAAATCCAAACACCCGTTGAAGCCACTCGATGGCGCGAGCCAAATCGGTATAAGTGATTTCAGGCACGATATCCGGGGTTTTCCACATTTTCTCTTTCACCATGATTAACCCTGCTTGATGTCATGCCACCCGACATTTCATTATACCTGAATAAAGTACCCGGATCGGCGCTGCTATTTTCGGGCCAAAATCCCGCCTGCGATTTTGAATCAATTCTGCGGCATTGTTCTAAGTTTGAAACTATACGGCAAAGAGGGTGGCATGGGATTTAAATGCGGAATCGTAGGATTACCCAATGTGGGCAAATCGACCATTTTCAATGCGTTGACTTCGGCCGGCGCCGAAGCGGCCAATTTTCCCTTTTGCACCAAGGATCCCAACATAGGCATGGTGAATATTCCGGATTCACGCCTACGGGAATTGACCCGCATGTATAAACCCAAACGCGAAGTTCCGGCCGTGATGCAATTCGTCGACATCGCCGGTTTGGTCAAAGGCGCGTCAAAAGGCGAAGGTCTGGGAAACCAATTTCTGGCGCATATCCGCGAAGTCGACGCGCTCATGCACGTGGTGCGTTGCTTCGAAGACGTCGACGTCACCCATGTCGAAGGTTCGGTGGATCCGGTGCGCGACGCCGACGTGGTGAATCTCGAATTGGCCCTGCGCGATCTTGATACCGTGGAAAAAAAATTGCAGAAGGATCGCAAACTCGCCGGCCAGCCCGCCAAGGAAAGCAAAGAAGCCAAGGCACGCGTGGAAATTCTCGAACGCATCCAAGCCGTTCTCGATCAAGGCCGGCCCGCGCGCACGGCGGCGCTCAGCCCGGAAGAAATCGAAGCCGTGCGCGAACTGGGCTTGCTCACCTTAAAGCCCATGTTTTACTGCGCCAATCTGCGCGAAGACGAGATTCAAAAAGGCAATGAACACTTGCGCGCCATGCAAGGCTATGCGGCCGGACAAAATTGCGATTTGGTGGTCATCAGCGGTAAAATTGAAAGCGAAATCGCCGAGTTGGATGCGGATGAAAAAGAAGAGTTTCTCAAGAGCATGGGCCTCTCCGAAAGCGGATTGGATCGGGTGATTCGCAAGGGCTTTTCCCTGTTGGGGCTGCAAACCTTTTTCACGGCCGGAGAACCCGAAACCCGCGCCTGGACCATTCACAAAGGCTGGAAAGCGCCGCAGGCGGCGGGCGTCATCCATTCGGATTTCGAAAAGGGATTTATCCGCGCGGAAACCTTGGCCTATGACGACCTGATGAAATGCGGCGGTTGGCATGCCGCCAAAGAAAAAGGCCTGGTGCGCACCGAAGGCAAAGACTACGTGGTGCAAGACGCCGACATCATGCATTTTCTTTTCAACGTATGAGCGAACCCGCCGAAGAAAATCCCGACGATTTTTTCGAGGCGCATATCGACAGCGTTTCCATCACCAATATGGGGTTCATCGTGTTCTTGCGCGGCGAAGATTCCCAACGCGTCTTGCCCATTTTCATCGGCCCCAACGAAGCCCAATCCATTGCCTTGGCCTTGAACCATCAGGCCTCACCCCGGCCGCTGACTCATGACTTGCTAAAATCCATGCTCGACGCTTTGGACGCGGCGGTGACGCGCATCGAAGTCACCGATTTGCAGGACAACACTTTTTACGGCCGCGTTTATGTCAGCAAGTCCCAGGTGGAAGAATTGGAATTCGATGCCCGCCCTTCCGATGCCATGGCGTTGGCCTTGCGCTTCGAGGCTCCCATTTTTCTGAGCCGGCGCGTGTTTGCCGCGGCCTCGGTGCCCTTTCTGAAACCGGAGAGCAAAGAAACCGCCACCGAAGAGTTTCCCTCGGTTGCGCCGGAGGAAAAAGCCGAAAGCGGTGCGGCACCACTCTCGCCCATCGAACAATTACAACAGGCACTGGAAAAAGCCGTGAACGAAGAGAATTACGAAGAGGCCATGCGCCTGCGCGATGCCTTAAAAAAACTGCGCCTGGGAAATTAACGCCGAACCAGGCGGCGCGGGATTAAGGTACGGTCGCGGGCAACGGGTCCATGCTTACGGTGGCGGGGGTGTTGTTCGCGGGTGGTGTAGTATTCATGGCGGGAGTTTTCGCCGGCTTTAAGGCGTAATAGCCGATGGCACCCGAAGCCAACAGCACACCCCCGCCGACCACCCACGTCAAAGGGTGACTCCAAAATCCCCCCTGTTGAGATTTGAACAGGGCCGCTTTTTCCGCGGCCGTCAAAGTGTCGGCCGGTGCGGCGGATGGATTGGCAGAATCCGGCGCCGCCAAGGCCTGCTCCGGCGAGGATGCGGAGAAATCCAAGGCGTTAATGGCGGTGAATTGCGGATTCAAACCGTATAAAGTTCCGTCGGGTTTGATGATGCCGGTTCCGCCGGTGAAAAAGGTATTCACGATTTTAACTGCATTGGAAAAGGCCGTGATGGGAGTGGCCGCGCCGTAAAACCCCGCGAAACGGGTGACGAGTTTCCCCTCGGGGTCGACGAGAATGCCGGCCCAACTCGTGGTTTTTGACGGCGCGGGGGCCGCCTGCATCGGGTCCAAACCTCCAGCCGAAGACACATAATTGTCTTTGGAGCCCTGCAACTCCAAGGTGCCTTGCACACGGATTAGGTGCGTGGCTTCCGGCAAGGCGAAATAGAGCAACACTCCGGGATAGACCACGGTGGTGTGGCCTTTGGGTACGAACATCGTGTCACAATGCAGGGCATAGGGCATGGTTTTGGAATTGTTCGGCGACCCGATTTTCGGGGGTAAAATCGCCCAATCGCCGCTGCCTTCAGAACAGCTTTGCCCCCACGCCGAGGCAACCAGCACTCCGAGCGCGAGAAGCCGTAGGTATTTCATGGCGCCGCCTCCTTCTGGCTGGCCCTGAAGACGACGCCGCCGCCCGCGCCGGCCTGCACGCGGCTGATATAAATGCCACCGTGCAAATTGCGGAGATCCCAATCGCCTTGCAAAGTTCCCGCGGCGGTCCGACCGAATACGGTTTCCCGAATCCTGCGACCTTGGATGTCTTGCAGCGACAGGGTCACCCAATCGTATCCGCCCGATCGCGCCGGCAAGTCCAAGCGCCAATGCAAGGCATTCGGTAGCACGGAAATCGAGAACCGACCGGCTCCCAAATATATGGATTGCAGTGCGCCCAGGCGGGCCGCCACATAATCGATGCTGCCGCCGATTAAGGTGAGTCGGTTGTCTCCCGCACGCAGCGCGAGGCGTTGCGGTTGGAGAAGGTCATACGCCTCTCCCGAGAGCGAATCCCACACCACGGCGGCCGGCAGCGCGCTTCCCGCGGCACTCAAGTCCGCCATCCCACCTTGCGGCGCGGTGAGAATCAGCGGCGTTTCGAAGCCGCCCCACTCCACGCCCTGGCTCCACCATCCCGGATTTCCACCCAGACGCAGGCCATAGGCCAGACCCGGAACCGGTAACACGGGAATGTCGTCGCCCCGGCTCGCGGGGTACAGGTGGGCCGATACGTCGACACCTTGGATTTGGGCGCTCACCGACAGGCCGGGTGGAGTGGCCGCCGCGCTTTTGGCGGCCGACGTTTTAGCGGCGGCCGAGGCGGCCAACGGATCAAAGGTCAGCGTTTCTCCCGGCTGAAAGAAATACGCATAGCCCCCGAAGGGCTGCAGGGATTCGCTGTCGCCCACCACCACCCAGGCGTAGGCCCGCTGCGAGGCTTTCCCACTGGCGGTGAGGCGCTCCAAATTGGTTAACGCACCCAGATTGGAGGTCACTTTAGCCAGGGGAAAGGCGAAGGGAAACGGATTTCCGATCAGCCTCCAGCCGCCGGCCGTATCGGTCAGAGTAAAGGGCTGCAAGGTCGGAGCCACGGAGGCGGTAAGCTGCAAGGTGTAAATCCGCGTGCCGCCAAACAGCACTGCTTGCCCTTGATGCACCGTCACGGTATTGAAACCGGACGTCGTATCCCAGGAGTAGATGCTGCCGGCCTCCTTGAGCCGGTAGGCATGCTTCGTATCCACCGTATCGGTATCGAGGGGATTCACGGTCACAATTTCCTTCTGCAGCAAGGTGTCGTTGATCGGCAAAGAAACCAATTGCCATCCTTGCTGCAGCGTGGGCGGAAACGCGGCGTCTTGTACCGACTTGGAAACCGTCAAACCGGGAAGCGCGCCTTGGACGAGCACCGCGGCCAGGGTATTGCCGACATAATACTGAATCGTGAAAGCGTGATAAGACAACGTATCGAGGGAAAGGTCCAGTGCCGAGTCCAGCGGCGTGAGCCCCGAGGTTTGCGTGGTGGCATGTCCCAGCGCGTCGACGCTGTAGGTCACCACGCGGTATTGCGTGACCGCCCCGCCGGCCGAACTCTGGTTGGTAACCTCGACCTGCGACGAACTTTTAAACGCGAACTTGGGCGTGATGCCCACCGGCGGCCCGATGGCCTCCATCACCAGAATGGCGGTCATGGTCGCATCCAATCCGCCGACCTGCGCCGTGTCGTGGCCGGAAGAAAACGCGAGCCCGCTGATTTTTTTCCACCCCAATCCGGCGGAGTAGACCCAGGCCTGGGCGCTGTCGACGTCCATCGGCTTCGACACCGCGAACCGCAAGGCGTAGGACGAAGTGAGATGCGCATGGCGCATGGCGATCGAAACTCCACCGAGAAAGCGCATGTTCCGGACCGGGGCTACGGTATCGGCATTGGCGGTATCCAGGCGTCCCAGGGTCAGGCGCAAAGAAATGGAACTGCGCAAGGTGTCGACTTCGAAACCGTTCACGATGCCGGTGAAGACGGGAGCCGGAACATTCAGGCTGAGGCCGGAAAAAAACGCGACCGCCGAATCCGCGGCGGCGATATTGATCTGTACGGTATTTCCGCTGCGTGCGGCCGTGGTGTCTGGCACCGGAACTCCGCCGACCGGAATTTTCCATAATTCCAGATCCGGCGTGACGTTCAACACCGCCTGAATCGAATCATGCGGTCCCTTGCCTTGCCAGGTGACGGCCACGGGTTTTTGCCCATAGGCGAATTTGGTGGTGTCGACGGCCTGGCTTTTCGACACGGTATCGAGTTGCAGTTGAAACCCCGAATCGGAAACGGCGCGCACCTGGCCCCAGGAAAACGAAAACAGGGTCGAGGTATCTCCCCGCGGCACCGAAAGATGCTCCACCGCATACACCGCGAAAGAAGAGGACGAGGTCGGAATCCGCGCCAGCAACCAACCGGACGAGTCGAGAGCCGGATACAAAGCATTGGTGGTGGCATCGCGGTACTTGACACTGTCGGGGAGATCGGGCGCGGTGAATTGCCGCGTGCCGATCAGGACCTTGGCCCCCGCGGCCAACAGCGCCGTGGTGGTATAGCCGATGGTGCGGTTCAGGGAGCGGATGTTGCCCGGCCAACCATTGATGGTGGTGGCTGCCCAGAGACTGCGCCCCGCGCGGCTCACCGATCCGAAATTCAAGGTATCGCTGCCGGCCGTGAACCCCATTTCATAGGTGGGAGCGATATTGGTTCCACGGGAGGTATTGCAGCGATAGGCTGCATGAAAGGCGGTGGCCGCCGCGGTTTGGTTGGTAAACTCCGCCGTCGCCGAACCGGCGTTCATGACCCCTTCGGCTTGGGCCGTGAATCCGGAGGCGCCGCCGTTGGTAAACAGCACAGGATTGCCGTCTTGAAGTGATTGCCCGCCCAAAGTCAACGTCTTGAGCTGAAAAGGCCCACCCAGGGTCAAGGCCGGTTTTCCTGACCAGACGAAGCGGTCGGCGGGAAACGCCGTGTCCGGCGATAAGCCCCCGGTGAAAGCCGGCCGCAAGGTCCGCGGAATGCGCGCACTGTCGAAGCTCAGGATCGCCGGAGTATTGTCCGGAAGCGTGAGGGCGGTGTCGGTGACATTGGGAAATACGTTGAAGGGAATGGGCCGCGCCGAATCGCCGGCGAGGAAACCATGCCCGGCGTCGCCGGTCAAGCCCCAATTCCACAGCTCGGTGGTATCGGGTTGCGCATACGCGGAAATGGCGTGATTGCTGGTATCGGCGCTGAAACGCGTATTGGAAGGGTAGTCAAATGACCATTGGTTGTAGATGACATTGCCCTTCAGCACCGATCCCGAATCGTTGAAATTGGTGAAGGCCATGAAATCGGACGCGGTGGCGCCTGCTCCGAGATAATTCTTCCCCGGCCGCTGAGCCACCAGATTCCCGATTACCGAATACTGTCCCTGCGTCGGAGACAGCCCGGTGGCAAACGATCCGCCGGCGTTGATTTGCATGCGGCACACCGTATTGTTGGCAAAGATGAAATTCTTGGAAACCGTGGGTTGTAAGACGCCCGAAAAGTTCAAAACGTTGTTGAAAAACGCGATGGTCGTCCCCGACAAGGTGAGTTGCGCACCCGCGCCCCGGCCGGCCGCGATATAGCTGCGTTTAATTTCGATATGCCGCCCGCCGGAAGTGTCGGCCGCCCACTGCATCGCGTTCGAACCCAGGGTATCGGCGAAGATCAGGCACGAATCCAAAATCAAGGTACCCGGCTCGGTCGTTCCGCTTCCGTTGCCGTCGATCAAGACCGCCGCCGGAGCGAGGTGAAAGGCGAGATTGCGGAGGCGCAGCGTCCCTTTCCAATTGCGCACGGTGATGAAAGGCTTACCGGCCGCGACTTCAATCACCGAATCGGAGACGGCGTCGCGTTGGAATTGAACGGTGTCGGCGTTGGAAAGACCTTCTAGGTCGAAGGTGCCGACGCCTTGATAGCCGTTGAAAGCAACCACATGCAAGCCGGCATCGGGAGAGCTCAGGATTTTCAGGGCAACGGAATCCAGCGGGTTCTTCGCCGATACTTCATAAAGATCAAATCCGACGGCCCGGCCGGCGAAGAGCAGAGCGAAGAACATCGCCCCGCCCAGGAATCGCCCTAATCCTAATGGTCGCAAGTGTCGCATGTCGTACAAAACTTAAAACCCAAATACCCTAATCTCATCTCCGGACATTGGGCCGCTTGGAATTGCCTCCGAATTCCCGGCACAAAGGGCATTTCGCCGGATCATGCCCCCGGGCCGGACAATATTCGCGGCCATAATAAATCATTTGCAAATGGCGCCTGCCCCATTCGTCGGGCGGAAACAGACGTTTTAAAACCTTTTCGGTTTGCACGACGTCTTTCCCCGACGAAAGTTTCCAGCGGCCAGCCAAACGGTGGATATGCGTATCCACCGGAAAAGCCGGAATGCCGAAGGCCTGCACCATGACCACCGAGGCGGTTTTATGCCCGACGCCGGGTAATGCTTCCAAAGCTTGTAGATCGGCGGGAACCCGGCCGCCATGACGTTCCAGCAGCAGTTGGGCCAGACGATGCAGGTTGCGACTTTTAGTGGGCGCCAGCCCCACGGTACGAATCATGGCGGCAATCGTGGAGACCGAAAGCTGCGCCATGGCTGCCGGCGTGGGCGCGCGCCGGAACAACTCCGGGGTGACCTTGTTCACGGCCTTATCCGTGGTCTGCGCCGAAAGCAATACGGCCACGCAGAGCGTGAAAGGGTTGTCGTGGTGAAGGGGGATTTCGGGATGCGGATACAAGCGGTCCAGCACTTGGCCGATGCGCCGGGCCTTTTCTGATTTGATCATACGATCAGTTCCAAATCCGGAGCGAGTTCCGCGAAAGGATATAATTTTGAAGAACCATGTCCACAGCCACACCCTGTTATGTCGTCACCGGCGCCGCCGGATTCATCGGCAGCGCGCTCGT
Organism: uncultured Fibrobacteria bacterium; assembly: GCA_963716395.1. Taxonomy (GTDB): domain Bacteria; phylum Fibrobacterota; class Fibrobacteria; order UBA11236; family UBA11236; genus UBA11236. The sequence goes on along the minus strand of OY970309.1, from coordinate 2,997,004 downwards.
GTATCGTCTGAACCGTATGGGAATCGAGAACCTGATTCTGGTCGATGATTTGGGACCGGATACGCGCTGGCGCAATCTCGTGCCGCTCCGCTTCGCGGATTATTGGGAGAAGCAAAATTTTCTGCCGGCCCTGTTGGCGGGCAAATTCGAGGCGGCCGGCATCGACGCCGTATTTCATCTCGGGGCCTGTTCGGCGACCACCGAAGCCGACGCCGGTTATTTGCTGCGGAACAATTTCGAATACACCAAACAGCTTGCGCTTTGGTGCAGCGCGCAGAAAAATCCGGTGCGGCTGATCTACGCTTCCTCGGCCGCCACCTACGGCGACGGCGCGCAGGGATACTCGGATCAGCACGATTTGCTGCCCCATTTGCGGCCGTTGAACGCCTATGGCTATTCCAAGCACCTCTTCGATTTGTGGGCGCTCAGGAACGGCGTCTTCGCCTTCGCGGTCGGCCTGAAGTATTTCAACGTCTATGGGCCCAATGAATACCACAAAGGCGACATGAAAAGCATGGTGGCCAAAGCCCATGCCCAGATTCGGGATACCGGCGCGGTGCATTTGTTCCAATCCCATCGCCCCGATTACCGCGACGGCGAACAGAAGCGCGACTTTTTACATATCGACGACGCCTTGAATATGACCTTGCACTTTCTCGACCCGCATAGGCCGGGCGGGATATACAACGTGGGGACGGGGGAAGCCCGCACCTGGATCGATATGATGCAGGCCGTCTTTGCGGCCATGGGCCGGGAGCCGCGCATCGATTTCATTCCCATGCCCGAGGTCTTGCGCGACCGCTACCAGTATTTCACCCAGGCCGAGATGGGAAAAATCCGCGCGGCCGGATTTGCGCAGCCGATTCAAAGCCTCGAAGCCGGCATTGAAGCGTATATCCCCTATCTGGAAATGGGGGAGCAAATTCTCGGCTGGAGCGAAGGCCATTCCCCTGCGGCCCGGCCCTGAAGTCGGGCGAAAATTTCGAACCGATTGACACCGCGGAGCGGCGCTGGGTGAATTCAGCGCACGGTCAAGAAGCCTGCGCCGTGGCGTCCGGCGTTTGGAAGCCGAACTCTTTCATAAGCCGGCCGGCCAGCCGATCCATGAATTCCGGGGAATCGAAATACCCGGAGGCGATTTTATCCTTGGCTTCCTGAACCTTTTCCGGCCGTACATCCGGCAGGTTTTGCAGGTGGGTCAGCACCGTAGCGGCGTCGCTGGATTGCGCCTGTAAATCTTTGGCTTTTTTGGAAAGTACGACGCTATCGGTTTTGGAAGTCTTTTCGGACTTATCGGTCGCCTTGGTGTTTCCCGCGGCTTTTTGGAGATCAACCCCAAACAGTTCAGATATGCGATCGATTTTCATGGTCCAATCCCTATGGTTTATATCGGCCTTTCCTAACCGAACTTAAACCTTTCTTTCACGGGGATTTTCTAAAAAAGTTCAACGCGAAGCCAGTTCTTCTTCTCCATCCACGATTTCGAACAGCCGATCGATGGAAGTCATCTCGAACAAATCATAAATATCGTCCGAAAGATTCAACAGAACCAACTGGCCGCCAGCGGCTTTCAAGTCCTGGTGACAGGTGATGAGCATGCCGACGCCGGAGCTGTCGATGAAACCGACATCGCGCAAGTTGGCCGCCAGTTGCAATTGCCGGGCTTCCAGAGCTTTTTGTACCGCTGCGCGAAACTGCGAGGCTTCGCTGCCGCGAATATGCCCGGCGACGTCCAGAATCTGCCACTTTCCTGAAGTCCTGGTTTTAATTTCCACGGGGGTTGTTTCCTGTTGGTTGGTATTCGCCGGGTAGGGTCAAGGAAACCGTGGTGCCGCTTCCCGGAATCGAGGTCAAGTTAATATTTCCCCCCAGCAATTGCATCGTATGGGCGCATACCGCCAATCCCAACCCGGTGCCTTGGGATTTTGTGGTAAAAAAAGGTTCGGTCGCGCGGGCGAGAACCCCCGCATCCATACCCGGACCGGAATCCATCACCTCGATGCCCACCGCATCCTGGGTTCGACGGGCCGCAAAAATCAAACGACCTCCATCGGCTTCCATCGCTTCCAAGGCATTGAGCCCCACGTTCAGCAGCACTTGCAACAAAAGGTCCTGATCGGTTACCACGGTAACGTCCCCATTCTCCACTTTTTCCTCAAAGGTGACAAGGCCGGTTTGGAACGCCGGTGCCTTTTCGAGCAAGTGGATGACGCGCCGGAATAAAGCCCCCAACGCGATTTCGCGGAAAGACGGGGGCCGTTCGCGCACGTATTCCAACAAATCGCTGAGAAAACGGTTGAGCCGGTTGGACTCGCTTACGATCAGACGGAACAGCCTTCGGTCCGGGCCTTGAACATCGGGCGAATCGCGCAGCATTTGGGCGGCGCCGCTGATGCTCGCCAGAGGATTGCGAATTTCATGCGCGATGCGGGCGGACATCTGCCCCACGGCCGCCATGCGCTCCTGCCGCATCAGGCGGCGTTCCATGCGCTTCTCCTCGGTCAAATCGAACACGGTGAAAATGCAGCCCAGGTATTCGGCTTCGCGCATCAGGGGTTTGCACATCACGCGCAGGGGGCGCGCGCCGAATAGCACCTCCACTTCTGAGTATCCGGATGGCGGGCGTTCCAGAATCAGTTTGTGCAGCGCCTCGGGGGATAAAATTTCCTCCCACGCGGCTTCGACTCCCAGCCCTTCCCCCAAATCCTTGTCGAGGATTTGCTCCGCCAAACGGTTGTGGTAGCGCAGGCAGTCGGCATTGTCGAAAAAAAGAATGCCAGTGGGGAGATCCTGCATCATGGATTCGGCGCTGAACTGCGCCAGATTGAGCGCCTGCCGCGCGCCGGCCAATTCGCGTCTGACCATTCCCAGCCGCCGCGACCCGTCGGAAGAAAGCAAGGCGAGCAAAAAGAAAAGCACCGTGGTGAGGAAAAACCGGATTTCCACTTCCGCCAGCGGCAGCGGTGTCAGGGCGACGAGCGAGGCCAGCGGCGACACGCCCAGATGCATAAAACCGATGGCGCCGAAAATCAACGACGCCAACGCGGCCAGGGCCAAGGCACCGGAGTATCCGAAAAAGACGCCGCCGCTGACGATGGTGAGAAGGAAAAGAAAACCGTGATAGGAATCATATCCGCCACTGGCGACCAAGACCACGGTCTCGGCGCATAACTCGACCAGAAATTGGAAGAACAGCAGGAACCCCGTGGGCGGCGTCGCCTGCTTGCGCAGAAAAAACACCCACGTGGCCAGAAACAAGACGGTGGAAAGGCCGTACACCATGACAATGCTGAGCGGCGCCGAACCTTGGGGAAAGGCGCCGCCGGCCCAGTACAAGACACCGAACATGATCACGCGCGAAAACAGCACCGCCGTCAAATCCTGGCGCCATTCGCGCGCAGGGTTGGGAAGCCCGAACCACGGGGCTCCGGAAGCGGTTCCGGACTTGGGGTCGGGAGCGCCGGCAGTCCCGGCCGAGGGGGACATGGATTAGTGCACGGTGCCGGCCAGGGAAAACATGGGCAGGTACATGGCCACCAGCACGCCGCCGATGATGGAACCCAACACCACGATCACCAAAGGTTCCAGCAAAGAGGTCAGGGTTTCCACGGCCGCATCGACTTCGTCGTCGTAGAAATCGGAAACCTTGATCAGCATGTCGGGCAGCCCGCCGGTTTTCTCGCCCACCGCGATCATCTGGATGACCATGGGGGGAAACACGCCCGTTCCGCGCAGCGGATCGGCGATGGTTTGACCGCCGGAAATACTTTCCAGCGTCCGGTAAATGCCTTGCTCCAGCACCTTGTTGCCCGCGGTTTTGGCCGTGACCTGCAAGGCGTCGATGATCGACACGCCCGAATTGAGCAAGGTTCCCAAGGTGCGGCTGAAACGGGCGATGCAAGACTTGCGTTCGAGGTCGCCGAAGACCGGCGATTTAAGCAGCAGACCGTCCATCCGCAAGCGGCCCTGGTCGGTTTTGTAATACCGGTTGAAGGCGAAAGCGGCCACACCGGCGGCCGCCAGGATGAGCACAAACCAATGGCGCAGAAAAGCGCTGATGCCCAGCACGATGCGGGTGGGCATGGGCAATTGCGAGCCCGCATCGGCGAACATGCTGGCGAAGATGGGGACGACGAAAACCATCAGCACGGCCACGGCGGCCACGGCCACCACCGCCACGATGATGGGATAGGTCATGGCGCCTTTGATTTTGCGGCGCAGGGCTTCGGCCTTTTCCTGATATTCGGCCAGGCGCATAAGAATGGTATCGAGCATGCCGCCGGCTTCACCGGCCGCTATCATCTGGCTGTACAAATCGGAAAAGATCTTCTTGTGCTTGGCCAGTGCATCGGCCAGGGTGGCACCGCCTTGAATGTCGGAGCCCACGCGCTGAATGGTGCTTTTCAACGTGGGGTTTTCCGACTGCTCCTGAAGAATGTCAAGGCATTGGATGAGCGGCAAACCCGCCGAAGTCATGGCGGAAAATTGGCGCGTAAACCGCGCCAGCGACTTCAGCGGCACTCCGCCCCCGAGGCTGAAACCGGTGCTTTTCTTCTTCAGCGATTGGGCGCGCAACCGCTTTTTACGCAGCAGGGCTTCGGCTTCTCGGCGGTTGCCGGCCTCGAATTCACCGCCTACCTCTTTGCCGCCGGCGGTCTTGGCGGTGTATACCCATCTGGCCATCGGATTTCCGCCTTACCTGAAATTACCGGAGAAGAGCCGTTCGAAATGCTCGGGGTCGGGCGAGCGCGACAATGCCACGCTCTTTTCGATTTTGCGCTGTTGTACCAACTCGGCCAGCTTGGCGTTGAAGGTAACCATGCCGAATTTTTGTCCCGCTTCGATGGCGCTTTGAATCTGATGCACCTTGTCATCGCGGATCATGGCGCGAATAGCCGGCGTCACCGCCATGATCTCATAGACCAGGATGCGGCCGCCGCCGATTTTCGGCAGCAGGGCCTGGCTGATCACGCCTTGCAGCACAAACGAGAGTTGAGTGCGAATCTGGGATTTCTCTCCCGCCGGAAAGGCGTCGACGATGCGGTTGATGGTTTGCGCCGCCGAATTGGTGTGCAAGGTGGCCAACGTCAAATGGCCAGTTTCGGCGATGGAAAGCGCGGCCGCCATGGTTTCGGTATCGCGCATCTCGCCGATGAGCACGACGTCGGGATCCTGGCGCAGGGCCACGCGCAACGCGCTGGCGAAGGTCTCGGTGTCGGTGCGCACCTCGCGCTGGTTGACGATGCATTTCTTGTGCTTGTGCACGAATTCGATGGGATCTTCGACGGTGAGAATGTGGCCTTCGGTTTCGGTGTTGATCTTGTCGACCATGGCCGCCAAGGTGGTGGATTTGCCCGAACCCGTGGGGCCGGTCACCAGCACCAGACCGGTATTGCGTTCGGTGAATTCCGTCACAATCGGCGGCAATCCGAGTTGATCGATGTTCAGGATCTCGTGGGGAATCAGGCGCACGGCCATGGCCACGCAGCCGCGTTGCAGAAACACGTTGGCGCGGAACCGAGAGAGATTGGCCACGCCGAAAGAAAAGTCATATTCTTTTTTTTGCTCGAATCCCTTGCGTTGCGATTCGTTCATGACGCTGTAGGCCAGGCGCAGGCAATCTTCCGGGGTCAGCGACTCGTGCATAAACGAACGCAGGTCGCCGTGTATGCGGAACAGCGGCGGCTTGCCCGCAGTCAGATGCAGGTCGGAGGCGGTCACCTCCACCATTTTGCTCAACAGTTCCTGGATGCTGACCATGGATTCGGAACTTCACTCCCGTTCACGGCGCGAAACCGCCGTGCGCCCGCATATAATACTATACCGCCGTGGACTTGATCACCTCGTCCACAGTCGTGATGCCGGCCCGCAATTTTTCCAGCGCCGACTGGCGCAGGGTCAAGGCGCCTTCGGCGCAGGAGATTTTCTCGATTTCATCGGGCGTGGCGCGATCGACGATGAGGCGGCGCACCGCGGGACTGATGGGCATGACCTGGTGCACGGCCAGCCGGCCCTTATACCCGGTATTGGCGCAGATCGTGCATCCTTTGCCCTCATAGAACGTGATGCCTTGGGCCTCTTCCGTGGTAATCCCGAGCAGCCGCAGGACCTCCGCCTCGGGCACGCCGACCGGCTGTTTGCAGTTCTTGCACACGCGCCGCAACAGGCGCTGGGCGATGACCAGCCGCACCGAAGAGGCGATGAGAAAAGGCTCAATACCCATGTCGGCCAGGCGCGTCACCGTGCTGGGCGCATCGTTGGTGTGCAGTGTCGACAGCACCAGATGTCCGGTCAAAGCCGCCTTGGTGGCGATTTGGGCCGTTTCCAAATCGCGGATTTCACCCACCATGATGATGTCGGGATCCTGCCGCAAAAAGGCCTTGAGGGCGGCCGCGAAGGTGAGGCCGATGTCGGTGTTGACCTGTACCTGGTTGATGCCGTCGAGATTGTACTCGACCGGATCTTCGGCGGTCATGATGTTGACATCGGGGGTGTTGATGGCGGTCAAGGCGCTATAAAGCGTGGTGGATTTGCCCGAACCCGTGGGACCGGTCACCACAATCATGCCATAGGGCGAATTCAGGGCTTCTTGAAAATCCTGATAGCCTTTGTCGGTAAAGCCGCCCTTTTTGAGATCCAAGGTGAGATTCTCGGAATCGAGAATGCGCATCACCACCTTTTCCCCGAATATGGTGGGCAAGGTGGAAACACGCAAATCGATTTTCTTGAGCCCCATCGCCATCTTGATGCGGCCGTCCTGCGGCAGCCGCCGCTCGGCGATGTTGAGATTCGCCATGATTTTCAAACGCGACACGATGGCCGGTTTCAGCTTATGCGGCAAGGTGGTCTGCTCGATGAGATTGCCGTCGAGCCGGTAGCGTACACGCACGGTTTTTTCATAGGACTCGATGTGGATGTCGGAGGCGCGCAGCTTTATCGCATCGGTGATCACCTTGTTGACCAGGCGCACCAAAGGCGCCTCCATGGCCTGGTATTCGGCGCCCTGCTCATCGTTTTCCACCCCGTCAGCCACGATTTCGAGATTGCTGTCGGCCACGTCCTGCAGAATGTTCTCAATTTCGCCGCTGTTGACCTTGGACAGATAATATTTGTCAATCGCCTTGCGGAGTTGGGTTTCGGGCGTGATCCACACCTTCACATTGCACCCAGTGAGAAACTTGATGGCGTCCATCACCGACATGCTCTTGGGATCGGCGATGACCACGTGGATGACCTTGTCCTCTTTTTGCACCGGCATCACCCCGAACTTGACCACCAATTCTTCGGGTAACAACGAGATGACGCCCACCGGAATTTCATACTCGTTCAGGTTCACGACCTGAGTGTTGATTTGCGCCGCCAGTTGGGGCGCGATGTCGTCCACGCTCTGGATGACTCCCGTTTGCACCAGGTTCTCGCCCAGCGACCCGCCCTTCTCGCTTTGCCGCTTGAGCGCCGCCCGCAACTGTTCCGCATCGACGACACCATCGCGGATCAAGATGGCTCCGAGCTTTTGCCCCATGGGCACATAAACATTATCGTGCAAAATCAATCCCCTTTTCGGCGCGGACCGAGGTACGGCGTTGGTATATTCTATAGCCTTCACCGAAGGGATGCCACGGTTCCATGCGTTATGCTCTGCTTTGGGTCATGCTGCTTTCCCTATTCTGGACGGGATGCCGCAAAAACGACCGCCTCCCCGGCCAGGTGCCGCCCTTGTCCCTCAAGACCTATTCCGGCCAAGACTATTCCCTTTCCACCAACGACAGTATGGTGACCGCTCTGGTGTTTTGGGCGACCTGGTGCCAACCGTGCCTGATGGAAATTCCCGAATTGGTGCAGCTCCAGAAAAAATACCGCGACCGCGGTTTTCGCGTAGTGGCGGTGAATGTCGACGATCCTGACGGAAACAAGGTGCGACCCATCGAGGAACGCTTCGGCATCAACTACACCGTGCTGATAGGCACCGATCAGATCGCGCAGGATTACGGCGGGATTTACGCCTTGCCCACGCTGTTCCTGATCGGACGCGACGGCAAGCTCAAAGAGAAGCTGATGGGCCTGGAAAGCCCGGAGGAATTGGAGCAAAAGGTCGTAGCCGAACTGTAGCGCGGGCATTTGACTCCGCGCCTTGCTACGTTTCATCGCGCTATGGGACGCAATCTTTATCAGAAGGTGTTTGACCGCCATGTCGTGGGACGCTTGGCCTCCGGGCAGTATCAGGTTTTCATCGGCCTGCACCTGGTGCACGAGGTCACATCGCCCCAGGCCTTTGCACTTCTGCGCGAACGCGGCCTGCGGGTGCGCTATCCGCAGCGGACGTTCGCCACGGCCGACCACATCATTCCCACCGAGGCGCGCGGACGCAGCCGGCCCTTGCTCGATTCTTTGGCCGAAGAAATGCTGCAAGCGGTCGAGCGCAACGCCCAAGCATTCGACCTGCCTTTTTTCGGACCGGGTTCAGGACGGCAAGGCATCGTGCACGTCATCGGTCCGGAATTGGGACTAACCCAGCCGGGGATGATCATCGCCTGCGGCGACAGCCATACTTCGACGCATGGCGCTTTCGGCGCTCTGGCATTCGGCATCGGCACCAGCCAGGTGGCCGACATCCTCGCCACCCAAACCATGAGCCTGGGCCGCCTCAAGGTGCGGCGCATCCGCGTGCGGGGAAAATTGCCGGTGGGCGTCTATGCCAAAGACGTCATCCTGGCTATCATCCATACCTTGGGCGTCAACGGCGGCGTGGGTTATGCCTATGAATACGCGGGCGAGGTGATTGCCAACTTCTCCATGGAAGAGCGCATGACACTGTGCAATATGTCCATCGAGGGGGGCGCGCGCATCGGCTACGTCAATCCCGATGAAACCACGTTCGCCTATGTGCGCGGACGCGCCTTCGCCCCGGCCGGAAGCGCCTGGGATCAAGCGGTAGGCTATTGGCGCAGTTCGGCTTCGGATGCCGACGCCGTCTTCGACGACGAAGTCGAACTCGACGGCGGCGTGCTGGCGCCTTTCGTGACCTGGGGCATTAACCCGGCACAATCGGTTCCCGTAGACGGCGCGATTCCCGCGCTCTCCTCCTTGGCGGATTCGGATCGGCCTTCGGCCCGCGAAGCGTTGGAATACATGGGGCTGCAGGAAGGCCAGAAAATCGCCGGTGTGCCCGTCGACGTGGTTTTCATCGGCTCCTGCACCAACGGCCGGCTTTCGGATCTCGAAACCACGGCCCGCTTGCTGCGCGGAAGCCGTGTGGCTCCTGGCGTGAAGGCCCTGGTGGTTCCCGGCTCCGAAGCCGTGCAGCGCGAAGCCGCGGCGTTGGGCTTACCCGCGGTGTTTCAAGCCGCGGGCTTTGAGTGGCGCGAACCCGGATGCTCGATGTGTTTGGCCATGAATCCCGACAAGCTGAAAGACCGGCAACTCTGCGCCTCGACCAGCAACCGCAATTTCAAGGGCCGGCAAGGTTCGCCCTCGGGTCGCACCTTGCTTATGAGCCCGGTGATGGCTGCGGCCGCGGCCGTGACGGGAAAAGTCGCCGACGCGCGCCGGGTCTTTCATTTGGCTTGATCCCCTCGCCGAGGAACCCCATCCCATGGAAGCAGACTCCCTTATCACCCAGGTTTCCGGCCGGGCCATCCCCCTGTCCGGCAACGATATCGACACCGATCGCATCATTCCGGCGCGCTTTCTGCGCTGCGTGGCGTTTGACGGCTTGGGCGAGCACGCCTTTGAAGATGATCGCAAAGCCTTGCGGGCCAAGGGGGAAACGCACCCCTTCGACGATCCCCGTTTTCTCGGGGCCGGAATCCTTTTCGTAAACAAGAATTTCGGCTGCGGCAGCAGTCGCGAACATGCGCCGCAGGCCCTGATGCGTTGGGGAATTCGGGCCGTGGTGGGCGAAAGTTTCGCCGAAATCTTCTACGGCAATTGCGTCTCGCTGGGCATTCCCTGCGCCAGCACCGATGCGGAAAGCATGCAGCGCCTGCAACAAGCCGCCTCCGCCGACCCCGTGGCGGAATGGATTCTGGACTTGCACGCCCCTTCCCTGCGCGGCCCGGTTTCCGCTTCTTTGACCATGGAAGAAGGGCCCCGCCGGCAATTTCTCAGCGGCCAATGGAATCCGATGCGCGAGTTGTTGTCGCATTTGCCCGAAGTCGATCGCGTGGCCGAAACGCTGCCCTACGTCACCGGACGCTGGGGCTAAGCCGTGCGGGCTTCCCTGCCCTCTCTGCTGCGGCATTATTCCCAGGTATTTCCCGTCGGTTCGGCGCAAACGCGCTTTCCCCATATTCTCGCTGCGCGCCGCCAAAGGCATCTTGAAGCCTTGGACAGCTTCGCGATTTTCGCCGGGGTGCCGCATGAGCCGGGCGCGGAAAACCTGTGGCACATGAACGCCTTGAAAATCTTTCAAGAGCCCGCGGTGATGCATTTATGCGGCATCAATCAGCCGCAAATCGTGCTGGCGTTGGTGCCCGGAACCAAAGGCCGCGCGGTCCTATTCCTGCCGTACAAGGATCCCGCGCGGGAATTTTGGGACGGCATCCGCTTCGGTATCCCCAAAGAAAATCCGCAAGCCGCGCCGGAACTGGACGATGTGCGCCGTCTCACGGGCATCGAAGAAATTTTACCGCACGCGGAGTTCGGGGCCTGGTTCCAGGCCCTGGTGCGCGGGTGGAAGCAGCCCTTCGGTTACGCATTTTTCCATCAATACCGCGATCCGGATCACAATCGCACGCGTCGGACCCGCACCGATCACAATTACGCCTGCAAGCAAAGCCTGGAACGGTGGGCCGGCCGGGTCCGCGGCGGCTTCGAAATCCGTACCTGCGCCGACCTGCATTTTCGCTTGCGGCTGCCACTTGAACCCGAGCAGGTGCGCGACGTGGATCGCGCCGTGGCGATCACGCGCTCGGCGTTTCTGGAAACCCTGCCCGCGCTCCGGCGTCTGCGCGACGAAAACGCCTTGGCGGCGCACCTCGAATACGGCATGCGGCGGCGCAGCCCTTATGGACTGAGCTTTCCCTCCATCGTCGCCTCCGGAAAAAACGCCACGGTTCTGCATTACCTGAAGAACGACGACCGGATCGACCGGCGCGGCCTCGTGCTGATGGATTTCGGCGCGCGTTTCGGCACCATGCATGCCGATATCACCCGCACCGTGCCCGCCGCGGGGCGATTCAACCCCTTGCAGGAATTGTTGTACCGCATCGTCCTCGACGCCATGAAACTGAACCAGGACCATGCCCGGCCCGGAGCCCGTATCCGTGCCCTGAACGATGCGGTCTGGAATTTTCTCGAAGACGCGCTGGAAACGCGTTTTCTGGCGCGCGGTGGGAAAATGCGGCGCGCCTACCCGCACAAACCCCACGGCGTATCGCATCTCATGGGGGAACAGGAACACGACGGCGACCCCCATCGCTTTTACCAGGACCTGGATTTGCAACCGGGATGGCAGCTCTCCAATGAACCCGGATTGTACGGGCATTTCGAAGCCACCTTACACGGCCGTCACTACGCCCAATGGATTGGGATTCGCATCGAAGACGATCTTCTAATCACAAAGGCGGGCTGCCGCAATTTGTCGGCCTCCATTCCACGCGAGCCGACGGATTTGGAGGAATGTATGCGCTCCGACTCCTCTTCATAGTTGATCCGCAGACAAATTGTTGCTCCGACTTGGCGCCGGTAAGATTTTTGACATCGGTTCTAGTATATTTGGCCTTCCCTTAAAATTTTCCGCGAAGGCGTTATGAGCGAATCCAAGCAGCACTCGAAAGCCAAGGTCAAAGCCACCGCCAAAAAAGCGGATCCGAAGCCTGCGCAAAAAGCCCCCGCCAAGAAGCCGAAAAGCGAGGCGAAGCCCAAGGCGAAACCGGGAAAGCCCAACCCCAAAGCGCCGTCCAAGAAAACCGTTTCGACTTCGGTATCGTCCAAGGATGCGTCGGCGCCGGTCGCCGACAAACCGCTCAAGTCGCCGGCACCGGGTCACGAGACCAAGGCTGCCGCCAAGCCCCCCAGAAGCACCTTTACTGAAGACCTGCCTTTGGATATCGAGGAGAAAGAGGAAATGGTGGAAGAAGAAAAAAAAGATTTGGCCCAAGCCTTGGAGAGCGATGACGACGGATCCTGGGAAGCGACTTTTGTTCCCACCGACACCTCGGAGCGCTACATTCTGGTGGTGGATGAGGAAGGCCAGCGCCGGAGCGAAACCACCACCATTATTTCGCAAATTCTCCCCAACGCCATCGTCGAGGTCGCTGATGATCCCGAAGAGGCGTTGGAAATGATGCAGGATTGCGAATTCGACACTTTCGTGGTGAATTTCTTAATGCCGGCCTACAGCGCTTCGACCTTCGTCAAAGCCGTGGCCAATCACCCCGATCATCCGCTGTTGATTGGATTTGCGGCTGATAAAATCTCGGATGCCGTGGATCCCAAAAAAGGTTTGAAAATCATCCCCTTGAAAAGACTTTTTGACTTGGATGCCGGATCCGCTGCGGATAGCGAAAGTGCCGGAAACAGCGACAAGTAGCCATTGTTTATAGGCCGCAAAACTGGCCAATAATGGTGGAAATCTTTTTTTCAAGCGTTAATATCTATCGTAACTATAATCTATTCAAAGGGTTACTTAGTTAAACATTTATCAACACATTTTATATGGTTTAACTCATTCCTAATTTTGTAGTTACAGATAATTAGTGGAAATTTAAGCGCTGTTGAAAACTACGAGCCACCTTTATAACATGTTGATTTTAAATAGAATATCACAGCAATCCACATGCGATTTGCCACTATTTGTTACCACGATTTCCGTTCCATTTCAGCTTCCTAGGCCAGAGGCAGGTCTTTTCGCGATCACCCTTTGCCGTGGGATGGAAGCGAAGGATATGAGAACCAAGGCGGGAACAGTAGACCCGGAGAAAACGAAACCGAAGCGAATTGTCACTTTAGGCGATCACGAATAACCCCATTTCGACGACCCTGGTCGCGTCGAAATGATCGAGCTTGCGTGCGTTTTGAATTCGGTTTCTGAGATCCCTAGAACATGGAAATTTTACGGAACAGCGTTCCCCGCGTCGTTTGCAGACGGGCCAGATAGATGCCGGCCTTCAATTGATAGCGGCTGTGCAAGTCGGCAAAGGAATACTGGGTAGGGCCGGTCCCCAACAATCGCACCAAGCGGTGGCCTTGCAGATCGTATAAGCTGAATTCATGCGGCCCCTGTTCGCCAATCCAAAAATCGTTTTGGGTGGCGGAAAATTCGACTTCGGGTTCGGCGATTTTGGGCTTCACGGCAACCGCTTGCTGTACCACCACGCAACTGCCGGTATAGGTCACTCGGGCGACGCTCGGGTTCATCGTGCTGTAATAGCCATCGTAGTTCAGGATGTACATCGCCCCGTCCGGACCGACCTTGATACTCAAAGGACTGCGCAAGGGCAAATTGGCCCACAGTTTTCCCGTACCGCTCAATTGCACCGGAGTTCCCGGGGCGGTCGGGTTGGTGGTATCCACCGGGCTGGTCCAAATCGTGCTTGCCTGAAAATTCATGTTGAACCAATAGTTATTGAAATGGGGCGGCAGCTTTCCCCGGTTTTTCAAATAGGGATTGAATTCGTAAATCGGACCGCCCATGGCCGTATTGTTGCTCATGGGCGAGCAGCAGGCAAACACGCTGGGAGTGGCGGGAGGCAAGGTGTCAACCCCGCTGTTAAAAGGAGAGAAGTTGGTGGGCATATTCAGATTGTTGCTATAACCGCTCGGCCACGGTAATTGCCGGTTGTTGCCTTCCCAAAAAGGCATGCCCGTAAAGGCGGGATGGGTGACCAAATTAAACTCGTCGGCGTCGGAATTGTAATTCACCGTTCCCCAAGTGAGCCAACGCTTTTTGGCATCGATGTGCAGGGAAAAATTGCTGCGCTCGCCCTTCACGTAAATCTCCGGAAGCACTTTCTTGGGATTGCGATATTCCGCCGCCAAGCCGGTAAGCCCCTGGCTTTGAAATTGCGTCGCCCAGTAATCGCCGAAATTGCCGGCGGGAATGGTATATCCCGGCCCATAAATGCTGCGCCCGACCGTGTCGACCGAAGTTGCAGTCGTGTCGGGATGAATGCGCCAAATGCCGCCCCGCAGGCTGGCCGTGTTGGGCGGGCCCCACATGGCAGTGTTGGAACTGTCGGTCGAGCCGATTTGATCTCCCGCGGGATCCACATCAGTACTGTTGTTTCCCATGGTGCCCCAGAGATCGCCATAGCTGTCGAATTGCATCGGCCCACCGGTATGCCATTGATCGGTTTTACTCTCGAGAATGTCGATCATGATCTGCTCGGACGACATGTTCAAGGTATTGTCGGCATTGACCTTGATGCGCGCCAACCGCATGCGGCGATTATCATTCGGGTTGGCTATCGGCGCCGAAAACCAGACGTAGATGAAGCGATCGGTATTGTAATTGGGATCGACCACCACGCCCATCAAGCCGTTGTCTTGTTCGCCGGTGTTCGTCTGCCCGTAAGTGGGAATCGTTCCCGCCACGCTCAATTTACCGGTGGCTCCGTCGTAATACATGACATTGCCGGTGGTGCGTTCCGCGAAGAACATGTTGACTTGGGTGACCGAATCCCCGGCGGCATTATAAACGCCTTGCAAGTCGAAACTCACCGGCTCGTTCCATACCGAGTTCGAGCCTTTGGCGAGCTCGGTGAAGGTGAAATCCGAGGGGGCCAAGGTTGCACCCGCTCCGCCGGGACAACTACTGGAGGTGAATTGCGCGCCAGCCGGTATCCAAAGCAGGCATCCCAAAGCGGTGAGTTTAAAAGCGTTCATAGCATCCCCAGTAATTTGTCAAAGGTTCAACGTTCTCAGAAAACCAACGCCTATCTTCCCGGATTTCAGACATTCATGCCATCGAATTCACTGAGTCGTTACCATAACCTCGGTTTTTCCGCCAAAAATATTCGCAACCCCAACTCTATCCCTTAAAACTGGGGATGAAAAGGAATTTACGCGCTCCCATTTATTGAGCTTGAATACCTTCTGTGATTCTGAGGCATCGACGCCAAAACCGTGCAGGTCGATTGACCCTTTTCAAACCCAAAGTTGCCTTTAATTCTAAAAGTAAGTTGTTGGATTTAAATGGACACATGATTGGATTCTATCCGACCAGAACCCGGAATGTGGAGAACGCTTTTGCTTCGCAAAGGATAAGGTGAAAATGCCATTGGATGACTTGGTCACCGTACACGGGGAACCTTCGTTTATACTTGCCAACAAAGTCGTGAAAGCCACCCTGACGCGTCGCGCCGGACATCTCGCGCCGGTGCGATTTCGCCTGGGCCAACGCTGGGTCGAGCCCTTTGCCCTCGCCCCGTGGAAGCCTCAGGATCTCGCTGAAGGCGACCCGGTTATTCGGGTGCTGCGAGGCGATTATTTCTGCTTGCCTTTCGGATCCAGCCTCGGCATTTCCAACGTGCACGGAGACACCGCCAATGCCGAATGGAAACTCGCCTCGGCCGACCCCGGGCGTCTGGTCTTGGACATGCAGGTACGCCGACCGGCGTGCCGGGTCACGAAAACCATTGGCATTCGCGCCGGACAACGCGCGATTTATCAAGAACATGTGATCGAGGGCCTACAGGGCCGCTTCAACTTCGGTCATCACGCCATTCTCCGCTTTCCCGAAACCGGAGGGCCTTATCATGTGAACGTCAGCCCTTTTCGCTTCGGCCGCGTAAAACCCGAGTTGTTTTCCAATCCCGCGGCGCGCGAATACGGGGCCCTCAAAACCGGGGCGCGCTTCACCTCATTGGCCAAGGTGGCCCTGGCCACGGGCGGAACCACGTCGTTGCACGCCTATCCGGCCCGACCGGGTTTCGACGATCTCGTCATGCTGAGCAGCCGCACCGGCGACTTCGCCTGGACCGCCGCCACCTTGGACGGCTACGTCTGGATCGCCTTGAAGGATCCGCGCGTCTTGCCGAGCACCTTGTTCTGGATTTCCAACGGCGGCCGGCATGCGCCGCCCTGGAACGGAATCCATCGCGGACGCCTGGGGCTGGAAGAGGTGTGCAGCCATTACTCGGATGGCCCGGAGGTGGCGCGCCAGGATCGCCTGCGGAGTTTCGGAATCCCAACCAGCTTTGCGTTTCGCCGCAAGGCGCCGAAAATCGTCCGGGTCATCCACCTCGTACACCCAATCCCGAAAAACTTCGGAGGCGTGCGCAGCATCCGACGCGATTCAGATGGAAGCGCGATTGAAATCACAGGATTAAACGGCCACCACCTGCTGGCGCCGGTGGACTGGAATTTTCTTTACCGGTAACCCGCTCAACCCAAGCGGCGAAGAAAAATGCCTTGGATTCCACCGCGGCTTTGGCCTTTCTCCAGGGAATTTCACCCTGGAATTGCCTTGAATTGAATCGGAAACCGACAAAAATTTGAAAATCACTTCGGGTAAAGAAGTTATATCTTAGTAGCCGGATCGAAAATGCCGGAACACCCGAGCTGAGTAATTTGCAGTGCAGATCTCACTCTCATTCCGTTGCGGAGGCGTACTTTGACTGATACCGCAATTCTTCCCAAAACCGATGCCAAACCCAAGGTGCGCGCGGCGCTGGAGGCCGGCGAAGGCGTACTGCGTTTGGCTCCGTGCTGGGTGCCGCGCTCATTTCTCATGCCGGGCCGGCGGCTCAAACTTCATCCCGACGACTATTATGCCCTGGGCGCGCACCGCGGCGGCATCGACGAACGTTGGTTCGCCTCCACCACCGAAGCCGGCAACGACAACCGGGCCATCGACGAAGGATTGAGCTATGTCGTCCACGACGGCGAACGCTTCACCCTGCTCGAAGCCGTGGCGGCCGAAGGCCCGCGCCTAATCGGCAAGGCCATGTGGGAAAAGTATCGTCGCTGGCCGGTGTACTCCAAATTCTTCGACAATTTGGGTCCGATCCCCCATCACATGCACCACAACGAGGAGCAGGCCGCCAAGGTGGGACAGGAGGGGAAACCAGAATGTTACTACTTCCCGCCCCAGCTCAATTCCATCGGCAACAACTTCCCCCATACCTATTTCGGTTTGGAGCCCGGGGTGACCAAAGCCGATGTGCACCGCTGTCTCGAGAACTGGAACAAGGGCGATAACGGCATCCTCAATCTCTCCAAGGCGTATCGCCTCAATCCCGGCACCGGCTGGCACGTTCCCGCCTGCGTGCTGCATGCGCCCGGGTCGCTGCTCACCTACGAGCCGCAATGGGGCAGCGACGTGTTTGCCATGTACCAGAGCATGGTCGAAGGCCGCCGCGTGGAGTGGGAACTGTTCGTAAAAGACACTCCCGAGGAGTTCAAGAACGATCTCGACTACCTCGTCAACCAACTCGATTGGGAAGCCAACGTGGACCCGAATTTCCGCGATCACCATTATCTGGAGCCGATTCCAATCGGTGACACCGCAACCGAAGGCTATCAGGACCGCTGGGTGGTGTATGGCCGTTTCGGCGGACCAAACCGCGGCGCCCACCCCGGCGATCGGGACCTGTTCTCCGCCAAGGAACTGACCCTCGACCCCGGAGCGAAAGCGACCATCAAAGACGGAGGCGCCTACGGCCTCATCACCGTGCAGGGCATGGGCCGCCTCGGCCGGCATACGCTGCAATCACCCAACATGATCCGCTTCGGAGCCATGACCGAGGACGAAGTCTTCGTCTCTTACGAAGCCGCCACGCAAGGGGTAACCTTTGAGAACACCGGGTCCGAGCCCCTGGTCACCCTGCGGTATTTCGGGCCGGATGCGGCTCCGAAGGCACCGCATACCGGCGCCTTCAAGAGCCACGCAATAAAGGTGCGGTAAAGAGCCGGCGCGGAGGGCCGCGCCGTGGGGAAACGCGCAAGTCAACCTCACCCTTTCACAACGAGGAGTTAATCATGGCAAATGCATTCCCGAAATTACATAACGCCGCCTGGCCCGGACTCGTCGGGAAGGGCGGCAAAGAGCCGGGAGCCGAACCGGTCATTTCCCAGGACAGAATGCTGGAGTTGACGGCCAACGCATCAGTAAACGGCGTCGGCTTCGACGGGATCGATCTGTTTCTCTCCCTGCCGCATCAGGATCTCGATTCCACGGATGATGCGCTCAAAAAACTGGCCGAGCAAGTCGGATCCAAGGGCCTGGTGATTGGATCGCTGGTCGCGCCCATCTGGGGCGGCGGCGGCGCCTTCGGCACCGAGGAAGATCGCAAGAACTATCTGACCGCGCTCCGGAAGGCGTGCGCCCTAGGCAAAAAGCTGAAGGATATCGGCATCCGCAAGTACGGCGTCATCCGCATCGACACCGCCAACAGCCCCGCCAACTTCGCCCAGGATCCGGAGGGCAACCAGAAGAAAAACATCGCGACCGTCAAAGAAGCCGCCCGCATCGCCGAAAGCTTCGGCGAGCAGTTGGCCCTCGAAGGCGAAATCTGCTGGGGCGGCATGCACGGCTGGAAATCCCTCTTGCAAATTCTGGAAGGCGTCGACAATCCCAAGACCGTCGGCATCCAGGCCGACATGGCGCATACCCTCCTCTTCATGCTCGGCTATAATGCGCCGGAGGATGCGCTGGTCCCGGCCGGCTTCAACTGGGAAAAGGCAGCCTTCGACCAGGGTTACCGGGCCCTGACGGACAAGCTGCGGCCCTGGGTCAAGGACTTTCATGTCGCCCAGAACGATGCCGGCGTATTCGGCTCCGGTTCCCATGACAAGACCGGGCGCCATTGTCAGGTGGACGACCCGAACGGAAAGCTGGACATTCCTTACCACGCCGGCTTCTGGCTGCGGGATCGAAACGGCCGGCACATCGAAATCAAACACGTCTGCTGGGATGGCTGCATGTTTCCCAACGCCGTCATGGAGCAACAGGAAACCTGGAACAAAATCCTGGCCGCGATGCTTGCGGTCCGGGAACAACACGGCTGGAACTGAAGGGATTAGCATGGCCAAGAAACAAATCAACGTCGGCCTGGTCGGATGCGGCTTCATGGGCCGCGCCCATTCCAACGCCTACCGCCGGGTGGGGAATTTCTTCGACGTCGAGGCGCAGCCCGCGCTGAAAGCGGTATGCGGCCGGAATGAAAAAAACGCCCGGGCCTTCGCCGAGCAATGGGGTTACGAATCGGTGGAAACCGACTGGCGCAAACTCATCGAGCGCAAAGACATCGATCTCGTCGACATCTGCACGCCCAACGACAGCCACATGGAAATCGCCATCGCCGCGGCCAAGGCCGGGAAAATCGTGCTGACCGAAAAACCCCTGGCGCGCGATTCCCAAGAGGGCGAGAAAATGGTCACGGCCGTGGAAGCCGCCGGCGTGCCCAACATGGTCTGGTACAATTACCGCCGCATTCCGGCCGTGACGTTGGCCAAACAGCTCATCGACGAAGGCCGGTTGGGAAAAATTTTTCATTACCGCTCCAAGTTCCTGCAAGACTGGACCATCTCTCCGGAACTGCCGCAAGGCGGCACGGGATTGTGGCGGCTCGACGCGGCCGCCGCGGGCTCGGGCGTCACCGGCGATTTGTTGGCGCATTGCATCGATACGGCGGTGTGGCTCAACGGTTCGGTCCACGCGGTTTCGGCCATGACCGAAACCTTCATCAAGGAGCGGCAGCACAATCTCACCGGCAAGGTCGAAAAGGTGAATATCGACGATGCCTGCGCCTTTTTAGCGCGCTTCGAAAACGGATCGCTCGCCACCTTTGAATCGACGCGCTACGCGCGCGGGCATAAGGCCCAATACACTTTGGAGATCAATGGCGAGCACGCCTCCATCGCCTGGGATCTGCACGACTTGCACCGCCTGCAATGGTTTGATCACCGCGACGAAGGGCAATTGCGCGGATGGCGATCGCTGCATATCACCGACCGCGATCACCCGTATATGAGCCATTGGTGGGTGCCGGGACTGGCCATCGGTTACGAGCATTCTTTCGTGCATCAAATCGCCGACTTTCTCGACGGCTTGGCCAAGGGCCAGCCGACGGGCCCCACCTTTCGCGATGCGTTGGAAACGCAGCGCATCTGCGACGCCGTACTCGACTCGGCCAAAAGCGGGCGATGGGTCGAGGTGGCGAAATGAACCCGACCGCAACCTCGGCGACCGAATCCGACATTCCCAGCCGGTGGGACGATGCCGCCTGCCAGGGCTGGCCCGAAGAAAAACTGCTGCTGTACCGCTCCAACCTGCTGGGATCGGATTTGTGCGTCACCAATTACGGTGGTGGAAACACCTCGGCCAAGGTGGCGATGAAAGATCCGCTCACGGGCCAAAAAGTCGAAGTCCTGTGGGTCAAAGGTTCGGGCGGCGACTTGGGCAGCATGAAATTGAACGGGTTCGCGACCTTGTATCTCGACAAGCTGCAAAGCCTCAAGGCGCTGTACCGCGGCCTGGCGCAGGAAGACGAGATGGTGGATTATCTGCCGCATTGCACCTTCGACCTGAACCCGCGGGCCGCCAGCATCGACACGCCGCTGCATGCCTACATTCCGTATCCGCATGTGGATCATGTTCATCCCGACGCCGTGATCGCCATCGCGGCTGCCAAAAACGGCGAAGCTTTGACGCAGAAGATTTTCGCCGGCGCATTGGGATGGCTGCCGTGGCAGCGGCCCGGTTTCGATCTGGGCCTCAAACTCGAAGCCTTGTGCCGCGCCAAACCCGGCATCACGGGTATCATGCTGGGAGGCCACGGCTTTTTCACCTGGGGAAGCACCTCGAAGGAATGCTATGAAAACACCTTGAGCGTGATTCGCAAGGCGCAAAATTATCTTGATGCGAAAAACACCGGCCGGCCCTTCGGCGGTCCCAAGGTCGAAGCTCTGGACGCGGAACGCCGCCGTGATTTTGCCGCAGCCTTGATGCCGCCTCTGCGGGGCAAGCTCAGCCGCGAGAACCGGAAAATCGGGCACTTCAACGATGCGCCCGAAGTGCTGGAGTTCATCGGTTCGCAGCGCGGCCGCGAACTGGCGGCTCTGGGCACTTCTTGCCCGGATCACTTTTTGCGCACCAAAATTGCTCCTCTCTTCCTTACCTTCGATCCCGCGCGCGAAAGCGTGCAGGATTTGCTCGGGCGCCTTGATGCCGCTCTGGCCGACTACCGCACGCAGTATGAAGCCTATTACCAGCGCTGCAAGCGGCCCGCTTCGCCGCCCATGCGCGATCCCTATCCGGTCATCATCCTGGTGCCCGGCGTGGGAATGTTCTCCTTCGCGGCCGACAAGGCCACGGCCCGCATTGCGGGCGAATTCTACCTCAACGCCATCAACGTCATGCGCGGCGCCACCACCGTGGATGACTATGTGGCTTTGCCCGAGCAAGAAGCCTTCGACATCGAATACTGGGCGCTTGAAGAGGCCAAGCTGCGGCGCATGCCCAAGCCCAAATCCCTGGCGGCGCGCATCGCCCTCATCACCGGAGGTGCGGGCGGCATCGGCAAAGCCACGGCCCGCCGCCTGCTCACCGAAGGCGCGGTGGTTTGCCTCACCGACGTTGACGCCCAAGGCCTGAGCGAAGCCGCGCGCGAACTGGGCGCTGAATTCGGAAGCGACGCGGTGCGCATCGTGGTCTCCGACGTCACCGACGAAGAATCGGTGGCCGCCTCCCTGCGGCATTGCGCGCGCGAATTCGGCGGCCTCGATTTTCTCGTCTCCAACGCGGGCATCGCCTCGACGGCGGCGTACCAGGACATCTCGCTGAATGTGTGGAAACGAAACCTCGACATTCTGGCCACGGGATATTTTCTGGTTTCGCGCGAGGCCTTCCGCCTGCTGCTGGCCCAGGGGCTTGACGGCTCCATCATCTTCATCGCCAGCAAAAACGCGCTGGCCGCTTCTCCCTCCGCCGCCGCCTATTGCACGGCCAAAGCCGCCGAAGTACATCTGGCCCGCTGTCTGGCGCTGGAAGGCGCGCCGCATGGCATTCGCGTCAACGTCGTGAACCCCGACGCCGTGCTGCGCGGCTCCAAACTTTGGGACAGCAGTTGGCGTAAAGAGCGGGCCGAAGCCTACCACATCCGCGAAGATCAGCTCGAAGAGCATTACCGCCAACGCAGCCTGTTGAAACGCAACGTGTTCCCCGAAGACGTCGCCGAAGCCGTGTGCTTCTTTGTCGGCGAGGCTTCGGCAAAATCGACCGGCAACATTTTGAACGTGGACGCGGGCAACGTGCAATCCTTTCCGCGCTGAGGCTGTCTTGGAAACTCAATATCTGGCCGTGGATCTCGGCGCCGAAAGTGGACGTATGCTGCTGGGAACGGTGGGCGACGAACGCGTGTCGGTGGAAGAGGTGCGGCGGTTTCCCAACGAAGCGGTGTCGACGCAGGGCACCCTGCGCTGGGATTGCGACCGGCTCTTCGGCGAAATCCGCGCCGGGCTGCGCGAAACCATCGCCCGCGGCGCCGCGCCGGTGGGCATCAGCACCGATGCCTGGGGCGTGGACTACGTGCTGCTGCGCGCGGGACAGGCCTTGGAGGCACCTTTCCATTATCGTGACTCCCGCACCGAGGGCGCGATGGAAGCGGTGTTCGCCGAAGTGCCGGCCGACGATATTTTCGCGGCCACCGGAATTCAATTCATGCCCATCAACACCTTGTACCAACTTTACCGCGATCGCACCGACCGCCCGCAGATTTTGCAACAAGCCAATCAAATCCTCAACATCGGGGATTATTTCAACTACCTGCTGTCGGGCAAACTCTGCGGGGAAATTTCCCTGGCCAGCACCACCCAGCTTTTCAGCGCCGAGAAACGCGCCTGGGCCTGGAATCTCATCGACCGCCTGCATTTTCCCCGCGGGATTTTCCCCGCACTGGTGCCTCCCGGAACCGTACTCGGCCCTTTGCGGCCGGAGTGGGCCGCAGAATCGGGAACGGCCTCTTTGCAAGTGGTGGCCACCTGTTCCCATGACACCGCCGCAGCCGTGGCGGCCACGCCGGGAAGCGGAGAGGATTGGGCTTTCCTGAGCTCCGGCACTTGGTCGTTATTGGGAACCGAATTACGGGAACCAATCATCAATGCCGCCAGCCGCCAGCACAACTTCACCAACGAAGCCGGCTATGGCGGCACCATCCTGTTTCGCAAGAATCTGGTCGGCCTGTGGATTCTGCAGGAATGCCGACGCGATTGGGTCGCGGCCGGCCGCAACCTCGACTACCAAACCATCACCGATCTGGCCGAAGACGCCGAACCCCTGCGCAGCCTGATCCATCCTGCCGATCCGCGTTTCGGCAAGCCCGGACGCATGCTGGAAAAAATCGCGGAGTACTGCCGCGCCACCGGCCAGCCGATTCCGGAACAGCCGGGCGCGGTGGCGCGCTGCGTGCTGGAAAGCTTGGCTTTGCTGTATGCGCTGACGCTGGCAGAATGCGCGGAGATTTCGGGGCGCCGGTTTCGCGGCCTGCACATCGTGGGCGGCGGCTCCCGCAACCGGCTGCTCAACCAGCTCACCGCCGACGCGTGCGGGGTGCCGGTTTGGTGCGGCCCGGTCGAAGCTTCGGCCCTGGGCAATATTCTGATCCAAGCACGGACCTTGGGCCATGTGCACGAGAATGTGCGCACCCGGGTGCGCCGTTCCTTTGCCTTGGAAACCTTCAACCCCGTCGATTCCGCGGGTGCGAAGGCCGCGCGAACACGTCTGCAAACCCTGCCCCACGGTAACCCATGATTTCGAGCAACCTCGCCTTTGACAAAGCGCTCTTGTATCTCCGCGAGGAAATCAACAACGGCACGCGGGCGCGCGGCGAACGGCTCCCGCCCATTCGCATTTTGGCGCGACGCGCCCGGGTTTCGAATGCCGCCATGTGCGCGGCGCTGGGCAGCCTCAAAAACGAAGGCCTGCTTTCCGTGGTCAAAAACCGCGGCGCCTATATCGGTCCGCATCCGCCCGAACATGGAGAGGGAGACCCGCGCTCCGAAACCTGGGAAGGCGGGCAACGCTGGCAGCGTCTTAAAACCCAAATCGAGAACGATATCTTCAACGGGGTCTATCAGGCCGGCGAGCCCCTGCCCTCGCTGCTCGACCTGGAAAAGAACTACGCCGTTTCGTACAAGACCATGCGCAAGACGCTGGAGGTCATCGCTTCCGAGGGCGTGCTGGTTCCGCACAAAAAAACCTACCGCGTACCCGGTCACCGCCGCACCTATGCCACCTTGGTGTTCATCAGCACGGCCGACGCCTCTTCCAAAATCAGTTACGGCGGCTACCCCCATACCGATTTCCTCTCAGCCCTGCGCCGCGAAGGCGGCAAAAAAATGCTCTCCATCATGGCGCTGCATTACAATACCGAACGCCGCGGCGCCGATTTTGCCAACCAGCTCAAGGCCCTGCAGGAGAAACATTCGGTGCTGGGTTACGTCTTTCTCTCCTGCATGATCCCCGAGCGTAAAATCGGCCAGGTTCTGCAAGTGCTGCGCGAAGTGCAGCGGTATCAGGCCCGGCCGGGCAACTTGGGTAAACCCGTGGCCATCGTCGAAATCTCGAACGATATCGCCGTTTCCCGCCTGCTGCAACAGCAATCCGACATTCAGGGATCGGATTTCCGCATTTTCTCCGTAGCCGGTATCAAGGCGGGGCGTCAGGTGGGACAATATCTGCTCAAGCTCGGACACCGCAAGATCGCCTTTCTTTCCTATTGCCACAAAGAGTTGTGGTCGCAATACCGCTTCGGCGGCATCGTACGCGCGTACCAGAGCGCGGGCTTCGGCGAGGGCGTGTGCAAATTCGTCATCGACGCGCTGGACGACCATGTCGACCCGCAGTTGGCCCCGCCGGATGTCGCCGACTACATTCGGCAAACCGAAGCCTTTCGCTTGGCTTCCATGAAGGCCGGGCATCGCTATTACGCCGGTTACGCCCTGGGACAACTGCAAGCGGCGGTGGAGAACTACATCCACCAGCTCGAGATGGCGTCTCGGGCGGAACCCATTCTCAACGCCATTCTGCAAGAACCCGGACTCACGGCTTGCGTGGCCGCCAACGACCGCATGGCCTTGCTCATCAATGATCATCTCGCGCGCAAGGGCGTGCGCGTTCCCAAAGACATCTCCGTCGTCAGCTTCGATGACAGCAAAGCCGCCACCGACAACGACATGACCAGCTACAATTTTTCCTTCGCTGAAATTGCGCGCACGGTGCTGGCCTACGCCTTGGAACCCCGGCTCAAGAACCTTCGACGCGAAGGCAACCCTTGGGAATGCGAAGGCATGCTCGTGGAGCGCGCTTCGAGCGGCCCGGCTCCGGCATGAAGTTGCGGCCGAGAATCGCAGGCTCCCCGTGAATGCTGCGCCGAAGAAAGTCCAACTTTTTCACACCTGTATCGTCAACGAGATCTACCCCGAAGTGGGCCTTTCGGTCGTCCGTATTCTGGAGCGGCTCAGCGTCGAAGTCGAAGTACCCGCAGGGCAAACCTGCTGCGGCCAGCCCGCCTACAACGCCGGATTCCACGCCGACGCCCGCAAGGTGGCGCGCCACGCCCTCGATGTTCTGTCAGCCTCGCCGCATCCCGTGCTTATTCCATCGGGCTCCTGCGCCGACATGCTGGTGCACCAATACCATGCACTATTCGCAGAGGATGCCGCATACCGGGAAAAGGCGCAGGCCTTGTCGCGGCGCTGCTATGAATTCTCCCAGTTCCTGGTCGACGTGCTCGGCATCACCGATTTGGGCGCGCGCCTGGGCCTCAAGGCGGCCTATCACCCCTCCTGCCACCTCTTGCGCGGCCTGGGAATGCGCACACAGGCGCGCGCCCTGCTGGCGAACGTCGCGGGAATGGAATGCGTCGAGGTCCACGACTCCGAAGAATGCTGCGGATTCGGCGGCATGTTCTCGGTGAAGAACGCGGCCATTTCCGGGGCCATGCTGGAAAACAAATTGCGCCACCTGCAGGCGTCGGGAGCCGAAGCCCTGGTCAGTTGCGATATGGGTTGCCTCCTGCACTTGCAGGGAGGTTTGCACCGACGCGGGTCGGCCTTGCCGGTCAAACACCTGGCGCAGATTCTCGACGAAGGGCTGAGCTGATGGCGCATTTTCTCGAACGCGTCGAAACCGCGCTGCACGACGACAATTTGAAAACGGCGTTGGGCCGCGCCACCGAAAGATTGGGCTCGCGCCGCACCACGGCCCTGGCCGCGCTCGAGAACTCCGATCAGGTGCGCGACATGGCGCGCCGCGCCAAAATGGATCTGTTGCGCGATTTGGCCGGCGCCCTGGAAACCTTCACACGCCATCTCGTCGCCAACGGCGTGCAGGTGCATTGGGCCCGCGACGGCCGCGAGGCCAACCGCATCGTCACCGGCATCGCGCGCCGGAGCGGTTGCAAGCGCGCGGTGAAATCAAAATCGATGGCCACCGAAGAGACCCATCTCAACCATGAGCTGCTCGACGCCGGGCTCGAAGTGCTGGAAACCGATCTGGGCGAATATATCGTGCAATTGGCGGGCACCACGCCGTCGCACATCATTCTGCCCATCATCCACATGACCAAGGAAAACATCGGGCAGGTGATGCACCGCAAAATCAGCGTGCCCTACACCAGCGATCCCGAAGCCCTGTGCAAAATCGCCCGCGCCAAATTGCGCGCCGCCTTTCTCTCCGCCGACTTGGGGATCACCGGTGCCAACTTCGGCGTGGTGGAAACCGGGTCGATATGCCTGGTGAGCAATGAAGGCAACGCCCGCCTGGTCACGACCTTGCCCCGCGTACACGTAGCCGTGATGGGCGTGGAAAAACTGGTGCGCAACTTCGCCGATCTCGACCTTATGATCCAGATTCTGGCGCGTTCGGCCACAGGCCAGAAAATCACCACCTACACTTCGGTACTCACCGGCCCGCGCCGGCCCGGTGAAAGCGACGGTCCCGAAGAAATGCACGTCGTGCTCCTGGACAACGGACGTAGCGGAATGTTGGGGGGGCCGCTGGCTGAAATCCTGGGTTGCATCCGCTGTGGCGCCTGCCTCAACGCCTGCCCGGTGTACAAGAATATCGGCGGCCACGCCTACGGCGACACCTATCCCGGGCCCATCGGATCCATCGTCACGCCCGGGTTAAGGGGTGTGGGTCCGTGGAAGGCCTTGCCCGACGCCAGTTCCCTCTGCGGCGCCTGCCGCGAAGTATGCCCCGTGCGCCTCGACATTCCGCGCATGCTGCTGCAATTGCGCAAAACCGCGGTGGAAGAGGAAGAGGTCCCCGCGCTGCTGCGCGCCGGTGTCTGGGTTTTCGGTTTCGTGGCTTCGCACCCGCGCTGGCACCGGGCCGTGACGCGCTGGGGCGCCGCGCTGGCCAAACCCATTTGGCGGACGGGATGGATTCACCGACTGCCCGGGTTGGCCGGAGGCTGGACGCGATTCCGTGACCTGAAGGCGCCGGCTCCGCAATCGTTCCAGCAGCTTTGGCAAAAGCGATCGACCGTAGGAAAACCCCATGGCCGATGAAGCGCGTGCGGCGATTTTGGCGCGCCTGCGCCGGGCGCAGGTTCGGGCCCAGCTGCCGGAGCCTGCAGCCGATTTGCCCAACCGCTATGTCCGTCCGCAACTTGATGCCGCCGGCCGCCGCGCGCGGCTGCGTCAGGAGTTGGAAGCCTTGGGCGTCGAGGTTTTTGTCGAAGCTTCGGAAGCCGCCGTGCAAGCGCGCGTCAAAACTCTCATCACGGGCAAATCGGTTTTGAGTTGGGATGCTTCGGCCCTGCCCTATGGGCTCGGCGCCTGCCTGAGCGGGGAAAAAGTTTTTTTCGGAAAAGATTCCCAAGCCGATCAGGCCACGGCCGACATCGGCCTCACCGGCTGCGAAGCTGCCGTCGCCGAAACCGGATCGCTGGCCCTGATCGCGGCTGCGGACAAGCCGCGCGCCGCATCGTTGTTGCCGTATGTGCATGTGGCCGTGGTCTGCGACGCCGCCATCTTCACCGGCATGGGCGAAGTCTTCGAGCAGATCGAAAGCCGGTCGCCCCTCCCCTATCTGGTCTTCATCACCGGACCGAGCCGCACGGCCGACATCGAATTATCCCTCACGCTGGGGGTGCACGGACCGGGCAAACTCGTTGTCATCATCGGTCCTTGACTTAATTCTCGATTTTTTATTCGAGGGGGAGAACGCGACAACCTTGGCCGGTTTGATATCCCTCGACCGGTTCGACAAGCTCACCGGCCGAAAAGGGGGCGGTGGATACCCTACTGCATACTTCGAATTCGGGAACCATCCCTCGATGGGCTCGGGGATCAGGCTGACCCGCCACGCCCTTCGGTCGGTGAGCCCGGCCCGTGAGCCTGTCGAGGGGTGTCGAACCGGTCGAAGGGCGTGGCGATTTTCTCGCCTTTAAGCGGACGTGTATACCTTCAAAAACAGAAACACCAGCACACCGGTGGCCGAGACGTACAGCCAAACCGGATAGGTGAAACGCGCCCACTTTTTGTGCACCGCGAAACGGCGCGTCAGTGCCAGGTAGAAGGTGGTCAATACCATGGGCAACGCCACGGCCGAAAGGGTGATATGGGAAATCAGAATCGAAAAATAAACCGGACGTACCCATCCGCGACCGGGGAAAAGCGTGTCGCCGTGCACGGCATGGTAGGTGATATAACCGATGAGAAAAATCGTGGAGGCCGCGAAAGCCCCGAGCATGCTCTGGCGGTGGCGCATAACGTGGCCGCGGCGAATCGCCCGCAACCCACGCAGGATCAAGACGACGGTGGCGGCATTGCAGCACGCGTTCACCGCGGGCAAAAATCCCAGCCGCTCTTTGGCGTCCGCCGCCACGTGGCGTCCATACAGCAGATAAAACAAAAAGGCCAACGCCGCCGCCGACAGTACGCCGATGGCGATGCCGGGTCCGATGAGGCGCCGTCTTTCCGGCCCCTGTCCCGCATCGCCGACTCCAAACGCGGCCGTTGGGCTTATCTCACCGGACTTGGTCATGGATCACCCCAAGGTGGCGGCCGGAGTTTTGGCTTCGGCGTATCGGAACATAGCGTCGATGCAACCCTTGGCGCGCAACCGCACGTCTTCGGGTAATTCGACCCGGTCTTCGGGCCGCGGTTTCAGCAGCACGCGCAGAATCCCTTCCAGGGAGTTGGACTTCATGTAACGGCAGAAGGTGCAGGATCCCACGAATTGCCGGTCGGGATATTCCACCATGAGCCGCGAAGACAAGCCGCATTCGGTAAGCATCACGAACTGCTTCTCGCGCGAGGCGGAGACGTACTTCAGCATCTGGCTGGTGCTGCCCACGTAATCCGAGGCGGCCAGCACGGCGGGGTTGCATTCCGGGTGGCTCAACACCTTGACGCCGGGAAATTTCACGCGCAGATAGCGCACCATTTCCGGATCGTATTGCTCATGCACGTAGCATACACCCGGATGCAATTCGATGCTTTTGCGCAGACCGCGGCGCTCCATTTCCTCGCGCAGGTTCTGGCCCATCAACTTATCCGGCAGAAAAAAAATCTTGTCGTTGGGCAAGGCGGCCACGATGTCGTACACATTCGAAGACGTGACGCAAACGTCGCATTCGGCCTTCACCTCGGCCGTGGTGTTGATATAACAGACGAAGGTGTGATCGGGAAATTTCTCCCGCGCGGCGCGCACGGCCTCGCCCGTGACCGCATCGGCCAAGGTGCAGCCGGTGTCGGTGCCGGGCAGCAGCACGGTTTTTTCCGGATTCAGAATTTTGGCGGTCTCGCCCATGAAGCGCACGGCCGCAAACACGATGGTGTCGGCCTTGGTGCCGGCCGCATCTTTGGCCAAGCCGTACGAATCACCGCTGAAATCGGCCACACCGAATACGATTTCAGGAGCCACATAGGAATGCGCCAAAATCACGGCGTGCTTTTCCTTCTTCAAAGTATTGATGGCGTTAATCAGTGGCGCCAGCACCTCGCATTTTTCCAAGGTATAGGTGCACGCCGCGCCGTTGATGCGCACTTCACGCAATTTGGCATGCAGTTCTTCGCCGGTCATAAGCTCCGTCTACGGCCATGACCGCGACGGAATTTGAAATCTAACTCGCGCGGGCAGAACGGGTTGATCCGCCCGAGATGGACCGCGGGGGCGTTCATCCGCCCGGAGGCGAAAAACGCAGGCGGAATTCGGCTGTATAAACGCTGCGGTTGGCAGCGGGAATCACGGCAGCAACAGCGCTCGCCCGGCCATGGCCGAAATGAAAATAGGACCACCCCGCGGTTGCGGCCGAGAGCCCGGCCATGAGAATCGCGAAATTCACATCTGAATTTTTGCCGAGCACCTGAATGTCGTTCCGATTCGAAGAGGTGGCTTCGATGCCGAACAAAATTCCGCCCACGACCAGCGATCCCGCGCCGAACAGGAGCAGGGGCGCACGCTCATTTTCCGGCAACGGCTCGTCGTCCATGCGCTGCACGGAATTGGCACCGCCGACTTCCGCAGTTTGCGCAAGCGAAGGTTGGGCCGCGGCGGCGGCCAGCAGCAACCAAAGCCCAGGCGCTAAAAACCGAGGGGGAAACCGGCACATGCCGGGCAACTTAGCAACATCAGTTTTCGCCCAGTGCCTGGGCATAGGTGATGGGTTCGCCCCCGCGCACCAAGGATTGCACGATGTCGCGCGCTGCGGGCGCTTCCAAATCACCGGGATGCAAAGCCAGGCGAACCAGTTTTTGGCGGCGAAGAAAACGCAGCCAAAGGCGGCCGCCATAGCTGAAAAGACGCTGGGTTTTGGCGTCGCGGCCGAAGGTGAGCGGCGGCGCCCAGCGTCGGCGGTTGCCCTGCAATTCCCGAAGCTGAAGCCGACCCTCGAAAAACCGGCAGGATGCGGGCCAACCGAAGCCCGGGGGAAGGCGGCCCATCCAGGTCGGGAAGGCGAAGCCATCGGGTTCGATTTTGGCTTGGGCAAACAAATCCAAGCTGCGACGCAATAAATCCGACGTGTCCGACGCGGAAAGCCCGGTGAACTCGCCTTCATTTTGCACCCGCCCATTGATCCAGCGGCCGAACAGGCTGCGCGCCATAGATTCGCCGCAAAGTTCGGCGCGCACATGCCGGTAGCCATGGGCCAGGATCAAAACCCCTTGCTCCCGTTGACTCCGCAGCCATTCCAAAAAAGCGGGCGCTGCGGAAAGCCGGATCTGGCCATGGTAATACGGCACCACCAGCAGGGCGGAAACCCACGCGCCCTCCGCGCGCAGCCATTGCAAGTCGCGATCGATCTGGACGAAATTGCCGGGCCAAACGTCGTGCAGGGCCACCACCAAGCCGTTGCGGCGGCTGGTCGTCATCTTCAAAGCCATGGCGATGGGGTTAACTTTGTGCGATGGATGAATTTCGACCCGTAAAGTTACTTGTTTTCGACCTCGACGGTACCTTGGCCGATACCCGCCGCGATTTGGCGCAGGCCGTCAACCACGTTTTGTCGGCACGCGACAAACCTACGCTGCCTTTGGAGACCGTGATATCTTTTGTCGGCGACGGCGCCGAGGATTTGCTGCGCCATTCGATGCGCGCCGCCGGCTTCGACGCCGCAGCCATTCCCTCTTTGCTGCCGGAAATCCTTGCCGATTTTCTCGAATATTATGGGCGGCATTGCCTGGATGAGTCTCATCCCTATTCCGGTGCGGTGTTGTTGTTGGAAAAGCTCGCCGTTTACCGCAAGGCGGTGCTCACCAACAAACCCCTGGAACCGGCCCTGCGCTTGCTCCAGGGCCTGGGAATGCTGGCGCATTTCGAATTGGTGCTCGGGGGCGACGGGCCTTGGGCCAAGAAGCCCGACCCCGAAGGATTGGCATATATTATATCGACCTTGAAAGCCAAGCCCGAAGAAACCGTGCTCATCGGCGATAGCCTCCAAGATTTCCGCACCGCCCAGGCCGGGGCCTGCCGTTTCATCGCTTTTACCGGCGGCATGGGGAACCGCGCGGCCTTGAAGGCCGCCGCGCCCGAAACCGCCGTCGCGCATCTCGAAGAAGTGTTGGCCGTGATCGCCGCTTGGCAGCGTGATGGGGCGGTGGCGCATGGGTGAAACGACCGCCGCTTCGCTGCCTCGAACAGCGTCGAAATACCATCTGGCCACCTTCGGCTGCCAGATGAATGAATACGACTCCAATCTCATCGGCACGATGTTGGAACAGCGCGGCCTGTCGCATACCGAAGATCCGGCCCAGGCCGACGTGCTCATCGTCAACACCTGCAGCATTCGCGGCGGCGCCGAAGAACGGGCCTATGCCCGCATTGCCAGCATGCGGCATTATAAGCGGGTGCGGCCGGGCGTGCGCATCGCCGTGGTCGGCTGCATGGCGCAGAATCATGGCGAACGCATTTCGGAAAGCCTGGAGCATGTCGACTATGTGGTCGGACCGGATAATTACGGAAAGCTGGAGGGGTTGCTGTTCCCGCCCTCCTCCTCGCCCTTACTCCCCGAAGCTGGGGATCGCCTCCCGCTTCCCATGCCCACAATTCCGCGCGCGAGCCAAGGGTTACGGAAGGCGGAAAGCCGCATGCGGAAACCGGTGGTACTCACCGAACAGGATGATTTCGAGAATTATTCCGGCCTCACGGCCCGCCTCGACGGATCCACCGCCGCGCACATCACCATCATGCGCGGCTGCAACAAGCAATGCGCGTATTGCATCGTACCCACGGTGCGCGGCAAGGAGCGCAGCCGCGACGTCGAAGATATTCTCGCGGAGGTGCGCCACGCAGTGCGCGCAGGCGTGCGCGAAGTGTGCCTGCTGGGGCAAACGGTCAACTCCTACCGCACGCCGGAGGTCTCTTTCGCCGGCCTGCTGTGGCGTCTCAATGCAGTCGACGGACTGTGGCGCATCCGATTCACCTCGCCGCACCCGCGGCATTTCGACGCCGACACCATTCGCGCCCTGGCCGAATGCGACAAGGTCTGCAACCACGTGCATTTGCCCCTGCAATCGGGGTCCGACGCCATGCTGCGAAAAATGCGGCGCCAATATTCGGCCCGGCAATACCTCGATATCGTGTCGGCCCTACGCACCGCAGTGCCGGATCTCGCCCTCACCACCGACATCATCACCGGCTTCGTGGGCGAAAGCGAAAACGATTTCGCCGCCACCGTGGAGATGATGCGCTTGGTGCGCTTCGATCACGCCTTCATGTTTTCCTATTCCCCGCGTCTGGGAACGCCGGCGGCCGCAGAAGCCGAAACCCTAAGCGCCGCCGAAAAGCAGCAGCGGCTGGAGCAGGTCATCGAATTGCAAATGGGCATCACCGAAGAGATTCTCGACGCGCATATCGGCCGCGAAGTCGAAGTGCTACTGGAAGATCGATCGGCGCGCAATGCCGCCGAATGGGTGGGCAAAACCCGCAACTTCAAAAAAGTGGTGGTGCCGCAAGCCCCCGGACTCGGCCAAGGTACCTTGGTCAACGTGCGCATTACGGCTCGCTCCGGGATCATTCTGCGCGGACAACTAATAAAGGATTCGGTATGAGATTCATCCGTCGCATCGCTTTTCTGGTCCTGGTACTCGCTCTGGCCACGGCTGTATTCCAAAACCAACAAGCCCTAAGCAACGTGGTCGAATTCTCCTTTCTGCGCTGGCACGTGGCCTGGGTTCTCGGCATCTGGATCTTTCTCAGCTTCGTGGCCGGCGGCCTGGTTTTTCTGTTTCTCGATGCCTGGCGTATCCTTCGTTATCAATGGAAACTGCGCGGACGGGACCAACAAATCGCCAAACTGCAGCAAGAGTTGGAAGCCACCCACAGCGCGCGCAACCCGACTTCGGACCTACCGCCGGAAGCGTAAGCCATGTGGTGGCTGGCGCTGGCTTCGGGCCTTACCGTATTGAATGCGACGCCGGTGGACGCTGATTCGGTGGAGCAACAAGCCGCCGACCTGGCCAATCACGGGCATTTGGATGCGGCCTTGGAGGCAGTGACCCGTTCCGAATCGACCTTGCTGCCGGCCCTGGCGGGTCTTATGGCCGGACGCTATACCTTGGAAGGCGAACTCGCCGGCAAAGGTTATGAAACCGCGGCCGAAGATTCCGAAGCGCCGGCGGAACTCCGCGGCGAAGGCTTGTTCCGACTGGGGCAATACTATTAC
This sequence comes from uncultured Fibrobacteria bacterium, assembly GCA_963716395.1. Classification (GTDB taxonomy): domain Bacteria; phylum Fibrobacterota; class Fibrobacteria; order UBA11236; family UBA11236; genus UBA11236. The sequence continues at coordinate 2,962,946 of OY970309.1, read as the reverse complement.
GCCGATGGTGCTTACAATTTTTCCATTCCGCAATTCCGGGAGTACCTGCGCGAATTTCCCGTCGGACCGTACGCCGATGCGGCGGCGTTTTGGATGGGATACTCCTGCCTGCAATACGCGCAGGTGCCGCGGCATACGGCCTACCTCGATACCGGACTGAATTATGTCGAGGAACTGTCGGCCCATGCCACGCCGCCGGCCAATGCCGCCGCGGTCTTGGAATTAAAGGCCCGGCTGTTTTCGGCCAAGGGTGATGCGGCGGCGGCAGCGAAGGCCCTGGCCCAAGCCCGGAATGACGCCTTGCCCGACGAAGCTCCGGGCGTATGGCTGCTCTCCTCCGAATTGGAACGCGCCGATCACCCTCGCCTCGCGCGGGAATTCCGAGATTCTTTGTTTCTGCGCGCATCGGGCGCTCCTGAAGCCCGCCTTCTGCGCGCCTCGCACCGCGAAGAGACAACCGCCGAAGGCCAATCGGAGCTCCGCGAAGTCGTAACCGAAACCAGACCGGCTTCTGCATCCCACTTGGGTTTCTGCTTGCAATTGGGCGTCTTTTCCCACTCCGCCAACGCCGAGCAGATGCGCCGGCGCTTGGCCGCCAAAGGCCTGCAAATTCAAATTCTGCGCGGCGGCACCGAAGCCGTACCCGAGTATCGGGTGCTCTTCGGAAATTTTCCCGACGCCTTGAGCGCCCAACGCGAAGGCAACCGCATCTTCACGCCCTTGGGGTTCGCCTTTCTAATCGTGCCGTCACCGTGAGGCGCCAGGAGGAGATTCGCCCGCCGTGGCCAAAGCGAAAATTCGCTCTTCTTTCCGAACCGGAGCTTTCCGGGGTTCGGTCAAGCGTGCGGCGAATTTATATTTGCTCCGCTGTATCGAAGCGGATGGTTCCCGTTTCCGGCCGAGGTGGTGAAACTGGTAGACGCGCCGGACTCAAAATCCGGTAGGGGCGACCCTGTGGGGGTTCAAGTCCCCCCCTCGGCACCAGCGCCGCGGTTTTCCCAACAAGGCGGCGAAGAACTCGTTATTTTAAGCATGATCTTCGGGAAAGGTTGAAGGCCATGATGAAAACGTTCTGCGCGGTTTGGATGTCGGCGATGATCCTTGCAGCGCCGATGCTGGCGCATGCCGACGATAACGAATGGGCAGATGTGACGGCCGAGGATCTCGGTATCTCCCAGCAGGAATTCCAGATGGTGAAAGAGCACGGAATGTCGCGATCCAAGCTCATGCACCTGTTGGAAATCGGTGTCAGCCCGAATCAGTATTTCAGCCAGCCGTGGAAAAAACTGGGCGTTTCCGAATCGCAATGGCTGGACGAAAAAAAAGGCGGCATGGCCGATGACGACATCAATCAAAATTTTCACAAACAGCAGGCCAACGAATTGACGCCTTTCATCGCCTTCTTTTTACCCGGCTATTATCACTATCAAACGCACCGCCTGTATCTGGGGTTGGCACTTTCCACCGTGGCGGCGGGAAGTTTGGCGTTGACCTTTCTAGATCAAAGCCAAACCAGCTCGGGCTCCAAAAGCGTCAAACCCATTTATCCCATCATGCTGCTGGTCACCATGGTTTGGAGTGCGGGTGACGCCTTCATCCATACCCGTTATGTCGACAACCAGGAGGCGCAACGTTTTAGCTTGAACCTCAACCCGCTGCGCGACGGAGCCGCTTTGGACCTTGGGCTTCGCTTCTGAACAATGCCAGATGCTGCGGGAAATCCTGAAATCGAAAATTCATCGGGCCATTATTACCGACGCGAATTTGCACTACGAAGGTTCCATCACCATCGATCCGGTGCTGATGCGCTTGGCGGATTTGCGGGAATACGAAAAAGTTCAAGTCGTTGACTTGAACAACGGCGCGCGCTTCGAAACCTATTGCATTCTCGGCAAGCCTGAATCGGGCGAGATCTGCATTAACGGAGCCGCGGCCCGCCTGGTGCATATCGGGGATATCGCCATTATCATGTCCTTCACATGGAGATCCGAAGCTGAGTTGGAAGGCTTCAGCCCGAAATTGGTTAAAGTAGACGGCAAAAACCGTCCCGCCCATTCCCTTCCCGACGAGGTGGGGTAGTATTCCCGGCGGCGACGAAATTTTTCAATGGGCCCCGCAAACCGAAGCGGAGTCGGTCTTCGATTCCCCCACCTTACTCACGGGTAAGTTCATTAAACTCCGGTAAATTCCAGAGCATCGAAAGCTCTCTATCGTCCCTCCACTTTACGATTTCGACGAACTTGAGCGATCGGCCTTTCTTTAACCAAGCCAGTGCATTCAGGGTGTCTTGCTTAAAGCAATAGCATTCCGCAATACGCCAGCACGCCTTTGATGCCTGATCGGATGCGGTCATGGCTCTCCGATAGTCGGCTATGGCCGTGTCATATTGCCCCAGAGCTTTCCAGGCATTGCCTCTCAGCAAGTATGCCAGCATTCTGGAGCCGTGATATTCATCGGGCGTGAGCAGGGAGATGGCTTTGGTATACGCGGAAATCGCACTGTCATAATGTTCTTCGCCGGCGAACGCGGCCCCTTTTCTGAGATAGGCCAGGGAGTGCCCGGGTGAAAGAACCAGGGCGCTGTCAAAATCGGCAATCGCCTTGTCAAGCTTTCCCAATTTGTAATAGGCTTCCCCGCGACCGAAGTAGGCGTTGGCAAAATGGAGGGTCGGGTCGAATTCATAGGTCGAACTGTCCAGGTTAATGGCTGCGGAGTAGTCGGCCACCGCCTCGTCAAACCTTCCCAGACTTGCATAGATCGACGCCCGCTTACTGTAGGCGGTGGCATCCGCGGGATTGATTCGAATGGCGAGGGTATAATCTTTGATGGCGGCCGCATGATCGTTTTCGAGGTCGCGAAGCACCCCTCGATTCGTCAGCGCTTCAACGTAGCTGCTGTCGAGCGATATCGCTTCGGTGTACTCGGCAATCGCGCTATCATATTGATTCTCCAGGTATCGCGCCGGATCCTGAATATGCCGGGACTTCGCAAAATCGGGTGTCAAGGTGCGTTGCGATTGATAGTACAGCGCCGAACCCAGGCCGTTATGAATCGCCGGATTCCGGGAATTTACGGCCAGGGCCTCGCGGTAATATGCTATTGCCGAGTCGAATTCCCCGGTATAGCTGAATAGGTCTCCTTTTCCCGCCAGCGCGCCGCTGTTTTCGGGGCTCTGCGCCAACACGCGCTGATAGGCTTCCAACGCGCCCGTATAGTCGCGATGTTTTTTCAAGGCATCACCCCGTTGCAGCAAAGAAGTTTCCTCAATCGGATTTTGAACGGCCTTCTGATTAGCACTGCGCGAACCGGAAGTCGTGACAGACGGCATGGGCTGGCGCACCCTCATTACACCCGTTCTGGTTGCGCCCGTCCGGGAGGGGTTTAACCTTTGGCTGGATTTTCGGTAAGCTTTTTTTTTCTGAAGAGAAAGAGCCGATGCACCATTGATTGAATGCTTTTTCGGAATGGCTTTGTTCGTTTTCAAAACAAATTGAACACCTTTCTCGCGCAGTGGCGGATTGATTTCATCATTTTGATTTTCAAATCCGCCATGGTTTTCGTCGGGCGCGAGTAAGAGTTGCGCGGGGATAATCGCGCGCAAGGCCATCCACAGACCGATACCAAAACAAATCCCGAATACAAGCGCAAATTCGCCGATCCGGTACAGGCTTTTATTTCCCTCGATTTCAAAAATATCGCGACGAGAATTCAATAAATTCAGGTAATCAATGTCGCCAAAATCACGATTTAATTTTTGCTTTTCAAGCGGATCGGCCACGGCTCCTCTTTTTCAACCTTGATTCACTCGAGGGTAATTTTCCGCAGCCCATTGCGGCTCGGAATTCTGATAAACGTGAAAAGAGAGAATCCCTACCCTATCCCATCTTACAAGCTTGTAACATAATGGTTACCTTCAAATTCGGGTTGAATGCTAAAATAGAAGGTAATCCGGCTTTTTATTGCTTTAACTTATCAGGCCGCCGCCGCTGCCTTAACGGACTTTCCTCCGCCCGCCCCGATTAAATTCCTTTAACCCGATACGCTTAAACCCCTCGGCGCCCCCACCGAAAACGTTAATTTTGAATACTCAAGCTATCCGCCCAACGCGTCGTTAATATAACACTCAGGAATTTTAAATTGCGGAAGTCGGCGGAAAGCTACTATTCCACTCATGCTGCGTGCGCCCTCTCTCTTGCTTCTATTGGCATGCGTTTTCAACGCCAAGGCACAGACCGTAGAGCGTGAAGTCGTGGGCTCGGACGGCGGAGCATCCGCCAATGGGGAAGTGTATTGGCAATGGAATTTGGGAGAGACCATCACGGGGACTTTTTCCAACGGTCACATATTTACGCAAGGCTTTGAACAAAGCGATTCGAACGCAATCAATTCGGCACTCGTTCCCGAAATTCAGCACCATGCTCTGCAACTGATTTCCGATCCCCTTGGGGGCCTAGTACACCTTGATCTGGGTGAACCCGGATCAAAATGGAATGTGGAACTTTTCGATTTTTCCGGCAAATCCCTGGAGAAAACCGTGCTTTTGGTGCACAGCCAAAACGGCGTAGATTTGGATGTGGCGCGATTCGGGAGTGGGCGATTTGTGTTGAAAGTTCGCAATGCCGATCAGGACATCGATAAAATTTTCACTTTTGTAAAAACCAAATAGCGGAGTCGATTATGCAGATGCGGGCGAAATTACTAATCGGATTGGCCCTATTCGCTCCTCTGGGCGCCTTGGCCCAGCCGCCTCAGGCCTTCAAGTACCAAGCGGTGGCGCGGGATTCCAGCGGGAAAATTCTGGCCAACCAAAAAATTTCCTTGCGGGCCAGCCTATCGACAGACAGCGCCGGCAGCGCGATCTATTCTGAAACCCAATCGCTGACCACGGATCAATTCGGGCTGGTCAGCACCGCCATCGGCACCGGAACCCCGGTTACCGGAACCTTTTCATCCGTGGCGTGGGGTAATGGCCCAAAGTATTTGAAAATTGAAATCGATCCGCAGGGAGGGTCGGCGTTCAAAACCGTTTCCAACAACAAATTGCTTTCCGTGCCTTACGCCTTGTTCGCGGGATCCGGCTACAAGGGCAAAGCGCCCGTGTCGATCGACACGACCCTGACCATCGGACTCAATCCCGGAACCAATCCCAATGATTTGATGACATGGGACGGTAACAATTGGGTGTCAAAGCCATTATCCTTAACCCATGCCGCCTTGGATTCATTGAATTTGGATAATCGTCAACCTTCTTTAGCGCTCAACTACATCATCGCGCTGCAAGGTGTTTTCCCTTCCCAAAACCAAGCCAATGAACCTTATCTCGCGGAAATCATCATGTTCGCGGGAAATTTTGCGCCGACGGGTTGGGCCTTTTGCAATGGACAACTGTTGCCCATCAATCAATATCAGGCCGTGTTTTCCCTGCTCGGCACAACCTATGGCGGTAATGGTACCACCAATTTCGCGCTTCCGGATTTAAGAGGACGGGTACCCGTGGGATTTGGTCAAGGTTCCGGCCTTTCCAATTACCCCTTGGGTGACACGGTGGGCACCGAAACCATACATTAGAATCTTTCTTTTTTGCCTTTTCGTGATTTGAAATCGTCTCAATTTCCCTTCATCTTCGGCTTGCTCTTTACGGGCGGATTGTGCTTAAAACTTCTACCGGCGAATGAGACCGATTCCTCCTTGTTCCGGTATCTTAAAGAGCTCCATCTACCCGGCCCGCTTGCCTTTCCAAAAGGCCGTCCCATCAAAATCGCCGTCATCGACGACGCCTTTCGCCTCGATCATCGCGACCTGCGCGGATTTTGGGCGAAGAATAAAAACGACATTCCCGATAACGGCTTGGATGACGACGGCAACGGCTATGTGGACGACACCGAAGGTTGGGATGTGTCCGATCACGACAATGACGTGCGGCCGCCCGCGAATCGGTTTCTGTCCGAAAGCCACGGTACGCATAATGCCGGAATCATCGCCTCGATCGTAAAAGCCGTGACGCCTGACTCTTTCGAAGTGCCGGTGCAAATCATTCCCGTGAAATGCCTATCCGATCAATCGGAAACGACCTTGATGAAAGACGCCTATCAGGGAATCGCCTATGCCATCGCGGCCGGTGCGGATGTGATCATCTGTTCGTGGGGTGGAGGCGTTTTTACCAATGCCGACAAAGCCTGGTTGCAGAAAGCCGAGAGCAAGGGGATCCTTGTGGTCGCTTCGGCCGGAAATTTTTCCACCGAGCAGCCGCAATACCCGGCGGCCTACCCCGGCGTCATTGCCGTTGCGGCCTTAGATTCTACCGGACGAAAACTTCCGAGTTCGAATTACGGCGAAGACATAGCCGTTTCGGCGCCGGGACAGGCGATTTACAGCCCCGACGCGATTTCCGATACCAGCCGATCTGAATTTGAAGGCACTTCGGCGGCCGCCCCAATGGTCGCGGCGCTGATCGCCTTGAAAATGAGATTGGACCCCGGCCTGTCTCCGCACGAAATCCTGTGGCTGTTGCAAAATTCGGCCGACCCCATTGATTCCGCCAATCCGCAATACGCCGGCAAATTGGGGGCGGGAAAAATTAATGCGGAAAGATTCCTTCGCTCCGATGTGGATCGAGCCAGCCGACCGGGTGAATTCGTTTTGCGAAATCCGAAGGGGGCCATCCTCTTCCGGAAAAAAAGCGGCAGCTTATGGAAAAGGTTACTTCTCGCCAATGCCGCCGACCATTATGAGTGGCATCTGCAGCCATCCGGAATCTTTCCCGGCCTGCAATTCAATTTTCATTCCCGCCAAAAGGATCAAAGCCTCCTGCGCTTCATCCCAGACGCGCCGACGGCGGAGGGCATCTCCTATCGCCTTAATTCTGTTCCCGATAGTTTATTTGTACCTGGTAGCGGAGTGCGCATCGAATTCACTCCTGCCCACCTAAATCGCGCATATCATTGGGAATTGGAATTTCAGGCGGCTCTGACCGATTCCGGCAAATTGTATTGTCGTGATACGAAACATCTGGACGTTCCCAACGGCTCTTTCGAGGACGGAAGCGGTCCCCATTTCTATTCCGCTTATTCGGATTGCAAGTGGCTCATCACCGCGCCCGCGACCCGCGTGGTGAAATTGGAATTCACCCAATTCGAAACCGAAGCCAAAAGAGATTGGGTTTATGTCTTTGACGGCGCCGGCACAAATTCACGGATACTCGGATTGTTCAGTGGACCCGACCTGCCGCCAATTGTGGCTTCCACGCAGAACAAAATGTTGGTCTGGTTCGTGACGGATGGAAAGAATCAAGGACAAGGTTGGCAAGCCCATTACACCTTCGAAGCGCCTTAATTTTTACCGGTACGTTCAATGGCCGGGGTTAGGTATTTCTGGTACCTCCAATAATCACATTCTCCGCCTGCGGCCCCCGGACCGATTATTAGAGGTCGGCTTTAGAAACCGGCCAGGGAAACGGTCGAAAAACCCGGGGTTGTTTTACGTTTTTTAAAAACCGCGCCCTGGTATTATTATATATAGGCTATTGCGGAACGGAGAAATGCAAATCGCGCTGACTTCCCCCTTGATTCTTCTTCTCTGGGGAATGTGTGCGGCCCAAAGCGACCGGGCATCCATGGTTTCGACTTCAACACCGGCCGCGCCTTCGAGTGTGGTCATCAACAATCAGGATTTCAATTCACAAAACCTTTTGGCGCCGGAATACCGCTCGAATGCGCCGAGTTTCTCGTTTTTGACGCCCGACCGATTTTCCATGCACCAAAGCTATTCGCTTTCTTATGCCTCCGGTTCCGCAGGTTCGCTCTCTTCCGGGGTGTATTTGAATACCTTGACCTATCGACTGGCCGCACCTCTGACGCTTTCCATGGATATGGGTTTCTACACGCCGATTTATTCCACCGTCCCCGGCATGAACAATACCCTTATGTCGCAAGGAGCCGGTTCGTCGCTGATTTTTCCGCGCGTCGGGCTGCAATACAAACCCAATGACCATTTCTCGCTCAATCTGGATTTCGTCAAGACCCAAGACGCGTGGAAAGCCTATGGCGCCCCCTATGCCGAACCTTTTTGGAGCCGGTTCCCGTAATTGGCCGCACTCCCTGCCTTCCGTTTTTCCTCCGCTTTGTGTCTGCCCCGCCGATGGCCGCATTTGCACCGACGCCAACTTTTCGGGTGGACCGCGGTTTTGGCCTGCGCCCTTTACGCCAATGCCTGCCACCAGCCAGCGACCGATCAGACGCAAACCTTTGTTCCCAATACCGGCCAAATCCAGGTGCTGAACGGTTGCGGCAAGTCCGGAGCCGCCGAAACTTTCCGCGATTACCTCACGGGATTCGGGTTTGACGTGATTGAATTCGGCAATGCCTCCAGTTGGAATTACCAGCACACCTTGGTCATCGCCCGTTCGCCGTCGGATCGCATTGCCGGGGACTTGGCGAAAGTATTGGGCATCGATCGCCCCATCCACCTGCAGCGGGAAGCCGCCTTGGTGGAAGCGACGGTCATCATCGGAAAGGACTACGAGGAGTTGATGCGAAAATGGCCCCACCCAAATCTGCCCAAACCCTGAGCGCCCTCGACATCGCCGACAAAGCGGCCGCCGTACTCTTCGCCCGCAAGGCCGAAGACGCGGTGCTGCTCGATCTGCGCGGACTCAGCACGCTGACCGATTACTATCTCATCTGCACCTGCCAGAATGAAGCGCATATGCGCGCCTTGCTGAACGCGATCTATCGCGCCTTGAGCCGCGAGTCGACCAAGGCCCTGCGATCCGAATACCTTCCCGGCGTGCGCTGGGCGGTGCTCGACTACGGCGATCTCATCATCCACTTGTTCGAAAAGAACACGCGCGGCTACTATTCCCTCGAACGTCTGTGGGGCGACGCGAAATCCAAGCATCTCAAACCCGAGGATTACGCCGCACCTGCGCCGCAAGACGCCGACGAGGATGACGACCTTTAAGCGCGATATCGCCCTGCTCGTTGCCCCGGCAACGGGACTGACGGAAGAGCAGGTGGAGAGTTCCATTCTGCTTCCACAACACGCCGCGCACGGCGATTTTTCCTTTCCCTGTTTTCCCTTGGCCAAAAGCCGGCGGCAAGCGCCGGCCGCCGTGGCCGCGGAACTTGCCGCCCACTTGCAGCCGCCGCCCGGCTTCGTAAAAATCGAGGCCCTTGGCGGCTACCTCAATTTTTTCGTCGACAAGTCCGACTTCGCCCGCCGGGTGATTCTGCAGGTGGTGCAGGAAGGCCCGGAGTACGGGCGCAGTTCCCGCGGGGCGGGTCGATGCGCAGTGATCGATTATTCGTCGCCCAACATGGGCAAAGAGTTGGCCTTTCACCATTTGCGCGGTACCATGATCGGACATTGCCTGAGCCGGGCTTTTGCCGCCGGCGGTTTCAACGTGGTGCGGGTCAACCACTTGGGCGATTGGGGTACCTCCTACGGAAAATTGATCGTCATGTTCGGCCGCGAAGGCCTGCGCGAAAACGATCTAACGGCCTTGACCCTGCCGCGCCTCAATGCGCTGTACCGCGCCTTCGACGAAGCGGCGCGCGCCGAGCCCGCTCTCGAAGAGGAAGCGCGCCGCGCCTTTGCACAGCTCGAGGCGGGCGACGCGCACTATCGCAAACTGTGGGCCGCTTTTCGCGAAGTGACACTGCAGGAATTGCGGCGGCTGTACTCCCTGTTGAACGTGGAATTCGACGCGTTTGTGGGCGAAGCCTATTTCGCCGATCAGGCCGAAGCGACCCGCCATCTTCTGCGCGATCGCAGCTTGCTGCGTGAAAGCCAAGGCGCCGAAATCGTGGACCTGTCGGAGTTCGGTATGCCACCTGCCCTGATCCGCAAATCCGACGGCGCCACCTTGTACATCACCCGCGACTTGGCGGCCGCCGTGCATCGCCAGCGCGAATATGCCTTCGACCATTGCCTCTATGTGGTGGACAACGGACAAAGTCTGCATTTTCAGCAGTTGTTCAAAATCTTGGATCTGTTGGGGTATGCGTGGTCGCGACGCTGCGAACACATTCCCTTCGGTCTGGTGTTGATCAAAAGCGACGACGGCGGCTGGGAAAAAGGCAAGTCACGCACCGGGCAGGCGAGCCTGCTCAAAGACGTGCTTGAAGCCGCGCAGGAAAAAATCCTGACCGTCATGTCCGAAAAAAATCCCACGGCGGCGGGCGATCGCGACCTGGCCATGCGCATCGGTGTGGGCGCTTTGGTGTTCGGCGAAATGAAAAACCGCCGCCAAAACGACATTCGCTTCGAATGGGACCAGGCCCTGAGTTTCGAAGGTGATTCCGGACCCTATGTGCAAAACGCCCATGTGCGCCTGTGCAGCATTCTGCGCAAAGCCGACGCGCCGCCGGCATATGACGTCGCGGCGTTGGCCGCCCTGCGCTGGAGCGTATTGGCCGACCCAGCGTCGTTCGCCTTGGTGGAATGGGTGGCCCAATTCCCGGATAAAATCACGGCCGTCATCGACGGACGCGATCCCTGTCCCATGGCCCAATTCGCCCTGGGCCTGGCCGACGCCACGCACCATTTTCTGCATTCTTCGCGCGTGATCGGCGCCCCCGAAGAAGCGGAACGCCTGGTCTTGGTACACATCGTCAAATCCGTACTGGCCGCGGCGCTCGATCTCATCGGCGTTCCCGCCATTGAGACGATGTAAGCGGGTCTCAGCCTCCGGCCGCGGTAGCGAAGATTTTTTACCCGTCGGAAGTACCACTCCCCGAATTTCCTGGCCGAAAAGTGAGGCGCGTCGCGCCGACGCCAGTGGGTAAGACGACGCGAAGGTCGTCGCGGCGATAAAAACAAAAAGGAGGCCAGGACGTCCTGGCCTCCCTTAACCGATTGATTCCATGAGAGATGGAATCAGAACACGTTATTTCTTCTTCTTAGCGGATTTCTTGGCTGCCTTTTTCTTGGCGGCCTTCTTCGCTTTTTTCTTAGCGGCCATGTGATCACCTCCCTCCGGATGGGTTCAATTCAATTTGTGATTTATGTTGTTTAAATGGCAGTATACGTTTGAAAGCCCCGTATTTATTAGGCACCCGACGATAGCAGGGCGTGATTGGGATGGGAAAAGGAGCAATGACGGGAGCGGACGGGTCAACGAGTTCTTCCTGTGATCGTCGGTTCTGTGGTAAATGATAAAGTGATGGAAAGAATTAGTCAAGCCATTCCTTCACCGCGGGGGGTGTCGGCGATGGTACGCAGCGTGCGGGTGACCCCGCCTAATGGAAGGCGAGTTCGCGTTCGAGCGCGGCGATGATGGCTTGGCAACGCGCGGCGTCGGTGACCTTTGCTCCATCCGCGGCAGTGATGTAGAAGGCGTCCATGGCTTTGTCGGCTTCGGTGGTCAACACGGCGCCGTGCACGTTGAGTCCCAGTTCACTCAACACCAACGCCACCTGGAACAAAAGACCGATTTGATCGCGGCAAGTCACGTCGACCACGGTGAAGGTGTCGGATATTTCATTTGAAACCAATACGTTAGCCGCGGCCGGCGCATCGCCTTCGGGTAAAGCGCCGGGGCGTACCCGGATAAGGCGCAAGTCCTGCAGTTCGTCGCGCCCCAAGCGAAACCGCATTTGCAGTTCGGCCAACAGGTGCGCGCGCAACACCTCGGCGGTCAGCGTCGCGTCTTCGGGCAGCGCCACCCAAAACCGATCCACCACTTTGCCGCCGCCTAGGGTGTAAATCTTCGCGCTCAGAATCGAAAGCTGAAGGTGGGCCAGGCATCCTGCAATGCGGCACAGCAGGGCTTCCTCGTCCCGGGCCGCCACGGTAATTTCCCAATGCGTGGATTTGGGCAGCACGTAAACCCCGCAGCCTTCCGCGGCGACCCGCTCCAGCAGCTTGGCATGCAGGGCGATCTCTTCGGCCGAATGGGCGGCCAAATAATTCTCGGTCAGCGCCTGCCAATGGGCCTGCGCGGCATCGGGTGCAAGCACGCGCCCCAGCGCCGCCAGCACTTCGGAGGCTTCGGGCCCGCGCCGCACCTGGGCCGCCTGGTAGGGCTGCAAAAGCATGCGCAGCGCATGCTCATACAACTGCTGCAGCAGCGACGCTTTCCAATTCGACCAGGCGTCGGGATGCACCGAAGATGCATCGCAATAGGTCAGGACGTACAACTTGTGCAAAAATGCCGGGCTTTCGATTTTCGTGGTGAAATCGTGGATGGTTTTGGGATCTTCCAGGTCGCGGCGCTGGATCACCTCGTTCATCAGCAAATGGTGCAGCACCAGATTGGAGGCGGTCAGACAGCGCGAGGCCGAAAATCCCATACGCTCCATGAATTGAAAGACCAAGCGCGCGCCGCTGGCCGAATGGCCGGCGCCCAGACCTTTGCCGATGTCGTGGTAGAAGCAGGCCAGCACCAGCACTTCGCGATCGCTCACCTGTTCCAGGGCGGCCCGTAGCGACGCCAATTCCTTTTCCGGCCGCTGGGGCAGATACGCCAACTGGCGCACCACGGTGATGGTGTGTTCGTCGGTGGTGTAGATGTGATAGATATCGTGTTGGCTATGGCAATAAATGAGGTTGAAATCGGGCAGGAGCAGGCCGACGAGCCCCACATCGCTCATGGCGCGCAGCATGCGCCCCACGCGTTCGGAACGCTGGCACAGTGCCAGAAAACGCGCCAGGTGCGCGGGAGCCTCGGGCAGCTCTCCCGTGACCAGGGCCACCGCCTGTTTGATGCGCAACACGGCATGGTGGGCATACCCCAGGTTCAGGCGGTTCACCAGGTCGAAGTATTCGAGCACAAGATCGAGCCGGCCGCGAAAGGGATTGCCAACGCGCGTGGTGAGATCGAGCGCGCCCTCGACGGCCTGAAAATGGGGATGCTGCCGCAGCTCTTCGTACTTGAGCGTTTTTCCCGGCGACCGCATCCAGCGCGAAATCACGGTTTCGGCCACGCGGAACACGGTTTTGGTGTGGTGGTAAAACACCTTGAGAAAAATCTCCACCGCCTTGAAGGAGCCGTCGTCGACGAAGCCCAACTCGGCCGCGACCTCGGGTTGCAGATAAAAACTCAGCCGGTCGTCTTTTTTCTGGGTGAGGAAATGCAGACAGCAACGCACTTGCAGGAGAAAATCGTAGGCGGCCTGCAAATCCTCCTGCTCTTGCGGGGTGATAAGGCCCTCGCGCACCAAATCGCCGAAGGTGGAACAGCCATGTTTGACCTGGGCCACCCACATCATGGTGTGCACGTCGCGCAAGCACCCCAGCCCTTCTTTGATGTTGGGTTCGAGCAACTGAATCAGGGTTCCGGTCTTGCCCAGACGCGCCTGCCGCTCGCTGAGTTTGGAAGCCACCAAGGTCGATACGCGCCAGGGAAACAGGCGCTTGCCCATCATGTGTACGAAGCGTTGGTACAAGGCGTGGTTGCCGGCCACGAAGCGCTCGTTCAGAAACGAGGTCCAGGTGTCCGGGTCTTTGGCCGATGCTTCCTGGCATTGGGCCACCGAACGCACCGAGGATCCCGCAGTGAAACCGAAATCCCACAGGCTGCGGACGATGGTTTCGGCCTGCGCCACTTCCTGCGCGTCGGGTTTCGCCGAAGTCAGGATGAGCAGGTCGATGTCGCTTTGCGGGCAGAGCTCCATGCGGCCATACCCCCCGACGGCCACCAGCGCCACGAGATTGGCGGCGTCGGGAACGCTCATTTCCACGTGATCCCAGAGCACACGCAACACGGTGTCGACGGTTTCGCTGAGAAAGCGCACGGTATCGGCGCCCGAAGCGCCTTCGCGATTCAGCCGCCGGATTTTCCCGTGTTGTTTCTGAATCAGTTCTTTGATGGCGCGGTTGCGCGCCCCCGGATCGGGCGCTTCAAAGGCGTCGCGCAGATTTTCCACGAAATCGCTGCGCTTTTCGAGGGTGGTCAGATAGCGTTGTGCCATAGTGCTTTCGGACTGCGCGGCCGCGCTGCGGATGGGATCATTTCAGGAGAAAGCTAGACAGCAAAAATCCGCTGACGAGCACCGCCACGTTCGAAGCCACCACCGCGGCCATGGTGGAGCGCCCCACCCCTTCGGCGCCCTGCGTGCTGTGGTAGCCGAAAAAGCAGCCGAACAAGGCGATCCAGATTCCGAAGACGAAGGCCTTGAGCAGGCCGATGAACAGATCCCAATCGGTATAGAACAGACGCACCCCGGAGAAAAACGCCGCGGCCGACAACCCCTTGAACACCATGACCACGACCAGAGCCCCCACGATGGCCACAAAGGTGGAAAAGATCGTGAGCAACGGCAGCATAATCATGCCGGCCAACAGCCGGGGCGCAAGCAGAAAGCGAAACGGGTTAAGGTCGAGGCAGCGCATGGCGTCGAGCTGTTCGGTGACCGCCATGGTTCCGAGTTCGGCAGTCATGGCCGCCCCCACCCGCCCCGTGACCACGATGGCCGTCAGTACCGGTCCCACTTCCAGCATCACGGATTTGCCCACGGCCGTACCTACATAACTCAGAGGGACGTAGCCCGCAAAGTTGTAGGCCGCCTGCCAGGCGGCCACGGCGCCGGAAAATACCGAGGTCAACCCCACCAGCGGGATGGAGGTGATGCCCATCAGGTACATCTGCTCGACCGTCAGGTGGAAGTTGCGGAACACGCGCGGCAGGTTCCAGAACAATTCCCAGGTGAAGCGCAGAAACAGGCCGGTTTGGCCGAAGGCGCGCAACACCTTGCGGCCCAACCATAGTACGCCGTCGTCTACCGCCGTCATTGCCCGCATACCTGATCTCATTGCGCTAACAGGTGATCATAATACCATTCGAGGTAACTTCTTTGTTCAGGCGACAGCGCCAAGTCGCGAGCGGCGTCACGTCGGCGGCGCAATTCGCGCATCCAGTCGCGCCCCGGCGTCGAATCGGCGGGCAACGGCGACAAGGCTTGGCCGCGATACGCCTCGGCCTGGCGCCGGCGATCTTCTCCCCGCACCTCCAGGGCGTTGGCGGCTTGCAAGAGCCGGGTTTGAAAGCGATCCTGCCGTTGCCGGATCTCCTGGGCCGAAAGCCGACCGGAACGCAAATCGTTTTCCAAGTCGCGGGCTTCCTGCGCCAGTGCGCGCAGCTTGCGCGCCGCACCGCCGGCATCGCTTTCGGATTCGGCCAGGTCTTCCAGTGATTCGCCCACGGCCTGCTGCGCTTGCGCCGCTCCGCCCGCAGCCCCCGGCTTTCCGCCGCCGCCATCCTGGGAATTTCCCTCCCCGCCCTCGCCTTCGCTTTCGCCGCCGCCTGCGGATCCGCCGCCGGGTTGGCGGCCCTGCATGAAAGCCTGCAGCAATTGCTGCGTGGCATCGTTTACCGCCATTTGCCGGCCCGAAATTCCCTTCAGCCTTCCTGCCAATGCGTCGAGGCCGCCACCCGGTTGCGAACCGCCGGCCTGGGGTAATCCCATTCCCCCACCGCTCCCTCCGGTCGGCGGATGCTCGGCGCGATCCATCCACTTCAGCAATTCGCGCGCGGCCAGACGCGCATGATATTGCACGCTATCGACTTCATCTACGGAATAGTCTTGCGCCAAAGCTTGGGCAAAAAATCCCAGGGCCGAGGCCTGCGCCGTCAATTCATCGGCGGCATAAGGCTGCCGCGCGGCCAGTTTGTCCATTTTGCCGCGCAGCCATCGCGCCGTTTCGGAAACGCGCTGGAACAACGCCGAATCCCCTTCGACCCATCCGGCGGTCTTTCGAAACGCGGGATTGCGCACGACCTCGATCCAGCGCGTCAATTCGAGGGTTTCCTCGACCACGGCTGCGATTTCGTCGGCACTGGGACCGCCTTGGAATTGCTGCATGAACGCATCGAGTTGCTGTGCGGCTTGACCCAGACTTTGCGCGGCCTGGGCCGCGCTTTGCGCCGCCGCATTTTTCGCCCCGCTGCGCATTTGCTTTTCGGCCGCCCGCATCTGACCGGCCGCGGCGCGACCCTGGCTTTGCTTCTGCAAAGGGCGAAAGGCGGCTTGGCGCGCGGCCAGACTGTCCAGGGACTGCAAGGTCTGCTCCAATTTCCGCCGCAAGGCGGCTTGCGACGCGGCTGCGGAATCCGCGTTAGTACCGTGGGAAAGTTTCGCTTGCAAATCTTTTTGCCCGGCTTCGAGGCCACGCAGGGTTTGGGAAAAGTTTTGCAAATCGCGCAGTCCGTGCAGCATTTCGAGCATGTGCAGCGCCTGATCCAAACCGGCGCGCAAGGCGTCGCCGTGGTTCAGCATGTCGTCGAGATTTTTGCGCACCGCGTCCAAATCCAACTTTCCCGTAGCCGCTGGCTGATTTTGCATCAAGCTGTCGGGCATCAGCCCTTGCAGCAATTCGCGCACGCGCTGCATTTTCTCCATGACCTCCGGCGTCAACACGCCGTTCTGGGCCGCCTTCTGCATGGTCTTTTGCATTTGTTCCAGGGCCTGGCGCATGTCTGCCTGCACCCGGGCCTGATCCTGTTCCGCTTGCTGTAAGCGCTGCGCGCGCTCGGCCGCCACCCGCTGCTGATCCTGCATCCAGGCGCGCAAATCCTTTTGTTCCTGGAGTTGGCGGTGGAGCTGCTCCTGCAGCGCAGCGCGCTGGGCCTGGAGCAATCCCGCTTGCGGTGCCTTTGGCGGCGCGGGCGGCAAGGTGGAAAACGCGCGCGTCAGATTTTCCTGAGCGCGCAGCAGGGTGTCGAGAATGCGTTTCTGATCTTGCAGAGGCAGGCGACTGACGCCGGGAGCCGGCACCTGCCGCTGCAGGGCCGAAGCCGCGCGCTGCGCCGCGCGCCGGGCTTCTCCCGGCCGGGCACTTTTTCCCGGTTGCGCGTCGGCGAGAAAACTTTGCACTTGCTGCGCGCTTTGCCGCGGCTCCAGGCTGAGCACGCGTTCCACGTCCCATTCCCCCGGCAGCGGCGGACCGGGCGCGGGAGCCGGCCGGCCCGACTCGTCCCATTCGCGGCGCAAAGCTTGTGCGCGTTCTTCGGCGCTGCGCACGCTGGTGGCCGCGTTCCGCTCATTGGACTCCAACTGGGTCACCACTTCTTCCATCGACGGCAAGCGCAACCGCACGGTTTGCGAACGCGCGGTATGCGGATCCAAGGCATCGTTGTCGGTGGCTTCGAGATGCATCTCGACGACGTTGCCCGGATACAATTCCAACCCGCCCAGATCCCAGACGCCGCCGCCCAGACCACTGGCGGCCCGCCACCACGAAGTGATGTCTTTGCGACCCTGCGATTTCAGCCCGTCGCCGAACACCGCATAGCACAAGCGCACGCGCACCAGGCCGTAATCGTCGCGCGCGCGGAACAGCACCGGCAATTTGAGCGCCCGGCCCAAGGCTTGATCCGAGTCGGGTTCGACTAGGGCGATTTCAGGCGGCGCGTCGGCGGAAAGCTCGATTCGGTAAGGGCCGGCCCGCCCGGTGATCGTATCGCCGCCCTGCACGGCTTGCAGTCGCAACCACAACGCCGCGGGCGCGCGGATTTCCCGTGCGAAATGAAACGCACTTCCCGCTCCCAATTGCAAGGTTTCGGGCGGCGCCGCGGCGGTTTGGATCACGGCGATGAGCCGGTACAACGGTTCCGAGGTGTGCATCCCCCAGGCCACTTCGCTGCCCGGCAAAACGGCCTGGGTGGCCGGAACCTGTGACAGGGTTTCGGGCGGCAAATGCGTGTATGCCGGCGACCGGATTACGGCGCCGAAGGAATCGGGTTGCGGCGGGGGCACCGCGTACACCGTCCACTCCGGCGTTTCCGCGCCCCGGGCCTCGAAGCGCACGGTAAGATCGCCTGACACGGGCCCTGGCAACAGCCGGGCCGTGTCGCCCCGTCGCTCCAGCGGATAGCGGATTTCTTGCCGCGCATCGCGGATCACCGCGTAGACGGGTTCATCGGCCGGCAGTCGCGTCACGCGCAGCCGTAACCGCAAGGTGTCTCCCAGTCCGATGCGGTGGGGCAAGGCGATTGGTTGCAAGCGCGGCACCGGGCGCCGGTTCCAGGTCGCGACCGGAAACAGCATGCGGGAGACAGTGGCGGCGTAATGCCCCGAGGCCAGCGGCAGCAACGCGCCCGCAGCCAGACACAGCACCAACCGCGCCCAGGGAAAGGGGCCGAAGGGAGACGCCGCGCGCAGCGAGGCTTCGCCGCCGACCTGGGCATAAAAGGCGTTGAGCGCGTCCAGGGTTTCGGGGCCATGGTTGTCGAGCGACAGCAAGGTGCGAAAGCGATCGGGCCCGCCCGCACCATCCAAATCTTCAGCCGCGCGCCGCAAGCCCAATTGGCCGCGCCGCCACGCGGCCAGCACGGCCGCCGGCGCCGCGAGGTACAACAGAAAGGTCGCCTGCAAGGCCCGAATCCACACGATCTGATAGGGATGGTCGGCCGAGGCCCAGGCCAGCAGTGGCAAAAGGATCACCTGCAACGACAGCGCTGCCACCGTCCCGCGAACGCCGGCCGCAACCACACGCCGGCGCCGCTCCGCGAACAATCGCGCCTGCAAGCCCGCCAGCACGGGCCAACGCATGCGGCTGGAACTAGGCAGGGGCCGGCTCACCGCGCCCTCGCGCCGGCGAAAAACCAGGCGAAGACATTCACGCCCATGCGCAACGCCGCTTCATGCAAGGGCAGCGGGTCGTTATACACTTCGTGATCTTCCCAGCCGTTGCCCAAATCGCATTGGTAGGTAAAAAGCACGACGATGCGCCCGCCCATCTCGATGCCGTACGCCGTGGCGGGCAGGCCGTCATGGTAATGGATTTTGGGCAACCCCTTGGGAAAATGGTAATGGCTATTGAATATTGGATTCGTGATGGGAATCACGCGCAAAGGCCGGTGGGGGAACAAGGCCTTCATCTCGATGCGGAACGACTCGGCCAAGCCGTAATTGTCGTCGGCGAACAACAGGCCGCCGCGGCGCAAAAACTCGCGCAGCACGCGGCGCTCTTCCTCGGTGAATGCGACGCGGCCGTGCCCCGTCATGAACAGCACCGGCGTTTCGTACAGGTTGCTCGACAGCAAATCGACCGTACGCTCTTCGGGACACACATTGAGGCCGAGATCCGAGCGCAGGCTTTGGGCCAGATTGGGCAGCATGGTGGTCCCGGCGTACCAGTCTCCCCCGCCGCCGTATTTGAGCCGCGCCAGCGGAAAACAGCCGGTACCCGCGCCGGCCGGAAGCCAGGCGGCGAGCGAGAACACCATCGCGATTTTCGTCTTGCCTGACGCCCGCATGCGCCCGCCCCCTAGAGAACTGAACAAACTAGCAAGCGGGGGTTACTCGTTCAGCGCCTGGTAGGTCCAGAAATTGGCCAGCACCCGTTTCACATATTCGCGCGTTTCGGTATAGTCCAAATCTTCCACCATGTTCTCGGCCGGGCGGCCGGCCAGGCGCGGCATCCAATCGGACAAAGCCGCGGCCCCGGCATTGTAATGCGCCAGCGCGAAATAAAGATTGCCGCCATAGCGCTGGACCACGCCGGCGAGATAAGCGACCCCGAGGGTGATATTGGCCTCCGGCTGAAACAGGGTGTCGGCGTCGAAGCGGCTCCAGTCCAAATGCTTGGCTTGCAACGCCGCCGTGACGGGCATCATCTGCATCAATCCCCGCGCCCCGGCCGAGGAGACGGCCAGGGGGTTGAAGCCGCTTTCCTGTTTCATCAGCGCGAAGACCAAGGCCGCCGGCAGGGCGGCATGCGCCGCGGCGCGATGCACTATCGTGCCGTAGGCGGGCGGATACAGCACGCGCAGTACGGGTTTGGGAGCCCCGCCCCACAGTTCCAGCGGAATGCGGGCAGCCAGATGCTGGCGCAATACATTGGCCTCGCGCCACAGTCCGCCGTCTTGGCAGCGGCGCGCCGCCCGGTACACGGCCCAGGGATTGGCGCAGTCGGCGTCGGAAAGGCTGCGCACGGTCAGCGATATTAAAGTGTCGAGATGCCACGCGAACAACTGCGCCAAAGGCAGGTATTCGCTTTCCTGGGGAAACACCGTGGTGTCTTGAAATCCCGGAATTTGCCGCATCCAGGTTTTGACCGCAGCGGAATCCCCGGAAGCGAAGCGCCGGGCCCAACTTAGGCTGTCGGGCAAGGCGTGGCGGGATTGCAGATCGAAGGTGGCCACGTGTCCGTAGAATCCGAAGGGGTAGCGCGCGCACAAGCTCCGGCGCTTGGCCCGGCCCACGGCGGTATCGCGCAGCGCGTCGCAGGTGCGCGCATCCCAGAACGCCGCAGCCTGACCGGCGGCCGAAGAGGAATCCAGGGCCAGAGTTGATTGGAAATATTGGCGCGCCGCGGCATAGTCGCTTTGTTTGTAATACAACCACCCGATGCGAAACTCGGCCCATTCGCCCTGGCGGGTATGCGGATACAGGCTGGAGAGAAAGGAATATTCCGCCACGGCTTCGGGAATGCGGCCGGCCATTTCGGCCTCAAAGGCATGCATCCAATGGATGTCCGCCGTGGTGGGAGAATGCGGATATTTCTCGGCAAAGGCGTCGTACCAAAAACGCGATTCCGAGGAATCCGACAGGTTGCGGTAGGTCCGGGCCAACTGCAACAGCAGGTTGGGCGAATCGCCGTAACTTTTCCGGTACTCCCGATAGGTTTGCACGGCGGCGGAATCGGCGCCTTTTTCCACCTCGAAGCGCGCGGTGCTCCACAGCAGCCATTGCCGCTCCGACGCACCCGGCGCCGAAGGCAGCAGGGCTTGGGCGCGCGCCAGCGCATCGGCCGCCCGTCCCAGTTTCTCCTCCCAGGCCAACAGCAATTTCTGCTCGTCCCAATCGCCATGCCCCGGCGGAAAGCGCGCGGCCCGCAACCGGTAGAGACTGTCGAGGCGCGCGTCGCGGGGCGCCACGCGGATCAATTGCCGCAGGGCCTCGCGGCGCTCGGAGTCGGGAAGCGCCGTGGAATCGAGGTGCAACAGGCGATAGAGTAATTCGGTTTTGACGGGAGATTCCAACGGAGCGGCCAAAGCCTGCAGGCAGAATTGCTTGAGCGCCGGCGGCGCGGCGGAATCAAAGGGAAACGCCGCCAGGCGCAGGCGGTAGAAATAGCGCTGCCAGGCGCGGCCCGGCGCCGAGGGTAACGCCGCGGCCACGGCGCTGTCGGCCTGACGGCGCAACCCGGCACGCAAAGAGGCTTCGGCGAAAAACGAAGCACGGTAGATCAAGGCCAGCGGCTCGGGCGCCTCGGCGGCGCGCACACGGCGGGCGGCGGCGGCGTAATGGCCGGCGTGAAATTCGACTAAGGCGCCGCGCCACACGGCCTGCACGCGCGAACGCAGCGAAGTGTCGACGCCCCCCGCGGGAGGCGACGGCAACGCTTCGGGAGCTGAAACCGTGTCGACGGCCGCGGTGTCGGTGGCGGAGTCGCCGGCGTTTTCCAAATCGGAGGCGGAATCCGAACCCGCCGCGTGCGCCAGCGCCAGCAATCCCCAGGCCCATCCCCAGCAGAACACCAGCATCCGTCCATGGAACCATCCCCGGGAGCGCACGTTTTAAATCTAAGACGACGCATCGTGATTTCCGGCGCGTTCCGAAAGCGCACAGAGTGATGCCACCGAGGTGGTATGATTGCGGCGTGGGCCGCGAGCGCGTTTCCTGGATTCCCCTGCCTTCCGATTGGGAGCCGGCGCAGTTGGCCGAAGTCATCCATACCGAAGCCGAGAAACGCTGGCATGAGGGTTGGATTTTCGTGCGCGCGGAAACCGATGCCCTGATGGAGTCGGTTTGCTTGTATTTTCACTGGCCGGAAGATGGATCGTCCCCGTAAGCACACGAAAATCGCGGTGCGCTTTTTTACCATTCGCGCTGCCACTTCACCCCCCGGATGTGCATGATCGCCTCGCTGTCGCCCGCCGTCATTTTCGATTGGGACGGTGTCCTGGTCGACTCTTCGCGCCAGCACGAAGCCAGTTGGGAATTGCTCGCGGCCGAAGGCGGACGGGCTCTGCCCGCCGGGCATTTCAAGCGCGGCTTCGGCATGAAAAACGAAGCCATCATCGCTGATTTGCTGGGATGGACGCGCGACCCGCGCGAAATGGAGCGGTTGTCATTGCGCAAAGAGGAACTCTTTCGCGAATTGGTCGCCCGTCAGGGCATTTGCGTTTTGCCCGGCGCCCGCGAATTCGTAGCCCGGCTGCGCGCCCAGGGTGTGCCCCGCGCCATCGCCTCTTCCACCCATCGCCTCAATATCACCACCTGCCTGCGCCTGCTGCATCTTGAGTCGGACTTCGACGCGCTGGTCGCGGCCGAAGACGTGGATCGCGGCAAACCCGATCCCCAGGTGTTTCTGCGCGCCGCCGAGGCGCTGCACACCCCGCCCGAATGCTGCGTGGTGTTCGAGGACGCGCCGGCCGGCCTCGCTGCGGCCAAGCGCGCGGGCATGCATGCCGTCGGTGTGGCCGGCACCCATCCCGCCGGGGAACTGGCCGCGGCCGATCGCGTGGTGCCGAATCTGCAATCCGTCACCGCCGCCGACGTGCGGAATTGGGCGCGAACCTGAAGAACGCATCCCCCGACGCGATCTGGGAGGACAAAGCCTCGGTCGTCGACGCTGTGGTGGCTCGGGTCTTGCAGATCGAACGGGATCGTGGCCGCCGTGACGGCACCTCACTGGAATTTCTGATCCACGAAGCCATCCGGCAGGAAAATGAAAAGCAGGCTGCCGGCGGAGGCCACCCTCGGGGTGACCGCAAATTCTGGCGCCGCATCGCCGCTGCTGCCGAAACCGTCTCCGCCGAAAATCGTGAAGAAATCGTGGCGGCTCTCGCACGCCGTTATGCCGAGGAAATCCACGGCACCTTCAACCCGGTCTTGTACCACCTGGCGGCGCGGGTGCTGGCCTGGTTTCTCAAGCTGCTGTTGAACCGCCTGTCACCCGCCGGAATCTTCTCCGCCTTGTTCCTCCGTCGCCTGAACCTGGAGGAAACCCTCAAGGTCAGCGGCCCGGTCGAGACCATTCGGGCTTTGGCGGAGCGCGGCACGCTCGTCCTGGTTCCGACCCATGTCAGCAATCTCGATTCCATCGTCGTGGGGCTGGGCTTGTACCGCGCGCAACTGCCGCCCTTCTCCTACGGCGCGGGCTTGAACCTGTTCGGCAATCCGCTGCTGGCGTTTTTCATGAATCAGCTCGGCGCGTATAAGGTGGATCGACGCAAGAAAAACACCCTGTACAAGGACACCCTCAAGCAATACGCGACGCTGTCGATGGAAAGCGGCCGGCATCATCTCATTTTTCCCGGTGGCACGCGCAACCGGCGCGGCGACGTCGAGGTCCACCTCAAACTGGGGTTGCTCGGGTGCGCCTTGGAGGCGTATATCGACAACCTGCGCCGCGGTTCCGCCGCGCCCGATTTCTTCGTGGTACCCGCCGCCCTTTCCTACGGGGTGGTGCTCGAAGCCAAACCCCTGATCGAAGAGTACCTACGCGCCCAGGGACAAAGCCGCTTCTTCGCGCGCCCGCCGGGTTTATCCCGCCCCCTGCGCTGGCTGCGCTTCTGGCGCAACCTGCAAAGCCTGAATTCCCAGGTGCATCTGCACTTCGGCGCTCCCATCGACTTGTTCGGAAATACCGTGGACGCCGCAGGCGTCTCGCGCGACCGCCAGGCCCGACCGGTGGAACGCGCGCGTTACGTCGCGGTGCACGGCGCGCCGGCCCCGTCGCCGCAGCGCGATCACGAATACATCCGCGCCTTGGGCGGCGAGGTGGCCGGCGCCTTTCTGCGCTGCAACACGGTGCTGTGCACCCAGGCCGCGGCCTTCGCCGCCTTCTCCGCCTTGCGCGCCGCCGCGGACGAAGCCGATTTTTCCGCCTTTCTGCGTCGCAGGGGAAGGGCGTATGCGGTCCCGCGCACCGCGGTTTTGGGACGCCTGCAAGCCTTGGTGGAAACGCTGCGGCGGCTGGAAGCGCAGGGAGGCGTTCGCCTGGAAGACACCCTGCGCACCGCTTTGGCCCCGGAAGTATTCGCGGTCGCGCTGGCGCAATTCCGGAGCTATCATGATCGCCAAGTATTGCGCGAGGAGAAGGACCGGGTGTATTCGCTGGATCTCAAGTTGCTCTATTATTACCGCAACCGCCTGGAGCATTACGGCCTGGCGACGTGAGGAAACCGTGACGGAACCCGTAGGCATCATCGGCGGCGGCAGCTTCGGCAGCGCACTCGCCGACATCATCGGCAACCAGGGCGTTCCCGTGCGTTTATGGTTTCGCTCAGCCGAATCCGCCGCCGAATTCAACGCCACGCATGAGAACCGCAAGTACCTGCCGGGCTTCCGGCTCAGCGACGGAATTACCGCCACCGACGATTTGCGGGCCGCCTCGGCCGGCTGCGCCTTGGTGCTCGTGTGCATTCCCAGTCCCCATTTCCGCAGCGTGGCCCGCCGCCTCGGCGATTGGATGGACGGCGGACAAATGCTGGTGAGCACCACCAAGGGCATCGAAGATCGCACCTGCAAACTGATGACGGAAATTCTGCGCGAAGAAACCTGCTGCCTGAAAATCGGCGCCCTGAGCGGACCGAACCTGGCCAAGGAGATCGCCTCCAAGGTACCCAGCGGCACGGTGATCGCGAGCCTTTACGATGAAGTCATCGCCGCGGTACAGCAGGCGCTGTCGTGCTCCTATTTCCGAGTATACAGCAGCCGCGACGTGCGGGGTGTGGAGTGGGGCGGCGTGTTGAAAAACATCTACGCCATCGCCACGGGTTTGATCGCCGCCCTGCGCCTGGGAGACAATACGCGCGGTATGCTGCTGACCCGCGGCCTGGCCGAGATGAGCCGCTTCGCGGCCAGGCTGGGCGCCGATCCCATCACTTTTCTGGGTCTGGCCGGCGTGGGGGATCTTGTCGCCACCTGCGCATCACCTCTGAGCCGCAATTTCCGCATCGGCCATTTGCTCGGCGAAGGCAAAACCCTAAGCGAGGCCCAACGCGAAGTCGGCGATGTGGCCGAAGGTGTGCACACCGTCCGCATCGTGTTTCACAAGGCCAAAGACCTGGGCATTCGCATGCAAATCCTGGAGGGGCTGTACGCCCTGCTCTTCGAAGGCAAAGATCTGGCCACGGTCTTGCAAGAACTGATGAACGCCCCCCAAATGGAGGATGTGGAATTCGCCACGCGGAGCGGCGGCCACGCGGCGGAATAAAAAACCATGGCCGGAACCTTGGGTAACCGACGCGTTTCCTTGCGCATCCGCGGGCAGGTGCAAGGCGTCTGCTATCGCCGCGCGGCGCAAAGCGAGGCCCAGCGCCTGGGGCTCGCCGGGTGGGTGCGCAACGAAAGCGACGGTTCGGTTTACGCCGAAGCCCAGGGGCGCGACGAAGCCGTTGAAACCTTTGTGCGCTGGTGCCGGCGCGGTCCCTCGGCGGCGCGCGTCGAAGCGGTGGAAGTGGAAGAACTTCCCGCGCAACCCGGCCCCGACGACTTCCACATCCGCCCCGCGGGCTGAAGGCTTGGCCCCTCAACGGCGCGGCAGCCAGTCTTGCGGCTTTTTCGGCTCCCGGCTTTTTTCCTCGCGCACCCACATCTTGATGATTTCGGCCATGGCCGTATAGCCCGGTTTGTTCGAGGCACCGGCATCGGCGGCCGGGGCGCCGAATAGTTTCTTCCGCTGGGCCTGCACCATGGGTTGATCCAAAACGGCGCGCGCCTGGGGAGCCTGCGCCGCCAGGCACTCCAACAATCCGAAGCCAAGTTTTTGCACCTGATCGGATTTTGCCGCCAGAAACTCCGCGCCGAGCGCCAGACTTTCGGCATGGGCCAGCATGTCGGCCATGACGCCGGCGGCTTCGCGAATGTCGGAATCGCGGTACGGGCGCGTTTGCAAGCGCCGCACCAGCTCTTCGATTTCGGCGCGGGAATTGTGTTGCATTCCGGAGTCAGTATACCCCGTGGCAAAGGCCGGCAAAACCGGGATTTTCCGAAAATAGGCTGCGGCTATGAACGGAGAGGCGTCAACCCCAGGCGACGAGATTGCGGTCGACCACGAAGCCGCAGGCTTCGCAACGCGGGTTGGCAAAGGAAATCTTGCTGTTTTCGCAATGCGGACAAATATCCGAATCGAGCAAGAGCTTGATTTCCCGCCCCATTTGATATCCGCAGGTGGGGCATTCGCGGAAACGCGACTTGAAGTTCCAGCGCGACCAGCAATGCGGGCAATGATCATGCGGCACCTTGCGGATTTCGCCGTCGACCACATAGCGGGCTGGGGTGGGCGCATAGGTGAGAAAATGTGGGGGATTTTCGCTGTCGAATTCCAACCCCGCGTCGCTGGTCTTCAACGCCTTGTCTTTGCTCGGGTCGAATACTTCCACGGAAAAATTGAGCGCCAAGCTGCCTCCGGGGGGCAGGCTTTTTCCGGCTCGCTTCAACTTTTCCTCAAAACCCGCGAGCTTGCCTTCCTCGAAAAGACGCTTGAGCGCATCGGCCAAATCGTCGGCCAAGGCCTGGGTTGCATCATAGGTTTGCACGTCCATTGTGACATTCCATTCTCCGCCTTCCGCTGGGTTAGCTTGCATGCGGACTGGCGGCCCTGCGATGAAAGTAAGATTCGGCATTTTCGGACGGCAGGGATACACCTTTATTTTTTTTCCTAAAATCCCCAAAATGATGAACATTCTGGTCTCGGTGGACATTGGAAAAGCCAAAGGGGAAAGAGCCCGCCCCGCGGCGGAGGGAGATTACGACCGCCAATTTAAATGGTGGCGCAAGGATTGCGCCTGGGCCATGGCCGCATCCGGAGAATCACCCAAGACGGTGATATGCCCCATTTTACGTCCGGGCGCGGCGATGGTTTTGCCGTAGAGATGTAAGGCCGTGTCCTGGTTTCGCAACAATTCGGCCACCCCTTGCAGTTGGTTGCCCTGACCGGTTCCCAAAATATTGATCAGCGCCGCGCTGCGAAGCAAGGTGGTGGAGCCCAACGGCAAGCCGCAAATGGCGCGTACCTGTTGCTCGAATTGGGAACACAGGCAGGCATCCAAGGTGGCATGCCCGGAGTTATGCGGACGCGGCGCGATTTCATTGAGAAGCAGGCCGCCATCTTCCAAGGCGAACAGTTCCACGCAATACGCGCCGACCAAATGCAGGCCTTCGCCTACGCGGCGGGCGATGGCTTGCGCCGCAGCGGCCGTGTCGGCGGAAACGCGCGCCGGCAGCAGCGAGGTGTCGAGAATGCCGCGCACATGCAGGTTCTCGGCCGGCGGATAGGCGGCGAAAGACCCATCGCGTCCGCGGCAGGCGACCACGCTGAGTTCGCAGGCAAAGGGAACGACCCGTTCCAGAATCAACGGGCCGGGCAATTCGCCCCGCGCCGCGCGCAGTTCCGCCGCATCGCGCACGCGGCGTTGCCCCTTGCCGTCATAGCCCCCGCGTGCGGTTTTCAAAATGGCGGGAAACCCCACAACCCCGGCCGCAGGCTGCAAATCTTCTTCGGCGGCAACGGAGGCAAAGGCGGTGACGCCGATGCCCGCCTCGCGGGCGAACGATTTTTCCCGCAGGCGATCCTGGGTGATGCGCAAGGCCCGGCTGCCGGGAAACACGGGGCTCTCCAGGCTTTCCAGGAATTCCACGGAGTCGGCATCGACGTTTTCGAATTCGTAGGTGAGCACGGCGCTGATTTCGCTCAGGCGACGCAAGGCGGCGCGATCGGTATAGGGCGCGGCCAGAACTTCGTCGGCCACCTGACTGCACGGCGCATCGTGCGCCGGTTCAAGCACCGCCACCCGGTAACCCATGCGTTTCGCCTCCAGGGCGAACATGCGCCCCAATTGCCCGCCGCCGAGAAGACCCAGGACGGCGCCGGGCGTCACAGGCGCGTCGCGATCGCTCATCGCGGCAGCCCCCGGGCGCGCACGGATTTCGCCTGCTGGCGTTGCAGCGAGGCCAGGGCCGTGCGCAACTCGGGATGCTTGGCGCCCAGTATGCGGGCCGCCAGCAACGCGGCGTTGCGGGCGTTGCCGATGGCCACGGCCGCCACGGGTACGCCGGCCGGCATCTGAACGATGGAGAGCAGGGCATCGAGCCCCTGGAGACTTTTGGAAGATATCGGGACACCAATCACGGGAAGCACCGTGAGCGCGGCGGTCATGCCGGGCAGATGCGCCGCTCCGCCCGCACCCGCGATGAGGGCTTCGAGACCGCGGTCGGCCGCGGACCGCGCGTACGCAAACATCCAATCGGGCGTGCGGTGCGCCGACACCACCTGGGTTTCGTGGGGATCCCCAATTCCCGCAGGGTATCGGCGGCGGCGCGCATGGTCTCCCAATCCGACCGGCTGCCCATGATGACGCCCACCAGGGGGCCGGGCTTGTTCCGCGCCGCCTTTGCGGACGGGCGCCGGCGGGAGCGCACGGATATCCGGGCCTCCGTATGGGGCGAAGAGGATTGACGGCGGAGTGGTGAAGAACGCGGGGCGGACATCGGAGCCTTTCGCAAAGGAAAAGCCAAAAGATATTTCCTACGCGTAAGGAATGCCTCGCGAGCAAGACCTTCGATCCTCGGTTACCCGCTGGGAAGACCCGCCGCCCCGTAGGATGCGGATTGGAGCGGAGGATAATGAAGAAAGGCCTACGCCTGCAAATCCAACTTTCGGCCGGTCGGCGAAGGCGGAGTTCCATAGCCGCGCGCCCCGGATTCCGATGCGTCTCCCGCATCGCCCGTGCCCACCCCGTTCTGCTCTCCGGCGTCGGGCGGCGGGGCAACCCTGGCGCCACGCCCCGGCGCCTGGTTATCCTCGGCCCCGCTTGCGGATTGCGACAACTGGAGCCGGTAGGCTTGCTGGGAGAACCCGCCGTTGGATCGACCCGCCACCGGCACCGATGTCGGCGGCAGGGAGCGCCACCGGGTATCGGGTACCACCACGCCCTGCGTGGAGAAAACCCGCGCCAAACTCGTAAGCATTTGCTCTCCGCGTAATTCCGGCCTGATTATATGGGGTGGAGAAAAGCCGGTCCAAAGCCGAATTTATGCGAAGGTCAATTCCACTCGTTGAAAAAGCCGTGCACGTCGAAGTTTGTTCCCCATTGCAACAGGAAAAACGGCCCGAAGTGATCGAAACCGCCGGCGGCCACGCGCCAGGGACCGAAAAAACCGGGTAGCGCCAGATCGGTTTCCCAAAAGGGTTTTTGGGTGGGTTGTTCCAAGCCGTTCCCATCAAGCGACCAAAATTTGGTTCCACCGGCCACGACGCGTAGGTGCAGCAGGCCCAACGCGGCATTGAAGCCGCCTTCCATCGCCGCATAGCGCCGATGCCGCCAGGACGGCAGCCAAACTTGATCGCCGAAGCTGAGCGGCCAGACCGAAGGCATGTTCCATTGATCGTATTCGTCTGGGTCATTGGGATCAGGCGCATCGGTATACTGCCCCTGTCCCGCCACTTCCAATCCCCTCCACACCGCTTGAAAATCCAGGCCATCGGCCGCATAAGGCGGGCGCACCACGCCCGGCAAAACCAGGGGATCGATGTAAGCCGCGGTGGCCCGCAGCCGTCCCTTCCAAGCCGCGCCGACGGCGGTCTGAAACAAAAGCCCGGCCTGGAAATTGACCGCTTCGTATCCCGACTCTTCAAAAGCGGGCGAGGCGTTGAGGTTTTGCAAAATTCGGTGGGTCACCTCCAAGTCCAGGCGTCGCCGCGCCGAAGGACCGATGGCGATATGCAATCCGCTCTCTTGTTCGCGCAGAAAAAACGCCTGCGCACCGGCTTCGCTCCAAGCGGGGGTGGGTACGTCGAACTGATATTCGTCAAAAAGGGCGTACACCGAAAATCGCAGCCACCACCACCAGGGAGGCTCCAGCGTCAGGCCGGCTCCGGCGCCCGGATGAATGCCGCCCGCCCCGCCCGCCACCTGGATGCGATACGGCAGATAATAGGGCTCAGCCCAATAGGCCGTGCCGAACACCGACGGGGCCCGGCGGAACAGCGGCTGCCCCAGACTCTGGTAAGCGGCGCCGCCCGCGACGCCGAGGCTGGCATGTTCATCGGCCGTGATTTGCAAACCCTCAGCGTC
The DNA here is from genome assembly GCA_963716395.1 of uncultured Fibrobacteria bacterium. GTDB lineage: Bacteria > Fibrobacterota > Fibrobacteria > UBA11236 > UBA11236 > UBA11236. The sequence continues at coordinate 2,932,978 of OY970309.1, read as the reverse complement.
GCCGGCGCGCGCCGGCGGAATCCATTCCATGCTCACGTGGGAGAAATAACCCCCGCCGAACAATTCCGGGATCCAATCCTCGGCGTCGCCCGACCGCGGCAGGTAACGCAGGCGTTGCCGCAGCAATTGCAGGTTCGCATCGTCGACGGGGTTGAGGGACGCGTTCATCCACAAGGCGCGCGCGTCGCCGGCCGGCGGCACCGCCGGCGGCGTCGTGGTATCGGTGCGGAACACGCGGCGCAGCACGTCCAGCGATCGCAGCCCGGCGCGATAGCCCATTTGCATCCAGGCCGCCGCCGAATCATCGGGTGGCAAGCCGGGTTCGCGCTCCAGGGCGAGGGGAACCAGGTTTGTGCCGGGCGGAACCTGATCGGCGTCGGGGCTGCCGCGGTTCCAGGTCTGCCGCAGCGAGTCGAGCGCCGAAACCGGCGCCAGCGGACGGGGCGGCGCCGACGGCGGCATTTGCAAAAACACCAGGTGCGCCGGCGCCACGGGCCAATTGGCCGCCAGGGGTTTACCGTTGGAAACCACGCCGCCGCCGATCCATTCCGGCGGAGTATCACAGGCCGCGGCGGCGGCGGCCGGAACCAGGCTGGCTGCAATCAGGGCTTGCAGCGAATCGTTTTCGACCCAACGCGGCAACCCCGAGCGCGCCTCGGTCATTTGAAAAGCCAGCCGTACGGCTCCGTGGTTGCGGGCCGCGGCGGTGTCGGGCGCGCCCCGGATCAATTGTGCGATGCGCCAGGAAAGTTCCGGACCGGCGCCGCATTCCGACGCCGGTGTCTCGGGCAACAGCCATGCCGGCAGATCGGCGCGGTGCTCCTCCGGGTTCCAGCGCCACGGCAACGCCTCCGCAGCGTTCCAACGCGGATCCGCCGACGCGGCGGTTTCCGTTGGGCCGGGGCCCCGGCCGCCGCCCCACAGCCTCGGAGGCAGGGAGTCAAGGTAACTCATAGGATACCCAAGGACGAACACCGCGGCGGGCAGGGCCGCCGCGCCTTCGGCGACTACGGCGTCGGGGCGTAAATGAAATTCCTGCATGGCCTCCAGCAGCCCCCAGGCCGCATACACGCGCTGATCGCCGCCGGCCACGAACAGCACGGCGCCCGGCGCCGGAGGCGTTGCGGGTGGAGAGACCGCGGCCGCGGTGCTGTCGACGGCGGGGCGGACGGGTGCGACGAGGTCGGCCGAATCAGCGTCGGGCCCCGAGGTGTTCAAGGTGACGAAGGCGCACAGCGGCGCCGCGCCGAGCAGACCGCAGAGGGCGGCGAGGTTCCAAAGCTGCATGGGAGATTCCATATCATACACATTTTGCTTTTTTTAACTTGTCGAAACCGATTGTACGACACCGGGCCTGAGCATTGTGCGGGAGTCCGTATGGAAATCGTATTTGCCTATCTCACGGTTCCCAACCGGGACGAGGCGCGGCGCATCGGAAAAACCTTGGTCGCCGAACGCCTGGCCGCCTGCATCAACATACTGCCGCACATGGAATCCTGGTATTGGTGGGAAGGCGAAGTGGAGCACACTGAAGAAGCCGTACTGATCGCCAAAACCACGGCCGATCGGCAAGCAGCCCTTTTGGCCCGCGCCGTGGAATTGCATCCCGCGGCCTGCCCGTGCGTGGTGTTTCTCCCGGTAGGCGGCGGCCACCCGGCCTACTTGCGCTGGCTGGAAAAGGAAACCGGGCATGCCTAGAACCTTTATCGCCCTGGATTTGCCTGCCCCTGTCGCCGACCGTCTGCATGAAATCGCCGAAGGCCTTCCCGGCACGGTGTGGGTGCCTCCGCATCAATACCATTTGACCTTGCGCTTTCTAGGCGCAGTAGGCGATCCGGTGCTCGAGGACATTCGCCACGCTTTGCATGAAGTGCGCGCCGAGTCGTTTTACTTCGACCTGAAAGGCGTGGGGCATTTTCCCCTGCGCGGCCATCCGGAAACCTTGTGGGTGGGCGTACCGGCCTGCGATGCCCTGCTCCGGCTGCGCTTCCGTCTCGACAGCGCCCTGTCGCGCGCCGGCATCGGACCCGAAGGCCGCAAGTTTCATCCCCATGTCACCTTGGGCCGTCTCAAGAACGGCGCGGCCCGGCAAACCGGACTTTTCGAAGTGGCCCATTCCCTCTTTTCCGCGCCCGCCGTGCCGGCACAGCAATTCCATCTTTACACCAGCCGCTTGACGCCCGAAGGCGCGCTGCATTCGCTGGAATCGACCTATCCCCTGGAGGGAATCCTCGAAGGCGAAAACTTCTCCGACTCCTGAAAGCGGGTAAATCGGGAACCGGACGAAATCCCGATACCCTTGCGCATTTGGAGAGCATTCCGCCAACCTCGGCATTTTCCGGCGCCTGATTTTCCGCCGGGTGCTGGCATCAAGTCCGAAATGGCAACGGCGGGCGTGGCCGTGCGCCCCGACCCGGAGTTACCAGATCATTGGGAACGGAGAATGCCCACGATACGTTTTCCCGTGACGCGGTGGGCGGGTTCGCCGGTGGGGAAAAAGACCATGTCCCACATAAACACATAGGCGCCCGTTCCGACCAAATCGCCATGATGTGAGGCCCCGTTCCACAGCAAATGCAGGCGTCGCGACCCCGGCGCATCGCCCAATTCCAACTTGTTGAATTCGGCGGCGTCGACGTTCAGCGTCACCTTGTTGACGAATTCGCCGAGATTGGAATGCACCCAAAGGGTGAGGACGAAGGGGGCGGTGCTTTCCACGATCAGGCCTGCGGTGGAATTCAAGTCGGGTGGGGTGGGATAAACCGGCAGGGACGCGCCCGCGCCGAAAGTACCCTGGATCTGCGGCCCGCCGTACACGGTCCAAGGTCCGGGCATGCCCAGGACCACATGGGAGATGCCTCGGGCGTCCGCGATGATCCGCATCGACTCGGCCAAGGTCACCTCGACTTGCAGCGGCACCCGGGCATTGGCCGGGTTCGCCTGGGAATTGCCCACGTTATCCGCCACCCCCGCCGCGGGATCGATCCACACCCAATCCCCCGTCTGGGGCGTTACCGCCGCGTTACCGGGCCCGGTTACGGACCGCACCGGCAAGAGATACGCCGTTTCGCCGGCGGCCAGGGAGAGCGTGTCGATTTGGGTCCCCGCCGCGAGGTTGAAGGCGTAAGTCAGGCTATCGGGAGTTCGAAGGACGGTGAAGGGCGACCCGATGCCGTCGAGGTGGACGGCTTCGGAAAACACCACCAAGAGGGAGTCCGGATTCCCTGCCAGACCTGGATGCAAAACGGCCCGACGCAATACGGGCGCGACGCCGTCGCGCAAGGTAAAGTCGCCGGGGCGCAGCATGCCATCCTGGAGCTGCGCCGGCGGAGGCAAGGTCAATTTCTCGACGCCGTCCTGCACCCACAACAGGTTTTTGGCCAGCGCGAGCCGAATCGTGTCGCCGGTCAAGGTGAACGCCCCCGCCACCAAATTGGAAGTCAATTTCGCGCCTTGCAATTGCGCGGCCACCACGGCCAGGCTGGGTGCGCCCTGGGTCGTATCCAAGGCGATCACCACTTCGTCGGCATAACCGTCGGCATCGTTGTCGACCAAGGTGGCCGTGCGGATATTGGCCACCTGATAAGGAAGCACGTCGTAGGTCTCGACCATGATATCGCTGGGCGAAAATCCGGCAGCCACGGCGATGGCCTTCAGGGTCACTTGGTTTTTCAAGGTCAGCACGCCGGTGTAAAGCGTGGAACCGGATCCACCGGGCGCGGGATCGGTTCCATCCTCGGTGTACCAAATGGCGGCTCCGGGCGTGGTGGAACTCAAAGCCACCACGAGGGAGTCGTGCCCGGCTTGGCCGGGAGGATTGGCCACGGGCTTGTCCGCTTGCGGCGGGGGCAACGGCGGCGCCTTGCTCCAATTCACGATGAGCTTGCGCGACTGGAAGGCGCAATGGGCGGTGTCCCAGGCGATCACATCGAAGACGTTGGTGCCTTCCGTCAGGTTGACGAGATGGGAGAACGACACCTCCTGGCCGGCGGAATCGGATTTCATTTCCGCGGCGGGGAGATCGGTTCCGTTGATCACGATTTCATCGATATGCCCGTCGGGGGTGCTGGAGGCCCGGCCGGCCAAGGTCAAGGTATCGTTTTCCTGGCGCAGGTCCAGGCGATCCTGGGGCGTGGCCACGGGAAGGGTGAGCGATAAGGCGGCCTGGCGTTTCACTTGCAACACGTCGCTGGTGTAATCGGGGCCGTAACCGAATACGTGCACGCCCTGGTAATAGGCCGTGATGTAGGGGTCTTCGGTATAGGAAATCACCGCCTTGCCGTTGACCGTCTCCACCATGTCGGGCCCCGTGTAAACGCCGTTGGCCCCCAAGCTCAAATCCACTCCGCCGAAATCCACGGGATCGGGAGGTTGGGTATGGGCGCGTATCGACCAGGCGTTCTGGAAGAAGGAGAAAGGCTGGTCGTTGTACCCGTTCGGGCCGCCGGAATTTATTTGGAGATCGAACCGCGCGCGCGACGCGACCGACAAGGTGTCGTTGAGCGTGATGGGGAAATACCATTGATCCGTGGTTCCCGGCACCTGCTGCGCGGCGCCGTAGGTGATGTTCAGGGGTATGGCGACGCCGCCTACGTCGAAGCGCTGGTGGTCGAATCCCCGCGCGACCAGGTCGTGGGCCGTGGTGGCGTCGGCGGTGAAATAAAAACGCAATTCGAGGCCGTAATATGGCCGGTTTTCGTTATTGGTCACGTCGATGTAGAAATGGGTGCCTTTCCCGCCGTCGTCCTTGTTGGTGGGCTTGATACGGATGGTGTAATCGACCAGGACCTGGGTGGTGCTGAAGTTGTAGAAGTTCCCGGCATTGTTGTCCGTGGTGGCGCCCGACACGACTTGGAAGTAATACAGGGTGGCGGCGTCCAATTGCTGCAGGGTCACTTGGTGGAACATCGTCGGGATGCCCGCGTCGTCGGGGGACTGGGTCTGGCCCAAGGCCGTGGTTTTGCCGTAATCCACCTCGCTGGAGTAATACCCGTTGCGGGTCCACCACGTCACCATGGCGCTTTGATCGGTTTCGTTGCACACCTTGACCTGGGTGATGGCGGCGGGAACGAGGGCGGCCTTGGTGGTGAATTTCCAATACTGCCCGTTGTTCTTGTCCACCGTATAGTTGTTGTGGATGTCGATACCCGCGAAGTAGACGTAATAGGTGGTATTGGCCGTCAGGCCCGACACCGTGATTTGGTGGTTGCGCGCCAGGGAGTCGTCGGGCAGGGTTTGCAATACCTTGCCTCCCGGCGCGTCGAGCACGAAGAGGGTGTCGCGGGAGATTTCGTCGGTGGACCAGATCACCAAGGCCGTGGTGACGTCGGGGAAAATATTGACGTTGCGGAATTTGGGCCCCGTCGTATCGGGAGGGAGATCCATGGCCAGCATTTGCAACGAGGTGATGAGCTGCGCCGAGAAGTCGATGCAGGTTTCGGTGTTGACATAGGAATCCCATTTGTCGATGAGAACGCCGCTGTCGGGGCTAGCCCCGCCCATCAGTGCCCCCTTGGGGCAAGTGTAATCGTAGGGAAGGCCGCCGGCATTGTAGCCTTCGGGGTTGGCGGCGCGATTATGCGGGTGCTGCAGGTTCTTTTCTCCGGTCCCCATGATGAAGCTGATGTCCCAGGGGTTCATGCCCAGGATGTAATTGAGGTTGTCGATGCCGATGTTGTAATACAGCGGGTCGTGGGTGAGATCCCAGTAGAAGAACAGACCCATCACCGTGCCCATGTTGTAGCGGTTGAAGCCCCAGGCGACGCTGGTGAACACGCCGTGGTAGGGTTCGTCGGCGTGGATGGCGCCGTAGGTGGTACTGCCGTTGGAATTCGTTTGCACCAGACGCTTCAAGGCCGCGACGGCATCCTGGTTGAGGGAGTCCGCCACGGTTGCGGAGATTCCATAAGCCGCGGCCGTGGCATGGTTGCCGACGATCAATTTGGAAAGGCCGTACAACACGTAGACGAAGGTGTTCTGGTAATCCGAGGTCCAACCGCCGGGCGCGAAAGGCCTGCCGTTGCCGTAGGCCAGCAGGCCGGCGGGGAAAATGCCCTGGTTGAATTGGGCCGTATTGTCGCTGCCGAGGGCCGTATTTTCCAACAGGTCCTTGCGGAAGCGCGGATCCTTGGTGGCATACCACAGGGCTAAGGCGGCCAGGGCCTCATCGTCCCGGGTCTCCCCGCCGCCGGTGTAGAGTCCCTGCTCGTTCAGCGTCGGCGTTCCCCGCTTGGGAATGACGATCTTGTCGTAAATATCCGTGGCCGCCGCCAGGCATTCCTGGGCATAGGCGGGATCGAAAGGTTCCCAGCCCCAACTGAAGAAGGCCAGGGCCGCGGCATACATGCCCGCCACGTTGGCGCCGATGCCGGCCCGGGGTGTGCGCGGCGGACCGCCTTTGCTGTGGGGTGCGAGGTCCTGGTGTTCGGGTACGTCCCAGTATTGATGATCCTCCAGGTCGATGATGCTGTGGTACATGTCACCCTGGTCGATCAACCCCAGTTGCTTGCTCACCTTGTACAGCTTCAAAATGAAATCGGCGCCGATTTTGGCTTCGTACAGCACGTCGGGAATGCCGTCGTTCCCGAAGGGCAAGGTGTCGGAATAGGAGGCGCCGAAAAAGTCTTCGGCCTTTTGCGGGAAGAAGACATAGGTCATGGCCAACACCGAGGCCGCGTAGCCGATGGTTTCGCCCACCTTGATGTGATCGCCGCAGTCGTGCCAGCCGCCGGTCAACGCGCCCGCGTATTGCGGGCCCAGAAAATCCCCATCCTTCAGGTGGCAGGCCTTGTGCATCCAGCTATGCGTGTCGCCGCAGCGTTGGGCCCCGAAAAATTTCAGCGAGGTCTCGAAGACGTAGTTGTAAACCTTGGGGTCGAGGCTGAAATGCGACGAGGTGTCGGAACCGCAAGTGAGCAAATAAACGCCCGGCGTCGTGAAGGCCGAAAAATCCGCGCGGTACAAATGATCGTTGACCGCCGGGCGGATCAGGCTGTCCAGCGGGGTGATGGAGTTGTAATAGGAATAGATGGCCATGGCGCCTTCGGTATAGCTCCCTACATCCTTCAAGGTTCCGGTAAAAACGGTTTTCCGGGTCGACGCTTCCACGACGCTGAACGTTTGCGAGGAGGGGTTGGCGACGAAGGCGGCTTTGTTCGGGTCGTCGGGCAAATAGCCGACCTGGTTCACCCGGATGTTCCGGACCAGCAGATTCAGGGAGTCGTTCTTGAGCCGCGAACAGGCCGCGCAGGTTTTATCCACCACGACTTGCGCGGAAAGCGTGACGGCCGAGCACAACACCGTCCCTGCTAAAAATCGGAGTTTACGCGTCAAGATTCCCGTCTCCCCCCTCGGGGAGACCATGATCGCGTCCACCCAGCAGTTCCATTAGTATGCATGCGGGAACAGGGCGTTCGCAGCCGGCCCATCGGCAAATCGAAACCTCTTTTCCAACCAGACTCCTTTCGCCCCATCTCAAATCGCCTGCCCCGGCCCCTCAATTCAAGTTCCATTTCCCCATTTGTACCGCTTGTTTCACTTTTTTCTTTTTCCCTCAAGCTTCCACCCGGTTTTGGGCCCAAGACGCGCCTCACCCCCCTGCCCGCTGCTTGCAAGCGGGAAATGATTGTGCCCACGCCCCGGCCAAGGCCCGGAACCCGTTCAGACGAAATCGCGGCGGCGGAAAACCAGGCACGCGGCGCAGAGAAAAAACGCAACCCAAAACCCGCCATAAACCGAGGTGCGCAGAAGGTAATGCGGCGGCAGCGGCAGGGCGTATACGATGCGATCGCGGATGTTGAAGTCGGAGAGATTGGGGATGAAGTAATAGGCCACACGCATGCCGCGTTGCAGCCAAATCGGCATGAGTTCGATGCCCGGCAAGTGTTGGCCGTAGCGCCGGAGAAAGTCGAGATGCTGGATGATTTCTCCGGCCAGGTGGCCGGCCGCATACACGCCCAAGGTGAACAGCGCCGACAACACGGGGGTGGAAAAAGCCGAGAAGAACAGGGCCACGGCCACAATCACGGCCATTTCGAAGTACACCAGATAAATGGCGCGCAGCAGGGAAAAGGTCGGATGCGAATGCGTCAGCCACAGGAGGACGTAAAAGAAAACCGTCATCACCACCACGTTGACGAGGAGTACGGCCAGCAATCCCAGGTATTTGCCCACCAAAAATTGCCAACGGGGAAAGGGGCGCGCCAGCAAAGTCAGCACGGTTTTGCGCTGAATCTCTTTTTGAATCAGCCCGACGCCCACGAACACGGCCATGAGCAGGCCGAACAGCGACATCACGGCCAAGGTGAAATCCTTGATGATTTTTTCCCGCGCGAACACCGACCAATCCCCCAGCAACAGCGAGAAGGCGATGAGCCCCAATCCGAAAAAAACCAGGTTGTAGAGGATTTTGTCGCGCACGGTTTCGCGAAAAGCGTTCAGGGCCAACACCGACAGGATTTTCATAGCGCGCGCGCGGCCTCTTCGGCCAGCACGTCTTCGAGCGAAGGACGGCGGCGTTCGACGGTGACGATGCCCAGGCCCTGGGCCAGGGCCCATTGCAGAAATTCCATTTTGCCGGCTTGATCCGCGCATTCGACATGCAGCGCATCGGCTTGGCGCCAGCGCGGTCCCGCCGGCGGCTGCGCCGGTTTTTCCAGGGTGACGAGAAAGCTTTCTTTTTCGCCGGCCACCACTTCGTCGACCGTGCCCTGCCGCCGCACCGTGCCGCCCACCACCATGGCCAGCCGCGTGCACACAGCTTCGACGTCGGAGAGCACGTGGCTCGAGTAAAACACGGTCACGCCTTCGGCATGCAGGCCGAGCAGCAATTGCCGCACCTCGCGCCGGCCCAACGGATCGAGCCCCGACATGGGTTCGTCGAAGATCACCAGGCGCGGATGCGACAGCAACGCCTGCGCCAGGCCGATGCGCTGCAACATGCCTTTGCTGTAGGTGCGCAGTTTGCGGTGCAGCCATTCCGGCTGCACGCCGGTGCGTTGGCAGCATTCTTCCATCCGCCGGCGCAGCAGAAGGCCGGAAAGCCGCGACAGGCCGCCGTAAAAGCGCAGAAACTCGGCACCGCTGAGGTAGTCGTAAAAATAGGGCTGTTCGGGAAGGTACCCCACTTCACGGCGGCTGAGGGCCGAACCGGCCGGCCGACCCATGAGCGAAGCGCTGCCGCCGTCGGCGAAGAGAAGGCCGAGAAGAATCTTGATGGTGGTGGATTTACCCGCCCCGTTGGGGCCGATGAAGCCGAACAAATCCCCTTCGCCCACGGTCAGGGTAACGCCACGCAAGGCCGGCAAGGGACGCCGGAAAAAACCGAGGTGATAGGTTTTGCGAAGCTCCCGGACCTCGATCATGGGCGATGTTCGAGGCGCCGCCGGCGAAAACGGCGCACGTAATAGATGATGCGCCCCAGCGCGTAGGACGCCATGCCGGCCAGCAGCAGATACTTGCCGAGCACGTTCGCGTTGAGGCTGTAATTGGCGTACGTCAGGGGATGGTTGCGGAACAGAAAAAAACACAGACCGGCGAACAGCAGGCCGATGAAGCCCATCACCATCAGGTACCAGGCCAATTCATCGACCCAGTTGCGCTTGGCGATCAAGTTCTGGGGCATGCTTTCCGAGGCTTTGTCCATGGCCGAAAATATACGCTGGATCGGAACGCCGGATCCAGCGCCGGCCCGTGAAAGCCGGAAATCAGGAGCCGTGTCGACGCCGCACGGAAGGCCGTCGGGGTCCGTTCGCCGGGGGCGGCTCTTCGGCGGCCCAGCGCAGGCGCGTCAGCCGCATGTGCAGCAGGCGATCCTGCTTATGCCAGGCATGCTGGGCCAATTCGTCGCCGGGTCGGAACACCTTGCGGCCGAGCAGCAAGCGTAAATCCACGATGGCCGTGGTGTCGTAGGGCTCCCATTGATCCAGATACGCCTGAGTTTGATCCAGGACGCCGTCGAGATTGCGCGGGCCCACATCGGCGTTGCGCCGCCAGGCTGCGAAAGCCAGGCGCGCTTCGTCGCCCCGCAATTCTTCGCGGCCGAGCAAATCCTGGCTGAGTCGCTCGACCCACGCGTCGTCATCGATGCCCTCGCGTTCGGCGGCGCGCAAAAGAAACGCGGCCGAAGCCGGATCGAGCGTTTCCGGCGGCGTCTGCGCCAGGGTGGCGACGGCCGAATCGGTCTGTCCCCGGCTCAATTCGGCCGCGGCCAGGGCCGTCAGCAATTGCGGCGACAACCCGCCGCTGGCCGCGGTCCCGAGCTTTTGCAGAAAGTCGATGGCCACGTCCGGATGGCCGCGCCAAATGCAATCGGCGGCGAAATCCATGGGCGGGTCATCGCCGGTTTCATGCGCCAGCAGGAAGCGCACGGCCTCGGAGTCGGGCGTAGACGGCGCCGACGTGTCGCCGAACAGGGCGTGGTAATCCCAGTCGGCCGGAAAGAATCCGCGGCCCAGGGCGCGCCGCATCCGATGCTCGCGCAAGTCGGGATCGCCCTCGGTCATCGACGCCAGCAGGTATTGCAGATAAGCTTCCGACCGCTGCTCGACGTCGCTGCCCAACACCGCGCGCACCGCCGGCAGCATGGCTTTGGGCACCACGACGCCCAAGGTGTTGAAGGTTTTGCACCAATCCGAGCCGAAATCGTTCCAGCGTTCGTCGTCCCAGATGTCGAAGGTGCTCACATCGTAGGTGACCAAGGTTCCCAGGGCCTGATCATAGCCGAAGACCGCCAGCACGTGGCCGGGGATGAAGGCCAGCACGGGGATGCCGTGATCGATGAGGCGGAACACCTGTTGCAAAGTGCACAAGGGAAGCACGAGGCTGGTGAAGCCGCGCTCTTCGGCGAAGTACACCTCATCGGTGAGCAGGCTGCCGCGATCCAACTCGGTGATTTCCGATCCGATTTTTTTCGCGCCCAGCCGGTCACCCCAGAAATTGAGAATAAGGCCCAGCGAATTGGGCACGCAATAGGCGGCCTTGTATTCGGTGCGCGCTTCGATGCCGGGAATGACCACGCGCCGACCGCGGGTGCCCGCGCCGACTTGCAATTTATCTTTGAATTCGTCGGCGTCGGCCAGCAAATCCTCATCATGCGGGTAGCGCACCAGCACGCGCAAAAAGGCGTCGCGGGCCGCCTCGAGCTTGCCGGTCTTGCGGTACAGCAATCCGACATGGAATTGCAGATACGATTTAAGCTTGTCGGACTGGCTCCAGGTCAGCGCGCGCCCGTACCACGGAATCGCCCGTGCAGGCCGTCCCGATTTCTCCGCATTTTGGCCGAGCAGCAGCGCGTCGTGAATGGGCATGCCGCTGACCCAGGCCAGCGCCACCAAGGCCAAGGCCACCGACGCCAGGGACAATCCGAATTCCCGCAACGCCGCGCGGCCCCGGCGGCGGAACAAGCTGCCCAGGGCCGCCGGCACGCCGGCATACACCAGCAGTTGGAAAACGAGTTCGCGCAACGCCACCACCCAAGGCGGAAAAATCTCGCGCACGTCGGTTTGCCATTCGGGAATGGCCACCAGCACCAGGTATAACTGATGCACGACGAGATAAGCCGCGAAGGTCCAGAACAAAAGGCGCAGCACGCGCAGAGGCGTGGCCGGCCGCAACCAGGGCGACACGTGAAAGGCGGAAAAGGCCAGCACCACGGCAAACAGCACCCACGCCGCGCCCACCTCCTGCGAAATCGAATCGATGGAAGAGTTGACCGGGTAATAGCTGCTCCATAAGGCATCGGTCAGCCATTGCTCCATGCCCACGAGAATGAGTCCGAAAGGCAAGCCGGCGGCGGCCAATGCCAGCCCGCGGCGCAGCCGTTCGCCCGCGCCTCCCGGCGGCCGCGCCCGACGGAGCGGCGGAATGAAAAGCAGGAAGAGCACGGCGAAGCCGGCCTGCAAAGCGATCAGCGTCGGCGCCACCAGCAGCCAATTCCACGGCAGGGTCACCGGCAGTAAAAATTCGACCAGCGGCAGGCCCAAGACCACGGCGCGCAGCCAGCGCGAGCGCAAGCGCGCAAGGAAGGGCCAGAGCGGCAGGCTGCCGCCCAGGAACATGAGGGGATAGACGAATCCCGGCAATCCGTGATCCGTCGCGGTTTCTTCCGGGTTTGTCGCCGCGGCGGCCATCACGGTTCCGTCCTTTGCAGCCACCGCCGGGAAAGGTTGCGCAGGGCGGTGTCGCCTTCGGCGCCGCTCACGCGCGCCATCCAGGCATGCGTTTCCGGCAAGGTCTTGTCGAGCTTGAGGCTTTTTTTCAGCGCGGCCAGGGCGGCGGCGTGGTGGCCCGAATTCCAGTCACCGGCGCCGCGCATCAACAAATATCCGGCTTCGAGTTGAAACGAAGGGCAGCGCGCCAGCCAGACCTGCATGGTGTCGAACCGCCCGCGCTGGAACAGCGTCCAAGCCAGACGGTAGGCCAAGTACTCGTTGCCCAACGGGTAATACGCCATGGTGCGGCGGTAATAGACTTCGGCGGAATCCCATTGTCGTTGCGCCGCAAAGCCCGCGCCGATGGAATCGAGCGCCGCCGGATTGTGCGGATGCAGCGTGAGCCAGGTGCGGAAGATGCGGCGCGACGTGTCGCGCGCCGCGCTGTCGCCGACGGCGAAGAAGCGCGGCCAGGCCTGCAGCCAGTTGACCAGCAGGTATTGCCCCAGGTCGCCGTGCAAGATGCGGCGCACGATGCGCGTGCGTTCGGCGGGGTCGAGCCCGGTGGGCAGCGGACGCGTGCGCACGTCGCTGCGAAACACGGCTTCGAGTCCATAGGGCGATCCCTCTTCCCAGCGCGCGCGGCGTTCGAGATAGGCCTGGCGGGCCACGATGTAATCGGTGGGGTACAACGCTTGGGCGCGCGCATAGGCCTGGGCCGCACCCACGAGATCATCGTGGTCTTGGTAGAGCACATCTCCGAATTCGGTGAGGTACGCCGCGCGCCGCTCGGCGGCCGGCGCGAAATTGCTGTCGCCCAGCACCAGGGCCACGCCGCCGATGTCGTGCAGGTGATTCAAGACTTCATGCTCGGACAAAAAGGTGATGAGGTTATCGGGCATGACCTCGGAGCGATGGCGCAAGCCGGTGCGCACGCCGAACAAGACCTCTTTGTCGGCCGGATTGAGCCAGGGATTTTTTTCCAGGGAATCGGGATAGCGGTAGCACAGATAACCGCGGCGGCAGGGATCCCAGCCCACCACCGGCATCCAGCGATCGGCTTGGTTGATGAGGGGAATTTTGCCCGCGCGCAAGGCCCGATGTATCCCCGCCGAGTCGAGAAAGCAGGGGGAAAAAGGCAGGCCGAACACGTCCAGGGCTTCGGCCACCGCCGGCACGGTATTCAAAGACGGGGCCGCAAGCTGCACCTGGGGCGACACCTCGAGCAATTTCTTTTTCATCTCGAAATCGCTCCAGTCGGGACGGAAGTACGCCACCACGCTGAGCAGGGCGTACCAGTTTCCGTCCAGGGTCGCGGCCGGCCGCACCCGCGGCACAGGCAGCACTTGCAGCGATTCGGGCGCCGTACACCCCGGATGCACGGCCAACGCATGCTGCTCCCAGGCGATCCGTTCCCGCAAGTCGGCGTCATAGGGCTTGTCGGCAGTAACTTGCAAGATACGATGGCGCCAGCGCGCCGCGGCCGCGGAATCGCCGCGCAAGTAGGCCAGGTCGGCCAGGTCTTGCTGCAGAAAGGGGACATTCAGGGCGGCCGGAAACCGCGCGGATTCGATTTCGGCCATGGCCCGGAACGCCGGGTAGTTGCCTTCGCGGTACAGATGCTCGCGCACACCCGCCATGAAAGGAGCCCCTTCGCCCAGCAGCAGCAGCAGATTGGCATAGCCCAGCAGCACCGGCAGACCGACGAACACCGCACGCCGTATCAGCACGAAGCTGCGGGCCGCCGAAGCCAGATAACTGGCGCCGAGAAAAACGCCTCCGGCGTAAAACGCATCCTGCACGTCGCGCCGGAACGCGGCTTCGCGGTAGACGTCGTGCAGCAACGGCTCACCCGCCGGTGCGCCGAACAGCCGCAATCCGAACAGATGCGCGCGCTGCCACACCGTGACCCAAGCCAGGATGACCAGCAGGCCGCCGTACAGGTTCAGCACCAGTCGCACGCCGGGGCGAAAACCGGCGCGCCGCACCAGCCAGGCCAAAAGCAGCGCCGACGGCGTCCCGAATTCCAAGGTGAATCGCAGTGCGTCGGTGTACACCGAAGCCGGCAGATGGATGGCGAAGGCGCGCAAACGATTCACGTCGCGGAACAACGCGGCGCCGAATAAAGCCGGATAGACCACCAGCGCCGCCACGCCCAAGCTCTCGCGCCAGGAAGCGGAACGCACCACGCCGCTTTCTGCGCGCGCCGGTTCCAGCGGTTTGAAGTAACGATCGGCGCCCGCCTGGAAAAAACCGATGCCGGAGCAAAGACCCAGAGCCGCGTACAAAAACCAAATCCAGGTCCAGGGCAGCGGTGCCAGCCACAATACGGCATACACGGCACAAAAAGCCGCGGCCAATACCAGCCACCAGCCCGGCGCCGCCAAACCGCGCCGGCGCAATTTACCCAAGTAGGCGATCCACGGCGCGAAAGGGCCGAGAATGACGCAGACCAAGGTCAACCAGAAGCGCCGCAAATCGAAATGAAAAAACCGGAAATCCGATGCACGCGCAGGGGAAGGCACCGTCAAAAGATGCTTTCGTGCGACACCGCCCGCGGATTCTCTCCGATGATTTTCCCGCATGGAAGAATTACATCCGGCGCCGACGTTACCGAAAAGCGCAGGCATGGCCGCCGCCTTTTGCTATTTATGAGTTCTCATGGTTGTTCGTCTTTTCGCCGCCGCGGCGGTTGGGATTGTGATTTCGGCCTGCTCCAAAAACCCGCAACCCCGGCGCTACTCCGAGATCGCCTTTCATGCCAACGGCATGCCGGGAATGCCCGCGACCGCTCAGGCCCCCATCCGTATCACCTGGAAGTTGCCGGACGGGTGGGTGGAAGAACCCGCCGACGACCCCATGCGCGTGGCGAGTTTTCTGGCGCCGGATTCGGCGGTGGCCAATACCGGCGAGATCGATCCGCAGGCGGCCGACGTTTCCATCACCCAATTTGCGGGCGACGCCGGCGGCATCGAGGCCAACCTCAGCCGCTGGATGCGCCAAGCCAAACTTCCGGCCTCGCCGGATCAGGTGAAAAAAGTGAAAAGCCGTGGGCAACCCGTGCATTTGTTCACGGGACAAACCGGCACCTTGTTCGATTTCACCTCGCTTTTATCCGGCGATATCACCCAAAACTCGAGCATTCTCGGCGCCATCATTCCGGGCCCGGGCTATACGGTATTCGTGAAGGCCACGGGCGATCATGATCGCCTGGTGCGCTTGAAACCCGTACTGCAGGCTTTTTGCGATTCGCTTTCCATCACCGAGGACGCGAAATGAAGAACCCCGCCTGGCGCCGTCGTCTCGCCAACCATCCCTTGCGCCGCATCGTGCTGCACCCGTATTTGACCTTGGGTTGCCTGCTGCTGCTTTTGCTCCTGGTGTTCTTCGGCACCTTGTACGAAGCCGATTACGGCCTGTATGAAGCGCAGCGCAAATTTTTCGGGTATAGCCTGGTGTGGCTGGGCAACATCATCCCCGTTCCCGGCACCGGTTTGCTGCTGTGGATCCTCTCGCTGCAATTGATCCTCACCATGGTGATCGTCATGCCTTTGAGTTTGAAAAAGATCGGTTTGTGGATTTCCCATAGCGGCCTGTTGTTGCTGTTGATTGGCGGCTTCATCACCCAGACGCAGGCCGTGGAATCGCAGTTGACTTTGGGCGAAGGTGAAACCGGCCATTTTTCCACCGCCTACCACAAATGGGAACTGGCAGTGTGGCAAGCGCATGGTGATACCAATCAGGTCGTGGCCTACCCCGATGAGGATTTGCGGCCGGGCGCGGCATTGAATCTGTCGCCCTACCCGGCCACCCTCACGGTCGAAAAATATTTCCGCAACTGCCAGGCCTTCACCGATCAGGTCACCGGCGGCGTCGCGCCCTATTACAATGCGTCGGGGATCTCCCTCCTGGAAACGCGCAAACCGGAAAAAGAAGTGGCCGACAATGCGCCCGGACTCATTGCCGTGCTGCATGTGCCCGGACAGCCGGATCACAAGATTCTGTGTTACGGCCTGGAAATCAAACCGCTGATTCTGCGGCTGAACGGAAAAACCGTTTTTTTCCAGTTGCGCCGGCGCCATTATCCCCTGCCCTTCGCCTTGTCGCTGAATAAATTCGAACGCACCTTGCATCCGGGGACCGACATCGCCAAGAGCTATTCCAGTTATGCCGATTTGCAGGACGGCCTGTCTTCGCGGCCCGTGAAGATCTGGATGAACCACCCACTGCGCTATGCAGGCTACACCTTTTATCAGGCCAGTTTCGGCGAAGACGAGCGCGGTATGCCGCGCTCGACGTTTGCCGTGGTCACCAATCCGGGTAGATTATTGCCCTATATCAGCAGCCTCACCGTGTTCGGCGGCCTGCTGATTCATTTCCTGATTCGTCTGTTGGGATACGTGAAGAGGACGGCCACACCATGACGCGAGCATTGCGATTTTTCCGGGCGGCGGCGCTGGCGGCGGCGTGCGGGACGGCGGCCGCCGAACAGGCGCCCATGGCATCCGAACAGGCGAAAATGCCGCCCGAGGTGGCGGCGGTGGTCGATACGTCGTCGCCCATGGGCGACTCGCTCACTTTGCTGCCCCATGGCGTGGGAAAGCCGGCGGTGGGCCTCAAAGACTTCGGCGCCTTCGCCTATCTTGCGGTTTTGCATGAAGGCCGCGTCAAGCCCATGGAATCCCTGGCGCGCGACCTGCTGCTGCAATGGTCGGGGCACAGCTCCTACGCAGGCCGCTCGGCCCTGAGCGTGCTGGCCAACATTCTCTTCGCGCCCGGCCAAACCGGCGACTACAAAATTTTCCGCATCGACAATCCCGAGGTCGCCGAAGCCCTGCATGTCAAACCCGATGAGCACCGGCGCTACGCCTATCGCACGCTGGAGCCGGCATTGCACCATTTGCAGGCCATGGCCATGCGGGCCGATTCAGTTCCGGCCGAGAAACGCAGCGTGGTGCAGAAAGAAGTTCTGCTCACTTTTTCCAACATCATCGCCTATCTCAACCTGACGCGCACGTTGCAATTCGCCCGGCCGGCCAGCGTCTTCGCCGTGCACGACCCCCAGACGCGCCAACGCCTCAACCTGCCTGATGACGACACCCCGCCGAGTTTCTGGGACTTGATGGATCGCGCGCCGCTGCTGGCGCATATCCTGGAAAGCGTCGGGCAGCATCCCGACAGCGCCGCCAACCCGGTCGACGCCGACATCGTACGCCTGTCGCGCTACATGTACCTCGAATCGCAACTCGGCCAGTCGTCGCTTTTGACCATTCTTCCTCAGGAAGAAACCGACCCCAATTGGCTCAGCCCAGCGGAAGTCATCGGCGATCCCGCGCGTCTGCAGAAATACCACTCCGAAATCAACCTGCTGGCGGGAATGACCAAGGACTACCGCCGCGGTGATGCGCAGGATTTTTCCGCCCAAAGCCGGGCCTTGCGCGCCGACGTCGCGCGCTTGGCGCCTCTCCGTCTTTCCAAAACCAATTTCGGCCTTGAAGTCCGGTATGACCGGGTCAACCCCCTGTTCCTGGCCATTATCGCTTACGGCATTGCGCTGCTTCTGTGCTTTTTGTTTTTCCTGTTCCGGAAACCCCTGTGGTACCGGGCTTCGGTGA
The DNA here is from genome assembly GCA_963716395.1 of uncultured Fibrobacteria bacterium. Taxonomy (GTDB): domain Bacteria; phylum Fibrobacterota; class Fibrobacteria; order UBA11236; family UBA11236; genus UBA11236. The sequence continues at coordinate 2,915,214 of OY970309.1, read as the reverse complement.
CCGCGGCCCTGGCCGGCTTCGCGCTGCACCTGGGCGGCATCGTGTCGCGCATCCTCATCATGCGCCGGCCACCGGTCACCTCTCTGTACGAGACCTTCCCCTTCGTAGCCCTCATTTCCATCATCGCGGCGCTGTTCATCGAACGCCGCACCCGCCAGGGCATCGGTCTTCTGGCGGCCACCTTGCTCGGGTTCATTCTGCTTTTGATCGCCAACCGCTACGCTGCCGACGGCGACACCATGCAGATGCTGGTGGCCGTGCTTAACAGCAATTTCTGGCTTTCGACCCACGTGGTCTGCATCACCACCGGCTATGGCGCCTGCCTTTTATGCGGGGCCATCGGCCACATCTACCTGGTGCGACGGGCCGTGCAGGGAAAATCTCCGGGGCTGCGCGAAATCGACCGCATGGTGTACGGCACCCTGTGCTTCGGCATGCTCTTTTCCTTCATCGGCACGGTGTTGGGCGGCATCTGGGCCGACCAGAGCTGGGGCCGCTTCTGGGGCTGGGATCCGAAAGAGAACGGCGCCCTGCTCATCGTCTTGTGGTGTGCCATTCTCCTGCATGCGCGCTATTTCGGCATCATCCGCGAACTGGGCATGGCTGTGGGATCGGTGCTGGGCGCCATCATCGTAAGCCTGGCGTGGCTAGGAGTAAATCTCTTGGGCGTGGGGCTGCACTCCTACGGATTCACCTCGGGCGCAGCCGTGAAACTGTTCAGTTATATCGGCGCGGAACTGCTCTTTTTGATCGTAGTCGGCATCTTCATCGCCTTGAAACCGCATGGGGTGACGCACTCCGATTCCGGACACGGCGTGCCTACCACAGCGAGGCCATGAAGTTTTCCAGCGCCTGCCGCGCGACCCGATCCGAATCCAGAAAGCGCAGGGCCAGATAGGCCGCCAGCCCTTCCTGATCCAGGGAATACCCGCGCACCCGGCACGGTAACCTCCAGGTATCGGGAAAGCGGCCCCATTCCAATTCGATCCGGCCCAGCCCCGCGAAAAATGCGTCGCGCTCCTCCGGGTCGGATCCGGCCAAAAGATGATCGGTCATGACGAAAAAACATCCGCCCCAGGGATTCAGGGCGTCGAGCAGCGCCTCGGCGCGCACCTTTCCCAAATGCAAACGCACGGGATTGAAGGTGAGAATTTCGCTGGCCGCGGGGGCGGGACTGAACGTGGACAAGGGCATATCGAATCAATTCTAGGGTTGGCGCGTGCGCCGGCCCAGCGGTGATCGCGGTGCGCAAGGACTAGATTCCCAAATTTCGGATTTTTCTCTGCCCGATTCGGTTATCCCAGCGCGCGGTGCCAATGCCGGAGCAAAGCGGCTACGGCCTGGCCCCGATGGCTCATGGGATTTTTTTCCGCTGCGCTCATTTCGGCAAAGGTGCGCAATTCTCCCGCGGGAATGAAAAGCGGATCATACCCGAAGCCCTGGTTTCCCCGTTCGCTCTCGGCGATATGCCCCCGACATTCCCCGGAAAAAAAAGCGGCTCAGACTGCGGAGCCAACAGACACAAGACGCAGACGAAGCGGGCCTCGCGGCGGGGCTCTCCCTGCATGGCCGCCAGCAACTTGGCGCGATTGGCGGCGTCGTCGGCTTTGGGGCCGGCGTAACGCGCCGAATAAATTCCGGGTGCGCCGCCCAAGGCTGCGACTTCGAGTCCGCTATCGTCGGCCAGCACCGCATGCGGCACGTGTGCAGCCACGGCTCTGGCCTTGATCCAAGCGTTGTCGTAAAAGGTTTTTCCCGTTTCTTCGGGGTCGCCGTCAAAGCCGGCCTGCGCGGCCGTGATCACCGTATAACCCGGCCCGAGCAAGGCTTGCAATTCGCGCGCCTTGCCCGCATTGCGCGTGGCCAACACCAAGGTACGTGGTGTTTTCGGCGTCGACGAAGTCAAGGCGAAGGGTTTTTCCCCGGACGGCCGAACCAAACCGGCGCGAAACCCGGATCGACGACGCGGCCCGAGGCGTCCCAGACGGCTTGTCTCCCGGAAAAATCGACCCTCGCTTTTGACGGTTGCGGCATCAAGGCCGTGGGCGGCGTCAAATATCCCTGCCGCTGCATCCAGGCCGCGGCCGAATCGGGCCATAATTCCACATCGGTGTACAGCGGCGCGCCGTCTTTGCCGTTGGCCAAGCCGAATCCGTGCGAACCATGAGGGTACAATAAGAGCATATGCGCGACGCCTTTGCTTTGCAGCGAATCGGCATAAACCTCGCTGTTCTTGACCGGCACCACGCCGTCATCCAGGGTTTGCACGAGAAAGGCGGGGGGCGTCGAGTCGGTGACCTGTTTTTCATTGGAGAGCAGCGTGACCAGCGCCGGAGAAGGATTGTTTCCCAGCAAAGCGACGCGGGATTGCATGTTGGTGAAGCTCGAGTCCATGGTGATGACCGGGTATCCGAGAATTTGGAAATCGGGACGGCAGGAGAACGTGTCCACGGAATCATGCGTGCCCGTGTAATTGTCGATGGAAGAACCGGCGGGATTTCCGGAATCATAATGGGTCGCCACCGTCGAGGCCAAATGTCCGCCCGCGGAAAACCCCACGATACCGACGCGGTGTATGTCGATGTGGTATTGCGCGGCATGGGCGCGTACCCAGCGGATGGAGCGTTGGCCGTCCCACATTTCAATGGGATGATGGTACCCCTGGCTGCCGAGCCGGTAGCGCAGTACAAAAGCCGTGACCCCCAGCGTGTTCATCCAGGTGGCGACGTCGTCGCCCTCGTAAGAAGTGGCCAAACCCACATAGGCGCCGCCGGGCAAAATGACCACGGCGGCTCCGTTGCCGTTGCTGACCGGAAAAGGAACCACGTACGGATTGTTGGCGGTATCCGATCCCGTGGCGCCCGGCGCCAAATTGGGCCAAAGTTTCACATACGCCTGCGACCAGGTTGCTACAACCGAAACCAGTACAATAGCGGTCAACCAGGTCATGCGTCTGCTGCTGAAATCAGCCAAGCGAAATAGATATTTCGGTATTTTTAGCTGGCGCTCCATTTTTCCCCCTTTTGATAAATTAATTCGAATTGAATCGCAGCGAACTCGGTATATTCCTGCTTTGATTCAAGATCGGTAACGCGTGTTTGTAACGAAGCTTTGCCGCATCAAAAATTCGATGAGATCACGCGAAAGATTACGTTAGCGGGCATGCGAAAAATATAAGGATCAAGGGTGAGACTCGGCCAAAGTGAATGAAGGTCAAGAAACAGTTGGCATCGTAAAGAAGGCGTCGTCCCAGCATTCCTTAAGCCGGCTGCGCTAGCCGGCGCTAAGTTTGCAACCATGCGTCTTTCCATCCATCCCGGCAGGGCTCACGGCGCGAAAAAACCGGGCCGCCTCTTTTCGCTTTGGCTCGGATTCTGGCTGGTGGGAATTGCGGCGCCGGCCTCGGCGCATTTTCACTATTTCGACCCGACCGATTTATACGCCATTCCGGAATACCTGTCGGAATCGGGAGTGTTCGACGACATCGGAGCCAAGGTCATGGATACGGCCGCCAAGTACTACGAGGTCAATGCGCCGCTTTGGTCCGACGGCGCCTTGAAGCGGCGCTGGATCATTCTGCCACCGGGCCAGCACATTCCCTACGACGACACCACGGATTTTTTCGATTACCCCGACAGCACGGTCTTCGTGAAAACCTTCCTGCAGGAAAAAGTGGAAGGCGACACCGGCACCGCCGTGTATTGGGAAACCCGGCTGTGGGTGAAAAAAATCGATGCCAGCGACAACCATAAGGATTGGTATGGGTTCTCCTACCAATGGAACGCCGATCAAAGCGATGCCATCCTGGCCTCGCCTTCGTACCACGGGCTCGACACCATCTTTCCCTACACCGACGCCTCGGGCCGGCAAACCTATAAGAAATGGCATTTCCCTTCGCAGCAAGAGTGCTGGTACTGCCACGCCCAAGGCCCGGTGGTCGATCCGGCCACCGGGCAATTGGTGCAAGGCCGATCCGTGCTAGGATTTTATCCGGCCCAATTGAAACGGGCTTCGCCTTTGACTTCGGGCATGGATCAAGTGCTCGACCTGTTCCGTCGCGGCGTATTCACCGGCACGCCGCCGGATTCGGCCCAATTGCTGCGCCGCTTTCACGCTTTGGTCGAACCCAATCCCGGCTTGTCGCCGACACAGCGCTTCGCGGCGCTCGACACCATGGCCCGTTCTTACCTCGCGGCCAATTGTTCCCATTGCCACGGACAGCGCGGCCAACGCGAAGGCTTGTGCCCGGTGGATTTGAATTTCGACTACTACAACCTGGTGCCGCAAATGGAATTCGGCATGCATGTCGTCACCGACGTGGGATTGAACGATGTCGCGCCCTACGATTCTTCGACCACGCCGACGGGCCGATCCAAATTCCTGCTGGCGGTGACCCAGGGCGGCATGGATACGGCTTCGGGAGCCATCTGGGACATGGCGCTGCCCGCGCAGAGCCCGAATACCTTGCCTTCGGTGCTGCTTGATCCCGGCTATCCCGCGGCGTCGGAATTCCTGTTTCGTCTCTGGTCGCGGGCAACCCCGGCCGGGGACTCGGGCTGGGTGGATCGCTGTTATCGCCAGGGCGTCAGCCCCGCAGACGGCGTCACGCCGCTGGCGCCGGGCGAGGCCGCCGGCCGCTCGCAATGGATTTTTGCGCAACCCTGGGGTTCGTCCGCTTGGCTTGACACCTTGGCCCGGCGCGGGCTTTCCCTGGATTCGCTGGTCGTGTCCGATTCCGACGGCTACGACCGCGATCCCGATCAAATGCCGCCTTTTCTCACTTTTCGTCCCGACACGGCCGCGTTACGTCTCTTGGGAGAATGGGCCAAGCATTACCGCACGCTGACCGTGGTCGATTCGCAGCATGTCTATGCGGCCCTGGCGCCGCCGGGGCCGGCCTGGGGCGGCCCGGTTTTCCGGGGACGGGATTTGTTCGTGCCCACGGCCTGGACCGGCACGGCCCGCATGCTCGATTTGCATGGCCGCGTGCAAGCCTTAAAAATGCTGGGTCCGGGTCGTTATGCGCTTCCGGCCAACACCGCGGCGGGCGTTTGCCTGTTTCAGGTGGGCCCGCATTTTTTCAAAGCCACTTTGCCCTGAGGGGCCCGAGCCGGATGGCCTTCCGATCCGTATCTTCGCCGCGGCCGGCCGCGTCAAACCCCGCAGGTCGCCCGGCATTCCGGCGCCGCATCCGAAGCCCCATCCGTCGAGGCGGAATCGGGCGACCACGGCTTGAGCAAGAAATGAAAATCTCCAAATTCATGTTTGTGTAAATTGTAACGAGATGCAACTTCTTGGGCCTGCAAGGCCAGCGATCGAGGAAGAAACGCCTGTTCCAGTTCAAAATGGGATTCGCCCTCTTCGTGCAGGCCGGTCACCAATCCATCAGCGAAGGCGGCCGGAGCCTGCGCTCCCAATTTCACCTCGGTTCGGAACCAGCCCGGCGCCACCACCCCGGCCCGGCGGCGATGCGCGCTTTCCAGACAGCGCGCTACCGTGGTGCCGAGCGCGATAATCCGCCGGCCTCGGGCCTTGGCACGGTTCAGTGCGGCCGCAGCGGCTGCGGAAATAAAAGACCATTCCGCCAGAGGCAACGCCTGGTCCTGCTGCGGGCTCCCGAGGCTGGACAACCCGGCCCCATGTGCGATGGCGATGAGTTGCACGCCCTTTTGACGCAGCGCGGTGATGCGCTCCCAGTTCAGGATGAAAGCGGCCGAAGGCGGCTCAACCGAAAGCGCGGGACCGCAAAACACCGTTTGGATATCCCAGAGTTTCAGGTCGGCGGCGAGATGGGAATATTGCACCGGAAGTCCGGCGGTGAGAATGCCGCGCAGCACCGGCGCATCAGGAGCGTGAAACTCCACCTCGAAGAGTCCGGAGCGATGCACCGCGAGGACCCGGGCCGCCAAAGCTCCGAAGACCAAACCGTCGCCCGGGCGGACGAAGTTTGCGGTTTGACGCGCTTCGGTGCGCACTTTCCAAGAGGCTTTTTTCCAAATCACCGCCCGCCAACGGTTCCATTCCCCTTCCACCTCCAAAAGCGCAGCCAGGCGCAATTCAATTTCGGTTCCCGATTCCACATGCGTCCCGGCCAAGCTGGCGGGCAGCACGGCGCTGTTGTTATACACCAACACATCCGAGGCGTGGAGCAAATCCGTCAGCGCCGCGGTCGCGAGCACCTCGGTCGATCCGCCGCGCGTGACCAGCAGTTTTTTGCCGGGATCGTTTTTACGCGCTTGCGTGGCCGGACGCAGCGACATGGCCCACCTCCCGTTCCAGGAATGCAATGATTTCGCGCGCCGACAGCGCCGGGTCTTTGAGTTCTGCGACGGCGGCGTCGGGCACGGCCCGTCGATGCAATTCCGTATCCATGTCGCCGGGGTCGAGGCAGAGCATTCTGATTCCCAAGGGCTTCGACTCTTCGTTCCAAATCCGCGTCATATGCAGCAGGGCGGCCTTCGACGACCCGTACGCGCCCCAACGCGGATAGGCATGCAACGCCGCGTCGCTGATGATGTTCAAGACCGTACCGCGGCTTTCGAACAAAGGCCCCATCAAAGCCTGGGTGAGTCGAAAAGGGCCGAGCACATTGGTTTGCAAGGCGGTTTCGAAATCTTCGCATTCCGTGTCGGCCAGCAATTTCAATCCCTCGGGGCCGAGGGCGCTGGCGTTGTTGATCAGCAGGTCAAGGCCCTGCAACGCCTGCACGGCTTCGAGGGCGATGGGATGAATGTCGGTTTTTTGGGAGAGGTCTCCGGGAATAATGGCCAAGCGCGGAAATTCCCGTTTCAGCGCTTCGAGGCGATCGCGGCCGCGCGCCACCACCGCAACCTGCGCGTGACGTTGCAAAAGCCGCACCGCCAGAGCTTTCCCCAAGCCCATGCTGCCACCGGTGATCAAAATTTTCTTGTTTTTCCAAGTCGAATCAAATTCAGACATGGCCTTCTCCTTTATATTCTTGACCTAGTATTCTTGGCCTAGTATAAAAGGAACAGAATGCTACCAAGCGCAAATGCCAAGGTGTGGGCCAATGGCTAATCCCTTGGACACTTCGGGGCTTTCGGCCGGTACAATCCAGGTGCCGCGCAATCTGGCCCGTAACGTCGTCAACTTGCGGAGCGCCCGCCATTGGACGCAATTGCAACTGGCCAAGATGGCGGGAATTCCCCGATCGACGGTGACCAATATCGAATCGGGACAATCCAACCCTTCGCTACACATTTTGCTGAAAATCGTGGCCGCCTTGCAGGTTCCGCTCGAAGAGCTGCTGCTCGCACCTGAAACCAAATTCCGGCATGTGCCCGCCGACAGCATTGTCGGAATCCGAAAAAAAGGCGGCATTTCGGTTTACGAACTGCTGCCCGATCCCATCCCCGGCATGCAGATAACGCGCATGGAATTCGAGCCGCATGGCCGCGCCGTCGGCGTTCCCCATTTACCCGGCACACGCGAATATTTTACCTGCATCAGCGGATCCGTCAAAATCCTGGTGGGTGGAAAACCGCATGTCATCGCGCAAGGCGACGTCTTGGCCTTTGCCGGCAATCAACCGCATTCCTATGCCAATGAAGCGGATCAAAAGGCTCTGGGCCTCAGCGTGGTGGTTTTCGCTCCAGTGGGCGTTTAACGCACGCCATATTGATCTGCACCCGGCTCAAGCCAAATCTGCTGAGTTGGGCCGATTACGAGAACTGACTAAAAGCGATATTGGGTAATACGTAATTTTGCGCACCAGGTAAAATTCTCGCTTTGAAATTCCTGCAATTGGCACGATTCTCAAATTCGGTGCGGATCGACTCAAAATTCGCCCGCAACAATCCGGGGTGGGGCTTATATTGAATGACTGAATGTGGTAAAAGTCGATTTGCCGGTTCAAATCGGAATTCAAAAAATCAACTGGTTTTGGTTCAAGGACAATTGAGGTTGGCGGATGAAAAACAAAGTCGCTTTCAGCTTTTCGAGATTTCACGGATCACATGCCTTTTTCATGGCCCTGGCGGCTTTGCTGGTTTGCGCCATGGGGCAAACCGCCACCAAGCGGTGCGATCTTCTGGCCAACACCACACCCGGAACCGGCGCCGACACCGCCTGTTTGGATTTGGTGGCCCTGACCAGCGGCGGTGCGCCCATCGTCACCGGCAGCAACGTGACGCGCATCAGCAACAGCGGACTCAAGTTTTGCAAAAACGCGTTTACCGTTACCAGCGGCGGCGGCGCCGACGTGGTCTTCATCGTCGACAACAGCGGCAGCATGTGGAGCAATCGCGCTTATGTCACCGGGACCGATACGTCTTTCTTCGATCAGCAATCTTGCCGTCACCGCGACGGATATCGGCACCATCACCTATAACGTCGAAGATTATCAAACGGAGATTCCCTACCGGCTCTCGTCAAAACCATCGGCCTTTTGACCATTTCCAGTCTCACCAACCTATTGCATTTGCCGGAGATCCCGTATAACTCCACGCGGGGTGGTGGTCAAAAACGCCATCGACTACTTGGCCGCCAACGCTCCGACTTCAACGGCAGGTGTGGTGGGTTTCGGCAGCGATACCATGAACGCGCAACCGCCCTGCAATTGAATGTCCCCGCGAATGTGACGCAAGTCAAAAGCATGATGCTCTTGGATAGTATTCGCGGCCACCAATTACATCCCCCTGCTGCGGTTGGCGAGCAACTTGGTTGACCGATTACGGCCATCATTAAAAACTCCAAACAGGCCATCGTCTTTATTTCTGATGGCCGCCCAATGACGACGGTTCGGCGGCCAAGGACTCGTGGATGCCACCATGGCCCCCCATTTACAGCATTTTCCTGGGTCGGATCACGACTTCAGATACCGCGAGTTTGAAAACTTTATCGGATGCTTAACCGGCGGGCAGTTCTTTCACGTCGATCCCACCAAAAACGGCGGGATTCAGGCAGTGATGGACACCATCATCCAGAAAATCACGGCGACCTCCTTGCCGCGCACCGTGCAAATCACCAATAACACCGTGGGTCAAACCAGTGTCGCGGTGCACGACAGCCTCGACGCCAACCAAAACCTCGACGTCACCTTGGACAGCATTATCGCTTTGGCGCAGGGGACCAACAATATCACCGTCAGCGTGACCCAGAGCGACGGCACCCAGAACACCTATTCGTTCAACGTGCAGGCCGACGGGCCGGCGTCCGGCCAAAGCACCTCCAGCCTGGTCTGCTATGCCCCGCCCACCTTGGCTATGCTCAATGCCCAGGGACTGCCGGATTCCCTCTACACACTCAACGCCACTTCCTATACCATTCGCCTGACGCGCACCCCCAACGACGTGGGCCCGGTGGTGGTCACCGCCACCAGTATCGACGCCAAACAACCGGCCGGCTGGGGCGATTCCGAATTCGTCTCGCTGCCGGTGGGCACTCCGGCCGGCGGCATGGCCGTATATCAGGGGCCTTATCCTTTCAACGGCATCGACCCGGCTCCGGTCAAAAAAAACGGCACCCTGGAAACCGATGCCGGCGGAGAGATCGTCTTGAATTGGAGCTACCCGCGCGATCCGCGCGAGTCGGTCACCTATACCTTGTTCGGCAACCAGATGCCGGTGACCCTACCGCCCACCGCCACTCCCCCGGGGCATAATTTCACCACGCTCGACTCGGCCTTCTCGGTGACCCTCACCCCCGGTGAAACCGGCGCCGTCATCCACTACACCCTCGACGGCAGCACGCCCGACAGCAACAGCGCCATCTACATCGCGGGCCAACCCATCCCCATCAACGCCTCCACCACCATCAAGGCCATCGACACCAAACCTTTCCAGTTGCCCAGCCCGGTGGCTTCTTTCGTGTACACCGAAAGCCAGGCGCCCAAGGTGGCCACACCCGTGGCCACGCCTCCCGGACCCGGCAAGACGGGATACACCTTCGACTCCGCCCCGCTGGCCGTGGTGCTGTCGGATACCACCCCGGGAGCCACCATCCATTACTCCTTCGACAGCAGCGCAACGTCCACAGGCACTAATGTATTCGTGTCGCAAAGCGAAACTTTGCACGCGTACGCCACCAAGGCTGGCTATTATCCCAGCGATACCCTTACCATCCATTACACCTTCATTGCGCCGAGCCTGGTGTACGTGCAATTTCCCAACGGCCAGAACAAGCCCTCGCATGATGCCCAGATTCCCGTACCTTCCACCCCCCCCAATGTCGCCTTCGTTCCCATCGACCAGAGGGGCGTTCCCCTGCCTGGAAGCACCGATGGAAAATGCGGCACCTGCGGGGTGGGTGGAGGGACGCAGCCGTTCGCGGGGCCCATCATCAATCTGGAAATCCCCGGACCTTCGCAATACCATTTCCAGATCTATTCCAAATACGGGGATTTCATCATCAGCGGTTCCGGCCAGATCGACGCCGCGGACATCCCGCTTTTGAGTTTGAATCCCGACGGCTCCAAACACGTGGCCCGCATCATTTGGACGGGCCGCAGCGCAAACGGCACCCAAGTGGGAACCGGCGCTTATATCCTGCGGAGCACTATCACGCCCCTTTCCAATACCGCAACGTCGCTTCCCGGCAGCGCCACCCTGCTTTTGTTCGGCTTTGTGCGGTAAAGACCCTCAAACCGCCCGGCGGGCCCGACCTCGCGGGCGCGTCGGGATGTGAAGAGGGATTAAGCCGCCGGGGCGAATGTATCCGGATTTTCCGGCATGACATCGACCTCGACCTTGAGCGTTTGCGCGCCCCCGCCGTAAAGCACCCCGCGCAAGGGGCTAACGTCGGAAAAGTCGCGGCCCCAGGCCACGGTGATGTGGCGCGGACCGGGCAACAGGCTGTTGGTGGGATCGAAATCCATCCAGCCACCGCCGGGCACGAACAAAGACACCCAGGCATGCGACGCGTCGGCCCCCAGCAGTTTGGGCTTGCCCGGAGGCGGCCGGGTATCGAGGTAACCACTGACATACCGGGCCGGCAGTCCCAGGCTGCGCAAACAGCCGATCATGAAATGGGAAAAATCCTGGCACACGCCGCTGCGGTTCTGGAACACGGTTTCCAGAGTGGTGGAAAGGCTGGTGGAACCGGGCCGGAAGCGGAAGTCGCGGTGGATGCGCTGCATCAGATGAAAGGCCGCCTCGGCCACCGGCCTGCCGGGGAAAAAAGATCGCTGCGCATAGTCGCGCAATTCGGGAAACGATCGCACCAGAGGAGATTCCAGGCAGAATTGGACGTTGTGCACATCGGCCGAGGTGTCGGATTCGAGGTGCCGCACCACCTCTTCCCAGGCGGGCGAAGGTGGCGGGATTTCGACTTCGGCCCACGAGACGTCGACCCGGCTCATGGCCGTGATCGCGAAGTTCCGATGCGGATTGGGGAGTTGGAAAAAGAGGGTGGAGTTTCCGAAGAAGTCGCAACCTTCCTCATAATTAGACACGACGGGTTGGGCTTCGAGTTGGAAGCTGAGCAGGCGCTGACCCGGCAAATCGCGCGGCTGCACGCGCGCCTGATTCACGCTGGCGGCGACTTCTTCGGAGTAGGCGTAGTGCGTGCGGTGGCGGATCGTGTACACCGGCATGCTCAGCTCCATTCCTTGAGGGTTTGCGTCATGGGCCGCTGGCGGAAGAAATCGACGGCCAGGTAATCCGAAATCCGGGCCAGGCCACCTTCGATTTGTCCCAGGACATGCTCCAGGTTTTCATACACGGCAGGCGAGAGTCCGGCTTGGACCGCGGGGTTGAAGCCGCGCACGGTTTGCAGCGTTTGCCGCGTCAGCTTTTCGATTTCCAGGATTTGCCCGGGTTCGGGACGCGGAATTTCCGCCATGTCTTCCAATAGACGCAGTAGCGGCGCGGAAGCCGAGCGGGGATTCAATTCATCGCAAAGCAGCACGTCGATCACAGCCGCAGGCTGCAGCTCCGCCGCGTAACGGTTGCGGTAGGTGATGACGCTGTCGTGGACAATGAGCAACGCCCGCCATAAACCGCGCTGGGAATCGCCCTGAGCAAAGGCGGTGCCCAAATTTCGGCAAGTCAGTTGCGCACGTTCGAGACGACGGCCCAATTGCAGAAAGCGCCGCACCGGACCCTGGGTCATGCTTTCGACGGTCAGCCCCGCAAAGCCGGCCAGCCCCACGACCAACCGGTCGAGATGGGTCAAGGCCGCGCCCGCATCAGGTTCGGCCAAAACGTCCGACTCGCCGCCGTCGTCCTGCCAGGCATGCAGGCTGAGCCAGGCGTCATGCGACAGCAGTTCGCGCACGACGCGCGCCGATCGGCGCAAGGCGGCCAGATTGAACGCGGGGGATCCCAAATCGACGCGCGCCGCCAGCGAGGCGATAAGCGCCGCCTCCAATCCCGCGGGAGCGGTCGACATCCCGGGTTGGAAGGCCCGGAGCATGCGGAGGAGGCCATCGGGAACGGCTTCGCCCAGGCCTTGGTCTTCGCCCGACAACGACAAGGCCTCCCGCCACAGGCGGGCTTGAGCTTCCAACCGCTCCTGATAGCGGCCCAGCCAGAACAGGTTTTCGGCGGCAAAACCCGGCAGCGGCGTGATTTCGCGGTTGAGGCGCACCAAGGGCGAGACCGTCTCGACCGGGGCCTCGGCGCCGACCGGCTCCGACGCGACGATCCAGGTATCTTTGCTGATACCCCCTTCCTGGCCGGTGACGGCATTCGATTCGGGCTGCAACGAGGCGCGCGTGAGCCCGCCCGGCATCACCTCATAGGTTTTATCGACCGCGGCCAAAAAGCTCCGCAGCACCATGCGCCGGGGTTCGAGGCGACCGTCGACAAAGCAGGGCGTGGTCGACAGCGGCACCTGTTCCTGCACCAGGTAGAGATGGGGTTTGGCGCGAATGCGCGACAGCAGCCGCTCGCGCTGCTCCTTCGACAGGGTTTGCACGAACCAGGTGCTGCGGCGCGGCCCCTGGTACAGCGGCTTGACCACCATCGTGTCGAAGCGCGCCAGCGCCTCTTCCCGCTGGCCGGCGTCGCCGCACCACCAGGTCGGGGTCGAGGGCAGACGCAAATCCTGCCCCAAGAGACGCCGACACAAAGCGGGCAAAAAGGCCATCAGCCCCGATCCGGTCAGCACACCGCTGCCCAGCGCGTTGGCCACGGTGACGCGCCGACGGCGCACGGCTTGCAGCAGGCCCGGCACGCCCAGCACCGAAGCGCCCTCCAATTCCAGCGGATCGCAATAGGCGTCGTCGACGCGGCGCAACAGCACGTGCAAAGGACGCGATCCGCCCAGGCCCTCCAAAAACACGCCCTCCGGGCGCGCGGAAAGATCGTTGCCCCGCACCAGCGGCAGGCCGAGGTAACTGGCCAGATACGCCTGTTCGAAAAAAGTTTCGTTTTCGGGGCCGGCGCTGAGCAGCGCGACCTGGGGTGCGGCGACTCCCGGCGGGGCGGCTTGCAGCAATCCGCGCCGCAGTGATTGGAAAAAAGGCGCCAGGCGGTGCACCCCGAAATGGCGGAATAGGCTCGGCAACACCCGGCCCAGAATCAACCGGTTTTCCAGGGCGTAGCCATAACCCGAAGGGTTCTGGCAGCGATCGCTGACCACGCAGAAAGAACCGTCGGGCCGGCGCCCCATGTCGGCCGAGTAGACATGCAGCAGGCGCGCCACCCCGTCGAGCGAACCGGCACAGGGCCGTTGAAAGCCCGGATGCGCATACAAAAACAAAGCCGGCAGCAGCCCCTCTTTCACCAGCAGGCGGGGGCCGTAGATGTCGCGAAGCACGGCTTCGAGCAATTCGGCGCGCTGGATAAGCCCGCGTTCCAGTTCGCTCCACACCCCGCTGTCGAACACCACGGGAACGGGATCAAGCTCCCATTGGCGATCCGCCCCCTGCCGATCGCCGTACACGTGGTAGGTGACGCCGTTGAAGCGCAGTTGCTCTTTGACCTCTTCGGCGCGCCGGACCAGGGATTCAGGACCCAAGGCGTCGAGCGCGGCCGCGAGACCTTGCCAACCGGGCCGCACCGCCCCCGTCCCGTCCACCATTTCGTCCCACGAATCCGGCGGCGGCAGGTAACCGCGGAGCAAGCCCGAGAGGCTGGAAAAAGCGGGATGAACCAAGGAGGTCATGGCTGCCGGCGAGGCCTTTCAATGGGGATGATGGTAACATCGCGGCTTCGTTTCCACAAGCGGTTTGCGGGCTCCGCCGGCCCGGCAGCGACGACGCGCGGCATCAGGGCTCCCGCAAATCCAGGGTCAAAGGATGGTCGGGATGCACGCGCGGCGGGACCCAATCCACGGCGGCGGGGCTATGCCCGCGCGCTTCGAAGCGCGCGGCACGGCGGGCTTCGGCTTCGGCCGCGTTGACCGGAAAAGTGGCGTAGTTGCGGCCCGCCGGATGCATGACGTGGTAGGTGCAGCCGCCCAGAGATCGGCCGTTCCAGCGGTCGACAAGATCGAAGACCAAGGGACCCTGCGCCGGGATCAGCGGATGCAGGCAGGCCGGCGGCTGCCAGGCGCGGAACCGCAGGCCGGCCACGGCCTCGCCCTGCACGCCCGTAGGCGTTAACGGCAGGCTGCGGCCATTGCATAACACGCCGTGGCGGCGGCTGGTGAAGCCGCGCACCTTAACCTGCAAGCGTTCCAGCGATGCGTCGACATAGCGGGCTGTGCCTTGTGCCGACGCCTCTTCGCCCAGTACCGGCCAGGGTTCGGCGGCGGTGCGGATCTCCAGATGCACATCGCCGCATTGCACCTCGCCACAACGGGGAAAGCGAAAGTCGAGAAACGGCGCATACCAGGCCGGATCGAAGGCAAAGCCCGCTCCGTCCAGAAAGCCCAGCACTTCCTCGCAATCACGCCAGAGAAAATGCGGCAGCATCCAGCGGTCATGCAACGATACGCCCCAGGGTTGCAACGGCATGCGATAGGGATGATTCCAGAACCGCGCCGCCAACGCCCGCACCAACAGCGCTTGGGCCGCGCCCATGCGCGCATGCGGCGGCATTTCGAAGCCGCGCAACTCCAACAGGCCCAGGCGACCGGTGAGGCTGTCGGGGCTGTACAGTTTGTCGATGGAAAATTCGGCGCGATGCGTGTTGCCGGTGAGATCGACCAGCAAATGGCGGAAGATGCGGTCGACCTGCCAAGGCAGCAGCGCCTCGCCGTCCGGAACCTGCTGAAAGGCCAATTCCAACTCGGCCAAGGCTTCGTCGCGCGCCTCGTCCACGCGGGGCGACTGGCTGGTGGGTCCGATGAACAGCCCCGAGAACAAATATGACAGGCTGGGATGATTCTGCCAGAAATTCACCAGGCTGCGCAAAAGCTGCGGCCGCCGCAAAAAGGGGCTGTCGGCCGGACGCGCGGCCCCCAACACCACGTGGTTGCCGCCGCCCGTGCCCGTATGCCGGCCGTCGAGTTGGAATTTCTCCGTGCTCAAGCGGCAGGCGCGTGCTTCGTCGTACAAGACGTCCAAGTGGTGCACGAACTCACGCCACGAGGAGGCGGGATGGATGTTGACTTCGATCACACCCGGATCCGGCGTGATGGAATAATGCCGAAGGCGGTAATCGACGGGGGGAGGATAGCCTTCGACTCGCAGCGGCAATCCGGTTTCGGCCGCCGCTGCTTCCACCGCGGCCGTCAATTCGAGAAAGGTTTCGAGATGCGCAACCGGCGGAAGAAACACGTACAGAAATCCGTCCCGTTCCTCCACGCACAGAGCGGTGCGCGCTTTGTCTTTGTCTTCTGTCTTGGTTTCGGACCGGCCCGCGGCCGGGTCCGCCGCCTCCGCACCGGCATCGGCCGGGTGGCGCAACTGGAGGATGGCCTGCGGCGGCTTCAACGTTTCGGGAAGCGGAGGCCGCACCGCCAGCGGCGACAAGGCCACCGGTTCCTCGGGCGCTTGCAGGCCGCGCGCCAGGCTGCCCAGCGGCAGGCGATAGCCCAGCGGCGAATCGCCGGGCAGCAGAAACAGATGCCCGCGGCGGAAATCCCACCAGCCCGAAAGCCAGTGCGTGCGCACCCCGTCGAAATCGCTTTGCAGCGGCAAAACGTAGCCGGCGATGTGGTTCAACCCCCGGTCGAGCAATTTGAACAAACGCTCGCGTTCGACATCGTCGCGCAAACCTTCGCTGTGCGGATCGAATTCGAGGGGCAAACGCCCTTCCTGCCACAGGTAATAGAAGACATCTTCCTGCGCGGCCTGCACCCAGCGCTCATCCAGGAGCAGTTGCCGGGCAATGGCGCGCGCCAGCGCTTCGGCTGCGCTCGGCCCCAGGCCGGCGGCAGGTTCGCGCGCCTGCCAGGCATCGTCGTTCCACACGGGTTGGCCGTCGGCGCGCCAATAGGTGGTCAAGGCCCAACGCGGCAGCGGTTCGCCCGGATACCATTTGCCCTGTCCGAAATGCAGCAGCGATCCCGGAGCAAAGCGGTCTTTCAGACGCCACAGCAAGCGGTTGGCCAGCGCGAATTTGCGGTCGCCCCGGGCTTCGGTATTCCATTCGGGCAGGTCGCGATCGTCGACCGACACGAAGGTGGGTTCGCCGCCCTGGGTGAGATGCAACCCGTCGGCCAGCATGGCCGCGTCGACCCGATCGCCGGCGGCCAGCAGGCTGTGCCATTGCGCATCGGTATACGGCGCGGTGACCCGCGGCGTTTCCTGATGGCGCGAAACTTCCATGTGGTACTGAAACCGGGATTGGCATTCCGAAGTGGACCCGGTGATGGGCGCCGCGTCTTCGGGCGAAGGCGTGCAGCTCAACGGAATGTGGCCCTCACCGGCGAGCAATCCCGAAGTCGGGTCGAGGCCGATCCATCCCGCTCCGGGCACGAAGGCTTCGGCCCAGGCATGCAAATCGGTGAAGTCGCTTTCAGGTCCGGGCGGCCCGTCCAAGGGCTTTTCGTCGGGTTTCAATTGAATCAGGTACCCCGAAGCAAAGCGTGCGGCGATTCCCAGCCGCCGGAGCACTTGCACCAGCAGCCAGGCGGAATCGCGGCATGAACCCGAGCGCTTTTCCAATGTTTCTTCGCAGGTCTGCACGCCGCTTTCGAGGCGGATGGTGTAGCCCACGTCGCCCTGCAGACGCCGGTTCAGGTCGATGAGAAAGTCGATCAAATTGCGCGGGGTGCGATCGAGGGTTGCCATCCATTCCCGCAGCAGCGGACTTTGCTCCCGCATTTCCAAATAGGGTTGCAGCGATTCCCGCAACCCCGGCCCATAGGTTAGAGGGAAATGATCGGCTTCGGGCTCGACGAAAAAATCGAAGGGATTGATGACCGTCATCTCGGCCAGCAAGCCGACTTCGACTTCGAAGCGCCGTTGCGGGTCGGGAAATACCACCCGCGCCACGAAATTGCCGAAGGGGTCTTGCTGCCAATTCAAGAAATGGGGCTTGGGTTCCACACGCAAGGAGTAAGCCGTGACCGGAACCCGGCAATGTGCCGCGGGCCGCAACCGGATTTGCTGCGGAGACAGGGTTACCGGCCTGTCGTATTCGTACCGGGTCAAATGGCGCAGCGAAACCCGAATGGACATAAACGGGCGACCTGCAAGGACTGGGCCAGGATATTTCCTGACAAATGCCGGAATCGCGGGGCGGAACTGGCCAAAAATATCCAAGGCGGTATAACCAGAAACGACATTTCACGACAGATAATGAAAGACGACTTGGGGCTTGGTACCGGTGAATTCAAAACTGCGCTTCGGCCTGTAAGCTGTGCTTAAATCGTTATCCCGAAGGTGCTTTAAGGGTAACGCTGGGCAAAAAGGCAAAAAACGAGGATCCGGCCATTCAATTTGGGCGGTTGGCTATATATTTAAGCCCGATGGGAAAGCGGAGAGACGGCTACTTTGAATGCCAAATTTTTGGCAATTCAGGGCATACGAAGTGTAGAGAAAATCGCAGCCTGGCAATTGGTTGCGAAGCATGCTTGCCGGCCGACAACCCGCGTCGTGATTCATAAACGCAAAAGGAGATTTGTATGCGTGGTTTCGCCTATTCCGGCACCCTCTTCACACTCTGTCTGGCTCTGCAAGCCGGCGCCCAAACCGCCTGTGTCGAGCCTACCGGGTCGGAATTTCGCACGGTTACCCTAGTAGCATCCGGCGGAGCTTTGACCGAGACCACGAATAGCAGCGCGGGGCCCGTGGGCATGAGCGTCGTACCCGACGGCCGGGTTTTCGTCATTCAAATGCAAAGCGGCGATGTGCAGATGTACGATCCGACGACCCAAAAAGTATCGACCGTCGGCAACATCCCGGTGCGCTTCGACACCGAAGACGGTCTTTTGGGCGTGGCGACGCCTCCAGACTTCGAGACCACGCACTGGATTTACTTCGACTACACCCTGCCCGGCAACTCTACCCGCACCGTGGAACTAAGCCGTTGGACGGTGACTAACAACCAACTCACCAACAAAAAGGTGATTTTGCAATTCCAGCGCGACCCCAACGACAATCACCACGCCGCGGGCGGCATGAGCTTTGACTCCCTGGGAAATCTGGTTTTCGGCGCAGGAGACAACAGCGATCCGCATGATAGTTATAACGCCGGCTATGCGCCCATCAATCCCAACCTTTCCAGTGCCAATGCCCAGCGCAGCGCCGGGAACACCAACGATTTGCGCGGCAAGGTGCTCCGCATTCACCCGCTGCCTTTTGCCGACGGCCAAACGCCGACCCCCGGTATTGGAAACACCTATTCCATTCCGACCGGAAATTTGTGGGAGAAAATCAACGATCCGACTTTCAACCCCAATTGGAAGTCCGCGACAGATAGCATCAGCTTGGTACGGCACGAAATTTATGCCATGGGAGATCGCAACCCTTATCACCCGCGCGTCGATACGCGCTCGGGATGGATTTTCTGGGGTGAAGTCGGGCCCGATGCCAATGCCGACAGCCCCACCCGCGGCCCTTCGGGACATGACGAATGGAATCTCGCGATGACGCCCGGCTTTTACGGCCACCCCTATTGCAACGGCTATAACGTTCCCTGGGGAATACCGCCCTTCAGCGGAGCTCTGTACAACTGCCAGGTGCCGGTGAATAATTCGCCGGTGAACACGGGTATCCATGATTTGCCGCCCTCGGTCCCGGCCTTGGTGGCCTATACCAGCGGCAACAGTACCGACGATGATCCGCGTTTCAATGCCAGTGGTATCAGCACCACGACCATTAACCACGGCGCCGAAACCGCTATCGGCGGCCAAATGTACCGCTATGATCCGAATCTCTCCTCCACCGTGAAATTCCCGCCGTACTACGAAGGCAAGGTGCTGTTCTTCGACTGGAGCCGGCAGACGCTATTGTGGATCGTGCTGGATTCCACCGGTCATATCCCCGCGGGCACGGCCGGAGTGCGCGCCTTTGCGCCCCAGGGTTTTCCAAAGGCCAGCTATATCGACGCCCAATTCGGACCGGAAGGCGCTTTATACATGCTGCGTTTCAGCGATTGCGGATATTGCACCGGATCGGGCGCCCTGTACCGCATCGAGTATACCGGCAGTTACGACGATGCGTGCTACAAGCCCTTTGGTCCCGTGGCTCCAACTGCCCTGGCCGCCCGTCCGCATCAACAGGCCTTATCGCCCATGGCCGCCAATGGGGTCTACACGCTCCCCACCGGCTACCGTTCGCTGGAGCTGTTCGATCTTTCGGGCCGCAAGGTCTGGAGCTTTCATCGCAGCCAGATCGACGATCCGCTCGCCGTGAAGCTACCGGCCTTTTTGGCCAAAGGGATTTGGGAAGCGCGCATCGCGCCTTAGTCCCGGTTTCGAAGTGCAAGCCTCGCCCCCCGGCGAGGTTTGCCTAGCTCGGCGTCAACCGGTGTATCTCGCATTACACTGGCGCACTTATTGATTTCCATGCGGCTTTGAAATCAGACCTCTGTTCATTGCGGCGCTGTGCGGCGTTTTTCCCATTGGACCGAGTGAAGCTATATCTTCCCCAAAATGTCCGGCCCCAACCCTTCGGTTCCGAATCCTTCCGACCATCCCATCGTTTTCAACGACGGAGTCTGCGTGCTGTGCAATGGGTTTGTGGATTTCATGCTGGCCCGCGACCGGCGCAAGCATTTTCGCTTCGCCACCTTGCAAGGCGAAACCGCGGCCGCGGTTTTGGGTTCGATCTCTGGGGCCCGTGTCCGAAACCCACGGCGATTCCGCCGATCCCTTGCGCAGCATGCTGCTGTGGGACGGCCAAGGGGTGCATCACAAATCCGAAGCGGCGTTGCGTTCCCTGGAGGGATTGGGCGGCCCGTGGAAACTCTTGCGGCCGCTGCGCTTCATTCCGGTTTTCGTGCGCGACGCCGTTTACGACTTCGTCGCCAAAAACCGTTATCGCTGGTTCGGCAAGCGCGAAACCTGCCGGTTACCCACCCCGGAAGAGCGCGATCGGTTTCTACCCTGAGCCGGTTTTTGCCGTTGGAGAGACGCCCGGGCGGCCGTCATCGCCGCGGACAAAGCCGCCTCCAAAGCCGGGCAAATCGATGAGACGGCCGGCCGCATGGCCGAGCAGGAAATCATCCAACTCCTTGGGCGTCAGCTCGCGCGCGGCGGGTGGCGGCTCGCCGCCTTCCACTTCGCATTCCACCAAAGTTTCTTCGCGCAGCCGCCGCAGCGCGGTGCCGTCGAAGTATTCCTCGCGGTAGAACAGCCGGACGGCTGCGGCTTTCTCCTGGCCGCGATAGGCGGGCAGCTCGCCCCAGTAATACACCTGATCACCCGGCGCCTTGAGCCAGCGCAACCCACGCGGCAGCACATGCTTCCGCCGGCCCCGGTTTACGGCCCGCAAGAAGCGGCGTAAATAGGCGATATGGTTGGCGGCCATTTCCGCGCTGCCGGGGCGAATGCCGAAACGCGCGCGCACCGCTTCCAGCCTTTCCAGGCTGGGACCGGCCGCGCACAACGCGTCGCGCAATTCGGGTTTCCAGACTTCGCCGAGATGGTAGGTCAGCACGGCCACCGGCGCCAGAAAACATCCGTTGACCTTGCCGTACAGTCGTTCATGCGGACACATGAAGTCGTTGTACAACCCGTATTCTTTTCCGCTTTCGCCCCGCACCCGCCAATGGACGCGTTGGGTAAAGGGGGTATCGAACCATCCCAGCGGCATGGGTTTCCACAAGCGATGGCGAAGGGGAAATAAAAACATAAAGATCAGCGATGCCGCCACCGCCACCGGGCCAAAAACCGTGGCGACCGCCGCCGGCGGCAACCGGGCGAGCATGGCGGCCAGGGCCAAGTCGGCCGCCATCCAATCCCAGAACAAAAGCCCGGACAGGGCGAAGACGCCGAGATGAAAGCCGGCCCAGGCCAGGCAGAAGCCGATGGCGACTTCGCGCCGCAACAGCGCCAAGGGGGAAAGCAATTCCAGACCGAAAGCCAGAAATTGCAGCAGCCGCTCCCCGCGCTTGGCCGCGGCGATCACCCGGTGCCAAACCCGCCAGGGTAGAAAGCGCGCCCAGCCCCAGCTATAGGCGCTGGCCGCCAAGTGGTGCAAATGGTTGTCGGTCACCCAGGAATACCATTTGGGCCCGAGGCGGCATTTGGCCAAAGCCGTGATGAAATAATGCGATATCGCAACCATCATCACGAAAAATATCAGCGCGGCGGCGTCGGGAAAAAGGCGAACGTGAATCCCGGCCAGCCCCGAAAGCGCCGCAAAAGCTCCCGTCAAGATCAGGTGCGCGCCCATGGCCAGCATCAGGCGCATGGGCAAGGTGGCGTGATGCTGCCATAGGGAAAAAGGCGTGGAGAGCAACCAAATCTCGGCCACGAAAAATGCCGGGCTGAACCAGGTGCCGACGGTGCACGCCACCACCGCGACGCGGGCGGGAAAATGCGTTTCGCCAAGGACGGGATCGATGTCGCGGGTCGAGGCCTGCCAGGCCATGGCCGCGGCCAACACTCCCGCCAATAGGCGCAAGGCGCGTCCTTGCGGGATCAGGCCCCAGGAGCAGAAAGGCGCCAGGCACAGGCAGGGTGCCAACCATAAAACCGCGGCGAGCCGCGGGCCCAGGCCCAGTCTGCCAACTCCACGCGCCCACCCATCCTGGCGGAGCAGAAAATCCAAGCCGGCATATCCGGCGGTCAGCAAAACCAAATCCAGCCCGTGAGGCCAATCCAGAAGCATGGGTCGGACAAAGGTAGCGGGATTTCAGTCTTCAATCCGCACGTAACGAGTTTGTAACCTCCCGCGGAAATGCGCGGTCGGTACCCCGGCCGCCGTCGGGATTAGGGTCCGTTAAGAAATGACTGCGTTAAAGCGAGGGCGAAGAGGCGCCCTCCAGGCAAGGCGCGAGGAGCGCGCAACCCAGGAGTATGTAAGCGACGAGTCCGCCAGAGGCGGATAGCTAGGCGGAATGAATCTTCGGCCGAATGGTGCGGTTATTTCTTAACGGACCCTAATCCCGTTGGATCTGCAGCGACACTTGGTAGTAACTGGTGCCCAGAGCGTGATACTGCAAGGCGTAGTGCACAGTGAGCCAGCGGTAGCGCACCGAACAACCGGCGGCCCAATAATTCCCATCCCAGCCGCCGCGCAAGGCCAGGGTTCGGGCGAAACGCCATTCGCCGCCGAAGGCGGGCCAGCTTCCGCCTTCGGAACGCTGCTCCAATCCGGCTTCGAATTCGGATCGCCATTGCGGCACGCCCTGGATGAACGAGGCGGAGAGATGCCACCGACGGGTGACGCTTTCGTACACGGTATAGCCGCTGAGATCGCTGCGCTCGCGCGTGGGCAAAAGTTCGAAGCCGGAAAACTCAACTTTCACGGTCTGATTGGAAACCTCCTCCACGGGATCATAACCCCACAGCACGCGCAGGCTCATGCCGGCGTCGAGGTTGAGATTCTGCCCGTAATAATCGCCGCCTTCCAACTCTTCCCAGTAATATTTCCCGGTGACGCCCGCGTCGAAGATATAGGGAATGGGCCGGCTGGCGATGCCATGGCGCGGAAGATTGCCGGAAAATTCGCGCAGCACGTTGAGATACCCCAGATAAACCCGATCGCGCAGGGTGCCGCAGCCGCTGCAATCGTCGGGCCGCAAAGATGGATCCACCTGGCGCTGCTCGGCCGTACCGCTGAGAATGGGACGGATGGGAATGTCGGAGGTGGTGACGATGGAGGTGAAAGCGGATAGGCGCAGGTCGGGCTGCAAGGCCAAAGTGCCCGCACCGCTGATGGCCTGCGACAACCCGCCGAACAAGGGCAAGGTCTCGGCTTCCAGCGCCATGGACGGGGCTCCCGAAGCATCCGCGGGATAATTCAGAAAACGCGAAGGAGAGTAAGATGAAGTGGGAAAGGAAGACGCCGAACCGCTGTTCAGAACCGAATTTTCCAACAGGAAAACCTCGTCGCTGAATTCATCGGCCGCCGCGGCTGCGGCGAGCAGCAAAAGCATGCCGGCTAATTTGACAACCATTTTCCACCAGGGCGGTTCGCCCTGATTTTAGTACACCCGGGATGGAAGATGCCCGCTTCTTTTTTCGCGGGCTGCGGGGAGATTGGTCGGAACCGATCCTAATCGACGATTTCGCCGGAGGGCAGGATGAACTTTTCGGGATTGATGGGAACTCCGTCGCGCCTGACTTCATAATGCACATGGGAGCCGGTGGAGAGTCCGGTGCTGCCCATGTATCCGACCAAGGCGAAGCGCTTGATCAACTGGCCTTTTTCCACCATGATCCGGTTCATGTGCGCGTACCGGGTTTGATACCCGTTCCCATGATCGATGACCACCATGTTGCCGTAGTTGCCACCCGACTCGGTGGCGCTGACGATGCCGTCGGCCGTGGCGTAAATCGGGGTCCAGGGATTGTTGGCAATATCGACGCCTTCGTGAAAGATGTATTCGTGGGTGATGGGATGTACGCGGAATCCGAAGGGGCTGGTCAACTCGCCACGGGCCGGCTCCACCGAAGGCGTGTGATCCCACAGGTTCTGGCGATAGGCGACGAACTCGGAGATTTGGCGAAAGTTCCGCAGAGCGAATTCCAGTTTGCCGTGTAATTGCCGACTTTTTTGCCCGGCGTCGAATAGCGACTCATAGAGTCCCGTGG
Organism: uncultured Fibrobacteria bacterium; assembly: GCA_963716395.1. Taxonomy (GTDB): domain Bacteria; phylum Fibrobacterota; class Fibrobacteria; order UBA11236; family UBA11236; genus UBA11236. The sequence goes on along the minus strand of OY970309.1, from coordinate 2,891,214 downwards.
AAAGATTCGAATCCTCGGCGGTGGGATGACGGTGCCCTCCGATACCGAAGGTGGACTGAGCCTGGCTCAAAGTGTTGATGCCGTAAAGAGCGCGCATTTTCTGCTCTTGCTCAAAAGCCGTATCCAAGATGTTCTCGAACACCGCCATCGAAGCCTTGGTTTTTTGCAGCGAAGCGAGATACATGTGATGTCGCGCCACCACGACATGGTATTCCACCTCGGTGAACGCCCAACGCCCGATGACAAAACCGAGACAGCCCAATCCCAAGGCCAAAGCAAACGCGCCACCGAGTACCAGGCGAATCAATGAGGGATGCAGTGGCCGCGAATACGACTGCCGGCTGTGGCTCCACTGCACATTGAGGATGTATTCTTTACCCGCGACAATCCGAAAAATTCGGGCGAACAAAGCCTCCAGGGCCGATGCTTTGCGAGGAATCATGCAATATTTCAGGGCTAAATTTTTTTTTCAGGCAAAAAATTTTCCAGCATTCAAATTTTAGCCGAGATGGGGATTTGATTCAATTATTTCCTCTCAAATTAGATTCAAATCTCGCTCTCGCCGCCATTACTCTGTAACAAATACCGGAACCCTGCATTTCTTCCGAATCGCGGGAAAGCAGATGCGGGGAAAGCCGGAACGGGAAGTGATAGGATGAACCCATGCGAACCTCGTTCTGGATTTCGCTGGCCGGGTGGGCGGCCTTGCTGGGATTCCTGGAATGCGCCCTGGTCGAAATTGAGAAACTCTCATTTGCCTTTACCTGGCCCTGGGGGCCTTTGCTCTTTCGCTTGGGCTTGGCCCTCACCGGCATGATCCTGCTGCTGCGCCGATTGTCGCTGCGCTCGCAAAAAAATTGGGAAAAGGTTTCTGCGTCCCTGTCGGCTGCGGGAATCGCGGTCGATGCGCGCGTGTTGCCCGGCCGGCACACCGCCCATTGGATTGTCGATCTCGGACTTGTGCTCGTCAATCTGGCCGCCATCCCGGCGGGTTTGGACCCCATGCGGCATCCTGCGGCATGGCGGGCGGCCATGGTCGGCGATGCGGTTTCGTTTCTCCTGGTTTGGTTCTGGGCGTTCCGGGTCAGCAGGTTACGCGGGCTGCGATGGCGTGAACGCCTCAAAACCTTGCTCGACGACCTGCACAGCCGCGGAGACCATCCGCCTTTGCCGAGCTTCGACATAAATTCGGGAACCAACCGCGGAGTTCTGGTCGCAGTCTGGATTCTGGTCGCGGCGGGTTTGCTCTCCGTCGACGCCATACGCCTGGATTCCGCCGCCGCCCTCGAGGCCAAAATCGATGTCTCCGCATGCATGCAGGCGGCCTGGCGCGAAGCCAAAGCCCGGCCCACCCTTTCGGATCCATCCCTGGCACAATTGCCGAACCCTTTGGCCTGCCTGCCGCGGGGAGCGGATCACTTCGACGCCGCCTGGAAGCGCGAAGCCGGAGGATTGACCCTGCGCGTGTGGGAGGTGGACAGCGCCGACCCCTTCGGCGATGGCACGATGGGTGATGAAGTCCTGTATATCGGAACCGAAGGCAAATTGGTGGAAACGGTACGACGAAATTTTTGAAAGAAAAATCAGGCCGGGCAAAAACCCTCTTTGAGATCCTTCAGCCGGCCCAGCACCTCGTAGGGAATGTGCAGGCTGCCGGGCGAATTCCGATCGTCTTCGCGCCGCATGTGAAAGTCGGCGCCCCCGCAGCAAACCAGCCCGTAACGCCGGGCCAAGTCTTTGTACTTGCGGAAGCAGGTGGGGCTCAGGCCGTGGCTGTAGATTTCAATGCCTTTCAAACCGCAATCCACCATTTCTTCGATCAAATCGTCGCGCCGGGTTTTGGCCGGATGGGCCATGACCGGGATGCCGCCGGCTTCGAGGATCAAGGCGATGGCCTCGGCCGGGGAGAGCTTTTCGCTTTCAATACCCGCCATCACTTCGGTGGTGTTCCCCAAATAGCGGGTGAAGGCTTCCTGAAAGGTGGCGACGTACTCCTCCTCCACCAAAGCCAGTGCGATATGGGCGCGACCCAAAGAACCGCCCGTCCGGTGCAAAAGTTTTTCGTAACTGATTTCCACTCCCATCTGCGCCAGCCGCTGCAAAATCATTTGCGCGCGTTGTTTGCGCTTGGAGCGCAGTTCCACCAGGGTTTGGTTCAGCCGCAAATGGGTGGGGTCGTAGAAATACCCGAGAATATGGATATCGCTCCCTTCCCGATACGAACTGATTTCGACCCCGGGAATGAATTCCAGGCCCGCGTCTTCGGCATATTCGCGGCCTTCTTCGTAGGAGTCGATATTGTCGTGATCGGTGATGGCGATGGAATCCAAGCCCTGCTGCCGGCAAAGATCGATGAGTTCCGGTACCGACAGAGCTCCATCCGACAGCGTGGAATGCATGTGCAAATCCACAGTTCCGGTATTTCTCCGATGTTGCCCCGGCCCGGCCATGCTACCCCAATCCTCTGCTGCCCTAAATACGGGTTGTTCTGCCTATAATACTGTTACCGATTCGGCATTACACGTTATTTCCCACCCAAAAACTCGATGGCCGCCCGCGGCTTTTCCGGACTGAAACGCATGGGCGCCAAAAACTTTAGGGTACCTCTAATAATCGGTCCGCCGAAGGTCCGCCTACGGCGGAAGACCAAGCGAGAAGGCCGCCGGCAAGACGCGCGAGAAAGGCGATATGGTTGAATATCGCTCCGCCTGCGGCGGACAACAAAGCCGGAGGCCTTCGTCCGCCGCAGGCGGAGTCGCAGCCGGAATGCGATTGTTAGAGGTACCCTTTAGACCCTTTCGGCTTTGTTTATGTATGTGAACTGCTATTTTTGGGCTTTCCTTGCAGGAGGCGGCATGATTCATCCCGTAGTGATGGCAGGAGGCCGGGGAGAACGATTCTGGCCCTACAGCAATTCCAAGCATCCCAAGCAGCTTCTGCCGCTGGTGACTTCACATTCCATGCTCGAAGACACCTTGCGGAATATCCGCGCCTTTCAGCGCCGCGGTAAAATCCGGCTTATCATCGGGAAAAACCTGGAGGTTCCGGTCAAGGCCAAGGTGCGCGGCCTGGCGGGCGTACAACGGGTCGCCGAACCGCAAAGCCGCAATACCGCCGCGGCCATCGCCCTGGCGGCGCGGCTCATCCAGCGCGAGGATCCGCAAGGGGTGATGCTGGTGCTGACCGCGGATCACGCCATCGGACCGGCGCGCGAATTCGCGCGCGCCCTGCGCGCCGCCGCCGAAGTCGCGCGCCGGGGAGACTGTCTGGTGGTATTTGGAATCCGGCCCACCCGTCCCGATACCGGCTATGGATACATCGAAACGGGATCTACGGCCGCGGAATCGGTGCAGGGTTTGGACGTGCGAAAAATCATTCGCTTTCACGAGAAACCTTCGCCGGAATACGCCCAGGCCTATGTCGAATCGGGCGACTTTCTCTGGAACAGCGGCATGTTCGCCTGGCGGGTGGACTACTTGTGGGAACAGTTTCGCCGGCACCTTCCCCATACGGCGCAGGCGTTCGAGGCCGAAGGCGACTTGAATCCCCGCCGCCCGACTTTCGCGGCCAAGCTGAAACGGATTTACCGAAATCTCGAAGACGTTTCCATCGACTACGGCCTGTTGGAAAAATCCGAAAGCATCGCGGCCGTGATTCCGGCCTTTGCCTGGGACGACATCGGTTCCTGGAGTTCCCTGGATCGGCTGCATGCACCCGACGAAGCCGGCAACCGCAGCGTGGGGCAAGCGCTGCTGCTCGAAAGCCGGGGCAACACCTGCTTTTCCGACGGCCTGGTCTGCACCTTCGGGGTCGATAACCTCCTGGTGGTGCAACACAACGGCGTTACCGTAGTCGCCGACAAGTCGCGCATCCCCCATTTCAAGCAATTGGTGAAAAAAGTGCAGGAAAATCCCCGCTGGAAACAATACCTCTAGCCGCAGTACGGCAGATCACGGAACTATACCGTGATCAAAATCACACCCAGGCCGGTTGGAACAGCCGGTTCCAACGCGAAGCGTCATAGGCCGCTTCGCTGCGCCGCAACAGGGCCAGACAGCGCACCTCGGCCAGGCTGGCGAAATGCAGGGCCGCGCCCTGAAAAGCCAAAACGCCGCGCACGCCCTCGATGAGGGCCAGCAGGTTACTCCAGCCCGAAGCTTGCAAACTCGGAGCGCCGCGCCAGGCTCCCTCACCCGGGCCGGAGGCGGCCGCTGCCCATTCCACCCAACCCAGCCGAAACCCTGCGGCTTCATGCGCCTGCAGGCACAGGCTGAGTTGGGCATGCAAAGCATCGTCGAGATCCTGGCCGTCGGAGAGGTGCAGATACAGCCAGGTCTGTTCGGGTTGAGCCAGGGCCCCGGCCCATTTGTCCGCGGCGTCTCGGCGTTGCTCGGCATCGGATTGGATGCGCGCCCATTTTTCCTGGGGAGAAAATCCGGCATAGCGCCACAAAGCCAGGCAGTGAAAATAGCGGGCCGGCAAGGGATTTTCGGCATCCGGGGCCATTTCGACATTGGCATACGGCCAAGTGCCCACGCTTTCAAAGGCGATGCGAATGCCGGCTCCCGAGGCTTTCACCACGGCCTGTAATACCGAAGGAAAGGGATTCAACCAGCAAATCGCGGCGTCGGGATGAAAGGCCCGCAACGAAGCCAACGCGGTTTGCACGGCCGGCTCATGCCAAGCCAGGCTTCCGCGATCCCACCCCACCAACGGAGCGGCCGGGAATAACCCCGATAAAAACGGAACCGTGCGCACCTCGGCGAAATGTGCGCAGGTCGCACCGTTCCCGAGCGCCTCGGACAAGGCTTTCACCGTAGGTACGGCCAGCAGCATCTCTTCGACGCGTTCGGGCCAAACGATCAGGAGGCGGCGCAACGCTTGCAGTTTCTTGGACAGGTCGAAAACCCCGCAATCGACGTCGCCGCCGCTCTGACGCAGCAGATAGCGGTGTTTCCAACTTTGCGGAAGAATCTCCAAAAAACGATACGGAAGTCGATTTCCCAGCGTCAAACGCGGAAGTGGCTTTTTTTGCGACACCGGTACTACAATAACAAAAGATTGCGCATGAACATTCCCGCGAGGCCCGCTTCCAGTTCCAAATCGATTGCCATCCATGAAGGCGTTTGAGCTTTTCCTTGTCGCTTGCGGAGCCGCCTATGTGGTGGTGGGGGTCGCCTATTTGCCGACCTTGGGAGAAATTCCACCCACCCCCGGCATGTGGTTGCTCACCCTCTCCGTAGCTGCCACCGCCGTCTTATTGACCAAGGCCGGCAAAGGCGCTTATCCCCTGGGCAGTCTGGCCTCGATTTGCTGGCTGTTGGCCTTGACCGCCTCGGGAATTCAATTTTTGGGGGGGGTCAACCAACCCTTGAATCTGGCGCCTTTGGTGGCCTGGGCCGCCCTGCAAGGTGTTTTGGCCAACCCGTTGCACGCTCTTTTCGGCCTGCTATTGCTGCTACTCTCCACCTCGGTGCAACTCGCCAACCGCGTGTACGGATTTCTCCCCCACCTCACGCCGGCGCCAATCCGAGATATTCATTCCTACACCACAGAAATGGTGAGTCCGGTTCTGTTGGCGTTGCTGGTCAACCTGGTGCTGCTCGGGGCGCGCCGCTTTATTCAGAACGCGGCCCCCTTTGCCGGCGCCTTTCCGAAAAAAGCGGCGGGTGCGGGGGCGGCCTCTTCGGCCTCTTCGCCGGCCCACGAAGAGGGGACCGACGCCGCCGCGCAAGCTGCCCGGTCTTCAACCATCATTGCGGCCACCGATGCAGACTCCCCTTCGGCGACGCAATTCTATTCGCGCTCCTACCTGGAAAACCTGAACGCCAAGGCGATGAAAGACAAGCAAAACACCTTGGAAGAAGTGGTGTATTTCATGAGCCGCAACTTCAAGGCGTATACGTCGATCGGATTTCTGTTTGACCCGATTGGCGAAGACCTCGTGGTGAATGCGGTGGTGACCAAAAGCCGCAACTTCAATTACGACTGCGTGATCCGCGCCGGTGAAGGCGTGATCGGTGGGGCCCTGAACAAGCCGGCGGGCTTCGTCACCGGCAACCTCAAATCCTACACCGCGCATCTGGATTACTACCACACGCCGGAAAACATCAACTCCATCATGGTCATGCGGGTCATGGACATCCAGAGCCACCAGGTGCAAGGCCTGCTGGTGGTTGACTCGGAATCCGTGCGCGCTTTTACCGATGATCACAAAACCCTGATGGACCGTTTCACGCGCATTGCTTCGGCCATGATCACCAACACCAACATGCGCATCCAGATGAACCGCTTCGCGCTCCAGGCCGACAACCAGTATGAGATTTCCAAGAACCTGGCGGCGGCCCTACGCTGGGAAGAAGTGCTGGAAGTCATGGTGGAATCGCTCAAGCGCACCTTTGATTACGATCGCATCGTGATCTGCGGATACAATCCCCATTCGGGCCGCGGTTACGTCTGGAAAATTTTCGGCGAACCGGGCCAACTCGTCGAGGGCGCCGATTTCGACGTGCAGGATCCCCACAGCCTGTACGGCAGCGTCTTCCGCAACCGGCGCGCGCTGGTGGTGCAGGGGTTCCGCAAAGAAGAACGCTTCGTGCGCTTCAACCAGGAAGATCCCCCCGAGACCCGTCCGCAGGACATGCTGTTGGCCCCGATCCAGGACGATCGTCAATCGACCCTGGGCATCGTGGGCGTAGAGAACAACGATACCGGCACCTATTCGGAAGCCGAGTTGCAAACCATGAAAACCATCATGGCCAACGTCTCCAACGCCTTGACCAAGGCGCGCATGTACCAGGAGATGGAGAACCAGGCCACCATCGACGGCCTGACCCAGATTCCCAACCACCGCAAGTTCCAGGATTTTCTCACCGGCGAAATCGAACGCTGCCAGCGCTACCGCCAGCCCCTGACCTTGCTGTTGCTCGACATCGACAAATTCAAATCCTTCAACGACACCTACGGCCATCCGGTCGGCGATCTGGTCCTGAAAATGGTGGCCCGCACTTTGACCCAAAGCATCCGCACCTCCGACTTTTGCGCCCGCTACGGCGGCGAAGAATTCGTAGTGGCCCTGATTCAAGCCGATGAGGCCCTGGCCGTGCCTCTGGCCGAGCGCATCCGCGAAGCCATCGAACGCACTTTGGTGCAGGCCGAGGGCAAAACCCTGCGCGTTACGGTGAGCATCGGCAGCGCTTCGTTTCCCCTCGACGGCACGAGCAAAAGCGATCTCATCGACAACGCCGACAAGGCCATGTATTACAGCAAGAAGAACGGCCGCAACCGCGTCACCTTCTACTCCCACATCCGCCAACTGCCCGCACCGGCACCTGTGCACGCCTGACCCGCCGCGGCGGAGGGAACGCCCGTCAGCTATCTTTTGCTCATGGCCCAGGTTCTGGTCGTGGGGTTGAATCCGGCCTGGCAGCGGGTGCTGATCCTGGATCGGTTGCAGGTCGGCGGCGTGAACCGGGCGCGCGAAGTTCGCGAGCTGGCCGCCGGCAAAGGCGCCAACGTGGCCAAAGCCCTGTCCCGTCTGGGCCATACCGTGTGGCTGCTGCAAATTCTCGCGGGTGAAACCGGACGCCGCTGCCGCGACGCCTGCGCCGCCTGGGGTCTGCGCAATCTGCCGGTGTGGGTGCGGGGAGAAACGCGCGTCTGTACCACGGTAGTGTCGCCTGACTGCGGCGCCACTGAACTGATCGAGCCGTTCGCAATCTCGGAACCCGACCTCGAAAACGCGTTGCAATCCGTTTTGCCGCCGCCGGCCTGGGATGCCGTTGTGATCTGTGGAACGATACCTTCAGGAGTACCGGATTCAGCCCATGCCGCCGTGATCGCACACACCGGAAACGCGCCGGTGTTCTGGGATTCGGTGGCGGGCTTACGCCCCGAAATTCTGCCGCGGCTGGCCTGGATCAAGGTCAACACCGAGGAATACACGCGCCTGCGGCCCGTGGTGGAAGCGACTGCGGGTCCGACCCCGCCCGCCCGGCTCGTCACCGCGGGCGCCGGCGCGGCGCGGGTGTTCGGAGCGGGTCCGGCTGACGGCGTCTACCGGCTGCCGGCCCTGGGTACGCTCGTCAGCCCCATCGGCGCGGGCGATACCGTCACGGCCGGGTTAACCGACGGGGTATTGCGCGGCTGGGACGCCGCAGCCGCGGTGCGCCGCGCCTTGGCCCTGGGCGCGGCCAGTTGCGCAACGCCGCTGCCGGCCGAATGGGATGCGGAGCGCGCCCGCGATCTCGAAGCGGGCGTGGCGCGGGAGCCGGCATGAAACCGGGTTTTTTCTGCGCCGCCACCCGCGACGAATTGCAAACCCTCGGCCTCGAGGGGGCGGAAATAGTCGAACCCAATCGGTTGTGGAAAATTCCCGAAGGTTACGCAGCCGTTACCGGGGTCGGCATTCCGGCGACCCTGCTGCGCCTACCGCGTTGGATCGACGCCCTGCAGCCGCGCTGGATCGTGAACACCGGTTTGGCCGGGGCCTATGCCGCGGCGGAATGGGAGGTCGGAGACCTCGCCGTCGGATCTTCGGAAATCTTCGCCGACCTGGGCATGGAAATGCCCGATGCCGAAGGTTTCCGGCCGCTGTCGCGCTTCGCCTTCGCCGACCCGTCGGAGTGCGGTCCTCTCGCCTTGTGGGTTCCGGAAGAAATTACCGGCGCACTTGCAAACCTGCGCCTGCGCCGCGGCCGCGGGGCTACGGTGAACGGCTGCACCGGCCGCGCCAGCACCGGCGCTTTGCGCCATCGCCTGTTCGCGGCCGACTTCGAAAGCATGGAAGGCGCGGCCGTGGCTTTGGTCGCCGAGCGGCGCGGGATTCCGGTCTGCGAAGTGCGCGCCATCAGCAATATCGCCGCCGACCGCGATCTGCGACCTGAAAACGTGGCCGCGGCCTTGCGGATCTTGGCGGAGTTCTGGCGGCAATGCCGCCGGGAGTTGCCGTGAACCTGCGCATCGGGATTTCTCCCTGTCCCAACGACGTCTTCATCTTTTCGGGGTTGTTGCACGGCACGGTGAAAACGGATTGGACGGCGACGTTCGCCTTCGAAGACGTCGAGACGCTCAACCAACGCGCGCGCGCCGGCGCCTTCGATCTGGTGAAGATCAGCTATGCCAATGCCCGGCATTGTTCCGCTTACCACCTGCTTCGCTGCGGCGGAGCCTTGGGCCGCGGCTGCGGCCCGCTGCTCCTGACCGGGGGCGCGCCTTTTGATCCCAAGGTTGAAATTCTGGTTCCGGGAGAGAATACCACGGCCAATTTCCTGCTCGACTTCTGGGCCGGCCAATCCCTGCGCAAACGCTTTTTGCCCTTTGACGCCTTGTACCGGGAGCTGCGGGAGCGGCGCGAGGCCCAAGGCGTGGTCATTCACGAAATGCGCTTCACCTATGCGCGCGACGGCTTGCGGCTTGAACGCGACCTCGGCGCGCATTGGGAAGAAGCCACGGGCCACCCCATTCCCCTGGGTGCGCTGGCCTATCGACCCGCAGCCGGCCCCGCTTCGGAATCCATCGAAGACGCGGTGCGGCAAAGCCTGGACTGGGCCTATGCGCATCAAGACGAAACGCTGCAACTGTGCGCGCGGCACGCCCAATCCATGGATCCGGCGGTGTTGCGGGCGCATGTGCAACTGTATGTCAACGAATACACCCGTGACCTGGGTGATACGGGAACGCGCGCCGTGGCCTTCTTTTTGCAACGCCTGCGGGCCGGCTGAATTACCCCTACCGGCCCAACACCCACGGCGACTTCGGATACCGTCGCACCATCCCCCGCCTCAGAATTGCGTGAAGAACTTCCAGGACTCGGGGGGAATCCAACTGTCCTTACCCACGTTCCCGGTTCCGCCGTCGCCCACGCTCGCTTCATGGGGACCGTCGAAGGTGCACGCCTTGACCGGATATCCCTGCTTGCAACCCGCGAAGTCGTAGCATACATGCGTCTTGCTCCCCACCGTGGTGGTGGGGATATCGGCCGGCACGACACAACCATTGTCCTGCCCGCGCTGCAAGGCGATGTATTTGGATCCCAATTGCTGGGTCGAGTCATAGATCCACTTGCAATTCGGATCGCTCATCCCCGTCGTTTGCATCCAGGCGATGGGATCGCGCGGGAGAGGGCTGGGCAACCAGATGTTCCAATTGGCCGGGGCGATACCGACAGCGGCGCGAATCTGCTTTTGATGATCCGTTGAAAGCGAATAGGTGAACATGCCTCCGAAACTGAAACCGGTGGCGAAGACGCGGGTGGTATCGATGCAGAGATTGTCCTTGACCAAGGCCAGCATGTCGTCGAAAAAGGTGTGATCGGTTTGTCCTCCGCCCCATCCGTTGTTGACCCCTTGGGGCGCGATGAAGATGGCCGGGTCATTCGCTTTGAGGGCGAGGGGTTTGAGGCCGTAGTAGGCGTAATTGTCGGGGCCGCCGCCGGGCCCGAATTCGACCTGGCCGCTGGCGATGCTATCGTCCGTTCCGCCGTACCAATGGAAGCAGAAGAACAACCGGTACGGATGATCGGGTTTATAATCCGTGGGGATGTCGATGATGAAATCCCGCTGGGTGCCGCTGCTGGTGATTTGGTTATGGCCGGTCTTCAAGCTCGCGATAGGCTTGCCGCAGCCGGCACTGGGCCCCGCGGGATTGCCGGGACCGCCCCAGCGGTCCGCGGCGGTGAGGGTTACGTTCACCGTGGTATCGTAGGACGAAATCTCCACGCTCTTCGCGGCATAACCGGAAGCGGAGACCTTCAACGTGTCCACGATGGCGGAAACCTTGGCGAGCAAGGGGCCGGCCTTCGGGGAGAAATCCACGGAGGCGCGCGTGATCCACCCGTCCGGGATTGGGGCGAAGTAGGGGAAGGATTTCGTCTCCGTGCCGACGGAGGCTTTCACGATCAACAGGTTATTCGCGGGGAATCGTCCGGCCAGGTCGAACCGATAGCTCCCCGGCATGGGTTTTTCGAGGAACACTTGGTCGAGGACTTTCCCCCTGGCATTGACAATCTCCACCCGGATGGGGGCGGAACGGACGAGGGCCAATTCCAACGCTCCCCGGTAAATCCGGATCTTCGCGGATTCATCCGGCGCGGTCGGCAGGATTCGGGTGGTGGTGTTCAGGACGTAGCTGCCGTCGGCCCCAGACAGGGCTTTTTGTTGCGCGTGCAGAAGTTCCACGTTGGCGTTCGCGACGGGCTGATTGGAAGCATCGGTGATTGTGCCGCGTACGTTTATCGCCTGGGCATGGATGAGAGCGACCATGAAAAAGGGGAATCCAATCATCGGGTGTTCGCGCATAACTTCGCCCCTATTCCCGGAAACCCCGGAAGGTTCCCCAATCTAACGCTCTTCTCGGGAAATCTAGGGCCTCCGCGCCGGTTTTGCTTCGAGAAATCGGGCTTGCCCCTATTCCCGCCCGAGTTGCGCGGAGTGTTCGCTGCGGCGTCTTCAAGCAAGACGCGTTTCACGGTTTCGGTTGGAACCAGAATACGTGAGAACAACAGGGAAATCCCGCGGGAAAAGCACCGGGAAAAAGACTTTGCATAACATTACACCATTTGGTATAATATTGAACAGGGGGCTCTCGGAATTCGAAGATTCCCGGAAATCCGGGAACGCGTCGGAGAAGCCCTGGGTATCGCCTCCCATCCTCCGGGGTGGGCGGAAAACTTTTCGGCAAAGTGTATTCGATGTTAAAGAAAGGAGCAGTCACGTTATGACACAGCAATCCACAGCACACAATCAGGATTTCCACCTGCGCCTAACCGTCAACGCCCCGGCCAAAGACGTCCTAAAAAAAATCGGCCGGGTTGATTTGTGGTGGGCAAAAAATTTCCAAGGCCGGGCGGAAAAACCACAAGACAAATTCATCGTGCGTTTTGGAGACACCTTCGTGGATTTCGTCATCTCCGAGTTTATTCCGGAGAAGAAAATCGTCTGGAGGGTCACCGACTGCCAACTGGACTGGATCAAGGACAAACAAGAGTGGAAAAACACGGATGTGATTTGGACGCTTAGCGAGAAGGACGGAAAAACCCGGATTGAATTCGTCCACAAACGGCTGACGCCGGAAAGCGAATGTTACGACAGTTGCGAAGCCGGTTGGACGCACCACCTGAAAGACAGTCTGGTGAAGCTGATTGAGGAGGGGAAAGGCTTTCCGGAATAATTCCCCAATCCGGGAGATCCGTTCAGATCCGTTCCAACCTAGGCCAAAAGCAGAAGCTCTTCCCCCCAGTTCTGACAGCCGCGCGCTAGAATCTGAATAGATTTCGGGAATTTCAGGAGTAGCGTCTTGGACATTAAGAGCTTGCGCTATATCGCGTTGGGGTTGTTTCTGGTTATCGGTCTGGGACCGGCTTGCGCCGAAGATGGATATGACCTCTGGTTGCGTTACGTCCGCGTCCCCGACGCGTCGCTGTTGGCCCAGTACCGGTCCGCGGCCGCGCAGATAGTGGTCCAAGGCGGTTCCGCCACCATGCAGGCCGCCGACAGCGAGCTGGTGCGCGGTCTCAGCGGCCTTCTCGGCCAAACCGTTCCGAGTCAGACTTCGGTGACCGCCGACGGCGCCGTTGTCGTGGGAACGCCTGCCAATTCGTCCGTCATCAAGGCGCTCGGGTTGACTCTCGATGCGAATGAGGATGCCTACCGGATTGTTTCGACCACCTACGGAGGTCATGCGATCATCGTGGTGGCGGCTTTCGGAGAAATCGGCGCCCTGTACGGAAGCTTCCACTTGCTTCGCCTTATCCAGACCGGGCAATCCCTGACCGGTCTTTCCCTCAGTGAAAAGCCCAAGATCAAGCGGCGGATGTTGGATCATTGGGACAATCTCGATGGTTCAATCGAGCGCGGATATGCCGGTAATTCCCTCTGGAATTGGAATGCCTTGCCCGGAACACTCGATCTGCGCCATACCGATTATGCCAGAGCCTGCGCCTCGATCGGCATCAACGGTTCGGTCTTGAACAACGTCAACGCCGATGCCAACATCCTATCGTCCACCTACCTCGCCAAGGTCAAGGCCTTGGCCGACGTCTTCCGCCCCTACGGAATCCAGGTGTATCTTTCGGCCAATTTCGCGGCACCGCAATTGATCGGGGGCTTGGGCACGGCCGATCCCCTCGACGCCTCCGTCATCGCCTGGTGGGCGCAGAAATGCGACGAGATCTATAACCTGATTCCCGATTTCGGCGGCTTCCTGGTGAAAGCCAATTCGGAAGGCCAGCCCGGCCCGCAAACGTACAACCGGACCCATGCCGACGGGGCGAACTGTCTGGCGGATGCACTCGCTCCCCATGGCGGTGTTGTCCTCTGGCGCACTTTCGTCTACGCCGACTCCATCGATCCCGATCGATTGAAGCGGGCCTACAAGGAGTTCAAGCCGCTGGACGGGAAGTTCCGCGCCAACGTCATCCTCCAGGTGAAAAACGGCCCCTTCGATTTCCAGCCGCGCGAGCCGGTGCATCCTCTGTTCGGGGCCATGACGGCCACCCATAGCGGCGGCGAATTCGAGATCACCAAGGAGTACCTCGGCCAGGCTATCCAGTTGGTGTACCTCGGGCCCTATTGGAAAGAGGTGCTGGATTTCGATACCTATGCGACGGGCCCGGGCTCCACCGTCGGCAAGATCCTCGACGGGAGCGTGTACGGCGACACGATGTCCGCGCTCGCGGGCGTCGCCAATACCGGATCCGACCGCGACTGGTGCGGAAGCGATTTCAACCAGGCGAATTGGTACGCTTTCGGGCGCCTGGCTTGGGACCACGATCTCTCTTCCGACTCGATTGCCGAAGAGTGGACGAAAATGACCTGGGGCTGGAACGCCACCCTGGTCGCCACCATCCGGAAAATGCTGGCCGGTTCGCGCGAAGCCTGCGTGAATTACATGGATCCGCTCGGGCTCGGGGGAATTTTCAATCCCAGCGCCCATTACGGACCGGCACCGGGCTATGACGGCAGCACGAGTCATGCCGACTGGAATTCGGTGTACTGGCACCGGGCCGACGCCGCCGGCCTCGGGTACGATCGCACGACCGGGGGCAGCAATTTCGTCAGCCAGTATTTCCCCGAAAACAAAAACGAATTCAACAGCCTGCAGACCTGCCCCAATGAATATCTGTGCTGGTTTTTCCACATGCCGTGGGGACAGAAGCTGAGTACCGGCAGAACCTTCTGGAATGAACTCTGTTATCGGTACTTCGACGGGCTCCACTACGTCGGGGTCATGGATTCCGTCCAGTGGCCCTCCCTAGGGTCCTATGTCGATGCCCAGCGCTTCGCCGCGGTGCAGCAAAAGCTCGACGTCCATTATGCCGATGCCCGGGCCTGGCGGGACACCTGCACGCGGTATTTCGCCGGGTTCAGCAATCTGCCGATTCCGCCCTATGAACCGGCTACCTCCATCTCCCTGGAATTCCCCATCACCCCGCAAAGGAATCCGCAGCCGCTCTATATCTTCACTCTGCAGGGTAAACTCATCGCGACCTTACCCCCCGGTTCCGGGGCCCGCCCTTTCCATCCCCCCGCTTCCCGGCCGGCAGTTGGCCGCAGGCCGGGATTTACATCCTCAGACAACAGGGCGCGCAGAGCTTGAAGATCCTCGTCGGCGCCGGAAATCGCTGACGGTTCATTTCGTTCGCTTGACCGGGAACCGGCGCGCCTGTCCTCATCGCATATTTTTCGCCGAGGTGGAGACCTGGCGAGCAGCGCTTCCCAGGTGTTCAAATTCAATTCCGCTCGCGGCACCCCGCCCGGCCCAGCACCCGGCGTGCCTTCGCATTCCCTCTTGCCATCCCCCACCGCCTGCGACGAATTGCCCGGACCCTGGCAGAATTTGCCTTGAAGTAAGACTTCAATTTTTCCCACAAGCGATCCCGGCTGATTTCAAGCACTTCCCGAACATTTGCCTGCGTTTGCCGTTGGTCCGGGTCTTGCGAGCAGTCTCTGCGGAGGAATTATGGTCACGGGTCTTTACACCGCCGCACGCGGCATGATGAACATCCTCGCCAAGCAGGATGTCATCGCCAACAATTTGGCCAACTCGCATACCAATGCCTTCAAGCTCAGCCAATTGGCGGTGGAAACCAAGGCGGGTGCGGCCCGCAACGACGAGAATGAACTGGTTCCCAGCGAGAAGCAAACCGCCACCCAGGTCTACACCGATTTTTCCCAAGGGCCGATGATCGGCACTCAAAGCCAATTCGATTTCGCCTTGCAAGGCAAGGGGTTCTTTACCGTGCAGGGCCCGACCGGCCCTTTGTACACCCGCAACGGCGCCTTCGCCCTGAACTCCAAGCAACAACTCGTCACCTTGACCGGCAATCCCGTGCTCGACGATCGCATGCGCCCGATCGAAGTGCGCGACGACGGTCTGCCCAACCACAGCTTTCAAGTGCGCGAAGACGGTGCGGTATTCGTCGACTCGACTCCGGTGGGACGGCTCAACATCGTCGCGTTCAACCAACCTAATCAGTTGCAAGCCGAAGGCAACAGTTATTACACCAACCCCGATCCGAAAACCAATCCCCCGCTGGCGCCGCAGAACACCCAGGTTGCGCAGGGATTTTTGGAAGGCTCGAATGTCGACCCGATTTCGGCCATGGTCAGCATGATTGTGAACACCCGCAGCTATGAAGCCGACGAAAAAGCCGTGCAATCCATCAATGAAACCTTGGGCCAGGCCGTAAACGACGTGGGCAAGGTGGGATAACCCGGGAGGAATCATGTTACGCAGCCTTTACACCGCCGCTACCGGCATGCAAGCGAACCAGCTCTACGTCGACAACATTTCCAACAACCTTTCCAACGTCAACACCACGGGGTTCAAGAAGTCGAAGCTGGAATTCGAAGACCTTATGTACCAGACCTTGGTGCCGCCCGGAGGCAGCAATGCCGACGGTGCCAAATCACCGGCGGGCATCCAGGTGGGCTTGGGCGTCAAAAGCTCGGCCGACGAAAAAATTTTCACGCAGGGCGAAATGGTGCAAACTTCGAATCCCTTGGACCTCGCCATTCAAGGCGACGGCTTTTTCCAGGTGCAATTGCCCAGCGGCGAAATCGCCTATACCCGCGCCGGCACCTTCAAAACCTCGGCCGACGGAACCATAGTGACGTCGCAGGGCTATCCCATCGAACCGCCCCTGGTGGTTCCTGATGGCGCCACCAATATCACGATCGACGGCACCGGCAAGGTCTCGGTGACTTTGAATGACTCGGGCGCCACGGAAGAGATCGGTCAAATGCAAATCGTCAAGTTCGTCAATGAAGGCGGGCTCAGCAGCATGGGGCAAAATCTGTACACGGCCACGCCGGCCACGGGCGATCCCGAAGTCGACATGCCGGGTCAGAACGGCCTGGGCACGGTTTCCCAGGGATATACCGAGTCTTCCAACGTGCAACTCGTGGAAGAGATGGTCAACATGATCGTGGCCCAGCGCGCCTATGAGATTTCTGCCAAGGCCATTCAAACCTCCGACAGCATGCTGCAAATGGCCAACCAGCTCAAGGGATAGCCATGCGTTTCCCGGCCTGGGTTTTGGTGATGGTGTTCGGTGCCGTGCACGGCGGGGCGGAAGAATCCGTAGCCACGGTGCGTTTTCTGCCCGAGGTCCGGGTGGCGGGCGGCTCCATCCGTCTGGGCCAAATCGCCGAGATCAGCGGGCCGAAAAATTTCACGGTAGAACTCGATACGTTGAACGTCGGCCCGGCCGCCGACTTCGGACTCACGCGCTGGGTCGACGGAGAAGCCGTGGCGCTGCATTTGCAAAGCCGATTTCCTGGCCGCCTGCTGGTGGGCAATCCCAAAACCCGCGTGGCGGTAACCACGGCCGCCGACACCTTGCCGCAAGACAGCCTGTCGGCGCGTGTCCTGGCATTCTTATCGCGCCAACCCGCCGCTCCCGGCGGCCAATGGCATTTCACCTGGAGCGGAACGCCGCCGGTGATCACCGTTCCCAAAACCCCGTATCAAATGGACCTCGATTTTTCCACCCGGAAACACCGGGGCCAGGTCGCGCTGGCGCTTACGATTTCAGTGGGTGGCTCTTTGCTGCGCACCTATCCCCTGGCCGCCGATTTCACCGTGGATGAACCGGTGCGCGTAGCGGTGCGGCGCATCGAACGCCATGAGCCCATCAGCACCGCCAACACCCGCCTGGAAATGCGCGAGACCACCCCGTTGCATCCCGGCGCCGTGCCCGACCCGACCCAGGTGCTGGGCATGCTGGCCAAAAGACCGCTGCTCCCCGATGAAATCCTCACCATGGCCTGCGTAGCCTGGCCGCCGGTGGTGCATCGCGGGCAGCAGGCTCCGCTGGTGGTGCGGTACGGCGTTATCCGTGCCGCCACCGAAGTCGTCTGCCGGCAAGACGGCGTGCCGGGCGAGGTGATCAGCGTGCGGCAACCCGAAACCCACCGTCTGCTGCGCGCCCGCGTGCTCGACGACGGCAGCCTCGAGCCCGTGCTCGAAGGAGGTACATGAAAACCGCCTCGTTTATTTTGACAATTGTAATATGGATCACATTTTCTTTTACCTGGTTGGCGGCCGATCCCGCCCGCCCCATATCCCTGTATACCGACAAGCGGGCCCATCGCGTCGAAGACGTGATCACCGTGGTGGTCGACGAAAACGCCCAGGCCACGCGCGACAGCAAAACCGACAATAATGAAAAGCAGAGCACGGCCCTGTCGCTGCAGCCGGGCACCGGGCCCGTTCTGAACCACATTCCCGGCCTGGGCGTGGGCATGCAATCGGATCAGGAGTATGACGGCCAGGGCAGCACTTCGCGCAGCGGCCAGGTGTCGGCCACGGTATCGGCGCGCGTGAAAACCATTTACGACAACGGCAATCTGCTGATCGAAGGACACAAAGAAGTCGACGTGAACGGGGAAAAAGAAATCCTCGACGTCTCGGGCGTGATCCGGCCCGACGACATCGCTTCGGACAACACCATCGCCAGTTCCCGGCTGGCCGACGCGAGAATCGAATACACGGGCCAGGGCGACGGGGCCAACAGTTCCAAACCCGGATGGTGGGCCCGCTTCTGGCATTGGCTCTTGTAAGGAGTAAGCGCATGCGCGTCCGCATCTTTATCCTGTCTCTCCTCTTGGCGGCAACGGCGCAGGCCACGCGCATCAAAGACGTGGCGCACGTGCAGGGGCCGGCCGAAGTGCAGCTCATCGGCTACGGCATGGTGGTGGGTCTGCGCGGCACCGGCGACGGTCCCTTGACGAAATTCACCACCCAAAGCGTGATCAACCTGCTACGCAACATGGGCATCGAAATGCCCGCCAGTTCCTTGCAATTGCAGGTGCGCAACGCCGCGGCCGTCATGGTCACCGGTACGCTTTCGCCCTATCTCAAGGAGGGCGCGACCATCGACGTCACCGTGTCGAGCATGGGCGACGCCAAGAGCCTCGAAGGCGGAACCTTGCTCTTAACCCCGCTGCAGGGGCCTGACGGCGAGGTCTATGCCCAGGCGCAGGGGCCGCTCAGCATCGGCGGCATGGCGCGCGAGGGAAACCTGGGGCTGGCCAGCTATACGCGCAACCATCCCATGGTCGGCGACATTCCCGGCGGAGGTTTGGTGGAAAAAGAGGCGGCCCACGAGGGTTTGGACACCGCGATGGTGCGGCTCGATCTGGAATCGCCCGATTTTACTTCGGCCGTTTCCATGGCCAAAGCCATCGATCAGAAATTCGGCGCGCAGGCCGCGCAAGCCAATGACCCGGCCACCGTGAGCATTCAGGTTCCGCAGAATTGGCGCGGCCGCATCATGGAATTCGTGGCGGGTGTGGAAAACCTCGACTTCACGCCTTCGCATGTGGCCAAGGTCGTTCTCAATGAGAAAACCGGCACGGTGATCGCGGGCGGCGATGTCACCATCTCCGAAGTGGCCGTGGCCCACGGCAATATCACCGTGGAGATCAAACAGAACCAGCAAACGCAATTGCAAACCGCTGCCGCACCCGGGGCCGTCACGCAGCAAAGCGCCACCAATGTCAGCGAAAACATTCACACCGACGAAGGCAAGGCCGAAATGCGCGTCATGCCGGCATCGACCAGCGTCACCGATCTGGCCAAATCGCTGAACACCCTGGGCGTGACCCCGCGCGATATCATCGCCATTTTCGAGGCCATCAAAGAAGCCGGGGCGCTCAACGCCGAATTGGTGGTGATGTAAACCGCCGTAGCGGCGGCTCCGTCGCTATTCCGCCGGCGCCACGTCCAGCACAATAAAGGTGCCGGGTACGATGGCGGGGTGGGGATGCGGATGTTCCGCCGTGGGCGGCGGTGTGGCGCCGAAATCCGCCGTGGGCAGAAACAGGTGATGGGTTTTTAAGTCGACCGTCGAAGTGCGCGCCCCTTTTTGCGTGAGCGCATTTTCCCGCACGAAAAAACTGTCGGGACTGACTTCCTGCACCACCGTTAAAGTGCCGTCGCCGTTGGAACTGTAGGCGCGCTGTAACACCGGATCAAAGTCGACGCCGTCGACATGTTCTCCGATAGGCAAGGTCGCGACGACTTTTCCCGATTGCGCGCCGAGTACAACCATCATCCGGTTGTCGCAGCCGAGGAAAAGCCGGTGGTGTTTTCGATCCAACGCCAGGCCGCTCGGGCTTTGACCCGGGGCAATCGGCCAAGTGTGGATCACCTGGAGGGTGGTCACGTCGATCACGGCGAGCTTGCTCTGATCTTCCAGGTTCACGAAAACTCGGCCTAGGCCGTTGGACACCGCGAACTCCGGCTTGCCGTGCAGCGGAATGGTCCCCACCACGCGATCGGTTTTGGCGTCGATAACCGTGGCATTCGCGCTTTTGCCGTTGCAGACGAACACCCGGCCGGAATATTCGTCGAACACCGCGAGGTCAGGATTGGCTCCCGTGGTCTTCACCTTGGCCAGGATTTGCAGCGAATGCAAATCGATCACCACCGCTTGCGAATCTTTTCCATCGGTGATGAATCCCTTGCCCAAAGCCGGCGCCAAGGCAATGCTATGCACATGCCCCAGGTTCGCAATGGTTCCGATGAGGTGGCCGCTGTTTTCATCGATCACCTGCACGCAATTCCCATGCGACACGAACAGATGTTGGGTGGCGGAGTCGGCCGCCAGGCAATCCCAGCCTTCGTCGCCGGGAACTTGAAAACGGTGCGCGATGCGGTATTGCGCCGCCTCCGGAACCGCGGCCGAGGCGGCGAAACCGAAACCCAAGACGCAGCAGAAGGCGAAAAGCGATGCGGACATAGAACCCCCGGGGTGGAAACGAAGCGGCGACACGCGTAGGCGGTGAAGTTAATTCCGTAGTTGGAAGACCAGCATGGGAGAAAATCCGTCGGGCGCGGTTTGCAATGCCAAGTCGGGATGGGAAAAGAACCCTTGGCCGGTTTCGGAAGAACCGGCTTTGGGTGCGTCCGCACGATGCCGATGCCAGAGCGGAACCAAATATCCGCATAGCGATCCCACGGCCGCGCCCACCACCACGTCTGATGGGTAGTGTTCGCCTGAAGCCACCCGCAAAGCGGCCACCGCGGTTGCGGCGCTCAACGCTCCGCCCCATATCCAGGGCACCAGCGGAGAGTCGGGATGGCGCGCTTGAAAGGTGGTGCTGCCGAACACGGCGGCCGCAAAGGCGGCGGTGGTGTGGGTCGAAAAAAAACTGCTGCGCGTGTCCCAGGCCGTGCGTGTGGACAAGGGTGCCTGGCCGTTGAAGTAGAGCGGACGCGGGTGGACGGCGAAGAATTTAAAGGCCACGCTGAGAGCGCAGGAATACGACAGCGCCTCTCCGTACAAGACCATGTCGGTCCAGGCTTCCTCAAAAGGCAACGTGTTGCGGAAAAAACCGGTACCATCCGCCAAGGCCGGAGCGGCTACTTCCAGCGCCGCCAGCACCGTGCTGATATTGGAGGCGACGGGGGAATAATTTCCCGCGGCCCAGGCGTCGAAAGCCGGAAGATCACCGCGTCGGTACATGTCGAGAGAAATGGTGTCATGGCGCCGGGACCACTCCGCGCCCAGCAGGGAGAGCCCCGCCACCGATCCCGCGGCCAGCACCGGGTAATCCACCGCCGGATGCAAATCGTACACCGGATCTCCGTGAACCGAAACACCCAGACCCAAGCCGAAAATGCCGGCAACCCAATTTCGGCGTCTCACCCTCAACCCTCCCCCCGCGGACATCTGTTCACCATAGGGCTTTCCGCTGCGCCTGGATCATCTTCCAACGTGGGCGAATCGGTGGCTTCAATTATAGAGTGCCTCTAATAATCGGTCCGGCATTTAAAAATGCTTGCGCGGCGTTTTGCCGATGGCAAATACGTTGAACCCCAGGTCGAACAATTTTTGGTGATCGAGGATGTTGCGTCCGTCGAAAATAAAGGCCGGCTGCCGCATGCCCGCGAAAATGCGCGCATAATCGAGCGTCGTGTATTCCTTCCACTCGGTGAGAACGGCCAGGGCATGCGCGCCCTGGGCGGCGCGATAGGGGTCGGATTCGAACTCCACCCCGGCGGCGGAAGGGCCGAGTTCGGCGCGGGCGTTGTCGAGCGCCTTGGGGTCGTGAATGACCACTTGGGCCCGCTCTTCCAACAGGCCGCGCGTCACCGAAATGGCGGGCGATTCGCGCGTGTCGCCGGTATCGGCTTTGAAGGCAAAGCCCAGCAAGGCGATGCGCTTGCCGGCCACGGTATTGAACATATTGGCCAACATGGTTTGCACGAAACGCTGCTGCTGCCATTGGTTGATACGCACCACCGATTCCCAATAATCGGCCACCTCGTGCAATCCATAGGATTGGCAGATGTACACCAGGTTCAGGATGTCTTTTTGAAAACAGGAACCGCCGAAACCCACACTGGCTTTGAGGAACTTCGGACCGATGCGGCTGTCGGTGCCGATGGCGAAGGCCACTTCGCCCACGTCGGCTTCGGTGCGCTCGCACAAGGCCGAAATGCTGTTGATCGAGGAAATGCGCTGGGCCAGAAAAGCGTTGGCCGTCAACTTGGAAAGCTCGGCGCTCCACACATTCGACTCCAGGATTTTGGCGCGCGGCACCCAATGCGCGTACAAATCCACGATGGTCCGGCGCGCGGCGACGCCCGACGGGGTTTCGCGCGAGCCCACCAGCACGCGATCGGGATTTTCCAAATCCCGCATGGCGCTGCCTTCGGCCAGAAATTCGGGATTGGAGACCACCTCGAAGCGGACGCCGCGTTCATTGGCGTTGAGGATACGCTCCATGGCTTCGGCCGTGCGCACCGGCAGGGTCGACTTTTCCACGATGATCTTGGAGGAGTCGGAATTGGCCAGGATCTGGCGCGCCGTCTTTTCCCAATACTGCAGGTCGGCAGCGCGCCCCGCGCCCTGGCCGAAGGTTTTGGTGGGCGTGTTCACCGATACGAAAATGATGTCGGCGGCGCGGATACCGGCGTCGACGTCGGTGGAGAAGAACAAGTTTTTACCGCGCGCCTCCCGCACCAGTTCGTCGAGACCGGGTTCGTAAATGGGAATACGGTCGCTGTTCCAGGCGTCGATGCGGGCCTTGTTGACGTCGACCACGGTAACCAGATGCTCGGGGCATTGACGGGCGATCATGGTCATGGTCGGCCCCCCTACATAGCCCGCGCCGATGCACAGAATGTTTTTTTTGTCGCTCATATTCGAATGTTTCTCCCAGGTTTGCGCGCCGACCCACAACGGTAGAACCATGGAGGCGCAGGGGTCAAGCCTTTCGACGCCACCGCCGCGGCTGCCATCTTTTCGCAGCGGCCCGGGCGGCAAAAGGCCGCGCCGTTTTTACAGCCCCGAAACCTCCAAGAGGGTGGAACCCGGATTGTGTAAATCGTAACGGTAGCGTTTCACATGGCGCCGCCAAACCGTGTCCAGAGCATAACGAACGCGGCGGCGGATGGAGTCGGGCGCGCCGTTGGAATGGCCGTGGATGATGCGCAGCACCGCTCCCGTCCGACCCCGATGTCGCCGCAGCAACTGGTCTACGGCCGCCAGAGCTTCATCCACCGACATCCCGTGCAGGTCCAATTCTTCGTCGATAACCGGCATCGACAATGGGGCCGGCGGCGGCCGATGCGGTTTTTGCCGGGCGCGACGGGTCATGCGACCAAGCCCTCAGGGCAGCCGATCCGGCGGCGCCACCCGCGTTTGCAGGCGGTGGATGGTGGCGAAGAACGGCTGGTGCGGGTTCCAAGCCTGGTGGGGTTTGCGATCGCCGTATTTGCCTCCCGAGTTTTCCAAATGCCAGCGATCGATCCATTTCCGGAAAAACGAAATCACGGGTTGATGCTTTTCCACCTCGAGCCACCGGGCGCGCACCCGTTTGCTTTCGGCCACCAAACTGTCGGGCCAGGAAATTTTCATTCCGGTTTTGCGCAGAAAATGGATGTCGGCCAAAGCCTGATACCGCGGATGGGAAATTCGTTCCAGGGCCAATTGCGTCAAGACTTCGGCGTCGATTTCGCGGGTAAAGCCTTTGGCATGCGCGGTTTCATGGCAGGCGGCGATCAGCCGCCAGTAATGCGGACTGGGTTCGTCGGCATCATGCACCATGGCCAATTCTCCGAAAAAGGGATCGTGAAAAGCCGGGCCGCCGTAAATGAGCCCCATGTCCGTGGTCAAAGGACCCATGGCTTTGATGGTGCGCACATGCCGGCCCGGGGGCAGTCCCAGATCGCGCAATACCGTATCGAGACTGGTGTCGCAAGCCGATTGCACGTCCGCTTCGGTCAAACTTTGATAGGCGTCCCAGTTGAAATTTTTCCGGAGATTGGCTTCGCGCTCATGCACCCAAGCCTGAAATTGGGGCAAACCCAAACTGTCGCTGCCCAAGCGGCGGGGAATCGAAGTGCGCCAGGACGAAGGCGCCAGACTCAAGGGAAAAGCGCCTTGGCCCATTCCCAGCACCGCCAGAAAGAGGGGACCCAGGATCAAAAACCACCGCCGGCCGCGCCGAAGGCGCGCTTTAAACGGAGAAAACCAGGAAGCGAGCCACAACAAAGTCATGGCCCCGCCGAACCAGATAGACGCTTCGACCAAGGAAAACGGAATGGCGTCGGTGACCGCCCCTTTGCAGCGGGAGAGGGGCAATCCGATCAGCCGCCAGTAAATGTCGAAGAGGCGCATCAGAGCTAAGATACCCGGAATGAACTACCGCGTCCGCCTAAGGCGGACCTCAGGCGAACGGGGTATTAGACCCAAGAGGAATAAAAGGCCGGGGGGAACGGAGGTGCCCGCCCGCCCCGTCGCCCCATCATCCGGCTGGAGCAAACTTACGGCAGATACTTGCGAGTTACCCGCCCGTCGGGCACCTTGAGTTCGAGATAATCGGCCTTGACACCGGCGGGTAGCTTGAAATTCAAACCGCCGGTTTTCGATTCCTGGCCGCGGGGCACGTCGGATTTCTTTTTGAAAGCTCCGAGGACCGCAACGGGGGCGTAGGCACGGCCGCTGGTATCGACCAGGTGAAAATCGGCTCCGTCAAAGTCCAGCGGCCCCGAGGAGCCGTTCCAAACCTTGAGTTGCAACCTGACATTGGGTCCCGGCACGTATTTCACGATCCCGATCAGGGTGCCGTACTTATTGATGCGCGCATCCACCTGATCCAACAACCCTTCTTCGTCATACATCAGATAGGTGCTCAGATTCTGCTGCCGGATCTTGGACCACAAGGCTTTCATGGCCGGGGTTTCGGTGCCCACCGCCAATTTCAGTTCATTCATCTTGTAATCGGCCACGATTCCGGGTTGCGGATCGTCTTTGGTAACCTGATCCAAATCCCCTTTGATCTCCTTCAGCTTGGCCGTGACATAGGCGTCTTGGACGGCCGCAATCTTGGAATCGAGATCCGCCGGCTTGTTTTGCAGCGAGTCGGCCGTGCGAAAAAATTCAAACGCGCCTTCTTCCCCTTCCGGCGTTCCCAACTTGAGCCGCTTCTGGCCTATGTCGAACAACACGTTGGCGAAATCGGATTCTTCGGTGGGATTCGGGTTCTGCTTCAGAAGCAATGAAATCGTGTCTTGCAGATCGTTGATGATTTGGGCACCGGGATCTTCGTCAGAGCGCAGGCTCAAAACCTGAATATAGGCCTGGATGTAATTGGGATAGAAGTCGCTGGAAACCTTTCCCGCGCTCAGCGCGTTGCTGTATTGCACCACGGCATTGACCGGATTGCCGGCCTGCAAAAATTTATCGCCGGCCGACTCCTGCGCGGATTTGCATCCCAGCAGCCCGGCTGAAATGAGTACGCCGACTCCCAAAATCCGCATCATTGCCTTCATAGTGAGTCCTTTGCCTTGGGTGGTTTTCCCGCGCCCGAGGTTTACCGAGTCTGGGCGGGGTTAATGGAAATCTAACGATAGAATTGCAAGGCGGTGGGACCAAGTGTACTTTTGGCAAGAGGGCCCATAGCTCAGGTGGTTAGAGCAGACGACTCATAATCGTCCGGTCCTCCGTTCAAGCCGGAGTGGGCCCATACTCCGAAGCGGCCGAAATTCCGAATTCGAGCCTGAGGAAACGTGAAAAAGCTGGCTCTTTACGGCGATGGCCTGCTCTGTGCCCCCGAAGGTTACGGCGAGCTTCTCGTCGACCTGCTTTTTCTTCGCCATCCCGCGGCTCAACTCCAATCCTATCGTAACGGAGACCCGGAACTTTCGCTGGAAGATGCAGTCAAAGGGGTCGCTCTGCATGTCGTAGGCAAGGCCCCGCATCTGGTGCTGCTGAGCGTCGGGGGCGCGGATTTGCTGCGGGGGGAATCCCCGCAAAGCGTGCTCTCCGCCTTGGGCGCGCTGCTCCAGATCATCCTCCAAAAAACCCGGGCGCAAGTGCTGGTGGCTGGGCTGTGTGAATCTTTTTTTCCGGCGGGGCCTCTGCGGGAGGCCGCCGCGGCCACCCAGACCGAATACAAAACTTTGGCGCAAACGCGCATTCACTTGCTGGATCTCAATCCGGCTGTGGAGGGCTTTTTGCGCCGGCATCGCCCCGGAAACGGGGAAAAACGCGCCTTGCACACCGGCCCACTGCGCCTGACCGCGATGGGAAGACTGCTGCTCGCTGCAGCCGTGCTCGAGCACCCGCTTTGGCAAGAGCTCAGTGCACCCGAAAGCAAAGAACCCTTTTCCCACAACCCCTGAGGTAGTACCTTCTAATGATGGCTGAAGACGAAGACTCGCATGATCGATTTTTACGCAAGAATCAGGCACTAAGCCGCGCCTACGAAATCTCCCGCAAAGATCGGGTCAAAGAAAAAATCGCCCGCGGCGAACAAAAACCCGTGGTAACGATTTGCTACCGCTGCAAAAAAGAAAGACCCTGTTTGAAATACCACATCGCCGAAACCGGTCGATCCGAAGGGGCGGTCTCGGTATCGAATGAATACGTTCCTCTATGCGAAGAATGCGCCCCCAAGAAGAAAAAATCGGCGGACGAGCTTTCTTCCAAACAGATCGCCTCGCTTTTGCGGGGAGCGAAAAAAGGACGGATTTTTTAACTGAGTTAATTGAGGCTTCGGCCATCGGCCGCGCAGCCAAACTTGCCGTCAGCCGAAGCTTTGCTGCAACTCGGTAATTTCGGAAATAAATTCTTTTACTTCTTTAAACTTGCGGTATACCGAAGCGAAGCGGATATAAGCCACTTCGTCCACCTGATGCAATTGGCGCATCGCCAATTCTCCCAAGGTGGAAGACGGTATCTCGCCTTCGGCCACGATTTGAATCTGGTTTTCGATGTGGTCCACGATTTGTTCGATCGCTTCCGCCGCCACGGGACGCTTCTTGCAGGCGGTTTTGATTCCGGCCAACATTTTCTGCCGATCATAAGGTTCTCGCCGGCCATCATTTTTCACGATGGTGAGCGGAGCCATTTCCACATATTCATAGGTGGTATATCGCTGACCGCAACTCAAGCATTCCCGGCGACGACGAATGGCCTTGTTATCCCGACTGCCGCGCGAATCGACCACTTTGTCTTCGCTGCATTGACAATAAGGACATTTCATAACACACCTATAATTGAATCAAATTGAATATATTAATTATTTAACATTGAATCAACATGGGAGTATTGAAAATCAACCCGCGTGGGTCGAATTATATAAGGCCATAAATATCAATGAGTTATAAAACAAATCGAAAACTTGAAAAGTTTCCAAAAAGCGTGATAACATAAGCATGGAGACAGGGTCCCCAAAAACCCTTTGTTTCGTCGGTCTCCACCTTCGGCTCGCCTCCCGGCGAGCCGATTCAATTAGGGAGAAATTGATTTCAGTTTTATTTCACCGCTCTCGGGCGGAGAGGGAATGCGTTCGGGTTGCATTCCGGGAAGCTTGATCTCCAAAGCGTGGGGCGGCCGGCGCCATTTTCCCTTCCAACGCAGTACGGGAGCTGATTCGGACTTGCCGATGTCGAGTTGCAAAGATCCGAAAATGCAGGGAGCCTCTCCGAAGGACAATTCCGATTCGCCTTGCAGCCATTCCGGAAACAGACCCGATCCCAGCACCAAGGTTTCCCCTTCTTCGCGCAGGAAGGCCATGCGCAAGGCCATCACCCACTCCGCCGAAGCCCAGACATGCTGACCGTCTCCCATGCAACCGCCGCGCGTATGCGGATGAATGGCTTCGGGCCATTGCCCCGTGGGCGAAGCCAGGTCCGCGGTCGCTTGCAACAAGGTGCGGAATCGTTCGGCGTCTCCGGCCCGCAAAAAAGTTTGCGCCAGATGCAAGGTCAAATAGGCGTTCACGCCCGAATGCACCATGTCTTGAAAAAATCCCCCGCGCACACGGCAGCGACGGTACAGGAATTCCGCGGTGCCCAGGACGCGCGCGTCCGTAGCGGGCCACAACTGCAAGGGATAGGAAGCGGCCAGCACGCCGATGGCGGCCGAATCCAGCCGGCGGTACGGCGAGGCGGGAACCACCATTTCGCCCGAACCGGCCAGCGCACAATGCTTGATGCTGGCGGCAATCGCGTCGAGAAAATCCGCCGAGGCGGCATGCCAGGATTGGCCCGACCCATGCCGCGACGCGTCGGAAATGTCCGCGGCGGCCGATAAGCCGGCCGCTCCCCAGAAATCGTCCCAGTAGAAATAATCGTTGGGTCCGAAATGTTCCGCGCTCATTCCGGCCGGAAAGAGACCGCGCAGTTCCGCGGGAGCGGAAGCGCGGCGCCGTTTGCGCCGAATCCATTCCGCGCCTTTTCCCACGGCACGAATCCAATCCGCCGGAACGGGCGCACCGCTGAGTTGCAGATAGCGGTGCAAAATCCACAGGGCTTCGCCGTTGGAGTCCCACTCGCCGTTTTGCGACAGGAAGTAACCATCTCGGGTTTGCCAGGCCGGGTAATGGTTCAGCACTTCCCGCACGCGTGCGAAACTCCCCAGGGCCAGCAAGGCGTTCAGGATAAACGCGGCGTCGCGGAACCAGAAACGCTTGTAGGCGAACGGTCCGGGCACCACGCTGCCCTGGCAATGCAGCAGCAGCGAGCGCACGGCCGCATCGTACAGAAAAACGAATTTGGCGTCCGGCACCCGTAACCTTGGCGTTCCGTGCAGGGCTTCGGACCAGGTTTGTCCGGTTCCCGCACGGAGGCCGAAGGGCGCGGCGGAGTCGGGCTCGCCGTCCAAATCCATGGTGACGGTCACGGTTTGCAGGCCCGGGGCCGGCAGGGGAAATACGACCGCAGCCGTGCCCATGCCCACCGCGTCGCGCAGCCGGAGCGACGCTACGGACGGCGGCGAAGCCCCGATCGCTTTACCCCGCAGCGCGGCGGCTACGTCACCGTGGCGATACGGCGATAACAACACGCGCTGGGGCGCGGATTCGAAATGCAAAGCGCCGCGCCCATTCACGCGTAAGATCTGCCGCGGCGCGTCCCATTCCAAGGTGTCGACGAAGCTCACGCCTTCGGGATTGCAGGGACGAAGCGAAACCACCAGTCCATGCTCGCCGGGGCGACCCTGAACCTGGTAGCGGAGTCGCAGGCGGCCGGCCCGGCCCTCGGCCAGCACCTCGGCGCGCATCTCCAGCCCGCAACGCGGTCCCTGTACAACGGTCACAACCGCCAAACCGTTCGCTTCCAATTCCAGGGTTTGCGATAAGGCGTGCGCTGCCGATGGAATCAGTTCGTCCGCGCCCAGAATCCAGGCATCAACCGACCAACC
This sequence comes from uncultured Fibrobacteria bacterium, assembly GCA_963716395.1. Lineage (GTDB taxonomy): Bacteria > Fibrobacterota > Fibrobacteria > UBA11236 > UBA11236 > UBA11236. The sequence continues at coordinate 2,862,053 of OY970309.1, read as the reverse complement.
GTCCACAAACGGCGTCACCAGTCCGGCCGGATCGACGATGGGCAATACCGGATGATCCGGACAACCTAGCGCGGTCCAATTGCGATGGGTCAGGTTGATGTGGCTGAAGGAAAAGGCCCGCGGCACAAAAGACACGTCCGCCGGGTCGAATTGCCGGCGCACCCAAAACGGCCAAATCCAATCCAGGTTGTTCTGAATGGCGCGGGCATTGAACAATCCGCGCGCATGGAACGCGGCCCCCGAACGCAGCAGTTCCAAGGGCTCTCCCACTTCCGACGGCTGGCCGAAGGCGCGCAGCCGCGCCATCATCGCAATGGGATCGAGAAATCCGCCGGCGCGCGCGAGGCGGCGCACCGCTGTTTTCCACGGCAACAGGCGAGAAGGAAATCCCCACATGGAGATCGCGGCCCGCGCTGCTAAAACAAATAGCGTGCGCCGAGGCCCATGGAAAAATCGGGATTGGTGTCGGGGACGAACTCGATGCCGGGTGCAAATTCGACAAAGGCGTCGAAAGGCGCCCTAGCGAATTGGTAATCCAACCCGACCACCGCGCGCACGCCCAGCCCGGGATTATCGTTCACCCAGGCCCTGGCGCCGGGGCCGAAGTAAAGCGGAAGTTTTCCCGATTCGACCGGAATAAGTTTGTAGTTGTACCAGACATAATCACCGCCCAGGGTCATCCCTCCCCAGCCGTGATTGTTCCAATCGCTCCCATATCCCAATTGCAGATTGATGGAATTCAATTTGCCCGTTTCAATTTTAGCGGAAATGCCCGAAGGTATTCCCATGACAAAACCCAGGCCGAAGCCGCTGTCGCCGCCGAATGCAGCGACAACCAACAGCCCGCCGCACAATATGCCCATCTGCAATTTCATCGTTCCTCCACTTCACGGGACGCGTCCCGCTTTTCCTAAAAGATATTCGATTGTTCAGGCGGGGGTTATATAACATAGCGCCCGTGAACCGCCTAAGGCACGTCGTTCCTTTGATAATTATTCATCCGGAACGACTCCCCGAATTCCTTACGGCAGCCTAAATTTGCAGTATGTCGGAACGCTGGGTGATCGGAGCGGTTTTACTGTTCGGCTTTCTCTGGATGCGCACCAAATCCCGGGCCTTGCCCGCCGGGCGCGGCCGCACGGCTTTATACGGAATTTTCTGGGTATTGACCCCACTGTTGTTGGGCGAGAAATGGGTCTTCGACCGCCTGCCCTTCGGTGCTTATTCCAATTTACTGATCGAGCTTTTGTGCCTGGGTCTTTCCTTTTTCGCCGTCCATCGGATTTTTCTGCGACCCGGAGGCAGCGAAGAAGAAGCTGGCGAAGAACCGGTTTAAACCCGCATCTTCACCCGAATGGGCAGAATGATGAACGGGATGCCGAGGTGGTAAAGCCGCCTTTGCACCGCGAACACGGCGTTGTTGTGAAACAACCGAGAAATCCATGACTCTTCCGGAAATACCAGTTGCCCCATGAAAAACACGGATTGCGGAAAACGTTCGAGGATGGAGGGCGCCAGTTGCGCGCTGCCCGCCACGATATCATGGCTCAAGGCGGTTTTCGCTTCGCCGTAATATCCATGCCGCCGGATGAATTCGACGTATTTGTCCAACTCTTCCTGCACGTGCACTTTCAAATGTTCGACTTCATCCTGGCCTTTGAAGGTGCCGGCATCGATCAAGCCGATTTCCACGAAGACGAAGTTCTTATAGATGCCACCGAACAGCCGGATGATGCTGAACAGGGTATGCAGTCCCAACCCGTTGAATCCGGAAACCAGCACCACGGCCGTTTTGGCCTTGGGATCATACTGGGCTTCCTGGTTTTCCTGCTCTCCCATGATCCGCGTCACGGCACCGCCGTTATTCGAGACCTGGGCCGCCTGCACCAGACTGTCCATTCGCTGCAGCATTTTGGCCACGTTGCGGTAATGCTGTTTGGCCAGCAGCGAAACCCCGATCACTAGCAACATGGCGAACAAGGTGATCCAGCCGCCTTCGAAAAACTTCACCACGATGACCATGATCAGGATGAAGGTGCACAGGCACAGGGCCACGGCATTGAGGGCCAGGCGCTTGCGCCAATGTTCTAACGACGAGCGGGCGCGCCACCAATAGCGCAGCATGCCCATTTGCGTCAGGACGAAGCCGATGAACACCGTGATGGAGTAGAGCACCACCAGGTATTGCACCGAAGCCCCGGTTAACACCAAGGTGACCGCGGCCGCAATGCCCATGAGCATGATGCCGTTCTGGCTGACCAGACGATCCGAGAGGAGGGAGAATCGGTTGGGCAGCCATTGATCCAAAGCCATATTCGCCAGCACGCGCGGCGCCCCGAGAAATCCCGCCTGCGCGGCCACGAAGAGAATGGCCGCTTCGGAGAACAGGATCACCCAGACGAAACCGCGCCCGATCGACGGGTTCCAACCCGCCACGACATGTTCGAACAGCACGGCGTTGAGGGTTTTGGTGTCGCTCGGTTCCAGCCGGTAGAAGACATAGGCCAGCATCAGGCCCAACACGGTGAAGGCCAGGGAGGTGGCCATGTAGAACATGGTGCGCTTGCCCGTGCGCACGCGCGGCTCGCGGAACAGGGGCATGCCCGTGCTCACAGCTTCGATGCCCGTATAGGTGCCGGCGCCCATGGAATAAGACCGCAGCAGCAGGGCGAAAGTGCCGGCAAATCCCAGCGCCGCATGGGTGCGGGCCATGTCGGCCAGGGTGGATTGCGTCACCGTGGCGAAGTCGAACAGATGCACGACCATGGCGTAGACGATGGCGAAAAAGTGCGTGAGCACGAAAATCATGAACACCGGCACCAGGGGAACCACGCTTTCTTTGGCGCCGCGCAGATTCATCCATGTAAGTAACACCACGGTTCCCAACACGAATTCCATGCGGAAGTGGATCCATTCCGGCGGGAGAAAACTGAAAATCGCGTCGGCGCCGCTGGCCAAAGAAATGGCGATGGTCAAGACGTAATCGATGAGCAAGGCGCAGCCCGACACCATGCCGGCATAGGGACTGAGCAGTTTGGAGGCCACGGTGTAGCCACCGCCGCCGTTGGGAAAAACTTCGATCACCTGCGAATAGCTGGCGCTGATGACGAACACCGTAAAAGCGGCGCCCAAGGCCACGAGGATGGCGAGATGGTGATGCGGGCCCAAGGCCCGGAACGCCTCTTCGGGTCCGTAGGCCGAAGAGGAAAGCCCGTCGGCGCCCAGACCCACCCAGGCGAAAAAAGCGATCAGGGAAAGATTATGAAAGGCCCGGTGATCCGTGGGGTCGAGCGATTTCCCGAACACCCAAACCTTGAGGCGCTGAACGAAATTAAGGGGCCGTTCCGCAGGCATGTGAAAAAAAACTTTTGAACTTGACGATTTTCAAAGCGCGGGGAAATTTATATAAACATCGGTATAAACCCGCGCCGGTACATGCATTTGCGGCAGTCTTTCAGTAAAAAAACGAAATGGTATACGCGCGCATGACAAAAACTTTCAATTACCTTCGGAATTACTTTTGATGGCGCGTACAAGTACCGCCGAATGATCCGCCGCCTCGTAGCGGTTTTCCAAATACAGAGGAAATCCCGCTCCAATTTCCGCCGCATCTTCCGGCGATGGAAACGAAGTATCGATCACCATTCTCCATTGCCAGGGCGGCGCGAGATGGGGCAGGTGAAAGGTCCGGGTCTCTTCTTCGGCGTTCAGCAGCAAATAAAATCCCCCCTCTTGGTGCAACTCCAGAAACCCCGACCCCGACGGCTTGGACTTTCCGGGGCGCAAAAAAAATCCCCCGTGTTTCACGGCGAGATCTTTTTCTTCGGCCGGAAATCCGGCGGCATTCCAGGCCTCCCAATGCTCCGTTTCGAAATCACCGGCCCCCGTCGCCGCGCCGGACCAAACGATTTCACGCCAGGGCATGAGCAGGCGGACGAAGCGGAGAAATCCGGTCTGGCGCTTTTCCAGACTCCAGTCCAACCAGGAAACCCGGTTATCCTGGCAATAGGCATTGTTGTTCCCGCTTTGGGTGCGCAGAAACTCATCGCCGCCCAGTAACATCGGCGTTCCCCGAGCCAAGGCGACCAGTAGCAGCAGGTTTTTGGCCTGCCGACCGCGCAGTTCTTCCACTTCGGCGCGCGCGGTCTCCCCTTCTTCGCCACTGTTCCAACTGAAATTTTCGGCGCTTCCATCCCAATTGTCTTCGCCGTTGGCCTGATTGTGTTTGTGGTTGTAAGTGACGAGATCGCGCAAGGTGAATCCGTCGTGGCTGGTGACGTAATTCACGCTTTCGCAGGCTGCGCGCCCGGCCGCGGCGAACCAGGCGGGCGAACCGTTGAGCCTGGCCCGCAGCGCCGGCAAAAGACCGGCTTCGCCGCGCACGAAGCGGCGCACCGTGTCGCGGAAGCTCCCGTTCCATTCCATCCACCCGTCGGGAAAGCCGCCCAGGGCGTAGGCCTCAGCGTCCCAGGGTTCGGCGATGCGCCGGATGCGCCGCAGCACGGGATCTTGCGCCACGGCCGCGAAGAACGGCGCCGACGCCCGGTAACCGCTCCCGTCCACACGCCCATGCACCGTGGCTTCGTCGAAGCGGAATCCGTCGATGTGGTACTCTTCGACCCAATACCGCAGCGCGTCCAGGGTGAGTCGCAGCACGGCCTCGCTGCCGAAGTCCAAGGTGTTGCCGCAGCCGGTATGGTTCCAGTAGAAGCGGCGCGGCGCGTCGTCGGGCCCGGTGAGCGCGTAATACGAGCGGTTGTCGAGACCGCGCAGCGAAAGCGTGGGTCCCGACTCCGCGCTTTCGGCGCTGTGGTTGAAGACCACGTCGAGAATCACTTCGATGCCGGCGCGATGCAATTCGCGCACCATCAATTTGAACTCGTCGATTTCGCAACCCGGCGCGCTGCGGCTGCCGTAACCGGGTTCGGGCGCAAAAAAAGCCGCGGTGTTGTAGCCCCAATAATTCACCAACCCCTTGGCGGAGAGAAAGCCCTCGGTGGCCTTGGCGTGCACCGGGAGCAACTCGACGGCGTTCACGCCCAGCGCGCGCAAATGCGGAATCTTTTCCACCAGGCCGCGGTAGGTACCGCGTTCGGCGACGCCGGAAGAGGGGTGCTGGGTAAATCCACGCACATGCGTTTCATAAATCACAAGTTGAGACGACGGATGGCGCGGCGCCGGCACGCCCTGCCAGTCGAAGCGGCTTTCGACCAGCAGGCATTTGGGCATGTAGGCATGGCTGGGCCGGTGGTCCAAGGCGAGATCGGCGTCTTCGCCGCCGGGCGGATGGCCACAGAGAACGCCGTCCGGGTTGCGGAACGATCCGGTGAGGGCGCGCGCATAGGGGTCGAGCAGAAACTTCTGCGGATTGAAGCGATGCCCGTTGCGAGGATCGAAAGGTCCGTCGGCGAAAAATCCGTAGCTCCAACCCGGTTCCAATCCCGGCACCAGGCCTTGAAACACATGTCCGTGGCGGCTGGGCAGCGGCAAGACGTCGACGGGATCGGAAAGCGCGTCGCGGAACAGGGCCAGGTGAATCTTGCGCGCATGGCGCGAGTAGACCCCGAAGCGCACCCCGTCGGATTGCCATTCGGGACCCAGTTCCGTCGAGCGGCAGGGCTCGATGGTCAAGGCGCGGCGCGGGCCGGGCAGGGAAAAAGCCGCCGCCGGCGACGGGCGCGGCGCTTCCTCGGGAAAAATGGGGACGGGTTGCGGCTCAGAGGACATGACGCGGAACACAATCCAAGGTCGAACCCAGAGTATTATTCATGCGCGACAATAACAACCTTCTCCCCGCGGATTTTGATTTTGTTAAAATTTCTCCCCTGCGATTCCGGAAGGGTGGCCGAGCGGTTTAAGGCGTCGGTCTCGAAAACCGATTTACGGGAAACTGTAACGTGGGTTCAAATCCCACCCCTTCCGCCGCGGATTTTGTGCAGGCGCTGCGCATCGTTCCCCGCGCCGACCGCTCAAGCTTATTGAAACACCAAGCCGGCGGTATCGAGTTGGGTGTCGGGGAACATGGAAATATCGGGCAGGGTGTACCAGGATCCGCCGACATTGTTGCGGATCACCGAATGGTGGATTTGCATCGTACCGGTGTGGTCGTCGCTGACGAAGAAGATCGCCGACCCGAACGCATTCACCTGGTTGTCTTCGATTAAAGTTCCGCACAGCGACAGTGTCATGGTGTTGCCGTCGTTGTAGATGGCGCCGCCGCTGCCGCCGCCGGGCGTTCCCGAATCGGCGGGATTGCCGCCGTTGCCGATGGCGCGATTATACGAAAACACGCTGTTGAGGATGGTCCAGGAGACGCCGATGCTGCTGACTCCGCCCCCGTTCGACCCGACATTGCCCAAGGTGTCGGCACCCCCGAAAGTGCTGTTCACCACATACACCGGCAAGCCTTGGTATTGACTGAAGGCCCGAATCGCCGCACCCCCCAGATCGGGCCCCGTACTTCCGCAGATATTGTGGAAGAAACGGCAATTCACCACCTTGAAGCGGCCGCCCCGCACCCAGATGGCGCCACCGCCCCCGAGGTTGCCGGAGTCGGAAACATCGGTCGAATTGCCGTCGACAAAGGTCAGGTTCTGCACCGTCAGCCGCGGGCCGTCTTGATCGTCGCAATGCGGCGTGGTCCACACCAAGGTGGAATCGCAGGTGTTCATATACAGGATCCGGGTGGTTCCTCCGCCGCTGAGCGTAATGAGCCCGGCGCCATCGATGATGATGTCCTGATTTTGATTGTTGAACACCCGGGCCGGGCGGTCGAGGGTGATGGTGACGGGATCGGGTCCGCAAGCAAAGACGATTTTCCCGCCTTGGGCCACGGCCTGGATGAACGCGTCGCCGGTGCAGGAGGCCGGCGTTCCGCTGCCGACTACCTGATCCGGATTCGTCGTGTCGCCCAGCCCGGCATCCGCGGGAATGGGACAGGTTCCCGACGGGTTCCCCGCGGGCGGGCCTTCGGCAGGATCGGTCAGCGGGTTTTTCACCGTGACCTCACCGGTGCCGGTGTCACAACCCTGCAGGGTTAAAAGGCAGAGGCCAAGTCCGGCCAGGCAGGCGGAGAAAGTCGGCGTCATTCCGGATTAGTGTATCCCGGCTTTTTCTTCTTAGCCAGGAAAATCGCCCCGGCCGCAAATTTGGGCCGGGAACGGATCAATCCGCTGCGGTCAATTGGCTGCGCACGGCGAGAAAGTCGTCGAGATGCAACAGCAGCGCATCGACCAATACCGGGTCGAAATGCGTACCCCGGTTCCGTTGGAAATACGCCACCACCTCGTCATTGGACCAGGGTTGCTTGTAAGCACGGGCGCTGCCCAAGGCGTCGAAGACGTCGACCACGGTGGTGATACGGCTGTAGAGGTGTATTTCTTCACCGCGCAACCCCAACGGATACCCCGAACCGTCGAATTTTTCCTGATGCTGCATGGCCACCATGGCGGCCAGCTTGAGCACGTCGAGCTTGCTGTCTTTCAGGATTTCGTAACCGGCCAGCGCATGGGTTTTCATGATGTCCCACTCGCCGGCGTCCAAGGCGCTGGGCTTTTGCAGGATATGCGAAGGGATCATCCATTTCCCGATGTCGTGCATGGGGCAAACCTGTTTGACCAGCTTCGCCTCTTCCGGATCCAGGCCGTATTTCAGCGCCAGCAATTCCGCATACGCGGCCACGCGCCGCAAATGCGCCGTGAGTTCCTCTTTGTTCCCGCCCGCATCCTGGGCCTTTTCAGGATGGGAAACCCCGTCCAAAGCCAGTAACAGGGAAATGGGAATTTCCGTGGTCTGCATTTCTCCCAGTTGCTTCTGGTCGAGGTACAACTGATCGAGACGTTCGCCGAGAGAGGGGGGTAACGCGCTGCCGCGATGGGGCGGTGTCTCCGCGCTGTCACGGCCCGGCTGCGACGCGTCGAGATTCATGCCGACAAAAGTACAATAACGGCGTAACCCCCAGCCGGCGGACGGCTTCCAAGGGTCCGCTGCAGGCCCCGTCAGGCTTGCGATCGCTTCAATCCGCGTCGGCCGCGAAGCGGGACTTGAGCGCCAGGATCGGGGCTTCGAAATACCGGTAAGACAGGGCGGCCACCGCGAAGGTGGCGGAGAATCCGGCGAGGTAAAACACGGGCTGGAAGTACCAAGCCTGCGCCTTCGGCTTCAACAGATACAGCAGCGCGAACAGGAGCGGCGTATGGTAGACGTAGATGCCGTACGAGATCCGGCCGCCGGCGTCGAGCAGACGGTGCACCGGCCGCAACCAGGTGTTTGGATTCGTGGCGATATTTACAATTAGAACTGCATACAGCCCGCCATACACCAAATCGCTGCAGGCCCCCAAGTCGGGATTCCACCCCCACAGCGCCAAGGTCAAGGCCAGCGCCGCGGCCTGCGACTCGTGGCGGTACACGATCTTCAGCACCGCGGTTCGCCGTTGCTGTACCAGGCAGGCCGCCACCCCGCCCCAGGCCATGGCGTCGAAACGCAGGGCGTCAAACAACGACTTCCAGACCAAACGCGGCCCCATGGCGGCGGAGTGGGTCAACCCCCAGGCGGCCGCCGCCTTCAGGGCCACGCAAATGGCCATGAAGACGAAGAGCGAACGCAGCCAACGCCCTTGGGCCCAGGCCAGCAAATGCGGCCAGATCAGATAGAACTGCTCTTCGGTACCGATACTCCACAGTGGAAAAACCGGAAACACGACACCGAACACCGACAGCACCAGGTTGGGGAAAAAGCAAACCATCAGCAGCAATTTGATCCCGAAATAAGGCGCGAGTTTCACGTGCAATTCCGACGGATATCCGAAATGCGGCAACACGAAAAAGCCCAGCGCCACCATCAGGAAATACAAGGGCCAGATGCGCAGCATGCGGCGCAGATAAAATCGCAGCACGCGGATGCGTCCCTGGCTTTCCTGTTCGTGTAACAACAAGTAGGTGACCAGAAATCCGCTCAACACGAAAAAAATCTCCACGCCCTGGGCGCCCATTTGCAACAGCCAGGGATGAAATCCCGGAGCCATGAACAATGAGGGCGCCCCCACAATCCATTTATAGAGTTCGGCGTGCTGCACCACCACCATTAGGGCGGCGATGCAGCGCAAGCCGTTCAAACCGGGGAAGAAAGCGCGCGGCGCGGTCGTGGCCACTCCCCCACTATACCGTAAGCGCGGGCCGAAAAGAATGCATCGGGCGGGTAGAAGCGCCATAATTCCCGGGTGGATCGATCCGCGCCCGGAGTCAAAGCCTTCGCCGTCACCGCCTTTCTTTCCTGGGCCGTGATCTTCGGCCCGGCCTACAATGCCTACCTCGATTTTCACTTCACCCATTCCAGCGACGCGCGCAGCTATCTCGACATGGCCGAGGGTAACCTCAACGTCAACCCCGTGCACCGCTATCGGGTGCTGGTGCCCTGGGCGGCCGCGGCGGTGGCGAAAGCCGTTTCACCTTTCTACCACTCGCTTTGGCAGTTCCGCGGCGGCCGCGAATGGCCGTTTCGCTTCGGTTTTTTGCTGGTGAATTCCGTGCTGGTCGGCTTGGCCGGGGCCTTCGTTTTTGCCGCCTGCCGGGCCTATGGCGGCGGAACCTGGAGCGCGGCGGTGGCGACCGTGGGGGTGCTTTCCAGCCGCTTCGCCGATGACATGGCCGCCTTGCCCCTGACCGACAGCCTTTACTTGCTGGTGCTGTGTATGACGTTGTACGGGCTGCGGACGCGCCATGCGGCGCTGATTGTGACCGCCACTTTGCTCGGACCGCTGACCAAAGAATCCTTTGTGTTCGTGGTGCCGATTTTGTTTTTAGGTCCGCTGGGATGGCGGCGCCAATCCCTGGCCGTGGCCGGTGCGGCGCTGTTGGCCCTAACCCTGCGATGGGGTATCGACCATCATCTCGGCAAGTCCGCCGCCGAAAGCTGGAATAGCGACTTGTCCCACTTCAACGGATTGGGATATTCGCTGCAAAGATTGTGCTTGCATCGCCTGGGGGAAAAGCTCTCCGTGCTGGGGGGCTTCACCGCGGTGATTCTGGCCGGATGGCTGGGCGGACGCGCGGCCCGTCGCGCCTGGCTCGCGCGCATGGATGCGGCCTGCCTGGGAATGGCCTTGGTCATTCTCGTGCACGTGCTCTTGTCGGGCGACGTGGGGCGCATGCTGTTTTTGGGGGCGCCGGTTTGGGCCGTGGCCATGGCCTTGATTCTGGAATACCATCCCTGGTTCGCGGGCTTTCGCCGCGCCGTGAATCCGGGCGCGGCCGGAACCACGGCCCCCTGAATTAAAACCCCAGGTTTTTCAGCACCTTACGGCCTTGCTTCTTGGCCGCCTGTTCGGCGGAATTGCCCACCTGCTTCTTCACTTCTTCCTGCACTTTGTTCTCCACCGCCGACTTGATCTTGGCTTTGGCGGTATTGGTCAGCGAAGATTTGGCGGAACCGGAGCCTTCCTGCGCCATGCGTTTGGCGTCCAGCGAAAAGCTGGGGTTGGTGAGCAAGCCCCCCACGGCGAAGTACAGCAGCGCATGACCGGCCTTGTCGGTGGGAACCAAAGACACCTTGCCCACTCCGGGTACCAATTTGGCCAATTGATGCGATAAGACTCCCGAAACTCCGGCCACGACCTTGGAGGCGGCGGGCGTCAGCGCCTGGGTCATTTGCAGTTTCAGGCGGTTGTCGAATCCGATCTGGCCCACGGCCTGGGTCGAACCCACGGGCGTCGACTCCATGGTGAAATTCTTCACCAGCAGATTTCCGTTTTGCACCTGAAGATCGCCTTTCATGCTGCCGAAGGCCAACTCATGAAAACCCAGCGCGGAGTTGACCTGGGACAAGGCGCCGGAAAATCCGCGGGTGAAACCCGTTTCCATCAGCCGGCCGTTGAGCAGCGAAAACACGCCGGTGCCCGCGGCATTGTCGGCGAAATGCTGGGGCAAGCCGTGGGTGGTCAGATCGAGATTGAGGTTGAGCTTGCCGAATACCACGCTGTCGCTTTGGGTCATGGTGCGCAGCAGCCGGTTTTGAATCGGCACCCTTTTATCCAAATGCGAAATGAAATCGTTGGCTTCGACATTGGCCACCTTGAGCTTGAACGCCACGCCCATGTCGGCAGCGCTATGCCATGCCGTGTTGACCGCTGCCGAGAATGATCCGCCCGCCACCCCGCCTTTGATCGTAGTGGCCGTCGACTTGGCGCCGACCGTGGTATGCAGTTGGAAATGCGTCATCTCCAGCCCCAGAAAACGGGTTTTCCCCAGGTCGACGGAGACGTCGGCATCCACAGGCGGCAGAGGTGGATAGGCTTTCAAGGCTGGAGTCGTCGAAGGCTCGGCCGCAGACGCCGGCGCCAGCGTTGGCGGCGGCAAGAAGGGATCGAGATCCATCAACGCCGAATGCACCTGCACGCGCACCTTGGCCCGCTCGCCATGGGCCAGCTTGGGCAGGGCCAGCGCGAGGTAATTGCTGACCTCGGTCGTCACCGCCAGGTCGGATTTTCCCACCTTGAGCGCCACCTGCTCATGGATGGCGGTGTTGGTGATCTGCACCCGGCCGTCGGCATGCAGCGTGGGTTTGCCGGGCAGGGTCAGGGTGACGCCGCGCAACTCGGCCGTACCATTTGCCGACAGTTTCTGCGGATTGGCGGGATCGAGCAGGCCCGAAGCTTGTAAATGCAGGGCTTCGATCCCGCTCACGGCCATTTTGGAATCGGCCAAGCCCAGGCGCTGGGCCAAGGCCGCGAGCGCGCCCAAATCCAAGGTGGCATCGGTGGTCAGATGCTGGAGCCGGGGCGTGGTTTGCAAATCGGTGATCAAGAGCGCGACCCGAACCGGATTGGGCCCCATGGCGAAGGTCAGCGGATTGACGGCCAACGAATCGTGGCGCAAGGTCAGATTCAACTGCAAATGATCGATGCCCAGCGGCAAATCGGCATCATGCAGCGACATGTCCTGCACCTGCAGCACCGCGTCGACATTCGGCCGCGAGACGCTGTCGAGCTTACCGTGAATGCGGGCTTGGAAAGACGCCTGGCCGGCGACGCGGAACTTGGGAATTTCCGGTGACAAGGCGGCGGGAACCTCTTTCAACACCGAGGCCAGGGAAATGGCGGGCGCTTCGATGCGCAGATCGACGACGGGCGTCGTACGGAAATTTGAAATGGAGCCGTCCATCTCCATGTGAATATTCTGAAACCCCAGTTGCAACTTTTTGATTTGCAGGCGTTCGCCGGGAAGATCAAGACGGATATCGTGATTCAACTCAATACGCAAATTCCCCTGACGCAGACCCGAGGCCGAATCGCGCACCGCGATCTGGGTGACCTCCAGTTTTCCCGAACTCACCACGTCTTGCAAACGGGGATCGAGTTGCAAGGAAACTTCCTGATTGATCCGCCCCAAGGTGATTTCGCGCCCGGATCGGGCGTCGCGATAGCGCACGCGGCCATCCTGGATCACGAAGGATTTCAGGGCCACGGCCGCGGGTATTTCCGGAAGCGGCGACGGAGCATGGGAGCCGGCAGCCGGCGCCGAAGCCTCCACCCTCGTGTTGGTGGTGGTGGATCCCCCCAAGCCGGCCAAGTTGTTTTCCCCCGCGGCATTGACCTCGTACAGGAATTCGGGCGACACGATTTTGATCTGCTGAATGACGGGCGCGAAGCGCAGCAGCGACAGGAAATTGAGCGAGAGATCGACCTCGCGCACCTGCACCATGGGGTCCGGCGAAAAGCCCGGCGCATTGGCCAGCTTCAGGTCATGCACCGAAAGCTTGATGGTGGGAAACAATCCGACATTGATAGCGCCGACTTGAATGGGACGACCCAAGGCCTGCGAACCTTTGGTGCTGATCACTTCGCGGATCTTGCTCGGCGGCAAGGCGATTTTCACCGCCATGTAAATCCCGATTCCGAGGAGCAGGATTAAGACGATGGCGGCCAACAGAATGCGTTTAAAGGTTTTCATATCTCCCCTTTGCAGGTCGTTCCGTGTGGAACGGAGGGCAAAAAGCAGCAGGCTTATTCACTAGAAATCCACGGGAAGGCGAAGCGGTGCGGGCCGTTCGCTCCCACCCTTCCCGGTGCCGGAAAATTAACTCCGGCGATTTCTTTCCATACAATTGACAGCAAAAAAAGCCATCCCGGGTGGGATGGCTTTTTTTGCTCCCGGCGCCGAAAATTAAAACTTGGAGACTCCGGTCAAAACGACCGTTCCGCCGGGACCCGGGGTCAGGCTCGAAACTTGGATAAGAACGATCAAACCCAAATTCGATTCGGCCATAAAGGTGGTGCCGTTGGTGATGACGAGTTTTCCCCCGACATCATTTGCAGCCGAAGCCGCCCAGAGTGCGTCGATCTGAGCCTTGTTCGTGATGGAATTGAAATCGGCCCCCGCAGCCAAGCGGATTTGCGTGATATTGGCCGTGGTCAAAGTGCTTTGAGCAATCGGGAAACCGTTGGAACCGGCCGCCACGTCGGGAGAGTAGATAGCCGATCCGCTCGATCCATATCCGAAGAACAAGTCGATATCCGCGGAATTATCCAGAGTCGTCACTTCCGAAGACAAATAATCGGTCATGTTGTCGATGTCCAAAAATGAGCCATGATCCGCATTGCCTTGGTCTCCGGCGGTCAAGGATTTTGTGGTCACCGGAACATTGACCAACAACAGGGCGGGATAGCTGGTCTGGGATCCGGCGGAATTTTTGACGATGCAGGAAAATTGCGCACCGCCGTCGCTGGCCGCCACATTCGAAATGGTCAAGGTGTTGGTTGAGGAACCGGATATACCGCTCGTATCCGACAGAATGGTGGAACCGTTCAACCATTCATAGGTCAGGGAATCTCCGGATGCGTCAACGGAAAAAGTTGCGGTTCCCCCTATGTCTACGGTGTCGTTTACGGGTTGCCCGGAAATGGACGGGGCGGTGACCGAATTACCACTGTTCGTCAAACAACCCGCCAACAAGGCGATTACGGCCAGCCCGCCGAAGGTGAATCCAAAGCCCTCTTTCATTGCCTTCTTGAACATAAGCCCCCCGAATTAGGACGCAGTGAATATAAGGTTTTATCTTTCACCGGATCAAGCAGTTTTTGACAAATGAAGTGGGCATTTATTATCTCAATCGCTCCCCAAAATTGGCAAACGGAAGGATGGATCATGAAGCGTCTTTCGGTATCTTTGGCGGCCGCTGCACTGGCCGCCCTGACAGCATGCAATAAAACCCCCGTGCAAATTTCCTATCCCCAGAATCCGGCCACCTATTGCGCCGGAGCGGCGATTGCTCCCGATAAGCCCATGGTGACCGGAACCGTGGCGAGTTATGCGGTGAGCCCTTCCCTGCCGGCCGGCTTGGCTCTGAACCCGACCGACGGTTCCATTTCCGGCACTCCGACTGCGGCCGCGCCGGCCACGAATTACTCCGTTTCCGCTCTGGGCAGCGACGGCAAATCCCTGGCAACGGCTTCACTCAGTTTGGCGGTGGGCGGTAAAATTTCCTTCGCGTCCCCGCTTGTCTACCACCAAGACACGGCGGTCTCCACCTTCCCCACCACGGCGGGCGCGACTTTTACCGATTGCGCCGTCACACCCGCGCTGCCGTCCGGCCTGACCCTGGATAAAACGAGTTGCGCCATTTCCGGTACACCGACCGCCGCCGCAGCGGCCATGGATTACAAGGTCACCGCCACCGGCGCTTGCACCAGCGATGGTGTAATCGTCAATATTGCGGTGTTGGCGTCGGAAGCACCGGCGGTCGCAAAGCGCCATCCTCGTATACGTCCCAGCCGCATACGCCGGGCCATGGCCCCGAAACATGAGGCCTCCCGCTTCAGCAAGTAAAACTCACCTTCGCGAACGGATGCGGGAGCCTTCGTTTGCGAGCAGACTGCTAACGTCGCCGCGAGGCTTTTTTCCTTTTGAGCGGCGCCTTCTGGGTGCGATGGCCCTCCAACGCTGAAATCCGATCGCGCAACAAGGCCGCGCGTTCGAATTCCAGGGCTTCGGCCGCGGCCTGCATTTCCGCTTTCAGTCTTTCCAGATTTTCGGGAGTGGAATCCAGGGCTTCTTCGGCCACCAGCAATCCGCGTGTATCGCGCGCCCAGTCTTCTTCGTCGGTGATTTGCAATTGGGTGTGGATTTCGCGCACTATGGTTTTCGGAACGATACCCTGATCACGGTTGAAAGCCTGTTGCCTTTCCCGCCGCTTCCGCGTCTCGTCCATGGCATAGCGCATGCTGTCGGTGACGACGTCGGCGTAGAGCACCACCTTGCCCCGCACATTGCGGGCCGCGCGCCCCATGGTTTGAATCAGAGACCGATGGCTGCGCAAAAACCCCTCTTTGTCGGCATCGAGCACGGCCACCAAGGACACTTCGGGCAAATCCAGCCCTTCGCGCAACAGATTGATGCCCACCAAGACGTCGATGACGCCCTCGCGTAATTCGCGAATGATTTCACTGCGCGCCAGGGTGTCGGTGTCGGAATGCATGTAGCGCACCTTGAGTCCGGCGTTTTGCAGAAACTCGGTCAAGTCTTCGGCGCTGCGCTTGGTCAGCGTGGTGATGAGCACGCGTTCGGCGCTCTCGATCCGGCCGTGGATTTCGTGCAGCAAGTCGTCGATTTGACCTTTGGTGGGCCGCACCTCCACTTCGGGATCGAGCAGCCCCGTGGGCCGAATCACCTGCTCGACCACCACCCCGCCGCATTTTTCCAACTCGTACTCCGCCGGTGTGGCCGAGACAAACAGGGTTTGCGGCATGCGGGACTCGAATTCGGGAAATTGCAATGGCCGGTTGTCGAGGGCGCAAGGCAGTCGAAACCCGTACGCCACCAGGTTTTCTTTGCGCGCGCGATCGCCGTTGTACATGGCGCGCAGTTGGGGCACGGTCACATGCGACTCGTCGAGAATCAGCAGGTAATCCGAGCCGAAAAAATCCATCAGGGTCGACGGCGGCGAGCCCAGGGGCCGGTTTTCGATGATGCGACTGTAGTTTTCCACGCCCGAGCAATAGCCCACTTCTTTAAGCATCTCCATGTCGAACATGGTGCGCTGAGTCAACCGCTGCGCTTCCAGCAACTTGCCTTCGTCCGTAAACCGGCGCGTTTGCGCTTCAAGTTCGGCGCGGATGTCGCGCAAAACCCGCTCCATGCCTTCTTCGCTGGTGACATAATGCCGCGCCGGATAAATCCAGGCTTCGGGCAAATCGGCCTCTTCGTGGCCGGTGAGCAATTGCACGCGGCGCAGACGCTCGACCTGGTCGCCGAAGAATTCGATGCGATAGGCGAAATCGTCGTAGGCCGGCCGCACCTCGACCACGTCACCGCGCACGCGGAAGGTGCCGCGCTTGAATTCGAAGTCGTTGCGGCTGTAATACATGTCGATCAGGCGGCGCAGCAGCGCCTCGCGCCCCTGCCCCTCGCCCACCTTCACCTCGACCATCATCTTGCGGTATTCGGCCGGCGATCCCAATCCGTAGATGCAGGAAACCGAAGACACCACCACCACGTCGCGGCGCGACATCAGCGACGAGGTGGCGCGCAGCCGCAGCTTCTCGATTTCGTCGTTACGGGTGGAGTCTTTTTCGATGAAGGTGTCGCTGACCGGCAAATAGGCTTCGGGCTGATAATAGTCGTAATAGCTCACGAAGTATTCGACCGCATTCTGGGGGAAGAAAGCCCGGAACTCTTGATAGAGTTGCGCGGCCAGGGTTTTGTTGTGCGAAATGACCAAAGCCGGCTTGCCCAGCTTTTCGATCACATTGGCCATGGTGAAGGTTTTCCCCGATCCCGTGACGCCGAGCAAAGTCTGACAGCGCGCGCCGGATTCAAAATCGTGCGTCAAACGTGCGATGGCGCCGGGCTGATCCCCGGCGGGTTGATAAGGGGCGATGAGGCGGAAAGACATGGAAGAAAACCCGTCCTCCGCGGTGCGGGATTATTGGGTCAGGGCCAGAAGCTTGGCGCCGTCTTGGGCTTCGGGCGCAGCGGGATACAGCTTGCGGAGCTTGGCCACCGCCGCCTTGGCCGCGTCATCGCGGTGCAGGGCGCGAAAGCATAGCGCCTGTTTCCACAGGACATTGGGAACCGCCGGGCTCAAATCCGCCCCCTTGGGGCTGTTGTCCACGGCCGGATCGCCGGTACGCCGCATGAATTTGTCCAGGAACTGCTGCAAAACCCCCACGGCTTTGGCGTAGTCTTTTTCCTGCATATAACAGGCGGCCAGACCGTGCAGGGCACCCGAATAAATCAAGGCGGTGGACTTGCCCTCGTCGCGCACCTTGCCGTAGGCTGCCTGGGACTGATCGTATTTCGCCTGATCGTAATAGGCTTTCCCCAAATACAGATAGGCCTTATCGCGGGCCAAACCCGCCGGCGCATCGCGCAGCAATTCGGTCAGCGACTGCTCGGCGTCGGAAAGGCGATTCTGTTCGAGCAGAACATAAGCCGGGCCCAAATCCCGTTCCGCCCGGAGTTCATTGCGATCGCGCTGCACAGACCAGACCAGGTAAAGCGTGATGGCCGCGACCAGAATTCCGGCCACCGTCCAGATCTGTTTGGAATAACGCGCGTAAAAGTCGTCGAGAACCCATTCCAGCCAGGAGGGATCCAATTGCACCAAGGGTTTCGACTTTCCACTCTTAACGGTACCGGCCATGCGATCCCTTTGGGTTGTCCTTGACGGCAAGCCCCGCGCAAAACGGGCCCAAAAGTTAATTCCCGAAGCCATAAGGGACAATGGATGGGTTGCATGGTGAGGACGAAATTTTCCCGAATTGTGCCGGCGGTTCCAATTCGGCCAGAAAAAAATCGCTCTCCTCGCGGGGCGGTGGTATAATCGAACTTTTCCACGACGCTACATGCCCTCTACGATGCCTGCCGCCCCCTCCTCGCAAACCGAACTGCTGTCGCAGGAGCTTTTTCTCAGCACCTTGGTGCATGATGTCACCCGGGTGCTACTGGCTGGCAGCCGGCTTTCGCAGGCTTTGCAAACTTTTCTGCTCGGGGTCGCCGAAATCGCCGGAGTGCAACGCATCGTACTCTTGCGCGTACCTGGTCCCCGCCGTCGGAAGTTTGCGGTGGAACATGCCCTGGGCGTGCCGGCCACCCTGCTGCGGGCCTTGCGCATCGAGTCGCGTAACGCGGTGCTCAACGACAGCCTGAACAGCGGCCTGCATCAATGGGTGGAAACCCCGGAGGCGTCCGATCCTTTCAGGGCCCTGGGATGCAGCCAATATCTGCTGATGCCCATCACCGTGCCCCGGCGCGAAACCGGGGGCAAGGAATGCATCGCCCTATTGTGGCTCGACACCTCGCCGCCCGCCGCATCGTTGACGGCCCAGGCCGTGTCGCATCTGGCCGCGCTCTGCCAGCAGGCGGGCTTGGTGCTGGAAAACTTCCGCATCCGCGAAGAATTGACCCAGGCCTACGCCGCCATGAAAAAAGCCAACCGGCAATTGCATCTGGCCAACGAGGCCCTGCAACGGGCGCAAAAACGCATTCAAGCCGATCTGGAACGCGCCCATCAATTGCAGGGCGGCTTGTTGCCCCGGGTCATCCCTTCGCATCTGCTGCGCGGATTCGCTTCGCGTTACCTGCCCGCCGGTCAAGTGGGCGGCGACTATTACGATTGCTTCGAAGCCCTGCCCGGCCGGCTCGATATCGTCATCGCCGACGTTTCCGGCCATGGCATCTCCGCCGCTTTGGTCATGACCATGTTCAAGGTGCTGCTTAAAACCCTGGCCCCGCAAAACCGCTCGCCGGCGCGCATTCTCGAACGCATCCACCGCGCCTTCATGGAAGATCTCGACGGCCGCCATTTCGTGACCGTATTCTACGCCATTTTCGATCCCGAAGAACGCGTATTAACCTATTGCAGCGCCGGACATATCCCCCAATTTCTGCAGGACGCCGATCCCGAAAGCGCCGACCCCCGATGGACCGAATTGACGTCGCATGGCCTGGTGCTGGGCATGTTTCCCGAGCTTTCCCTGAATGAAACCCGTTTGGAAATTGGCCCCCAGGCCCGCCTGGTCATGCACACCGACGGCATTTCCGAAGCGCATGGCCCCGAAGGCATGTTCGGACTGGATCGCTTTCGCGAATTGGTGCGTTCCCATGCCGCGGAAACCCCGGAAAAACTCGGCGCCGCGACCATGGAGGCGTTGAATGCGTTTCGTCGATGCGATGCCGACGGCAAAACGGCGATCCTCAATGATGCGAACGAAGAGTTGGCCGACGACGTCACCCTGGCTATCCTTGACTTGTGATTCCCGAAACCATCCCGGCTTTAACTCATGTTCCCGGGATTCGCGCCTTTTTCACCACCCGACGCGGCGGCAAAAGCCGGGGAGCATTCGCTTCGCTGAACCTCAGCTTTTACTCGGGCGACGACACACAGCAGGTGCGGCGGAATTGGAAGCGGCTGATGCACGCGCAAGGGCTCGGGGGAAAAAAACTGGCCCTGCCGCGGCTATCGCATGAGGCCGAATGCTTGGAAATCGCCTCCGCCCTGCGTCAGGAACCCGCCTTCGGCATCGTGGCCGCCGCGCCGGCCGCCACCGACGCCGTCTTCACGCATGACCCCGAATGGCTGCTGGCCGTAACCGCGGGCGACTGCCTGACCGCCTGGATTGCCGATGCGCCCAGCCATTGCATCGGCGTCGTGCATGCCGGCTGGCGCGGCAGTCGCGATAATATTCTGGGCCGCACCTTGGCGCGGCTTTTCGCCGCGCGGCATTGCCGCCCCGACTCGACGTGGGTAGCCTTGGGTCCTTGTCTCTCCACGCGGGCCCTCGAAGTTCCGCAAGCCTTGGCCGACACCTTGCCTTCGACGCATGTGCACGGGGAAGGCGGCCATTTCTTCTTTGATCTGCGCGGGTGCAACCGCGCCCAAGCCCGGGCCGCCGGCCTGGACCCGAGCCGTATTTTCGACGTGGCCGGCTGCACCCGCGACGAACCCGAGCGCTTTTTTTCCTATCGGCGCGACGGGGCGGCTTCGGGCCGCATGGCGGCCTGCATCGCCTTCGAGGAATAGTCGATTCGCTTGCACAACTGCGGTTTTTTTTCCTATCCTAAGCGCCGGACAAGAGTCACCGTCCCGGGAGGCAGTATGAAGCGAATCTGGATTCATGCGTGGATCGTGTTGAGCGCTTTGGCCATACAGTCGCACGCCATTTTCGGCGTCGGTGGCCATTGGGCTCCGGCCTTGGGTTTTGATGTCAAGGCCAATCAAGACACGGTCGCTTCCAGCGGCGGCCAAGCCGCGACCCTCGATGAAAAAGGGCTGAGCGGTTTGCAGGGATTCGGCGCCAAAATCTGGATCGATGCTCTGCCGTTCGTCGATCTGCAAATGACCGGAAACTTTCAATTCGGCTATTACGATGTTGACCTCATCACACCGGACGGCCAAGGGGGCACCACAACGACCCCGGTGAGCTTTGGCCTGAAAATGCCCTTTGTGCAGGACAAACCTTATTTTGCCCGCGCGTACGGTGACCTCGCAGTGCTCTATCCCTTTCTCAAATTGCCGCCTCTCATCTCCTTGGTCAAGGTGTATGGAGGAGGAGGAGTCACGTATGGCGTCGCGACCCAAATCCTGACGGCCAGCTTTGCGAAAAGTGCGTTGGCCAGCGCCAATTTGCAGAACTCCCCGACGGACCAGGCCGCTTTGTCCAAGGCCCTGATCAAAGCCATGCGCGACCGCGGTTTAAAAACCGGCATGGGCGGGTTCCTGCAACTAGGCTCCCAATTCAAACCACCGGTGATTCCCATCGCCGTCTATCTCGACTTCAAGTATCACTTCCTGGGATTCGCGCCCGACCTCACGAGCGGCTCGGATCTGACCATGGAATTGGGCGGAGCCCTGGCGTTTTAAGGTTTTCACAGCGATTCAAAAAGCCCCGTTTCCGCGGGGTTTTTTTTGTGGGGCCAGCGAAAATGAAGGGCGCGGACTAAAGCGGACGTGCCATGAGCACATTGCGCGGCAATACATTGGCTTTGCCGCCCACATGCGCCAGCAGGCGATCCAACATGGATTGCGTGCACAGGAATCGCCCCACCTGACGCGGGGTTTTACCCCACAGGCTGATACGCGGCTGCTCGTTCCACAGGGTTTCCAGCACCCATTCCAATTCGGGTACGGCGATGGTGCTGCCCTGTAAATCCTTGGCCATACGCGCGGTCAGGCAGGGCGTCATTTCCAGTTCGTGCAACAAGGCGGGAAATGACCACGAGCGTTCCAATTCTTGCCCCAGATATTCTTCCCAGCGCACCAGCGCCTGCAAATAGGTTTCGTTGGGAACCGGCATATCCACGCAGAAATCCATCCAATGGGCATGCGCCCACAACTTTTTTTCCACCGTCAAGGACGAGAGGCCGTTGGGGCACAGGCGGATGGCGGTCAACCCGCGCGCGCGCAATTCGTTGCCGCAAAAATACGTGGGTGGCGCCAGCACCACGTATTCCTCGGTTTCGACCGCCAGCAACCGCAGCGGCATGCGCACGATTTGGGCATAGCAATTGTCCTTGTCGGGGCGCACCGGCGGCGTCCACCAAGGAAGATAGTCGTTGGGGCAGTACAGAGCCTCTTTGCCCGAGCCGAGATCGCGGCCGAAGAACCGCACCTGATCGGGATGCATGCCCAGGAATTCGATCAAGGCCACTTCGCATTCGCCCAAGCGCTCGGCCAGGGCGGTTTCCAGTTGCGTGGCGAAGTCGGCTTCGCGCAAATAGCACTCGAACAGGCTGGCCTCGGGCACGCCGGTTTCGAACAGGAAATAGGGTAGAAAACGCCCCAAGGTGGCGGGAAAATCGTCATGCGGATAGGACCAGTGGTAGCCGCGTTGCCAATGATCGCCGAGAAAGGCCACGCGATGCCGACGCTCTTCGAAGCGCTCGGAACGCGACAGGGCGTAGGTGGCGAGCTTGGTCCATTCCAGGCCCAGTAAATTCGCTTGCTGCGAAACGGGAAAGCGGTATTTTCTCTTCACGGCTGCGAGCAATCCGAGTGCTCCCCCAACATACCACGTGGCATGAAGCGGGTACAAGGGCACGACCGCAAACTCCCAAACCCGAATTTTCAGATTCTTTGGCCGTTCCCGGAAAACGCGCCGGTTGCCAGCGTACGCCGCGCGCGTGGGAAGCTCAGGGCAAATAAGGCCGCAAAGTCACGCGCATGACGCCGAGGTCGGTGCCGATCCACAAGAGCCCGTTCTGCACGAACAGGCTTTGCACCTTATGCCCGGGGATGCCGTCTTCCAGGCGGAAATCAACCCAGAGATGGCTTTTGAGATTATAGGCCCGCACCCCGTCGTCGAACCCCGCGTACATTACGCCGTCCTCCATGACGATGCGAAAGACATTGGCCAGGTCGATGACCGACTTGGTTTGCTGCTTGGGCCGCTTGGCATAAATGTGATCTGCGTCCGCCCAATACAAAGTCGAATCGGCATACCCCACCGTCGTGACATCCACGCCGTAGGCGTCGGGAACGTCTTCAAGCGTGACGTCTTTGATGGATTTCCATCCGTCCTTGCGCAGCACGAAGAGGCCGTAGCGCGTCGCCGCCCAGAGATCCTTGCCGCGGCTGATGCAAAAATCCGACACCGGCGGCGCGATATCCACCGGCAACGGCGCGGCCTGAAACTGGGCTTCGGGGGCTTCGAGCACGGCCACGCCTTTTTCGGTGCCGGCGTAAAGCCGATCCTGAAAGACGAAGAGCCGGTAGACGTTGATGTCGGTGCTGCCCTGCATCCGGTTGAACAGGCGGAATTGACCGGTGTTCTCATCCTGGCGCACCACGCCTTTGGCCGTGGCCAACCACAGGTAATTCTTCCATTCCACCATATCGTACAGCGTGCCGTCGGGAAACTCGTAGTCCTGCTGGGCGGCGTAAATTTTCCATTCGGAAAGGTCGCTTTTGGCGCGCACCAGCGCGCCGGCCGGGTCGGGAGCCCCGAACCACATATTCTGACCGGCGCCGTAAATCGAAATCACCGACGAGTCGTACAGTCCGAACCAAACCGACTCAGCTTCTTTGCGTCGGTATGAACCCAGAAACGCCCCGTCGCCCGCAGTGAGCACCCACAGGTGATCATAATCGAAGACACGCGCAAGGTTGACCGAGTCTCGACGATTGTAGCGATCGCGCACGCCGTCGCCGAGAAAGGTGAAATCGCCGCCCAGGGACAAGCCGTTGAGATCCGAAGGCGTGGTCCCGCCGGGCGATTCGCGAAAAGCCGTGGTGGCGGGCGCCACACGCCGGAAAGCCGGATTATAGGTCAGGGCCGAGCCGTCGGGCAGGCGCATCAGCAATTGGTTCTGATCGGGAAAATAGGCGATGGCGTTCACGCCCAGACCGGTGCCGATATTGTCCATCCACTGCCCGCGGCCGTAGTCGTACAGCAGCACGCCGCCTTCGGTCAGGAGGTAGGCGTTTTTGTCATCGCCGACGATTTGCGTCGGATTGCGGTGAACCGAAATGAAAAACAGATCACGGGGTTGCAGGTTGGCGGCCGCGCAAATGCTCCAACTGCCCCAGCAAAGGAGGGTAGCTCTCCACATAATCGTCGAGCAAATCCTTCCAGTCATCCCCCATGCTCTCCCGCGCAAGAAAATCGCTTTCGCGTCCCGATTTGGCAACCGCGTCGCCGCCAAGCAGCGCTTGCAATGCTTGGGCACGCAAACGGCCCAGGGCAAATCCGGTTTCTTCGAACACCGCCTCGGCCAAATCCGCCGAGTGCAAGGCTTCCTGACGCCGGTCCAAGGCGTGCAGGCACAAGGCGCGGTAGGCCAACGCCTCGCCCACCGCCAAGGGCCGATGTTCGGCGCGATAGGCGTCGAGCGCGTCGGACCACAGGCTTTCGGCCGCGGCGTAGCGCCGCCAACGCATATTGGCCCAGGCCCACAGGCCGATGGTTTCTTTCTTCCCATCGGTTTTCAAATCCGCGCGGAAGGCGGTAAAGCTTTTTTCCCAAGCGGCCGAATCCTCCAACGCGAATTCATAGCGGTAGCGGTCGATTTGCATACGCACCTTGATATCGGCGTCGAGCGGCCGTAGGGCCAACGCCGAATCGACGGCGCCCACCGCGGCCTCCGGCTCATGGCGCACGTTGAGCAATTGCGATTGCTTCCACAGCACCACGGCGCGCTCCGCCCCTTGCGCATCGCGCGCCGCGTCGAGCCAGCGTTCGGCGTCTTCGAGGTTGCGCGTTTCCAGCGCCACGTCGAACAAATTGCAGGCCGAAAGCACGACCCAATCCAGCCGGCCTTGCAACGCCGCCTGGCGGTAGGCCCGTTCAAAGAAAATCCGGGCCAAATCCAGCCGCCCGGTTTGATAAGCTTCGACGCCCCGCAGCGAGAGGCGCGCGGCGTCTTCGGCTTTCGCGGCGGCGACCGCGGGCAGCAACAACACCAGGGTCAGGACCGCGGATTTCACGTCACGGATCCGCGGTATTGAGCAAGGCCGGAAACTCGCGGGGGGGCTCCAGCTTGGAGCGGATGAACCACAGCCGCGAAATGGCGTCCATGACGTCGCCGGCCTGATCCAGTTTGCCCGAACCTTGAATCAGCACCTGATCCAGGCGCTGCAGCACCACCTGGCTTTGATCGGCGATGGCGTTGGCCTTGGCGCCCAGGCGTTCGGCCTCGTCGGCCGTGCGTTGCAGCCGCAGCGAGGTCGTGTCGGCCCGGGCCAGCAGCGGGCCGGTATGCTGGTACAAGGTGTCGCCCAATCGGTTGATACGGGTCAAGACATGCCGCCCCTCAGTGATCCCCTGGTCGAGGTGGGAAAGATCGGAGAGAATCCGATCATACATCACGCGCGATCCCAGCATGGCGCCCACCGAAGTGTTGGTGTCGCGGCTGGCGGTGACCACCTTGCCGATGTTGTCCACCAGATGATCCATCTTTTCCGTCAACCGGCTCATCCAACCGATCACGGATTCGATGTCGCGCGAGTCGGTGACGCGCAGCGTTTCACCGGGTTGGAGTATTTGCCCTCCCGGCCGCGTGGTTTCGATGTTGATGACGCGATCGCTGACCAGGTTCTTGTCGCGCTCGGCGTAGGCCACCGAGAAGCGGGTGAGAAAATCCTGATACTTGCGCGCGATGTTGAGAACGAGCATGACGCGTCCCGCGCGGTGCGGACCGGCCTCCACCGGCACCAATTCGACCCGTTGGACGCGCCCAATCTTGACGCCGTTGAATTGCACGTCGGTGCCCTGGCGCAGGCCCAGGCCGCTGTCGAAGCAGGCCTGCAACTCATAGGTGCGCTCGAACAACCCCTTTTTGTACAGGAGCACGAAGGTGCCCATGCCGAAAATGATCAGGGCGCTGGCCACGAAAAATCCCGCCAGCAAATTGGCGTGGCGGTAAAGTTGCAGGCTCTTCATAGGCGCACCTCGCTCACGGCCTGCGCCTCTTCGGTCAGTTGGCGGAACAGGAATTCCACGAAACTGTCCTGGCTGTGGCGCATCTGATCGAATTCCATGGGTTCGAGCATTTCCCCGTCTTTGAGCACGCCCACTTCGCTTTCCAACTCGCGCGCGGCCGCCAGGTCATGGGTGACGATCACCATCGCCACGTGGTTGATGCGGCGGATGTTGCCGATCAGAGCCAGGAGTAAACCTCGGCTGATGCGATCCAGCCCCGCCGTGGGCTCGTCCAGGAGCACCAGGGCCGGACGCGTAATCATGGCGCGCGCCACGGCGGCGCGCTTTTGCACGCCCAGGCTGAGGCTGGCGGGATACTGGTCTTTGTATTCGCGGATGAGCAGCATTTCCAGGGCGTTATCGACGCGGTATTGCACTTCTTCGGTGTCCCCGATATTGTGGTAAACCAGCGGCAGCGCCACATTTTCCCATACCGTGCGGTGCGAAAGCAGCGCCGGCGCCTGGAACACGAAACCCATGCGAGTTTTGAGCTGGTTGAATTCGCGCGGCGTCAAATGGGTGATGTCCTGACCGAGAAGGCGGATGACGCCGGCTTCGGGCCGCTCCAAACCGGCCAGCAGACGCAAAAGCGTGCTCTTCCCCTGCCCCGACAAACCGGCGATGACCAGAATGCGGCCGGGCAGCAAATGAAAGGTGACGCCGCGCAGCAGCGGGTCATGGCCCGGATAGCGGAAGCGGAGATTGTGCACCGAAAGGACGACGCTCATGCCGGCCGCCTCAGAAAAACCCCAGATGCGCCACCGACGGCAAGGCGAACAGCGCGTCGATCAGGATGACACCGGCAAAGGAGTTCACCACGCTGCGGGTGGTGGCCTTGGGAACATCGCGCATGTCGGCCTGCACGGTCATGCCCTGATGGCAGGCGATGAGGGAAATGAGCATGCCGAAACATACCGGTTTCCCGATGGCCAAAATGCCGTCTACCGGTCCCATGGAAGCCACCATGCGATCGAGATATTGCCCGAATGAGAATTGCAGCGACCCCGGATCGGCCGCGAAAAGTTGCAACACCTTGACCACGCAAAAGCCGCCGAACAAGGCGGTGAAATTAAACAGCACCATCAGCGAGAACAGCGATACCACGGTGGCGAAAAAGGCCGGGTAAACCAGAAAGCGCACGGGGTCGATTCCCATGGCGCGCAACGCGTCGATTTCGAGTTGCACTTTCATATTGCCCAAAAAAGTGGCCAGCGCCGACCCGGTGCGGCCGGCCACGAGAAAAGCTGTGAACAAAGGGCCGATTTCATGCACCACCACCATCACCATCACCGCCCCGAAATAATCGCCGGCCCCGATTTTGGGCATCACCGTGGCGGCCTGCAAGATGGTGGCGCTGCCGATCACCACGGCCAACAGCAGCACCAGAGGCACGGCTTCGACGCCGGTGGAATAGATCTGCGAGACCATCAGTTGATAACTCTGACGTGAATTTCCGCCCCGCACAAAGACGCAGGAGACGGCCTGAAATCCCAGTTCGAACAAACGGCCGGGGTACGAAGCCCGCCAGCGCGCTCCCAACCAGGCAAGAAAAGGTGTCATCGCGATTCTATTTTACCGTCTCGCAGCGGTGCTTGGAAAGTTTGGAAAGCTTCAGATTGCCGACACTTTCGCATAAAACCCAATGACTCCAACGCGAGGGAAAACTTGAAGCTTTTTCTTCATTCGCCCTTCAGGTCGGGAACCCAATGGCTTGACGCGGCATAGGGGCCGCGTGACGGGGAGAAATCAGCGATTCAGGGCTCGGGATCGAGATTCAGGCCTTTGCGCACGTCTTTCCAGTATCGGATCATCTTGTCGCGGATTTCGTCGCCCGACAGATCACGCAAGGCTTCGGCCATGGGCCCGACCTCGACCAGATGGTTATGCCCCCCGCCGCATTCCACCAGGCCCACGGGCCCGCCGGAGTAGATGAGGTTGCAGAAGTTGAAAGAGCAACGCACGAAATGCCGCCCCGAGATGGCGACGTTTTCCGCGATGAACTCGCGCCCTTCGACGATTTCGAGTCCGGGTTCGGGCCGCAGGGCCGGGGATTCGGGCATGGAGGACAAAATTAACCGCGTTCGGGCGGGGCCGGAAAATCGCCGCGCCGCACGGCGTCGCCAAAGGCCCGGATGCCGCCCACCGCAGCCGGGCGCAAGTCGGCGAAGGCTTGGGCAAAGGGCGGCGGATGCCGCGATAGGCCGAGCAGGTCATGCAGCACTTGCACCTGTCCGGTCACACCGGGACCGGAACCAATTCCGATGGTGGGTACGGACAAGGCTGCGGTGATGCGCCGGGCCGCTGCGGCGGCGACGTTTTCCAGCAGTACGGTATAGGCGCCGGCCGCCTGGAGATCGAGCGCTTCGCGCAACAGGCGCGCGCCGTCGGCTTCGCTTTTCCCCACCCGGCGGAAGGAGGCGGCGGTTTGCGGCATCACGCCCAGATGGCCCATGACCGGAATTTTCGCCTCCGTCAAGGCCCGCACTACGTCGAGCTTGGGGCCTTCGAGCTTGACCGAAGCGGCGCCGGCCGCCACGAAGCGGCGCGCATTGCTCACCGCCAAATCCGGCGTGGCGTCGGAGCCATAGGGCATGTCGGCCAGCACATGGGTGCCGGGCGCTCCACGCGCCACCGCCGCGGTGAACAACAGCAATTCTTCCAGGCCGATGCCGCGGGTCGAAGGTAGACCCAAAACCACATTGGCCGCAGAGTCGCCCACCAGCACGATGTCGACGCCGGCTTCTTCCAGCACGCCCGCAAAGGCGAAATCATAGGCCGTGACCATGACCAGCGGCGGCGATTTCCGCCCTTGAATTTCCTGCGCCGACAGCATCAGATTGACTCCCAGCTTCGCTGCCACTCTTCGAAAGGCAAGGGAAGATCCGCTATTTTTTCCAGGCGGAATTCCGGCAGTAAATCGCGGATGTCATGGACGCGGTCGGGATCGCCTCCGATGCGCCGGGCGAAAAACCGCAGCAGCGGCGCCGGACCGCTCCAACGTGCGCGTAGGGCGTGCAACGCCGCGGCCGGGAGCGGCGCGGAACCCGCTTCGCCTGCGGATTTGGAAAGCTTGCCGGTTTCACCGCGCACCAAAGCATGATGCCAGAAGCGGGCCTGGGGAAAGTTGGAAAAGCCCAGGGCGCGGGCCAGACTGAGCTGCGCGCCGGTGGACGGCATGAGGTCGAGGCCGCGCACCACGAAATTGATGCGGGCGTCTTCGTCGTCGCACACCGAAGCCAACTGATAAGCGGCGGCCCCATTTTTTTGCCGCACCACGAAATCGCCGAGGTCGCGATCGGGGCGCAACGCCAAGGCGCCGCCCGACGCATCGCGCGCCGTCACCCGCTCGCCTTCCGGCACGCGGTAGCGCAAGGTTCGCTCCGGCCCGGGCGGCAATCCCAAGCTGCGGCAGGTGCCGGGATACCATCCGGCGCGATTCCCGGCCGCGCGCTTGATGTCGGTGCGGCTGCAACCGCAGGCGTAGAAATGCTGCCGTCGGTCGGAATCGGCGAGCGCCGCCAGGTAGCGCTCGCTCCGCCGGTGCTGCGAGAAAGAAGCCCTGAACTCCCCCGCACTGCGCGGACCTTGATCCCAATCCAAGCCCAGCCAGGCTAAAGACGCGAAGATGTCTTCGAGATATTCGTCGCGGCAACGCCCGAGGTCGAGATCGTCGATGCGCAGGGCGATCCAACCCTGGTGGCGGCGCGCGGCCAACCAGGTCAGCACGAAAGACCAGGCATTGCCCACATGCAGATAACCGCTGGGCGTGGGGGCGATGCGCGTGCGTAAGCG
The DNA here is from genome assembly GCA_963716395.1 of uncultured Fibrobacteria bacterium. Taxonomy (GTDB): domain Bacteria; phylum Fibrobacterota; class Fibrobacteria; order UBA11236; family UBA11236; genus UBA11236. Next base: position 2,832,850 of record OY970309.1, on the reverse strand, counting down.
TAAACCGTATCCCATCACTCGCCTTCTTCCCACAGGGCGTACCACACCGCCAGCGACTTCAATTTTTTTTCGCCCCCGGCGTGCAATCCCAAATATTGCAACAGAAAGCTTTCGGCGCGCCAGGTTTCGGTGCGGCCCAAAGCCGGCGGCGGAGCATGGTGTTGCAGCGCATCGAGCCAGCGCCAGGTGTCTTCCCGAAGCAGGTGGTATTCCCCACCCGGCGCTTCGCGTTGGCAGCGGGTGCAAATCGGCCCGCCGCGATCCGGGTAAAAGGCCACGGCCGGCTGCGTCATCGCCGCTCCGCAGCGCATGCATTCCCGGAATTGCGGCCGGAACCCCGAGAGCCGGATGAAATCCAAGAGAAAAGCGCACAGGCGCGCCTGCAACCCTTCGCGCTGCGCCGGCATGACCTCCAATTCCTCCTCGGCGGACAACAACAGGTCGTGGAACTCGGCGGCGTCGCTTTCGCCCGGCGGGTAGCGCAGCACCAACTCGGCGAACACCCGGGTCAACCCCTGCTTGGCGGGATCGCTGCGCACGGCGGAGAAATCGCGCAGCAGATTGACTTCGGACAGGGTGCGCAATTCGGATCGGGAAAATTCCGGGAACAGCCATTGCAGGTGCAGCACCGGTTCCAATAGCCCGCGAAAGCGCGAGCCGGGGCGTTTGGCGCCCTTGGCGATAAGCGACACCAGGCCGTGCTCGCGCGTGAACGCTTTGAGAATGAAACTCGATTCGGAAAAGGGAATTTTCCGCAGTAAAAACCCGTGGTCTTTGGCCAACACCGCGCGGCCGCCTCAGAATCGGTAGCGGATGAACCAATCCGCGCTACCGCCGTTTTCCAACACGGTATGAAAGTACGGCTCAAAGGAAAAGGTCCGGGCATTGCCCCAAACCGGCAGCCACGCCATGGGAAACCCGCAGGTGACCTCCACGGTCCCGACGGCCGGGTGTTTTTGTTCGACCTGCAACGGATAACCGAAGCAAAGTTGCAAGGGCTGAAAGCAGCCGACCTGCCAATCGCATTCGGCGCGGCGAACCAGAAACCCGTCATCGCCCAGGGCGAAACCGGGGTTGGGCGGCACCGAGCATTCCAGCGAAAAGCGGCACAAAGGATCGGTCCAGGGAAAAAAGGGATGGGCGAACCAGCGCACGGGCAGCGAAGGGTTGGCCCGATTGCGGATTACGGTGCGCGATTCCACCGCGCGGCCCTGCACCGTGACCAGCCGGGTCAATTCCAGGGCGTATTCCGCGAAGACCTGCCGGGTCTGCATGCGGCAGAACGAGGCGTCGGTTTCGATGGTCCAGTCCACGAACCGCCCCACGGTGGAATTGTCGCGCACGTGAAAGGGCCGCACCGGGCTTTCGCGCCGGACGACGCCCACGCCGATCACCCCCACCGTGCCGCCCACGGGCGCGCGATCGGCGCCTAGGGCGATTTCGAACACTTCGGGGGCGCCCTGACCGTCGAAGGCCGTGACCCGATCCGGCGCGCAGGGCCCGGTGAACAGCGGACCACGCTGTGCATCTTCGACCTGCCAGAGGTATCCGCCGGTGCAATAGCGACTGCCGAGCCGGCCGCGATCGGCGACCGGGTCGAGCACCGAAACCTTGAGGTTACGGCCCGACAATTCGATCATGCCGCGCTTTCGGGTTTGCGCAGGGTGACGATCACGCTTTCGATGACGTTGTTCAGGAAATACCCCAGAAAATTGAGCAGCGGAGGAATGGGCAGGAACATCCACACGGTGGTGTCGTAAGCGAATTTTTTCGCGACCAATTCAAATTGCGCCAGGGTGTAATAGTCGCGGCCTTTGCCGGTAAAAAAGTCCCACATCTCCGGACCAAAAAACCGGACATGGGTGGGATCGGCATAGGCGTGATGATGCGACCAATGCACCACCTTGACATGCGCCAATCCGCCGGGTTTCAGAAGCCGGTAAATCTCCTCCATCACCCGCAACGCATTGTCCAAATGTTCCAGCACGTCGGTGAGCCAGATTTCCTCGCAGGAAGCGTCGGCGAAGGGATAGGGAAACACATTCAAATCATGTACGGTGTCGACCCCGGGAAGGGCGGCGCGATCAACCCCATGCGTTCCGGCCCGCTTCTTGTTCCCGCAGCCGATATCCAGTTTCATCTTCGAATTCCTTTTGTCTCCGGCCTTGGTCAATCCTTCCATTGCGGTCCCCAGGCCGGCCGCTCCGAAGTCGGCGGCGACGGCGGCTCGACGCCTTCCAGGGCCGCAGCCACCTGGTCCAGGGTTTCGCCGGATTCGGCCGCCGCTTGCAATTGGCTGGCCAACAGGCGAACCACGTCGCGCGCCTTCTGCTTGCGCGCGGCCGGCGCGCTTTCATAGGGGCGCAGCCACTCTTCGAACAAGGCGAATATTTTGTCGGCGCTGGTGGGCATGTCGTTCACCCGTTCCGAAAGCACATAGCGCCGCAAACGCCCTTGCGCTTCGTCCACCGGGCAGTGCAGATATTCGGCCAACTTTTCGGCCGACCAGGTTTCAGCGCGCGCGCGGCGCAACACCGACACGGCCTCGGGGGCGAGCCGGCTCCAACGGTAATGGGTGGGCTTGAGGGCGGCGAATTCACGGTAGGTCAGTTCAAAAACGTCGGCCGCATGGCGGTCGTCGCGATTCACGCCCCGGCCTCTTCGGACCCCTCGCCGAAATCCTGCTCCAAATCCTGCAGCACTTCGCGCACCTTGGCTTCGGTGTCGGTGAGCACGCTTTTGCAGCGCCGCAGCAACGCGGCGGCTTCCATCACCCGCTCGGCCAGCACGTCGATGGGCACGCGGCTTTGATCGATGTCTTCGAGAATGGCATCGAGCCGTTTCACGGCTTCGCCGTAGCTCAGGGGTGCGTCTGTCATTCCGATTTCTCCTTGCCGTGAACCCGGCTGAGTACGGCGCCGTCCCAAAAGCGGGTGCGCAATTCCTGGCCTGGGGCCACGGCTTCAGCACCGCTCAATAACCGTCCGGCCTTGTCATATACCAAGGCATAACCCCGGCGCAACAGCCGGACGGGATCGGCGGACTGCGCCAGTTTTTCCTGCGAGTCTAACCGGTCTTGCGTCCGGCGCGCCGCATGCAGCCAGGCTTGGGTGAGACGGGAACGGCCCAGTGCCAGCAGGCCGCGCTGCTGCGCGCGCCACACCTCCCAGGTCTTGTGCAAAAGACCCGCGCGATTGAGAAAGCGCAAATGTTCCAGTCGGGTCAATTTGTTCGGCCCGCGCAACAGTCCGGTGAGATTCTGCCGGCCATGATCCCGGGCCGCGCGCAAGAGGCGACCCGATCCGGCCACGGCGGCATGATAGGCCGCGGATTGGCGCAAGCCTTCGCGCCGCGCCTGACCCTCCCACGCCGCGCGCAAGGCCTGCGCCTGGCGGATGGCCGTATACCCGGTTTCCTGATAGACCAAGGCCCAGGTTTCGCGCACGAGTTCAGCCTTGCGGTGCAAATCCTGCCAGGCGTCCTCGACGCGGCCTTCGAGAAACTTGGCGCAATCGGTGGGCGTGATGAGATCGGCATGCGCCACCACGTCGGCCAAGGCCCGGTCGATTTCATGCCCGATGCCCGTCAATACCGGCACGGGGCACAGCGCGATGGCGCGGCAGATTTTTTCGGAATCGAAGTACACCAAATCGGTTTTGGAGCCGCCGCCGCGCACGATGCAAATGGCGTCGAGACCATGCCGCGCCAAGGCCCCGAGCGCGGCCGTGACCGTGTCTTCGGTGGCCGGCCCCTGCATGCGCGCCGGGGCAAAAAAGATCTGAAAGGCGAATCCGGATTGCAGCAAGGTGGTGGTGAAATCCTGATAGGCCGCCGAACCCGGCGCCGAAATCAAACCGAGGCGCAGCGGCACTTCGGACAGAATGAGACGTTTGTTGCGATCGAGCAATCCCGCTTGTTGCAGGCGCTCCAAAGTTTTGCGGCGAGTGAGGCTGAGTTCGCCCAAGGTGAAGAATTCGTCTACCTCTTTGACATGGGGTTGAAAGCGGCCGGTGGGCACGTAAAAGCTCGACTCGAGCAGCACCGAAACCTTGAGCTCGGGCCGTAGGGTGAACGGCGTGGCCAACTGCGCGAAGCGCGCATTGAAGTATTCCAATTCGGCGGCCCATAACATCACGTCGAGCACGGCCTTGGGTTTGGCATCACCCTCGGCGAACTCGGCCAAAGTCAAGTAGGCGGCCCGGCCGCGTACTTGCAATTGGGTGATGACACCTTGCACCCACACGCGCGGAAACGCCTTGACCCGGCGCTCGACGCTGCGGTTGTACTGCCCCACGGAATAGGTTTTTTCTCCTGCGGATTTTTCCGCCCCGGATATGCCGCTGAATTTGCCGCCGGAATCAACCGGCGATGCGGCGCCGGCGGCCTCTTGCATCATGCGCAAAACATAGATTGCGCCCGCGCCTTCGCGGCATGCACAGGCCGGCCCAAGCGATGTAAATTTGCGGTGTCGTTTTCACTCGCGAAGGAGCCTTTTATGCCCATGGTGGATTACAAAACCTATTGCCGCATGCTCGACACGGCCAACCAGAACCATTACGCTTTTCCGGCCATCAACGTGTCGGACCTCGAAACCGCCAATGCGGCGCTGGCCGGCTTTGCCGACGCCAAATCCGACGGCATCATCCAGGTTTCCACGGGCGGGGGCGAACACGCCTCGGGCACCAAGGTCAAAGACATGGTGCTGGGCGCCATTTCCCTGGCCCAGCACGTGCAACTGATGGCGGAAAAATATCCGGTGTACATCGCCCTGCACACCGATCATTGCCAGCCCAAAAAAGTCGACACCTTTTTGCGCCCGCTGATCGCCGAAACCGAAAAGCGCCGCGCCCAGGGCCGCCCCAACCTGTTCAACAGCCACATGTTCGACGGCTCGGAATTGCCGCTGGGCGACAACATGAAGATCGCCAAGGAGTTGATGGCGCTGTGCGCCAAGAACGAAATCATTCTCGAAGTCGAGGCCGGCGTGGTGGGGGGCGAAGAAGACGGCGTCAGCCATGAAGGCGCTCCCGCCGAAAAGCTGTACACAACTCCCCAAGACATGATTGGCGTGTACGAGGCGTTGTCGCAAACCAAGGGCGGACGCTATATGTTCGCAGCCACCTTCGGTAATGTGCATGGCGTGTACAAACCCGGAAACGTGAAGCTGAAGCCGATCATTCTCAAAGAGGGTCAGGACGCACTCAAGGCCAAGCACAAGGCCCGCTTCGACCTGGTCTTCCACGGAGGTTCCGGATCCACCAAAGAGGAAATCCATGAAACGCTCGCCTATGGCGTGGTCAAGATGAACGTCGACACCGACACCCAATACGCTTTCACCCGCCCCATCGCCGATCACATGTTCAAGAACTACGACGGAGTGCTCAAGATCGACGGCGAAGTGGGCAACAAAAAGATGTACGACCCGCGCGCGTTCTTGAAAGCGGGCGAGAAGAGCATGGCGGCGCGCGTCAAAGAAGCCTGCGACGACTTACACTCGACCGGCAAAACCCTGGTGGCCTGATTCCCAAACCGCGGAACTGGACCCCGGCCGGAAGTGGACGAGACCTGAGCTTGGTTCCGAGCCTGTCGAAGGCCGATGCCTTCGCTGCCGGGTCCGCCGCAGACGGAGAACGCGATGATTAGAGGTACGCTTTAACCCCGAAAATTTTCACTCACCTTTTTCGATCACGACACAACTATTGTGGCCGCCGAAGCCGAAGCTGTTGCTGATACCGATGCGCGTCGTGGTGGTCGACGCAACGTTGGGCACGCAATCGACCGGGCAGTCGGGATCGGGATCCTGCATGTTGATGGTGGGATGCACCTTGCCCGAGTTCAAGGTCATCACCAAGGCCACGGCTTCGACGCCCGAAGCGCCGCCCAGCAAATGGCCGATCATCGACTTGGTGCTGTGCACCTTCATGTGTTCCAACCCGGCGCCGAACACGCGCCGCAAGGCCTTGACCTCAGCGGCGTCGCCCAGCGGGGTCGAAGTGGCATGTGCGTTAACCAGTCCGATTTCGGATTTGGAAATGCCGGCATCGACAATGGCGCTCTCGATGGCCCGGGCCACGGCTTCGCCGCTTTCCAGGGGCGCCGACATGTGATACGCATCACAACTCATTCCATAACCGCGCACGCTGCCGAGAATTTTGGCACCGCGCGCTTCGGCGTGTTCACGCGCCTCCAAAACCAGCACGCCGCCGCCTTCACCTAACACGAATCCGTCGCGGCCGCGATCAAAGGGGCGCGAGGCGCGGGCCGGATCTTCGTTGCGGCGCGACAATGCCTTCATATTGCTGAAACCGGCCAGCGACGCCGGGCACACCGCCTCTTCGGACCCGCCGGCCAGCATGACGTCGGCGCGCCCCAGCCGGATTTGATCCGAGGCCGCGGCCACCGCGTGGTTGCCCGTGGTGCAGGCCGATGTCACGGCCCAATTCGGACCGCCCCAGCCCAGGCGAATGGCCACCATGCCGCTACCCATATTGGTGATGGCCATGGGCACAAAAAAAGGCGACACGCGTTTGGGTCCGCGCGTGCCAAGCAATTGCGCGTTTTCGGTGAAGACCTCGATGCCGCCCATGCCCGAACCCAGAATCACCCCGGCGCGATCGCGCCGCGGCGGGTCTTGATCGAATCCGGCCTGGCGCACGGCCTGCAGGGCGGCATGCATCAGATATTGGATGTACCGGCTGGTGCGCTGGGCCTCCTTGGGGTCGAAGCATTCCGTGGCGTCGAAACCCTTCACCTCGCCGGCGAATTGCACCGGATAGGCCGAAGCGTCGAAACGCGCGATGGCGCTGACGCCGCTTTTGCCCGCCAGGAGATGGGAGAAGTAAGTATCCACGTCGAAGCCCAAAGGGCTGACGACACCCAAACCCGTAATCACGACTTCTCTTCGCTTTTCCAATCCCAACCACCTTTATTCTGATTCTTCGCATCATCGCCCAGCCGGCGATCCCGCGCATTTACACTGGCAGAAAAATTTAAACCAATCGGCCACAACCCATTGCTAGACCGACCGCTGGCCCCGGTAAATTCTTTTTTCTGGCTCCGGTCCCGAATAATTCTCTTCGCGCCTTGCCTGCGAACGTAGCCGGAAGCAGCGCCCATGCCCGATTAATGGAGGAGCGCAATCCAGCCCATCAATCCGGCCAAGGCCACCACAGTGACCGGAATACCCAAGCGCGCGAATTCCCGAAAGGAAATGCGCACCCCCATTTCGCGCGCCTGCTGGACCACGATGATGTTGGACACGCTGCCCACGATGATCAGGCTCCCACCGAAACTGTTGGCCAGCGCCAACACATAGCCGAGAGGGGGGTGGGCAACCGGCGCAACCTTCAACAGCAGCATGACGGCGGCGGAATTGTTGATCAGGTTGGACAGCGCCGCCGTGACCAGCACCAAGGTCGGCTGTGATTGCAGGTTCAAGCCCACGCCCGCCAACCAATGCACCGCCGACTCGCCGTATCCGGTTTGCTGAAAAGCCCCCGTCACCGCAAACAACCCCATGAAGAGCAGAAGAATGGGCCAGTCCACCAGCTTCAACAAATCTTCGGTGCGGAATTTGGGGCTGGCGAGATGGATGCCGGCCGCGGTCAAGGCCACCAGCTCCTTGGGCAAGCTGGTGAAAAACAAGCCGATTACGATGCCGAGAATCACCAAGCCCTTGAGGGTATGCAGCCGGTTATACCGCCGCGTTGTTACCTCTGGTGGCAGGGAAGCGTTTTCCGCCTTGAGCCAACTCCGGCGCGAAAGCAACCAGATAACTCCGTAAGCTCCGGCCAGCGCGAGGGATACCGGGACGAAGCACCACGCCGCATACGGGCCGAATCCGAACCCGGCGATTTGGGCGATCATCATGTCTTGCGGGTTGCCCACCATGGTGGCGGCCGCGCCGATATTGCTGGCCACGGCGGTGGCGATCAAAAAGGGCACGGGGTTCAGCTTTCGCTGCAACAGGGCCGCCGCCACGATGGGCGTGAAAACAAAGCACACGATGTCATGGTTCAGAAAGGCGGAAAGGCCGGCGGTGGCGAGCATCAAGAGGAGCAGAAAGCGCGCGGGGTGATTCAGCTTCCGGGCGATGCCGCCGGCGACCGCATGGAAAAATCCGGACAAACGCAATTGCGCCGAAAGCACGAAGAAGCTGAACAGCAAAAAAATGGTGGGCCAATGGATGAATCCGATCATATCGGCGGTGTGGAATCCGCCGAAAACCATCATGGCGATCGCGCCCAAAATCACGATGCCCGTGCGATCCAGTTTCAGGCCGGGCACGCGTCCCGCCGCGATGCCCAGATAGGTGATGGCGAAGATCGCCAAGACGACCGGCTTAAGGTGCGAACCGAGGGCGGCGATGGAGATCAAATTCCCTCCCGGACCTTCAAATAAAATTCCGCCGGACCCAATCGGAACGACTCCCGCCGGCCGGCTGCGCTGCGTACAAGATTAATTCCGGATTCAGAGGGAAAATTCGCAAACCAGGGGCAAATGATCGGAGAGCGAATTCCACGGGGGCCCGTCCAAAACCGCGGCGTTGACCAGCGCGGCGCCACGAAAATAAATGCGGTCCAGCTTTAAAAACGGACGCCGCGAAGGAAAACTGCGCGCATGCGCCCGGTGAAAGGTTCGGAAAGCTTCCTGAACTCCGGTTTGCCGCTCCAAAGTCGCCGTGGCGCGCACACGCCAGTCGTTGAAATCGCCGCCGATAAGCAGCGGACTTTTCTCCGGAACCACGGCATTGATGCGATTGCACAGCGCCTGGATTTGGGGCCTTCTTCCGCGCTCGAGCAAATCCAAATGCAGGCAAAAGAAATGCAGGGGAATCGCGGACCCGGGCAACTTCACCTTCCCGTGCAAAATGCCCCGGCTTTCCAACCGGCTGTTCGAGACGTCCAGGTTCTCCCATTGCAGGATGGGAAATTTGCTGAGCACGGCATTCCCGTGATGGCCTTGCAAGTAGACGGCATTGCGGCCGTAGGCGAAATGCGGCCAGACATCCTGCGCCAGATATTCGCATTGCGGGGCTTCCGGCCAATCGGGAATTCGCTTGCGATGCCGCGTGTGCTCCCCCAGCACCTCCTGCAAAAAGACCAGATCGGGATCGATGGCGCGCAAGGCCCGGCGGATGGGTTCGAGAATATGCGCCCGGTTGTTGCGGGTAAAACCTTTGTGGATGTTGTACGTCAGGACTTTCAGATGGGGGGCGGGCGGGGGCCGGGAAATCATGGGAAGGCGGTAGGAAGATTCGTTCGCGATTACAAAAGCGGGGAGATCAGCATACTCACATCTTCCAGGAATCCTTGCACTTTGCCCACCCGGGTTTGCCGGAAGGCCACGGACCTCTCCATAAGCGCTTGCGCCCACGCGGCCACGGCCCCGACATCTTCCCGGGAACGGATGAAAACGCCGACTTCATAATTCAAATACAAGCTGCGCATGTCAAGATTCATCGAACCTGCCAAAGTGAGATCCTCGTCGACGATCAGGTGCTTGGCGTGCACCATTCCGCCGCCGTACAGATAAATCTTCGCGCCGCTGGCCCGCATTTGCCGCAAGCAGGGGCCGCGCGCCAAATCGGCAAAGAAATGGTTTGAGCGCCGGGGGAGCAGAATCCGCACATCCCGTCCCAGGCGGGCTTGCAAAAGCAGCGCGCGCGCGATACCCTCGTCGGGAATGAAATAGGGTGTAACGATCCAAATGCGCTTGTGCGCACCCATGCAGGCGGTCAGGATGGCATCGTGCACGGGATCTTCGGCCACGTCGGGTCCGCTCGCCGCGATTTGCACCGAAGGACCGGCCTGGCCGGATACCGGCGGCGCGAAACCGATCGGCTCGGAACGCAGCGCCTCCTTCGCGGCAAAATTCCAATCGCTGGTAAAAACCTCCTCCAAATCCAAGACCGCGGGCCCTTCCAAAAAAATGGCGGAGTCGAGCCAGCGTTGGGGATCGGGATTCGGGCCCATATACTCCCGGGCCAAATTCATGCCCCCGATCAGCGCCTTTTTCCCGTCGACGATCACCATTTTGCGGTGGTTGCGGAGGTTGGCCGACCATTTTCTGCGCACCGGGAGCACCGGCGCAAAAACGCCGACCCGGCCGCCGGCGCGCCGCAACGCCGACACGAATCGGCCCCGCGTGGTCAGGCATCCAAGCGCATCCAAGAGCAGCCGCACCTTCACCCCGCTTTCGGCTTTGGCGGCGAGTTGCGCCACGATGGCTTTCCCGACTTCATCGCGCCCCAGGATGAAGGTCATGACGTGAATGGAATGCTCGGCTTGGGCGATGAGATCGCGCAGGGTGGCATAAGCCTTTTCGCCGTCGGGAATGAATTCAAAACGGCCGGCGGGTCGCTGGGGCGGCATGTGGGCCACCGACAGGATGCATTCCAGCGGATCCATTCCCTCGAATCGGGGGCTATTGGATCCGGATTTGGAATAGAGGCCTTTTTTCTTTCCCCGGCGTCGCGCGATCTTTCGGCCGCCGAACAGGAAATAGGCCGGAACCCCGAGATAGGGTATGAACAGGATGGACAAAAGCCAGGCAATCGAAACCGAGGGGCGGTAATGCTGACGCAGCACGCGCGCCACCAGCCAGAACCCCAGGCAAAATCCGAAGATGATGGAAAGATGCCCGAAGAGGAGCGAGTCGATTTCGGATTTCATCGGGATGGCCGCGAGTCGTTTCGCCTGACGGTTTCGGGATCGAGGCGCAAGCATGCGCCGGCTCCGTAGCCGGGAAGTTTCTAGCTTAAAAATGCCTTCCAATAATAGGAAGATCCCGGTATATGGAATCAGATTTGGGACGCGCCCCGGACGGAGACCAAGCCCCTCCGCCGGCGGCGAAACCCCTTTCGCCCGCGGCGAATTGGGTGTGGATCGATTTGGAAATGACGGGACTCAATCCCGAAGCCGATGTTATTCTTGAAATCGCTTCTTTGGTGACCGATGCCGATCTCAATCTCCTGGCCGAAGGTCCGGTGTTCGCCATTCACCACGAGGTCGGGGTTTTGGATCGCATGAATGACTGGAACAAGACCCATCACGGCAGCTCGGGATTGGTGGATCGGGTGCTGGCCTCGGGGCTGGATACGGCCGCGGCCGAAACCCAGACGCTCGAGTTTCTGGCGCGCCACGTGCAACCGGGCACGGCGCCGTTATGCGGTAATTCCATCTGGCAAGATCGCCGCTTTCTCGGCCGTCACATGCCCCGCTTGGAAAGCTTTTTCCATTACCGCATCGTCGACGTCAGTTCCTTCAAGTTGGCGGCGCTGCATTGGTATCCGACCCTGGCGCCGTTTAAAAAGGCCGAAAGGCATCTGGCGCAAAGCGACATCCGCGAGTCGGTGGCCGAACTCCGCTATTATCGGGAAAACATTTTTCAGCCTGCGGCTGCGCCGCGCGCCGCCTGAACCGCATGGGCAAACCCTGTGGGCCCCAAGGCGGCGGATTGACACCCTCGAAACCCGGAGGGGGGCGATGGGGTTTCGGGCTGACCCCGGCGGAAAAAACGCCGCCCCCTTTTCACCACCGGCTGCTCCGCGCCTTGCGCATTCGTTTCGCTTTGGTCGTGCCGGCGGCGGCACTGTTTTTCCTATTGGGTTTGCGATCGCACCGGGCTGCGCCGGCCGCCGTCCCGCCCGTGACCGCAAAAGCGGTTCCCATTCCACCCCGGTTGGATTCGCTGCCGCCGCCGAAGAATTTTCCCGGCCAAGACACCCTGGCCTTCGCAGGACGAAACTGGATCACCGAATACGCCGCCGACAGCCTATTGCAAGCCCGGGCCCTGCATTATCTGAACCAATACCGGCCCGAAGGCGCCGTCGTGGCCGTCTGCGACTTGCACTCGGGCCTGATGCGCGCCCTGGCCGAACGCGATTCCACCGGATCGCGCTCCCGTCCCGAACTGGCGCTGGAGGCGCAATTCCCCGCGGCGTCCCTGATCAAAATCCTCACGGCCTCCGCCGCGCTCGATGGCCGGGGTGAGACCCCCGACGACAGTTTGCCGCTGCTGGGGCGAAACCACACCTTGTACCGCTTTCAACTGCGCCCGCCGGAACATGGAAGTTACCCGCGGATTTCCCTGACGGAAGCCTTCGCCCGCTCCATCAATCCTGTTTTCGGATTGCTCGGCCTGCAGCTTGGCCCCGCCCCGCTGCGAAAAATGGCCGCGGCCCTGGGGTTCAACCGGCCCGGGCCCTTGGACGAATGGAAATCCAGCCACCTCGACATTCCCGACAGCGGCTTTCCCCTGGCGGAAACCGCCTGCGGGTTCACCACCGCCACCACCATCTCGCCGTTGCACGCCTTGGAAATCGCCCGCAGCGTGGGCGACGACGGCCACCTGCTTCCGCCCCGGTTTACCTCGGGACTCAAATCCCTGCAGGGCGATACCACGCGGGTGTTGCCTTTTCCGATCCCGACGGAGCCGTTCATCTCCACGGCGGCGTTGGCGCAGTTGCGTTCCATGCTGTCGGCTACGGTGGCCTCGGGCACGGCGCGCCGGGGCTTCCGTCGCAACCTGCGCCGGCAAGATTGGGATAGCCTGGACTTGGGCGGCAAAACCGGGTCGCTCGACGGCGAAGAGCCTCCGGGCCGCTACGAGTGGTATATTGGCTATGCGCGTTTCAAAGATCATCCCGGAGACGGCATCGCGGTGGCGGTCATGCTTATCAACCAACACGTGATGGCCGTGCCGGCCACGGATTTGGCGGCGCTGATCATCCGCGACTGGTCGCAGGCAGAACGGCGGCGCAATTCCGACGCCGAAGAACGCGCCCAAAATTTCGCAGCGCGGAAGCAAGGTCACCCGTGGCGAGAAAAAAACTGGCCCTCATCCTGAGCGGCGGTGGGGCGCGCGGGGCGTACCAGGTCGGCATTCTCGACGCCTGGCGCGACCTGTTCGTGCGCGGCGGCGAAGCCGAAATCATGGTGGGCGTTTCGGCCGGCTCCATCAATGCCGTGCGCCTCATGCAAAGCGCGCCCAATTACGCCAGCGGCATCGATGCTTTGAAGGATCTTTGGTCCTCGGTTAATACCCACGACATCTTCGTATCGGATTTCAAAAGCGTGGTGAAAAACCTGATGCGGCTGGCGCATTCCTCGCGCCATCAAAGCCATCCGCAGAGCGACACCATCATCAACGCCGTGCTTGATTCCACGCCCCTGCACTCCTATTTAAGCCGGCACATCGACATGGGGCAGGTGCAATTGCGGCTGCGCACCATGCCCGAACATGCCCTGGCCATCAATTGTTTCGACTATACCGACACCAAGAACGTCACTTTTTTTCAAACCCGCGAAGTTTGCCCCTCCTGGGAGCGCCCCACATTGCGGGGTGTGCGCACCACCCTCACCATCGAACACGTGATGGCCTCGTGCGCGGTTCCACTCATCTTTTCCCCCGTGCGCATGGATGGGCATTATTACGGCGACGGTTCGCTGCGCAATATGACCCCGCTCAATGCCGCCATCCGCATGGGCGCCGATCGCATCATCAGCATCAGCCTGCGCGGCGACTCGTACCAAAGCGGCGCGCAGACCGTTCCGACCCTGGGGCGCATCGCGGCCACCATGCTCGACGCCATGTTTCTGGATGCCGTCGACATCGATTCGCAATTCATGAACCGGGTCAACATGCTGGCCACCCGGGTCCCCGAGTCCGAACGCGACGTCAAAATCATCGATCTCTGCCGCATCGGCCCCATGCTCGACTTCACCCTCATCGCCTCGCGCCACCGCCACCGCTTTCCCAAAACCCTGCGCTATCTCTTCGGCGGCTGGATCTCCTCCGATATGCTCAGCTATTTGCTGTTCGACGGGGAATACGCCAAGGAATTGATGGAATACGGACGCAAAGACGGCGAACTGTTCCGCGAGGTGGTGGAAGATTGGCTGCGCGAGGGCGCCGACGGGTAGCCGGCGCTAATCGTCGTCGATGGAAGTGCCCGCGTCTCCGTTGCGCTGTTCGGCCTGTTTGTCGAATGAGGTGATGGCCCCCAAGGTGACGGAAAGCGAAATGCCTTGCAAGCCGAACCCCGATCGGTAACTCATGGAGCCGGTCGGCCGGAGGGCGAAGGAAATGAAAGGTCGGTTCGGGCCTTTGAAGAAATACTCGAACCCGATCAAGCCGCGAAAATAGTCGATCGTGCCGTCTCCGGCATTGAGCCCGAAGGGGAATTGCGTTCCGCCCCCGGCCGCCTGTTGTTCGCCGTCGAGATAGTAGTACTCGCCTCCCAGCACGAAATTGTAGGTGTGGTTCAATTCGGCCTGAAGGGATAAACCGGCGTTATACACCATTCCCTGCTTGACATTGCCGGCATTATCTTCGGCATGCAGGAACGCCGCCTGGCCGTAGCCGACCAGGCGCGACGTGTTCTGCCAAAACCTGGGAGTCGCGAGCTTGGCCGACAGCCCGCCATAGGGTCCGAAGTTCGAATTGAACGCGCGCAAGGTATCGCTGTTGCTTCCCGGCGGCACGTCGACGTTGAGTACGGAACCGCCGGCGAACGCCCCGACGCCGACATAGTCGAGAATGCCGTATTCAAGGCCGACGCCGGTAGTATGCAGCACCGAAGCCGACCCTTCGCGAAACAAGGACTGGCCGCTGTAGTCGTAATACACGCCCAGAGACATTTGCCGGCCGAGCAAGTTGGAAAGCGGCATGCCGGGAGGCGTCGCGCCGGCGACGCCGGCGCTCAGGCAGACCAGACCCAAAACGATTCTTGTGCGCATAGAACTCCTCATGGACTAATTGCCTTCTTTGATTTTCGGCAAGGGAAGAATATCGACATAGCTACGGATGCCGTTGGACTCGGCGGTCACGCGCACCGAAACGATCCAGGCGTCGGTTTGCACATAGGTGATCTTGGTCAGGGCCTTGCCGGCCAACGTTCCGGTTTGCTTGTCGATGCCCACCGCCACATCTCCGGGGAAGGGATGGTTGTACGGGCTGTCGAAATAAGTGATTTCATACAAATTCCCGTTGGCATCCGTTTGGCCCGCGCATTTGCAGGGCGGCGTCACTCCCGGAATGAACGGCCGGTAAGACGAATCCGACGGCAGATATTTGATCAGACTGGAATCCACGTAGATGAATCCATTCCGGTAAAAAGGTTCCATCGATTCCCGCAGTCCGTCGTGGTTGTAATCCACAAACGTGGTTTCGGCAGACACAAAGCGGCCCACCGAATCCGTGACGTTGTGGACGATCATCGGCTCGGCGTTGGCTTGCGTCCAAACCCCGTCTCCGTTGAGATCCGCGAAGGTCTCCGGCGGAAAATTGATCACGCCGTTGCCGTCTTTGTCTTCGCCCCGTGCCGGATTATTGGAGTTGTAGAAACTGGCGGGTTCGCCCGGATCCAATTTGCCGTTATTGTTGTAATCGGTCCAGGGCAGGGGAATGAGGGTGGTGTCGGTGTTGAAGGCGTAATACGGCCAGGTGTCGGTGTAGATGAAATTCTTCGTCTGCAGAATATTGGCGGCGATGGGGATCACGCCGAAATTGACGGGCGTGCCGTCGGCCACGAGATTGCCATTGATATCGGTCACCACGGCGGCCACGGGCAACGCGAAAGTGCCGTCATCCGGATTCACGCCTTTATTGATATTGGCGCCGATGCTGACCTTGGCGGGCGGGCCCGACACCGTCACTCCCAAGGTATCCGAAGAGGCGATGACCAAGGTATCGTTGCCGGCAATGCTCAGGGCCACGGCGGCCAGCTTTACGCCTTGGTACAGGCTGATCACGCCGCCGGCCGTGAAGGTGGCCTGCGCCACGCCCGAGAGCGTATACGCCGCCGGCGGGGAAATGACTTCGTCGCCGCCGCCCGCGCCTTTGATCATGCGGAATCCGATCAGCACCCCGGTCATGACGTTGTCGGCGCTGTCATACGCGACCGCCGTCATGGTGGCCTGGCCGATTTTCACCGCGATATTGTCGGGACTCACCGTCAGCACGAGCTTATGCACCGGCAAGGCGGTGACGCGCACGGTGATGGTGCCGCTGGCGATCAAGGCGCCGGAAGCGTCCTGTGCCTCAACGTCGACGGTGGCGATGCCCGAACCATTGGGACTTTGCAAAACGATGGAACTCTTGCCGTTAGAGGTGCTGGTGAAAGGCGTCGTGGTGAAATTACCGAAGGTGGTGGTCCATTTCAACTGCGCACTATTGATGGGGTTCCCGCTCCCGTCCACCAGGTTGGCGGTCAAGGTGGCTTGATCCTGGCCATTTCCCACGATCGAGGATTTGCTGGCGGACAGGGTCATGCTGTTGTTGGTGAACACGATGGTATCCGCATCCTGCGCCCCCAGCCCGTTGGCCTGGATGATCACGCTGCCGGCGGATTGGGAGGTCACCGTGGTCTGGTATTGACCGCGGTTGTCGGCCACCACCAATTCCGAATCCACCGCCGGACTCGAACTCAAGCGTTGCCCGAATCCCCGATAGACGTCGGCGGCGGAAATGTCCAGAGTGTCGCCGGACATGGGCGACGAATTCGCATCCAGAAAAGCGAAAGTGACCGTTACGACGCTGTCGCGCATGGCCACTTTTTTGGAAGTGTTGATGGAAACGGTCACGCCCGAGAAAGTCACGCTTTGCTGGGCCGTCAGACTGCTGCTGCCGTCGGGCAGCACCAAGGTGGCCGTCACCACCACGGTTTTATTGGCGCGTTCCGAAACCAAGGTGCCGTAGGCGGTGCCGAAGGAATCGGTGACCGCCTGCGGCAGCACCAAACCGCCGGTCGCGGTAAACACGATTTTTTCTCCCACCATGGGATTGTTGTTGGCGTCTTTCACCACCACTTTGAGCTGGGTGGCATCGCTGCCGTCGGCTTTCAAAGTCGGCTTCAAAACCGTGAACACCATGTTGCGCGAGCGATCCACGGTCGGATTGCCGGTTACGGTGATGGTGAAATTGGTGGTGTGCTGCTTGCCGGCCGCCGTGGTCACATGCACGGTGATGTTCCCACTGCCCGAATCCGAGGCCAAAACCCGAAATTGCAGGGTGCCGTCGGATTGGGTGGTGTCGCTGGTCAAGGTATCGGAGGATCCGGCTTTCAATATTTTGAAAAAACTGCTGGAAACGGCGACCAGGGCGTCTTGCAGCGGCATCGCGTTGACGGAATCCAATACCGTGACCGTAACCTTGGCGGTATCGGTTTCCTTGATTTGCGACGCATAGACCAAGCTTACCAGGGGGGCGACCGGGCGTTCGGTGACGAAAACCTTCACCGTGTCGGTGCGTTTTATATTCCCATTGAGGACGGTGATCACAACTTGTCCCGCACCCGGATTCCCCGAAACCAGTTTGAAGGCAAACGCGCCGCCCGCGGGCACGGTGTCGAGTTGCAGGGGGCTAGTTCCCGTGGCGTCCAGCAGGGTGAACAATCCGGTGTTGAAGAGCACGGTGGCACCCGACAGAGGATCACCGGTCGCCGAATCGGTCACGATCACGTGCACGGTGGCGGTGTCGGTGTCGGGCAGAATCGTGGCTTGGCTGATCGTGGCCGACACCAGGGGCACTTTGCCGTTGCCCGCGCCCGGCGCGGCCGGATTCAGGGAACTCCCCGGGTCGCAGAACCAGATGGCGGAGGCCGCCAACGCCGTGAGGGGAAAGGTCCACCATTTCCAATATTTTCTGAACGACCTCATAGCAATCTCCTTATGCGTCCTCGACAAAAACTTTCCCGATTATACCGCAAACCGGATTTGAGTTTCCTTACTTTTTTGCGATACGTCAAGGGCGGCGGGATTTTTTAGCCGACATTGCGATTCCAATCCACCCACAGGACCAACTTTCCAAGAAAACCCATCCGAACCGTGCTTGGTTTTCCAATTCGGGGGTGATGAGTTCCTGGACATGTCGGCCCGCGGAGCCAACCCGGAAAATTGGTGGAGAAGCGGTTAAAGGGTACGTCTTCCAAATTCAGGGACGCTGCGAAAAATCCCTGGCCCTTCCGGGCCGGAAACCGTGGACGTCAAGCCAGTCAAATGAATGATAAATCTCCGTTGCCTCGGGAAGTTACCCTGGCAAACTCGATAAATTACGCGCCACTTCTATGTTTAGTGGTAGAATTGACATTATAAAAACGGCATTTCGGAATTCTTGGATCGAAAGCGGCATTCATCAGGTTGGACCCCATGGCAAAAGCCCGGAAATGGAAAGAGGAAATGGGGGTTAGCTTCATTCAACTTATGGTGGCGCTCGCCGTGATCTCCATTTTAACCGCCTTTGCCATTCCGCCCATTAGAGGGTATGTGCGGGGGATTACCTTGCGAAATGGGGCCGATGCGGCCAAGTATTTAATCCTCAACGCGCGCAGTCGCGCCGTCTCCAATACTTCACTGCATTGCGGGGTGGTATTCGCGGTGCACGCGGCACCCACGGCGGATTCCATTTTCGCCTTCTTCGATCGATCCAACCCCTTAAATAACGTGTACGACAAGGGAACGGATTCCCTCTATTTGCAGCCCATCGTCTTCAAAGCCAAGGACAGCCTCAATATCGTCAGCGCCAGTCCGACCACCATCGTATTCCGCGGGGATGGGTCCGCCAATACCAGCCTGGGCGTCAAATTCAAGTTGTACAACTTCGTCGACTCCATCAACGTGCTGGCCAGCACCGGAAGGGTTAAGGTGATCGTCCAATGATTTTGAAAACCCAAAGCGTTTTCAAAAGCAGTTCAAATCATGGCTGGTCGCTTTTGGAAGTTCTGGCGGCCATGGTGATTATCGCCATCGGAGTGGTCTTGTTCGTAAAAATTCAGGGAATGACCAGTCGACAAAGTGAGAATAATACGCGCATTCTCAAGGCCGGTCATAGGATCGAAAAGTATATCGAAGACCTGCGCATCAAAATCGCGCAAGACACCATCGCCAACTGGCCGGCCCCCGGTACCAACACCACCGTCCCCGCCGGATCGGATGGGATTACTCTCGTCTGCCACTATGGGGCGGCCCATTCTCCCAAAGACGGCGCAGTCGTGAACGACGTCGACAGCGTGGCCATCACCACCTATTGGGGAAGCGCAACCCTCGACACCTTGAAAATCTCCACCTATGTCTCCAAACGCTTCTGAACGCCGGCCCTCCCCCGGCCAGCATGCATTTACTTTGCTCGAAATTCTGGTGGCCTTGGTTGCCTCGGCGATTTTATTGACGGTGCTGACCCGGTTTTACCGCAACTCGTACAGCGCCTACAACCTGCAAGAACAAATCGCCGAACGCAATCAAAACGAATATTACACCATCAAGAAATTGGCCGAAATCCTGCAACAGGCGGGCTCTGCCTTACCGGATACCGGTTGGGATTCGGTGCTCTCCATCGCACCCCCCGGAAATTGGAGTTCAACCAGTTGGCTGGTGGTCGGCAACAATCCCAACGGCGGCTCCTCTTTCATGTCCACGACGCCGCCCGCCAATTACGCCAAAATCCCCATCCCACTAGGAGACTCCACCGCTTTTCTGTATGGTGGCGCCCTCGTTCCCTATGTGCTGGTGGATTATGCGAATCCCGCGCATGCGACAGTGAAGCGCAGAATCTCGAGTATCGCGAAAGACATGCCGCCCGACGGCTTCGAAACCATCACGGTAGCGCCGCCGCTGCCGTACCAATTGGATACGGGTTCCCTGATTTACCCCTATCGCACTGACAGCGTTGGCCTATCCTCCAATAATCTGGTGCTGGCGGGGGTGGTGCTGGCTGAAAATATCGACTCGTTGAACATCAAATTTTATGACGCCACCCATAATTCAACGACGGACTGGAACAGCATGAAATCCGCGGCTTTCACGGTAAGGGCCCGCACCGCCATCCCCGACCCCAATTACACCCTCACCGGAGGCTATCGGAAAATCATCGATTCCATGAACGTGAGGTTTCGCAATAAAAACTAAGCGGGATAAATTTGTGTCAGTTCTCCACCTTCCTCACAAACAAAAAGGCTTCGTCCTCGTCTTCACCATTCTGCTCATACTCGGCGTAACCGCCATTGCCGTGGGCACGCTTTACAACAATAAGATGACTACCGTCACGGCCTACAACTACAAACACAAGATTCAGACTTTCTGCGCCTCGGACGGATTAATGACTTTGCTGGCCCAGGAAATCATCAACGGCAACGCCATGAAATACATCGATACCACCCATACGGGAAAAATCTACGGTCAATTTTGGACCGGCGAATCGTATTCGGATACCTCCATTGCACAACTCAAAACTTGGATTGGGGGCCATTCGCCAAACAGAACCGATTCCTCGTATTATATTGGTGAAACCTGGAATTCCTCCTATTTCGGCGACAAATGGACGGGCTGGATTTTACCGCCGATATCGGGCAGCTATACCTTTTACACACTCTCTGATGATGCGTCCTCATTTTATCTCAGTACTGACTCCACCACAGGGCATCTTTCCACAGCCCCCATCTGTTCTCTTGCCACTTGGAAACCGAATAATTGGAGCCAGGCTGGAGTATCAGGATCAATAGCTCTGCAATCCGGCAAACGATATTATTTCGAATACTATCACAAACAAGGCAACGGGAGTACTTATTGTTATGTAGGCTGGACAGGACCGCAATGGATTAATGATAAACCAATCGCCGGTTCCGAAATCAGCCAGTACCAGTCCGATTCCACCAGCCTGTACAACACCGATACCGTGGGAATTACACCGGTTAAATATCGCGTCTTTTCAGAAGGAATCAACCAATACGCGCTGAACACCGATGCCTATCAAAAAACCGCCGGGACCATGGATACGGTGGCGCGCGTGCCACTCGATCAATTGATCTCGCTTTTGGGCAACGCCACGGCGCCTCCCGCCACGATTAAATTTCCAGTTGTCTATTACGATTATCACGCTGATGGCTCAAATCCCGAGTTCAACTCGAACAGCAATGGGTTGCTCGTTCCGGTGCATCTCGCCCCGTACCAAGCCCAGCCTTATATGAATGACGGCAGTGTAACTCCCAATTTGGTCAAGAACAACGCGCTGAAATATTATCAAGATGACCCCACTTATCATATCGCCCAATATTTCGGACTAGACTCCGTACCCAAACCCATACGGAACACGGCGGTACGCGCTAAAATTACCTGCGATCTCAATAAATGGTTTGTGCCATGGACACCCGGCGATTTTACGAGGCCGAATTATCAGGCTTCCACCGTCCATACCGGCCCACCGGGTGGGGAACATGCATATGGTTTTACATGGGATAACGTCAACAATCAGTTTTACTGGGATCAGGGGCCAAATACTTGGAGTCGATATGACGGAACGGGTAATGATGGAACGGGTACGGATTGCTCCACAATTAGCACTCCGGGAAGCGACACTGCTTTCAAAAATGTAGTGATTAAAGATTCCCTGCAATTCACGCGTCAACCCGATGGCACTTATTTACTTGATTCTTCCGCCCATTTTTTCCCATTGAATGGAAGAGGTTTTGGAGCGGATGTACCTGCGTTTTCAAACAACTATTCTTTTTGCTTGGAAATGCATATTCCTTTTGTACAAACAAGCGGATTAAGCCTTACCTTCAAAGGCGATGACGATGTCTGGGGTTTTATCAACGACAGCCTGATCATCGATTTGGGTTTCGTGCATGGCAGTTCCACTGCCACCGTAGGCTTGGACAACCTCAATCTCACCTATGGGAAAACCTATCGCTTTGATTTTTTCTATTGCGAACGCAACGCCACCGGTTCCGATCTTTACCTTTCAACCAATCTTCCTGTAGCCCACCCTGTAGGAAAGCCCTCGGCGAGTTGGAGCCGCGATTACGGCACCATGAATTGATGGAAAACCCAAAGCGCCGAATCGGTTCATCGTCATGACACCTACGCCCCCTCCCGCTCGAAAATCACAAGGCTTCGTCCTCGTCTTCACCATTCTGCTCATACTCGGCGTAACCGCCATTGCCGTGGGCACGCTTTACAACAATAAGATGACTACCGTCACGGCCTACAACTACAAACACAAAATCCAAACCTTCTGCGCCTCCGACGGATTAATGACTTTGCTGGCCCAGGAAATCATCAACGGCAACGCCATGAAATACATCGATACCACCCATACGGGAAAAATCTACGGTCAATTTTGGACCGGCGAATCGCATTCGGATACCTCCATTGCACAACTCAAAACTTGGATTGGGGGTCATTCGCCAAACAGAACCGATTCCTCGTATTATATTGGTGAAACCTGGAATTCCTCCTATTTCGGCGACAAATGGACGGGCTGGATTTTACCGCCGATATCGGGCAGCTATACTTTTTATACACTCTCTGATGATGCGTCCTCATTTTATCTCAGTACTGACTCCACCACAGGGCATCTTTCCACAGCCCCCATCTGTTCTCTTGCCATTTGGAAACCGGATTGGGCCCATGCTGGAGTATCAGGATCAATAGCTCTGCAATCCGGCAAACGATATTATTTCGAATACTATCACAAACAAGGCAACGGGGGAACTTATTGCTATGTAGGTTGGACTGGACCGCAATGGATTGATGATAAGCCGATTGCCGGTTCCGAAGTCAGTCAATATTCATCCGATACATTCAGCGCATATAACACTTATACCGTGGGAATCACTCCAGTAAAGTACCGGATTACCTCCTTGGGATTAAACCAATACGCCATCAATACCAATGGATTTCAGAAAAACCCGAACGGCAACGACACCATCAGCCAAATACCCTTGGACCAACTCATTTCCATGCTGGGGTCCGGGACAACGCTTCCGGATACGCAATGGGTACATGCGATTTTCTATGACTATCACAGCGACGGGAGCAATCCGGAATTTGAAAATCCCACATGCTGCGCGATAGCGACCTTTTACGGAACTGGAATGGTGCAGGCCGACACCTTCTCCTACGACGCCACCAACGCAAGTTACTTCGGTTTGACCACTTTACCTAAACCGGTGCTGGGTCCGCATCCGATTCTCAACTGCAACGTGGGCAGATGGTTCAAACCTTCGGATACTATTGGTTTCGTGCAAACTTACGCCTCCTCAATTAACGACTGTAATACGAAGCAAGCCACCAGCCATAACGGCCCTTCTCACCACAATATTTACACCTCCCCTTACCCTGATACGGCCTTTAAAAATGCCGTGGTGCTTGATTCCCTGCCCTTCGTGCGAACTCCGTCGTTAGGGCAAAATGTTTACGAAATCGACTATTCCGCCACCAATAATGAATTCTTTTGGATGGACAACAAAGGCTTTGACACCTGTTCTGCATGCCATACGGGGGAAGAACTCGGGCCCTATAACTGGGCGGGTATTAATTCGCCGCATAATTACTCCTTTTGCATGGAACTTCATTCGAAATTCCGGCATACTTCCAGTCTCACTTTTCAGTTCGTCGGAGACGACGACATTTGGGTTTTCATCAACAGCAAATTGGTCATTGATTTGGGGGGTGTTCACAACGCGGAGTCCGGAAATGTAAATCTCGACACCCTCAGCGGCCTGCAATACGGGCAAACCTACCCTTTGGACGCATTTTCCTGCGAAAGACACACCGTCGATTCGCATGTAAAAATTGTCACCAACCTTCCCTTGACCAATCTGCCCAGCCAACCCAAGTCCAGTTGGAGCCGCGATTACGGCACCATGAATTAGTGCTAAAGCCGCTTGCGCACCGCCGCGGCATGATGGATGAAGCCTTCGGCTTCGGCCAAGGCCACCATCAAAGAGCCTTCGGCGGCCAAGCCGCGCTCGGTATATTCGATTAAACTCATGCGCTTGTAAAAATCATAGACCCCAAGGGGCGAAAAAAACCGGGCCGACCCGTTGGTGGGCAAGACATGGTTGGGGCCGGCCAGGTAATCCCCCACCGGCTCGGAAGAATACGGGCCCAGAAAAACGGCACCGGCATTGCGCAGGCGCGGCAGCCGCCGGCGCGGAGAAGCCGTCATCACTTCGACATGCTCGGGCGCCAGGGCATTGGCCAAATCGCAGCCCTGCTCCCAATCGGGCAGCACGAACAGGCGGCCGTAACGACGCAAGGCCTTGGTGATCAGGGCGCGCTTGGGCGACGCCGCGGTTTGGGCCGCGACGGCGTCCGCCACCCGCCGCGCCGCTGAAGCCGAAGTCGTGACTCCTATCACGGCTTCATAACCCGAGCCGTGCTCGGCCTGCGAAAGCAGGTCGACCGCCACCCAATCCGGATCGACGCTTCCGTCGAACAACACCAGAATTTCCGAAGGCCCGGCCACCATGTCGATATCCACCGTGCCGAAAACCTCTTTTTTGGCCAGGGCCGCGAAGACATTGCCGGGGCCCACGATTTTGTCGACCCGGCGCACCCGCGAAGTTCCATAGGCCAGCAGCGCCACGGCCTGGGCGCCGCCGATTTTATAAATCTCGCCGATGCCGAGTTCGGCGGCCGCAAAGGCCACGGCCGGGGGCAAGCCCCGGGGGCAAGGCGTGACCATGACGAGATCGGGAACGCCCGCCACCCGCGCCGGCACGGCGTTCATGATCACGGTGGAAGGGTAAACGCCCGCCCCGCCGGGAACATACAGGCCCACGCGATCGAGAGGGCGAATGATTTGACCCAAGGTTTCGCCGTAACGGCCGCGCAATTGCCACGAGGTTTCGCGCTGGCGGAGGTGGAAGCGACGCACATTGGCGATGGCGCGGCGGATGGCGGCGCGCACGGGGCGCGGGGTTTGGTCCGCGCTGCGCCGCAACTCGGCGTCGGAAACCCGCAGGTTACCCTGGAGTCCGTCGTATTTCCGGGCCAATTCCAGTGCCGCGGCATGGCCCTGTTCCCGCACCCGCCGCAAAATATCCAGTACGGTTTTGCGCACGGCCGGCGAAGGGCTGGGTTCGCGCTGCAGCAGTCGATTGACCTCGGGATGGCGCAGGTTTTTCAGGGTCACGATGCGCATCAAATTCACGGGCATGGCGCTGAAAAATATCAAGGAAACGCGGCAACCGGGATTTCGGGCGATTTATTTGGCGCTTACGGATTGACGTGCCCGGTCGAATTTCTTCGCCATTGCGGCGCAGAAGCCGATACGCTCTCCGGCCCGCCGACGTGTCAAGTTCCCCGCCGCTCGCGGCGAAAACCCGGATCATCCCAAACCATAGCGCTCGCGCAACATGTTCAGGTGATGCCGTTCATGGCCGATCAAGGCGCGAAAAATCACCGCCGGCGTGACTTGGATTCTGTTGGCAATGCCTGCCCGCCGCCAATCCTCCGGACGCAGCACTGCGGTCTGCAGAGTAATGGCTTGTGCTTGCGCCGCGTAGAGATCCCCGATTTGCTCCAACGATATTCCTTCGTCCCGCCAGTGCAGAGCATACGCGTTCTCATCAAAACCCGGCAGGCTTATGCTTTCGCCACGCCCGATGCACAGAGCGCGATAGGCGAAGATCACCTGGGCGTCCACCACATGCCCCGCGACTTGGCGCACCGACCATTTGCCTTCGGCGTAGGCAAAACCGGCCCGGCTGGCGGGCAACCCGCGCAGAAAAGACAGCACGGATTCGAAGTGCGGCGCCAATGAAACGGGGATATCCCCGACACCGTTGCGATCGACATATTTCTTCAAATAGGAGCCTTCCCATGCCAAAGGGGCTTCGGACATGGACGGAAAATAAGATTTTGCCGCCCGAGATTACGGCCTCAGCGAAGTCGCTACCTTATCTTGCGTATGTCTTCCGAAGAAGCCGGTCAATGTTCCCATTTTCAGCCCGCCGACTTGGTGGCGTTGGCGGAAAAACATTTACGTGCGGCGGGAATTCCGGAACCGGAATGGGAGGGACGCCGTTTTCATTGGGGCGGCGCCATCGACCCGCCGCCTTTTCGGGGCTTGGTGATCCAATGCGTGCGGCGCCAAGGGAATTGGGCCATCACCAAATTGGATCGACGCAAAGACGGAGTGGCGGCCGAGGAAATGGGTTTTAAACCGCTCTAGCCGGGTCGTTCGCGAGATAGCGCGACGCCACAGAGCGACAGAACCTGTTTCCCTCAGCATTCCCCCTTTTCGCATAACCGTTTTCCAAAATCCGCAGCTTGTTGTGCAACACTTCGCGCACCGCGTCGGTGCGCGCTTCGCCGGGGTTGGCCTGCAACCATTTGTCCAGGGCCGCCACCCGAAAGCGATCCAGCACCGGAGTGCGGGCGCTCAATTGATCGGCATGTCCTCCGACGCGCACCAGCAGCGGTTGGGCGACCAGGCCCACGAAATGACGGGTGCATACCCGCAACCATAAATCGTAGTCTTCGCAGGCCGGCAGGCT
Organism: uncultured Fibrobacteria bacterium; assembly: GCA_963716395.1. Taxonomy (GTDB): domain Bacteria; phylum Fibrobacterota; class Fibrobacteria; order UBA11236; family UBA11236; genus UBA11236. Next base: position 2,806,569 of record OY970309.1, on the reverse strand, counting down.
TTCGTCAAAGCCCCCGCAGGCATCGAACAAGGCCCGGGTCATGAGCACCGACGAGGGGGTAATCAGACAATGCGCCAGCGAGGCCAAAAACAGATCGCCGGCGCGCTTAATGGCATGTTGCGGCGGGTTGACGCGCCGGCCGTTTCGAATCCAGATTTCCTCGGTTTGATTGATGGCGCCGCCTCCGGCTTCAAGCTCCGCCACCTGCGCCCGCAATTTTCCCGGCAGCCAATAATCATCCGAGTCGAGAAATGCCAAGAGCGGCGCGCGGCCCGCGGCCACGCCCAGGTTGCGGGCCCGGCTGACGCCGCCGTGTTCAACCCGCAGCAGGCGCAGCCGCGCATCGCGCGCAAACGGCGCCAGGGATTGACTCACGTCGTCTTCAGACCCGTCGTCGACCACGACCAACTCCAGCGCCGGTCCGGTCTGTTCCAACACCGACGCTACGGCGCGCGGCAGCCGATCGGCGCGGTTGTGCACGGGTATGACTACGCTGATCTCGGCCATGGCTGAAACTTTCCCACAAAAATCACCTCGCGCTCCAAGGTGACCCCGCTATGAGCGCGCACCCGGCCGATAACTTCGCTGGTCAAATCCCAGATGTCCTGGGCCGTGGCGTTGCCCAGATTCACGGTGAAGTTGGCGTGCTTTGCGGAAATGCCCGCCCCGCCCCGGCGCAAGCCCTTGAGTCCCGCGGCTTCGATTAAAGCCCCGGCATAACCTCCCGGCGGGCGCTTGAACATACTGCCGGCATTGGGAAAGTCCAGGGGTTGTCGGGCCGCCCGCTTGTCCAAAGTGGCTTCCATTTCCTGCCGCAGGGCCGATGCATCACCAGCGCGCAGCAAAAACGTGGTACGCACGATCAACTCCGGAACGGTGGAAAACACCGACCGGCGGTAGCCGAAACCGCACGCGGAATTCGAGCGTAACACCGGTGTTCCGTCCGGCCGCAGCGACTCGACCGCAGTCACCACGTCTTTGAACTCCTGATCGAAAGCGCCGGCATTGATGAAGGTGCCGCCGCCCACCGTGCCGGGAATACCGGCCAGGTTTTGCAGGCCCGCCCACCCGCGATCCACCGACTGGGTCACCACGTCCATCAAGGCCGCGCCGCAGGCAGCGGTGACGGTGGAGCCGTTCGACGCGATGTCGGTGAACTCGCCGGTGTACAGCACCAAACCGTCAAACCCCGCATCGGCAAAAACCACATTGGTGCCTTTGCCCAACACGAACACGGGCCAGCGATGCTCTGTCGCCTGCCGCAAGGCCGCGGCGCATTGTTCGACATCATGCGGCGCGCAGAAAAACCGCGCCGGACCGCCGACGTGAAAAGAAAGCAAGGGCGCCAGCGGCACCTCGGGGCGAATTTCCACATCCATGGGGCAAAGATACCCATGCCCATGGGTGCCGAAGCGGACGAAAGGCGCGCCCATTTAACTTATGGCCATGGCGGACCGGAACTCCGAGACCATCGAGGCGCTGAAAGCCGCCCATCCGATTCTCGACGTGGCGCGGGAGTTGGGCCTCGACGTGCGGTACAACCGCTTTCGCTGCCCCGCGCCCGAGCGGCATGCGCATGGCGACCGTACGCCTTCGGTGACGATTTGGCCGGAGCGCGGCACGTTCAAATGCTGGGTATGCCCGGATGTCAAAGGCGACGTCATCGATTTGGTGCGTCGCATGCGCGGTTGCGGTTTTCTGCCAGCCGTGGAATTTCTCCGCGCCCGCGGCGGGGCGGTTGCCGCGCCCCATGCCGCGCGGGGATCGCATACGCCGCGCTCCCAAACCGATCTCTTCCCCTCCCGCATTGTCCCGCCACCACCGCGCCCGCCCGAGTGGAGCGACGACGACGATAGGAATCGGCGGGAAGTCTTACAGGCGTTACTCCACGGCTGCCGGCCCGTCTCCGGCAAGGCCGCAGCCTGGCTGCGTTCGCGCCGCATTTTTCAAAAAACCTGGACGGCCCAGCGCTTGCGCGTGGTCGACGATTATGCCGCGATCAGCGACCACCTGACGCAACATTTTTCGCCGGAAGCCTTGCGGGCGGGAGGATTGTTCAATGCCGAGGGCCATTTGCGTTTTTACCGCCACCCGCTGCTGCTGCCTTACTTCGACGCCGAAGGCGCACCGGTTTATCTGCAAGCGCGCGCGCTGGAAGCCGAGATCAAGCCCAAAGAGCTTTCCCTAGCCGGACCCATTCCCTGCCCTTACAACGCGGCATTGCTCGACGGCGAGCCGGGCCATCTCTATCTGTGCGAAGGCGTGATCGACACCTTAACCTTGCTCGAAGCCGGCTTCGCGGCCGTGGGAATTCCGGGCGCGGCGAATTTCAAGCCCGCCTGGTGCCGACTGTTCCGCAACAAATCCGTTTTCGTGGCCTTCGACGCCGACGCGGCGGGCGAAGCCGGCGCCGCCAAATCCATCGCCTTGCTGGCCGATGCCGGCGTCACGGCCCATCGTCTCGCCATTCCGGCGGGCAAAGACATCAACGAATGGTTGCGAAGCGGCGGGGCGCCGCATACCTACCGATGAAACACCCGAAGGTTCAGACGTTGGATTCGCCGTTCGGCGCAGAAGGCGAACCGGATTCGGGACTTGTGTTTTCGTAACCCGAGGCCGCCTCGTGGAAATAAACGCTACGAGCCTGAGCGAGGCTTTGCCGCAGCCGCGTCAGAATTCCGGGAATCCAAGGAGCCTCTTCATTTTCGGCATAACGCTGCAGGGCGTCGCATTCGCGCGCCAAACCGAGCGCTCCAAAATTGGCGCACAATCCCTTGAGTACATGGGCCGCCTTGGCCAACTGGGAAAATTCACGATGTTTGAAGTGTACGGCCAAATCGACGATTTGCTCCGAGGCCTGGCGTAGAAACTCCCCGATCATTTCGCGAAAAGAACGGTTATCGCCCTTATCGCCTTCGGAGCGCAACCGATTCACGATTCCGAGATCGATGCCGCCTTGTTCACGGCCAGCCCGGAACCCGGGTGCTTCTTTCCACGCAGCGGCCTGCCGCTGGCGCGCATCTTCCAACGCTTCGCGCAACGAAGCCAGCATCACGGGTTTGGAGAGATAGCTGTCCATGCCCGCAGCCAGGCAATTTTCCTTGGTGCCCCTTAAGGCGTCGGCGGTCATAGCCACAATCCAGGGCCGTTTTGGCGCATCCACCCGAATTTTCCGGATCTCGCGGGTCGCATCATACCCGTCCATTTCCGGCATCTGGCAATCCATGAAGATTAGGTCATACTCTTTTTCACTGCAGAGGCTACAGGCCTGCTTGCCGTTGACCGCCACTTCGGCGTTATACCCCAATTTCTCCAGCAGACAAAGCAGCACCATTTGATTGATACGATTGTCTTCGGCCACCAGAATGTTCAGCGGCGCCGAATTGCGGACCGCGGAACGCCCGGCTTCCCGGCCGCACTCCAATGCCTCCTCGACCGACTTCCACTCGGTCACGTCCCGCATCACGGCGTAGATCAAATCGAATTGCGTCTGCGACAGCGCGGTCCAGGAAAACCACCGGTAGCTGCCGTCCGCGCTGCGGCAACGGCTTTCGAAGTTTTCCACCCGGCCCGATTGGGCCATTCTTTCGAAAGCCCGCGTCGCGATTTCCAAGTCTTCCGGATGGATGAAATCGGTGATGGGCCGGGACAGGAGTTCGGCTTGGGAATACCCGAGAATGCGTTCCCCGGCGGGATTCACCTGCTGAATGACTCCGCCGGAACCCAAAATGCAGAACAAATCCGGTAATAAAGCGAAAAACCGTTCGCGTTCTTCCAATACCCGGTTGCAGCCGGTCACATCGCGGCAAAAAACCGCCAAGCCCATGGCCTCGTGATCCCCCGCGATGTGGCTATAGGATATTTCCAGCACAGCACGGCCGCCGCGCCAGAGGATTTCACGCTGGTCCACGCCCCGTTCGCGTTTCAAGGCGCGCTGCATGGCCGCGCGCCAATAGGCGCGCTCATGGGGAAACAAGTGCTCGAGGAAGTCATCGCCGAGCTCCATCGGATTCCCCGACAGTTTCAGCAGCAGGAGGCTGGCCGCCGAATTGAAAGCCAGCACCTTGAACTCGACGTTCAGCGAAAAAACCGCGTCGGAAGTATTCTCGATGAGCGCGCGCAAATTGAATTCATAATGGCGAATGCGCTCTTGTGCATGCCGCAGTTCCTGCGCCTCCCGCGCCACGTCGAGCGTGCGCTTCACGGCCGGAATAAAACGCGACATATTGGATTTCAACACGTAATCCGCCGCGCCTTTTTGCAGGCTTTGAATGGCCAGGTCCTCGCCCAAAGTTCCGGACACGAAGATGAAGGGCGTCTGGGTGGCTCGCTGGCGGCAATATTTCAAGGCCGACAAGCCGTCGAAATCGGGCAGGGTGTGATCGGAAAGAATCAAATCGAAGCTGTTGGACCCCAAAGCTTCTTCAAATTCGCTTTTGTTCTCAACGCTCAGCACCTGGCAGTTCATGCCGTTTTCTTCCAGCATGTATTGGATCATTTTGGAAAACAAAACGTCGTCCTCCAAGTGTAAGATCCGGATCTTTGCCATGGTCTGACCTCTACAGGGAATTATAACATCCGAATCAATCTTCGCCGACCGAACTGCTCGCATCTATAGAAACGAATTCTCGCTTCCGACGAAAGCCGGCGCCCGCTTCGGCCTGATCCGCGGGATACACGTGAGATATTCAATGGCTTACGGCGTAAACGCCCCGGGAACCCGTCTCAATACGCGCTAGAAGAAGAACGGCCGCGTCTTTTCCGCCGCAAGTGGTTGCGATTTCAAAACCCGGAAAATAGGGGAAGTTCCGGCCGCCTGTCACGGCACCGGGCGCAAGGGTTCCCCCGGAACCGAGCCCGGCGGGGGCTGGTTCACCAAAGCCCAGAAGGTGCCGAGATTACGGATAGCCTCGACGAATTCGGGAAAATGAATGGGTTTGATCACATAGGCATTCACGCCCAACTGATAACTCTGAACCAAATCCTGTTCTTCCTTCGAAGTCGTCACCATCACGATGGGAATGGTCTTCAAATTCGTATCGGATTTCACCTGCCGCAGCACTTCGAGCCCCGTCACCTTGGGCATTTTCAAATCCAGCAGCACGGCGATGGGGCTGCCTTCCGGACGATCGGCGTAGCGCCCGGTGCGGAACAGGTATTCCAAGGCTTCTTCGCCGTCGCGCACCACGAATACCGAATTGGCCAGGTGATTGGCCTTGAAAGCTTCAAGCGTCAGCTCAATGTCGAGTTCGTTGTCTTCGACCAATAAAATGGGTTTCAGTGCTTCCATTGCAACCTGCTTTCAGTTCGGTAGGGAAAAATAAAACACCGCGCCTTCACCCGGCCGTCCTTCGGCCCAGACCCGGCCGCCATGACGGTTGATGATGCGCCGCACGTTGGCCAGACCGATGCCCGTGCCTTCGAATTGCGAGGCGCCGTGCAACCGTTGGAACACCCCAAACAATTTGTCGACATATTTCATGTCGAACCCCACGCCGTTATCCCTCACGAAATAGGCGGTGCTCCCCTCGCCATCCGGCTGCGACCCCACCTCGATACAGGCTTCCTCGCGCAAGCGCGTGAATTTAACGGCATTGGACAACAAATTGGCGAGGACTTGGCGCAATAAGGTCTGATCGCCCACCGCATCCGGCAAAGAAGCCAGTTTCCATGTCACGTGTCGATTCTGCACTTCAGAGTCCAATTCCCGAATGCATTGGCCCACCGACTCCGACAGATTGAAACGCGAACGCAACAACTCCTGCCGGCTCATGCGCGAAAACGAAAGCAATTCGGAAATCAATTTGTCCATGCGCTGCACGGATTCGGAAATGATGCCCACATAGCGGAGGCTGTCGGCGTCGAGCACCGGGGCCGCTCGCTTCGAAAGCAATTCCACAAAACCCCCGATATGGCGGAGCGGGGCCCGCAGATCATGCGACACGGAATACGAAAAGGCCTCCAGTTCCCGTACGGCGTCTTCCAATTGCGCCGTGCGCTCGCGCACCTTGTGTTCCAAACTCGCATTGAGGTTGCGTATTTCTTCTTCCGCTTCGCGACGCTCGGTGATGTCTTCCTGCACCAGCACCACTTCGCGCACCCTACCGTCGGGATCTTTGAGCGGATACATGAGGCCTTGGGTCCAGCGCGGATTGCCCGCTTTGCCATGGTCGCGGGGGTCGTAGCGCCGCGGGGGAATGGAAACGGCCTCACCCTCGAAGGCGCGACGCAGCAGGGGAAGAAGACCCGTGGCCTGCCAGTGCACATCTTGGAACAGGTTGTAGCCGGCTGAATCCTCCCGGTGCGACTCCCACAAACGCTCCCAGGACGAGTTCACCGCCAGGCTGTTTCCGTCGGCGTCGAAGATCTGCTTGCTGAGCGGCGATTGCTCCATGAGGGTACGAAAGCGCTCCTCGCTGGCCCGCAACTCCTGTTGGGTAGCCAATTGTTCGGTGACATCCATGGCCAGTCCGATGACACCCTGCACGCTCTCGTGATCGTCCAGCAACGGATTCAGATAACCGTGAAAAACGCGCCCCCGCACCCGAATCCGGTATTCCGCCGGCGCGCCGGCCATGGCCTGGTCGAGACTTTGCAAAAAGTCGGGGAAACCGGCGTACACCGTGCGCACCGAATGTCCGGCCGATTGATTTTGCTTCATGCCCACGGCGTTCAACCCTTTGCCGACCGATAATTGAAAGACGTAGTTCCGATCCAGCATGAACAGGACGAGCGGCGCATGGGAGACCGCGGTTTGCAGCAATTCGCGGCTGCGGCGCGCTTCGGATTCGGCGCGCTCTTTCTCGCCCAGTAACCGGTGCAAGCGCGCATGTTCTTCGCGCAGAGCTAGGTTGGCCCGGGACGATAGCAGCGCCCACCGGCGATTCATCTGCACCAGCACCACGCTGAAGCCCAATAATAAGGTGGTGAGCGCGGCGACATCGCGCCATCCCTGGCGGTGCGGTAAGGCCGGTTGATCGCTGAAAATCCAGACAGCCAGCACGAACAGGCCCACCACCAAAAGTGAAACGCCCACCCCTTGCGCCGTCGCCAACCGGGTCTCGGTGGTGGGGGACGATTCCTGGGGTGAAGTGGATTCCATCAGCCTACGGGGGTGGCAAAAAACCTTTTAATCATACCGCACTTCGCCCGCCGAGAGCCCCACAATTCTGGAGGGGCCGGCGGTACCCGGCCCTTAGATTCGCTAAAGCGCCGAGAGGTGGAATTTCATACGGTTGGCGCCGGGGCGAATGACCACCGAAGTATCGAGGGATTTGAAGTTGCGATGGGAAAGCAAGAGCCGGTGCCGACCCGGCGTAAGATCGGATTTATGCAGGGGGGTGGTGCCGAGATACAGGTGATCCACAAACACTTCCGCAAAAGGCGGGGCCGAGGCGATGACCACGCTGGCGGTTTCGGCCGCGGGTTTTTCGGCCGCCGTATCTTTGCCCGTGGCGGCCGAGGCGGCCGCGGCCGGGGTTGTGCCCGTGGCCGTCGACTCCTGGGCAGCCGGGTTCTGCCCAGGTTTCGCATCCGTTACCGTAACTTGGCAAGCACTGGTGAGCGAGGAGTCCGCCGCGGCGAAAACTTCGATGCGGGCCTGGCCGGGATGCAGGGCGCGCACCAACCCGGCCGCCACCTGCGCGACCGCCGTATCAGAACTGCGCCACCCCAATTCGGGCGCGGCTTGCGGGGGAACGGCCGCGACCTGGAGCGCGCGGCTCTGCCCCGCCTCGATTTCGATTTCCGAAGGAACGAGCGAGAGCGATTGCAGAGCAGGCAACGCGGTCGGAGGTGCAGGGTGCGGTTTTTTCCGCAACCACACAGCTCCGCCGATCGCAAGCAGCAGCAAAACCGCCAAGCCGGCCGCGAGAGTCCAGGGAATTTTCTTGGCGCCCAGGGCGATTGAAGAAGGCGCAGCCTTTGCCGGTTGGGAAGGAACGGCCAAACGCGAAGTATTTCCCCGACGCGGCGGAGGCGTGCCCCCGGGCGCGGCCGCGGGAGCTTCGGATTCGACCAAGGTGCGATCGCCTTCATCGATCTTGATTTGCTGCAGGTGCGCACGCACCCGCTCGGAAAGATCCAGCACCCCCTTCTGGTTCAGGTAGGCGCGCAATTGCAAAGCCAGCCAGCGCGCCCCTTGCCCGCGCGCATCCGGCGCTTTCTGCAGCAAGGTGCCGACCAGCGCGGTAAGCTCCGCATCGGCCGCGGCATGCGCTTCCACCACGGGGGGATGCGGGAGATCGCAAATACTGCGCATGATGGTGGGAATATTGTTGCCCGCAAAGGGTTTGCGCCCGGTCAGGCAGTAATAAAAGACCGCCCCCAGCGAGAACATGTCGGTTTGATGGGTCGGCTTGCCGCCTTCGATTTGCTCCGGCGACATGAAGCTGGGCGAACCGAGAATCGAGCCCGTTTGCGTCAGGTTCTGTTCATTGATATGCGCGATGCCGAAGTCGGCGATTTTGAGGATGCCCTCGGAACTGAACATCATGTTTTCGGGTTTGATGTCGCGATGCACCACGTTGTTCTTTTCGGCCGTCGCCAGCCCCTCGGCCGCCTGGCCGATAATGGCCGCGGCCACCTCCGCAGCCAACGGGATCCCGTTCTGCAGATTGAGGACTATTTGCAGATTGGGCCCGTCGATGTATTCCATCACCAGAAATTGCTGTCCGTCCTGTACGCCGTAGTCGAAAATCTCGACGACGTTGGGGCAGCGGAGCCCGGCGGCGGTTTTGGCTTCGACGGTGAAGCGATCCAACAGATTGCCCACCGAAGCCAGATGGGAGTGGATGACCTTGATGGCCACCAAGCGGTTGAGCAGCGGATCTTCGGCCAGATACACGGTGGCCATCGCGCCCTGACCCAACGCAGAAAGTACGCGATAACGTCCGAACTGCGCGGCGCCGGGGGAAGCATCTTTACGCTTGCCCATCGTACCGACAATGTAGCCCATTTCGGCGCCCGCTCCGCACGATTGCTGGGGTTAAATTGCAGGCTCCGCCGATATCTCGCCCACGGCAGCCATCCATGCCGAAGTCAGGCTCCCCCATTTGTCGAGGGATGGTGAAGGCGCAGGGAGACATCGCTTCTGCCGGGCGCTCCCGGAATGGATGCCGCGGGCATTCGACCGCGTGCGGAGGGAAATTGAATGAGGTCGAAGCGATTCCGGGTGGGAATCAATCCGCCTGGTTGCGCAGAAATGCCGGCGTTTCGTAATCGACGTCGGGGCTTGACTCGGAGTATCGCCCGCGTTGCGGAGCGCTGAAGAGATTCGGTAGCGACGAACGCCGCCCCGCATCGGGAGTCGTCCCTGCTTCATGAAATACCGAACGGCTTTCTTCGGCGCGCACGGGCGGGGTACCGCCATAAACCGGGCGCTGCGGCAAACGCGCCCCGAACGGCACCTTGTCGGTCGGGGTCAACTCTTCGCGCAGCGGGCGTTCAATCCGCTCCGGCGGTTCAGCGCCCCCGGAAGGAATCCCCATCGGGCGCGCGTCCGGCGGGGCCGTACGGCGCAGAGGTTCCGCCGCCGGACGGGCCGCGGATTTTTGCCCCGCCGGGGCCCCGAAACCCGTTGCGATCACCGTTACCGATACTTCTTCCTTCATTTCGGGATGGATGACGGTGCCGAAAATGATATTGGCGTTGGCCTCGGACCCCACGGCTTCGAACAGACTGTTCATGGCCTCGTGAATTTCGGACAGGGCGAGGTCTTCGCCGCCGGTGAAATTCACCAGTACGCTGGTGGCGCCGGCGATGTTGATGTTCTCCAAGAGCGGCGAATGGATGGCGCGATCCATGGCGATGGTGGCGCGGTTTTCACCGCTGGCCGCGCCCATGCCCATCAGCGCATCGCCGCCCTGCGCCATGACGGTGCGCACGTCGGCGAAGTCGACTTGGATCAACCCCGGCTTCAGGATGATGTCGGAGATGCCGCGCACCGCGGCGCCCAGCACCTCGTCGGCCACCTTGAAGGCTTCCTTCAGCGGCGTGTTCTTCTCCACCACCGACAGCAGTTTCTGGTTGGGAACTACGATCACGGTGTCGGCCGACCGCCGCAGCGCGTCGAGGCCGGCCTGGGCGTTGCGTTCGCGCACCGCCCCCTCCCACAGAAAAGGTTTGGTGACCACGGCCACGGTGAGAATGCCCAGTTCGCGCGCGAGCTCGGCCACCACCGGTCCGGCTCCGGTGCCGGTGCCGCCGCCCATGCCCGCGGCGATGAAAAGCATGTCGGCGCCCTGCAACCGTTCGCGCAAGGCATCGCGGTCTTCCTGCATGGCCAGCATGCCCACCTGCGGATTGGCACCCGCGCCCAGACCCGCGGTGACTTGGGTACCGATGCGAATCTTGACATGGGCCTGGTTCTGGCTCAAGGACATGGCGTCGGTATTGACGGCGATGAACTCCACGCCGTGCAGCCCCGACTGCACCATGCGGTTCACGGCGTTGCCGCCGGCGCCGCCCACGCCCACGACCTTGAGTTTGGCCAGGGTTTTGGGCTCTTCTTTCACTTCATCCAGGATGAATTCCATGGGCCGCTCCTTTCCCGCGTTCCGATTTTTCAGACGTAATTTTTGACCCACCCGGTCATTCTTTTCCAAATGTCTTTGACGCGATCGCCTCCCGGCGCCAACATCGCGTCCTCTTTGCCCTCGGTGCGCCGTAGCATGCCGTATTGCACCAAGCCTACGCCCGTGGCGTGTATGGGCGACGCCACCGAGTCGACCAGGCCGCCGAATCCCTTGGGCACGCCGATTTTAACCGGCATCCCGAACACCTGTTCGGCCAGTTCGGAAACGCCGTGCAACAGGGAACAGCCGCCGGTAAGCACCACACCTGCGCCGAGAACTTCGAGATAATGGTTCTTTTGCAACTCGCGCAGCCCCAGGGCAAAAATTTCGCGCATGCGCGGCTCGATAATCGAGGCCAGCACGGCGCGGCTCACCTCGCGTTGATCACGGCCGCCCACGCCCGGCACGGGAATGTATTCGCTGCCTTCGAGGCCCGAGCGCAGGCAGGTGCCGTAGGCGCGTTTGATCTCCTCGGCGCGCTCCAGCGGCGTGCGGATGCCGATGGCCAAATCGTTGGTGACGTTGCGGCCGCCGAGCCCGATGCTGGCGGTGTGGCGCACGTTGTCTTCGATGAAGACGATGAGGTCGGTGGTACCGCCGCCGATGTCGATCACGGCGCAGCCCAATTCGCGCTCGTCGTCTTCGAGCACCGCGTAGGACGAGGCCAGCGGTTCGAGCACGATGTCGGCGACTTTGAGGCCGGCCTTCTCCACGCTCTTGTAGATATTCTGCATCGAAGTGATGGCGCCCGTGACGATATGCACATCGCCTTCGAGGCGCACGCTCGACATGCCCACGGGATCCTTGATGCCGGGCTGATCGTCGACGATGAAATCCTGCGGGATCACGTGCAGCACTTCGCGATCCAGGGGAATGGCCACGGCGCGCGCGGCCTCGATCACGCGCGCTACGTCCTGGCGGGTGATCTCGTTATCGGCGCGCGACACGGCGATGAGGCCGCGGCTGTTGATCGACTTGATGTGATCGCCGGCGATGCCGACGTACACCGATTCGACGTCGACGCCCGCCATGAGTTCGGCCTCTTCGACGGCGCGGTTGATCGACTTGACGGTCTTGTCGATGTTGATCACGACGCCCTTGCGCAGGCCCTCGCTGGGGCTGGTGCCCACGCCCACGATCTTGAGCGCGTGGTTGCCGTCGATCTCGCCGATGATGACGCCGATCTTGGTGGTGCCGATGTCCAGGCCTACGATGGGATTCGCCATGGGATTGCCTCCAATTATAATAACTTCCTTGTGCGCATTTCTATTAGTAAAATTTTTCTGAGACCCGGATCCTGCACGTGACTTAACATACCTGCGACGGGTCCCTCAAAGCACATAGGCGTAGCCCTCCACGCGCAGGTCGACCGTGCATTGCCGCGGCCACGACGCGCGTTCGCGCGCCAGCAAAGCCCGCAGAAACTCCAATGAATTCAACGACTTATTAGCATAATCAACCCGGACCTTAAGACGGCCGTCGCGCCAATAGATGTCGGCTTCGTCCCCGTTTTTCACGTCGAGCTGGGAAAAGGCGGCGAATAAACCGGGGTAACCGGCGCGCGCCCCTTCCAGAAAAGCGGCCAAGGCGACGCGATCGCGGTCGTCCACGCCGGGGCGCTCCTCCACCACGGGAACGTCGGCGACGGCCCGCCGGAGCGGAATCCATTGCCCCGCGGCTGTGAAACCCTGCCACCCGGCGGTTCGGCGCAGGGCGACGATGTCGGCCTCGCGCACGTCGAGGCGCACGTCGCCGTCCCAACCCACGTGCACGGCAACATCCTGAATTCCCGGGAGTTGCAGCACCGACTGACGAATCTTGCCCGAGGACAAAGCGAAGAGATGTTCGCCCACGGCCACCCCGGAAGCCGCGAGAATGCGCGCGTCGTCCCAACGCCGGTTTCCTTCCACGTCGACTTGCCGCACGACGAGAAATCGCCCGGCGCGATAGGCGCGCCAGCCCTGCCAGGCTCCGGCCCCGGCGGCGCAAGCCAGCAGCAGCCAGGCGGCGGCATGGAAAAACCGGCGCGCCAGGTTCTGCCCCCAACTCCGCATTTGCTCTTGGCGCAGCACCCGCTTTTGCACCGCCCGACGACGGCGGTTGGCGCCCTGGCGGACGGGCTTGCGCACCGGCGCTTTTTTGCGGGCCGGCGGAGCTTTGCGCGCCGACGCGCGGCTTTTGCGCACCGTCATGCCAAGGCCTCCAGTATGGCGGGCGCCAGTTCGCCCACATCGCCCGCGCCCATGGTCACACACACGTCGTCGGGCCGCAAGCGTTGGGCTACGGTACGGGCGGCGGTTTCGCGATCCGGGAGAAACATGGCGGCGACGTGGCCCAGGCGTTTCGCTTCGGCAACCAGGGCGTCGCCGTCGACACCGGGCATTCCCTCTGAGGCGGATTCGCGCGCAGCGTACACCGGCAGCACGAACAGGCAATCGCTGAGTTGGAGGGCGCGCGCGAATTCGGGCAACAGTTGGCGCGTGCGTGAATACAAATGCGGCTGGAACAGAACGCACAAACGCCCGGTGGTGAACAGGCGTGCCGCCTGCAGCGCCGCCAGGATCTCGGCGGGATGATGGGCGTAATCGTCGAAGACCGCGATGTTCCGCCGCGCGCCGATGCGTTCGAGACGCCGGAGCATACCGGGAAAACTTTCCAATCCCGCGGCCACGGCGTCGAAGCCACAGCCTTCTTCCAGCGCCAGCGCCGCGGCGGCCAGGGCGTTGGCCGCATTATGCCGGCCGACCACCCGCAACCGCACCGCGCCGAGTTCGCGCTCGGATTGGTACAGGGTGAAGCGCGTGCCCGCGGCCGAAGTTTCCAAGCGGCGGGCCTGATAATCTCCCTGATCGAAACCGAAAGTGCGGATGCGACCCGTCAGGTGTGATTGGATGCTCTGCACGCCGGGGTCTTCGGCGTTCACCACCGCCGTGCCGAAGAAGGGAAGCGTCCGCAAAAAAACCGCAAAGGCGTCGCCCACGGCGGCGAGGCTGCCGTAGACATCAAGGTGATCGGCGTCGATATTGGTCACGATGGCCGACGCCGGCCGCAGCGACAAAAAGGCGCGATCGTATTCGTCGGCTTCGGCAATCACGCATTCGCCCCGCCCCGCGTGACCGGAAGCGCCTCCTTGCCAGGTGCCGCCGGCCACCCAGGTGGGATCGTTGCCGGCCGCGCAGAGAATGTGGATCAGCATGCCGGTGGTGGTGGTTTTTCCGTGCGTGCCGGCCACCGCCAGTCCATGGCCGCGCGCCATCACCAGGCCCAGCAAATCGGCGCGGCGCACCACCGGAACACCCCGCGCCCGGGCCGCCTGCAATTCGGGGTTTTCGGGATCGACGGCGGCGGAATACACGGCCGCATCGCACCCCGGATCGAGCTGCGCGGCATCGTGGCCCGTGAACACGGTCACGCCCAGGCTGCGCAGCCGCCGCGCCGCCGCGCTGTCGGAGCGATCCGATCCGCGGATCACAAATCCGAATCCCAACAACGTCTCGGCCAGGGCGCTCATGCCCGCGCCCCCGATGCCCACAAAATGCAAGCGGCGCAACCGGGCCGAGGGTTTCATGTCCGGGCCTCGCGGAAGGAGGGCCGCGGCCGCACCGCGCGGCCGGGCAGCCCTTTGAGCAGGGCGGCGGCCGCCGCTTTGCGCGCCGGCGCGCCCAAGGCCGATTCGCGCGCCGAGGCCTCGGCGACCTCACCGCTGATGTTGAGCAGCACGCCCATGCCGAAGAGATTGGCCAACAGCGACGTGCCGCCGTAGGAAATGAAGGGCAAAGTCTGGCCCGTGACGGGAAAAAGCTTGACGCAGACGCCCACGTGCATGATGACGTTGACGGCAACCGACACCGACAGCCCGGTGGCCACCAGGGCGCCGAAGCGATCCGGGCAGCGCCGCGCGATACGCAAGCCGCGCCACACCACCAGGCCGAACAACAGCAACACGGCGAGGGTACCGATGAACCCCAGCTCTTCGCCGAGAATCGAGAACACGGTGTCGGTGAAAGGCATGGGCAGATAGCCGAGCTTTTCGGTTCCGCTGCCCAGGCCGGTTCCGAAGATGCCGCCATGACCCAGACTGATCAAGGCCTGCTGGCTTTGATAGGCCACGGCCGGATTGGCTCCCGGGCTCACGAAGGCGAGTACGCGGCGCATGCGGTACGCGCTCGACACCATGAGCGCGCCCAGGGCCGGCAAAGCCACGGCCCCGAGGGCCAGCAAATGCCAGACGCGGCATCCGGCCAGAAACACCAAGGCGACGGTGATGCAGGCCACGGTTGCGGCCGTGCTGTAATTGGGCTGCTTCAGAATGAGGGCGAATACGATCAGCGGCACGGGTAACGCGGCCAAGAGACCACGGCGGAACGATTGCAAATCGCCGGCCTTTTCGGCCAGACGCCGCGCGAGATAAAAGATGAGCGCCAGCTTGGCCAACTCCGAAGGCTGCAAGCCGAAGCTGGCGAACTGAATCCAGCGGCGCGCGCCATGCACGCGATCCCCCATGCCCGTGCCCATCAGCAGGGCCAGCAGGGCGATGGTGGCGATCAGCATGGGACGCGCAAGGCGCTCCCAGGTTTTGTACGGCAGAATCATGCCCACGAGAAAAGCCAGAAATCCGATCAGCACTTTTTTCACATGCTGCACGAGGTAATACGATCCCGGCAAATGCCGGCTGGCGGCGAAGTCGGCGGACGAACTGGCGACCAGGACCACGCCCAGGCCGGTCAGGCACAGTACGCTGCCGCAGAGCCAGGGATCGAATTTCAAACCTTTGCGGGCCATGCCGCCTCCACTTCCTTCAGTTCGCCCAATGCGGCACCACGCCGGACTTGGCACGGGCGCGCAGCGATTCATACACCCGCTCCAGCCGCATGCCGCGCGAAGCCTTGACCAACACCACGTCGCCGGGCCGCAAGGCCTCGGCCAACTCCGACGCCATCAATTCGAAATCGGAAAAGTGATGCGCCTGTTGGCGCGCAAAGCCTTTGTCGCGCGCCCCCTGGTTGATATGCCGGCTGAGCGCGCCGAAGGTGTATAGGGCGTCGACGCCCATCTCGACCAGGTAATGCCCGATTTCCACATGCAGTTTTTCGGATTCGGGCCCGAGTTCCAGCATGTCGCCCAGCACCGCGATGCGCCGGCCCCGGGTTTGATAGGCGGCCAAGGTGGCCAGCGCGGCGCGCAGCGAAGACGGGTTGGCGTTATAGCAATCGTCGAGCACCAAAATGGTTCCCAGCCGCCTGAGCTGCATGCGGAATTCCGGCGGCGAAAAAGCGGCCAGGGCCGCCGCCGCCTCGCCCTTGGGCACGCGCAGATGCAGGGCCACGGCCACGGCGGCCAGGGCGTTGTACACATTGTGCAGGCCGGGCACGGTGAGTTGAAAACGGGTGCGGCCGAGGCGAAAGAGGCGCAGCCGTCGGCCCCCAGCGACACGTCGTCGGGCCGCACCTGGCCGCGATGGATGCCGAAGGTCACCACGCGGCAGCGCGGTCCGGGGCGCGCGTCGCACAACAGCGGATCGTCGACGTTGAGGAACAGGGTGCCGGCTTTGGGGAATCCGGAAATGATGGAAAGCTTTTCGTCGCGGATGGCTTCTTTGCTGCCGAAATGTTCCAGATGCGACCAGCCGATATTGGTGACCACCGCCAGGTTGGGGCGCGCGGTTTCGCTGAGCACGCGGATCTCGCCCGGATGGTTGGTGCCCATTTCCAGCACGGCAAAGCGATGGGCACGCCGCAACTGAAACAACGTCAACGGCACGCCGATATGATTGTTGAAATTGCCTTCGGTGGCGAGCGTCTTGCCCGCACGGCGCAGCACCGAGGCGATCATGTCCTTGGTGGTGGTCTTGCCGTTGCTGCCCGTCACCGCGATTTTGGGGATGCGGAAGCGCGCGGCATAGGCCTGCGCCAGCGCCAGCAACGCCTGTCCCGTGTCGCCCACGGGCACATAGACCCGCACCGGCTTGCCATTCTGTTCGTACCATTCGCGTTCCACCACGGCCGCCAGCCCTCCTTTTTGAAAGCACTCTTCCACATACGCATGCCCGTCGAAATTCGGACCCCGTAACGCCCAAAACACCTGACCCGCCCGCAACGCGCGCGAGTCGGTGCAAATCTCCACGCGGCGGCCGGCGGGCTTGGGGCCCACGGGCGCGCTGCGGAGCAAAGCCGCCATTTCCGCCAGGTTCAGTTCCATGCCGAACCTGCGCGGCCGCCGGCCCACGCGGCGATTTCTTCGGGATCGCTGAAGTGGCGCCGTTCCGCGCCCACGATTTGATAGTCCTCATGCCCTTTGCCCGCCACCAGCAGGCAATCGCCGGCCCGGAGTTCCGCCAGGGCCGTCCGGATGGCCGTGCGGCGGTCCGCAATCACGCGGGCCTCGTCGGGCCGGCGCAAGCCGGCGCGAATCTCGCGCAGAATGGCTTCAGGGTCTTCGCTGCGCGGATTGTCGCTGGTCAGCACCACGCCATCGGCCAGGCGCTCGGCGATGGCGCCCATGAGCGGGCGCTTGCCGCGATCGCGATCGCCGCCGCAGCCGAAGGCGCACACCAGGCGGCCCGGTGTAAGCGGACGCAGGCTGTGCAGCACCCGCTCCAACGCATCGGGGCTGTGGGCGTAATCGACCACGGCAAACGCGCCGCCGGGCAGCGGAATCACCTGGTTGCGGCCGGGAACCGTAACCTCGGCCATACCGGCCGCGAGCGTGGCGTCGGAGAGGCCGAGCGACAAACCGAAGGCGGCGGCGGCCAACAGGTTTTCCACGTTGAGCGATCCCACCAGGCGCGAACGGATTTCCAGGTCGCGGCCGCGGTGCGACAGCACCAGGCGCGATCCGGCCAAGGTGAGTTCGGCCCGGCGCAGCGTCACGTCGGCGCGACGTCCCTCCGCAGTTTCGGCGCGCGAAAAGGTGAGGCGCGGTCCGCCCCATTCTTCCAACAGGCGAGCTCCGTAGGGCGAGTCGAGGTTGACGATACCGACCCCGTCGCCGGCCAGGTATGCGGTGAACAGCTTTTTCTTGGCCGCGAAATAATCCTCGAAACCGCCGTGGAAGTCGAAGTGGTCCTGGGTCAGATTGGTGAACACCGCCCGGCGAAAGCGCACGCCCCGCACGCGATCCTGACTCAGGGCATGGGACGAAACCTCCATGGCCAGGGAATCGCAACCTTGGTCCGCCGCGCGCGCCAGCAATTCGAAAAACACGTCGGGGCCGGGCGTGGTCAAATCCGAACTCAGGATTTCGCCCTCGAGGTCGTAGCGAATGGTGCCCAGCGACACCACCTTGCGACCCGCCGCGCGCAGGAGCGCGGTCATCAGCAACACCGTGGTGGATTTGCCGTTGGTGCCGGTGACGCCGTAGGCGCTCAGTCGCCGCGAGGGAAATCCGTACCACGCGTCGAAGCACAGGCCTACGGCACGGCGCAGCCCGGGCACAAAAATCCGCCAGGCGCCGCCTTCCATCCGCGGCGATTCCGGCGCGTCGGCGTCGCAGGCCACCGCCACGGCGCCCCGGGCCACAGCTTCGGCGGCGAACGCGGCGCCATCCTGCCGATGCCCGGGCAAGGCCAGAAACAAATCCCCGGGGCGTACTTTGCGCGAATCCAGCTGCAACCCGCCGATTTCCACCGGCGGTAACGCGTCCGGTACCGTCAAGCCGGCGCTACGCAAAAATTCGTCCAGGGGGCGCGTCATCCCATCCATCCCAAAGTGACGCGGCAATGCATGCCGCGGTGCAGGGGCGTACCGGGCGCCGGTTCTTGACCCACCACCCGACCCTCGCCGTCGTATTCCACCTCAATACCCGCCGCGCGCATGCGCCGAAGCACGTCGCGCAGGGAATAATTGCGCAGGTCGGGCATGGTGCGATCCGACGCCGTGTCCGCGGCGGCCGCCGAATCCACGACGTCGGCGTCCACGTCCAACGCCGGAAGGGAAACGGCGGCCCGCTGCAGGGGAACCTCCCCTGCGGACAACGCGTTGGTGGCGCTGTCGCGCCGCGCCGCCCAATGGTCGGGATGCTGCGGCATCCAGTCCCATTCCACGGCCAGGCGATCCAGGATTTCGCGGAAGATGGGGGCCCCCGATTGTCCGCCGTATTTGAATTGCTGGGGTTCGTCGAGCAGCACCAGGGCGACAAAGGCCGGATGATCCACCGGGGCCATGCCCACGAACGACGAATTGAACCGCCCCTCGGCGTACCGGCCCTCGGCCGAGTCGAATATTTCCGCGGTGCCGGTTTTGCCCGCAATGGGGATGTAGGAATGCCGGATGTCCTTGGCCGTGCCGTAATCGACCACGGCCCGCAGCATGGCGCGCAGCACGGCGGCGGTGGAGTCGGAGAGAACACGGCGTACCGGGCGCGCCGGCTCGGTGCGCACCACCGCCCCCGACAAATCCCGCCAGGCGCGCACCAGACGCGGGCGCATGAGCACACCGTCGTTGGCCACAGCCGCGGCGGCCATCACCATTTGCAAAGGTGTGACGGCGATCTCATGGCCGAACGCCAAGGTGGGTTGCGAACGCGCGCTCCAATGCTCCACCGGTTCCAGCCACCCGCTTTCTTCCCCGGGCAAATCGATGCCGGTTTTCATGCCGAATCCGAAAGAGCGGATGTACTTGTAGAAGACGATGGGTTTGAGGCGCATCGACATTTTGGCGAAAGAGATGTTGGAAGAATACGCCAGCGCCTGGGTGAAGGTGAGGCGGTACATGGGATGGGTGTCGCGGATGATTTCGCCCGCGATTTTATAGCTGCCGCCTTCGGCGTCGACGGTGTCGTCGGGCGCCATGGCATGCTCCTGCAGCAAGGCGCCGGCGGTTACGATTTTGAACGTCGAACCGGGCTCGTACACCTTGACCACGGCGCGGTCCTTCCAGTTCTCATCGCCGCCGCGCGCATTGGTGTTGGGATCGAAGAAGGGATAATTCGCCATGGCCAGGACGTCGCCGCTGGCGGGATCGACCACGATGGCTACGCCGTCTTTGGCGCCGGACCGCACCACGCCCCGCGCCAAAGCCAATTCGGTGATGGACTGCACCTTGGCGTCCAGTGCCAACTGCACGGTCAATCCGTTGACCGGATCGCGGCCGCGATCTTCGGTTCCGGGCGCATAGCGGTTGCGGGCGTCGTAGCGGGCCAGCCGCCAGCCGTCGGTGCCGCGCAAATCCCGATCGAGACGGAACTCGAGCCCGGATTCGCCGTAGCCGTCGCGCCCCACCACGCCCAGGATCTGTCCGGCCAACGGACCGTTGGGGTACAGACGCGCGCCGCGGAAGCTTTGCGCCACGCGGCCGTTGCCTTCAACGTTCACAGCCAACTGCACCCCGTCGCGATCCTCGATTTCGCCGCGCTGCGGAGACAACACATTGCGCCGCAGGCTTTGGTGGGCGGCCAAAGCCCGATAATAGCCGCCACGCAAAACCTGAATTTGGAATACGCGCGCGGCCAGCGTGGCCCAGGCCAAGCCCAGGGCTCCGCCCAGCACTACCAACCGCCGAGTCGCCACCCGAACACCTCCGGCCCGCGCGCGGCCTGCAAATTTTTATTCGCCGCCACCTGCGGCCCCGCGCCGTCCGCCAGCACCTGGCCTTCAGGCTGCACCGCCACCGGAGGTCCGGGATCGATGAGCCCGAAGCGCGTGCGCGCCAACTTCTCCAGCCGTTCGGGCCGGCGCAGGGCGCGCACCTGAGTTTCCAGCAGCATCACCGCGTTCTGCAACCGCTCGCGATCCTGTTCTCCGCGCAGCAGCGCGCGCGACTCGGCCACAAAGGTGTATTGCTTCCACACCACGCCGAGCAAAAAGGCCGATACCGTCATCACCAGCAGCATCCATCCGATCACGGTGCGCAGTTTGACGCTGGGCATGGTTACACCCTTTCCATCACCCGCAGCTTGGCGCTGCGGGCGCGGGGATTTTCCGCCACTTCCTGGGGATCCGGCTCCAGGGGGCGCCGTACGAGCCGGCGTAGACGCCGGTGTCCGCCGCCGCAGCGGCAGACGGGAAATTGCGGCGGGCACACGCAATCCTTTTCAAAGGCGCGCAGGGTTTCTTTGACGGCGCGGTCTTCGGCGGAGTGGTAACTCAACACGCACAGGCGGCCCCCGCCGGATAACGCCGTCACCGCGGCCGACAGGCCGGCGCGGATTTCGGCGGGCTCGCGGTTTACCTGCATGCGCACGGCCTGAAAGACGCGCGCCAGGGTGCGCGCCTCGGCGTCGCGTCCGCCGTAAACCTCCCGCACCGCGCGGCGCAGCACATCGCTGGTGGGCTGCGCCTCATTTTGCAAAAGGGCGCGCACGCGGCGGGCCAGGGCGCGCGGCCGTTCGAGATCGGCGTAGCGGCGGAAGGCGTCGGCCAACTCCGCTTCGTCGGCCCGGCGCAACCACTCCAGCGCGGTTTGCTCGGCGTCGGGGCCCATGCGCATGTCGAGCGGCGTTCCCGGCGCGAAAGAAAAACCGCGCGCGCGATCGTCGAGCTGATGCGAACTCACGCCGAGATCGAACAGCGCGCCGGCCAACGAAGCCGGACCACAGAATTCGCCCAGCCGGGAAAACGGGGCGCAATGAAGATGCACGCGGAGGTCCGCACCCAATAAGGCGGCGCCGTGCGCGATGGCCTCGGGGTCGCGGTCGAGGCCGATCAAGCTTCCGCCCGATTCCAGCCGCGCCAGAATCGCCGCGGCATGGCCGCCGCCGCCCAAGGTGGCGTCGAGATAGGCGGCCTCACGGTTTTGCACCAGCCAGTCCACGGCTTCCTGCTCCAACACGCTGCGATGATAGGGAGGCATGGCGCCGTTCCACGTCAAAACCAGTTTTCGAATTGTTGTTCTTCGTCCGCGGTCAGCGACTCGATCTCTTCGGCGTAGCGCTGCGGCGACCACAGCCGGATGCGCGGACCGTCGCCCACGAAGGTCACTTCGTCCTGGAGGCCGGCGTAACGCAGTTGTTCCGGGGTCAACAGGAACCGGTACTGCGCATCCAACACCGAGAGCTTGGCCATGGCCGTGAGCCGCGTGCGAAATTTGTCGACCGACGGACCGCGGCCCAACTCGGCCAGTGACTGCACATAGCGCCCCCATTCGGCCAGAGGAAAAAGCGCCAGCGTTTTCGCATTGGCGATGGTGACCACGATCTGCCCCTTGTTGCTTTCGGCCAGCACCTTGCGGAACTCTTTGGGAAGATTCGTGCGCCCGGCGGAATCCAACGCCAGAGTGGCTTTGCCGATGAAAGATTCGAGGCGCATCGAAGACCCAATTCCTTTCTGATCCAGAATTACCCAAAATCTACCATAATCACCCAAGATACAGCAACGGAAATTCCCGCTGCGCGTGCAAACGCGGCAAGCCGTTGCCCGCTTGTGAATTAGGAGGAAAAATGCCGAGGTAACCGCGCCGTTTCCTGCGCGGATCTGCTCAAACGGGCAGTAGTTTTCGATGGTTTTTTTAATCGAGATGCAATTTTTTTCGCAGCGCCCACATCCCGCTCAGGCACAGGGCGACGCCGAGCGTAGCCCAGAAGGGCGGCAGCAGCGCGATGTCGCGGCGGGCTTCGGCGCGCATCTGTCCCTGCGGCAATTCCGGCAAGGCCCGGATGCATTCCGCGCCGCCCCCGGAGTCGGAGAAGTCGCGCACGACCTCGCCCTGGGTAACCGAGGCGATACGGGTGAGCGCTTCCACGTCGACGCCGATCCGCGCCTGCTCCAGCGCCTCGGCACTCCGCACGACGAGGGTGTCGTGCCACAGCGTGCGTCCGGCTGCGACCAGGGTGGCCGGCACCGCGCCCGCGGGCAGATCCAAAGGCCCGAAGCGCATTGCGCCGTCGGGGCCGGGGGTTGCGGCGATGCGCCGCGCCGGCGATCCGAGGCGCAATTCCCAACCGCGCTCCGCCGCCGGAGTCGCGGAGGCGGAAACCGCCGTGAGCCAAAAAGGCCGATGCGCCAACAAAACCCCGGGCCGGCGCACTTGCAACCGGTGGCGGTGCCGGCGAATCCACTCCGTCACCCCCGCCACCCATTGCCGCTGCAAGGAAGCGACGCGCGGGTCGGGTTGATCGCGAAAGGAGACGCTCCACAGCGGCGGATCGGCCAGGCGAAACACCGGGGCGGCGGCTTGGCCATCGACCGCCGTTTCCGCCGCGGTATCCACCGCAGTATCTACTGCGAAGAGCAGTCCGCGGCGACCGTGTTCCTCGGCCCAGGCGATGGGGGTTACGGCGGCATCGCCGGTAGCGAGGTCCCAATCTCCGCTTCCGAGATCGGCCAGACGCACCACGCCGGCGGGCAGGATTCCGGTGGCGGCTTCGCTCCACACCACGCGCGCATCGCCGGAAAATACTGCGGCGCCGGGGGCTTTGGTGCCGGGCAGCGTGTAGACCACGGCCGGAATGGCCGCCGCAACCGCCGCCCGTAACGCCGCGGTTTCGGCGGCGGCGCCGGCGCGCACCCACAGCATGTCGCTCTCATTCCAAGACCGGGCGGCCAGTGAATCGGGAGCGAGGGTGGCCACCGGCATGGTTTCCGTGGCGAACAGGGCGTCGATCAAGCCGCGCTCTTCCAGGGATTGCAGCGGGCGCACAAACCAAAAATGGCCGGCCGCCCGCCCCCTCTCGAGCAACGGTACGGTGTCGTTGGCGGCCGTGACGTTGTCGGATTCACGCTCGGGGCGAACCAGGGCTTGCAGCGAGGCGGCCGCCGCGGCCTGACGGGCCGCCGCCGCCGGGAGATGGAATTCCCGCTGCACGGCGGCGCCGGTGTAGACGTCGGGATGCGGTAGGGTTTCCCTCCAAACGACGCGTTCGCCCGCTTTCAATTCCAATTCCGCCTTTCCGGCGGCCCGCCCCGCCGGCCGCCACGCCACCGTTCCCACCGCTCCCGAGTCGGGCGTATCCCAATCCAGTTCGACGCGTTCGCCCTGCACTTCGGCCGAGGCCGGCGCCATCGCCACCGGAAACACCGGCGCGGGCCAGGAGGCCTCCAAGTCCGATTCCGTGTCCAGGTTGAACCGGCCGTCGGACCAGAGGAAAACGCCCTGCAGATTGGCGATATCGGCCGAGTCGAGGTAACGCCGCAGCGACCCCAGGTCGGAGAGAACACCCAGGTGCCGACCGCCACCCGCCGGCGCCGCGGTTTCGGCGAAATCCAACTCGCGGATGTGAAATCCCAGGCGGGCGTAGTGCCCGCGCACCGCGGCCAGGCTGCGGCGCACGGCCGCTTCCGCTCCCAGCGCGGTCCCGCCCGCGAAACTGCCGCTGCGATCCACGGCCAACACCGCCGTGGGCGGATGGTAGGTCACCTGCGTATTCTCCCATATCGGCTGCGCCAACAACCCCGCCAACCCGAGCCAGGCCACGGCGGACAAGACGGTCAAAACCCGCCGTGGACCCGTGCGCAGAGGAGTGCTGCGCCGGCGATACAACATCCAGGTGAGGCCCAGGCCCGCGGCGGCCAGAGCCAGGAACTGCCACGGGGCGGAGGAAAAAACCGGCATGCAAACCGTTCGCGCCGTTCAGGGACGCGGCCCCGGCCGTTCCCGCGCCGGCCGCAGCACCGTATGCCGCGCCACCGGCCGGGTTTCGGGATCATCGAGATTGTAATGCAGCCCGCGCGATTCCCGCCGCCGCTGGGCGCTGCGCACAATGAGTTCGGCGCACAAGGTCAGGTTGCGGAGCTCGATGAGATTGGGCTCGATGGAAAAAGACCAATAGTCGGCGTGGATGTGACGGCTGATCACATGCAGAAACTCGGCCGCGCGCGCCAGCCGGAAATTGCTGCGCACGATGCCGACGTAATGCCACATGGTGGAGCGGATGGTTTGCAGGGCGTGGGAATAAATGATGGTTTCCGGCGCCGGCTTCAGGCGCAGGCTGTCCCATTCGCGAAAATGGCGGCGCAGCGGCCGGGCCGGGGCCGTGACCAGAATGCGTTCCAAGGCCCGTTCGGAAAACACCACGCCTTCGAGCAGCGAATTGCTCGCGAGCCGGTTGGCGCCATGCACGCCCGTGCAGGCCGTCTCGCCCACGGCGTACAGGTTGAGCATCTCGGTGGCCGAGTCGGCGTCGACCTTCACCCCGCCGCACATGAAATGCGCGGCCGGGACCACGGGAATCCAGGCGCGCGCCATGTCGATGCCGCGTTCGCGGCAATGGCGATCGATGTTGGGAAAGCGGCGCCGCAATTCGGCGCGCGGCAACCGGGTCATGTCGAGGAACACACAGGGACGGCCCGTACGCTTCATTTCCAAGTCGATGGCCCGCGCCACGATGTCGCGCGGCGCCAGGGATTTCATGGGATGCACCTTGTCCATGAAGGCCGCTCCCTGATGGTTGCGCAGCACGCCGCCGTGCCCGCGCAAGGCTTCGGAGATGAGATAGGTGGGCTGCCCGGGATTATAGAACGAGGTGGGATGGAATTGCATGAACTCCAAATCTTCCACCGCGGCGCCGGCGCGGTAGGCCATGGCGATGCCGTCGCCGGTCGACACGGAGTCGTTGGTGGTGTGGCTGTAGA
Source organism: uncultured Fibrobacteria bacterium (assembly GCA_963716395.1). GTDB lineage: Bacteria > Fibrobacterota > Fibrobacteria > UBA11236 > UBA11236 > UBA11236. The sequence continues at coordinate 2,781,492 of OY970309.1, read as the reverse complement.
CCTGGCCCACGCCGCCCGTGCATAAAATCGTGGCGGCCCCGAGATGCATCTCGATGCGGTTGCGGTGCGCGTCCAGGGCATACACCCCGTAGACGCGGCGCGGGCCCGCTGCGCGTTCGCCGGGGCGCAGGTGCTTGGGGGTCACGAGATCGATGGCCAAGGCGTTCTCGCGCACCGTCACATTGGAGTTACGACGCACGGCCGCGTTCAGGGCGCGCTGGATCTCGAAACCGGTGATGTCTTCGGCGTGGACGATGCGCGAACTGGAATGCCCACCCTCGCGGGCCAGATCGTACGGCACGCCACGGGCCCGCACCCGCGCGCTGGCGCGCGTGAAGCGCACCCCCCAATCCGCCAGATCGCGCACCGCCTGCGGCCCGTGCGACACCAGGATCTCCACGCGCTCGCGGCGGCACAGGCCCGCGCCCGCGGTCAAGGTGTCCTGCGCGTGCTGCTCCATCGAATCGGCGGGATCCATGACCGAGGCGATCCCCCCTGGGCCAGATGGGTCGATCCCGCTCCGCTCAATTGCTTGGTGAGTACCAGGACTTTGCCGTAACGCGCGGCCCGCAGGGCGAAGGACAGCCCCGCGACGCCGGAACCCACCACGATGAAATCGTACATGGGACGAACGACCCTCCTGGGTTTAAGGCCCCCCGAAAGAAGGCCCCCCGAAAGCCCGCTCGAAGTCGATCCTTCGGGGCGAACACTTCTGCGGACAGGTTCAGCACGCGCCCGCCGGTGAAGGGACGGCTTCAAGCCGAACCCCCGGTCTCGCAACGGTTTTGTCCTTCGCGGACTTTCGAGATGGGTTCGCAAGAATTTAGCAAAGCGCGCTGGCGCGAGGATTCCATCGGCGCCCAACGGCCGCAGGCAGGTCCGGACTTCCCCGCCCCGGCTTCGGGTATTAGCTTTACTTCCCTGCCGCCGGGCTGGAAAAGGCGGTCTTTCGGAGTTCTCATGAGCATCATGTGGATGAAAAATCACGCCAAGTGGGTCGTCATTGCGGCCACCATCCTGGTCGCGCTCGGTCTCGTCTTCATGGACCGCGTGGGCGCGTCGCGCCAAGGTTACGGGGTGCACGGCGATTACGTCGGCAGCGTGGACGGCGAAGAAATCTCCACTGGATCCTTTCAGCAGGAACTCACCAATTACATGAACGCCCAGGAAATGCAGACCGGCAAGGCCCCGGAAGGCGTGGAACTCGCCCAATTGCGGGAAAACCTGTTTCAGTTCCAGGTGAAGTCGCTGCTGATCCAGCGGATTTTCAGCGCCTACCGGCTCGTCGCCTCGGTGCAGGAAATGCAGGAATATCTGCTCACGCATCCGCTGGACGTGGGCGAGGCCATCGCGCGCTATGAAGGCCCGGATCGTGTTCCCGTGTTCCTGCGCGATTCGACCCTGGATACTTTGCGCTATCGCAATTGGCTGTCGCAAGACTCGATCTACGACCGGCTCGGCATGCGGGCCATGGAAGAGCAGCTTAAGTCGTCCACCGTGCCGCAATTGCAGTTGCAGCAACTGCTGCGCTCCCAACTGCACCGCACGGATTTGGAAGAGGCCTTCACCGTGGAAACCCGCGAAGACCTGGGACGCATCCGCTATTACGCCGTGTCGGCCGACTCATTCCCCGTGGCGGTGGATCAGTTCTCCGATGCCGAGCTCAAGGCGCATTACGACGCCAGTCCCGACAGCTTTTATTTCCCCGATGAAGCAGCCCGACTCCCCTATGTGCGCATCCCCATCCGCCCCACGATCCAAGACACCGAATTGATGTTCAACTTCGCCAAAGAGTTGAAGCAGCGGGCCCTGGGCGGAGAGAGTTTCGCCGAACTGGCCAAAAGCTATTCCAACGATTCGGCCAGCGCCGACAGCGGCGGCCGTCTGGGCGGATTCCAACCCCGCGGCACCTGGGTGCCGGCCTTCTCCGACGCGGTTTTCAAACTGAAACCCGGGGAGATTTCCGATCCCGTGCTGACCCGGTTTGGTTACCACGTGATCAAACTGAACGCCCTGCGTCTGGTCGACTCGGTGCCGCAGGCCGACGTCAGCCACATTCTACTGAAGATCACCGCCGGCACCGAAACCATCGACAGCCTCACCGACTACGCCCAAAGCCTGCAAGCCGAGGCCGAGAAAAACGGTCTCGACGCCATGGCCAAAGAGCACGGTCTGGCGGTGGACACTACGCCCATCTTCGCCAAGGGCAACTTGGTCCCGCTGGGAACGCATTATCTGCAAGGGGTGGAGTCGTTCGCCTTCAGCCCGCATGAACGCAAGGAAAAAGTTTCCGACGTGCTGCAGAACAACGAAGGCATTTACATCTTTGCCCGCGGCACGCAATACCCCGCCGGCCGGAATTTCGAACGCGCCAAGGCGGCCATTGCGGCGGATCTCGCGCGTACGAAAAAGCGCGAACGCTGCCATCAGGCTTTGGAAAGCCTTCGCCCCCAAATCGTGGCGCAAACCACCGCTTTTGCGCCTCGCCTCGGCATGGCCGTACTCGACAGTACCGTTTTGATGGCCTCCGACGGCTATGTACCCGTCTTCGGTTACAGCAGCCCGGAACTTTTGCGCTGTTTCCGGCAGCCGCCGGATGCTTGGGGGCCGGTGCGCGACGCCGAGCATGGCGCGGTGATCGCCCAACTCCTGCAAACCCAAAACCTCGATTCGGCCGCGTTGGCGCAAAAAGCGCGCGCCAATGTGGCGCTCGGCGACGGCTACCTGCTCAAGGCTTTATACCAGCAATGGCTGACCGATTTGCCCCAGGCGGCCAAGGTCGAGAACCAACTGGATCTCGTCTATCGGAATTGAGGATTTTCAAGCGCATGCATCCGGAACCCGAACCGCCTCAAGATTCCTCCGGTCCGCGCTCTCCGCTCCGCATACGTTAGGGATATGCGCAAGGCCGTGCTATTGGCCATGGTTGGAATCATCTGCCTGGGGTTACGTCTGCTGACCCTCAAAAAATCCACGGCAGACGAGAAGCTTTCATTACGCGATTGGGAAAGTTTTCAAGAACTCTTTCACTAATCTCTTGGCATTTTTTGTCGCAAAGGCGCCGCGGGACGAACGAACGTCGGCGCCACCGGCCGAAGAACTTTGGATTTTTAGAAGAGACGGATCGGATTTCCTTTTTTTCCTGGGAATTCTCCGTTGCATCCCCTACAATCAGTCGCCCGATAATCGTCTGGAAAATTATGGAAGAAAAAAAGCAAGGCCGCATTCTCATCGTCGACGATGAGCCGTCGATTTGCAGCGTGGTTTCCAATTATCTCGGATTCCACGAATACGAAACCGTCTCGGCCGGCGATGCCGAGTCGGCTTTGGAATGCCTATGGAAAGCGGATTTCGACTGCGTGCTCTCCGACATGAACATGCCCGGACGATCGGGCCTGGATTTGTTGCATGAGGTGCGCCGCACCTGGCCGGAAATCGGATTCATACTGATCACAGCCCAAGCCGCCGTGCATACTGCGGTCGAAGCCATGCGGGCCGGCGCCTCGGATTTTTTGATCAAGCCCGTGCAATTGAACCAGTTGTTGCATTGCCTCGATCAGGCGCTGGAAAAAAAACGCTTGAAATCGGAATTGCAAACCTATCAGCAACGTTTGGAAAACCTGGTCGAAGAACGCACGTCACAAATTCAGGAGGCGATGCACGCCCTGGAGCGTTCGCATTTCGACACCCTCCAATGCCTGTGCCATGCAGCCGAATACCGCGACGATGAAACCGGCAACCATGTGCTGCGCATCGGCAAGTACTGCGAAATCCTGGCCCGCGCATCCGGACTGCCGCCGGAGGAGATCTCCCTGCTGCACAAGGCCAGCCCGTTGCACGACATCGGCAAAATCGGGATTCCGGATCACATTCTGCTGAAGCCGGGGAAACTGACGGCCGAGGAATTCGAAATCATGAAGCGCCATACGCGCATCGGGTCATCGATTCTGAAAGACGCGAACTCCAAAGTGCTGCAGATGGCCGAAACCGTGGCCCGCACCCATCACGAAAAATGGGACGGCAGCGGATACCCGGACCACCTGCGCGGCGAGGAGATTCCCATCATCGGACGCATCGCCGCCGTGGCCGACGTGTTCGACGCCCTGACCATGAAACGGTGTTACAAGCCCGCCTTTACCTTGGAAACCTCGGCCAATATCATCAATCAAAGCAGCGGTAAGCATTTCGACCCCGATCTGGTCGATGCCTTCAACACGCGTTTTCGGGAATTCGTAGCGGTATTTCAGGAGTACGCCGAGGTCTGACGGCCCCGCGTCCTCCCTGCGTTCAATCCAGCTTGATGAGTTTGCGGCGGGCTTCGAAAGCCGGCTTACCCTCGGGCTGGGCGTCCAACAGCAAATGGTATTGTCCGGCCGGAACCATCTCGCCCAACCGGTTACGGCCATCCCAGGTCGTATTCAACGAGGCTCCGCCGTTCCAAGTCTTCTCCCACACCAGGCGCCCCTGGAAATCGAACACCCGCAGGCGGTACGCCACCGTCGCGACGGTCGACGGCAAGGAGAAACGAATCGAAGTCGAACCCGTAAACGGGTTGGGAAAATTCACCAGCCGTAAATCGTAAGCCCCTAGAACCGAATTCAGGAAGTCCTGGGCATATTGCGCCGTACCGGCCACGACGTTGTAGTCCCCTCCCGACACGTCGGCGGGGGTGAGATGCAAGGTCGAATCCGTCAAGGGCGTGATCTGACGGCTCATGGTTTCCACCAAAAACAGCGCTGTCTTGCCCGTGCTTTGATGCAATTGCAAATCCAATCCCGTAAAGCCGTCTTGCGGTTTGATCTCCAACGGCCAATGTCCTTGCAATCCGGCCGCGGCCGGATCTTCGATTTCGCTCGCCAGCGAATCGCCACCCCCGGCAGCAAAACCGATGCGAAAGGTCTGGCCGGGAACTTGCGGCGCTTCGCCGTATTGTTGCGCGCGCGCGCCTTTGGACAAGCTCAAGGTGGCGATGGCTGCCGCGTCGGACGCCTGGATATCAGCCTGCCAGGCCACGGCATTTGTCCCGGCTTTTTTGGCCAACGGCGTGGTCGACCGCGCCGTGTCGATCAAGGGGAATTTCAAACTCACGGCGGCGGCCGGTTTGACGGTATATCCCACCCAAGGGCTTAAGACCCCCAAGGAACTTTTCGTCGCATCCATCCGCGTCCATCCGGCCTTGTCCCCGGTATAGTCCAGTCGGTAAATGGCCAAGTTGCCGGCCCCGAGGCCCGAGGTGTCGAGCACATCCTGGAGTTTCACGGAAAAATTGAAAGGCGTTCCGAAATCGTTGTACTGCCCCGCGGTCAGCGACAGGCTAAAGTCGCCGTTGTCCAGGGAAAATCCACCGGCGGTATTGGGTTTGTAAGGCGCGTCGCCGTTGCCGCTCCAGAAGGCGCGGCCGGAATCAATGGTCAGGGAAGAAAAAGTCGTGGCGTTGATAACCGTGTAGGCGTCTTGGCCTTCGCCCGTACCCTTATAGCTCAGCACTTTTTGATTCGGAGGGTTAAACGAATTCGAACCGACCACGCGGGAGATGTCGCCGCCCGGCGCTTCCTGCCAGGGATAGGTATACAAATTCCATAGGTGGACAGGGTATTGAACGGTTTGATCCTGCGGCCCGAGATCCGCTTGACTGAACTTGGTCTGCAAGAAGACGTGGCCATAGCTTACGGCGCCCCCGTCGAAGACGGTGAGAATCACTTCGACGCCGCGCGTGGCCTGATCCGATACCGACTTCCAGGTTTTTCCGAATGTCAATTGCATCGTGGGTGAAGCGTTTCCCGAATTGTCCATCGACAGGCTGTCCACCTGCACGGCCGCCTGAAGATCCGACGCGCTGGCCACGGCATTCAAGTGAAACGCCCTGTTCTGATGGGCGAAAAAGGCCGCGGTGGAATCGGCGGAAACGACGCGGCGGTAATAGGCAAGGGCGGTCGCATATTTCAGACTGTCGCCCACCGACGCGATGAGGCCCGAAGACAACAGGTCGCTCTGCACGGGATAGGCACTGGAAATCACGCTTTTGCCGGTCACGCCCCCACATGGCACAGGCGTGGCCAGAATCAGAGGATTTGCGGTGCGGAACGAAGTGCCCTGCAAAGGCCATTTAAAGGTTTGCGCGGCCACGCCGTCATAGTCGTAGGTCTGAAGGTTGGTGGAGGCGGGCCCCACGGTTCCCCCGCCAGTGGACGGAAATTTCCCGAACACCAAATCCAAGGTGCCCTGGCTGTGCAGTTGGATGGTCAGGTTTCCCGTAGTATCGAACGACCAATCGCTGAGATAGGTCGGCAATCCCCCCGAAGCCGAGGGCAGTAAATAAAGGTCGTTGGCGGCCAAGGTCGAGGATAGGGACGAGAGCCCGACCACGGTCACCTGATAGCCCTCATTGCTCTGCGGTTGCCCCATATTCCCGGTCGTTTGCACCTGAAGTCGAATCATGGGGGCATTGGCGGCCGCCGTCAGCCCATGTAAGCGGCTGCTATCGGGCACCAAGAATATGGGTGCCTGTACGGTGCCGTTGCCGGGAGTCGCGGTATTGAATACGATGCGAGTCCGGTACAAGCCTTTGAAGGGGCCGCTGGTGGTATCGATGAAATACCCTTCGGTTCCGGCCTCGGAAGGGCAAACTCCCTTGGTCGTCGCCAAGTCGCAGGAAGACGAGGTGAGTAGCGAATCGCTTTGGAACGACTGGGTGTAAATGTACCCGGCGCTGGCCGCACCCACCTTCAGGAGTTGGCTGTGGAACCAATAGGTCACGTTGGGCAAAAGATTAGAGGCCTTGCCTTGGATGGTGTCCCCTATTTCAAGGGTGGCAACGCGGTAACTCAATTGATTGGCCTTGGGCACCGCGGAATACACGTCGGACTTATTCGTCGACCACCATACCGACACCGAATCGGCGTCCAGGGAATCGATGTTCATGGAAGAGAGATTCACATTCGCCTGAGAAAAGGAATTGCCGAATCCCACCGTGAATTGCAATCGCCCGAGTACGGAATGGGCCTTGTTCTGGAATTCATACGCCCCGATTTCCGGGCGCCCGGCGCTCAGGCGCGAGTTACCGAAAAAGTCGATGGCCGGCGCGGTATAGCCCAAAGAGGATTCATACGCGCCCGGATTGGCACCGGCGTAGAGGGGAGAGCATTCTACGAGTTGATTGCAATTTTCCAGGGGTAAAAACACCGAATCGCTCAGGCTCTTGCCGTAATTCGCGGCGCTGAGATCCTTGATCGGGATGGGATTGGCCGTCGCCATAAGACGAATCTCGACATGCCCTTGCAGCAGATTGGCGTCGGCCGGGGCGGTATACACATTGCCGGCCAGGGTATCGGTGCCCCCTTTGAAAGAAGCGTCAAAGGGCGCGGTGTAATCGGCGAAAAAATTGTGGAAGATACGGGTGCCGACGGCAGAAACCGAGGCCGAGATGGCCGCAGCCTGGGCGAAACCGGTGAAGGCCGAATCATTGAGAAAGGTGTTTTCGGTAATCCAGAACGACGGCGAAGCATTGGCGATATTGATGGCCTTGGAAAAGCCCCAGAATACGTTATTGGAAACATGACCCGAAGCCGCTCCCAGGCTGAGCGCGGTGCCCACCAAACCGGAACGCGACGTAGAACGGAACAAATTGCTTTCGAGCACGACGCCCGTGCCTCCGGTTTGAACCGACACCGCGGCTTGCTTCGTCGCAGGCGGCATTTGGAAAACGACGCCTTGAATAGTCACGTTGGAACGGCTGATGGTCAAAGCCGAAGCCACGCCGCCGGTACTGTCGGAGAAAATCGGCCGGTTCAGAGGGAATTTGCCGGAGGTATCCACCATCGAGGTAATGGTCAGACTGCCGCTGGGGCCGCTTCCCGTGGCAATGACGGCGTCTTGAATGGGCTGGCTGGCCGCATCGATGATCAATACGCCTTGGGAAAGACTTTGCAAATAACTCAGCCCGGCGGCCAGGGTGCAATACGGCGACTGGGCCGAACCATTGGCGCCAGTTGGACAGGTGCCCGCCGGAATGCTCACATACACGGTATCGCCGGTGATTTGCCGGAAGAATTTGGCCGCCGTGATGGCGCCGGCGGTTTTCACGCCGAGGCGGCCCAGGCCGATGGGCACGGCAGCGAAATGATACAGACCAGCCGGCACATTGTTGAAGGCGAAGGTCTTTGACCCGGTTACGGCATGGGCCGGCACCGAAGAGTCGACCACCGCATTGGAGGCATCCAATTCATAGACGCGAATCGAATCCGGCGCTTCTTTCCCCAGCGCGACGTTTAGAGTCACCTGCCCCGAGGCCAAGCCGGTAGTGTCGAGATAGCTCAGGGTCAAATCATTGAACGGGTAGGCCGGCACCGCGGTTACGGTGTCCACCACGGCGTTGGGGTCTTCAATCACCGCCTGACCCGTGCCGTTGTAGTGCAACAGCTTGAGATACAGGGTTTCGGTTTGCCCGGGCGCCACGGCCACGCGCGCCTGCCGGGGTACACTCACGGTATCGGGCGAAGCGCAGCATCCGCCGGTGATGCCGGTATAATCGTTGGAGGTGGCGGTTTTCAGCGAAGTGGAGTCGGCGGCGTTCAAGTCGGTGCGGGTGGGGCTGAAAAAATAGAGTCGAAGATTGGGCGCGAAAAACGCTCCGTAATAACTGGTATCGAAGACGCGTGTGATTTGGCTGATCTTGGTCGGGTCACCGGACAGGGGTGCGAAGTGCAGGCTTGTGGCCTCGGAGGGGTTGTGGGCCCGTAGATTGATAGGGCTGGGCCGCGGATCGTTAGCATCGACCGCGCTGAAGGCACCGACCTTGATGTCATTGTCACCCCAGGTGGGGGTGGAGACGTAGGGTTGAAAGTTGTTGGGGAAAAACAATTTAGCGGCCGTCAAATCCGAATCGATTTCGGGGAAAGCCTGGCCGTGGGATAAAGAATGTGGATACCCGGCGTAAATTTTCGCCAACTCTCCGAAGGTCGGGTCTGAAGGCGACAAAGTGGGATTGCTGGATAACTCTACCAAGGGATAATCTTTCACCGCCACGGCGGCGCCGTAATTGGAAAAGCCTTTGGGCATCAAAATGTTGTTAATCAGGCTGGATGTAACCTCGCTATAAGGCCCGGCCCCACTCATCGTCAACTCCAAAGAGTCGCGGGAACTTGTCCAAGCATTGTATATCACATTCGGCGCCGAGGAGGGCACCGGAGTTCCGCGAAAATCGATGGGGGGCAAGGTGTCGTTCTGCACCGCGAACAGATTGTGCTGAATATTGGCCGAATCGGCGTTGGGGACCGTGGCGTCAAAGACGACCACCGGAGAATATCGATCGCGCGTGCCCACGAAGGTGTTGGCGTAGAGGTGGAATTGACCGGCCCCCACGACCACACCGGTATTGTTGAAGACGTCGGCGCGAATTTCGACCTTGGTCCCGCTGCTGGAGTCGAAAATGGCGGTTCCATACCCCGTGCCGCCGGCCGGAGAACGAAACAGGCTGCGCTCGATCAAAACGCTGTCGGATTTGATTTCGATCAATGACGGCGGAGGGTAACTCGCGGTCGTGACGTCTTGCAACCAGAATTGGCAACCCGAAACCATCGATCCCTTGCCGCCTCGCAACATGATGGCGGGTAGTCTCAGCGTGGGGCTGTTCACCATGCGCAGCACCGTGAATCCGGATAATTGCACCGGGCTGGTGGCATCGAATAAATAGCCCTGTCCGCCATTGGCGGTGGGTGCCGTCGAACTGTCTTCCACAATAATTAGTGAGCGATACGGAGAAGCCAATCCCACTTCGCCCACAAAACTGGTGATGCGCCCATTGCCGTTGGTGCGGGCCACCATGATGGGACCGTGTAACTTGAGGGTGTCGACCGTAGAACGCAAATGGATCGTCAACGAGGTGTCGGTGCAACCCGACGTCGATAAGAGGGAGTTCAAGGCCGTGGCCGGGTTCAGGGTTCCGGAATTGGTTCCACTGACATAACCGGCGAGTGCCAGAACGTTGATCACCGTGTCGCCGTTGGTTCCACAGGCCAAAGCCCCTTGCAGGGCGAAAAGAGAAAGGGCCAGGCCCACCATCCATATTTTCATAGATGCGTCACCCAATCTCCTTGGGGCCTTTGCGACCTCGGGAACAGGAAAAGCTGGTCGGGAAAAGCCATGGTTTCTTCGACTTCAGGCCGGTCCGAAGCGGAAGTAACCGAGACATCGTTGGGGAATCTAACATTATTGCTAAAATTGGCATGTACGGATTGTGTTTCACAGTTTGATTGTGTTTCACAGTTTAAGTCGCATGGGTTTGGTGTGTTCGTCTAGTGGTTAGGACGCTGCCCTCTCACGGCGGAAGCAGGGGTTCAACTCCCCTACGCACTACCATCGTTTCACCTTCTCCTCCCTGCCATCAAAATATGCCAAATCCATAACGGATTATGCTGTACTTGGCTGCGTTTTTTAGGTTTACTTGTGTTGATGAACGCCCCATTCCGTCGCCAACTTGACCTGCTTTTGAACTCAATTCTTCCATTTTTTTCGCCGAAACTCCCATGGAAAATTTGCTGGCAATGATTTTGGCCGGTGGCCAAGGTTCTCGGTTGCAACCGCTGACCCAGGATCGGGCCAAACCCGCCGTCCACTTCGCGGGCAAATACCGCGTGATCGATTTCGTTCTCAACAATTTCGTCAATTCCGGCTTTTACCGCATCAAGGTGTTGACCCAATTCAAGTCCGACTCACTGAACCGCCACGTCGCCGCGGCCTGGGACATGAACCGCAATCTGGATCAATATGTCGACTTGGTTCCGGCGCAGATGCGCATGGGCATGAATTGGTACACGGGCACCGCGGACGCGATTTACCAGAACGTCAACCTCATCCGGGATGTACGGCCCGACGTGGTGGCCGTGTTCGGTGGCGATCACGTCTATAAAATGGACATCAACCAAATGCTGGCGTACCACCTGCAGAAATCCGCGGTGGCCACCATCGCGGCCATCCCCGTGCCGGTCAAAGACGCCTCGGCCTTCGGCGTGTTGGCCGTCGATGCCGAAGGGCGGATGATCGGTTTCGAAGAAAAACCCGAGCAGCCCAAAAGCATTCCCGGCCGCCCGGGCTGGGCGCTGGCTTCCATGGGCAATTATCTCTTCCATTCCAAATTCCTGGTACGCGAGCTGTTGTCGGACAGCGAATTGGCGAATTCGCACCATGACTTCGGCCGTGACATCCTGCCCGCCATTTACAACCGACATCCGGTTTATGTGTACGATTTCTACACCAACCATATCCGCGGCGAAACCGAGACTTCGCACAGCTACTGGCGCGACATCGGCACTTTGGAGGCTTTCTACGAAGCCAATATGGATTGCCGCGCCATCTCGCCGATCTTCAACCTGTACAATCCGAAATGGCCGCTACGCACCGTGAATTGGAACCTGCCGCCGGCCAAATTCGTATTCGGCGAAAACGATCCCGAGAACCGGCGCGGCACGGCCGAAGACGCCATCGTGAGCGAAGGCTGCATTTTGTCCGGCGGCCGCGCGGTGCGCTCCATTCTCTCGCCCGGAGATTATCTGCACAGCCATTCGCTGGTCACCGACAGCATCTTGTTCCCCGATGTCGACGTGGGCCGCGGCGCCCGGGTGCATCGGGCCATCGTGGAAAAAGGCGTCCGCATTCCGCCCGGCTTTCAGGTGGGCATGGACCCAGAGCAGGATCGCCGGCGCTTTCACATCAGCGACACCGGCATCGTGGTCATCTCGAAAAACACGGTGATCGAAGGGTGATTGGGTAGGCCAGGTTCAAGCGGCCAAGATCCAACCGCAAAGCGAAAATTGTTCGGAAAAAAAGCTTGATTTTTGCAATTTGCACTTTGCATTTTGATTTCAAAACCGTACCCCGGGAACAGCATGAACCCATCCATCTTTCGTGAATACGACATTCGCGGACGCGTGCCGCAAGACCTGAACGCCGACGCCGTAACCCGCATCGCCAAGGCCTTCGGCACCCAATTGCGCCGGCGCGGCGCCAAGACCATTTCCGTGGGCGGTGACGTGCGCACCCATACCCGCGGGCTGATGGACGCCTTCATCGCGGCCGCCAACGCCACCGGCCTCGACGTCATCGATCTCGGCGCCGTGACGTCTCCCCTGTGTTACTTCAGCGCCTTTCGCCTGCCCGTCGACGGTTTCGCCATGATCACGGCCAGCCACAATCCCAAGGAGTACAACGGCATCAAACTCGGCGTGGGCAAAACCACCTTGTTCGGCGAAGACATCACGGCCATCCGCGACCTGGCCGAAGCCGGAACCTTCGCGACGGGAACGGGCCATACCCGCAGGCAAGACATCACCGAAGATTATAGCGACTACCTGGCCGCGCGCTTCCATTTGAAAGCCAAGATCAAGATGGTGCTTGACCCGGCCAACGCCGCAGGCGCGCTGTTCGCGAAGCGCATCTACGAGCGCATCGGGGCCGAAGTGATTTCGATTTACGATACGGTGGACGGCAATTTTCCCAACCACCACCCCGATCCCACCATCTGGGAAAACGTCCAAGACCTGTCGGCCAAAGTGAAATCAACAGGCAGCCGCGTCGGCATCGGGCTCGATGGCGACGCGGATCGCATCGGCGTCATCGACGAGAACGGCAAACTCATTGCCGGCGACCTTCTGACTTTGATTTTCGCCAAAGACATTCTGCGCGATCAGCCCGGCGCCAAAATCATTTTCGAAGTCAAATCTTCCATGGCGCTGGAAGAGGAAATCACCCGCGCCGGCGGCCGGCCCATTCTCTGGAAGGTCGGGCATTCGCTGCTCAAGAAAAAAATGTCCGAGGAGAACGCGCCCTTGGCCGGCGAAGTCAGCGGACACATGTTTTTCGCCGACCGCTACTTCGGTTACGACGACGCCATCTACGCCGGCTGCCGCCTGCTGGAAATCCTCGACAAAACCGGCCAGACGCCGTCACAGCTTTTGGCGGGCGTGCCCCTGTATTTCAACACACCGGAAATCCGCTGCGGCTGCGAAAACGACGCGGAAAAATTCCGCATCGCGCAGGCGGCGGCAGCTTATTTCACGGCGAAATACCCGGTGATCGACATCGACGGCGTGCGCATTCTCTTCGAGGGCGGCTGGGGTTTGGTGCGGGCCTCCAATACCCAGCCCAGCCTGGTGACGCGCTTTGAAGGCAAAACGCAAGCGCGTTGCGATCAAATCCAGGACGAAGTGCTGTCCAAGCTCCGGGAGTTCGGCCACCTTACCATCGGCACGAGCCACTGAACTCCGGCTCAGGATGAGCTTCGTCCGATGAGAACGGTCGAATAAAACCACGCCCGCCCAGTTTCTTTCCCGATATTCAAATCGAGGCGTTCGGATCCCGGAAATCTTTAGGGTGCCTCTACTAATCGCATTCTCCGCCTACGGCGGACCGATTACTAGAGGTACCCTTTAATCTTCCCACATCCCATCCCGCGGCCCAAGATTCGTGCCGGCGTGAAAGCGCCGCGATCAACAGGTAAACTTGCAAGTTTAACTTGTCAGTTTACCTGTTTTTTGGTATCCTGCGTTCGGAATGCCGCGCAAGATTCCTGAAGCCGCCGTCGCCGATTTCAGCCATGCCATCGGACTTCTGGCCCGCCGCCTGCGCGCCGCCGCGGCGGCGCATGGGCTTTCTTGGACCGAGTCTTCGACGCTGCGGCGCATCGCCACGGACGGGCCGGCGACCACGGCGGAATTGGCGCGCGCCGAAGGCGTGAAGCCGCAGTCGATGGGAGCCACGCTCGCGGCCCTTGAAGCGCGGGGCTTGGTCGCGCGCAAGCCGCATCCCTCCGACGGCCGTCAGGTGAATCTCATACTGACCGCCCAAGGCGTCGCCCTGCGGAAAAGCGTACGCCTCGCCCGGCGAACCTGGCTGGCCCAAGCCCTGGCCGGGCTCGACGCCCAAGATCGCGCAACCCTGTTCGCCTCCGGCGCCATTCTCAAACGCCTGGCGGAATCATGAGTCCGGCCCGCAACCATACGCAGCACGGTAACACGCCTGTTCACGGCGCGCCTGCCGTCAAAAAGTTTTTCCGGCGGCCGCCCATGCCCCATGCGTGGAAAGCCCTGCGGCACCGCAACTTTCGCCTTTTCGTTTTTGGCCAAAGCGTTTCCCTCATCGGCAACTGGATGACGCGACTGGCTACGGGCTGGCTGGTGTATCGTCTGACGCATTCGGCGTTGCTGCTCGGCGTCGTCAGCTTTTCCGGACAAATCCTTGCCTTCGTGTTCGGACCCTTTGCCGGCGTGTGGGTTGAGCGCCTCAACCGCCGCAAATTGCTCCTCTGGACGCAAGCCGGCGCGGCCCTGCAATCGCTGGCCCTGGCCGCCTTGACCCTGGCGCATACCATCACCATCGACGAAATCATCGCGCTCAGCCTGCTGCAAGGCGCCATCAACGCGTTCGATATGCCCGGACGCCAATCGTTTCTCGTGCACATGGTCGACGATCGCGCCGACCTAGGCTCGGCCATCGCCATCAATTCTTCCATGGCCAACGGCGCGCGCCTGATCGGCCCGGCCATTGCCGGCGCATTGATTGCCGCGTTCAGCGAAGGCTGGTGTTTTCTCATCGACGGCCTCAGCTACTTCGCCGTCATCGCTTCGCTGCTGCGCATGCGCGTCGCGCCGGGAACGCTTTCCCACCAGGCCCGCACCCTGTTCGAACAAATGCGCGAGGGCTGGAATTACGTCCGCAGTTTCCGGCCCATCCGTACCTTGCTGCTGCTCTTTGCGCTCACCGGCCTGATGGGCTATCCATACGGAGTGCTGCTCCCGATTTTCGCGGGCCAGGTGCTGCATGGCGGCGCGCATACGTTGGGCTGGCTCACCGGCGCATCGGGCGTGGGTGCGTTGGTTTCGGGTTTTTCCCTGATGCTGCGCAAATCGGTGCTCGGGTTGACGCGCATGATTCAAATCGCGTCCGCCACGCTGGGCGCGTCGTTGGTGCTGTTCGGCCTGTCGCGGCATCTGTGGCTGTCGCTGCTGCTCTTGGCATTCACCGGCTTCGGCCTCATGCAAGGCGCGGCCGCCACCAACACCGTCATCCAGTCGCTGGTCAGCGAAAACATGCGCGGCCGCGTGATGAGTTATTACACCATGGCCTTTTTCGGCGCGGCCCCGTTCGGCAGCCTCATGGCCGGCGCGCTGGCGCATCGCATCGGCGCGCCCCGCACCGTCATGGCCACCGGCGCATGCTGTCTGCTGGGTGCGGCCATCTTCACCTGGGAACTGCCCAAAATCCGGGCGTTGATGCGCCCCATCTACCGTGAAAAGGGTTTGCTGCCCCCGGCCGACACCGAATTGATTTCCGAAGAGACGTGACCCGCGCCGGGTCTTGTCGGAGGTGTTTCCAACCATTGCCCTAGTGGAATAGCCGTTGAGACGCCTCCTCGGTGCGACGCATGGAGCCGGGAAACCTTTTTCTTTGCACGCTCAAACACGTCCTTGGGCCTTTGGCCCTGCGAAACTCGCTCGCGAAGAATAAAGACCGCTTGGATCCACGGAAACAGATCCGCCGCCTAATTCTTATACGCGTTGCCGAATTCGACCGCGTTGACTTCGCCGCCATTCAGATCTTCCAGGGCGTCGAGCTGCGGGGTGAGGTCTTCGAGCGACGCGAAATAGGCTTGCAGCAGGTCGAAAAATTCGGTTTCGGATTGCGACCGCAGCAATGACAGCCGCGCCAGCGAAGCGCCGCGTAAGCCTTTCAAGACGCGCGCGGCCATTTGCTTGAGCTTGCCCAGCACGCGCACTTCGAGATCCATTTCTTCGCGCAGAAGATCGCGGTAGGTGTCGAACAGCCAGAGGTAATTTTCGCGATTCGGTTCCACGGGAACCTTGCCGTCGTAGAGGTCGGCGATGTGGGCGAAGATCCAGGGATTGTGCATGGCTCCCCGGCCCACGGCCACGCCGTCGACGCCGTAGGTTTCCAGGCGATCGAGAATGTGATCCACGCGCACGATGTCGCCGTTGCCCACCACGGGAATATGCGCGCGCGCCTTGGCCTGGCCGATCAGGTCCCAGTTCGCCAGGCCGCGATAACCTTGCGCGCGCGTGCGGCCGTGGATGACGAAGGCCGCCGCGCCTTCACCCTCGGCGATGTTCAGGGTCTCGAACAAGGTGATGAGATCGTCGTTCCAGCCGATGCGCACTTTGAGCGTGACGGGAACCGAGACCGCGGCTTTCACCGCCCGCAGGATGAGCGCCAGGTTGGGCAGGTCTTTGAGCAGCCCCGATCCGCCGCCTTTGTTGACGACCTTGGGGGCCGGGCAGCCGCAATTGATCTCGACGAAATCCGCGCCGGTGTCTTCGGCGATTTTCGCGCCCCAGGCCATGCGCGCCGCTTCCCCGCCGAAGATTTGCAGCGAGAACGGGCGCTCCTCTTCGGCAAAAGCCATCTGCCGCATCGACTTGGGGTTGTCGCGCGTCAGTCCCTCGACCGAGATGAATTCCGAAATCAACATGCCCGTGCGTCCGCTCGCGATGCGCGACACCAGCCGTCGAAAGCAAATGTCGGTGACGCCCGACATGGGCGCCAAATAGGCGTTGGGGTAAATCCGCCGATTCCCGATAAAAAATTCCCGGCGCACCTGCGCGGCCCGCGCCGCCAGGGCTTCGGCCCCGGGGATTACGCGTACAGGGGAAAGCGTCGGCATAGTTCCCGCACTTCGTTATGAATCTTGGCCAGCGCGGTTTCGTCGCCGGCGTGGTGAACGGCGGCGTCGACCCAGCCCGCAATGAGCCGGGCTTCGGCCTCGCCCATGCCGCGCGTGGTCATGGCCGGAGTTCCCAGGCGGATGCCCGACGGATCCAAGGCCTTGCGCGTGTCGAAGGGAATGGTGCTGCGGCTGCACGAAATGCCGACCTTGTCGAGCGCCACCTCGGCGGCCTTGCCCGCCAAATCCTGGCTGCGCAAATCGACCACCATGAGATGGTTGTCGGTGCCGCCGGAGAGAATGCGGTAGCCGCGGTTCATCAGCTCGGCGGCCATGGCTTGCGCGTTGCGGATGACTTGCCGCGCGTAGTTTTGGAACGACGGCTGCAAGGCTTCGCGAAAGCATACGGCTTTGGCGGCATTGATGTGATCATGCGGCCCGCCCTGAATGCCGGGGAACACGGTGCGGTCGATGTCTTTCTGGAAGGCGGCCTTGCACAGAATGACGGCGCCACGCGGCCCGCGCAAAGTTTTATGCGTGGTGGTCGTGACGATGTCGAAAATCGGCACCGGGTTTTCCAGCACCTTGCCGGCGATAAGGCCCGCGATGTGGGCGATGTCGGCGAAGGTCACGGCCCCGACTTCGTCGGCGATGCTTTTGAACGCCTTCCAGTCGATGTCGCGCGAATAGGCGGAAAAGCCCGCGATGATCAGGCGCGGCTTTTCGCGCAAGGCGATGTCGCGCACGCGGTTCATGTCGATGCGTCCGGTCTTTTCGTCGACTTCGTATTGCGCGAAGTTGTAATTGAGGCCGGAAAAATTCACCGGATGGCCATGGGAAAGATGGCCGCCGTGATCCAGTTTGAGGCCCAGCACTTTGTCGCCGGGTTTGGCCACGGCCATGTACACCGCCAAGTTGGCCGGTGAACCCGACAGGGGCTGCACGTTGACGTGTTCGGCCCCGAATAACTCTTTGGCGCGCGCCACGGCCAGCGATTCCATGGCGTCGACGACTTCGTTGCCGCCGTAATACCGTTTGCCCGCATAACCTTCGGAATACTTGTTGGTGAATACCGACCCCATGGCGTCGAGCACGGCCCGACTCACGTAGTTTTCCGAAGCGATGAGTTCGATGCCTTCTTCCTGGCGACGTCCTTCCTGGGCGACGAGGGCCGCGACTTCGGGATCGGTTTGGGACAAAAGTGCGGTCAAAGCAGACATGGGTTTCCTTTCGGGGGCCTAAAATTTAGCGAAGTCGGGCGGCCTGCGGCGGAAAATCGATGAAACCCGGAAGCGGGCTTAGTTGCTTGACTTTCGACGAGGTAAAACATAGTATTACGTTATGCTCAAGACCATCGCCAAAATCGGGAACTCGCAAGGCATCATTCTCGACGCCGCGCTGATGGATTTGGCCCGGCTCAAGGTGGGTGATGAGATAAACATTTCCGTCCACGAGGGCGGCACCATCGTACTTACTCCCACTCGGCCCGTGATAACTCCAGATGAGGGTGCTCGCTCCGCGAAGAATTGGATCGCCAAGAACGAAGAATTATTCCGCCGCCTTTCTCAATGAACCACCCCTGGGTCCATCTGACTCCGGCGGCCGTAAAAGCGATCCACCGTGAAGTGATTGCCGCCCATGGCGGGTTGTCAGGTATTCGTGACGACGCCTTACTGGAATCCGGTGTGGCCGCCACCCAAGCCACCGCCTTTGGCGAGCCTGTTTTCAGCGATGGCATTGAAATCGCGGCTGCGTACCTCTTCTATCTGTGCCGCAACCATCCTTTCCTGGATGGAAATAAGCGCGTGGCTTTGGCCGTCTGCCTGGTTTTTCTGGAACAGAACGATCTTCTCTCCCCAGAAACCTTGCAGGTGAACGCGTGGGAATACCTCGTGCTCGACGTCGCGGCCTCGCGGCTGGACCGCGAGCAAACCACCGCCCGCCTGCGCCAGCTCGTGTCTTAACTCCGATAGCTGCCGTTGATCTTCACGTAGTCGTAACTGAAATCACAAGTCCAATAAACCCATTCGGCCTCGCCCCGACCCAAATCCAGCTTCACGGAAACGTCTTTGGCCTGCATGCGGCGGGCCAGGTCCTCTTCATCGCGCGGCAGGGGCGCGCCGTTTGCAAACACCTTGACGCCGCAGAACTCCAGCGAAAGTCGGTTCAGGTCCAACGCGGCGCCGGAATATCCGGCCGCCGCCAGCACACGCCCCCAGTTGGCGTCGCCGCCGAAGAAGGCGGTCTTGACGAGGGGGGAATTCGACACCGCCCGCGCCGCGGCCTTGGCGTCGGCCTCCGAAGCCGCGCCCCGCACGGCGACGGAAATGAAATGCGTGGCGCCTTCGCCGTCGCGCACAATGGCCTGAGCCAACTGACGCATGAGCTGCAACAAGGCACCGTCGAACAAATCGCGATCGGCCGCGGAAAGATCCACATAGCGGATTCCGGACGCGCCGTTGGCCAATAACAAGACGGTGTCGTTGGTGCTGGTATCGCCATCGACCGTGATGGAATTAAAACTGCGATCCACGACGTGCAGGAACCGGGGCCGGTAATCCGCATCCAATTCGAGATCGGTGGTGACGAAGCCGAGCATGGTGGCCATGTTGGGGCATATCATGCCCGCGCCTTTGGCCGCGCCGCCAAGACGCACTTCACGATCGCCGAACCTCAGGGAGGTCTGCGCGGTTTTGGGAAAAGTGTCGGTGGTCATGATGGCCGTCACGAAATCGGCCGTGGCTGCCGCACTTAAAGCCAAGATGCCGCGCCGCAGCGATTCCATGGGCAAAGGCTCGCCGATCACGCCGGTGGAGCAAATCAACACCGCGCCCGGGACTGCGGCGACCGACCGCAAATGTGACGCCGTGGCCGACACGTTTTCATCGCCTTGCGGTCCGGTGGCTGCATTGGCGTTACCGCTGTTCACCACCACATGCGAAACCTTGGCTCCCGAAGCCAAGACCTGGCGGCAATACCGCACCGGCGCGGCCGCCGCGGTGTTTTGCGTCAACGCGCCCAAAGCCGTCGCTGGAGGATCACTGACAATCCAGCCGAGATCGGGTCGGCCGTTTTTCTTAATCCCGCAAGCCGTGCCGCCAGCCTTGAATCCCAGCGGAAAGGATACGTCATGCATAATTTCACTTTCGAAGTTTTCGGAAAAACGAACTGTGTTTTGGGGCGGGAAAATAACAACCGGCCTGCAGAAATGAACAATTACACACTTCCCGGACAAAACCGATGGCCATAAGGCGGAAAGGGGTTTATTTTCTAGACAAGCTACGGAGAGGTTTAAATCCGTTTGAATGCGGGCCGCAAGGCCCGTGTTCGTTGTTAGGGCTTTCGCCTGGGAGTTTTCTATGTCAGACGGCAGACTGCCAATGAGCCAACCGGCTTATGAAAAGCTGATGCAGGAATTGGAATTTCTCAAGAAGAATGACCGGCCGCAAATCATCGCGGAGATCGCCGCGGCGCGCCAGCAGGGGGATTTGTCCGAAAATGCGGAGTATCATGCGGCCAAAGAAAAACAGGGCATGATTGAAGACAAAATCCAGGAGCTGGAAGACAAAATCGCGCGTGCCGAAATCGTCACCGCGAACCCGGGCGGCAGCGACCGCATCATTTTCGGGGCGGTGGTGTCGGTGAAAAACCTGGGCAACAACAATGTGGTGGAATACACCCTGGTGGGTTCCGAAGAAGTAGACGTCAACCTGGGAAAAATTTCCAGCGCTTCGCCCATCGGCAAAAGCCTGATGGGGCGCAAGCCCGGTGACGTGGTCGAAGTGCAAATTCCCAAGGGCAAGTTGAAGCTCGAAATTTTGAATTACCGCTGAACCGCAGAAGCACCATGCCCGTCTTCGCTTTTGCCGGGAACGATGAGTTGCGCAGACACGAGGCCCTCGACACCGAACTGCACCGCTGGGAGTCCTCGGAGACCGGTGCGGTGGTGCGTGAAACCCATTTCGGCGAAGAGCTGAACGCGGCCCAAGTCGCCGAAGCCTATCAAGGCGCCGATTTGTTCGCACCGCGCAAAGCCGTGATCCTGCGCAATTACGACAAGGTTTCTGCGGCGGGCCAGAAGGTATTGGAAAAAGCCTGGCTCGACGACAACCCCCAGGTGGCGGTCTTTCTCAGCGCGGAAAAAATCGACGGCCGATCCACCTTGGCCAAAAGCCTGGAACGCGCGGGTCGCTGGTTTGAATTCAAGCTGCCCTACGACAACAAAATTCCCGCCTGGCTACAGGAGCGCGCGCGCCAGCGCTATGGCCGCGGCTTGGGAGCCGCCGAAGCGCGGCTTTTGCAAGACATCGTGGGCGGAGAAACCGCCGAATTGGATCGGGAACTGGAAAAGCTCGACACTTTTTTGCCGAAAGGCGAAGCCATTACCGCCGAAGCCATAGAAAGCCTGGTCAGCCCGCTTAAGGTTTACGCCATCTTCGAATTCCAGAAAGCCATGGGACTGCGGCGCTCGCGTGATTTTCTACCGGCCCTGCGCAACCTGCTCGAAAACGGCACCGAAGGTTTTCAAGTGGTGCTGCGCCTGTTCGCCCACTTTTTGACCTTGGCCAAAATCCGCACCCTGCTCGATCAAGGCGCGGGCGAACACGAAATCGTCGAAGCCTGCCGCCTGAATCAATTTCTGCACATCGTGAAGGAGAAATACCTGGATCAGGCGCGCTCCCGCTCGCTGGCACGCTGGAAACTTTTGCTGGCCCGATTGGCCCGCTTGGAGTGGGAAATGAAGCAGGGGCGCTATCTTCACCGCTTCGAAATCGAAATGGCCTTGGCGGCCATGCTGTGATCACGCATTTTTCTCCGAAAGGAAATCCGTGGAAACCAAAACCAAACGCGTGAAAACCGGATGCGCCGGTCTCGATGCCATGCTGCGCGGCGGACTGCTGCCGGGATCGGCGGTGCTCGTCGAAGGCGCGGCCGGCACCGGCAAGACCACCTTGGCGCTGCAATTCATCCTGCAAGGCGTGGCCGAAGGCGAGCATGGTATGCTTTTCGCCTTCGAGCAATTTCCCGAACAGTATTACGACTGCGCCGCCGAATTGGGCTGGGATTTGCGCCAACTGCAGAAAGAAGGCAAGCTGCTGGTGGTGTTCACCTCACCGGAAAACTTCGTGGAAGACCTGGAAGACGCCGACGGCAAAATCGCGTCGCTGCTGCGCGAGCACAACACGCGCCGGGTGGTGGTCGACAGCATCACGCATTTCGAAAGCCTGGCGCGCGACGTCGGCGATTTGCGCTCCATCGAAACCGAGGTGGTGAACGGGTTAAAACGCGAAGAGGCCACCTGCCTTCTGCTCAAGGAGAATGCCAACATCCTGGGCAAATGGAACTCCGCCGCCAACAAAATTCCCTTTATCGTCGACGCTTATTTTCTGCTGCGCTACCTGGAAATGGAATCCGAGATCAAACGCTGCCTGATGATTCTGAAAATGCGCGGCAGCGATCACGACAAAGATATCGTGGAATACGCCATCGGACCGGGCGGCCTCACCCTCGGCGGCAAATTCCAGGGCATCGCGGGCATTTTTCTCGGCTCGGGAATCCCCACCGCCAAAAGCCGATAATTCGTCTACCCTTCGGGCCGCAAAGCGCCGAAGGTCCGCAGAGTTTTCTGCATGCGCGCATATAGCGCCACCCACTCGCGCAACCACTCCGCATCGGCGGCGACTACCCGGTTCCAGACCGCCGCCAGCGTGGCCCGGGCATTGTAAGGGCCCGCCCCGGCTTCGATTTCGACCGACCCGGTAACTTCGCGGTTTCCGGCGCGCCGGCGGGCCAGAATGCGCAGCAGTCGATCCTGGAGATGACGCCGCAGCGGCGCCAGCGCGGGGGCCGGGGCTTCGGCCACCCTGGTCGTGTAGGCGGCGCGCTCCGCCGGAGTCAAATGTCGACCCAGGCGGTCCAGCAACGCGACGGCCCGGCGGCGGGACGCCTCTTCCCAACGGCTTTTCAACCCTTCGAGCGGCGAGGTTACCCCGGGTTCCGCGACCGCCGGGGCTGTCGAGGTTCCGGCCGTATGCTGCAAAAAAGCTTCGACCCGGTCGCGGCAATGCCGGGCCACGGCGGGCTGGGCGGCTTGGGCGGCTTCTCCGCGACGGAGCAAGGCATCGAAGAAAACGCGTCGATGCAGGTCGGCCGGCGCGGCCTGCACGCATGCGCGCAACGCGGTCCAATCAGTCTCCACGCGCTTCGGCCTTTTTGACCGCTTCGCCTGCTCGCGCCTCGTCTTCGGCGGCGCCGAGGAGATCCGGATCGCCGTTGGGCGCATCTTCGGCGGGGGCCGGAGCGGTTCGTTCCAACACCTCGAGCAGGGCCTCTTGGGCTTTCAAGGAATTTTCCTCGAGCAATTCCGCGGCCCGTTCCTCGAAGCGGCGCACCGAGGCGTGCATTTTTTCCAGCAGCGCCGCATGGCCTTCACCCAGGGAGCCCAAGGCTTGCAGGCGATCGAGTACGCCGGTCATGCCGCGCTCCAACATTTCCACCACCGCCTTGAGGTCGGCTTGATGTGCGGCCGCCTCCTCGCCGAAGCGCTGCGCGCCGGCAAAGGCGCCTTCCAGTTTTTGCCCGGCCGCTTGCAGGCTGCCCAGCCAGGCTTGGGCCTGCTCCGCCGCCGCCCGCAAGTGTTCGGCCGCCGCCGCCGGCGCGGTTTCGCTTTGCGCCGCGAGCGCTTCCATCCTGACCGTCATAGACGCGGCGCTGCGTTCGCTTTGCGCCTCCGCCGCCTGCAGCATCTTGTCCCAAGCTTCGGCCAATCCGCGCAACTGGGCGTTCCATTCGGCATCGGCTTCGCGTCGGAAAGCCCGGGACAACTCGGCCACGGCCGCGGGCAAGGCGGCCACGGCGGCATCCACCCGATCGGCGGCGGCTTGCCATTGCACGGCGTGCTCTGCCATCGGCTGACCGATGGCCGCCGCCTGCGCGCGCCACTCTTCCCAGGCGCGGACCGCCGCCTGCGCGGCTTCGCGTTGCGAAGTTTGCAGACCCGCCAGCGCCGTCTGGAGGGTTTCGGACAGGTGCTGATGCGCCTCGCGCTGCGCGGCTTGCAAGTGCGCCCAGGCTTCCTGACTTTGCGCAAGGGTTGTTTGCAGTTCGCGCATCTCCCGGGCGCGATCTTCGCGCTCCGTTCTCAAGCCGTCGTCCAGGCGCGCGGTGGCGGTTTCCAAACCTTGTGACAAACCGGGCGTCAGGGCCGCGAATCCGGCCTGCAAGCCTTCTTCCAGGGCACGCCGCAACTGCCGGGTTCGGCTTTCGAAGGCCTCGCGGTGGCGCTGTTCGGCGTCAGCATTCTCGGACGGCGTTGCCTCCACGACCGGAGCCGCGGCCGGCGCTTCGAGGCGCGCCAAGGTGGAGCGCATGTCTTCCCAACCCTGGCGGAACTGTGCCAAAGCCCCGCGCCAGGACCACAACACGGCGGCGGCCACCAATCCGGCGCCGCCCCCAAACAAATAGAGATCCGGCGGCCGGCGCAGCGCCGCCAGAATAAAGCAGGCCAGGCTGAAAACCAGGCCCCCGGCCATGCCGATTCCGAAAGGGTTGCGCTCCGGCGCGTGCGAAGTCGATGATTCCATGCGTTCCCCGAAAGTGGTTCAAGTGGATTCCGCGAAACCGCGGAGGTAAAGCTCCCATTTGCCGTCGTAATGATCGATCAGGGCGGAAACGAAAGCCTCGGATAGTTGCGACACGGCGCGCATGAAGCCCATGAATCCGTTCGCGGCGCCGTCGAAACGACGCCAGGGCGCAGGCAAATCGCGCACCAGGGTTTCCGGGCGCGCAAAGGCACGCCCTTCCCAGGGGCTGACGGCGTCCACGAAGGCGGTTTCGGCGAGGTGGCCCAAAGACAGGCGAACCGACTTCCAGGCTTCATACTCGGCGTGGTGCAGGGTCGCCTCCAACGCCGGTAACATGCGCGTTTCGTTGCCGGACGCCGTCCGTGCTTGCCAGGCGCGCGCCAACGCCTCTTGGCTGGCGTGCAATCGCCCCGCCAGGCCGCTCCATTGCCGGGCGCAGTCCGAAACCATGTCGTGCAGGGTTTGCAGATACAACAGTCTGGCCTCTTTGCGGCCGCCTTTGCCGGCCAGCATCACGCCCCCTTGCGCATACGCCACGATCCATTGATTACGCTGAAGCAACGGCAACAACGCGGCGGTTTCGAGGCGCGGGCTCCATTTGCCGCGAAACTCGGCGAAACGCAGGCTGACTTCTCGGCGCAGGGCGGCGAACTGGCTGCCCGACTGCAAGAGCAGCACGGCATCGCCGGGCAAGCGCGGAGGCTGGGTCATACCCTCGGCCAGCGCGCGCAGCAGCAAGGTGTGGCGCGGTTCCATCCAGCCGGACAACGTTTCCAAAAGATTTTCCGCCGGCGCAGGCGAAGGGGGGCCCCGCATCGCGAAGGTCTGCGCGCTTTTTTCCCAAGTCGGCAATGCTGAAGTTCTCCCCGTGGCGATGGTCGCCGCGCAAATATAGGAGATCCCGCCGCCGGCTTGAACGCCGGAATTTTAAGGGCTCTTCACCTCATTGGTCTTCGACGCGAGACGGGGCAGGCTCAAGCGCTTCAAAGTCGATCTGCAAATCCATGCGCAATCCGAGGTGCGAAGCCGAGTCCGGTGGCAAAGTTCCACTCAAATCGCAGGACATCCGGGTGGGGAAACCCACGGCGGTGTCGAATTGAAAGCGCTCGTCGCCGGTAAATTCGATGGCCTGGCTGCCGGTGTCGGCCAACCGCAGAACCACATGCCGGGCGCCCGCAACGCCGCCGGTACGCATGCGGCGATCAGGCCCGGCCGCGCTTTGTACGCGTGCAGTGCGCTGTGAAGCCGGGTCGAACAGCGATTGCGAATCGATCGCCGCGCTATCCGGCGCGGAAGCCGGGAAAAACACCGGCAAGGTCGCGGTGAGCAGCGGCGCTAGGCGAAATCCAAACTCGCCGGGCGGAAAGGCCGGCGTTTCACTCAAATCGAGCACATGCCCTTGCCGACCCATGCTCCAGGTGGCGTGATAATGGGCCAAGCCCGCGCGCACAAAAGCGATCTCGGCCGGGCTGCGTCCCGGGCTGACGCAGGTCGCGGAATCCACCTCCAACTCCACCGCCAACGGACCGGCGGTATCGATGCGCCGGAGTCGCACCCAGGCTTCGGTACGCGCATGGTAGGCGGTGCTGTCTCCTGCGGCGCGCGCGGCCGAGAAATCGATGGCCAAGCGGCCGCGCACGGGGCGGGACAGTTGGTACGCGGCCACGGGTGGTTCGACGTGACAGGCCGCGACCCCCAATACGGCCACCCAGGTTCCCCAGGCTCCCATCGTAACACGCATGTTTAGGGCGCCTCAACGGCGGGCTGCGGCCCGTGGGTCAGGAGAGAGTCGAGATACTCCGCTTCCAACGTCTGCGGCGGAAACAACGCCCGAATGGATTGCAAATATTGCCGCCCCGCGGGG
Organism: uncultured Fibrobacteria bacterium; assembly: GCA_963716395.1. Lineage (GTDB taxonomy): Bacteria > Fibrobacterota > Fibrobacteria > UBA11236 > UBA11236 > UBA11236. The sequence continues at coordinate 2,755,376 of OY970309.1, read as the reverse complement.
CCCGGGCCTCCGCGATGCAGGTACTCGGCCAGGACTTCTTCCAAATCGGGAGCGGAGGCCGGTGCGGTGATCAACAAAGCGTGCAGACTGTCGGAAGACATACGGTGATCCAAATAATCCAGCCACCAGCCTTCGCGCCGGGATACCGCATCGTTTTCCAGCAACCGGCTATCGATCAAGGCAGGCGTTTCGCCGGCTTGCGCTTGGGCGACCTGGGCCTGGATCAAACTGCCAAAAGGAATGTCCGGCACCGAGGCGAATTCGGCTCCCAAACGCGAAAAGGTTTGCCCCGCTTCGTGGACGCGGCCTTGCAGCACCTGCAATTCGCCGGCGAGCAGAGCATTCCGGGCCAGAGCCGCGGGACTGACAGGCCCATCCTGGGAAGCACTGTCGAGCAGCAAGTGCGCACCGGCAAGATTCCCCATCCCGATATCCCGGCGTACCAAGGTGCGGCGCAGTGAGGCGCATACCTCGGGAATCCCCGCGTAATAGGCCAGCAAGCCGGGCGCATTCTGCAAGGCTTCGTCTACGCCCAGGCGGCGGAACAAGTCGAGCAGGGCGGCATGGGCTGTTCCGAATTGGGCGCGGTAGGCATCTTCGTTCCGGATCAAAAAGCGGAACTCGTCTTCGAAGCCCGGCACGCATTCGGCGGGCCGGACCGCATGCTCAAGACAATCGTACACGGCCTGCACCCGGTATTCCACGACGCCGCGGTTGAAGTCGGATTCGGGATACGTGGAATGCAAAAGGCGCAGCCGCTCATACCCTTCGGCAGCCTGTCCGGTTTTGAAGTCGCATTCGGCCATCTGAAAAATCACCTCGGGCAAAAGCTGCGGGTCGGTGGAGCCCGCCGCCATCGTCAGTTGCCGCTCCGCACGGGCGAAGTCGCCCAACACCATGTAACTCTTCCCCATTTTCAGATGGGCCTCGAAACGCACGGGCTGGTCGGGATAGGTCTCAATCACATGCTGGTAGGCGGGAATGCTGTGGAGCAGCGAGCCTTCGTCCTGGTAGGCGTCGGCCACCACCGTGGGGCCGGCCGCCAGCGCCACCGCTTTTTTATAGACGCGCAGGCCGGATACGGCCACCTCGCCGTTCCAGGTATAGAAGCCGATTTTGCTGTTGCGCTCGATTTTCACCGGCAGGGAATAGAACTTTTCCACCCGCAAGGTATCGTCGACGTAGAGACGCAGATAGTTGCCGCTCTTTTCCAGCGTCACGCGATACGGCGTTTCCGGACTGAGCTTGAGCAAAGCGCCGCCATGGGGAAAACGCGACCAGGAACCGAACTCAATGCCGGCGCGCAAACTGCCCCATTCGCCCAAAGTGAAGCGAAAAGCATCTTCGGGGTCGGGCCCGAGCAGAAAGGCGTCGAAGTCTCCGCGCGTACCGTGCAGGCCTTGCACCGTGAACTCCACGCGCAGGTCGCCGAAAAAATCCTGATCCGTGACGGCCGAACACAGTCCGCGGCACGTTCCTTCCAGCCGTCCGTTGCGCACGCGCCAGGAGGAGGAAGGCATCCAGGAGCGGCCGTTGTAGTCAAAGGATTGAAATTCCTCGCCGGAATCGGGCTGCGAAAACGCCGGGCTGAAAACCAGGCCGAAGGGCGCCTCCTGATTCTTTTTCTCGAGCACCAGAAAAGCGCCTGCCACCGCGCCCAGCGCCAGCAAGAAGGCGACGCCGAGATACAGCACCGGGCTCGCGCGGATAAAGCGCCACGCCGTCTTCAACCATCCCGGTGGCTTGGCGAGAATGGGCTGCCCCAGGCGAAAGGCCTGCAAATCCCCGAGCAATTGATCCATATCCTGATAGCGATCGGCGGTTTCCTTGACCATGGCCTTGGCCACGATGGCGGCGAAATCCGCGTCGACCCACGGGCAGAGATAGCGCAGCGGCACGGGTTCGGAACGGATGGCGTTGAGGGCGGTCTGATGCAGCGAACGCGGGTCGAGATAGGGATTGATGAACGAGATCAATTCGTACAGGATGATGCCCAAGGCGCACACGTCAGAGAGCACGCCCACGGCCTGACCCATCGCTTGCTCGGGCGACATGTAGGCCGGCGAACCCACCACTTCGCCCGACAGGGTCAGGGTGACGTCGAAATCCGGGTCGACGGATTTGGCCAGGCCGAAGTCGATCAGCACCGGGGTGCGCTCATGCATGAGGATGTTGGTGGGTTTGAGATCGCGGTGCAGCACGCCCTGCTTGTGGCAATAGGCCAGGGCTTCGGCGAGTTGCAGGGCGATGTCCATGACCTCGTCGAAGCTGGGTTTGTGCTGGTGCAGGTATTGCAGCAGGTCCTGGCCGGCGATGTATTCCATCACCAGATAGAAGACCCCGTTCTGCTCGCCCACTTCGAAAATGCGGATGACGTTGGGGTGGTTCATCTTGGCCAGGGCGCGCGCCTCGGCCTGGAAGCGGTCGATGAAACGCTGCTGCAGCATGGTGCCGAACAACACCTTGACCGCCACCACGCGATCGAGGTCGGATTGATGCGCCTTGTACACCACGGCCATGCCGCCGTGCCCGATCTCGTTCAAGATGATGTATTTGCCCAGCCGCGCACCGGGCTCGAAGCGCGACGAAGGCGGCAGCAACGGATTGGTTTCGCTCATGCGGCCCCGGCCTCCGCGGCATTTTCCAACCAGCGCACCACCGCCTGCAAGTCCGCGGGCAGGGGGGCGCGAAAGACGCGCCGGCCTTGGGTTTCGCGCCAGGAGATTTCCTCGGCGTGCAGAAACACACGCGGCAACCGCAACGCCTGCCGGCGCGCGCGTGCCGCCGCGGGGCGTTCGTAGCGCGTGTCGCCGGCCACGGGATGGCCGCGATGCGCGAGATGCGCGCGGATTTGATGCATACGTCCGGTTGCAATTATAACCTGGAGTAACGCATAGGTTCCGGCCTTTTTCACCACGCGGTAATGCGTCACGGCGGTCTTGCTGTTTTCGTCATCGGCGACGGCGATGCGCGACTTCGCGCCCGCGGCGCTGTCGACGCGCTCCAGGGGATCGTCGATCACACCGGCTTCAGGATGCGGATGCCCGGCCACCAGAGCCAGATACCGTTTGCGGATTTTCCCCTCCCGCAGCGCGGCGTGCAGCCGCCGCAAGGCGACCCCGGTTTTGGCGACCAGAATCACGCCCGAAGTTTCCCGGTCGAGGCGATGCACCAGTGCGGGGCGGAACAATTCGCCCCGGTTGGCATCCGTGCCAAGATAGGCCTGCACACGCTCGATCAGCGATTCTCCCGGAGCGATGCCGGTGCCGGGATGCGCGGCCCAGCCGGCCGGTTTGTCGATCACCAGCAACTCTTCGTCTTCAAACACGATGGGTAACCGAACCGGCACCGGGGCAACCGGACTTTCGCGCGGCGGACCTGCGGCTTCTTCCGGACGCAGGCCATAAACTTGCAGCACCTCGCCGGCCTGCACAATGCGTCCCCGCTCCACGGGCCGGCGGGCGATTTTGATTTCGCGGCGGCGGAACAGCGCTTGCAATCGGCTCAATCCCACGTGGGAGAGGTAACGCCGCAGGAACCGTTCGACGCGTTGGCCCGCATCGTTGGGCGCGATCGTGATTTCAAGCAGCATGGGCGGTCGCCGCGCGTGCTGTCGCATGCGCGGCCAAGCGCAGGCCGTCGGCCCCCGAAGACACGATGCCGCCGGCATAGCCCGCGCCTTCGCCGATGGGATAAAGCCCCGGGGTGTTGGCCGATTCCAAAGTGTCGGGCCGGCGCATCAGGCGCACCGGCGCGGAGGTGCGCGATTCGGGCGCGATGAGCAGGCCGTGACGAATCCATCCGGGTATTTTGCGATCAAAAGCACGAAAGGCCTGAACCAGCGCTTGCGTCACCCGCGCGTCGAACAGCAACCGCAAATCGCAGGGCGCCAGCGGTTTTTGGAACGAAGTGCGCGGCAGGGGATCGGTGTCGCGGCGGCCGTCGACAAAAGCCGCCACGGTTTGCGCCGGAAAGGAAAAATTCCCGCCGGCCAGGCGAAAGGCCCGGTGTTCGAGATCGCGCTGGTAATCGAGCCCCGCCAGCACTCCGCCGGGCAGCGCCTCCGGCGGCACGGGTACGACCACGGCGGCGTTGGCGAAGGCGCTCGCGCGGTTGGAGTAACTCATCCCGTTGGTGCTGATGCCTTCGGGTTCGTCGGCGCAGGGAATGACCACGCCGCCCGGACACATGCAAAAGGAGTAGGCCGCGGCATCGGCGTCCTTCCAGGTCAAAAAGTATTCGGCCGCACCTGTATTTTTGGAATCGATATCTCCAAATTGGCGGTGGTTGATGAAGTCCTGCGGATGCTCCACGCGCGCGCCCACCGCGAACCCTTTGCGCTCCAGGGCGACGCCGGCTCCAGCCAAAGCGCGGTAGAGAGAATGCGCCGACAGACCCGGCGCCAGCACTACGGCGTCGAAGAGATCTTCCTTGTTTCCGGCCGCGACCCCGACGCAACGCCCCGCGTCGAGCAGCACAGCGGTGACTTCGGTGTCGAAGCGGAACACCGCGCCGGCCACTTCGCAGCGCCGGCGGAAGGCGTCGATCACGAATTGCAGGCGGTCGGTTCCCAGATGTGGATGGTGAAAGGTGAGAATGCCGGCATCGGCGCCACAGGCCACCAGTTCGCGCAAGAAAGCGTCGGTATAACGGTTGCGCGAGCGGGCCGTCAGCTTGCCGTCGCTGAAAGTGCCCGCCCCGCCTTCGCCGAAGAGAATATTGGATCGGGGGTGGAACTGATTTTGTTTGATAAAAAGACGAATATCACGAAAGCGTTCGGCCACGGGCCGGCCCTGTTCGAACACCGTGACCGCATAGCCTTTGCGGCTCAGACCCAGCGCCGCGGCCAGGCCCGCCGGACCGCAGCCCACCACGGCCACCTTGGGTCCGGGCCAGGGCCGTTCGGCCGCGTCCGCTTCGCGAGTCGGCGCCTGCGGACCGGCCGTCACCAGCGGGTGGCGCACCGGCACCGCGCAGGAAAACTCCAAAGCGTAGCGCCACACCGGGCGCCGTTTCCGTGCGTCGAGCGACTTGCGCAACACCCGCAGCCCCGCAAGGGAACGCTCGGGCACGCGCAGGCTGCGCGCCAATACCCTCGTCAGGTGGCTTTCGGGGACGTCGGTCGGCAAGGCGATTTCGCGCGCCACATACCAGCTGGCTGCGGACGGGTTAGCGACGATGGCAGGGTCCGCGTCGGCCGCTGTGCGAGACTTGCCTTTGCGCGGCGTCGACGGCATGGCCCAAAGTTAGAACCAATCGCTTATATCCTTACGGGACCGCCGGCTTAGCAACGGGTTCAGGACGCGGCGGGTTCGCTACCCTCGACAACCCCAGGAACCAGACTCAGGGCACGGCTTTCAGCCGGTGGTAGCTTCGGCGGGTGAGCCCGTCGAACCCGCCACCAGGCTCCGTCCGAACCATGGGGCTAGGCTTCGAGATACCCGAAACGGCCGCGCCGGAAATCGGCCATGGCTTGCAATACTTCGGTGTCGGTGTTCATCACGAACGGACCATAGGCCGCGATGGGTTCGTCGATGGGCTCGCCGGCCAGCAGCACCAGATGCGCATCGGAGCGGGCCTCGACGCGCAGGGATTCACCTGTGTGGGCGAACAAGGTTAAATCCATGGCCTGGGTCTCGCGGCCGTTCACCGCCGCTTCACCAAGCATGGTCATCAGCAAGACATTCTCTTTTTCGGGAAGCGAAAAGGCCGCCGCACCGCCGGCATTCAAGCGGATGTCGAACATCTGGATCGGCGTGAAGGTTTGCGCCGGTCCTCGGGCTTCGCCGTATTGCCCGGCGATCACGCGGACTTCCCCGGCGCCATGCGGTAAAGCGACGCGGCCCATTTGCCCGGCGGTCAAAGCCTGATAGCGCGGCTTGTGCATTTTCTCGGCCTGGGGAAGATTCACCCAAATCTGCATGAAATGCATCAGACCGCCGGTGCGGGCAAAATTCTTTTCGTGATACTCGCGATGCAAAATTCCGGATCCGGCCGTCATCCATTGCACGTCGCCCGGGCCGATCACGCCGGAATGCCCGAAACTGTCGTGATGTTCCACGCTGCCGGCAAAGGCCAGGCTCACGGTTTCGAAGCCGCGATGCGGATGCGGCCCTACGCCGCGGATGTGGCCTTCCGTGGGCGGCAACATCGTCGGGGGCATAGAGTCGAGCAACAGGAACGGGCTGGTTTTCCGGTTCAGGGCGCTGCCGGGGGCGAGGTAATTCTGCACGCGAAAACCGTCGCCCACCATGTGAAATCCCGGGCCCCGTAACACGCTGTCGATTTTCTTTTCCGGACGAATGTGTTCCATTTTACCCTCCACTTCGCGCGCGACCGCGTCCAACTCCGGTGTTCCGATTGCAGACATCATTTCTCCTCCAATTTTGATTTCAATTCCGATTCCAATGCCGATTCCGGATGCGAGGAGTGTTTCCACGCCTCGCGCAACACGGCGAGAAACTGGTCGGCGGGCTGCGCGCCCGAGATGCCGAAATGTTCATCGAGGGCGAAATACGGCACGCCCTGAATGCCGAATTCGGCGGCCCGCCGCTCTTCGTCGCGCACGGCATCAGCAAAGGTTTCGCCGCCCAAAGCCGTGTGCGCGGCCTCGGCGTCCAGATCCATTTCGCGCGCCAGGCGCAGCAGGACTTCGCGATCGCCGAGATCTTCGCCTTCCTGGAAATAGGCGCGGAACAGGCGCTCGGTCATTTGGGCGCGGCGGCCTTGCGTGCCGGCGAAATGCGCGAGACGGTGCGCGTCGAAGGTGTTGGCCGGATGCGCCCGATCGAGACGGAACTCCAGCCCTGCCTGCGCCGCCAGCGCCGTGACCCGTGCGTTCATGGCCCGGGCGCGATCGAGGCTCACGCCGTATTTGCGCGCGAGCAAAACCTCCAAACTTTCATCGCTACCGCGCGCGGCCTGCGGGTCGAGTTCGAAACTGCGCCATTCCACGGCCACCGCCTCGCGGTGTTCGAAGCGCGACAGGGCCGCGGCGAAACGCCGCTTGCCGATAAAGCACCAGGGACAAACCATGTCGGACCAGATTTCCACGCGCATCAGGCGCCCGCACTTTCAATCTCGGTGGACAGATGAACTTCGATATTGCCGCGCGTGGCTTTGGAATACGGGCAGATGGCATGCGCAGCCTCCATCAAGGCCGTGGCCTCCTCCCGGGTGGCGCCGGCAAAGCGGCCGATCAAATCGACGTTGAGAAACGCCTGTCTATCTTCGGTCAGGTTGAAACCCACGTGCGCGATCACGCCCAGTACGCGCGCCGTGAGGCGCTGGGTGCGCACCGATGCGCGCAAGGCGCTCTCAAAGCAGGCCGAATATCCGGCGGCAAAAAGCTGCTCGGGATTGGTGGCCGCTCCGCCGGGTCCGCCCATTTCCTGGGGCACGCGTAAATCCAGATCGACGATACCGTCGGCCGATCGCACATGCCCTTCGCGGCCTCCCGCAGAAGTGGCGACAGCCGTATACAATTTTTTCATAGTTCCTCCGGGATTGGGTGATGGCAGTTCAGGCCATTCGTTGTAAGGGAATTTCCTCCCACTCTTTCCAGCGTTCGGCGGTTTGCCGCAGTTGCGCGCGGGCTGCGGCGAGCAAGGCCGCTTGGGTCTCGGCGTCGTGGTGCAGGGGGTTGTTCATCACCGGCACATAGGCGATGTCTTCGATACCCAAAAAATTGGGTCCGAAGAACTTGCGTAAATACGGCTCGTGAAAATCGAACCCGTCGCGCGGGCCGCCGGGCCGGTAATCGCCGGATCGGGTCGAAACGATAAGCAGTTTTTTGCCCCGCAATTGTCCTTCCAACCCTTTGGGACCGCGCCGCAAGGTTCGCCCCACGCGCGCAATTTGATCTTGATAGTTCTTGAACGCTCCGGGCACGGAAAAATTGTACATGGGCACGCCGAAAACGAAAGCGTCGGCCGCGAGCAATTCGTCGATCAAGGTGTCGGAAACCGCCCGCGCCGCTTGCGCCGCCGGCGACAGCTTAGCGCCGGGTGGCGCGGCCAGCACTTCGAGCCAATGCTCGTTCAAGGGGGGAACCGGCGCGGCGGCGAGATCGCGGCGCAGCACCGTTCCTTCGGGATGATCGCGCCGCCAGTCCGCAACGAATTCAGCCGTCAATTGGCGCGACAGCGATCGCCGCGCATTGATGCTGGAGTCAAGGTGTAGCAAGGTGTTCATGACATTTCCTTTCCGCTCCGTTTGGGGAGATTTACTTTTGGTTCCATCCCAGCTTTTTCGCAACCAGGGTGTCGAGCGACCAGCGTCCCCCGCCCCGAATCAGCAGCACCAAAGCCAGCGCGATCGCGAGTACAAAGAACTCGACGCCCTCACCTTTTTGCTGCCCGGTCCAGTTCATGAAATATCCGTTGTGGATGTGCACGGTCAGGGCCGCCACGGTCATGGTCACACCGATGCCGAAGGCCGACAGCCGGGTCAGCAGGCCCGTCGCCAGGCCCAGCGATCCCAAAAATTCCGAAGCGATGGCCAGCAGCGCTAAGGGCGCGGGAATGTGCATTTGCTGCGTGAAGGCATGGAAGGTGGCGGAGAACCCCCAGCCGCCGAACCAGCCCAGCACTTTTTGCGCGCCGTGGGGAAAGATGACCAGCGCCAAACCCAGGCGCGCGATCAAGGCCGAGAGATTGGTGGAAAACGCCGGGGCGTCGACGGCGCCGGCCGCTTCGGATGAAACCGTGGCGGGCCGTGCGGACGCGGCGGTCAGTGAAGCATTTTCGGAACTCATAACGAACTCCTGGTGAAGGTATGGTTGTGATAACGCTAGTTTATTATTAGATGGTTTCATACAGCATTGTTTCCATTACTATAGTTATTATATAAACATTTTAGTAAATTTTTTTAAGTCCTTCCTTCCAGCTTTTGCAACAAGCCGTGCAACTGCACCCGCTCCTTGTCGTTCAGCCGCGACATCATGGCGGCTACGATAGCGGCCTGCTCGGGCACGGCTTTGCGCACCCATTTCCTGCCCGCCTCGGTGATGCGCACGCGGTTCACGCGCCGGTCGCCCGGCACCTGCGCGCGCTCGACCCAACCCTTTTCGGCCAGGCGGTCGATGAGCCCCACCAGGTTGCCCTTGGTGACGCGCAGCCGGTCGGCCAACTCCTGCTGGTTGTCGCAGTCGGACTCGGCCAAGGTCGACAGCATTTCGAATTGCGGCACGCTGAGCCCGTGCTTTTGCAACAATTGCGCCACCTGGGCGTGCAGATAGTCGTAAGTGCGGATCATTTGCAGCCAGCATCCCAATCCGGGAAGCGCGCCCGGCGCCGCAACCTTACCGTTCTTATTCATACCGTTACAGTATAAACTGTTTACCCCGCGACGTCAAGGGACAACGCCCCCGAATTTCCAGCTTTTCGCGACAGTCCTCCGGCGGAGCGGGTCAGCCTTGGTGGTAGGGCAGCCCGCGCTGGACGCAAAAGGCGCGATAGATCTGCTCCAGCGCCAGGGCGCGCGCCCATTCATGGGTCAAGGTAAAGGCGCTGAGCCGCAGGCGCTGCGGAATGCGGTTTTGCAAACCCGCATCGACCCCATGCGACGAGCCGATGACGAAGTCGAGCACCGGGCTGCGGCGCAAGGCCTGCTCGAGCCATTTGGAAAAGACGGCCGTGTCCATTTCGTCGCCGCGCTCGTCCCAGAGGACCGCATGAGAAAACTTCTTGTCTTCGGCGCGACCCAAGATGCGGGCTAGGGCTTGCCCTTCCTCACGCAAGCGGGCGGCGGGATCGCGGGCGCGGCCGTCGGGAATTTCCACCAGTTCCAGGCGCGCGAATCGCCGCACGCGATCGGCATAGTCTTCGGCCAGAAGCCGCAAGGGCTGGTTCTTCATCTTGCCCACGGCCAGCAAACGGATTTTCATCGCAGGCAGTCCCGCGGTAAAGTTAAACTTCCGGGCCGATGGCGTTGCGCGAAATACAGAACCTGCACACAGAAGGAGAACACCTCGCGCGGGAATTCGGGGCGGCATTGGGCGGCGACTTCGCAATCGCCGTGCGCCGCCAACCCCTGGATCCGCGGGATTTGACGCAGGGCGAGCGCCTGCGTTTTGAGGCTTTCACCCATGCCGCGCGGCGCGAAGAATGGCTGCGCGGCCGCCATGCCTTGAAGGCGCTGCTGCAACTTCGTCATGCCGATCCCGATACCTCCCGGATCCGTTTTCCCCACCCAACCCTTTCGCTGACGCATGCGGCGGGCCTGGCCTTGGCCGCGGCGGCGCATAATCCACAAATGCGCGGCCTGGGAATCGACTACGAAGCGTTGCGCCCCATGCGTCTGGAATCGATGCGCTTTTTTCTGCAAGACGCGGAACAAAAATCTTTGACGCCGCCGGTGACGCCCACCGCTTTGTTGCGCTTATGGGTGGTGAAGGAGGCCTTGTTCAAAGCCGATCTTGACAATGCGCGGCGCGGGCTGCGGCATTATCGACTGGAGAATCCCCATGCCGGGTCGGGGGCGGCGAAATATACCGACGGAACGATGATTACAACCTTTCGCTATGCGTCACTGGAATGGGGCGGCGGATTCGTGTGCCTGGCCGTGGCGGAGTAAGGCGTCGTCAAGAAATAACCTATGCATTCGACCGAAACATCATCTCGCCCCGCTTCGTTGCTCGTCGCTTACATACTCCCGGTATGCGCGCTCCTCGCGCCTTGCGGGAGCGAGCGCTGTTTCGCCCTCGGTGCGTATAGTTTATTTCTTGACGACGCCTAAGCGCGAATACCCTGGGGGTGGCGAAGTGAAAAAGCCACGGGCCACTGATGTCGCGGAATCGTCAGACGAGGGGGAGGTGGTGGACCTGCCGCGGCGGGCCCACCACTTCGATGGAAAAACACTGTTCTTAGAATTTGCGAACCATTTGAGTCAATTCAGCCTTCTCAGGTTGTCCAATAAATATGGTCCCGAACCGGAATTGGTATTCAGAACTAGCGTGAGTTGGAAATCCGAATGCTGTTCCGAAATTACTTGTTGCACCATGGCCGGAAGGCTGAAACTCAAGGTCGAGAACTGGTTAAACGGCAAACCCGTAAGCTCGACGGCACCCATATAGACGTTGTACATCCCCGCAGAGGGGCAACTCGCCACTAGTTGGGCCTGGCCAATCCAGTAAGGGTTGGGCTGCTGCGAACCGATCCACAAATCAAACGCCATGGTCGATCCGGACTGGGGCATCGTATTCGTGGCGATCGGCGCGCTCAGCAGCGTCAAATAGCCGGACCCTGGTACTTCCAGGGACGCCTGCCCTTGGGTATAACTCACCGTATTCAGAGACACTTGGCCCGAACTGGGAGTCCAATCCGCGGGTATTTCGAATCCGGATGTTTGCTGCCAACCAATATTATTGGTTTGCGGCGTCATTCCGAAATCGGATACCAGGGAAAAATCTTGCCGGGTGCCCGATAAAACACGATACGCTTGCACGATGATGGTCCAGGTGCCGGTGGGCAATGCCGCCCCCGCGTTCGCCACATCCACGACCTCGACGTTATCATAATGATTGGGTGCATCATGCGACGCCGAATCGGGAATTGAGGAGGGGTCGATGGGATCGATGCCGTCGTCGGGCAGATGACCGCCGTTCTCGGTGCTCGCTGACGGCAATGGTTCAAGCTGGTAGGGAAAATAAAGCGTACCATCGGGAGCGCGTACCAGTAAATCCAAATCATTCACCAGTCTTGAATAGCCGATGGGATCCATATCGGACCCGGCGACATCATCCCATGCCGTGGTCACGCGAAACTTTGTCGTACCACTGGGAACATCAATGGTAAAGGTTTTCGCTTCGCCTTGGGCGATATTGTCCTGGCGGATCAAATTACGCCTGGTGCTGTCGATCATGCCCATGGCTTTTTGAGCATTTACCAGCCCGTAGCCCGTAGCGTAATCAGGGCCTTTTCCATATCTGACAAAACTCGAATCAGCGGGATGGCGGGTGCAACGTTGGTTTTTCCAGCCAATAACATTTCCAGCCGAATCGCTGATGGTATCGGCCATATAACCACAAAGGTCGGGGTTCACGTTGACGACTCCGTCCACGTTTACCGGATTCCCCGGTCCACCGGAACCCTTTTCCCTCCAAGTGGGAACGGTTTTCACCATATCGGTGGCGGTATGCACCAACAGGGCTTTCATAGTCGAATTCCAAGGGCCCTGCGTATCCATATCGGCGGTGGGATTGAAGCATTTCCGGTATTTCTCCAGCATTAAAGCCACGATCCCGGTGACCACCGGCGCCGCCATGGAAGTTCCTTGAATTTGCGCGTAGCGGGGATAGGCCGGGTCGAGGATATCGGCGGACAATATGGCATCGGTGGTGTCAGACCAAAAGGCAAGCCTGAGTTTGGTAATGTCGACGCCCGGAATGGTTTGTGGCCATCGCGCTTTGCCCAAACTCAAATCGCCATCATATTTACGGCCCCTCAGGCTTTTCAACTGGAAGCGAACGGTTTGAAAACCGGTGGTATCGGGGGTCGGCAAGCCGAATTGCAGACTATCGATCCCAGTACCATGATTCCCCCACTGCAGGCCGCAGCGAAGCTTGGTCATCTTGGCGGGGATTTGCGGATGGGAGATGCGGTAGCGGATAATCAGGCTGTCGTCGGGATCGGTGGTGAAACTCGCCACGTTATTATTATAAATCCAGTTGCCGACCCAATTGGCATTGAATTTCAGAGTAGTTCCGGTATACACGAAATTCGACGTGTATCCTCCATCCTGCCACCCTTCCGCAGAGTTGGTGAAGTTCAGCAGCCGGGCAATGGCCCCGGTCGAGCGCTTGAAGTATAAGGAATCCAACTCCACCACCATGGGGGTAACGGATCGATCCGGCCATTGAAAAGAAGCTCCCGGCGCCATGACATCGGGTTTGATGCGGCCATCGCGCGTGGGACCCATGGAACTGAAATAAGCGCGCAAAGCCGTATCGCTATAGGTCGCGCCCACCACGATGGCGTTTTTCGAATCCGCCAATATGGAGTAGTATCCGCGTTGATGGCCATATCCTTCGCCACCATAGTCCCCGCTCTGCAGTCCATTGTTCGCCGCGGCGTATACCATGGTATGCGTGATGGAATGATCATGAATCAACGCATCCACATCAGCGCCCTCATAATCTCCCGGGGCGGTAGCACCGATGATATGGGAATGGTTATTCACATCCCCGTCAAATCCGGTTGGCGAAGTTATACCGGAAATAAACGTGACCTTTGGCGCTATGCCGCGCCAAAAATATCTCGAAGGCGCGCCACTGCCCAAACTATTCCAGCCATTGCCGCCGATAATTCCCGCGACGTGTGTACCATGAACAGCATCCTCATCACTCCAGCCAGGGTAATAGCCTTTTGGATTGTAAGTTTCCCAAGGAATTGAGGGTGCGGCTCGCCTTAATCGGGCCTTATTGGTGGCGTCTTTTTCCCAAAAATCCCCCACAAAGGAAGTGGTGGTATCTCCTGTCGAATCAATTCCAGTATCATAAACACCCACGGTAATTCCCCTGCCATAATATTGGCCCGCATAAATTCCCGTATCCAGCCAATTGGTTTGGGGAGCGGTGACATCGGCCGGCACCGATTGAATGGCACTGACCTGAGTCAAGTTACGCACCTTGTCGTTGGTGATTTTAAGTAAGGTGTCGGTTTCGCGGACCATTTGCACTTCGTCCAGTTCGGCCAGATTTTGCCAAGCGCCCAATGAACCCGACCAATACCTTATGCCCCAAATGTCATGCGGTTTCAGGAAGGCGTTCAAAATGCCGTCACGTCGGCTTTGCGGCACGTCGTTGAAAAAGCGCACCTCGCCGAATACCTCGCCCGTGGCGGAATTTTTCTCCGCAGCTTCGAACGCCTTCAATCCCCGGATTTTCGGCGTTTGCTTGTCCTCGGAGGTAAAGGGGACCAGATTGAAGAAGTACCGCGGGAACAAGGTCGCCAATCGGGTGGCGGCGCCATGGAAGCCGTATACCCCGGTGTTCACCGTCCATTCTTCATAGACCAAACCATGGCGTTGGAGAAAAACCCGGCTTAAGGGTTTCACCCCAGTGAGTCGCAACAAGGAATCATAGGTAAGCGAATCGGGCAAAGGCCTTAAAAGCAAATGGGCATAACGGGAGCGAATCGCCGATTGCGCCGCTTTGGCCGGGCTGTTTTTAAATGGCGGTATCGACTGCGAACCAATCGCATTGTAAAGAACCAGGGGTTTTTCGGCGGAGTCGGGCCGGGCGAAATGCGGGCTATTTAAAAGCGGACGGGGGGGGGGTAACTATAGAGTTACCGTAAGAAACGGCCGCCGCAACAAAAACGCTAAGCAGAATTATTCTGTTGAAGTTTTTCATTTACTGATCCCCTTTTCCGCGGGCATCGCGGGGAATAAGAATGGTTTCGGGATTGGTTTGGGAATTTTCCCGGGTGTTCTTGCGGCCTTGGGCGTTAACCCCTATGGCGTCACGGTTCGGCTGCTTGGAATTGCCGGGACCTCCGCGAGGGTTAATCGAAACAATTCCTGAGTCTTCGTTGAGATAATCGCCGATTACAATCACTGTATCTTGACCCCGATTTTGCGTTTGATAAATGGCGCGCAAAATTGCCGTGGTCGAATCAGGCTTTACATCCTGCGACTTCAGGCTGCCGATGAAATGATCAACCATTATCTTAACATCCCGATTGGGATCGAACCATAATCGAGGCGATGGTGATGGCCATGGAGAAGGTCCAGGAAAACTGGTGGTTCCGACGGTAATAAAGCGGACATAAAAGTTTGTGAAAAAAGATGAATCAGGACTAAGAATCTCAACCCATGCGGTGTCGAACCAAATGGAATCGGCACCCGTATTCCGGATATACATGGTATCCTCCAATGGGTGAGGAGGATGAGATCCGTCATAAGTAACCCCATCCCATTCATGGATGGTATCAAGTGAAAACCCCCAATCCCTGGCCTGGCTTTGCCCAAAGGCTGCCAAGCCCAGAATCAAGGCGATGAATGATAAACGCATCGGTTCCTCCTTGGTTGTCCGGCGGTATTGCCGGGTGTTTTTAGAAAAGACATCTCGCGACATCCTTCCATCCATGATTAGTGCAAAACGCGTGCTAAAAGGTTAAGAATCGAAGTGGATGAAAAAAAGGGGAAAGTTGTCGAAATCTACCCGGCTAATTTGTGTGAAAAGTGCCATTTGAAAAAGCGAGTCGTAAAATTGGGATTGAACCGGGGCTGAATCAACCGCGAACCCAGGGCATTGTAGAGCGCGAGAGGTTTTTCGGCGGAGTCGGGCCGTGCGAAATGTGGACTATTTAGAAGCGGACGGGGTGGGTAACAATAGAGTTACTGTAAGAAATTGCTGTCGAAACAAAAACACTCAGCAATAATATTTTGTGGAAGGTTTTCATTTACCGATCCCCTTTTCCGCGGGCATCGCGGGGAATAAGAATGGTTTCGGGATTGGTTTGGGAATTTTCCCGGGTGTTCTTGCGGCCTTGGGCGTTAACCCCTATGGCGTCACGGTTCGGCTGCTTGGAATTGCCGGGACCTCCGCGAGGGTTAATCGAAACAATTCCTGAGTCTTCGTTGAGATAATCGCCGATTACAATCACTGTATCTTGACCCCGATTTTGCGTTTGATAAATGGCGCGCAAAATTGCCGTGGTCGAATCAGGCTTTACATCCTGCGACTTCAGGCTGCCGAAGAAACGAGCAACCATTATCTTAACATCGCGATTGGGGTCGAACCATAAACGAGGCGATGGTGATGGCCAATAAGAAGGTCCAGGAAAACTGGTAGTTCCGATGGTAACAAAACTGACATAAAAGTTTGTAAAATAAGATGAATCAGGACTAAGAATCTCAACCCATGCGGTGTCGAACCAAATGGAATCGGCACCCGTATTCCGGATATCATGGTATCCTCCAATGGGTGAGGAGGATGAGATCCGTCATAAGTAACCCCATCCCATTCATGGATGGTATCAAGTGAAAACCCCCAATCCCTGGCCTGGCTATGCCCCATGGCTGCCAAGCCCAGAATCAAGGCGATGAATGATAAACGCATCGGCTCCTCCCTGGTTATCCGGCGGTATTGCCGGGTGTTTTTCGAAAAGACATCTCGTGACATCCTTTCATCAATCATTAATGCAAAACGCGTATTAAAAGTCTAGGAATCGAAGTGGATGGGAAAAAGGGGAATTAGGAAAAAATATTTTCTTGCGTATTTGACTGAAAAGCGAGGGGGGACGCGAAAAAACGGGAAACGAGGAAGTTACGGATAGAACAATCGTCACTCAAATCAGTAATGACTCGAAATGGATTTTCGAAATCAGGAGGGGGATTCAGCAGCCTACAAAAGTATGAAAAATGGCCAAAATTCGTTTTTCGTTTTTAGAAAAGTGATATTGCGCGGATCGCGCAGATTACGCCTTACTATTGAATGAGAGTGCGTCACGTATCAATAGTCCAGACGCTGAACATGACGTGCGTTTTTAAACTATTCGCGAAATCTTGCCCTCGGCCAAAGTGGGGCGGGAGGGCTTTTTTAGGATCTCAATACAGACACTACTTTAGCCGGGTGATCTTCTTCTTGTCTGAAACTGAAATTGGCGAACCTTCAGCCATGAATACCGAGTCGGGTTTTCGGTTTTGCAGGAATGCGAACTCCGATCCGAAGATGCGCCCAAAATCGAAGTCGATCCGATAACGCTTCACCGCGTGCAGCCGCCAGCGCGGGTGCCGCACGGCGTATTCACAGGTTGTTTCCGAATCAACCTTGGTGTAGCCCCAATAATGTTCAAAGAGGAATTCGGCTTCCGAGTTCGGCGGCATGGGCCGTGCATGCGCGTCGGCCGACACCGCAAGCGCCGACCATTTAGCTCCGGACTTCACCCCGTATTCGACTTCAAGATCGCCGCCATCGTGAAAAGCATGCCGGGTCGGGGGCGGCGAAATATACCGACGGAACGATGATTACAACCTTTCGCTATGCGTCACTGGAATGGGGCGGCGGATTCGTGTGCCTGGCCGTGGCAACCTGACTACGCGCCCTTCGACGGGCTCAGGGCGCGCCGCGTTGAATCTTGCAAAGCTTCGTACTGTTACCAGCGGCCGGTGAGCTTGTCGAACCGGTCGAGGGGTGTCGAACCGACCGTCAGCGCTTGGGGCCGGTATATAAATAAGAAGGCCGCACGATGGGGGTGCCTTTGCCGTTACGTGCTTCGGTGCGCTCCCATACGATTTGCGCAGCGATGCCCACACAGCGCGCCAGGCCGAACAGCACTGTGTAATAGTCTTCGTCGCCGAGGCCGCAGGCATTGAGCAAACAGCCCGACACGGCGTCGACATTGGGATACGGGTCCTGAACCTTCCCTTGCTTTTTCAGCGCCTCGCTGCCCACTTTGCGCAAGGACGCCGCCAGACGAAAGAGCGGATCCTGGGGCGCAATCTTTTCGCCCAGGGCGTATTGCACCGTGGCGCGCGGATCTTCGACGCGCAATACGGCGTGTCCGAATCCGTACAGCACGCCGCCGGAACGGAGACGGTTCTCGACGTAGTCGCGCAGCGCCTTCTCGTCGCCGGGGTCAGGCACGGCCCGGGCCACCTCTTTGAGAAAGCGCAGGCATTCCTGGTTCGCCATGCCGTGCAACGGCCCGGCCAAACCCGCCATGGCGCCGGCCAGGGCGCCGTAAAGGTCTTCATGCCCCGAGGCGATGGCCTTGCCCACGAAGGTCGACAGATTGCCGCCGCCGTGATCGAAATGCAGGATGCAGAAAGTGCGCAGCAAGTGCGTCAGTTCGGGCTTGGAACCGGGCGCGCCCAGCATGTGGGTGAAATTTTCCACCCACCCCAGTTCGGGGCGCGACGCGATGGGTTCGCCCCAACCCGAGCGCAAGCGGATAATGGCCGCTGCCAATTCGGGCAAATGCGCCACCATATTCAGACAATCGTGACGGTAATCATTCTTGCCTTCGTACATGCCCATGGCCACCAGGCCGCCGATCAGCCATTTCATGGGATGCCCCTGCCGCGGGAATTGATGCAACAGGTTCAGCACGCCGGCCGGCAAGGCTCCGTGGCCCGCCAATTCGGCTTTGAAGGCTTGCAATTGCTGGGGCGTCGGCAGCTCTTTGCGCAGCAACAAATGGATCACGGCTTCGGGTTCGCGTTCGGCCAATGCCGCGATGGGATAGCCGCCGTAACTCAGGCCCTTATTCGGGTCGACGTGGCTGATGGGGCAGGTGCCCACCGGAAAGCCGCGCAGGCCCGTGTCGAGATGATCGCGTGTGATGGTGAAAAGGACTTCGTCGCCGGCCATATCTTTCCTTCGCTGCGATGCGGGGTTAAATCGCCTCTGCCAGCAGGCGCGCAAACTCCGAGCATTTGACTTCGGCGGCGCCCTGCATGAGACGCGCAAAATCATAGGTCACGGTTTTTTGCGCAATGGTTTTTTCCATGGCCCGTACGATGGCTTCGGCCGCCTCGCGCCACCCGAGATGTTCGAACAGCATGACGCCGGAAAGGATCACCGACCCCGGATTCACCTTGTCGAGCCCCGCATATTTGGGCGCGGTGCCGTGCGTGGCCTCGAAAATGGCGTGGCCGCTGAGGTAATTGATATTGCCGCCAGGCGCGATGCCGATGCCGCCCACCTGCGCCGCCAACGCGTCGGAGAGATAATCGCCGTTGAGATTAAGAGTGGCGATCACGTCGAATTCCTCCGGACGGGTCAACACCTGCTGCAAGGCGATGTCGGCGATGACGTCTTTGATCACCAGACCCGCGCCGGGCTTGCCGGCGGGAATTTTGCACCAGGGTCCGCCGTTGATTTCCTCGGCGCCGAATTGCTCGCGCGCGACCTGGTAGCCCCAATCGCGGAAAGCGCCTTCGGTGTATTTCATGATATTGCCTTTGTGCACCAGCGTCACGCTTTTCCGCTGATGGGCGATGGCGTAGGCGATGGCGCTCTGCACCAGGCGTTCGGTGCCGAGTTGACTGATGGGCTTGATGCCCACCCCGACCTCAATGCCGACCGTACGCCTGGGGCCGCCGACCGACTCCAGTTTTTGCTGCCAGACCGTGGCGGCGGCCTCGGTGCCGAACCGGATCTTGGAAAACTCCTTGGGAAACTCCTTGTGCAAAAAGGCCAGGATTTTGCCGGCTTCGGGCGACCCGGCCGGCCATTCGATGCCCGCATAAATGTCTTCGGTGTTTTCACGGAAGATCACCATGTCGACTTTTTCGGGATGTTTCACGGGCGAAGGCACGCCTTGGAACCAACGCACCGGCCGCAGACACACGTACAAATCCAGCGATTGCCGTAAGGCTACGTTGAGCGAACGAATGCCCTTACCCACCGGCGTGGTCAGCGGCCCTTTGATGCCCACCCGATATTCGCGAAAGGCTTCCAGGGTTTCTTCGGGCAACCACTGGCCCTCGCCGTAAACCTTGGTCGATTTTTCACCCGCATACACCTCCATCCAGGCGACGCGGCGCTTGCCTCCGTAGACTTTGCGG
Source organism: uncultured Fibrobacteria bacterium (assembly GCA_963716395.1). Lineage (GTDB taxonomy): Bacteria > Fibrobacterota > Fibrobacteria > UBA11236 > UBA11236 > UBA11236. The sequence continues at coordinate 2,735,861 of OY970309.1, read as the reverse complement.
ACGGTCTCGTCGAACACATGGCGTGCCGCGGCCCAGATGTCTGGCCCGGTGCCGTCGCCTTCGATGAAGGGCAGAATGGGCGCGTCGGGAACCTGCAATGAACCGTCTTGGGCGAGACCGACGCGTTCGCCGCCGGTGGGGACCTGGATATGCGAATCATTCGGCATGGGACTTCCTCACTGGGCTCGGGCCCCCGGTTTCACAGGCTGCCGGGCCGAAGCAGAACTCACAATATAAAACTTGCCATGCTAAATGATCCGTTCGTGACATTCGGTCATCTTTATTTCGCCCGGTGCATTTGCGCAGCTGCGGCCGAGGATCCGCGACGTTTGCCGCAGAAGCGGTTACCGGCAAAAACCGGCGGCCGTCCAATCGGTACGCTGCGACCCGCCGCCTTGATTTTGACCTGGTCCACCGCGCTGGTAGGGGGAATTCCCCCGATGCAAAAGACTTTGCTTCCCGCAGACAGAGATTCCGCTACGGCGGGAGAGACAAAAACGGTGTCTCGAGCTGACTCCGGGATGTTGCCCGAGAGCGGTTTTTTGACCTACGCAGATTCGTTCCCTTCGGAGGAGACGCCGCTGGCGGAGGATGGCCCCCACGCGCACTCCGAAGGATTGGCCTATGTCTTGAGTTTGGGAGGCACGGCGTTGGAGATGGGAGCGGGTCTTTACCTCGCCTCCCACAGCCAAGGCGCGATCGGAGGTGTTTTGATCGTCTCGACCTTGCTTTTCGGGCCTTCACTGGGGCAATTCTATGCCGGATCCATCGAAGATGGAATATTGGCCAGCACCCTGCGTCTTGGCGGAGGAGGCTTAGTGGCACTGGGATTTGTCATTGACATAGCAGCGGTATCTCCAGCGCATTTGCAGAGAGCGATTGCGACGGCTCAACCTCTTGCGCACAATCTTCCGGAGGCAGCGAAGTTCTCGGCACGGTGATGATGCTCGGAGGGCTCGGACTTTATTCTGCGGGTTTCATTTATAGTCTGATCGACATCCATAAGACAACGCAAACGGCTTCGGCGCCTTCCTTGACCCTGCTCCCGCAACTGAGTTTGTACCAAGACCGGCAACCCACTTTCGGATTACGCGCCACGGCTCGATTTTAATTTTCGGGCTCAGGTCATCTTGACCGTGGAATACCCTTTGTCCGGGTTCCAGGCGCGGACGCGCATGTAATCGGGAAAGGCCAGCGGCTTGTACACCGATTTGCTCGTCAGCAGCCGCAGGCATTCCTGAATGCCTTCGGTGATGGACGGATGCGGGTGGATGGATTTCATGATCTCTTCCACGCCTTTGTCCTGATCCATGAGCTGGGCGATGACCATGATGGTGCTCGACGCCTGGGGGCCGGCGGCGCGCATGCCCAGAATGCGGTTCTGCCCGTCATCGGAGATGAGAATTTTCACGAAGCCGTCGGTGCGGCGCATGGCGATCGCGCGGTTCACCAGGGCGTTGGAATACGTTCCCACGCGGTAGGATATTTTCTGGGCCTGGCATTGCTGCTCGTTCAACCCCACCACCGCCACCTCGGGGGTGAAGAACATGATGGTCGACATGTTGTGGTATCGCAGCGGATACTTGTTCTTGCTGTACATAGCCTTGACGGCGTAGCGGCCCTCCATTTCGGCCACGTTGTACAGCGCCGAATGCTGGGTTACGTCGCCTGCGGCGTAGATGTTTTCGCGCACGCGGCAATTGGGGTCGGTGTCGAGTGCCCCGCGCGCATTGGGTGTGATGCCGATGCGATCCAGGGCCAGCAGGCTGAGGCTGGGGGTGCGGCCCACCGACACCAGGGCCGCGTCGACTTCGAGCACCTGGCTGCGGCCCTCTTCGTAATCGACCACGACTTCGAGAAATTCGGGTCGCTTATGGATGGCGCGCAAGATGGCGTTGTGGTGGATGGTCACGCCTTTTTGTTCCAGGTTCATGCTCACGAAGGCGCTGATGTCCTCGTCTTCGAAGGGCACGACGCGGGGCTGGCGATCGAGCAAATGCACCTTGGTCTGGCCGAAGTTGGAAAAAATGCTGGCGTATTCGCAGCCGATGATGCCCGCGCCGATGATGAGCAGACGCTTGGGAAAGGCGTGAAATCCGAGAATGCCGTCGGAGTTGATGATGCGCTCGTGGTCCACCACGATGCCGGGAAAATCCCGCGGCTTGGAACCGGTGGCGATCACGAAGTGTTCGGCGGTCACCGCCTCTTCGCTGCCCCCGTGCAGCGACACGTTGACCGAATTCATGTCGTTGAAGCGGGCGAAGCCGCGCTTAAGCGTGATGGAGCCCGGACCTTTCCAGCGCGCCGGGGAAAAGGTTTCGAGCTGCGACAGGATCTGATATTGCTTTTCCTTGGCGGCCTGGATCACGGTGTCGCGCACGGCCTGGTAATCGACCATGAGCCCGGCCACCCGGTAACCGCGATCCACGGCGGCGGCGATGGCGTAATCTTTGGCCAGCTCCCACAGCGTCTTCGAGGTCATGGCCCCGTGCATGATGCCCGCGCCCCCGATATTGCCGCCTTCGATCAGGCAAACGTGCTTGCCGAAATCCAGGGCGCGCATGGCGGCCGCAAACCCTCCGGGTCCGCAGCCAATGACGCCAACATCGTACTTATCCATATCATCAACTCCATTCTTGTTTTGATTCGGTCGGCGCTTGCGGTGCCCGCCCGTTTTCCGATTCTACTCTGGCCAAGAGCGGATCGTCCACTCCGGCTTCGGCGAACCCTTTGGCGCGCAACCGACAGGCGGCACAGCGGCCGCAGGGCGGATACGTGCCCGCATAACAGGTGTGGGTGAAAGCCAGCATTTCCAAAGCGCCCCATTCCCGCGCCCGCACAATGCTCTCGGCCTTGGTCTTGAACATGAGCGGCGCGTGCAGGCGCAAGGTTTTGCGGCGCGCCTGCCAGTCAAGCCCCAGGTGCAGGGCCCGCTGCAAGGCGCGCCGGGTTTCTTCGCGGCAATCGGGATAGCCGCTGTAATCGGTTTGGCAGATGCCGGTGACAAGATCGTGAATGCCTTGCGTATACGCATAGGCCGCGGCCTGGGTCAGGAAGAGCAGGTTGCGGCCCGGCACGAAGGTGTTGGGCAAGTCGCCGGTCTCCGGGGTCGAATCCAAAGCCAAGGACGCATCGGTCAAGGCGTTGCCCTTGAGCTCGCGAAAAAAATCGAGGCGGAAGAGGCGCAGCGGCACCTGCGCCTTCCAAGCAATGATTTGCGCGGCCAGAAGTTCGGAGCGATGGCGCTGGCCGTAATCGAAGAAGACCGCTTCCACGGCTGCGAAGGCGCGCCGCGCCCAATACAGGCAGGTGGTGGAATCCTGCCCGCCGGAAAACACCACCAGACAGGCGCGGTTCAATTTCGCTGGCATCGTCTTGCAAAGTGCAAATTGCCGTTGTGACATTGCAAATGAAAATCGGCCGCGCTGCCCGACATGGTTCCGGCGCGCCATCCATCGCCATCTTCACGGGGAACGGCCTTCATTTTGAAATTGGAAATTCGCGGACGGCACTTGGAAATTTTCACCGCAATCCCAACTCCTTGTGCAGTTGAAATGACAGGCGCCAGCGCGGACGCGCCAGCGCGGCGGCCACGGTGCGCTCCCACTCGCGCCGGGTGGCTGCGACGTCGCGCGCGCCGGCGCCGAAAGCCCCGGTGCGGATTTCCTTGGGTTGGAGAAAATAATGGTCGAATTCGGCTTGCTCGAAGTCGGCCAAATCCTGGCCTTCGTACAGCAGCTTGAGTTCGTCGCCCCGGCGCAGCTTCCATTCGCCGCCCTGGCTCAGCTTGGGGCTGACCGTAACCCAGTCGGCGCCCAAGGTGTCTTGGGAAGTGCCGTTGGTTTCCAAAGCGACGAAGCAACCGCGGGCATGCAGCAATTCCACCAGCCGCCGGAAGGCGGGGGCCTGAGCCGTGGGTTCGCCGCCGGTCAACACCACGAAACGCGCCGGATACTCCGCCACCCGCTCCGCTACGGCTTCGGCGGCCAGGCGTTCTTGCAAGGAGAAATCGGTATCGCAGAAAACGCAGGCCAGATTGCAGCCGGCGCCGCGCACGAACACCGCCGGGGTGCCGGCGTGAAAGCCTTCGCCTTGCAGCGAGTAAAAAATCTCGGTGAGCCGCAAGCGTGCTTCTTCCATGCGGGTCAAGATAATTCGGTACCGACCGGTGTAAGCGGCGCCTACGAGCGGAAGCGGGTTCTACCTTTGCCGCCATGGATTCGGATTTGTTCGCCGACGCCCAGCGTCAGGTCGGCCAGCTTCTGGCCCATCTCGAGGAAATGAACTCTGCCCTGGATTTGGCCCTGGACGAAAGCGGCGCCGCTTTGCCCGATCCATTTCCGTCCATCCTCCGGGGCGGCGGATATTTGCAGGGCCTATACCTGAAGGCCCAGGGTTTTCTCTCGGCCGATTTGCAGGAATTCATCCGCAGCCTGGCGTACTCCTTCGAACTCGAAGTCGCTTTTCCCGGGGCTTTCAAGCTGCCGTTTGTGGGTGGCGAAGTGCTGTTGCAGCGCAAGACGCTGAATCCGTTCCGCGAAGCGGCCTGGGAACTCTACCACGCGGGATTGCTGTCGGCGTATGCCATGCAGCCGCTGGCTTTTTCCCGGCCCGCGGGTTCGGATCCGGCCGGCTTCGACCTCGAATTGCGCGTAACCCAAACCGCCGCGCACCCCGAAGCCGAAACGCCGTGGCCGCGATTGCGACAGCGTTTCAACGGCTTGGATTTGCTGGCCGAAGAAATATTGCGCGAAAAAAACCTGCCGCAACCGGCGCGCGATAAAATCCAGGCGTTGCGCGCGGCGGTCGCGGCGGCCGCCGAATTGCTGGGAACGGCTCCGGCGGCGGGTTCGAAGGGCTTACCCACCCTCCCAAAGCTTGCTTCCTGAGCTTAGGGAGGGGTATCGAAGGGCTGGCGCCTACCCTTTATCTTGTCGCAGCTTGATCTTGTCGCAGCTTGAAACAGCCTTGGGTCCGGGGTCCGGGGTACCTAATTTTTCAGCCCCGAAGCATTGAAGCCAGGAGAGAACCATGACCACCGAAGCCCCGCAAAAGATGGAATTCCAAGCCGAGGTCAAGCAATTGCTGAACCTCATGATTCATTCTCTGTATTCGCATCCCGAGGTTTTTCTGCGCGAATTGATTTCCAACGCTTCGGACGCCATCGACAAGGCGCGTTTCGAATCGCTGACCCAGGTCGAGATTCTGGGCGACGACCCGACCTTCAAAATCCGCATCGCGGCCGACAAAGACGCGAAAATCCTGCGCCTCTCCGACAACGGCATCGGCATGAGCCGCGAAGAGCTGATCCAGAACATCGGCACCATCGCCTCTTCGGGCACCAAGAAATTTTTGGAGCACCTCACCGGCGATCAGAAAAAAGACATGAGTCTCATCGGACAGTTCGGCGTGGGATTCTACTCGGTGTTCATGGTGGCCGACCGGGTCACCTTGACTACGCGCCGCCTCGGCGACGCGGCCCCCGCCCTGCGCTGGGAATCGACCGGCGACGGCACCTACACCCTGGAAGAGTCCGACAAGCCGGGGCGCGGCACCGATCTCGAAATCCACCTCAAGGAAGAGCATCTCGAATTTCTGGAAGACTGGAAAATCCGCAGCGTGGTGCGCAAATACAGCGAGTACCTCGCGCACCCCATCGCCCTGCTCGACAAAGACGGCAAAGAAGAGGTGCTCAACACCAAGCCCCCGCTGTGGCGCCGGCCCAAGGCCGAGATCACCAAGGAGCAATACGACGAATTCTACCGCCACCTGACGCACGAAGAGGGCGACCCGCTGGCCTTTGCCCACAGCCAGGTCGAAGGCGCCTTGGAGTACATCTCGCTGGTGTACATTCCCGCCAAAGCTCCGTTCGATCTGTACTTTCCCGAACAGCGCAACGGGCTGTCGCTGTATGTGCGGCGCGTCTTCATTCTGAACGACTGCAAAGAGCTTTTGCCGGCGTACCTACGCTTCGTGCGCGGCATCGTCGACTCCGAAGATTTGCCGCTCAACGTGTCGCGCGAGATGCTGCAGAAAAACGCGGTGATCCGGAAAATCGAACAGGCCACGACCAAGAAAGTGTTGAACCTGCTCGAAACCATGGCCAAATCCGAACCCGATAAGTACACAACCTTCTGGAAAGAATTCGGCAACGTGATGAAAGAAGGTTTTCACATGAACTTCGACAATCTCGACACCCTGAAGCAACTCGTGCGCTTCACCTCCAGCAAGACCCAGGACGACGGCGTGACGGGTTTGCAGGATTATGTGCTGGGCATGAAAAGCGGCCAGAAAGACATCTATTACATCACGGCCGAAAACCGCAAGGGCGCCGAAAGCAGCCCGCACCTCGAAGTGTTCCGCAAAAAAGACCTTGAAGTGCTGTACTTGATCGATCCCATCGACGAATGGGTGGTGCAAAGCCTCACCGAATTCGACGGCAAGAAACTGGTGAGCGCGGCCAAGGGCGATCTCGATTTGGGCGATTTGTCCAAAGACGAAAAGCAGCAGCGCAAGGAGGCGCAAAGCCAGTACAAGAAATTCATGCAGGACTTCGAAGAAAAAATGTCGGGCCTGCTCAAGGAAGTGCGGGTCACCACGCGGTTGAGCGAAAGTCCGTGCTGCCTGGTGGCCGACGAGGGCGACCTCGGCGCCAACCTCGAACGCATTCTCAAAGCGGCCAACCAGAAGGTGAAGGAAAGCAAACGCGTGCTCGAAATCAATCCCGAGCATCCCATCATCCACAAGCTGCACGCGCTGTTCGAAGCCGATCCCCAGAACGCCAAACTGCCCGATTGGTACGGGGTGCTGGTGGATCAGGCCCTGCTGGCCGAAGGTTCGGCCATCACCGATCCCGCGGGTTACGTGGCCAAGGTCAACGGCCTTCTCGCCGCCGTGCTGGGTTGATTCCCGTTCGCGCCTCGGTGTGAGCGCAAGCGAAAAAGCGCGTGCGCCGAAATCATATTCATCCCGACCGCCACATGCCGATCGAAGCCGGCGGCTGCGGGAACTCCCCTTTGCGCCACCGCAATTTAAACACATTTTCCCAATGGTCCGCCACTCCGTCCGCGATCGTTGGGCCCGATTCGGCCAGAATCGCCCATACCGCTGTCTCGGAAATAGAAACCATCGATGATGGTGGAATTTCACCGCGGAATTTTCTTCGCCCTGGCGACGATGGGGCTGTGGTCTTTTCCCCCGTTCTTCTTCGCCGCCTCGAGCCGCCGCATCGGTCCCTTTGCCAACAACGTCTGGCGGCTGCTGCTGGCTTCGTCGATTTACCTCGTCCTGTGCGCGCTGCAATGGTGGCTGCGGCCCGCGGCCCTACCCCGGCTTGAACCCGCGTTGCTGCTGGCGGCGTCGGGCGTGGCGGGCCTGGCGCTCGGCGACTATTTCTTTTATCGCGCGCTGTCCACCGCGGGACCGGAACGCACCTCGCTGGTCCTGTCGCTGGCTCCGGCCTGCACCGCGTTCATGGCCTGGATTTTTTTGCGCGAACGCCTGTCGCCGGGGCAACTCGGAGGCATGGCGTTGGTGCTCGGTGGCGTGGCCCTGGCCGCCTGGCCGGCACAGCGGAAAAAAGGCGCCCGATTGTGGACCGGGGCGGGCAACGGCGTCATCGCTGCGGTATGCCAGGGCGTGGGTGCGGTGCTGGCCCGGGAGGCTTTTTTGCGCGCAAACGATTTTCCGCCTTTGACCGCGGCCGCTCTGCGCATCGTGACCGCAGCCGTGGTCGTGACGCTCGCGGCCGCTTTGAGCGGCAAGCTCGGGGCCATCCTGCGCCGTGCACGCACGCCCGGGACGATGTCCCGGCTGGCGGCCGGCGTTGCTTTCGGGCCCGTGGGCGGCATGCTATGCTTCGTCATCGCGCTGCGCGATACCCCGGCGGGAATCGTGACGACGATAATTTTCATGACGCCCCTCCTGGTGCTGCCGCTCGGGGCCTGGCGCTACGGCACGCGGCTTCCGGCCCGCGCACTGGGGGGCGGGGTCGCGGCGCTGGCGGGCGTGGTGCTGCTGGGGTGGAGAGGGTGAAGGGCTCCCCCTCACGCCGCCCCGTAACGTTCGTGATACGCGCGCATGCGCGCGACCAGGCGGGGATCGGCCTCGGCGTAGGCCGCGCCCTCGGAGCTCTGCAGAAAGGCGAGCAAATCCGAAAAGGCGGCGATGGCCGTGGTGGCGATGCCGAATTCCTCGCGGATCTCGGCCAGCGCCGAACGGGTTCCGCGGCCGCGCTCCATGCGGTCCACCGAGACCACCAGGCCCACCACCTCGGCCCGGCCGCCGCCTTCGATCCCGGGCAGCGACTCGCGCACCGAGGTGCCGGCCGTGGTCACGTCTTCGATCAACATCACCCGGCACGGCTTCGCGCCCTGCCACTGTGCGTACTCGAAACCGATCAGCCGGCCGCCTTCGCCGTGATCCTTGGCCTCTTTGCGGTTGAAGGTATAGGTGACATCCAGGTCGAAGTTCCGACGCAAAGCCAGGGCCGTGGCCACCGCCAGGGGAATGCCTTTATACGCCGGTCCGAACAGGTTGTCGACCTCGCGGCCCTGTGCGGCGCACAGCGCACCGGCATAGAATTCGCCCAGCCGTTCGAGCTGCGAGGCGCGCTGGTAGGCGCCGGTATTGATGAAATAGGGCGTTTGCCGCCCGCTTTTGGTGGTGAAGTCCCCGAATTTCAAGGCCCCGCAGGCGAGCATGAAGCGGATGAACTCGATTTTGTCAGGCTGCATGTATTCTCCCGCGCCCACGGTGGTTCGAAGCGGGTCACAAAGGTAGAACCGACGCCGTCTCCGGAGCGGGTGGATGGCGGGAGGCGCGCGAGGCGCCCCGTCTTGCCCGGTACCTCTTACCCAGTACCATTAGGATTGCGCGCCGGGGCCGCCGGGTTTTACGATCGGGATATGGCGGCCATCGACGTAAACCTGGGCGATACCCATTGCGTGCTCGACCTCGACGCGCGCGGCGCCGTGCTGCATTTGAGCGGGCATTGGGCGGGCGCCAATGCGGCCAAGCTCGGCCGGCTTTTCACCCAGGCCTTGTCCGACCTGCACAGTAAGCTGGAACTCAGCTTGGAAGGCTGCCGCAGCCTCGACGCCCAGGCCGTCGGCATGCTGTTACACCTGCAAAGGCAAATCGAAGCGCTGGGGAAGCGCATGGTGGTGGTCAACCTGCCCGCAGCCCTGCAATCGTGGTTCGCTGGCACGGCCCTGACGGCACCCCTGCAAGCTGCGCACGCTTCGGCGGCACTCGAAATTTCCCGCTGACCGCCGCCCCGGCGATGCCGGGTGCAAAATCCTGCAAGCGGTTATTTTCCCTCCATGTCCCATCCTCTGCCCGCGCGGACCTTGCTGCGCGATCTCAACGAGCGCTTTCTCCGCGTGCACCGGGAAAAAGAAGACGCCTTTTGGGCCGCCAAAATGGGCCTGCCCGGCGTCGACCCTGCGGCCTTTCCCGCCCAAGAAAAAGCCTGGCACGCCTTCGCCGCCGACGCGGATTCATTGCCTCTGTTGCGGCGCGCGGCCGCCGACCCAGGTCTTGACGCCGACACGACCCTGGCCTTGCAGGGATGGATGCGTTTTTTCGCGGCCCATGCCATGGAGAACCTCGAAGCCCGGGCCTTGCATCAAAGCATGGTGGATCAGGAAACTCGTTTGCAGGCGGCGCGCAGCGCCATGGAATTGGGTTACCGCGATCCCGCCGCCGGCGCCTTTACCCGTGCCAGCTCGGTGAAACTGGGCCTGCTGGTGCGCACGGCGCCCGACGAAGCCTTGCGCCGCGCCGCGTATCAAGGGTTGAAAAGCATCGAAGGGCATGTGCTGGAACACGGCTTTCTCGAACTCGTGCGCGGCCGCAACCGTCTGGCCCGACTCTTGGGGTACGAGGACTATTACGACTTCAAGGTATCGCGCCAGGAAGGCTATTCCAAACGCAAACTTTTTTCCGTGCTGGAAGATCTCGAACGCAGCACGCGCGCCCCGGCGCAAAAGGCCGTGGCCGACCTGGAAGCGCGCTACGGTGCGGCCGCGCGCCAGGGGCACAACTTCATGTACTTGGCCGCGGGCGATGTCACGCACAAGCTCGATCCGTATTTCGACTTCGGCTCTTCCCTCTTGCGCTGGGGCCGCAGCTTTGCCGCCCTAGGCATCCGTTACCGCGGCGCCGGCTTGACGCTGGATTTGCTCGACCGCCGGGGCAAATACGAAAACGGCTTCATGCACGGCCCGGTTCCGGCCTGGGTCGAAAACGGGCGCTTCCATCCCGCCCAAATCCGGTTCACCGCCAACGCCATTCCCGGACAAATCGGATCGGGGCAGCGCGCCACCGAAACCTTGTTTCACGAAGGCGGGCACGCGGCGCATTTCAGCAATGTCGCCATGCCCGCGCCCTGCTTCGGGCAGGAATATGCGCCCACTTCGGTGGCCTTCGCCGAAACCCAGAGCATGTTCCTGGATCGCTTGGTCGAATCGCCCGAGTGGCTGGTCCGTTACGCCCTCGACGCCGCGGGCCAGCCCCTGCCGGCCGCATTGATGCTGGAGAGCCTGCGCCTGAAACATCCCTTGCGTGCGTTTCACCTGCGCGCCCTGCTCACCGTGCCCTTCGCCGAACGCGCCCTGTACGAATTGCCCGACCATTCCTTGACGCCGGAAAACGCGCGGCGCGCCTGCGCCGATGTCGAACGGCAACTCCAGTTTTTGGAAACCGGCGTGCGGCCCGTGCTGAGCGTGCCCCATCTTCTGGCCTGGGAATCGTCGGCGTATTACCACGGTTACGTGCTGGCCGAAATGGCCGTGAACCAGACGCGGCGCTTTTTTCTCCGGCGCGACGGCGCCATCGCCGACAACCCCGCGGTGGGCCGGGACTTGTGCGCGCATTATTGGCAACCGGGAAATTCCCAAACTTTTTTTGCCTTGATCGAAGGCCTGACCGGCGCGCCGTTTTCGGCCGAAGCCACGGCCGCCGAAGTCGGACAGCCTTTGGCCGAAGCCGAGGCCGAGGCGCAGCGGGCCGTGGAGCGTGCCGGCGGATCGCGGGGCTTTTCCGGCGCGGTGGATTTGGACGCCCGGATTCGCATCGCGCACGGCGCCGAAACCATCGCCGACACCGGGTCGGGAGCTTCGTTCGAAGATCTGGCCGCGCGCTTCGCGCACTGGGTCGACTCTCCGGCGGCATCGCCGCGTTGATGGGAGCGCGGGCAAAAAGCTAGGCTTGGAGCCTACGAGAGGCGGACACCATGGGCATCGATGTCGCAACCTTCTATCCGGGATTGGCGGAAAAACACGCCTATGCCCGCCGCGTTTTGGGGCGCCCGCTGACCCTGGCCGAGAAAATTCTCTGGTCGCATCTACACGACCCGCGCCAGGGGCGCCTGGAACGCGGCAAATCCTTTGCCCTACTCCATCCCGACCGCGTGGCCATGCAAGACGCCACCGCACAAATGGCCATTCTGCAATTCATGCAGGCCGGCAAGGCGCATGTAGCCGTGCCCACCACCGTGCATTGCGATCACCTCATCCTCGCGCAAGACGGCGCGGCGCGCGATCTGGAAACCGCGGGCCACGCCAACCAAGAGGTCTTCGCTTTCCTGAGTTCGGCGGCGCGCAAATACGGCATGGGCTTCTGGAAGCCCGGATCGGGCATCATCCACCAGGTGGTGCTGGAGAATTACGCCTTTCCCGGCGGCCTGATGATCGGCACCGATTCGCATACGCCCAATGCCGGCGGACTGGGCATGGCGGCCATCGGCGTGGGCGGTTCCGACGCCGTCGACGTGATGGTGGGCATGCCGTGGGAAGTGCTGTATCCCAAGGTCGCCGGGGTGCGGCTCACCGGCCAACTCGGCGGCTGGACCGCGGGCAAAGACATCATCCTGAAACTGCTGGAAATCCTGACCGTCAAAGGCGGCACCAATAAAATCATCGAGTACTTCGGGCCCGGCGTCGAAAGCCTGTCGTGCACGGCCCAGGCCACCATCGCCAACATGGGCGCCGAATTGGGGGCCACCTGTTCGCTGTTCCCCTACCACGCGGGCATGGGCGCGTATCTGCGCGCCACGCGCCGCGCCGATACCGCCGATCTCGCCGACCGCTACGCCGCGTTTCTGCGCCCCGACCCCGAAATCGAAAAAGAACCGGCCAAGTATTTCGACGAGGTGATCGACATCGATCTCGACGCCCTGGAGCCTTATGTGGTCGGCCCGCACTCGCCCGACAAGGCGCGCCCCATCTCCCACTTTAAAGAGGAAATCGAGCGCGAAGGCTATCCGGCCGAACTGTCGGCCGCCCTCATCGGCTCGTGCACCAACTCTTCCTACGAAGACGTGGGCCGCGCGGCATCGGTGGCCCGCCAGGCCTTGGATCACGGCGCGCGGGCGCGCACGCCCTTCTTCGTCAGCCCGGGATCGGAACAGGTGTTCGACACGGCGAAGCGCGACGGTTACCTGGCCGCGCTGGACGCGCTGGGCGCCACGGTGATGGCCAACGCCTGCGGCCCCTGCATCGGGCAATGGCATCGCACCGATGCGACCGCCGGAACCCGCAACTCCATTCTCACTTCGTTCAACCGCAACTTTCGCGGCCGCAACGACGGCAACGCCGAAACCCTGGCCTTCATCGCCTCGCCCGAACTGGTCACAGCCCTGGCGCTGGCCGGCACGCTCAAGTTCAACCCGCTCACCGACACCTTGGCCGGAGCCGACGGCGCCGCGTACAAATTGACTCCGCCCGAGGGCGCCGCCCTGCCGCCCCTAGGCTTCGCCTTCAACGACTCCGGCTTTGTCCCGCCCGCCGCAGACGGCGCCGGCGTCGAAGTGCGGGTCGACCCGCACAGCCCGCGCCTGCAATTGCTGCAACCCTTCGCCGCCTGGGACGGTCGGGACTTCACCGGGTGCCGCGTGCTCGTCAAAGCGCAAGGAAAGTGCACCACCGATCACATTTCACCCGCCGGGAAATGGCTGACCTTCCGCGGCCACCTCGACAAAATATCCGACAACATGTTTCTGGGCGCCACCAACGCCTTTGGCGGCGCCATCGGCACCGGCAAAAACGCCGCCAGCGGCGCCGCGGATCAACCCTTCGCGGCCATCGCCCGCGATTACAAAGCCCGGGGCATCGGCTGGGTGGCGTTCGGCGAAGAGAATTACGGCGAAGGGTCGAGCCGCGAGCACGCGGCCATGTCGCCGCGCTGGCTGGGATGCAAGGCCGTGATCGCCAAAAGCTTGGCGCGCATCCACGAAACCAATCTCAAAAAGCAGGGACTCTTGCCGCTGCGTTTCACCGATCCCGCCGACTACGACAAGGTGCGCGAAGACGACGTGGTCGACATCACCGGCCTCGCGGCCTTTGCGCCCGGCAAAAACCTCACCGTCGCGTTGCGCCATGCCGACGGCTCCGTGGAAACCTTCGCGGTCAGCCACACCTTCAATGCCGAACAAATCGAATGGTTCAAAGCCGGCAGCGCCTTGAATCTTATGGAAGGCGAAGGGGACAAAGAGGCGTGAAGAACGGGTAAAACCAGCGCCCTCCCGCCGCGAGGGGGTTCCGCGTTGGTTACCTGGGGGTTTGTTAACTTATGGCCGTGGCCCCGTTTACCCCGGCTTCCTCGGTTTCGGAATCGATGACCGAATTCACCCGCCCCGAAGCCGATTCCATCCAATCCCACGACTACCAAACCACGGTCGGGGATCGCTTCCTCGATCTGGTCAAATGGCTGGTACCCAACGCCGAGGCCCGCCACCATTGGCTGGCGCGTTACGCCCGGGCGCGTTCCCGGGTGCCGCCGCATACGGCCGTATCGCCGGCGTTGGAAAAAACCATTCGCTTCCACGATCGCAGCGTGCCGCTGATAGCGGCCAACCCAATCTTCCTGGCCGCCGGCGGCAACAAAAGCGCCGAGAATCTGCCGGCCTTCGCCGATCTCGGCTTCGGGGGCATCACCGTGGGTTCGGCCACCGTGCAGCCTTGGGCGGGCAATCCCTTTCGGCCGCGGCTGCGGCTCTTGCCGCGTGATCGGGCCATGCAGAATTCGCTGGGTCTCAACAATCCCGGCATCGAACACATCGCCCGCGAAGTCGACCGGGCCCTGGGCGCGTGCCACCGCCGCAAGCTTGCGCTGGGCATCAGCGTGGCCGACACCCCGGGCGTGGAGGACGAAGAGCAAATTCTCACCGAGGTCGAAACCGTTTTCCGCCACGCATACGGCGCCGCCGATTATGTGGAAATCAATTTGAGCTGCCCCAACACCGGGAGCGCGCGCCTCGACACCGACGTCGGGCTGCTCGGCCGCATTCTCGCACATGTCATGGAGGTGCGGCGCAATCTGGTGCCGCGCAAAGCCGTACTCGTCAAACTGTCTCCGGATCTCAGCGCCAAGTCGCTGGATGCGGTTTTGCAAACCGTCGCCGACGCGGGTGTGTCGGGTTTGGTGCTGTTCAACACCTTTCCCGGCAGCCGCAGCAAGTTTCTGCGCATGGCCACGCCGACGGACGAGCTCAAACCGTTGGCGGCCGACGGCGCCTTGGGTGGCATCTCGGGCCGCATTCTCTACCAGAACACCTTGCCGGCCGTGCGCTTCATCCGCCGGCAATTGCCCCACCTGGCCCTGTTCGCCTGCGGCGGCATCGATCATGGCGCCAAGGTATTCGACCTGCTGGCGGCCGGCGCTGATGCCGTGCAGGCGTATACCGTGCTGGCCTATCGCTGGAGCGCGGCGGCGAAGATGAACTGCGAACTGCTGGCGGCCATGAAAGCGCATGGCGTGCCCGCGCTCGACGGGTACGCGCCCTGGAAAATTTCCTGAGTTCGGCGCTGCGGCGGGCCGCCGCGTGGCTGGCGGCCGTCGCGCTGGGTGCTTCGGCCGGCGGTTATCTCGACGCCCCGCCGCCCGACTTCCAGTTTCATCCCCAAACCTTGGCTTCGGCGGGACTGACCTGGTATCTTTGCCCGCAACTCGCTCTGTATCGCGAGTTCCGGCGCTCGTGGCAGGCGGGATTCGAAATCCGCAGTTGGTATTGGAACGGCAACGTCGCCTATGACGCCATTCCCGAGTTCGACGCCCATATACGCAAGCTGTGGCTGGCCTCCGAAGACCACCTATCGACCCGCAATTCCGAATACGTCGACGTGGGAATCGGGGCCTTTCCCAGCTACGAATTTCTCTCCTTCGAACAGGTGCTGTTCGGAGAGTCCGAACCGCGCACCGGATTGCGCCCGCAAGTGCGGATGGCTTTGGGCAAATACTGGATGCCAGCCCCGGCCGGTCCCTGGGGGTTCGACGCCAATTTGACCTTGGGACACTACTTCACCGGGCATCCGCCCGGCTACCATCAATCCGAACTGATCACCGCTTCGCTCTCGCTGTTCTACCTGCTGTAACCCGTCACTGCAAGGATACGGTTCAATGCCCGCGCGCCAGCGCGGCCTGGTACACGCGCTCGACGCCTACCGAAAAGGCGGCGTCGCGGTAGGAGATTCCATAGCGGCGGGCCGCGGCCACCACCGCTTGCAGGGCCGCGGTGAGGAAGCGTTCGAGTTCAACCCTGGTTTCGGTGTCTTTCCAGGGATGCACCTGGATGTTCTGGGCCCACTCGAAGTACGACCCGATCACGCCGCCGGCATTGGCGAGAATGTCGGGCACGATGACCACGCCCTGCGCGTGCAGATGCGCGTCCGCTTCAGGCGTGAGCGGCGCGTTGGCGCCTTCGACGATATAACGCGCCCGCACCGCGCGCATGTTGCCGGCATGCAGCGCCTGGCCCAAAGCCGCGGGCACCAACACGCCGACGTCGAGCCCGAAAAGATCCAGGCCTCCGGCCGCGGTGAAGTCGCCCAGGCCCGAAGTCGCCAGTGTACCCCCGGCCGCGAGTTTGGACATCAGTCCTTCCACGTCGATTCCGGTATCGCGCACCAGCACGCCCGACACGTCGGAGACGGCTTTCACCTGCGCGCCCATGCGCTGCAAATGCAGGGCGGCGAATGAACCGACATTGCCGAATCCCTGCACGGCCACGGATTGCCCCGCCAGGGCCTCGCCATGCTCGGCCAGAATGCCGCGCGTGATCATGGCCACGCCCAATCCCGTAGCGTCGTTGCGCTCGGGAATGCCGCCGAGATTGACGGGCTTGCCCGTAACCGCGGCCGGCGAATACCCATGCAACAGGCCGTAGGCGTCGAGCATCCACCCCATCACCTTGGGATTGGTGCCCATGTCGGGCGCGGGAATGTCGTGGTAGGGGCCGATCACGTTTTTCAAGCTGTGCGTAAAACGCCGCGTCAGGGCCTGCAGTTCGCGCTCCGACAGAGTTTTGGGATCGACGGCCACGCCACCTTTGGCGCCGCCGAAGGGAATGTCGACCAGCGCGCATTTCCAGGTCATCAGGCTGGCCAGCGCCTTGATCTCGTCGAGGTCGACTTCGGGATGGTAACGGATGCCGCCCTTATACGGCCCGCGCACGCCGTTGTGGTGCACGCGATAGCCTTCGAACACGCGCAGCTCGCCGCGATCGTCGAGAATGGGCAGCGCCACCTTGACTTCGCGCCAGCAGGTGGTGAGCAGCTTCTGGTAATTCGTGCTCACGCCCAGCACTTCGGCGGCGCGCAGGACGCGCTGGTTCACGGCGGCAAACGGGTTGACGCGGGATTCGGGAACGGCGATCACGGGATACCTCCAAAGTCCATTTTAGCATGCGGCCCGCTCACCGCGCCGGGGTGGCTTCGAGGTTACCGACGGGCCGCCGGAACTGCCCCGGCAAGGGGCGCTCGTCCACCGGCAGCCGCGGCAATTCCCGGCGCCAAAACGCTTCGCCGCCCTTAGCGTCGAGCGCCAGCAGGCACCACTCGCGCCGCTGCGCGTCGTCGAGCGAATCGGGCACGGCCGGAGCCAGCGCGGCCCACGAACTGTCCGTGGCTTTGAGCAACAGGTCGCGCACCTTCTGGCGGTTGAAGAAATACCCGTCGTGCAAAAGCGGGAGCAGTTTTTTCCAGTCCCGTAACGGGCCTTGCGCCTCCAGGGCCCACAGGCGTTCCTGCAATTCCAGGCCGCGAGTCTGCGAAAGCCCGTTCCACAAAAGCGGAAGGTTGCCGGACTGGGGGTAGGCGCCCAAGCAGCGCACGGCCATGCGCCGCACGTTTTCCGAATCGGCCATCAGCCAGGGAAGGGCGGCACGGCGAAAGGCGGTATCGCCCAGTTCCGATCCGATATACAGCAATTGCGCGCGGATGGAGTCGGGTTCGCCGGGCAGGGCCGCGGCCAGCATACGACCCGGCGCGCGCCGCCGGCCGGAATCGCTGAGCGCGATAAACAAATGCTCGACATAATGGTGCTGCCGCGGCGTCTGATCGATCAGGCGATGATCGAGGAGATACCGCAAGGTGACCGTATCCAGGGCCAGCAAAGCTTTTTCGTCGGCCTCGCGCTGGGGCGCAAAGCGCGGCTCACCCGTGGCGGCCGTGATGAACAAGCTGTCGAGATGCGAAAACACCGGCGGCGTCCAATAGCCGGAATCGACCGGAGCCGCGGCGGCGGAAGCCCCTACCCACAAGGCCAAGGCGGCCAAACACCCTTCAAGGCCCCGCATCGCGCCCATATCCATAGCCTTGATGGATCCCGTCGTAGGTGTGCCAAGCCGTGTCGTTGCCGAATCCCGGCGGATAGCGATCGTTGCCGCCCAGGTCGAGAAAGAACCCCATACTGCCCCGATCGCGGCGCATATCGCCGTGTCCCAAGGTCATGGCGGTATTTTCCGCGCCGTATTGATCCTCGCCGCCGAAGTCGCAGTAGATGCCGAGACCGTCGGCGCTGCCGCCGCCCAAGCTCATGTCGACCCCGAAAGTGCGGTCGTTGCCGCGCTCGTCGACCAACAGGCCGAAACCGCCGTCATGCCCGCAGCCCTGACTGACTCCCTTGCTGACCCGGGTGTCGTCGCCGGCGCGATCCCACAGCACGCCCACGGCGAAATGCACGCCCGCGCCCTGGGCGTATTGATGCGCCAGATACTGATCATTCCCGGCGTCGTCCATGAGCAGGCCGAGCGAAAACCAATATCCCGAGCCCTGGGCGAAAATGTCGGCGGCATAGAGATCTTCGCCGCTGCGATCCCACAACACGCCGATGCCGCCGGGATAGTCGGGCGCGAAGCCGGTGGCGAAGCCCTGGCTCAGGCTCAAAAAGTGATCTTGATAACGTAAGTCGTCGACAAAGGCGGGGCGCGACAGGTATTGATCGTTGCCTTCGCGATCGAGCAAAACACCCAAGCCGCCGGTCATGGCCGCACCCTGCGACAGGTAATACGAGGAATACACGTCGTTGCCCGCGCGGTTTTCCAGCACGCCGATGCCTTCGAAGGCGAACCCCAGCGACGCGCAGCGGGCCTGGTACAAATCGTTGCCGCCGGCGTCGAACCAATGGCTGTACCCCATCACCGCGGAGCCGAAGGCGAAATCCTGGCCGAGATAGCGGTCGTCGCCGCCCAGGTCAACCACCACCTGCACCGAGAGAAATCCGGCCGCTCCGCCCGCGGTGTCGACGGCATGGTATTCGTCGTCGCCGGCCAGATCGATGATGAGCGACCAACCCCCCGGTTGCGGGGTTTTGGGAAACTCGTAGCGATCGTTGCCGCCGGGATCGAAAATAATGCCGCGGCTGACATGATGCACATCATCGCCTTCGCCGCCGATGTCGACGGGAATTCCCTGGCGGCGCAAGGCCCGCAAGTCCGCGGCGGTTTTGCGCCAGCCTTGCGCCCGCGTTTCGGCGAGAATGGCGGCGCCGGCGCTTTCCAAATCCGCGGCGGCGACGGCCAATTGCGCGGCCGGCAATTTTCCCGCCAAACGCATCACCTGGCGCACCATGGCGTCTTCGCGCAGGCTCAGCGATTCGGCTTGAATGGCGTTGAGGCTGGTATCGTCTTCATGGTGCAGAAACAGCGGCGGCCCCTCGCGCACAAGAAAACTCCGGTCACGCGCCGACAGAGGTTGCAGGTAGGCGCCGAGATGGGCGGAAACGCCGTGCAGACGGGCCGCCAGACTTGCGGGCGCCGGGGGCGGAACGGCGACGCCCAGCCAGGGCCACAGCGAATCGGCGGACAGCCGGCCCGTGGCGTCGGTGTCGGCGAGATCGTGGCGCAGGCGTGGCACACAGGTGTCGACAAAGGCGGGTTCGCGCAAGAGGCGCTCCACCGCCGGCAACGGATGCACCTCGTGATGGCCGAAATTGAGGAGCAGGTCGAAATCCTGGGCGTGAAAACCATTGGGCCGCGTCAGGTAGCGCCGCACCGAATCGAAGGGCGCCGCTAGGCGCGCGCTGGAATCGACGGCGCCCCACGCCGAGGCCGCCACTAAGAACAATAATGCGATCACGATCACAAACCCAATTGGCGGCGCAGGGCCGAAACATCCCGCCCCCGTTGCCCCAAATCGCGCAGCAGATATTGCAGTTTCCGCCGGCCGAACTCATGCATGCTGGCCTGAATCGGGGTCTGGCCGTTCAATTCGGAATGCGCCGTATGCATCCAGGCGTCCAGGGTCGAGGGCGAATCGGCCTCGCCTTCCAAGCGAACCTCCTGCGGCTCTTCGGAGGCACCCAGGTGGTCGGCCAGCCAGCGCAGCACATAGGCGCGAAAGGCGGGGTCGAGCAAGACGATTTGCAAATTTTTCTCGCGCATTTCCAAACGCGCCACCGCCAAGGCGCGGTAACGCAACTCGAAACGGCCTTTGCCCAGAACCGCCACCCCGGCGCCTTCCAGCCGCTGCGCCGTGGATTCGAGGTCGCCGCCCGGCAGCGAGAAGGCCGGCGACACGCTCACGGTGCGCGCCGGTGTTCCCACCACAACGTCGTATACGCAGCCCCGCCACCAGGAGAGAAAGCGCGCGCCATGCTGCCGCCATTCTTCGCATTGCACGTCGGGCCGCAATCCCGCTCCCGACTTCACGCCCAACGCGAGGCAGAGTTCGCGCAACTTCGCCTCCATGCGGGCGGGTTCGGAAACTTCGCCGGGAAAAACCAGCAGCGCCGGATGCAGATATTCCTCGCCGCGAAACGGCAGAATGCGGGCCACGATATAGCTTCCGGGCGCGGACAATTCGCCGCCATGCACCACCCGCTGAAGCTTTTCCGACCCGAGCATGCGCACATAGCCGTTTTGCGCCCCGGACTCCACCACCAGATACGGCCAGGCCGGCGCCAGGCCCCATTGGCGAAAGTCGTTGGCGCTGCGTAAATCCTTGCCTTCGATGTCGCGCGCAGCGCGGAGTATGGGACGCGCGTCGGAAAACTGCACCGAATAGTCCCAGAAAAAATTGGCCACCACGGCGCGCGCGTATTCGGGATCGGCCATGAGCAGATGATGCGGATAATCTTCGTGGCTGAGCCTTTCCCAATAGGCCTGGTACAGGTTGCGCAGGGGAAACAGGTACATGTACAACTCGTGCAGGGCGTGGCGGAAGCGCTTCCATCCGTCGGGGGATTCCCCTTCGGCCTCGGGCGGCTGCGCGTACTGGCCGCAACATTGCAGATACGGCAGGACATTGCCGCAAATGCACGAACTCTTCAGCTTACCCGCGTCCACGAGGCCATAAGATAGCAGGGCCCGAGCGTAGATTTGCGGCGGCCGGCCGGGCAAAAAGCATCTTTTGAGGCAACTCTAAGGCAGGGAAAAATGCGCATCGGCATCTTCGATTCGGGCTTGGGCGGGCTCACCGTGTACCGCGCCGTGCGCGCGCACCTGCCCGGTTACGACTATCTGTACCTGGGAGACAATGCCCGCACACCGTACGGCAGCCGCTCTTTCGAAGCCGTTTTGCGCTTCACCACCGAAGGCGTGGCGCACCTGTTCGCGCAAGATTGCGGCCTCATCGTCATCGCCTGCAACACCGCTTCGGCCACGGCCCTGCGCACCTTGCAGCAGCGCTGGCTGCCGGGGCACTATCCCGACCGGCGCGTGCTGGGCATCGTCCGTCCCTCGGCCGAAGCCTTGGCGCGCCTCCCGGCCGGCAGCCGCGTGGCCTTGTGGGCCACCGCTGCCACAGTGCGCTCGCAAAGCTATGCGCTGGAACTCGCCAAACTCGCCCCCAGCCTGCACCTGACGCAAATCGCCTGCCCGTTGCTCGTGCCGCTGGTGGAGGCGGGTGAATTAGCAGGAGCGGGCCTCGACTTTTTTCTCGACCAGTACTGGCGGGAAACCGCGGCGCAAAGCCCCGGCAGCGAGGCCTTGCTGCTCGCCTGCACGCATTATCCCCTGCTGCTGCCCGCCTTGCGGCGGCGGGTGCCCGAAGCCACGCGCATCCTGCTGCAAGGCGATCTCGTGGCCCCGAGCCTGGGCGACTATTTGCGGCGCCACCCCGAAATCGCATCGCGCCTGACGCAACACGGCGAAGAACGGTTTCTCACCACCGATCGCACCGAAGGTTTTGATCGCCTGGCTTCGCTGTTTTTGGGACGCGCGGTGCGGGCGCAGCGCGTGGAAATTTGATCGAATTCCGCCGCTTTTTATATTGACCTTCTCATGAGGGAAGAATCCGTACTTTCGGGAGCCCGTCTTCGGGCTGCTTTTCCGGATGCAGCGGACTGCGCGCCGGGTTGCGACCGTCGCGAGCGTTCTTCGCCCCTCTAGCGGCGATCTCTTAATCCCAAGCGAAGCGCAAAGCGTACGCGGCCGCAACCGCCCGACGCAGGGCGCGGCCCATCGGCGAGGAGGCCATGATGATGAACTTGAGTAATTGGCAGGATTACCGCGGCAAGGAAGAAGGCGTATTGATCCACCTGACCACCGCGCGGTCACAGGAGTTGCCGGTGCGCGAAATCGCCGGCGCCCGCGGCGAGGCCATGCTGGAGCCCAATTACGAAACCGGCACCTTCGGATTCATCCAATGCCTGGAAGCGCGCTCACGCGCCGCGGCACTGAAGGCCCGGCGCCGATATTTTCTCTTCGGTACGCGCTACCAGGGGTTGCGCGAAGAGTTGCGCGGTCGCTTTCTCATCATCGGGCTGATGCGACTCGACAAGGTGATGGAAGTGCGCAAGCGCCACGTGCACCGTTGGATGGAGCAAAACGCGGGCACGCCGCCGGAATGCATGAACATGGACGCCTGCTACGCCTTTCAGTCGGAAGAGATGCACTTCTATGCGCCCGAAGACGCGTTCGAATTGACCGAGCCGCTGATGAAGAATTGGGGCTACAAGGGCAAAATCACCAAGCAGATGAAGCTGACCTTTTCCGAGGAAAAGCTGGCCGCCATTCTCGATCACTTCCGCGGCAAAACGCCGCGCAACGCCGAGTACCAGGCCGCCCTGCACCGGCAAGAAGAGTTGGCCGAACAGAAGCAGGAATCGGCCACCGCCGACAGCGACGGCTGGTAGCGCGGCCGGCCCGCAGCGGCCGGATTACTCCACGCCGTATTTTTTCAAGAGGGCGTTGACGCGATCGAGCAAATCCTGTTTGCCGAAGGGCTTGGTGATATAGTCTTCGGCCTTCATCACGTGCAATCCCACCATGACGTCGACCGAACGGTTGTTGCTGGTCAAAAACGCGATGGGGGTTTTCTCCAGCGCCGTTTGGCCCTTGATCTCCCGGTACACGTCGAAGCCGTCCATGCGCGGCATGACCACATCGAGCAGAATCAAATCGGGTTGCGCTTGCAGCGCTTCGGCCACGGCCCGTTCGGGATCATTCACCACCGTAACCCGGTGCCGGCCCAATTCCAGCACCAGACGCACCAAATCCGCAATGTCTTGTTCGTCGTCGACCACCATTACATGCGCCATGGTTCACTCCTTGAAAAGTTCCCGCGGCAGCCATTCCCAATAGAAATACGTGACCACGGCCCCGAGCAGCAGCCCGGCCACGTCGAGGCCCACGGCATAGGCCTGCAGATCGGGTTCGTCGAATCCGATGACGGCCACGGCCAATGCCGCCACCAGCAGCATGGTGGCGTAAAAGAAAATCCGGTACAGAGGCTTCTTTTTCTTGGCCGATCCGAAAATCCGGCTGATGGAGGCCAGCACCAGAAGTACGGTAAAATAGGTGAGGTGGGTCACGAATAAAGGAAATACGTGGAGAGAGATCATACCGGAATCTTCACACGGCCATCATGGCCCGGTACAGGAGGTAGGCCAACACCGAGAAGCCGATGCCGCCGGTGCAACGCAGCACCGCTGACAGCCACATCGGCAGAAACTCCAGTGCGTGCATCTTAAGCAGCAGTCCCAACAGCAAAATTACTAGAAAGGTTTGCATCCATCCGGCGCTCGGGCCGCGTTGGAATTTCAGGCGGTAGAATTTCGCGATTAGGGTCAGGTAAAAACCGATCACCCCGAAAAAAACCGCGGTCAGCACGACGCCCAGGTTCAACCACATGCCGGGCTCACTTCTTGCGTTTGGCCAGCCCCGAAAACACCTCGACGAAAGCTTCGGCGTCGGTTTTGATCGGCGAACCGCTCATCACGCCTTGGCGTCCCAAAAATTTCCCCAGGATTTCGATACCGCGATCGGTGATGGCGAATTGATGGATGGCCTTATCATGCTGGCTGCCGCGCATTTTGAGCACCAGGATGGCCTTGGATATCGCGCTGTCGATCTCGACGTAACGCAAAATGATATAGTTGTCGGCGATGAAGGGCGCCTGCGACAGGCTGTGCGTGCCGCCCAGGAGATTGCTGTTCTCGCGCAGCAGCATGGCGGTGACGCCTTCGCGCTTCAAGGCGGCGATGAAGTCGTTTTCCACCTCGCGCAAATCTTCGTCTTCCCCCACCGCGTATTCGAAATGGGTGAGTGAATCGACGAGGCAGCGCTTGATGCCCATTTCGTCGATCAGATTTTCGATGCCGCCGCCCACTTCGGTGAGGCCGTCAAGCACCGTGCGGGGATCGGTGAAGATGACGCGCAGCAAGCCCTGGCCCTCGTACTTCTTGAGGTCCCAGCCGAAATTCAGGGCGTCGTGATAGTATTGCGCAGGAAATTCCTCAAAGGTGATCACCAATCCCGGTTCGCCGAATTGCTCGATGCCGCTCACGATGAATTGCAGGCCCAAGGTGGTCTTGCCAGTGCCGGGAGCGCCTTCGATCACTGTGGCGCTGCCGCGCACCACGCCGCCGCCCAGCATGGCATCCAAGGCTTCAATTCCAAACGGGGCTCGGGGAAGCATGCCGTCTCCTAAACTTTGCCGGGGTGGATCAAGTGCAATAGCACCGCCTTTTGCGCATGCAGCCGGTTTTCGGCCTCGTCAAAACACACACAACGCGGCGAATCCATCACCTCGGCGGTGATTTCTTCGCCCAGATGCGCGGGCAGGCAATGCGTGACCAGGCAATGCTCGGGCGCCTGCGCCAACAGATCGGCGTTCACCTGATAGCCGTGAAAGCGGCGTTTCTTCTCCGCCGCCTGCCGCTCTTCGCCCATGCTGATCCACACGTCGGTGTAGATCACGTCGGCGTCGCGCACTGCCTCGCCGGGATCGCGCACCTGGCGGTAGCCGCCGCCGGATTTGCGGCACAACGCTTCGACCTTGCTCACCAGTGCCGGCGGCTGTTCGAAGCCCTGCGGGCACGCCAAGGTGAAGTGCATGCCGCAATGACCCGCCAGAGCCGCCAGGCTATTGGCCACATTGTTGCCGTCGCCGATAAAGGCGATTTTAGCCCCGCGCAACGCACCGCGTTTTTCCAGCAGCATTTCGCCGAAAGCCAGCGCCTGGCAGGGATGCTCGGCATCGGTCAAAGCGTTGATGACGGGCACCGTGGCATGACGCGCGAGGTCCTCCACCAGATGTTGCGAAAACGTGCGGGCCACGATGCAATCGACCCAGCGCGACAGGCTTTTGGCCGCATCGTGCACCGATTCGCGCTTGCCCAACGACACCGATTCCGGGTCGAGCACCACGGCCGTGCCGCCGGTTTGGGCCAGAGCCACTTCGAAGGTGGCCTTGGTGCGCAGGCTGGGCTTTTCGAAAAACAGCGCGGCCGTGCGGCCCTTGAGCGCGTCGGAGGCGCCGAAGCGCTTGAATTCGACCCGCAGGCGCTCGGCATCGCGCACCAAAGTTTCCACCGATTCCGAGGATTGCTCCGCCAAGGTGAGAAGATGTCGACTTTCCATGGTTTCCGTTTGGGAGGAAGTTGCGCGACCAATGCCTCCGGGATGGTGCCGCCCGGCCCCAGGCCGAACGTCGATGCTACGGCCCTCGCGTCGGCCGGCGTCCCGAAGAGGGTTAAATTATTAACATCCAAGCCTTTGCGCGACGGAATCAGGTGTCATTTTAATCTCATCGCATGGCATGAAAGAAGTTAAAACCCTGCGCTGCCCCGCCAAGCTGAACCTTTTTCTGGAAATCCGGGGAAAACGCGCGGACGAATATCACGAATTAGGCACCCTGTTCGCCGCCTTGGATTTCGGCGACACCTTGCGGGCTGAACCCTGGCATGGCCTTGAAGTTACCGGCTGCGAAGCCATCCCCGGACCGGCGGAGCAGAACCTGATTCACAAAGCGGCGCGTCTGCTGCAAACCCGCTACCCCGGCCGCGCCGGAGCGGGTCTGCGGTTCACTTTGGAAAAGCGCATTCCTCTGGGCGCGGGCTTGGGCGGCGGCAGTTCCGACGCTGCATCCGCCCTGCGCCTGGCCAATGCGTTGTGGAAAATGCACTTGACCTCGGCCGAATTGCTGGATTGCGCCGCCGCCTTGGGTTCGGATGTGCCTTTTTTCCTCTTCGAACCCTTCGCCTTGGCCGAGGGCCGCGGAGAAATTCTGCGCCGGGCTCCCGCGCCGTTTCCCTTCTACATCGTAGTGGCCACGCCGGCTTGCCACGTCGATACCGCCTGGGCCTACGGCCGTTTTCAAGGCCGCGGTTTTGGACAACGCTGGCCGGATTTCCAGTCGGCCTATGCGGCGCAAGCGCTCAGTCCGTCCTTCTATTCCAAGCTGCACAACGATTTCGAAGCCATCGTGATGGAGCATTACCCGGAAATCGCGACGGTGCGCCAGGCGCTGAACCGGCATGGGCCGGAGAAAACCCTGCTCACGGGCAGCGGCGCCAGCTTGTTCGCCTTGTTTCGGGAGGAACCGGCGGCGCAAGCCTGCCTGGCCGCGGTGCAGCCGCAATGCCGCTTCGCGGTCTTGACCCGCTTCATCGCTCCGCGTGATTTTTTCGCCACTGATTAATGCCGGGCTGTCGATTGCCTGTCGTTCAATTAAATTTGCCAGCCGGCAATTTGCCCACCGGCAGTTTGCCACCGGTTTTGCGCTGGGGCGTCGTCAAGTGGTAAGACTGCGGTTTTTGGAGCCGCCATTCGCAGGTTCGAATCCTGCCGCCCCAACCAATCCCCCTTTGGGTGAACCCCAAATCCCAGCATGACACACTTGCGCCGGCCGTCGCGACGATTTCCAGCGAGAATTCCCTGGCTCTTCCGCTTGGTGCTGGGATTGGCGCTCGGTGCAACGGCGGCGACGCGGGCCCCGACCTTTCGCCTGCAAGATACCGAGGGCCGCGCCTTTGCTTTGCAAGACGATTTGGGCCGCGACGTGATCGTGCTGGATTTCTGGGCCACCTATTGCATC
The DNA here is from genome assembly GCA_963716395.1 of uncultured Fibrobacteria bacterium. Lineage (GTDB taxonomy): Bacteria > Fibrobacterota > Fibrobacteria > UBA11236 > UBA11236 > UBA11236. The sequence continues at coordinate 2,709,324 of OY970309.1, read as the reverse complement.
CCTTGCCTTTCCGAATTGGACGCCTTGCAAAAGCTGCAAGACCGATACCGCGATCACGGTGTGCAGGTGATCGCGATCTCCATGGATCAACCGCAAACCGCGGCGCGCGTGCGCGCCTTGGCGCGCGGCCGGGGATTTTCCTTCCCCGTGTTGCTCGATCCGGATCAGCAGGCCGTGCGCTTGTACGGGGTGTCAGTGCTGCCCACCAGCCTGGTCATCGACCGAGGCGGTAATATCGTCTACCGCCACGAAGGCTTTGAGCCCGGCGACATCGATGCGCTGGAGTCCAAGCTGCCATCCCTGCTCTCCGATACCGCGGCCGCCGCAAAATCGGCGGCCGCTTCGGGCGCCGCCGGACCACTGCGCGACTTGAGCCTTTCCGGTTCCAATTTCCTGCGCGCCAACGACGGCCAAGCCGGCCCGGAAATTCCCAACTCCAACACCTGGCTGGAAGACTGGTTCGACTTCCGTCTGGCCGACGCGCGTCTTTCGTATCAGGCGCGCTTCCGCACCTACCAATACCTGCGCGAAGTGCCGGGATCGTACGACAACCTGATCCTGAACCCCACCGGCCGCGTGGTCAAGCAAACCTTCGCCTATACCGGCGACGACGCCGACATCACCGCGGGTAACTTCTACGGCACCTTGAACCGCGGTCTGGTGCTGCATGCCTTCGAAGACCGCCAGGCCCGCATCGATAAAGACGTGAAAGGCGTCACGGCTTCGCTGCAAGGCGGGCAGCCCGGCCAGGGGCTCGGCCGGGGACAGATCGCGATACTGGGCGGCAACACCTTCGCCAGCTTCACCGATCTGTACACGCTGGATGCCGAAGAGGATTCGCTGCGCAATACCTACATCCAGGGCGCGGCCGGTTCGTGGCAGCCCCGGACCGGACTCACGGTGGGCGCGCAATACCTCGAAGCCTTTCGCCCGAGTTGGCATGCCAAGGTCGGCGGCGGCGACGTGGAATGGTCTTCGGGCCCGACCGCGCTGTATCTCGCCTATGTGGGTCTGACCGGGCGAGACCAATTCAACTATCCCTACGCCTACGACGGCCATGCGGCTTACGCGTCGCTCTCGGAAAACCTGGGCCGGTTGGAGTTGGCGGCCGAAGCCAAAGACTATTACAACTATGATCTCGGCTTCGCCGATCCGCCCAGCCTGGTGCAATACCATACCTTTCGCCTGATGGAGCGCGACGCCTTGTTTCCCAACAACCAGGGCGAACAGGGCGCGGCCGTGCGCGGCGCCTGGCATTTCGACGCGGGCAACACCTACGCCGCGGATCTTTCTGACATCCTGTCGCGGCCCGAGCGCAATCCGTCGTTGCTCATCTACCATGTCGACCTGCCCTATTGGGATTTGGATCAAACCTGGCAATTCTCCCCCTCGGATCGCCGGCACCTGCAGGTGGAATTGGACTGGATGCGGCAACGCGAATTCCAGGAAGGGTCCTTCGAAGATCTCAACGCCCTGACCCTGGGAGTCTCCACCTCTGCGCCTTTGCGCGGCCCCTGGAGTTGGCAGGGCGAGGCCGAAGTGCAGCGCCGCCCCACCGATTTGCTGAGCTTGCTGCCCCCCGATGCGGCGTTGGGGCAACTGGGGGCGGTCGGACCGGTTTACGATTATGCGGCGCCCTGGCAAGGCGTGATCTCGGTTACACTGGTGCGTAATTCCGCCTGGACCTTCACCTTGGATTACGAGGGCACGACTTCCAAATGGCAGCAGGATTCGAGTTCCTTCGCCTTGCGTCCGCCGGGCATCACGCGCAGTTGGGCCTCGGCATATGCCACCTGCTCGCTGGTGCCGAACAACCAAATCTCGCTGTGGTTCGGCCAACGCCAGCAAGAGGTCGTTTGCTCAGGCGGCATGTGCCGGCTCGAACCCGCCTTTGATGGCGCGGAGTTGATATGGGACGCGCATTTTTGAATCGGGCGCGCGTTGCGCGTCTTGCCTGCGCGCTCGCCGGAGCGCTGGCCGGCTGCCAGATCATCAACGATCCGCGCACCGAATTCGATCCCGCCCGACGCGATTCGACCCTGGCGGTGCTGCCGGATTCGGACAACACGCCGGTGGCGCGCAACCACATTCTCGAATCCTTCGGATCTTTCGGATGCGTATCCTGTCCCGACGCCGAAGCCAAACTGGCGCCCTACATTTACCCGGGGTTGAACTTCGCGGGCTACAACCCGCATCTGGTCGTGGTGAATTATCACGTGAAATTCGGATCCATCAACGACCCGTGGGTGACGCCGGCCACCCAGGCGCGCTATGACCAATCCTTCGCCAACAGCCTGCCGCAAGTCACGCTCGACGGGTCGAACGCCCCCTTCGGCATTCCCGAAGTCGACGTGAATTACAACCAGGGCCAATACGACAGCTTGATCGCGCGGCTGAAAACGCAGGATAGCCTCACCTATCTCGCTCTGCGCATCGACACCGCCGGTGCAGTATACGACAGCGCGACGCAGGCATTGAACTTCAGCTTTACGGTTGCGAATCGCAGCCGCGACACGTCCGGGGTTTTGGTTTTTTCGGCCCTGGCGGTAAAAAATCTGCCGGCATTCATTCCCATTTACGCGCAGCCCTGGGAAGTGATTGTGGCCCAAACCACCAAGGTGGATTCAGGCGGCCAAGCCATGACTTTAAACGCGCTCTTGCCTTTGACCGCCAAAACCTTTTTCGTGTCTTTATCCATCGCCCCCGAAGCGGCGAAACAAGTGGGTTCGTCGCCCGTGGAAAATCCCGTGAATTACGCCCTCATAGTATTCGTCGAAAACAGCGAGGGTTTGGTGCAGAACGTCGCTTTTCGGCAATATCAGCCGGTGCTTTCCCACTAGAACTGAAAAGAACGGGGTGAAGCAAAAGCAATTCGAAAATCCGAGCAAACGACGATTTGGGGAAATATCTTTTGTCATGATGAGGTAGGTGGAAATGAGGGGGGAATCATGAAAAAGCTTTTTCTTTTTGCCCTCGGGTTGGCCCTGACGGCTGCGCAGAGTGCAGTGGCGGCTGAAGGCGATGTCGGCACGCAAGCGTTTCAATGGCCGGCGTATAAAGCGCTCGACAGCACGACCTATCCGAATGGTTTGGCTTTCTCGGCTTTGCAGGGTAAGGTGGTGTTGTTGTTCGTCTTCCAGTATAGCTGCGGTGGCTGCCAGGCTAATGCGCCGAACATCGGCAAATTAGCGGATAGCCTAGGCAGCGGGAAAAATGAGGTCCCTTTTCAGGCTATTGGTTGTGAAATCGATAATGGCACATTTCTCGATATTGCCAATTTTAAAACGCAACACCTTGTAACGAATGCCCCAAATGTCAATTTCCCCTTACTGCATGTCCCTTATGACACGGCTATTGATAAAACCATGACCGCGCACCCCGGCGGGACTTGGTGGAATCGATATAATTGCTACCGGGATAGTTATTTCGTTATCGACCACACCGGAAAAATCATGTTTCGCTTCGACGGCAGCTTTTCCTCTGCAATGCCTCCAACAGAGATGGACTCAATTAAAACGGCTTTGGTTTCCGCCATCGCCTCCACGCCAACGGGAATTCTCTGCATCCGCGGTTGCGATTCACCTTTTGGTTTGACCGCGCATCAAGATGCGGGCGGATTTCACTTCAGCCTCAGCAATGGCGCCGTCAATGGTCCGGTATCGCTGCAAATCTTCGACTTTCAAGGCCGCACCATTCGTGCGCTGTTGATCCCGGGTGCAGGCGGCCAAGCGGAGTGGAATGGGTTGGATTCTCATGGAAACCAAGTTCCATTCGGCCCCTATTATCTGCGCGCCACCGGCGCGGGATTATCCGTCAGCCGGCGTTTGAATTGGCTGCCGTAAGCGGCGCGCGGTTCTTATCGCCGAGCTAATAATTTGGGATTGTTCGCTGGTTTCCCTTTCCCATTTTCATTTTCAGCAGACGCGACTCATTCGCGGCAGATGGAATCAAGCAATCCGATGTTTTAGTCTTCACCGCGCCGGATACGAAAGACCCACGCACCACCCCCGATTCAGGGGGCCGGAAGCACGCGCAATTGATCGCCGCCCGGCCACTGCAACCGGGCCAAGATGAATTGATTTATCAAAAGTGCGTTGCCGTTCCAGACCAGGCTTGCGGTTTGGGCCGAAAGCCAATGCGAACGCCATAACAGATTTCCGTTCAACCCGAACAGGGCGATGCGTTTTTCCTGCTTCAATCCGGCGAACGAGAAAACCCAGGCGCCGGCCTGCCGCCGGATGGCAAAAGCAAAGGTCGACCGGGAAAATGCCGGCGCGACGGCCGTGTTGGGGCCGAGATAACGCACCATGCCGTCTACGATGGTGAAGTCGGAGCGTTTGGGTAAATACCCGTTCACCGGATGCAGCGGAGGCGGATGCGTGCTGTCCCAAGGCAGGTTCCACGCTCCGAATCCGAATACCGTGTCGGCCGCGCCCGTGCTGCGCGAGCGCACATACATCATGCCGCCCACCACGCTCGAATCCGGCGCGGTGAATTGAAAGGTCGTGGGAGACACGGCGGGAAAAAATTGAAAGTGATGTTCGGTCTGGTAACTGGTGTCGCCGTATTGGCCCGTGTCGCCGAATTGCAGCGGCGCATCGGCGCCGAACACGCCGGTATTCACCCCGTTCATGCAAAACCCGTCGGGACAAACCTGCAAATCCCAATTATTGGTGGAGTCGCCGCCGATGTTTCGCGGCAGAATCCACAAGGTGTCGATGCCCACGTAAAAGCTGTCGGGGTGACGCGCCGAATCGCCGTAGGCCCAATTGAAAAGCAGCGATCCGTCGTTGGGAACAATGCTGGAGGTCGAATCATAGGTGCGATACCACCGCGGGTTGTATTGCAATTGTTCGAAATCGGCCTGGGCCAGCGCAGACCAGGGCAAAGCCAGACAGCACAGCCAGGGCAACCACCCCGGCGCTTGGTGCGCCACTCCGCGCCCGGACGCAGCGTTTTTCCCCGACTTCGAAACCGCCGCCTTCATCCTACTCAATATATCCCCGAATCGGACATGGGGCCGCCACTCAGGTTGATCCGGTTCATAGACGCCGAAACATTTTTTAATTTTGGCGCCCCCGGGAATTTTCGAAATGGCCCGGGATTTTGTAACCGGCGGCCCGGATAAACCGGCGTGGCCGCCGAAAATACCCACCCGCGGGAAGGCATGCGCCGGCATGCGTACCGCACGACGAGGTAATGACATGGAACAGTTGACGCTCTCCGCCGACAGGCGCACGCATGGAACCAAAGGACAATTGGCGGCCCTTCGCCGCGAAGGCCGGGTGCCCGGCGTCGTGTACGGCCTGAAGTCGGCGCCGGAAATGCTGACCGTCAAAGCCGCCGATTTACGGCTGATTCTTCCCAAGCGCAATCACGTGGTCGAATTGCAATTCGACGGCAAACCGCTGAAAGCCATGGTCAAGCAGGTGGAACGCGATCCCATCCGCCGCGATGTGCTGCACATCGATTTCCTGCGCGTCGACGAAGCGCATCCGGTCACGGTCTTGGTTCCGGTCATAACGCAAGGCATTCCGGTGGGTGTGAAACTTCAAAACGGCGTGCTGGTGATCGCGCGGAAAAACGTGAAGCTCAAAGCCAAGGTGGCGGACATCCCGGAAAATTTCACCATCGACATCTCCGGGCTGGAAAACGGACAAACCTTTTACGTGCGCGATCTCAAATTCGAAAAAGGCAGCTTTGTCACTCCGGGACGCACGGCTTTATTCGGCGTCAGCACGGGGCGCAAAGAAGAAGAAGTCGCTCCGACCGCAGCCGCCGCAGCTGCAGCGGGAGCCGCCGCACCTGCCGGTGCCGCCGCGCCTGCAGCGGGAGCTGCCGCACCCACCGCTCCTGCGGCCGGCAAAGGCGGCAAGGGCGACGCGAAGAGCAAATCTTCGAAATAGCTCCGATGCCCTTACTGGTGGGCCTGGGGAATCCGGGCCCGAAATACGACGACACGCGGCACAACATCGGGTTCGCCCTGATCGACGCCTACGTCCGCAACGCCGGTGTTTCCGAAGATTGGAAAACCCGGGGCAAAAGCCTGATCGTGAAAACGAGCCTCGACGGATCGCCGCTGTGGATCGCCAAGCCGCAAACTTTTATGAACCTGAGCGGCGAGGCGGTGCAAGCCCTGCTCGCGTTTTATAAAATCGCGCCGGCGGAAATGGCGGTGGTGGCCGACGACGTGACCTTGCCCGCCGGCTCGCTGCGTTTGCGCGCACAAGGCGGACATGGAGGCCACAACGGCTTGCGCGATATTATTCATCGCGTGGGCGAAGATTTCCCCCGCATCCGCGTCGGGGTGGGCCCGTGCCCGGCCGGCCGGGATTTGGCCGACTTCGTGTTGGGAAAGATCGGCGCGACCGAGCGCGAAGCCCTGCAACCGGTGTTCGCCGACTTTTCCGAGGTGGTCGCCACGGGATTCGCGCGGGGATGGGATTACGCCGGCAGCCGCTTCAACCGCAAGGCTGATTTGCCGTCGCGTTGAACTCGCCGCCTTCTCTAGCTACTTTAGTTTGCGATTCCTGCCGCCCAAGGCGGGAAAGAATTTCCATAGCGCTGTAAATGCCGACGGCGTCCGACCCGCAATGGGCCGGACAAAATCGGATTTCTGGCTGCCAAACCCCGGATGCCACCATGCAAGAGGATATCCAATACCTGCTTCAACTGTCCGCCGTGGACAAAAAAGTTTACGAGCTCAAGCAGACCAAAAAAGATTTGCCGCTGCGGGTGCAAACCCTGCGGGAGACCATCGACCGCGAGAAGGCCAACCTGGAACGCATTCAGAATGCGATTCGGGATACCCAAGCCAAAGTCGCCGAGAACCAAGACGCCATCGCTGCGGAAACCGACGCCTTGCAAGAAAGCAACCAGCGGCTCAACAACATCACCACCAACCGCGAATACGACGCGGTGCATTTGGAAATCTCGACGCACAAGAAGAACGTCGATTCGGCTCAGGCCAACATTCTGCATTTTCAACAGATGCTGGAGAATCTGCAAAAGGAAAGCGCCGAGGCCGAAACCGAATGCCGCAACGTACTTGAGGCCAATGAGCCGGAATTGAACCGGCTAATCGAAGAGCTTAACGGCATCGAAGACCGCATCGCCGAGCAGGCGAAGCTCTGCGATGAACCGCGATCCAAGATCGGCAAGAAGGTGCTGGCCATGTACGATCGGGTGGTTCAACGCCGCGGCACACCCAATGTCATCGCTGCCGTCAACCACTCGCATCGCTTTTGCGACGTGTGCAGCCGCACCCAGACGCCCCAGCGCATCATCGAGATCGGCAAGAAAACTTCCCTGCTCACCTGCGAAAGCTGCGGCAGCCTGCTGGTGTGGCGCGAAGCGGATTGACCGCACTTCGCTCGCAACTCTTCGCGCAACTCCTCGCGCGCAACTATTTTGCTTTCTTCGCTTTCTTTGCCGTCGCCGCAGGATCGGGATCGAACACCGCCGAAGGCGGCGGATTTCCGGCGATGGCCGCGCGCAAACCCGCCACCGTGGGCCCCACCAAACCCGCGTATAAAGTGCGCTGCCAGGCGTCATAGGGAACCGGATCATCGGCCGCGACGGTGTGATAGGGCAGCATCTGGCGCAGCGAGTCCTGGTAGGCCACGGTTCCGTCGAACAAGGCCGAGTCGGCATTCACGGCGTAGACCTGCAAGCGCAGCGGAAAAAAAGTGCGCACGCTGAGATTCCAGGGTTTCCACCACACGCGTTTGGTGGCGTAGGCAAAGGGCTCGCGAAAAGCCAGCGCAAAGTAGCGGGCGCCGGCGCGCTGCGCCAGACGGCGGTATTGATCCACGCGCCACTCCGCCGGTGAGGCCGGCAAATCGCCCCGCCACGGGCGCCACAACTGCGGCGATACCGGAGTCAAGGACGAGTCGGTGGACAAGGCCCAATACACCTTTTGTTCGAAATACGACGCGAACAATGGATCTTGTCCTGCGGGCATCCCGAAAAAAACCACCGGGGTGCGCGCCGCGAAAACCGGGGCCGCCAGACCGGCGCAAAGCATCACGCGGAAATGCCAACGCATATTCCCCTATCGGCAGCGAAGGCCGGCGGCTGAAGAGCGCCGCGGCTTCCCCGCCCGGGAAACAACGGAAAACTTGCCGCCGAATTTGAAGTTCGCGCGCTTTAGGTCGGATCGCTTTTAAGTCCGAAGCGCCGGCGGATGTCTTCAAGGGTGTGGCGAATCCACACCGGGGATCCGTCGGGCGCGGAATGCGGCATGCGCGTGGCGAACAAACCGTCGATCAGCGCCGCCATGCGCGCCGCGTCCAGGACCTCACCCAGGGGAATGGCGGCGGCGCGGGCGTAGGCTTGGGCCAGGCGATCGGGCAAGGCTTCGGCCGCCGTAGGGCCGCGCGGGGCTGCGGACAAATCCGCGATCAAGGCGCGCAGAATGGGCGCAGCCTTTTCGGCGGCCAATTCTCCCGGCAGGCCGCGCAGTTGATAGGCCGTGGCGCCGAAAGGTTCCAGGTCGAATCCCAAGGCGCGCAGCGCCGGCAAATGCTCTTCGACCTCGCGGGTTTCCACGGCCGACAATTCGATCAGTTCGGGAAAGAGCAGTTGCTGCGCGCTGAAGCGCCCGGGTCGGCGCAAATCGTCCAGGGCTTTTTCGTACAGGATGCGGCGGTGGGCCGCCTGCTGGTTCACCAGCAGATAGCCGCTTTGCACCGCCACCAGAATGAAGCTGCGGTGGATTTGCAGACAGGGGGCGCCGGCCGATTCCGGCGGCGGAACCGGCGGCATGGGCAGGGGAAACTCCGCCGGAACGGTATCTTCCCGGTTATCGGCGGGGCGAACGGAGGCCGTGGGCGGAGTCCAGGCGAACGTGGCCCCGCCCCCGGCGGGCGCGGTTTCGGCCTCCGGCGGAATCGCGGCGGGCGGGGTCGAGAGATCCAATTCCGGCGCGTCGACTACACGGCGCAAGGCGCGTTGCAGGGCCTGGGACAAGGCCCAGAACACCTTGCCCTCTTGCAGAAAGCGGATCTCGCGTTTGCTCGGATGCACGTTTACGTCGACCGCGGCCGGCGGCAGCGAGAGAAACAGGGCCGCCACCGGATGGCGCCCGGGAGGCGACGGGCCGTAGGCCTGGGCCAGGGCGCGCGCCAGCAAGCCGCTGTGCACCAAACGCCGGTTCACGAAAAAATGCTGTTGGTGCGCCCGGCCGGCGAAGCGCTGCGGCTCCGAGATGTAGCCCTGCACGTGGATGCCGCCGCTTTCCCAGTCGACCTCGATCAAATCTTCGAGCACATGGGCGCCCACCACGTCGCCCACGCGCCGCCGCAGAGTGCCTTCGGGCAAATGCAGGATTTCGCGCGCGCCTTCGCTGAGACGAAAGGAGGCATGGGGGTGGGCCAGCGCCAGGCGCGTGAGCAAGGTTGCGATGCGGCCGCCTTCGGCTTTGGCGCTGCCCAGGAATTTGCGCCGCACGGGGTTGTAGCGAAAGATGTGACGAAGAGTAATCGTGGTTCCCTGGCTGCGGGCGATCTCCTCCTCGTCTTCGAGCTTGGATTCGTCGATCCGCAACCGGAGGCCCATTTCTTCTTCCCAATGCCGGGTTTCGAGGGTCAACTCGGCGACCGAAGCCATGCTGGCCAAGGCTTCGCCGCGAAAGCCGAAACTCGCCACCGACTCCAAGTCTTCCAGCGCCCGGATTTTGCTGGTGGTATGCGGCAACCAGCAATGCCGCGCGTCTTCGTGCGTCATGCCGAAGCCGTTGTCGGCTACCCGCACCCCTTCTTTGCCGCCGTCTTCGAGGGTTACGGAAATTTTGGTGGCTTCGGCGTCGAGTGCGTTTTCGACCAGCTCTTTGACCACATTGGCCGGGCGTTCAATCACTTCCCCTGCGGCGATTTTCTGAATCGTAAGCGGGTTCAAAGGCCGAATAATGGAGTTTGCCATGCAGAATGGCAAAAATAGTCGCCGGGTTCGCTTGCGGGCGAGGCTGCAGGGCGCTCGCTCCCTCCAGAGGGAAACGTTTGAATACCATATTGTCCATATCAGTTTGATATGTTAAATTGTTTTTGTGAAAGTCACCTCGAAAACCATGTATACCCTGCACTTTCTCTGCGCCTTGGCGATCAAGGCCAAAAAGGCTCCGCAAAAGCCCGTGCATTTGCGCGCCATCGCCAAGGAATACGACATTCCTTTCAAGTTCCTGGAGCAGATCGCGATTCTCATGAAAAGCGTCGGCCTGGTCAAAGGCACGCGCGGAAAAACCGGCGGCTATCAGTTGGCGGCCGCGCCCGAATCCATTGACTTGGCGCTGGTAATCAAGGCCACCGAAGGCGAAATTCTGCCCTGCGCCGACATCGAAGGCGGCAGCCAGGTGGTGAATTCTCTCTTGCAAACCATTTTCATCGAGCAACGCGAGAGCGTATCCAAAAAATTATCCGCCATCACCGTGGCCCAAATCGCCGAAAAGGCGCAGCGGCAATTGGAGCCCGCGCCCATGTTCTACCTGTAGGCTGCCATGATCTCAGAAAGCGCGAACCCGTTGGAATTGCAAGTCCAGGCCGACGCCCTGAACCGGGAACTGGAACCGCTTTCCACCGACGACCGCCTCCGGCGCCTCTGCGCCGATTTCGGCGCGGGCCTGATCGCCACCACGTCTTTCGGCCACGATGCGGGATTGCTGCTGCATCATCTGCACCGCCTCGAAATTCCGATTCGGATCTTCTTCATCGATACCGGTTTCCACTTTCCCGAGACATTGGGTTATCGCGATGCTTTGACGCGGGCTTACGGCCTGCGCGTCCACACCGTAGCCTCCGACGCTCCGGAACGGCGGCGGTACGCCGTCGCGGAAGACGGGGTTGTGCGTATCACCGACACCGACGCCTGCTGCGGCCTCAACAAGGTCGAAGCGCAGCGCCGCTTTTTGGCCCTGCCCGACGTGCGCGCGTGGGTCACCGGCCTGCGCCGCGATCAAAGCGTGCACCGCCGCCACACGCCGCTGGCCCAGGTGCAGCGCGGACGCATCAAGTTCGCGCCCTTCGCCGACTGGCCCCAAAACGAGGTCGACCTGTATCTGCGGCTCTGGGAGGTGCCCGAACACCCGCTGGCCGCGCAAGGCTATGCCAGCATCGGTTGCAGCCCGGCGACCTGCACCCGAAAACCCGAAGCAGGCGAAGACGCCCGCAGCGGCCGCTGGGCCGGCGAGCCCAAAAACGAATGCGGCCTGCATCTCGATTTTGGACCATGAACAAATCCCTGCGCTATGCCGCCGACCGCACCGCCCTCATCGGGCATACGCCGCTGCTGCGCCTCAACAAGGTGGTACCACACCACCACTCCCTGTTTTTGGTGAAGCTCGAAGCGCAAAACCCCGGCGGTTCGCTCAAGGATCGCATCGCCCTCAACATGATTCTCGAAGCCGAGAAGCAGGGTCGGCTCAAACCCGGCATGACCCTGCTCGAACCCACCAGCGGCAACACCGGCATCGCCATCGCCTGGATCGCCGCCGTGCGCGGCTACCAGGCGATGCTGCTCATGCCCGAGTCGATGAGCCTGGAGCGCCGCAATCTGCTCAAAGCCTACGGCGCCGAATTGGTGCTCACACCCGCACATCTGGGCATGACCGGCGCCATCGAAAAAGCCCGCGAGATTCTGCGCAGCCGCAAAGACTGTTTTATGCTGCAGCAATTCGACAACCCCGCCAATCCCGGCGCCCATCGCCGCACCACGGCCGAAGAAATCTGGGACGACACGGGCGGCCAACTCGACGTGCTGGTGGCCGGCGTGGGCACCGGCGGCTTCATCACCGGCGTGGGCCGGTTGCTGAAAGAGCGCAAACCCGCCTTGCGCGTAGTGGCGGTCGAGCCCGAAGGCTCGCCGGTGCTTTCCGGCGGCAAGGCCGGCTGGCACGACATCCAGGGCATCGGCGCGGGATTCGTACCGGCGGTGCTGGATCGCGAAGCCTTCGACGAAGTCTTGCGCGTCAGCGACGCCGCGGCCTGGGAGACCTGCCGCCGTCTGGCCCGCGAAGAAGGCCTATTGGCCGGTCCTTCGTCGGGCGCCAACGTCTTCGCCCTGGGCGAGATCGGCAAGCGCCCCGAATTCCGGGGCGCCACATTGCTGACTGTGATTTGTGACACGGGTGAACGCTATTTGAGCACGCCCGGATTCCAAAGCGAGTAGCGGCCGTGCCCGAATTCAGCCCGGAGCAGATGCGGCGCTACGCCCGGCATTTTTCCCTCCGGGGCGTGGGCTTTGCCGGTCAGCGAAAACTGCGCGACGCCAAGGTGCTGGTGGTGGGCGCGGGCGGCCTGGGATCGCCCGCCCTGCTCTATCTCGCCGCCGCTGGGGTCGGAACCCTGGGCGTGGCCGACGGTGATAGCGTGGACCTGTCGAACCTGCAGCGCCAAATCGCGCACGGCACCCCCGACCTCGGCAAGCCCAAAACCCGGTCGGCGCGCGAAAAAATCCACGCGCTCAACCCCGACGTCGCCGTCCGCGAGCATCCCGAATTCCTGACTGCGGCCACTATCGCCCCGATCTTCGCCGGGTACGACTTCATCGTCGAAGGCTGCGACAATTTCGCCGCCAAATTCCTGGTGAACGACGCCTGCGTGCTGCTCGGCAAGCCGTTTTCGCATGCGGGCATGCTGCGCTTCGAAGGCCAGACCATGACCGTGCTGCCGGGGAAAAGCCGCTGCTACCGCTGCCTGTTCCGCGATCCGCCCCCGCCCGACAGCGTTCCCAATTGCGCCGAGGCCGGAGTACTCGGCATGTTACCCGGGATCCTGGGCTCGCTCCAGGCCGCCGAAGCCGTCAAATACCTTTTGGGCCTGGGAGATCTGCTGACCGATCGTTTGTTGGTGTTCGACGCCTGGTCGATGCGTTTCCGCGAACTGACCGGCCGCCGCGATCCCGATTGCCCGGCCTGCGGGACACACGCTGCGCTGACGGAGTTGCACGACTATCCGGCGGATCGGTGCGCGACGCCGGAGGTTTGATCCCGCGCGCCGCAAGGCGCGGGGGCCGCCGGCATCAGGATTTGCCGGCGCGGCGGCGTTTGGGAGGCTTCGCTTGGGAGCCGCGGCCGTAGCGGGAATCGGGCCAAGCTTCGCGCACCAGTGAGGCATTTTCGGCCAGGTACAAATCGTTCAGCGTAACGCCCAAGGCTTCGGCGATGCGAATCAGGGTGTCGAAGCGCGGGCGCCGGCGGCCTTTCAAAATTTTGGACAAAGCGCTTTTATCCAAGCCGTTTTCATAGGCAAAGCTTTCCACCGTGGAATAGCCGCGCTGGGTAATCAGCTTGGAAAGGCGATCGGCAACGACTTGAACAACGTCCAAACGGCTCCCGTTGGTGAAATCGTGCCAAAGCTAGGGTTTTCAAGGAATTGGGTCGTGGCGACTTGGACACTTCGCCGGGAAAATCGAGCGAAGCATTGACAGACCAGAGTGGCGAAATAGACACTTTAATGTTTAAAGTTCAAGCCATGCCGACAGGAAAACCGTACCGCAAAAGTTCCGACCCCTTTGCCATCGCCGCCAAAATTTTCGCTGCGATCCGTTCGCAGTCTCCGGAAAGTTTGGGACGATGGAATATCCGAGTCGGCCCCCCCGTTCACCCCGGACACTTTAGCTTGCATCCCGAAAACAGCCTGGTTCAAGGCTCGGCTCTAGGCGGACTTCAATTCTACGCGCAAGGCGCGACTTATTGTGGCCGGGTTCTGATTTGTCTGATGGAAGATGGCGCCTACACCGTGCAATCCGAATACGAAACGCTGGAGAAAGTTCCGGAAAACCTCTTGTGCGACGTCCTTGGTTTCTTAATCATGCGCAAAAATCGCGGGACCACTCCCCATCCCGTTTGACGGGCCTCAGCCGATCAATAATTGTACCGAGGTGGCAAGAAGCAACACCGAAATCACCGCCGTGAACTTTTTTTGCGGCAGCAGCCGCAGGCACAGCCACCCGATGCCCACGCCCAGCGGAATGCAGGGGAGAAAGCGCAAGTCGGCGCGTAAGGTTTGCTGTGTGATGAGGCCGGAAATCAGATAGGGCGGCAACTTGAAAAGATTGTTGAGGGCGAAAAAGATGGCGTTGGTGGCCACGAACACCGTTTTCTCGGTTTGATGGGCCAGCAGAAACAAGGCCATGATCGGGCCGGCGGCATGCGCCAGGGTCGACACGAATCCCGCCAACATTCCCACGGCCACGCCCTGCCACGGCGGGGGCCGGTAGAGATGCGTGGGATACCAGCGGTTGCGGATCACCAGCAGCACCAGCAAGGTTAAACCCAGGGCTCCGATGCACCGCTTCAAAACCGTATCCGACACGGCGTTCACGCACAGCATGCCCAAGGCGATGCCGGCCACGCAGCCGCACAGGGGCCAACGGATCAAACGAAAATCCCATTTACCCCAGAATACGGCCAAGGTGACGGCGTCGCAGGCGATGAGCAGCGGCAGGATGAGGCCGATGGCCTCGCGCGCGGGCAGGGCCGTGGCCAACAGCGGCGTGGTCAGCAAGGACAATCCGGCGGCAAAACCGGCTTTGGAAACGCCGATCAGCAACACCCCGAGATAGGGTGCCGCCACCACAAAGGCGGCCGAAAGGGTCATCTCCGGCGGCTCCGCATTTTGTTCCAGATGGCGCGCACGGCCGTCGCTTTACGATTACGCCTAACGCGCCACGATGCGCTGGCGTACCTGCTCGGAAACAGCCGGCCCCTGCAAGACGCGCACCAGGGCCAAGGCGAATTCTTCGGCCGTACCGGCACCGCGCGACGTGATGAGTTTGCCGTCGCGGCTCACCCGTTCGGTGGTGTAGGCCCGCACCTTGCCGCGCAGTTCGCCTTCGGTGCCGGGAAAAGAGGTGACGGTATGGCCGGCAGTGATGCCGGCGTCGAGCAGCACCAGCGGCGCGGCGCAAATGGCCGCCACGAACAGGCCGGCGCGATAAAAGCGGCGGACGCATTCCAGCACTTCCGCTTGCTTGCGCAACGCATCCACGCCCGGGCCGCCGGGCAGAACCAGCAAATCGAAACCCTCGCCGGAGCAATGCGCCAGCAAGGTGTCGGCCACCAGGGGGATGCCCCGGCCGCCGACCACCTTAGCATCCGCCACCGTCGAAGCCGTGACCACTTCAACGTCGGCGCGGCGCAACAGGTCGATCACCGTCACGGCTTCGATCTCTTCGCAACCCGGATGCAGCAGCACCAGCACTTTCTTCATCTCGCGTAAAATAGCATTCGCGCCCCGGCGGCCGCCACGGCGCAAAAACCGCGTTCCGCCTATTTCACCGCGGCCGCCAATTGCTGCAAGCGCTGCAAAGTTTCGGGAAAGTCGGCGCGATCGTCCACGGCCTGAATCAGAAAACGCTGCAGTTCGGGTGACAGCGCGATGGCTTTGTCGAGCTCGGGATTGGTTCCGCGGGCGTAGGCGCCGAGATTGACCAAATCTTCGGACTCGCGGTACACGGCCATGGCGCGCAGCACCTTGGCGACGGCCTCTTTCTGGGCCGCCTCGATGACGTCGGGCATGCAGCGGCTCACGCTTTGCAGCACGTCGATGGCGGGATAGTGGTTGCGGTGGGCCAAAGATCGGGAAAGCACGATGTGGCCGTCGAGAATCGAGCGCACCGCGTCGGCCACGGGTTCGTCCATGTCGTCGCCTTCGACCAGTACGGTGTAAATCGAAGTGATGGAGCCTTGGGCGCCCATGCCCGCCCGCTCGAAAAGCTTGGGAAGAAAGGCGAACACCGAGGGCGTATACCCGCGCGAGGAAGGTGGCTCGCCCACGGCCAGGCCGATTTCGCGCTGGGCCATGGCCAGGCGCGTCGATGAATCCATGAGCAGCATCACGTCTTTGCCGCGATCGCGGAACCATTCGGCTACCGCCGTGGCCGACAGCGCGGCTTTGAGCCGCACCAGGGCCGGCTGATCCGAAGTGGCTACGAACACCACCGATCGCTTCAGCCCTTCGGGCCCGAGATCTTTTTCGATGAACTCCTTGACCTCGCGGCCGCGCTCGCCGATCAGGGCGATGACGTTCACCGCCGCCTGGCAATTGCGGGCGATCATGCCCAGCAACACCGATTTGCCCACGCCCGACCCCGCGAACAACCCCACGCGCTGGCCTTTGCCCAAGGTGCGAAAGGCGTCGATGGAGCGGATGCCCGTGACCATGGGTTCGCGGATGCGGCGCCGCGACAGCGGATTGGGCGGCGCGTTGAAAATGCGCGCCGTTTCGCCGCCGGCGGCCGTAGTCAAGGGCCCCAAATCGTCGAGCGGCTGACCCAGTCCGTTGAGCACGCGGCCCAACAAAGCTTCGCCCACCGGCAAGGTGAAAGGCCGCCCCGTGGCCTCGACTTCCAGACCCGGACGGATTTCCGCCAGTTCGCCCACGGGCATGAGTAAGGTCGTATGCTTGCGAAAGCCCACCACTTCGGCCCACCCCACGACGCGCGAACCGTCATAGATGCGGCATACTTCGCCCATGGCCGCGCGCAGCCCGGTGCTTTCCAGAATCAACCCGATCACCTGCACCACGGCGGCGCGCACTTCGGCCAGCGGCACCGAGGCCACGGCGCGGAGATAGGCGGCAAAGTGTTCGCGGTTCCCGGTTTCGGCCGGAGCGGAGACGGAGTCGGGGCGGGGAGGTTCCACGTCTAGCCTGCGCCGGCCGCAGTCCGCTCCGGGGGCAGGTTCTCCGCAGCCGCGGGCGGGAGGCGCTTGCGATCGGCACAGGCCGCCCGCACGGCTTCGGCCAAACGCGCGCCCACCGATTCCAAATCGATGCGGGCGGCGGTGGCATCGGCCAGCACCAGGCATCCTCCCGGCGCCACGCGTTCGTCGGCCACGCAGCGCACGCCTTCGCCCGTGGCATTGAGGCGCTGCCAAAAATCGCGGCGTTCTTCGACCAGCGGCAGATCCGCGGGATTCACCTTGACGACGAGATCCGCGCTCTGACCCAGGGCCTGTACGGCTTCACGGATAAGCGGCAGCACGGCTTCGGGAAAATTTCCCGCCAACTCGCCGAACACCCGGCGCAGTGCGAAGGCCAAGACCTCGGCCGCCTGGCTCGCATATTCCAGAAAGACGGAATCCTTTTCGCGCGTGAAGGTTTGCAGCAGGTTTTGCGTTTCGCCGCGCAAGGCCTCGAGGGTCCGGTCGTAACGCGCGCGTTCCTCCTGCCCGGCTTCGCGCCGGCCTTGCTCCAGCCCTTGGACGAAATGCCGTTTCTCGGCTTCGGACAGCGCGCGGCGCTCGCTTTCGAGTTGCCGGCGGAATTCCTCTTCCTGCCGCCGCAGGTGCGCCTGCAAGGCGGCCAGGCGTGCGGTTTCGGAGTCGGGGGCCGCGGGGACGGCTTTGCCCGGCGCGGAAAACGGCGTGTACGCAAAGGCCGACATGCCGCCTGCGGGCGTGGGGCTCCAGTCGGCGGCACGCACCACGCGGCGCGAAGGCTTGCGGGCGGCCGATTCCGGGCGGAATTCCTCCATCTCAGACCACGATTTCGTCTTCGCCGCCGCGGCCCGAGATCACGATTTCGCCTTCGTCCTCCAGGCGGCGCACCACATCGACGATGCGCTGTTGCGCGCCTTCGACGTCTTTGAGACGCACGGGGCCCATGAACTGCATGTCTTCCTTCATCATCTCCGAAGCGCGGCTCGACATGTTGTGGAAGAACTTGGAACTCACGCTTTCGCTGGCGCCTTTGAGCGCCAGGCCCAGTTCTTTGGTGTCGATTTCCTTGAGTACGCGCTGGATGCCGCGATCGTCGAGTACGGCGATGTCTTCGAACACGAACATGAGGTTCTTGATCTCGGTGGCCAACTCGGGGTTCTCGCGTTCGAGGTTGCCCAGAATGTTCTTCTCGGCGCTGCGGTCGACCTGGTTCAGCATTTCGGCCACGAACTTCACGCCGCCGACTTCGGAGACGTTGCCGCCGAACAGGCTCTTCATCTGCTGCGACAGCACCTCTTCGACCTGTTCCAGCACGTCGGGCGTGACGCTTTGCATGGTGGCCATGCGCGTGGTCACGTCGACCTGCAATTCCTGCGGCAGGGCCGAAAGAATCGGGGCCGCCGCCGCCGAATCCATGTGGGCCAGCAAGAGGGCCACGGTCTGCGGGTGCTCCTTCTGGATGAAGTTCACCACCTGCATGGGATCGATGTCTTTCAACAGGCTGAAACCCGTGGTGCGGATGCTGGTCTGCACCTTTTCCAGAATCTCGCGGGCCTTGCGCGGGCCCATGGCGCTTTCCAGCGCGGTCTTGGCGTAGTCGACGCCGCCTTGCAGGATGTAGCGTTGCGCCACCGCCATCTGGTGGAACTCCTCCAGCACTTGTTCGCGCACCTCGGAGGTGACCCCCTGCAGGCGCGCGATCTGGGCGGTGAGGATCTCGACGTCCTCCTCGTCGAGGCTCTTGAAAATCTGGGCGCAGGCGTCGGCCCCCAATGTGATCATCATCACGGCTGCCTTTTGTGGTCCGTTCAGCGGGGGGGTGTCTTTCTCCCCGATTTCGAGGTCTTCGCCGGCCGCCGCCATTTCACCCGCCATACCCGCTCTCCCGCCTACCGCTTGTTCGCGGCTTTTTTCGCATCTCTATTCTGCATTTCCGAGCCGTCGTGGATCCAGGTCTTAATGAGGTTGGCGATGTTAAGCGGCTCGGTGCGCGTCATGATCTCAACCTTCTCAAGAATGTCTTTTTGCTTTTGCACGTTCTCGGGAACCTTGGCGTTCCAATAATCCAGGTTCACCCCGGCGTACCGCGGCCGGGGCGGATTCATGGCGCTGGAAAGATTCCGGGCCAGCCCGCGCAGAAAGATGAATCCGAACACCACGATGAGCAGCAGAATTCCGTATTGCTTGAGCAGCTCCAACCAGGCGGGCTCGCCCACTTTGCGCAGCGCGATTTCGTCGTCGGGAGCCAACTGGCGGTCGAATTGCACGTTGGTCACGTACACTTCGTCTTTGCTGTCGGGCCGGTAGCCCACGGCGTTCTTGACCAAGGCGGTAAACTTGTCGAGTTCTTCCGGCGTACGCGGCACATAGGTGGTTTTGCCATCGGGCCCGGTCTTGTACGACCCGTCGACGGCCACCGAAATCGTCATACGGTTCACGGCCCCGGGCGTGGCCACGATATTGGCCACGGTTTTGTCGAATTCGTAATTGGTGATCGAGCCTTCTTTCTGCTCCATCTGGGCCGTGGGGCTGCCCTTGATCATGCCGTCATCGCGCTGCTGCGAGCGGATGACCTTGGTGTTGGGGTCGTACGACTCGACGGTTTTCTGCACCTGGTCCATGTCGAGATCGACCGCGGCCTTCACGCGCACGTTGCCCGGACCGAGCAGTCCGTTGAAAATGTCGCTCACCTTGCGTTCCAACCGATCTTCGACCTCGCCCTGGATCATGAGATTGTGATCGGTCTGCTCGGCCAGCGGGCTTTCGCCGTAATCCTTGGTCAGCAGATTGCCGTGGCTGTCGAGCACCGCGACTTCCGAAGCCTTGAGGCCCTCGATCGAGCTGGCGACGAGATGGGTGATGCCGACGATCTGATCCGGCGTGAGCTCGGCGCCCGGCCGCAGACGCAGGATCACCGAAGCCGTGGGCGAAACCTTGTTGTCGGTGAACAGGGTGGGCTTGGGAATCATCACATGCACGCGCGCCTTGTCCACCTCGCGGATGGTTTCGATGGTGCGGGTGAGTTCGCCTTCGAGGGCGCGCTTGTAGTCGAGGTTCTGCACGAAGTCGGTCATGCCGATCTGCACCTTGTCGAACAGTTCGTAGCCTTCCACGCCGCTTTCGGGCAGCCCTTTCTGCGCCATGTCCATGCGCGTGTCGTAGATCTTGTCCTTGGGCACGAGAATGGTGTGGCCGTCATTGTCGAACTGGTATGGCGTCTTGGAATCTTTGAGCACGGCCGTGACCTTGGCGGCGTCTTCGGGCTCGAGGCCGGTGAACAAGGTGGTATATCCGTTATGCGCCCCGTCGCCGCCGGTTCCGCCCGAGTTCCAGGCCACGATGGTGATGAGGCCGGCCAGCACCACGGCCGTGGTGGCCACCAGCACGCCCTTCTGGGTGGGATTGAGTTTCTCCCAGATCTGCTTGAGCTGCAAGATCAACTGCTTCAGGTATTCCGACATGGGAGGCTCCTTGCGGGGGTGCTCAAGTTTTGAGCGGGTCTTCCGAAAATGCGAATGGGGAGAAATGCGCGCTGTCTCAAAGGCCGGTGCATATTCTTCCTCAGCTCTTCATCTGCATGACTTGATTGTAGGCATCCATGGTCTTGTTGCGGATTTCCAGCAGCAGGTTGAAGGCCACCTTGGCTTCGTCGACCGCCAGCATGACCTGGTGCACGTCTTTGATCTCGCCCGTGACCATTTTCTGAATCGATTGATCGGCCTTGATCTGCATGGAATTCACGTCTTTGAGGAACGAGCTGAACATGTCTCCGAACGAAGAGGTCGATTGCGGCCGCACCGGGCCGCCCGTGGCCGGGCCTCCCGGCAATTCGATTTCGGGCGGCGGGCCGAAGTTCAGGATGGGTTCGCTGTCGGACATCGCGGTCCCCTCAGGCCAACAGATCGAGAATCTGGCCCAATGCCGGTTTGGGATCGGGTTTTTCCAACGCCCCGGCCGAAGCGTATTGCCCCGCGGGGCCCGGAGCCGCCGACTGCGCCGGCGAGCCGGCGGCAGAGCCCGAGGCTTGCTGCTTTTGAATCGCGGTCTGCAGGCGCGACTCGACGTCGGTGCGGCGCAGGCGCTGCTGCGCCTGCTCGCGCAGGGCGCGGAAGCGTTCGAACCCGTTCGCTCCCCCGACTCCATCTGGGATTTGCATGCCCGCCATAACCCTTCCCCGCTCCCGCTCAGAGATCCAGCGCCTTCATCAACATGCCCTTGGTGGCGTTGAAGGCGGTGACATTGGCTTCATACGAACGCGTGGCGGAAATCATGTCGGTCATTTCCTGCACCACGTTCACGTTCGGCAGAGCCACATAACCCTGCGCATTGGCGTCGGGATGGTTGGGATCATACACCATGCGCGGCGGCGCGCCGTCGGCTTCGATGGCCGCGACCTCGACGCCGCTGCCCACCTGCTCATCGGCCAGCGGGAGATTCTGCTGGGGGATGGGAATGTGATCGGGCTCGGTGGTGAAGCCCTGCAATTTTTCCGGGCCGAACACGAAGCGCTGTTCGGGATCGGTCTGATCTTCCTTCAGCACCACCACCTGCCGCTTGTACGGACCGCCTGCGGGCGTGCGTGTGGTTTCGGCGTTGGCGAGATTGCTGGCGATCACGTTCTGGCGGATACGCTGCGCGTGCAGGCCCGAGGCGCTGATGTCGAGCCCGGTGAACATTCCCATCATTCCCATGCGTCGCCTCCGCTTCAGCCTTTGGGCTCTTGCACGGCCGATTCGATCATGCCGCGCTCTGTCTGCATGAGTTTGGCGCCGAAGTCGAATTGAATCTGGGTTTTGGCCAGTTGGGCGGCCTCGGCGTCGATGTCGACATTGTTGATCTCTCCCGGTCGGGTGGGATCGTCGGGCCGGTAGGCCACGGGTTCGGTGTTTTGGAACACCGCCCGGATCGCCGCCGGATCGACGGGCTTTTGTCCGTCGCTTTGAATCTCGGCCAGCTTTTGTTGCAGCGTCGACTCGAATTGCACGTCGATACGCTGGTACCCGGGCGTGGTGATGTTGGCCAGGTTGGCGGCAATCGCTTTGCCGCGCAAGGTGGCCGCGTCCAGGCTTTTGGCCAGGGCCGGAATGGCGGTGGAACTGAAAACGGCTTGGTTAATGAACATGATGCTGGCTCGTCCCAAGTAACGGCAGCAAGTGAAGTGCCAGAATAAAATCGAGGTTTTCTTTAAATTCCGGGGAATTTCACCCGCATTCAGTTTTGTTCCCGGAACTTTTTACCCCGGCGCAATGGAAAAGCCTGCCTTTATTTCGGGATGCCCGGCACGACGGCGGGCCACAAAACTTCGCGTAAAATCGCGCGCAGGGCGGCGGGTTTTGCGAACACAGCGGCCGGCAAAACGATTTGCCGATGCGGTGGATCGCAGTCGTAGCCATCGGGAACGCCCTCGATATGGAATACCCAAGCGGCCCTGCCGAGATAGCGGCAGAAGTGGGCGAAGAAACTATCGACGCAAACGATGCGGCCCGGGTGCGCGCGCACCTGTTGCGCCAAAGCGGGCAAGGGATCGTGGCGGAACTCCGCGGCTGTTGAGTTCGGGGAGCGCTTGAGACTTTCGACCACCTCTTCGTCGCCCGGCCCATACGCGATGATCCGCACCGAATTTCCCAGCACCTCCAGTATGCCCTGCAGCAATAGCCGGTAGCCCTCTTCTCCCACCCGGCGGCGGAATCCTACGCTACCCACATGCAGGAGCACCGTCTCCCCTTCCGGGGACGGTGGCGGCGGCGATTCGGCCGCGATGCGGAGGCCCGCTAGGCGCAACAAGGCCAGGTTGGCCGATTCGAAGTTGCGCACCGCGGGCGTCAAAGGCAGCGTGGCGGAATAGGCCGGGCGTCGCGCTTCTCCAACATGGCGAAAACCCAGAGCCAGCGATCCCCCGCAGGCCGCCAGCAGGTCGAAGCGCACGCGGTAAACACCCACCGCATTGGTACACAACAAATCCGCAGCGCGCCGGCGCCAGGCGCCGAGGTAACCTACGCGTTCCACCATCTCCGGCCAAAAGGCGCGGAAGGCAGCGAACACGGGAGCGGGCGCCTGCAAATAAATTTTCGCCTGCGGCGCGGCGGCGGACAGAAGGTGCAACGGCCGGAGAATTTGCACGGCATCGCCGTGGGTGCCGGCGAACAGAAACAGCACGCTGCGCCAACGCTCCGGGGAAACCGGCGGGCGGTGGACGAGGCGGCGCAACCGCCGGCGCAGGAACCAACGCAGCCGGGCGCGGAGTCGGAACATGGGGGTATTGTAATATGGCCGGAACGGCGGCTGCCGCCGAGGTGTGGCGGATGCAGTTCGCGCGCCGCCTTTTTCTTCCGGCAAAAAGAGATCCTCCCCGCGGGGTTTCTTCGAGTCCGAACGCGATTATGTTATGATCCCATGCGGATGCGCCGTTCTTCGCCCCCGATCTTCACTCTCGCCCACACCCTGCAACCAAAATACCCGGCATGAAAAAAAACGGATTCTCCGCCGCCACCATGAACCATGAGTTTCTGCAAGGCCGCGACGGCCGTTCCGTACGCGTACTGGCGGAATTTTTGGAACCCGAATACCGCTTCCGGCGCTTCGGCATCCACGACACCCTCGTCTTCTTCGGTTCCGCGCGCGTGCTCTCGCACACCGCGGCGACGGCGAGCCTGAAAGCGGCCAAAAAAAAATACGGGGCCGCTTCGGCCGAAGCCAAGGCGGCTCACCGCACTTTGCTGCAAGCGCAGTATTACGAAGATTGCTTTCAACTCAGCCTGCGCTTGGCCCAATGGAGCGAGCAGCATGAATTCCACTACGCCATCTGTTCGGGCGGCGGGCCGGGGATCATGGAGGCGGCCAACCGCGGCGCCCAGGCGGGCGGCGCAAAATCCATCGGTCTCAACATCCAACTGCCGTTCGAACAAAAGCCCAACCCTTACATCACGCCGGCGCTCAATTTCGATTTCCACTATTTCTTCGTGCGCAAATTCTGGTTCGTATACATGGCCAAGGCCATCATCATGTTTCCCGGCGGTTTCGGCACCTTGGATGAAATGATGGAAGTGCTGACCTTGGTGCAGACCGAACGTATTACCAAAAAAATGTGCGTGGTGCTTTACGGCAAATCCTTTTGGAACAAGCTCATCAATTTCGATCATCTGGTAGAAACCGGCATGATCAGCGCGTCGGATCTGAAGCTGTTCCGGATCTGCGATACGGTGGACGAGGCCTTCGCGTATCTCACCAAAAACCTGGTGAGAATCCGCAAATTTCATCTTCATCATTTTGAATAAGCGGCACCGGCATGAAACGCGCGGCCGAAGACGCCTTTCCCCGCGATCCGGACACGGGCCTCATTCTCGGGGCTGAGCCCTTCGAGTTCGGGCATGGCCGGCATGCCGTCCTGTTTTTGCATGGCTGGAGTTCCTCGCCGCGCGAACTGCGCTTTCTGGCGCAGAAGGTGGCGGCCGCAGGCTGCTTTTGCCGCGGCATTTTGCTCCCCGGGCATGGTCGCACCGTCGCCGATTTAGCCGACACGCGCTTCGAAGACTACCTCGATGCCGCCCAACAGGGCTTCGACGCGTTGCAGGCCGAACATGCGCAGGTTTCGGTATGCGGACTGAGTCTGGGAGGATTGCTGGCTTTGTATTTGGCTGCGCGCCGTCCCGTCGCCAACCTCGTGTTGTGCGCGCCTTTTCTGGTTCCGGCGGGGCGCACCTTCGGCCTTCCCAACCGCTGGGTGCTGCGCCTGCTGCCGCCTTCGGATCGGCTGATCCCCAAAACGGGCGGTGGGCCGATGTTCGATCCCGAAGCGGTGCGCGATCACGTCGCCTACTCGTCGATGCCTTTGCGCGGCATTCTCAGCGTGTTCCACGCGGCGCGCAACGCCTGGCCTTTCCTTCCCGGCGTCGTGAATCCCGCATTGATTTTTCACGCCCCCAAGGATCACACCAGCGCCATCGCCGGCAGCCGCCGCCTGCTACGGGAATTGGGTTCCAAGGACAAGCGGCTGATCGAGGTCGAACGCAGCCGGCACGTGATCACGCTCGACTACGATCGCGACCGCATCGAACGCGAGACCGTGGATTGGCTGGCGAAGCGGATGTGATATTTATAATTATTGTTATTTGTTAGCGACCGCGTAGGCCTTACGCGCTTCCTGCATTTCCGCTTCGGAGTAATGCACGCCGCGTGACTTTTCGGGAAAGGTGATTTTCTTCTCCGGATCGATTTTGCGTAGTGTATTTACCGCGAGGTCACAGACGCGTAGAGTGAGCGTAGCCGGACCCATGGGAGCGGTCCAACCTGTTTGGGCATCGAGAAGCAAAGGCTTCACCTTCTCGATCCAATCCTGTGTGTCGATATAATTCACCTTTACCAGGGCACGGACTTTCCCGAACCCGTCAGATCCGATTAATTCCAATTCTATTTCCCGAATGGTTTTCTTATAACCAAGCTTCGCGCTGGCCTCCTGGTAGGCGGCGCGGACCTCGGAATCCTTCTCGGATTTGTATAGCACGAGCAGCGGTTCCAAGGCTTTGGGATCGCGTGTATTTCCGACGGCCAGCACCAGGTTCGAAACCACCTCTTTGCGATCTTCTTGGCCTACTGAGTTCTGGCGGGAAATTTCCGCCGTCAACTCCGCAGCATTGACTCCGAATTTCAAATCCGCCATGCCTTCCGACGCCGGAATACGGATTTGATACAGCGGATCTTTCAGCAGTTCCAAATAATATTGGTAGCACCAGGGTTGGTTGATGTACTGCAAAACCGTAAGCAAATTCTCGCGCACATCCTCCGTCGTGGTTTTCGGATTCACATAGTCTTTGAGAAACGGGTATTCCTTTTTCTCGATGACGGCCATACCCTCATTGCTGAAAACCGGGCTGTGGGGATCTTCGATAGCCTGCTTCAGTTCTTCCGATGTCATAAATTTTCCCTTTGGGACCGCCAAAGCTGCTTCGGAGCGCACCGGATCAACCACAACCATTATCGCCATAACCATGAATAAAACGGCCCGCGAAGCCGTATCGGTAATAACGTGCCGCATCCGGTTCCGCTATTTCGGATTCTCCAGCACTCCGTAAATTTTCCTGATCTCTTTTAATTCATCCGGCAAGTAATGTCGGGATCTTGGCTCGAACGGGATTTTCTTTTCGGGATCGATTTCATGCAATACGTTTACCGTCGCATCGCATACTCTGAATAGAATTGTTTTTCGCCCTAGGGGATAACTCAGAGAAGAGTCTTCGTCCAACAGCAACGGTTTTATCTTATCGATCCAGACGGGATCCTTCAGGTAAAAAACGATGCCCAAGGCAGAGTCCTTCCCTTGCCCATCGTCGAATTTCAGATTTCGTTCAATTTCGCGCAAAAATTTTTGATACCCCAGCTTCGCCGCGGCTTTGTAATAAGCGTAACGAATATCCGGATCCGACTCATTTTCCCGCAGGGCAAGAACCGGCTCCAGATATTTCGGATCCCGACTATTTCCTACCGCCAAAATCAAATTTCCCACCACACTCGTGCGATCTTCCTGATGCAACGAATTTTGTCGGGATATTTCCGCCATTAATTCGTCGGCATGAACCCCGGAATCCAATCTGGCCATTCCGCTCGCGGCCGATATGCGAACGGAAGAACTGGGATCTTTTAAAAATTGCAAATAGTATTTATAGCACCAAGACTGATTAATTGTATTTAAAATCACCAGCAAATCTTCACGCACCTCTTCAGAGGTCGTGGCCGGATTGACATAGTTTTTGAAAAAAGGATATTCCTTTTTCTCGATAGTCGCCAGTCCCGCTTGGGTATAGATGGGATTCCGCGGATCCTCAATGGCCTTCTTAAGCTCTTCTTCGGTCATAAACTTTTCCTTTGAATCCGCAGCCTTAAGGGCCGCTGCGTGGATTTGGAACACATAGAGGACAGCACAGCAAAAAACTCCCGCAGCCCTTCTGCCCATATTAGTACGGGTTCCCGGCCGTCGCCCCGAAGCTCCATTTAATAAAGAGGGTTCGGTTTGCCATCTACTGCATCTCTGGAAATATCCATTTCATCGTCGGTGCCATCGTTTTTGAGTCGTTTCGCCGTCAGACGGCTGCGCGACCGAATATCGCTTCGAAAAGGAGGCCTCTTTATTTGTTTTTTCCGTCCACTCCGTAAGCTTTACGTATCGCTGTCATCTCCTCCTCGGAATAATGCATGCCGAGAGGTTTTTCAGGGAAGGCAATTCGTTTTTCCGGGTCGATTTTGCGCATGGTATTGACGGCCAGATCGCAAACCCGGAGGGTGATTCTTTTTGGCCCCATGGGTGCCGACCAGCCGACTCGTTCGTCGAGAAGAAGAGGCTTCACCTTTTCCACCCACTCTGGAGAATCGATATAATTCACTTTGGCAAGAGCACTGCTTTTCCCGAACTCATCAGATCCAATCAACTCCAATTCTATTTCGTGCATGGTTTTCTTGTAACCAAGCTTCGCGGTGGCTTTTTGATAGGCGGGGCGGATGTCGGGATCTTTTTCGTGTTGGTACAAAAATAAAAGAGGTTCCAACATTTTCGGATTCCGCGTGTTGCCGATCGCAAGAATCAGATCAATGACGCCATATTCCCGGCCATCTGAATGTATAGAATTCAGCCTTTTGATCTCAGCTAAAAGCGCCTTTCCATCCACGGCGCTTCCCATCATACCGATACCCTCGCAAGCCAGATTGCGAATCGAAGCGCTGGTATCTTTAAGAAGTTCCAGATAATAATTGAAACAAAAAGGTTGGCTGAAATCTTGAAGCAGCAAGGTTAGCCTTTCACGTACACCTTCCGAAGGGTCATGCAAATATTTTTTCAAAAACGGGTAATCTTTTTTTTCGATGGAACCGTATGTTTCATTTGAAACATTATCCGAATCGACCCGAATCAGGCTTTCGACTTCTTCCGGTGTCATACGTTTCTCCTCGGTTCCTAAAGAAGGAATTTGGTGGTGTGACGGAGGCGTGGTTTCACTTAAACCCACTCCGATAAAAAGCAAGAGGCCGCAGGCCCAGCATTCAGTAAAGCGGATTTGCACGCGTGTTACTCGCCACCTTTCTTGAAATCTCCATTTCATCGTCGGTGCCGTCGTTTTTAAGTCGCTTCACGGTGAGCCAAGCGCCATGTTGCAAAGCATTATCAGAAGTCGTTCCATAAGTAGACTTCTGCCATCCTCGTGGCGGGTCATCCAAAAAATATCCTGAATATTTCGACATCAATCTGGTACGCGACCAAATGTCGTGGCGAAAAGGAGTAGGAGTTCCGTCGTCATCTGAATGCGCGTCCTTATGGCAAGTAAGGTTCAGCACATGCCCCAGCTCATGGGCGACAGTCAAGGCGAGGTTAAAAAAATCCGCATCCCTTCTGACACAACAACCGATGGGACCATTTGGATTCACTGTACTCTTCCACGCCTTCCTTGGGAGCGCAAACCCAAGAGTATTCGAATCCTCCCCGACCTTTCCATTTTCGAGATTCAAATCGATCAGCCGTTCGCAAAAATAAATGTTGATGGAGTTGGCGACATTAAACTTGGACCAGAGATCCAAATATTCGATCCGCCCCCCTTTTTTCCCACTATAATCTTGCGTAACCGTTCCGGCCGTAAGCCCGGTGAAGTTGTTCGATTGCACTCGGGCAACTTGAAATTCCACCCCCATCGGCATCCACACCGCGTTGATCATCCCCAACAGATCCAAAGCCTCTTTCTGAGTCCAAGGCGGAACGGTTTTGCCCTTGGCGTCGGCAATGGTGACCAAATGCACCGTGGTCTTGACCTGTTTCATGCCGCCGATCTTCACGCGTACCGCACCCACCACCGGCCCGTTCTCGCGGTCGAGGTGCAGGTTCAAAACATCTTCGCCGTCCTGAACGCGCGGGATCATGCGCAAATAAGGCTTGTCGTAGCGATTGGCGGCCTGATACGAAGCATCGGGAGTTTGTAAACTCACGAAAGCGAAGTCGGATTTGTTTTTGAACTTGGGAACCAAGATCAAATCGGTGCCGGGCATGAACGCGTCGGCGTCGAGACCCAGGTTGAAGGCGTCGCCCACATTGCGATCGCGATCGGCGGGCGAACTTTTTTTGAAGCCGTAGGGAACCACGGTGAGATCGCCGGCCCGGTAATCGGGATGGGGACAATCGGCCGAAGTGTCTCCGGTGCGCGCCCGTTCGAACCGCAAGAGATAGCGGCGGATCAAACAGTTCTTACCCGAAGCATCCTTCCCATGCTTTTGGAAAAATGCGTCCAGGGCTTTCTGGGTCTTGGGTCCCGCCACGCCGTCGATGAGCAAAGTGCCTTCATCGGCCTGGAATTCCAGGATAGCACGCTCGGATTTCTCCCCCATCAAACCGTCGACTTTTCCGGTGTAATAGCCCAGGATTTGCAGCCGCTGTTGCACGCCCTTCAAGGATGAAATCTGCAGCCAGGGCTCTTTCCAATGGGTGATGGCGCCGGCGTTCGCGTCCACGCCTCCGGACCCCAACATTTGCACGAAGTAATCGATTCCGAATATCTGTCAAATAGCCCTCGTCGCCGGACGGTATGTCGAAGTGGTAAACCCCATCTTGCGGCGCAACGTTCGACACCGGACCGGATTTCAAGGTCAGCGTGGCATTCCCGCCTTGGATGATTTTATCGTCGCCCGGACCCGGCCGCGTCTGAAACACCACGTGCACCGCCGCCTGACTATAGCGGGCCTTATTGCCGGTTCGCGCACCGCCGCCCGCCATTCAAGCCTCGTGGATCCCGAACTCGAACAGGGTGAAATCCTTCATGGCTTCGAGACCCTGATACCGCGTGAACCCGCGCCACACCATCGTGAGCTGGTTGGTCTCTTTGTAAATCACGGCGGTGTGCAAGGCCATGTGCATATCTTCGGGGCCTTCGCCCACGTCGAGCCAGGCGCGCGGCCGCTCGCCGGGAAGCGCGAAAGAAAATTGCGGAGCCTCGGGATCGAGGTAGGCCAGTTTCACCGCTTCGTCGCCGCGCAGCGGTGGAAAACACAAGCCCGGAACGGCGGCGTTGTAAAACGCGGGATTGAGCCGCGGCGGCCCGGCGCTTTGCGCCGACGGCCTGGTTCCCATTTCGGGAGCTTGTTTCACGGCGCGGCGCGCGGCAGTATCGGCTTCGGGCCATTGCTCCGGCGGCAGTCCCGACAAAGTATAGCGCGGATAGCTTTGTTTGCCGCGGCAGCCGAGCCCCACGGGATCGGGCCATTCCTTCCAGCGGTCGAAACGGCCCAGGGCCAGGTTCTGCGGCGTCAGCAACTTGCGCGGATCTTCGAGATTGGGCAGCGCCAAATCCTGCACGGCTTTGGGGTGGTTCTTGACCGTGAACCCTTTGCCCACCGGATTTTTGGGGTAAACGTACACGATGCCCTCGTCGGATTTTTCGTCTTTGCCGCCATAGGCGCGCCCGGCATCCAGCGGCATTTCGGCAAAGGGTTCGGGTTCGGTGAAGGCCAGCCCCGAACCCGTCACGTAGGCTTTGCGGTCGCCAATTACGCGCACCAGTTGGCGCGCCGTTCCGACCTGGATGCCGACGTCGAGGTAATAGGCCTGCTTGCCCTTGGGTGCATGCGCCTTGCCGATGAAAATCACGTCGGTCATGGGTTTGTAGGCCACCACATCCGATTCCAGCCGTACGGGATCGTGTTCGGGCTGGCCCTGGCCCCAGTATTCGTCGGCTTCGAGAAAGGGGATCTGCTCCTCGGCGTCGATGGCCGCGGGCTTGCCGTTGGCAAAGCGATAGGTGCGTTTGGCCAGCACCGACAAAATCGGGCTGCCGTCCGGACCATAACCGGGAACCACGCGGCTCAACCATTCCATCGCGCGCTTCCGGTTCTCAGTTGATCATGACCACGGCGCCCTTGACCTGGGCCATGGCGCTGCCTTCGAGATTGGCCATGGTGCCGCTGACCTTGGTCTGCACGCCGCCCTTGAGGTCGAGATTGACCTGGGCCTCAACCTTGGTGTTGAGCCCCTTCAGGTTCGCGGCCACCGTACCTTCGAGCGTGAGGTTTTGCTGCGCCTTGGCGCTGACGTTCATGCCCTGCAAGGTCAAATCTTTCATGGCTTTGGCGCTGAACGCGCCCTGTTTGGCTTCCAGGGTGATCTCCTTGGCCTCGATGTTAAGCGAGCCCTTGGCCGTCAAGGACAAATCGCCTTCGGTGGTCAGCGACACCTTGCTGCCGCCGAGATCGAATTGCAGCACGTGCTTGCCGTCTTTGTCTTGCAGGGAAATCATCTTGTCGTCGTCGCTGATCTTGAAGATGTGCCCTTCATGGGTTTGGATCGACAGGGCTTTTTTCTCGTCGTCGAGCGTGATCAGGTGGCCGTATTTGGTTTGCAGCGTCAGCGCCTGCTTGTCGTTGTCGAGCAGCACCTGGTGGCCGCCATCGGCGGTGAGGATGCGGACGTTTTTGTTTTTGTCGTCGAACACCATCTCATGCTTGCCCGTGGTAGTGACCCGGATCTCCTGATGATCCTTGTCATCCTTGAATGACAAAACGTGTTTGCCCGCGGTGGTGAGATCCACCGCGGTTTTATCCTTGAGATCGTCGAAGCGCAATTCGTGGCCCGCAGCGGTTTTAATCACGCTTTCGGATTTGTTGCGGCTGGTGACGGGCGACGCGTTGGAGGGATTGGGAATGGCGCCCAAGGCGATGGGCCGGTCGGCGTCGCCGTTGAGAAAAGCCAGCACCAAATCGTTGCCGTTATGCAGAGGAAAATGCGTGCCGTAGCCCGGCCCGGCATAGGGCTGGCTGAGGCGAATGGGCAAAGTGGCCTGCCCGTTGGTGGCATCGGTGAGATCGAAAGGCAGCTTGGCATGGTAGCGCCCTTCTTCGTCGAGCGACGCGTAATCGCCGTCTTGCCCGTCGACCCGGGCCAGGAGAATGCCGGAAATTTTGGGAGCGTGGGTCACGCGCAAAGGCCGGAAGACCGTGGCCGCCGGAATGCAGATGAATTCGCACAAGTAGTTGAGCCGGCTCTGATCGCGCTGAAAGCCCTCGCTTTGATCGCCGTGATGCGTCACCTGTACCACCGTGTATTTGCCCGCAAAGGAGGTATGCTCGCCGTCTTCCAGTTCAAAGCGGTAACCCGGCCGTAACGCCCGCGCCACGCCGTGGCCTTTGAGCGTGATTTTGAGCGCCTGGTAGGTGTCGGCGGCGACGCCGGCCCAACGATGGGCGGCGCCGGCGTCGGGAACGCCCGGGGCGAAGTCGTAGCGTTCGCCGCGGCCTTGCGCGCCTTGCGACACCCCCATAATCGAAGTGCCCGGCGTGCGGTCGTTGTAATCCTTCACCCGCGCGTTTTGGGTCACCAGTTGCTGTTCGCGGCGCATGCTGGTGATATGGTCCTTGGCCAGATGGTTGAGGCCGACTTCGGGTTCGTACCCCAAGGTGGGCGTATGCGGAATGGGGCGCACGGCGTCGGTATGGTCGGCGAATACCACCGTGTCTTTTTTGTTCTCGTGGTCGAAGAAATAGTAGATGCCTTCGCATTCCAAAAGCCGCGATACGAAATTCAGATCGGTTTCGTTGTATTGCACCGTATACTCGCGTTCGCGCGTGGGCTGGCGCAGGTCGAAGCGAAAATCGTCGCCCTGCAAACCGTGATCCTTAAGCACGGCCTGCACGATGTCTTCGACCTTCTGCTTCTGGAAAATGCGGTTTTGCCCGGCGAATTCCAACAGTTTGAAGCGGGGGGCGAATTCGAGGACGTAGAGGTAACTCTCGCGGCCGAATTCCCGGCTGTGATCGGGGTGCAATACGAAACCGCTCACCATGCCGTAATGCTCCACGGAAAAATCCTCGCCCTGCACCGTAAGCGTGACCGGCTTGCCCACCAAATCGTCGTAGGCCAGGTCGCCGTTTTCGCTGGTGGCATTCACGGTGGCGCGAAAACAATGGCTCAATTCCTCCTCCAGGTTGAAGTCCAGCACGGTAAAGAGATCGGCCGGCTGGCCCTGCACTTCCAGTTCGAACTTAAGGGTCGCCATCGGTCACCTGCCTGGTTGAGAAACGATTGAGAAGGACACAAATCCGGGAACGCCGATGCATCCCGTCCCCGGCAAAGATATCAAGGATCGGCCCGACGGGTTTGTGCGCGTGATCACGATCGGATGGGGGCAGGCGTGACCACGCACGCCGATTTTCACGCCGGCCGGGTCTACTTTCTTCCGCATGCTCGACATCGGTGGTATCCGACCCTCAGGTTTACTCACCCGACCCGCCGCTGATCGGCCGCGCGAAAAGTTGATCCGCGCCGGCGCGGCCGGTTTGTCGAATCCCGAATTGCTGGCCGTGCTCTTCGGCCGGGGCATGCGCGGTAAAGACGCGCTGGCTTTGGCCGAAGAAGTGGTAGACGGCCTCTCCACGCTTTCCGAAGCGCCCGCTTTCACGGATTTGTGCCGCATCCGGGGCGTCGGCGCCGGCAAAGCCTGCCAAATCCTGGCGGCGCTGGAATTGTCGCGGCGTTTTCTCACCCGCACCCAGCGCCTACGCATCCGTGCGCCGCATGACGCCCTGCCCCTGCTGGCCCACCTGCGGGGGCGGAGGCAGGAATGCTTCGTCGTCATTACCCTGGACGCGGGCCACGGCGTGATCCGGCGGCATGAAATCACCGTGGGGCTGGCCAACCAAAGCCAGGTGCATCCGCGCGAAACCTTCGCCTGCGCCTTGGAAGATCGAGCCGTGGGCATCGTGGTGGCGCACAACCATCCCAGCGGCTCCACCGAGGCATCGATCGACGATTTGCTGGCCACCCGCCGGCTGGCCGAAGCCGGAAAAATTCTCGGCATTCCCCTGCTCGATCACTTGATCGTGACCGACGAAGCCCTGGTTTCACTGCGAGACGGGTTTCCCCAATATTTCGACGGGCGCCGGCTTTGAGACGCTAAACCTAACGATTACAGCAGTTCACGCACCCAGCGATCCAAATCGGCCTCGTCATGCGCGCCCACCTCGACGCGTTGCACCACGCCCTTGCGATCCACGAAGACCGCGGTGGGATAGGCGAAGGCCGCATAGTCGCGCGTGGTCAGGGCGCCCGGATCTTCCAACAAGGGGTAATCCTGTCCCGACTCTTTTTGAAACGAAGCCAAGGTGGCCGAATCCTCGGAGCTGACGCCGATCACCACCAAACCGCGATCGCGGTAACGCCGGTACAAATCCTGCAAAGCCGGCAGGGTCATGCGGCAGGGGCCGCACCACGTGGCCCAGAAATCGATCAGCACCACCTTGCCCCGCAACTGCGCCATGGTGCCGGCCGGCAAGTGGTAGTAGCGGCCGCGCAGCGGTGGGGCGGCGCTGCCCACCAGCGATTGGGTCAAAGCGCTCAAGTCTTGGGGCCGCGGCGACAGCGCCAGTTTTTGGGTGAGGATTTTGCCTGCGCGGCCCAGCCGCAAGGTGACTACGTCGCCGATGCCCTTGCTCTGCACCGAATCGAGCAAGGTTTTGCGGCCGTGCAAGAGTTGGCCGTTGATACCCAGCAGCAAATCGCCGGACTGCAAGCCGGCTTGATCGGCCGAGGATCCCTTGAAGACCCGCACCACGCGCACCGGCCCTTCGGCTGTCACCGGATCGAGCGCGCGCGGCACCTGTGCCGGCGGAACATCTTCGAAAGCCACGCCCAGCCAGGCTTTGGGAAGTTCGGCCGCCGGGAGTCGCACGGCCAAAGCCAGCCCCAACCCCGCCAGCAACCCGAGCCGCCAGGACAAACGGAAATTCCCGCGCCATCGTGCCATGTCAGTTAAGCCCCCACCGCAAGTTCGGCCGTGACCGGCCGAGCTAATTAATGTATTAGGCGGGCCTCCATGGGCTTTTCCTGATTGAAGTCGTCGTCGGTACCTTTAAACGCTTCCATGTTTTCCAACGTGTAATCGGCCTCTTTCAACTGCTCGGGCTTCACGCCTTTGCTGATCAGATAGTTCACCACGGCTTTGGAACGGTCGCGCAGCAATTGCAGGTATTCGTCTTTCGATCTCCCCTTGTACCAGGTATAAAGCCGTATTTCGATCACGGTATCGGGGTATTCCACCAATTGCTTGGCGAACCCGTCCAACGCGTCGGTGGCTTCCATGGTCAACTCGGCCGTGGCGCTGCGGAATTGCACCATGGGAAAAGTCTGTACCGGCGACAGCGGCGGTTGATCCTTGTCGGGGCAGCCGTCTTGATCCTGCACGCCGTTAAAGGTTTCGGGTTGATTCGGGCATTTGTCGTAAATGTCGAGAATGCCGTCTTTGTCGTTATCGGGGTCGGGGCAGCCGTCTTCATCCTGAAAGCCATCCAAGTCCTCGGCGGCGTCCGGGCATTGATCGGAGCCGTGGCAGACGCTGGCGTACTTCGCACTCAGGCCTTTTTGCGCCACCCAGGGATCGCAGAGACCGTCTTTGTCGTTGTCGGGATCGGGGCACCCGTCGGCGTCTTGAAACCCGTCGAAGTCTTCGGGGTCGTTCGGACATTTGTCGTGAATGTCGGGAATGCCGTCTTTGTCGTTGTCGGGGTCGGGACAACCGTCTTCATCTTGAAAACCGTCCTTATCCTCGGCGACATTCGGGCATTTGTCCGAACCGTGGCAAACGCTGGCGTATTTGGCGCTTTGGCCGGTGGCGGCCACCCAGGGATCACAGATTTGATCGCTGTCGTTGTCGGGGTCGGGGCAACCATCCTGATCCTGAAAGCCGTCCATGTCTTCCGGTTCGGTGGGGCACAGATCGTATTTGTCGGGAATGCCATCACCGTCGCGATCCCGCGCCGCGGCGGGAATATGGGCGCCGAGCCAAACCAGAATGAAGAGCCAAGGCAGCTTCTTCATAGCCAATCCCTTTCGTTGTAAAAATCCGCTCGCCGGAAACCTTATGAACTTTTCCCGCTGGGTTCACCTCTGGCGGAGGTTACGCCGAAAACAGCGGGAACAGAGCCGGCAAAATGCCGACGGGTTTCATTTTATCAATTCCGGGCAACCAACTGCATCCATTCGAAGAAAAAATTATTCCGCGAAATTCACGCCCGCAACCCCAAAGGCGCGCTCCGACCGGTTGGGCATGCAAACATCCGGGCAAGAGCGGCAGCGAAAAATTCCATATCACGCCCCGGGTATCGAATTCGAGGGTACTTCGATTTCAGTAAGAGCCCCCGCTTTTGCGCACATGGGTCATGGGTTTGTCATCGGGCTTGAGCAACAGGGTTTCAACGACTTCGGCGAAAACCAGCACGTGATCGCCGGGTTGGACATCGCTGCGCCATTCGCATTCCAGCGCCGCCATGGCGTCGCGCAATAGAATGTTGCCGCGCGCCGAGGTGTAGGTTTCCACTGCCTCGAGCGGATCGGCTCCGGGCTGGGAGCCGCCCCAAAAGGGTTTGAGCAGGCCGTTGTTTTGATGACCCACGATGTTGATGCAAAAGCGGCCCGCCGCGCGCAGGCGCGGTAAAACGGATCGATCGGGTTGCACGGCCATGGAAATCATGAGCGGCGAAAAAGACGCTTGCTGAATCCAAGAGGCCAAAAAACTTTCCTGTTGGCCGGTATGGGCCACGGTTACGATAAAGAGTCCCGACGGAATCTTGCCTACGGGCACGGGATCGGCCATTTTGTCCTCGACGATGAAATCATTTTTGCCAAACTTTACCTCAAAATGGCTTATCCGCCGTCGGATGCAAGGCAAAGATCAAAAACTCACCTGGGTGTTTTTTGCTAAATTCACGTAGAATTTCGGAGTTCAATGATTTCCGCGGCGGGTGGGGCCAGCAGGAGGGCGCCGGGGGGAACCCAAAAAAACGAATCCCCAATGTCATCGGAGGACCATGGCAACCGTTAAGAAAGAACAAACGAAAGAACAAACCCAGAAAATTCCCAGCGAAAAACTGGCTCTGCTGCTGGAAAAAATGCTGGTCATACGCCTGTTTGAAGAGGCCAGCATCAAGGCCTATCAACAAAAGAAAATCGCCGGCTTTCTACACACCTATATCGGCCAAGAAGCCGTGGGCGTCGGAACACTGGAGCATAAACTGCCCCAGGATGCCGTGGTCACAAGCTACCGTTGCCACGGCATTTACCTGGCTCTGGGTGGCAGCCCGCGTGAAGGTATGGCCGAGCTTTTCGGCAAGGTCACCGGTTGCGCCCGCGGCAAAGGCGGTTCTATGCATTTCTTCTCCCAGCCCCATCATTTCCTGGGCGGAC
Source organism: uncultured Fibrobacteria bacterium (assembly GCA_963716395.1). GTDB lineage: Bacteria > Fibrobacterota > Fibrobacteria > UBA11236 > UBA11236 > UBA11236. The sequence continues at coordinate 2,672,479 of OY970309.1, read as the reverse complement.
ACGGCATTGTGGGCGGCCAATTCGGAGCGGGAATCGGGGCGGCTTTCAAATCCAATTACGACGAGGACAACGCGGTCAGCTTCATCTTCTTCGGCGACGGCGCCCTGGCCCAGGGTTCGTTCCACGAATCCATGAATCTGGCCGCCCTGTGGGATCTCCCCGCGATTTTCATCTGCGAAGACAACCAATACGGCATGGGCACGGCCAATACCCGGGCCATCGCCAACACCGACGTTGCGACCAAGGCCGAAGCCTATGGTGTCAAGGGCTATACCATCAACGGCATGGACCTGCATGAGGTGTACGACACCATGCGCCACGTGGTGCATGAAACGCGCGCCACGCGCCGGCCGGCCCTGGTGCATATGAAAACCTATCGCTATTTCGGCCACTCGGTTTCCGACGCCGGCTTATACCGCACCAAGGAAGAGGTCGACACCTACCGGCAGCGCGATCCCATCCAAGCCGTCAGCCAGGAAATGATCGAAAACCAGTGGCTGACCGAAGACGCTTTCAAGGCGCTGCAGAAAAAAATCCGGGCGCACATCCAGGAGGCGGTCGACTTCGCCGACGAAAGCCCCGAGCCTCCGGTCGAAGAATTGACCCAGCACGTTTACCGCGATGCGGAGGGTGTCTGATGGCCGTCCTGGAAATGCGCGAGGCCCTGAATCTGGCCTTGAAAGAAGAGATGACCCGGGACGAGAAGGTTTTCATTCTGGGCGAAGAAGTGGCCGAATACAACGGCGCCTACAAGGTCACCAAAGGGTTGCTAGACCATTTCGGCTCCAAGCGGGTGGTCGACACCCCGATTTCCGAATCGGGCTTCACGGGTTTGGCCATCGGCGCGGCCATGATGGGCTTGCGGCCCGTGGTCGAATACATGAGCTTCAACTTCTCCCTGGTGGCCATGGATCAAATTATTTCCAATGCCGCCAACATGATGTACATGTCGGGCGGAGTGTACAACCTGCCCATGGTGCTGCGCGGCCCCAACGGGTCGGGCCCGCGCGTCAGCTCGCAGCATTCGCATAGCATGGAGTCGGTGTTCGCGCATTTTCCCGGCCTGCACGTGATGACCCCTTCCTGCCCCAAAGACGCCAAGGGAATGCTCAAAGCCGCCATCCGTTGCGACGATCCGGTGATCTTTCTGGAAAACGAATTGAGTTACAGCCTCAAGGAAGAAGTGCCCGACGAAGAATACCTGGTGCCCATCGGAAAGGGCGACATCAAACGCCCGGGAAAAGACGTGACCGTCATCGCCTGGTCGCGCATGATGACGGTGGCCAAGCAGGCCGCCGAGGAAATGGCGAAAGCCGGCGTCGACGCCGAATTGCTCGATCCGCGCACGCTCAAACCGCTCGACATGGCGCTCATCGCGGCGTCGGTCAAGAAAACCAACCGCGTGGTCATCGTCGAAGAAGGCCACTTCTTCGCGGGCGTGGGCGCGCAAATCGCCGACAGCATTTACACCGATCTGTTCGACGATCTCGATGCGCCCGTCGTGCGCGTGGCCCAAAGCGAAAACCCCATGCCCTACGCGGCCAATCTCGAAGCGGCCACCATGCCGTCGGTGGCCAAAATCATCGCGGCGGTCCGCCAGGTGACCTACCGGAATTAATTTGGAATGCAGGCTCCGGGCCCCACCCGGCGCCGAAAATTTCCGAAAGGAAGAGGCATGCCCACCAGCATTTTGATGCCGAGTTTAAGCCCCACCATGGAAGAAGGCGTTCTGGCCAAATGGTTGGTGAAAGAGGGTGATTTCGTGAAGCCGGGCACCATGCTGTGCAGCGTCGAAACCGACAAGACCACGGTGGATTACGAATCGATGGACGAAGGCTTCGTACGCAAAATCCTGCTGGCCGAAGGCGCCGCCGCCCGGGTGAACGAACTCATCGCCGTGCTCGCCGACACCCAGGAAGAAGCCATTGACGAATATCTGCACAAAGCCCTGGAAAAAAGCCGGAAGCAAGCGGCTGCAAAACCCGCCGCGCCTGCGGCAGCGGCTCCATCTTCGGCGCCCCCGCCGCCGGTCACGCCTTCCGCGATCCCCGCTCCGGTGTATACAGCCGCGGCGCCGGCTGCGCCCGCGGGAGCGGGCAATGGCCGACTCAAGGTATCGCCTCTGGCGCGCAAGTTGGCCGCAGCCTCCGGCATTCCCCTGGAGTCGGTGCACGGCAGCGGCCCGTCGGGCCGCGTCATCCGCCGCGACGTCGAAGCCTATCAGGCTGCACCCAAAGCCGCCGAAGGCGGAGAGCCCCGGCCCCTGTTCGGATCGCAATTGCCACCGGCCGTAACCCAGGACATTCCCCTTTCCATGATGCGCAAGACCATCGGCCGGCGCCTGTTGGAATCGGCGCAAAGCACGCCGGTGTTCTTCGTGACCCAGCGTATCGAGGTCGACGCGCTGGCGCGGCTGCGCAGCGAATTGCACCGCGGGCCCGGCTACAAGGTGTCGGTCAACGACATCGTGGTCAAGGCCGCGGCCTTTGCGCTGCGGCGGCATCCGGGGGTGAACAGCTCTTTTTACGGCGACTTCATCCGCCAGCACGGCAACATCGACATGGGCGTGGCCGTCTCGCTGGACGGCGGGCTCATTACGCCCATCGTGAAAAGCGCGGATCAAAAACCGCTGTGGGTGTTGTCGCAGGAAATCAAAGCCCTGGTGGCCAAGGCCCGCGCCGGAAAATTGGCTCCCGAAGAATACCAGGGCGGCACTTTCACCATTTCCAACCTGGGCATGTACGGCGTCGATGACTTCACCGCCATCATCAACCCGCCGCAAGCGGCCATTCTGGCCGTGGGCGGAATCCAGCCCGAAGTTTACCTCGACGACGGGGGCGCGCTGCGGCAGCGGCAAATCCTGAAGGTGACCCTCACCGCGGATCACCGTGCCATCGACGGCGCCCTGGCGGCGCAATTCCTGGGCACCTTGAAATCGGCGTTGGAAAACCCCACCTGGCTGCTCTTGTGAGCCGTGGGTGAATCGTTGCTAAGCCGCGTTTTGCGAAGGAGATATTTTGGAAAGCGCATATGATTTGGTGGTGATCGGCAGCGGGCCCGGCGGCTACATCGCCGCCGTCAAAGCCGCGCAAGGCGGCAAGAAAGTCGCCGTGGTGGAAAAGGCGGAACTGGGCGGCATTTGCCTGAACTGGGGATGCATCCCCACCAAGGCCCTGCTCAAATCGGCCGAACTTTTTCGCGAGACCCAGCGCGCCGCCGACTACGGCATCCACACCGGAACGGTCAGCGCCGACTTCGCCAAAATCGTGGATCGCTCGCGCGAGGTGGCCAAACAGAACAGCAACGGCGTGCAATTTCTGATGCGGAAATACAAGGTGGAGGTGCTGCGCGGCCAGGGCAAGCTGCTGGCCAAGGGTCTCGTGGAAGTTACCCCGGCCGAAGGCGCCCGGCAAAGCGTGAAAGCGGGTGCGGTGATTCTCGCCACCGGCGCTGCGCCGCGCCAATTTCCCCAATACCCCATCGACGGCGAAACCTTCATCACCTACCGCCATGCCCTGGCGCGGCGCGAGCAGCCCAAGAAACTGCTGATTATCGGGGCCGGCGCCATCGGCGTCGAATTCGCCTATTTCTACAACGCGCTCGGCACCGAAGTGCATCTGGTGGAAATGCTGCCCCAATTGCTGCCGGTGGAAGATGAGGAAATCTCCCAGGGTCTGCTGGCCGCTTTTAAAAAGCAGGGCATCCATTGCTATCCCGGCGCCACGGTCGAGGTGCAGCGGACCAAGGCCTTGGAAGCGCAGGTCAAAATCGCCGACGCGCAGAAACAGACGAGTTCCCTCGCCGTGGATCAAGTGTTGGTGGCCGTGGGCATGGTTCCCAACTCCCAGGATCTCGGACTCGAAGCCGCCGGAGTCAAAACCGACGGGCGCGGCTTCATCCAGGTCAATGCCCACCTGGAAACTTCAGTGCCCGGCGTTTACGCCATCGGGGACGTGGCCGGCCGGCAACTGCTGGCGCACAAAGCGTCGGCCGAAGCCGAAACCGCGGTGGCGCATTGGCTGGGCAAACCCGGACACGGATTGGATTACGGACAGATCCCCGGCTGCACCTATTGCCAGCCCCAGGTGGCCTCGATCGGTCTCACTGAAAAGGCCTGCCGCGAGCGCAAACTCGAGGTGAAAATCGGCCGCTTTCCCTTTGCGGCCAGCGGCAAGGCGCGCGCCATCGGCCACACCGAAGGCCTGGTCAAACTCATTTTCGGATCGCAATACGGCGAACTGCTGGGCGCACACATCCTGGGATCCGAGGCCACCGAGCTATTGGCCGAGTTGGGCCTGGCTATGAAGCTCGAAGCCACTTACGAAGAGATCATGGAAACCGTGCACGCGCATCCGACCCTGTCCGAAGCCGTGATGGAAGCCGCCGCCGACAGCCACGGCTTGTCGCCGAACCTCTGACCCTCCGGCCTTCTCCGGCGGTATGCAACTTCTCCGTTACCCCGAAGCCGGGCATATCCACCCCTTCCCCACCGGCGAAGATCTGCTCGATCGCGCCGTCGCCCCTTTCCGCGTATGGATGCCCGAGCGCCCCTTGTTGGTGATCGGGGCGTCGCAAAATCCCGCCCTCGAATTGCATCTGACCGCGGCCGAGGCCGACGGCATTCCGGTTTACCGGCGCCGGGGCGGAGGCGGCGCCGTGCTGCTTTCGGCCGGCTGCCTGTGCGTGGCCTTGCGCCTGCGCCGCCGGACCGACCTCGGTCCGGCGGCCTTTTTCGCGCTGGGCAACGGCTTGATCCGCGACACCCTGAAGCGCGAATTCAACCTCGCGACTGAAGCGCGCGGCCTCTCGGATTTGGCCTGGAACCAACGCAAGGTGTCGGGTGCTTCGCTATATATGCCGCGCGACTGCGCCCTGTATCTGGCCTCGCTGCTGATCGAGGCGCCGCTTTCGCTGTGGGAGCGTCATTTGCGGTCGCCCAGCCGCGAACCCGATTATCGGCAGGGCCGCGCCCACCGCGACTTCGCCTGCAATCTCCGCGACCTTCCGGAGGGGGCGCACCTGCGCGCCGGCGTTCTACAAAAAAAATTGGAGGACCGCATGGCGCTCCTCCCGGAACTGGATTGGCCGGACGCGGTTTAAACCCTTTTAACTCCTGGGCGGCACCGCGGCCGTAACTTGTAAGGTACTAACCGGATTTGGCGGCCGGCTTTTTCGCCGGGGGTTTTTGGCCCGGCGCTTTGAATTCGGGCTTGATCATCGCCTTGCTCCCCGGATTTTTAACCTTGGTTTCCTTGGCCTTGCCCGGCTTTTCTTTCGCCGGGGATTCGGCCGCCGGGGCCGGCGGCATTTTCTGGGGCACCAACTCGAACGGCTTCTTCTTCATGTTGTTGAAGCGCCAACCGCCCATTTTCACCGTGTCTTTGCGCGTGGAATAACGGACATAGACGTAATTGTTGATGGCTTGGCTGCCGGCGAGCGAGTAACTCTTGCCGGTTTTGGTCATAAAGTGGATGGAAATCATGGGGGTATCCAGCCGAATCTTGGAAAGATTGGTGTCACCCTTGGCCACGAAATCGTCGATGCTCAGCGAACCGATTTCGCTCAGGATTCCCTGAGCCTTGTTGCGGGTCACCAATGAGGATTCGGGCTCCACCATGCGGTAGGTCGTGTCGTTGACCACATCGATTTTGTAGGAGTAAGGGGTGCCGGTGCTGTCACGCCATTCCACCTGCACGTTTTGGATATCCTTCTCGCCCACGTGGAAGGGTGAACGATCCTTCCAGTCGAGGTCGCGCGCCGAAATTTGCCAGGTGAAATTACCCGGGGTTTCGAAGACGTCGGGTTTGCCGACCCATTTCCAATAGGTCGAACTGTAATCGGTGGAGGCGGTCTTGCCCAAGATCACCTGAGCCGTTTTGCCGCCCGGGCCGTGCCATGCGACGTATTTGGCCTGCGACGAATCCAGGCCGTATTCCTTGAGGCGCGCAGGGTTTGTCGAAACCCGGATCTTGTCCTGCAGCTGCAGCAGCGCGGTCAAGCTCTTATCGATCTTGGAAGTGTCGACGGGAAAGCTGTCGCGGGCCGTCACCCATTGATTCCCGACTTTGAGCAACTCGGCCGTGTCTTTCTTCTCGATGACCTTGAGCGAGGTCACACCGGCCTTCTGCGCGGTGTCGAATACGAAAGCGTTGGCCTCTTCCGACTGGAATTCACTGTGCTTTTTCCACAGCAACCCGGCGAGCACCAGCAGGGCGCACACCAGCACGATCAAGGTCCGTTTCATGCCTTGGCCTCCATTCTGCGCCGGCGCATGCCGATGAAGACTCCCATGGCCAGGAGCAGGGCGGGAGCCAGAATCATGTTGATGAGAGTGATCGGCATTCGATCGGCGTCGATTTTGGCTTTGGCAATGGGCGTGGTTTCGAGGTTGCGACTGCGCACATTGATGAGATCGGGGTCGAGCACCAACTGATCCATGGCATTCAGGACCAGGTTCAAATTGCCCGTCGCATTGGTGTAGCCCACGTAAAAGTCGGTGGCAAACAGCGCGTTGGGAATGACCATGACGGCGCTTTGGCCCTGCGAAGAACGGACCAGCTTGCTGGAATCGATTTTCACCGTGCTGTCCGACTTGGGGATCGGATGCGAAGCGTAGAACGAGGTGAACTTGCCGGTTTTGAGCGCGATCAAGGGAAAGGCATGCTGCTTGATCGGCAGGTATTCCTTGAGATCGCGAGGCAACAGGTAGAAGCTGTTCTTTTCTTCCCAGGCCTGGTCGCTGGTGCGGGCCAGCACCACGGTATGGGTCAAAGAATCCTTGGATGTGGTATCGATATCGAGGGAGGAGGTCCAGGGAAAACTGAGGCTCTGCAATTTCGAGGTGATGGGATTGTCCGCATCCAGCGTGTTATATCCCACCACGATCCAATAAGGATAGGGCGTCGGAAAAAATGAATTGCCGAAACGCACCAGTTCCCAGTTGCGCGCCTCCAGAATCACGTTTTTCTCGACCCCGAGGCCGTAATGCGACAGCAGGTCTTCGTACCCGTTGTCGGTGGCCGTGCCGTTGATGCCCGAACTCAGATTCACCGTGACGCCCGGCGTGAAAAAAATCGCCGCCTTGCCTTTCATGATGAATTGATCGAGATAAAATTTCTCGTATTCGTTCAGGTGGTTGGGCGCCGCCACCAGCACCAAATCGACATCATCGGGAACCGGGCCATGGCTCACGTCGATGTTTTTGACCTTGTACAACTTGTCCATTTCCTGTTTCAGCGTGGTGTAGTTCTCGTCGAAACCGGTGGTGGTTTTAGGCGGCGACCCCGGCAGGGTGAAGGAAAATTTTTCCCCGCCGCTTCCCTCGATCACCCCCACGGTTTTGACCGCGCCGGTCAGCTTCTTCAATTTGACGATGAGATCGTATTCGAAGGTTTGCAGGTTTTCCAGCACCGGAATGACCTCTTTCTTGTCGCCGTAGGTCATGGCCAGTCCGAAAAATCCCTTTTTGATTTGCATGCCTTCGCTGCTCTGCTCCTGCAATTGCACTTCCTGAATGCCGAGCGAGGTCACCTCTTGTCGCTTCTTCGCGTCGTCACCGGGATCCTCGAACACCAAGTTGAGCTTGCCGTGCGAACGGGCCTGGAATTCATCCAACAGATCGATGACATAGGTGCGGATTTGCAGGAACTGGGTGGGCAAATCCTTGGACATGACCACCTTGATGGTCACCATATCGGGCAGATTATTCAGGGTTTTCACCGCGGCCGAGCTCAGGGTGAACTCTTTGTCGCGGGTGAGGTCGAGCCGTTTGTGGTAGAAAATTTCGCTGACGACGCCGACAGCCGTCAAAATCACGATCAGCGTCAGCGCGCTGAGATAAGCATTGGTGCGGGAGCTCAGCTTTTTCGACGGCATGTTCTATCTCCACTTCCGGGCTTCGATGTTTTTCACGTTGAGATACAGGAACAATCCGACCACGGAGAGGTAATACACGACGTCGCGGGAGTCGAGGACGCCCCGGGTCACGTTGTTGAAATGGCTCAACAGACTGAGGTATTCGCACACGTGGACGAAGGATCCCAGGCTGTTGAGATACACCGGAATGATCCCGACCACCAGCATGGCGAAGAGGACGGCCACCGAGATGATGAAGGCCACCACCTGATTTTCGTTCAACGAACTGATGAGCAGGCCCACGGCCAAATAGGCCGCGCCCAGAAACAGGGCGCCGCAATAGGAGCCGATGATGACGCCGATGTCGGGGCGGCCGAGAAACTCGATGGAAATGGGCAGGGTTATGGTGCAGGCCAGCGCGATGGCCAGAAAGGCGAAGCTGGCCAGGAATTTGCCGAGCACCACTTCGCTTTCACGCAGCGGCATGGTGAGCAGAATTTCCAGGGTGCCGACTTTTTTCTCCTCAGCCCACAGGCGCATGGTGATGGCGGGCACGAAAAACAAAAAGACCCAGGGCATGGCGCCGAAGTAGGCGCGCATCGAAGCCTCGCCCTGCCGGAAGAAATCTTCGACGAAAAAGAAAAGGCCGTTGGAAACCAGCAGGTAGAAGATGATGAACACGTAGCCGATGGGCGATGCGAAATAGCTCCGCAATTCCTTCCGGAATATGGTCCATACGTTGTTGACCTTCATGTTCGCCCCTTGGTGAGTTGCGCGAAAACATCTTCGAGATTGGCCGCTTCGGTCCGCAATTCGGAGACCAACCAATGTTTGGCCACCGCCAGCTTGTACAACTCGATCGCGATGTCTTCTTCGGCTTTGCCATGCACCGCCAGGCGCACGAAGCCGTCGCGGGCATCGCCCATTTTTTCCGACTTGCCCACGAAGGGCGCCGCCGCGATCTCCGCCGGCGCGCCGTCGCCCTTGACCGTCAAGTACACCGTGGTGCCCGAGGCTTTGGACATCAGTTCGCGCGGGGTGCCCTGCGCCACGATGCCGCCGTTGTTGATGATAAGCACCCGATCGCTGGTGGCCTCGACTTCGGACAGGATATGCGTCGAATGGATGACGGTTTTTTCCTGCCCGAGGTTGGAGATGAGCTTCAGAATCTCGCGGATCTGGTTGGGGTCGAGGCCCGAGGTGGGCTCGTCGAGGATCAGCACGGGCGGATTGTGCAGCAGAGCCTGGGCCAGCCCCACGCGCTGCCGGTAGCCTTTGGAGAGATGGCCGATCAGCTTACCGGTGACATGACGCAAGTCGCATTCTTCCAGCACCTTGTTCACGGCACCGGCGCGCTTGCCCGGTTCGATGTTGCGAATGCGGGCGCAGAAATTGAGGTATCCGGTCACATCCATGTCCAGATACAGCGGACAGTTCTCCGGCAGATAGCCGATCTGTTCGCGCACGCGCAAGGGTTGGTCGAAGGTGTCGAAGCCGTTCACACTCGCCCGGCCCGCCGTGGCCGAGATGAAACAGGTCAGAATTTTCATCGTGGTGGTTTTGCCGGCGCCGTTCGGCCCGAGCAAACCCACCACTTCGCCCTGGCGAATGTGAAAGGAAACGTTGTCGACCGCCAGGGTGGCGCCGTAGCGCTTGGTCAGACCTTCAACTTCTATCATGGTCTGCGCCTTTCCGGATCTGAAGCTTTAGGATATTTAAGGCCATCATGGTTTGTAAAGAAACGTAAGCCTGAAAAACGGGGATAAATTATATAGCCCGATTTTGAAAATCAAGTTTTCGACGGATTTTTTTTTCACGGCCCCGATCCGGGGACGTCGTAGCGACCGAGAGTAACCTTAAAGATACCGGTAACGCTTGTGTTTAGGCCGGGGGAAGACAAAGGCCGACCCTGAGGCCGGAGTGTTGCGGCAAAAAAAATGGGCTGCGGCCCGGAAAATTTCAGTCTGACCCCCGGGGAAATATAAGAAGGCGCCGCGCGGTTGCACTCTTTTGGATGCGCGGCCCGCGGGGTTCGGCACCCGGCTGCGGGTTTTCGGGGCTTCCCTCCGGTTCGCCCGACCGGATTCAAGGCCAAGCGGACCGAAACGGATTTGCGGCGCTCGATCCACGCTGTGATTCCCCGCCGCGCCGACCTACTGTTGGTAACGGGATTCCCGTGGGAGCGCGGGGGTCAACTACTACACAAGGGGCGGCATGCGGGCATTCATCGATCACGCGCGGTTGATTCTGAATTTCAACCTGTTCACTTTGGGCGGCAACGACGTCACCGTCTGGCGCCTCTTCTATTTCTCCGCCTTGCTGGCTTTGCTGTTCTCGCAATCGGGACGCCTCGGCAAATGGTTGGTGCGTCGCACCCTGTCGCGCCGGCGCCTGCAGCCGGGCGTGATCGAATCGGTGCAGACCCTCACGCGCTATGCCATCGTGGTGATCGGCCTGGTCACCATCATGTCGACCTCGGGCGTCAACCTTTCCGGGTTGGCTCTTCTGGCCGGCAGTTTGGGAATCGGCGTGGGCTTCGGCCTGCAAAACGTGGTCACCAACCTGGCCGCGGGTCTGGTGATCCTCCTGGAACGGCCCATTAAAGTCGGCGATCAGATCGAGGTCGGCGACGTGCACGGGCGGGTGGCCGCCATCGGGGCGCGCGCCACCACCATTCAAACCAACGATAATGTCACCATCATCGTGCCCAATGGCGATTTCATCACGGGCAAGGTCGTGAACTGGACCCACGGCGACGCGACACGGCGCTTTCGCATTCCCGTGGGAGTCTCTTACCGTGAAAATCCCGAACGGGTGCGCGACGTCTTGCTGGAGGTGGCGCAAGCGGTCGACGGCGTCGAAAGCCATCCGACTCCCGAAGTGTGGTTCGACGCCTTCGGCGACAGTTCTCTGAACTTCGACCTGTGGGTGTGGACCACGGTTTATACCGATCGCCCCGCGCGCTTGAAGTCGCAGCTCTATTACGCCATCTTCCAGCGCTTTCGCAGCGAAGGCATCGAAATCCCCTTTCCCCAAATGGACGTGCATTTCGACCGCGAACCGCCGAAAGGTCCCGGGGACGCAAACGCAGGATAAAGATTGTTACTCCGCGGGTACGCCGAAGATCGCGATGGAAAAGCAGGTCACGGTCAGCAGGGCGAACCAGGCGCTGCGGGCCTGTTTGTGCGCGCGCCGGGCGAGCAGCGCCGCCACCGCGCATTGCAAGCCGTAATACACCGCAAAAGCCCGAGACGCGTAACTGATGATCTGGTAGATATCGGCCATCCAGGTCAGCGCGGCGGCCGCCGCCATGATGACCACGTATCCCAAGCGGGGATGCAGCCGCTCGCCACTCATTTCATAGGTCAAGCCGCCGCAGCCGCCGGTGTCGGCGACGGCGGCGCTGAACTGGGCCGCCAGCGCCGCCAGCACCAGCAACACGGGCAGAACCGGCGCCACCTTCTCCGTCATTTGGATAATCGCCGTCTCCCGCGCCCCGATCGCGCCGGGCAAGAACGAAATGCTGGCGAGTCCGATGAACACCAGATAGATGAGGGTGGAGAACCACTGCGCATAGCGCATGGTGGCGATCCGGGTCACGGCATTGTGCCCTTCTTTCAGGTAGCGCGAGGTTTCAAATCCTTGCACCGTAATCAGAAGTCCGCTGGCCACGCGCAGGGAACTCCAGTGGAAGGTCGCGTGGTTATGCGGAAGCAGCCCATGGCGGGTCAAGACGCCGGCATGGTAGAACATTCCGGCCAGCAAGCCGCCGATCACCGCCAGCTTGATGCCCACCGACCATTGCTCGGCTTTTTCCAACCCGTACAACCCGCGCGTCCATCCCAGAAATCCGATGACGCCAAGCACAACGGTAGTGACCAAACGGCCGTAGACCGGGGCATTGTAGGCGGTGAGACTGGTGCAGAAAGCCCCGAAAAGATTCAGGTAATAACAAACCGAAATGATGTAGGCAAAGGCGAGCGTCCACAGCGACAGCTTTTCCAAACCGATTTCGAATCCGGCGAAAGGCATGAGTCCGTGTTCGCCGCCAATCGCCGCGATATTCCAGCGGATGGCCCCGCCGATGGCGTAGGCCACGAAGCACAGGCCCGCCATGACCAGCACGGCGGCCGATCCGAAATGGCGGACGAGAATCGGGGCCAGCACCAGAAAGCCGCTGCCGATAATCGAGGCCAAGGGCGTGACCATGGCCCGCCAAATCGGCGACGCGAGCAGCCGGCGATGAAAGAGAAAAACCGATAAAAGGATTACCGGCACGATCACGAATAAATTGCCAACCATGATTTCCCTTTCCCGAACCTTCTACGCATCCGCAACCTGGGGATGCCGTTGGTTTCGCGCCGGGAAGCAGGAGATCGAGGAGCGCTCCGAAAGCCAAAACTGCCGGCGGCCCGTCCCGCGGGGGATGAAGCCCGACCAGCCGAGAGCCGGAAGATAACCAAAATCGCAAACGGAGTCGGCGCATGGCCGCGCCGATGGGAAGAATGGGATTACCTAAAAACCGTAGGCGGCACGCAATTGCTTGTTGGTCGGAAAGGCGTCGTACTCTTCTCCCCGCGGCCCGGTCCAATGGCCGTTGAGGTATTGCAGCAAAACCGGCGTATGCGATCCATTGCTGTTATGGACCGCGACGGTTTTGGTTTTGATCGGTTCCGGCGCGGGTGCGGGCGCCGGGGCTGCGTCTGTGATCTCGGTATCGGCCGCGACGTTTTCGTTGACGACCGTGGAGCCGTCCTGCACATACACCGTGTCGGGCGGGGGAACCACCTCGTATCCGTCGGAGACGGCCTGGTAGTAATACCCATCGGCATAGTAAAAGCCCAGGGCTCCGGCATACAACGCGACGGCATCCAGGGGTAGAAAGGGAACGAACAAACCGAGATGCGGCGACACGAAATAAGGCCTTCCGTAAAACCCGCGGGTGGCATATCCGCGATGCCCGAAATTAGAACGCCCGTAAGCATGGCCGCCGCGATAACCGTAGGCAGAGAAACCTCGCGATCGGTGTCCCCCGCCCCTGCGGGCGTCGGTATTGGCCGAATGGGCCTCGGTGTTTTGCACCGCCAGCAAACCCATCATTCCGACGGCCAGGAGGCGCAGCAGGGATAACCGCATTTGTCCACGCTGGTGGTTCGACTTGATCAGGGTTGGCGTTTTCATCCTTGGCTCCGCTTAGAATAATATCAAGCGGGCCTGCGATGAACCAGCAGAGATTGCAGGCGACGAACCAAGCTCGCAACGCAGCACGCGTAAGCCCGAAAAGTGTTGTAACAGGAAAGGCGATTTAAGGCGGTTTCCGCCATCCGGCGCCGTGAAATCTCCTGCGGCAAGGTTACCGCGGGAATGCCGAGAACGCCGGTGTTACAAAAAAGTACCGGCGCGTTACCGAACGCAATTCAGAATGTGCGCACAAACCAACCGGCCGGCGATGAATTTCACAAATATTCCGGCGGCGCCGAAGCCGTACCTACGGCTGCGAACCGAGGGAACCTCCTGCCAAGAGCAGGCCCCCGCGTTAGATTGCGTGAAGCAAAGATCGTTGGGGCGGGAGGACAAATGCGTATAACCGACGGTTTGAAAAAATATTGCCTGCTGGCATCCGTGCTGGGATGGCAAGCGGCCCTTGCCCAGACCTACGGCACAATTAACCTTCCCGCCGCACTCTGCGATGCCGGAGTGCAGATCCAAAGGGCCGCGATATCGACTCCCACGTTGACACTTTGGGGTGAAGGTCCGGCGATGGCCTCGAACGGCACCTTGTTTTTTTCCGAGCAGGTGGCGGGCAATATCTGGAAAGTCTCCCCGGCCGGGATCATGACCAAGCTGATCAATATCGGCAATTACAGCAATGGCCTGGATTTCCACCCCCTCGACCGGAAATTGGTGGTGTGCGAAAAGTCCCAAATCACCGAACGCGATACCACCACCGGCGCTGTGCTCAAAGTGCTCGCCACCGATACCTCCAATGCGTGGACGGCCGGCGGTTCCGGTGGCGCAAACGACCTTTCGTTCACCACGAATGGCGATATGTACTTCACCACCTGGAACCAGCACATTTATTTTCGTTCCCAGGACGGCACGGTGAAAAAGGATTGGAATTTTTCCAACACGTACGGCACCTGCGAATGGAACGGAATCGAATACATCGAGGAAAAAGGGTTCATCTATGTCTGCCAATACGGGGAAAACCGGGTGGTCACCTTTCAGGTGGATCCCACGACGCATGTGATGGATACCAGCACCATGAAACAGTTCGGACCCGCCATTTATGGGCCGGACGGAATCACGGTGGATTCGAACTATAACGTTTACGTCTGCAATAACAGCGGCCAAGGCCAGTATCCGAATTCCGTGGTGGTGCTCGACTCTTCGGGCACGGTTCTCGGTTCCATCAAAATGACCCAATCGAATTCTTCCTCGACGGTCAATTGCGTGTTCGGCAATTCGATGTTCGGCGGCGGACCCAACCCGCATACGCTTTACATCACCGGCGACAGCGGCGCCTTCAAGGTGCAATTAAACGTAGCGGGAAGAGTGCATCCGGGAATCACCGCGGAGGGAATCAATTTGCAGGCCGCCCCGGGTTTTGCCTCCGCCCATGCGGGAACGGCGTTTCGTTTGTTTCTCTCCGGTTCCGCCGGTAATTCGCTGGGCAATCCGCTGGGCATGCCCTCGGCCGGCTTTAATCTTTTCGGCCAAAGGGTGAATAGCGAAACCGCGCGCGCTTTCGACCACGCAGCGTCGGCTGTGTACATTCTGCAATATACGGGCGCACAACACTAGGCTGTAAGGTGTTGCGCCTGGATGGCCGCAGGCTACGGGGCTTTCCCGGCAGGCCCCAGCCACGCGTTGTGTCCATTTCTTTCCGGAATGAACCTGTCCCCTTCCCGGGCGAATTTTGCTCGAAGAGAAGCACCGCAGCGACAGGAATGATTAAAATTTTTTAATACTAGCAACCACGGTATTTGGTGTATTTAAGAAGTACTTTCCGGCCTGGGATAAACCTAATTTGCTCCCAACTTCATCCAGGGGGAAAACATGAATTCTGCCCGCAAACTGAAGAAAGCGAGTCTGCTTCCAAACTTTTTTCCCATCCCTCCCCGATTTCTTTTCGGAACCCTGGTGCTGCTGGCCGGCTGCGCCTCCACGCACCAATTCCCCGGCCCCGAATCCGCCCAAGCCGTAAAAGAAGACAGCCTGATCGCCTTCAAGGAATTCGTGGCCGCCGGCAACTTTCAAGCCGCGGTGCATCACCTCGTGCCGGCCGATCAGGCCAAAATTCTGAATGCCAAAGGGCATGTTCCGGAAGCCATGCGGGAACGCCTGTTCGGAGTGCCCTTAAAAGACTTGATCCATGATCCCAATGTTCGGCTGGTCAACGGCAAGCTGACGGGAATCTACGCTTCGCTGCCGGTGGAACAGTTGGGTAAATCGCTGCCCATCGACAGCAATTTCGCCACCGAGTCCGAAGCCACGAAGACGCCCACCGAAGACAGCCTCCGGGAACAAAAATTGCATGCCGCGGCCGAGGATTTTTTCACCGATATCCGGGCGGGAAAATGGCAAGCCGTTTTGGAGGACATGTATCCCAGCACCCGCCTCATCTTCCTCAGCTCGAATGGACACATCAAAGCCAGCGCACGCCATCGGCTCGCGGCCATCGATACGACGGCGTGGAACAGTCTGACGCTGCGCCGCGGAAAATTGGTCGGGGTCTCGCTGATCATCCCGCAACCTCCGCCCGAACTGGAAGCGGCCGCCAACGCGTTCTTTGATTCGATCGCCGCCGGGAATTGGAATGCGGTTTTGAACATGCTGGTGGAGAACGAACAGAAAGCCCTTACCGGCCCGGATGGAAAAATCAAACCGGAGTACCAGGAAAAACTTTCCCGGCTCAACCCCGACGATTGGGACGCCCTGTTCTGGTACGACGGAAAATTATCCGGCGTGTTGGATTTGCTGGGCGAAAAGGTTCCCCCCATTTCCTAGCCTAAGACCTCCGTCGGCGCGCTTCAGGGCGCCGTTGCGCCGGCCCCGGACGGAAGAATGCATTCGGGTTTAATCGGAATTAAATCGCTTTGATCTCCGCCGCGAATCAACGTTTTATAGCTTACAAACCTGGAATATTTCGAAAAGCAACCCGCGAGAATCCCAAAGGTTTCTCCATGTTCGAATGCGCCGTTCGTTTCATTCACCCCTTCGAGTCCCCATACCGTTCGGAAACGCCCGGCGGAGATATCCCGTTTCAGTCGAACATGGCGGCAGGAATTGCGCGCTGGACTTTGAATTCCCAACCCAACACCGAAAGCGAAAAACCATGACTCCGAATAATTCCATCGTAGCGGTTTATCCGACGCATACCGCCGCGGAAGAGGCCGTCAAAGAACTGCAGCTTTCCGGTTTCGACATGAAGAAATTGTCGATTGTCGGTCGCGATTACCATCCGGAAGAACATGTCGTCGGCTATTACAACACCGGCGACCGCATGAAAGCCTGGGGAAAAATCGGCGCCTTCTGGGGCGGTCTCTGGGGACTCTTGTTCGGCTCCGCTTTCTTTTTGATGCCCGGTTTGGGTCCGATTTTGGTGGCCGGGCCTTTGGCGGGCTGGATTGTCGGCGGGTTGGAAGGCGCCATCCTCGTAGCCGGGCTGAATGCGTTGGGAGCGGCCTTATACAGCATCGGAATTCCCAAGGACAGTATCCTCCGGTATCACACCGCCCTCAAAGCCGACAAGTTTGTTTTGATTATCCACGGCAGCGAAGCAGAAGCCGCGCAGGCCAAGGAAATCCTGGCGCGCACCCACCCGGAAAGCTTGGAACACCATGCGTAAACCTTCCGACGCGAATCACCAAAAAGCCGGGAGAAAAAATACCGTGCGGATGCCGGCATGACTTCCCGCGGCGCCCGCACGCTGGCCATCGACGTAGGCGGTACCCGCCTAAAATGCTCGGTGCTGGATGCCCGGGGAGCAATGCTGACCGAGCGCGCGGCCGTCGCTACGCCCTACCCGTGTCCGCCCAAGGTTCTGGTCAAAACCTTGGTGGAACTGGCGAAGCCGCTGCCGGCCTATGATCGGGTCGCGGTGGGATTCCCCGGCTATGTCCGCGGCGACAAAATCATCACCGCGCCCCATTTCGGCAACGAGAGTTGGCACGACTTCAATCTGGCCCATGCGCTGGGGACGAAGTTCGGCAAACCGGTTCGCCTGCTCAACGACGCCGACATGCAGGGACTGGCCGCGATTGCGGGCCGAGGCCTCGAATTGGTGGTGACGCTGGGCACCGGCGTGGGGACGGCGCTGTTCCGCGACGGCGAACTCATGCCCCATCTCGAATTGGCGCACCATCCGGTACATGACAAACTGGACTACAACGGATATCTCGGCAAACACGCGCTGAAAAAAATCGGCCGCAAAAAGTGGAATGGCCGCGTGCTGCGCGTGCTGGAGATCCTGCACGATTTGATGCACGCCGACAAAACCTATCTCGGCGGCGGCAATGCGAGGCTGATCACCTTCAAGCTCGAACCCGGAATCAAAATTGTTTCCAATCAAGACGGCATGCTCGGTGGCTTTTGGTTGTGGGAATCGCGGTGGAATTCCGAACGGCGGCGAAAGCCGTCCCGCTCCACCCATCCAGATCGGCAGAGGCCCCACTCCATCGGATGAAGGTTATTTCTCCCCCGCTTTTCCGAACCTCCCATGCCGGCGCGCTTCAGTCCCATTTTCGCTCCCGCCTCTCCGCAAGCCGCTGCGATTTCCGGGCTGTTCCTCACCGTACTGATCGTATGCGGGATCATCTTCTTCTTCGTCGTCGCCCTCGTGGGCGTGGGATTGATCCGCTACCGGCGGCGACCGGGCGCGGAAGAGCCCCCGCAATATTTCGGAAACCGGCGACTGGAGATTCTGTGGACCGTCGTTCCGGCGTTGATCGTAGTGGGACTCCTGGTGCTTACGGCGCGCGGAATGCAACGCTCCGATCCCGCCGCGGACCGGGAGCCGGATCTTTTGGTGATTGCCCATCAATGGTGGTGGGAAGTGCGCTACCCGCAAAACGGGGTGGTCACGGCCAATGAAATTCACCTCCCCGTCGGCAAAAAATGGCTGGTGCGCTTGCAGTCGGCCGATGTCATTCATGATTTCTGGGTGCCGGCTTTGGCGCGCAAGATGGACGTAGTGCCCGGGCATCCGAATCACATCTGGCTCCAAGCCGATCGGCCGGGGACCTATGCCGGGATCTGCGCGGAGTATTGCGGCGCGGAGCATGCCTGGATGCGCTTCACGGTCGTGGCGCAAGCGCCGGAGGCCTTCACGGCCTGGCTGCATGAACAGGAAAAGCCCGCGGCCCTGCCGGTCACGGAGGCGGGCCGGAGTGGCCTGAAAATTTTTCAGAGTATGACCTGCACCAACTGCCACGCGCTGCGCGGAATTTCCGTGGCGGGCGACGCCGCGCCCGACCTCACGCATCTGGCGAGCCGCGCGCTTCTGGGCGCGGGGGTGTTGACCAACACCGAAGCGGATCTGTACCGTTGGCTGAAAAATCCGCAGGCCCTCAAGCCGGATTGCTTCATGCCCAACCTGAAACTGACGAATGCGCAAGCGCAGGCGCTGGCAAGTTATTTGGAGACCCTCAAATGAGCGGGCCCGCCGGGACCGTTCCCGCCGATGTTTCCGCCGAAGCGGCGCCGGACACGGAATCCGCCCGGCACGGGCGTTTCGGTTGGGTCGCGACGGTGGATCACAAACGCATCGGAATTCTCTATCTGCTGACGGCGCTGGTCTTCTTTCTGGCGGGCGGAGTCGAGGCGCTGCTCCTGCGCCTGCAACTCGCCCGACCCGACAATCATTTTCTTTCGCCCAACGTGTACGATCAGATTTTCACCTTGCACGGCACCACCATGATTTTCCTGGTGGTGATGCCGACGCTGATCGGCCTGGCGAATTATCTGGTGCCGTTGATGATCGGGGCGCGCGATATGGCCTTTCCCCGCCTCAACGCCTTCAGCTATTGGCTGTTCCCCTTCGGCGGCCTGCTCCTGCATTTCAGCCTGTTGGCGGGCGGCGCCCCCGCCGTCGGCTGGTTCAGCTATGCGCCGCTCAGCGAAGCGCCCTACGCCTCGACGCCGGGCGTGGATTACTGGGTATTGTCGCTGTTGGTCCTCGGCATCGGATCGGTGGCCGCCTCCATCAATCTCATCGCCACCATCGCGACCCTGCGCGCGCCGGGTCTGACCTTCCGGCGCCTGCCGTTGTTCGTGTGGATGATTTTCGTCAACTCGTTTCTCATCATTCTGGCCATGCCCGCGCTGAACGCGGCCATCCTCATGCTCTTCATCGACCGCCACCTGGGCACCCATTTTTTCGTGCCCGCCCACGGCGGTTCGGCCCTGCTGTGGCAGCATTTTTTCTGGACTTTCGGCCATCCCGAGGTCTATATCCTGGCCTTGCCGGCCTTCGGCATTCTGTCCGAAGTGGTGCCGGTGTTCGCGCGCAAACCGATCTTCGGGTATGAATTCGTGGCGGGCTCCACCGTGGCCATCGCCTTGCTCAGCTTCGGGGTCTGGGCCCACCACATGTTCGCCGTGGGCCTGGGGCATCCGGTGGATTTGTTTTTCGCCGCGTCGAGCATGTTGATCGCCGTTCCCACCGGCATCAAGATTTTCGCCTGGAGCGCGACGCTGTGGGGCGGCTCGATCCGGCTCACCACCGCCCTGCTCTTCGCCGTCGCGTTTTTGATCCAGTTCACGATTGGCGGTTTGAGCGGCGTGACGTTCGCCGTGGTGCCCATCGACTGGCAGGTGACCGACACGTATTACCTGGTGGCGCATTTCCATTATGTGCTGTTCGGCGGCACCTTCTTCGCGGTTTTCGCGGGACTGTATTATTGGTTTCCCAAAATGACGGGGCGGATGCTGTCCGAACGCATCGGCAAGGTCAACTTCTGGACGGCGGTGATTGGCTTCAACACCGCGTTCTTCGTGCAGCACTTTCTGGGCTTGATGGGAATGACCCGGCGAATTTACACCTATCCCGATTTGCCGGGCTGGGGCTTGCTCAATCTCATTTCCACCCTCGGCGCCTTTCTGCTGGGCGCTTCGGTGTTGGTGCTGCTGTGGAACATCGCCGTGAGCCTGCGGCGGGGACGACCGGCCGGGGATAATCCGTGGCAAGCCTGGACGCTGGAATGGGCGACCACCTCGCCGCCCCCCGCGCATAATTTTGATCGCCTGCCGCCCATCCGCAGCCGGCGGCCGTTGTGGGATTTGGCCCATCCGGAAAACCCCGATCCGCCCGTGGGCGGGCCCTCCGCCCCCGAGGGGCGTCTTCCGGACCGATACCAGATCGGCATGATCAGCTTTCTGATTTCCGAAGGTTTTTTCTTTCTCATGCTGATCATGGCCTATCTGTTTTACAACAGCCGCGGCATGGCCGGGCCGACCCCCGCCGGAAGCTTGGATGCGGTGAGAACCGGCATCTACACGCTGTGCCTGCTGGCGAGCAGCTTCACGATTTGGCGGGCGGAGGAAAAATTGCGGGCCCGCCGGCAGGCCGCCTTTCGCCTCTGGCTGGCGCTGACCATCGCGCTGGGAGCCGTTTTTCTGTTCGGCCAAGGCCGGGAATATTGGCGCGTATTCCACGCGGGGATGCGGGTCGATTCCAATTTGTTCGCCACTACCTTTTTCACCCTGACCGGCTTTCACGGCCTGCATGTCAGTCTCGGCATCATCGCCCTGACCATCCTGCTGGGTTTGGCCCTGGCCGGTGATTTCAAACAAGGGCGGATGGAGGCGGTGAAAGCCATCGGGCTGTACTGGCACTTCGTGGATGCCGTATGGGTGGCGGTTTTTTCCGTGATTTACCTAAGGTTGCTGCTATGACGACGCAACAATTTTTCAGTTCCGCCTGGAGTTGGAACCCCTGGGTTCTCGCCTCCTGCGCCGCCATCCTGGCGGCATATGGCCTGCACACCCGCTTCCGCTTTCACCGGAGAGCCGGCTGGATGTTGGCGGGAACCCTTCTCCTCTTTCTCACCCTGGCCTCGCCCATCGATGCCCTGGCCGACGGGTATCTGTTCAGCGCGCACATGCTGCAACATCTGCTGCTGTTGTTGATCGTACCGGCGTTGCTGTTGCTGGGCCTGCCGCCGACGCCGGTGCCCGACGGCATGCAAGCCGGCCGCTGGAAAGGGGTTTACTGGATTTTACGCCATCCTTTGGCGACCTGGCTTTCCGGCGTCGGCGGCATGTGGTTTTGGCATATTCCGGCGCTGTGCAATGCGGCGGTGTCGAATTCGTGGATTCACCGTTTGCAATACATCTCCTTGCTGGCCATGGGCATCGCATTTTGGTGGCCGATTCTCGGCCCGTGGCAGAAACAACGGTTGCCCCCGCCGGCGGGAATTCTGTATCTGTTCAGCGCTTGCCTCGGCTGCACCGTGCTGGGAATCATCATCACCTTCGCGCCCGTTACGGTCTGCTCGATCTACATGCATCCGCAGGATCGACTCGGTATCTTGCCCTTGATTCGGAATCAATGGGGATTGACGCCGGCCAAAGATCAGCAATTGGGCGGACTGCTGATGTGGGTTCCCGCCTGCCTGATTTATCTCACGGGCATCTTCGGCCTGCTCGCGCGTTGGTACGGCCGCGACGCGGCCCCCTTTCCCGAACCGCCATCCCACCACCCGCCTATGGAAATTCCCCATGTCCGCTGATCCCACTTCTCCGCCGCCCCCGGAACTGCCTTCGGGGTGGACCGTGCCGCCGGAGGAAAAACCGCCGCGACCGGGCGTTTGGCCGGCGGCGTTGGCGTTGGGAATCGTTTTTTTGGTGTGGGGATGGATCACCTCGCCGATCATCACCGGCGTCGGCGGCGTGATGATGGCCGTGGCCCTGGCGGGATGGATTCGGGATCTCCGCCGGGAAGGCAAGCCGACCCGCGCACAGCCCGCGGGTTGTTGCCCGCCGACGACGGCGGAAATTTCGCGGCGAAAATTTCTGGAACAGTTCAGCCTGGCGGTCGGCGGAATCGGCGCCGCGATCCTGGCGGTGCCGACGGTCGGTTTCATATTCGCTCCCTTCTTTGAACGCCGGCGGGAAGTCTGGCGCTCGGTCGGAAAAGCCGCGGCCTTTCCCATCGGAACCACGACGGAGGTGAAATTCGAAGATGCGTCGCCGTTGCCCTGGGCGGGCGTGACCGCGCACAATGCGGCCTGGCTGCGCCGGGTCGATGACGACACCTTCGTCGCCTTTTCCATCAATTGCACCCACCTGGGTTGCCCGGTGCGTTGGCTGGCCGAAGCCGATCTGTTCATGTGTCCCTGTCATGGCGGCGTGTATTATGCCGACGGCACGGTAGCCGCCGGTCCGCCGCCGCAGCCGTTGCGGCGCTATCCCGTGCGCCTCCTGCATGGGGACGTGCAGATTCAAACCTCGCCCATTCGCATCGCCTAAAAATGCAGCCGTCCCGCTTGTATAAAAGCCTGCTCGCGTGGATCGACGACCGCACCGGCATTCCCGCAGCCCTGGGCAAAATGGCGGAGCATCTCGTGCCGCCCGATGCCAAATGGTGGTATGTCTTCGGCAGCGCCACCCTGTGCGCTTTCATGGTGCAGGTGATCAGCGGCATCGCCTTGGCCTTCTCGTACATTCCCTCGGCCGGCGAAGCGTATTCGACACTCCACTTCATCAACGACGAGGCGCCCTTCGGACATTTTCTGCGCGGCCTGCATTATTACGGCGCCTCGGCCATGGTCCTGATGGTCGGCCTGCACCTGGCGCAGGTTTATCTGTTCGGGTCGTACAAGTTTCCCCGCGAATTGAATTGGGAAACCGGCGTGTTACTGCTGGGGTTCACCCTGGTCATGGGGTTTACCGGGCAACTTTTGCGCTGGGATCAAACCGCCGTCTGGTCGGTGGTGATTGCGGCCGAGCAAGCCGGCCGCGCGCCTTTCATCGGCCGGTGGCTGGCGCATTTCACCTTGGGCGGCGACACCGTCGGCGGCGCGACCTTGACGCGGTTTTTCGTGATGCACGTGTTCATCATGCCCGCCTGTATCTTCGCCTTTGTCGGGCTGCATGTTTGGCTGGTTCTCCGCCACGGCATTTCCGAACCGCCGCAACCCGGCAAACCGGTGAATCCCAAAACCTACCGCCGGGAGTATGCAGGATTGATGGAAAAAACCGGACGCCCGTTCTGGCCCGATGCGGCGTGGCGCGACGTGGTGGCGTGCGTGGGATTGATCGGCGTCATTGCCGCGCTGGCGTTTTTTTTCGGCGCGCCGCATTTGGGCAAGCCGCCCGATCCCAGTATCATCGAAGCCAGTCCGCGCCCGGACTGGTATCTGCTGTGGTATTTCGCCGTGCTCGCGCTCTTGCCGCACGGAACCGAAAAATATTTCATGGTCTTCGGCCCGATGCTGGCGGGGGTGATTTTGATCGCACTCCCCTTTGTTTCCAACCGCGGCGAACGCAGCCCGCGCCGCCGGCCCTGGGCCATCGCCGTGGTCTTGCTGGTCGTCGTGACGATTGCGACCTTGTGGGTGGCGGGCGCGCAATCCAAGTGGTCGCCCAATTTCGACGCGCCGCCCTTGTCGCCCGCCGTGGTCGGCGCCAGCGCCGGCCCGGTCTTCATGGGGGCGCAATTGTTCGCCTCCAAAGGCTGCCTGAAATGCCACCTGATTTCCGGCGACGGCGGACGGCGCGGTCCGGATCTCACCGAGGTCGGAGACCGGTTGTCGAAGGATCAACTGATCGCGAGAATTTCCAACGGCGGTGTGAACATGCCGGCCTTTGCCGGAAACCTCACGCCCACCGAAATGGACGCACTGGTCGCCTTTCTGCAATCGCGGAAAAAATGAACTACCTCGCAGTCCGCCGCAGGCGGACGTGGCCCCTATTCGGCGGTCCGCCTTTGGCGGACGGAGTATCAGACCGGGGCTGAATTAATTTCGCTCCGCCGCAGCCACCGGACGGGGATGAAGGTCTTGATCCGTGACTCAACTTTCCTGCTGAGAAAAAAAATCGCACTCCGACTACTTTTACCCGGCGCCTCACTTCAACCTCGGCCCGGCGCCTTGCCACTAACTCAAACACCAGACCGACGTGAACAGAGGAGAGGAACCCGGATGAGTTTAAAGAGTTGGATCGCGCCGGCCTTGGGATTGGGTCTTGTATGGGGATGCGAGCAGGCCCGGGCCGAATCCTATGACTGGGGCAATGTGGTTTTCGAAGGCGGCGGCTTCGTAGACGGCATCGTCCCCAGCCACACCCAACCGGGATTGGTGTATGCCCGCACCGACGTGGGCGGCGCCTACCGCTGGGATTCCACCGGCGGCCAATGGATTGCGCTCATGGATTGGGTTTCCCAACCCGACCTCGGTTTGTACGGCACCGAATCCGTGGCCCTCGATCCCCGGGATTCCAAGCGCCTGTACATCCTGTGCGGAACCTCCTATTTCAGCAACGGTCTCTCCATGATTCTGCGCTCCGACGACTACGGCGCCACCTTCGACACCGTCAACGTCACCGCGCAAATCCTCGCGCACGGCAATGGCATGGGACGGCAGTCGGGCGAAAAGCTGGCCGTCGATCCGCATAACAGCGCCATACTCTTTTGCGGCACCCGCACCAAGGGCCTGTTCCACAGCGCCGATACCGGCAAAACCTGGAGCCTGGTTGCGGGCACGGTGTCGCTGTCGGGCACCGACATCGTCAATCAAGACGGCATCACCTATGTGCTGTTCGATTCCTCCAGCGGCACCACCGCCGGCGGCGGCACGAAAACGATTTATCTGGGAGTGGCCAACGATGCTGCCAGCCTGTACGTCAGCAACGACGGCGGCGCCACCTTCAACCCCATTGCGGGAGCCCCGGCGCAGATGGCGTTGCGGGCCACGCTCAGCGGGGGTTACTTGTACGGCACCTACTCCGACGGGCCCGGGCCGTTCAACCAAAGCGGCGGCAGCGTGTGGAAGATGAACACGGCCACCGGCGCCTGGACCAACATCTCGCCCAAGGATGACAGCGGTTTCGTGTACGGCACCGGCCACGAAGGCTATGGGTATTCCTTCGGCGGGATTTCCGCCGACCCGCAGAATCCCCTACGGCTGATCCTGAGCACGGAAAGCTTCTATGGCGGCAACGATTTGTGGCCCGACGGCAAAGCCAACGCCGGCGACGTCATTTTTCTGACCGAAGACGGCGGCGCCACCTGGAAAAACCTCAACCCGAAATCGGCGACCACGCCCAACCTTGATGCCAACGGCAATAACTGGATTGACGGCAACGCCATCCATTGGGCGGGTTCGTTGGAATTCGATCCCTTCAACACCCAGGTGGCTTGGGTGGGATCGGGCAACGGGGTGTTCCGCACCGATGACATCACCCCCGTGGTGCCGGTGTGGAAATTCCAGGCGCACGGCCTCGAAGAAACCGTGCCCATGGATTTGGTGAGCGTGCCGGGCGGGCCGCTGGTCACCGCTCTCATGGATTACGACGGATCGACCTACACCAATATTCTGCAAAGCGCGCCCCAGCATACGCCCACCATCGGCAGCGATAATGTGCTCGGCTACGCGGCCCAGGCGGGCTGGTTCATCCGCGGCGGCCGCGTCACCGATTATTCGGTGAACCCGTCGCGCACCTACGACGTGCTGTATCGCTCGCAGGACCAAGGCGAAACTTGGGCCATGACCGATACCGCCACGCTGCCCGGTTCGGGCGGAGATTTGGCTTTGTCGGCCGACGGCAAGGTGATGCTGTTGCGCCCCTCCAACACCCATAACGGTGTGAACGCCAGCCCCTCGACGTATTACCGCTCCGCCGACAGCGGCAATACCTGGACGGCGGTGACGGGCCTCAATACCCAGACCGGGCGCATGGTGGCCGATCCCGTCAATCCCGCCGACTTCTACATCATTCCCGACGGGTACCAGGGCGACGTCCTGGGCAGCACCAACGGCGGCGTCTCGTTCGCGAAGGTGGGTTCGTTGATCGATAACACCCACGGGCTCACTTCGGCGAGCTCGGGTTTGCTGCGCGCAGCTCCGGGAGCCGCAGGCGATTTGTGGGTGCCGTTGGATGCGGTGCAAAGCTGGTCGCCTTCGGGCTATAGCGCCAACGGCCTGGCGCATTCCGTCGACGGCGGCAAAACCTGGTCGCGCGACTCCAGCATGGATGCCTGTCTGTCGATCGGCTTGGGCAAGGCCGCCCCAGGGGCGGCTTACTATGCGCTGTACATGTGGGGCAAAGCCAACGGCGGCCCGCTGGGAATCTACCGCTCCATCGACAAGGGCCAGACCTGGATGCGCGTCAACGACGATCAGCACCAGTACGGCGGCCCGGCCAACGGCAACTTCGTGTTGGGCGACATGAACGTGTATGGCCGGGTGTATATGAGCACCGCCGGACGCGGCATCGTGTACGGAGAGCCGGTGGGCACCAATGCGATTGCGCCGCGAGCGGCCGGGCATGCCCTGCCTTCGCTGTACCGATACGGAGAAATGCTTTTCAGCCAGGGTGCAAACACCATCCGTCTGGTCGATCTGCGCGGGCGGCTGATCCGCACTTCGGAAAAACTCGGCGGCATCGCGCGCCTCGACCTTTCCGGCCTGCCGCGCGGTCTGTACGTGGCCCATTGCGGCGGCGCCGCGATGGTGGTCGATGGCGTGAAGTGATCGGTCACGGCGACGGCGTCATTGCGCCAAGGTGTCCAACGCTCCTGCGGTAATCCGTTCCCTCACCGCCTACACGTCACGCGCACCACCCGGATCACCACGCCCCAAATCTGGAAATCCGACCCGAGGGTCAGGTCAAGGGGAGAATAGTCGGAATTGTCGGGAAGCAAAGAGATCACGTCTTCGCGTTGGAACAGGCGTTTCACCGTAAACGCGCCATCGCGTACGGCGATCACAATATCATCGTGCTGCGCCGCCAGGGATCGATCCACCAGCAAATAATCGCCGTCTTGAATACTCGGCGCCATGGAATTTCCCCCGGCCCGCAAAGTGAATGTCGCCGCGGGATGCGGCGCCAGCAGGTGCTGCCAGTCGAGGGCCGCGTTCGCGTCGTCCGGGGCGGACGCGGGAAAATCCGCCGCGATGGGGCGATGAAAAACGGATGGGGAAAAACCCTTAGCGCCGGCTTGGGGTCTCGGAAGCATGATGGAATTATAACTGCTCTTTTGTGCAGTATGCGAGTGGGCGGGAATTGCCGATTTTCGATGGAAAATGACTACTCTAAGCGATTTTTGATGTATCCAAGGCTTGGATTTACCCCCAAACTACCTTGTAAACCGATCTCTCCCTTTCATCGAGACAGATTCCCATGAATCAACAAGCCCTGTCTTCATTCATTTGGTCTATCGCCGAACTTCTGCGCGGCGATTACAAGCAATCCGAATACGGCAAGGTGGTTTTGCCTTTCACGGTGTTGCGCCGCTTGGATTGTGTCTTAGAACCGACCAAGGCGGCCGTGCTCAAGGAATACACCGAAAAGAAAAAAGCCAAAATCGCTTGGGAACCTTTTTTGTTGCGCAAAACCAAGGTGGGATTTTTCAATACCTCCCTTTTGGACATGAAAAAACTCATGGGTGATCAAGACCATATTAAGGAAAACCTTTACTCCTACACCCAAGCCTTTTCGGCTTCGGCCCGGGACATATTTGAACGCTTCGATTTCTACTCCCAAATCGACCGGCTGGCCAAATCCAAGCTGCTGTACCAAGTCACCGAGCGCTTCGCGGGCATTAACCTTTCCCCCGAATCCGTGAACAATTCCCAAATGGGTTTGGCCTTTGAAGAATTGATCCGCAAGTTCGCGGAAATCTCCAATGAAACCGCCGGAGAACATTTCACGCCGCGCGAAGTGATCCGCCTCATGGTCAAATTGCTGTTCGTTGAAGATGAAAAGGATTTGACTTTGCCCGGCATCGTGCGCACCATCTATGACCCGGCGGCGGGAACGGGCGGCATGCTTTCGGTGGCCGATGAATATCTGGAAGAACGCAATCCCAAGGCACGGCTGACCATGTTCGGGCAGGAATTGAACGACGAATCCTATGCCATTTGCAAAGCCGATATGCTGATCAAGGGCCAGGACGTGGCCAACATCGTAGCTGGAAACACGCTTGCGGACGACGGGCATCCGAGTCGCAAATTCGATTACATGCTTTCCAATCCGCCCTTCGGCGTGGAATGGAAAAAAGTCGAAAAGGAAATCAGAAAGGAACATGAAGAGCAAGGCTTCAACGGGCGCTTCGGTCCCGGCTTGCCTCGGGTTTCCGACGGCTCGCTTTTGTTTTTGCTGCACCTGATCCACAAGATGCGGCCGTCCAAAGACGGCGGCAGCCGCTTCGGCATCGTCTTGAACGGCTCTCCGCTTTTCACCGGCGGCGCCGGTTCGGGCGAAAGTGAAATCCGCCGCTATGTGCTGGAAAACGATTTGCTCGAAGCCATCATCGCCCTGCCCACCGACATGTTCTACAACACGGGCATTTCAACCTATGTCTGGATTCTTACCAACGACAAACCGAAATCCCGCAAGGGAAAGGTGCAACTCATCGACGCTTCGGATTTTTGGCAGAAGATGCGCAAAAGCCTGGGCAGCAAGCGCAAGGAATTATCCGAAGACCATATCGCCGACATCGTCCACCTTTTCAAGCAAGGCGCGGAAGCGCAATTGACCATCGTGCAGGACGCCGAAGGCAAGGAGATTTCCCGGCAAATTCTAACCAAGAGCAAGGTCGCGCCCACGGCACCCAAGGGCGGCAAGCTCAAGATGGCGCCGCTTTCGCGCATATTCCGCAATGAGGAATTCGGGTATCGCACCATCACGGTGGAACGGCCGTTGCGCGATCAAACCGGAAAAATCGTTCTGGGTGAAAGGGGTAAACTCAAAGACAAGCCTTTGGCCGATAGTAACCTGCGCGATACCGAAAACGTACCGCTTCGCGAAGACATTCAAGCCTATTTCCAACGCGAAGTGCTGACGCATGCACCCGATGCCTGGATTGACGAAGAGAAAACCAAGGTGGGCTATGAAATCCCGTTCAACCGCTACTTCTACGTTTTCGAGCCGTCGCGTCCATTAGCCGAAATCGACGCCGAACTAAAGGGCGTCACCGACCGCATTCTCACTTTGATCGGGGAATTGTCGGCCTGAGAGGCCAAAACGCCATGTTAACAGGTCTCCCCAAAAAGCCGCCGCTTCTTATTTTCAATGGGCCGGAAAACCGGAAGGAGCACCATGAATCAAGCTAGGGGAAAACGCGTCGTGGCAACAAAAAAGCGTTCAACTTCCGAGGATGTGGATTGGAAAGGAATTTTGTCCGCCGCCAGCATGTTCGGCAACGCCATTCAGGCCTGGGATCGCGCGGAAATGAAAGGCCGCCTCGACGACTCGAAAAGGGAATTGGCGCATGTATTCTTGGAAAAAGAAAAATTCAAAACCGCTTTGCGCCAGCTTCAACTCGCCCATGAAAAAATGAAAAAGGAATTCGCCCTTCTGGAACAGGCCTTGGATGAAAAGGAAGCGGAGCTATCCCGACTAAAAAGCCGGGCGAAATCCGCCGCGGGAGAATAGCCAATGAAAACTGCAACCGCGCCATCCCAAAATTTCAATACCAAACCGGCCCGGCGGCATCTGGCCCGCAACCTGGGAAGCATGGAAATGGTTTGCCGGAAACTGCGCGTCCAAGAAGCCGCCAAATTTTCGTGGCCAAAGCGATTTGACGCCTTGGTGATTGCGCGCGAAGACTTGCCCTTCCGACGCGACGAAGCCTATGCCGAATAGAATTTTTCTGGACACTAATATCGTCGCCTACCTTTTCAGCGAAGATCCCGAGAAAAAGTCCCGCGCCGTCCAAGCCGCCGGAGAAGACGGAACCTGCTTGAGTTTGCAAGTCATGCACGAATTCTGTTCGTACCTTCTCAAGAAAAGAAAATATCCGCATGCCGGTGTTCGAGCGGCCGTGGATCTCATCGCCGAGAAATTTCCCATCCTCCCGCTTTCGCAATACACGGTACGGCAAGCCCTGGACCTCGGCCAACGCTACCGCTATTCCTACTTCGACTCCCTGCATCTGGCTTCGGCCATCGAACATCGCTGCCGCTTTTTTTACAGCGAGGATATGCAGCATGGCCAAAAACTTGAAGAAGGATTGACTATTCTCAATCCGTTTGTTCCCGCATGAGTTTTCCGCGATACCCGAAATACAAGAATAGCGGCGTTGAATGGCTGGGTGAGGTGCCGGAGCATTGGGAGACATTACGTCTTAAAATTTTTGCATCAATAAAAATGGGCCAATCGCCCAACTCGGAAGATTGTAACCAAGAAGGCGAAGGCATTCCCTTTCTTCAAGGAAATGCTGACTTTGGGAATGTTTGTCCTTCACCAAGATATTTCTGCTCGGTAGCAAATAAGTTCGCACAGACGCACGATATTTTGTTTTCTGTACGGGCACCTGTTGGTGCGATCAACGTTGCAGACCAAGCGTATGGGATTGGCAGAGGATTATGTGCCTTATCTCCTAAAGCCAAAAACTCACAACGATATTTATTGCATGCTCTTCAAATAATCAAAGAAGAACTTTTTTCTGTCGCGACTGGTAGCACTTACGAAGCTGTATCCATTGAGCAAGTCGGGAACGCCAGGTGTTTATGCCCGCCACCACAGGAACAACTTGCCATCGCGGCCTTCCTCGACCGCGAAACCGCCAAGATCGACACCCTGATCGCCGAAAAAGAAAAACTGATCGCACTGCTGACGGAAAAACGTCAGGCCGTGATTTCGCATGCGGTTACCAAGGGCTTGAACCCGAAGGCGAAGATGAAGGATTCGGGGATTGAATGGCTGGGCGAGGTGCCGGAACATTGGGAGGAAAAAAGGCTCCGGTTCGTTACAAAATTGAATCCATCCAAATCAGAAACAAGCGAACTAGATAGGGAATATCTGGTTTCGTTTCTTCCAATGGAAGCAATTGGGGATGATGGTACTCTGAACTTAGAGCAAGAAAAACCGATCCGAGAAGTTGAAACCGGCTACACCTATATTTTCACGGGATGGTGATGTAACCATTGCAAAGATTACCCCATGTTTTGAAAACGGAAAAGGCGCTATGATGCTGGGTTTACGAAATGGTATTGGATTTGGAATAACGGAATTGATCGTCGCTCGTCCAAAAACAGAAGAGGTAATTGGCCCATATCTGCATTGGATTTTTATTTCCTCACCATTTCGTAAACAAGGCGTGTCATTCATGTATGGCGCGGGCGGGCAAAAGCGTGTACCAGACGATTTCGTGCGAAACTTTGCCATCGCTTTTCCACCTTTGAGTGAACAACAATCCATCGCCGCCTTCCTCGACCGCGAAACCGCTAAGATCGACAACCTGATCGCCGAAGCACAACACGCCACTAACTTGCTTCAAGAACGCCGCACCGCTTTGATCTCCGCCGCCGTCACGGGGAAAATACGATGTGCGTGAATTAGCCCGTGAGAGCATTAACAATTAATCTAGGGGAACTTGGGTGAAAACTTTTTTCGTCGGATTATCTCTTTTTGCTGTCACCATATTTGCGAACCCGGATACCTGTCAGCCTGTTGCACCACCTTATCATTGCCCATACACTCACACATTCCCTTACACAAAACCGTATCCAACGCCTCGAAAGCTTCAGATTCAATAAAGGCATCTTCAAATCAAAACATTATCACAATATCGAATGAGGCTTGCTGCAATGACACAACACCTATAAAACCGGATTTCGATTGAGGCTTTTGGGTTCAGGTTGCTATCGCAATTATCGGCCTTGGGGGCATAA
The DNA here is from genome assembly GCA_963716395.1 of uncultured Fibrobacteria bacterium. Classification (GTDB taxonomy): domain Bacteria; phylum Fibrobacterota; class Fibrobacteria; order UBA11236; family UBA11236; genus UBA11236. The sequence continues at coordinate 2,640,785 of OY970309.1, read as the reverse complement.
GCATTTCCGGCTTTATGTTAGGACGACAAATCAAATCCTCAGCACTTTCAGAAGAGGGGCGATTTCGTGAACGATGGATGAATTACCTTCGCGACGCAACGGCAGGTTTTATCGTAAGCGCAAATAAATGGATAAATCTAAGGGCGCACTATTTGGATGCAAATGAATTTACCAATTGGAATATGCCCGGCCCAAAAAAGAATATTGAGGAGCAGGGCGCTTTAGAAAGACTTGCCCTAATTAAAAATAGAGAATTCACGTTAGCGCAAATGGGGGCTGAGGTTGAAGCGGCGCAAGCGGAGTTTCGAGCAACAGAATTAAAAATGGGGCTACTGTTCAAAGTAGATGAAGAAGGCAAGCGTATTCTTGAAAAGATTAAGGACATAAAAAACCTTCTAAATGAAGCCCATAAAGCTAATGAGCTTCCCGGCACCCACGAAGCTAAGATGTCCTTTTTGAAAAACAAAAAATCCGAATTCAAAATTGAAATAGAAAGTCTCAGTTCTCAAATACAAAGTGTTTTGATTGAACAATGGACTTGGATTAAGAAAAACGTGCGGGAAGCCTGAAAGATTCTTTTATGAGCAGCTTGCATAAAGAAATGAATTTTGAAACCGAGGTTTGCGAATACCTCGCGGGCCACGGCTGGCTTTATGCCGAAGGCGATGCGCAAAACTATGATCGCGCGAGGGCCTTATTCCCCGCCGACTTGCTGGCCTGGGTGCAAGAGACTCAGCCCAAAGCCTGGGAGGCATTGACCAAGAACCACGGCGCGCAGGCGGGCGAAACCTTGCTCAATCGCGTGCGGGAGTTGTTGAACAAAAACGGCACGCTGGAAGTTTTGCGGCATGGCATCGAAATGATTTTCTTGCGCGAACCCTTGGCATTGGCGCAATTTAAACCGGCCTTGGCCATGAATCCCGAAATCATGGCCAAGCTACGCCGCCAATCGCTTGCGCGTGGTGCGCCAAGTGCATTATTCCCAGCACAACGAAAATTCCATTGACTTGGCGCTTTTCCTGAACGGCCTACCCGTGGCCACGGTGGAATTGAAAACCGACTTCACCCAATCGGTGCAAGACGCCGTTGATCAATACCGCTTCGACCGCCATCCCAGGCCCAAGGGGCAAAACGCCGTCGAACCTTTGCTTTCCTTCCCCACCGGGGCGCTGGTGCATTTCGCCGTCAGCAATTCCGAAGTGCAAATGACCACCAGGTTGGCCGGGCCGGGCACAAATTTCTGCCCTTCAACAAAGGCAACGACGGCGCGGCGGGCAATCCGCCGAACCGAAAAAGGGCATCGCACGGCGTATTTGTGGGAAGAAGTTTGGGAACGCGATAGTTGGCTGGAAATCCTTGGTCGATACATGGTGGCCAAGAAAGACAAAAAGAAACAATCTCGAATCTTTTATTTTCCCACGCTATCACCAACTCGACGTAACCCGCAAACTACTGGCCGCCGTGCGTTCCGAAGGGCTGGGCGGCAAATACTTGATTCAGCATTCGGCCGGATCGGGCAAGACCAACTCCATCGCCTGGACGGCGCATTTTCTGGCCGACCTGCACGATGAAAAACAAGAAAGGTTTTTGACTCCGTGCTGGTGGTTTCGGATCGCAACGTGCTCGACAGCCATTGCAGGAAGCGCATTTTCGACTTCGAGCGTACCGATCGGCGTGGTGGCCACCATCAACGGCGAAAGCGCCAGCAAAAGCAGCGAACTGGCCAAGGCATTGTCCGGCGGCAAGAAAATCGTCGTTTGCACCATTCAGACCTTTCCCTTTGCCCTGAAGGCCGTGCAAGAACTGGCGGCGACACAGGGAAAACGTTTCGCGGTGATCGCCGATGAAGCCCATTCCTCGCAGACCGGCGAAGCGGCCTCCAAACTCAAAGCGGTGCTTTCCGCCGAAGAATTGAAAGAGTTGGAAGACGGCGGCGAAGTCGGCACCGAAGATATTTTGGCGGCGCAAATGGCGGCCAGGGCCGAGCGATCGCGGCATTACCTACGTCGCTTTCACGGCCACGCCCAAGGCCAAAACTCTCGAACTATTCGGCCGTCGCCCCGATCCCAAGCCACCCGTCAGTTCCGAAAATATGCCGACGGCCTTCCACGTTTATTCCATGCGCCAAGCCATTGAAGAGGGCTTCATTCTCGACGTGCTCAAGAATTACACGCCCTTACAAATTGGCCTTCAAGCTGGCCCACAATGGCAAGGAGATAGACGAAAAAGAGGTCGAACGCAGCGCGGCCATGAAGGGCATCATGGGCTGGGTGCGGCTGCATCCCTATAACATCGCGCAAAAGGTGCAGGTCGTGGTCGAGCATTTCCACCAATACGTCGCGCCTTTGCTGAACGGCCAGGCCAAGGCGATGGTGGTGGTGGCCAGCCGACAGGAGGCTGTGCGCTGGCAAATCGCCATCGACAAATACATCACGGATCGCGGCTACGAAATCGGCACGCTGGTGGCGTTTTCGGGAGAAGTGAACGACAAGGAATCCGGCCCCGATCCATTTCACCGAAAACAGCAAACGCTGAATCCCAACCTGAAGGCCGCGACATCCGCGAAGCCTTCAACACCGACGAATTTCAGATTCTGCTGGTGGCGAACAAGTTCCAGACCGGCTTTGATCAGCCCTTGCTTTGCGGGATGTACGTGGATAAGCGGTTGGCGGGCATTCAGGCCGTGCAAACCCTTTCGCGGCTGAATCGTGCCTATCCCGGCAAGGACACGACCTACGTGCTGGATTTCGTGAACGACACCGCGGACGTGCTCGCGGCCTTCAAGACATATTACACCACGGCGGAACTGGCAGACGTGACCGATCCGAATCTGGTCTACAACCTGCGCGCCAAACTGGACGCCGCCGGTCATTACGACGATTTCGAGGTCGATCGCGTGGTGGCCGTCGAGCTGAAGCCGAACGCCAAGCAAAGCGAGCTGGTGGCGGCGGTGGAGCCCGTGGTCGATCGGCTTCTGAAGCGCTTACAAGGCGGCGCAGGAGGCCTTGAAGCTCGCCAAGGAAAAGAAGGACAAAGCCGCCGCCGAGGCGGCCCAGGACGAGCTGGACGCGCTGCTGCTGTTCCAGCCCGACATGGGAGCATTTCATCGGCTCTACACGTTCCTGTCCCAGATCTTCGACTACGGCAACACCGCTATCGAAAAGCGATCGATCTTCTTCAAGCACGTGCTGCCCCTGCTCGAATTCGGCCGCGAACGCGAAGGCATCGACCTGTCCAAGTGGTCCTGACGCATCACAACCTGAAGGACCAGGGCAGCAGCGATCTGCCCTTGACGACGGCGAGACACCCGAAGCTGGAACCGATCACCGAAGCGGGCGGCAGCGCGTGCAGGAAAAGGAAAAGGCCTGTCTGGACGAGATCATCGCCAGAAGGTCAACGACCTGTTTGAAGGCGAACTGACGGACCAGGACAAGCTGGTTTACGTCAACAACGTGATCAAGGGCAAGCTGCTGGAATCGGAAATCCTGGGCAGCAGGCGTCCAACAACACCAAGGAGCAATTCGCCAATTCCCCCGACCTAACGAATGAATTGATGAACGCCATCATGGATGCCTTGACGCGCATACCACGATGAGCACTCAGGCGCTTGGGTCGGAAAAGGTGCGGAGCGGATTAAAGGAGATTTTGCTCGGGCCCGCTCGGCTCTATGAGGCGTTGAAAGAAAAGTCCGAAGTCTAGCCGAGAACAGAACGCGCCGAAAAACCTCCTCGCGGTTCCGGATTATTTCGTCCGGTGCATGGGTTCAATATTTTCGAAATTGGATCAACTCTCGATACTTTTTCATGTCAAATCAAATGGAGCCGGCCAGAGAATCGCGAAACCTTTCCGCGTCTCCCGGTAAACTCAACCTGAAAATTGCAAAACAAAGCTTGCTTCTGATTCTGTTGGCAGCGATGCCTTTACTCTCCTTCGCGCAGCCCAAGTGGACATAGCGAAGTCCCGACCCTCCATCACTTCATCAAGGTCACGACTTGCGTTTGGATTCGGTCGGAATAATTCGCCCGTACGAGGTACATACCTGGAGCGTTTCCTGAAACATTCCACGTGAAGATACCCTGTGCCCCCGGCGTCAGTTCCGCAATCCGGGTTCCGGAAATACTGCGGATGGTCAAGCGTGTTGGAAATTCCCGGCCCGCCCCCGGGGAAAAGCGCACCACCTTGTCCATTTGATCCATTCGCATCCTCAGCGGACCAATTTGGGAAGACGGAGAGTCCTTCCCGATCGAGGCGGTGTTCAAATTCACCTTGAATACGTGAAAGATGGGACCGTCAAAATATCCCGTCCCGGGATCCGCTTTCATTTGCGAGATGAAAATCCGTTGCGTGGCAGGGTCATAAGCGGCCCCACCGATTAGGTGCTTGTCATCGCTTTCAAACGGCAAGTCGAAGGTCCACACCGCATTAGGGGTAATTTCCCACGGCTGCATTTTTCCCTCATGCACTCGGGTGAAATCCATGGCGTCATAGGCCCATATTTGGTACACATAAGGGTAGGCATGATCCCCTTTGGAAGCGTCGGCCGGATCATTGCAATCCACTCCCCCGATTCCATAACAAAAATCCCCGACGCCATTGCTGCCGATAAATAAAATCGTCCGGGATCCATTGGGAAAAACCACGCCGTTGACTTGGCTGCATCCGTTGAACAAAGTGTCTATTCCCGCGGTCCCAAAGACACCCAAGGTGGGGTGGGCCGTGCTGTAGTACACCAAGGGATTGACGGGGACGGGATTTTTCACCCCCAGATCCACCGGGTCGAAGGTGAAGGCGGCCGGTCCCCATGAAGTACGGGATATGATGGGAATGCAGCATTGGCCCGTGATGGCCGGACCGCCCAGCGAGTCGCGCCAGGCCGGGGGCACCAAGGTCATATAACCCGATACGAATCCCGCCCCCATGGTTCCCAGTTGATAGGGACCGGTAATATCCCCCGTCAGCGCCAAGTTGGGGGAGGACACGAAATGCGACAGGACTTGGGTTGCATTCGCATCATAATATGTCCATCCGGTGACGATGATCTTTCCGTTGTACGGCAAATACCCGCCGATGTCTTTCGCGTTTGGATCGCCGGGATTGATGTTTGGCAATCCCCCTTCGGTGATATCCGTGAAATTCTGGAGGAAGGTTGCGGTCTTCAGTTGATTCATGTCGCTGCTGTTGACGAGGGTCGGAATGCTGATTTCCGCCGTCAATTGATCGTGGCTGGTTACCCATAGGGAGTTGTCGGCGGAATCATAGGCAATGGCCGTGCCTCCAAAGCTGAAATCGGTTTCCGGAACGCGGAAGGCGCCTTGATAAACCAAATTCGATTTTTGCAAAAGGGTCGCGCTTGCTTGCGCTGTGGCGGGAGTTGCGAGCCATAGGTGGAGTAAAACCGTTGCGGCGAAAATTCCCGTGCTCGATTGGATTTGAGTCGACATGCTGATTGCCTTTCCAAATAATTTCCAAAAGGGTTTCAGGGTAGGCTCCTGAAATGGATTATATCACCCGAGTTCCTAGAATGATGCGTCTAACGCTTCTTTACCTTTAGCGATTTCTGGGGCTGGGATTGGAGCATGGGATTCCCGATGAGAAAACCGTTCGGGTGTTTCGCGAACTACGGTCCCAAGCCGGAATCGAATCAACGCGGGGCGAGCGGAAATAGTGGAACCCGATAGTGGCCTAGTGGCCAAGACTTGGTCGCAAGTGGAGCCTGTATTTGGGTGGATGACCAGGGCGACGGGCGGTGAAGGGCTGCGGGCGGTAGGTGTTCGCCGAAACCGGACGGGTAGCGGATCGACCAACCTGAATCGGGTTGCACCCCGCGCGTCGGGCTATTTCGAACTCGAACATAGGTCACATCTTAGCTACCCATGTCCATGCCGAATCTAAAAGACTTTTTCCAGAGGTATCCTTAAGAAAAACGGAGCCGGACTGGATACCTGAGCGCGGGCGGTAAAGCGAACCACGGAACGTAGCTGGGAATTTTCGGAGGCCGATTCAAACCGCGCCCCCGGTAAAAGTTATGGGTACTGAGGGGATCGAACCCACGACCCGCTGATTAAGAGTCAGCTGCTCTACCAACTGAGCTAAGTACCCGGAGGGCGGAAAATATAATCGCCGCCACGACGGATTCCCATACGCATCCGGCCCGCAGCGCACGGCGACGATAGCGCAGTGCCCTCTCCCCTACCAGTATTTCTCGGCCGGGCGCACCTCGACGGCGCCGCCCAGCCGGGCGGCGGGAATGCGGGCCGCCAGCGCGATGGCCGCCTCGATATTTTCCGCTTCGAAAACGGCGTATCCGCCCAGACCCTCGGCCAGATACGTGCCCGGCTTGACCTGGGGCGCGCAAGCTGTGGCCGAAATGTTCAAGGGGCGGGCCCGCGGCGCCCAACCCGGCCGCATCGACGGTGCTCCGGGAGCGGTGTGGGTGCAAAACGGCCAAGTGCGTTCGGTCTTTGCCTTTGCCCTTCGCGAGGAAAAAATCGTCGGCATCGAGGTGATGATGAATCCCGAAAGCCTGCAAGCGCTGCGGGTGGAAGTGCGTCTGTAACCTACCGAAGGCTCCGCCGCGGTTCTTTCTTAAAGCGGCGGACGGGGCCCATCGGGGGGCATATCGAAGCGGTAAAAAGCTGCTATGATGATTTTAAAATGTTAGCCGCGAAAATCTCCATGTTTGCCGGGGTCGCTTTGTCTTAATCGCCCCCGCCAGAGAAGCCGCGCCGGCGGGTGCATACCGCCGATTATGTTTTCTGCAACCATGGCTTCCCCAACCGACGCCACGCCTCCCATCGGCGTACACATTCCCGCAGCCGACGCCTACCGCGCCCATCTGTTGCTGGAAAAACGCCTCAGCCCCAATACGGTGGAGGCGTACCTCAGCGATCTGCGTCTCTGCCTGCGGCAATTGCCCGGGCTGGAGGCGGTCCGACCCGCCGCGGGGCTCACGCGCGTGAACATCCAGGAATTGTTTTCGGCCCTGGCCGAAGCGGGATTCGGCGCCACCAGCCTGGCGCGTTACCTGGCGTCATTGCGCAGCTATACCGGCTACCTGTTCGACGCGGGTCTCTTGGCCGACGATGTCTGCCACGGCGTGCGGGTGCCGAAACAGCAACGTTACCGTCCCCGCAGCCTCAGCCGCTCCGAAATCGAAACCTTATATGCCACCCTGGAAGCACGCGCGGCCACGGACGAACCCCATGCCCAGCGCGACCTGGCCCTGGTGGAACTCTTGTACGGCCTGGGCTTGCGCATCTCCGAAGCCGTGAACCTGACGCTGGACGCGCTGCATTTTTCCGAAGGCCTGGCCTTGGTGCAGGGCAAGGGCGGCAAGCAGCGCCTGGTGCCGCTGGGATCCAAGGTGGTGGCTTCGCTGCGGGCTTATCGCGACGGCGAACGCGCGCGTATCGCGGTTCCGCACTGCGACACGCTCATCACCAACAATCGGGGAAAGCCCTTGTCGCGCATGGGCGCCTGGAACAGCGTGCGCAAATCCTGTCTGCTGGCCGGCCTGCCCGCGGACGGCATCTCCCCGCATACCTTTCGTCACAGCTTCGCCACCCATCTCATCGAAGCCGGAGCCGACTTGCGCGCGGTGCAGGAACTCCTGGGTCACGCCGACATCGGCACCACCCAGATTTACACCCATCTGGATCAGGAATACCTGAAAGAAGTGCATCAAAGTTTTCATCCGCGCAACCGCGCCCCTCGGTCGGTTCGACAGGCTCACCGACCGCAGGGTGAGTCACTTTCCCCCTGATGCTAAGGGCCCCCGGCCTCAGTTAACATACCGGTTACTCGGCGCATGCGCCAGCCTTCGCCGATTGAAAGGGCTCTTACAGGGTTCTAATCGATTACTAACAGATGCGTGGCAATTGTTCGCCCGACAACATGTCGAGCACGCGCATCCCTCCCAGCGGACCGGCGCAGGTGACGCGGCCCGCCGGCCCTGCCTGCACGCGGCCGATGATGCCAGCGCCCGACGACACCGCATGCCGGCGCAGTTCCTGCACGACGCGCGTCGCCTGATCGTCCGGGACAAAGGCGGCGAAGCGCCCTTCGTTGGCAATGTGAAAGGGATCCAGGCCGAGCACTTCGCAGGCCGAAGCGACGTCGGGCCGCACGCGCACGGCTTGCTCGTCGATTTCCATGGCCAGCCCGGCGGTTTCGGCGATTTCCACCAGTCCGCCGGCCAGGCCGCCGCGCGTGAGATCGCGCAGACAATGCACTGCCAGACCCGCGGCGAATAAAGCCAACACGGGTGCCGCCAGCGGGGCACAATCGCTTTGGATTTCGGATTCGAAGCCGAGTTCGGCGCGCGCCGCCAGCACCGCGATGCCGTGCCGGCCCACATCGCCGGAAAGGATCACGGCGTCGCCCGGCCGCACGCTTTGCGGTTCGATCGCCTGCGGAGCGACGATCGTGCCGACACCGCTGGTATTGATGAACACTCCGTCGGCCTTGCCGCGATCGACGACCTTGAGATCGCCGGTGACGACGCGAATGCCGGCCGCCTGCGCGGCCCGCCGCATCGAAGCGACCAGGCGCGTCAGCAAAGCGAGGTCGAGCCCTTCTTCGAGAATGAATCCCGCGCTCAGGAAGTCGGGCCGGGCGCCGCACATGGCCAAATCGTTGACCGTGCCGTTGACGGCCAGCGCGCCGATATCGCCGCCCGGAAATTCCAGCGGCTGCACGACATAGGAATCGGTGGTGAAAGCCAGCGGGCCGCCGGCCGGCAGGCGCGCGCCGTCATGGCGCCGGTCCAACTGCGCGTCGGCAAAGGCCGGCCGGAAAATGCGGTCGAGCAGGCGCTCGGTCATGCGCCCGCCGCCGCCATGCGCGAGTTGCACGACCTCTGCGCCGGGCGTCGGCGCCGGACAAGACCAGGCGAATTCTCCCGTACCCATGGCGCCTACTTCACCGCCGCCGGCTCGCGGCGATAGCGGTAATACGCGGCGCAGGCGCCTTCGGAAGACACCATGGTGACGCCCAGCGGATGTTCGGGCGTGCAGCGCGTGCCGAAAGCCGGGCAGTCGATCGGTTTTTTTTCGCCGCACAACACCAGGCCCGCCAGGCATTCGCCGGCGACTTCGGCCTGCGAACCGACGGGACCGAACCGCTGCTCGGCGTCATAAGCGCGATACGCTTCGGACAAGGCCAGGCCGCTTTCTTCGATTTCTCCGATGCCGCGCCAGCGCCGCCGCACCACGCAGAACACTTCGCGCAGAATGGCTTGCGCCGATAGATTGCCCGCCCGCTGCACCGCGCGCGCATATTGGTTTTCGATTTCGGCGCGGCCGCTTTCGAGCTGGCGCACGCACAGGTACACACCGGCGAGAATGTCGAGCGGTTCGAAGCCGGTGACCACGATGGGCACCTTATAACGCGCCACGATCGGTTCGTATTCCTCGAAGCCCATGATGGTGCACACGTGGCCTGCGGCCAGAAAACCCTGCACGCGGTTCACGGGCGCGTCGAGAATGGCGCGCATGGCGGGCGGCACGAGCACGTGCGAAGCCAGCAGGGAAAAATTGCGCAGTCCTTCCCGCTTGGCCTGGTAGGCCGCCATGGCATTGGCCGGGGCCGTGGTCTCGAAGCCGACCGCGAAAAACACCACTTCGCGATTGGGGTGGCGGCGCGCCAGGGCCACGGCGTCGAGGGGTGAATACACGATGCGCACGTCGGCGCCGCGCGCTTTGGCGGCCAGCAAATCGCCGCCGCTGCCCGGCACGCGCAACATGTCGCCGAAAGAGCAAAGCATGGTTCCGGGTTGGGCGGCGATGGCGATGGCCTTGTCGACGTAATCGACCGGCGTCACGCACACCGGACAGCCGGGGCCGTGGATCAAGTTGATCCCGGGCGGCAAAAGCTGGTCGAGACCGTAACGGACGATGGCATGCGTCTGCCCGCCGCAGACTTCCATGATGTTCCAGGGGCGGGTGACCAGACCGGCGATGGCCGCGGCCAATCGTTGCGCTTCCGCCGGGTCGCGATATTCGTCACGAAATTTCATGTCGCTCCGGCTTTTTCTTCTTCCCCGTCTTTATCCCCGTCTTCATCTTTGTTCCCATCGTCGTCCTCATTATCATCGTCATCATCATCATCATCATCGCCGTCACCGTCCTCATCGTCGGCCCCGGAGGGCACTTCCATTTCGCCCAGCACCTGCAGATGTTCGTATACCTTGGCCGCTTCTCCCGCATCCAGGCAGGAAATGGCGAAGCCGACATGCACCAGCACATAATCATCGACCCGGGCTTCGGGCGTAAAGGCGAGATTGATTTCTTTGATCACGCCGCCGAAATCGACCCGACCCATGCGCTGCAACGGATCGGCGCCGGTGGTGGCGAGGATGCGGCCGGGAACGGCTAGACACATGGCGTTTCCCCCGATGTTTCCCGGTGTGCGGCCCAGGCCGCCTGGCCCACAGCCAGGCCGCCGTCGTTGGGCGGCACACATTGATGCCAATAGGGCGTAAAGCCCGCGGCGCGCAAGGCTTGCAGCGTGAGTTCGGTCAGGCGCACGTTCTGAAAGCAGCCGCCGGAAAGGGCCACCTTGGGTTCGCCGATCCGAACCGCCACCACGCCGATGGCCGCGGCCAGGCCGGCATGAAAACGCCGCGCCATGGCGGCCGACGTGGCCCCACCGCGAAAATCCCGCAGCAAGGCGCGCAGCGCCGGCTCCCAATCCACCACCCGCGGATCTTCCGGCCTGGTTCCGGGCCGGCAGGCAAAGTCGTAAGCGGCATCGGGTTCGGTGTCGCCGTCTGCATTCGCGGCGGCTTCCAATTCCGTGGCGGCTTGGCCTTCATACCCGCAGCATTGCCGCAACCCGATCAAGGCCGCGACCGCGTCAAACAAACGCCCGGCGGCGGTCGTAACCGGTGCGTTAACCCCGCGCGCCAGCATGGCGGCCAAGAGTTTGCGCTCGGCCGGGGTGAACGCCGCCACCGGCGGCAAATCCGTCCACTCCAGGCTTTCCGGTCCGAAGGCCGCGGCGAGCAATCCCAAGGCCGCGCGGCGCGGTTCGCGCAGGGCCGCCGTTCCCCCCGGCAGCCGGAAAGACCGCAGATGCGCGACGCGGCGCCAACCCGTGGGGGTGATGCGCAGGAATTCGCCGCCCCACAAGGTTCCGTCGGCCCCGTATCCTGAACCGTCGAAGGCCACGCCGAGAACGGGCGGCTCCACGGCATGCTCGGCCATGCAGGACCAAACATGCGCGACATGGTGTTGCACGGCCCGCACGGGTAACCCCAAGGTTTCAGCCAAGGTTTCGGCAAAGCGTGACGAGTAATAATCGGGATGGAGATCGCGCACCGCCAGCCGTGGCCGCAGGCGATACAGCCGCGTCAGCTCCGAGGCGGAGCGGGCGTACCCGTCGCGCGCTGCGGCGGTGTCGAGATCGCCGAGATGCGGCCCGGCCACGATTCCCGCGGCGGTGCCAAGAGCAAGAGAAGATTTCAGATGGCCGCCCAGCGCGAGTATTCCGGGCGCCGCATCCGACTCCAACGGCAGCGGCGCATAGCCCCGCGCCCGGCGCAGAATTTGCGGCCGCCCGGCGACCACCTGAACCAGGGAATCGTCGAGCGGCCGGAGAATGGGCCGGTTATGCACCAGGAACAGGTCGGCGATGCCGCCCAGGCGTTGGCGCGCCTCGTGTTCGTCGATGGCGATGGGCTCTTCGGCACCATTGCCGCTGGTGGCCACGAGCGGAAAATCCAAGTCGGCCAAGAGGAGTTGGTGCAGCGGCGTATACGGCAGCAAAACCCCCAGGCGCGGATTACGGGGCGCCACCTCGGCCGCCAAGTCCTCATTTTCGCGCCGCCCCCAATGCAGCCGTGGCAACCGTTTCAACAAAACGATGGGTGCTTGCGGGCCGGTCAAGAGCGCCGCTTCCACCGGGCTGACCCGGCAAACCTTGTGCACCGCCGCCAGGGACGGAAACATGACCGCGAAGGGTTTTTCCGCGCGCAGCTTGCGCGTCCGCAGGCGTCGCACCGCTGCGGGGTCGCGCGCATCGACCAGGAGGTGAAAACCTCCCAAGCCCTTGACCGCCACGATCTCGCCGCGGCGTAACGCTTGGGTTACTTGTCCCAGCGCCGCTTCACCTTCGGCCAGTACCCCTTGGCCTTCGGCCCGTCGCGCCCCCGCACCATCCCATAATTGCAGCCGGGGGCCGCAGATCGGACACGCATTGGGTTCGGCGTGAAAGCGGCGGTTCCCCGGATCGTGGTATTCCGCCGCGCAGGCCGCGCACATCACAAACCCGCGCATACTGGTGCGCGCGCGATCATAGGGCAAATCCAGGAGAATGGAAAAACGCGGCCCGCATTGCGTGCAATTGGTGAAAGGATAGCGATAGCGCCGATTGCCCGGAGAGTAAATCTCTTCGCGACATTCCCGGCACATGGCGAGATCGGGCAACACCGTAGCCTGCGCCGCGCCTTCGCCTTCACATTGGTATTGGCTGGGCCGAATTTCGAAATCGGAATCGCCGCCGGGCAAGAGGCTTTCCTGATCCAACGCGGTGATATGCGCATGCGGCGGCGGAGCGTACAAGATGCGCTGGCGCAACCGCTCGATGGCGGCGGGCGCGCCTTCGACTTCGAGGGATACGCCTTCGGGCGTATTCACCGCGAAGCCGGTGAGGCCCAGCGCCCGGGCTTCGCGGTACAGGAAGGGACGGAATCCCACGCCTTGCACGGCGCCGCGAACCTGAAAGCGCAAGCGCGCCGGCGGCTCGACCAAGATCGGGAGTGCGAAGGTTTCCTGCCCCATCACGTCTCCACTTCGATGCCGGTCAAGAGCACGTCGGCCGCGGCGGGGTCGTCGAGCACATCCGAGGCGGTGATATCGAGGCGCGCTCCCTCGGCGAGGGTTCCGGCCGAGGCGCGGAGAAAATGCTCGCGAAAATGCTCCGGAGACATGTGGCTCAAAGCGCCGAGCCGAACCGACACCGCCTGCACGCGCGCGGCGCGTTCCGCGCCGGCGGCCTGCGCGATCCGGCGCAGCAGGTTTTGCATCAGGCTCTGTTCATGCATGCCGGCTCTCCGGCGCCGCGGCGAGAATGCGTAACGCCACTTCGTCGACCGCGCGGGCCACGGCGGTGGAAAGCCCCGCGCCGATTTCGCAGGCTTGCGCTTCGATGGTGAAGACCTCGCAGCGGCGGGGCAGGAGATACAAGGCACGGGCCAGTTCGACGGCTTGCGCCAAACCGAATCCGTGAGTCGAAACGCCGAAGCAGTCCGCCGGCAGCGGCGCGGCGTGCACGTCGAAACGCGCGATGCTTCCGGGCAGGCCGTCGGACACGGCCGCATCGACGAGAATCACGGTGTCGGATCGCGCGAACAAGGCGAGCAAAGACGCGGCCTCGCCGTCGCTTTCGATCACCCGGAAGTTTCCGCGGCCGAGGGCTTTTACCCGGGCCGCCACGGCGCGGCCGGCCGCATCGTCGCCGCGATCGGGGTTGCCGACACCGATCACCAGCGGGATACGTAGCTCGGCCGTTTCCATGCTTCAGCCGCGATCCACCCGCAAATCGAGAAAATGCGTGGCGCAGGAAATGCAGGGATCGTAATTCCGCACCGTCTGCTCGCAGCGCTGCTTTAGCGCCTCGTCGGGCATATCGATCCAAGCGTTGATGAAAACCGCCAGGTCTTCTTCGACCGCGGCCTGGTTCTGCGCAGTGGGCGGCACGATTTGCGCGTCGAGAATGGCGCCGGTGGCATCCAGACGGTAGCGGTGGTACAGCAATCCGCGCGGCGCTTCGGTGGCCGCGAAGCCGGTGCCCGCCCCGATTTCCACCGTTGCGGCAGGCTGCTCGGGCTCGACATAGTCCGCGAGCAGACGCAACGCCTCGTCGCAGGCGTACAGCACTTCGACGGCGCGCACCACGATACTTTGATAGGGATTGGCGCAAGGCCCGTCGAGCCCGGCCTGCCGGGCCGCCTCGCGGGCCAACGGCGAGAGCTGGTCGAAGTTCAGGGCGAAGCGCGCCAGCGGCCCCACCATGTAGGCGTTGCCGGCGCGCGTGCGCGATTGCAAAGCGTGGGAATGCGCCACGTGGGTTTCGGCGAAGTGGGCGTCGTATTCCGAGGCGGCAATGTCCAATCCCCGGTTCGACACGATGCGGCCTTCATTGAGCGCGTATTCGTCGGGATGATGCAGCGCCACCCATTCGTAGTCGCGCCGGCAAGCGGGAAAGTCGAAGCCGGCCACCCAGCGCACGGTTTCCAGCGCCAGCTCGCGCGCCCGCTGCAGGGGATCGCGCAAGGCGGCCAACTCGCGCCGCGTCGGCGTCCGGTAAAAACCGCCCAGGCGCACGTTGATGGGATGGACTTCACGGCCGCCCACCACGCGCAGAATCTCGTTGCCGGTTTTCTTCAATTCCAAACCGCGCCGCACGAGGTCGGCGTGATCGCGCGCCATTTCGACCGCGCCCGCATACCCGAGAAAATCCGGGGCATGCAACATGTAGATGTGCAAGGTGTGGCTCTCGATCCATTCGCCGCAATACAACAAGCGGCGCAGGTCGCGGATCGGCTGCGGAATTTTGACGTGCAGCGCGTCTTCCATGGCATGCACCGCGCTCATCTGATAGGCCACCGGGCAGATGCCGCAAATGCGGGCGGTGATGTCAGGCGCTTCGCCGCAGGCGCGGCCGCGCAAAAAAGCCTCGAAAAAGCGCGGCGGCTCGAAAATCCGCAATTCGGCGCCCGTCACCTTGCCGTTACGGATGTGCACGGTCAGTGCGCCTTCGCCTTCGACGCGGGCCAGGTAATCGACCTTGATGGTTTTACGCGCCATGGCGTTGGGCCTCGTCTTGAAACGGTTTGGACGCGGCGTTGAAGGTGCGGTACACGCGGTGCAGGTCGCGCTCTGACATGCCCAAGCCGGCCAGGCGGGCGCTGAGACTTTTCGTATTCGGGGTTTCCATGGGCCCGAAGCAGCCGTAGCAGCCGCGGGCATAGCCCGGGCACAAGGCGCCGCAGCCGGCATGGGTCACCGGACCCAGGCAGGGCGTTCCCCGCGCGACCATCACGCAGACGTTACCCTGGAGCTTGCATTCCAGACAGGTGCTGTGCGCCGGCGTCGTGGGTTTGCGCCGGGCCAGAAAAGCCGCCAGCACTTCGACGAGCTGGCGTTTGTCGATGGGGCAGCCGCGCAGTTCGAAGTCGACGGGAATATGCGCGGCGATGGGCGTGGACGTGGCCAGGGTCGAGATGTAGTCGGGCCGGGCATAGACGAGCGCGGTGAAGGCGGCCACGTCGGCGAAATTGCGCAGCGCCTGGATGCCGCCGGCCGTGGCGCAGGCGCCGATGGTGATCAGGGTTTTCGACTGCCGCCGCACGGCCAGAATGCGCTCCGCGTCATGCGGCGTGGTGATCGAGCCTTCGACCAGCGACACGTCATAGGGGCCTTTGATCACGCCACGGGTGGCTTCGGGAAAATAAGCGATCTCGATGGCGCCGGCCACGGCCAAGAGTTCGTCTTCGCAATCGAGCAGCGAAAGCTGGCAGCCGTCGCAGGAGGAGAATTTCCACACCGCGAGTTTGGGTTTGCGGGCCGCCATGTCAGAGCTCCGCACACGCCAGGCGATCGCGCAACCGGGCGTAGGGCAGCACCGGACCGTCTTGGCAGATGAAATCGGACCCGAACTGGCAATGGCCACACAGGCCCACGGCGCATTTCATGTTGCGCTCCAGGGAAAGGTGGATGGACGGCGCGGCGACCCCGGCCTTTTCCAACTCGGCGGCCGCGAAGCGCATCATGATTTCCGGCCCGCAGACGAAGGCGACGGTGTGCCGGCGGTCGAAAGCGGCGCGGGCGATCAAGGTCGTGACCACGCCCACGTGGCCGCTCCATTCGTGCGCCGCATGATCGACCGTGACCTCGATGTCGAGGTCGAAGCGGCGGCGCCATTGTTCCAGTTCGCGGCGGAAGAGAATGTCGGCCGGGCTGCGCGCTCCGCACAACAGCAGAATACGGCCGTAACGCGCGCGCTGCGCCCGCAGGCGGTAAAAGGCCGGACGCAGCGGCGCCAAGCCCAAGCCTCCCGCGACCAAAATCACATCGGACCCGGCGGCTTCGTCCACCGGCCATCCCCGCCCGAAGGGCCCGCGCAGGCCCACCCAATCGCCGGCCCGCAGCCGCGTCAACGCCTGCGATACCCGGCCCACGGCCCGCACGGTATGCACCAGGGTTTCCGGAGCGTCGGGATCGCCGCTGATGGAAATCGCGGCCTCGCCCACCCCGAAGGCGTAGAGCATGTTGAACTGGCCGGGCGCGAAGGAAAAACCCGGGGCCTCCGGTTCGAGCACCAGCGTCCACACGTCGGCCAATTCGCGGCGCACGCGCCGCACGCGCGCCGGAACCGGAACCATGGGATCGGCGGCGGGCGGCGCCCGCCTTTCAAGCGGGCGGTCCATACACGTCGAGGAGTTGCAGCCGCATGGCCTGGAGCCGGTCGACCAGCAGGGGCACGAAGCGCTGCATCAGCGCGTAGCCCACATCGTGATTTTCGTCGCATTTATTCCGTAAACACCGGGCGTCCATGCCGATGGCGCGCACCAGTTCCAGAGCGCGGGCCGCGAGGTGCCAGCGGTAAGGCGGAACCAGCCAGGAAACCCCGACGATTTCCCCCGGGCCCACGGTTTCGATGGTGATGGCCGAGCGACCCGGCGCCACCACTTCGAGCGCCACGCGGCCATGCCGCAGCAGGTAGAATTCATCGGCCGGCCCGTCGGTGCGGAAGAGATAATCGCCGGCCGCGAAGGGTACGTTGCGGGCGCAGCCGGCCAGGAGATGCAAAGTGTCGTCGGGAAGACCGGCGAAAAACCGGTGTTCGCGAATCACCGCTTCCATGCCTTCGATCATGCTGCGGCCGTGGGCGCGGGTTTCGCGCGGATGGCCCGCGCTTCTTCGGTGATGTCGATGCCGACCGGGCACCAGGTGATGCAGCGGCCGCAGCCGACGCAGCCGGAGGTGCCGAATTGATCGACCCAGGTGGCCAGCTTGTGCGTCACCCATTGGCGGTAACGCGCCTTGGTCGAGGTGCGCACGCTGCCGCCGTGCAAGTAGGAAAAATCCAAGGTGAAGCACGAATCCCAACGCCGCGTGCGGCCGGCTTCGTCGCCCGACAGGCTGGCCACCTCTTCCACCGAGGTGCAGAAGCACGTGGGGCAGACCATGGTGCAATTGCCGCAGGCCAGGCAGCGCTCGGCCGCGTCGTCCCAACGCGGATGATCGGGATTTTGCAGCAACCGTTCGCGCAGGCCTGCGGTGTCCAAAGCGCGGCCCATCTCGGCCGCGGTGCGCTCCACCACCGCGTCAGCCGCCGCGAGATCGGCGGGCTGCGGCAGACGCCCGCGCAACCCCGCCAGCATTTCGGCGCCGCGCGCCGATCCCGCTTCGGCGACATAGCGCGGTTCGCTGTTGCCCGGCAATTCGTTATCCAGCAATTCAGTGAGGGCGATGTCGAAGCCCGCTGGAACGCGGGGCCCGGTGTGCATGGAGGCGCAAAAGCAGGTGCCGCCGGCCTGGCCGCAATTCACGGCTACGAGAAAGGCGCCTTCGCGGCGCGCGCGGTAATGGGGATCGACATGCTGACCGCCGAGAAAGACGCGATCCTGGATGGCCATGGCATGCAGTTCGCAGGCGCGCACGCCGAAGAAGGCGAAGGGTTGCGGCGGCGCTTCGTCGCGGTGTACGGCAAAACCGGTTTCGGTGCGCTGCGCGCTCCACAATTGCAGGCGCGGCGGATGCAGGAATTGCTTCCAGGAATGCGGACCCACGGCATAGCCGAACAGCGCCTGGTCCGCGCGCTTGTGCAGGCGGTAGGTGCCGCCGTTCTGCATATCGGTCCAGCCGGCGGGAAGATCGGCCGTGCTGCGGATGTCGTCGTATACGATGGCTTGGTCGCGCAAGGTCGGGCCCAGCAGGCGATATCCGCGCTCAAGCAACGCCGACATCAAGGTGTCGAGATGGGCTCGCATCAGGATGCAGGGTTCATCTGTGGGCATCAGAATATCCAGTAGTAGCCCCCGCCTCGGCGCGCCGCACCGCAACGCTTCCGGATCGCGGGGCCTTTTACGAGAAGTTAGTCACCCCGCAGTCGCGATGCCAATCGTCGACACGATGCCGAAAGTTTTGTCAACTTGTCCCGGGTGGCTTCCGCTTGTGCTGACCGCTTCTGGTTAGGCGCGGCGGCACCGCTTCTGCGGCGAAATGATTCTGGTGCGCGGCCAGTAACCCCGATCGTCCCAGATAGCCGATTACCCGGTTCGGTTCGGCACGCGTGACCACCAGCAGCCGGCCGACGCCCTTCTGCAACATTTTGGCTACAGCCGTTTCCAATACCTCGTCGGGAAAGATCGTGATCGGGTGGTCGTTGCCGGCCTGCAATACCGTCTTGGCTTCGCCGCCGGCCTCCGCGCGGATCACATCGCCCCGGGTCACGATGCCGACCAGATCATTTTCCGTATCGAGAACGGGAAAGGCGCGGTGTCGGCTCATGCCCGGATTGTTCTGCGCGATGCGCCGGGCCAAATCCGCGGCGGCGAGATCGGCCGGAACCGTTATGAAATCCCGATCCATCACGTCGGCCACGCGTTGCCAGCGAAGAGGATCAACGCCGTATTCGCAAGTCAAGTGGTATCCTCGCCGCGCCACCTTTGCGGTCAAAATGGATCGCCGCATGAAGAACACCGTGACGGCGTAAGCCGTGGCGCAGGTTGCGAGCAGAGCCGGCAACACCGACACGTCCTGCGTCAACTCCACCGCAAACACCACCGCCGTGAAGGGCGCGCGTAGGGCGCCGCCCATTACCGCCGCCATTTCCAGCATAGCCCATAGTCCGGGATCGGGCAGCGAAAACCAGTGTGCCTCCAGCGCGCCCAGCGTCCCGCCGAGAATAAGCAGCGGCGCCAGCACGCCGCCCGAGGTGCCCGAACCCAAGGCCACGGTCCAGGCCCCCATCTTCAGCAGCAGCAGCCGCGGCAAGTGGCCGCCGAGGTTGCGCCCCAACAACAGGTCGTGGATGAGATCATAGCCGACGCCGAAGATGCGGGGATCGCGCCACCCCATCACGCCCACGATCAGACCTCCCAGAGCCGGCCACCACATCCAATGTAGCGGCAGCTTGTGAAACAGATCTTCGCAACCATAGACCAGCGCGGTCAGTAGCATAGCGGCCAATCCTCCGACGGCGCCGAAGAGAATAACTCCCCCCCAAGCACCCGCCGCCATGGCCGGATGCGGCGGCACAGGAAAGATCGGCCCCATTCCGAGCAGCGGCGCACGCAGGGCGCCCGCGGTGGTCGCCGCCACCGTCACAGGAAGAAACGATCGCGGCCGCCACTCGAAAAGCAGCACCTCCACCGCCAGTAACACAGAAGATACGGGGGCGGCGAAAATGGCGGCCATGCCGCCCGCGGCGCCGGCGGCCAGCAGGGTTTTCCGCTCCGCCGACGACAAGCGGAACCATTGGGCGATGAGAGATCCCAAAGCGCCGCCGGTCATGATGATCGGACCTTCGGCGCCGAACGGACCGCCGGTTCCGATGGATACGGCCGAGGAAATGGGTTTCAAGATCGCGACCTTGGGGTGCATGCGGCTTTGTCCGAACAGAATGGCTTCGAGGGCTTCGGGAATGCCGTGGCCCCGGATTTGTTCCGATCCGAAACGCGCCATGAGTCCGATGAAAAGTCCGCCCAGCGCCGGCACCGCGATCACCGCCGCGCCCAGCGCTTGCCGTGCCGGAGAAAGGTTGGCTGCGGAGAAGCGGTGGTAAAATGCCAGGTCGGTGACCAGCGCGATGGCTTTCACCAGCACCCAGGCCGCGCCCGCACTGAGCACGCCGATACCCAGGGCCAGGAGCGCAAGCAGCAAGACGCGCGGATCGCGCGTGAAGTCGGCGAGGTGATCGCCACGAGGCGGCGGGGTTCGGGGCGGCATGCACGACCTTCAGACGGGGCCGGAATATATATCGTATTACGATATATATCAAGGCGCGCGGTTGCCTATTTTTTACTTGAGACCTTGAAAAAACGACTGCAAAAATCCGAATACGAGCACCTGGCGGCGTTCCGCTACGCCCTGCGGCGCTTTTTGCGCTTCAGCGAAGAGGCCGCGCGCCCCCTCGGCCTGGAGCCGCAGCAACACCAAGCTTTGCTGGCGGTGGAAGGTTTTCCCGGGCGTGAACGTGTCACCCTGGGAGAATTGGCGGAGCAATTGCAAATCCGGCACCACAGCGCCGTGGGCCTGGTGAACCGGCTGGTCCGGCAAGGATTGATGGCGCGCACGACCGCCACCACGGATCGACGCCAGGTCTTCGTAAGCCTCACGCCATGGGGAAAAGATTTACTCGATCGCCTCAGCGCTGTGCACCGCGCCGAGTTGCAGCGCCTGGGACCGCACTTGAACGTTTTACTGGAACGGATCGCGCGAACGGATTGAATTCCTTGAGGTGTTTCCATTTGGAAACAAAAAAAAGATCGACTGTGACCTCCGCGGATTCGGGTTCGGCTTATATATAGCCCTGCAGATTTACTTCGCCCGCGACCGGGAAACCGGTTTCCGTAAATGACCACCCTTGCAAGCGAAAAGAACCCGATGGCCGAAAGCGCCTGCCCCTCGGTTTTCGGCTTCACGGACTACCGTGCGTATCTGCGCGCCTATTACACTTTTCAAAAACAGAAGAACGCCGTTTTCTCGTACCGCTATTTCGCCTTGCGCGCCAAGATCAACTCTTCCGGACTCTACAAGAATGTGGTCGATGGCAAGCGCACTTTGGGCCGAAGCCTCATCTCCAAATTTTCGGCCGCGATGAAGCTCAATAAAAAAGAAGCCCTTTATTTCGAAAACATGGTGTACTTCAATGACGCCAAAAGTCTTTGTTCCCCGCCCCCTTAAAAAAATAGGCAACAAATGTTAGTCCGCCTGTAAACCAAACTGTGCGGCCAGACCCAGGCGTCCCGATTCAATGAAAATATTTCTCTTTCGGTGCGGGTGAGCCAAAACACGAATTAAAGGATCCTGCTCACCCCAGTGCTCTTTCGGTATTTCTATTGCTTGGGCAGAATGGGATCCGAAATGGTTGCCGGCAAGGGTCACCCCGGATATATAAATCAGTAGTTACGTCCATTTTACGTCCAATTCCCAACGGCAACAAACACGGGCACGAAGTTGGGCCGAGGCGCTGCGATTTCAGTCGTATACGCCTTCCGCCCCATTGGGAAAAATGCAGACTCTTCGCCCTTGCGGCGGCCTCGAAGTCCGCCAAAGAAAAGGTGTTGAAGGGGAGGAAATGCGAACCGAAGGATTCCGTTTAAGAATTCTTATCGGTAATGGGCTTTTATGGACTTTCCTTAGGGTCGCTTTCCAAATGATCGTTTTCCGAAAAACCTTCCATAGGGTCGACCTACATTAAGAATGGCAACACCTTTCCCGTAAAGCCGCACTATTATGTTGAATTGAAATGGCAACCGACCGGATTTTCAGAACAGGGATTCGATTTTCCCCGGCTCTTTTAAGCCATCGGCATGGAAACGAAAGGTTCGGTATGAGCAGTTCGAAAATTTCGGCATGGACTCAGGTGTTGCAACGGTCGGTGTTGGCCCTCGCCTTGACCGTATTAAGCTCGCAAGCAAAGTGGCTCACAATCCATAATGATTTTTTCCAATACGACCTGGACGGGAACCCGATTCACACCCGGAGCGGATGCCTAAACAAATTCGGGGGAACGTATTACTGGTATGGCTGCGACCCGACCCAGACGATTCAAACCTGTTACTCGTCGACGGACCTGCTGCATTGGACAAACCACGGCACCATGCTCGTCGCCTCCCGGGGATCGAATCGCATGGATGTGTTGTATAACGACTCGACGAAGAAATACGTCATGGTCATCAAATGGGAGACGCCCGGTCCGGAGTGGTGCAACCGGGCCATCGCGCTCAGCGACAGCCCCACCGGGCCTTTCACGAAAATGTTTGACAGCACCGTTTACGGCGCGAATACCGGGGACATGTCGGTATTCAAGGATGATGACGGCAAAGCCTACTACTTGTGGGAAATATGGAATAACGGCGCGACGACCCAAAGTTTTGCGTTGATGACACCCGACTATATCAATCTGCAGAAACAAATGCAGGTTTGGTCTAATAGTGACCGCGAAGCGGAGCTGATGATGAAACGCCGCGGCCTATACTATTACATGACCTCGAAGATGTTGGGCATAGACCCTTCGGAAACCCAATACTTTACGGCCCCGAGTATTAGTGGGCCCTGGACGACCAATCTGGTTCCCATCATCGCTCCCGGCGATGCCTATAAGACCTCTTGGGACACGCAATGCGACTTTGTGTTCCGCTTCAAGGGCACGGAAGATACCGTGCAGATGTATGCGGGCGACCGCTGGAAGAGACCCCATCCGGCACGGAACGGGGATTATGCCTGGTTGCCCATCACCTTCACTCCGAAAGACTCGGTGGTGATCAACTATTATCAGGATTGGGAAGTCGATCCCGATCGGGGAATATGGCGCGCCATCGACAGTCAAAGAAACGTGGCGCTGCATAAGCCTGCAACCGCGTCCTCGAGCACAGGTAGCAATTTGCCGGGCAACGTAACGGCCCCTTCGAATTGGCAGAATTATATGAATACGGAATGGGTCAGCGGGAGCGGCGATCCGCAGTGGATCACGGTCGATCTCGGCTCTTCCATGCCGGTGAATCGGGTCATTTTAAAATGGGATTCGACGTATGCGAAGTCGTTCAAAATCCAACTATCCAACGACAACACGGCGTGGACCGACGTATTCAGCACCACCAAGGGCGGGGCGCGGTCGGTGACCGACGAAACTTTTGCCACCACCTCCGCCCGCTATGTGCGCATGTACGGCACCGATCATGCTGGACCCGGTAGCGGTTATTCCCTTTTTCAATTCATGGTTCTCGACGACTCCGTGTCGACGTCGCCTATCCTCACACCCAAACCGGCGAGGGTGGCTTCAGGCGTATCCTTGCATTATAAGAACAGAGCCATCACCTATTCTATCGCTTCAGGCGCTGCGGTAAAAGTGGATGTTGTGGATATGCGCGGAAACATTGTGGCCGTTCTCGCGGACGGATTCAAACCGGCGGGCGTTTACACTACTGCAATTCCCACATCATTAGGCCGTGGAAGCTACATCCTCAGGTTGAATGCTGGCGGGACGAAGGTGACCCGGAAGTTGGTTAACTGGCTACCGCGTTGATAGTGGGCTGAAAAAAGATTTCGCCACGGGTTGCGGCCGCTCTAATCTCGGTTGAAGAGAAGTTGTTGAATAATTTCGGGGAATGCGAATCCAATGGTGTTGCCGACGGTAATGTGTCGGAACATTGGCGACAGCTTGTGCTGCTAACTTGGCGGACTTGAAAATAGTGCCTCTAGCAGCGCTCCTAAAATTTCTCATTATTGAAAAAGGGCCTCGATAAATCAAACCCTGTTTTCCACTCATGGCCACCCTCCCCAGCCCAACCCTCCCATCCACAACCCTTCAATTCCAACCACAACCCCCGATTTCCCCCGCCCGCATTCCACTTTCCCCCGGCGGAATCTCCCTCCGATTCAGCCCAAGGCACACCGCACCCTTCCCCCGCAGGGTAGCGTGCCGGTGAACCAGCATCCCAGCCAATCCGGATACTCGGCCAATCCGTGCCTTCGCTTGCGTCGGATTCGCCGGTGCCATCATCGTCCCCATCGAGTTCAATCGCTTCAGTCTCCGGCGGCTCGGGCTTCACAACCTTGGGCGGTTCCGTCGATCGACCTGCGTCGGAAAGGCCACCAGGTGCCGTTTGCGGCAAGAGTCGCAAAGCATTTGCGCGAAACCATGCGAGAGCATGCCGCCGGCCAGGAATTCCTGTAACTCCTGGGTGGCATGCTTGGGTAGGCAATTCCACGAATCGGCGCCGGTCCACATCCGCTCGAAGCTGGGCAGGTACCTGTGAAAGACCTGGTAGAGCGCGGTTTTTTCGGGTTCGCGGCGGACCTAGGCATGGACGTGAGAGATCGCGTGGATTGCCGGTCCCGCCGAGAATGAGCAGCGGCGCCAGCACGCTGCCCGAAGTGCCCGAACCCAAGGCACGGTCCAGGCCCCCATCTTCAACAGCAGCCGCCGCGGCAAGTGACCGCCGAGGTTGCGGCCCAACAACGCGACACCTGGGACCGCACTTGAACGTCTTACTGGAACGGACCGGGCGAGCGGATTGAATTCCTTGAGGTGTTTCCATTTGGAAACAAAAAAAAGATCGACTTTGACCTCCGCGGATTCGGGTTCGGCTTATATATAGCCCTGCAGATTTACTTCGCCCGCGACCGGGAAACCGGTTTCCGTAAATGACCACCCTTGCAAGCGAAAAGAACCCGATGGCCGAAAGCGCCTGCCCCTCGGTTTTCGGCTTCACGGACTACCGTGCGTATCTGCGCGCCTATTACGCTTTTCAAAAACAGAAAAACCCGGTTTTCTCCTACCGCTATTTCGCCTTGCGCGCCAAGATCAACTCTTCCGGACTCTACAAGAACGTGGTCGACGGCAAACGCACTTTGGGCCGAAGCCTCATCTCCAAATTTTCGGCCGCGATGAAGCTCAATAAAAAGGAAGCCCTTTATTTCGAAAACATGGTGTACTTCAATGACGCCAAAACTCTGGACGACAAGCGGACCCATTTCGAGCGCATGATGTCTTTCCGCAATGTCGAGCCCTTTCTGATCCAATCCAGCCAATACGAGTTCTATTCCAAATGGTATTACAGCGCCCTCCGCGAATTGATCGGTCTCATCCGCTTCCAAGACGATTACGCCGCGCTGGCCAGGATGTTGGAGCCGCCGATTCTTCCGGAGCAGGCGGAAAAAGCCATCCGGGTTTTGGAAGATCTGAAATTCATCGCCCAGGACGCGCAGGGCGTGTACCGACAAACCGGAAACCCCATCACCACGGGGCCGGAAGTAAGATCATTGAACGTCGCGAACTATCAAATCGCCTGCATGGACTTGGCCAAAGAGGCGATCGATCGCCACGACCCCGCGGTCCGTGACATTTCGACGCTGACGTTGAGCCTTTCCCGCGAGGCTTTTGAAGTTTTCAAAGAGGAGATCGTCGCCTTCCGGCGGAAACTTCTGGGCATGGAACAGAATTTTCCCCACCCCGATCGCGTCTACCAGTTGAACACGCAGTTTTTTCCCCTTTCGAAAATCCCCGCCCGGGCGAAGCCATGATGCGCCGCCCCTTTTTCCGGATAGGCCTTCTTCTCTTTGCCGCCGGGTGCTGCTTCGAAGCGTGCTTCGACGGTTCGGAAACGGGGAACCCGATCAAAGGCGCGGCCGGAGTTTTCCGAACGGCGAAGGGACTGCCGGCCGCCCGCACGCAGGTTTATCTCCTGCCCAGCGATTTCAATACGTTGGACTTCATCGCGAAGAAAGCCGCACCGCGGGCCGATACCACCGACGATCAAGGCCGGTTCCACTTCACGGGAATCGACAGCGGCATCTACAATCTTGAAGCCGTGAGTTTGGTCTCGGGTGCGCGCGCGCGTTTGCAAGGCATCCGAATCACGCAAGGTGTCGTGCAGCTTCCCGGCCAAAATCTGCAACCCCCGGGAGCCGTAATGGTGGCCTTGCGCGGCGCCGTCGACACGACGGATGGTTACATCTATGTAACCGGCTCCACCTTCCATCAAAAAATCGCATCCGCCGCGGGGAACGTCCGGCTGGATTCCATCCCCGTCGGAACAATCGACTCGATCCAATACGGTAACCCGGAAGGTACGGTAGGGCCGGTGACCTTTGCGTGGGATCTCGCCGTGAAACCGGATTCGACCACTTCGGCGCCGGCGCCCTATTTGTCGTGGAAATACACGCGGACCCTGGTTTTGAATACCACCGCGGGCGGCGCGGACGTACCGGGCACGGTGACGCGCTTTCCGCTGCTGGTCCGGCTTTCGCAAGCCAATTTCGATTTCTCCTCGGCGCGCAGTAACGGCTCGGATCTCCGCTTCACCAATGCCGCGGGCGACCCGCTGCCCTGCGCCGTCGAGCACTGGGATTCGGCCGGCGCCCGGGCGGAAGCCTGGGTGCGGGTGGATACGGTCTTCGGCGATTCCATCCAAACGCTCCACATGCTTTGGGGCCAGACCGATACGTCCGCTCCTTTCCCGACCGATTCGGTGTTCGCGGCCGCCGACGGGTATGCCGGCGTCTGGCATCTGGATGAAAGCCCGGGCGGTGGCGCGCCCCAATATCAAGACGCCTCCGGGGCCAACAATCCGGGAATCGCCGTCGGCTACACCGCTTCCGCCGGTGCGGTACCCGGCTTGGTGGAAAGCGGCATGGGGCTTGACGGCCAGACGCAATTCGCCGGAACGCAGCGAAGTTTCACCAACCCCCAGGTGTTCACCCTGGCCGCCTGGTTCAAGACCACAACCACGAACGGCGGCAAGATCCTGGATTTCACCGATGTGGACACATCCACCACCTCCAATTATCGGGATCGTCACATTTTCATGACGCCCAACGGGACGGTGCATTTTTCCGTGTACCCGCCGGACTCGGCGAATCAAAGCAATCCGAATCCCGGAATCTTTAAGACCGTCGATTCGCCCACTCCGCTCAACGACGGCGCGTGGCACCAAGTCGTGGCACGCCTCTCCGCCAGCGGCCAAGACTTGTTCGTTGACGGCCTGCTCGTCGCTTCTGATCCCGCGTCCACGGTGGCCGAAAACATTACGGGCTATTGGCGCTGGGGCTACGGAGTATTGGCCCTCTGGGCTCCGCCGGGCATCAGCTTTTATTTCCAAGGGACCTTGGACGAGATCTGGGTAACGCTGGCCGCCCGATCGGATGATTTCATCAAACTCAGCTTTGAAAATCAGCAAGCAAATTCGCCCTTATTGCAATTCCCCTGATCCCGGAACCCGGAAGCTCGCGCCGGAAAATGAGACGTTTCCATTTGGAAACCAAAGAATTGCCCTTGGTCTGCGAGATTATAGGGTTAGAGCTATATCCCCAGAGGGAGCGTCTCACCGATGTCAAAATCGGTGCGCGAAAAGAAATGGTCGGGCCCCATCCAAAGGAGATCGCCTTGAAACCAATGGTTTTCTGCATGTTGATTTTCACGGCCACCACCACGGTTTTTTCCGGACCCAACGATTCCAATTGGATTCAACTTTTTCGCCCGGGCGACACGACCCTTTCCGATTGGATTCCCAAAATTGAAGGTCAAAACCTGGGCGTGAATCTTTATAACACCTTCCGCTATGCGGTCAGCAACGATTCTTCGCACACCCCCATGCTGGAGGTAATCGATACGACCCCTCTCAGTTCCATTTATGGGTACGGCCATCTCTTTTATAAGACGCCTTTTTCCGACTACCTCTTGCGGGCGCAATTTCACTTTCCCCAAAAATCGGATCTGGATCATGGAGGTTATACCATTCAGAACAACGGCCTGATGCTGCATTCCCAGGATCCGCATACCATGGGCGTAAACCAGGCCTATCCGAACTGCTTTGAAAATCAATTGTTGGGATACTGGAGCAACGGCTGCTGCAATGGCCCCCCCAACGTGAGAAGTTCCAATATTTGCGCCAATGGAACAACCATCAATTACCAAGGGAAATGGTATTCCGATAATACGGGGAATCACTGCACCAACGCAAAATTTCATGATCTCAGTTATGACTCCTCCACGATTGCCGGGAACGGCCTCAACTCCAGCAATGCCACCTGGCCCGGAAGAAACATTTGGGAGTATTCCCTGTCGCGGGTGTTGGACTCCACCTCGATGACTTTTTGGGTCCGAAGCCGTCCCGACACCGCCTGGGATTCCGTCATGGGTTTCACCGGCCCCCATTCGGGTCAGACTTCCAGCAACACCAACCTCAATGGTGCGGCCCCGATTTCGTCCGGATACATCGCCATTCAATTGGAAGGCACCTCGACGGAGTTCGCCAAAATCGAATTGTTGAATTTGGTGGGTTGCATGGACAAAAACGACACTGCGTACCGGGCCTATTTCGTTAAAAATGATCCCACACAATGCTCGGGAGTGTCCGGAATCGTGCGTTCGGAAAAACGGAGCCTCGAAATCTTCTCTCTGGAGGGTAACCGCATTGTTTCCACGAGTGAAATCATTCGTGTCGATGCCTACGATTTAAATGGCGTTCGTGCGGCTTCATTTCGTGGCGCGGGACGAACGTATCTTGATCTCTCCGCTCTGAAGCCGGGCCTGTATAACCTGCGGGTGGAAACGCGCCAGGGAATTGCGCAGGCCGTTTACCCCAAATTGTAAGGACGGGGATACATTCACTCGCCCTTGAAATGGGTGCTTTGGAAAATATTTCATAAGGCCGGGAGGACTTAAAATGAGAGGCTACTATCAGAGAAAACACCCAAGCTTTACGGGTGCGGCGGTCTTGGCTCTCCTCTGGATCGGCGCCCCCGCCCAGCCGGTAACCCCCCCCGTCTACCCTCATTTCACCATGTCCAGTTTGCGGCCTCCGGGATTCAACCCTCAAGTCAGCGGTATGGATTTTTTGCCCAACGGCGATTTGTTGGTGACAACCTGGATAGGATTCGGCAATACCTCGCCGGGAGGACCCGGCGCCGCCTACATCATAAAAAACGTGGAAAGCGGAGATTCGACGAAGATCACCTACAAAACCCTGTCCACCAACATGGACGAACCGCTCGGTGCTACGACGATGAACGGCCAGGTCTACGTGGTCAACAAGGATTCTCTGGTGCAAATGGTGTTTGACTCCACCAATGATACCGTACTCCTGTCCATGAAGAAGGTCGGCAGCGGTTGGCATCGCAACGCCGGCGCCTCCACCAACGGCGGCAAAGATTTGTCTTTCGCCGAGGGATTGGTATACACCCCGGCCCCCGACAATCGCTTCATCGTGGGCTTGGCGACCGAATACCCTTTAGGCGACGTCCAGTCGCCGGAACGCAGTTGCATCCTCGGGCTGACCCTCGGGAAAGCCGGCTTCGACACCATCGCCTGCGGCATTCGCTCTCCCAATGGCATTACCCTCGGCCCCGAAGACGGTATCTTCGTCACCGATAATCAGGGCGATTACGTTCCCGCCGACAAGCTCGTGCAAGTCAAGCAGGGTCGCTTTTTCAGCGTGTTGAAAAATAATCGCAGTCCTTTCAGTAACACGCCGGCCACCCCTCCCGTGGTGTGGTTTCCCTACGGCAATGGCATCGACGCCCTGGGAATTTCCAACACGCAGCCGGTTTATTTAACCAGCGGACTCTTCGCCCATCAGATGTTGGTGGGTGACAACAATCTGGGATGCCTGGCCCGCATTTCCCTGGAAAAGGTGAACGGCGATTACCAAGGCGCGGTCTTCCGCTTTTCCGGCGGCCTGCAGGCGGGCGCAAACCGTATGATCGTCGGTCCGGACGGGGCCATCTACATCGGCGGCATCGGAGTCGGCGGCAACGTTTGGGGCGGCTGGAACTGGAACAACCAGTATTACGGATTACAGCGCATGGTGGAAAACAACACGCCCGTCTTCGACGTTCTCGACGTTCGTTCCACGGGCACCACCACCTTCGCGCTCGATTTCACCGAACCGGCGAAGGCCGTGAACGCCTCCAATTTCACCGCGCAAGAATGGAACTACATCATTCCGGCTCCAAGTGGAGAGTACTACGGTTGCTGCACCGGCGCCACGCAAAACCTGACCGTTCAATCCGCCACCTTGAGCGCCGACGGAATGACGGCCACCTTGACCATCAACGGACTCACGCAAGGCGACTTGATTTATATCAAATTCTCCGGTATCGCCTCGGTTTCCGGCCGGACGATGTGGAGCGATCGTTTCTGGTACACTTTGAATAATTTCGGTCCCGGCACACCCGTCGGCATTTTGGAGAACCGCCACCTGCAAAACGACGCCAACCGTTGGAATACGCGTGTATCCGCCCTGCCCGGAGGCCGCTTGCAAGCTGCGTGGTTTACCGGCGTGGAAAAAGCCCAAGTCCTAAGCCTTGATGGCCGCGTGTTGGAAACCGCGGGGAATCTCAACAACAACAACGGGCAATGGCAATCCGCCCAGTCTTACGGACCCGGCATCTACCTGATTCGACTCGGCAACGTACAGACATCCATCACGCAACGCGTGGCCGTGCCGTGAAAATCCCGGCCGGTGGCGGACGAGCAGGCGCGGAAAGAGAACCGCAGGCAGCAGCGACAAGAATGTGCCGAAGTTTCGCGCCGGAAAATTTTGGACGCCCCGCGTAGTTTCCGTTGGCAGTAAGTTCGGGCTCCTCTCCACAACCATTTTCATTCGGTACGATTCCCGTTTCATCCGGAACGAGACGAACCAATCCAGATGGTATCCGCCTGTTCAAGAGAAAAACGCCGCCTCGAAGTCAAAAAATCACAACTACTCCGAAAACGAATCTTTACCGCGACCGTCCCCGGCCGTATCACCGAAAGCTGTAGAGACGTTTCCATTCGGAAACTAAAGATTTGCCCTTGGTCTGCGGGATTATAGGGTTAGGATTATATCCCTTTTCAGAGGGATCGTCTCACCGATGTCAAAATCGGTGCGCGAAAAGAAATGGTCGGGCCCCCATCCGAAGGAAATTGCCTTGAAACCAAGGGTTTTCTGCATGTTCATTTTCACTGCAACCGCCCTGGTTTTTTCCGGCCCCAACGATTCCAATTGGATTCAACTTTTTCGCCCGGTCGGATGAATTCATCAAGCTCAGTTTCGAAAACCAAAAAACCGGATCGCTCCTGGCGCAATTCCCCCGAAACGCTCCGAGGCCCAAGCCCAAACTTTTTCTAGAGAGGAAACAACATGATGAAATTGCCTCGGCAATCCGAAAAGATCGAAAGAACGCTGCGTGAAAAATCGGCGTTGTGTCTCGTTTGCTTTCTGGTTGTCGGAAGCCTGGCCGACGAGGGCGCTCCGCTCGACAGCGTCGATCTTTCGGGCACCTGGAACTTTACCCCGGCGGGTAAAAGTCAGACGACGATTACGGTTCCCGGCGGCGGCTGGTACAAACAGGGCTTTACCAACATCAGCGAAGCCGTCTATTCCCGTACGATTGCGATTCCCAATTCCGGCCAGCCCCAGGTCACCAAAATCGAATTCGGAGTCGTCAACTATCAGGCTGCGCTTTCCATCAATAATCAACTGGTGGCCACCAATCTCACGGCCTGGACGCCTTCGGTCTTCGACATTTCCAAATTCGTCACACCCGGACAAAGTTATACGCTCCAAGTCGACGTGAAAGGCAGAAATGCGTTTACGGTGAATGGAAAATCAACCGTTCCGACTGCGGCGGGATGGAGTCCGAATTTGCCCGACGGCATCTTCCGATCCGCATTTCTCAAAGTCTACCCGCAGATTTATATCAGCGATTGTTACGTCCGCACTTCGGTGACCAACGCATCGCTGGCCTTCGACGTGTGGGTCACCAATGCGGGCAATACCGCGCAGAACCTGAGCCTGTCGGCGGCCCTTTCTTCGTGGAACCAAAGCAACTTCGCTTATCCGTCCATTCCCAGTCAAACGTTCACCGTCAACCCGAACGCCACGATGAAAATCACGTTCGGACCCATCGCCTGGGGGCTCGGCGCGAGTTCGTACTGGTGGCCGAACGTGCCGTATCAAACCGGGTATACGGCCCAGCTCCACAACTTGACGCTCACTTTGATGCAGAACGCCGCGGCCGTGAACACGAAAACGGTTCGCTTCGGGTTTCGGGAAGTGGATCAAAAAAGCAGCGGCGGCTTCACCGACTACTTCCTGAACGGCATCCGGGTGAATTTCCGGGGCGACAACCTTCAGGGCGTCAATTACGACGCCATCAATTACGGCGGCGGCCGGGGTGACGCGTATGATACCTATCCCGGATTCGGGTCCGGCGCCAACGGCTGGCCCCAAGTGGTGGACAATTACCAGCGCCTCAACTTCAACTTCGTGCGCCTGCACCAGGAGCCGGTCGCGCCGTATATGTTGGACGTGTGCGACGAAAAAGGACTCATGGTGATGGTGGAATCGGCCATCCGGGGCAGCGAAGGCAACGAGGATTTCACCAACGGGCACAACAACATGGTCAACCATCTGATCGCCTTGATCGATCGCGATCGGAATCATCCGGCGGTGGTGCGCTGGAGCCAATCCAACGAGCCGGGCGGCACCGACCAATTCGAAATCGATCTTTACAATGCGGCCATGTCCGCAGACTCGACGCGGCCCATCAGCGTGGACGGGACCACCTTCAACAACCTGAAATACCCGAACTTTTCCACCTTCATCCATTATGGCAACGGCTTGGGTAATTACACCGAGGCCGTCGGCACCCGCACCGATCAACCTTTTGGTCAAGGCGAGTTCGTCTGGCCGATGGATGAAACCTTGCAGGGTTTCATGTGGTTCGCCACGTCCGCCCAGGCCATGCGCCGGCAAAACGCTTCGGACATCCGGCCCTATACCTTGCTTTCGGCCTGGGCGAGCTTGGTCCCTGGTGTGCGCCGCACCGATATGGAACTCGAGCAAGGTTATAAGAACTATACATCGTGGAATGGCGTCACCCTCAGCCCCAATCCCATTTACGGCACGGACAATTTGCCGAATCCGTGGAGCAATCCGATCATCGAACGCATTCAGGCCGCGTATAACCCGGTGCTGGTGGCCGACAGCGGCTTCTGGGAAAGCAACAAGATGTCGGATGCGAAAGGCGACTGGCCTTATGTGAAGCCGACGGTTCTCAACATCGGACAAATGGTGACCCGTAACCTGACCGTTTACAACGATGAATTTTCCGGCACGGCGGTCGACGTCTCCTGGCAATTGCGCAATTCATCTCCCACCGGGCCGGTGATCGACTCGGGCTCTTTGCATCCGAGCATTCCCCTCGGGTCGCATGTCACCACGCAAATCTCGTTCACGCCTGCGAAGTCATCCGACTCCGTAGCCTATCTGGTTTTGATTTCAAAAAAAGACAGCGTCGAACGCTTTCAAGAAACCGCGGAGAAATTTTTGTTTTCGAGTTTCACGCCCGTCTTGCTTCCCAAGCCCCCGGCCTTGGCCGCCTCGGGTAAACGCATGTTAAATGTGCTGGGGCAAAACCTGTGGCTCCCCGAAGAGTTTCAGGGAAAGGACATCGTCATCGACCTGGTCGATATGCAGGGCCATGTGGTCCACCGTCTCCAATATTCTCCGGCGCAATCGCGCCCCGAAGGAACGCCTCTTTCGCTCGGCGTCGGCGTCTTTTTCGCGCGCTGCACCGCTGGAACGGCGCAAGTCACCCGACTCTTGGCCTTTGTGAAATAGCGTTTTAATGTAAAGTAGGTGGCGTCCGTATGCGGCGCCAGGAGGAATCGATCGCGCAAGCGATTGCCTTGCTCCGTGCTCCGACTCTGAGAATTTCTTCGCCGACTCGGACTCGACATTTCTTGACTGGCTCGGGAACCGGGCTCACCCGCGCCCCTTCGGTCGGTGAGCCCTTCGAACCGACGAAGGGTGCGGCGGCCTTCCGGCTCGCACACCGCCGGGGGGGGGTCACTCCGCGTCGACGTGGAATTTGTTCAGCCGGAGCTGGGGAAAATTCTTCTCCACGGTTTGCAGGCGGAATTCATTGGGACACAGATACACCAGGTTGCCGCGTTTGTCCTGCGCCAAGTCGAAAGTGTGTTCCGCTTTGAACGCGGCCAGTTCGGCGGCGTCGCCC
Source organism: uncultured Fibrobacteria bacterium (assembly GCA_963716395.1). Classification (GTDB taxonomy): domain Bacteria; phylum Fibrobacterota; class Fibrobacteria; order UBA11236; family UBA11236; genus UBA11236. The sequence goes on along the minus strand of OY970309.1, from coordinate 2,607,048 downwards.
GCCACCCAGCGCGCCTGGAAAATGGGCGCGGCTTCGAAGCGGCATTGCGCGCCGTATTCTTCCAGCAACCGGAATTTGAGCACATCGAATTGCAACACGCCCACCACGCCCAGCACGGGAATGGGCCCGCCCAGCGGATAGAAAAGCTGGGTCGCGCCTTCTTCGGAAAGCTGGCGCAGCCCCTGCTGCAATTGCTTGCTCTTGAGCGGGTCTTCGAGATGCACGCGGCAGAAATGCTCGGGGGCGAAATCGGGAATGCCCGCGAAGGCCAGGTTTTCGGAATCCGAAAAAGTATCGCTGATGGCGTACAGCCCGGGATCGTGGATGCCGATGATGTCGCCGGCAAAGGCGTCTTCGACCACGGTGCGGTCGTTGGCCATGAGCGCGGTGGGCGCCGCCAGCCGCACCTGGCGGCCGGTGCGGCAATGCAGCACCTTGTCGCCGCGCGCAAATTTTCCCGAGCAAACGCGCACGTAGGCGATGCGATCGCGGTGCTTGGGGTCGGTGTTGGCCTGAATCTTGAATACGAAGCCGGTGAAATGCGGCTCCACGGCCTGCACCGTGCGCTCATGGGCCTGCCGCGGCAACGGCGGCGGCGCCACGGCCACGAAGCTGTCGAGCAAATGCTTGACGCCGAAATTGTTGATGGCCGATCCGAAAAACACCGGCGCCTGCTCGCCTTGCAAATAACGGGCGCGGTCGAAGGGTTCGAGCGCTCCCGACGCCAACTCGGCCTGCTCGCGGAACTCGGCCAAGTATTGCGCGTCGAACCATTCATCCAGACGCGGGTCGCGCATGTTTTCGACGGGGCGGATTTCGCCCGCGTCGCTGCCGGGCTGGAACAAATGCACGGTGTTGTCGAGAAAGGAATACACGCCCTGAAAGCGTTTGCCGTTGCCGATGGGCATGGTGCGCGGCGCGCAACGCACCCCGAGCACGCGTTCGACTTCGTCCATGAGCGCGAGAGGATCGAGGCTGTCGCGATCGAGCTTGTTCATGAACACCGTCACCGGGGTTTTGCGCAGGCGGCACACCTCCATGAGTTTGATGGTTTGCGGCTCGACACCCTTGGCCGCGTCGATGAGCACCAAGGCCGAGTCCACGGCCGTGAGGGCGCGAAAGGTGTCTTCGCAGAAATCCTGATGGCCGGGCGTGTCGACCAGGTTGATTTGGCAGCCGCCGTAGGGAAAGGACAGCACCGAGGCCGAAACCGAGATGCCGCGCTGCTGCTCGATTTTCATCCAGTCCGAGGTGGTGAATTTTTTGCCAGCCTTGGCGCGCACGTGGCCGGCCTCGCGGATGGCGCCGCCGTACCACAGGAATTTCTCCGTGATGGTGGTTTTGCCCGCGTCAGGGTGGCTGACGATGGCGAAGGTGCGCCGCCGGAGGATTTCCTGCTCGAATGTCATGCGGGGCGAAGAAGATAGCACCTCGCGCGCAAAAGTCCGGCGTGGCGCAGGCCAAAGCGGCGGTTTCCTAAATTGTAGCACCCCTTCACCCGGTGACACGACCATGCCCCCTCCCGCCTCCCCCGCCCCGAATGCCTGGAAACAAAGAGCCCGCGAACTGGCCGCACAGTATCCCCGCCGTTACTTGCCCTCCGACGCGTCGCTGGCCGACTGGGAGGCACAGCGCCCCCATTGGGAGGAATTGCGCGATCGCCCCCTGCCCGACGCCGAAGCCTTGCGGCAATGGATTCGCGACTGGGGCGAGCTTTCCGACGCCGTGCAGGAAGAGTCGACGCGCCTGTACATCGACATGACCTGCTACACCCAGGACGCGGACAAAGAGGCGGCCTATCTCCGCTTCGTGGAACAGGTCGAGCCCAAGCTGGCGCCGCTGGACGACGCCCTGAACCGCAAGCTCATCGGCCATCCCGCCACGGCCAAGCTGCCGCCCGACTATGCCAAGTGGGTTAATGCCGTGCGCACCGGCATCGATTTGTTCTGCGAAGAGAACATTCCCCTGCACACCGAGCTTTCCAAACTGTCGCAGAGCTACCAGAAAATCCAGGGCGAAATGACGGTGGAGTGGGAAGGCGAAACCCGCACCCTGAGCCAGATGGCGCCCCTGCTGCAAGAACCCGATCGCGGCGTGCGCGAACGGGCCTGGCGCAAAATGGCGGAGCGCCGGTTGCAGGATCGCGACCGCCTCGACGCGCTCTTCGATCAGATGCTGGGGTTGCGCCGGAAGCTGGCCGCCAATCTCAAGCTGCCCGATTTCGTGGCCTACGCCTTCAAGGGTAATCTGCGCACCGATTATACGCCGGCCGATTGTTTTCGCTTTCACGCCGCGGTGGAAAAAACCGTGGTGCCGGTTTTCCGTGAAAGCCTGGAAGCGCGCCGCCAGGCCCTGGGCTTGAGCCGCCTTAGGCCCTGGGATTTGAGTTGCGATCCGCTGGGACGCCCGCCGCTGCGGCCTTTTCGCGCCGCCGCGCGCCTGGTGCAGGGCGTGGAAAAAATCTTCGCCCGCCTCGATCCCGACTTGGCCGAACGCTTCGCCGTGCTCCAAGACAATCAACTCATGGATTTGGAGAACCGCGTGGGCAAGGCCCCGGGCGGCTACCAGAGCAGCCTGAACGAAGCGCGCCTGCCCTTTATCTTCATGAACGCCGTGGGCCTGAATGAAGACGTATTCACCTTGCTGCATGAAAGCGGGCATGCTTTTCACTATCTGCTGGCGCGCAATCAGGCGCTGCCGTTCAACCGCCACGCGCCCATGGAGTTCAGCGAGGTGGCCTCGATGTCGATGGAACGTCTCGGCGCCCGCTATCTCGACGAGTTCTACGGGCCCGAGGAGAAAAAGCGCGCCATACGCAGCGAAGATGAAGAGGTGTTCCGCCTGCTGCCGTGGGTGGCCACCATCGACGCCTTTCAGCATTGGATTTATACCACGCCGCATACGCCGCAGCAGCGCAGCCAAAAGTGGCTTGAACTGGAGGCGCGTTTCGGGGCCGACGTGGATTGGAGCGGTCTGGAGGAATACCATTCCCATGCCTGGCACCGGCAATTGCACTTGTTCGAAGTACCCTTCTACTACATCGAATACGGCATCGCCCAATTGGGTGCGCTGCAAGTCTGGAGCGCCTCGCTGGAAAACCCGGCCGAAGCCTTGCGCCGATACAAGCAGGCCCTGTCCCTGGGAGGCACCTTGGGCCTGCACGATCTGTTCACCGCCGCCGGCTTGCGCTTTGACATGGGCGAAGAGACCATCCGTCCCTTGGTGGAAAAGGTGCGCGCGGAATGGCGGAGTGCGCTGTGATGGATGCCCGCGGCCGCGCCCTGGAACACTACGAAGCCCACCACGCCGCCCACCTGTTGACCTTGGCGGAGTTGGCGACGATTCCCAGCGTGAGCTTTCCCGGCTATCCCGCCGCCGAGGTGCGGCGCTCGGCCGAGGCCACGGCGCTGTGGCTGCGCGCGGTGGGAATGCGCCGCGTGGAAATTTTGGAGCTTCCCGACGCCTACCCCTGCGTGTACGGCGAATGGATTGAGGCCGGCGACGCGCCCACGGTGCTGCTGTACGCGCACCACGACGTGCAACCTCCGCTGCGCACCGAGCTATGGCAGTCGCCGCCCTTCGAACCCCATAAGCGCGACGGCCGCCTCTATGCGCGCGGCATCGCCGACGACAAGGCCGGCATCGCCGTGCATGCGGCCTCCATCGATGCCTGGCTGCAAGGGGCGGGAAAATTGCCGGTCAACGTTAAGGTGCTGATCGAGGGCGAAGAAGAGATCGGCAGCCCGCATCTGGCCCAGTATCTCGAACGTTACCAGGGGCGGCTGCATTCCGACGTGCTGGTACTCACCGACTGCTCCAATTACGAAACCGGCCGGCCCAGCCTCACCACCAGCCTGCGCGGCCTAGTCACCCTCGAAGTGACGGTGTCGGCGCTGCGGTCGCCGCTGCACTCGGGCATGTGGGGCGGCCCCCTTCCCGATCCCGTCGCCGGCCTGTGCCGCATCCTGGCCACGCTCACCGACACCGAGGGCCGGGTGGCCGTGCCCGGCGTAGGCGATGGCGTGGTTCCGCCCACCGCCGAAGAGCTCGCCGACTTTCGCGCGCTGGGCATGACCGACGCCATTTTCCGCGAGCAGACCGGCCTGCAGGAAGGCGTGGAGATGTTCGCGCATGACGAGCAATTGCTGGTGCGGCTGTGGCGCGAACCGTCGCTGGTGGTCAACGCTTTTCAGGCCGGCCTGCGCGGCGCGGCCGGCAACGTGCTGATGGATTCGGCCTGGGCGCGCCTCGGGCTGCGCCTAGTGCCCGACATGGATCCGGAGCGGTGCGCGCGCCTCCTCGCCGAACACATCCGCCGCGTGTGCCCCTGGGGCCTGCGCGTCGATATCCATTCCGACCCCGGCGCCAAGCCATGGAAAACCCGCCCCGATCACCCGGTGTTCGCGGTGGCCCGGCGCAGCCTGGCCCACGGCTACGGTCGCGACGCCGTCACGATCGGCTGCGGCGGCACCATTCCCTTCGTCGATCACTTCACCCGCGTACTCGGCGACATCCCCGCCCTGCTGGTGGGCATCGAAGACCCGTACACCAACGCCCATTCCGAGAACGAATCGCTGCACCTGGGCGACTTCGACAAAGCCGTGCGCGCGCAAATCCATTTCTTCGCCGACCTGGCCGCGATGAATTTTCCCGGAAAGGCGGGCGCGCGAGCCTGACCGTGGAACCCGCCCCTCCGCCCCGGTCCGCGCTACCGACCCCGGAGCAAACCTACGACCTCGCGGTGCTGGGCGGAGGCGTGATGGGATTGTCCTGCGCCTTCGAAGCCGCCGTGCGGGGCGAACGCGTGGCCGTACTCGATCCCAATCCCGTGGGCCGCAAGGCGTCGTGGGCCGCGGCCGGCATTCTCGCGGCACGCGCCGGAGTCGTGGGCGGCTCGCCCTTCCGCGAATTCTATCTGCGCGCGCTGGCCGCCTATCCGCCTTGGCTGGCGCGGGTCGAAGCCGAGTCGGGAATGCCGGTGCCCTTTCGCCGCGGCGGCGATCATCAAATCTTCCCCGTGAATGCTGTTGAAGCCCGGCGTTTGCGGGAGGCGCGCGAACGGCAATTGCAACGCGAAAAGGCCGCGGCCTTCACCGTATCCGACGAGTTACCTGCCTTCCTGCAAGGCCATGCGGCCGTGACGGCGGCGCGGGTGTTCCATTTTCCCGACGAGGCCTGGGTGCAGAACCGGGTGTTGCTCGCCGCCTTGGCCGCCGCCTTGGGCCGCCGGAACGCCGAAATCTTCACCCTGCGTCCGAAGTCGCTTTCCGCCGGGCGGCTGGCCGTCGTGCGCGGCCCTGACTGGGAATTGCGGGCCCGGCGCCTGCTCGTGGCGGCCGGGGTATGGAGCAACGAAGCGCTGCGCCCCTTGGGTTGGAGCGCGCCCTTGGTTCCGGTCAAAGGACAATTGGCCCTGCTGCCGAACTTCCACGGCCATGACGGCATGGTGCATTGCCTGGAAAGCCTGTACCTGGTGCCGCGCGACGGACATCTCATCGCGGGCGCCACCACCGAAGCCGGCGTCGACCACGAAGGTTTCGACGCCGCCGGCGACGCGTATTTGCGCGCGCAATTACAACGCTATTTCCCGCGGGTGGAGCCGACCTGGGTCGAAACCTGGAGCGGGCTGCGCCCGCGCACGCGCGACCGTCTGCCCTTGATGGGATGGGTGGATGCCGCGCGCACCGTGGCGCTGTGCACAGGCCATTATAAGAGCGGCATCAGCACGGCGCCCTTGGCGGCACGCTGCATGGTCGCGCTCTTGCGCGAGGAAAAGCCGCCGGCGGATTTGCAGCCTTTTGATCCGCTGCGGCGCGGCGGCTTGCAGCCGATCGGGTAGAAAGCACGCCCCCGGCGACAAGCAGTAGGGTATCCGGGAAAATGTTCACGGAACGCGCGCATTGAAAGGTCTTCCGGAGCGCTAATTTTTAACGCTCAAGCGCAGGAAAGAAAATTTTTTCGCGCCCAACGCGGCGAACATCGGACCGGGAAAAATCAGAAAAACATTTCGTAATAGGCACCGGCCGTGAGCAAATTGCGATCGCCGTATTGAATCCATTTCTGGTTCAGGCGCAAGGTCTGGTTCTGGGTGAAGCGCACCGTGGCGTCGACGCTTTCACCCAGGCTTAAATCATTCTGGTTTTCGAGGTTGGGATATTGCCCCACCAGCATTTCCACATCGGCGCGCAGGCGTTCGCGCAGAAAGGCGTCTTCGACCCCGACCGCGGAATTGTTGGTGGCCGGCTGCGCGCCGTTGTCGGCGAAAGTGTACGAGCATTTGGGCGTGAAATCCGATCCGCGGAACTTGTATTGAAAGGCGCCGTTTACGATGTTGGTTTGCGACACGGGAAAAGACAACAAGCTGTCCACCGCGGCGGTATCGGGCAGATTCGAACTCATGCGCAACACGCTGCGGGTGTAGCCGTACAACACGGTACCGTGCAAGGTACCGGGGCCCAGCGCGAGCTGGTGGAAACCGCCCACGTTGAACTGGGAGAATTGCTGGTTGAACTGGTAGGGATAATCGCCCTCCGGAGCGCGCACGGTGAGGCCGCCGTTCACCCACAGTGCGGGCTGATAGGCGCCGGGCAGAAAGCGGATTTCGCCTTTGAAGGCGCGCTCATCCTGATCGTACAGCCCGAGGTTTTCCACGTAATCCTGCACTTCGACGCCGAAGAAAAGCCGGTTCTGCAGCACCACCAGATGCTGCAGCAAATCCCAGCCGCCGCCCGGATTGGCGGCGAGAAAGGGGTTACCCTCGCTGTGGTAATCGAGCCCGAGATACGAATAGCGCAATTGGGTCTCGGACACGAAGCCGTCGAAGGGAATCGAGGCCGTCACGCCGGCGTCATAGGTGGTATTGACTTTCAAAAACCCCATGACGTCGCGCGCCGTGTCGTTGAAGACGTATTCCCAGCCGCGTGTGGTGCCGTTGGCCACGACAAGGCTCTGCAGCCTCGACAGGTTGGAATCGGGTCCGATGGCGCGATCCAAGGTGTACAAACTGGTGGCCAGGCCGCCGTAAATCTGGATGCGCCCCTGCCAGATCCCCACGCGCATGTCGAGTCCGGAAACCAGGTTGTCGACAGGTTGCACGCCGTTGAGCTGGTTGTTGAGCAATTGCGAGGCGCTGTCGCCGTCGCGATCCGAAGCTTTCATGACCGTGAGGCCCACGTCGAACGTCTGACCCCCGCCCGCGCCGACGCGTATGGCGGTCAGCCGCTGTTCGGCCGTGGCGGGAATGGTGTCTTGCACGGTGTTGCCGTTGCCCGTATCGTATTCGGCCACAAAGGCCGGTACCGCGCGTTTGGTCTCCCCGGTCACCATTTTGGCGTAAACCCAATGCTTGGTGCCGTCGTCGGTCACCGCCGCCAAATCCACTTCGCCGCCGCGCACGCGGGTGCCGTTGAGGATCAAATCGTTGTACACCGGATACAAATCGCCGCCGCGCACCGTGGCCCAGGGGCCGTAGGTGATGCGGCCCGACAAACGATCGTCGGGCTGGCGGTATTGATCTTCGTCGGTGGAGATCAGCCCCTTGAGATAACCTTCCCAATGTTCATCTTTGATCGAATACGAGACTTCGGCGGCGCCGTCGACGTTTTGCGATAGGGGCGTCTCGCCGTGCGAGAGGCGGTAGGTGCTGTCGCTGACCCGGTTCAGTTGCGATTGCTTCACCACTTGCCCTTCGGCGTCGGCGCCTTTCCAATCGGCCTGGGCCACCACGCGGCCGAATTGGCGAAAGGTTCCTTCCACCGGTTTGCGGTGCGGCTCGGGTACACGCACGAAGAAGCGCACCGTGCGGCTCAAGGAGATTTGCCGGTGGGCGTCGAGAAATACCACCTTGACTTCATGCACGCCCGAATGCAGGCCGGGCAAGTCCACCGTCAGGATGCCGGATTCGAGATGCAGCGGAATGGCCAGCGAAAATCCGTCGAGCACGGCCAGCATGCCCGCCGGCGTGGGGCCGCGCACATAGGCCACGATTTTCACGTCGGCAGCGTAGATGACATCGCCGTCGGCGGGAATGAGAAAAGAAAGCCCCGGCGTGGTATCGGGCGCCGCGCTTTCGGCCAAGGCGGTCGAATCCGGAGCGGCGGGAGCGGCCCGGGCCGAAGCGGTATCTTTGGCGGCCTTCGAGTCGGGTGCCGTCGAGCCCGCGGCCGTGTGCTTAGGCGCACCGGAATCCACCGGCGTCGCGGCCCGCCGGGTCGCGTCGCGCGGTGGAGCGGGAACGGCCACCGGCGGCGCAGCCACTCGGGTGGAGTCATCGCTCCAGCCGGCAACGGGCTGCGTATGACCGCCGGCCGCCGGGGTGCTTTGGGCGTAAACACCCGCGGCCGGGAATCCCGAAGCCAGCAGCAGCGCGAGGCTAGAAATTGCTTTCATACTCCACCTCGAGCGTGCTGAACTCCCCGGTTTGAGGATTCCAGAAATCCACCTCAAGCGTGTTCTGCCGCAGGCCCACCTGGCTGAGCTCCGAATCGGTGGCGTCGGTGATATGCAGGCCGTCGTCGTCGGACACGCATTTCTGGCCGCGGCGCACCGTGCCGCTCACGTCTTTGGCGCGATTGTGCACTTCGATGCTGCCGTCGAGCACGATGAGGGTCGAGGCGCTTTGCGCATCGGTGGCAAAGGAAAAGCGCGCCTCTTCGGCATGCACGCGCGAATGCGCGTCTTCGAGGTCGAGCGGCGGGCTGTGCTTGGGCACGCCCAGCACCAGTTCGCCCGCATCCAACCGGATTTGGCGCGCCTTGGTGGTGTCGAGGCGCGCATAACCCAGCACATAGCGCGAGTTCGCGCGCGCCTCGATGCGCATGAAGTCGGGGTGAAAGCGCAGGATGAGCACGCCGTTGCTTCCGGTGGCCAAGGTGCGTCCGCTCGGCACCAGATCGCCGAACTTGAGCTGGGTTGTAACACTGGTGTCACGATCGGCCACGGTAGCGTTACCGGTGACCTGGCGCACCAGGGCCAGCGACGGATCACGCGGCGGTTTGGCCCAGACGGCCGCGACGCACAGGCCCAGCACCCAGAACTTCACTGGAACCGAATCCGGGTGACGCTGTGGCTACTCTGCTGGAATTCGCGCGCCAGGGCTTCGAGCTCTTCCAGCGAATAGGGCTGCCCGTTGAGGCGAATCTGGCCCTTGGCCGGAATCTTGTTGGCGCGCGACACGTCGAAGATGTCGTAGTTGTCGCCCAGAATGATTTTCAACGCGGCCATGACGCGCTTCACGTAATCGTCGCCGTATTGCACCTGTTGGGCGAAATTGGTGAGGTCGGAGAGCGCGTCGGGCGAAGGCGGCGCCCCGCTGTTGTCGAGCAGCGGATCCACCCGGAAGTACAAGGCGTTGGAATAGAGGTACTCGTCCGCGGGGCCGCGCAAGGTGGCGCGCGCGCGCCACACGTAGGTCTGACCCGGTGTCAGTTGCGGCAGACCCGCGGGATAGGTGATGGGATATTGGTTGGGAACGGGGAACTGCGCGAACTCCATGCCTTGCAACGCGTCGACGGGATTGGTGCCCGCCGGAACCGTGTAGAGGTAGATCCGCATTTTCGGTTCGCCCGGCGGATAGATGAATTCCTGGTTGTTGAACAGCTCGGAGGCGATTTGAAAAACCGGGTTCAAGGTGTAAATCGAAACCGGTTTGGGATTCGAAGCGTCGGTGCCGGGCGACAGCGCCTGCACGGTGTTGACGTAGCGCAGCTTGCCGTAATTCGCCGACCAGTTGGCCGGGTCGACCACGGCGATGTTGATGTCGCCGGAATTGCCCAAGGGATCGCCCGCGTCTTCGCAGGTGAGGCGAAAGCGGAAATGCAGATTCATTTCCGGGGCCTGGTGGTTTTGCGTTACGAGCCCATACAGATCGCTCTGGTTGAAATCCAGCCCTCCGGTTTGATACCGCAAATCGAAAACCTGGCCCGAGGTCAAGGGCACCCCGATTTGATCGGCGCTCAAGGTGTCGCTGATGCGATCGAAGGCCATGACCTGGGGTGCGGAAGGATTGCGCCCCAAGGTGGTATCGGCCGTGATCTGCACGCGCAGGCGCAGTGAACCCGCGTATTGCTTGAGCGATGGGTCGATGACCAAGGTGAACAGCACGGGGGCGCCGGCCGATTGGTTGGAGGCGAACCAACCGGGGTCGAAGGTGGTGACCGTATATTCCAGAATCGGAGCCACCACCGTGAGATCATTCTGGGAAGTGGCGACGTCGACGCTCGGGCACGTGTTCACCAATTTGCGCGCCGAGGCCGCACCGCAGGCCAACAACAACAGCAGGGCCGCGGTCGACATAACCTTTTTTCCCGGCCACCCGCCGCTGCGGTTTTGGGGCGAAGCCCGCATGCGCATCCTCCGAAAAAATCGCAGAACGCCGGGAAAGTTATTAAAACGCCTGATAAAAATCGGTGCGCCGCAAAGCCATAACCCAATTGAAGGCGTAAAGCCCGAACTGGATGTGCAGGCGGAGATGATCGAGCCCGGCTTGCGGCCACTCGTCATACCCGATGGGCGGTGGGATTTGCGACGGGCCTTCAAAGTGGAACCAGAGGTTTTTCCGCAATTCCATGGCCGCCTCGGGTTTCCCGTTCTGGCAATACACATGATAGAGCAATTGGGCCATGGAACGCCGGTTCAAATCCTTGGGCAACCCCTCTTCGAGCAGATGTTCGGCCGTGCGCCGCGCCTCGGCGCTGTTGGCGTCGTCGCCGGCCATGCAGCAGGCGCGCAATACGCGGGCATACAATTCGTAAAACTCCGATTCCTGGTAGCCGGCCCGCCAGGCGTTTTGCAAACAGGTGAGCGCGAACACGTAATACTCCAAATGGTATTGGGCGTCGGCCAAATCCAGCCACGCCTGGCCGGCATGCGGCTGCGCCGACAGGCCGTGATCCAAAACCGGCACGGCCTGGGCCCAATGCTTCTGGTCCACCAGCATTTCGCCGTATTCCAACTGCAAATCGGGCAAGGAATCGCGCGGCGCCGTATGCGCGCGCAAAAAATCCTCCCAATCCGAATCCGTTTGCGTCTGCTTGATCAGCGCGGCCTGGGAAAGGATGGCCAAGTGGTTCCGCGGCTGTTCCTTCAGCACCGCGTTTAAAAGCCGGTTCGCCTCGTCGTACCGGCCTTCGGCCGTGTAAATCCCCAGCAAATTGCGCCAGGCGCCTTCGGCCGCCGGCGCCCGGCGGCGCCATTCACGCGTCCATACCGATTCGGCCGCCGCGGTTTCACCCCGCAGACACAACAGCAAACCTTCGTCGACATTCAGGCAGCTTTGCAGCAGCGGATGCAAACGGAGGCCGCGCAATTTGCCCCACGCGTCCGAGGCTTGATCCGGGCCACCGCCGGCAAAGTCGCGCAGGCCTTCAAGGAATTCACGTTCCGTCTCGGTCAATTCCCCGCGGGGCAGCAGTGTCCATTCGGTGCCGGGCCGGTTGGCGGCCAGCAAAGCCCGCACCTCGCTGCCGGCCAACGAGTCGGGATAGGTCAAGACCAAGGTGGCCGTGGTTTTGGCGCCGCCGGCATCGGTGACAAATCCCTGCAACTCAAAAGTGCCGAGCGCCGAGGCCGAAGAAAACAGCATCCCCCACAGCGCCCACAGGGCTTTCGGGCCATTCACGCGTCCAACTTACAAAGACGATTTCTAAGTTGGAATGATCGGCCGCGCCTGGCGCGACCGCCGAACGCATCCATGGTATTGACCGGACCGGAAATCCTGCGGCAGATGGAATTGGGGAACATCCATATTTCCCCTTTTCACCCGGAACATCTCGGCCCCAATTCCTATGACGTGACTTTGAACAGCCGATTGCTGGTGTATCGGCTGCCCGGCGGCGCGGTGCTGGACATGAAGGCGGATAACCCCGTCGACGCCCTGGAAATCCCGGAAACCGGCCTGGTGTTGGAACCGGGAATCCTCTACCTCGGATGTTCGAATGAAACGGCGACGAGCTGCCGGTTCGTCCCCATGTTCGAGGGGCGATCCAGCATCGGCCGTCTCGGCATCAACACCCATATCACCGCCGGCTTCGGAGATGTGGGGTGGGGCTATCTTCCGGATGCTACAGGCAAACTGCAATGCCAGTATCCGACCTGGACTTTGGAAATCGAGGTCGTGCATCCCATTCGCGTTTACCCGAACGTGCGCATCGGCCAGGTCTATTTCATGACTCCCGAAGGAACCCTGTCGTTTTATAAAGGCAAATACACTTTGCAAAAAGAACCACGTGCCAGCCAACTTTTCCAGGATTTTAAGTGAGCGACTTACAATCAAATGCAAATTGCCAACAAAAACATTCACATAGATACAATTCGATTTACAATTTTAATATATGCGGCCAAAACAGGCTCTGTTTGACATTAAGTCTGGTTCAATCCTGGTACGATATTTTCTAGGCTTCTGATTCTCACTTTGTCGGCAGACACCCATTAACCATATCCCAGGAGAAGTCGTCGTATGACCCCCAAAGAAATCATGGAATTCGTCAAGAAGAACAATATCGAAATGGTCGACTGTCGCTTCATCGACTTCCCCGGCATCTGGCAGCACGTGTCCCACCCGGTTTCGGAAATGGATGAAGGAACTTTCACGGACGGCTGGGGCTTCGACGGATCCTCCATCCGCGGCTGGCAGGCTATCAATGATTCCGACATGCTCCTCATCCCGGACCCCACCACCGCCCAAATCGATCCTTATTACGGGCATCCCACCTTGGTGCTTATTTGTGATGTCGTCGATCCCATCACCCGCAAGCCGTACAGCCGCGACCCGCGCTACATCGCGCACAAAGCCGAAGCCTATCTCAAGACCACGGGTATTGCCGACACCTCGTATTTCGGACCCGAAGCCGAGTTCTTCGTGTTCAACAGCATCCGCTACAAAAACAGCCAAAACGTGAGCATGGTGGAAATCGACTCCGAAGAAGGCATTTGGAATTCCGACAAAGCGGGCCTGGGCTACCGCGTGCGCAACAAAGAAGGCTATTTCCCGGTTCCGCCCACCGACACCCAGCAGGATTTGCGCGTGGAAATGGTGCTCGACATGGAAAAGCTGGGCATTCGCATCGAAACCCTGCATCACGAAGTCGCCACGGCCGGCCAAAACGAAATCGACATGCGTTTCACGACCTTGACCAAAATGGCGGACAGCCTGATGTGGTACAAGTATGTAGTGAAGAACGTGGCCAAGAAGCACAACATGACCGCCACCTTCATGCCCAAACCCCTGTTCGGCGACAACGGCAGCGGCATGCACACCCACCAATCGCTGTGGAAGGGCGAGCAGCCTTTGTTCGCGGGCGACGGCTATGCCGGCATGTCCCAACTCGCCATGTATTACATCGGCGGCATTTTGAAGCATGCTCCGGCGTTATGCGGGCTCACCAACCCGACCATGAACAGCTATAAGCGGCTGGTTCCGGGTTATGAAGCCCCCAACAAATTCGCGTACTCCTCGCGCAACCGCTCGGCGGCCGTCCGCATCCCCATGTATTCGTCTTCGCCGAAAGCCAAGCGCCTCGAATTCCGCACCCCGGATCCGTCCTGCAACCCCTATCTGGCCTTCGCGGCCATGCTCATGGCCGGTCTCGACGGCATCCAGAACAAGATCGACCCGGGCAAGCCGCTGGAAAAGAACATCTACGAATTGGACGCCCAGGAAAACCTGGCCGTGCCCACGGCGCCCGGATCGCTGGGCGCTTCGCTGGATGCGCTGGAAAAGGATCATGCTTTCATGCTCAAGGGAGACGTGTTCACCGAAGACGTCATCAGCACCTGGATCGATTACAAGCGCGTGAATGAGATCGACAAAGTCAATTTGCGGCCCCATCCCATGGAATTCGAGTTGTATTACGATATCTGATTTCAGCGACGTAGCGAAAACAAAAGCCCTCCGCGCGGAGGGCTTTTTTTATGGAACCGGTTCAAACTCGCCTAAGCCCAGCCTTCGCCTGCGGAGGCCGACAGCTGACAACGTCGTCACCCACACCTGGAGTCGCAGGGATTCCAGCTTAAAATATTCCGGGCGGCAGGGAAGAATTCCGGCGGATGGCGCTTTGATTCAACGCCCTTCCGTTTAAATCCCAATAGAGCCCCTTGGCAAAAACCGCCGGCCGGGACCCGGCTTCGAGATTTAAATGCGATATTTGTCCTGATTTTTCCGGCAATATCTGCTGTACGGGAACCGGAAGCGCCGCCAAAGCCGCGACGGGATCCCACCCGTCCGTCCCGCCCAGGACATTTTTGGGATCGAGCAGGGTCTGCGCCTGGGCATCGGTGAGCTGATGGGAAAGGGAAGCGCGTTGACTGATGTCCACGGCTTGACCCTGGGCGTTGACGCTTTGGTATTCGCCGAAGTTGAGGGTGTTGGTTCCCGTGGCGTCGATGGACCAGCCCACCGGCAAAATTTGGTTGCCCAAAGCGCAATTCAGGTAGGCGACCTGGGCGTAGGCGCTGCCCCCGCCCGAATTGCGGGCGAGATAAACTCCCGTCACTCCCGCGGTGGCCGTCAACTGGCAATTCGCGAATACGTATCCGTAGGCTCCCGCCGCATTCCTGGCCTGCACGAGATAACCGGCGGCATCGGAGATTATGGCGCAGTGGGAGAAATAGGCGATCCCGGTGCCCCAGGTGTAATCGACGGCCCCTTGGTTGGTGCACTGCGACAAATAGACGCGGCCTTCCAAGTGCAGGGTGTCTTGAAAGCTGATGAAGGTGCAATTGGAAACCAGGCAGCGATCTCCCCGCAGGAAAAGCGACTCCGCCTGCGACCCGCCCTGGGGAGTCCGATTCAGGAAGGTCAGGTTCACCAGCGCCAAATCGTTTCCGAAAAGCACCCCCAGCTCGCGCTCCTGGGTTCCCGGATTGAAATTGTTGTTGTTCTCATAAGTGATGAAGCAACTGTCGCGGTTGCGCCCCCGCAGGGTGATGTGGTTCTTTCCAAACGAGCGGATGCTTTCGATATAGACGCCGGCCTTGATATCCAAAATCACCGGGGCGGTATTCCCCGCCGGAATAAAATCCAGCCCGCCCTGAACGGTGCAGAAATCCCCGCTGCCGTCGGCCGCGACGGTGTAGGCACTCAACCCTTTCTGGGGGGCCGGCGCGGTGGTGAACCGCCAGGTGGTTTTGTCGTGAATGCCGGAAAAGGTCGTTCCAGGAGGCAGGGCCAGCATGCCGCTATCCATTTGCACATAGTAGGTGGTCCCGTACTGCAACGGATGGGAATGCAAGGAGATATAGGCCTCGGAATCGACGATGACCATGGGCCATTGGTTCACCGCAGTCCCGGCGATGGAATCGTGAAACGGCCAATTGGCGGGATTGGTGGAATCGGGTTGGGATCGGTTTAAGTTCAAGGTGAAAACAGCATGATCGGTGGCCGCGTCAAAAACCTGCAATTGGCCGTGATAATTCAACGCGGTTTTTCCCGGCAACGTAATCCGCAAAGGCGCGTCGGCGGGAATACCCACGGCATTCGGCGCGGGAAAAAAGCCTGGCACTGCGGCCAGGGCGCTTCCCCCACCCCAAACGGCGACGGCTCCTCCAAGCAATAAAATCCGGCGCCAGAACCAACGAGCCCAGAAACCCCGTCCGGAAAAGGCGGCGAAACCGTTGTGCGCGAAGAAGGCATGCAAGTACCGGCCCACGGATTACTCCCCTGGCGATGTGACGGCCCGGAGATTGGGCTCCGGTTTACCCGTAAAAATAAGAGCGAAGAGGAAAATCAACCCGACGAATCCACGCCTTGAAGCGTGGTGATGCGCTCTGCGTTCACTTTGTAGTTAAGCCCAAGTTCCCATACCCCGGCCCGAGCGCTGGGTCGGACCGCCGGGGGCGAAACTTCAGCCCTTGGGACGCACCACGAAATTCGCCAATTTATCGGGAACGACGATGACCTTGATCACGTTTTGATCCACCAGATGCGCGGCGAATTTCTCATGGCTCCGGGCACGGGCTTCAAGATCGGCCGCCGCCAGCCCCTTGGGAAGCAGGGCGCGGGCGCGCACCTTGCCGTTGGTCTGGAACACCACCTCGACCTCGTTTTCCGTCACCCGGTCCGCGTCCCAGGCGGGCCAGGGCTCATAGGCCAGGGATTGCGCATGGCCGAGCGTCTGCCAGAGCTCCTCGGCGATGTGCGGGGCGAAGGGAGACAGAAGCTTGATGGCGATTTCGGCCGTCGCGCGGTAGGCGAACCCATCGCGCTCCAACGCGGCGGAAAGCTCGCCGGCAAAGACCATCATAGCGGAGATGGCGGTGTTGAATCGCAAGCCGTCGAGATCTTCGGTGACTTTTTTGATGCAGCGATGTGCGGCCCGCAGCAGCTCTTCGGGCGGCGTGTCCTCCCGGACGGTCACCGCTTCTTTCTCGTCGCCGGCGGTCACGCGCCAGACGCGGTTGAGAAAGCGCCACAACCCCTCAATGCCCGCGGTTTGCCAGGGCTTCACCCGTTCGAGCGGCCCCATGAACATTTCGTACAGCCGCATGGCGTCGGCGCCATGGCTGTCGATCACCTCGTCGGGGTTGACGACGTTGCCGCGCGACTTCGACATCTTTTCGCCGTCTTCGCCGAGAATCAACCCTTGGTTCACCAGCTTGTGAAAAGGCTCGGGCGTGGACACATGCCCCAAATCGAACAGCACCTTGTGCCAGAAGCGCGCGTACAGCAGATGCAGCACCGCATGTTCGGCGCCGCCGATGTACAAATCCACCGGCATCCAGTAGCGCTCGGCTTCGGGGCTGAAGGCCGCCTGCGCGTTGTGGGGGTCGAGAAAGCGCAGGAAATACCAGCTCGACCCGGCCCATTGCGGCATGGTGTTGAGTTCGCGTCTTTTGCCCGGCGCGTAATCGACCCAGCCCGTGGCCTTGGACAGCGGCGGTTCAAAGGTTCCGGTGGGCGTATAATCGGCCAGGTCGGGCAAGGTCACCGGCAATTCGGAATCGGGCACGGCCTCGGGGCCGTCGGCGCCATGCACGATGGGAAATGGCTCGCCCCAATAGCGCTGCCGCGAGAACAGCCAGTCGCGCAACTTGTATTGCACCCGCGCCTGGCCCGCGCCTTTTTCCTGCAGCCAAGCGATCATGCGTTGTTTGGCCGCGTCTACGCCCAGGCCGTCGAGAAAATCCGAGTTCACCAAGGTTCCGTCGCCGATATAAGCCGCTTGGGCGATGTCGCCGCCGGAAATCACCTCGACGATGGGCAGGCGCATGGCTTGCGCAAAGGCGTAGTCGCGCTCGTCATGCGCGGGCACGGCCATGATGGCGCCGGTGCCATAGCCCATCATGACGTAATCCGCGGTCCATACGGGAATGCGCGCGCCGTTCACGGGATTGACGGCATAACCGCCCGTGAACACCCCGGTTTTTTCGCGTTCGAGGCCGCGCTCCAAATCGCTTTTGGCGCCGGCCTGCCGCCGGTACTCGGCGACCGCCTCGCGCTGCTCCGGCATCGTCAGCGCGTCGAGCAACGGATGCTCCGGCGCCACCACCATGAAAGTGGCGCCGAACAGAGTGTCGGGCCGGGTGGTGAACACGCGCAAGGCTTCAGAACGCCCGTCGAGGCGAAAATCGACTTCGGCGCCTTCGGAGCGGCCAATCCAATGGCGCTGCATGATTTTGATGGGCTCGGGCCAATCCAGACCGTCGAGATCGCGCAACAGCCTTTCGGCATAGGCCGTGATGCGCAACACCCATTGGCGCAGGGGCCGGCGTTCACACGGGTGTCCACCGCGTTCGGATTTGCCGTCGCTCACCTCTTCATTGGCCAGCACCGTGCCCAATTCCTGGCACCACCACACCGGAGCTTCGGCGATATAGGCCAGCCGGTGCACGCGAATAAAGTCAGCCATGGCGGCAGACCCTCGCGCCGTCACGGCCGGCGGCAAATCGCGTATGGAGCGAGCCTTGTCGGTTTCGGCATCATACCAGCTTTCAAACAATTGCTTGAAAATCCATTGCGTCCACTGGAAATACGCCGGGTCGCAGGTGCTGATTTCGCGATCCCAGTCGTAGCTGAAACCCAAGGAGCGGATTTGCCGGCGGAAATTGTCGATGTTCTTTTGCGTGGTCACGGCCGGATGCGTGCCGGTTTTGATGGCATGCTGTTCGGCCGGCAAGCCGAAGGCATCCCAGCCCATGGGATGCAAGACGTTGAAGCCGCACATCCGTTTGTAGCGGCACACGATGTCGGTGGCGGTATAGCCTTCGGGGTGGCCCACATGCAACCCGTTGCCCGACGGGTAGGGAAACATGTCGAGGCAATAGAACTTGGGCCGGCCCGGGCGCATTTCGGCCCGGAAGGTTTTATGGCGCAGCCAGTATTCCTGCCACTTGGGCTCGATTTCTTTGGGGTGGTAACGCGGCAAGATCTCCGTCCTTGGCCAGGGCATGAAAGTTAGCAAGCGGAATCCGACGCGGCTGCGGGCGGAGCGGAGAGCGACTTCATTCCTATCTGCGTGCATCGGTCCGCACGCAATTAATTTTTCCTTTTCCAGGACGGGAGGGGTATCGTCATGCAATATCGGGAACTCGGTAAAACCGGAATGCGGGTGTCGGAAATCGGCTTCGGAGCCTGGGCCCTGGGCGGCTCGAGCTGGGGCGGGCAAAGCGAAGAAGATTCGCTGGCGGCCTTGCATCGCGCCGCGGATCTGGGCGTGAACTTCATCGACACGGCGCAGGTGTACGGTCGCGGGACCAGCGAACGCGTGATCGGAAAATTTCTGCGCCTGCGCCGGGAGAAAATTTTCGTGGCCACCAAAACTCCGCCGCAGGCCGGCGAGAACTGGCCGCCCTCGCCCTACGACGACATGCACGTGAATTATCCGGCCGAATACCTGCGCGAAAACGTCGAGGAACGGTTGCGCAATCTCGGCGTCGATTGTATCGACCTGCTGCAATTGCACACCTGGACCCGCGCCTGGAACAAAAACCCCGCTCCGCTGGAAACCTTGGTCAAGCTGAAGAAGCAGGGAAAAATCCGCGCGGTGGGTGTTTCGACCCCGGAGCAGGATCAAAACTGCGTCCTCGATTTGATGCGCAAGGGTTTTGTCGACGTCGTGCAGGTTATCTACAACATTTTCGAACAGGAGCCGGCCTCCGAACTGTTGCCCGCGGCCGCGGAAACCGGCGTGGGCATCATCGTGCGCGTGGTCTTCGATGAAGGTTCGCTGACCGGCAAGTTCACCGAGGAAACCCGCTTTCCCGCGGGCGATTTCCGCAACGAGTATTTTCGCGGCGACCGTTTGACCCGCACCGTGGCGCGCGTCCGCGCCCTGCAAAAAGACCTCGACGGCAGCGGCTATACCTTGCCCCAGGCCGCTATCGGCTTTGCCCTGGCGCATCCGGCGGTGTCGACCGTGATTCCGGGCATCCGCAATGCGGCGCAGGCCGAAGCGAACACCGCCGTTTCCGACCTGCCGCGGTTACCGGAAGCATTATTGCGCAAACTTCACAAACATGCCTGGCTGCGCAGCGTCTGGCAGCCCGGCAATTGGTGAAACCGCCGGATACCCGGAGTGGCAAAAATGGGGCGCGGAAAGATTGACGGCCCGGCGCCGCAGCGATATATTAAAAGGGAAATGAATTCCCGGCGCGCTTTCGGCTTTTACTTCTGGCGGGTCACCCCCGGGGGTTAAGGCATTGGCGCGCGCGAGCCAAGTGTCACAACCCCCGGAAGCCCGGGGGTTTTTTGTTGCCGGGCCGCAGAAAAGAGAAAACCATGCAACGCACTGAAAACCTCAACATTCGGGAAACCATTCCCTTGATCTCACCCGCCGAACTCAAAGGCGCCTTTCCCATGGACGAAGCCGCGAACGCGACGGTGGTCGCGGCGCGCGCCGCGATCCAGCGCATTCTGCGCGGCGAAGACACGCGCCTGTTGGCCATCCTCGGGCCCTGCTCCATCCACGACCCCGAAGCCGCGCTGGAATATGGCGAAAAGATTGGCCGACTACGGGAACGCGTCGCGGAAGACGTGTTCCTGGTGATGCGCGTGTATTTCGAAAAGCCGCGCACCACCGTGGGCTGGAAGGGTTTCATCTATGACCCGCATCTCGACGACTCGGGCGACATCTCCACCGGCTTGCGCGAAGCGCGCCGCCTGCTGCTGCGCCTCAACGCGCTGGGCGTGCCGGCGGCCTCGGAGTTCCTCGACCCCATCGTGCCCCAATACATCGCCGACCTGGTGAGCTGGGCCGCCATCGGCGCGCGCACCACCGAATCGCAAACCCACCGGCAAATGGCCAGCGGGCTTTCCATGCCCGTGGGGTTCAAGAACGGCACCGACGGGAACGTGCAGGTGGCCATCGACGCGCTGCATGCCTCGCGCGGCGCGCACAGCTTTCTCGGTTTGGACGGCGACGGCCGTACCTGCATCGTCAAAACCAACGGCAACGCTTACGGCCACCTGGTGCTGCGCGGGGGACGCGCCCACCCCAACTACGACCCGGCCAGCGTGGCCGCGGCCACGCGCGCGCTGACCCAGGCCGGGCTCGACCCGCGCCTGGTGATCGATTGCAGCCACGGCAACACCGGCAAGCGCCACGAACAGCAGGCCGCGGTGTGGAACAGCGTGCTGGAGCAGCGCCGGGAGGGCAACCGCGCCTTGGTGGGCGCCATGGTCGAAAGCCATCTCTTCGCGGGCAACCAGAAAATTCCGGCCGACGTTTCGCAATTACGCTACGGGGTTTCGGTGACCGACGAATGCCTCGGCTGGGAGGCCACCGAAAACCTGGTGCTGTCCGCCGCCGCCACGACGGCTGCCGCCGGTTAGCGCTCAGTCCAGCTCGTGCAGGGGCGACCGGCCATCGACCCCGAGCGCGCTGCGCTCGTAAAACACGCGCAGCAGTGCGGCCTGGTCGGCCTCCGATAGCGCATAGCGCTCCCGTCCCTGCTGGTGCAGCCAGCGATCCAAGGTGGCCATGATCACGCCCGCACACACCGACACGTTCAGGCTTTCGGTGAAGCCCTGCTGCGGAATGCGAAAGCGCAGGTCGGATTGCGCCAAAGTATCGGGATGGTTCCCCAAAGTTTCCGACCCGAGGTAAAACGCCGTGGGCGCGGAAAGATCCAAATCGTACAACGAGGTTTCGGCCGCGGTCGACGCCACGGCGATGCGGTAGCCCCGGCCGCGCAGGCGTTCGAGGCAATGCTGGCGCTTGGCGTGGCAGAAGATGTCGAGCCACTTGTAACTGCCCTTCAGCACCGAACGCGAAACGCGGTAGGGGTTCACCTCTTGGATCACATGCACGTCTTGAAAACCGAACACTTCGCAGGTGCGGATGACGGCACTGATGTTGTGCGGGTCTTTCAGGTCTTCGAGCACCAAGGTGAAATGGCGGGTGCGCTGCGACACCACCCGTTGCAGCAGGGCCCGCCGCGCCGGAGTCAGCTTGAAAGCGAAGCGATCGGCGGCAGAATCCGCATCGTCCGGAAAATCTTCCGCGGGCTCCGTCATGGCAGTTTCAGAAAGGCGGCGATTTTCTTTTTTTCGTCGGGAGTCCATTGCGGGCTTTGCAGCAAATCGGCGCCGCCGGTTTGGGCCAACTTATGCGCGGTGGCGGTAATGTCATCGAGCACTTCGCGCACCTTGCCGATCACCACTTTTTTAAACAGCCCGAGGTTCATGATGGCATTGATGAAACCGTTGCCGGGAAACACCAACAACTTCATGCGATACCCCACGCCCGGTTTGGTCCCGTCAACGGGCCAATAGCTGAAGTCGAGCAGAGCCGGCCCCTTGAGCGTCCAAAAGGCGATCTCGGCCGTCCCGGTGCCGAAATAAAAGAGATGCTTTTCGGCCGTCGAACCCGAAATCAAACGCGCCTGTCCCCACAAATGTTTTCCCTTGGTCCCCTGGAAATAGGTGTGCGCCGCGTCGAGATATTGCGCGGTGTAAGGCTCATCCTGGTAATGGCTGACGAGCCGGGCGGCCAAGGGTAAATCCTGCAGCAGAAATTCCAGCCGCGCCACCGACAGCGGCAAGGTGTCGCTGGCCCAGTACACCACGCGGTATTCCAAGCCGAGAAAACGGTACAACTGGAATCCCACCACGGGATTGGTGGGCTTGACCCCGCGGCCATCCAAGGTGCGGGCTTCGGAACAACGCGTGCTGTCGAAGTCGAAATCGGGTTTGCCCAAGACGTCGGGTGCCGGGCAGAACCCGGGCGGCCGTGGCAGATCGCAGCCATACAGCAGGTTGCAGTAATCCCGCTGGCCGGGGCTGATGCGCGGCGCGGTGGGGGGCGCCGGCGGATCGGCAAACGAGGGCGAACACCCCAACGCCGCCAGGACCGTCAGGACCGTCAAGGCCGCCACCACCCAAGGCGAAACGGCGGTGGCCCGAGGCGGGGTGCGCACGGCCAAGGCGTGGCGCGGAGTCGGCATGGAAAGGCAATCCTAGCCGAAGCGTTTCAGAATCACCGTGGCGTTGTGCCCGCCGAAGCCGAAAGAGTTGGAGAGTACGGCGCGCACCCGGGCTTCGCGCGTCCGGTTGGGTACGTAATCGAGATCGCATTCGGGATCGGGCTCGTGCAGGTTCAACGTCGGATGCACCACACCGCGGTGCAGGGCCAGCAAAGCGGCCACGGCTTCAATGGCCCCCGCCGCCCCCAGCGCGTGGCCGATTAGGGATTTGGTCGAATGCACCATGAGCCGTCGGGCGTGGGCGCCGAAGCATTTTTTCAGGGCCTTGGTTTCGCCGATATCGCCGAGCGGCGTCGAAGTTCCGTGCGCATTCACGAGATCGATCTCCTCGGGATTCATGGCGGCGCTGCGCAGCGCGGCTTGCATGGCCAGGCAGCCGCCCCGCCCCTCGGGGTGGGGGGCGGTAATGTGATATCCGTCGCTGCTTTGACCGAATCCCGCGAACTCGGCGTAAATGCGGGCCCCGCGCCGTTGCGCGTGCTCCAGCCCTTCGAGGCAGAGCACGGCGGCGCCTTCGGCCATGACGAATCCATCGCGTCCCTGGTCCCACGGCCGCGACGCGCCTTGGGGATCGTCGTTGCGGGTCGACAGCGCTTTCATGTTGGCGAAACCGGCCACCACCACCGCCACCACCGCCGCTTCGGTGCCGCCGGCGAAAATGACGTCGGCGTCGCCGCGCCGCAGCGCGTGGAAGGCTTCGCCCAGCGCATGGTTGGCGCTGGCGCAGGCCGAGACCGCGGCGTAATTGGGCCCCATGAAACCGTGCTCGATGCTGAAATACCCCGAGGCCGTATTGGGCAGGATCATGGGCACGAAGAACGGCGACACGCGCTTATGGCCGCGCGCGGCCTTGACTTCGGTGTCGGCTTCGAAGGTGCCCACGCCGCCCATGCCGCTGCCGAAATAGACGCCCACGCGTTCGGGATCATACGCCCCCGCCTCCAACCCCGCATCGCGCAAGGCCTGGTGGCCGGCCACTCCGGCATAGGTGATGGCCCGATCCAGGCGCCGCGCCATCTTCGCGTCCTGAAAAAACGGCAGCGGATCGAAGTCGGGAACCAGCCCCGCGATGCGGCTGGAAAACGTGCTGCTGTCGAAGCGATCGATGAGGCGCACGCCGGACTTGCCGGCCGCGAGGTTCGTCCAGAATTCCTCCACCGAAAGCCCCAGCGGGTTCACGGTACCCAGGCCCGTGACCACGACGCGCCGCAGGTCCGCGCTCATTCGCGTCGATCCAGTTCGTCCGGGGTGAGCTCGACGATTTTGCCGAAATCCGCCAGCGATACTTTGTGCGCATCGTCGCGTTGCAGCAAAATGTCTTTGGGCCCCACCACCACGATGCGCATGGAGTCGGGATTGAAATACTTGCGGAAAGTGGCTTCGACTTCGGCCCGGGTCATGGCCTTGATCCGCTTTTCGTATTCGCGGAAATGATCGGGCTTGCGCTGCCAAAGCTCGCCCTGGGCGAAAAGGCGCGCCGTATTGAGAGGCGTGTCGAAGAGCGAGGGCAGGCTTTTCAGCAACCCGTCTTTGGCTTTGGCCAATTCGTCGTCGGTGATGCCGTCGCGGGCCATACGCCGCATTTCTTCGAACACCAATTTGATGGCGTAGGCGCCGGTGGGCGCCTTGGTCTGCAATCCGGCGTACACCGTGCCCCGGCGGTGGTAATCGCTTTCGATTTCGCTGCCGATGCCGTAGGCCAGGCCTTCGTCGATGCGCACGCGCTTCATCAGGCGCGAAGTAAAGCCGCCGTCGCCGAAGATGTAGCTGGCCACCACCAGGCGGTAATAGTCGGGGTCGGGTCTTTGCACGCCGGGCGCGCCGATGCGGATGGTGGCTTGGGAGAAAGGTTTGTCCACCAGGTATACGCCGGGCGGGCGTGGGCCTTTGAAAGCCGGCACCGCCTCGTCTTTTCCTCCGGCGGGAAATTGGGAAACCAAGTCGTTCAACCGGCGGATCATGTCGGCGCGGTTAAAGCGGCCGGCCACGGCCAGCACCATGCCTTTGCGGGTGAATCCCCTGCCGGCCAAGGGCTTGAGCGCCGCGGGCGTCAGGGTCTCGACCTCTTTTTCAGTCGGCCGTCCAATTGAGCGGATGACTGCCCTGCATGACGCGTTCATAGGCCACGCCCATGACGCCGCGCGGCTTGGAATAGCGGTGCTGGATCGCTTCGAGGAGATCGCGCTGCTGCAGCTTGAACACCTGCGGATCGAGGCGCGGCTGCAAAACCACTTGCGGGAGCAGATGCAGCATGGCGTCGGCATCTTTCCCCAAAGCGTCGAACGCAGCTTCGTTCTGATAATTGCCCAGGTTGGCCGACACCGACGCCGCGGTGAATTCCAGACTGTCTTCGAGTTGTTCCGGCGTCAATTGCCGGGTGCCGCCGCTTTTCAGCAATGCGGAATAGAGATCGAGCGCCGCCACGTCGGCGGGTTTGCGCGGCACGTTGGGGCGGCCGCAATACAGCGACAATTGCACCAGATCCAGTGTGGAATCGGGAACCAGATAGGCCACCACGCCGTCTTTCAGTTCCACCCGGTATTCCTTGGGATTCGGCGGCTGATACGTCCAGGTCGGAAATTTGATCTCGGAATAACCCGGGGGAATCGGCGGCGCTGCCTGGAGGACACCGAGACCCAGCCCCAATACGGTCATGGCGCATTTCATTTTCCACCTCCGTTCGCGGCGGCTTCGGAGGAGTCGCCCGGCCGCGGCAGAATCTCTCCGAGAGTCGCCCAATCGTCGCGGAAATATTTGGCGCACACCGCGCGTACCTGCTCGGCCGTGACCTTGCGGACGGCGGCGGGAAAGCGGTTGATATCCTGCCAGCTTCCGCGCATTTCCCACGACGCCAATTCGGTGGCCAGGTTTTCGAGATCTTCGCCCTGGCGCACACTGTTGGCATAGACCTGATTGCGCGCGCGTTCGAGTTCGCGCGGCGAAATCGGCGTCTTGGTCATGCTGTCAAGCACTTCCCAGGTGGCTTTCTCCACCTGGTCGATGGGCGGATTGCCGTCGAGGTCCACCGACACCTGGAAATTCGAGGTGTACAACTCCACGTCATTGCCGGCCGAGGCGTCGATCGCCAGCTTCTTCTCCGAGACCAGCTTGCGATACAGACGTCCGCTGTGCCCCGACAAGACGGCTTCGGCGATGTCGAGAGCGGGCAAATCGGGGTTGGGATAGCCCGGCGTGTGAAACAGGATGTCAAGCCGAGGGTTGGCATCATTGCGGCGCACGGTCAGGCGCTTCTCCCCGGCCGGTACCGGCTCTTGGGTGACCACGGGCGGAAATTCTTCGCCGCGCGGAATGGACCCGAAATACTGCCGAATCTTCTCCAGAGCCCAGGTCGTGTCGACGTCGCCGGCCAGGACCAGGATGGCGTTGTTGGGCTTATAATACCGGCGATATTGCTGCTCGGCTTCGCGCCGGGACAGATGGTGCAGGTCGGAAGGATAGCCGATGGTGGGAAAACGGTAGGGATGGGCTTCGTAAAACACGCCCAGCAGACTTTCCCAATAACGGCCCGTGGGACTATCGTCAACGCGCATGCGGCGCTCTTCCATCACCACGTCGCGCTCGGGGTAGAATTCGCGGAACACCGCATGTTGCATGCGGTCGGCTTCGAGCCAAAAAAAGAGTTCGACCTTGTTGCGCGGCAGGGTGACGAAATACGCCGTCATCAAATCGGCGGTGAAGGCGTTGAGATCGGTGCCGCCGGCCTTCTCGTACGCGCCCCACAGTTCGTAAGGCATCAGGTATTTGCGTTGCTCGGTCAGCAGCGAATCGTAACGGTGCATGAGCGCGGCCTTGCGCAGCGAATCGGGCGCACCCAAGGCGTCGATGGTATCCATCAGGGTATCGATTTTGGCTTCGATGGCCAGATCCTTGGTGGAATCATGCGTGCCGACCTTGCGCGTTCCCTTGAAGAGCAGATGTTCGAGCAAATGGGCGATGCCCACGCGGCCCGGCGCCGAGTGTACCGATCCCGTCACGTAAAACAGCCGGCAAGCCACGATGGGATTGCGGTGGCGCGGATAAATGATGACCTTGAGGCCGTTGTCCAATTGCCGATAGCAGGCGTGAATTTCCTGCGCCCCGGCCGAAACCGCCAGCCCCCCCAGGACCAACGCCAGCGCGGCGGTCTTCCGCCACCCCGTAGCGGGGACGTTACCCGTTGACCACATAATCCCTCCATTCCGCCACCGTGTAGGCATAGCCCTGCTCCACGAGAAAGAGTTGCCGGTTCATGCCGAATTCCTGCTCCTTGGTGTCGCGCGTGATCAACGTGTAAAAATGCGCTTTTGAACCGTTGACCTTGGGCCGGAGGATGCGGCCCAGGCGCTGCGCCTCTTCCTGCCGGCTGCCGAAAGTTCCCGACACCTGAATCAGAACATTGGCGTCGGGAATGTCGACCGCGAAGTTTCCCACCTTGGAAACGATCAGCAACGAAATCGCCCCGGTGCGAAAGGCGTGATAGAGCTGCTCGCGTTCGCTGTTGGGCGTGGAGCCCGTAATCAGCGGCGCGGAAAGGATATCCTGGAGCATGTCGAGCTGATCGAGGTATTGCCCGATGATCAAAATGCGATCGCCGACATGGCGGCGGATCAATTCCTTGACCACCGGGATTTTTTCCGGGTTGGTGGAGGCCAGTACGGTTTTGCGGCGCAGGTCGGCCATGGCGTAGGTCATGCGCTCGCTGGCGCGCAAGGGCACGCGGATTTCGGTGCATACGGCGACGGCGATCCACCCCTGCTGCTCCAACACCTTCCACGGCACTTCAAATTTTTTCGGGCCGATGAGCGAGAAGACTTCTTTTTGGCGGCCATCTTCACGCACCAAGGTGGCCGTCAAACCCAAGCGTCGCGTGGCCTGCATGTCGGCTGAAATCCGGAATACCGGGGCGGGGAGCAAATGCACCTCGTCATAAATGATGAGGCCCCAGGCTTTGTTCTGGAAGATGTCGAAATGCGGAAACTCTTCGGTCTTGCGCTTGCGGTAGGTCAGAATCTGGTAGGTGGCCACGGTGACGGGCGCGATGGTTTTGGAATCGCCGGTGTATTCCGAGACCTGATCCGCGGTCAACGTGGTCTTATCGAGGATCTCGCGAATCCATTGCCGCGCCGCGGTGACATTGGTGGTCAGAACCAAGGTGTGGCACCGGCAGCGCGCCAGCACCGCCAGACCCACCAAGGTTTTGCCCGCGCCGCAGGGCAGCACCACCACGCCCGATCCACCTTTTTCGCTGCCGCCGGCATGGAAGACGCGCGCGGCCGACTCCTGATAATCGCGCACCTGGAGCGGTTGTCCCGCCAAAGTGGTGGTGCGCAAATCGACCGCGAGCGGCGTGCCTTGGGCGTAGCCCGCCAAATCCTCGGCGGGAAACCCGATTTGGGTCAACGCCACCTTGATGGGTCCGCGGCAATGCGGGAGCAACTGTGCCTTGCCCTGGCGGGCGGGCTCGGCCAGGTAGACCGCAATTTCGCGGTGGCGGCAGATTTCTTCCAGCAACTTCGGATCTTCGGCTTCGAGCCACAAGGCGTTGTTTTCGCGACGTAGGCGCACCTGGCCGTAGCGATCCATGAAGGTTTCGATTTCATAAATCACGTTGGAGGGCAACGGGTAGCGCGAATATTTCCGCAAGGTTTCCAGCACCTCGTGCGACGAATGCCCGGCTGACGCGGCGTTCCACAGCGAGAGATGGGAAATGCCGTAGGTGTGTACGTGCTCGGGGCTTTTCACCAATTCGGTGAATACGGCGATGGCGTCGCGCACCTCGTCGTGCAAGGGGTGCGCGGCTTCCAGCAGCAAGGTCATGTCGCCCTGTACAATCAAGGGCGCGAGCGAAGCGGGCGCGGAAACCGGTGCGGGCAAATTTATCCTCGAAAGAGGTGGAAATTTAACTCCTGGCGGCGGGAATGGCGCCTTTCCGCCAGGGAAAGGCGTGGCGCCAACGCGTTAAGCCCGCATCACCGCGGGCTCCAGCGCAAAAAACTCCCGCTGGCGCGCTTGATGTTCGGCGACTCCTTGCCGGAGGCGATCGCTCTCGGCGTCGGAAAAATCGCCCGGTGCGGCCGCCACGCCCAGCGCGGTGCAAAACGACGCCGCCAATTCACGCATCCACGCTTCGGGTGCCGGCGGCACGGGACCGATTTCACGGAGCGACACGGCATGAGACCGGATTTCTTTACGATATCGGTCACGATCTTCATCACAAATGCGCAGCACGTCGACCAGGTCTTCATGCGCCTGCGTCAGCGGAATCGATCCGTGCTGCAGCAGGGCGCCGCGCGTCCGGCGCTGCGCCGACCCCACCACCTTGCGGCCCGCATGCGACAATTCGTCGCGCGCTGTGCTGGCGAAACACGGCCTCGCTCCGCCCGGCCCGGCGGGCGCGCGCGCCGCGTCGATGTCCCCGTCGGCCACGCGCACCGCATAGGCTGCCAGAGCCTGCGCCCAGGCTTGCCCGATGCGCGCATGCGACGACCGCAGGGTGGCACCCCAGGGCGCGGCGTCTTGCCGCAGGGCCAAGGAATAGGTGATTTCGTCGACGTGCAACACGGCGCGCCCCCCCGTGGGGCGCTTCACCCAATCCCACCCCCGTCGGCACAGGGCTGCGGAGTCGAGTTCGGCCGGAGCATTTTGAAAATGACCGAGGCTGACGCACGGGGGATCCCAGCCGTACAACCGCAGCGTAGGCGGGGAACCCCCGGCCTCCACCGCGTGCAGCACCGCGGCGTCGGCGGCCATATTGAAGGCGCCGCTTTGCCGCCCCGTGAAGAGCAGACGCCAAGGCCGGCTCATGCCTCTTCGATTTCCCGGTCCGGCGACAAGGCGGCCAGAGCCATGCGCGCACCGGCCTGCTCCGCCGATTTTTTTGAGGCGCCTTCGCCGCGTCCCCATTCGCGCCCCTGCACCTTCACGGCCACCACGAAGGCCTTGCGATGCTCGGGACCGGAGGCCCGCACCACTTCATAGGCGGGTATGCCGTACCCGCGCCCTTGGGTGAATTCGAGCAGCAGGCTCTTGTAATTGGCGAAGTCGGCGTCGGCCAGCACGTCGTCCATCATCGGCACCAAAGTGGAATGCACCAACTGCGTCACCGCGGGGTAGCCGCCGTCGAGGAACACGGCGCCGAGCACGGCTTCAAAGGAATCGGCCAAAATGCTTTGCCGATTGCGCCCGCCGCTTTTCTCCTCGGCCTTGCTCAGGAGAATGTATTTCCCCAAATTCCATTCGATCGCGCACAACTCCAACACCTTGGCGCTCACCACCAACGACTTCATCTGCGAAAGCCGGCCCTCTTCGGAATCGGGATTGTGGTGGAAGAGATAATCGGTGACGACGGCGTTTAAAATCGCGTCGCCGAGAAATTCCAACCTTTCGTTGGAAGGCGGACGCGGATTCAACGTGTTGACATAGGAGCGATGCGACAGCGCCATGCGCAGATGCCCGGGATCGCGAAAGCGATATTCCAGCACCCGCTCCAATTCGGCGAGCCGCGCGGCGCCGGGGCGGCGCCAGAACAGGCGCCGAATCAGTCCAAGTACCATCCTGAATATGATAAAGGCACTACCGAGGGATCGTAGTGCCTTCTTTCCGGAAAATGGGAGACAAGGGAAATCAGGCTTTGGACGTCACATAGGTGATGACATCGCTCACCTTTTTGAGTTTTTCGGCGTCTTCGTCGGGAATTTCGATGTCGAATTCGTCTTCCAAGGCCATGACCAATTCCACCTGATCGAGGGAATCGGCGCCGAGGTCTTCGACAAAAGCGGCACCGGGTTTAACCTGATCTTCGGTCACGCCGAGCTTCTCGACAATCACCTTGGTGATTTTCTGCATGATTTCGTCCGACATTCCAGTCTCCTTCGAAGGGGCGTCGCAAAAATGTTGGGTTAATATAACAAACCGAAACCCGTCTCTCCTTCAAAATCGGCGGGTGGCGACAAAACCCCGAAACGTGCATCCATCGAATTGTTGCCAGGATGTCTTAAATCCCCAAACCTCCGTCAATACCGAGCACCTGTCCGGTGATATATCCCGACTCCCGCGCCGCGAGAAAAGCGGCCACATCGGCGACCTCCTCGGGCCTGCCCATGCGTCCCTGGGGAATCGAGGCCAGAATACCGGCCTGCTGGGTTGCATTCAAGGCGCGCGTCATGTCGGAGTCGATGAAACCCGGGGCCACCGCATTGCAGGTAATGTTGCGCGAGGCCACCTCTTTGGCAACGCTTTTGGTGAAGCCGATGATGCCGGCCTTCGAGGCGGCGTAATTGGCCTGGCCGGCCTGGCCGTGTACGCCCACGATGGAGGAGAGGTTCACCACGCGTCCGTATTTCTGGCGGATCATGGTCTTCAGCGCCGCCCGGGTACAGAGAAACACCGAACGCAGATTGGTGCGCAGCACTTCATCGAAGTCTTCGTCTTTCATGCGCAGCAGCAATCCGTCGCGCGTGATGCCGGCATTGTTGACCAGGATTTCCAGCGACGGGCTGAGCCGCAGCACGGTTTCGAACAGGGACTGCGTGGCGGCGGAATCGCCCAGATCGGCCGCATGGGCATGCACCGAAGCCCCGGTTTCGGCGGCCAGGTTGTGCGCGGCGGCCTGCACGGCCTCGAAGCTGCGGGCCACCACATGCACGGTCGCGCCTTGGCGCGCCAGGCGTTGGGCAATGGCGAATCCCAATCCGCGGCTGGCGCCCGTCACCAGGGCTGTTTGTCCTTTGAGATCGATCATCGCAACCTCCCGCCGTTTCGCGGCCTACGCCGCCGCCCCGTCTTCGGGGTTCTCGACCGGGGTCACCTTAATGGTACGGGTGATGCCGCGCATCAGCCCCGTCAGCACCTTGCCCGCCCCGACTTCCCAGCCTTCGTCCACGCCCAATGCCTCGGCGCGCTGCATCGCTTCGACCCAACGCACGGGCGCGGTGAGCTGCCGCAGCAACCCGGCTTTCAAGCGTTCGGGGTCGCTTTCTTCGCGGGCGTCCACATTGGTGAGAATGGGAACGCGCGGCGCGGCAAATCGCACCGCAGCGAGTCCGCGGCCCAATTC
Organism: uncultured Fibrobacteria bacterium; assembly: GCA_963716395.1. Classification (GTDB taxonomy): domain Bacteria; phylum Fibrobacterota; class Fibrobacteria; order UBA11236; family UBA11236; genus UBA11236. The sequence continues at coordinate 2,575,577 of OY970309.1, read as the reverse complement.
ATCGGCGGCCGATTGCATCAGCGGCGAGTGAAAAGCCCCGCTCACCGGCAACCGCACCACCTTCTTGGCGCCCGCCTCGACGCACCGCGTTTCGGCCGCTGCGACCGCGGCGCTTTCGCCCGAGATCACGATCTGGGTCGGGCTGTTGAAATTCGCCGCGGTTACGATGCCGTCCGTCGCAGCCGCCTGCAACGCCGCTTCCAGCTTCTCGCGTTCGAGGCCTAGTACGGCCGCCATGGCGCCGGGGCGCGCGCGGCCGGCGCGGGCCATGCCTTCGCCCCGCAAACGGACCAGGCGCAAGCCGTCGGCGAAGGAAAAGACGCCGGCCGCACACAACGCGGAGTATTCACCCAACGAATGTCCGGCGGCAAAGTCAAATGTCGTGCCGCGTTCCCGCAGCCATTCCATGGTCATCATCGAAACCGTGAACAGCGCCGGCTGCGTGTTTTCCGTGGCGTTCAACCCAGCCTCGGGGCCATTCCACATGCAATCCGCCAAATCAAAACCCAATACCTCGCAAGCCTGGTCAAGCAGGCACTTGGCACCCACGTGGCTTTCGGAAAGTTTTTTGCCCATGCCCGGATATTGCGAGCCTTGGCCGGGGAAAAGAAGAATTCGATGGGTCATGTCTGCTTCAATTCAAAATGCAAATTGATTTCTACCCCGCACTAAGGGTCCGTTAAGCAATAACCGCTACATTCGCCCTCGCTGTAACGCAGTTATTTCTTAACGGACCCTTACCAACGCACCAGGTTACAGCCCCAGCTCATGCCGCCGCCCACCGCGGCCAGGGCCACCAGCATTCCCGGCTTGAGCCTTCCGGTCTGTTCGGCCTCATATAAGGCCAAGGGCACCGACGCCGAAGAGGTGTTGCCGTAGCGATCGACGTTCACGATCATTTTTTCCGCGGGCAACTCCAGCTTTTCGGCAATGGCGTTGAGAATGCGGACATTGGCCTGGTGCAGCACCAGCAAATCGAGATCGGCCGGGCGCAAACCTTCCGCTGCCAACGTGTCGCGCACCACGGCCGAAACGGCGGAAACGGCCAACTTGAAGACCTGCTTGCCGTCCATGCGCATGGCATGACCGGGTTCGCCGGCCTGGTCGAGATAGAGAATGTCGGCATGAGCCCCGTCGCTGCGCAAAAGCGATCGCAGCACGCCGCGGTCCTTGGGTCCGCGGCCGAGCACGGCTGCGCCGCCGGCATCGCCGAACAGGATGCAGGTGTTGCGATCGCTCCAATCCACCACGCGCGACAGCAGTTCGGCGCCGATGACCAGCACATGCTCGCATTGGCCGGCTTCGATGAAATGCGCCGCCAGATTCACGCCGTAGACGAAGCCCGCGCAGGCGGCGGTGAGGTCGAAGGCGAAGGCGTTCTTGGCCCCGATTTTCTCCTGGATGAAGCAGGCCGTGGCCGGAAATTGTTTGTCGGGAGACACGGCGCCCACGATGATGCCCTGCACCGCTTCGGGCGGCAATCCCGCGCGCTGCAAAGCCTGGAGAGCGGCGGCGGCCCCGAGGTCCGAAGCGAGCCAGGAACTTTCTGCGGGAAGGATGCGCCGCTCGCGAATGCCGGTGCGCGACGTAATCCACGCATCCGAGGTGTCGACCATGCGCTCGAGCTCAGCGTTGGTCAGAATGCGATCGGGAACGAAGATCCCCAGGCCCTGGACAATCGCCCCCATGCCGCTCAGGCCACCCGGGCGAGTTGGGCTGCAATTTTCTCGACGATACCGGATTCGACCTGTCGGTACGCCGCTTCCAACCCGTTCTTGATGGCCTTGGCGTCGGCGCGTCCATGAGTGATAAGGCCGGTTCCGTTCAAGCCCAGCAAGAGAGCGGCGCCAAAATTGGAATAATCCCAATCATGCAGAAATTGGCGGCCGGCCGGCGAGTCGGCATCGCCGAACAATTTGACGTGGTATTCGTAAAAGCCTTCCATCAATTTAAGCACGACGTTGCCGGTATATCCGGGCGTGACCACCACATCGACATCGCCCTTCAACAGATCGCGGCCTTCGACATTGCCGATGAAGTTCAGGGGCGCGGCCTTCAGCAATTGATGCGCCTCCTGCAAGGTCTCGGGTCCTTTTTTCTCCTCTTCGCCCATGTTGAGCAATCCGACCTTGGGATTTTTGCGACCCAGAACTTCCTCGGCATACACCGATCCGCAAATGCCGAAATGCACCAAAGTCGACGGCTTTTCGTCGACGTTGGCGCCGCAATCGAGCACCAGGGTTTTCTTCTCCCATGCCGGCATGAGGCAAGCGATGGCCGGCCGGGAAATTTGCCCCACGCGCCCCAGAATCATGAGGCAGGCGGCCATCATGGCGCCGGAATTGCCGGCCGAAATGCTGGCCTGCACTTTTCCGGCCTTTTGCAATTGCACGCAGGCCACCAGCCCCGAATTGGGTTTGTTCTTCAGCACCGATGTGGGCGAATCGTCCATGCCCACGAGGTCCGGGGCGTGGAACACCTCGATATTCAACGCTTGGGCGTCGTACTTTGCGAGCAGGGGGTTGAGCGACTCTTGCGGTCCAGCCAATACAATGCCGAAACGGCCATCGGCCTCCCGAGCGGCCAATATCGCGCCTTGCACCACGGCATCGGGGGCGTAATCCCCCCCCATCGCGTCTAATGCGATTCGAATCATAACGAAATGTGAGAGGTTACTCCGCGGGCTGGCGCACTTCGACGTTGCCGTAGAACCCGCAATTACCGCAAACGCGATGGGCCATTTTCACCTGGCCGCAATGGGCGCATTTGGTGACGGCCGGAGCGGTCAACTTCCAATGCGTTTTCCGTTTGTCGCGGCGTGCCGTCGAAGTTTTTCGCTTTGGAACTGCCATGTGATTCTCCCCGCTCCTGGTAAAAAGACTTTAAGACGCTTCCGGGGGGCGCAGGCCGGTTTCTCCGCCGGAATCCCGCAAGGATTTCAGCCTGCTCCAGCGGGGATCGACCCTGTCCGCTTTCCGGGTCTCCACGGCGCCAGGCGCCAACTTGCCACATTGCACGCAGCGTTGTTGCGCATCCAGAGCCGGAAGAGGGTGCAAATTATAATTCAGCAACACCTGTTCCGCAATCATGTGATCAAGTGAAATATCCGTAACATCCGGCCCCAGAAGCGCCCGATAGTCTTCCACACCGGCGTCTTCGGCCTCTTCGCCCCATTCCAGTCCCGAAGCTGTTCTCTTTTCCAGCAATAGGTTAAAGCGAACCTCAAATGGCTGTTCCAGATTTTCCAGACAGCGCCCGCAGTCCCCGGCCAGCCGGCCCTGGGCCACTCCCCGAACCAGTACGGCCTCGCCGGCCAAAGGCGTGGAATCTACCCGCGCGGTGACCTGTCCCACGCCGCCGGCGTCAACGAGCTCTTGGGATGCGGAGGCCTCGGCTTCCAAAACCTGGTGCACCGGGCCGCTCAATATGGAATAGACCGGAAGATTCAAGACGCGACCAAAGCTAAACAGCCACAGGCGGCGCCGTCAAAACGAAGGCGGCAACGACTCCATTCCCTGGACATCGTCTGTGCACGGTATATTAAAGCAGCCATGACCTTCTGGATTCCGGCATCGATCTTCGTCGCCGCCTGTGCGGGTTACGCCTTGCTTGACTTATGGTTGCAACGCGGACTGCGGCGGCTGCGCTCCCGGGAAAGTGCGTCCGCGGAAAAGCCGCCGCCCGAATCGGTTACGGTGCTGGTCGCGGCGCGCAACGAAGAATCCAATTTGCCCGGATTGCTCGACGCCCTGTTGGGGCAGGAATATCCCCAGGACCGCCTGCAAATTGTGATCGTCGATGACCGCTCCCAAGATGGCACGTCCGCGGTGTTGGCCGATTACGCGCGGCGATTTCCGGGCCGCCTCGAAACGACGCACGTGACGCAAACCGCCGCGGGGATCAGTCCCAAAAAAAACGCCTTACTCCTGGGGCTGGAATTGGCGCGCGGCACCTGGATCGCCACCACCGACGCCGATTGCCGCATGGGCCCGCATTGGCTTTCCGGTTTGAGCCGCGAGTTCTCCCCTTCGGTCGGCATGGTGCTGGGGCTCACGTGTTATGAAGAGCCGGCGACCGGATTCGATTGGGGCCGCGGCACCCAGGCCCTGGAGTTCATTTCCTACGGCGTGGTGTCGGCGGCCCTGGTGGGATTGGGTTTTCCCGTACATGCCAACGCCAACAATCTGGCCTACCGCCGCCAGGCCTTTGACGCAGCCGCCGCCTTCGGCAAACACGGCCGCGTGGTCAGCGGAGACGATGATTTCGTGTTGCAAGAAATCCACGCCACCGGCCGCTGGCGCATTCGTTTTTGCACGGCCCCGGAAGCGCGCGTGCGCACGGCGCCGCCGGAATCGTGGCAACATTTCTGGGAACAGCGCAAGCGCTGGGCCAGCAAATGCGGATTATACCGTCCCCGGCAAGCCGCCTTTCTCGCCGCGATTTTTTTGTTCTATGCCGCGGTCCCGATTCTGCTTTTGGCAGGCTTGCACGACGCGCGCTTCGCCTGGGTGGCGGTGGCGGGATTCAGCGTAAAAACGCTGGCCGATTATGCGGTGATGCGGCAAGGGCTGCGCGATTTCGAACTGAGGCGGCTGCTGCGGTTTTTCCCCCTCACCGCCTTGTTGCATGTGCCCGTCATTCTGGCGGCCGTGGTCGCCGGCAGCCGCGGGAGCTTTACCTGGAAAGGCCAGCGCCTGCCGCGCCGGCTGCCGCTGCCTGCGGTGTCGGCGCTTCCCCGCAAACCGCCGGCTTGAATCCCAAGGTTCAACGCAGCACGACGATGCGGGCGCGCACCGTGCCGCGTCCCAGAAAACCCAGCTTGCGCGCCGCGGCCGGGGAAACATCCAGGATACGGCCGGATTTCCACGGCCCGCGATCGTTCACCCGCACCACCACGCTGCGTCCGTTTGCCAGATTGGTGACGCGCAACCGCGTGCCGAAGGGGAAGGAGCGATGGGCGGCGGTAAACGCATGTACGTCGAAGCGCTCGCCACTGGCCGTACGACGCCCCTGAAAATCGAGGGCGTAATAGGAAATCCTTCCCGTTTCCACATCGGTTCCGGCGCGATCGGAATTCACCGGGTGGGGCGCCGCGCAGGCGAACAAGACGCCGGCGATCGCCACGACCGACGCCTTTCGGGTGATGCGCTGAACGCCGCGCAGGCGTTCAGTAGAGATCATCGTCCTCGGGTTTGACGGCATGCTCCTCATGTCCGGCTACGGCGCCGGGGGCCGAAGTCGACGCGCTGGGCAGGGAGTACACACCGGCCGCGGCGAGTTTTTCCGTCGCGACTTCGCCGTACGGCGTATTGGAATAGTGCTTGCGCAAATCGGCATACTCGGCCTTGGCCGAATCGAGGCTGCCCGGCACCGGCGGCTGTTGATCCGCCAGCTTTTCATTCAACTTCGCGATGACGTAGAGAGCCTGGGCCGCATGCTGGGTTTGCGGAAATAGTTCGGCGACCTGGCGGTAGGCCGGAATCACCACGCTGTCGAGGTCGGCGCCGTCGAAGCGCCGTTTTTCCGCAGCCAGGAAAAGCGTTTTCGCGCTGTCTTCCGCGGTGACCACGGTGGGCGTCATGCCCAGGTTCTTCTGGGACTGCTTGGCCCATTCGGTGTGGGGGAAATGCTGCAACACATAGCGGTACATGGAATCGCTTTTCACCGTGTCGCGCAAATACGTTTCGTCGATGTAGGCCAGGGCATAGGCCGCGCGCATGGTATAGGTGGAATCGAAGCGCGGGCTTTGCACGATGCGGGTCAGGCGTGACACCGCGCTGTCGACCTGGTTCAAATCGAACAGGAAGAGCTCGGAGATCATGAAGTTCTGGGATTGCGGATCGCTGGAATCCGCCGGGATGGTCCGCAATTCGGACAGGCGCGAAAGCGCTTTGGATTTCTCCTCGGCCAGACGCCCATACTCGTAGACCGAGCCTGCGGCCGCAGCCGAATCGAAATACACGCGCGCCGAGTCTTCGCGATGGGCAACGTTGAGCCAATGATCCCCGATGCGGTAAAACGCTTCGGCGGCCAGCGCCGAATGCGGAGACAAGGGCGGTACGCCGCGGAACAGGCGCTCGGCCGAGGCCCAATCCCCCTCTCCGGCATAACCCTGGGCGATCAGCAATTGGATTTCCGGGCGGTACTTATAAAACTGTTTGCGCCTTTCCATGGCCTGGCCTTCGGTGATGCCTTCGCGGAAACGTTTTTCGTGATACAGACATTGCAGGGCCAGTTTTTCATTGCGGTACAGCATGGGCGTTGGCAGAGCGAAACGCTCCTTGGCCAAGGCGTGGCCGCGGGCCCGCTCCCATTGCCCCAAATCAAAGGCCATGCGCGCCGCTTCCCAATGCGCCTGGGCGCGTTCTTCGCGGGTCAAACCGCCTTCGGCCAGTAGCGTTTCGTAATCGACCAAAGCGGAATCGCTGGAGCTGTCGCTCATCGCCATCTGGGCCTTGAGCAACAAGGCTTCGCGGCGCACCTTTCCGGAAGGTTTGCGGGCCAGGATGTCGCTGAGCAGCGATTTGGCTTTGAGGGACTGGCCTTCGAGATACACGGCTTTGGCGCGATGCACTTCGGCCAGCGGCGCTTCCTCGGCCTTGGGATAATAGCGCAACAACTCCTCGTATTTCTCCACGGCGTGCAAATAGTCCTGTTCCAGCAAATAGCTCTCCCCCATCAAGAACAAGGCCTTGGGGGCGTATTTCAGTTTGTCGGGATACAGTTCGAGCACCTTGGAGCACTTGGTGATGCAACGTTCAAGCTTCAGTTTCTCGTCGTTGGACAAAAGCACCGTGTCTTCCGGGTTCTTCTCGAGGCGTTCTTCGCGCATGCGCAAGGCCTGTTCGTAGGCCTTGTTGGCGTTGAAATAGGTGTTGAAGTAGACGCAGCCGCCCAAAAACGGGGCCAGCAGCCACCACAAGCGCTTCACTTCAATCCTTCGGGAGAACATGCAAATCAGTTTACCAAGATACGACGCAGCTGCAGGCGTACCCGCCCGTTCCGCGCGGGTCTCAGCCGCGCTCCGCCGCGTAAAACTCCTGCAGCGGCCGCACGGTAAGTTCGCCCTGCGCTAGGGCGCGAATGGCTTCGAGCGCAGCCTGTGCCGCCGACAAGGTCGTCGTGTAGGGAATCTGAGCCAACAGAGCGGCCTTGCGAATGGGTCCGTCGTCTTCCACGGCGGTTCGCCCCGCCGGCGTGTTGATCAAAAAGGCGCATTCTTTGGCCTGGATCATCTCCACGATATGCGGGCTGCCCTGCGACACCTTGTTGATCACGCGGCAGGCGATGCCATGTTCGCGCAAGACCGCGGCCGTACCGCCCGTGGCCAGCAAATCAAACCCGAGATCTTCCAGGCCCTTGGCGAGGGGCGCGATGTATTGCTTGTCGCGGTTGTTCACCGAGAGAAACACCTTGCCGTGCCGCGGCAAGGTGTTGCCGGCCGCGATTTGCGCCTTGGCGAAAGCCAGGGGAAAATTGGCGTCGATGCCCATGACTTCGCCCGTCGATTTCATTTCCGGGCTGAGCAAGGTGTCGACGCCGTGGAATTTGGCAAAAGGGAAAACGCTTTCTTTCACGGCCACATAATGCGGCATACGGCTTTCGGTGAAACCCATCTCCTTCAGGGTTTTGCCCAGCATGGCCTTGGTGGCCAGCTTGGTGAGGGGCACGCCGATGGTTTTGCTCACGAAAGGCACCGTGCGGCTGCCGCGCGGATTAACTTCGAGGATGTACACGGTTTCGTCTTTGATGGCGTATTGCACGTTCATCAGGCCGACCACCTTGAGTGCACGGGCCAGGGCGATGGTTTGCCGTTGCAACTCCGCCAGCACGGTGGCCGACAATTCCTGCGGCGGCATAATGCAGGCCGAATCGCCGGAATGAATGCCGGCTTCTTCGATATGCTGCATGATGCCGGCCACCACCACGGCGTCGCCGTCGGCAAGCGCGTCCACGTCGACTTCCATGGCTTGATCCAAAAACTTGTCGACCAGCACCGGCCGCTCGGCCGAAGCCTCGACCGCGGTTTCCATGTAGTGCCGCAATTCGGGTTCGGAGTACACGATGGCCATGGCCCGGCCGCCCAGCACGAAAGACGGCCGCAGCAGCACCGGATAGGTCAGCCTTTGGGCGATGGCCACGGCCTCTTCGGTGTTCGTCGCCATACCGTTGGGCGGCTGCTTGAGCTTCAGTTTTTCGGCCAATTCGGAAAAAAGCCGGCGATCTTCCGCGATGTCGATGGAGGTCGGCGATGTTCCCAAAATGGGAGTTTGGGCCGCTTCCAGCGCTTTGGCCAGCTTGAGCGGGGTCTGGCCACCGAATTGCAGGATGACGCCATGCGGTTTTTCCAACTCGATGATGTTGAGCAGGTCTTCGCGCGTGAGCGGTTCGAAATACAACTTGTCCGAAGTGTCGTAATCGGTGCTCACGGTTTCGGGATTGGAATTCACCATGATGGATTCGACGCCTTCTTCGCGCAAGGCGTACGAGGCCTGGCAGCAGGCATAGTCGAACTCGATGCCCTGGCCGATGCGGTTGGGTCCGCCGCCCACGATGATCACCTTCTTCCTGTCCGAGGCGACGGATTCGTTTTCCTCGTCGTACGCCGAATAGTGATAGGGCGTGAAGGCCTTGAACTCGGCCGCGCAGGTGTCGACGGTTTTGTAAACCGGAACGATGCCCAGGGCTTTCCGCCGCCGGCGCACCGCGTCTTCCGTCGACCGCAGCAGAAATCCCAATTGCACGTCGGAGTAACCCCACTGTTTCGCCCGGCGCAAGGTCTCGGCCGGCAAGGCTTCGAGGCTTTGACCGCGCAAGGCGTCGGTTTCGAAGCGCGCGAGATCGAGAATCTGGTTGAGGAACCAGGGGTCGATGCGGCTCAAGGCCTGCACCTTTTCCAGGCTCCAACCGAGTTCGAAGGCACGCTTCACCGACAGCACGCGGTTGATACCGGGATGGCGGAAATCGAGATTGCCGGCGATTTCGGCATCGGGGATTTCTTTTTTTCCGTCGGCGCCCAAACCGTAGCGATCGATTTCCAGCGAGCGCAGGGCCTTTTGCAGCGACTCCTTGAAGGTGCGGCCGATGGCCATGGCTTCGCCCACGGATTTCATTTGGGTGCCCAGCACCGACTCGGCCTGGGAAAATTTTTCGAAGGTGAACCGCGGAACCTTGGTGACCACATAATCGATGGTGGGCTCGAAGCAGGCGGGCGTGACGCGCGTGATGTCGTTCTGCAATTCGTCGAGCGTATAGCCCACCGCCAGCTTGGCGGCGATTTTGGCGATGGGAAAACCCGTGGCCTTCGAAGCCAGGGCCGAACTGCGGGACACGCGCGGATTCATCTCGATGATGATCATGCGCCCGTCGGCCGGATTCACGGCGAATTGCATGTTGGAGCCGCCGGTTTCGACGCCGATTTCGCGGATGCAGGCGATGGAGGCGTCGCGCATGCGCTGGTATTCTTTGTCGGTCAAGGTTTGCGCCGGCGCCACGGTGATCGAGTCGCCGGTGTGGATGCCCATGGCGTCGACGTTTTCGATGGAGCAGATGATGACGACGTTGTCCTTGCGGTCGCGCATTACCTCCATCTCAAATTCCTTCCAGCCCACCACCGATTCTTCCACCAGAATTTCGGAAATGGGGCTGAGCCGCAAACCATTGGCGGCCACGCGTTCGAATTCCGCCTCGCTGTAGGCAAAGCCGCCGCCGGCGCCGCCCAAGGTGAAGGCCGGACGCATCACCACGGGCAACCCGATTTGCTGCATGGCGCTGCGCGCTTCGGCCATGGTTTTGGCCACCAGGGAACGCGCCGACTCGATGCCGATTTTTTCCATGGCCTCTTTGAACTGCTTGCGCGATTCGGCTTTCTGGATGGCCGCCAGATCGGCGCCGATCATTTCCACGCCGTACTTTTCCAGAATGCCGCGTTCGGCCAATTCCACGGCGGTGTTCAAACCGGTCTGGCCGCCGAGCGTGGGCAGCAACGCGTCGGGCTTTTCTTTGGCGATGATTTTCTCGCACATTTCCCAGTTGATGGGCTCGACATAGGTGGCGTCGGCGATTTCGGGATCGGTCATGATGGTGGCCGGATTGGAATTGATCAGCATGACGCGATAGCCTTCTTCGCGCAAGGCCTTGCAGGCCTGCGTGCCGGAATAGTCGAACTCGCAAGCCTGGCCGATGACGATGGGCCCGCTGCCGATAATCATGATGGTGTGGAGATCCGTTCGCTTGGGCATGTCAAAAACCGCCTGGAAAAACCACGGCAAAAGTAGTTAAGGGAGCAGGATCGATCGCTGCGGCTTCCACCGCTTCGCCCGTCGCGCACTCTCAGCGATCGATGGTCGCCATGATCCGATCGGCGTAACGCTTCCCGGAAATCTTCCCCGGCGCCATGGCGTCGTCAAGCCGCTGCATCTCCGCGGGTTCCAACCGAAGGTTCATGGCGGCCATATTCTCTTCCATAAAAGCCAGGTGCTTGGTGCCGGGAATGGGCACGATGAAGTCGCCCTTCTGCAAGAGCCAGGCTAGCGCGACCTGGGCGGGCTGGACCTGCTTCGCAGCCGCTATTTCGAACACGGCTTGGGCCGCATGCAGGTTGGCTACGAAATTTTCGCCTTGATAGCGCGGATCACCCCGCCGGAAATCGCCCGGCGGATATTCTTCGGCCCGCTTGGCCGCGCCGGTTAAAAAGCCGCGACCCAGCGGTGAAAAGGGCACCAGGCCGATGCCCAGTTCGCGCAGCACCGGAATGATTTCCGGTTCGAGGTTGCGCTCCCACAGCGAATATTCGCTTTGCACAGCCGACACCGGATGCACGGCATGGGCGCGGCGGATGTTTTTGACGCCCGCCTCGGAAAGTCCGAAGAACCGCACCTTGCCCGCCCGGACGAGTTCACCCACGGCTCCGGCCACCTCTTCGATCGGCACCTTGGGATCGACGCGATGCTGATAGAGGAGATCGATGTAATCGGTTTGCAATCGGGCCAGCGAACCCTCGACCGCCGCACGGATATGCTCCGGCCGACTGTCGGTTTCGACCCCCATCTGCTTGCCATCCTGGATGCGAAAGCCGAATTTGGTGGCCAGGATCACCCGGTCGCGCCGGCCCTGCAAGGCCCGTCCAAGCAGGCTTTCATTGGAAAAGGGGCCGTAGACTTCGGCCGTGTCGAAGAAGTTGCAGCCGAGTTCAAGGGCACGGTGCAAGGTGGCGACGGATTCCTTTTCGTCCGCGGGCCCGTAGGATTGGCTCATGGGCATGCAGCCGAGGCCGAGGGCGGAGACTTCCAAGCCCTGATTTCCGAGTTGGCGTTTTTCGATTTCCATGATCGCTTCCTTTCGGTTTTGGATGCCGGGTCAGCCCCATGCAAGATTAAAATCTTCCGATTCCGTTTTTCCGACCAGGCCATGCCCCGCCGGACCTTCAACATCCCTCGGTAGGATCGGGAACCATCCCCCGACAAGAATTCGGGAACCCGACTCAGGGCGCGGCGAATGAGCCTGCCGTGTGGCCGATTCGGTGGGTGTGACTTGTTCCCTAGTTTGCCGAAGGAGATTGAACACGGCGTAAGCCGCCGTCGAGCCTCAGCGCCGCGGCACCGATAGCCAGGCCGTGGCGCAGATGGAGAGGCTGGCGAACGGCATCAGAATGGCAGCCAGCAAGGGCGAAACGAATCCGGCCACGGCCAAGGTGATGGCCGCGGAGTTGTAAATGCCGGACACGATATAGCTGTTGCGCAAACTGCGGCGCACGCCGCGGGCAATGCGAAAGAGGCTGAGCAGCGATTCGGGGTTTTGTCCCGTCATGAACACATCGGCGTTTTCGGCCATCGATCCGGCCGCTCCCTGCACGGCCAGGGCCAATTCGGCCTCGCCGAACAGCAGACTGTCATTGAATCCGTCGCCTACGGCCAAGGCCGCACCGTATTGCCGTTGGAATTTTCGGGCCTCCACTTGTTTTTCCTCGGGGCTCAATCCGCCGCGGAATTCAGGGAATCCGCAACGCCGTGCAAACGCTTCGACCCGCTCGGGATGATCGCCGGAAAGCAACAAGGTGCGGATGCCGAGTCGGCTCAACCCCGCCAGCAATTCGGCCACCCCGGGTTTGATTTCTTCGCTGAGCCAAATGCAAGCGGCCAGGCGCCGGTCGACGAACAGACAGGCCTGCGGAGGCGGTCCCGCCGGCAATTCCGCTGCTGACGGTACGCATAATTGCAGGGCGGCAAACGCGCCGTTCGGTTCTACCCAGGCGCCGTACCGGCACAGGCAAAGCCGGGTGAACGGCGCTGCGGCCAGCGTAGCCTGCACGCCGAAGTGGGGCCATTCCGAAAACCCCGTTACTTCGGCGCTACCTTCCTCCAGGCCGGCATGTACCGCGGCCGAAACGGGATGGAAGCTCATGCCGGTCATGCATTTCAGGCCCCCGAGAATGGAAGCGCGGATTTCCCCCGCCGCTCCCGGCACCCATTGCCAGCGGGTGACGCGGCGGCGGCTGAAGGTGAGGGTTCCGGTTTTGTCGAACAGCACGCCTTGGATGTCGCGCAAGCGCTCCAAGGTCTCCTGCGCACGGAAATGAAATCCCAGGCGGTGAGCGCGCAAGAGGCCCAATCCGCGGCTGACGGGAACCGACAGCGCCAGCGCGCACGAACACGAAACGATGAACACCGCGCCCGCCATACTGAACGCGCGCTCCCAACCCTGCTGCCGATGTAAAAACACGGTCAGCGCCGCGGCCAGGATCACCGTGGTGGTGAAGGCCAAGGCGACGCGATCGCGGCGGAGAACGCGGCGTTGCTTGCGCTCCGCCAGCGATTCCAAGGCCCGGCGCAAGCCTTCGGCCCGGGTATTGAGATGCGGATTGGCAACGCGCAGGCGCAGGCTTTTCCCCAGCACGCGGTAACCGGCGAAGAGAAAATCGCCGGCGGCGACCGCACGCGGCCGATCTTCGCCGGTCAATAACGCTGTGTCCACCATACCGGAGTGCAGTGCCGGACCGTCGACCGGAAGGTAGGCCCCGGCCGCGATTTCCACGGTATCGCCGGCCACGACTTGGTCCAAAGGCGTGAGCGTAAATTCGCCTTGGCGCAGGGCGCGCACCGCCTCCGGACGCAGGGCTTCATACCAGCGGCCGCGCAGCAGCAAGCCGCCTTCGAAGCGCCGCACCGCTAGGCGGCCGAGCAACAGAAAAAAAACCAGGCCCGCCAACGAGTCGGCATAATTGGCCGAACCGCCCCCCCAAACCGCCACCAGCGACACGCCGAAGGTGAGCAGGATTCCGATGGAAACCGTGACGTCGATCGTGAAACTGCGCGAGCGCACGGCGCGCCACGCCCCGCGGTAAAAGGGAAAAGCCGAATACAATACGGCCGGAAGCGCGCTGACAAAGGCCCACAGGCCCAGCATCCGACGCCATTCGTCTTCGATACCGACCTTCAATCCGAAATAAGGCCCGGCTGCTAAGGCCATGGCGTTGGCGAAGCAGGCGCCGGCCACCGCCAGGCGCATCCAGGCGTCGCGGTTCAACTGGGGGCGCGCGGCTGCAACGGCTCTGGGTCTGAAGGCGTAGCCGAAACGGCCGATGTCGACGAGCACCGCAGCCAAGGCGGTGCGCCGGGCGTCATAGCAAAGGTCGATTTCGCCGTGGATGAAATCGACCTGGTAGTCGAGCACGCCTTCGCGGCCGGCCAGTTCGCGCTCCATGAGCCAGCCGCAGGCCGCGCATTGCATGTCGTCGCAGGCCAAGGTCAGGCGGTGCACATCGCCCTGCCAATGCCCCAGGAGTTTCAACGCCTCCGGATTTTTCAGCGCCTCCAAGAATTCGCGGTATTCCCGCGACAACCCGCCGCGCGGGGCGCGGTTTTTTTCCAGGCGCAGCAATTCATAATAGCGGCCGTCTTCGCGATCCGCCAGCAGGCCGTAGACGATGCGGCAGCCTTCGCAGCAAAACCCGGCCTGGGCCGCAGCGGAGGATCCAATCCCCAGTAAATCGGCGCCGCAATGCCGGCACACCGCCGCGGCCGGAAAAGCGGTTTTTTCCGCGGGGGCAGACGGATTCATTCGAAACATTTTTCGCTCCTGCCCCATCGTTCCCGCGGTCCCCTGCGGCCATGCAGGCATGTCGGTAGCCGGAGGTGAGATCCGTACCGCCGCCGGCCGGATCATTCCGGCGCCGCGAAATATTCGAAGGAACGCTCCATCCGCGCCTGCCCGTTTTGCCGGAACACGACGCGGCAATCCCACCTGCCCCGACGTAACGGGGAAGTAACCGTGCGCCATTGCAGCGAGCCGCCGGCGGTGACGACGGGCGGTGAAAAATGCAGGTCGCGATCGGCATCGGCATCATCGGGTCGGCGCAAATCCAATTCCAGGGCATATCCGCCCAACCGCCGCGCCGTCGACGGTTCCACGGCCTGGGCGGCGCTGCCTTCGACCACCAAGGTGTCGGCGTCGGGCCGCAAAGCCAAACCGATTCCCAGCGAATCGAAACCCGTTTCCCGCGCCCGGCGCTGATCCCAGTGCAAGCCCGCCTGGTAATAATCCTCGCGCACCAACCCCGGCCCGTGGCGCACGGCGACATAGGCGAATAGGCTGTTGATCACGAGGGTCAGCGTAGCGCTGGTTCCCAGGAACCACATCCACGGCGCCACACCACCTTTTTTGGTTTTGCTTGTGGCCGGTCCGGTTTCGGGATTCATGGCGTGTCTCCGGCCCCGAACGGGCCGATCAAGGTGGCGTCGAATTTGCGGTCGATCCCGCCGTCGCCGCGCAAAATCAAATGCAGCACGCGCTCCCCTTGCCGGAAGGCGTCGCGCCGGATCACGATGTCCAAGGGGAGGGTCTGTAATTGCCCGGCGCCTACGGCGAAGCGACGATCCTGCCAGTTTTGCCGAGCCGGCGCGGATTCGTCAAAGTCGAGGGAGAAGGTGTGGCGCATGACGTCTTTGTTGCGCACCTGCACGGTGAAGGTATTGAGAATCGAGTCGGCGCCCACGTGGGTGTAGGGGTTGAAGCCACGCCGCGCCACATCGACCGCCACCACCGGCCGTGTGACGATGAGAATAAGAGAGAACGCTCCCAGCACGGCGGCCAGGGCGCCGTAGGCGATTTGGCGTGGGCGTATGCCCGGGCGGGATTCACCGTCGAGGCCGGCCAGCGAAGTGTAGCGGATCAGCCCCTGGGGCTTTTTCCAAGCGGTCATGATCGAGTCGCAGGCATCGATGCAGCGGGTACACCCGATGCATTCCAATTGCTGTCCCTTGCGGATGTCGATGCCCGTGGGACAAACCGCCACACAATGGCCGCAATTTACGCAGTCGCCCAGGCCTTCGCGGCGGCCCTTTTGGCCGCGACCGCGCGGTTCGCCGCGCCGGGTGTCATAGGCCACGGTCAAACTGCTCTCATCGAGCAGCACGCTTTGAAAGCGGGCATAGGGGCAGATGAGCACGCAGGCCTGCTCGCGGAAATAGGCAAACACCCAATAGAATACCAGCGCAAAAGCGAGCATGAATGCAAAGCCCGTGGGGTTGTCGGACGGTGGATGCGTCAACGCCCATAACACATTGTCGCGGCCCCACAAATAGGCCAGCGCCGTATTGCTGATGCCGAAAGCCACCAGCAGAAACAGGACCTCTTTGACGATTTTCCGCCACACCCAGTCCCAGGAAAAACCCGCGGCGTCACGCGCCTTGCGCACCGAAGCCCGGCCTTCAACCCATTTTTCGATGGGCCCGAAGATGAATTGCAAAAACACGGTTTGCGGACAGGCCCAGCCGCACCAGATGCGTCCCCAAGTGGCCGTGACCAGAAACACGACCACGATAAAGGCGAGAAAACCGGGCAGAAACAATTTGAGGTCCTGCGGATAATACGAGTGGCCGAGCACCAGCAGGCGGCGGGAGAAAATGTCGAGCTGCACCAGCGGCAATCCGTTCCAATGCACCCAGGGCACGCCGAGATAGAGCAGAAGCAGCACCCAGGCTACAGCCGTGCGCCGCTGGGTGAAATGCCCCGCCACTTCGCGGGCGTAAATCCAGACGCGCTTGCCGCCGGACCCGATGGTCGATTGGACATCGTTTTCGGCCAGGCCCATCTTGACGGGAACGGCTTTCGGCGCGCCGGGAGCTTCCGGACTCACGGCACCAATACCCCTTGTGGCGGCTTGGGATGATCGACGTGCCGACCTTGGAGGCTCAACACGTACGCCGCCAGCCAATGCACTTTTTCCGGCCCCAGTACGGGCAGCCACGTGGGCATGCCCTTGTCTTTCCAGCCATAGGAGATGCTGTGGATGATGTCGGCCGGCTGGCCGCCGTGCAGCCAATATTTGTCGGTGAGGTTGGGCCCGATGATACCCTGCGCCTGCTCGCCGTGGCACGGCACGCAATTGGCCTTGAACAGCCCCTCGCCGCGGGAAATATTCTCCGGCGACTTGAGAAATGCCATCAGGGCCGCGCCCTGCGGCGCCACAAAGGGATGATCGGCGCGGTCTTTGTCGGCCTCACGCACCAGCAACGCATAGCGGGTTCCACTATACACCAGATTCGGACTCAGCCCCGTGGCCTTGACCAGACCCCAGGTCTTGCCGGTGTAATACCCCATGTACAGAAAGGCGAAGACGATGCAGCCGTAAAACATCATCACGAACCATTGCGGCAAGGGATTGTCGTATTCCTTGATCCCGTCGTAATCGTTGCCGTGATCGAGAATGATATCTTCGGCCATGGCTTATTTCTCCCCGACCGTCGGGCGCTTGGGCGCGGCGCCGGCGTCGTCCAGGGCCATCTGACCCAACTGACGATAGAGATGGGAAGAGCCGGACCGGCACACCCACAGCACCATGGCGATGCACGCCGTACCGAAGATGAAGAGAGAAAGAATGGGCCACAGCGTGAGCCCCGCATTTTCCAGTACCAGATTTGTCATGGTGAATCTCCTGCTTTTTGGTTTGATGGGGAAGCGGCCACCCCTTCCGCTGGAGCGGGGGCCGCGGCGACATTTTGACTTTTGATATCGGTGCCGAGCCGCTGCAAGTAGGCGATCAGCGCCACGACTTCTTTGTCGGCCATATTCTTGAACCCTTCGGGCTGCAAATCGTCGGCGATACCCTGGGCCTGGGCCTCGGCCAGCGCGATGGCATTGTGCTCCACCGAATCGGAATAGGGCACGCCCAGTTCGCGCATCACCTTGATTTTGCGCGGCAGCAGGCTGAGGTCCAGTCTCTCGCCCAGCAGAAAATGGAAGCTCGGCATGATGGATCCGGGCGAAGTCGAGCGCGGATCATCCAGATGGCGGATATGCCAGAGATCGCTGTACTTGCCGCCCACGCGCTGCAGGTCGGGCCCGTTGCGCTTGGATCCCCATTGAAAAGGATGGTCATATACGAATTCGCCGGGTTTGGAATATTCGCCGTAGCGTTCGACTTCGTCGCGGAAGGGCCGGATCATCTGCGAATGGCAGTTGTAGCAGCCTTCGCGCAAATAGATGTCGCGCCCCTCGAGTTCGAGCGGCGTATAAGGTTTCACCGAGGCGATAGTGGGGATGTTGCTGCGAATGAGGAAAGTCGGCACCATCTCGACGATCCCGCCGATGAGCACCACCAACAGAGCGATCATTCCCAGCAGCAAAGGCTTACGTTCCAGCACCGCATGCCAGTGGCTGGGTAGCATGTCGCGGCTGGAACCGCATCGGGCACGGTGACTTCTTCGTCGGCAAAGCTGCCGGCCTTCGCCGTGCGCCACACGTTGACGATCATCACCACCAAGCCGCAGAGGTAGAGGAAGCCGCCGAAAGCCCGCCCCCAATAAAACGGATTGAGTTTGGTCACGATGTCGACGAAACTGGGATAGGCCAGCAGGCCGTCGGGGGTGAATTCTTTCCACATCAACCCCTGGGTGATGCCGGAGACCCACATGCGACACGACGTAAAAGAGAATACCCACCAGGGCCAACCAGAAATGTGCGTTGGCCATGGCTTGGCTGTAGAGCTTGGTGCGCCAGAGCCGCGGCACCAGCCAATAAATCATACCGAAGATCATCAGGCCGACCCAGCCCAGGGCGCCATCATGCACATGCGCGATGGTCCAGTCGGTGTAATGCGAGAGCGCATTCACCGATCTTGATGGCCATGAGCGGACCTTCGAAAGTCGACATGCCGTAAAAGGTGATGGAGGCCGCGAAGAACTTGAGCACGGGCTCGGTGCGCAACTTATCCCAGGCGCCGCGCAACGTCAGCAGGCCATTGATCATGCCGCCCCACGAAGGCGCCAGCAGCATCACCGAAAACACCATGCCCGTGTCTTGCGCCCAGTCGGGTAAGGCGGTGTAAAGCAGGTGATGCGGACCGGCCCAGATGTAGAGAAAAACCAGGGCCCAGAAATGCATGATGGAAAGCCGGTACGAATACACCGGCCGCCCCGCGGCCTTGGGCACGAAGTAATACATGATGCCCAGAAAAGGCGTGGTCAGGAAAAAGCCCACCGCGTTGTGGCCGTACCACCATTGCACCAGGGCGTCTTGCACGCCCGCGTAGACGGGATAGCTTTTGAACAGCGATACCGGAATTTCCAGCGAGCGCACCACATGCAGGAGCGTGATGGTGATGAGGGTGGCGATGTAAAACCAAATGGCCACGTACAGGTGCCTTTCGCGCCGGCGCAGCAAAGTGGCGAAAAAGTTATAGGCGAAGATGAGCCAAATCACGGCCAAGGCGAGGTCGAGCGGCCATTCCAGTTCGGCATATTCCTCCCCGGTTGTGATGCCGAACAAAAAGCCGACCCCTCCCAGCAAGATGATGAGTTGCCAACCCCAGAAATGAATGCGCGACAAGAGGTCGCTGTAGAGGCGAACCTTGAGCAGACGTTGGATGGAGTAGTACACGCCGCAGAAAATCGCATTGCCGGCGAAAGCGAAGATCACGGCGTTGGTGTGCAGCGGGCGCAGGCGGCCGAAATTGACGTACTTCATGAAGTTGAAATGCCAGTCGGCCAATTGCAGGGCCAATGTCAATCCGGCCAGCATACCCACCGCGCCCCAGAACAGGGTTGCTTGCAGGAACATTTTGACAATCTTGTCGTCGTAGCGAACCTTGGTCATGACGCTTTATTCTCCGCGGGGTTAAGATTCGAGGGATTCGGGGCCTCCGTTTTTTTCTCGTCGAACAGCACGCGCCAGCGCGGGCTTTCGAGATCGTCGAATTGGCCGGAGCGGATGGCCATGACACATATCAGCACAAAACCGGCCGCCACGGCCACCGAAACGGGAATGAGCAGGTAAAAGACCGACATCAGGGCTTTCCGCCGGCGAGTTTTTCGGCCGTAGCTTCATCGATCGGGGTAAACTGGCCGGTTACCCCGGGCAAGGTGCCGATATAATGCACCAGGGCCCAGCGTTGCGGCACGGTGAGGGCGGCGGCAAAGGAAACCATGCCCGTGCCCGGACTGCCTTCGGCCAGGGTTTTGAAGATGTCGAGCGGAGCGCGGCTGCGCGTCCACTTCGCTTTGGGATCGGTAAAGTTGCGCGGCGGCGGCGTCAGCGACACAGCGGCCGGACCTTTGCCGTCGGCGTTGACACCATGGCACGGCGTGCAATTCTGTTGAAAAAGCGATTTGCCTTCGGCGATGCTGGCCGGCGTCGCCAAATACATGTCTTTGGACTGGGCCGGAGCCGGTGCGGCGACGGCTTTTTGCTGCGGATAAGCTTCGGCGGCCATGCGTTCGCCGTCATTCGCGCCCCACAACACCGCGACCGGCGTACCGATTCCGATGATCAGCGCCAGAAAAAAGAATTCCGCGACGCGTTGGTTTCCCATTCCTTCATCGCTCTGCGACATAACGACTCCCTCTCCTCAACTGCATAAAAGCGTGATGCCGTGAGGCAACGCAAAAACCAGGCCGTAAATTTTCCAGGCGGCAAACGCCAATAAGGCAAGGGCCAGGGCCTGATGAAAATGCCCGCCCTTGCTGATCCAAAGACGGCGCGGCGCAGCGAATAACGGCAAGGTCGCTGCGCCAAGCAGCAACATGCCCACGCCTCCAAAAACCACGTTTCCCGATCCGGCCGACCAGGCCAGCCCGGTTTGCGTGGTGGCGCAGGGCAGAAACCCCGCGGTTAACCCCAAGGGAAAGAAAAGCGCGGCGCCGCGGCCGTTTTGCCTTTGCAAAGGCCGCAGCCGTTCCTGCACCCAACGGCCATAGCGCAGACTCAAAGCCGCGGGCCACAACGGAATTCCCAAAAGTTTGAGCGCCATCAACACATACAGCGCCACCCAAAGCCAACCCATGAACGAGCTTCCCATGGCATGGCGCCCGCTGACGCCGACCGCAGCCATTACGGCGCCGAGCGCGGTATAGGTCACCAGCCGCCCGGCGTGATAGAACCACAAATTTCCGGGGCCGCCGCGCTGCGCCAGAAAAAAATGAATGGGACCGCACATGGCCGCGCAATGCGTGACGCTGCTCAAAGCGCCGACGGCCAGGGGAAAGGCGAAGATGCCCAAAAACCCCAGGGCCGCGATGGTGTGGATATGCCAGGCATCCATTCGCCGGCCAATTTACCACCGGGATTACATTGGTTACCGCGAAATTTTCCTGCCAAAATGCGCAGGGGTTTTTGCCATTTTGGCCTGAGGCCGGAAGCCATCCGGTTTACAAACCGGACTCATTCCGCCCCCGGTTGATCCCGGAAGGCCGACGACCACCTCAAAGGTCCGAAGAATTTTCCGCGCACGGAATTTTGCGCGCCAAGCCGATACTGCTCAGCATGAAGAAGAAAAGCAGACCTCCCCAAATCCAGCGCGCCATAGGCCGGTGCGCCAGCCAGAACCCGACGAAGAGCGCGTTGTTCATCAGCACCGAAAATCCGAAGGCCGGCAGACGCTGATAGCGGCCGCGAAAGGCGGCGCTTTGCAAAGCCAACAACCATAGGGCGAGCAGCACTTTGGCGGCGGCGGCCCAGAGGGAATGCGCAGGTGCGAGCAGTCCGACGAGAGCCGGCCATTGCAAGGCGGCAAAGACGAGGGGATCGGAGCCGTGGCGGGTCGTGGGTTTTTTTGCCGACTCCGCATTGCCCGGCATTCCACCTCCCGGGCCGGCCGGCGAAGTCGCTGCTTCACTTGGATGCTCGGATGGATTCATGGGGAGCCGTGCGCAATCGGCAATGCTACCAAATGATGCTCCACCTTATCGGCTGAACAACCGCACGTTGAAGCGCTCGGAGTTTTGAATACCATCCAACGCTCCCAGCGCCAGCCGCCCGTCCACGGCGTGGTAGGCGTCGCGCAACGCCTCCCAGGTTCGGGGCGCGGGGCTGGAATGCAGGGCCGCGGCAATCGCACTCGCCTGCGTAGCCGTCACCCCGAAGTCGCTTTGGATTTGCTCGGCGTTCATATCGGAAAGCCAGCGGTTTTCCCGGGGCGCACCTTCCAGATCGTAAGCGTCTTGCGTGGTCGGAAAAGTGAATGGGAACGGTTTCGGATCGGGGCTCACCGGCGATTGCGAGGGCTGGTCCGTAAACTTCGCGGAAGCCGTCACCCCGGTCGGAACGAATTGTTCCGCCTCCATGATCCGCGCCACCGCCTGATCGCGGACGCCTCCCCGGCGGAGCGTTGCCATATTCGGATTGGGCGAACGGCCGTAACTGGCCGTGACGATAAAATTGACCGCCCGGCCGCCGCGCACCGCATCCTTGACGGGCGCTTCGAATCCCCGTTCAAAGGCCCCGTTGTCATCCTGGAACATCGGCGTCAAGTTATCCCAGGTGTTACCCGGCCCACCCAAATGGTGGTTGAGCAAATGCCCGCGCACGAAGTAGGAACGGCCTCCCTGCCGCCTGGCCCGTAAGGCCTGCCAATGCGGATTATCCTCCACCGAAGGCGTGCTTCCGGTTTCCAGGCGATCGGGGCCCAACACGGATTCGCGCACCGAACTTCCGAATCCGCCGACCCTTGGGCCGAAAACCGGCACGCTGGATCGGTTTCGGTTGGCGGGTATGAAGCGCGCGGTGACCGATGCCAAATCGGCCAACAGCTGATTGATCTGCGTCGAAGGGTCTACGGCGACGGCACCTCCGCCGGTTGCAGCCGCGCCGCTTCCCGCCGCCGGAGCCGCGGCCGCGCGAACGGCCGTATCCAACTCTCCCGCAATGCGCAGGGCCTCTTGTTTGTCCGCGCGTTTGGAGGCGGGGACATCGACTCCGGCGATGAAGGTTTGATACGGCTGCGGATCGCTGGCAATCATCAGGCGCGCCGAACCTCCGCTCCCGGTGAAATACAGGGAGTGCTCTTCCCCGCTGTCGGTGCGAAACGTCCGCCGGCTGCGCCACCACTGGCGCAGGGCCGCCACGCCGCCGCGCACCGCGGTCACCCCGCGCCGCAACATGTCGAGAAAGGCGCGGCCGGCCCGCAAAGCCCGGTCGATGAGCCAGTCGATGGCTTGATCGACCATGGCGCGCACGCCTTCGATCACTTCGCGGATGCGCGCGCTGATGTCGCCCAGGCCCACCTGGTTGGCCACGAAGCCGATGGCCACGGGCACGATGCCCGCCAGGGCGCGCTCGACGAAATTCGCGGCCGGCCCCGGATCGCCGCGCGCCATGGCACCGATGCCGTCGAGGGCCGTGTTCACCACTTCGAGGATTTGCCGGATATAGGCCACGGCGCTTTGGATGGCGCGATAAACGGCGATCAAGGTATTGATCACCGGCATGATGCCCGAGATGTCGAGAAAGCCCGCCAGCCAGCGGATGCCCGCGGCGATCACCCGTTGCGTAATCCAACTGATGGCCGTGCTGATCACGGTGCTCCACAGGTTGCTGAGCCGATCCTGCACCAGGCGCCAGAGGCCGCCTGGGCCTTCGTTAATGAGCACGGCCACCCATTCCCATACGCCCGTGGCGATATTCACGGCCTGGCGCAGGCGCGCCACGATTTCGGGGCTCACGCGCCGCGCCAGGCGCGCGAAAATCCGATCCACGGAAATGTCGAGGATTTGCAGCACGATGCCGAGTATGGATCGCAGGCTGAATTCATGCGGCGGCGTGATGCCCGCACCTTGCATGGCGCCGAACAGCCAGCCCGTGATGCCGTTCAAAAGATGCGTGCCGATATGATCGAAGAACTGGCCGAAGCCGTGCACCACGCCCGACAGCAAGGTGGTGAGGAAACGAATGGGATTGGTGAGGATGTCGCCCAGCGCCGAAGCCGCCTTGGCCAGAATCGACACCACCAATTCGGGTGGGATGCCGATGAGGCGCAGCATGTTGCGGAAAAAAGTCCAGGCGGCGCCGGCCAAATTGCCGTCAACAAATACCTGGCGCAGAATGCGCAAAGCCACGGCCTCGACCCGGGCCCAGAGATCCGGCAGATCGAGCAGGAAGCTGAACACCGGAATGCGGCGCAAAATCTGGTTGATGAAAAAGTCGCGGATGGGGTTGCGGATGCAGGCCGGAATGAGATTCCAGATGCTGCCGAGAATCAGCGTGGGCAAACGCAGAATGTCGGCCATCACCGCAATCACCTGGCGCACCAGTTCCACCATCTTTTCGATGAAAGGCGAGACATAATCGAAGGCGCGGATGACGAAATCGAACAGCCCGCCCACCTTGTCTTGCGCCCAGGAGTTGAGATCATTGCCCACGCCTTCAAGCCACGCAAGCGCCCCGGCCACCGGGCTGAATATGCTGGAGTTGCGCAGCTCGGAGAGGAAGTTGCTGAATTGCGAGGCCATCGAGCCCATAGTTTCCAACACCCAGGTCTTGGCCGACACGATGGCCCCGCGCGCGGCCGCCAAAACCTGCTGCACTGAAGGCAACACCGAAGCCAGGGCCGCGCGGTTTTGCGCTACGTCGTCGCCATCGTCGCCGAGATTGGAGCCGGCCTGGTTCAATTGCGCGCCCAGATGCTGGAATGATTCGCCCAGGCGGCGGATGAAGGCCGGCGGAATCAACGAACGCACGGTGGCGAGGGCGCGCGAAATCGGCTGCCAGACCGGCCGGGTTTGCTCTTTGACCCAATCCCAGGCCTCGCCGGCTTTTTCGGTGATCCAATGGATGATACCGCCCGAACTCTCTCCGGAAGAATCGTCATCGGGGCCGAAAAGCTTTTCTTTCACCCAATTCCAAATTCTCCGAACGCCGTTGCGAAGAGGTTGAATCCATTCCCAGATGTCATGGCCCAAATCCGAAATGACCTGCCACACCTCGCCGGCGAATTCGCGCAACCATTGCACGGCCGGAGCGCCATAACCGTTCCACAAACGCGCAAAGAAATCGCCGATGGGATGGAGAAAGTCGACCAGCTTATCCCAGACTTCGCCCGCCACTTGGCTGATGAAGTCTTTCAAATCGCGCAGGGCCTGGAACAACGGGCCGCAATCGCCCGAAGCCAAAGCGCCGACGATTTGCGAGGCGCGCGTCATCAGGCCGCCGAATACGGTATTCAACACCTGCACCACGCCCGGAGGTAACAGGCTTGTCACGGCACTGATGAGGGAGTGGAAGGCGTTGCCGACCTGGCGCTTCAACCAGTTGAACGGCCCTTCACGCAAAATGGGTTCCAGACTCGGCGCCAATTCACGCACCGCGGCCCAAGCCAAATCGGCGAGCGCGCCTCCCACGGCCGAGGCCGCGCTGGAAACGGCGTGACCGACATCGTGGGCCGCGTCGGAGACGGCGCCGCCGACATCCGAGGCCCGATCGCCGAGCCAGGAAATGACGCCGCGCTGCACCTTGGGTTTTTCCGGACGCACGGCCGGGACTTGTTTCGCCGCGGGCTGCCCGCCGCGTTGCTGCACCACGTGAGTCAACTCATGCGCGATCAGCTTGCGGCCCGTTTCGGTGTCGGGACGGTATTGCCCGGGTCCGAAAGCGATATGCTCGCCCACGGTGAAGGCGCGCGCATGGAGAGATTGCGAGAGCGCCTCGGGTTCGGTGCCCAGATGAATGCGCACGCCGGAAAAATCGCGGCCGAAACGCGGCTCCATAAAGGTGCGCACCTCCGACGGCAGCGGCGCACCGCGTTGCCGCAAGGCGAAAACCCGCGCGCCGAGCCGTGCCAGCGTTTCGTCCGGCGCATCGCGGTCGCGCGAGGTGTGCACCATGGGTTCGGATTCTTCTTCGCAAGACTCGCATTCGGAACGGTGCAACCCGGCCGCCAGCAAATACCGATTCACGGGTTTCAGCGGCGGAGTCGAACCCGCAGCAGTCGCAGCAGAAGAAGAAGCCGACGATCCGGACGAAGCGTCCGGCGTCCCCGGCGGCGGCGGCCTCGAAGGCGGAGGCGCCGCCGCATTGGGCGGCGCTTCGGTAGCCGCCGAAGAGTCGGACATGGCCACGATGCGGTCGGCAATCTGATTGGCTTCTTGTTCGGCCGGTTCATCGCGTTGGCTCACCTTGAGTTTGGCTAGGACGCCCAGCGAAGTCAGCGCGGCGTCCGCCCAAGGCGGAGGCGCGCGATGCACGGGCGGGCCCACGGTGGCGGGCGCGGAGCGGTGCCTAGGGCCGGCGGCCGACTTGGTTTTGGCCGGAGCGAAGGTTTGCATAAAGCGCGCCGGCTTAATCCGCGGGTTGGATTTTATCCACGAAGCTGCGTTTAGGCATTTGCAAGATTTCCACCTGGGGGCGGTGTTCCGTGCGAAAGGCGAAGGAACTGAAACGTCTTTTCACCAGCCACTCCACGCCATCATCGAAAATTTTGGCGATGGCAGCGATGTCCTGAAGATCCAGTTCGGTGAGGGCGGCTTTGTCTTCGGGCTTGAAGACACCGCTTTGATCAAAGAGATAAATCTCGACATCCGATGCCTTGAAAAACGAACCGGGATCGGTGGCTTTGAAGACCATGCCTTGGCCTGGAGGCAACTTGTTCACTTGTTCCTGAATCCCGAAAAGCCGATACACTTCCGATTCAATGCGCACCAGGTATTCCTGCAATAACCATTCGGCCATGGAATCGATTTTGGCAGCGGGAATTTGCTTGTCGGAAGCGCGCGTAGCGTTGACGGTTTCGGCGATGCGCTCCACCCGGCGGCGGATGACTTTCAACTTGGGCGCTTGCGACTGAATATTCAAGTTGTCCAAGACCTCTTTTTGCGAAGAGTTCAGCCCCATGGAATCGCCCAACGGTTTTTTCGCCGAAGAATTGCCGCGCAGCCAGGTGATCAAATGTAAGGATTCGTGGTAGGCGGTTTGGCTCATGGTGTCGGCGTCGTCATTGGCGCGAATAAACAGCGTGATGGTGGCCGCGTCGGAGCCCGTGGCATGAAACAGCCCCGCCAATGGCGGTTTGTCTTGATCGTCGAGAATGAGCTTCAACTTCAATTTTCGTTTGGGATCCCAAGGCAATTTGTATTCCACGAAGTCCCCGCCGCCGACCTTGCCCGCGGCATCCTTCCACTCGGCATGGGCCGCCATGGCGCGCAGCATGGGTTCCACGAAACCGGACAAGGTGTTGGCCGCCACCAACGAGCCTTGCATCTGATCCAAAGCCACCGACAGCAGGGCGAGATAATTGGATTTGGAAACCGAAAAAGCCGGAGCGCTGGTTTTGGCCTGGGTCGCGGGATTTTTGTGCGGCGGTAAAGGCAAAGGCGCCTTCGGCGTGGAGGCGGGCGCAGGCGTGTGGACCGGCGCCGGCAAAGCGGCCGGGGGACCGGGAAAGCGCCGCAATTGCGTGGCGTCGCCGGAATTCTGCTGCACGACATGGGTCAGCTCATGGGCCAGCAATTTCCGTCCCGACTCCGTGCCCGGGGCATAACGGCCCGTTGCAAAGGCGATATGATTCTTATAGGTGAAGGCCTGGGCGTGCAGTGCGCGTGAAGCGTCGGCCGCGCCCGCATCGGTATGCAACTGCACTTGGCCGAAACTCCGGCCGAAGCGGGCCTCGAAAAATGCGCGTTCGGCGCCGGGCAGCGGATGGCCGCCGGAGCGCACGGCGTTCACGGCGGCCGGGGCGCCGGTTGCCTGTGCGCCGGCACCACCGGCCTTGGTGTGTACCACGCCCTGATCTTTTTTCTCTTCCTCTTCGCAGTCGGCGCACTTTCTTTGGATCCGAGGCGGCGCCGCCGACGGATCGCCCGGGGAATCCGGAGCCCGCATCACCCGCTCGGCCACCTGATCGGCTTCGCGTTCGCTCGCGTCTTCCGGCGCACTGACTTCAAGCTTGGCCTGCACGCGGCCGCCGTTTAAAACCTGGCGGATCTTTTCGCGCTGACCCGGAGCCGGGATGGGCCCGGATTCCGGGACCGAAACGCCGCCATCGCCGCGACGGATTCTGGTTTTGCTCCGGAATATCCGCAATGCACCCTCCGATTTTTTAAGCCAACACGCTCAAGACCATCAGGTTGGCGGCGAACGAAACCGTCGCCGCGTGATAGCGCCCGGCGGCCCCGGCATCCGCGCTGTTGCCCAAGGCCAGAAACTGGTTGCCGAGCAGGGTGGCTCCGGGCAAGGATTTGTCGCCGGCGAAGTGGTTGCCGCTGAGCCGCACCACGCCCGCGGCCAAGGCATTCTCGTCGTTGCCGAATACGTTCTCCGTCACGTTCAGAATGGAATACGCCGGCAACGCCGCAACCAGCCGGCCGCTGCTGATAGCGGCGGCCGGCACCTGCTGTGAAAAACGCGCGATGGAATTGTGCACGAGATCCAACTTGGCGCCGTTGGCGCTGATGGGAGATACGCTTGCCACCACGAGGCTCCCCACCTGCTGCAGCACGCCGTTTTTGCCGATATCCGCTCCGGCCGCGCCGTTGTTGAGCACCACGACCTCGCCATTCACCGTATTGTAGGCCAGCGATCCGCCGACTTGGATCGAACTCAAAGTCAAAGCCTGGCAGAACCCCGATTCGATGAGACCCAGCACCAGGCCGGCCAAATCGCTCTGGACCGAAGGCAGGTTGAGTTTGGCCTGGGTGAGGTGGGTGTAAAAATTCTGGGTCGAGGCCACGATGTTGACCCCGTTGTTCCGGATCACCGGAAACGACGTGATATTGCCGATGACATTGATGGCGAAGGACGCCGATTTCGCATCGCTTTTGAGCGGAGCCGGCGCAGCCTTTTTGGCCTTGGCCGTCGAGGCGTGCTGCGACGATTTGGCCCCCGATTTGGTTTTGGCCTTGGCCGGCGCCGCGGCCAAGGCTTTGGGCGCGGCCTGGACCCAGGCGGTGCGCGTGCTTGGCGGCAGGGCCGCGACTTGGTTGGAAAGATCGATCAAGGCGGCGTTGAACTTGTCGGGATCGGACAAAGTCTCATCGGCAAACAAATTCTGGAATGCCGCCGCCGTCTTGGCTCCCACCACGGACACCGGAGCATAACTGCCGAGATTGATGCCGGGCCTCACCCGCTGCCAGGTGCTTTGCAAAGTGTTGTTCTGGAAAAACACGCTGCCGCCATTGCTCGCGGCGTTCACGGCGATCAAGGCGGGCGCGGTGGGATTGTTGCCCGCCCGCCGGAACAGCGAATCTTCGGCCGACACCGACGGCGCCTCCAGGATCAGTTGCCCACCGGCCTGGGTGGCGACCACGGCCACATCTTCAAAAGCGATCTCCTGGGCCTGGATGTGAAAAGTCGCCCCCTGGAATTGGATGATGCTGGCCGAGGTGCCCGATCCGGTGATTTTCACCGAACGCTTGCCCGTGACTTCGACGTTACCCAGCAGCACGTGGGTGCCGGGCTTGAGGCATAGGATGAGATCGGTCCATGGCGCCGGATTGGCCGCGAAGGCGTCGAGCGCGTTTTGCAAGGTCTGAAAGTCGCCGCCCGGGCCGATGCACACGCAGCAGCTCGATCCCCCGGCCTGCTTCTGGCATAACAGCGCGGTCAAGATGTCGCTGACCGGGTATTGCGCCCCGGTCAACCCCAAGGCCGTACGCACCGTGGGCTCCGAACCCGCGGGGCAGTTCTGCATATAATGCGGAATGTCCTTGGAGTCGAGGTATTGCACGAGATCGTCGAGCGCTTGCTGCACCGTGCCCGGCGGGGTCGACGGCGTGGCCTCGCTTTTAATCGCCGTCCAGCGCGGTCCCTGAATCGCGCCGTTGTAGGGCAGGTACGAAGCGCTCAGTTTGCACAGCAAAGCGTCGAGCATGTCTTTCACCGTAACCTTGTGGTCACCGTCGAAATCGGGCCACCCCGCCACCGAGGCCGCCATCAACGCCGCCACCGAAGGCGCCGGGCAGCCTGGAACGGTATAGGCGATGTCGTCGGCAGCGATTAAGCACAGCGCATCAAGCGCCTGCTGCACGTTTTGGGCGCCGGTGAACAGCGTCGCGCAATTGTTCGTGAACCCCACGTCGTAGGCCTGAAGATTGGTCAGCGGCGGAAAATGGAATTGCCGCTTCTCCGCGTCGGTGGGCGCGATCACCGCGCCCGACCCGTCGATGTCGGCCAGCCACACATAATGGTGGTGAATGCCGAGGGGCGGGACCCCGGAGGTCAACGAAGTTCCCAGCACGAAATCCCCCGCGCTTTGCGTAGCTTCGCGCACCGTGGCCAGCCAATAGTCGCCGGCCACAAAGTTGCAGCCATCCAACTGCAAATTGAAGACGAGCAAGTCGAGATTGATTTGCAATGCAGCGCCCAAGGTCACCAGGCCTTGGGCTCCGAGCCCGTAGGTGGTGCTCAACGCCACGCCTCTGTCTTTGGCGGGCTGCGTGGCGGTGGCCGCCAAGGTTTTGGCGGTCAGGTCAATGGTGCAACAGCCGTCCCATTGGCGCCCATAGGTTTTGGGATCGGCGGGGGCGGTGGGAACGGTGTAGCCATCCACCAGCTTGCCGCGCAAGGGGGTAAATCCCGCGGCCAAATGCACGCCCAGGTTTTTCTCCGTGACGTCGTTGAAGAATTCGTAAATCCAGTCGCCCTGTTTGAAATCGGGCGGCGCCGACGCCACCGGGTATTGCTCGGAGCCGTTGTCGCGCGACCATTTGAGCACGAGAAAGTCATGGCCGCCTTGTTGGTAGCGATCGTGCACTTCGACGCGGAACAGGTAATTCCCCACCTTGTTGTCGACGTTGACCTGCGCCGCGCAGGGGTCGCAGGGATCCCCGCCGGAAAAGGTCGTGCGCAATTGCAACGCGAGCCGGCCGTTGCCCTTGGGCGGATTTTTGTTCAAGTCCGCGGGATCGCCGGCGTTGGGACACCACTTCACCTGCAGCATGGTTTGCGTGCGGCTGCACGTGTCGGCCCCATGCAATCCCGGATCGACCAAGACCAAATCCTCCAGCGAAGTCACGGCGCGATCCCAGACGTCGGCATACAAGGTGAACGTGTTGGCCGGCAAAGCCGGAGCCCCGGGAAAATCCGGCTGGGCGGTGAAGGCCACGGGTGAGCCACCTTCGAGTTTGGCCGGCACGCCTTCGGCATAGAGCACGCCGGGCTGCAAGGTTTTGTCGGGGTTGACGGCCAAGCCGCCGGCGGTAGGCGCACCGCTGCCGATGGCGTCCCGCAACGCGTTCCACAGCCGGTGCTTGTCGAGATCGGTAAGCTCGTTCCAATCGGCGTCGGTGATCATCCGCCCCTGCTGCTGGTACACGCCGGAGTAACGCTTGCCGGGCTGGAGGCTGTTGCGTGAGATTTGGGTCTTCATGGTGTCCTCGGAAAAAGTTGGGTCAAACGGCGCGCGGCGGCGGGCAGGACAAGGTGGTATCGGGAATGAGCACCGGGGTCAATCCCACCGGCAGATAATCGGCGAGCTTGTCGACAATGGCCTGCTGCCGCAGCACATAACGCCGGTCGTGATAGGCCCCCATTTCGCCGCCGTCTTCGGCGCCCGACAGTAGCGCGGGGTCCGCGCCGGGGTGCAGCACTCCGCAGCCGGGTTGTCCGAATTGGGTGGAGAAAAACCAGGGCGGGGCGTCGGTATTGCTGCTTTGCAAAAGCGACAAGGACAAGGGAAAGGTTTGAGCGGGAAGGCGCGAATACCGCAGGCAGCCGCTGGCCGGCGGCGCCGTGCCCGACAAATCCTTGTGCAGATCCGGCAGCAATATGCAATCGCTGGCTTGCAGGGCCTGGGCCACGAGTTCATGCAGCACGGTCACGTATTCGAGGCGCGCCAATGCCTTGGATACGAGGAGGGTGCGGATCAAGGTGTCTTGGGCGTCAAGCGCCGGTTCGTTCACGCCGGCGGCATGCACCGTTATTTTATGCACGGCGCAACCCACGAATTCGGCTTTGCCATGCGTCACGTCGAGGTTACTGTCGAGCCACACGTTTTCGAAATGGTAGACGGCGTCGGCGGCCAAGGTGATCGGCCCTTTGATGCGCAAGGGATCGGGCGTGAGGCCGACATAGCGCACACGCGGCACCGTCGCGCCATGGAACGAGGACGTGTCGGTGTGGATTTGAATCAGGCTATTCCCGAAATTGCTTTCGGCCTGAATATCGGTCCACAAAACGCTGGAGGCCGTGCGGCTGAAAAAACCGTCGGGCGGAGGAAAGAACAAAAGCAAACGGCGCGGATGGAATTGGCCGCGGTTCCAGGCCGGGTCGCGCAGATCCGGCACGCGGCGGCTGGAATCCTGGTAACTTCCGGGTAAACAGGGCGCGCCATGCGGATGGATGCGCCGCCACGACACCGGCATACCCGCAAACACGGTGGTGTGGGCGGCCGGATTGGACGGATCGCATTGTACGGCGCGCGACAATTGCCGAAAGTCGATGGTGGCCGCCGGTAAGCCGGGATGCAAGGCCCGACGGGTGGGCGGCAAGGTGTTCATGTTTAGATCATGCGCTTCGCCCAGGGCTGTGGCCGGCAATAGGGGATCGCCCACGCGCGGGGTGACGGCCACACGCTGCCAGCCTTCCTGGATTTCGACTTCGAGCTGCCCGACTTGCCGTGCGATGTCTTCGACACAGGGCAAGGTGCCCTTGCGTTGGCGCCAGACCACGGCGTTGGCGACTTCGGCGCGCTGGCCCTCGACCTCGGGTGACACCAAGGATACGTCGAGCAACTGGGCGAAATACGGCAGCAGCCAGGGCTGGCAACTGCGGGGCGTGCCGTTGGCGTCGTCGCCGGCTTCGTCGGGAAAATGATCATACAGCATTTGCACCAAGGTCCGATGCACGCGGTCGAGCAAGGTGCCTTGGGCCGACAGCCATTGGGCCAAGTCGCCGGGTTCAAGGACGCCGCCGTTCGTGTCGAGGGTCGGGTTGTCGCGCGTGCGAAACACGCCCGGCAACAATCGGTACAGTTGGTTGGCCAAATCGGCTTCTACGTTCATAACGAATATTCCTGCACGGTGACATCAACCACAGGATGCACAGGATCCAAATGCAAACATTGCCGATCCCCCGGGCGCAGCATGCGGATCATGCCGTCGGGCCCGGCCACGACCTGCGGCTGCTCGGTCAGGGCTTGGCCCACGGGATTGAATTGAATCACGCAATCCGAGTTCTCCACGCCTTCGACGCCTTCGACCACCTTAAACAAGTCACCCTGGTACAAGGCCTGGCCCAGCCCGCGGCTCCGCAAAGCAAAAGCCGATGCGAGCTGCGACCGCACTTCGGCGGCCACGGCGTCGCCGTCGAACTCGGCAGTGATCACGCGGATGGTGATGGAAAACGACACGATGACCGGCTCATAGGCGCTGGCCTTGACCTGCACCCCAGGTAACGCCGCGGTTAAGGCATAACTTTCCAAGGCGGCTGCGAGATCGGGCGTGAAGGCCGCACCGCCCGCGGGAATCACCACCACTTCGATGTTTTCGCGCTGGCCGAATCCCGTGGGCAGCGAAAAGGCGCGCGCTTGCGCCACGCTGCTGTTGGCGCGCATGAGCAGGGCAAAATCGTCGAGCGACACCGCGCGCTCCAAGGTCAGCACCGTGGCCGGCGCGTCGGTGCGCAGCGATTCCACGCCTTCCATGTCGGCCCCGCCGCTAGCCGGCAACGGCTGGGAGACCGGCATGGTGGACTCAAGCAGGCGATGCGGCTTCACCGGTTTCACCAGCGATCCCACGGATAAATTCCCGGCTGCGCCCACGCCCTGGCGGAACTGGACGCGCACATTGTTCGTCCCCGTGGGCAGGCGGCGGCCGTTGACGCCGTCGCCGAAGCCGATGGTGACATAGCCGTCTTCCGTCATGCGCACCGTGTAATCGATATCGGCCGGACCGGAATCCTTGAGGTTGCCGACCTGGTTCCAAATCACGCCGTCGACCTTGACGTCCATGGCCGCGGCCACGCCGCTGGGCTGCGAGGCGTCGGCCACGAAAGAGATTCCCGACAAGGGCAGCAGAAAAGACATGTTGAGCTGGGTGGCGTCGCCGCTGCCCAGCACGCGTTCCGATCGCGTTTCGCCATGCCCGGCCGGCACGGCATTACCGCCCAGCACCAGCGAGTTGACGGTGGACCCGTCGGGTACGTCGTCGGCCAGAATGATTTGCGGCGGACTGGCGCCGGCATGCAATTGCGCCACCGTGGTTTTGACCGCCGCCCCGTTGCTCTGGGCCACCAGCACGCGCCCCTTGGCCAACGCAGCGGGAATGGCGGCGACGGGCACGATTTTCCCCGTGATGGCCGTATCGTTTTCCGTCCAATTCAAGACGCGGGCCTGGGTTTGGAAATGCGCATACACCGTGGTGCGGGTCAGGTAAAACGGTCCGCCGCCCCGATCCTGCCAGCCGCCTTGGGCGCGCAATTGCGATTGGCCGTGCTGCAAATCGTTGGCCACCGATTGCAGCCGGCACCAGGCGGCTTGGCCGGCTTCGACCACCACGGCCAAATCCCCCGCGGCGGCCTTCTTGGCCAGGTTCGTCACCACCGTCGAGGGCAAATGCCCGGAAGACTTCTGCAAAAACGCGTCCACCTGCCAAGGCCCGGGCGACACCGGGGGCACCAATAATGTTTGGGGATTGTTCAAGTAAAATTCTCCGGCGGCCGACACGCGATCCTCGTTCTGGTTCCAGCGCAAGGTCAAAGCCGTGAAGCCGGCCTTGGCGTTAGCCGGGGGCGGCGAAACGCTGGTGCCGGCCGCGACGTAATTGGCCGTCATCACCTCATACATCGGCAAGACTTTTTGCGTGCCCGCCAGGCGTGAATCCGCCGCCCACAGCCCGGCCAGACGCGTCCAATCGCCGGCCGCGTACACGATGCCGAGCACGCTGCCGCCCGAGGTGCTGCGCTGGCCGTGCTGGGCCACGGCCAGGGTTACGGGTTGCGACACCGTGGCGTTGTCGAGATCGAGTTCGCCCAGGTCTTCGGTGAACACCAGGCGCGTGGGCTCGACATAGCGCAGGCGCTGGTAAAAAGGTTTTTTGCCCGGCGATCCCACGATGACCACGTCGCCCGCCTGTAATCCCGTGGTCGGGCCGGTCAATTGCAGCGAGCGCGCAATCACCGCGCCCGACGCCTTGGGAGCCAGCGGCGAAAGCTTGTCTTTGGCCACCGCATGCACGAGGGTATAGCCCGACGCGAATTGATGCGACAGCGGAGGATTGACAGTGACCGTGGTCGCGTCGTCGCTTTCGGCCACGCCTTGAATGATGTACGCCAGCAAATTTCCGTTGCGTTCGTCTTCGAGCACCAACGGTTCGCCGGTTTTCAAATCTTCGACCTTGCCGGCCAACGCCAAGGTATGGCCGCCGAGCCGCGCCGGGTTGCGCAGGTATTCGCTGGGGTGCAAGGCGTTGAGGGTGGAATCGACGGTGAGGTCGGCCAGGGTTTCGAACACCACGGGATCGCCCGTGGCCGGCGCGTATTTGATTTGGAAACCCGTTGACACCACGCCGCTTTGGCCCTCTTTGGCGTTGAGCAGCAAGGTGGTGAAAGCCGAAGCCGGCGGGCTGGGATGATAGTCGAGCATCTCCACCAGCTTGCGCACGTTGTCCCATTGCGTGGCCGTGCCGAGATAGGCTTCGTTGGCGTAGGCATCGGCGGTTTCGGTGAGGATATGCGTGGCGCGCGCAAAGGTGCGCAGCAGGGCCGCGAGCAAATCGCCTGGTGTTTGGGCGTATTGATCCTCGAGGCGCTGCTTGGTTGCGGCTTCGGTCTCATCGGCGGGTATCACGGCCTGTACTTCACCCCAGGCGGGAAAGCGCTCGGCCAACAGGCCACGCAAATATTCCAGATACGTCGCGGCATTGCCGTCGATATAACGGAAGCGCGTGAGTCCGGCGCGGTTCCAACGGGTCAAGTCTTCGGCCATGCTTCCCTACCCGGCTAACCCTTGCGTCCGCCGCCCAGCTTGAGCCGGTAATAGCCGCGTTCCGGATGCTGGGGATCGTCGTCGCAGATGGCGACCTCGAGCCCGCTCAAGGTGATGCGGCCAAAATCGGCTTCATCGGGATATTGATCGCCCATGCGTTTGAAGCGGTTCAAGCACACGTTGTCGACGCCGTCGAGCGACATCAAGGTCTGGAACAAATCTCCGGCATGCAGGTCTTCGCCGAATTGCAGGCGACCCGGTTCGAAAAAGCCGCCGGGCCCCGTGCCCAAGGCCTGCTCCACGGCGCGGCGCACTTCGGACTGGAAATAATTGGCGTCGACTTCGATGGAGAGCGAAATGAGAATACCGACTTCCACCGCGTCCAGCAGCACCACTTCCTGGCCGGCCATGCGATAGGCATCAATATAGGGCATAAGGACGCTGCGCAAGGTGGTGAGCGCGCTGAGGTTGGGCGCATCCAATCCGCGCTCGGTGTAAAAATTGGCGACCTCGGTCCAGAGATCCCCGGGAAAGACTACGCCGGTTTCGTCGAGCGCATGGCGCTGCCAATTGATCACGGCCACCTGCACGCGCGTCCAGGATCCGCTCCAGGCCGAAGAAGACTGCGCGCGCAGCACCAGCGGATGTTCTTCGAGGCGGGTGACGTAATCGTCGAGCGTGACCATGCGACGCTGGGTGTGGATTTCGCGCGGACCCGTGATGCGCGCCGCTTCCATTTCCGCCGGGTTGTCGGACCAGAATTGCTCGAAGCGCTGCTCGGGCGTGCGCGTATCGCCGGGCGTGACCGGGTGGTTGAAAAAGTTGTTCCGCTCGGCGTTCGCCAAGGCCAGCGCGTCATAGCCGATCAGATTCAGCAGCCGGCGCACCGATTCGGGGCGGCGCGCAGTGGCGAGCACGCCTTCGGCAGCCACGCGATCCAAGGCGTCGGAAAGTTGATCCAGCGCAAAGGCCAGCACTTCGGCCAAGGCGACTTCGACGTCGGCCGGCGTCCAGCGCGTGCGTGCGGGAAAGCGCGCGGCCAATTCCTCGAGCAGGAAGCGGCGGAACGAGTCGAAGTCGCGGACATTCCAATCGAAGTCGTCGCCCACGGCGGGCAGGGCCTGGGGCATTTCCGCCACGCGCTCGGCGCAATCCGGGCATTGGCCCTGGAACACCAAATCGATTTGCGGGTTATCGGCCATGTTACCCACCCCCCAGGGCGAAGGTTTGGGAATCACGCACGCCCAGGGTCGAGAGGCTGTACGACACGGTGATGCTCAAGGTGGCGTCCTGGCCGGTCACGTCGACGTCGAGGGAACGCGGATCCACGTCGCCGCTCAAGGCCTGGGCCAGCGAGGAGATGAGCCGTTTGCGCGTCACCAGCCACATGGCCGATGCATTGGGTTCGAACACCAAGGCCTGCACCCCGGCGCCGAAGTCGGGGCGGAACACGCGTTCATTGGGTAAGGTGAACAAAACCTGTTCGATTTGATCGCGCACATGGCGCGAGCGATCGGCCTGCACCGCGCCCGCGCTTTGAATGCGCAGGGGAAATTCCAGATACGGGGGATCGGTGAGCCGCTGCGCCATATCAGGATGTCATTACTTTCATCGACAAGGTGCTCATCTCGCCTTGCGGAATGGGCGGCGTGCTCGGGCCGCCGGTGGGCGGGCAGGTATGGATGTGCGTGGCCAGCAAGGTGAGAAAACTCTGGCCCTTGATGATGGGCTCGCCGCCCGATCCGCCCAGCGCCACCTGGGTGCCGTCGAGCACGATTTGCTGTCCCGAGATCTTCACGCCGCTGGCGCTCATCTCGATGGAATTGCCGTTGCCGTCCTGCAACTTGATACCGGAGGAATCCAGGGTCACGGTGTTGTTGTTCGCGTCTTCCAGGGCGATCTTTTTGTTCTGCGCGTCCAAGGTCACGCTGTTGTTACCGGCGTCGGTCAACACCATGGTGCCGTGCGCATCGATGTCGAGCGTGGCGCCGGCGCTGTGCTCCAGATGGATTTGCTCGGCGTTGTCGGCGTCGTTGAAGAGAAGGAAATGCCCTTTCGCCGTCTTGATGACCCGCACGGTGGGATCGGGATCATTGCCGCCCGCGTCTTTGGGCGCATCGCCCTGCGCCTGCCAGAAGGTTCCGGTCCACAGCGGATAGTTGCGATCGCCGCTCTCGAATTCGACCCATACCTGCGCCCCGATATCCGGCACGACAAACAGGCCTTGATCCTGCAAGCCGCCGAAGGGCAGACAGGGCAAGGCCCAATCCAAGGTCTCCTGCGCGAACAAAGCGGGCACGCTGACCTTGAGCCGGCCGCGCTTGTCGGGATCGGCGTTGTCGACCACAAAGCCGCGGTACTTGCCGAAATGGCGGTCGCGCAAGGCGCGCACCATGCGCATCAATTCCTCTTCGGTGCTCATAGCGCCCCCAACACCGCGCCCAGCACGCCGCCGCCGGGTAGAGAATCGAGATTGTCGCCAAAGGCGTTGCGCAACAGGTTGAAGCGCTGCTTGTAGCCGTTGTCGTTGAAGGTGTGGCTCACCTTGTCGACGTAATAGGTTCCCGACAGCCAGTCTCCCAGGCCATCCACGGGCACGGGCAAGCCGACCTGGAGCACGTGGCCGTACAAGGTGCCGTCGAGTTCGCCTTCGGCCTTCACCTTCTGGATGTCGTATTCATTGGCCTTTTGCTGCGCCAGGTTCTGCACGCTGGCGCCGTCGGCCGAGGCTTCGCCGCTCATCTTCCACACGAAGTTTTCCAGTCCCGACGCGTTGCTGTCGGCATGCGTGGGTCCCAGCCGATGCAGATTCGGCGGAATGGGGTCGCTGGAAGTCGTTCCGCTGCCTTGGGCATCCGGGATATCGTAGGCGATCGCGTCCGGCAAATGCCCGTCGGCGCTGACGCGGAAGCTCAGGCAATTCGTATCGGGACCGGCGTAAACCAATATGCTGTCCTGCGCGTCGGCTTCGAGGCGCAGAGGGCCGAAATACAACTGGCCCTCGGAGAAGATGAGTTCGTAGCCGTTGACCTCGGCCCGCTTTTTCAGGAATTGGATATCCGACTCGTTCTGGTTGATGTTGATCAAACCGTCTTGCCCGGTCCCCAGAGACGAGGCCGTGGTAACGCCGTCATAGGCCGACAGGATTTGATTCACGATTTGCGGGTCGGTGACGGGCGCATCGGTGGTGCCCCAGGTTTTGCGCTGTTGCACGCGATCCAGGCGGAGGGAAGTATCCTGGCACTCCACCTTAACCTGCGCGCTACCCTGGTTTTCGGGATACTCGGTGTTGACCTGGCGGATATAGCCGCGCATCACCTCTTCGCTGCGTTCGCCGAACACGGCCGCGATGACGATGGGCTCCCACGGCAGCAGAATTCCGGCGTCCTGCACCACCCACGTCCCCTGCTCGTCGCGCCGCGTCTCGAAGGTCAGGGTGGCGGTGGCGGCTTCGGTGCGGCTGGTCTCCACGGTCACTTCGATCAGGAACGGGTAGAGATCGGTAATCTCCTGCCCGGCCGCACCCACCTTGATGGAGCAGTCGGCCGGCGCGCGCGTCTGGGAGTCGAACAAAGCGGGCGCCATGCTATTCCTTGGCCTTGGGAATGAGAATGGTTTCGCCTTCGGAATCCGCCAGTTGGAGATCGCCGCCGAAGATCAAATCGGGATTGGCGTCGAGGATGCGCCACCACAGGAGTTGGTTGTTGTAGAAGTGGCGGGCCAAGAGGTCGAGCCGGTCTCCGGCCTTGACCACGTATTCCACCACGCCCGTGGCCGGGCCGATGGCGCGCGCCCGCACGCCGGAAAAAACCGTGGAACCGTCGGCGGCGTCCGCGAAGGGACGCGCGTTTTCATAGCGGGAGCCTTTGCTGAACATGGTTACAAGAGCCCTCCGACGGCGACGCCCACGGTGCGGCCCGTGTTCAGCGCCGCACCCGCCACCTGGCGGATTTTCTCGGCGGTATAGAACGGGTTGTTGCCTTCGATGACCTGCATCGACAGCTTCACCGTGGCGCGGTAAGGAATGAGCGAGGGCATGTGCGCGGTTTCGCTCACGTCGATGCCTTTCAAAAAAATGGGTAACACGTGCGTTCCCCAAACGAACAGCACCACCGACGGGCACTCGGAGCGCTGGAAGGCGCGGCCGCCGCCCAGGCCCAGGCTCGACAGCATCTGAAAGCCGCCCGGACCCTGGGTTTTCGGTTCCACCAAGGAACGCAAGGTATCGAGCTCGGGTTCGATGCCGAATTGGGTGGCGATGGGATCGCCGGTTTCCATGCGATCGGTGGCGTCGAGGAGAATGTCGACGTCGAAGCTTTCGGGATCCACCGACACGCCCTGCGCCACCCGCGGCGTTTCCGTGGGCAAGGCGAAGTCGTAGCCGCCGCGCGTGGCCGGCGTGCTGCCCGTGGTGATGGTGATGCTGCGGTTGCGCGCCAGGGTTTGCGGGTTGAAATCGAACACCAAAACCAGCGGCGGCAAGGCCAGCGCATACTCAACGAGAAATCCCTTGGTGACATTGGCGGCCATTCAGCATTTTCCTTTCATCGTCGGGACTATCATCGTCTAACCTTGCGGTGCCTGGGCTTGGCGGTGGATGGCGGAGGCGATGCGGGCCGCCGCGCGGCGGTCCGACAGCGCGGGGGAAATTTCGAGTCCGCGCACATGCAGCGAATCCGCGTGGACTTCGGAAGCAACCGGCAGGCGCGCCAGTTCGTCGCCCACCAGGCGCGCGATGCGCGCGGCGCGGCGCTCGAAGCCCGCGGGCAAGTGCAGGCGGAGACGCGTGATATCAATCATACAGGTTCTCCGGCAAATGCGCGGCCAAGGGCCCCAACTCCTGAAACGAAGCTTCGCGGCCTTCCTTGGTGATTTCGCGCCACACCGCCAGCGCCACATGACGCAGTTCGATGCGGCCGTCTTGATCGGCGGCCATGTAGGCGGCGTGCAAGGCCGCATTGCGGATGCCACCGCCGGTCAGGCTGGCGGACGAGCCTAAAAATTCCGGATCGACTTCGGGAGCGCGCGGCGCGCGCGGCGGCAGCAATTGCGCCCAGAGGAGGGCGCGCGAACGGGCGTCGGGCCGCGGGAATTCCAGCACCATCTGGAAGCGGCGCGAAAACGCCGAATCCAATTGCTTGCGCAAATTGGTGGTGAGAATGCAGGGGCCGTCATGCGACTCGATGCGGGCCAGCAAATGGCTGACTTCCATGTTGGCGTAGCGATCGCGCGCTTCCTTCACGTCGCCGCGTTTGGCGAATAGGCTGTCGGCCTCGTCGAATTGCAAGACCATGGGCCGGCCATGCGCCGCTTCGAAAAGCGCGTTCAGGTTCTGCTCGGTTTCGCCGATGTATTTGCTCACCAGCCGGCCGAGATCCACGCGGTACAGGGGCCATCCCAATTCCGACGCGATCACCGAGGCCGCCAGAGTTTTGCCCGTGCCCGACGGACCCGAGAACAGCGCCACCGGTCCGCCCACCGCCCCGCCGCCCCATTGGTTCACCACGCGTTCGCGATGGCGGATCCATAACAGGAATTCGCGCAGCATGGCCTTGCGCGACGGGGGTAACACCAAGGTCTCCCAGGTGGCCTGCACCTTGACGGCCACGGCCCCGGGAGGCGGGGGATCGCTTTGGGCGCGGCCCAGAATGCGCGCCGCAATCCACGGCTCGGGCGTCAGGGGCTTGTAGGGATGCTCGCCTTCGACGCGGATCAATCGGCCGGCGCACAGCGGCGCCGACGGCAGCAGCGCCCCGTGCAGTTTTTCCACCCAGGGCGAATCCAGCGCCAGCAATTCCTGAATGAGGGCTCGTGACGGGTAGGGGTGCGCCATACCCGGCTGCAGGGTTTGATACATCCAACCCAAACGCGGCTCCACTTCGGGGCCCACCACACAAGCCAGCACGTCGAGTTCGAGCGGCGACAAAGCCGCCGACGGCGCAGGCAGTACCGCCGTCCACACCCCGTCGCCGCGCGCTTGGTCGACCTGGCTTTGCAACTCCTGCAGGCGGCGCAGTTCCGTTGCCTGGATTTCCCGCCCCAGGCGGGTTTGCGACAGGCAAAAACCCAGGAATTGCAGGCGTTCCCATTCCGGGAGCAAATCCGCGGCGGTCGTTTTATCCAGGGGGGAAGCTTTCGGGGTGGGCGCGATCATGGCCCCCCCGCGTACAGATTGACCAGTAAGGGGTTGCTGCGCACGGTCACGCTGGTTCCGTCAAAACCGCGCGCATAGCTGCGCACGGCATAGAGCACGGCCTGGCCCGCATGTTCGGTAAAGGGTAGCGCCGCGGTAACGGTGGTCGCCGAGGCGGCCTGCGCCGGATCCAGAGACGCGGTCGCAACCGTCGCGGGCGTGGTGCTGCTCTGCGTCTGCCAACCCGAAACCGAATCCCAGACATCCCAGCGCAATTGCACGGCGGCCCCCAACAACCCCGCAATCCACACCGCCGGCGTGAACGCGGACAGCTCTGGGCTGCCCAGGGCGAAGCTCACCGATTGTAGGCAGGCGCCTCCCGACACGAACGCAATGAGCGGCGCCCACTCCTCGCGGGCGGTGTCGACCCGCGCGGCCGCCACGTCCGGCGGCGCGGCCGCAACGCTGCCCGTCGCGACCGTCTCCAAATCGGCTTCGACGTCGAGGCCCAAGGCGCCGGCCAAGGGAGCGGTCACCGATTTTTTGTTGGGGATCACCGGCGCCAGCGACACTTCGTATAACAGCGACGGGCGGTACAGGGTTTCGCCTTGCGTGGACCAAAGCTGGTTGATTTGATCCAATCCCAGGTTTTGCAGAATCACCTGCACTTCGAATTGCTGGGAGTCGGCGCTGAGCAGGAACACCGGCTGTTCGTGGAAGATGCGCAGCACTTCGCCCACCAGCCGCAAATCGTTTTCGCCCGCGCTGATGCTGTCTTCGAGCACGGCGAAGGGCGTGACGATGCAATGCATGCGCATCAGCAAATTCTCACCCGGCAGCACGTCGGCGTTGAACTGATAGGTTTCGAAGCGGAAGAAGAACAGGTTGAGGCGGTGGCCTTCGCTTTCTCCCGCCACGGATTCGCCGGGGTTGCCCAAGGTCACGAACACGGTGACCCCGCCCGTGTTCAGGCCCGCGCTGACAAAGCTCGAAATGGCCTTGCAGATCTGCGACAACGACGACGCCACCAAGGCCATGGTTCAAACCCGCCTCAAATAGTTGCGGCTCAGGAAGGCGCGATCCGATTGCGCGGCCGCCGGCTTGGCCGGAACGACCGGCGCGGTGATGAACACGTCGACCTGGCCGATGCGCACCACCGGCCCCGAGGCGACGGCGGAACCCGGCAGCCGCCGGCCGATTTCGCGGCCGGCCACGGCCTCGAGGCGATCGGCCAAAGCTTGCAGGCGATGCTCCCACGCTTCGATTTGTGCGGCCGGAAAGGCCGGTCCGGCCGCCGGGCGCAAAGGGCTCGGCACCGGCGCGGGCCGGACCGCCGCTATGGGAGACGCCGGCAAGACGGAAGCCGCGGCTGGCGGAAGCGGCGGCGAGGCCGCGGAATCCGTACGTATCTTCGGAGTTACGGAACCGGCGGCGGTCTCGGGGGAACGGGGCGCCGGCGCTTCGGCTTCCGTGGGGCTGCGCGCAGCGCCCTCCGCGGGCCGCGACTCGACCCGGAACGACGCGTCGGCCGCAGGCCGCGAAAGCCCGGCCGAATCAGCGCCGGGGAAAGGTTCAGAAGGGGTGCCTGGGCCCGGAAGCCGTCCCAACAGCTTTTCCTCAGGTCCATGCATCGGCAAATTTGCATCTCGATCTGAAGGAACGTCCACAGACTCGGAGCCAATCACAGACGGCACACCGCGAATACTCGCAGACGAAACCGGACGATTGAACGAATCCAACGGAGTTGAGACTTCAGGAAGCTGCAACCGCTTATCATCTTCCCTTGTACTAGGCCACACGGAATGCATACGACGATCCGTTTCCGAATCCACGGCAGAGGAACCCGGCGTGCGGCCGGACTCTGCCTTTAATGGGCCGGGAACCCGCGGCTCAGCGCCTTGCCAAGCCTGCGAGTCCGACGGCACCTCTCGGGGCGTAAACCGCCCCTCCTTCTGAAAGTTCTGCGTTGGCGTCACCGACAGGGAGGCTTCCGCCGTGGCGGCCGCGTCGGGCAAGGTAAATGCCGAAGTTACGGCGGACGCCGCCGCATACGTCCGCCCCGCCGGGGGCGGTTGTGAACGGCGGGCTTCGCGCACGGCGGCGGATAAAATTCCCATGGTCTTGCCTGAGCGCCCTAGCCGGAAAAGCCCCGGGCCTGATCGATGAGGTGGAGATAGCGCCGGCGTCGCGGACGCTGTAATTCCAGGATGTCGGCCTCGCTCCAGTGGTAATGCAAGGCCAATTGATGCACTTCGC
Source organism: uncultured Fibrobacteria bacterium (assembly GCA_963716395.1). Lineage (GTDB taxonomy): Bacteria > Fibrobacterota > Fibrobacteria > UBA11236 > UBA11236 > UBA11236. Next base: position 2,532,066 of record OY970309.1, on the reverse strand, counting down.
GCAAGAGCGGGTCGGTACCGCGGCGCAGCAGGTCGGTGGGATCCAATTCCACGCGGTTTTCGGCCCCGCATTGGGGGCAGGCCGCCGCGGCTTCGGTGATCACGGCCGGAGAAACCTCTTCCAAAGCCGCTTCGATTTGCTCCCAGGCCGCGGCCGCGAAGGCCGCATCCGCGTTCTGATCACTTTCCCCCTCCGCGACCCAACAGCGGCGCAGCAATTCCCGACGCGCGCCGTCTTCATCGTCGCGGCCGGCCACGACCTCTTGATCCGCGCCGGTAGGCAGGCGAAAGCGCAACACCCGGTTTTCCCGGCGCAGGGTTGCGAAAGGGAATTCCCCGCCGGCTTCGGCCACCGGCAACGCCTCCAAGCTCACATGAAAGTCAAAGGCGGCGCCGCAGGCCGTGCATACGCCCTGGCGCCAGAGTTCCGCCTCGCCGAGGTGGATTTGTAATCGGCGCAGCAGAAAATGGCGGTCGGCCACGCACAGCCCGGCCACGGCGGCGGGGTCGGCGGAACGGCCTCCCAATTGGTCCAAAGCCGCGGTTAACGCCAAAGTTACGGCTTGGGGCCAGGACGCGGCACTTTCGACGGCTTCGTTCAGGGCCAGTTCCAATGCGCCGTTCACGCCGCGGAAGGAAAAATCCCGCCGGCGCCGCCCGTTTTCCCACCATCCGCCGGGCAACTGCATGTTCGCCTGCCGTCGGTCGATCAAGTCTCGGTCGGCTCGGGCACGGTGGCGTCGCGTTCCCAGCCCTCATGTTGCAAGGTGATGGTTTGAATGCCCACCGCGTTCACCGTGCCGGCGTCGAAGTCAGGCAGGCTCTGGTATTCCGACACCCAGGCGCGGAACAGCTTGTAGGCAATGGCCACCTGCCCTTGCAGGTTGAGCACATTGATGACCAGATCTTTGCGGAAGTTCTTGAGCGACATGGCCGCATCGCCCTGGATATTGTTGACCAGGTTGGCCCAGTTCTCGAACACCGGATCATGGGTCAGCCCCTGTTCCAGCGCCACCGGTTCCCAACTCGTGCCGCCGGGCAATAGGCGTTCGCTGGAAGGGTCGCCGGCGGTGCGCCATTTGACCACCTCGGTTTTCTTTTTCAGGGCGCCCATTTTCTTCAGGCCGGCCACGGGTTTGCCGTCGATGAGAATCTGGAACTTGAAGGTGCGGTACGGGTCGTAGCGGTAGGCGTTGACGGTGAATAACGGTGCGGGCATGGCGTGGCTCCTGGGTTATTGCTGTGCAACTTGTTGTTGGATTCTCACGATCACGAATTCGGCGGGTTTCAAAGGCGCGAAGCCCACGACCACGATCACCTGGCCGCGATCGATGTCGCCTTGCACCATGGTCGAACCCAGGCCGCAGCGCACGAAATACGCGTCGCCCGCCGTGTCGCCCTGAAAGGCGCCGGCGCGGAAGAGTCCGTTCATGAACGATTCGATGTTGACCCGCAGGGCCGACCACAGGCGGCTGTCATTGGGTTCGAACACGGCCCATTGGATGCCGTTATACACGCTTTGCTCAATGAAGATGGCGGTGCGGCGCACGGGAATGTAGCGCCACTCGGGATCGGCCTTGGTGGCCAGGGTGCGCGCGCCCCAAATCACCGAGCCGTAACCGGGAAGTTTCCGCAGCGCGTTCACACCCAGCGGGTTCAGGTAATCCTGCTCCGCGTCTTCGACGGTGAATTCGAGCCCGGCCACGCCCAAAAGTGAAGTCTCCACTCCGGCCGGGGCCTTCCATACGCCGCGGCGGCCGTCAGTGCGGGCCCACATGCCGGCGCCGAAAGCCGAAGGCGCCACCAGGACGGTGTGTTCGGCGCCGGGATTGGTGTCGGGATTATAGAACGGATTCGCCACTTTGACCCACGGATAGTAAAGAGCGCAATAGGTGTCGGTGGGCAGCGAGAGGTTGGTGACCGTCTCCTCATCGCCAAGCAGGCTGGATTGGTGCACGTCGACCAGCACCATGCGGCTTTTCATGCTTTCGCAATGCGAAATCGCCGAAGAGATCACCGCATTGCCCGATCCGTCAGGCCAGACCTGTCCCGGCAAGAGAATGATATTGATGTCGCGGATCTTGGTGAAAAGCGCAAAGACGTTGTCGTAGGCGGTTTGATCCGGAAGGGTGCCGTTGCCGCCGTTGGCGAAGGAAACCTCGACGTAGCTCTGAGGCGGCGTGGCTGCGATCCCGGTCGCGTACAGACTCCCCAGCTTTGACAAGGCATTGGTGGCGTCTGCGGTCTCTACCTGAATCAAGCTCGAAGCATCGCTGATGACATGATCGATATTGGTGGAGTCGGAACCGCCGAAGGTGACATCGCCGTAAGTTTCCAATGCCGAAAAATTATTTCCGGAGTCGTCGACTTCGCCCACGACCACGGTGAAATGGGTGGTTCCTGTGAATGCCGGCGGCGAAGCTACCGTACCTTTCGGGGTGATGCGTACCCTCAAGTGATCACCCCACTTTCCCGGGTTCGCCACCGTGAAGGTGACATAATTGGTGGCCGGTGATCCGCCGTCGTTGATGCTGCCGACGGAGGTCGCCGAGGAATCCTTTACCGTGGTGCGCACGATATAGGCGCTGGTGCCGCCGTTCTGGAAAAAAGCGTACACGCTGTGGCCCATCGGATCTCGCAACCCCAGGGTGCTGTCGGGAACATCATCCTGAATGCCCCCGAAAATTTTTTCATACTCGTCCCACGTCGAAATCAAAGTGGGCTCGTCCATGGGGCCTTGCAGGGTGTAACCCACGAAGGCGGCGACCGAAGTGCCGACGCCTTCGATGGGCTTGGATCCGCTCGGGATCTCCTCGACGTAAACACCGGGATGCAAATAAGTGGGCATGCACGTTCTCCTGGTTGCGATTTCGTTTTCCGATTCGGTGTTGGTAACAATACAAAGTTGATTTGATGTTTTTGTTGAGTTTTAGAAACCAACATTTTTTAAACATTTCATGTTTATTGATGTTTAATGGCTTTTTTTGAATTAAAAATCAAAACGCGATAATCCACATTTACTAAACCGGTGTTGAAAACCCGCTTGGCCGTCGCAGGGCGACCCCATGAACTTGATCCGCCAGGATTTTTGGTGGAGTTTTTTCCCGGGAACCGGCGTCAAGCCGCCGGAGCGTCCAGCCAGATCGCGGCGCGGGCGCGCAGGGATCGCAGTAAATCCGCATCCGTCAATACATCGGCGAAACGCAGGTTACCGAAACCGCTTTGTTGCGTCCCATCGAGGTTACCGGCGCCGCGGCGTTGCAAATCCAATTCGGCGATGCGAAAGCCGTCTTCCACCGCCGCGAATTCCCGCAGCCGTCCGGCCGCGTCGTCGGGCCACCCGGATTCGGGCGCCAGCAAAAAACACCAGGCCTGCTGGTGGCCCCGGCCCGTCCGGCCGCGTAACTGGTGCAATTGCGCCAGCCCGAATCGCTCCGCGCCTTCGACCACCATGAGGTTGGCAGCCGGCACGTCGACGCCGACTTCGATCACCGTGGTGGCCACCAAGGCCTGCACCGCCCCGGCCCGAAAATCGGCCAACGCGCGCTCACGCGCCTCGGCGGGCACCCGGCCATGCACCGCCTCGACACGCCAGTCGGAGGAAAAGCTGCGCAGGCGCCGCACGGCCGTTTCGACGCCGGCCTCGCCGCCAAAATCCGCATCGCCGGCTTCAATGCGCGGCACCACCCAATACGCCTGGTTGCCGTTTTGGGTTTCACGCCGCAGAAAGCCCAGCATTTCGGGAACCTTGTCGGCGGGAACCAGTCGGGTTTTCACCGGCAGCCGGCCGGGTGGTTTTTCCGTCAGGGCGATGACGTCGAGATCGCCGTACAACGATTGCGCCAAGGTGCGCGGGATGGGGGTGGCCGAGAGCAGAAGCACGTGGGGCTCGAGGCCTTTGGCGGCCAGGGCGGAACGCTGATCCACCCCGAAGCGATGCTGCTCGTCGATGATGAGGAATCGCAGCTCGTGAAAAAGCACGTCGGAGGCGAGCAGGGCATGGGTTCCCACCACCAGCCGCAGCGCCCCCGATCGCAAGCCGTCCAAAATGCGCACCCGTTCCGCGGGCGGCGTGGACGCGGTCAAAAGCGCGATTTCCGTTCCGGTGGCCGGAAAGATCTCCATCGCCGTGCGGAAATGCTGCGCGGCCAGAATTTCGGTGGGCGCCAAAAGCGCCGCTTGGGCCCCGGCCGAGGTGACCCGCAAAGCCGCCAACAGGGCCACCGCGGTCTTTCCCGAGCCCACGTCACCTTGCAGCAAACCGTAGAACTCGGCCGGTTGCTCCCAGGCCGCGCCGATGCGGCGCAAGGCTTCTTCCTGGCCGGCGGTCAAGGAAAACCCCAGGGCCGACCGCGCGGCCTGTTCCGTTTCCGGCGCGGACGCGAAGCTTCTCCCCCGTCCCCGCCGCGCGCGGCGGGCCGATTCGAGTTTGCGGCACAAGGGCCACAGTTCGCGCGTCTTGATTTCCGCGAATGCGGCGGCGACGGCGTCGAGCGCAGGCGGGTTATGTAATAGTTGTAATACTTCTTTTTCGCTTCGCAGGCGCAGGAAGGCCCGTTCGGGGGCCGGCAGCGGATCGGAAAATTCGAAACGCTCCAGGGCTTCGAGGGCCGCCTGCTGCAGGCGGCGATGATCCAGGCGCGCGGGGGCCCAGGCTTCATGCAAGGCGTAAACCGGCAGCAGGCCGCCGCGCGGCGCTTCGCCTGCGGCCAGAATCTCCCATTCGGGATGGGCGATTTGCAATTCGCGGAAGCGCGTAACGGTGCCCGCCACCGCCAAGCGCAACCCCGGCAACAACCGGGGGCGCAAATAGACGAGGCCGCGAAAGAACACCAGGTCGATTTCGCCGTCCCCATCCGACACGCGCACGATGAGCCGCGAGGGGGCGGGCGTGGTCGCGAGAATTTCCGCGGCGAAAAAAGCCTCATCGCCTTCGCGCAGCGTCGCGAGGGGCATGAGGCGGGTGCGATCGAGGTAACGTTTGGGTAAGGTATAGACTAGGTCGCGCAGCGTCGCGATTCCGGCGGCCTCCAAGGCCTGGAGGCGCTTGGAACCGATGCCGCGCAAACGCGCCAGTTCGGACAGCTAGGCCCCGGCGCCGGTTTCCTTGCGCGACTTGATGCGCGCGGCCTTCCCCTGTAAACCACGCATATAAAACAATCGAGCGCGGCGCACCTTGCCCAGACGGTTCACCTTGAGACCGGTCAGACGCGGGGAGTGCAGGGGAAAAATGCGCTCCACCGGAATGTTGCTGGAGATCTTGCGCACGGTGAAGGTTTCGGAGATACCGGAGCCGCGGCGCTGGATCACCACGCCGGAAAAAGTCTGGATGCGCTCTTTGTTGCCTTCGATGACTTTGAAGTCCACGCTAACGGTGTCGCCCGCGCGGAATTCGGGGACGTCGGCGCGCAGGCCGCTGCGGTGGATGGTGGCGACGGTGGGGTGCATGTCAATCTTCCTTTCTCGAATCCATCCGGCTCTTGGTTTCGGTGCGAACCAGCAGGCGTTTTTCCTCTTCGGTGGGCGCATGCCGTTGCCACAGATCCGGACGGTTTTTTTGCGTCAGTTTCAAACTCTCCCGGCGCCGCCAGGTCTCAATATTTTCGTGATGCCCGGAGAGCAGCACGTCGGGCACGGCGCGTCCCGAAAACTCCTGCGGACGCGTGTACACCGGCCAACCCAGCCGGCCCGGCCGGCGAAACGAATCGGTTTCCGCCGACTCGCCGTCGTGCAAAACGCCCGGCAACACGCGCGCCACCGCGTCGCAGAGGACCATGGCCGGAAGCTCGCCCCCCGAAACCACGTAGTCACCTATGCTGATTTCTTCGTCAACATAGGCGTCGCATATCCGCTGATCGACGCCTTTATAGTGGCCGCAAATGATAAGAAGATTTTCCAGCGCAGCCAATGCCAGCACGCGTTCCTGATGCAACAGCGCGCCCTGGGCGCTCATGAGCACGACATGCGGCCGCGCCCCCAGATTCGCAAACACGGCCTCGATGGCCGCCGCCAAGGGTTCGGGCCGCAGCACCATGCCCGCTTCGCCGCCGTAAGGCGCGTCGTCGACCTGTCCATGCTTGTTGATGGCGTAATCGCGTAAGGCGTGGCGGCGCACCGTCAGAGCGCCCATGGTTTGCGCCCGCCCCGGAATGCTGGAGTCCAGCGCGGCGAAGGTTTCGGGAAACAGCGCGATGAGATCGATGCGCATGGTTAGAATAAGATGCCGCGCAGAGCGGAGATGTCGAGTTCCACGGCTTTACCGGCCAAATCGATGCGCCGGACAAAGTGATCGTTCCAGGGCACCGCCACTTCGCCGCGCGGTGTAAGCAGGATCAAACACTCCTGCGCGCCGTTCTCCAACACCTCCTGCACGGTTCCCAGCGGATTTCCCTGGCTATCGACGGCGGCCAAACCGGGCATGTCGGAGAAATACACCATGCCCGACGGCAATTCGAGCCGGTCGGCGGCGGCGACGAGAAGCTGGCCCCCGCTCAAATGCCCCACCGCTTCAGGGGTATGGCAATTTTCGAATTGCAGATACCAGAATTGGCTATCGGCGCGGCTGGCGCGCACGGTCATGGCCGCTATTTCGCCCTTCGCACGCAGACGGCAAAAAACCGATTTCAACTTGGAGTGGCGCTCGAAGTCGAAGGTTTCGGGATCGACTTTGATTTCGCCGAACAATCCGAAGGGCTTGCGAAAGCGTCCCACCAGCACCAAGTCTTCGGGAATTTCGGCCATGGGATAAAGCTCCCGGGTCCCGTTATTTCGGGTTGGAAGGATTCGCTCCCGCAAGGCTGACGGAAAAACCCACCACCCCGCCGGCCAAGAATCCCGGCCGACAGGCGCCCGAGTCGTTAAGCGGCCGGCGCAGCTTCAGCCGGTTTGGCTTCGGCGGGTTTCGCCTCGGCCGCGGCTTTGGCGGCCGCTTCTTTGGCCTTCTTGTGCACCTTGATTTTTTTCTTGCCCCATTCCCGCGGCTTAAGCGGAGCGGCGGCATCGGCTTTGCCGGCGGCCATCAATTGCGATTTTTCCAAAATGCCCTGGCGATGCAACAAAGCGCGCACCGTATCGCTGGGCTGGGCGCCGTTCTTCAGCCACAGCAAGGCTTTGGCCTCGTTCACCTTCACCAGCGGCGGATTCTGGATGGGATCGTAATATCCGATTTGTTCCAGGAATTTACCCGTAGCCGCCACACGGGAATCGGCCACTGTGATGCGGTAAAAGGGTCGGTTACGGTGGCCCATGCGGGCTAAACGAATGACAACAGCCAAAACGGCCTCCTGCTTTGGAGGGGGAAGGATAGCAAAAGGTCCGCCGAAAGCAAGGGTTTTTGAAGTTCCCGGGAACCGTTAAAACGCGCAGCGTCGGCCATTTTCAAAACCCCGGCATACCGGGCATGCCGCCCCGCTGCTGCACCATGCGCTGCAATTGCTTCAGCCCCCCGGCCTTGCCGGCCATTCCCGAAACCTGCTTCATCATTTTCTGCATCTGCTCGAATTGGCGCAACACCTGATTGACCTCTTGCAGCGAGGTGCCGCTGCCCAGGGCCACGCGCCGGCGACGGCTGCCGTCGATGATTTTGGGCTGCCGCCGTTCTTGCGCCGTCATGGAGCAGAGAACGGCTTCGACGCGCACGAATCTCTTTTCGTCGACCTGGGTGCCGGCCAGCTTCCCCATACCCGGAATCATCGCCACCAGATCGCTGACCGATCCCATTTTCTTGATCTGTCGCAGTTGCGACAGGAAGTCGTCGAGGTCGAATTTGTTCTTGAGGAATTTTTTTTCGAACTGTTTGGCCTGCTTTTCGTCGTAGACCTCTTGCGCCTTTTCGACCAGGGTCAGCACATCGCCCATGCCGAGAATGCGCGAGGCCACGCGATCGGGGTGGAACAGCTCCAGGGCGTCGAGTTTTTCGCCCGTGCCGATGTAACGGATGGGCTTGCCCGTCACCGACTTGATCGACAGGGCTGCGCCGCCGCGGGCATCACCATCCATCTTGGTGAGAATGACGCCGGTGAAATCGAGCCGGTCGTTGAAAACCTTGGCCACGTTGACGGCCTCTTGCCCGGTCATGGCGTCGGCCACGAAAAAACGTTCCTGCGCCTTCACCGCCTGCTGGATACGCTCCAGTTCCACCATGAGATCGTCGTCGATTTGCAGGCGTCCGGCCGTGTCGAAGATCACCACGTCGCAATCGGCGTCGCGCGCGGCCCGCCGACCGTGCTCGGCGATGCGCACGGGATCGCCCACGCCTTCGTCATACACCGGAACGCCGATTTGTTTACCCAGCACCTTCAACTGCTCGATGGCCGCGGGCCGGTAGACGTCGCAGGCCACGAGAAAAGGTTTGCGCTTCCACTTGTCGCGTAGGTGCAGGGCCAATTTTCCGCAGGCCGTGGTTTTGCCCGATCCCTGCAACCCCATCATGAGCACGCCCGCCGGAGGCGCGCCGGCAAAGCGCGGCTCCTCCGCTTCGCCGCCGAGCAAAGCCACCATCTCGTCATGCAGGATTTTCACTATCATCTGGCCGGGCGACACCGCCTGCAGTACTTCGGCGCCCAAAGCCTTGGTTTTGACGGCCGCGATAAAGTCTTTGACAGCTTGGAAATTCACATCGGCGGCCAGCAGCGCCACCCGGATTTCGCGCAGCGACTCCGCCACGTTTTCCTCGTTGATCTGATGCTGGCCGCGGATCTTCTTGAAGACCGCTTCGAGTTTCTGGGAGAGTTGATCGAACATGATCGGGGCGTTGCGGCGCGGGCCACTGGGAAACCGAAGCCGGGTTGCTAAATTAAGAAATCTTTCCTTTCGAAAGGCAGCGCAAATGTTGAAGGTTTACACCCAAAAAGACGGATCCATGACGGCGCTCAAAGGCAAAACCCTGGCCGTGATCGGTTACGGCAGCCAGGGCCATGCCCAGGCCCAGAACCTGCGCGACAGTGGCGTCAAGGTGATCATCGGCCAGCGCAAGGGCTCGCCCAATTACAAGCTCGCGGTGCGGCACGGCTTCAAGCCGGTGAGCGCCGCCGACGCCGCGGCTAAGGCCGACGTCATCCAAATCCTGCTGCCCGACGAAGTGCAGAGCCGGGTATACGAAAGCGATATTTTGCCCCACCTCAAGCCGGGCAAAACCTTGGTGTGGTCGCATGGCTTCAACATTCATTTCAAGATCATCCAGCCGCCAAAAAACGTGAACGTCATCATGATTGCGCCCAAGGGGCCAGGCCACCTGGTGCGCAGCGAATTCCTCAAGGGCGGCGGGGTTCCCTGCCTGATCGCCGTGCAGCAAGACGCCGACGGACATGCCAAAGCCGTCGCTTTGGCCCATGCGCGCGGCATCGGGGGCCTGCGCGCCGGCGCCATCGAAACCACCTTCAAAGACGAAACCGAAACCGATTTGTTCGGGGAGCAAAGCGTGCTATGTGGGGGCGTGTCGGCACTGGTGAAGGCCGGCTTCGAGACTTTGGCCGGCGCCGGATATCCCGAAGAGCTGGCGTACTTCGAATGCATGCACGAGCTTAAGCTCATCGTCGACCTCTTTTACCAGGGCGGCCTGAGCTATATGCGCTATTCGGTGAGCAACACCGCCGAGTACGGCGATATGACCCGCGGCCCGCGCATCATCACCGAGCGCACCAAGCTGGAAATGCGGAAAATTCTGAAGGAAATCCAAAGCGGCAAATTCGCCCAGGAGTTTCTGGCCGAACTGCACAGCGGCGCCAAGAACTTCCGCGCCTGGGAAGCCAAAGAGAAACAACATCCGGTGGAAGTGGTGGGCCGCCGGTTGCGCAAGAATATGAAGTGGATTGAAGCCAAGGAAGTGTGATCGGCGTACCGGAACTTTGAAGAGGCTCCAAAGGTCGGCTGCGCATGCTTGCAGCCGACCCGGATTTCGAGCCGGCGCTATTTCGTCGACAAGTCGACCTCGATCACATCGGACACGGGCGGATAGGAGTAGCCGTCGTCATGGATGCGCACCTTGTTGTTGGGATCGGCCGGCCCGGTGTTGGGAGCCGACTGCCGCGGCGCCTGATTGGCGCCCACGCCGGGCGGTTCATTGGCTTCGGTGCCTGCATCCCAGAACCGGATTTCCGACGTCACATTGCCGGTACGGGGGGCCGATCCGTCCCACAGCGCGATGCCCTGGCCGCCGGGCGCATAGAACCCGTCATTGCTTTGCCCGAACATTGTGGCCAGGAAAAGCGTATCGCCCTCCTTCACGTCGAGGTCGAAAGAAAACTCGCCTCCGCCCACAATCGGAGCCGTGCCCACGGTGCCCGTTTGCAAACCCATGGCTTGCAGCGAAGTGTGCAGCGGCGCGGGATTGCCGTCTTCGGCCAGGGCTTCGAGCCCCCGCCCGTAATCGGGCTCGCCTTCGGTAAAGAACAGGTTTTGCCGGCCCGCGGCTACGGCCCACACCACCGGCGACAGCGGCGTGCCGATGCCTGTCGACAAGGCCAGTCGGGCCGCCATACCCGCAGGGTTGCCGTCTTCGGCCTGGCTTTCCAGTCCATCCGGAGCCGGTTGACCGGGTGAGAACAGCGGTGAACTGCCGTTGTGCACCGACCATGAAACCGGACTCAGGGGCGTGACGCCATCGTCGGCCACGCGGATCTTCGCTTCGAATTTTCCATCCCCCAGGGAAGTCAACGCGAGCTTCATGTTGGCGCCGGCGTCGGCGAAGTCATAGGGCGCCAGGCTGGCGGCCAACGCCATGGGATTGCCGTCTTCGGCCAGATGTTCCAATCCCTTGCCGGCATCGGGCATGCCCGGCGTGAACAGGGCGTTGTGGCCGCGATGCACCTGATACACCACGGGTGAAATCGGGGTGACCGACGAATCTTGAATGTGGAAGGTCAGGCGGAACGTGCCATCGCCGAGCGAAGTCAGCATGGCCTGCATGGTTTTCGATACGTCGTTATAGGCCGTATCATCGACCGGCCGCACCTTGTTGTCGGGATCGGCGGGCCCGGTGTTGGGCGCCGGTTGCCGCGGCGCCTGGTTCGGACCCATGCCGATGGGTTCGTCCATCTCGGTGCCGGCATCCCATAATTTGATCTGCGGCGTCACGTCGCCGCTCACCGGATTTCCGTTTTCGTCCCACAAGGAAATGCCTTCGGTGTCGGGCGCGAAGAACCAATCATTGCTCTGGCCGAACATGGTGGCGAAGCTGAGGCTCGTGCCCATGGGCGCGGTGAACTCGAACGACAGGCTGTCGCCCGGAGTCGTGGGCGCCGAGCCGGCGACGCCCACCGGATAATCCGGCACACGCCGCACGCGGTTGTCGGGATCGGCCGGCCCGGTGTTGGGAGCCGGCTGCCGCGGCGCCTGATTGGGGCCTTGTCCGATCGGCTCATCCATCTCGGTGCCCGCGTCCCAGACCCGCACCTGGCTGGTTACGTCACTGGATATCGGCTGCCCCGAGGAATCGTACAGCGCGATGCCCATGGTGTCGGGCGCGAAGAACCAGTCGTTGCTTTGGCCGAACATCGAGGCGAAGCTGAAGCGCGCCCCCACCGGCGCATCGAAGTCGAAGACCAGACTATCGCCCGGCGGAGTGGGCGCCATGCCGTACGCGCCGGATTCGTAGCTGGCATAGCTTTGGGACTTGTCGATCACGGTGACGGTCACGGTTTTGGTTCGGGCCTGATCGCCGTTTCCGGTCATACACCCGGTCAATCCCAGGGCCAGCGCGCTCGCGCCCAGAATACACCGCGTCAGGGTTGTGGCTTTGCATTCAGGATTCATCCTGCCTCCTTATTGGGTTTATTGAATTCTGTAGAATACATTTATTATGCAAAATATCCAATTTAAATCGATTTAAATGGGCATTTATGTATTCCAAATAATTTTTATATACTATGTGGAATACAATGCGCCCGCCGCCCCATGGAGCCCCGGGCGCGCGGATCCTACCTTGGGGTGCTCGCTATGAAGACGCGGGATGACGCTTTATTCCTGTATGCGGATTATCGCGCATGGTTGCGTGACTATTACGAATATCACAAACGGAATACTCCCGGCTATTCCTTCCGCGCCTTTTCCAAAGCCGCGGGGTTTTCCTCGCCGAACTTCATCAAACTGGTGATGGAGGGGAAAAAAAACCTGACGGCCGAAAGCGCCTTGCAACTGGCCCAGGCCATGGAACTGGGCACCGAAGCCGCGGCCTACTTTCAGGATCTGGTGCAGTTCGCGCAGTCCAAAAGCCTGGAGGCCAAACGGCATTACCTCGAACGCATCGATCAACGGCACCGCCGCAACCAGCCCGGCGGGCTGGAAAATTCCGACGCCGCTTATTTGCGGCATTGGTATGTGCCGGCCATCCGGGAAATGACGGCCTTGCCGGATTTCCGGGAAGACGCCGCGTGGATCGCCCGCCAACTGGTTTTTCCCGTGCCAGCGCGCGATATTCGCGCGGCCCTGGCCTTCCTGATCGACCATGGCTTTGTCCAGCGCGACGCCAAGCACCGGCTGCATCCGAAGGAGCGCACCTTGGCCACAGGCGACATGGCCGCGAAACAGGCCCTGTCGGTGGCGGCGCGCGCGTATCACCTGCAAATGGCCGAGCTGGCGCGCAATGCCGTATTCCATCTGCCCAAGGAGCGACGCAGCGTGACCAACACGACGATGAGCCTGTCGCGACAGGGGTATGAAACAGCCTTGAAGCGCATCGAAGCCCTGCGCTTCGAACTGCTGGAATTGGCGGCCTCCGAACCGGGCGCGCGCACCGTGTTTCAATTAAACGTCAATCTGTTCCCCCTCACCCAGGAGACGGAAGCGTGATGCGGCGGCTGCCCGCGGCGCTGGCCGTGGCGGGGATTCTCGGCTGCAGCGGAGGCACCGACGTAGACAACGCTTTGGTGCAGGGCCAGGTGCGCGACCACGGCATGGTCGTGGCTTCGGCGCGGGTCACGCTTATGCCCGAAGACTATAACCCCGTCCTGGGCGATCCCACCGGCCGTACCCGCACCATGCTATCGGACTCGAACGGCGGTTTCGGCTTTCCCGACATGGCGCCCGGCCGCTATTCGTTGGAAGTAGTGCACCCCACCTTGCGGCGCATGGACTGGATGCACGCGGTGACGGTGGCGACCGGCACCACCATGACCCTGGCGGCCGCGTTGGATACGGCCCGGCGGGTGATCGTGCGCTTGCCGGATTCTACCCCGCCGGAGACCTACATCTTCATCCCCGGCACCGAGGCTTACGCCCTGCGCGATTCCGCCGATACCGGAGCCGCCTTCACCTTGTCCCATGTTTCCGCGGACAGCATTCCCTTGCTCGGCATCGGGACCATGGCCGATCCCGGCAACCCGAAAATCATGCTGCTTGCGCTACCGCCTGGAAGGGCGGATACCGCCGTGGTGTTGCCTTTGCCTTGAAAAAAAAGAGCGGAGCCGCGGACTCGGCCACGAGGTGAACGCGCCCCGGAACGCGTTGGTTTCGGCGCCGGCTATCTGCTGACGGCGATTTTCCCCGCCCATTCCGTGTGCCCGTCGATGGCCAGGCTCACGATGTAAATGCCGGCTGAAACGCGATTGGCATTCCACACCGCCTGGTGATTGCCGGTCGCAGCCACGCCGTCGACCAGCCGGGCGACCACTTTCCCCCGATGATCGAAAACATTGAGGGTGACGCGCTGCGAAGCATCCAGGGTATAGCGGATGACGGCGTTGCCCAGGGAAGGATGGTAGGAGATTTGGAAACGGGATGCCGGCGACGCGCCGGAGGGCAGGTCGTAGTGCACCGCCGAAGCGCTGCTCCCATAACCGGCGGCCTGGACGTTTTTCAAGACCGCAGCGTCGGTGGAATCGGCCGGCCGGCCGGAGGTGATGGCGCCTTCAAAGAAAGTTCCGTAGGACGAGTTGCTGTTGTCGCCGCCGATCCCAAGGAGCACCGCTCCATTCAGAGTCCAATGCAGGACCGAGGGAACGTTCCCATCGAAGGCTGTCGTAAGGTTTCCGGACTGGGCGTCTCCGACGCGAATCGCGTAATTCGTGGCATTGTTCTTGAGAATGCCGAAGGCATAATCCATGGTCTCGGAAGGGCTGTTCGGATTCGCCGGGTGCGCACCGCTCAGCGCTCCCCATCCGGGATCGCCCGGATTGGAACCGCCCGCCCAAACTCCGGCCTCCAAATCGGCCATGAACCAGGGCCCCTTGCCCGCTCCATTGCCCCAGTAGGAGGTTCCGAAGTAGAGCGCAGCCATATTGCCGGTACCGCCGCTGCAATTGTTCGTCGACCCATTTCCGAAGTCCCAGCAGCAGGCGCCGCCATAGCGCTTGCCGTCCGCAATTTCGTAGATGCCCTCCGCCTGGCTGCCGGTGGGCATGCCCGTGGTGGTATTGTTGCGGTAACCATCCTGGGGAATCATGTACAGGGCATAGACTTTATGGCCGTTGACCATCAAGGAGCGGGCTTTGGCGTTGGATTCATTATCGGGCAGGGATGCCGTCCCGGTGTAACAGCCTGCCGGCGCTTTGATGAGATTGTTGCCCTTCCCAGATTGATCATAAAGGATCGAAATCGAACAGGAGTCGGTGCCGCAAAACGCGTCTTGCGCCGCCGAGTTTGCGAATCCATTGGTATCGGAAATATCCTTCGTGCCACCGCCCGCTTTCCGGACCTGGTACAGGGGACCCGTGTACGTGCTGGAGAGGGCTCGCACCGTGCTGTAGGCGGCGACACACGGAGTTCCTCCCGCGGCATAGATATCACACGGACCGGTCGCGGCTAAAGGTGATTTTTGCTGCATTCCGAATGCGATCAGGAAGGCCATCACAAAATGCCATCGGTTCAAATGGATCGATTTTCCCATGCGCAAAGCGCTCCTTCTTAAAACGGTGAAGCGACTCGATGCCGGCGAAAAACCGCCATCCGTGCGTTTACTTTCCACTAAAATCCGTTCCTTTTTCCGCTTTCGCGGAGCTGCATTGAGGCAACTCCAGGTGAAGATAGCGGGCTCGCCGGAATTGCGCACAAGGAAAAAAGGGGTCCGGGTGAAAGGCTTGTGGATTTTTCACCCGAAAGAAACACGTCGCGCCCCAGTGCCCGCATTCCCTCCAAAACGGCCACTCCCCTCCTACCACCGGGCCGGGAAGCTTCCAATCATCGGAGGCCGAATTAGCTTTGGAGACATCATGTTCCTCCCGGAAAAAGAAGACCGCCGCAATCCTTTGCTGCTCGATGCGAGCCGCTCGTTGCTGCTGGTCGTCGACTCGCAGGAAAAGTTTTTACCGGTGGTGACGGGCATGGCCGACGTGGTCAAACGCGCGGCCATTTTGGCCAAAACCGCGGCGCGGCTGGGCGTGCCCACCGTGGTTTCGGAGCAATATCCGCAAGCCCTGGGCCCGACGGTGGGCGATCTCAAGGCCGCGCTCAAGCCCGGAACGCCGGTTTTCGCCAAGCTCGCCTTCAGCGCCTTCGACGTGCCCGAATGGGCCCAGGCCGTGCGGGTCGCGAAGCGGAATCAATTCGTGTTCTGCGGCGTGGAAACCCACGTCTGCATTCTGCAGACCGCCTTGGATGTGATGCAAAACCTGGGCGGCCAGGTTTATGTGGTCGAAGACGCCGTAGCCTCACGCAAAGCCGTGGATCGCGACACCGCCTTGCGCCGGCTCGAAGGGCAGGGAGTCCAGCGCGTGACGACCGAAATGGTGATCTTCGAATGGCTGCGCAAGGCCGGCACGCCCGAGTTCAAGGAATTGCAAACCCTCGTCAAATAACCGCCGTCGTCATTTCTGCAGCCGAGCGCGGATGGTCCGCAGTTCTTTGCGGCGGGCAGCGTCGGGCTTCGGATAAGACATCTTCAGGTCACGCAGGGCGTCTAGGACGATTTCGGAAATGATGAGCCGAGCATTGTCCTTGTCGTCGGCCGGCACCACGAACCAGGGTGCATGACGCGTACTGGTGGCCGCAAGGCAGGCTCCGTAAACCTTCATGTAATGCTTCCAATATTGACGCTCTTCGATGTCGGCCATGGTGAACTTCCAGTTTTTCGCGGGTTCGTCCAGCCGGCTGAGAAATCGTCGGCGTTGTTCCTCTTTGGAGAGATGGAGAAAGAATTTGCGAATGCGGGTGCCGTTGCCGTGCAGATGCCGCTCGAATTCGAGCATGGAGCGGTAGCGGTGCTTCCACACATCTTTGTCCGCCAGCAAATCGCCGGGGATTCTTTCGCCCCGCAGGATTTCCGGATGCACGCGCACGATCAGCGCCTCTTCATAATAGGATCGGTTGAAAATACCGATGCGGCCCCGCTCGGGCAGGCAGCGCGCGGCGCGCCACAGAAAGTCATGTTCCAGATCTTCAGGGCCCGGATGCTTGAAGCTGAACACCTGGCAGCCCTGGGGATTGATGCCCGACATGACGTGCTTGATGGCCCCATCTTTTCCGGCCGCGTCCATACCCTGGAAAATCAGAAGCAGGGCGTAACTGTCCGCGGCGTACAGCAACTCCTGCAGCGCCTGTAATTCTTCCACATGGGAGCCGAGCAGATGCCGATAAGCTTCTTTCGATCCGTAATACGGTTTCACCCGCGTGGGCCATTGTTTAAGATCGACGGTTTTGCCGGCAGCAACCTGGAAATCTTCGGTGTTGATCTTCATGTTGTGCCCTCCGTCACATCAAAGTATACGAATCCTAGTATACGAGCCCCTCGCGCGCGGTTCGAGCGCTGTGCCACGGCCTGCGCCCAGAGCGGTACGGGGCGGTCCCCCGGAAGACGCGATGGCGGCTGCCTTTCGTTCCCGCTCCGACGCCGGAAAATTTCCGTCCGCTATATTTTTGGTATACTTTTCGAGTGGCCGCGTTTCTCATCAAATGGTTGCCCGTGTGGTTGCCCAAAGGCCTGAAAACCAAGGCCAACGAGCATCATCGATCCAAGAGCGGGGAAATCCGTGCCATTCTGGATGAAGCGCTGGCAGCGCCTTGCCAGGTCCCCAATCCACCGCCGCCCGTAACGAAGGAGTTTCCCCTGACCGAGGATTGGATCACCAAGGCGAAACGTACCGGACGCGCCTGATTTCGCTGTATGGTGGCCGTCGATATCAAGGTCGTGGTGCATTTTTTCCTCAAGGACGCCAAAACGAAATGGGCGAACGCACGGTGGACTTTTCCGCCGCGTTTGAAAGGGCGATCCGTTTCTCGAATTCCGGATAAGGCGCCCAGTACTTGGCGCGGGGGCGGAATACCGTGGTCGTCACCGAAGATGGAGAATGGGTGAAAAAATTTCCGCGTCTCACCCGGCCTCTGGCGGATTTCAAAGGAAAGGGAATATGAAATCGTATCGCATCGCAGTTTTGTCCGGAGACGGCATCGGACCCGAAGTCATGGAACAGGCCGTGCGCGTGCTGCATGCCGCCGCGCACAAATACGGCTTCGCCGTGGAACTGCATGCCGCCGAAGTGGGCGGCTGCGCCATCGACCGGCACGGCGAAGCCTTGCCCGCTTCGACCTTAAAGGTCTGCGAGGCCGCGCAGGCGATTTTGTTCGGATCGGTGGGCGGGCCCAAATGGGAAAGCCTGCCGCCGGAGAAACAGCCCGAACGCGCGGCCCTGCTGCCGCTGCGCAAGCACTTCAACCTGTTTTGCAACTTGCGGCCGGCCAAGGTGTACAAGGCCTTGACCGGCGCCTGCCCGCTGCGGGCCGACCTCGTGGGCGACGGCTTCGACATTCTGTGCGTGCGCGAACTCACCGGCGGCCTCTACTTCGCCAAGCGGCCGGGCAGCAAAGGCCGCGAAGGCTCGGGCCCCGACGAACACGCCTGGGATACCAAGGATTACACGCGCCGCGAGATCGAGCGCATCGCACGCAAGGCCTTTGACGCGGCCCGGCTGCGCCGCAAAAGCGTGACCTCGGTCGACAAGGCCAATGTGCTCACCTGCATGGTCTTTTGGCGCGAAGTCGTGATACAGGTCGCAAAAGAATATCCCGACGTGAAACTCTCCCATCTGCTGGTCGACAACGCCGCCATGCAGTTGTTGCGCCAGCCGCGCGCCTTCGACGTGCTTTTGTGCGGCAACATGTTCGGCGACATCCTCTCCGACGAATGCGCCATGCTCACCGGGTCGATGGGGCTGCTGCCTTCGGCCAGCATCGCCGAAAGCGCCTTCGGGCTGTACGAACCCGCGGGCGGGTCGGCGCCCGACATCGCGGGGCGGGGCATCGCCAATCCCATCGCGCAAATCCTGTCGGCGGCGTTGATGCTGCGCTATTCGCTGGGTGAAAACGTTGCGGCCCAAGGCATCGAAGCCGCCGTGGCCGCGGCCATCGACGCCGGCGTGCGCACGGCCGACATCGCCGCGGGCGGCGCCGCAGTGGGCACGGCCGCCATGGGCGACGCGATTGTACAAGCGTTGGAGGCCGTTTCATAGCCCGCTTCCGCTACGGCCGATTTCTGCTCGGATTTCGCATTCTACTCACCACCGCCTGCCTGGCCGCGGTGGGAGTGCAATTCCATCGATCGCAGGTCTGGCATGGCTTTCACGTGTTCCGGCTCGGGCCTTTGATCGCCGGCCTGGCTTTGCTCCCGCCGCTTTTGGCCTTGCGCGCCTGGAAATGGCGCACCTTGATCCGCACCTGCGCGCCGGCGACCTGGGCGCAGGCCCTGCGCAGCTATCTCGGCGCCTTGCCGCTGTCGCTGATCACCCCGGGCAAAGCCGGCGAGTGCCTGCGGGGGATGTATCTTCCCTACCCCGAAACTCATGGGTTACGGGCCGCGGGTCTCACGGTGATGGACAACTGGATCGACTTTACCGCCGTGGGCTGGTGGGCCTTGCCGGCCCTGGGTGCCTTGGGCGGACCCGCCGCCTTTCTCGCGACCCTGGTCGCCTGTCTGCTGCTGTCGGCCGTGCCGTTATGGTTGCGGTTGGTGCGCCTTTTGTCCGCGGCCCTGCCGGCGCCAAGCCGGGTGGCGCAAGCCTGGAAACATTTTTGGCCCGAAGCCG
Source organism: uncultured Fibrobacteria bacterium (assembly GCA_963716395.1). Classification (GTDB taxonomy): domain Bacteria; phylum Fibrobacterota; class Fibrobacteria; order UBA11236; family UBA11236; genus UBA11236. Next base: position 2,513,120 of record OY970309.1, on the reverse strand, counting down.
CGAGCTTGGGATGGAAGCCCGCACTTGCGGCCCTGGCCATCGGCGTGGCGGCGTACGGCTGCGAATGGGCGCAGATGCGTTGTTTTCTGTCGGCCTTGGGCGCAGGCCCGGCGCCCTTTCTGCGCCTGGCGGGCAATCTGGCCTTGATCCAATGGGCCAACTCGGTGCAAATCACCGTGGCCAATCTGGGATTGCGCGAAGGCTCGACGGCCTGGCTGCTACAGAAGTCGGGCTGGGACGCCCATACCGTGCTGGCTGCCGCCTTTTTGCAAACCGCAGCCTCTTTGCTGTTGCCCGCCCTCATCGGGCTGTTCATCAAACCCCTGTTGCCAGGGACCAAAAAAATCCCCGCCGCCGCGCCGGCCGCCGCGGAGTCTGTCTGGCCCGCAACGCAAGCCGAATGATACGCTGGAGGCCGTGGACTCCGCCTGCATCCGGCGCATCGTCGCCCGTTATCCCACGGCTTCGACCTGGAATCGCTTTCACTTGGCGCAGCGGCTGCAGCGCTGCCCCTATGCCGAGTTGCTGCCGTATCTCCCCTTGCGGGGCAAGCTGCTCGACCTGGGTTGCGGCTTCGCACATTTCGGCTGGTATCTGCGCGAAGTCCGGCCCGAGATCGAATATTTCGCTTGCGACATCGATGCCCGCAAAATCGCCCTGGCCCAAGCCGGGCTCGCCGCCGGCGCCGTAAACGGTTTCCACCTCTTTGCCGGCGACGCCCGCGCCTGGAAGGCTTTGCCCCGGGACTTCGATGCCGTCGTCGCGCTCGACGTATTCTACCTGTTACCCCTGGATTTACAGGACGCGATGCTGTCCTTCGCCTGGGGATTGCTCGCCCCGCAGCGCGACGGCGCCCTGCTGCTCAAAATCCTGCCGGCGCTGCGCGGTTGGCCACGCTGGCGCACCTTTGCCCAGGAACGGATCATGGTGGCCCTGGGCCACACCCAATCGTCGGGCGCCGTGGCCTCGTCCGAAAACCCGGAATGGTTCGCGTCGCGGGCCCGCAAGCTCGGCGCCGCGGCGCGCACCGTGCCGCTGCCCACCACGCCGCCTTCGGATCTCCTGATTCTGCGCCCGGCGGAATGAAGCCGGACGCGCCTAGGAACCGGACGCGGATGAATCGCGGTAAGCCACGGCTTTGATGAGAATCTGCATCTCGTTGTGCACGGGAATGAGCAGCAAAGAGGGGCGCGGCACGCCGTAGTCGGAAAGCAGCACGGTGAATGCGCCGGTGAGCGTCACCTTGCGGCCCGCGAAGGTCGGAATCATTACAAAACTCACGGGATGTTCCTGCCCGTGAAAGCGCAATCGGCCGGCGACCCGGTACCCGTGGCCTTCGGGGCCCACGGCCGTCCCGGTGAATTCGACCTTGGGATAGCGCATGGCATCGACCACTTCCATGGCGTGGGAATCGCGGTTAGAATTGCCGGTATTGAAGCCGAGTACATCGGCCACGGCATGGATGCGCACCCGGGAAAAATCCTGGGGCGGATCTTCGGGCATTTCCACGGTGCAGTCGAAATTCTTGTTCACCCCGCGGATGACGTGCAGCGGATGCACCAGCACATAGGTCAGGGTCGATTCGCCCCGCACGGCCTGATAGGTTTTCGCGCGCAGACCGAAGGGCAGGGCCAACACGGCCAGGGCGATGTAAAAGGGACGCATGAGATCCTCCTAAAACGTAACGACCATCATGGCCGCGGCCAAGGCCGAAGTGGTGACATATCCCGAAATCTGGTGGAACCGCTCCAACCCCACCGGGTTTTCGCCCTGGCGGATCTGGCCTTTGATGATCGATCCCAGAATGGGTGTCAACACCATGCCGGTGAAATGCACGCAAGCCAGAGCTTTATGCCATTTGATCGTGTTCCAGCCCGGTCGCCGCACCAGCGGCGGCGGCGAGGCCAGGGCCAGTAGGGCCGTGAGGGAATAGGAAGCGATGGAGATGTCGGCCCACATGAAATGCGAGCGGCGCATATCGCCGCGGCCGTCGAGCACCATTTGCCCATACACCAGCGTGGTGATCAACGACCCGAGCGTGCAGAACCCCATGATTTGATGGGTGGTGAGCATGGCGCGGCGCACGCGCATTTCTTTTTCGCGATCTTCCTTATTAAGCGGATCCGAGGCCAAGGATCGCACCCACCCATGCTCGCCCCACAGCAGTTTTTCAATGGGACTGATGTGATCGGGAAGAAGCGGAATCGTGTCCAACGCGGCGCCGGCCTCGGTGGCGCCGAGCGCGGGCACCATCGCCGGCGGAACCGCCGCGGACGATGCGCTGTCGACGGGAAGGGCGATCACGGTGGCAACCGTCGCCTCCCCAGGAACACCGGGCGCCGCCGAAACCGCCTCGGGACGTGCGGCTTCGTCCGACCCCGGAAGCGGCGAATTGGTCCCGGCCGCGGCGGAAAACGCCCCCCAGCCCAGAAACGATACGAGGAAAAACTTCGCGGAAGCAGGCATGCTTATCCAAAGGTGATGGTGAGGGTGTTGCCGGAAAGACTGACCGAAGAGGCGGGATACAGATTGCTGCGCGCTGGCCCCCGCAAGAGTTGGCCGTCGGCATTGAATTCCGAGCCGTGGCAATTGCAATCGATGATGCCCGACGCGTCGGGCAAGGTGACTTCGCAACCGGCATGCGGGCAGGAAGAGGAATAGGCTTCGTAAACGCCCGTGCCGCGGCAGCGCACGATAATCGGCAATTCATTGCTTTTCCAAGGCACTTTCATGGCCCCGCCCGGGGAAAGCAAGGCGGCGTACTTGGGATTGGAAAGATTCACGGTGGTGGTGCCCGAAGACGGCGGTCCCACCGGCTTCAAGGCGCAGCCCTCGAAGTAACCGCCGGCCAAGGCGACGGCCGCGACCCCCGCGGCCCGGGCAAAAAATTCTCGGCGCGTACACGAGAACTCCGACGATGTTTTCATATCTCCCTCCCGGCTGCGGGCAACGACTGCGCCCACCCGCGCCTGGCAACTTGCGTGTTACCCATGGCGGGAACCATAAATACAAGGGTTTTCCAACCGGGCACGGTCGCGACGACAAAAAACGAAGCAGGAACGATTCGTGATCGCCGCGTACCGCCGGTGAGATGGGAACGACCTGAAGCAAAAAGAATTCGTTGGTTCCGCCCCTTTTCCGCGGCGCGAAAAAAGCGGACAATGACGCGGGAGCCGCATGGCCATCACCGATTATTTCCGCTACGAGGCCGATTTGGCGCGCGTCCATCTCTTGCCCTGGCTGCGGGGTCACGGCGCCTTGCCGGCGTGCGGCGCCGTTCTCGACGTGGGTTGCGGCTACGGCGGCACCCTGCAAGCCTTGCATGCCGCCGCGCCCGATTGGGCCGTGCACGGCATCGACCTCGACCCGACCATGATCGCCGCCGGCCGCGGCCGCCTGCCCGCCGCCGTGGCTCTTTCCGCGGACGATTTTTTCGACTGGAGCGGCGGTCCCTATGACTTGATTTTGATGCGCGACGTGCTGGAGCACATCGTCCGCCCCGAAGCGGCCCTGGAACGGGCCGCCCGCCTGCTGAAACCGGGAGGTTACCTGTTCGCCAGTTTCGCCCCGTTTGCCGGGCCCTTCGGCGGCCACCAGCATAATGGCCAGGGGCTTTGGGCGCGGCTGCCGTGGATTCACCTCTTGCCCGAGCCCTGGTTCCGCCGTCTCGTGACCTTGCGGGGCAATGCCTACAAGCAGCAAGCCGCACTGGAACGGGACATGGCATCGGTGTTCGCCACCCGTTTCTCGCTGCGCCGCTTCCGGCGCGGAGCCACGGCGGCAGGACTTTGCCTGTGCGCCCTGGACCGCTATTTCTCGCGACCCGATTACCGCCTCAAATTCGGTTGGCCGACCCTGCCGTTGCCCGCGGCCGGAGGTTGCGAAGAATTTCTGGCCACGGCCATCGAGGCCTTGCTGCAACAGCCGAGGCTCGCGGAAATTCCGACCGCTCCATGATACCGATTCCGGGTAACTTGCGCGTTAATGCCGACGACTTCGGCCTTTCGCCTTCCGTTTCGCGCGCCATCACGGCTGCGGCGGAGGCGGGGTTGATCAATTCAATCAGCGTCACGCCTTTTTCCGATGCGCAAACCGCATCCCGGTTGCGCGCCGTGGCGGCGCGGCCGGAGCTGCGCATCGGCGCCCATCTCACCTTTTTGGAGGTCCCCTTCCTGACCAAGCCCCCGGGCTTTTCCGACGGACCACCCAGCGATTACCGTGCCTTTTTGCGCGCCTATCTCCGGGGAAAAATCGCCCCTGCGGCCGTCTACCAGGAATGGCGCGCGCAAATCCAACTCCTGCGGGAGCGGCTCGGCGGCCGCACTCTTTCCCATCTCGACAGCCACCAGCACGTGCATGTGCTGCCGGGCCTGTGGGTGGTGGGCCGGCGCTTGCAGGGCGAGTTTTCCATTCCGAGGTTGCGCGTGCCTTGGGAAGGCACCGGGCACGCCGCCCGCAAAAATTTCCCCTTTGGTCTGGCTTTGCAAACTTTGGCCTGGCTGCGGCGCCATGGGGCGGACGAGCATTTTTTCGGGGTGGGTGCCAGCCTGCATTTCACCGCCGCAGCCTTTCAGTCGTTCGCCCAGCGCGTGGCGCAAAATCCGCAGCAAAACTTCGAGCTGATGATCCACCCCGACGAAAACCCGCGCGGCCAATTCGAGTTGGCGGAACTGCGGCGTTGGCTGGAAATGCTGGCGGAAGAAAAAAGCCGTCATTCCTGAGGAAGCCGGGCGGAGGCCGGTTCGCGCCCCCACGCTTGGTCGAAGCGTAGCGGCGCGAAGCGCGACCTACCATTCATTTTTTTTCCCGGGTCAGGATGATTCCACCGACCAGCGTGAAGGCAAACCCCACCCATTTCAATACTCCCGCAGATTCCCCGAGGAAAAATCCCGCCAGGGGAAGCACGGAAACGGGTCCGACCATGCCGGCGATGCACAGGCGCGACGCCCCAATCCTTTGCAGCGCGACGCCGAACAAATACACCGGAAGCAAAGTGCCCACCACCGCCATGCCCAGGGCCAATCCGTACACCCGCGGGCCATACCCCAAAAACGAATGGGGGTTGTGGACCAAGTCTTGAAACACGAAAATCACGGTGGCGATCAACATTCCCGTGGCGGTGAAGCGATGAGTCCCGATGCGGGAAATCAGTCCTTCGGCCAATACCAGGAACAGAGCATAACAGGCCGCGGAACCGAGGATCAGCCCCGCTCCCAACCAGGTTCCGTGGTGATCCGTAACCCGGATCTCATCCGAGAAGCACAGGGCCAATCCGAGATAAGAACAGCCGAGCGCCGCCCAAGTGACGCGGCGAATGCGGCGGCGCCCCAAGGCGGCGATCAAAAGCACCACCAAGGTTGGATGCAAGTACAAGATGATGCGTTCCAATCCCACGGAAATAAAACGCAAGCCCTCGAAATCCATGAAGCTGGCGGCGTAATAGCCCAACAGGGCCGCGAGCGCAGTCAAGGCCCAATCCTTGGCCGCTGGCCGGGGCGCCGTAGCTCCGGTATTACCCCCTTTCCAGGCGATCCACGCGAAAACCGGCATGGCAAAGCCGAACCGCAAAGCCACGAAATCCAGGGGCGTGGCCTGGGCCGCATAGGCGAGCTTGATGAAGATGCCCTTCATGGAGAAGAGCACGGCAGATAAGACCGCGGCGCCATAACCCACATAGGGCGAAGATCGAGATGCCGACATTTTTTCCCCCAAACAAAAAAGGCCCGCCCCCCGGAAAGGGAGCGGGCCTTTTCGACCTGATTGGTTATCCGACCCGGCTAACCCGCTCCCTCTCCCGCATGCGCGCGCACAATCCAAGCCAGGCCTTTTTTGGGGGCGGCAATCGGAAGCTGCACGGATAGTGAAAACCGGATTTGGACCGAAGTCATGCACCCAATATCACTCTCGTTGCAAGAGCTTGTCAAGGTGCCAGAGGAAGGGTGCCGAAATCCGAAGCCGAATCCGCGCCCCGGTCCACGACCAAGGATTCGGCCCGGGTGGCTTTACATCGTGCGGCAACCACGGAGCATGGTATAATCCGGCATCGACGCTTCGGCCCCCATGCAGGCGCTTTGGCAGAATCTTTTGCAAAATCCCTGGGTCGCAGGCGCCGGCGCCTGGGTCAACGCCCTCCCTTTTCCCTGGCACCGGTTCGCCGTCACCCTCGGCGGCCGGACCATGCGCGCGCCCTGCCTGGATCGCTGGTTGTATTTGCAAACGCACCGCCTGTTCGCCCCGGATGCTTTTCTGCTCGAAGTCCTGCGCCCCATGTGTCTGGCCGGCGGTACGGCGTTGGACCTCGGGGCCAATCTGGGTCTTTATACCCTGGCCTTTTCCGATTGGGTCGGCCCCAACGGAAACGTCTTCGCTTTCGAAGCCGATCCCGTGAACCATGCGGCGCTGACGGAGAACCTGCTCGCCAACGGTGCCGCCAATGTGCGTGCCTTGGGCTTGGCGGCCGGCGACGCGACGGCACCGGCGTATTTACAACGTTCCGCCTGCAACAGCGGCGACCACCGCGTGCGAAAAACCCGGGACGGCCAAACTGCGCTCCAACCCATTTCCATGGTGGCGCTGGACGAGTTTCTGCACGATCAGTTCCGCGTCGACTGCGTCAAGCTCGACATTCAAGGCGGCGAAGGCCGCGCCTTGCGGGGCATGCGCGGGTTGTTGCAGGCTAACCCGCGCCTGCAGGGACTGCTGGAATTCTGGCCCTATGGGCTGGCCCAAGCCGGCGAAGATCCGGTTGCGATACTCGCTGATTTGATCGATTTGCGCTTTCGACTCGCCTGGGTCGACGAACCCCGACGCCGCCTGGAACCTTTGCCCGATCCCGGGGTTTTGCCGTCTCGTCTGCCGGGAAAACGTTACGGCCACGTGGTGTTCGCGGGTCCGCAGGCCGCCGTCGGATGGGCGGCATGAACCCCCGCGCCGGGTGGCGCGGCCTGGGTGGCATGGTCATCGCCCTCTCGGCGTTGATTCGCTTCTGGAACCTGCCCCAACGCGGACTCTACTACTTCGACGAAGCTATGTTCGTCGGCAACGGCCGCTACTTCGGCGGCCTACTGCGCGCCCTGCTGGAGCAATTGCTGCATGGGCGGATCGATGCGCATGCCCTGCTGGCCGATGCCCACGCCTTGTGGCAGGCTGGCGGCAGCCCGTGGCTGCATGCCCGGCCGCTGCATGAAAGCCTGCTCGTCGTCGGGGCATTTTTGTTCGGTGATTCGGTGGCCGTGGCGCAAGGCATCTCCGCCGTGGCGGGCCTGGCATCGGTAGCGCTGATGCTCCGGATTCCGGTCGCCGGGGAAAAATGGAGCGGACTTTTCGCCGCCGCCTTGCTCGGGATTTCGCTGTGGCACGTGCAATATTCGCGCTGCGCCTTGACCGAGGCCGTAAGCATGCTGACCGTGTGCGTCGTCCTCTGGCTTTTACCCCGGCGGAGCGCAGCGCCGCGCTCCGCCCGACAACGCGCGGCGCTTTGCCTGGCCGCCGGAATAGCCTTCACCTCGCATTACAACCTCTTCTGGCTGCCGTCCCTGGTCGGGTGCCTGTTGGCCGGGGAAACCTGGAAAGAGGTTTCGACCGTGACCGGTCGGGTACGATCGCTAACCCGCGCCGCGTTCTGGATGGCACTGCCGGTCCTGGGATTCGAGGCTTTAAGTTGGGCTTGGAAATACGGCCTGCTCTGGGCCTTCCGCCATCAGGCGAAGGCCGGCGCCGCCATCGCTTTTCAATTGGAAACGTATTTCACGCAATTGTATAACCAGATTTTTTTGTGGCATGGCGGTCCGCAACGGGCCTTATCCCCGGCGTTTTTACCCATCTTCCTGTTCCGCCAAGAGCATCCCCTGTTTGCCTCCGTGCTGATGGCGGGCTGCCTGCATCTTGGCTGGCGGACGCTGCGGGGCGACGCGATCGCACGCGTCTGGCTGCTTTTCATCCTGGTGCCCGCGGCGCTTTGGACTTGGTTCGGCTACCCGGCGCCGCGCAGTTTCGCGCCGGCCTTGCCGGCCTTGTGTGTGGGCGCCGCCGAAGGCGCAGGCCTGGCCTGCTTGCGACTGGAGCGTACCTTAGGTTACAAGCGCGTTACCGTCGTGGCCGGTTTCGTTTTGATCGCCCTGTTCGCCGTGCAATCCCCGCGACTGTTCGCCCTGATGCGGGCCGTTTCGCCCTGGAAAACCGCCGCGGCTCATCTGGCCGCCGATCAGGACGCCCGGGGAGGCGTGATCGCTGACACGTTTTTGACTGGCGGTTATGCCCACGGCATTTTGCGGTATGAGTTGGGTCGACGCATCGACCGATCCGCGCGCCGGGGCGACTGGTTCATCTGGGATGCTACTTGCCGTTTTCCCAAGTGGAGCCGCGCCCCCCGCCTCGATTCCCTGGCGTCGCACGTGCGGCCGGTCGAGGTCTTCACGGCCGAATTGTCCCCGGGCATGATTCTGGCCGACGCCTTCGATCCCGAATTCATCGCGCGTTACCGTGCGAGAAACCTGCCGCATCGCTTTGCGCTATTCGACCTGCGGCTTTCCCCGGCGGACTCCTTGGCCGAAGGGAAGGGGCCATGAGTGTCGTCAGCGCCTATCAAGCCGCCGAAGCCGAACACCGTCGCCTGGTGCGCGCGATTTGGGAAAGCAATTACCGCCGCCGCGGAAAAGCCTGGGCGGGCCGGACCTACCATCGCCGTCTCGCCGAGGTTTACCGCTTTCTCATACCCGCCGGTGAACGCGTGCTCGAACTGGGGTGCGGCGACGGTGCCCTGCTGGCCTCGCTGCGGCCCGGATTCGGCCTGGGCGTCGATTTTTCTTTTGCCGCCGCCCGGAGCGCGAAAGCGCGGTATCCTGAACTACATATCGTGGTGGCCGATGCGCAGGCCCTGCCGTTTCGCGACGGCTGCGTCGCCGCCGTCGCGCTTTCCGATTTGGTAGGCGATCTATGGGACGTGCAGGCCGTGCTTGCCGAAGCGCGACGCGTGGCCACGCCGCGCGGACGGCTGTTTGCGAATTTCTACAGCCGCGTGTGGGAACCACCGCTCTGGCTGGCCCAACGCCTGGGTTGGGCCCGGCGGCGTGCGCCCCAGAACTGGATTACGGCCCAGGACCTGAATCATTTTCTCCGGCTGTCGCAATGGGAGCCGCTGCGCCGCTGGACGGAAATACTCTGCCCCTTTCCCCTTCCCCTACTGGAGCCCGGGCTCAATCGTTGGCTGGCCAAAATTCCACCCGGCAATGCCTTGGCGTTGACGAATTTCGTGGCCGCCCGGTCCCAGCCCCGGCCCCGGGAACGGGCGACGCTCAGCGTCATCGTGCCGGTGCGCAACGAAGAGGGCCATGTGACCGGCCTGTTCGAATCTTTGCAGCATCTCGACCCCGGCGACGAAGTCCTCTTCGTCGAAGGCGCGTCGCGCGACCGCACCTATGCGGCCGTGGTCGAAGGCCTGGCGGCCCGCCCCGGCTTCCCCGGCCGGCTGTTGCGGCAACCGGGCTGCGGCAAAGCCGATGCGGTGCGCGCGGGATTCGCCGCGGCACGGGGCGATCTGCTCGTCATTCTCGACGGGGATCTGACCGTGGCCGCGGAAATGCTGCCACGCTTCCGTGAGGCGCTGCAAAGCGGCGCCGCCGAATTCGCCAACGGCGTGCGCCTTGTCTATCCCGTGGAAAAAAACGCCATGCGCCCGCTCAATTTTCTGGCCAACAAATTTTTCAGCCTGGCCTTCTCTTCTTTGCTGGGACAGGCGGTGAAAGACACTTTATGCGGCACCAAGGCACTGTGGCGCTCCGATTACGAGCGCATCGCGCGCGGCCGCGCCTATTTCGGAGACTTCGACCCCTTTGGCGATTTCGATTTGCTGTTCGGGGCCGCCAAGCTCAATCTGAAAATGGTCGACATTCCCGTGCGCTATCTTTCTCGCCGCTACGGCGCGCCCAACATCGCACGCTTCCGCGACGGGTGGAGGCTGTTGCGCATGGTCGCGTACGCGGCGCGGCGGCTCAAATTCACCTGAACGCCGCGCATCATCTCGGTGTTTTCAACTTTCTCCGCACAGACCGTGGATAACCGCAGCCGTAGCTTGCAGGATCCATCGTAACATCTCTATTTCCGTATCTACAAAGTCACAGTTGCATTTCAGTTCCGTTTCTTCGTCCGTTCGGCGTTCTATTTCTACCCGGATGCGTTTATAATCTGTTGAAAAATGTTATCCGCAAGTCCCTCCGAGGCGGCAACAGCATGCTAGAACAACTGCTCCACACCTATCTCAAGTGGACGGGAAAACGCCACCTCAGCCCCTTTCTGCACGGATTGACCCATTTGGGACGTCCGTCGGCCAACCTTTTTCCGCTGGAATTGCTGGAGCAGGGTTTATCCATCGTGCTTTCGGGGTTGAACAATGCCATGGCCATCCAGAGCAATCTGGACTGGGTGTGGCCGCATTGGGTGGAACGCCAAGCCGATCCGGAATGGGACGAGTTCATCCCCACCGCCATCAACCTGATCAAAACCAACCTCACCAACCGCAATTGGACCTCCCTAGGCCTGGAGGACAGCGCCCAGGAAGGCATGGTCGATCCGGTGGGCATGCTGACGCTGCGGCCCTACGGTTGGTCGGTCTTCCCCTATGTGCGGTTCGACGGCCGCAACTATTTCCCGCCCCGCATGTTCCGACGCGGGCAGGTGCACCAGAGCCTGCTGGAAGGCAACCTGCCCTGCGTAGTCACGGCCTATTCCGTTCATCCCGATCTGGAATGGAAGTCGGAAGCCCTGGCGCTGGCATTGGGCGGGCAGGAACTTCTGAGTTACCGTCACCTGCTGGCCAACCGTTCGCGCACGCCGCTATCGCTGCGTTTCGGCCTCACCCTGCGGCCCTACAATCCGCTCACCATCGGACATATCAATTCCATCCGCTATCAGGACCGCCTCTGGACCGTGAACGACGAACCCGGCCTGTGGCTGAGCGAAGAACCCGACCGGGTGACGCTTTCCGATCGCCACCACGGCGACCCACTGGTGCGCGACGTGCAAATCGCCGATCGCACCAGCCTGAAATCGGGCTCGGGAATCGCTTGCGCCTTGGCCGAATACGATCTCACCTTGGGGCCGGGCGAAGCCAAGACCTACGATACCTTTGGAGTTCTGGCCGCGTCACCCGCGGCGCCCTCGGCCCGTCCGCCCGCGGTGTGGGACGGCGCGCGCAGCGAACGCCTGGAACATCTGCGCGAGGTCCGCGAAGCGGGCCTGCGCCTGCGCATTCCGGATGCGCGCCTGGAAGAGGCCTTCTACGCGGTTAAGGGCCATTTGCATGTTTTCGACGACGGTGATCACTTTTCACCCGGAACCTTTACCTACCATAAGCATTGGTTTCGCGATGCCTCCTTCATCGCCCTGGCCTTCGAAAACCTGGGCTGGCACCGGCGCGTCACGCCCAAACTCGCCGGTTACCCACGTCTGCAGGGGGGCGACGGTTTTTTCAAAAGCCAGCAGGGGGAATGGGACAGCAACGGCCAAGCCATGTGGGCCATGGTCCAGCATGTGCGCCGCGGCGGCGACCCCGCCTGGCTGGAGAAATGGTATCCGTCCCTGCTCAAAGGCGCCAAGTGGATTGCCAAAATGCGCGATCGCACCCGTGATGTGCCTTCCCCGCATTACGGCTTGTTGCCGCCCGGATTTTCCGCCGAGCATTTCGGCCCCAACGATCACTATTACTGGGACAACCTGTGGGCCCTGGCCGGGCTCGAAGCCCTGCGTTGGGCCGCGGGCCGGTTGGGCCGCGGGCGGGACACGGCCTGGGTCGAAGATCTGCTGCAGGATTACCGCGGCGACATCGCCGCCTCGATGGATTGGGCCTGGAAGAAAAACGGCGGCGCCGCCCTGCCCTGTTCTCCCTACCGCGCGCCCGATTCCGCGGCCATCGGCAACCTCGTGGGCATTTCGCCCCTGGCCGTGCTGCCGCCGGATCCTTCCTGGTTGCCGGGCACGGTGAACTACCTCGCCGCCAATAATTTGCGCGACGGCCTGTTCTTCCACAAAATCGTGCATACCGGTCTCAACCCGTATCTGTCCGCGCAATTGGCGCGCGCCATGATGGCGCTGGGCGATGGGCGCTGGTCGGCGATTCTGGCGGCCCTGTTGCGTCGCGCCTCGCCCACCTATACCTGGCCCGAAGCCATGCACCCGCGCTTCTTCGGCGGCTGCATGGGCGACGGCGATCACGGCTGGTCGGCCGCCGAATTCCTCAACCTGGTGCGCGACATGCTTGTGGTCGAAAGGCCCGGCGCGCTACAATTGGCCGAATCCGCGCCGCCCGAATGGTTCCGCCCCGGCCTGCACCTCGAAGTGACCGGCGCCCGCACCTTGCACGGCACGGTCGACTACTCCTTTCGCCAGGGCATGTTGTCGGCCACCCTTTCCTGGAACCTGCGCCGCAAGGCGCATCAGGACGAAGCACCCCTGTATTTCTCGCTGCCCCGCGCCGCCGGTCTGGAACCCGGACCTTCCGTAGCCGCGGAAGGCAACGCCCACCGCGTCCCGCTCACCGGCGATGCGGGAACCTTGACCTTTTACGCGGCCACCGCGGCGGAAGAATCGTCTCCGCCCCGCAATGGCCACGTGCCGAAATCCGCGGCCGAAACCCTTTCCCCTCTGAGGAGATCCCATGTCTGAAGCTTCCACCTTCCGCGCCACCCTGCGTCGGGAATTGAATGGGTTCATGCAAAGGCAGGCGGAAATATTGGGCGACGACGCCTTTAAAATCGACCTGCATTGCCATGACCGCAACAGCGACGTGCCCGACGAAACTTTGGGACGCATTCTGGGCGCGCCCGAAACCTGGCTGCCCACCGACAAGCTGGTACACACCTTGCGGGGCAACGGCGTCGACGCCCTCACCATCACCAACCACAACAATGCCCGCAGTTGCTGGGATTTGCTGGATCGCGGCGAAGACGTTCTGCCCGCGGCCGAATTCAGTTGCACCTTGCCCGACTTCGCGGTGGGCGTGCACGTGCTCACCTTCGGCTTTACCCCCGAGCAGGAAAGCAAACTGGTGCGGCTGCGCAAAGACATTTACCGCTTTCTGGAATACGCCGCGGCCGAAGACCTGCCCACTGTGCTGGCGCATCCGCTGCAATTCCACAGCCCGCGCGGCCTGCCTTCGCTGGAATTGATGGATCGCTTCGCCGTCCTCTTCGAGCGTTTCGAAGGTCTGAACGGCCAGCGCGACGCCTGGCAAAACCTGCTGACCATCGCCTGGGTGCAAAGCCTCGACGAAGAGGGCGTGGAGGCCGCCGCGCGCCGTACGGGAATGCGGGCCGACGCCTTTTGCCGCCGACCCTATGCCAAAAGCATCACCGGCGGATCGGATTGCCATATCGGCGTGTTCGCGGGAGCGACGGGCACCCGGCTGCATGCGCCCGGCTGGCGCACGGCGCGCGAGAAGCGCTCGGAACTGGCGCTGCGCGCCTTGCGGGAAGCGCGCATGGCCCCCTACGGCGTGCCCTGCGAAGAGGCCAAGCTCACGGCCGCGCTGCTCGATTACTTCTGCCAAGCGGCCCTGCGCATGAAAGATCCCGGGCTCATCCGACTCTTGCTGCACCGCGGTTCGGCGGGCGAAAAATTCCTGGCCTTGGGCATCGCCAACGGAGTGTTCGAATTGCGGCGGCACAAATACACCTCGCGCTTCCTGGAGCTTTTCCACGAATGCCTGCAGGGCCGGCGGCCTGGGCTGCTGGTCTCGCTCTTGACCAAACCGCATTATAAACCCGTGCTCGAAGAAATGGACGCCATCGCCGCCGCGCGCAACGTCTCGGCCGAACATTTGGTGGCCACCCTGCGCACTTCCTTGCCGGCCATGTTCCACGCGCTGTCGGCCCTGTTAGCCGAACGGGTCACCGGTAAGTTACGCCGGATGGAAGAGGAAGGCCGGCGGCCCGGCACTCCCGAACTCATCAACAAAGTGGAGTTGCCCGTGCATTTCCGCGCCCTGTTCGGTTCGGAGGCCAAGGCTCCCGGCGGCGAATTGAACGGCCTCGATCTGGGGAAATGGAGCGACGGACTCCCCTTTCCGCTGCTGGGATCGCTGGTGCTGGGCGGCATCTCCTTCGCTTCGTCCAACGTCCTGTTCGCCAAACGGCCCTATTTCAACGCACTGGCGGAACGCCTGGGGCAACACCGACACCCACGGCGCGTGTTGTGGCTCACCGACACCCTGACCGACAAAAACGGCGTCTCGCATGTGCTGCAATCCATGTTGGCCGAAATCCGCCGCCGCGATTTGCCCATCGACTTCCTCACCTGCGGCCCCGGCTCCGGCGGCAACCATCTGCTGGTGCAAAAACCACTCTCGGAGTTTTCCGCCGCGTTCTACCGCGACCAAAGCATTCGCCTGCCGGACGTGCTGGAGTTGAAGAAGATTTTCGAAGAAGGCGGCTACGATCGCATCGTCTGCTCCACCGAAGCCCCCATGGGCCTGCTGGCGCTGTATCTCAAACATGCCTTTGCCGTACCGGCTTATTTCTACGTGCATACCGACTGGCTCGATTTCGCGCGCCGCGTGCTCAAGTTCGACACGCGCAAACAGGATCGGCTGCGCCGCATTCTGCGTGCCTTCTACCAGTTGTTCGACGGCGTGTTTCTGCTCAACAGCGAACAGCGCGAAAGTTTCGCTTCGCCCGCCATGGGCCTCTCGGCGGACAAGTTGTTCCTCACGGCGCATTGGACCGACGCGGGATTCCAGCCGCGCACCGTTTCCAAATCCCAGATCTTCCCGGAGGTGAGCGAAGACAGTCCGGTGCTGCTGTACGCCGGGCGTTTGAGCGGCGAAAAAGGGGTGCTGGAATTGCCGCAAATCTTCCGGACTATCCGGGAAAAGGTTCCCCAGGCGCGCCTGGTCCTGGCCGGTACCGGCCCGTGTGAAGCCGAACTCAAAGCAGCCTTGCCCGAAGCCGTTTTCCTGGGTTGGCTCGATCCGGAAAAGCTGGCGCAGGCCTATTCGGCCGCAGATTTGCTGCTGCTGCCTTCGTGGTTCGACACCTTCTCCTGCTCTTTGCTCGAAGCCCTGAGCTGCGGCCTGCCCGCGGTAGCCTTCCGCACCAAGGGGCCGCGCGACATCCTGGATCAGGAGCAGGGCGGTCTCTTGGCCGACGGCCCCGAAGACATGGCCCGGTGGGCGATTGAATTGCTGCAAAATCCCGAACGGCGCAAAGACCTGGCCGCGCGCGGCCGCCTGCGCGCCGCCGAATATCAGCCCGACGGCATTCTCTCCCGGCTGCTGGCCGATCTCGGCATGACGGGTTCGGCCCACGGCTCTACCCATAAATCCGCGCGGCCCAAACGGCAGCGCCCGCGTTCGCAGGAGCCGGCTTTCATCGGCGAATTGCTGGCCTTGATGAACGCCTGAACCGGCACCTTCCGCGCCGCCCCGTCTCACGAAAACCACGGCCGCATGCTGGGTGCGGGCCGGGCGCGAGGCGCTTGAACCCGAACCCGGTGACGCTAAGCCTTTTTGCTAGATAATCCCGGTATTATGATTCAAGCCATGCCGACCGCCACCACAACCTTGGACTGGAAAAACCTGGGATTCCAATACCTGCCTACCCATGGCCATGTGCAATGCGATTTCGCCGACGGGAAATGGGGAACGCCGGTTTTTAAAACCGATCCGGTGCTGCCGATGCACATTGCGGCCAATTGCCTGCATTACGGCCAGGCGATTTTCGAAGGCCTGAAAGCCTTCCGCACGCGCGACGGCCGTGTGGTCATGTTCCGTCCCGACCGCAACGCCGAGCGTATGCGCCTGTCGGCCGAACGGCTGTGCATGCAGGCACCCGACGCCGAGATCTTCGTCTCGGCCTGCCGCTTGGCCGTGGAGTGCAATCTCGATTTCGTGCCGCCTTACGGCACCGGCGCCAGCCTTTACATCCGCCCCTTTCTCATCGGCACCGAACCCATGGTGGGCGTGCGGCCTTCGTCGACCTACACCTTCGCGGTGCTGGTCACGCCCGTGGGTCCCTATTACAAAGACGGTTTCCACCCCGTCGACGCATTGGTGATACTCGACTACGATCGCTGCGCCCCCAACGGCACGGGGCGTGCCAAGATGGCCGGCAATTACGCCGCCAGCCTCTTGCCCACGGCCCTGGCGAAGAAGAAGGGCTTTCCCATCGTGCTGTTTTCCGATCCCAAGGAAAACAAATACGCCGATGAATTCGGAACTTCGAACTTCTTCGGCATCACGCCCGCGGGCGAATATAAAACGCCCGCTTCGCATTCGATTCTGCAAAGCGTGACCAATGACAGCCTGCAAGTGCTGGCGCAGGACATGGGCCTGAAGGTAAGGCGCGAACCCATCGCGCTGGATCGACTCGATCAGTTTTCCGAAGTCGGAGCCTGCGGCACGGCCGCGGTGATTACTCCCATCCGTTCGGTGCATTACGGCGATCGCGTATTCACCTTCGGCGACCAGGACCGGGCCGGTCCCACCTTGACCCGCCTGTATCAGGCCTTGCAGGCTGTGCAATACGGTGAAAGCGAAGATCACCGCGGCTGGCTGATGGAAATCAAAACCTGAACGAAATGCTGGCGCCGCACCGGCCGGAAATGATTAACTTAATGTCTATGACGCTTCGTTCTCACAACGCGTGCAACGGAATCGGTCTGTCTTTGGGCGGGCTGATTCGAATTATTGCGCCCTGCGGGAGCGGACTTTAAGGGAATTGCGTCGACCCCGAAAAAGCCCGCTCCCCACCGAGCGGGCTTTTTTGTTGGGTCCAATTTTGAGGGCGGGAATCGTTGGTTGTGAAAGGCGGAAAAATGGAAAAGCAAATCTTCATCTACGACACCACGCTGCGCGACGGCAATCAGGCCAAGGGCCTGTCGTTCTCGCTGGAGGACAAACTGGCCATCGCGCGCAAGCTCGACGGCTTCGGGGTCGACTACATCGAAGGCGGCTGGCCCAATCCCACCAACGCCATCGATCTGGAGTTCTTCCACCGCGCCCGCACTATGACCTGGAAGCACGCCAAGATCGCGGCCTTCGGCAGCACCTGCCGGCCACAGGGCCAACCCGAAGACGATCCCATTCTGCGGCCGCTGGTCGCCTCGCAGGCGCCGGTCATCACCCTGTTCGGCAAAACGTGGGATTTGCACGTCACCGAGGTGTTACGCACGACCCTGGAGGAAAACCTGCGCATGATCCGCGCGTCGGTGGCGTATCTGAAAAAGCACGCCGCCGAAGTGGTTTATGACGCCGAACATTTTTTCGACGGCTATAAAGCCAATCCCGACTACGCCGTGGCCACGCTGCGGGCCGCACAGGAAGGCGGAGCCGACTGCCTGGTCTTGTGCGACACCAACGGCGGCATGGCCCTGTCGTGGGAGGTGGGGGGGATCGTCGCGCGCATGCGCCGCGAATTCCCAACGCCGCTCGGCATCCACGTGCACAACGACACGGGCGTGGGGGTGGCCAACACCTTGGCCGCCGTGCAGGCCGGGGCGGTGCAGGTGCAGGGCGTATTCAACGGCTACGGCGAACGCTGCGGCAACGCCAACCTCACCGTTATCGTCCCCAACCTCCAACTCAAAATGGGCTACGAACTCGTCTCCGACGAACAATTGCGTGGCCTGCGCGCCCTGAGCCTCAGCATCGCGGAAATCGCCAACCTGGCCGACGACATCCGCCAGCCCTACGTGGGCGAAGCCGCTTTCGCCCACAAGGGAGGCGCGCATGTCGACGGTGTGCTCAAGGTGGCGCGCAGCTTCGAGCATATCGATCCGGCCTGGGTCGGCAACGAGCGCGACTTCATCGTGTCGAACCAAAGCGGCAGCAGCCTCATCTGGGACCGCATCCGCGCCATCGCACCCCAAATCGATCGGCGCAGCCCGGAAGTGGGCGGCATTCTCGCAGAGGTCAAGCGCAAAGAAGACTTGGGTTACCATTTCGAAATCGCCGACGCCAGCTTTCAACTGCTGGCGCGCCGCCATCTCGGGCTGTTCCGCGATCGCTTCGAGTTCCTAGGATTCCGCTCCATCGAAGAGCGGCGGGAAAACGGCGAGGTCTACTCCGAGTTCACGCTGAAACTCAAGGTCGGCGACGCGGTGGAACACACGGCGGCCGAAGGCAACGGACCGGTCGACGCCATGAACGCGGCCATGCTCAAGGCGTTGACGCGCTTCTTTCCCCAGTTGAAAGAACTGGAGCTGATCGACTTCAAGGTGCGCGTGCTCGATACCCATCAGGGTACGGGCGCTGTGGTGCAGGTGTCGACCCGGTATCTCGATCATGCCCATCCCGATATGGATCCGTATTCGACCTTGGGCGTGTCGACCAACATCATCGAGGCTTCCTGGCTGGCGTTCATGGACGGGATCCATTACAAATTGATGCGCGACGATCATGGCTGACGCCCGGCAAACCTGGGATCCGGAGCGCTATGCGCGCCAGGCGCGTTTCGTGGCCGATCTGGCCGGCCCCGTGGTGGCCTTGCTCGACCCGCGGCCCGGCGAACGCATTCTCGACCTCGGCTGCGGAGACGGCTTTCTCACGGCGCGGTTGGCGGAGCAAGGCGGTAAAATGGTGGGCGTCGATGCCAGCTTACCGCAGGTCGAAGCCGCATGCCGCGCCGGGATCGAAGCGGTGGTCGGGCGCGCCGAAGACCTCGCTTTCGACGCCGACTTCGACGCCGTGTTCAGCAACGCCGCCCTGCATTGGGTCAGGGATGCCGATGCGGCCATTGCCGGTGTGTGGCGGGCCTTGAAACCCGGCGGCCGCTTCGCGGCCGAACTGGGCGGCGACGGCTGCGTGGCCGCTATCCGCGGTGCCTTGGCTGAAGCCCTGCGCCGCCGCAACCTCAATTTCGCGGATTGGAATCCCTGGTATTTCCCCACGGCGGAAGAATACGGAGGCCGCCTGACGCGCGCGGGTTTCCGGGTCGAAACCATCGGGGTGTTTCCACGGCCCACCCCTTTGCCCGGTTCGCTGCGCACCTGGCTGGAAACATTTGCCCAATCCTTTACTTCCGCTTTACCCGAGCCCGACCGGCCCGGCTTTCTCCTGGAAGTCGAAGAGGCACTGCGTCCGCAACTTTGCGGCGCCGACGGCCGTTGGACCGCCGACTACACCCGTCTGCGTTTTCTCGCCCGCAAACCGGACCAAGCGTAAAGCCCCAATTCGGATTTCCGACCCGGGACGCGGAAACTACTTTAGCGGCTCCGTCACAGGCGGACGGCCTGTGGCCTTTTAACCTTTCATGCCCAAACGCCATCCGGACGACACCGGCAAAATTCCCGCGGGAACGCAAATCCTGGCCTTGATAGCCGGTTTGGTACTGGCCGTAATGGGTCTTAAATCCATGATGCAGGATTACCGCATCGTGCACCGGTTAACCCATCTCGACCAGGTCTACCGGCCGACGCCGGCCAAATTCCTGAGGGTCGGAGAACGCCGCGATACTTCCGGAGCCGTGAACGCCTATTATCCCGATGTTCTCTACGCGTATTCCGTGCGGGGGAAAAGCGTTTGGGGCTGGCGCTTCTCCTTCGAGGAAGAGCCGCGTCCTTTCTGGTATTGGCAGCGCCGCCTCGACCGCTACCACGTGGGCGACACGGTCACGGCCTATGTGAACCCGCACGACCCCAAGGATTCGTTCGTGGAGGACAAACATGGCAACCTGTTGCGCCCCCTGTTGAAAGGGGCGGTGGGGCTGGGATTCTTTCTGGCCGGCGCGGTATTATTTGTGATTCCAGTAATGGGTCTGATCGAAATGGCGTCGCCCCCCCGCCGTCTCAAAATGTGAATCCCGCCATGACGTCGAGGGTGAAGGTGTGGACGTCGACCACCCCGGTTTTGTCCAACGGGCGTTCGCCGAAGTTCAGACGCGCCTGCAAAGTCCCCAGGCCCCATTCCAGCCCGCCGCCCACGGTCAGAAGCACGTCGAGGGTTTGCAAATCCGCAGGCGGTATCAACGGGTCCAGGTTTTCGGTCGTCACATTGCCGTTGACGTCGGTGGCGATGACCTCGGAGGTATTGCTCTTAGAAAACGCATAGGCCAGAGACGGGCCCCCGAAAAAGACGGGTTGCACCTCATAGCCGATGGGGGCCGTGATTTTGACCAGCAAGGGGAGGGTCAACGTTTGCAGGTGAAACGTATTGACTCGGGAACCGGCGCTGTCATCCGATTTGAAGGTGCTGCCACGGCTGGCGTAAAGCAGGTCGGTTTCCAGCCCCACGAGCACCGGAAAACGCACATTCAGACTGAATCCCACTTCGGGCCAAAAGCGCACGTCAAAATCATGCACATTATGGCCCCATAAGGTGGCGGCGTTCAGGCCGCCCAGCATGCCCGCCGCCACGGGTTTGCTCTCCGCACGGGCCCCCTGAAAAGCCAGTAATCCGCCGATTAAAATCCACGTGTTGGCTTTCACAAGCACCTCCCGGACGGGGGACCCCCGCCGCCGGGATTGATTATCCGCCTTGGAGCGGCGAAAGGTCAGCCGATTTTCACCTTGAGGTCTTTGCCCAAGGCCTTGGCCACGCGACTCAAAGTACTCAGTTTGATGTCTTCGGCATGGTTTTCGATTCGGGAGATGGCGGTGCGTTTGGTATCCAGGCGGATGGCCAATTCCTCCTGGGAAATGCCGCCGTTTTCCCGGGCTTTGCGGATCATGTCGCCCACGGCCAAGTCATACCCCTTCCCGCGCTTTTTGCTGCCGGAATCCTTGCTCTTCTTGCCTTTGCCCATGACCCGCTCCTTTCTTGATGGTTGCCGGACGGCCGACATTTCAAACCGTTTTAAAACGTTCTAAATCGTTTTAAACCCGAGCTGGGACCGCTTCCGGCCCTCCCGGTTCCGTCCTGCCAAGGTTAACTCATAGGTTAACTTCCGTCAAGAGGGGAAGGTCGCCGGTTACGTCCCTTTGAAGTTTCGGGTGCTGGCCATGTTTCCGAAACATGCCGGGTGCGGTACCCCGCAATTTTCCGTTTTTTTGGACTTATTCCGGGTTTTTCCCGCGTCCGGGGGCGGGAAGCGGCCCGGGCCGACCGCTCCGGGGCGAAAATCCGGGGCCGGGAATCAATGCCCGCCGACGGCTTCGGACGAAAGAAAATGCTCGGCGTCCAGGGCCGCCATGCACCCGGTTCCCGCCGAGGTGACGGCTTGGCGATAACGTTTGTCCTGCACGTCTCCGGCGGCGAAAACACCGGCGACGCTGGTCTGGGTGGTGCCGGGTTCGGTGATGAGATAACCGGTCTCGTCGGCGTCCAATTGGCCTTCCAAAAATTCGGTATTGGGGGTATGGCCGATGGCGTAGAACAGGCCTTTGGCTTCATGGTCATACAAGCGCTCGGCTTTGAGATCGCGCAGCTTCACCCCGGCGAGCGCAGGGCCGCCGTACACGTCTTCGAGTACCGTGTCCCAGACGATTTCCAGCTTGGGATTGCTCAAGGCGCGCTGTTGCATGGCCTTGCTGGCCCGCAATTCATGGCGGCGATGCACCAGGAAAACCTTGGAGGCGAACTTGGTCAAATAGGTGGCTTCTTCCACGGCCGTATCGCCCCCGCCGATCACCACCAGCGGTTGGTTACGGAACAGCGGCAAACCGCCGTCGCACACCGCGCAGGCCGAAATGCCCTTTTGCCAGAATTCTTCTTCGTGCGGAACCCGCATACGCTTAGCCGTGGCTCCGGTGGCGATGATCAAGGCTTTTGCCCGCACCTCGCCGCCTTCTTCGGAAACCACGCGAAACGGCCGCTGCGACAAATCGACTTTGGCCACGGTTTCGGTTTGGATGCGCGCCCCGCAATGCAACGACTGCTCGCGCATGCGCGCCATGAGCTCGGGACCTCCGATGGTGGTGAACCCGGGGAAGTTTTCGATCTCGGTGGTGGTGGTCAGTTGGCCGCCCGCCGCCACGCCGGCCGCCATGAAGCCTTCGAACATCAGCGGGTTCAAACTGGCGCGCGCGGCATAGATGGCGGCGGTATGGCCCGCCGGTCCCGAACCGATGATGACGAGATTTTCGACGGTGTCGCTCATGGAAACTCTCCGGACTGGAAGAAAGAATTCAATTTATAAATGATCGATTTTCCTGTTACCTTCGCGGCCAAACGCAGCAAATATGCTACGGCCCGCCCTGAATCTCGGCCACACCTTCTAGCTATACTTCCCCGCGTGGACTCCCTGCGCATCGACGGCGTCGAAATTCACTTGAGCGCCCCGGTCGCGTCCGCGGTGGAATGGATTGGCCAGGAAGAGCCGATGACCGAGCTTCTGGCCTGCTGGCTGACACTGACCCCACAAGATCGGCCGCTTTCGCCCCGCATCGTGGGCTATCCCGGCTTGGGTAAAACCACCTTGGCCCTGGCGGCCGCGCAGCGGCGGGGCCAGCCCGCCTTTGTCGTGCAATGCACCGCCGACACGCGTCCCGAAGATCTGCTCATCACCCCGGTGCTCAGCGAAGGCGGCGCCATTCAATATCGCGCTTCGCCTCTGGTCACGGCCATGTTGCGGGGCGGCGCCGTGGTGCTCGACGAAGGCAATCGCATGCCGGAAAAATGCTGGGCTTCGCTCGCGCCCCTGCTCGACGACCGCCGCTCCATCGACTCGGTGGTGGCGGGCGTCACGATTCAGGCGCATGCCGATTTTCGCTGCGCCATCACCATGAATCAGGATGATTCCGCTTTCGAGATTCCCGACTACATCCTTTCGCGTCTGCAACCCGGCATCGAATTGCCCTTCCCGCCCGAAGAAGAAGAGTTGCGCATTCTGCGCTACAATTTGCCGGCGGCGCCGGAAGAATTGCTGCGCATCTGCCTGGGTTTTTTGCAAAAGGCGCATGGACTGGATTTGCCTTATTCGGTGCGCGACGGCATTCACGCCGTGCGCTTCTCGCAAAAGCTGGGACACATGCAGGCGCAAGGCTGGGAGCCCCTGTTCCGCAAAGCCGTCCGCCAGATTCTGGGCGACGAAGCCCTCGACCTGGAAGCCTACGCCTCCAAGCGCAAGCAACAGGGTTTTCACATGCCGAATATGCAATTGGGCGATTTCTTTTTTGACGAAGGCGATCCCATGAATCCGGATCGGGACTGAAACCGCCGCGCCCGCGCCGGCCGGCCGCGGCCCGGAACCGGTCCCCCGCACCATGAACCCGTCCCACTCTTCGTCCCACTCTTCCGCCCGCGCCCCGCTTTCCGCCGTTCCGCTGGCTCCGGGGTTGGACGTTTTCCCCATCGCGCATGGCGCCGCGCCTTTCGCCATGGCGGTGCGCCAACTGCTGTGGGAGCGGCGCGACGCAGCTCTGGCCCTGGCCTTTCCCGCCGCTTTGCGCGCGGCGGCCCTCGAAGTAGCGGAACAATTGCCGGAAATCCACGCGGCCGCCGTGCGGCTCGACGGAAAACTTATCGCCTATCTGCCCGCCGACCCCGGCGACGCCTATATCGAAGGACTGCGGCAGGCGTTGTCGCGCCGGCTGCCCCTGTTTTTTCTCGAAGGCAACCGGCGCCTGAGGAAACCGCTGCGTTACCTGCTGCCCGACGCGGCCCTTTTGCCCGAGTTGGGCTCCGCCGCGTATCAATCGCTGGCGCGGCAAGCCTTGCAAGGGCTGCCGGAGGTAGCGGCCGACGCCGAAGCGCGCGCGCGAGAAATCCTGGTGGCGCGCCGGGGCGCACCCGCACCGCTCCTGTTGCTCTGTGACTTTCCCGCTTTCTTCGCGCTGGAAAAGCTGTGCGCTGCGGGCCGCGCCGAAAATGCGGGAGCGGAAGAGCCGCCGGACGAAGAAGACCAGGTCGACGCCGAAGTGTGGCCTGTGAAACCCGAGCATCTTTATTTCGCCCTGGGAGAGCTGCCGCATTATGCCGGGGAAATGGAAAAGGAACGGCAAAATCCCTGGATGACGCCGCGGCCGTATTTCGATTTGGTGAAATCATTGTTCATCGCCACCCGCGCCGCCCTGCGCAAAGATCGCATCGAAGCCGCGGTCGCCACGGTGAAGCAGGTACAAACCGCGCTCACCTTTACGCGCAATCTGGCCGCGGTGCAAGGCCGCCTCACGCCGGGTCTCCTCGATCTGGTGGCTGCGGCCAAAGGCGTATTCGGCCACGGCTTCGCAGCCAAACTGTTCGAATCCGCACGCCGTTATCCCTTCGTCCCGTCAACCTCGGAGGGCTGGCTGGAAATCGGTCGCGACACAGTGCGCGTGCCCGGCGGCGAAGCCCAGCCCGCCTTCAACCTGCTGGAGCATTCGCCGAAAATCTGGAAAACCCTGCGCCTGCAACGCGATCCCGATCCCGAGCGGAAGCAGCGCTACCGCTACCTCTGGGATGCACGCGGCATGTGTTCGCATGTTCCCGAAGACATCCGCATTGAGCGCTTCAACCGCACGGCGCGCGCGCGCAGCCGCGAAATGCTGTTTCACGGCGAGAGCCGTTCCGAACCTCTGACCGCCTCGCTCAAAGACGGCGTCGACGCGCGCGAAACCCTGCGCCAGCTCGCGGGCTCGGGCCGCATTCACGTGCGCGAAGCGCCGCCGGTACGCGGCCGGGTCGACACCGTGGTGGCGATTTTTGATCCCGATCACGATGCGCGTTACCCGTTTCGCATGGCCTGGACTTATGAACATGCGGAGGAGTCGATGCTCACGTTTTTCGGCACCGATCCCTGGGACGACATGGTGGGCCCGGGCATCGCGCGCGCCGAATTCGGGGGCTTCAGCCTGCTCTTTCCGCCGCGGCCGGTTCCCGACGTTTTCAAGCTGCCGGCCGAGGAGTTCGGATTCCAAAACCTGGCCGAGCAACTGGTGTACGGGGCCTTGCGGCACTCGGCCCAGCGCGCGGTGGCTTACGTGAGCCATGAAAAGCCGGGGTTGCGGCTGCGCCAAATGGCGGCGGGGTTTCGCAAGCGGCTGGTGTGGATTCCCGCCGGCGCTTTCGGCGCCGAAACCTTGCGCCGGCTGCGCCGCTTTCACGTCTTGAATGGCCGCCGCGTGCGCGCCTGGGCCACGCGGTTCATCCCCGAATGAAATCCAGGCCCCAGCGACTGCGGATGGCTTTGACCATTGCGGGCTCCGATCCCAGCGGCGGCGCGGGATTGGAGGCCGATCTGAAAACCTTTCAGGCCCACGGGGTTTTCGGCCTGGCGCTGCCGACCTTGTGGACGATACAAAACACCCGGGGCGTGCAGCGCGTGCGCTGGGCCGATCCCGATTTTTTCCGGGAGCAAGCCAAGGCCTTGTTCGCCGACCTGCGCCCCGACGCGATCAAAATCGGCGCCTTGGGTTCCCGGGCCATGCTCCGCCGCGTCGCGGCCTTGCTGCGGTCGCCGGCGGCGCGCGACATACCCGTGGTGCTGGATCCGATTCTGCGCTCCACTTCGGGCGCGGCCTTGCTCGAAGCCGGCGCGCAACCGGAACTGGCGCGATCCGTGTTTCCCCGCTGCCGCATTCTCACTCCCAATCTGCCCGAGTTCGCGGCGCTGTGCGGGCAACCCGTGACGATAGCTGAAGCTCCCGAGCTTCTGCGCGCCTTTGCGGCCGGCAAGCCCTATGCGATTCTGCTCAAAGGCGGGCATGGGGATGACGCCGGCAGCGACGATTTCCTGTTCGATCATGGCCGTCTTTGGCGCCTGCGCGGTCCGCGCTTTGGCCTCACGCCCCACGGCACCGGATGCGCATTGTCATCGGCCCTCGCGGCCCGCCTGGCCCGGGGAGAAAGCCTGCTCGCCGCCTGTCGCGGCGCCAAGGCCTTTGTCGGCCAAGCCATTCTTCACGCCCGGAACCTCGGGCGCGGACGACCGGTTCTCGATTTTGGATTTTCGGAATCGGGTCCGGGTAAAACCCGGCGGCGTTCCGGATAAGACAAGCGCTAAACCGGAGTGGTCACTACGTCGAGCAAACGGGCATGCCAACTCGCGGCCGCGGGTATTTCGAACTTTCCCGCCAACCAGGCGTCGACTTCGGTCAAGGAGGTATTGAAAACCGGGGTAGCCGGCGTGATACGGCCGGAACGCGCCAAAGCTTTGAACCCGATGCGATCCGTATCGGCCACCCGGCCTTGCGGGTCGCGATAAAACAACCGCGATCCGCCCACCCAGTCCACACCGAATTCTTTTCCGATTTCCCGTACGCGGAAAAGCAAGGCGTCACGGCTGCATCCCGAAATTTCCACGGGCCGATGGGCCACGATTAAAAATCGGTTTTCGATGCCAGCGGCCATGCCTTGCACCGGCACGCCATGGCTTTCCCAGGCGGAGAAAAACGGGCGCAAATGATCGGCAATTTGCGCGGCGTGTTCGTCACCAATGGGTTTTGCCGAAGCAAAAACGAGGCAGGGAAATCCGACGTAGGATTTGAGTTCCATGATTTCTTGCATTTTGATCATGTAAAAAAATATTACTTGGGTAATTAAGCGGCCTGCTTCTGATTTGTTATTTGCGGCGCGATTCATCTTGACAGTAAGCTCAAACTTTGCCAATTCTTGTGAAAACGCAGAAAATGGGCCGTCGACGAATTTTCGCTTCTATTTACCTTTGGAAGAGGAATCTCCAGCGCAACACACAAAATTGAATACTGCGGTGGGGAGGGGGGTAATGCTCCCATGTTCGGCGCTTTACGAATACGCACCTTGGGAAGGTTGCAGACGAATCTTGGATTCGCCGTGGCGTTTGTTTCCGTTTTGGTGGGCGCTCGGCCGGCTGTAGCGCAAAACCTCCTGTTGCAGGTGAATGCCGGCCCCGATACCACCATCGCTTTTCAGGCCTCGTCCGCGACTGCGGCGTTGAATGGAACGGTTTCTCCGAACGACCCACTCTTGGTGGGATATATCTGGAATGCTCCGGACGGCGGCACGCTGCATGACCCGACCAATTTGACCACCAGTATCAGTTTCACCCATACCGGGTTATACCGCGTTGTACTTTCCGCCTGGGATATCTCCACCCTGCTGGACTCCGTATCAGATACCTGTTTGATTCAGGTCGATTCAATACCGGCTATCACCAGCACCTTGACCGCCAGCGGAACTGTGGGAACTCCTTTTACCTATACCATTACCGCCTCCGGCACCACGCCCATCACCTTCAGCACCTCAACTTTGCCCGCGGGGCTCTCCGTAGACCCCGCCTCCGGCGTGATTTCCGGTACCCCCACGGCCTCCGGGACCACCAACGTGACCCTCTCCGCCAACAATGCGGCGGGAGGCGCGCCCACCAAAACCTTGGTCCTTACCATTTCCCTGGCTCCCACCATCACCAACACCACCCTTTCCGCCTCGGACACGATTGGGGTTCCCTTCTCCTACGCCATCACCGCCACCGGCACCGCCCCCATCACCTACGGCGCCGCACCTTTGCCCGCGGGGCTCTCCGTTAATACCGGCACCGGGGTAATTTCCGGAACCCCAACGGCTACAGGTACCACCAATGTCACTCTTTCCGCCATCAACGCGGCCGGATCCGCGCCCGCCAAAACCCTGATCCTTACCGTTTACCCAGCCACAGCACCCACCATCACCAGCGCCTCGACCGCTGGCGGCACGGCGGGAGCGCCTTTCTCCTACACCATCACCGCCTCCGGCACCGCACCCATCACCTTCAGCACCTCACCTTTGCCCACCGGGCTCACCGTCAGCACCACCACCGGCCTGATCTCCGGGACCCCCACGGTCGCCAGTACTTACAGCGACACCCTCTATGCCCACAATGCGGCGGGGGACGCCACTCCCAAGGTCCTGATCCTCACTATCTCTCCGGCTGCCGTGGCTCCGACCATCACCAACACCACCCTTACCGCTACGGGCACAGCCGGAACCGCATTCTCCTACACCATCACCGCCACCGGCACGGCACCTATCACCTATGGAGCCTCGCCCTTGCCGACGGGGCTCACGGTCAGCACCACCACCGGATTAATCTCCGGTATCCCCACCGTCGCCGGTACCTACAATGACACCCTCTACGCCCATAACGCGGTCGGTGATGCCACTCCCAAGGTTCTGGTCCTCACCGTCACTCCGGCACCCGTGCCCCCTGCCATCACCAGCGCCTTGACCGCTAGCGGCACGGCCGGTACCACTTTCTCGTACACCATCACCGCTTCCGGCACCACGCCCATCACCTTCAACGCCTTGCCTTTACCCGCGGGACTTTCCATCGACTCTTCCTCCGGCAAGATCTCCGGAACCCCCGCAGCGGCAGGTACCACCAGTGTCACTCTTTCCGCCCACAATACCGCCGGAGCCGCGACTCCCCAAACCCTGGTCCTCACCATCGCTCCCGCCCCGGTGGCGCCGACCATCACGAGCACATTGTCCGCCGGCGGAACGGCGGGGACTGCCTTTTCCTACACCATCACCGCCACCGGTACCGCACCCATCACCTTCGGCGCCTCACCTTTGCCCGCGGGGCTCTCCGTCAACGCCACCACCGGCGCGATTTCCGGCACTCCCACGGCCACAGGGACCACCAATGTCACCCTCTCCGCCACCAACACGGCCGGGGCCGCACCTGCCAAAACCTTGGTCATCACCGTGTCTGCGGCTACTGTGGCTCCAACCATCACCAACACCGTTCTTTCCGCTTCGGACACGGTCGGAGCCCCCTTCTCCTACACCATCACCGCCACCGGAACTTCGCCCATCACCTTCGGCGCCGCGCCCTTGCCGACGGGACTCTCCATCAATACCGCCACCGGCTCGATTTCCGGCACTCCCACGGCGTCAGGAACTACCAGTGTCGCCCTCTCCGCCTCCAACGCGGCCGGAGTCGCGCCGACAAAAACCTTGACCCTCACCATCTACCCGGCCGTGGCGCCGACCATCACCAGCGCCTTGACCGCCGGCGGAACGGCGGGAGCCGCATTTTCCTACACCATCACCGCTTCAGGATCCAAACCCATTACTTTCGGCGCCGCGCCCTTACCCACGGGACTTTCCGTCAACGCTTCCACCGGCTTGATCTCCGGAACCCCCACCGGGGCAGGGACCACCAATGTCACCCTCTCCGCCGCTAACGCGGCCGGAGCCGCGGCGGCCAAAACCTTGGTCATCACCATCTCTTCCGCTCCCGTGGCCCCCACCATCACCAACACGAATCTTTCCACCACCGGAACGGCGGGAGTACCCTTGAGCTACACCATCGCCGCCATTGGCACGGCGCCCATCACCTTCGGCGCCGCGCCCTTGCCCGCCGGACTCTCCGTCAACACCACCACCGGCGTCATCTCCGGTACCCCCACGGCGACCGGTACCACCAACGTCACCCTCTCCGCCACCAATTCGATCGGGGCCGCGCCGACCAAAACCCTGGCCCTCAGCATATCCGCCGCGCCCGTGGCGCCCGTCATCAACAGCCCCACCACCGTGACCGCTACCACCGGCCAATCCTTTAACTACACCATTACGGCTTCCGGCACCCAACCCATCACCTTCGGCGCCTCGCCTTTGCCCGCGGGGCTCTCCGTGAACTCCTCCACCGGCGCAATCTCCGGAACCCCCACGACCTCCGGTATCACCAACGTCACCCTCTCCGCCACGAACGCGGCGGGAGCCGCCCCGACCAAAACCCTGGTGATGACCATTTCTTCCGCGTCCTTGGCCCCCTCCATCACCAGCGCCTTAACCACCAGCAGCACGGCGGGAACCGCATTTTCATATACCATTACGGCTTCCGGCACCCAACCCATCACCTTCGGCGCCTCGCCCTTGCCCGCAGGGCTCTCCATCAACTCTTCCTCCGGTCTGATTTCCGGAACTCCCACGGCGACGGGTATCACCAACGTCACCCTCTCCGCCGCCAACACCACGGGCCAGGATACAAAAACCCTGGTGCTCACCCTTACCGCCCAGGTGGTACCGCCCATCATCACCACCGCGCCCGCCTCGCAGACGGTTACGGTCGGCCAAGCGGTGTTATTGACCGCAGCCGTCGCCGGCACCTCGCCCTTCACCTATCAATGGCAGAAGGATTCGGTCAACATTGCCGGCGCCACCGGCGACACCCTGACATTCGCCAGCGTGGGTTCCGGCGACGCCGGCCGCTACCGCATTGTGGTCAGGAACGCTGCCAGCGTCGGCAACGATTCCAGCACCTTCGCCGTCAGCCCCTTCGCCGCCCTGACCGTGAACCTTCCCAAAGTGGCCACGCCCAAAGTTTTACCGCGGGACACTTCCTTTTATCCCACTCTCAGCGTCGCGCTTTCCTGCGACACCGTGGGCGCCGTCATCCGCTACACCACCGACGGTACCTCGCCCACGTCCACCTCGGCGGTCTACTCCCAACCCCTGGTGCTGACGGCGACCACCAGTGTGAAAGCCGTGGCCTTCAAATCCGGAGAAACCAACAGCGATATGTTGACGGCGGTCTACAACCTCACGCCGCCCAATAAAACCGCGCCTCCCATGGCGACGCCCACCGACACCAATTTCACCACCTCGGTGCAAATCGCCTTGAGTTCCCCGACACCGGGAGCCGTAATTTATTACACCCTGGACGGATCGATTCCGGGTCAGGGAACGACGACAATCTACAGTGCTCCCTTTTGGATTTATCAAACCACAACCGTGAAAGCCGTGGCGACGGTCTCCGGCCTTTCGCCCAGCGATACCCTGACCCTGACCTACCATTTGCAGCAGTCCCTCACCAAGGTGGCCACGCCGGTGGCCACCCCATCGGGAGAGCGCTTTCACAATTCCGTCGGCGTGCAGCTTTTCTGCGCCACCGATTCCGCCTCGATCTGGTATACCACCGACAGCACCGATCCCCTGTCTTCCTCCACCCGCAAACAGTATTCGATGGGGTTGACTCTGGTCTTGTCGCAAACCACCGTGCTCAAAGCCGCCGCCACCCGCCTCAACTGGCAGTCGAGCGACCTCCTGACGCAAACCTATTCCAAGGCTCCGGGCCCGATTGTCTGCGTTCCCGGACAGGACACCACCTTCGCCTCCACCTTGACCGTCACGTTGACGGTGCCGGGGAACTTTCCGATCTACTACACCGCGGACGGCAGCGCGCCGATTGACCCGCAATTCCATGAGTCGGTCAGCGCCGCGCAATACCTGGGGCCCATCCATCTCACCGCCAGCGCGACCTTGGTGGCGGTGGCCATGGACGGCGACATCCCCAGCGATACCCTGACCCGCTTCTTCACCAAGCTGGGATCCGCGCTTCCGCCTCCGGGCGCCTTGCCTTCGGGGCAACTGTTCGCCGATACCGTGATCGTCACCTTGAAGCCTCCGAATGCGGGCGCAGCGGTTTATTACACCACCAACGGCGCGATTCCGACGGCCGCCTCGTCGCTTTACAGCCAGCCTTTGCGCTTCGACACCACCGTCACGTTGCAGGCCATCTCCGTCCAATCCGGCTATCTCCCCAGCCAGGTCCTGATCGAAAATTACGTGCTGGCCCCCGATACCCCGTCCGTCCATCCGCCGGGCGGCCAATACTTCGGCGCGGTGCAGATCACCCTATCCGATGCTTCGCCCAAAGCCGGAATTTATTACACCCTCGACGGTTCGACGCCGGTTCCGGGCACGGCCTTCGCCTACACCGGGCCTTTCACTTTGCAGCAAAGCTCGGTGCTCAAAGCCGCGGCCGCGGCCGGTAGCCAGGTCAGCGCCACCCGCACCTTGGTTTACAACATCTCCGCACGCGCCGATACCGTGATCGCGCCCGGCGGTACCTTCGCGACCGGCGGCTACGCGTTCTATAATCCCGGGGCCGCGGGCTTCAGCGCCCGCGTGGTGTTGGCGCCGCCCGATACCGTCTCGGCGCCGGGCATCGCCTCCATCCCCTTCGCCATGTTGCTGAATCCGGCCGCGCCGGGCCAGCCTTTTCCCGGCCTGCAATTCACCAAACCCGCGAGCGATGCGCGCGCGCTGTACGTCATCGGCCCCGACGGCCGCATCGACTTCGTCTCCGCCGCCGACAGCGTCGCCATCACCGCTTCCGGTATTTATTTCCTGGGCCTCGACACGGTGCCGCCCACCGTCACTTTTATAAACTCCGTCACGACTGCTTTGGATTCGGTGCGCGCCAATTTCGTGGTGAACGACAACGTCGCCAACATCCTCTACAGCCTACAGCGATCCGACGATCCGCGCCGCGACCTCAGCCAGGTGGCGGCCGAGACGCCCGACACCGTGCATCTGAACCTGAAAAATCCCGCCGGCGTGCTGGCGCCCCTGTACGTATCCTTCACGGTTTCGGATCACACCCAATCGGTGCGCTTTCCCGCCGACGGCACCCCCTGGTATTTGGCCCAACATATCGCCGCCACCCAAAGCCCCGCGGTGCTGCACATCGGCGCGACGCCGGCTTACCCGTGGGATCTCATCAGCTTTCCCGTGCAGGCCGAACCTCAGCCTTCGTTCGGCCAGATCGCGGCAGCCAACCACATCGCGAGCTTCGGCGTGTTCTCGTATCGAAGCGCCGGCGGGCAATACGTCGCGGGCGGAAATGGCGACACGCTGGTCGCGGGCCGGGGTTATTGGGTCGGCGCCTCCGCGGCCTTTTCCTCCTTGTGGCTGCCGGCTTTGTCGCTGCAAGCTCCCGCCGTGCCGGTGCACGTGCATCTCGACAGCGGCTGGAACCTGATCGGCGATCCCCTGCCGCAAACCCTGTACTGGCCCATGTCCCGCACCAGCACCGCCTACCGCCTCTCTACGGTCAAAGGGCTGTGGGCCTTCGACAGCGGCCTGGGAGATTACACCCCTTCCGACTCGCTGGAACCGTGGCGCGGCTACTTCGTCTACAGTTACGCGCGCGATACCACGGTGGAGTTGACCACCTCGCCTTCGGCGGCGGCCAAACCGGCGGCCGCCTCCAATCCGTATGCCATCGTGCTCGATTACGGCCACCGCTCCTTGGAGCTCGGCATGTTTCCCGACGCGAAAACCGGCCTAGGCGTCGAAGACGAATCCACCCTGCCCGCGCTCGACAGCCAAACCGCCTTCGCCTCTCTGCGCCAGGGACATTGGCTGCAGTCCGATTATCTGCCCCTGCAACCCGACTCCCTGGCCCAATGGGAAGTGGTGGTGCGCGGCGCCTCGGCCTCCGGTCCGCCCCTCGGACTCGGGTCGGTGGAGTTGCCGGCCGGCGTCAGGGCCTGGCTGGTCGCGCCGCAGCGGCACCTTAAACTCGCCCTCGACTCCCGGGGGTCGGCGTTTCAACCTGCGCCCGGCGCCGACACCGTGTGGATCCTGGCCGGACCGGCGGCGGCCCTGGCCAAGTCGGGAATCTTCGTGGCCGCCAAAACCGCCTTGCCCGCTTTCAGCCTGCAGCTTTTTCCCGCCGGCCGCAACTTTCTTTTGGATTTGAATCTGCCGTCACAGGCCCGCCTCGCAGCCCGACTGGTCACCGTGGACGGGCGCACGGCCGAATGGATGCCGGCCCGCTGGATGGAAGCCGGCCGCTACACGCTTTCGCTCGACCACGACTTCCAGGGCCACTCCTCCGCCCCCTTGCCGCGGGGCATCTACTTCCTCTGGCTGCGCCTGCAAGGCGAAGGCTTGCCGGCGCAATGGACGCGTCAGGTGCAAATCATCGAATAGGTTGAGCGACGCATTGCGCGCGGCTCAAATCCCAGAGCACTTTTAATCCTCGGCGTTACGGCAATAAGGCTTTCTGCGCCCCCCGTCAAACCGGCGCCCCGACCTGGGTCCGTCCCGGCAGGTCGACGGCGCCTGTTCGCGCGGAGAAAACCGGAGCCCAGGAGGCGCCGTCATACAGACCCCTGGTCACGAAAGCGGTGCCGTTGCAGTCTTCCAGGCAGGCACCAAGCAAATTGGTCCAATCGGCCCTGGTGCCGTTCTCAATATCGACTTCGGTCATGGAAACCCGCAGCCCCAAAGCCCCCCGCCGCCGGATATTCGCCGAAATATCACCCGCTTTAAAACCTCCGCTGGTCAGGTGGCATTGCCAACCGATTCCGTCGAGCAGAACCCCGGAATTCAACCGGCGTTTTGCCAGGTTGTAGTCGGCATCCGATTTTCCGCCCGATCCTTGCGCACCGTGTTCATTGTAGTAGAGCTTGGCCGTGGGATCGGCGCGGTGGGCGAAGTGGTTTTCCGAAGGTTTAGTGGGTTGGAACTTCATTTCATTCTCACACACGACCAGATTGAATTGGGATTTGGCCAGGTTCGCGGCCCGGCGTTTTCATGTCCGGCCAAAGGCTGCAAACCGATGACGGATCTTTACCGAGTCTCCCAGCCTCCGTTTCAACTTTCGGCGATATAATCGAATCATGGGATCAGGCATTCGAGCGGGAAGCTACGGTTTGCTGCAATATTTCCCCGACCTGGCCTATTTTGCCAAGGACCGTCGCGGCCGCTTCACCGCCGCCAATCCCGCTTTCATCGAGATGACGGGCCTGCATGCCGAAACGGAGGTTTTGGGTAAAACCGATTTCGACGTCTGGCCGCGCTTTTTGGCCGTGCATTACGTGAAAGACGACGAGCGCGTGGTGGAATCGGGCGTACCCTTGGTGAACCGCGTTGAAATCGTGGCCAGCAGCGATCGGTCCGCGGAATGGTTTGCCACCACCAAGGTGCCGCTCTGGGATGCCGGGGGAAAAACCACCGGCCTGGAGGGCGTTTGCCGCTACCTTAAGCAGGCGAAAACTCCCTTGGCGCCTTCCACCAAAATGCCGGCCGTGATCGAATACATCATGGAGAACTACTCCCGCAAAATCGAAATTCCGGCGCTGGCGGCCATGGTCTCCCTGTCGGTCAAACAATTCGAACGGAAGTTCCGACAGCAATACGGCGAAGTGCCCGTGCGCTATATCCAGCGCCTTCGGCTGGATGCCGCGCAGCAATTGTTGGCCATGACGCGGTTACCCGTGACGCAGATCAGCCGCGAAACTGGCTTTTACGACAGCAGCCATTTCGCCCACCAGTTTCAGAAATACACCGGATTTTCACCCACTGCGTTTCGCAACAAGCATCTCGAGTCGGCACCGACCTCGCCCAGGACAAATCATTCCCCCGACGGCGAAGTATAGACGTCCAGGAATTCCGTCACGATACCGGCGAAGGCC
Source organism: uncultured Fibrobacteria bacterium (assembly GCA_963716395.1). GTDB lineage: Bacteria > Fibrobacterota > Fibrobacteria > UBA11236 > UBA11236 > UBA11236. The sequence goes on along the minus strand of OY970309.1, from coordinate 2,478,110 downwards.
GCCGGGGATTCGAGAAAGGGCATGTGGGCGCAATCCGGCATTTCGATCCATCGCTTGGTACCGGGTAGAGAGGCGAAGAAGCGGCGGGATTCTTCCGGAGGCGCATAACCGTCTTCACAACCCCGGAGCACCCAACAAGGTATTTTCACCGCTGCGGTAAGATGGTCGAGCGAAGCGGAGAGCAAAGCATCGATGCCTTCGATATAAGCCAAAGCGGATTGCGACTCCCAAAGCCGGGCATAGAGAGCGAGAATTTCCGGCTTGTCGGCCAAGGTGGTTCGAGAAAAATTTCCCATCGCCGCCTTCCAGCCCAGTCCCGCCATCCCCTGCTTCCGAATGATTTCCCGCCGTTCCGACAGTCGTTGATGGTTGGCGCGGGTCACCGCCGGCAAGCCTCCGACGCAGAGCATGGCGCGCACCTTCTCCGGACAGGCCAGGGCCAATTGCATGCCGATCATGGTGCCCAGAGAATGACCCAAAATCGACACGGGTTCCGGCTCCTGGGTCGTGAGGTAATGCGCCAAGACTTCGGTGCTATGCTCGAGGGAAAAGGGAGCCTGGCCTTCGCGGTTGACTCCGGTGCCGGGAAGGTCGAGCGCGAGAATGCGAAAGCGATGTTTCAGCCTTTCGGCCAGCCCCCGGAACCAGGCCCCGCAGCCGCCGACGCCATGCAGGCAAAGCAAGGCGGGGCCCGATCCGGACGTGTCGAGGAGCAAGTCTTGCGGGCCGGAAGAGGGCAGCAAGTCCGCACCTAAGCGTGAAAGACCAGCAATTGCCGCAGGACTTCGCCGCGATCCAATTCATCAAAGGCCGCATTGAGCTGATCGAGATGAATGGTCTTGGACAGCAACTGATCGACGGGGAGCAATCCTTGGCGGTACAGGGAGATGAACCGGGGGATGTCGCGGGATGGCACCGCCGACCCCATATACGATCCCATCAGGGTTTTTTCTTCGGCCACGAGACTGACGGCCTGGATGGACAGCTTTTGCTCGGGATGCGCCAATCCGATGGATACGGTTTTTCCGCCGCGCGCGGTGGCCAGGTACGCGGTTTCCAAAACCCGGGCATTGCCTACGGCCTCAAAGGCGTACTGCACGCCGCCGCGGGTGAGATCGCGGATTTCGGCGACGGCATTATCGTCGGCCGGCACCACATGCGTGGCTCCGGCCTGCCGGGCCGCCGCGAACTTCGCTTCCAGACGGTCGACGGCGATAATGGGATAGGCGCCGGAAGCGCGCGCGCCCATGACCGCGCTCATGCCGACCCCGCCCAATCCGAACACGGCGACGCTTTCACCGGGACGCACCTTGGCCGTATTCACCACCGCGCCGACGCCCGTCAGCACGGCGCAGCCGAATAAGGCGGCCTTCTCAACGGGGAATTCCGGATCGATTTTCACCAGGGATTCGGTCATGGCCACGGTGTAGCGCGAGAATCCGGAGACGCCGAGATGATGGTGCAGCGCCCGCCCCTGCGCATCGTGGAATCTTCGCGATCCGCTGAGCAGCGAGCCCGCCGTATTCGCTTGCGCTCCCGGTTCACAGAGCACCGCCCGGCCTTCGCTACAGGGCAGGCAATGGCCGCAATGCGGAACAAAGGAGAAGACCACATGGTCGCCGGGAACCAGGCCGCGCGTTCCGGGTCCGATCTCGCGGACGATGCCGCTGGCCTCATGGCCCATCACCATGGGCATGACGCGGGGACGAGATCCGTTCATGACCGAAAGGTCGGAGTGGCACAGGCCGGCGGCGGCGATTTCCACCAACACCTCGCCGGGTCCGGGGCTTTCCAATTCCAGCGTCTCGATATGCAGGGGCCGGCTTCCGGCATACGGTCGGGTTTGACCCATTTCATAGAGAACGGCGGCTTCGGTTTTCATTTCGCGCTCCGAGGGATGGCGCCGGAAGCCGGCGTGCGGATCATGATCATCTGGATATTGGTCATCTCTTCCATCGCAAAGCGCAGGCCTTCCCGTCCCAGCCCGCTTTGCCGGTTGCCCCCATAGGGGATGTGATCGGGACGGAGGTGGGGCGTATCGTTGATGATCACCCCGCCGAAATTGAGCCGGTCCGCGGCGCGAAAGGCGCGATCGAGGTCGCGGGTGAAAACCGAGGCCTGCAATCCGTATTCGGTGTCATCGGCCTGGGCCAAAGCCTCTTCGAAATCCTGGTACGGCCGCACGGAAACGACGGGTCCGAAGACCTCTTCGCGGACCACGCGCATGGCGGGCGTCACTCTTTCCAGCACCGTGGGCCAATGCACCGCGCCTTCCCGGCGCCCTCCGACCACCACCCGGGCGCCGCCCTGCACGGCTTCGGCGACCCAGGTCTCGACGCGTTCCGCCTCGCTTAGGCGAATCATCGGCCCCACGTCGACGTTTTCATCGAGCGGGTCGCCGACGACCAGGCGGCCGGTCTCTTCGGCCAACCGCGCTTGAAATTCCTCGGCCACGGCGGCATCGACGAAGATGCGCTGCGTGGAAATGCACACCTGGCCCGAACAATAATTGGCGCCGATAGCGCATTTGGCCGCGGCGACGCGAAGATCCGCATCGGAAGCCACGATCACCGGCGAGGAATTCCCCAACTCCAGGGTAACCTTCTTGATACCGGCCGCGGCCAGGATGCGGCGTCCGATAGCGGCGCTGCCGGTGAAGGTCACCTTGTCGACGCGGCGATCGCGCACCAGGGGATCGCCCACGGCCGCCCCGGTTCCGTGGATCAGGTTGAGCGCGCCTGCGGGAACCCCGGCCTCGACGAGAATTTCGCACAGTAGCGCGGCGGAGAACGGCGTCACTTCGGCCGGTTTCAGCACCACCGCATTTCCGGCGGCCAGGGCCGGCGCAACTTTGTGGGCCACCAGATTGAGGGGAAAATTGAACGGGGTGATGGCCGCAATCACGCCCACCGGCCGGCGGCGCCAGAAGCCTACGAGGCCCTCGCCGGATTTCACGGCGTCCATGGTGACGGATTCGCCATGCAGATGCCCGGCTTCTTCGGCGGCCAGGTGAAAGGTGTCGACGGCGCGATCCACTTCGAGGCGGGCGAATTTCAGGGCTTTCCCCGATTCGCGCACGATGCAATCGGCGAGCCGGTCCCGCCGCGCGCGAATCAGTGCCGACGCCTTTTCCAGGATGTCGCTGCGGCGATGGGCCGGCAGGCGCGAAATGACTTCGCTCGCTTTGCGGGCGGAAACAAGGGCGGCTTCCACCTGGCTGGGGCCGGCGCAGTCGATGGTCCCCAAGACTTCTCCGGTGTACTTGTCCCGGACTTCCATTTCGGTTTCGCCCGCCGTCCATTGGCCGTCAATCAAAAGCTGGCCGGGAGCGGAAAACCGGCTCTGGGCCGGATCGCGTGCGGGTAAAGAGGCTACTTCCATGCGAATCCTTCCGTAAAAGGCGATGAATAAAGTTCAAATTGCAAAGTGCAAATTGCAAATATCGGATTGAAAATCCGTTAACCGCGACTGCTGGCCGGAGGTCACATTTTTGGAAATATGCCGCGACTTTCGATTTGGAGCCCTTTCTGCATGGGGTTCCAGCCGAGGCCTGAACCGGGTTCCCGAGCTTTTCGAGGGACCTCGAAACCGGGCTCGGCCGACGTAGGGCGCATTTCACTTGCATCCATAACCCGGTGGTAAACCAACCGGGAGCATGTTATTTTAGTCCCTCTGGCTTCCGAAACCGTCCAACTTCAATCATCCGCAGGGGGAAACATGGCTCGCAAAATCCTAATCATCGTCGGCGACGGCGGCGAGAGTTACGAAACGCTTTACGCCAACCACCGTTTCATGGAAGACAATTTTGTGCCCGTGGTGGCCGCCCCTTCGAAGCGCGCGTTGCATCTGGTCATCCATGACTTCGAACCCGGTTGGGACACCTACGTAGAGCGGACCGGATATCGCTGGACCTCCGACATCACCTTCGCCGAAGTGAAGGTAAGCGATTACGAGGCGGTGCTCGTCATCGGCGGACGCGCGCCCGAATACCTGCGCAATGATGAACGCGTCCGGTCGATACTACGCGATTTTGCCGCCGCCGACAAGGGACTGTTCGCCATTTGCCACGGCGTGCAAATCGTGGCGGCCGCAGGTTTGGCAAAAGGCAAACGCGTGACCTGCTACGAGCATGTGCGTTGGGAAGCGGAGGCGGGCGGCGGAAAATACGAAGATCGCGAATGCGTGAAAGACGGCAACCTGATCAGCGCGCGCACGTGGCAGGACCATCCCGGTTTCTACCGCGAGGTGATGGCCTGGTTGCGCGAGCATGCGCCGGCGCAGACCGCCAAGCGCGAGGCGGAGGCCGTGGCCCGCTAGGCGGCTTGCTTCTTTTAAAGCTTTCGCGACGGGGAGCCGATTCGACTCCCCGTCAATCGCGCCCCCGAGCCGTCGATCCCCCGCCCCCCGCAGTCATTCCCGACCGGTGATACAGGGGCATGATTTCGGTCACAAAAGCCCTTTGGTGATCTCGCGCTCCCCTTAGATTATTAAGGGCAACTCCAATAATCGGTCCACCCGGGATCCGCCTACGGCGTAAGGCCTGAGCCGGTTCTCGAGCCGGCCCAGGGGACGCCAAGGGATGTCGAACCCGGTCGAGGGATCGAAGGCCGAGACCGAGCGAGTAGGTGCGCCATAAGGCGCGAGAAAGTCGATATATGGATCAACCGCTGGTTTTTGGAATCGTTGTGGCGCTGGGAATCACGGTCAACGCCCAGACCATCAACGTGCACGGCGAGGTGATGAACGCCGCCAATCAACCCATCGCAAACGCGGTGGTGGAATTGTTGCACGCGCCGCCGAAGGATACGACCGGGACCGATGGCCTGTATTCCCTGACCGCGGGCGCCAATGCCGTGCAACCCTCATCCGGGGCCATGTCCGCGGACATCCGACTCGACGGAAGCGTGCTGGATCTCACCGTGACCAAAGCGGAGCCCATCCGCATCGAGATCTTCGGCCTGAAGGGAAATCTCCTGGACAAGGCCGCCTGGAACGTGGCCGCGGCCGGAAGCTATCGCTGGAACGTGACGGAAAGAATCCAGGCGAAAAACCTGCTGCTCATCAAGGCCTCCGTCGGGGAAAAGACAAAAATCTTCCCCTACTTTTCCATGCCAGGCGGGATGGCAAACACCTCCTTGGAGTACACCACTCCGGCGAGCGGGCCGCTGGCGAAGGCGGCGGCCTTCGTGGATTCGCTCCAAGCCACGGCCGCCGGTTACCAGACGAAGTGGATCGGCATCAATGCTTATGACCAGACGCAAGACATCACGCTCACAAGCTGCACCCCGCCGACGCCGCCTGCGGCCAAAGACGCGGTCACGCTCGACATGGCCGTGACCGGGGGCGCGCCCACCTATCTCGCGTCCGGTTTCATCTACGGCCTTTCCGAGGACGGCACCCAGCCGCCCACCTCCCTGCTGACCGACATCAAAGTGAAAGGGCTGCGCGCCGGACGCGGAGTGGTGGAAGGCTGCGGAGCCCAATCCTGGATCACCCACTTCGGCGTGATGAAGGCCTACTACGCGCGCGCGAAGGCGATCGGCGCGACCCTGCTCCTTTTGGTCAGCGACGACTATGGCTACTCCTGCCCTATTCCCGGCAACGGCGGAGACTGGACGGGATTCACGACCTTCATGAGCCAGCTCATCGACAGCGCAAAAGCCAATGGCATGACCGGGCCCGACGTGCGCTGGGAACTGTGGAACGAGCCCGATCTCAACATCTTCTGGACGGGCACGCAGGCCCAATGGCTCGCTACCTGGACGCACGCCTACCAACAGGTGCGCGCCGCCATTCCCGGCGCGATCATCGAAGGGCCGAGCCTCGCGACCGGCCCGGGCGGTGCGTGGATGAACGCCTTTCTCGACTACGCCCAGACCAACAACGTCATTCCCGATTACTTCACCTGGCACGAAGAAGGCGGGGGCGCCGACCCCGTGGCGGATTTGGCCACCATCACCCAGGGTCTTGCCAGCCGGGGAATTACGGAATTCAAAGGTTTCGATGTCAACGAGTACGGGACCCAGGCCGAACAGAATCCGGGCCACTCCGCCTGGTTCCTCGCGCGCTTCGATCGGACGGGCATGCAGGGCCTGCGCGGCAACTGGGCCAACGGAACGGAGTTCTTTTCCAACCTGGGAGACCTGGTGGCGTCCAACTGGCAGCCGAACAGCCAGTACTGGATCTACCAGCGTTACGCGGATCAAACCGGGCTGCGGATCAATACCACCGCCGGGTCGCAGGTGGATGCGGTGGCCTATGCGGATGCGTCGGCGGCCAAGGCCATCATCGTGGTCGGCAACAAGGGCGGCGTCACCGGGTCGGTCAACGTCGTCATCAAGCACATTCCGTCTTGGCTGCAGGGCGCCGGAGCGACGAAGGTCCTGATCGAAAGAATGCCGGCCGGTGATGGCGCGCTGAGCGCGCCCGTGGTCGATTCGAGCGCGGCGGTTCTCATCGCTTGCAACACGGTGATCGTAACCCTTAATTGGGCCAACGCCTCCGACGGTTACGTCCTCACCTTGAGCCCGCATTGATCCGCGCAGCATTTCGGCACCGCCCGCTGAGCCCCGGACTAAATCATTCCGAAAGGCCCGGCGAAGTCTCTTCCGCATTCTCACCCATCAGGACGACGCCGGAAGATTGCAGGTAAGCGGCGGATCACGGCACCGCCCTGGGCAAAAAACCACTCGGCGTTACCTTCGCCGCTCGCCCTCCGTTTCCGGCTTCTTCTGAAACCGTTTCCTCGGCTTCTGCTACTAAACATTCCAGCGGGAAGAATCGACCGCCCCTTGGTTCGATTTCGCCGGCGGGTGCAACGGCGTCGGATTCAGCCCTCGAAAAAAAACCTGAAGGCGAGGTGCGCTTGGAAAACGAAACGGATCGTCATGAGTAAAATACTGTCCGCCGGCCTGGCCCTCTGGGCCGCACAGGTGGCGACCGCCGGGCTTTCGAATTGCACTTTCAATTTCGGCACGCCCTATGCCGGATCCACCGGATCGGAAATCGGTTTCGTCACGCAATGGGCCGGGAGCGAGGAAAACTACGACCTCGGGAGCATGATGAAAGCCTGCGCACCCGGCGGCGCTTTGCACGGCGTCACGCCGGTGCTCTACGATTACATCATTGCCTTCACCTTGCGCCGCGATTACGGGTTGCAGGATTGCAATGTGGGCACTCCCAGCCTGTGCGATTCGGGCGCCTATTATATCCGCAACCCGGCGGCGCGCGCGCATATTCTCGGCCAGGTTTCCAAATACGCACAGGGAACCGCGAACGATTTGGGCACTACGACTCCCGTGGTGTGGATGATGGAACCGGATTACTATCAGTACGCCCAGCCCGGCAGTGAAAGCGGCAATCCCCTGAGCTTCGCCGAGGCCGGAACCTTCATGGGCGAAATGCTCGACAGCATTCAGAAATATCTGCCCCATGCCGTGTTCTCCATGGACATCTCGCCCTGGGTGGCGAGTCCCTCCCAATGGTTCGGGGCGTTGCCCATGAACCGCTTCACGTATATCAATACTTCCGGAGGCGAGACCAATGCCGAGGGCCCGCCCGGCAGTTCGCGCATCCGCACCTCGAACACCATGACCTGGGCATCGGTACACACCCTGACCGGAAAGCCCATTCTGGCCGACGCGGGATATGGAACCGCGGGCGCCAGCACCGGGTTGGACACGGCCTGGGACAATCCCGCCAACATCAACAACCGCATCGCCGACGGCGTCATCTCCATCGGGCAGGCTAATCCCACTTCCAATTGGAATTCCATTCTCACCTCGATTCGCTCCGATTTGCAGGCCCTGCCGGGTTGCTCCAGCGAAATTTTTTTTCCGCGCCCGGCCATGACGGTGAAGGCCGCGCCGGATCTTTACTTCGATGTTTTGGGAAGACGCTGGCAGCGCCTCTTCGCCCCCGACCTGCCGCGCCTCACCTTGCCCGCGCGCTGAGGCCGCGCCGCATTCGGGCGGCGGGCTCAGCGGCTGCGGAACACCAGTTGCACGTCGTCAGCGCGCGCAATGCGCGTGAGAAAATCGCGTGCGGCCTTGGCCTGCGTGGCCGGAATCGGTTCCCCGGCGCGGAACACCGCCTGCCGCCGATAAGACACAGTGTTCCCCTTGACCTTGAATACCAGGGAATATTCGCCGCCGGGGCCGCGTACATGCAGCGGGGCCGGCACATCCAACAGCTTCCAGCGCTTGGGATAAACGATGCGGCCGGTTTGATCGAAGCGGCCGATGCTATACGAAGCCTGGTATAAATCCAAGCCCTCGGCATGCCTGGCGTCATCGGGAATTTCCTGGGACGAAACCTTGTCGGGCAGGAAAAGACGGAAGATGCGCGTGGCTCCCGAAGCGGCGACGGTTTGGCGCGCCGTGAATCCGTAGACGTACTGCACCGAGTCGGTGACCGCATCCAAATCGCCGAAGTGCACCGAATCGACGTCGACGTCGGTGTAATCGTCGAGCAGACTGCGACGCAATTCCGTCTTCTGCTCTTCGGGCGACAAAAAGCGGTAGCCGCTGCGGATGCTGCGGGCGAACAGGCCGGTGCGCACCGAATGCGTGGCGATGGCGGCGTTCCCGGAATCGTCGAGCACGCATTGCACCGTGCGCACGCTGGTGCGATCGTCCGGCCCGTCCACCGGCAGTCGCATCAGGGTGCGGTTGCCGCGGCGGATCACCAGCGCAGTGGCGCCCTGATCATCTTTGGCGAGGCGGGTGTAATACAGATACGGGTCGGTGAGTTCCAAATAGCGCTCGCGCCCTTGCAAAGTATACGCCAGCAGGCAATGGTTGAAATGCGGGCCGATGGGACCGGGGCGCGTGTCGAACTCGTCGCGCGTGGCCACCAATACGAGATGACTGGGGATGCCAGCCAGCGCCAGCAGGCTTTTCGCCAGGGCCGATTTGTCTTTGCAATCGCCGAGCCGGCTGGCCAACACCTCCTGCGCGGGCTGGGGAATCCACCCGCTTTGGCGAAACGGCAGGCTGCTGTAGGAAATGACCGAGGCTACGAAACGCTGCACGCGTCGCACCTTTTCGGCGTCATCGCCGGCGCCGCGGAACAGCGAATCGGCCAGCCGTTGCACGATGGGTACCGGCGCGCTTTTGTCCTCGGTAATATCGGCGTACCAGTCGGCGATCTGCCCCCAATTCGAAAACGTCGAGTACAACACGTCGGGCGCGGTGGAGTCGTTGATGGGCAGATACCAGTCTTTGGGCGAAACCAGGTAGGGCCCGCGTGCGAAACTGCGCATTTTGACCCCGGAGCTTTCGCCGGCCGTAAAGCGGATGTCCGCGCCGCGAATGTGGTACCCGATGGTGTCGCGGCCGGCCGTATACAGGCGCAAGCGCGAAAAAAAGGTGGGCAGGCTCAGCCGGAATTGGAAACGCCCCCAACATTGCCGGGCCATGTCGCCGTCGTAATCGTCTTGGTCCGTCCATTCGAGCACCACGGCGTCGCCCGGCTCCAACGACTTGAAAACCACGTCGGTGCCGCGCACTTCGGCGTCGATCTCTTCGCCCGAGGCCTTGCGCGTATGCGCCGCGACGACGTTCACGCTTTGGTAGGTGGCGTTGTAGGGAATATCGTATTCCTTCCAGTTGTCCACCGCCTTGGCGGTCGTGAGATGCGCCACCAGAAAGGTGCGGGTGCGCACGGCGCGGCTGGGATAGAAGAAAACGTCGTGCAGATAGGCGACGAGGGCCCCGCGTTCCTGTTGCAGCCCTTCCCAGCCGCGGGACGCTTGCAGCAGGCTGTCGACCGAAGGCAGGGGCGCCAGCGACTCGAACGTGGGCTGGCCGTCTATTTCCAGGAGTTTGTCCCAGGCATCGAAGTCGTTGTAGTTGTAATCGATGCTCTGCAGCAGGGTGGAGCGCGCTTCCTGCCGGCGGCCCCTGAGAAACAGGAGATTGGCTTTGAGGCCCAGCACCGCGGGGTGGGTGGGCGCCAGCGCTTCGGCGTGGTCCAGGTCTTTTTGGGCCGCGTCGTATTGTTTGTTCTGCATTTCCAGATTGGCGAGGGTGATCGGCAGGTTGGGATTGTCGGGCGAAAATTCGCTGCCGGTCCGCAACCACGCCGAGGCTTGCGCGACTTCACCCGCACCGATGTCGAGATTGGCCGCTTCGCGATAGGCATCCCCATCGGTGTGGCGGAAATCGGTGAACTTTTTCCAGATCTGCAGCGCGTCGTCTTTACGCCCTTGCGCCTTGTAAACGCCGGCCAGCAAGGCGGCGGTCACGACATCGAATTCGGGCACGCGTTCGAGTTCGGCCAACTGATTCAGGGCATCGGCCTTGCGTCCCAGCTCGCCAAGCTTCACGATCGAAGCCCACAACGCGGTTTGGCTCTGCCGGAATTCGGGCGGGCTCTTGGCCAGAAAGTCGAGCACCATTTCCGGTCCGGCCGATTTGGACAGGCGCGTGAGTTCCTGCATCCAGCCGGCGTAGCAATACGGGCTGTTGCGGTAAGCCGATTTGAGATACGCTTGGGACCGGGTCACCTGTCCGCTACGGGTCATGCTCTCGGACAGGAGCGAAAGCCAAAGCGCGCTGCGCGGATGCAGCGCCAATTGCCGCAGCCCCCACACTTCGGCGCTGTCGGTCATCTCGTTGACATTGAACACATCCATCCGCAACAGCGCGGCGTCGGCGTCGCCGGGATTTTTTTCCAGCCGCGCCCGCAGATAGTCCAGCGCGCGCGCGAGGTTGGGCGAATTCTGTAAATCGGCCACGACGCCGGTGTCATGCGCGTAGGCGCCGCGCGGGTCGGTTTCCTTGAAATCGGCGAGGCCGCGGCCCCCGGCGTCGAGTAGCCGCAATTGGAAATTGGAGTAACGCGAATCATTCCCCAGCTTCACCAAAATGCGGTTGGGGCCGCGATGCAATGCGACGGGTTGGGCGAAGGCGTCTTCACCCGTGTTGCGGAACACCTTGTCGGCCAGCACCAACCGGTCGTTCACCCAGACTTTGAAACTGCCCGACGCTCCGAAGGACACCCAAGCCTGCTGGGCGTCGGGGCTTTCGATTTGGGCCGCGAAGTACAACACGGCGTTGGGAAACGGCAGATGGTATTGGTTGAAAATCCAGGTGGTGGGCGGCGTCGTGGTGAGCGGAAACCACCGCACGGTATTCCCGTTCTTGCCCCGGTACGCGGAATCCAATTGCACGGCGGTTTCCGGCGGATACACCTGATCGAATCCGCTACCGGAAATATTGGCGAAGGGACCGATGGCCCACCAGCGGCGCACCAGGCCCAGGCGTGCTTCCAGCTTGGCCGCGCCCTGGAGATCGCCGTCATTGGCCAGCCGCAAGGCCAATTCGGCGGCCAGGGTCGCCGTGAGCAGCGGCGGATGCGCACCCATCGACTTGTCCACCGCGTATCCGGCGGCCAGGGTATGCCCCCACCACGAGCGTTCAAAGCGATAGCGCCGATTCGCCGGGGCCAGAAAGGCCAAGGTGTCATGGTCTTGGGTAAAAGCGTCGAAGTTCCATTGGGTTTCGGTCTCGGGTTGGCCGAGAAAGCGCGCGACCATTCCCAGGCCGCGCCGGGCTTCACCGGCCACGCGGGGATTGGGGGCGCGCAGGAATTTCTCGAACTCGGCGCGCGCGGCCAATGGCCGGTTGGCCAGCAGGGAATCCCAAGCCGCCGGCAAATCGGCACAAGCGGCCCTGTACGTGATGCCGAGAAGTGCCGCAACGGCCGCAACCAAGCGCAGGCCCAGGCCCGCGATCCGGATCTTCATAATGCCTCCTTCCAAACTGCGCGCTGGACAACCGAGCTATCGGGTCGCTCCGCCGTCACCGTCAATTATGCGATCTTTTCCGATCGCCGTAACGAATTTTATTGAGAAGAAACCTCCCGCCCCGGCCTTCCGGCTCCCGTAAATCACGCCGGCGGTTTCGGCCCGGGTGTGGAACGGGCCCGCGAAAGCGCGGCATGGATTGAAACCGATCGCACACTCAAAACCGTAGTCGTGGGGCCGCAGAGAGACCCCGGACTTGGGACTCGGTTGGAGGCCGGAAGGCGTTCTTGACAAGAACCGTCGATTCTGTTCCTATTTCCGCCCCGACGAGCGGGCGGTGGGCGCCGTTCGTTTCAGCTTGATTTCTTTGGCGGCGGGCGCAGAAAGACAGCGATGGAAAGTTCAAAAATCCGCAACGTGGCGATTATCGCCCATGTCGATCACGGCAAGACGACCCTCGTCGACGGTTTGCTCAAGCAAAGCGGGGTGTTCCGCGAAAGCCAGGTCGTCAACGAGCGCGTGCTCGACTCCAATGATCAGGAGCGCGAACGCGGCATCACCATCTTTTCCAAAAACGCCTCGGTGGTGTTCCGCGATTATCTGATCAACATCGTCGACACGCCCGGCCACGCCGACTTCGGCGGCCAGGTCGAACGCGTATTGGGCACGGTCGATGGCGCCTTGCTCATCGTCGACGCCTTCGAAGGGCCCATGGCGCAGACGCGCTTCGTCACCAAGAAAGCCCTGGAACTGGGCCTGACGTTGTGCGTGGTGATCAATAAGATCGACCGGCCCGGCTGTGAACCGCTGCGGGCCATGGATCAGGTGTTGGATTTGTTCATCGATCTGGGCGCGCATGAGAACCAGCTCGACTTCGCGTATATCTTCGCTTCGGGCCGCAACGGCACCTGCCGCCGCAAACTCGAAGATCCGGATTCCAATCTGGCGCCCTTGTTCGAACTCATTCTCGATCGCATTCCCGCACCCAAGGTCGGGACCGGGTCGTTGCCCATTCTGCAGATCACCAGCCTCGACTATCAGGAATTCATGGGTCGCATGGCCGTAGGCCGCCTGCAACAGGGGCTGCTGCGCACCAATCAAAGCCTCACCCATCTCAATGCCGCGGGTGAAGTCAAGAAAGTGCGCATCTCGAAAATCCTCTACCCCGAGGGCGTCAAGCTCAAGGAGATTCCCGAGGCCGTGGCCGGTCAAATCGTGTCGTTGTGCGGCGTACCCGATTTCACCTTGGGCGACACCTTGTCGGGCGAAGAAAATCCCGTGGCCTTACCGCGCATCCACGTCGACCCGCCCACCATCTCCATGCGGTTCTGGGTCAACGATTCGCCCTTTTGCGGGCTGGACGGCGGCCGATTTCTCACCTCGAACCACCTGGCCGAACGGCTCGAACGCGAGGCGCTGGCCGACGTGGCCCTGCACGTCGAGCGGCTCGACGAACCGGGCGCCTTTCGCGTCGCGGGCCGCGGCGTCCTGCACCTTTCGGTCATCATCGAAAAAATGCGCCGCGAAGGATACGAATTCACCGTGGGCCGGCCGCGCGTTTTGACCCGGGTCGAAGAGGGCGTCGAATTGGAACCGGTGGAAACCATCACCATCCACGCGCCGCAGGAATACGCAGGCATGGTGATCGACGAAATCAACCGGCGCCGCGGCGAAATGCGCGACATGGCGCTCGAAGGCGAACAGACGCGGGTGGTGTTCGACATTCCCGCCCGCGGGCTGATCGGTTTGCGCACCCGCCTGCTGTCGCTGAGCAAAGGCTACGCCGTGTTCCAGCAATTGTTCAAAGGCTTCGAGCCCATGAAGGGGCGCATCGAACAGCGGTCCACCGGCGCCCTCATCGCCAAGGAGCGCGGCGTGTCGGTGGCCTATGCCCTGTGGAAGCTGGAGGATCGCGGCGTCATGTTCATCGGCCCGGGCGCCAATGTGTATCCCGGCATGATCGTGGGCGAACACAGCCGCGGCGACGACCTCATCATCAACGTGTCCAAGACCAAGCAATTGACCAACATGCGCACCACCGCGGCCGACGAAGCCACCGTGCTCACCCCGCACCGCGAACTGTCGCTGGAAGAAGGCCTGGAATTCATCAACGACGACGAAGCCGTCGAGATCACGGGCAAGAATTTGCGCCTGCGGAAAATCATTCTCGACGACACCCAGCGCCGTCGCACTTCGACCTGACCGCCTCGGGTTCCAACCGACCGGCCCCCATCGATTTTGTGTCGTTCGCCTTCCCGCGCGTACGGGGGATTTAAATTCGGGGCATGCCCGGAACCGTGCTCGGCCTCGACTTCGGCGAACGCCGCCTCGGCGTCGCGGTTTCCGATGCCGGACGCCGCCTGGCTGCGGGGCTGACCACCCTGGACCGGCGCCGCCACCCCGACGTGCTCGCGGCCCTCAGCACCATCATTCGCGAGCGCAAGGTCGACACCCTGGTACTGGGCTATCCCCTGCGCACCGACGGCGTGGAAAAACCCGGCGGCAAAACCCTGGCCGTAGATGCCTTCGCCGCGCAACTGCGGACCCGCTTCGGCCTGCCCGTGCATCTCGAAGACGAGAGCTTCACCAGCGCGCTGGCCGCCGACAGCCTGCGATCGCGCCGGCGCCCCGGCGGCGGGCCGCGCCGCTGGGCGCGCGAAAAAGCCGAAATCGACCGCGTGGCGGCCTGCTATATCCTGCAGGATTGGCTCGACCGTCACGCCGACGCGTCGTAGCGTTTATGTTACAGGCCTTGCATCAGGCCCATATTGCGGCGAAAGAACACCTGCTGCTCCGTGGTCAGGTTACGCTGCTGCGCCGCTGGCAGGCAGGCGAAGGCGAACATCAGGTTGTTGATATCGCAATCCGAAGGGCAGGAGGTAGGCAGGCCTTTCACGAACAGGCAATACGGCTTTCCGTAAGGGCCGACCAATTTGGGCGCGGGCGCCGCGCCCGCCTTGGGCATGGCCATATCGCGGCACAGCGGCGTAGAAGCCATACCGTCGTCCTGATTACTCTGGTCATCGTCGGCCGCCAGGTCGAGATTGGTGGCCGTGGGGTGGCGCATGCCGAAAAAGTGCCCGAGCTCATGTGCGGCCGTGGTGGCCAGATCGGCGGCCGTACCGCCGGTCTCGCTGAGCAACACCCGGCTTTCGGGGTCGAGGTCGAGGTTGACGACTTCGCGCGGCGCGAATCCCAGAATCTCCGACGAAATGGGCGCGCCCGACTGGTAGATGCTGTTGACCATGTACAGATGCGCGTCCCCCGGAATGCGCTGGCCGGGAAGATCGACGAAGGTGTCGCCGAAGGGCATGGCGACCTGGGTGTCGGGCACGAGCTCATAGGAGGATTTCAGCGTCACCGAAAACGAATCGTAAATCGCCGTGAGCTGCGACAGAAAGGACTGGGCGAACGAGTTTTCCGCAGCGGTGTCGGGCAGGTTGGCAAACCTGCCCACCATGAACAAATGCACGGAGAGATTATGCGATTCCACCGGATTCACATTGGCCAGGCTGATATGCGCGATGCGCGGCGCCGCCGATACGCCGCCGGCGGCCACCAGACGGCCCACGAAGAACTGCGCGGTGGTCAGGGTGGATTGCAAGGGAAAATACTCGCCGCTGCTGTCGGGCTGCGACGACAGCGTGGCGATGGGATGCAGGTTGCCGTACACGTCGACGCTGGAAAAGGCCAGTTGATCTCCCGCCGTCGTCGTATTTACCTGCAAGGTATAGCTTTGGTTCGGCTGCAGCACGAACCCCACGCCCGGACCGGCAAAGGCCGGCGGCAGCGAATCGTTGGCCGCCGGATCGCTGACGAACAGGCGCCGCGTCACCGGGCCGCCCCCGCCGCCGCCATTGTCGCCGGTGGACATGTCGATGGTGCCGCATCCCGCCAAGGCAAAGACCGCGGCGGCAGCGACGACCGCCGTCAAAATCAAACGTGTTCGCGGTTCCATACCCTCATCTCCGCTTTCAACTTTTCGCGGATGGCTCCCAAGACCTTATTATACTGACCGGAGCGGAAGTCGGCAAAAGCCCACGGTGTCGATGTGTAACATCCGCGCGCATATCCCATCACCATGTCGGCCCACACCGCGTTTCCCAAATACAGTTTAAACGGGCCGCGTTTGTAAGACGCCAGCACCAGTTTGTCGGGATCGAGATACCCGATGTCGAGATTGCGGCTGCGTTTACCGTCGCGCGTCCAGCGCGCTTCGAGGGCGCGCGTTTGCTCTTTCCATTGCGCCAAGTGCTCGGGCGCCGCCAGGCCGCGAAAAGATACCCAGCCCCGATACAACGGGGCCCCCATCTCTTCGGTATAATACTCGGTGTCCGCGAAGGGCAAGAACGCCCCGCGAAAATCGATGGGGCCGAACGCCGATTCCAACGCGGCGCACAGTTCCTCTTCCCAATGCGGCTCGGGCGTCAACAGGGCCAAAACCCTTTTACAGCGGGGCGAAAAGACGGATCCAAAGGCGGAAGACATGCGCGCAGCCGCGGGGACGGAGCCGGAATGGTAGCATTGCGCGGCGCCTTTGGCCCGCAGCCGACGGCGTTCCGGCCCCACCCGGCCGGGGGTTGCAGACGGCGACCGCTCTCCGGCCCCGTGAATTCAGGGTCAAAACCGGAAAACATCTCGCCGCCGCATGTCACAGGACTTACATTATTTCCCTCGAAAGGCCGCTGCGCCTTTCCCAACACCCTCTCGAAAGGATCATGCATGGCAGAAAAAAGTCTCACCCAAAGCGAAATCATCAGCCAATTGGCCGATGCCACCGGCCTCACCAAGGTGCAGGTGCGCGGCTTCATGGAAGCGCAATCGAAACTGGCGTACAAGAATGCCAAGAACGGTTTCACCCTTCCGGGTCTCGGCAAACTGGTGCTGGTGAATCGCAAGGCGCGCATGGGACGCAATCCCGCGACCGGTGAATCGATCAAGATTCCCGCCAAGCGCGTGGTGAAATTCCGCGTGGCCAAGGCCGCCAAAGAAGCCATTGCCGGCAAAAAGAAATAGTCTTCGGATCTTGCATGAAAAGCGGGCCCCGCGCGGGCCCGCTTTTTCTTTGGGGGCGATTCTGCCGGACCCGGGTAACGCGGAAATGATGCCCCCGCTGTAAGCTGCGGGGACTCGAGGCGGACGCGACCCAGGCCGCGGTCCGATGTGACGAGAGTCACGCTCGCACGCCTTGTACCCGCCTATGCTTTTCGTCATGCGCCTTGCCGCCCCCGGCCCCGCCGCGTTTCGCGGCCTCGCGGCCTGCCGCCGCGGCGCGGACCTGCATGCGGGCTTGACCCTGTGCGCGCCCGTGTTCTGGGCGGCGCTCACCGTGTTCGTGTCGCCGATCTCCGGCGCCGCGGGGTTCGCCCTGCACGCCTTTCTGTGCCTTCCCAAAAAACGCGTCGCGCGCGCTGCGCTTCTGCTCGCCTATCCCCTGTGCGCGCTGTGGTTCGCCGGGAACTTTCGCGCCTTGGGATCGGGGTTTTTATTCCACGTTCCGCCGCGCCGGGCCGGAAACTTCCGTTATTACGTCGGCACCGTGGGCAATTTTCCCGCGCCAGGTTACTCCCGTGTTACCTTCCCCTTCCGCACCGACCGGGGCTGTTTCCTGGCCTCGCTGCCGGCCGACGCGCCTTGGCCCCGCTGGGGCGCCACGGGCCTTTTGCTCGCACGCGAGCAGCCTCCGGCTGCGCCGGACAATCCGGGACAAAGCGATGCGCGCCGCTCCTTGCGATCGCAGGGGGAAATCTCGTTTCTCTCCGGCGAGACCTGGAAAGAAATCCGGCCGCCGCCGCGGTGGATGCGGGTCCTGGCCGGCTTGCGCACCCGCCTGGAGCGAAGCCTGCAGCAAAATGTACCGGCCCCGGAGCGGCCTTTGCTGGAAGGCACCTTGCTGAATGAACGGCAGCGGATTCCCGAAGAAACCCGGCAGGCCTTTCTGCGCAGCGGCATGCAGCACATCCTCGCCATCAGCGGCGAGCACATCGCCCTGCTGGCCGCGTTTCTGCTCTTCGGCGCCTTATGGCTGCGGCTGCCGCGCAAGACCGCCTTCACCTTGGCCGCCGCGGCCGTGGCCGTCTACATTCCCGTGGTGGGCGCCCCGCCCAGCGTGGTGCGCGCCGGATGGATGCTCGCCCTGCTCTTGCCGGCGCTCTGGCGCGAGCGCCCGGCCTCGGCCCTCAATGCGCTGGCACTATGCGTAACCGGGGAGTTGCTGCTCCACCCCACCCTCATCCTCAACCTCGGCTTTCAGCTTTCCTACGCCGCCACCTTGAGTCTGGTGCTCTGCGCCGGCGGAGCGCGCGACCTGGCCGCCCGTTGCCTGCGCCCGCGCCTTCTACGCGGTGCGCTGGGGGTGGTTCTCCTCAGTGTGATGGTGAACCTGTACACCTATCCCCTGTTGGCGGCCTCGGTGCATGCCTTCGCGCCCTGGAGCGTGCTCGGCAATCTCCTCGTCACGCCGCTGGCGGCCGCCATGCTGCTGGCCGGATTGTGCACCTGGGTGTTCACTCCCTTTCCGCCGCTGGCGCATGCGGCCGGCGCCTGCGCGGCCCTAGCTTCGGCCCTGCTCGACGGCGGCGTGCATGCGTTGGCGCGCCTGCCCGGCGCCTTGCGCTCGGCCGCCGATCCGCCGGCCGTCTGGCTGTGGATTTTCGCCGCCGCCATCTTCGCCATCACGGCCGCCTGGCGCGCGCGGGCCGGGCGCTTGGCGCTGCTGGGGTTGGCGGTGCTCGCGGTCGCAGAATTTTTCCGGCCGGCCGTGACGCGGCGGCTGGCGGGCGAACCCGTGCGCAGCACCTTTCTCGACGTGGGCCAGGGCGACGGCGCCGTGGTGGAATTGCCCGGCGCGGTGTATGTCATCGACGCCGGGCCTTCGCAACGCACGGCGCAGCGCACCTTGCTTTCCTATCTGCGCAGCCGCGGCATCCAGCGCCTCGACGGCCTGGTGCTCACCCATCCCGACTGCGATCATTTCGGCGGCGCGTTCGCCCTGGTGGGGTCGTTTCCCATCACCACTATTCTTAGTCCTAAAACCTCCCCCGACGCGCAACCTTCGTGGCGGAGCCTGCAGGCCCAAGCGCGCCGCCGCGGCGTACCCTGGCGGCCGGTTGCGGCCGGCGACTGGCTGTACCGGCGCGGCGCGGTGTCGCTGTCGGTGCTCGGTCCGGATTCCTCGCTCGACTCGGCCTCGGACAACAACCGCTCGGTGGTATGCCTGCTCGCGACCCCGAAGCGACGCGCCCTGTTTACAGGCGACATCGAAGGGCCGGGGCAGAAAGCCCTGGCCTCGACCTGGCCGCTATGGCGGCACGCCTGGCTCAAGGCGCCGCATCACGGCAGCGACCGCACCACCTTGCCTTGTTTTTTACGCGCCGAAGCGCCTCCGCAAGCCGTCATTTCCGCCGGTCATCGTCCCGGCTTTCCGGGTCGCCAAACCCTGGCGCTGTTACGAAGTCTCGGTGCCGAAGTGCAGGTCACAGCGCACGCCGGCGCGGTGCGCTGGGACTTCGCGCCCGGCGAAAATACGCCGTGATGTATTATTGAAACGATGTCCGAACGCTATCAAGCCGACCCCGAAAAACTGCGCCGCATTTACGAAAACACCGACATCCGCCGACTCCCCCTCACCGGCATCGTGTCGGGGTACCACACCTTGCCCTTCACCTTGGTCGGGCCCAATGACGAAAGCGACGCCGAGGAGGGTGAAACCGGAAGCCTGAAGCTGACGGGAAAAATCTCGGTGAGTCCGAAACTGGTGATTCCGGTTTCGCCTCAGGACGAACGCTTCGCCGATATTTTTCCCGAACCCGAAAGCACGCCCTTCATGGACCGCGCTTTGGTCAGCCGGGTTTTCTCCTTCCGCCTGGCCGCGCGCAACAACCTGCGCATCCGCAACGAGGAATTGTCGATCGAGGCCGTGCCCGAACCTTCGGAGGAATTGGTCGAGAAAATCCTCAACGAGTTGACGCGCGGCGAAATCATCAACCGCGGCGTGATTTGGTGTCCCCAGCCGCACTTCTATCCGGTCAGCCTGGAACGCTTCATCGTCTCGGTGCTCGAACGCGAGTTCAAGTAGACGGGCGTGACGCGGGAGTTACGGTCAGTTCCAGCCTTTCCGTGAAGCGCCGCGAGCGCGCAAACAGGCGCGACCGTGCGCCTTATTAGGGCTCCCGGATTTTCGTCTTGCCTTTGGGCCAAACCGAAACAAAATCTTTGAGATTCAAGGTCAAGAGCACATCCGCTCCGGACTTCTCGGCCGCCTTGGCAATCAAGGCGTCATAAATATTTCCGCCTTCCAAACCGAGTTCGGCCTGGGACTGCAAAACGCTTTTATAATCCGTCACCGAGAGCGGAATGATCGCGGCGTGGCGCTCCACATTTTCACGAATCATGCGCCACGCCGCGGCCGGTGGTATTTTCGGTTTCAAAGGCAACCGCGTGAGAACCGCGTACAATTCGGCCAGAGTATGCGCGCCGACAAACCATTCGAGTTCACCCGCGACGCCTTTGCGCAACCAGGGGAAGGCGGATGCGTAGCGCGAATGGCTGGTGACCATTCCCGCAATCAGCACCGAGGTGTCGAAAAACGCCTTCAAACCGAAAGTCCCAGGTGGTCGATGCGGCTTTTGCGGGTTTCCCGCAAGGCTTGATCCACATCGCCGGACGCATCGGCTTGATAAACCAGCACTCCTTCGTGCACCGAAAGTGCCGCCGTTTGGCGATCGGGTTCCAAGAAAATCCCCCGACCGAACTCCCGCACCTCCACAGCATCTCCCGGCTCCAGCCCCAAATCATCCCGAAATTTTTTCGGAATCACGATTCTGCCAAACCGATCTAGACTTGATTTCATACCATTCTCCGTTGCCATTATACAATGGCAATTGCCAATTGTAAATGGCACAAAAGCGCCCAACGGCGCCAACTCGCGCCCCGTGGCGCCTAAACGCCCCGCACCAGCACGCGCGAATTGCGGGCGCGGCTCCAGGCCTTGCGCCGCTCGGGCGGCAAAGACGATACGGCCGCCTCGCGAAACCCGAGGCGCATGAAGAAATCGCTGGTTTGCGTGGTGAGCAGAAACACGCGCTTGATTCCGGCTTGGCGCGCATTGCGCAAGAGATAGGAGACAATTTTTCCGCCGATGCCGCGGCCGGCATGGGCCGAATCGACCACCAAGGCATACAACTCGGCGGCCGATTTGCCGAAGGGTTTGAGCGCGCCGCAGCCCTGCAAGGTGTCGTCGATTTTGCACACGGCGTAGTATTCCAACTCGCGGGCGATGTCTTCCCCCGTGCGCTGCACCAGCACGCCCGCATCGACATAAGGTTGCATGATGCGCAACAGTTCCGGAACGTCGGCCGCCTGCGCCGGATGGATATCGTCATAGGCGTTGAGGTAAAACATGGTGCCCTGGCCCGAACTGCTGAACACCTCTTGCAGCAGAATGCCGTCGCGGCCGCCCTGCACCACGTGCACCCGCTCGACGCCGCCGTTCAAGGCCTGCAAGGCCAAAGTCACCAGTTCGATCGAAGCCGGCGGCAAGGCCTCGCGGTAATCGCGCAGCAGCGCCCGGCCCTCGTCGCGATCAAGGTTCGAGAAAAATCCCGCGCGCAGTTCACCGGGTTCGGCGAAGGGGCAATCGGCCACCACCGGAATGCCGGCTTCGGCGCCCGCGAAAAACAGTTTGCCGGCTTTCACGGCCAAGGCTACGGCCACGGCCAACTCGCTGCTGTTCAGGTTGTAGTCGCGCCCCACCGTATTCCACCCGATGTTGGAGACGATGGGAATCAATCCGTCGTCGAGCAGGCCGTGCAAAAGCGCCGCGTCGACCTTTTCCACCGATCCGGTTTGCTTGTAATCCAATCCGTCGATCACACCCATGGCCCGGGCCCGCACCCAATTGCCGACCACGCCATGGGCGGCATTTTCGGACAACAAGGTGAGCAGCACATTGGCCACGTTGGAGGCGCCCAGTTTGGCCAGTTGCATCGACTCGGGCGTGGTGATGCGCACGCCGCGCACGGTGCGCGTCGCCACGCCGTATTTCTGCATCACGGCGTCGATGGAATGCTTGGCGCCCGGCACCAGCACCACGCGGATGCCGGTTTGGTGCAGCAGTACGATGTCGCGCACCAGCATGGGAAACAGGGGCAAGTCCATGAGCGTGTCGTCGATTTTGATCACGAACACCTGGTCGCGGTAGCGGCGCAAATAGCCGAACACCTCGCGGATCGCCTGAATGGGCGCCGCACCGGATCGGCCTTTGGGTTTGGACTTCGCGGCCTCGGTTTTGGCAGTGTCGGATTTCATGTGTCCCCGGGAAGAGAGGAAGTTAACATCGTCTGCGAACACGCGGCGCGGATCACCGCGTCGATCCCCGCGGCGCCGGCGACGGGATCGGGTGCCACGCCCGCGGCATAACGCAGGAAGGCCAACTGGTATTCCAGGGCGGGCCGTAGCCACCCGAAATCGGATTGCGCGCAGGCCTCGGGCCAGCGGTCGAAAGCCCCCAGGGCGTAGAGGCCGGGATCGGGATGCAATCCCAACGCGTCGGGGTGCACCGAGATCACCCCGATGTCGCCGGCCGCCGACACTTCCCAAATCTCGGTTTCCTTGTGCAGCACCAGATCCGGGGTGCCGTGATTCCCCAGCACGATTTTCCCCCAAAGGCCGCGCCGGCGCATGGCCCCGGCCATGCGTTCGGCATAATGCCGGTGCGAGATGCCCAGCACCAGCGGTCTTCCGGGCCAGGGCTGGAGCATTTTCTCCGCCGTGTGCAGGCACGAGCGAAAACCGAGTTCGCGCCGCAGCTCGCGCAGTGGCCGCAGCGCCGGAAGCATCGCGTAGACGGCGAACAGCGACGGCGCCGGGGCCGAAGGCGGCGGCGTCCAAGCGGCCCAGGTAGCGTCCCAGGAATTCTGGTTACCCGTCAGCATGGGATCGCTGCGCACCAAGGCCACCGGCAGCCCGGCCGCGGCCAGCACGCGCGCGGCCAACAACGACAACAGCCCGCCCTTGCGGCCCGTATCCGAGGCCAGGTTCAAGGCGAAGCCCGCGGACGGGGCGGCGGGCAAGGGTAACATGCGCGTATAGAAGGCCGCGAGCAGACCGTCGAGTTCCGGTGCGTTCAGTTCCTTGATGCGCAGGGCCTGCAAAAAGGCGCCGGCCTGCGCGGCCGTGAAGCGGCCGTCGAGCAAAAGGCCGAAGGCCTGAACGGCTTCCGGGTACTCCAGGTCGCGCGCCAAAGTTTTACCCCGCCCCACCTTGCGGACGAAGTCGGTCGGTTGCGCGACCGCGGTGCCGGGAGACGGAGAGGGGGATGGCGGTGGCGGATTCGGCATGGGAACGCCTGTGGGCAAGGGTTAAAATTAGCTTTAACCCATGCCCGACGCCGGCGACGCGAGCCGCAACCAGTCGCTGTTTCAGAAAGTTTCTTTCGTCCTCGTGCTGGCCGCGATCAGCGCGGGTTTTCTGTACATGATCCGGAGCTTCTTGCTCACTTTGCTCATGGCCGGGGTGTTCACGGGTATGACGCATCCCTGGTACCGCTTCTTCCTGCGCCGTCTGCGCCGGCCCGCCCTGGCCTCTTTCACCACCTTGCTGATCGTGATGCTGGTGCTGGTATTGCCCATGGCGGCCGCCATCACCGTGGCCTATCACGAGGCCCTGGGTTTGATCCATTCCGTGAACTTCGCCACCTTGCCCGCCACTTTGGAACGCTTGGCGCAGGAAACCCGCGATCGCTTTCCTGCTTTGCTGACCTACATGAGCCCGGCCGACGTGTCGCGCTTTACCGCGCAATCCCTGCACCAGGCCGTGCAGTACACCTTTAAGCAGGGCGCCGGCTGGTCGGTGCTGGTAGCGGGAAACGTGGCCGGATTCTTCATCATGCTGCTGATGATGTTTTACTTCTACATGGACGGGGAACGCCTGCTGCGCAAACTGATCCAACGCTCCCCGCTGCGCGACGATTACCTGGAGGTGCTGCTACAAAAGTTTCTGTCGGTGAGCCGCGCCACGCTCAAAGGCATTCTGGTGGTGGGCATGCTGCAGGGCGCCATCGGCATCGTGCTGTATTCGCTGGCGGGACTGCAATCGCCGGTGTTTCTCGGCGTGCTGATGGTTTTCTGTTCGGTACTTCCCATGGTGGGAACCGCCGCGGTGTGGGTGCCGACGGCCATCGTGTTGTTTCTGGAGCATCGCACCGGCGCGGGGTTGGCCGTGGTCATCGTGGGCGTGCTGGTGATTTCGACCGTCGACAATCTGGTGCGGCCGGTGCTGGTGGGCAAAGACATCAAAATGCATGATTTGCTGGTGTTGCTCTCCACGCTCGGCGGTCTGGGACTGTTCGGATTGCCGGGCTTCGTCATGGGGCCGGTGCTGGCTTCGCTGTTTCTCAGCATCTGGACCATGTACGAAGAAGTATTCGCCGTGGATTTGCGGCGCACGCATGCGCCGCCGCCCGAAGATCCGGGTTTGCCTCCCGCGCCTGCACCCGCTCCCTGAAATCCGCAAAGCCCCGACGTTTATACCGCGGCGGCCGCCAGGGACGCAAAGCGCGCGCGATAATTATGCCGCTCCGCCACCATGGTTTGTTGCAAAGCCTGGTCCGCCGTAGACAGGGGGCGGGCCAAGAGGCGGAGTGCGGCGGCGGGGGCCGCGTCGGGCCCGGCAAAAAATCCGGCGGTCAGGCTCGCCACGGCTTCGCGGCAAAGAGGAGAGTCTTCGCACAGCAAGGCGCCGCCGCAGGCCAGCACTTCATACAACCGCGGGCTGACATGGGCGTCGGCGCGGTCGGCGCCGGGATCGTCATAGGGCGCATGCAGGCCCAGGCGCGCGTCGCGCAGTAACTCCAAGGTCACGGGTGTGTCGACCCATTCCGAATGCAGCACGCCGGCGCGCAACGGCGCGGGCGCGCGATCCCAGCCGGGTCCGGCCAGGGCCAAAGACAAGCCCGCGGCCCGCAACGCCTCCAACACCTGCAGGCGATACGGGCTGGGCATACCCACGAAGGCCAGATCATAACGGCGCTGCGCCCAGGGCCGCAGCGGCGGCCCGGCCGCGACCTCGGCCGCCGTGGGCAAATACGCGCAGCGCACGCCGGCGGACGCGCAGGCCGCCTCCATGGGCCCGCGCTGAATGGCGAACCAATGCGTATAGGCCGGCAGCACCTTTTCCCAATAGCGCGCGCGGCGGTAATCCTCGATGAACCAATGCACGGTCTTGACCCCTTGCCGCTTGAGCAGGTTCACGGTGAAATACGTCACGGGTGCCAACGCCATAATCACCACGTGGGTGGCGCCGAAGTCGAGCGCCTGCACCGCCAGGCTCTGACCCATGAAATCCACGGCCAATTCGTCGCCGGCAAGGCGCAGCATCTGATCCAGGGTCCGCAAATGCGCGGCTGTGTCAAAGCATTGGCG
Organism: uncultured Fibrobacteria bacterium; assembly: GCA_963716395.1. Lineage (GTDB taxonomy): Bacteria > Fibrobacterota > Fibrobacteria > UBA11236 > UBA11236 > UBA11236. The sequence goes on along the minus strand of OY970309.1, from coordinate 2,452,940 downwards.
GCGTTCGGCGGGCAGCAAAGCTTCCATCGCGGCCCACAGATGTTGCCCGACCTGCCGCGCCGCGCCTTCGGGCGGAAGCACCAGCAGCCAACGCCCGGGAATCGCCGTCTCCATCGCCCGAGTATATCATGTCGGGCCGGATGTTCGAAACCGTTGGCCGGCAACAGCGAGGGTACGTGATCCAAGTTTCATTCGCGTTCTTCTTCGCTGCGCAGGGCGCGGCCCCGAAAAATGGCGTCTTCGCCGAAACGATCGCGCACCGCGTCGGCGGCGCGATCCAAACCCGCGGCACGGGGCGGAGGGAACAGCGACAATTGCGCGGCCACCGGGGCGAATCCCGACAGCCGCAGGCCCAGCAGCCGGAAGCTTGGGCGGCCGCGCAATTCGGCCAGCATCGCCTCGGCCTGGGAGAATAAAACCCGGCTGTCCTGGGTGGGTTCAGACAAGGTGCGGCTGCGGGCATGCCGGCTGAAATCAGGATCGCGCCACACCAACGAAACCGTGCGGCCCGACAGGCCGCCCCGCCGCGCGCGCCGCGCCACGCGATCGCAGAGGTCGATCAAATGCGCCGCCAACACCTCGCGGTCGCCGCAATCGCGCTCGAAGGTCATCTCATGCGACAGGCTTTTTTCCCGGCCTGCACTTTCCACTTCGCGTTCATCGCGGCCGCAGGCCAGGGCGTACAACTGCGATCCGAACCCCTCGCCCAAGGCGCGGTTCAAGGCTTCGGCGCCCAGGCGCCGCACCTGGCCGATGGTGCGCAACCCCAGGCGGTGCAAGGCGGGCGCGGTACGCGGGCCCACGCCCATCAGCTTTTCCACCGGCAAGGGGTCGAGAAAAGCGGCGGCCTCTTCGGTGCGCACCAGCACCAGCCCGTCGGGCTTGCGCAGGTCCGAGGCGATTTTGGCCAGGAACTTGTTCGGCGCCACGCCCACCGACGCCGTAAGCCGCAACGCAGCCGACACCGCGTCTTTGAGCCGGCGCGCCGCCGCCGCGGGCGGCCCGAACAACCCGGACGTGCCGCTCATGTCGAGAAAAGCCTCGTCCACCGAAATCGGTTCGACCTCGGGGCTGAAAGCGGCCAAAACCTCCCGCAGCCGGCGGGAATATTCGTGATAAACGTCATGGCGGCCGGGCGTGAAAATTCCCTGCGGGCAGAGGCGCCGCGCCTCGCGCACGGGCATGGCCGAATGCACGCCGAAGACGCGGGCCTCGTACGAGGCGGTCGACACCACGCCGCGCGCCGAGTGCACGCCGCCCACGATGACGGGTCGGCCGCGCCATTCCGGATGCTCCAACTGCTCGATGGCGGCGTAGAAAGCGTCCATGTCGACGTGGAAGATCACGCGGGGCTCATTTTGATCGCCCATTTCCATCACCCTAATGTTTGCGGCGCCCTTAAACGAATTCCAAAAAATTCGGCGGCGCGAAAAAGCCATGACGCCGCAAAGGCTCGGGAGATTGTTGCTCGCACAAAAGACGCAGCCGTTTCATGCTTGCCGCCGATGCCAACAGGAAAAATGGTTCCGGAAGTTTGCCGATGCTTTTCGCCCAACTCGGGGCCGCCTGGCCCGTACGCTCCGCCAACAATTCAATCAAAGCGGCCGAAGCCATGCGCACGCGGGCATCCCCGGTTTGCGGATCGGGAACTTTCCCAAGGTCCGGTTCCGCGCGCAGCAGATCCTGGGCGAGACTCCGGAGGAGCAGGCCGTCGTGCCTTAAGGCCGCTTCAGCAAGATTCTCAATTCGAACCATGGGTGCTCTCCCATAAATCATCGAATGCAAACTGCGCCTTCAATTTGAATCCTTCGGCGAGAAATGGTAGCACACGTTCCCACAATTCACCCTTCTCTAGGCCTGCCGCCAATTTCTGCAGCAGCCGCCTGGCGTCTTCGATATCCACATCATCACGCCAAGCCGCTAACTTCATCGCCAAAAGTTGGTCTGCCGCTACAAGTCTGACCTCAAGCCCCGGGAAGTTAAATACCAAGAGCCCCGGATTCAGTCCGTTCAAATAACCCTTCGCAGCATCGTTCAACCAGTCTTCGGGCCAACCTTTTTCGCTGGCAATGATTTTTACCCATTCCCGAACAATCCGCGCTTCGGGAGGAGAAAGAATCAAGGCGTCGATGTCATGGGTGGATTGGCGTGCATCATACCCCAACACCATGGCCGCGCCTCCCCTCACGAACAGGCGCAGGGTGCAACCTTGAGATTGCGCCAATTGGGCCAATCGTTCAAACCCGCTTTCGATATCCTGACGCGTCAAGAGAGACATATAACCCGGTTATGAAATAAGAAAAGAGTTTCAACCGGCCCGATATATTTTGTCATTATTCCCAAAAATGGCCATCTTTCGCCATGATGAAGGTTTTCGCCCTTTCCGACCCCCATCTGGCTTTCGGCACCCCCGACAAAAGCATGGACCGCTTCGGCCCCGAATGGATCGGCCATCCCGAAAAAATCGCGCGGCATTGGCGCGAGCGGGTGGGCGCGCGCGACGTGGTGCTGGTGCCCGGCGACATCAGCTGGGCCAAACGCCTCGACCAGGCGCGGCCCGATCTCGCCTGGCTCGACGCCCTGCCCGGCGTCAAGGTGCTGCTGCGCGGAAACCACGATTACTGGTGGCCTTCGTCGGCGCAGCTCGACGCGGAACTGCCGCCCTCGATCCGCTTCATCCACAACAACCACGTGCGCGTGGGCCCGTTTTTCTTTTTCGGGTCGCGGCTGTGGGACACCGCGGAATACTCGGTCTTCGATCTCATCGCCTGGGATCCGGCCAAGGGGGAAATCCCCGGATTGAAGAACGCGCAGAATTTGGAAACGCAGGAGCGCCTCTACGAACGCGAATTGCACCGCCTGCGCCTGAGCGCGGCCTCGCTGCCGCAGCATGAACCCGGCCCGCGCATCGCGCTCACGCATTATCCCCCGCTCGGGCACCTCCTGTCGCCGTCACGCGCCGCGTCGCTGATCGCGGCGACCGGGGCGAAGCACGCCGTGTTCGGCCATTTGCATTCCCTCAAACCCGAATGGAAAGGCAAGGCCTTCGGCGTTCTGGACGGGGTGGAGTATCATCTCGCCGCCTGCGATTACCTTGATTTCGCTCCCCAACTGATTTGCGCAGCGTAACGCTGCGTCTTTAGCGCGCCCGGAACCGGCGCCGGTGATGGAAGTCGCATGGATTCCCCCGCGGAGGCAGAGCCGGATCGCAACAGCTTTCCCCGAGTCTAATTTCGGAATGAAGAGGCGCGCGGCAAAACCATGCACGCCATTCCCGAAGCAGGCATCGACTGCGAAGTCCAATGCTCTGCTTGTCGCTGGTATTTTCGGGCGATTGGCCCGGTAACTCCGAGTAATGGTTATATCGTGGACTGTCCACATTGCCATCAACGGCTCATTTTCAGCGGTCCGGCGCCTATTGACTAGGATGGACAACCCGCACTGGCTTCCCGGAATCCTGATGGGGCAAGTTCCTGCTCCAACTTCTAGCTGTCACCACGGTTACTGCTGCTGGGGCCGTAGTCCTTTATAAAATTGTTCCGGCTATTGGCGACAAGGATTTCGGTGGCCGTTCCTTCCCCGCCTCTTTCCGCGAGAAAATGCGTTTGCACCATATAGCCGAGCACGGTCACCGTTACCCCAAATGCGGGCTGCGAGTGGCGTATGCAGAATTGACGTTCGAAATGGACGCCGTTTTGAGTTTTTTAGCTATTTAGTTTGATAGATAATTTAAGGCTGTATTCACAATACAGTAACAAAAATGTTTGATTATGCTGTATTTTGAATTTAGACTTTTAAAATGAGGAAGAAATTGAAAGACGTAGCGGCCATACAGGTAGGGTACACCTTCCGCGCGCCTCTCTCTTCCCTGAACCCCGGTGACGTGGCCGTCATTCAGGTAAAAAACCTGACACCGGAGAATAGGGTATCGGTCAACAAGTTGATGAAAATCCAGATGGAATCGCCCAAAGAGCATCACTTAGTGCAACTCGGAGATATGGTTTTCAAATCTCGTGAGAATCTCAGCAGGTTGGGCGAAGGAAGCTTCACCTCCGCAATTTTGGACAAGGATCCCGGCGTAGCGGTTGTGGCCGGCCCACTTTTCCGGATTCGGGTTTCAGACAGGCTTGTACTTCCGGAATACTTGAACTGGTTCTTGTGCCAACCATCCACTCAGAATGTTTTGGTCGGATTGGCCATGGGCAGCGTGCAACAAATGATCAGCAAAGGGGCTCTGGAAAATCTCGAAATCCCCATTCCTCCCTTGGAACAGCAAAGGGCAATTGTCGCGATGGCCTCCCTCGGTGAAGAAGAGCAAGCGTTGATGGGGCGTATCGCCGAATTACGCAAAAAGATTATTTCAGCCGACCTTATCCAATTGGCAAAAGGAGAATGAAGTGAACGCAAAAATCGATCAGCAAGACATCAACAGCGCCGCGTGGGCGGCCTGCGACACCTTCCGGGGTGTGGTCGATCCGGCCCAATACAAGGATTACATCCTGGTCATGCTATTCGTGAAATACATCTCGGATGTTTGGAAGGATCACTATGCCGCCTACAGTAAGCAGTACGGCAACGACGATACCCGCATTCGCCGCAAGCTTGAGCGTGAACGCTTCGTACTTCCGATGGTGGAAATGAAGGACGAAATGGGCAAGAAGGTGATAGACCGCTTCTTGGCCGATTATTACAGCCTGTATGCGCGACGCGATGCGGCCAATATCGGCGAACTGATCAATGAAGTCCTGAACGCGATTGAAGAAGCCAACAAGGCCAAGCTGGAAGGGGTATTTCGAAACATCGATTTCAACAGCGAAGGCAACCTCGGCAAACCAAAGGACCGCAACCGCCGTTTGAAAATATTGTTGGAGGATTTCCACAAGCCGCAACTGGAAATGAGCCCCAGCCGGGTTTCCGAGGATGTGATCGGGAACACCTACATCTATCTGATCGAACGCTTCGCCGCGGACGCCGGAAAAAAGGCCGGGGAGTTCTACACGCCCCATAAGGTTTCGGAATTGGTGGCCAAGCTTGCCAGGCCGAAGCCGGGCAACCGCATTTGCGATCCCGCCTGCGGTTCCGGTGGCCTGCTTATCGAAGCCGCCCGCGAAGTGGGCGATCGGAATTTCGCGTTATTCGGCATGGAATCCAATGGCAGCACCTGGGCCTTGGCGCGGATGAACATGTTCTTGCATGGAGCCGACAGTGCCCGCATCGAATGGTGCAATACCCTCACCGGCCCGGCCTTGGTGGAAAAAGATCGCCTGATGAAATTCGACGTGGTCATTGCCAACCCTCCCTTTTCCTTGGACAAATGGGGAGCGGAAGAAATGGAAAAAGGGGATCGCTTTAACCGCTTCTGGCGGGGGATGCCTCCCAAGAGCAAGGGCGATTGGGCCTTTATCAGTCACATGATAGAGGCGGCGCAGGAAAAAGAAGGCCGGGTCTCGGTGGTGGTTCCGCATGGCGTGCTATTCCGGGGCGGGGCCGAGGGACGCATCCGACAGAAAATGATCGAGGAAAACCTATTGGATGCCGTGATCGGTCTTCCCGGCAATCTGTTTCCGACCACCAATATTCCCGTGGCCATTTTGGTCTTCGACCGCAGCCGCGAAAAGGGCGGATCCAATCACAAGCGCAAAGACGTGATTTTCCTCGATGCCAGCCGCGAGTTTGAGACGGGCAAGAACCATAATACTCTTTCCGATGATCACCTCAAGAAAATTTTCCAGACCTATTGGTCCAGGAAAAGCGTCGAGAAATATGCCTACGTGGCCTCGTTGCAAGAGATCGAGGAAAACGAGTTCAATCTCAATATTCCCAGGTATGTCGACACCTTCGAGGAAGAAGAGGAAATCGATGTGGACGCGGTGCAGAAGGAAATCGACCAATTGGAAAAAGAGCTTGCCGAAGTGAGAGCCAAAATGGCCGCCATGCTCAAGGAAGTTAAAAGATGACCCCTTACGGCGGATTTACCGCAAACAAATCTTCCCCACCACTTCGGAGCGGACATGCCGAAACGTAAACCGGTGCCGGATAACGAGATCACCTTTTATCAGACTCCGGATGGCAAGGCCAATGTGGAGGTTTTGTACGCCAATGAAAACGTCTGGCTGTCCCAAAAACGCATGGGGGAACTTTTCGACTGCACTGCGGACAATATTTCGCTCCATCTGAAGAACATCTACGCCGAGAAGGAGCTTGACGCGGCCGCAACTTCCGAGGATTTCTCGGTAGTTCAAATCGAAGGGAAACGCGAAATAAAAAGAAAAACCGCGTTTTATTCCCTGGAAGCCGTTATTGCCGTGGGATACCGGGTGAATTCCGAGCGCGGCACGCAATTCCGGCAATGGGCAATCGGCGTACTGCGGCAATATATCCATAAGGGATTCGCGGTGGACGGCGACCGGTTCAAATACGGCTCCCGGTTCAGTACCCGGTATTTCGACGATTTGCTGGAAGAAATCCGGGACATCCGATCCAGCGAACGGATGCTGTACCAGAAAATCACCGATCTCTATGCGACTTCAACCGATTACTCGACCACGGCCCGGATTACCAAGGAGTTTTTCGCCACCGTTCAAAACAAATTGCACTTCGCGATTACCGGTCAAACCGCCGCCGAAATCATCTCCAAGCGCGCGGATGCCGGCAAGCCCAATATGGGGCTGACTTCGTGGCGCAAAGCGCCCCAAGGGAAAATATATCCCACGGATATTTCAGTTGCGAAGAATTACCTCAATAAAGGCGAATTGGATCACTTGAATAGAATCGTGGCCATGTACCTGGACCACGCCGAACTGCAGGCCGTCCGCAGGCATGCCATGTACATGAAGGATTGGATCGAGAAGTTGGATGCTTTTCTCAAATTCAGCGAGCATGAGATTCTGGCCGGATCCGGCAAGATCAGTCATGAAGTGGCTTTGGCCTTGGTAGGGAAGGAGTATGAGAAGTTCAGAAAACTTCAGGATACGAATTATGTCTCCGATTTTGATAAGGAAATAAAGCGCATATCGAAAAGGGGCGGCAATGAGCGTTGAAGTTTACGTCTCTTTGGGAATGTATGGCGACCTCGTTAATTGTGGCCGATACCATAACGGACGTCCGAAATTCGACCCATCCTTGGATAAATGCAATAGGGTTGGAGTCCATTCGCTTTGTGCGATTGCGTCTTCCACAAATTGGGAGTATGTTCCCAGCAGCATACCCGCCAGGCCTCTACCTGATTTACTGCTAAAACGGGGCTTGCTTTCCGATCGCGTATTCGCGGTATTGAGCCTCCTTCGGTACTTGCTGAAAAGAATTGCCCCTCAAAGCGGCTGGCATGAACGTTTAATTCGGTTGATACAAGAAGCGCATCCGCAAATACCCATTCGTTGGATGGGGTTTCCGGATAATTGGCGGGAGGAAAGCCCGATATGGAACTGATTGTTAATCGCGAATTCGCGGAGGCGCATGACCGTTTTCTGACCCTGGGCGGGCACGCCATCTACCAAGTCGGCGCTTCGCTCAAGGATTTGGGGAAGAAGTGGTTTGCCTTTTCCAAGTTTGAAAAGGGCGCGGTACAGATGTTGGAAAAGTTGGGGGAAGGAGAATGAGTTTCCCTAAAGGATGGCTGGAAGAAGAAATTTCGGATGTTGCACAAATTTTAGTTGGACGTGATTTGAAAGAAGATTCCTTTTCAGAAGTAAAAACTACTACTCATACTTTCCCTGTTTATTCGAATTCCGTCGAAAATCTTGGGTTATATGGTTTTTATGATTTCGAAGAATACCAAGGCAATTGTGTGACTGTCGTCGGCAGAGGGGCAGGATTAGGGACCGCATTTGTTAGGGAATCTGGTTTTGGCGCTATTGGAAGGCTTCTTGTCATTGTTCCTCGGGTAGAATTGAGTACTCACTACTTTTCCGAATACGTAAATCATAGGCTTCGTATTTTTCCGGAAAGTAGTGGCATACCACAATTACCGGGCGAACAATTTGGGAGATATAAAATCGTTCTCCCCCCATTATCCGAACAAGTAGCAATCTCAAAAATCTTATCTGTATGGAATACCGCCATCGAAAAAACCGAGCGGCTGATTGAGGCGAAGGAAAGCCTTTTCTCTCAAACTGTCAAATCAATGATTGGGGATCGGTGTAAATATTGGGAACATTGTCGAATCGAAAGGATCTTCGAAACAATTTCAGAAAAAAGAAACGGTGATGCAGAACTTTTATCGGTCACTCAAGACCGAGGGGTAATTCCCCGCAACATGTTGGAAGGCCGGGTTATGTCGCCAGAGGCTGGTACGGAAGCCTACAAATTGATTAAGGAAGGAGATTTCGCCGTAAGCCTTCGTTCATTTCAGGGGGGCATTGAATACTCAAGATATACGGGGCTAATCAGTCCGGCATACACGGTACTTCGTGCAAGGCTAGAGATAGACGATGAATTCTATATGCAATTTTTCAAATGTAAATTCTTCATTGAAAAATACCTCACAATCGTTGTAATCGGTATCCGGGACGGAAAACAAATCAGCATTCCTGATTTAATGCGTGTAAAAATTCCTGACCCTCCCTTGGAAGAGCAAAAACGAATAGCTTCCATTCTCAATTCCTTTCAGCTTGAAATAAGACTGTTGGAAAAACAAGCCGAAGCCTTAAGAAAACAAAAACGTGGATTGATGCAGAAGTTGCTGACGGGGCAGTGGCGAGTAAAACCGGCGGATTGAGCCCATGAAATACCAGCCCGAAAAGCATCATCGCCGCTCCATCCGCATGCGGGAATTCGACTATTCCGCACCCGGCGCTTATTTCATCACCCTATGCACGCAGAACCGGAAATGCCTGTTCGGGGAAATCATGGATGCAGAAATTCGCCTGAGCGATATGGGTCGGATGGTTTTCGATTGTTGGCGGGCGATTCCGATGCATTATCCCGTGGTTCAATTGGATGAATTCACGGTTATGCCGAACCATGTGCATGGAATCATCGTGATCGGCTATTCCTCCCCGGTCGGGGTTCAAAATTTTGAACCCCGACTGCCGGACGATGAACCCCGACCGGGGAATTTATCCATTGGATCGAACGTTCACCGATACCAGAAAATCATCCCGAAATCCGTGGGGACCATCGTTCGGGGATTCAAAATCGGTGTGACGAAATGGTGCCGCCAAAACACTCAGATACAAAAACCATGGCAACGGAATTATTGGGAACGGGTCATCCGTGATGACACCGAATTGAACCGGACGCGGGAATACATCCGTAATAATCCCTTTCGCTGGGAAATCGATTCTCTGCGCCCCTCGGGGATCGAAGAAAAAATGGAGAGGAGGGCGCGTCATGAATGGTAAGGCACGCGAAAATCACCATCCGTCAGATGTTCAAAATGTTGAACCCCTGCCAGAGGCCGGCTTTCGCTTCAACGAAAAATATCTTTCCCAAATCCCCGCCCTCCAGGTTCTCCTCAACCTTGGCTTTGAATACCTGTCCCCGGAACAAGCCCTTGCCGAGCGTCAGGGTAAAACCGCCAACGTACTTCTCGAAAACATCCTCCGCGATCAGCTCAAAAAAATCAACCGCATCAATTACAAGGGTCGGGAGTTTTTATTCAGCGAAGAAAACATTCAAAGCGCCGTTCAGAAATTGAAGAACGTCAAGTACGACGGCTTGCTCAGGACCAATGAAAACATTTATGACCTCCTGACTTTGGGAACCTCACTGGAGCAAACCATTGAGGGAGACTCCAAGAGTTTCAACCTTAACTTCATAGACTGGCGCAACTGGAAGCGCAACATCTTCCACGCCACCGCCGAATTCAGCGTAGAACGCTCACGTAGCATGGAAACCGTGCGGCCGGATATCGTGCTATTCGTCAACGGAATACCCTTTGCCGTCCTCGAATGCAAATCGCCCCAGGTGGAATTGGCCCAGGCCATTTCCCAATCCGTCCGCAACCAAAGCGACGATCATATTCCCAGGCTTTTTGTCTACGCCCAAATGGTGCTGGGGATAAACAAGAACGAGGCTCAATACGCCACCATCGGCACTCCGGCAAAATTTTGGGGTGTTTGGAAGGAATTGCGGGACAAGGAAGCCGAAGTGGAGCGCCACGTCAACGCGCCGTTGGGATTCGAGAAAAAAGACGCGTTATTCAGTGGGGAATTTTCCCCGGCGCGGGAATTTTTTGATTCCCTGGAAAGCGAAGGGAAGCGGCTGGTTACCGAGCAGGACAAAATCCTTTACAGCCTGTGCCGGCCGGAACGATTGTTGGAACTGGCTTATAAGTACACGGTTTTCGACGGCGGGATTAAAAAAATCGCCCGCTACCAACAGTACTTCGTCATCAAGTCCACGCTAGAACGCATCAAGCAATTGGACGGTGACGGTCGTCGTAAGGGTGGCGTTATCTGGCATACCCAGGGGTCGGGTAAATCCCTCACCATGGTCATGTTGGCGCGAAGCTTAGCCTTGGAATCGGGAATTCCCAATCCGCGCATCGTCTTGGTCACCGACAGAGACGACCTCGACAAGCAGTTGGGCAACACCTTTGCGGCTTGCGGACTATCTCCGAATCGCGCCGTTTCCGGGCGGCATTTACTGGAGCTTGTGGCCGAAGATAAGGCGGGCATCGTAACCACCTTGATCCACAAATTCGACAAAGCTTTGAACGCGGGAAAATTCAAGGACGAGTCCACCGAAATCTTCATGTTGGTGGATGAAAGCCATCGCACCAATTTCGGATCGTTTTCGGCGCGGATGCGGCAAATGTTCCCGAATGCCTGCTATCTGGGGTTCACCGGTACGCCGCTTCTAAAAAAGGAAAAAAACAACTTCGTTAAATTCGGCGGGCTTATCGAGCCGCATTATTCCATCACCCAGGCGGTCAAGGATGGGGCCGTAGTTCCCTTGCTGTATGAAGGCCGCCACGTGGAGATGGAGCAGAACAAGGCCGCCATCGATTTATGGTTCGAGCGTCACACCCAAGGACTGACCCGCGAACAACAGGCGGATCTGAAGAAGAAATACTCCCGGGCCGAAATGCTGAACAAGGCCGATCAGGTTATTTACATGCGCGCCTTTGACATCAGCGAACATTTCCGGGCGACCTGGCAAGGAACGGGTTTCAAGGCGCAATTGGTGGCTCCGAACAAGGCGGCGGCGCTGAAATATCAGAAGCACCTATCGGATATTGGTTCCGTAACCTCGGAGGTGGTGATTTCTCCGCCGGATACCCGCGAAGGCTACGAAGAAACGGATGAGGAGCCTTCCGACGAAGTGGTCAAGTTCTGGAAAAAAATGATGGATCGCTACGGCAGCGAGGAAGAATACACCAAGCAAATCATCAACCAGTTCAAACATGGGGCCGAACCGGAAATCTTGGTCGTGGTCAGTAAGCTCTTGACCGGATTCGATGCGCCGCGCAATATGGTGATTTATCTGTGCAAAGATTTGCGGGAACACACCCTGTTGCAAGCCATTGCCCGCGTGAACCGCCTCAGCGAGGGTAAGGATTATGGTTATGTCGTCGATTACGTGGGCCTTCTCGGGGAATTGGATAAGGCTCTCACCATGTACGACGCCTTCGAGGGCTTTGATGAGGAGGACTTGGCCGGAACGTTGCTTTCCGTGAACGCGGAGGTACAAAAACTTCCGCAACGATATTCCGATCTCTGGGAACTCTTCAAGGAGGTTAAAAACAGTTATGACGAAGAGGGTTACGAGGTGGTACTGGCCGATCCCGCTTTACGCGAAGATTTCTATCAACGCTTGGCCGAATACAGCAAGACCTTGGGGATAGCGCTTTCGACCGAAACTTTCATCATGAAAATCGAAGCGGAAAAACTACGCAGGTATAAGGACGATTTAAAAAAATTCCAAAACTTAAAGGCCGCCGTTAAACTGCGCTACGCCGAGGCCATCGACTACCGGGACTACGAGCCGAAAATCAAGAAACTATTGGACACGCATATCCAGGCCAATGAAGTCATCCAATTAAATGAACCGGTTAACATTTTCGACGATCAGGCTTTCATGATGGTCAAGGAGGAACAAGGGGTTTACGAGACAAAAACCGCCGCTTCCCGGGCCGACATCATCGCCCATGCGACGAAGCGGGCGATCACCGAAAAAATGGATGAAGACCCGGCTTTCTACGAAAAGTTTTCCAAGCTAATCCAGAAAGCCATCGATGATTTTCGCGCTAAGCGCATCTCGGATTTAGAATACCTCAACAAGGTCACGGAAATTCGCGACAAGGTCGTTACGCGGCAGCATGACGAGATTCCCCAGAATATCGCCGGGAATGACGATGCCATGGCCTACTACGGCGTTGTGAAACCCTTCTTCGAACAACAGTCGCTGGCCAAGGAGAAATCAGAACCGTTGGCCGCCAATACGGCCTTGGCGATTCAGGAAATATTGAGCCGCCGTCTGAAAGTCCAGTTCTGGGACGATCACGATGCCCAGAAGGAAGCCATGAACGAAATCGACGATTATCTCTACGACGAGATTAAAGGTAAACAGGGCGTCGAGTTAACCCTGGAGCAAATGGACGGCCTCATCGAGAAAGTCATGCAGGTAGCCAGACACCGAACTTCAAAATGACTTCGATAAGGCATTCCGTTTGGTACGGCAAAGAGGAAATCGCGTTTAACTTAATCTATGCCACTAGAAAAACCTTGGAAATCGCGGTTCACCCCGATTGCTCGGTAATGGCCAAAGCTCCGATTGGAACAAAAGTTGAAGAAGTCAAAAAAAGAATAATCAAGCGGGCCGGCTGGATTCGACGACAGCAGCGTTATTTCCAACAGTTTAATCCAAGAACTCCAAGCCGGAAATACATCGGTGGCGAAACGCACCTCTATCTTGGCAGGCAGTACCGGCTGAAGATTGCCCTCGGTACGTCGAATGACTTGAAGCTATCTCACGGTTATTTTCATGTGTGCGTCAAACAGGGTCTGCCTACAAGAATAGCCAAGGATTTGCTGGATAATTGGTATCTCGCAAGGGCAAAGGAAAAATTCGAAGAAAGCCTGCATCGATGCTGGCCTTACTTTGAAAAGAAATCATTTAAGAAGCCTATGTTGTCCATCAAGCGATTGCAAAAGAGATGGGGGAGCCTGTCAAAAAAGGGCACGCTTACATTAAACGTGGATCTGGTGCGCGCGCCCAGGGAATGTATCGATTATGTCATTACCCATGAACTATGCCACCTACGGCATCACGATCATGGAAATAGATTTTATGAATTCATGAGGAGAGCCATGCCGGATTGGGAAAAACGAAAGCATAAACTGGAACTGGCGCTTAGATGAAATTGCATCCAACCGGTGCAGCAGGAATGCCGGCACACTGCGCGCATACGGTAAGAAAATTTCCCAGTCGTCAACCAAAACAGGAGAATACAGATGACACGAGTTCGCGTTGAAAGCTTCACCATCTCGCTCGATGGATTCGGAGCGGGTCCGAATCAAGACCTCGACAACCCGCTCGGCGTCGGCGGGACGGAACTGCACCAGTGGGCATTTCCAACCCGCACTTTCCAGCGGGCTTTGTTCGGCAAAGACGGCGGTACGACCGGGGTGGACGAAGATTTCGCCGCCCGCGGCTTCCGGAATGTGGGCGCCTGGATTCTCGGCAGGAACATGTTTGGTCCGGTTCGTGGTCCCTGGCCCGACATGAACTGGCAGGGCTGGTGGGGAGAAAACCCGCCCTATCACGTTCCCATCTTCATCTTGACGCATCATGCGCGCCCGAGTATCGAGATGGAAGGCAACACGACGTTTCACTTCGTCACCGGCGGTATTCACGAAGCGCTGGATCGGGCCCGCGAGGCCGCCGCCGGTAAGGACGTGAGAATCGGCGGCGGGGCCAACACCATACAGCAGTATCTGCGTGAAGCCCTCATCGATGAAATGCACTTTGCCATTTCTCCGGTCGTACTCGGAGCGGGAGAACGGCTGTTCGCGGGATTGGACCTGCGGACTTTGGGATATAAGTGCGTTCAGTTCGCGGCGTCGGAGAAGGCCGCGCATGTGGTTCTGCGGCACCAAAGACACGCTGACCTCTGACCAGCGGTTGCCGTAGAACGTTCACCACCTCTCGATTTAACATCGCGTGCCGGGGCGTTCCCGGAAATGCATTGTGCAATCGTTTGGTTGCATGTATATTTGCTACCGAACGGTTGCGCTTTAACCGCCGGGAGCCGGATGAGAAGAGACATTTTCCAAGCCATCGCCGATCCGACCCGGCGCGCCATCGTCCTGCTCTTGGCCGTGCAGACCATGACCCCGAATGCCATGGCCGAGCATTTCGAGACCAGCCGTCAGGCCGTTTCGAAGCATATCCGGATTCTGGCGGAATGCGGCCTGTTGCATCAGGAACAGCAGGGGCGCGAAATCCAATACCGTTTGCGGGCCGGCCAAATGCGCGCCATCGAACAATGGCTGCAGCGGTTCCAGGCTTTAACGGCCCGGCGGTTCACCCAACTGGACGACGTATTAACCCGGTTGCAAGCGAGGGAAAAATGAACGCAGCAAAGATTTTCAATTTCGTGGTGGACCAGGATAACCTGGCCGTCAAGGTGGAGCGATCCTTTGCTGCGCCGCTCGACCTAGTCTGGTCGGCGTGGACCGAGGCCGAACTGCTCGATCAATGGTGGGGGCCCAAGCCCTGGAAGGCGGAAACCAAATCCATGGACTTTTCCGAAGGCGGGCGCTGGCTGTATGCCATGGTCGGCCCCCAAGGCGAGAGGCATTGGGCTTTGAAGAATTATTCCCAGATCGTCCCGCAAAAAAAGTTCATCTACCGGAGCCTCTTTTGCGATGAAAACGGAAAGGTGAATCCGGCCACCACCGGGTCGACATGGGTCAATTCCTTTTCCGAAAACCGCGGCCTCACCTTGGTCACCAATGACATCCGCTGCGATTCGCTCGCGCACCTCGAAGCCCAAATCAAGATGGGGTTCAAAGAAGGTTTTACCGTGGGCCTGGGCCAACTCGAAGCCCTGCTGCCGCGCCTTCGGAATCAGGAAAAATGAAACTCAATTTCGTATGGGTCCGCTCATCCTGAGCGGCTGAAACGCCAAGCAGAATGGCTAAGTTAGGATTAAAATTAGGCTCCCCGGCAACAAGCTGTGGAGTATTAAAATCAAAAAAACCTCATCCGAGTTTTGTATCTAAAGTCGCGGCGAGCGGCGAGGAATCAGGCCCAGAAGGATCAAATGGCGCATAAGGGCAAACTACGCTTAAATGCCCTGAGTATAATATTCGCCGTTTCCACGACGGTACACGCCCAATGGACGGCGAATTGGATTTGGCAAACCGCCGACGGTCCGCAGAATACTTGGATGTGCTTCCGAAAAACCGTGACGCTGAATTCCGCGCCCGCCAGCGCGCCCACGCGCATGGCAGCCGATTCGAAATACTGGCTTTGGATCAACGGGAAACCCGTTGTGTTTGAAGGGGAACTCAAACGGGACCTTCCGAGCGGTACGTATTACGACTCTATAAATCTGGCGCCTTATCTGACTGCCGGAACCAACACCATCGCCGCGTTGGTCTGGTATTGGGGGAAAGACGGCTATTCCCATCATAGCAGCGGTAAGGGAGGTTTTCTATTCGACGGAAATTTCGGGGGAACGGCAGTGCGATCCGATGCCACGTGGCGGGCGATGGTGCATCCGGCATACGAGAATTCCACCACCGGAGGTCAACCGAATTTTCGCTTGCCAGAATTCAATGTGCGCTTCAACGCTGCGAATAACTCCATCGAAAACTGGCAGCAGCCCGGCTACGATGACTCCGCTTGGCCCCTGGCCGTTACGAAGGGCATTCCACCGTCGGCTCCCTGGAATACCATGATTCTCCGCCCCTTTCCGCAATGGAAAAACAGTGGGTTGCAGGCCTACACCAATGCTTCCACGCTTCCGGCGAGTTCTAATGGAAGCGTGATTGAAGGCAAACTGCCTTATGATGCGCGCGTGTCGGCGTATTTGAAAATCACCACGCCGACGGCCGGACAGGTGATCAATATCCAAACCGACCAGTACTCCGGTTGGCTGGATTATGGGGACGGGCCGTCCGTGCGGGCGGAATATATCACCCGGGCGGGTACGCAGGAATTCGAGACTTTCGTGTGGATGAGCGGCAATACCGTACAGTATACCATCCCCGCCGGTATTACCATCGACTCCCTGAGTTACCGGGAGATCGGCTACCCCGCGGAGTTCACCGGCAATTTTTCCAGCAGCGATCCTTTCTATACCACGCTTTGGCGCATGGCGGGCCGCACCCTGTACCTCAACATGTTCGACAATTTTTCCGATTGCCCGGATCGGGAACGGGGACTGTGGTGGGGCGACATAACCAACGAGTTGGGAGAGACGTTCTATACCTTGGACACCAATGCAAATGCCCTGATCCGCAAATCGATCACCGCCCTCACGGCCTGGCAGCGCAGCGACAATACTCTGTTCGCGCCGCCCTCGACGGTTTGGACCGAGGAATTGCCCCAGCAAATGTTGGCCAGCGTCGGGTGGTATGGATTCTGGAGTTATTTCTGGAATACCGGCGACACCGCCACCATCCGCGCCGCATATCCGGCGGTGCGGAAGTATCTGGGTGTCTGGAGCATGGGTGCGAATGGACTGGTCCAACATCGCGACGGAGATTGGAACTGGGGGGATTGGGGCGACAATATCGATATTCCGATCCTGGACAATGCCTGGTATTACCTGGCCCTCAAGGCGGCCATCCCCATGGCGGCGATGAGCGGATACGCTGCGGACACGGCCGGATACCGCAGCCGCATGAAAAGCATCGAGGCCAATTTCGTTCCCCTCTTCTGGAACACCGGCGGCCAATATTTCCTTTCCAGTTCCCTTTCGACCCCCGATGATCGGGCCAATGCCATGGCCGTCGTGGCAGGGCTTGCGCAACCGCAGCATTACCCGGGCATTCGCACGGTACTCCAGCAAAGGACTTTCGCCAGCCCGTACATGGAAAAGCACGTACTGGAGGCGCTGGCCCTGATGGGATCGGATTCGTTGGCGCTGGCGCGCATGAAAAGCCGTTATTCCGAAATGGTGAATTCCCAATACACGACCTTATGGGAGGTCTGGTCCGGGCTGGCGGGCGGCACCATCAACCATGGTTGGAATGCGCCTAATACCATTTTGTCCCAATACATCGCGGGGGTTTCGCCCACTGCGCCGGGGTGGAGCAACTATCACGTCTTGCCGCAAATGGCCAATCTCACGGCGGTCAGCCAGACTCTATCCACCGTCCGGGGAAATATTTCGGTAAGCGATTCAATATCTTCAAACCGCTTCGTCATGCATCTTTCTTCGCCCACGGGAACCAAGGCGTTGATTGGAATCCCAAAAAAACAGACGTGGAAATCAGTCGTCGTGAACGGCCGGCCCGTATGGAGCAACGGCCTCTTCCTTTCCGACAGCATGGGAGTTGCCGGGGTCGGGGAAGACAGTCTTTACATCAAATTCTCCGTTGACCCCGGCACTTGGCAAATCGAAGCACTGACGACATCGGTGGCGGTGCGGGATCCCTCCGTATCGGCGACGCCGGGCTTGGAGATCGTGCGGTTCCGCGAAACCCCGTCGGCCTTGGAATTTTCCTGGAACGCGAATTTCGAATTCACGGCGCAGATATTCGATCCATTCGGAAAACGGATGTCCGATCCCGTGCGGTCCTCGGGGGGGCGAGCGAGCATTCCAAATCAATTCCTGCCGGAGGGGATCTATTTCGTGCGGATAACTTCGGGAAACCTCGCCTGTATGCGGAAATTCGTTATGAGCCGATGAGGTTCACTCGGTTCGTTTTGTGCTAACCGCACTCCACCGCGCACAACCAGAGCGCAAAAACCCGGGGTAGCGCGCGCCCAGTCAAGCCCTGATTTTCAAAGCCGCGAGCGGAAAAAGCTAGGTTCGGGAAAAATCCAGACAGCAAGGGAGGCGTCATCATGGCAGAAGACGGCAAATGCCCATTTCCTCACCCGGCCGGCAGCGGCACCTCGAATCGGGAGTGGTGGCCGAAGCAACTGCGGCTGGATCTTCTGCATCAGCATTCCGCCCAGTCCAACCCGATGGGCGCGGAATTCGATTACGCGGATGAATTCCGGAGCCTCGACTTCGCGGCGTTGAAAAAAGATCTCGCGGCGCTGATGACCGACTCGCAGCCGTGGTGGCCGGCCGACTTCGGCCATTACGGCCCTTTGTTCGTGCGCATGGCGTGGCACAGCGCCGGTACGTATCGCATCGGTGACGGCCGCGGCGGGGCCGGCCGGGGCCAGCAGCGCTTCGCGCCCCTCAACAGTTGGCCCGACAACGCCAGCCTGGACAAGGCGCGCCGCCTGCTGTGGCCCGTCAAGCAGAAGTATGGTCGCAAAATTTCCTGGGCCGACCTGATCATTCTCACGGGGAATGTCGCTCTGGAAACCATGGGGTTCAAGACCTTCGGATTCGCCGGCGGCCGCGCCGACGTCTGGGAGCCGGATCACGACGTTTACTGGGGCGCCGAGAAGACGTGGTTGGGCGGCGACCAGCGCTATTCCGGTCAGCGCGATCTCGACAATCCGCTGGCGGCGGTGCAGATGGGCCTCATCTACGTGAACCCGGAGGGACCCAACGGCAACCCCGACCCGGTGGCCGCGGCCAAAGATATCCGCGAGACCTTCGGCCGCATGGCGATGAATGACGAAGAAACCGT
This sequence comes from uncultured Fibrobacteria bacterium, assembly GCA_963716395.1. Taxonomy (GTDB): domain Bacteria; phylum Fibrobacterota; class Fibrobacteria; order UBA11236; family UBA11236; genus UBA11236. Next base: position 2,434,227 of record OY970309.1, on the reverse strand, counting down.
GGCGCTGATCGCAGGCGGACACACCGTCGGCAAGACCCACGGCGCCGCCCCGGCCTCGCATGTGGGACCGGAGCCCGAAGCCGCCGGCCTCGAAGAGCAGGGCCTGGGATGGAAGAACAGCTTCGGGTCGGGAAAAGGGGGCGACGCCATCACCAGCGGCCTGGAAGTCACCTGGACCACCACGCCCACGAAATGGAGCAACAACTTTTTCTGGAATCTGTTCGGCTATGAATGGGAGTTGACCAAAAGCCCGGCGGGTGCAAATCAATGGACGCCCAAGGGCGGCATGGGCGCCGGCACCGTGCCCGATGCCCACGACCGTTCCCGGCGGCATGCGCCCGCCATGCTCACCACCGATCTCGCCTTGCGGTTCGACCCGGATTACGAAAAAATTTCACGGCGCTTTCTGGAGAACCCGGATCAATTCGCTGAAGCCTTCGCCCGGGCGTGGTTCAAACTGACCCACCGCGACATGGGCCCGCGGGCGCGCTATCTCGGCCCGGAGATTCCGGCCGAAACGCTCCTGTGGCAAGACCCCATTCCCGCGGTCGATCACGCGCGGGTGGATGCGCAGGATGTTGCCGCGCTCAAAGAGCGGATGCTGGCTTCCGGTCTCGCGGTGGCGGAACTGGTGGCGACGGCCTGGGCCTCGGCTGCGACCTTCCGCGGCTCCGATAAGCGCGGCGGCGCCAACGGCGCCCGCCTGCGTCTGGCTCCGCAGAAAGATTGGGAGGTCAATGAGCCGGCCCAACTGGCGAAGGTGATCAAAATCCTGGAGGAGATCCAAAGTGCTTTTAACCGCAGCCCGTCCGGCGGCAAACGGATTTCGCTGGCCGATCTGATCGTTCTGGCCGGATGTGCCGGCGTCGAACAGGCGGCGAAGAATGCCGGCCACGCGGTGACCGTTCCCTTTACGCCGGGACGTATGGATGCCGCGCCGGAGCAAACCGACGCGGTTGCCTTCGCCGCGCTCGAACCGCTGGCGGACGGATTCCGGAATTATCGGAAGAGCAAATACCCCGTATCCTCCGAGGAACTCCTGATCGACAAGGCGCAATTGCTGACTTTGACCGCCCCCGAAATGACGGTGTTGGTGGGAGGAATGCGCGTCTTGAATGTCAACTTCGGCCGGACCCGGCATGGGGTATTTACGCACCGACCCGAGGCATTGACCAACGACTTCTTCCTAAACCTGCTCGATATGGGCACGGAATGGAAGCCCATTTCGGCCGACTCTGAGGTGTTCGAAGGGCGCGATCGCCGGACGGGCGCCGTCCGGTGGACCGGCACGCGCGTGGATCTCATCTTCGGTTCAAACTCCGAACTTCGCGCCCTCGCCGAAGTCTATGCCTGCCGGGATTCCCAAGAGAAATTCCTGCACGATTTTGTGGCCGCATGGGATAAGGTCATGAATCTCGACCGCTTCGATCTGGCCTGATCGCCGCACAAGCGTCACCCGGCCTCGATCCAAGCGGGAGCGCGCTTCCCCGGCTTTGGGAGGCGACGCGCCCAAAACCCGGAATTGTTCTCCAGGAATCGTGAGGGCGAGTGGCGAGACCGTGTCGCGGCAAAAACCACCTCAGATGAAATCGACTAGTTGATTAATTTCGTGCGCGTCTTCGCAGCGCCCCACCAACCGAAAGCGTCCGGTTGGGAAGAATCCCGGGAAATACGGTCAGAAGCGCCGCGCAACAACTATTTGGCGGTCAAAGAAGAATATGCGGCCCAGATTTCCTATCATTAGCAGATGAAAGAAAAAATCGAATCGCCGAACAAGTATTTAATTATATCGATTCAAGAAAAACCCAATTACGAAATAAAAGGCGAAGCCTTCCTGGTAAACAAGATCATCAAACGCAGCCCGATCTACCACAACTGGATTAAAAACGAACGCTCGGAAATCATCGGGATCAAAATCTCGACATATATGATCAGCACCCTGAAGCTGTCGAGCCGGGAAAAAGAATTAATTCGGGATTGGGGAAAACTCGAAAGCGACCTGGAAGTTTTTTTTGGCGATAACAAAAAGAAAGACGAAAAATCGATCTCGGAAGACACGGTTTCCTATACCACATTAGTGAAATTGGAAAACGACCGGCATGGAATTTCCTTTCCTTTATTCGGGGAAACATTGGATAAAAAGGAAATGGAAAAATTAGAGGCGAACTTATTAACGTGGAAATCCGAGAGCGCCTGATCCGGCTCTCGACCCGCAGGATTTCAGGGCGGGCGGCGACGCGGCCTGAAAGAAACTACTCCGCATAATCCCGCAGCCTTTCTTTAAGAAAATCGAGGCGCCCATGAAGATCCTTCTTCCGGCCTGGTTTTTATCAGCGACCTTGGTGGGGTTGACGGGAATTATCAAAAACGCTCCGGCGCCGGTTTATGGGATGACGGTCGGAATTTTAACGGCCATCGTCTTGATCGCGTATTTTCGATCCCGACGCCTCATGGATTTCATCCATACGATCCCCTTGAGAAGCTTAATCGCCGTCCATGGGATCCGCTTGATCGGCATTTATTTCATTTACTTGTTTTCCAAAAAGCAACTGCCGTTTGCCTTCGCGATTCCGGGCGGCATCGGAGATATTCTGATCGCGTGCTTCGCCTTGGTCTTGGTCATTTCCGGGTTTTCGCGATCCAAAATAAATTGGAACAGAATCCTGATCTGGAACACCCTCGGCCTCATCGATATTCTATTCGCGCTGCAAACCGCCATTCGCCTGGGTTTAAAGGATATGCGGCAAATGGATCCACTGACGCATCTCCCGTTGATACTATTGCCGACCTTTTTGGTCCCGATTCTACTCTCGACCCACGGGATCATATTTTATCGCGTCGCCAAGAAGATTCCCTGAACCGCCTGTCGACCGGCACGTACGCCGTCGGAACCGCAAGGTCTGCCCGTAACGGCGGCAATACCCCATCGCCTTGATTTCGGGTGATTATCGAATCGGCTTCAACACCAAGCGGCCGTAAGCGATCAGCGCGCAAAAAGCGGCCACGACCAGCCAATAAATGATATGGCCCATATTCACGTCGCCGGAAAAAAGCGTCACACCGGTAAAGAGCAGCATTTCCGCCGCGATCCATACCGCCGCCGCCGGGGCCAGGATACCCCATGATGTTTTGACGGCCGGGAGGAGCAGGCACACGCTGCCCAGCAACTCGAGGACGCTCATCGCCAGCCAGGCTCCGTGGGGAATGGCGTGCAAAGAAGGCACGGTCTGCTCGGAATTGGAAAACTTCCAGATCGCGCCGATGACGGTGTGCAGGGCGAGAAGAACTTGCAGAACCCAGAATAATATGTTCATGAATGGTCTCCGTTGTGAAAAACCCGAATGCCCGACGCCGCTCAGGCGCCCGGGCGCGCAGGCCAGGAGGGCAACTCAACGCCGAACTGCTGCGAGTATTCGGCGTTCAATCGCTGCCAGCCCTCGAACTTCATGGCTTCGGGGCCGACGATGCGCCCGATGGGCCGGCCGGCCAGCAGCCGATCCAGCACGTCAAAGCAGATTTGCCAACCCGCGGCGCCCATCGCGATATAGCGGCGATCGATGTTGGTCCATAGCGTGAGGCGCGTGCCCTCGCCCTCCGCCGGCTCCAGTTCCCAGCGCATGTCGAAGTCGCCCCAGTTGTATTCCAGCGTCTTGGGCGCGTCGGCCCGCTTCACCCGGGCTTCGGTGACATGCGGCCCAGGCGCCCCGACGGTGGTCAGTTTGGCAACGCCAAGACTGCCGAGATCTGCGTCGGAATCGAATGGGGCCCATTGGCGGAGTTGCTCCGGATCGGTGAGCGCCGCCCACACCTGGGCGGGAGGATGGCGCAGGTCGCGGACCAGAACGAGCGTCCATTTCTCCCCGTCTTTTTCGATTCTGGCTCCGGCGGCGGGTCCGGGCGCGTAGTGCTCGCGGTGGCTCATGGTTTCTTGCCTTTCTGGGAATTCGTTTCCATGCGATCGAGATGGCGTTCCAGGGCATCGACCCGCGCCGACCAGAAGCGCCGGAACGGCTCCAGCCAGGCGTCGATCTCGCGGAGCGGTTCGGGCCGGAGCCGATACACCCGCCGCTGCGCTTCAATCCGCGCCTCGACCAAGCCGGCGTTGCGCAGCACGCGCAGGTGCTTGGACACGGAGGTTTGCGGCAGGCGCAGACGGCGCTCGATCTCGCCGACGGATCGCTCCGACGACGCCAACAGACGCAGAATGGTCCGGCGGTTCGGCTCGGCCAGGATCGCAAACGAGGATGCCATGCCAGGAATATACTTGATACTTCATATTCCCGTCAAGGCATATAATGGACCGGGCTTGCGCCTGCGGCGAACTGCCGGCGGAAGGGGTATCCGACCCGTGGGGGGAAGAAAAGCACGCTCCCAGGTTGACCGGGAACCGCAATCGCCGCCGGCCTCAAGGCGGGGAGAGGAGATGCTTTACGATGTGAAAGGAATTCTGCGCGACCAGCGGAAGGAATTTATGGAAATCGAGATGGGCGCTGTGATCGGCGTTATCCGACAGGGTTCTGATGGAGACAAAGGGGGTGGCATTCACGCAACAGACCTGGGCGATGGCCGCGCTTTCCATATCCACGGCATCCCCGTTCAGCTCTGCGGTTAAATACCGGAGAACCTCGCCCCGGGCCCCGGCGATGAATTGATCACCGGTCACAATACGGCCGGCGACGATTTGATGCCGGGCGGATTCCAGCCGGCAGGACAGGGCGCGTTGCACCAGTTTTTCATCCGCGGCAAAAAAGCGGTAGTCGGTGTAGGGAATTCTTCCCCGCTCGAAGCCGATCGCGCGCGCATCCATGTCATGCTGAACGCAATCCCGGCTCACCACCACATCCCCGATCCGGAGATTTTCCGACAGCGCACCCGCGACGCCGGTGGAAATGATCGCGGAAGGCCGGTACGCGTCGATCAAAGATTGGGTGATCAAGGATGCGAAAACCTTGCCGACGCCGCATTTGACCATGACCGCCGCTACTCCGAACAGCGTCCCTTCGTGTATGGTAAAAGCTTGGTGCCGCACGACGTTCGTGATGACGGCCTGGGAGAAGAATTCGCGCATTTCCTCCTCCATGGCGCCGAGGATGCAAACAACCGATGGCGCCATGCGAAGTCAATACTCCACGATGGAAAACACGTCGTAGCCGGCAGCTGCGATTTTCTTTCTTCCCCCCAAGGCCGGCAAATCGATGACCACGGCGCAGCCCACGACCTTCGCCCCGATTCTGCGCAGGAGTTCGATGGCGGCCAGCATGGTGCCGCCGGTCGCGAGCAAATCGTCCATGATGAAAACCCGTTGCCCGGCCTCCATCGAGTCCTTATGGATCTCCACGCAATCGGTGCCATATTCCAATTGATATTCATGCGATTCGACGGCGGCGGGAAGCTTGCCTTTCTTCCGGATGGGGACAAAACCCAGGGAATTGCGCGCGGCGAAAGCGGAACCGACCACGAATCCCCGGCTTTCGATGCCCACGATCAAATCGCGTTGTCTACCGCTGCGGGGATCGGGCGGCGCCTGGCGGGAATAATGTTCCCGGAAAATTTCCAGGCAGGCGTCGAAAGCCGGCCCGTCCTGCCAGACGGGCGTGATATCCCGGAAGAGAATTCCCGGCTTGGGAAAATCGGGGATGGCCCGGATTTTGGATCGGATTAACTCGATCGCCTGCGACATGGTGTGTGAAAGTTACTCCTTCGTTCCCAGGGTTGACCGGAGAGGCAAATCGTACCCAACCGTCTCCGCGCGCGCAAACGGGCCGGCCATCCCGGGGAATTTTCCGAATCCCGGCGCTGGTTTCAATTTTTGGTAACGACCCGACTGATCAAACTGCCATGCAACCGCACTTCATCGAGGCGGCACGAATTGACCAGTTCGCCCTTATATAAAGTCAGGTCCGGGCAACTATCACACATTTCGATATTGCCGTTTTCCAGGATGTCGGGAGGTTGGATGATGGCCAGGGAAACACCGTAAAATTTTCTGAAAAACATCCAGGGGTGCAGTATAAATTTCCACAAGACCTTTCTGACATTCTTATCCACCAAGGCCAATAAAAACACGGTTCTCCCGATGGGAGCCTTGCCTCCCACCGAATAATTTCCTTTGAACCAATGATGGCCTGACTGGAAAAACTCCATCCCCGCCGGACCAATCGACCCGACAATTTCGTTGCCGGAGCATAACGCGGCCCCGATCAGCCATTTGACCGAAGTGTGCCCCTGGGTTCCGCCCAAATACGCGCCGGCCTCGTAATGTTTAAAATGCGTTTTCAATAATCGATAGACGTCGTGGGTCTTGATGTAAGAGGAACGAATATCCGTTTTCGATACATATCCCAGATCTTTATGTGAAAGTTCGATTTTACCGCCATTGGCGATAAATTCGACACCTTCTCCCAGCAAGCCGCCCCGGAGGGTGATGATGGTCAATCCGGTGACTTTCCCCCGGTTGTCGAGAACCCATTGCACCGTTTTGGAAACGTCTTCGACGTTGCGCTTGGAAACCGTCATATTGAAATTGCATTTCACCCCGCCCGCTTGCGCGAGCAAGTCGGCGAACTTTTGCCGCAAGCGGGTCAATTCGATTTCGTCTTTCCCCGTCCAGCCTTGTCGGATTTGACCGGAATCGACATGAAAACTGATTTCCGCCAACCCCGCTTTTTTCAAATCGTGCAGCAAGGCTTGGGTCAGCGCCTGCCCGTTGGAGATAATGGTCGGCTTCAACTTCAACGCGGTGATATACTTCACGATGGCGACGATGTCGGGATGGATCAGCGGCTCGCCGCCGGCCAGGTAGATCGTGTCGACTTTACGCCACTTTTGCATAAAATCGATTTCGGCTTGGATCGCCTCCAGGGTTTTATGGCCCTCCATGCGATTGCGGTAGCAGCCTTTGCAATAAATATTGCATTTGTCGGTGACTTCGACCCATCCTACCGGATTATCATTAATACTCCAGGGAAATCGGTAGAGAAATTCTTTGTTGGGCTCGGGAATACTGTAATCAATGAATTTGCCGAGATCGGTTTCTTTGTCTTTGTGCACGACCTTTTCCGCCAGATGCAATAAATCGGATAAGGATCCTTTGACGTCGGATTTTTCGCTATTCACGCGATCCCCGCTTTCTTTTAATCAAAAAGGAAAAATCGGAAATTCGAAAAGCAATTTAGCTCGACACCACCGGGCGCATCCTCGGCTTGTGAAGTCAATTTGGCAAGGGTCGGCGGACGCCCCCAAAATGACGCGTGGGGAACGCCGGACCGCGCGGAAGCCCCGCGGGATAAACCGCCTCCCGATCTCCCTGTTTGCATAACCTGTAACAGAACCTATAGCGGTAACCTATAGGTTATCGCTATAGGTCACTGAACTTTGCTGGACCACCAGGTTTCCTGTTCCCGGAACCGGCTGCGAAGGCCGCCTCTTTCCCACCCCGATCGCCGATTGCCTTGCGCGCAACCCGCCGAGGACAGCCCGTCTCCCGGCTTCCGTCTGCGTAAGACGGCGTGGTTTGTCCCGCGCGCTTGTTCCCCGGCGCGTCCGGAGATTATCTTATGGGCCACTTTTTCAGCAAATCACGGCGGCAGGCATGGAAATCACCTTGGTCATCATCAAACCCAACGGCGTACGCGGCGGCCTCATCGGCGAAATCGTGGGGCGTTATGAAAAGGCCCGTCTGGCCGTGGCCGGCCTGCATTTGCGCCGCATCACCCGCGAAGAAGCCGACGGCTTTTACGCCGAGCATCGCGGCAAGGGCTTTTTCGCCGAGCTGGTGAATTTCATGACCTCGGGTCCGGTGGTGCTTTTGGCCTTGCGGGGCGAGAAGGCCGTCGAAGCGGTGCGCCAGATGAACGGCGCCACCAATCCGAAAAACGCCTTGCCCGGAACCATCCGCCACGACTTCGCGCCCAGCATGGGCGAGAACATCGTGCACGCCTCGGACTCTCCGGAAAGCGCGGACCGCGAAGTGCGTTATTGGTTCCGCGCCGAAGAGCTGGCGGAATACCCGCCCTATTCCCAGTTGCGCCCCCAGTTGTTCCCTTAGGCCGGGCGGAGCGGAAACCGTGCTCCACCCGTATCAAACCCAGGTTCCGGTTCTGGCCACGGGCGTCTTCGTCGCCGCCAGTGCCGATGTGATCGGCCGCGTGACCTTGGGTCCCGACGCTTCGGTCTTTTTTCATTGCGTGCTGCGCGGCGACATCAACGCCATTGAAGTGGGCGCGCGATCCAACATTCAAGACCTCACCACGGTGCATATTGCCAGCGACCGGCCGGCCCTCATCGGCGCCGATGTCAGCGTCGGGCATGGGTGCATTCTGCATGCCTGCACGGTGGGCGCGCGCGTGCTGGTGGGCATGGGCAGCATCGTGATGGACGGCGCCGTGGTGGGCGAAGACAGCATTGTGGGCGCCGGCAGCCTGCTGCCCAAAGGCAAGGAATATCCTCCGGGTTCGCTGATTCTGGGTCGGCCCGCGAAAGTGGTGCGCCCGCTCGACCCGGCCGAACGGCAATCCATTCCGGCTTTGGCCTGGAAATACGTAGGCGTCAAAAATCAATATCTCCAAGGTCCCGGACGCTGAGGCGCCTTCGCCGCGGTTCCCGGGGCGCAATAAATTTCGGGAGCCGGAGAAATGCCGCATGAACCCTCCGCAGCCAAAAGCATCCCGGCGCTCCGCCGGTCTGTTTTCGAACCTCCTCTTTCTGGCCGTGGCGCTGGGCGCTTCAGCCTGGATCATCGGCGTGTACATGGAAGTTACCGCCGCCCCGGACATTTACACCCAGCCCGACTCGATTCCGGCCGTGCAGGCCGTGATCGTACCCGGAGCCAGCGTGCACCGCTCAGGCCGCCTGTCGCCGGTGCTGGCGCAACGCATGGAAGCGGCCATGGCGCTGGCGCGGGCGCGCACGGGGGTCAAGCTGCTGCTTTCGGGAACCGACATACCGCAGGGGTACAGCGAAACCAAGGCCATGCGCGACTACGCCAAGGAGCACGGCTTTCCCGTGCAGGACGTGTTGCTCGACCCCGACGGCCGCAGCACCTTCGTAACCATGGTGCATTGCAAGGAGGTTTTCGGGTTCGATCGGGTGGCCTTCGTCAGCCAGCGCTATCATTTGCCGCGGGCCCTGTACATCGCCCACCGGCTCGGCATCACCGCCTACGGTCTGGCTGTGGAACCGGGCGAAAGCGAATGGCACGGCCGCGAATGGGCCAGCCGCTTTAAGGATTTTTTCCTGGCGCGCATCTACCGGTTCTTCTATGCCCACTGAAGCTACGCCCGCGCTGGAATTGGCCTTCCTCATCAATCCGGTTTCCGGCGACGGGGTGGGCCGCCGGGTCTTTCGCCAACTGGGCGAAGTGCTCGACAGCTTTCACCTGGACCGCGGCATCTGGACCGCGGAATTTACCGATCCACAACGCGCCCCCGAGCAAATCGACGGCCTGTTGCGCGCGGCGCGCAAACTCATCGCCGTGGGCGGCGACGGCACGCTGGGCGCGGTGCTCGACCGGGCGCGGCGCCTGCGCCCCGACACGGCGGTGGGCCTCATTCCCCTCGGCACCGGCAACGATCTGGCGCGCGCGCTCGGCATCTACCGCGTCTACGACGCCAAAGGCCTCATCGCCTGTTTGAAGCGCCTGTTGCGGGCGCCCAGCCACGTCTTCGATCTCTGGGACGTGGGCGGCGACAACACTTTGGTGGCGTATTTGAGCGCCGGCCTCGACGCGGCGGTACTGCACGCGTTCGACCAGGCGCGCAAGCGGGGCGGCATTCGCGGCGGCACGTTGGGCAACCGCGTCTATTACGTCGGCTCGTTCCTCTCCCACGCCCGCTACCGTTTGCCGGCCGGCGCGCGGCTGCGCTGCGAAACCGAAACGGGTGAAAAAGTGTTGGAGCTGGAGGGACGGCGCACCGTGCTGGTGGCCAACATCAACTCCTACGCGGCCGGCGCGCATCCGTTTCCGGAGAACCGCTTCGACGACGGGCGGCTGGAAGTCAGCGTCTTCGACGCGCTGTGGAAATACACCCTTGTCACCGGGGGATCACGGCTGATCCCGCCGCTGGCGCGCTGGCTGCGCGGCGGCTTGCCGCGTTACCGGGTCAAAAGTCTGACGCTGGAACTGCCGCCGGGAACGCCGGTGCAAATCGACGGCGAAGATCGCACCGGCTTTTGCGCGCAGGGCGGGCCCCTCACCGTGTCGTTGGCCGCGCGCGTGCGCCTGCTCGATTTGCGCCGCTCGTTTTACGCTTTGTTCTGAGGCGCCGGCGCCAGCCGGCGTAACATTTCCGCTACCTCGTCCGACACCACGCCGGCCACGCCCGCCGCGGCCACGGCGCGCCAGGCGGCGTCGCCCGCCACATCCCAAACCAGCAACGGCGGTCCGCCGCCCGCCCCCGGCCGCGCCCGGCGCAGCAGGGCGAAGGGAATCGAGTCGAACAGGCGCCGCGACAGGGGGTCGGCGGGGCCGGCCTTGCACACGGCCAACCAGTCGGCCCGGCGCGCATGGATGACTGCGGTGCGCGCGAAGTCCAGGTCGGCCAGCGCGTAGCGCGCCGCGTTGTGATGAAAGCTGGCCACGAAGGTCAGCGGATGCAGGGGTAAGGCGCGCAGCGCCGCCACCGCACGGCCGGTCAAGTCGCGCCAATATTCGGGAGTGCGCACTTGGCGCGCCGGCACCTTGAGCTCGAGATAAAAGGGATTCGATCCGAAAGCCGCCAGAAATTCGGCGAGCGTGGGAATGCGGCCCACGGCGTGCGTCGCGGGATCGCGCAATTCCACCCGGCCGAGTTCGCGCGCCGGCAATGCGCAGACGGCTTCGGAACGGCGCCCCAGGCGGCGCAAATCGTCGTCATGAAAAATCACGGGCACGCCGTCGGCCGCGAGCTGCACGTCGAACTCCACCAAATCGCAGCCGAACCCATAGGCCGATGCAAACGCCTCCAGCGTGTTCTCGACGCAACGCGCATGATACCCCCGGTGGGCGATGCGCCAGGGCTCAGGGGGCGAGGGCGCGATGCTCATGGCGTTGGAGAAAGGCGCGGTAATCGGTTTCTTCGCCCCAGGCCGCCGGTGCGGCGGCGGAAGCTCCGGCAGCGGCTGGGGCCAGCACGCTTTCCACGGCGGCCAAGTTTTCCAAGCCGGCGCCGGCCGAGAAATAGGCGCCCGTGCGGCGGCGGAAGAAGTCGACGGCCGTGCGGCAATGCTCGCGTTCGCGGGAGAAAAGCACCTCGCCCTCGCAGAAGCCGCCTTCGCCAGGCCAGGCGCGGCCCGACCTCGGATGTGCCGCAATGAAGTCGGCCAACTCCAAGCTGCGCGCCCCGTAGGTGACGGCCCAGCGCGGCCAGGCCGCGGGCGGGCCGCTGGGCGCAGCCGCGAGCTTTTGCAGCAAGGCGTCGGGCCCTCCGGCTCCGTAGGCGCCCGGATAAGGCTGATCGGAAAGCGGCACGTCTTTCTTTTTGCGGCCGAAGATGAAACAAAAAAAATCGCGGGCCAATACGCGGTGCGTGGTGTATTTGCCGCCCACGGCCGCGTACAGGCCGTCTGGCAATTTGTGGAACACGTGCTCGCGGCTCAAGGTCACCGTGCTGCCGCCCCCGCCGGCCAGGGGGCGCACGCCGGTGAAGGTGGCGCGTACCTGCGGCGCGGCCCCCGGAAAATAACGCCGCACCAGGGCCAAAAGCTCCGCCTTCTCTTCCGGGGAGATGCCGCGGTTGGGATCCGCGCCCGTGGGTAATTCGACTTCGGTGGTGCCCACCAGATGCAAACCGCGAAAGGGGATCACAAAAAAATACCGGCGGCTACCGGGCACGGGCAACAGAAAGCACGATGCGGCGGGCAGGCCTTCGATCAGCAAATGCGAGCCCTGGCTCAGGCGCACGCGCGTGCCGCTTTCGCCCCGCCATTGGCGCAGGGCCGAATCGGTCCATGGCCCCAGGGCCAGGGCCACGCGGCGCGCGGTGAGCACGGTCTCGCGGCCGGTGAAGCGATCTTCCAGCGTGATCTCCCAGGCGCCGTCGGCCGGCTCCAGCGCCGTGACCCGGCGGTAATTCCAGACCCGGGCGCCTTTAGCTTCGGCGTCGAGCACGGTTTCGAGCGTCAGGCGGGCGTCGTCCATGACGCAATCGCTGTAGGTGTAAGCCGCCACGCGTTCCCCCGGCAGAAATCCCGGTTCCGCCGCGCGGAACTCCGCGGGCGTGACATAGCCGTGCGGGCGCAGCCGCAGCGAGCCGGCCAAGGCGTCGTACAGCCAGAGGCCGGCCTTCACGGCCCAGCGGCCATGCCGGCCGAACCCGCCCAGGGGAAAGAAAAAGCGTTCCGGCCGCACCAGATGCGGAGCCAGGGCGAGTAGATGCGCGCGTTCGCGCACCGCGTCGCGCACCAGCGAGAGCGAACCGGTTTCGAGATAGCGCAAGCCGCCATGCACCAGCTTCGAGGTGTTCGAACTGGCGCCCGCGCCGAAGTCGCCGGCTTCGGCCAGCGCCGTCGACACGCCTTGCGCGGCGGCGAGATCGGCCAAAGCCGCGCCGTTGATGCCTCCGCCAACGATGAACAGATCAAATGTGGGGTTAGAAATCGGGTGGCTCCTCTTTGTTCGTAAATTTACCACACCCCGGAATCCACCTTCCACGCCGGGGCGGAGTCCTCGCATGCCATCCTTTTTCCCCATCGCTTCTCTGGCCGCCATTTCCGTCATGGTATTGACAGCGTTGCCGGCGGCCGCCAAAACCCACCGGATGTCCTCCGATCCCATAGTCATCACCGTCGCGGGAGCGGCCATCCACCGCAACCAAATCGACACCCTGGCCGAACTCATGGACAAAGCCCAAAGCGCCCAATCCAATACTCCCAACAATCCCACGCGCCTGGCCACGCTGAAAAAACTGGTGGCCACCAAACTCATCGGCGAGGAATTGCTGCGGCATGAAGCCCGGGTCAAGCATATCGCCCTCACGGCCCAAGACATCGACACGGCCATGCGGGGCTTCAAAGCGCAGTTTCCCGATCAGGCCAGCTATCACGATGCGCTGCGCCAGGCCGGTGAAACCGAAGCCGCGCTCAAGGCGAAAATCGAGAAGCAATTGCTGGCCAACAAGGTGCTGGCCACCCGCGTCGACAAAATCGATCCGCCCACCGAAGCGGATATGCGTGCCTTCTGGGCGCAGCATCATCAGGAATTCCCCGTCAACGATTCGCTGCGCGCCCTGCAAATCCTCATGCTGGTGGGCGACACCACTTCGGCCCAGGAGGCCGATCAGAAGCGCTACAAGCTCCAGGAAATCCGCGATCAACTCATCCGCGACAGCGACGACACGCCCCTGCTCATCCGTCGCTTCATGGCCGCGGCCAGCGAGTTCAGCGAAGGCCCCGAAGGAAAATCCGGCGGCGACTTGCAGCGCTTCGACCCCCACGATTTCCATCCCGCCTTTCAAAAAGAGGTGCGGACGTTGCACGTGGGACAACTCTCCCCGGTGTTCCGCACCCCGTTGGGATATCATCTCATCCTGCTGATCGAGAAGTATGACGGCCAATACCAAAGTTACCGGCTGGAAATCCTGCAAGCCCTGATGGGTCAACGCGAGGCGAAAACCGAGGGAGAAATCCGTCGTCTGCTCAAAAGCCTGGCGGATAAATATCCGGTCAAATATCTCGACGCCGCGTACCGCGATTCTTCGGAGACGGGCATTTACAACTGAGGCCCGCAAGCTCTGCGGCGGATGGCGACGTGACGGCTTGGTCGAGTTTGGATTCCTGGACGGACCGGCGAGTGGAACGCTGCCGCATCGAACGTCCGCTCGGGCGCGGCGGCCACGCCCAGATCTACCTGGCCTTCGATGAGGAATTGCGCGAACGCCGTGTTCTGAAAGTGGCGCTGCCGGGCTTGAACGAAGAGGAACTGCGTGCCTTTCTCGACGAAGGCCTCATTCTCAGCCGTCTCAAACACCCGCAAATCGTGACGCTGCGCAGCCAGGGCGAATTCGAAGGCCGCCGCTACATGCTGCTCGATTACATCGTGGGCCACAGCGTGCGCGAAGTGCTGGCGCGTAGCGTGGAGCACCTGGATGCGGAACGTCCGTGGAATAGCCTGCTGCCTCCGCGGGTGGCCACGGCTCTGGCGCTTTCGGCGGCCCGGGCCCTGGCCTATGCCCATGCGGCCCGCCTGCATTGGCCCGATCGCGACGTGCAGGGTCTGGCCCATCGCGATATTTCGCCGGGCAACCTCATTCTGGGCACGCGCGGCGACGAACGGGGCCGCGTGGTGCTGATCGATTTCGGCACGGCGAAAACCGATCTCGACACCCTGCGCACCATGCGGCAGGGTCTGTCGGGTACCGTTCCCTACATGAGCAAGGCGCGCTTGCAGAGATCCACCGCGTCGGGCCGGATTCCCGGATCGGAAAGTTTCTGGAAGGGGTTTCGCGACACGCGTCACGACGTGCATGCTCTGGGCGCGGTCTACTTTCAACTTCTGACCGGAACCCCGCCCTTTCCCGGCGAAAACGCGCCGCAAATCATCACCCGCATTCTGGATCGCAGCGACTATGCGCGCCTGGTGCCGGCGGCCGAGGCCGTCTTGCCCGGCGCCGGCGCCATCATCGACCGCTGCATCGTGTGGCATGATTTCGGCAAGCCGTGGCAGGAGCAACCCGCACAATTCGCCGACGCCGGGGCTTTGGCCGCGGCCTTGGAGACCTTGTTCCAAAGCCTGGCACCAGGCCGCACGACCGAACAGGTGCTCGCCGAATTTCTGACCTCCGCCAACTGGTTGCCCGATCCCGCCGAAGCGCCGGCACCGACCGTTCCCTTGCACCCCGCGACGCCTGCCGCGACTCCGCCACCCGCCGACCTTTCGCAAACCGGCCCTCGGGCCGGGAAGATTGCTTCGGCCCTGGCCATTCTATTCGCCTTGCTCCTATTGGGCGCCGGCCTGGCGCTCTGGAAACCGTGGCGGCATGCGGAGCGCTCCGCTCCGCCGCCGCTTTCCGCGGCCCCGCCTGCGATGCAGCCGGCTCCGCCGCCTGCTTCCGCCGTAGCCGCGCCGGCGGCGGCGGCAAAGAAAAAGACGCGCCTGCGGCATGCCGCAGCGCGTCCGGCAGAGACGGTGACCGCCGACACGATTCCGATGTCCGCCGAAGGCGTACCGCCCCAGCCGGCGGAGTTGGATGCGCAAACCTTCATGAACCTGCAATCGGAAGTGCGCACCCATCCGCAAGGCGCGCTGGCCGACTTGGCCGCCGCCCAGTCGCTTTTTCCCGCGTCGGCCGATTTGGACTATCTGCAATGCCAAGCCCAGGCGACTTTGGAAGAATGGACTCCGTCTTTGCGGAAAACCGTGGAAGCGTTGCTCTCGCGGCGCCCGGCCTTTCTCGACATCAGACTGTTTCGGGAAAATCTGAGCTATTGGCGCTGGCGCGCCGACCTCGCCAATTACCAACAACAGCCCGGCGACGCGGCGGCCCGCGAAAGTCTGGCGCGCTCTGCCAACGCGTATTTATCCGAATTCGGAAAGAATCCCGCGTTACGCGCCAAAATGACCCGCATCCAAACCCCGTCTTCGCCTTGAGCTGGAACCGGGTCATCCTATTTTCTTTAAATCCGCGCGGGGATTTGGTACATTTCCCCGGCTCCAAGTTACAGGAAGCAGCAAAGGTGACGTTATGTATTCGGTGATTGCCTGCGGCGGATTTCAGCACAAAGTGGTTCCGGGCGAGCGGGTGAAGCTCCCCAAAATCGAAGCGCCCGTGGGCGAAGTCATCACGGTTTCCGACGTCTTGCTTTTTTCCCATGGCAATACGTTGAAAGTGGGGACCCCGCATGTGGCCGACGCCGCCGTGCAGCTCGAGGTTTTGCAGCACGACCGCGACGACAAAATCCGGGTGTTCAAGAAAATCCGGCGCAAACATTATCGCCGTACCCAGGGTCACCGGCAGGCTTATACCGAAGTGCTGGTGCGCGAAATCTCCTGCGGCCCAGAAAAAGCGGTCGTAGAGGAAGCGGCCGCCCAAAGAGCCCGCGTGCGCGCGCAGGCTTTGGAAAAACGCAAGATGCAGATCAAGAAGCCGACCCGGCGCGAAAAAGTGGCCGCGGCGGCGATGGCGAAGGAGGCTTAGACCATGGCGCACAAAAAAGGTCTCGGAAGCACCCGCAACAACCGCGATTCCAACCCGAAATATCTGGGCGTAAAAAAATTCGGCGGCGAACCGGTGATTGCCGGCAACATTCTGGTGCGGCAGCGGGGCACGCAATGGCATCCCGGCGGCAATGTCGGCATGGGACGCGATCACACGCTTTTCGCTTTGGTGAGCGGAGTGGTGCGTTACGAAGTGCGCGGCAAGAAGTCACGCCCCACCGTGCGCGTCGAGCCCGCCTTTTCGGTTTCCCCGGTTTCAATCCCGGCCTGAATCCGGCCTTTGGTTTGGGTGCGCGCCGCCCGCTTTTGTATCATACCGCCTGATGAAACCGTGGCGCAGAGCGGCGCCGAAGTTCTTCCCATGCGCGCCCGATTTCCGTTTCAGCGCACGCGGCTTTTGACCGCGTTGGGCGCATGGGCTCTGGCCGCCGTCGGCTGTTCGAACATCAACAACCAGAACAACAGCGATTACCAGCGTTCGCCCGTCGTTTTCGACATCGACACGGCGGCGGCAAACCATCCCTTTTGCCAAAGCGGGAAAACGCCCTTCCCGTCGGTCGCGGTTTGTCAGAGTACCCATAAATACGTCTTGTACTGGAATCAGCCGGCCGACACCGTGGGCCTGATCGAATACCGGATTTACGTCGACACCATCTTGCCCGGCGTGCCGGGTAAAACCTGGGCCGACATCAGCCAGGATAGAACCTTGGCCGCGGCCATCATGCCGGGCAGCGGCATCAACACCGACAGCATTGTTTTCGTGGTGGATGACTCGAACCCGGCCATGCAGGTGGTGCCGCGCAACAGTTCCGAAATCATCGCCATCGACACCACCGGGCGGGTGGATTCTACGGGGCAATTGATCTTCGCACTGATTGCCAACTATAGCGAAGGCAACGGCCCCCCGCGCTACGGCGTGGTGATCACCAACGATAAATTCCCCCCCAGTCCGCTGGTGCCGCGCTATACACCGGGGCCGCGATACTTGACCATCGATTGGAGCCGCCCCCTGGACCCGACCAGTTTTTTCGATCCCGGCGCCGATACGGGAATCATTCGCGAATACGTGCTGGTCGTACAATTGGCCAACAAACTGCATGGCAGCCATCCGGTTTTCATCCCCACCGTGCATTACCTCGACGGCGGCCGGGATCGTTCCGCCCAGGTGATCGGCGACTCCCTGCCGGGAACAAATCCAACCTGGAAATTCATTCTGCCCGACTCGCAGCGGGTTGTCAGCCGGCACGGCCTGGACCCGGGCGACAGCTTGCAGGCCGTGGTCAATGGCCTGTCGCCGCTCGACACCATCAAGATCCGTCTCTGGGCCGTGGATACCTCCGGCAATGCCACCGACTCGAACACGTCGGTCAACGTGATTCTGACCGACACCACCCAACCCACCACGCCGCAACTCAGCCTTTTGGCCGGCAGCGTGACCCAGAACCGGTTCATGTACACTTTCACGGCCAGCCGCGATTTGATCGCGAAATCCGACGGAACGCTCGCTCCGGCCGCGGTTCCCAATGCCAATATCCAGGAGTACCTCCTCACCCGCTCGGGGCCGGGCGGCAGCAGCGTGCAAACCACCCTGACCATCGACTCCCTCAATTTCCCCGATTCGGTTTTCACCGATACGGTACGCTACCTGCCGCCCGGCACCGACTACCGCGTGTTCGTGCAGTCGGTCGATTCGACCGGCTACCCCTCTCTGCTTGATTCGCTCGGCGTCACCACTTTGCCGGTGCGCTTCTCCGGCGCCGACAGCGCCGATTCCTGTCCGCCCGGTTTTATTCCCATTCCCGCCGGAAATTTCATTCTGGGCGACACGGGAGCCGACGGCGATGCCGACGAAAAACCCGCGGCGTCGCATTATCTCGGTTCCTACTGCATCGAACCCTACGAACACAAAGACAGCACCGGCCGATTCGCCGCCAAAGTGACGTGGAAAACCGCCGAACAGACCTGCGCGGCCATGGCCCCGGCCGACAGCAGCCACTTATGCACCGAAGCCGAATGGGAGCGCGCCTGCAAAGGATCGGACTCGGTTGCGCTGGTTTACGGGGTGCAATCCGAGCAAAGCGACCCCAACGATCTGCGCTTCGAATGCAATATCGGCACGGGTGATTCGGCCATGGCCACCACGCCGGCGTTACGCAACCCCGTTTGCCTCACCACCGGAGGTGTCTACGATATGTCGGGCAATCTGGCCGAGTGGACGCTCGATCCCTATGTGGCCGGCGATTATGCCGGCCAACCCGACACCTTGCAGCCAGGCGTTCCCCTGACCACGCCGTCGGATACGGCGCTGCACGGCTATCGCGGGTACTTTTACCTCGCATCTTCCTTGTCCCCGGCGGCCATGCTGCATCAAGCCCGCTGTTCGAACCGCGATTATCCGGCCGAAGTGCGGCCGCGTCCGGCCCCCGGTTGCGTGGATTCGGCCCGTCCCATGGTGGCGGTGCTGTACAACAGCCCCACCAACCCCGTACGCTGTCTGCCCATTCCCGATTCGCTGTGGAACCGCGCTATCGACACGGTGTCGCCGTCGCACGACAGCAGCAAGGTTTTATTTCTGTTGCGCGGCGTGGATCAACCGGTTTCCTATGCCATGCCCGCGGATACGATTTATCAAGGGCTGCGGCCCACCGATGTGCAACTCACGACCTTGACCCTGGCCGCCGTCACCTTCGTCAATACTGAGACCGGGGTATCCATTCCCGACACCTTGGACGCGGTGGAAATGCTGCACGATACTTCCTATGCCGCGCTCACCCCGATTCTCTACCGCCAAATCGGGCCGCCCTGGGTTCCATTGGAACAGAACGGCCAGTACGTCATCCATTTCCTCTACGCCTATTCCTTTTTGGGTACGGCGCCGGCCCAACCGCAGTACGCCAACGAAGTCATCGGCTTTCGCTGCTGTTCCCTCCCCGTCGCCGCGCCGTCGACCCGCGCCGCGCCGCTGGGAAAAACCGCGGCGTCGCGGCGACGTTGACTTCAGACGGCCGCGCCTTCGCGGCGCTCGTAGGTAACAGTATGGTTACCTGGCGGCGGCGCGCCAGATTTTGCGCGTCAAGGCATTGGTGAGGCGTGCCTCCAGACCGGCGGCGGAAAACCACCGCCACGGCGGCGGTTTTCCCCGCGACACCGCATACTCGCAGCGGAGGACGGTCAGCGCGTAATGCCGGTGCATGATGGTATGCCGCACCACGCCCAGCGGTTTGGCGTCGGTCTTGGATTTCAATCCGGGATAACGCGCGGCGCATTGCACCGCCCAATCCCCGTCCGTCGACCAGAACAGGGGAAAGGCGAAATGGTCGGCCAAAAATCCGCCGCGCGGCCGTAACTCCATTCCAATGCGGCCCGCCCGCGACGCCACCAGGGCTGTTCCCTGCACGGCTTCGGCCGCCGGACGCGGCTTGGGCGGAGGCAGCCGAAGCTGCCATCCCCGTTGTTGCGCCCGGCAATGCGCCGCGACCGGGCATATCGCGCAGGCCGGCGCGGCCGGCGTGCACACCAAAGCGCCGAATTCCATCAGGGCTTCGTTGGCCTCGCCCGGTTGCCGGCCGCGGACCCAACGCTCTGCCAAATCCCAATAGGCGCGCCGCGCCGCACCGCCGTCGGGTCGAAACCCGAGCCCCAACCAACGGCTGAACACGCGCGCCACATTGCCGTCAAGAATCGGATGCGGTTGATCCAAGGCCAAGGAGGCGACGGCGCCCGCGGTATAATCGCCGATGCCCGGCAAGCCGCGCCAGCCTTGCCAATCGCGGGGAAACCCCGAGGACGCCACGCGTTGCGCGGCCCGCCGCAGGTTGCGGGCGCGGGCATAATACCCGAGGCCGGCCCAGGCCCGCAGCACGTCGGCTTCGGAAGCGCGGGACAACGCCGCAACGTCGGGAAAGCGGCGCATCCAGCGCTCGTAGAAGGGGACGGCGGCCGCCACCTGGGTTTGCTGCAGCATGATTTCGGAGATCCAGGTCGCGTACGGGTCGCGGCGCAGGTACACCGGTCCGGCTCCGCCCGCGGCGCGGCGCCAGGGAAGGTCACGCGCCTGTTTCCGAAACCAACGCGTGACCATCGGCCGCAAAAGGGCGAAGGCGCGCGCGGCTTCTTCGGCCAGCTTTCCGTCGGGAGCGCGGCGGATGCCGCGCGCCGCGTTTACCGCCACGTTTACCGCCACGATTCCAGCCAAGCCGCGACGCGTTCCAACTGCTCGGAATCGTTGTACACATGCGGCGCCAGGCGGATATGGCCCAACCGTTCGGCGGCCACGACGCCCTGTTCCCGCAGGCGGCGCACGGCGTCAGCCGCGTCCAGCGACGGATGCCGCACCGCCACCAGGGCCGAACTTCCCGTGCCTTCCCAGGCGCCGACGAACCCGGCCGCCTGCAAGCGTCGCCAGATCAAGCCGCCCAACTCGGCCAGACGTTGCTGCACCGCGCCCCAGCCCAGGGCTTCGAGATAAGCCAGGCTGGCGTCGAAGTAGATCAAGGCGGCGAAGCTGCCGGTGGAGATGGAAAAGCGCGCCGCGCCGGGCTTGAGCGTTTCGCGGTAGGGCAAATAGCGTGCGTCCTCGACCACCGATTCCGGCCCTTTGAAAATGGGTTCGAGACGGTCGACCCATTCGCGCGCCACGTAGAGCACCCCCAATCCCAACGGCCCCAGCAGCCATTTCCAGGCCGAGAACGCCATACCCGCCACGCCTGCCGCGCGCGGCCGCAGCGGCAGCAAGCCCACGCCTTGCGCACCGTCGACGAACAGCGGAATTCCGCGTTCCCGGCACAGGGCGCCGGCGGCCGCCAGGGGCAACGGCATGCCGGTGCACCAGTGCACGGCCGACAGGGTAGCCGCGCCCACATCGCCCCGCCGCAGTCGCGCCTCGAAGCCTTGGAGA
Organism: uncultured Fibrobacteria bacterium; assembly: GCA_963716395.1. Lineage (GTDB taxonomy): Bacteria > Fibrobacterota > Fibrobacteria > UBA11236 > UBA11236 > UBA11236. The sequence goes on along the minus strand of OY970309.1, from coordinate 2,413,201 downwards.
AATTCTTCCGGGCTGCGGCCCAGGGGCAGAAACTCCAAGGTGACCCCATGCCGGCGCCAATGCTCCCAGGGATAGACGTTGCTGGGATATTCGTCGGCCGCCAGTAGCAGGGTCTGCCCCGCCCGCAGCCGCACGCCGTGGCTCAGAAAATTCATGCCCTCGGCGGTATGGGGAATCAGGGCGAACTCGTCGGGGTGCGCATCGAGCAGACGCGCCAGACGGCGGCGGATGGAGGCCTGCACGCCGGCGTAATTCCAATCGGGCGCAGCCAGGCCGCAGGCGGCGTAGTCCTCGTGAAAGCGGAGTAAGGTGCGCAGCACCGGCCCGGGCGTGGGCGTCGTGCCGCAGTTGTTGAGCCAGATGAAGTTGCGGTTGACGGGAAAATCCCGGAAGGCTTGCTCCCAAGCGGGCACGGGCGCCGTCAAGATCCGGGCAGCGGCGCCGGCTCGGAGGTTTTGCCGGCGCCGCCGGTGGGATCGCCGTCGATGTGATCGACCTTGTCATCCTTGAAATACAGGCCGGTGACCAGCGCGCCTTTGCGGTTCAGATACTCCCAATGGTCGTCCTGCTCGCTGCTGCGGTCGGCCGCGCCGAACAGATGGAACACCAGTTCTTTGCTCATGCCTTCGACCACGTAACCGTCAAGGAACGCCTGTTTGACCGGTTCGGGAATGCCGTAGCCGTTTTGGATGATGTAGTCGCGGCGCTGATCGGCGGGAACCCCGCGCGTGGTCAACGGCGGCATGTAGTTGTTGGCGCACCCCAGGCATAAAACCAGAGCCGCGCCCCATCCCACCGTCACACGCAAACCGGGCATAAACCCTCCTTGCTATTATTGCATGCAAATATAGTTCGGCCCCTCGGGCCAACCGTTCCGCATGAGGTTTCTTTCCGCCCTTCCGCTGCTTGCATTTCTGCCGGCGGCGTTGCCGATCCGCGCCGACGACGTGCGCCCCATACGCTTCGGTCCGTATCTGCAACAAAGCGTTACGCTGGCTGGCAATCCGGTGGGGTGGCGCTATGTTCCTCCCAACGGATCGTACGGCTTTCAAGCCGGCTGGATCGAACCCATCGGGCCCCCCACCGACGGACTGTTCCGGGGAACCTATCTCGAAGCCGAAGCCAGCGCCACCGCCTCGCCTTTCGAATCGGATGCCGGCACCGGCTTCAACCTGAAACCCCTGCGCTTTCTGGAAGGCGGCATCAAATACAACCGCGTGCTCTTCCCGAACACCTTGGTGGGCTTCAACCCTCCCGATGGCGCGCCGAATAATTGGCTTCCGAACGTGGATCAATGGCGCGCGTTCGACATTCTCGAAGCCGGCCTGCGCGAAACCGCGGGCGCCGACGTGTTCACCTTTCACGGCAGCGCCACCGTGGATTTGGGCCGGTTGCAATTGCATGCCGGCGGCTTTCGCAGCCTGTGGGACGTCGACGTGCAGGATCAGGAGATCATTTTCGAATACAATTCCAATCTGCTGATCCGCAAACGCGATCGCTTGAGTTCGCTGTACGGCCAGGCCTTTCTCGATCTCGAACCCTATCTGCACGCAGGGCCCTTCACCTTGCGCGGTTTCACCGTGCGCGATCAATATTGGTCGACCACCGAAACCGGGCAGCAGCAGAACCTGGCGTCGGTGGGTTTTACCGATTTGCGCTTGGGCCACAACACCGGCCGGCGTTACCGTGGCCTCGACGGATTCGTCGGTTTCTGGACCGATCATCCCCAGCTCGACAACCTCGGCGGCTGGGAGCATCTGCGTCTCAACTTCGAATGGGTTTGGAACGTGCAGATTCTGCACTTGACCGACGATTGAGACGGGGCTAGGCCGGCGCCAGCAAAAGGCCGATTTGCTCCCACACCGCCTCCACCCCGGTGCGCCGCAGCGCACTGATCGGCAGCGGAATTTCGGGCAACCCCTGCTGCGCGGCGATGGCGCTCAGCGCCCGCGGCCATTGCGACCGCGACAGTTTATCGGCCTTGACGGCCAGCACCAGCAAGGGCAGGCCCCGGCCGGCAATCCACTGTAACGCAGCGCGGTCGACGGCGCTGTCGGGCACGCGCATGTCGACCAGATAGATGATGCCGCGCACCTGCGGCGCCGCCTCGAAATAACCTTGCAAGGCCCCTTCCATTTCGTGGCGCGTGTCGCGGCCCACCCGCGCATACCCGAATCCAGGCAAGTCCACGAGATAGAAGGCGCGGTTGATGAGGTAGAAATGCACGAGGCGCGTCTTACCCGGCGTGCGTCCCGCGCGGGCCAGGGCGTGCTGGCCGGCGAGGGCATTGATCAAGGTCGACTTGCCGGCATTGGATCGGCCCGCCAGAGCGATCTGGGGCAACCCGTCGCGCGGAAATCCGGAGACGTCGACGGCGGCGGCGGCCCATGCGGCCGAAATGATTTTCATCCCGAAGCGGCGAGATCGACCCGGCCTTCCAGCGCCCGCTGCATGGTGATCTCGTCCACGAATTCGAGATCGCTGCCCGCGGGCAGGCCGCGCGCCAGCCGCGTGATGCGCACCGGCAGGCGGCGCAGCCGTTGCACGATGTAGGCCGCCGTGGCTTCGCCTTCGGCATGGGTGCCGAGCGCCAGAATCACTTCGCGCACGCCCTGGCCGCAACGCTCCCACAGCGGGGCGAAGCGCAATTGATCGGGACCGACGCCATCGAGCGGCGACAGCACGCCGCCCAGCACGTGGTAGACGCCGCGAAAGGTGCCGAGGCGTTCGAAGGCCGCGATGTCGGAGGGTCGCTCCAACACGCAGACCACGCCGGCATCGCGCCGCAGGTCGGCGCAGATGGGGCAGCGCTCGCCTTCGGCGTAGTTGCCGCACACCGCGCAGGGATGCACGCCGCGGCGGGCGTCGAGCAGGGCCTGGCTCAGGGCTTCTACCTCTTCCACCGGGGCCGCCAGCAGGTGGTACGCCAAGCGTTGCGCCGACTTGCGGCCGATGGAGGGAAGATCGGCGAGCCGGGCGATGAGGTTCTCCAAACGCGTGCTGCGCGCGGGCGCGGACATGGGTGCAAGGTAACTTTTTTGGTAGTTTACCCCCGCCTTTACGCAGGATGTTTCCGGGTCGTTTTCATTGGTCGGGGTGATGCACAGCACCTTTGCAAATTGTCGTTGGCGAACCGTTGCGGTTTCCGCTCTGGGGTGGGCGGCCGCCCTGGGTGCGTTGTGGGCGCAACCGGCGGGAACCCCGGTGCCCATTTCCGTTCCCGCGCTGCCGGACAGTACCTTGCATGCGTCCATCGACAGCGCGCGGCCCGAAGAGGAGGTCAAGCTGTCGGCCGCAGGGTCGTTCTCGGTGCAGCACGCCCGTGTGGGCGACACCGTGGCCTATACGCTGCGGGTGGAATGGAAGGACCTGCGCGTGCCCGTGGTGGTGATGGCCCCCGAAAGCCTTTCCACGCCGGGATTCCGCATCGCCACCCAAAGCGCCGAGCACCGCAAAAGCGTGGCGGGAAACGAAATCCGCAACGTGACCGAATTCATTTATCAACTCGTGCCCACCATTCCCGGCAGCGCGCATGTCGAACCGCTCAAGCTGCGCTACCTCACGGGCTTTTCCAACCGCGAAGAAGCGCTCTATGTGCCCGGCGCCTTTCTCGACGTCGGGCCGGCGCGCGTGCCGCTGCGCGATCGGGGCTGGTTCCGCGCCCTGCTCGCGCTACTCTCGCTGGCCGCCGTTCTCGCCGCCGGCTGGGAGATTCGCCGGCGCTGGCGGGCGCGGCGCCGGCGCGCGCCGCAGAAGATCGACTTCGTACCCGCCGTGCGCACTTTGAAAAGCCGCTGCCAGTCGGCGGAAAGTCGCGCCTGGATGCAGGAGGCGGAGCAATTGTGCACCTCGTACCTGCGGCAGCAATTGGGCGCGACCAACGGGGCGCGCTTCGAATTCCTGCTCGACGCCTATCTCGATCAGGAACCGTCCCAGGTCGGCAGCGCCGAAGAAGCCGACGGCTGGTCCAAACTCCGCGATCTGTTCCGCCAGGCGCGCTATGCCGGCGGCCGCAAAGAACCCCATGAATTGCAAGACGCCTGCCGCACTTTGAAAACCTGCCTTCACATCCCGGGAGAACTCGAATCATGACCAATCCGCCTGTCGACATGCAAGCCCTCACCGAACGCGTTCGCCAAGAAGGCGCCTTTCTGCGCAAGGTGCTCGATGAAATCAGCCGCACGGTGGTGGGCCAGAAACGCATGCTCGAAAGCCTGCTCATCGGGCTTTTGGCCGACGGCCACGTGCTGCTCGAAGGCGTGCCGGGCTTGGCCAAAACCACGGCGGTCAAGGCGCTGGCCGCGTCCATCTCCGCCCACTTCAGCCGCATCCAGTTCACCCCCGACCTCTTGCCCGCCGATTTGATCGGCACCATGGTGTTCAACCCCAAAAGCGGCGACTTCCACGTCAAACGCGGGCCCATTTTCGCCAACATCATTCTGGCCGACGAAATCAACCGCGCCCCCTCCAAGGTGCAATCGGCGCTGCTCGAAGCCATGCAAGAGAAGCATGTGACATTGGGCGACACCACCTATGAGTTGCCGCATCTGTTCCTGGTGCTGGCCACGCAAAACCCGCTGGAGCAGGAAGGCACCTATCCCCTGCCCGAAGCCCAGGTCGATCGCTTCATGCTCAAGGTGGTGCTCAGCTATCCTACCAAAGAAGAGGAGAAGGCCATCGTGAATCTCGTTTCGGGCCAGGGCTTGCACGCCGCCATGCGCATCGCCACCGAAGACGATTTGCTCAAATGCCGGCAATTGGTGAACGACATCTACATGGACGACAAGATCCTCGACTACATCGTGAACCTGGTGGCGGCCACGCGTGATCCCGCGGGTGCGGGCATCCCGGATCTCGGCAACCTCATCGAATACGGCGCTTCGCCCCGCACCAGCATCAGCCTGGCCAAGGCCTCTAAGGCGCATGCCCTGCTGCGGGGCCGGGGCTTCGTCACTCCCGAAGACGTCAAGGCCGTGGGCATGGATGTGATGCGCCACCGCGTGATTCTGAGTTATGAGGCCGAAGCCGAGGAGGTCAAACCCGAAAACGTGGTGCAGCGCGTATTCGATCACGTGGAAGTGCCGTGAAGAAAATCACGTTGCCGGCAACCGTTCTTCTTTCACATTCGCCTCGACCCTGGCGATCTGCCCCCGGCACGTTGCGCGCTTCGCCATGATCCCCGCTGAAATCCTCCGCAAGGTTCGCAACATCGAAATCCGCACCCGCAGCGCGGTGAATTCGGTGTTGTCGGGCGCCTATTCCTCGTCCTTCAAGGGACGCGGCATGGAGTTCGCCGAAGTGCGCGAATACGTGCCCGGCGATGAAATCCGCACCATCGACTGGAATGTCACCGCGCGCCAGGGGCACCCGTTCGTCAAGAAATATGTGGAAGAGCGCGAACTGACGGTGCTGCTCGTGGTCGATGCTTCGTCCTCGGGAGAATTCGGCAGCCAGAAAGAAATGAAAGGCGAGGTGATGGCCACTTTGAGCGCCTTGCTGGCGTTTTCGGCCATCAAGAACAATGATCGCGTGGGCCTGCTCATTTTCACTTCCAAGGTCGAGAAATTCATTCCGCCGCAAAAGGGCAAGAAGCACGTGTTGCGCGTCATCCGCGAGTTGCTGTACCACCGCCCCGAAGAAAAAGGCACCAACCTGTCGGTGGCCCTGGAACAGGTGAACCGTCTGCTCAAGCGCCGCGCCGTGGTCTTCATCGTCTCGGATTTCGCCACCGGCGATTTCGAGCGGCCCATGAATCTCTTGCAGCAGCGGCATGACGCCGTGGCCATCACCGTGGTCGACCCGCGCGAACGCGAATTGCCCGACATGGGGTTTCTCGAACTCGAAGACGCCGAAACCGGCGAAGTGGTGCTGGTCGATACCGGCAGTGCGGAATTCCGCACCACCTTCCGCGACGAGGTGCAGAAAGAGGGCGTGCATCTGCGCCGGTTGTTCCGGCGCATGGGCACCGACTTCGTGGAGGTGTTGATCCGACCCGATTACGACGACACCATCCAACCCCTCATCGACTACTTCCGCAAAAGGGCCAGGAACCGTGGGTGATCGGAAACGCATTCCCGCCATCGGGTGGCTGGCGCTGGCCGCCGCCGCGGCGCTCGCCGCGTGCCGCGAAACCGGAACTGCTTCGGGCTTTACGCGCGAGCAGTACCGCACCGGCGCCACGGCGCTGTACCAGCAGCAACTCTACCAGGAAGCCGTCGCGTTGTACCGCGCCTATCTGGCGTCGCCGGTGATTCCGCCCGCGGACGTGCCCAAGGTGCTGTATCAGATCGGCGTGATCGATCAGGACAACCTCAAGAATACCGAAGGCGCACTGGCCGAATTCACTTTGGTGAAGGCCTTGTATCCCAATCAGGCCTTTGCGCCCGATCTGGGCCGGCGCATGGTGGCCTGCCTCGAAGACCAGGGTCGCAGTTCCGACGCCAGCCAGGCGCTCTCCTCGCTCACCAAACTTCCCGGCGATTCCACCGTGGCCGCCGGCTCCGGGGCCGTGGTGGCCGAAGTGAACGGCCGCAAAATCACGGCCGGCGAAGTGGCCACCGCCCTGGGCGGCAAGCTGCCGGAGGCGCCGGTGGAACAGGCGCAGGCCATCCGCCAGTATATCGGGCAACTGCTGCTGGCCCAATCGGCGCGGCGCGCCGGTCTGGCCGAGCAAAGCGACGTCAAGCAATTGCTCGATCTCGCCGAAACCCAAATTCTGGCGCAAGCCGCCGTGCGGCAGGATCTCAAGATTCCGCCGCCGCAGCCAAACGATTTGCGCTATTACTACGAGGCCAACCAGGCCCGCTACCAACACGGTGCCGACAGCGGGTCGACCTTCGAGCAACTGCTCCCCAAGGTGCGCGCCGACTGGGCGCGCGAGAAACAGGCCGACGCCTATGTCGCGCTGGTGCAGAAACTCATGCAGTCCGCGCAGGTGAAATTTTACGGCGCCGGGGCGGGAGGCGGTTCGTGATTCGGGCCCTCGGCCTGTTCTGCCTCATGTGGGCGGCCGGAGGCGCCGCCGCGCCCGCCGGCAACGTGGAGGTGACGTCGCGCGTCGATCGCTCGTCCATCACCATCGGCGACCGCCTGCATTACGACATCGCGGTAACCTATCCCGACTCGGGACATGTGAGCTTGCCCGAAGTGCTGGGAAATCTCGGCGCCTTCGAAGTCAAGGATTACTCCACCCAGAACAGCAAGGCCCCCGACGGCCGCACCGTCACGACCTATTCCTTCACCCTGTCGACCTTCACCGTGGGCGACTACACCTTGCCGCCCCAGCGGGTCGAATACCGCGCCGGTCAGGATACCGCGGCCCTGGTGCTGTACACGCAGCCCACCGCCATCCAGGTCAAGCGTACCTCGCCCGCAACCGAAAAAGACATCGCCGATATCGCCGATGTGGCCGACCTGCCCGAACCGCCGCCCTGGGGCGCCATCGGCCTGGGTCTGGCCGTGTTGCTCGCAGCCGGCTGGTTTGTGTGGCGCCGCTGGCGGCGCCGGGCCGCCTCACGGCCCGAAACTCCGCGGTTACCGCCGTACGAAGAGGCGATGGAGCGCCTGCGCGGTGTCAACGCGGTGCAGCTCATCCGCCAGAACCGGGCGCGCGAATTCGCCTTTCTGCTCTCGGAAATATTGCGCACCTATGTCGGCCGGCGCTATCAAATCGACGCCCTCGAGTCGACCACCGCGGAATTGCTCGAACGGGCGCGGCCCCTGCCGCTGACGCCGGCCCAGCGCGACTGGCTGCGGACCTGCTGTGACGCCCTGGATCAGGTCAAATACGCCACGGGCGCCCTGCTGGAAAGCGATTGCGAACGGCTGGTGCAGGAAACCACGGCCTTCGTGGGGCAGACGCGGCCCGCGCCGGCAGCCGCTCCCGCGGCGGGAGAACCCCAGGCACAATGAGTTGGCCGCATTTTCAAACCCCGTGGGCGTTCGTCTTGCTGGCCTTGATTCCCTGGCTGGCCTGGGATTATTTCCGGCGCCAGGGCCGGCGCCGCGCCAGCATCCGCTTTCCCTCGCTGGCCGTGGTCAAGCGCATGCCCGCGGGCGCGGCGTATCGCCTGCGCCATGTCCTGTTGGTGTTGCGGCTGGCGGCCCTGACCTTGCTCATCGTAGCCTTGGCACGGCCGCAATGGGGCGAAACCCTGGAGGAGATCAGCGCCCAGGGCATCGACATCATGCTGCTCCTGGATCTCTCGGGTTCGATGAAGACCATGGACTTCAAACCCAAGAACCGCATCGAGTCGGCCAAAGACGTGATCGAACATTTCATTCTGGGGCGCAACCACGATCGCATCGGCCTGGTGGTGTTCGCCGGCGAAAGCTACACCCAATGCCCGCTGACCCTGGATTACAACGTGCTGATCCAATTGCTGCGGCAGGCCGATCCGGGGAACATGCCGGACGGCACGGCCATCGGCACGGCCATTCTCAACGGCGTCAACCGCCTGCGCGAATCGCACGCCAAAAGCAAGATCATGATTCTGCTCACCGACGGCGAGAACAACGCGGGCGAAGTCGACCCACTGACCGCGGCGCGCGCGGCCCAGGCACTGGGTATCAAGATTTACACCATCGGCGTGGGCAAAACCGGCGAACAGCCCATCGAGGTCGACGATCCCTATTTCGGCAAGCGCATCGTGGCCATCAAAACCGACGTCGACGTGGGTATGCTCACGCAAATCGCCTCCATGACCGGAGGCAAGTTCTACCGCGCGCAGAGCACCAAAACCCTGTCCGATATTTATCAGACCATTGACAAACTGGAGAAATCCAAGGTCGAAACCACGCATTATTCCCGCTACCGCGAATTGTTCATGGCCTTGGCCTACGTTGCGCTGGCGCTGCTGCTCCTGGAAATCCTGCTGGCCCACACCCGTTTCCGCAAGGTGCCCTAGCATGCGCTTCGGATCGCCCCTGTTCTTCTGGTTGTTGCTGCTGGTGCCGGCGCTCGGCGCGTTCTTCGCCTGGGCTTTCTGGCGCAAGTCGGCGCTCCTGCGGCGCTTCGCCGAAACCGAAATGCTGCGCCGCATGGTGGCTGGAACCTCCACGGCGCGGCAAATCCTAAAAATGGCCCTGCTGCTGGCCGCCATCGGATTTCTGGTGCTGGGGCTGACGCGTCCACAATGGGGCACCAAGATGGAAATGATGAAACGGCGCGGGCTCGACGTGGTGGTGGCCGTGGACGTGTCGCTGTCGATGGAGGCCGAAGACATCAAGCCCAGCCGCATGGCCCGTTGCAAGCAGGAGGTGGAGCGCTTCGTGGATGAATTGGCCGGCGATCGCGTGGCGCTCGTGGCCTTCGCGGGCGAAGCCTATCTCGAATGCCCGCTGACCTCCGATTACGGCGCCTTCCGTATTTTCTTGGACGTGCTCGATCCCAGCCTCATCCCGGTGCCCGGCACCGACCTCGGCGCGGCCATCGAAACTTCGCTGAAAGCCTTTGATCAGAACGACCGGAAATACCGCGTGCTGGTGCTGTTGACCGACGGCGAGGATCACAGCGGGCGCGCCGAAAAAGCCGCCGAAGAGGCGGCGCGGCAGGGCGTGACGATTTACACCGTGGGCATCGGCTCGGCCACGGGTGTTCCCATTCCCATCACCGGTCCCGACGGGCAGGTGGAGTACAAAAAGGATTCGCAGGGCAACATCGTCATGACGCGCATGGATCCCGAACTGCTCGAGAAGATCGCCTTGACCACCGATGGCAAGTTCTACCATGCCGAACAGGGGCATTTCGAATTGCAGGACGTGCTCAAGCAGATCAACGCACGGAAAAAACGCGAATTGGATTCGGAGCGTTTCACCCGTTACGAAGAGCGCTTTCAATATCCGCTGGCTATGGCCGTGCTGCTGCTCGTGGCCGAAATGCTGATTTCGGATCGCCGCCGGCGCAAGCGCGACTGGAAGGGGCGCTTCCAATGACGGGCCATCGCTGGTTGGGCGGAGGAGCCGCCGTAGCCCTGGTGCTTTTCGGCCTGATCACGCATTTACCGGCGGCCGACGATACCGCCGCCCCGACGCCAAGCGCACCCGGCGTCGACACAACCGCTCCGGTCGGGACCAGCGCCGACCTTTTATCCAAGTACAACGTTCCCGAACACGGCCCGGGGCTGTTCACCCGCATTCTGCGCTCGCTGGGACTGCAGGGTTCGGCGGCCGAGCAGGCCAACCGCGCCTACCGCCGCAAAGATTATGATCAAGCGCTGCAAAAATACGCCGAAGCCGCGCTCGACCAACCCGGGTCGCAGATTCTGGCCTATGACATGGGCGACGCCGATTACCGCCAGAAGCGTTACGACGACGCCATCGCGGCCTACACCAAGGCCCTGTCCGGCCGCGACGCGAAACTCACGGCCAAGGCCTATTACAATCTCGGCAACGCGCATTTCCGCAAGGGCGAAGCCGAATTGCAAGCCGGCCGCCAGGAGGGGATTTCGGATTACCGCGACGCCCTGGCGCATTACAAAAAGTCGTTGGAACTTCAACCCGACAACCGCGACGCCAAGCGCAACATCGAAGTAGTGCAGGCGCGCCTCAAGGAGTTGTTGAAGCGCCAGCAACAGCAGCAGCAAAACTCCGGCGCGCATAAAAAACCGCCCGAGCCCGATCAACGCGCCCAAGAGGCGCTGGCCCGGGCCTTGCAACTGACCCAATGGCAGCGTTATGACGACGCCAAAACCGTGCTGGAAAACATTTTGCGCGACGATGCGACCGCGGCCTCGTTCCAGAGCTATTTGCAACGTCTGGATGACATCTCCAAAATATTGAAGGGCCAAAAGCCGGCCGTGCCCCTGCAGGGGGATCCGCGCGCGCAACAGAATGGGACGGGCGTGATATGAAAACCGCCGCCCTGCTGCTCTGCTGCCTGCCCGCCGCCGCGTTGGCCGCGGCCCAGAGCGCCGGCGATTACTTTCACGGCGCGTCGTATCTGTATGTGGCAGGGCGGCAGCAAGAAGCCGTCATCAAAGCCGACGAAGGCGTGCGCCACTATCCGCAGGACGAACATCTCAAGATGCTCGACGAATTGCTCCACCGCATGCAAAAGCAGCAGCGCCAAGACGAAAACCAAAGCGGCGGCGGCTCCCAGCCACCTCAGAACTCCCCGAAACAACCGAACGGGAAAAACCAAAAGCCAGATCAGAATCCGCAAAACCAGCAGAATCAGAATCAAAAACAAAACGGCGAAAAGAATCCGAAGCAGCAACCGGGCCAAAAGCAAAAATCTCCCCAGGACAGTTCCGGAACAAAACCGCCCGAAGCGGCCCATGCAGGCCAAGCCGATACGGGCGCGGGAAACGAAAACGAAAAACCCAAGCCCGGCGAAATGAGCAAAGCCGATGCGGAACGATTGTTAAATTCCTTTGAGGACGCGGAAAAACAAGAGCAGCGCCAACGGCTCATGCCCCAACATCCCCGTCCCGAGGTGGAGCAGGATTGGTGATGCACGACGCGCTCCCGAAGACTCCCGTATACCGTAGCGTTTTGTTCGCGGCCGCCGCATTGCTGGGGGCCTTGCCGGCGCACGCCGCGGTGTTGTCGGCCAGCGCGTCGCTCAGCGGCAGCCAGGTGATGACCGGCGAAAGCTTTCAGCTCACGGTTCAGGTTTCGGCGGACAAAAAAGAGAATTTACCCTGGCCCGAGGTGCAGGGCTTGGAACCGTTTCAGGTTTCCAAAAGCACGTCCACCACTTCGGGATCACAAACCACCATCGTAAACGGCCACGTCAGCCAAAACGAGTATTACGTCACCAATTTCGTCTACGCGCTCACCGCGACCAAGCCCGGCAGCTACGCGCTCGGTCCCATCCACTACACTTACAAAGATTTCAGCCAGGATTTGGGATCGGCCACCGTCAATGTGGCCAAATCCGAAGCCGGCCTCACCACCCAGGCCACGCTCAACAGAAACAAGGCGTACGTGGGCGAACAGGTGCTGTACACGTTGCGCATCATCCCCAAGGCCGGCGTGCAGTCGATCAATTTGCCCGAGGATTTGCAGAAGCTGATCGGCGAAAAATTTTACTTCGAGCGCCTGGAAAAAAACGTGACCCCCAAAACCGTGACCATCGGCGGGCAACCGGAACAGGTCTTCGACATCCATATCGCCTTGTTTCCGCTGCTCTCCGGTCCGGCCAGCCTGGATGGCATTCCCGTGGAATACCAGCAGGTGCGCCGCGCCCCGCGCCGTCAAACCGGATCGCTGTTCGACATGTTCGACGACGATTTCTTCGGCGCCGCACGCATCGTGAACCAGAAAGCCATGGCCGAACCGCTGAAAATGGAGGTGTTGCCTTTGCCCGACGGCGCGCCCACGGGGTTCACCGGATCGGTGGGTACCTACAGCCTCACCGCAGCGGTGGACAAAACCTCGGCGGCAGCCGGCGACGCCATCACCTTGACCGTGACCATCCGCGGCAACGGCCAACCCAAGTCGATCACCAAGCCGGTGCTTCCCGATCTTTCGGCCTTCGAAGTCTATGACCCGGAGGAAAACACCACCACCACTTTGGAGGGTAACACCCTGTGGACGGTGAAGACCTTCAAATACGTGCTCATTCCGCATCGCCAGGGAACCTATAATCTGCAAGACATTGAATTTCCCTATTTCGACCCGCATCGCGGCGTTTACGCGCGCGCCACTGGCAGCCCCATCACTTTGCAAATCGCGCCGGGCAAAGAGAGCGAAATGCCGCTGGCACGCGCCATGACCCAGCGCGAAATCGCCGAACTGGGATCGGACATCCGCCACATCAAAACCGACGACGCAACCCTGGAGGATCAGGGCGATCTCCCCTACCACCATCTTTGGTTCCCGGGGCTGTTCCTCCTGCCGCCCCTGGCCTTTGCCGGCACCTTGGTGCTGCGCCGCCGTTCCGAACGCCTGCGCACCGACGCCGCGCTGCAGCGGCGCTCCCGGGCCGACGCACAATTGCGGCGGCGCCTGAAAACCGCGCAGCAGGCCCTGAGTTCGGGCGAGGCGCGCAGCTTCTACCACGCCTTGTCGGAAGCCGCCATGGAATTCGCCAGCGACTGCACCAATGTCGAATTCCGCGGCATCACGCTGGAAGAGGCCAAATCGGCACTGGCCGGGCGCGGCGTCAAACCCGAAACCATCCAGGGCTACGAGGCCTTGCTGTTGCGGTGCGACTTCGGCCAATTCGGCGGCCTGTCGGGTTCCGAAGAGGAACGCAAAAAAGATTTGGCGCAGGCTCAAAGTCTGCTGGAAAAACTGTCCAAGGAGTTGGGCTAATGCGGTGGATGTGCGGTGCGCTGCTCCTCGCCGGCCTGGGTCTGGGCCGGGCCGTGGCCTCGGACGTGAGCGAAGCCACGGCGTGGTTCCATAAGGGAAACCAGGCCTACGAACAGGGGCATTTCACCGACGCCGCGGCCGACTACCAAAAGGCCGTGGATTTGGGCGTGGCCAATGCCCATCTGGATTACAACTACGGGGATGCGCTTTACCGCTTGAACAAACTGGGACCGGCCGTTCTGTATTACGAACGGGCCCACAAACTCGATCCCACCGATGCCGACATCGAGTATAATCTGCGCTTTGCCAAAGCCAATGTCGCCGACAAGGTTCCCGAACCCGCCCCCACCCTCTTGACGCGGTTATTGTGGAAGGTGCATACCGCCTACACCGCCCGCGACGGATTGTGGGCCGCTTTTGCTTTGTACGCCTTGTTGTTCGCCTTCGCCACCTTGGCGGTGTTGGTGGGCGGCGTCTGGAGGGGGCTGGCCTGGACGGGCGGCGCCGGGGTTCTGCTCGTGCTGCTGGTGCTGACGCCTTCGTTGGTGTATAAAATCGATCGGCTCGAAACCGTGCATTACGGCGTGGTGCTGGATCCCGCCATCGATCTGTACAGCGGCCCGGGCGACAACTACCAGGTGCTGGCCAAGGTGCATGAAGGCACCGAATTCGAAATCGTCGAAGAGCACGGCGACTGGCTGTCGGTGAAACTGGCCAACGGCCAGGGCGGCTTCGTGCGCGCCAACCAACTGGGCAAGGTGTAAAATTGGGTTTCGCGCGCCTCGGCGCCGGCTTGGCCTTGGCGGCGGTGGCCATGGGCGCCTTCGGCGCCCATGGGCTGAAAACGCGTCTGAGCCCGGAAGCCCTGCAAATCTGGCATACGGCGGCGTTCTATCACCTCATCCATGCGGTGGCGTTGTTCGCCCTGGGCCTGTACGCCAAAGCCTCCGGGGCCGGGATTCGGACCGGCGGGATTTTGCTCGCCGTCGGCATCGTGTTTTTTTCGGGCAGTCTGTACGCCTTGGCGTTGACCGGCCTCAAGCCCCTCGGCGCCATCACCCCCTTGGGCGGCCTGTGCTTCCTGGCCGGCTGGGGCTGGCTGGCGCTGCGCCTCCGAAATTAAAATTTAATCGATATAAATATTACGAATTGATTTACCGGCGCGGGCGGGTTCGCGCGGCGCAGGTTGTTAATTTATGCACGGTTTTCACCCTTAAACCTGCGGAGGCGATATGCGTATTCATCCGTTTCGTTCCCCAATCTCGCTGCTGACCTTGGCACTGCTCGGTGGACTCTGGGCCTGCCATAAAACCGAAACACGCCGGGTTTATTTCGGAAATCTATCCGACGGCGAACAGGTGACCAGCCCTTTCAAGGTTGAAATGAAAGCCGAGGGCCTCGTGGTCGAACCCGCCTCCCAAGGCGTCACCGACGGGCACGGCCATTTCCACATCATCATCGATGCGCCCGTCACCGACGCGCCGAATCCGATTCCGAAAGACGCCCACCATCTGCATTTCGGGAAAGGCGATACCGTAACCACCTTGGACTTGCCGCTGGGCGAACATACCCTGACTTTGCAATTCGCCAAAGGCAATCATGTGCCGTACGACCCGCAAATCGAACAGCAAATCCACATTACCGTAACCAAACAAAACGCCCCGCCCTCCGATTCGGGTGCCGCCAAAGACACGGCCAAAACCCATTAAAGTTCATTTCAGCGCAGGGCCTGGAGCCCTGCGCTGAAAATCGGTTCAGGCGCTGAAGGCTTTGGAATCCTCCAAAAACGCCTGCATACCTTCGTCGCTGAGCGGATGGGTGGCCACGGTTTGCAGCACGGCGGCAGGCACGGTAAGAATGTCGGCCCCGGCCAGCAGGCATTCGGTCAATTGCACGGGATTGCGAATGCTGGCCGCCAGCACTTCGGTGGTGATCTGATAATTGGCGAAGGCCGTGGCGATTTCGAAAATGAGGCGCGAGCCCGCGTCTTTGGGCGCCCCGCCCGAAGCCACGTATTCGCTGTTGGCGATGGCTTGATCGCCCCGGGAATTCTTGTGATCCTCGACCCAATACAAACTGTTCCCATGCGGCCGCTCGGGTTGATCGTGCTTGTAGAGATAATCGGCCAGCCGGCCCAGAAAGGGCGACACATAAGTGGCCCCGGCATTGGCGGCCCAGAACGCCTGCGTGGTGTTGAAGATTAGGGTGACGTTGGTTTTCACACCCTGTTCCCACAGGCGGCGGACCACCTTGAATCCGGTGAACGGATCGGCTCCGGGAACCACGGCGGGATAGCCGCCGGTGGGAACCTTGATCACGGCGTTGTCGCCCAGCGCCGCCAGCTCGGATGCCTGCGCCACCATTTTCTCCTCGGTCAATTCGGTGAGTTCGAGCGACACCGGAAAAGGCCGCAATAGCGAGCACAACTCCTGCATGATTTTCTTGGCATGATTCCACGAATGCGCCCCGGCCTTTTTCAGCAAGGTGGGATTGGTGGTGATGCCGTGGATCAATCCGGCCTTGAGCAGGGGTTCGATATCGCCCCGCGTGGCCGAGTCGCAGAAGATGCGCGCACCTTTGGGCGCGGGGTGCCGCAATCCGCTGCCGGGTTTGTCGGCGTTGATGACGGGCATGAGGTCGCGGCGGCGTTGGACGGCGGCGCTGTTGAAGGCGGGCGTGAACATGGGGGGTCTCCTCGCTGAAGTTTTGGGCAAACTAAGAATATTCCCGACGGATTCTCAGCGGAAAATGGCCGCGCGCGCCGTGAGGCCTCAAGGCGGCGCCCCCTGCAACCATCGGGCTCCACCGGGGAATACGGAATCGGAGTCGGGTTGTGCGCTGATCCAAAACTCGGAAATGCGCTGGTTGCTTGTCCGCGGCATGGCGATACGCCACGAACCGTCTTGCTGCTGCGGTCGAAAGCGATAAACGCGCGTGGCCTGCCCGTCGACGGCCGCCCAAAGCACAAACTCCCGCTGTATCGGCAGCCCCCGCTCTTGCAGCAAGGCCTCGCCCGATGGGGGATCCCAAAGCACCGATCCCGAAGCCGAACCCGAATCGGCGGCGTGCAGGGAGATCCATTGTGCCTGCGGTGCCGCCAAGAGAGCGAGATTCCGACGCAGGCCCGCCACCGTATCGCGTTCGCGTTGCAAGGTCTGCACCGTGCCGGCGCCGCCCTTCGCCGAATCGCCTCCCCGCAGAAACAGAATCCCAATCGCCAGCGCCGCCACGGTCACCAACCAGCCGGCCAAGGCCCAGCGCAATAACCCGAGCGAAGAAAGGCCGAAGCGCGCGGCCAGGCGCAACAGCCAGGGATTCGATCCGCGCAGAATCTGGAACCCCATTCCCGGCACCGGAGTGGCGCCGATGCGGGCGAAAATGCGGCGCTTGAGATCGGGTGGCGGCAAGACCTGCGGCGCGGCCAAACCCAGCAATTGGGCCGTGCGGACGAATTCGTTGTACTCGCGGCGCTCGGCGTCGGAAAGCGCGGGCAACGTCTCCAGCAGGCGGGTGCGCTCTTCGCCGTCCAAAGCGCCGACGGCATGCAGCGCCGCGAAGTCGCGCAGCGATTCCCAATCCGGATTCACGCGTCCATCCAATCCCGCCAAAATTCATGCAGGGCTTCCAAGGCCTTGCGGCATTCCCGCGCCACGCCGGCGCGATCAAGTTCGCAGCGCGCGGCCAGTTGCGTGCAGGGTTCGCCGGCGCCGAAGGCGGCTTGCAACAATTCGCGGCGTCGCGCCGGCAGGGCCGCGCAGGCCGCATTCACGCGCGCGGCGCGCTCAGCCAGCGGAATTTTGTCGCCGGGGGCCGGGTCGTCGCCGCCACCGAAGGCATCGGGATTTTCCACCCCGCCCCATTCCTGTTTGCGGTTGGGGAAAGCGGCGGCCCGCAGGCGGTCTTGCGCATGATAGCGGGTCAGCGCCACCAATTTGCCGAACAGGGTTCCCGGGGTGGCTTCCCATTCCCCCGCCTGCTCCCACAGACGTACGAACACCTCTTCGACCACGGCGGCGGCCGATTCGGGTGGGCGCACCAAGTCCAGGGCGAAGGAATACAGCGCCCCGCCATACCGATTGTACAGAGCCTCCAGCGGCGCGGGATCGCCTGCCGCCATGCGTTGCAGCCAAGATTTCATAGGAAGCCTGCGGATTTTCGCCGCTTGATTGTAGCGTACTACGCGGGCTTGGTGCCATGAATGATGGTCGCGCAGCGCCGCCCGTTGCTCCCCGGCCGACTAAACCGAATCCGGGACCGTCACCAGCACATCGTCACCGTCGGGTTGCAGGGAATACGCGTCGAGTCTGCTGAAGGCGCAGGGCCCGGCCTCGCACAACCCCGTCGCCGGGTGGTAAACGGCGCCGTGGGTTTTGCAGCGGATGCGGTCGATGGCGGGATGGAAAAAATCTTCGTCCCCCGCGTCCAGCGGAATGGGCCAATGCCGGCATTGGTTCAGATACGCGAAAAAATCGTCGCCATAGCAAATCACGAATCCCTGCAAGCCGCCGTATTTCGATGGCACGTCGAAGACCCGGGTTTCTCCATGCCGCAACCGCCGCGCTCCGGGCACGCGAATCACCATGCGGGACGACGGGGGCCGGAGGTCAAAAAGTTCACCGTGTCGCGGGTGCACCCAACATGGCCGCCAACACGCACAACGCCACGGCCAGAACCCCCAGCAGAATCCAAATCAAAAACGGGGCTCCTTCGTCGCCCGCCACCAGGTTGCCGGCGTTGGCGAAGGCCCCGGCGGCTTGGTCCTCCGCTTCGGGGGCATCGCCTGCACCCTCGATGTGGTTCCACGACAAGGCGGCCAGGCTGGTCTCGACCCCGACGCCGTTGTCGGGAGTAGCGCGCACGAACACCTCTTCGCGCTCCCAGGTCTCGGTGTCGGTTCCGTCGTCCGGTTCGGCGGATTGCTCAGAGGACTCATAGAGAGCTGCTGCGTCGGCCGGATTGGACGCCTCTGGCATTTCCACGGAGGGCGCGTCGGCAAACGGCGGCGGCGCGGCTTCGGGTTCGCGTACGACCGAATCCGGGCCAAAGATGGCCTGCGTCAGACCGATCAAGGAGGCATCAAAGGCTTCGAGGCTGTCATAACGGTCGAAGGGATTCTCGGCCATGGCCTTGAGCACGACTTCATCGGCGGCCAGGCCGAAGCGGGCACTGGCTTCACTGGGCAGAAATTGCAACGGCAAGGCCGGAGGGCGGCCCACCAATATCTCATACAACAGCGCGCCCAGGGAATACACGTCGCTTTGCGGCAGCAAATTGCTCCAGTCGCGTTTGAGCTCGGGCGCCATATACGGCAAATAGCGGCGGGCATGGGCGTTGAACTCGAATTCCTGCGGACTGAGAAAACCGGGCACCCCGAAATCCAGGATCACCGGGCCGCGCGTCGGGTGCATGAACACGTTTTCGGGTTTCAAGGCGCCGTAACAGCCGCGTTCATGCACTACTTCGAAAACCGCCAGCAGGTGTCGTATGAGTCCCAGCCCCGGCCCCACGCGGTTGGCGAAGGTCAGACGCTCGAAGAGCCAGGCGCGCAGCGGCGGGCCGTCGATCTTTTCCATCACGTAATGGACTTCACCCTGGCCACGGCCCGACTCCAACACGCGCGCGATGCCGGGGTGACGGTAATGCGCCACGGATCGCGCCAGGAACAGAAAGTCTTCGGTGTAAGCCGGACTCAGGGCTTTGCGGGGCTGCAACACCTTGAGCACGACTTCGCCCTGATCCTCGTCGGCGGCGAGATAGGTCGCACACAAGCTACCTGTGCCCAGATGCCGGACGATGCGAAAGCGGTTGACGAACAGTTCGCCGGGCTTGAGCGACGCCGGCGCGGCCGCCGGAACACCGGCGCCTTCGGCTTCGCGGGGAGAGCGGACCCGATGGATATGCATGCTCCGGAAAATTTAATAGGATGGGAGAAGGAATGCGCAGAATCCATCTTCTCACCGGCTTTGCCCTGGACCGCCGGGTGTTGGAATGCCTGAATCTCCCGGGAGATCGATATTTTTGCCACGATCTCATCGCCGTCGAGCCGGGCGAACGCCTTGAGCACTACGCCCTGCGCCTGGCCGGGCAAATCGGGTTTGCCGCGGGCGAAGTCATCGGCGGCGTTTCCCTGGGTGGCATGCTGGCCCTGGAAATCGCCCGCCAATGCGGGGCGAAGAAGGTGATCCTGTTGGCGAGTTGCACCCATCCCCGCTTCATCCGCCTGCCCTTCCACATGGCGGGTGCCATGGCCCGGGCCATTCCCGGACCCGCATTGCACCATTTCTTCCTGCGCCTGCCCACCTTGCTCCGCCGGCTGGGCATGCATACGGCCGAAGGCGAGGCATTTTTGCGCCGGGTCATGGGCGATTTTTCGCCGGCGCTGTTGCGGCAACTGCCGAAAATGATGATGGAGTGGCCGGGTTGCGAACCCGCTGTCCCTTGCAGCGCCCTGCATTGCCAAGGCGACTGGCTCATCCGCCCGCCCCTGCATTTGCCGGGCTTGCAACTTCTCCCCGGAAAAAATCATTTGGTGTCGCTGTCGCATCCCGACGCCACCCGGCGCTTTCTCCGGGAAGAGGCCGAAGCCGAAGTCTAACACCACTCGCAAAAGTTCCTCATCCGCCGAAGGCGCACGCGATGAAATTGGCCGGTTCGACATCCCTCGACAAGCTCGGGAACCAGGCTCACCGGCCGCGCCGAGGAGCCCACCCCTACGATCCCTGGGCTTGTCGAAGGGCGGCGGCCGAGGTCTAAACTTCGGCGAAGCGCAGAGGCGGAACCGCGGAGAACAGGTTCGCTTCGCGCGCCAGCGCGAAAAAGGTATGCAACGCCCGCTCCTGCAAGGGCCCGAAGGCGTAATCGGTGGTGGAGAAAAAATCCAATGCCTCCGGCAAGCGGAGCGGCAAGGGGTGCACGCGATCCCACACCGCCAGGGCTGCGGCCGGGTCGACGAAAAAATCCGCCAGGGATTGACGCAAGTGCGCATGGTAGGCCCGCACCCGGGACCGCGCCGCGCGCCAGGCTTCGAGACGCACCATCCACAGGCCGAAGGGCAGCCGCGTACCCTGCCAGGTTTCCCAAACCTCGGCCAGATCATAGCGAAACGGCCAGTCCCCCGAGGCGGCGCGCAGGGCCGCGTCGCCGATGCAAACCCGGCCCGTAACCGGCGCCCCATCGCCCTCTTCCCCTAACTTGGGAGTCACTCCGAAGCGGAAGCGGCTCAGCACCTGAAACACGGCGTTGGAAGTATCGGAGGCCGCCGCCAGGGCCACGGGTTCGCCATGTAACGCTTCCCAGGGCCGTTGCGACAGAAAGCGCACCGATTTCACTTCGCCCCGGCCCGACGTGCACAAACCCGGCAGCAGCAAATAGCGCTCGAAGTGGCGGGCGTATTCGAAACTCGACGAAGGCGCGGCGTCAAGATCGCCGGCGGCCAATAGGCGGTTCAGAAGCCGCGGCGGACCGGCGGAGAAGCAGGCGCCCGGCCATCCGCCGAGCGAGGCGTGAAAATACGGCGCGCACACCAGGAACGGGATGCGTCCCACCCGAAGCGATGCAGAAGAAGAAGAGGAAGAAACAGAGGAAAAATCAGACATGCCGGCGCCGGTGAAAAGTCAGCGAAATAGAAAAGGGGCGGCCGCAAGGCCACCCCTTTTTCCCGTATCGGGCCTGCGATTATTTGCCGCCCTTGGACTTCTTGGCGATTTCTTTCAGCGCCAGACCCGCCTTGAATCCGACGGTGCGCGAAGCCTTGATCTTGATCTCCTCGCCCGTGGCCGGATTGCGGCCCTTGCGGGCGGCGCGGGTTTTGACGGAGAAGGTTCCGAAGCCGATCAGCTGCACGCCGCCGTCTTTCTTGAGGCCGCTCTCGATGCCTTCTAGCACCGCGTTGATGGCCCGTTCGGCGGCGGCTTTGGATTCGATGCCGCTGTTTTTGTCGGCGATTACGGCCGCAATCAATTCCTGCTTGTTCATAAGAGCTCCTATGGAGGTGAGGGGTGTAGAGGTCAAGACCCCGCCGTGCGGGATCTCGTGCCTGGAATCTACTCTCGGTTACCGCCCTTGCAAAGCGGAAATTTCCGGGGCAAAGGCTTGCGGCCTTAGAGCGACAGGCCTTGCAGGGGTGACGAGGCCGGCTCCGAAGGATTTCATTTCCTGTTGCATCAAGGGGTTAACGTCCCGGTTGCCCCGGTCCCGGGGCGGTCGACCGCTTTTTCACGGCGCCACGCCCTCGGGATTCCAGCGCAGGTTCTCCGACTCCAGCAGCTGCCGCCAATCCGTTTGCGGCCGGCCGCAGGCGTCGCCTTGGCAGCGAAAGGCCAAAGTGGCGCCGGCCTGGAACTTGCCGCGCAATAGCGGCAGATCGGCCGGGATTTCGCTGCCGGCATAGCGCCACTGCGGCCGGTACTTCCCCGCCGTGGCGTCGCGGAAGGCGTGGGCTTCGGGACCAACCACCGCCAGGGTGGCCATGGGAAAGCTTTCGGCCAGGAGCGTCTGCGCCCACACCGCATAGGCCGGCGCGTAGATGGGAAACTCCGCGCGCACCGCGGACAGCATGGCTTCGGCGCGCACGCGGTACTCCGGCGCCGCGAAAAAATCGGCCAGCGCCAGCAGCACGCGCGCGAAGACGGCGTTGGACGAAGGGATGACGTTGTCCTGCGTTTCCCGTTTGCGCACCAGCAGCGGCGGAGCGGTGTCGGCGGTGAAGTACAGCCAGGGCGAATCGTCGCCGCCGAAATGCTCCAGTGCGTAGTCAGCCAGACCGCGGGCGACGTCGAGATAGCGCGCGGCGAAGGTGACCTGATAAAGTTCGATCAAGCCATCGGCCAGCAGGGCATAGTCTTCGAGAAACCCTTCCACGGCGAAAGCGTCCTCAAAGCCGCGGTGCCACAAGCCGCCGTCTGCGCGGCGGGCGCGCCCGAGCAGAAAGTCGGCCGTGCGCACGGCGCGTTGCCGCAGCACGTCGCGGCCGGTATGCCGGAAGGCCGCGGCCAGGGCCCGCACCGTCAGCCCGTTCCACGAGGTCAGGACCTTGTCATCGCGCGCGGGGCGCGGCCGGCGCGCGCGCCACGCCAGCAAATCGCGGCGGGCTTCGGCCCAGACCCGTTCCGCCTCGGCGCGCGTCCATCCCTGCCGCGCGGCCAGGTCTTCCAGGGAGTAACGCCGAAGTAACACGTTGTTGCCGCGTTCCCAATGACCTTCGCCGTCTACGCCGGTGATGTCGGCGAACCAGCGCAGGCGCTCGCCCAAGGCGCTTTCCAATTCGGATCGCGTCCAGGCGTAAAAGCGGCCTTCTTCGCCTTCGCTGTCGGCGTCGAGCGACGAGGCATAGCCGCCGCCCTCCAGGGCCAACTCGCGCTCCAGGAATTCGGCCGCGTCCAGGGCCGCGTCGCGGTAACGGGGCTCGGCATAGACGGCGGAAGCCTCGGCGTACAGTTCGATCAATTGGGCGTTGTCATACAGCATTTTCTCGAAGTGCGGCACCTTCCAGGCGGCGTCGGTGGAGTAGCGCGCGAAGCCGCCGCCCAGTTGGTCGCACAGCCCGCCCGCGGCCATGCGATCCAAAGTCAGGCGCACCTGGCGCGCGCAACCGGCGTCACCCGCGGCCCACCCGTAACGCAGAAGGAACTGCCACTCCGCCGGCATGGGAAACTTGGGCGCCCCGGCCGTGCCGCCCTGCTCGCGGTCGAAGCGGGCGGAGAACGCCGCGTAGACCTCCGGCCATTTCCAGGTGACGCCTTCCGCGACGCGGCCCGGGGCGCGGCGGTGGCTGGCTTGCAGGTACTTGGCCAATTGGCCCGCCTCTTGGGTCACCCGATCGGGCTCCTGTTCCCACAGCGTGGCCAGGCGCGTCAGCACGGTGTGCCAAGCCTCGGGACGGAAATAGGTGCCGCCGTAGACTGGCCGGCCGTCGGGCAGTGCAAAGCAATTCAGGGGCCAGCCGCCGTGGCCAATCATGAGCTGCACCGCCTCCATGTACACCTGATCCACATCGGGCCGCTCTTCGCGGTCGACCTTCACGCATACGAAATGGCGGTTCATCAGCGCCGCGATCCCGGCGTCTTCGAAGCATTCATGCGCCATCACATGGCACCAGTGGCAGGCCGCATAACCGATGCTGATGAGCAGCAATTTGCCTTCGGCGCGGGCGCGGGCCATAGCCTGGTCGCCCCATTCCATCCAGTCCACAGGATTGCGCGCATGCTGCCGCAAATACGGGCTGGCTGCCTGCGCGAGCGCGTTCCCGGCACCGAAGGACGAGGCGGAATCCGTCATACGCGGGAAAGATCCCGGCCGAACACCCGGGTCTTCGCCCAGTCGAACAGCACCAGAATTTTGTTGCGCAGGCTGACCACCTTGGTGAGATACACCGACCGCCAGAACAGGAAAGCCAAGCGGCCCCGGCCCTGGAATTGGGGAAGATCGGCCACAGCGCGATGGCCTCCGACATAGGCGAGCATGCCCATGGGGTGATAGCGAAAGGGTTTCACGGGCCTCCCCCGCGCGCGCCGGCGAAACGCGTCAGCCAGATAATGCCCCTGCTGCTCGGCCACCTGCGCTGTGGCCGGAACCGGCTGCGACGCGAGGCAAGAGCAGTCGCCCAAGGCGTAGACCCCTTCGGCCACGCCCAAGGTGGGGTCGACCACCAGGCGGCCGGCGTGATCCTTGGCGAACGGCAGGCCGGCCACGAAGGCCGAAGGCGCATTGCCGGTGGCCCACACCAAGAGGCCGAAGGCCACGGTGGATCCATCCTGCAGGGTGACACGCCCGTCTGCGACACCGGTTACATGCGTGTGCGTACGCACCTCAATGTGCTCGCGCTGAAAGCGGCGTGCGGTGTATTCGGACAAAGCCTGATGGTAGGCTCCCAGCAGATGCGGGCCGCCTTCGAGCAAGGTGATGCGCACCGCTTCGATTTCGGCCGGATAGGCACGCGCCAAGTCGCGGTGGAGAAAGTCGTGCAACTCGGCGGCGAACTCGACGCCGGTAGGCCCGCCGCCCACCACCACCAGGCTCAGAATTTCACGCCGTCGCTCCGGGGTCGTGCCGGGCCAGGACGCGCGCTCGAGGCAATCGAGTACGGCGCGGCGGATGCGGCGCGCATCGGAGATCTCTTTCAAAAACAAGGCGTGTTCCTTGACCCCCGGAACGCCGAAGGTGCCGGGCACCGCGCCCACGGCGATGATGAGATCGTCAAAGGCGAGCTCGGCTTCGCGGCCGTCGAGCGGGCTGCGCCCCGCCACGATTTTGCGCCCCAGGTCGAGGCCCGTGGCTTCGAACAGATGCAACTCGACCCCGGGCAGGTTGCGGCGAAAGGGTTCGAGAATGCTGCGGAATTCGAGGGTACCCACCGTGGTGCTGGGCAAAAGCGGCGTGAAGAGAAAGTGGTTACGCGGCGCGGCCAGAAGCAAGCGGTAGGAAGAGTGACGCAGATCGCGCGCAAAGCGGAAGGCCGCGAACCCCCCGCCCAGAATCAACACGCGGCGGGGACCCGAATCCACCCGTCGTTCCTCAGTTCCCCAGCGCGGCCAAGACCGCGTCCACATGGCCCTGCACGCGCACCTTGGGAAATACCGCGGCGATGCGGCCCGCTGCGTCGACGACAAAGGTGGTGCGCACGATGCCCATGAACGAGCGGCCGTAAAGGCTCTTCTTCTGCCACACGCCGTAGGCGTTGAGCATTTTTTTGTCCGGATCGCTGAGCAAAGGGAAGTTTAGGCCGTGCTTCTGTTTGAAGCCAAGATGGCTGTCCACCGCATCGGCGCTGACGCCCACCAGGGCCGCACCCGAGCCGGTAATGCGATTCAAATTGTCACGAAAGTCACAGGATTCCTGGGTGCATCCCGAGGTAAAATCCTTGGGGTAGAAATAAATCACCAGCTTGCGCCCGCGAAAGTCGGACAAGCCCACGCTGCGGCCGGTTTCGTCCGGCCGGGAAAAATCCGGAGCGCGGTCACCGACCTTGAGTCCCACCCCGCCGGGGGATTTCGGGGCGGCCTTAACCGCGGTTTCTTTGGCTTTGGTTTCAGCGCCCCCCGGCCGGCGGGCGGGAGTTTTCGGGGCGGCGGATTTTGCTTTCACGGTTTTCTTGGTTTTTTTGGCGGGCATTTTGTCCTCGACGCAATCCGGTGGAAAAGCAAAAATAGCTTCCCTCCCGGGCACTTTCGGACTCAACCGGATTACAAAACCCCTCGCCGCATCTCGGATGCAGATGAGTGCCTTACGAGGAAAGCGGTTTAACGTGCCCCCATACGCTATTTTATGGCCATGGGCGGCCGGGCCCCGGGACGGCCGGCAAAGAGAATCTTCCATCCAACGAGAGGACAGCATGATGCGACTTCTTCCACCGACCCGCGTCGCCACTTTGGTGCTGCTGGGGGCCTTGGCCGCGGCTTGGGCCGACGACAACCAGCGCGATGATCATCGGAATCGCGACAAACAACACGAAAGTCGGCGACCGCCGCGCGAACAAAAACCTCCCGCGGAGCATGATCGCCGGCCGCCGCCACGGCCGCAGCCCCAGCCCCGGCGCGAGCCGAGCCCTCACCCTCGGGCCGGGCATCCCCATCGCTCCTGGAAAGAAGCGCATGCGTGGCAACAGCACCGCGGTTGGGAGCGGTCCGACGGCTGGCACGGGCGCGGAAGCTGGCACGACGACCGGGCCACACATTGGTCGGTCGAGCACCGCACCTGGTCACAACGCGGAGGTTACGGGGGGTATTATATCCCGCATCAGCGCTTCCACCTGTACTTCGGGCGCGATCACTGGTTTCGCATCCATACCCGCCCCGTGATTTACCTGGGCTATCCGCGCTTCGAATACCAAGGCTTTTCTTTTGTCCTGGTCGACCCCTGGCCGGAGGATTGGAGCGATGACTGGTACGCCGACGACGACGTGTATATCGATTACAGCGGCGACGGCTATTACCTCTACAACCGGAGCCACCCCGGCGTCGCGATTGCGGTCACGGTCGTCAAGTAATTTCTGCGATTCCCTGCGGCGCCCGACGCCGCAGGGGACTGGTCAGGCGCGGCGCACCAGGCTGCGCACGCGGGTGAGGAGTTCCATGGGCGAAAACGGCTCGACGATGTAGTCATCGACGCCGAGTTCAAAGCCGCGCGACAGAATGCGCTCTTCGCCCGGGGTTGTGAGCAGGAGCACCGCCAAGCGCCGCGATCCGTGGCCGGCGCGCAGCGCGTTCACCAGTTCCAGATCCTTCTGTCCGGGCAGGTTCGCGTCCAGAATGGCCACCGAAAACTCGCGCCCCCGCACGGCGGTGATCATGCCCGGCGCGTCGCGCGTATGTTCGACTTCGAAGCCGTCGCGCTGCAGCCGGTAGCGGATGACCTCGGCCACCGCGGAATTTCCCACTCCCAACAGCACGCTTTGCGGTTGCTCCCCGGGTTGGTCGCGATGGGTGACTACCCGGCATCGGCCGCCGGCTTTGGCTAGGTAGAGATGCTTGTCGGCCGCGGCCACGACTTCGTCGACCCCGACTTCGGAATCCACGGCGGCCACGCCGGCGGAAAAAGAGACGTGAAACAGCGCCCCTTCGGGCGGCTGGAACTCTTCGGCTTGCAGGCATTCCAGCGATTTGCGCATGGCGTTGGCCGCCCCTTCCACGTCGGTATTGGGGAACAGCACCACGAATTCTTCGCCGCCCCAGCGCGCCAGAAAATCCGACTTGCGCAACGATCGGCTGATCACCGCGGCGGTGCGGCGCAACACGTCGTCTCCCACGCGATGGCCGAAGGTGTCGTTGACCCGCTTGAAGCGATCGAGATCGAGAATGGCCACGGCCAGGGGCTCGCCTTTGCGCTGTGCCAGCGAGGCGTGGCGGGCAAAGGCTTCGCGGAAGGCGGGGCGGTTCGGCAATCCGGTCAGGGCGTCGCGGCGTGATTCGCGCAGGGCGCCTTCGCTGCGATGCAGCCACGACGACACGGTCACCGACAAGGTATCGATTTCAAAGGGCTTTTCGAAATAGGCGTCGGCGCCCAGGGCAAAGCATTCGGTTTTGGGTTGCACACCGATCTTGGCCGACAACACCAGCACGGGCACAGTAGCCGTGGCCGCGTTCTCTTTGAGCCGCAGCAGAAAATTGCGCCCATCCGTGTCGGGCAGAATGAGGTCGAGCAGAATGAGATCGACTTTTTTATCCTCCAACAGAATCTCGGCCTCGCGGGCCGTACCCACGGTGAGCACTTCGCGATGACGGCCGCCGAGCACGGCGCGCAGCACTTCGCCGATGGCGGGATCGTCGTCGATCACCAGCAAGGTGGTTTTTTCTTCCTCTTCGGGAGGGCCGGATTTCTCCAGCACCAGCAGCAGCTGATCGAGGGCGCTTTCGAATTCCCCCGCCGCGGCCTGCTCGACTTCGGCCGCCGCGCGGCTGATTTCGGGAAAGCCGTGCAGCGATCCGGTGTCTTTGAGCAGGCGGGCGATCCGGCATACCGAATCGCGCGCCGCGCCGCCCGGGGCGAATTCGCGCCGGGCCGACCGCAGCGCCTCCAGCCGCGTCGCCAACCCGGAGCGGTACCACTTCTTCAAATCATCCATGATCCACGCCGCCGCCGGCCTCGGCCGCTTTCAACCGTCGCCTTTGACCACGCGTTCCCTCCGCTCCGCGAGCAACCAATATTCGGTTTGCTGCAGAAGGCGATCGAGTTGACAGAGCAGGGGCAACACCAGATCCTGGGCGCCCTGCACCGAAAGTCTTTCGATATGGGCGGCCAAATCGCGCACGCCCAGGGCGCCCAGATTCGACGCCGTGTCTTTGAGACCGTGCAAGGCGCGGCCTAAGGCTTCGAGATTGCCGGATTTGCCGTAGTCGCAAGCGCTTTCCAAACGCTGCCGCGCATTGGCCAGGAATTGATCGATGATGCGCACGAGCAAGGCCGCTCCCCCCACGCGTTCCAAACGCTGCAAGGCGTTCCGATCCGTTTGCACCGCCGCTTCCATGATGTTCCACCCTTCTTCCGCTACCGGGAATGCACTAATTCTACCATACGGCCGGCGCGGCCGCTTAATTTAATCCTTGACCTCCGCGTTCATCCGAGTCCGCCGCATCGCTTCTGCCGACCCGCGCGTCGCGGCCAAAGAAGCGGATGACCTCTCCTCCCCGGAGGCCGGAGCATGCCGGACGCCTTCGATCCCATTACTGCACAAACGAACAGTTGAGTACATTCCAGAGGCCATGGAAACGATCTTGAGTCCCGAGGTGCTGGACTTGTTTCACGCAGACATCCGCGCCTGGTTCGCCGATCGCTTCGGCGCGCCCACCGAAGCGCAGACGCGCGCCTGGCCGCACATTGCCGCGGGCCAAAGCGCCTTGCTGGCCGCGCCCACGGGCTCGGGAAAAACCCTGGCGGCTTTTCTCTGGGCTCTGGATCGGCTATGGCGACGGGGACTGGAAGGCGAGTTGCCGCCGCACACCTTGGTGCTCTACGTCTCGCCGCTCAAAGCCTTGAGCCACGATGTCAAAAAAAACCTGGAAGAGCCGCTCGCAGAAATTCGGCGACGATCGCTGTTGACGCATGTGCGCGAGGCCGACATTTCCGTGGCCGTGCGCACAGGCGACACGCCCGCGGCCGAGCGCGAACAGATGCGGCGGCATCCGCCCCACCTGCTCATCACCACGCCCGAATCGCTGTTCTTGCTGCTCACCAGCCCGCGCGGCCGCGACCTCCTGAAAACCGTGGAGACGGTGATCGTCGACGAAGTGCATGCGCTGGCCGGCAACCGACGCGGGGCGCATCTGGCCCTGTCGCTGGAACGACTCGAAACCCTGGTGGAAAAACCTTTGCAGCGCATCGGGCTGTCGGCCACGCAAAAGCCGTTGGACTTGGTGGCGCGCTTTCTCACCGGCGATCGCGGTCCGGGGGCGGTCGTAATCGACGTCGGCCGGCGCCGGCATTTCGACCTGCAGGTGGAGCTTCCGCCTGCGGGGCTCTCGGCCGTGATGTCGCTGGAAATCTGGGAAGAGGTGTACGCGCGGCTGCTGGCGCTGATCGCCGAACATCGCACCACCTTGATTTTCGTGAGTACGCGCCGCCTGGCCGAACGCGTGGCGCATCGCCTGCGCCAAAGCCTGGGCGACGACGCCGTGGCCGCCCATCACGGCAGCATGTCGCGCGAGCGGCGGCTCGACGCCGAGCAGCGGTTGAAGAACGGCGGGCTCAAAGCTCTGGCCGCCACCTCTTCGCTGGAACTCGGCATCGACATCGGGTTCGTTGACCTGGTGGTACAAATCGGATCGCCCCGGGGTTTGAACCCATTTTTGCAGCGCGCCGGACGTTCGCGCCATCATGTGGGCGGCGTGCCCAAGGCGCGCATCTTTCCCCTGACCAGTTCCGAGCTGGTGGAGCACGCTGCGTTGCTGCGCGCCCTGCGCCGGGGCGAACTCGACGCCTTGCAGGTGCCCGCGGCGCCGCTCGATATTCTGTCGCAGCAAATCGTAGCCGAAGCCGGCTGCCGCGAATGGCGCTTGGACGATCTCTACGCAGCCTTCCGGCACGCCCACCCCTATCGCGATTTGCCCCGCCCGCGTTTCGACGAAATCGTGCGGCTGGCCGCGCAGGGCTATACCACGCGGCGGGGACGGCGCGGCGCCCATCTGCATCTCGACGCCGTCAACGGCCGGTTGCGGGGCCGGCCGGGCGCGCGTCTCACCGCGCTGCTCAACGGCGGCGCCATCCCCGATTCCTTCGACTACGAAGTGCGGCTCGACCCCGGCGATCAATTTCTGGGCACGGTGAATGAAGACTTCGCCATCGAAAGCATGGCGGGCGACGTGTTCCTGCTCGGCAACGGAACCTGGCGCATTCTGCGCGTGGAAGAGAACGCGGTGCGCGTGGCCGATGCGCAGGGCGAAGCGCCCTCGCTGCCTTTCTGGCTGGGCGAAGCGCCCTCGCGCAGCACCGAGCTCAGCGCCGCGGTGTCCGACCTGCGTCGCGAAATCGAAGCGCGCCTGGGCGACGCCGAAAAGTTGCGCGCCACCGTGGCCGCCCAGGGTTCGGGCTCCGACGCGGCGTGGAAAACCCCGGCCGCGGCCTGGTTGCAGGCCGAAACCGGTCTGTTACCCCTGGCGGCAAACTCGGTCATCGAGTATCTGGCGTCGGCCCTGTTGGCCCTGGGCCATTTGCCCACCTGCGAAACCTTGGTGGCCGAACGTTTTTTCGACGCGGGCGGCGACATGCATCTGGTGCTGCACAGCCCCTATGGCGGACGCGTGAACCGCGCCTTCGGACTGGCCTTACGCAAACGCTTTTGCCGCAAATTCAATTTCGAATTGCAAGCGGCGGCCACCGAAGAAGGCCTGATCCTCTCGTTGGGGGTCACCCACAGCTTTCCCCTGGAAGACGTGTTTCAATATTTGCGAGCGGCCACGGTGCGCGATCTCCTGCAACAAGCCGTGCTCGACAGCCCCATGTTCGAGGTGCGCTGGCGCTGGAACGCCACGCGGTTTTTGGCCCTCGCGCGCCGCCGCGGGGGCCGGCGCGTGCCCCCCATTTTCCAGCGCCTCGAAGCCCAGGACCTCGCGGCTTTGGTCTTTCCCGATCAACTCGCCTGCGCCGAAAACCTGACCGGCGACCGCAGCATTCCCGATCATCCGCTGGTGCGGCAGACGCTGGACGACTGCCTGCACGAAGCCATGGATATCGATACGCTGGAAGACCTGTTGCGCCGCATCGAAAGCGGCGCCTGCCGCTGTCTGGCGGTGGACGTGTCGGAGCCGTCGCCGTTGGCGCAGGAGTTGTTGCAGGCGCGCCCCTACGCCTTTCTCGACGGCGCACCGCTGGAAGAGCGGCGCACCCGCGCCGTCACTGCGCGGGCTGCCGACGATCCGGCCCGCATCGCCCCGGCGGCGCTTGATGCCGAGGCCGTACGCGCGGTGACGGCCGAAGCCCGCCCCGCGCCGCGCGACGCCGACGAATTGCACGACGTGTTGAGTTCGGGATTTTTGACCGAAGGCGAAATCCGGGCCGGGAAGGACCAAATTTCCTGGTGGCCGTGGCTCGAGGAATTGCGCCGCGACCGCCGGGTCGGCAGCCTGGCGGCCGACGGTGCGACTCCCTTGTGGTTCGCGGCCGAGCGCCTGGCCGAAGCCCGCGCCGCCTGGCCCGACGCGGCGCCCGGCTTCACGCCCGTTCTGCCCGCGGCGCTGTCCCGCTTCGGAGGCAGCGTGGAAGACGCCCGGCGCGAAATGATCCGCGGCCGGCTGGAAAGCGCGGGTCCGGCGTCGGAAGAGACCCTGGCCGCCGTGACCGGATGGAGGCCCGAGGCCGTGGCGGCCGCATTGGCGGCGCTCGAAAGCGAAGGCTTCGCCTTTCGCGGAGAATACCTCGCCGGAACCGGACCGCAATGGTGCGAGCGGCGGCTGTTGTTCCGCATGCGCCAACGCAGCGTCGCCCACCGGCGCCGCGCCGCGACCACGGTGTCAGCGGCGCAATTCCAGCGCTTTCTTTTCCGCTGGCAGGGAGTGTGGCACCGGCCGGAGGATCGGGGCGGCCCCGATCGCCTGGCGGCCGAGCTGGAAAAACTCGCAGGCTTCGAAGCGCCCGCGGATCTCTGGGAAAAAGAGATCCTGCCCGCCCGCATTCCCGGTTATGATCCGGCTTGGCTTGATGCCTTATGCCAGTCGGGCCGCTTCGGATTCGCGCGCCTGCGCCCGCCGGGTGAAGGCCCGCCACCCCCGTTCCTGTCTTTGCGCTATCTGCCCGTGGCCTTCTTTCCACGGTCCCAATTGCGTTGGTGGCGGCACGCGTCGCCGGCTCCGTTGCAAGTGACCGGCGCGGCGGCCGAGTTGCAAGCGCTCTTGCGGCAGCGGGGCGCCAGTTTCGCCGACGATCTCTTTGCCGAAGCGCGCCTCTTGCCCGAAGACGCCGAGCGCGGCCTGCGCGTATTGCTGTATGCCGGTTTGGCGACCAGCGATAATTTCGCCGGCTGGCGCGTGTTGGCCCGACCCATGCGGGCGCCGCGATCGCGGACCTCGTCCGGTTGGCGTCCGGCGCGGCGAATCGACACGTTGCCGGCCGGACGGTTTTTCCTTTTGCCCGACGCTGCCGAGCGTGCAGACGACGAAAACGCGCTGCACGCGGCCCATACGTTACTTAACCGTTACGGTGTGGTTTTCCGCGCGCTGGCCGAACGCGAGCCGGGCCTGCCGCCCTGGCGGCTGCTGCGCCGCGCGCTGCGCACCTTGGAAGATCGGGGCGAGGCGCGGGGCGGACGCTTCGTGGCCGGACCCTCGGGCGAACAATTCGCCGCTCCCGACGCCTTGGAGCGGCTTTCGGCCGATGGGGCCGATGAGACTTCTCCGCTGCTCTTGGCCGCGACCGATCCTGCCAATTTGCAGGGCCTGCTTGCGCCCGAGCGCCGCGTGCCCATGCAACCCAAGCACCGTGTGCTGTTCGTCAACGGCGTTCCCAAGCTGGCCTGTGAAAATCACCGCTTGCGCGCTCTGGGATCGCTGGAAGCCGAAGAGTTTGAATCTCTGAGCACCTGGTTGCGCGCACGCATCCCCGGACTGCATTCCGAAACAGATGTGAAATATTTTACAAATCGCACCAAAATCTAAACGGGAAGGCCCGGAAAACCTCCTGCCCCGTAGGGTCCATGGGACTTGGGTTCGAGGGTTTTGAGATGTATGTTTTCCTGCCGTTCCATGGACCTACAAACTATGACGGATACCTCCCCGTCCCCGACTCCACCCACCGGATCCGGCGGCGGCCGGCCGATTTTGGTGGTGGAAGACAATTCCGTATTTGCCAAGACCCTCAAAGCGGTATTGGAGAGCGACGGGTATCAGGCGGCGGTCGTCGAAGATCCCGAGGCCGTGCTCCAACAGGCCAAAGCCCGCCAACCCCATATCATTCTCATGGACGTGGTGCTCGGTAGCACCAGCGGCATCAAGCTGTGTCAGGAATTGAAAGCCAGCCCCTATACCAGCGCCATTCCCATCATCTTGCTGTCGGGGGCGCTGACCGACGAAGAATTCCAACTCCAGGGTTTCGGCGAAGGCGCCGACGACTACCTGGTAAAACCCATTTCCAACGAATTGCTGCTGGCCAAGGTGCGGGCCGTTTTGCGGCGCTATTTTTCCCCCGAAGAATTGGCCGATGTGCTCAAAGCCGAAGGACTGGCGCTCGACGTCCGCTCGCGCAAAGTTTACGTCAACGAGAGCCCGGTGGCTTTGACCCGCAAAGAATTCGACCTGCTTACCGCCTTGCTGCGCAAACGCGGGCAGGTGGTTTACACCACCCATCTTTACCACACGGTGTGGGGCTACGGCGAATCGGCTCCGGTGGATTCGCATACCGTGAAAGTGCACGTATCCTCGCTGCGCAGCAAACTGGGACCGGCTCTGGCAAAAAAGATCGTCAACCTGCCCGGCCTGGGTTACCGCTTCGACACTTAACTCCTGCCACCTTTTCAAAGCGTCCGCCAAAATGACAAGGCATTCTGGCGATGCAGTTTTTTCGGCATGGAAAAAATCTGAAATTCGCGTATTCTGTCATGGTCTGATTCTTGCGGATTTTTGAGTGTATGCTTTTCTCCGGTTCCACATCGTTGGCCAAGGTGCTGCAAATTCGCCCCGCCGTATTGGAATTGCTTGAAGCGACGCGCAAGCCTTTCTGGGATCAATTGCATCTGAGCGTCGAGGCGTTCTGCCAAGAGGCGGGCGTCGGCCCGGTGGAATTTTTAAAGCATGCCTCGACCTTGGCCGTGCCTTCCGCCGCGGCGGATTTCGCGCAAGAGCCTTTGTACCGGGTCCTCGATTATTTGACCGCCGACCATCGCGAATTTCTCGAAAAAGATTTACCCGAAATCAAACATCTCTTGGATGTGCACAGCATTCCCAACTATCCCGACGGCTATGTTTTGAAACTGGTGCAACAGGCGTTTCAACCCTTTGCGGAAAAGTTCCGCGATCATATGCTTGAGGAAGAGCAGCACGTTTTTCCCCATATTCTTCGCTTGGAATCCAGCGAGCGTTTAAAAGGCACCGACCCGATGCTGCACCGGGGTTCGGTGCGCGCCTTCGCCGCCATGCAAAACCACACCAGCGAAGCCGAACTCAAACACATGATCACCGACATCACGGAAAAGGTCCGCAACCATCGTCTGAAAGAACCTACCGCCGCGGTAACGGAAGAAGTCCATACCCGGTTGTCGGCTTTCGAGCAGCGGCTGATGGCGCATGCGGCCCTGGAATCCGATATACTTTTTCCCCGAGCCGCGGCCTTGGAACAGCGATTGTTCGACCTCCGGTTCGAGGGAAAAACACCACCTTCCCCCTTTTCATCCCACACTTGAAAGGAAGTCCATGCCACGCTCGCAAAAAATTCTGATCGCCTACGACGGATCGCCGGCCGCCGAAGCCGTGTTCAACGATTTGCGCCGCGCGGGCCTGGAGGCCAAAGGCCAAGCCAAAGTCGTCACCATCGCCGATATGTGGGTGCCGCCCGTCGACTCCATGTCGGGGGCGGCCATCGGCTGGTACGCCGGCGCCTTCGGATCCGGACGCTGGGACTCGGACAACTTTTTGAAAGACGCCAAAACCATGGCCGACAAGGGCGCGGCCAAATTGCGTCAGGCTTTTCCCGAGTGGAAGGTTTCCAGCACGGCACAGCTCGACACGCCGGCCGCCGGCATTCTCACCCTGGCGGAGAAATGGAAGCCCTCTCTCATCGCCTTGGGAACTCTGGGGCATTCGGAGTTGGGACGGGTGTTCCTCGGCAGCGTGTCGCACAAGGTGCTGACCCATGCCGTCTGTAATGTGCGCGTGGTTCGTCCGGCCCCGGACCGCAAGGCCGCGCCGCCCCCGCGCATTCTCATCGGCGTCGACGGATCCAAAGACGCCGAAGCCGCGCTCCACGCCGTGGCGCGACGCACATGGCCCAAAGGCGCCGAGTTCCGGATCGTGGTGGTGGTGGATTACCGCCTTTCGCTCACCGAGGAATTCCATGCGGAAAATTCGCCGCGCTTTCCATTGAAAGGAGTGCCTTTCCGCGGCCGCCTGGGCGACCGTCTGGCCGAGCAGGGCGTTTTCGCCCTGGCCGAACGCGGATTGCGCGTCACCTCTTCGGTCACCGAAGGCGATCCGCGCCGAGAACTTCTGCGCGAAGCCAAACGTTTCAAAGCCGATTCAATTTTCCTCGGCAGCCGGGGTTTGCACGCCTTGCAGCGTTTCTTTCTGGGCAGCGTTTCCCTCAACGTGGCCGAACATGCACCTTGCACCGTCGAAGTGGTGCGGCGCTGAACGCCGCGCGGGGAATTTTTGCAAATTGAAAATTCGGCTCTCGCCTGGGGGTCGCCTCAATCCATGCTGGAAGACGCGTTCACCCAAGCCGACTATGCGATCAATCTGACCGATCCCGATGGCCGCCTGTTGCGCGTTAACCAGGCCTATCTTCGCCTGTACAAATTCACCTCCGAAGAGGAAGTGTTGGGGAAAACCCAGAGCATCATCCGCTCCCCGTTGACGCCCAACGGCCTGTACAAAGAAATGTGGCGCACCATCAAAAGCGGAGCGCCCTGGCGCGGTGAATTGACCAACAAAGCCATCGACGGCAGCGACGTGCACATTCACTTGACCATCTCTCCCGTACGCCGCGACGGCGCGGTGGTCGGATATATGGGCTTCTCGCTCGACCGGGCCCAACAGGTGCATCTCGAGCAGCAATTGCTGCATGCCAACAAACTCGTGGTGCTGGGAACCTTGGGCGCGGGCTTGGCCCATGAGATGAACAACCCCCTGGCCAGCATTCTGCTCGACGCCGAATACCTCAAGGATTTGCACGCCCATCCTTCCCCCAATCCCGATCACGCCTCGGCGCTGGCGGCGGCCGAATCGGTGATCCGCGGGGTGGAGCGCATGCGCCGCGTGCTGCAGCATCTGCTCCTGTATTCGAAGAAAGATGCGGCCGAGGCGCGCAGCAGCGTGGCGTTGAAGGAATTAATCGACGATGCCTTTCTGTTCACGGAGCGGCAATTGACCGCGCGCGACATTGCGTTGCGCGTCGAAGTCTCCGATTTCATGCTGGTGGTGGGCAACCGCACCCAACTCGAATCGGTGATCCACAACCTGCTTTCCAATTCGCGCGACGCTTTCGAAAGCAGCGGAGACGGCGACAAATACATCTCCATCCAGGCGCGCAGAACGCCCCTCGGCTCCGCGGAGATCGTGTACGAAGACAATGCGGGCGGCATTCCGCCGGCGCTGATGCAAAAGATTTTCGAGCCATTTTTCACTACCAAACCCGAAGGCAAGGGCACGGGGTTGGGCCTGTCGCTGTCGCGGAAAATCGTCAATGATCACGGCGGGACCTTACATTGCGAATCCGAACACGGGCGCACACGCTTCACCATCTTGTTGCCGACCTCCGACTGACCCGGCCCCGGACGAAGAGCCCGGCCGCATTCTTTTTCCAAAAGTCCAAATAGCTCAACTGGCGGCCCGGATTCCCGGACACAAACCTGCTGTCCTTGCGGGACGCCACCCTCTACAATCGAGGCGCACTTGGGGAAAGGCGCGTCCTCACCCCGAGCAAAATCGCCATGAGTCCGACCGTTGTGAACCCCGTCGCCCTGGCCCGCATCCGCAAGGCCGGCGGAGAGCCTCTGCTCGACAAATTGCTCGAATACTTCCTGGCTTCGGCGCCCACGCGCTACCGCCAACTGGTGACGGCCATGGATCGGGACGATTGGAAAGAAGTGGAATTTCACGCCCATGCCTTGAAGTCGAGTTCGGGAAACGTAGGGGCCGAAACCCTGCGCGGGATTCTCAACGAGATCGAGTGCGCGGCCGAGGCCCGTCAGCCCGAGGTCGTACACGGGGCGCAAGGCGCCCTGCAAATCCACTTCGAAGAATTCATGCAAGCCCTGCAAAGCCTGAAGAAAGCCGCATGAAAGCCGCGGGCATGCCAACGCCCAGAGATCGGGAAGGGGAACTCCACGCCCTGCAGTCCACCGCGTTGGCGGCGGGCGGCGCATTGGCCGTCGTGTTGTTGTGGGCGGGGCTGGCCGCCGGGGGCGTACCGCTGCTGTCGGCGGCCGGCATGCTGCTGGCCTTGGGAGCGGCGTCGGCATTGGCCACGATCGCGGGCGCCTGGTTTTTCCTGCGCCGGCGCTTTCGCCGCGGCCGCGATTCCGAGTCAGCCTTCCGCGCCACCATGGCCATTATCAAAGGCTTTTTCGACAGCACACCCATGCGCATGGGCGTGGTCGAGGTGCTGCCGCATGACATCCGCCACATCTGGGATAACGCCGCCGCGGCGCTGTATTTCGGTACCACGCCTTTAGGGCTCGAAGATCAACTCGAAAACAAACTGGCCGAGAATACCGGAGAAACCGAATTCTGGCTGACGCAATACCGCCAATGCCTGCAGTGCGGCAAACCCGTGCGCTTCGAATACGCGGTCGAGGGCGACGAGGGCGAGGCTCGCCGCTGGTTTTCGGCCACGGTATGCCCCGTGGCCTGGAAAGAAGGCGTCGACCGGCATTGCGCCTATGTGTGCCAAGACATCACCGATTTGGTGCGCGCGCGCGTGCAGGCCGAAGAGGCCAGCCGCGCCAAGAGCGTGTTTCTGGCCACCATGAGCCATGAATTGCGCACCCCGCTCAACTCCATCATCGGGTTCGCGGGCATCCTGCTCAAGCAATTCCCCGAAGACCCCGACTGCAAGGAGCGCGTGTATTTGCAGCGCATCCGCAGCAACGGGCGCCACCTTTTGGAATTGATCAACGATATTCTCGACCTTTCCAAAATCGAAGCGGGACGCTTGGAATTGGATGTCGAGGCGGTGGATCTCGGCGAAGTGCTGCTGGCCACCGCCGACCTCTTCGAGCCCCATTGCCGCGAGAAAGGCATTCATTTCGAATTGGAGGGTCTGGACGGGTCGGCAGAACCGTTGCCCTGCGATCGCCGGAAAATGCGCCAAATCCTGGTAAACCTCGTGGGCAATGCCGTGAAATTCACCCCACGCGGCCAGGTACAACTGCGTCTATGCATCGGTGCTGACGGGACTCCCCGTGCCGTGGAAGTGCGCGACACCGGCATCGGCATTTCCCCGGATCAACTCGACGCCATTTTCGAACCCTTTCGCCAGGCCGACAGTTCGGTGGCCCGGAAATACGGGGGCAGCGGATTGGGTTTGGCCATTTCGCGCGCTCTGGCCGAGATCATGGGGTTCCGGCTTACCGTGCAAAGCCGCGTGGGCGAAGGCAGCTTATTCCGGCTCACCTTCGATGATTCCGAGGAGGGCGACACGGCGCCTCTGGAAAGTCTACCCGAACTCGTCGCGGCGCAATAGCCTTTTCAGAGGCTTAGGGGGTGGCCGCGAAATCCCCTTCAGGGGGCCGCCCGACGGCTTCTCCTGCATCGGCCCACCCCCTCGGCGGCACAGGCACAGACACAAAAGCGATGATTCGAGATCAATGAACCACCGCGCGGCAAGCCACACGGTATCAAAACCAAGGCAAACGAAGGAGCGTGCTTCCAATCTAAAGCTGCGGCAAGCTGTGCGGGATGTTAGAACCAATGGGGAAAAAACGATTCCTCAAAATAAAAAAGCGATTCCCGGAGGAATCGCTGCAAGTCGCGGACTTTGCGAAGTCCGGACGCTTATGCTTTTTTCCGCTTCGAACGAGCCTTGGCCATGCCATACAAGCCCAGCAAGCCCATTCCAAAAAGACCCATGGAGGCGGGTTCGGGAACGGCGGGGGTATCGTCAATGTTGACATTATCCAGTAGCATACCATAGCTGTCGTTGTCACTGTCGCCGCTAAAGGAAATAACGTCGGAACCGTCGCTGACGAAAGTGATGCTGCCCGCGGTCCAATTCAAAGACCCAGGGGTCGTGCTTTCAACCGTATTGAAATTCATATTGGTGCCATCGACATTGACCGTCATCGTATAGTCGGGGGGAGGGAGCGACTCAGGACGGCCGGCATAGTCAAAGGTGAGAGTATAGGATTGCCCGGCCACGGCGCCGAAACTTTGCGTGATGGTATAAGGCGAATAGCTATCCAACTCCAGCCAATACGATCCGTTGGCGGCCACGGCACCATATAATCCGTTGTCTTGAATTTCAACGGCTCCCGTATTCGACCAACCAGTGATCGAATAATAAGTCTGCCAATTTCCATAGTTATAAATCAGGTTGCTTCCGTTGTCCTCAAAGCTTCCGTTAATCAACAGATTGGCATTGGCCGTAAGCACTCCAGCGGTCAAAATGCCCAAGGAAATCGATGCGAATTTTTTCACGGTAGTACTCCCATCCAAAGAAATCATAACCCTTTAGCGCAAATGGCATGCCCAAAAAATATCCTGAATTAATCGAAAACAAAACCCTCCCGGGGTGAGTTGTAAAAAATTCCGACAAACGCCTCTTTTTTTTCCACCCGCAGGAAGCGCAGCCTGTCCCTATGCTGGTGGCTTTGCTCCCAACAAACACCCAGTCACACTAAGCCTCGTACGCCAAAGGCTGGCTTGGTTTTGAACTCTTTGGGGCGGGCGCCATGATTCCCTCGTAGGTTCGTTCTCGGCCCAAGCCATGGGCCCAGACTTCGCACCCCCTGGGCGAAAACATGCGCCTAAGCACTTCAGATTTTAACCAAGGAAGACGGCGAATCATTGAGGTTTGGTGGGAACTTTCCCAATGAAAACAGACTCGGATTGACCCGTGGCTCGGGCGCGTTCGGGGTGCTTGGAATATGGCTGGGAAACCTGATATAGTTTCAGTCACAATGCAGGGCCGAATGAAAATTCATGTTTGCAACACCCTCTGCGCGGCTATTCTCGTCTACACCGGACTTGCAAATTCCGCGGATCCCCAACAAGAGCCGCTGCTCCAACAATCCGACCTGGTGTATGTCGGCGCTTTCGCTTTACCGACGGATACCATGGGCACTTCGCGGTTCGGTTACGGAGGTTTGGCCATTACCCCCTATACCGATCCTTCGGGAAGACATACTCTGTTTATGTGCGGTCATGCGCAAAACCCCGGGCAGGTGGCGCAAGTGGAGATTCCCGACAGTTTTTCCACCAGCCGTGATTATGACAGTCTGCCGCAGGCGACATTCCTGCAAGGATTCGCCGACATCTCCGACGGAGACATGCTGCAAAAGGCGCAAATCACCACTCCAGATGGTGGTTCGATATACGGGTTATTGGCGTATCATGGAAAGTTGATCGCCGCGGTGGCGGAATATTATGGTTGCACCCAACAAACCAGCCATGGAATTTCATCACTCGATCTTTCATTGACCCGCGATTTCAAAGGCTATTTCGCGATCCAAGCCGACGCGATCCCGCGCGCACTGGGCGGCCCCATGACCCCCGTGCCGACCGAATGGCAAACCCTATTGGGGGGACCTGTGCTGACGGGGAACTGGGCCTTGCCCATCGTCAGTTGCACCTCGGCGGGTCCCGCAGCGACGTCTTTCGATCCCGATCAATTGGATACCACACCCACGCCCGGTAGCACCTTGCTGTATTACCCGCTCGCACATCCCCTGTGCGCGGACACGAATTGCCTGGGCGCCGAAGCCACGACCAGTGATTTGTACAATCTCACTTCGAGTTACGGAGGAATGGCCTTCCCCGCCGGCTTCCGCAGCGTTTTGTTTTTCGGCGTGCAGGGCACGGGAACCTATTGCTATGGAACGGCCACCGATTGCAATGATCCCATTTTCGTGGACGCCAAGGGCCCGCATGCCTATCCCTATCGCTATCAGGTCTGGGCCTATGACGCCGATGATTTGTTGGCGGTGAAGGCGGGCACCAAAAAAAGCTACGAGCCCCGGCCTTACGCCACCTGGGTGATGCCGGAATTGGATTATCTCCGCGGCGCGGGCGCGGCGTCGATTCGGGGCGCCGGGTATGATCCCGAAACCCGGAGATGGTATGTCACCATTGATTATGGGGAACAACCCCGCGTCGACGTTTATGAAATCAAGACGACCACCGCCCTGCGTTCCGGCGGGGCTGGAGTCGGAACGCAGGGCCTCACCATTCGGCGGCAGGGCAGGATATTTTCCCTGTCGCTCGCCGGCATGCGCCTTCAAAGTTCGGCGCAATATCCGGTACGCTACACGATATTCGATCATCAAGGGCGAACTTTGCGAAAGCTGCACTCGACCGCCTCGGACGGTTCGGTTTCCTGGAACGCAGC
The DNA here is from genome assembly GCA_963716395.1 of uncultured Fibrobacteria bacterium. GTDB lineage: Bacteria > Fibrobacterota > Fibrobacteria > UBA11236 > UBA11236 > UBA11236. The sequence continues at coordinate 2,371,765 of OY970309.1, read as the reverse complement.
ACATGTCGCTCAGGGATTGTATTGGGTGATGGCCGAATTTGCAGGCCACGTCTTCACCCAGTCGGTTTTCATTCTCTCCCGCGGATAATTTAAGCCTCGTTCTTTCCCCCCGGCCGCTCCAACCTCGCGGGGGCCACGCTTTGTGACTTTGGTCACATTATTATTCTTTATTCGAGTCTTGGCCTTTATTCGAGTCTTGGCCCGGAATTGAGCCAGACTACGAACTGCCCGGGCTTCAAACTCCCTCCGGCTCAACCCTTAAGGAACAGCTCGACTCAACTCCGGGAGGAGATACCTGGTGAAGTTCTCCAGACGCCGGTTTACGGCCGCCGGACTTTCCCCGTCGGACACAGGAGTCAGCAACCGAATCAGGGAAGCACCATGGTACGCGTGGCCCGTCAATCTGCCCAGGAACAATTTGAAGCTGGTGGATAAGTAATCGGCGGTGTAGATATGGCCGACCTTATACCAGTAATAGACCTGATCGCGGCGGCCATGCAAATTCAGACTGATGGACTTGGCCAAGACCGGGGAATGCGCGAGCTGCCGCATTGCAATGCTTCCCACCTGGGCCCCCGATCCCCGCAGGCACGCTTCCTGGGCATGCGCTGATTTTCGGCTGCTATGCGGGATATAGGCGACCACCAATTCGATGGTATGGGGGCCATTCGCATACACCCGCTTGATGATATCGGTCGTTTCCAGACCGTGGATTTCCCCTAAGGAAGGGCCGATGTCCTCGACTTGCACCCAGGGTCCCAATACCGTGGAGATATGGCTGGTATTATGGGAATTCCCCTGCACGTCCTGGCGGAACAGAAGCGCATTGGACAGGGCCGCCGTAACGGCGAGCAGCGCCAGGGCGATTCCCGTGAGAACTCCGATTCGCCATCCGGACGTGGGCCTCATTCGGGTATTCCAGAAGTGGGGCGGCGGCGCGAGGGGATAAAACGATCGGAGGCGGCGCTGACCCCGGCCAGCACGGCCAGATCAGCCATGAAAATAATCGCGCCCGTGAAAAGATGCAGATCCCAGGAACCGATCAACGGTGTGAACACCCGGTCATGCCCCAACCAATCGACCAGGTAGGCTACCAGGCCGATGCGCAGCCCGTTGCCGATGATGGCCGCGGGAATGGTGGCCGCCAGCACGGCCAACACCTTGACGACGCCTTTAGAACGGATCAACCAGGCGTAGAGTATGCCGAGGGTCAGCAGGGCGAGCAGGCTGCGCAGTCCGGAACACACGTCGCCGATGGCCAGCTTTTCGGAGCCGAAGAGCATGAAAGATCCGGTGCGCACAGCCGGAAGTCCGGTCACATTGAGCAGCCCGGCGGCGATGTCGGCGGCGAAGAGTTTGAGGTTGAAATTGATCCCGTTGATGATGAATTCCGGGGGGGGGACCATGCACAAAAGAAAGGTGATCGGGAACCAGGCTTGGCGGGTCAGGCCCCAGCCGAAGCGAAGCGCGGTGAATCCCAGCAGAACCGGTATGAGGGTCAAACCGGAGATGGAAGAAACGTCGGCGACCCCGGCGACGAGGTGGATGGCCAACGCCGCGGCGATCACCCCGAGACCGGAAGCCGCCCCGCTTCCCGCGGCCGCGGCGATGGTCTTGCGTTCCCGCCACAGCAGCCAGGCCGCGAGGGGCGGGATCAGCCAACCGTGCGACATGTAGGAGTCGGATTCGTCCCAGCGTTGGATCATCCAGCGGAAGGTGGGGAGATAAGCGCCCAGAAGCAGGAACGCAAATACGACCCAAATCCCCCATTCGCCATAGGCCTGGAGCGGTCGTGGTTCGAAATGGGAAGGCGTTGGATTTGAGGAAGGCTCCATCGGGGGATCGTAGCTCCGGCTACTCTTTCCGCGCAAGCATGGATTCCGCCTCTTTCCTTTCATCGAACGGGAGCTTGCTCCTGAGCGCGGCCTCGACGAAGCGGCGTGCCTCCTCTTTCCGGCCCGTTTGGGCGAGGCTCCAACCCATGTGGAACAGGTAGCTGGGAAAGTCGGGTACCAGGTCCAGGGCCTGGCGGATGTAGGGCTCGCCTTCCGCCGCTTTGCCGTTCTTCGCCAGGACCCAGCCCATGGTATCGAAGATGCGGGCGTCCCGAACCTTCAAGTTGCGCAGCTTTTCCAAATAAGGGGCGGCCTCAGCGTAATCGCCGCGGACGACTCCATACTCCCAGGCCAGGTTGTTCAGGGCGGGCAAACTGCTGGGGTTGATTTCCAATTCCCTTTTATAATGGCCCACAGCATCCGTGGGGTCTCCCCTGACCATGGCCTGGTCGGCCAGGATCAGGTTGAGGCCGGGCGCATCGGGCTTTTCCGCCAGCATTTTCGCCGCCAAGGCGCCTGCTTTGTCCCCTTGCCCCGAGCGGGTATAAAGGGAGAGCAGAACCGTACGCTGCCCGAAGTCCGGATGTTTTAAACCTTCCAGCACCTTGGCCGCTGCAGCGACCTGCCCCAAGGCGGCGAGCTGGCCGGAGTATATCTCCGTGGCGAGTGCGTTCTGCGGCCAATTCTTGTACATCTCCTGGCTGGAAGTCAGCACCCAAAAGCGCTGGTTGTTCAATTCGAAGTATTTCACCAGAGCCCATTGCCCGATATAAGCCTTGTCCGGTAACCATTCGTTGATCAATTTGCGCAGGCCCACTTGCACGGAAACCGGCTGCTTGGAAAGGACTTCCTCGATCTTATTGTTCATCCCCTGGGACTCGTAGGCGGCCAGAATGAAAGGCAGCAGTTCCGGGTTTCTTTGGCCCGCTTGCAGGGCCTCGGCCCGCTGCAGAGAGCGCGCCGGATTTTGTGTCTTCAAGTACAGCAACACGTTCATGCGCTCACACAAGGCGCGGACCTTGGGCACGCTCTGACCCAAGGCGGCATAGATTCGAATGGCAGAATCATATTGTCCCTGGGCGACCTTAATCTGTGCAATCTCGGAGACGACCGGAGCGTTCTCCTCGTTAGGTTCACGATAAGGGGCGAGAATGGATTCCGCGGCGGCAAAGCGGTCCGATATCGCTGCTATCAGCCCGCGGCGCATCGTAATGGGTCGCAGCATTTCCGGTGTCGCCGATTTCTGCCAGGCATCCAAAATCGCCTGCGCCGAATCGGTTTTCCGTTCCGCCAGATAACCGTCCACGAGAAATAGCCGCGCGGGCGCGTTATCGGGATGATCGGCCAAAACGTCCCGGAGAAAGCGCCGGCTCTCTCCGATCTTGCCCTGCTTGAGCAGGTTCTCCGCCAAGGGAAGCAGCACGTGCAGGGAGTCCGGGTAATTGTGGTACAGAATGCGCAACTGCGCTTCGGCGAGATCAAGGCGGCCTTGCCGGGTGCGCACCTCGGCCAGCAGCAGCCGGGCCGGGAAATAGGCCGAATCCATCTGCAACAGGGTATCTACCGCCTGAAAGGCGGTTTGATCGTCGCCGGCCTGAAAGGCGAGCTGGGCGAGGAGAATGCGCCCTTCCTTGACGGCAGAATGCTCCTGCACGTAAGCGCGCGTGTTGACCAGGGCCTGCGCCGGATTCTTGTCCTGCAAGGCTTTACGGTTCATCAAACGCAGCACTTCCAGCGAGACGTGCGGGGAGAATTTTCCGATGATGTCGTAGGCGGATTCGTATTCGCGCTGGGCGGCGATAAGATTGTTTTCCTTCGCGTACAGCCTGGCCTTGGCAATGTGCCGCGAGAACCGTTTCGTCGGCCGATTCTGGTAAATCAGGAACGCGCCCAGGCCGAGGATGGGAATGATGAGTAAAAGCCAGAATTTTTTCACGAATCGGACCGGTGCTGGAATACTGCATTCTAAGCTAGCATTTGTACCATTTCAAGCCATCGAATCATGCCCAATCGGTCCCCGATGATTTCCGAACCGCTGGAGCATTCGGGCTTCCATCGCCGCGAAGGAATTCGGATTTGATCCCATCCCCGGCCGGATGCATTTTCTAGTCTCGCGGGAGCCATGCCTTCGATCTTTACCCATCCCCAAAGCGATGCCGGTGCCGCGGCGCCCGGCTTCCCCATCCGTTTTGGAACGCGCTGCGCGCGCATGTGGTACCCTTAACGGGTGAAGCATCCCCCGTTCGATCGCCGTCTTCATTCCATGCGCGCTTACTCTTATTCCGCCCTGTTCGGCTCCGGCAAACCGGGCGCGATCTGACTCCGCATGTTCCTCCTGGCTTTCCTGATCGTCACCACGGGGTTGATCTTTTCCCTGGGTGTTTTAGTTCAGTTCAAGTTGTACCGGATGCGTCAGCGGCTGGCGTTGCTGGGGCTGAGCGCCTTATTCATCGCCCATCTGTGGATCGCCTATGCCTCCGAGTTCGCCGGATCGCCGCGGCTATGGTTTGGACTCGAGCGAATCTTGCAGGGTCTGGGTCTGCTGATCGGCCTGGGCATCCTGGAGCTGACGCGGCATTTCCTGCGCGACGGCGCCGAAGCCGATGAGATCTGGAAGTGGGGCCACCGACATATTTCCCTGTTTTCCTTGGCGGTGCTGGGCACGGCCGTTGGCGAAGCCGTCGTCTGGATGCCGGGCCAGCTTATCCCCGCGTTGAGCCAGGGGGTGCCGACCGTGATCTTCGGCGGATTCTCCCTGCTCGTGCCGATTCTGCGCATGCTCATCTCCGTCTATGTGCTCTATCTGCTGGAAAACACCTACCGGTTCGCCCACATCTATCAGCGCCGGATCGCCCGCCTCGGCTTCATCGGCCTCGGAAGCCTCTCGGCATTCCACATCATCTTTTTTGCCCGCGTGCTGCTCTACCGCCTTCTGCCCGAGCATTTCGCCGCAGCCTCTTCGGTGGTGTACGGAATGGCCTTTCCGGTGGTCTTGGCCGGCTTTCTTCGCTACCGGCTGGGCTCGGAGCGCATCATGGTGCCGCGCGAAACCGTCTATACCTCCGCCACCGTCTTTCTCACCGGGTCGGCCTTTCTCGGGGTGGCGCTGACCATTTTCGCATTCCAGTGGCTGGATTTGGATTTCAACTACTTCGAACTTTTTCTGTTCGCCTTCTCCCTCTGCTTTTTGGCAGTGCTGTTGCTGGGGGCGGGCAGCATGCGCCGCCGGATCGCCCGCTGGGTGAACCGGCAGATCTATTCCCGCAAATATGATTACCAGGAGCAGTTCTTCCGTCTGCATAAGACCATGATGAGCGGCGCCGACATCGACTCAGCCTTGACGGAATTGGTGGAGAACATGAAGTACTCCGTCACCGTGGAAGACGCCTTCGTCTTCATCCTCAACTGGCAAGACGGGCATTTCTACCAGCACGAGAACAAGGAGGAGGCGACGGCGCGCGGGCTTTCCATTCGCGGCGACGGCCCGTTGGCGCGCCTGCTGGATCGCGAGGCCGAGCCGGTGGACTTTTTGGCCACAGACGGGGCCAACACCGATCGCCTGGAGCTGGCGAAACAGGAGCCGCTGGTGGAGCGCCTGCGGCTGGACGCGATCTTTCCCGTCTTCATCGGGGAACGCCTGGCGGGGATCTTGGCCACGCAAGGGGGCCGCTCGCGGCCCTTCGATCCTGAAGACCTGGATCTGATATCCGTGTTCACAAATTCCATCGGCGATGCGCTGTTTAAAAACCGCGTGCTCCAGGAGCGCATCGAGCGCAAACAATTCGACGCCTTCCATCACGTGGCTTCCTTCATCATCCACGATATCAAGAATCAAATCGCGACCCTGAATCTCCTGCTCAAGAACGCGGAGAAGAATCTCGGCAATCCCGACTTCCAGGCCAGCATGCTGGCTTCGGTGAAAAGCAGCGCCGGCAACCTGCAAGGCCTCATCGACCGCCTGGCCGTGGCGCCCCAGGCCCAGGAGGTGAAGATGGCGCGGGCTCCCCTGCGGCCTCTGCTGCTGGAAGTCGTGCAGAATTCCGGCCTGGCTTCTTTGCCCCAACTGGATTTCGCCCTGGAAGGGCAAGGGTCCGCGGGCATCCCCATGGATAGACAGGCCCTCTTTTTCGTGATCCGCAACTTGATCAACAATTCGTTGGAAGCCCTGCGCCGGAGCGGCGAACCTGGACCCCGGGGCCGATTGCGCCTTTCCTTCGGGTATCTGGACCCGGAGGCGCCCCAACGTCTGGCCGATCTTTTCGGCGGGGGCGAACGCTTCGCCGGCTACGCAGCCTGGATTCTGGTGGAGGATGAAGGCGCGGGCATGGATCCCGATTTCGTGCGCCGGCGCCTGTTTCAGCCCTTTGCGACCACGAAAGAGAAGGGTGTGGGAATCGGCTTATATCAATGCAAGACTCTGGTCGAGCAGATGGGTGGAAAAATTCTGGTCCATTCGGTATTAGGGAAGGGAACGGAGTTCTGCATTTTGCTGGGCGGAGGAAAAAATCCGAATTGATCCCATGACCTTTCCGATCCCACCCTGAAGAATCCCACCGGCCCACCCTTTTTCTCCCCCGACTATCTTTGGCATCCATGATTCCGCTGCTGTTGGTTGAAGACAATGCCGGTCTGCGCGAGCAGATGAAATGGGCGCTGAACTCCGAATACGAGGTGCTCGAAAGCGAGACCCTGGAGGGATGTCTGGACACGTTGCGGCGGCGGAAGCCCGGTGTTATCTGCCTGGACATGGGGCTGGAGAATAAGCCGGAGCGCGGGCTGGAAATCATCGATGCGGTGCTGCGCGAGGATCGCCTGGCCAAAATCATCGTCATCACCTCGAACATGAGCGCCGATTTGGGCCGCCGGGCGGTGGAACGCGGGGCTTTCGACTTTCTGCACAAGCCCGTGGATATCGAGGAGCTAAAGGTGATTCTGACGCGGGCCTGCCGCATGGCCTCCTTGGAAAAGCCGGCCGAAGAGGAAGACGCGCCAGGCCTGCCCAGCGAAGCCGACAATCTGATGATCGGCCACAGCGAAGCGATGCGCAAGATCTTCGACCATATCCGCAAGCTGGCCGGAACCGACGTGAACGTTCTCATCACCGGCGAGAGCGGCACCGGCAAGGAACTCTGCGCCCGCGCCGTGCATTTCCACAGCCGGCGCCGCAACGAGATTTTCGTCCCCATCAATTGCGGTTCCATTCCGGCCAGCTTGATGGAATCGGAACTGTTCGGCTATGTGAAAGGCGCCTTCACGGGAGCCAATACCGACAAAATGGGCCTGATCGAATCAGCCCAGAACGGAACTTTGTTCCTCGACGAAATCGGCGACATGCCCCTGCCCTTGCAGGTGAAACTGTTACGATTTTTACAGGATCAGAAATTGCAACGGGTGGGGGAAACCGCGTTGCGCCCCCTGGACGTGCGCATCATCGCGGCCACCAACAAGACCAATCTGGCGGAAAAAGACAACCCGGCGATGCGCACCGACCTTTACTACCGCCTCAGTGAATTCGAAATCCACCTGCCCCCCTTATGCGACCGCAAAGAAGACATAGCCCTCATCGCGGCCAAGATCATTGAGGCCAACCGGCAGAAGTTCCAACAATCGCGCCTCAAGTTGTCGAAACGGGCCGAGCAGTTATTGATGAATTACAGTTGGCCCGGAAATGTGCGCGAGCTGGAGAATAAGCTGAACCGCGCCTCCATCACCTGCACCGGCCAAGTCATCGAGCCCGAGGATCTCCAGCTCTCCGAGACTTCCTTTACCGTACTCTCCTATCGCGAGGCGCGGCAGATGTTCGATCGCAACTTTCTCCTCAACGCCCTGAAGCAGGCCAAGGGCAACATCAGCCTGGCGGCCGAGTCCACCGGCCTTTCGCGCCCCACCTTGTACGACATGATCAAAAAGAACGGCATTACCTTGTCGCGGGAGGCCAAAATCGAGATGAGGACCTCCGATGCCGGCGCCGCCGCTCCCGAGGCTGGAACCTGAGGAGTTTGGTTAGGAAGTTTCCGGGGACGTTTTTGATCGCGGCCAAATCCACGGGTCATTCCGCGCAGGCCTCATGCAACCGCTCTTCATCCGCCGGGCGATAAAGCCCAATAATGGATTATGAGATTTGTAACAAATTTCGGCGAAATTCGGAAAACTTTACATAGTAAAGAAATTACCCGGCATAATTTCGAAGATTTACGCAATATTTGCTGGCATTAAGTTTTCTTAACGCCCAGCCGTCACCCAAAACCAAAAAGGATCACTTTTGAAAAAATCCATTCTACCCACAATGCTGGGCTTAGCGCTTTCGGCCTATGCCACTCCGGTTTACCTTACCTTCGAGGGCGACATTACCTCCAGTAATTCTTCTTCCACCATAACCTCTCCGAGTGCCGGCGCTGCGACCATTGTCATCATGGCGGATTTAGCCGCCCCAGGGCACAAAATCGTTAATGGGACTAACGTTGATATGAGTTCCTACAATCAACCTGGGTATTACAACTATTTTCAAGCGGATTACGTTTCCAGCCCAACCTTTACAGGGGGCGCAGGAAATGTGATTAATTATGATTATAGTTATGGATTTGAAGTGGATCCGGCGTATTACGGTGAGCAAGGTTACATATTTGTTGTCTCGCCCACTGATCAAAGCACCTTTTACAACTATGTGGAGATCACTAACGTCAGCAGTGGGTACACTTCTTTTAGTGTAGGTCAAACTTATACTGGTGAGGGGTATGCTCAAGATTACACTTCCAATGGGTCAAAATGGTTAGGAACCTTCACCCTCACCGACATTTCAGATACGTCTCCCGCAGCGGTTCCCGAACCGGGCACCCTGGCGCTGTTCGGAATGGGGATGATCGGGTTAGCTGGCGCGGCCCGTTGGCGTAAAACCCGCAAGGCCTAACGTTAAATCACTCCGAAAAAAACCTCACCACTCCGGCGAGGTTTTTTTCGTTCTGGTCTGCGAAGGGATTTTCCAGGACACCTATTTTCTCCCCACCAGAGTCTGCGTGATTTCGGAGTTATAGATCCCAACGCGAGTCCGGAACGCTTTCCCGAACTCGCCTCAGTACAGCAACGCCCCGCGCCGGTTTCAATTTCCGTTTAGATCGAACGTCCCATCCAGCGCGGCCCTCGATCGGCGGAGTTGTTTTTCAATGTGATGGGACGGCCGCAACCACAAAATTCACTTTGCCGGAAGATTCCGATACTCTTTACCCAGCGCGTCGACCCGCTTGCCCTCGGGGCCGATGACCGGGGTGAGCCATACCGGCGCATCCGGGAGAGGACCCATAACGGCGCGGTTACGTTGCGCCGGGGAGGTGACTCCCACCACATTCGTGCCGGGAGCCGTGATACTGAAATTGTCGAATTGGGCCAAATTCCAACCGTTTGTACCCACGCCCGCATTGCCCGTGGAATAGGAGCCGTCGGTCACCGACGCCACTTGGGTTCCGTCGATCCATCCTTGAATGCTCTGGCCTTGAAATACCATTTTCAGAGTGTGCCACGACCCGACCGGGAAGGACTTGCTGCCGGAGGCCAGACTCGACTCGTTCTTGCTGGAGTTGCGGTTGAATAAGCGCCAACTCCCGGTGCTGGAAATCTCCAGGAAATACCCCGGCACCGTGGTTTGCGACCCGAGGTTGCCCATGCGTCCCAGGATTTGCGCGGCTCCCGCTTGTTGCAGCAGCACGTCGCATTGCACTTGATAGTTGGTCCATCCGCGGTCGCCGGCGATGGAGATGACCCCGGAAAAATTATTCGGGGGCGCGTTCCACAGGATGGGCTGGGCCGGCACGGTTTGGGCCAGGCATTGCCCGGCGCGACCGCCCGAGCAGGTGTCAAGGATGAACGCCCCGTTCATGTCGGAAAATAAAGGGGCCTCCTCGTTTGGGGTGGACTCCTCGAAATTGTCGTAATAGGGAATGGCCATGGCATGGTCCGCGGGCGGCGTCGTTGAGCCTTTCGCCTGGCCCGTGGTGGTGGTGAAGGTGTAGAGACAGTTTTTATTCAAGGTCAAGGTATACGCGCCGTTCGCCGCCATCAAATCGGTTTGCTGGGCGAAATAATCCGCGGAATTATTGGAACCGAGATCGGTGCGCCACACATGCACGGGACCGGTTTTCAAATCGGACGAGGGCGTGAACGTGAAGGATTGATCCCCGCCGGCGGAGACCGTTTCCACGATGATGCTGTAATCGCCCCCGGAAGGTGACTTCAGGGTTACGTAACTGCCATTGTTACTGCTGCCGCCCAAAAAGCCGCAGGCATTGTCGAGGTATTGCCAACCCGGCTGGGTGAATTGGGTGGTGTGGGCGAAAACCCAGACCTCTTTCCCCACTTGGTAATAACCGGACCAGGGCGTTTGCGCCACCATCAACCCGTTGCCGTCGTACGGCATGCCGGAGTATACCGCGCAGATAAGCGGCCAAAAAATGTACGAGGTCATCTTGCCGTTGATGTAAGTCTGGTTGATTTCCTGGGCGGTTTGTCCCGCGCCGGAGTTGTAATTGAGGCTGCCCCATTCGCTGGCCCAAAGGGTTTTCCCCGATTGTTGCGCCGTAGCCGGGCTCGTGCCGTTGCTCGGGTAATGCTCGCCGATTACGTCGATGGCGTTCAAGAGACTGGTATTCCCAAGGATATCGGGGAGGTTGTCCCAACTGTTGTCGTCGAAGGCGACGAGCTTGGTCGTTAATCCTTGCGCGACCAAGGCCGCTTTTAAATTGATGTACCAGGTGGCCGTGGCGGATTTGTTGTATCCCCGATTGCCAGACCCCACTTCGTTCCATCCGCCCATGTAATCGATGGTGAGCCCGTAATCGGACTTGGCATGCTCGATCCACCCGATCCGGAAGTCGATATTGTCCTGGCTCCAGAAATTTCCGTTGCCGATCCAGCCGGGCGCGCCCCAGGCCAACCCGCATAACCTGATGCTGGAATCGCGAGCCCTGGCTTGGGCCATGAGCCACCACTCGTACCCGCGATGGTAATCCGTATCGCCTTTCACCGGCTCAGCGCTGGGTTCGGAACCGTCGGTGGAATTCCCGTCGCCGCCGATTTCCACCTTGAACATTTGCAAAGACGCGCCGAAATCGGGCTTAAAGAGGTAATTCAGGATTTCCGTTCGCTGCGGTTCCGGGTAATCGATGAGCAGGCGTGAATTGCCTCCTCCTCCGCTGCAGGCGCCGATGCCGTCGAACACCCGGCCCGTTCCCTGCCCGTTGATCTGAATCTGCGTATCCGCCACGGAGGTTACCGGCAACCCCACCAGGAACAAAAAAACGAACGTCCACACGCGCATTCGCGCCTCCCATGCATCCATACTGGCCAGGTCGCTGAAAACCCACTGCGTTCTCATACTTTATTCACAAATAAAAGCGTAGATTGAGAAAAATTGGGCGCGCATTGAATTTCGTGTACCGGTATTTCGCGAGCCTATTTCCATCCGGGCGCCAAGGATTTGGGAATCGACGGGTCGATATTTCCCAAACCCATACCCGACTCACGCCCTACCTTAGATTCTCGCCATCGCCTCCTAAGCCGCGACCGCCGGAGGTGGAGAAAGGAAGCATGCAACGTTTTTCGATTGGGTCCATCACATGTTCGCTCTTGTTGTCATCGGGTCTTCTTCACGCCGAAGCCTTGATCAAACCCAATGACCCGAATATCAATTATTACGGGCGCTTTGATTTTTCCAACTCCGCTACGGCGGTAAAATTCAACTGGCCCGGCAGCATTATCGAAGCCCGCTTTTCGGGACCTTCGATAGGGGCGGAAATCACCGACGGCGGCAGCTACTTCAACGTAGAAATCGACGGCGTATTGGTTGATTCCTTAAGCCCCTCCGCGACGACGCATCGGACCATCCGGACCAACCTCTCCACCACGACCACCCATACCATCCGCCTCATTTTGCGCACGAATGGGACGACCAGTTCCTTCGGCGGATTTTATCTCGCCGACGGCGATACGCTGGCCGCCAAACCCACGCGGCCGACCCGCAAAATGGAGTTCATCGGCGATTCCTGGACGGCCGGGGATGTGATCGGTACCACCGCTTCGTCGCCCTATTCCCTGAGCACCTTCAACGCCTCGCTGACTTACGCGCGGCTGACCAGCCTGGCTTTTCATGCCCAGGACATTCTCGTCGCGCGCGGAGGCTGCGGCCTGGTGACAAGCAATTCCGGCGATCCCAACATGCCGGCGCGCTATCCGCAAACCGTTTGCGACGCGGCGGGCGACTGGAATTTCTCCTCGTGGACTCCCGACGTGGTTTGCATTTTCCTGGGGATCAACGATTTCAATAATGGGGTGTCGGATGCCGATTTCATCACCACCTATACAGGCTTCATCAACACGGTGCGCAACCATTATACGAACGCACCGATCATCTTGATTGGGCTGGCGGGCAGAATCCTCACCGATGTGCAGACCGTGGCGCAGTCATTTTCAAACATTTCCACTTTTTCCAGCCCCATCACGCTCACCAATGCCTTGGCGCTGTATTCGCATCCAAACCAGGCGCAGCACCGCATCATCGCCGACTCCCTCATAGCGACGGTGATGAAGGTGATGCAATGGGACACTTTGACGCCCGTGGCGATTCAAAATCCCCATCGCATCGGCGCCGCCCGCAATGCCTCCGGTCCGAATTCGGCGTGGGTTGTGACCGCGCAGGATCAAATCGATTTTCACGCCTGGCCTCCAGAGACCAGGCCAGAAATCCAAATCTTCGACCTGATGGGTCGGCCGCTGCGCAGACTTTTTCCGGAGGGTCAAACCGTTTCCCTCGGCAAGGATTTCGACCTGCCCGACGGAAGGTATCTCCTGCGGGCGATTCCTTTGGGGGCAAGTCCTTAGCGCACCCCTTTGCGTTTCATCCTGATTCCGCATCGTTGCAGCCAAAGTCTTTTCGCTCTTGCAGCCATCCGCAGCGAAGCGGTGGCAAGCGTGTTGCGGGAACGGGCACCTACACCCTTACCAACAAGTCACCCGCGCGCCTGCTCACCGGCGGGCTCAACAACAGTTCCACGGGCCAATGTTGTTGGAATGGCACCGCACCGGACACCGGAACCATCGTCATCACCGCTTTTTCCGCCACGCGCGTCCAAGGCACCTTCTCCGCCGTATTGAAACCCGATTCCACCGAAGTGGCCACGCAGGATCTGGTGATAAAGAACGGCACGTTCAATATCGGTGTCACCGTCGGGCTCTGAAATTTCGCATCTGGATCACGACGCGACTTCGTTCGCAACGGGGCTGCTACCGTCCGCCGCAGGTGCGTCACAATCGGAAGCGGCCATTTCTTTTCACAACTAACTGGCACGATTCCCGACCCGGAACACTTCGCGCTCTGCCAAAATGCCGAGTCCAACCCGCCCCGCGCTAACGAGATCCCTCATCCATCACAAGTTGGCGGACCTTTACGGTGGCCAAACTACATGGAATTTCGGACTGATACCGGTAAAGTCGGGATATCGATTCGCCGTTTTGGCACTTCATGTTGTCTAAATGCCAGATAATTTTCTGAATCGCCAATAGTTCACTTCGTTTGCCTTTCCGCCATTCCGGTTTTTTCATCCTCATTCGGCATTTTTTCCCCGGCCCAAAATTTTTCTCGCCCGATTTCAATCTGGTATCGCATTCGCTCGCTCATCTCATGCGGGTCGATGCGTCGATCCGCATCAAGCTCTTCGGAAAGGATTCAACATGAAGATCGGTAAACCTCATTTCAGGGTGGCGGCCGCGACGGCCTGCGCATTCACCCTGGCCACGAATGGTGTGGCGCAAACCAATGTCCAAGCCAACGGGATGAGCACATGGACGGCTCCTGCTTCCGCCTCCCATAGCATCAATCCGGTACCCGACGACTCCAATTCCATCGCCGCAGGGAAAAAGATTTATTCCCAAAACTGCGTGGTTTGCCATGGATCCCAGGGGAATGGGGATGGTCCCGCCGCCATGGCCTTACCCCGGCATCCGGCGGTGCTCTCGGATTCGAACATGTGGCAACAAAGCGACGGCGCCCTGTTCTGGAAAATCACCGAGGGGAATTCCCCCATGCCTTCCTTCCGGCCGACTTTGTCCGAGAAGCAACGTTGGACCATCGTGCATTATCTCCGCACCTTGGCTCCCAAGCCGGCCGGCGTGGTGTCAAATCAAACCGTCGCCGCGAATACCCCGGCCGAAAGCGAAAGCGCCCCGGCGTCCAAACAAACCGCGACTAATGCCGCGGACATTCAGGATCTCAAGCAGTCCCTGCAGGATTTGCAGCAACAAGCCCTGGAAACCGAGCTCATGGCCAAAGATGCGTTTCCCGGGGCGGTCAAGATGCTGATCGTCGGATACGGAACCGCGGCCTTCTCCTCGACGCAGGAGGGAAACGGGGCCTTTAACAACGCGTATACCGCTGCCTTCAACCCCTTGTTTCTATGGAAGCTGAGCGACCGGCTGTTCTTTGAAGGCGAAATTGAATTGGAGTTGGAGGGAAACTACACCACGCTGAACCTGGAAGTGGCGCAGGCTTCTTACCTGCTGAACGATTACATGAGCGTCGGCGTGGGACGGTTTTTGAACCCCATGAATTTTTTCGTGGAACGCCAACACATGGGCTGGGTGAACCGCCTGCCGGATAAACCCCTGGCCGTGTACGACGGTTTATTGCCGGAGTCGGAATTGGGCGTGCAAATCCGCGGGGGAATTCCGCTCGGCTCCACGCGCTTCGAATACTCGGTGTTCAACGTCAACGCTCCGAGTTTGATCACCGACGATTCCACCGCCTACGGCGATCTGGAATACGACAATAACGACAACATCAACAACAACATGGCACTGGGTGGCCATGCCGGGTTTATCCCCATCCCCCAATTCGAGGTGGGTTATGGATTTCAATACTCCGGCGTCGCGCCGGCCGGTAATGACGTGAACGCCATGCTGCAATCCGTAGACGTGAATTTCGTGCAGCAATCATCGGCGTGGGGAAACCTCAATGTGCGGGGACAATGGGTTTGGTCCAAGGTCGATCCCATGACCTACAACCCGGGGCCCGATGCCGTGAACTTCGACAATGCCCGGAACGGAGGCTACGCCCAGATTTCTTATCGGCCGGCGCAAGTTCCCGTGCCGATTGTTAAAAACCTGGAAGCCGTGGCTCGCTACGACCGGCTGAATCAAAAGCAGATACCGACCATCGGCTACGACGAATGGCGCGTCACCGGCGGGTTGGACTATTGGCTCACGGAATGCGTGGTCGCCAAAGGGGCCTATGAAGTCATCAATGAAAACGGATCCGGCGCGAATGGCGATGCCTTCCTGTTCGAATTCATCTCGGGATTTTAATTAAAGGAGTTACCATCATGCAGAACAGAACCAATGGATTGATAAGAGGCATCGCGATTGTCGCCCTGGGTGCGGCGGCATGGCTGGCCACGGGATGCGCGGCCACCCCGCCGGCTCCCGCTACGGCACCGGCTACGGCACCGGCGACGGCGACGGCGGATCTCCAGGAAAACGGCCCCAAACTTTGGGCGGAGAATTGCGCCCGCTGCCACAACCTGCAATCCCCCAGCAAATACAGCGACGCGCAGTGGTCGGTAGTGGCTATGCACATGCGCTTACGAGCGAATCTGGCGGCGCAGGATTACCAGTCGATCCTGGCATTCTTGAAAACCGCCCATTGACGCGAATCCACCTTCCAAGGAAGGATCAGGTTTCTCACTCGGATCCGGCCGCATGGCACGCGAACACCTTTGTCATTCTGCATGCCGCTTTGACAAAAAGCCCGGAAGCGAGGCTGCGAAGTTTGATCGAATTCGCGGGAAACGCGATACCAGCTTGGCTTGGGCTTTGCTCCTTTTAATGAGAAGAAGAAAGCTGAGTGGGAAGATATGACGGCCGTAATAGAAAAATCTCCGCTGGAATTGTTGTCGAAATATGACGGGTTCGCGCCGCGCTACACTTCCTATCCCCCCGCGAACTTCATCGTGCAAGATCCCGATGGAATCGATTACCCGGAATTGCTGAAGACTTCGAACCGCATCGGGCCCAAAAACCTTTCCTTTTACTTCCATATTCCCTTTTGTCCGCAGCGCTGCACGTTTTGCGGTTGCTACACCGAGATAGGCCGCAAAGGCGATTTCATCCGCGCCTACATGGATTTGCTGCCGCAAGAATTCGCGTTATTGCTTCCCTATCTCGACCCATCCCGTCCCGTCTCGCAAATCCATTTCGGCGGCGGAACCCCGAACGCGGTTGCTTACGCTTCGTTGGCGGCCGTGCTGCGCACGATTACCTCGGCCTTCCCCATCTCCGACGCCACCGAAGTCGCGATTGAATGCGATCCCAGCCTGATCGTGAAATCCAAATTGGAAGACCTCCGCAACATGGGATTCAACCGCGTCTCCTTCGGCATCCAAGACGTCCATCCCCAGGTTTTGCAGGCCGTGCATCGCCGGCCTACGCGCCTGCCGCATCCCGAGCTGGTGCAAACCGCCCGCGATCTCGGGTTCTTCGGCATCAACCTCGATTTGATCTACGGCCTGCCCTATCAAACGCGCGACTCCTTCGCCGACACCGTGGCCGCCATCATCGATGCCGACCCGGATCGGGTCTCACTCTTTCCGTATGCGCATGTGCCCTGGGTCAAAGGCCATCAAAGCGCGCTGGAAAAATTCCCCCTGCCCGATGCGGCCGCCCGCCTCGACATGGCCCTCGCCTCGCGCGCAGCCTTCTTGCGCGCGGGCTACGTGGCCGTGGGCATGGATCACTTCGCCAAGCCCGACGACGAACTGGGGCGGGCCAAGGCCGAGGGCCGGTTGCACCGCAACTTCCAAGGCTATTGCGTGGCCGAACGCGCCGGCCAGGTGCACGCCTTCGGAGCATCCGGAATCTCCCAGTTACACCAAGGGTACCTTCAGAACGAAAAAGATTTGGACCGCTACCGCGCCCGGGTCGAAAGCGGAAAACCCTCCTTCGCCCGGGCCTACCGCATGCGGACCCAGGATGTGGCCGTGCGCGCCATCATCAACGACCTGCTCTGCCGCGGCGAAACCGAAGTGGAAGACGCCTTGGAAGTGCCGGGATTGGAGGCGGAATGGAAGCGCGAATACCTGGCCGCCAGTTACGCCAAGCTCGCGCCGTTTCTCGCCGACGGAATCGCCGCGCGCGAAGACGACGTGGTCCGCATCACCGAAAGCGGATTTTTGTTGTCCCGCATGGTGGCCGCGGCGTTTGATCCCATGATCGGCAGCGGCGATCTGCCCCAATACTCGCGGGTGATCTGACGAACCGAAGCATGACGCCGGAAGCCGCCACCGCGACCACTGGAATCACGTGGGCCGATTTGCGGCAAGAGCCGTATCGATTGCTTTTCCCGTTGGGGATGGGTTTTATCGCGATCGGATTGGGCATCTGGATTCCCTTTTATTTCCGGCCGCAAACTTTCCCCTATCCCGGCCCGGCGCATGCCGCCCTGCAAATTCAGGGATTTGTGCTTTGCTTCATTTTCGGATTCCTGTGCACCATGCTTCCCAAGGTGCTGGGCGTCGCCCCTTTGGGTCCAGGGCAATTCGCGCTGTTCCCGATTCTCTTGATCGCGACTCCCCTCGCGACCGTGATCGGCGCCACGGCTTGGGGCCAAATTTTTCATCTCCTCTTGCTTGTGAATTTCGTCCTCTTCATCGCGACCCGCTGGAAACATCGGCGCGGAAATCCTCCTGCGGCCTTCGCGTTTATCGCCCTGGCCGTGTCCGCCGATATGATCGGGACTTTGCTTCGACTCCTCGCCGGCGGCCTCGGCGGATTCGCACTCGCCCGGACGGGATCGCTACTTCAGTTCCAGGCCTTTCCCCTGCTCTTGATTCTGGGCATCGGAAATTTTCTTCTGCCCAAGCTGTTCGGCAACGCGTTGGTCCAGCCTGAAGACCTGCGCTCCTCCCCCAATACGTCCTTCCGTACTCTTCTTCCCTGGGGATTTCTCTTTGCCCTGAGTTATGCGCTCGACGGTTGGGTCGCGACGCCGCTGGCCCTCCGCGTGGCCGCCGGCTTGCGGGCGGGCATTTGGTTTTGGTTCCTGCTGCGTCCCCTGCACTTACACCACCTGCACCGCCTGTCCCGCCGCCTGCCGGCTTACCTGGCCGGGGCGCGGTACTCCCTGCTGGCCATGGGATTGGGCCTGGCCATGCCGGTGTTTCTTCCCGCCTACCCCGTCGCCTGGGAGCATGTGATTTTCATCACGGGATTTCTGTGGCTGATCCTGTCCATCGCCGCGCGCGTGACCGCAGCCCACGGCGGCCGCCTGGAAATCCTGCAAAACCATCGTAAGCAAACCTTCGGCTACGGCTGGCTGCTTTTGCTGGCCATGTCCTCGCGGGTGGCCACCGATATCTGGACGCGCGGTCATTGGCTGCACCTGGCGGTGGCCGCGGGCTTCGCCCTGGGCGCCGTCGCCTGGTGGGCTTGGATTTACGCGCCCCTGCTGCTGGTTTTGCCGGAGAGAAAATGAAATGGCCGCGGCCGCGAAACCCGCCTCCGTCGACCCGCCTTACACACCCTACGCGCAACTCCTGGCGGCGCGGGGATTCGCCGGCGTGAAGGTGCGCAAGGTCACGCTCAACGGCGGCTTCACCTGCCCCAACCTCGACGGCACCAAGTCGCGTGGTGGTTGCACCTATTGCGACAACCGCGGTTTTTCCCCTTCCGCCGGAAAGCGCGGGGTTTCCCTTCCCGTGCAATTGGAGCAGGGCATGGCCTATGCGCGCTCCCGCTTCGGGGCCGAAAAGTTCATCGCCTATTTCCAAACCTTTTCCGGAACCTATGCGCCCGTGCGCCGCCTGCGCGAGCTTTATCGGCAGGCCCTGGAACATCCCGACGTGGTGGGCCTTTCCATCGGCACGCGCCCTGATTGTGTCGGCCCCGAAGTCGCGGACTTATTGGAAGAGTTGGGAACGAAAACCTTTCTCACCTTGGAATTGGGTTTGCAATCGGCTTTCGACGCCACCCTGCGCCGCATCAACCGGGCCCACACCTTCGACGACTTCGCCCGCGCCATGCACCTGTGCCGGCAGCGCGGCTTCGACCTCTGCGTGCATATCATTCTGGGCCTGCCGGGTGAATCACCGGAGCATTATCGCCACACCGCCTCGGTTTTGGGTGAATGGACCTACCACGCGATTAAAATCCATCCGCTGCACGTGGTACGGGGAACCGCCTTGGCCGCGCAATACGCCCGCGGCGAATACCGGCCTTTGGAAATCGACGAATATGTGTCGAGTCCTTGGTGGATTTTCTCGAACGCGTGCCGTCCGCGGTGGGGGTGCAACGGTTCACCGGAGATGCCCGCGGAGACTTGCTCATCGCCCCCTCCTGGTGCCGGGAAAAATCCAAAATCCTGGAAATGATGCAGGCGGAATTTCGGAGCCGGGGAAGCCGGCAAGGTTCCCGCTTCGAAAAAATTTGTCCGAGTTTCGCATGAAAAACCCGCTGCCGATGCCGCGCCAAAATGTCAGGGAAAAGTCGGCCGGAGACGATCAATACCGTATAAAGTTCGCCTTATACTTATTAATGAAAAGACTTGAAATACGCCAAGGTACGGGTTGGCGGAAAGGTTGAAGATGTCACGCAAACTCGCCATTCTTGATGGCAACGAAGCCGCCGCCCACGTCGCCTACCGCACCAGCGAAGTCATCGCCATCTATCCCATCACGCCTTCGACCACCATGGGCGAATTGGCCGACGCCTGGTCGGCCACCGGCGAAAAAAATATTTGGGGCTCCGTCCCCGTGGTGCAGGAAATGCAATCCGAAGGCGGCGCGGCCGGCGCCATCCACGGCGCCTTGCAGGCCGGATCGCTGTCGACCACCTTCACGGCCAGCCAGGGCCTGCTGCTGATGATTCCCAACATGTACAAGATCGCCGGCGAGCTGACGAGCACGGTGTTTCACGTGGCCGCGCGCGCCATTGCCACGCAGGCCCTCTCCATTTTCGGGGATCACAGCGACGTCATGGCCGCGCGGTCCGCGGGCTGGGCCATAATTTTTTCCGGATCGGTGCAAGAGGCCATGGATTTGGCGTTGATCAGCCATGCCGCCACCTTGCGCGGCCGCATTCCTTTCGTGCATGCCTTCGACGGCTTTCGTACTTCGCATGAATTGAACATGGCGGAAAAAATATCCGACGAACAAATCCGCGCCATGATCGACGACGCGTCCGTGCGCGCGCACCGTCTGCGGGGATTATCGCCGGATCACCCCTTCATCCGCGGCACCTCGCAAAACCCCGACGTCTTTTTCCAGGCGCGCGAAACCGTGAACCCGTATTATTTCCGCCTGCCCGGCCTGGTGCAGGAGGCCATGGATCGCTTCGCGGCCCTGACCGGCCGGCCGTACCGTTTGTTCGACTATGCCGGCGCCCCCGACGCCGAACGCGTGATCGTGATCATGGGTTCGGGCGCCGAAACCGCCGAGGAAACCGCGCGCGAGCTGAACCGGCGCGGCGAAAAAACCGGCGTGATCAAGGTGCGTTTGTTCCGCCCCTTTTCCGCGGAACATTTGATCCAGGCGTTGCCGGCCACGGTGAAATCCATCGCCGTGCTCGACCGCTGCAAAGAACCCGGCGCCGGCGGCGAGCCGTTGTACCAAGACGTGCTGACGTCGCTGGCGCAAGCCTGGGGCCGGGCCCCGACCCGTTTCGCCGCCTTCCCCACCGTGGTGGGCGGGCGCTACGGATTGGGTTCGAAGGAGTTCACGCCGGCCATGGCCAAGTCGGTGTTCGACGAATTGAAAAACCCGCATCCCCGTCACGGTTTTACCGTGGGAATTTTCGACGATGTCGGACAGACCAGCCTGAATTGGAACCCGGCCTTCGATCTGGAAAAAGACGGCATGGTGCGGGCCACCTTCTGGGGCTTGGGTTCCGACGGAACCGTGGGCGCGAACAAAAACTCCGCCAAAATCATCGGCGAAGAAACCGACAATTACGCCCAAGGGTATTTCGTCTACGATTCCAAAAAATCGGGCAGCGTCACCGTCTCGCATCTGCGCTTCGGCCCTGAGCCCATCCACAGCCCGTACCTCATCACGCGCGCCAATTTCACGGCCGTGCACCAATACAACCTGATCGACACCTTTCCGGTGCTCGACGCCCTGGAAAGCGGCGGCACCCTTCTGCTCAATTGCCCCCATGCTCCCGAAGCAGCATGGGCGCATCTGCCCGCCCGCATGCGGCGGCAAATCCAGACCAAGCACGTGAAGGTTTTCGTCATCGACGCCTTCGCCCTCTCCACCGCGCTCGGGTTGGGCCGCCGCATCAACACCATCATGCAAGCCTGTTTTTTCTCGCTCAGCGGCGTGTTGCCGCGGGAACAGGCCCTGGAAAAAATCCAGGACGCCATTCGCAAGACCTACCGCAAGCGGGGCGAAAAGGTGGTGCAGAAAAACCTCGAAGCCGTGGACCGGGCGATTGATCATTTACATGAGGTCACGGTTCCCGCCGAAAGCGACGACTTGGTTTCCATTTTGGCCGAGGTCCGCCTTCCGCCGGCGGCGCCGGATTTTGTGCGCAACGTCACGGCGGAAATGATGAATGGGCGCGGCGACCTTTTGCCCGTCAGCGCCTTTCCGGCCGACGGTACCTACCCTTCGGGCACCACCCAATGGGAAAAACGCGACATCGCCCTGCAAATCCCCATCTGGGAACCGGATCTCTGCATTGAATGCGGCAAATGCGTGTACGTATGCCCGCATGCCGTGATTCGCGCCAAGGTGTTCGCGCCCGACGCGGCGCAAGGCGCCCCGGCAGGTTTCGCCACCTTGCAAGCCAAATGGCCCGGCGCCGGAGACGCGCTGTACACCTTGCAGATCTCGACCCTGGACTGCACCGGTTGCGCCCTGTGCGTGGACGCCTGTCCGGTCACCGACAAGAAAGATCCCCAGCGCAAATCGCTGAACATGCGGGCCAAAACCGAATCGCCGCCTGCCGACGGGTCGTGGGATTTTTTCCTGAACCTCCCCGACATCGCGGCCGAGAACCCCGCCTACAAATTCGCCAACGTGAAAGACGTGCAATTGCTGCGCCCCCTGTTTGAATTTTCCGGCGCCTGCTCGGGCTGCGGCGAGACGCCCTATCTGAAATTGTTGAGCCAGTTGTACGGTGACCGCCTGTTGGTGGCCAATGCCACCGGCTGCTCCAGCATTTACGGCGGCAATCTTCCCACCACGCCCTGGGCGGTGAACGCGCAGGGCAAAGGCCCGGCCTGGAGCAACTCGTTGTTCGAAGACAACGCCGAATTCGGTCTGGGCATGCGCCTCAGCCTCGATCACCAGATGCACCATGTGCGGCAACTCGTGCAAGCCCACCGGGAATTCATCGGCGAAGAATTGGCCGAAGGCCTGTTGGAAACCGGGCCGATAACGCCCGCGTCGATCCGCCGGCAACGCGACCGGGTGGAAAAACTGCGGGCCTTGCTGGCCGGCGCCACCCAACCCGAATTGCGCGATCTCGACGCCTTGGCCGACGCTTTGGTGGAACGCACGGTGTGGGCCGTGGGCGGCGACGGCTGGGCCTACGACATCGGCTATGGCGGCTTGGATCACGTGCTGGCTTCCGGCCGCCGGGTGCGCATTCTGGTATTGGATACCGAGGTGTATTCCAACACCGGCGGGCAGGCCTCGAAGTCGACGCCCCGCGCCGCGGTGGCGCGCTTCGCCGCCAGCGGCAAGCGCGCGGGCAAAAAGGATTTGGGCCTCATGGCCATGAGCTACGGTAACGTCTATGTAGCCACGGTCGCCATGGGCGCCAACGATCTGCAAACCCTCAAGGCCCTGCGCGAGGCCGAAGAATTTCCCGGTCCGGCCCTCATCATCGCCTACTCGCATTGCATTGCCCACGGCTACGACATGGGCGACGGATTGCGGCAACAGAAAAAGGCCGTGGACTCCGGCCATTGGCTGCTGTACCGCTACAACCCCTTGCTCGCCGCCGAAGGCAAAGCGCCGCTGCAGCTCGACTGCAAAGAGCCGAAGATTCCCCTGCGCGATTACCTGTATCAGGAAGGCCGGTACAAGGTGTTGACGCAAATGGATCCGGAAGCGGCCGCCTTGCTGCTGGGGCAGGAGGAGAAAGCCATTCGCCAGCGCTGGAATCTGTACCAGGGCATGGCGCAGAGGGCACCGGACCCGGTCGACGCCGCAACTGAAATTCCCGCGGGAGCGGCGACTTAAGGCGGGAGCCGAATCTAAATCATCTTATCGCGATAAGACCTACACAGTGCGAAGAGTTTGATTGTTCGACTGGTTTAACAGGCTCACCAGCCGAACCCCCTCGGTCGGTGAGCTTGTCGAACCGACCCACACTTCGGTCGGTGAGCCTGTCGAACCGGCCGAACCGCCGAAGGGCGGCTAATCTTTCCGGCAGACGTCTTCGAAAAAATCTCCGGCATCCAACAGTTCCAACCACAGGGAACATTGCAATTCGGCGGGGACTTCATCCCGGTGCAGAACGTGAATGCGCTTATCGCAATCGTGGCATTCCAATAAGGAGATTCGCTTGCCGCGCCGGGGACATTCGATTTCAGGAATTCGCTTTTCCATGTTCGGCCACTCCCTTCCGCCTGATGCTCTTAAGGTAATGCGGATTCGGCTTTTGAATTCGCCAAACCGGGATTTTGCCAGGGCGGCAGAGTTTTTTGCATACCGGGGTTGCCGCCGCCGACCGGTTCTCAGGCGCCTTGGTACTGCGCCAGGGCCAACAAAGTATCGTCGATGCACACTTGGCCGGCTTGCAGGACGCGGGCGGAAATCCAACTGGTCGTGAGCGCGCAAGGCGACGGATCGCCCGCTTGCAAATGGCAGCGTTTGGGGCAAGACCCGCCGTTCCGCAACACTTCCAACCGGGCCTCCCCGATCCAAATGACGTCGCCGGTCCGCTGCGAAGACAAATCCGCCGATGTGACGCAAATGTTCAATTCGCAATGCTTGAATTCGAACAGCGGGTCTTTGTCCAGGACCTGGGCAAGCTGCCCCCAGGACACGATATTCACGGGACTGCTCCAGACCAGAGCATGGTCGGCATTTTTCTCGTGGTTCGGAACCAGACGCACCTTTTCCTGGAACCCTTTGCTTTGGGGCGGCGCCTGCGCCAGCCACAGCGCGAGCACCGAGCCTTGTATCGGAGGCCGGCCGCGACCGGCCGCGTTGCCATCAGGGCCCGCGGAACGAAAAACGGATTGTTCCCTCTCCCGGTCCGCGCATTCCGTATCCGTCATAATTCCCTCCTGCCGGTACCTGGGATGTGACCCGCTTTCCCTAACTTAGGCCGGAAGGTAACGCGAAGCTCGTTTTTCTTTTGACAAAGCGGCAGGATGGGAAAAGTCAAGCCGCACGCAGTTGCGCGCGCTTGACGAAGTACAGCACGACCACCAGAAAGAGCGCTTCGAGGCTGACATACACGGCCAGGGAATTGGCCACTCCCGAGGTGAATCCGTAGGAGTGCAACCCGACCCCGAGCAAGTTGATGCCGAACCAGGCCATCATCACCACCACGATTCCCAACACCGAACCCACGGCCATTCCCAGCGGGCCGATCATTTTGCCCAACTTGGCATGAAACAAAATCGTGCCCCAGAGCACAATCAACAACGCCCCGTTTTCCTTCGGATCCCACCCCCAGAATCGGCCCCAGCTTTGGTCGGCCCAGATGCCGCCCAAAATGGTGCCGATGAAGGCGAAGAGCAGGCCGAAAGCGAGCATGGCATAGGTCATGCGGCTTAACCCGTCCAATTTTTCCTTGGCCGCGGGGTTCACGGCGGTTTGCATCAGATAAAGATGCCCGATCACCCCGGCGATGCAGCAACCCGCATAACCCAGACTGATGGTGATGACATGGGTGCTCAGCCAAAAATTCGAGTTCAACACCGCCACCAGGACGCCGATGGTGTCGCCGTCGGTGTTGTAGCGGCTGGAAATCAGCAGCACCAGGAAGCCGGTGATGGATCCCACCAAGGTGCCGAAGCCTTTGCGATGAAAAAGTTCCAGCGCGATTCCCAAAAGCGCGCCGATAAAGGACACGAAGAGGAAGGTTTCAAAGAGATTGGAAACCGGGGCGCGGCCGCTGATGACCACCCGCAGGCCGATGCCGACGGCTTCGAGCAAGGCGCCGCAAACGAGCAGCGCCAGGCTGGGAACGGACAGCCATTTTCTCCACACCATCATCGCCAGTAAACTTCCCAGAATGGCGAGGCCGTAGAGGATTTTGGCGCGGTAAAAAGGATCGAGAGCGTTGTAAAAAATTTCCAGGTGCAGGCGCCACGGTTTGATCGCCACACCCCCGCGGGCCTCGATGAAACCGACGAGCGCATTCACCGCGCGATCGAATTTCGCCGGCTGACCCGCGACAAAGGCCGAATCCATTGCTTGCAGGGCTGTGACTGCTGCCATGGTTCCGGGATCGAGGTTTGGCCGGGCCACCAAACCCCATGGGCTCATCCACATTTCCGCCCGGTTTCCCGCCGGAGGAATGATGGGAATGGGGAAGTCCCGATATTGTTCGCTCCAATTGGTGAAGTTCTGAAAGAGTTGAAAAGCGGCCTTTTGCTCGGGGCTCCACGTGGAAGGATCTTTCCCCTGCCCTCCGCCCATGAGCGGCTGCACCAGCGGGGCCAATTGGCCCATATGGGCGCGTATTTCCATGAAGCTGTAAGGCCCATCTTGAGGCGGGAGCCCGAGGTGCGCCGCCACGGCGGGATCGGAAACCTGAAAGTCGGGGTTCGGTTCGGTAAACAGAAAGCTGTTCATGAGACCGACGTATAGGCTCAGATTGTTCGCGACGCGGATGAGCTCCGATTCCACCGGTGTGCGTTGCTTCTCCTCGATCTTCATGGCGGCTTCGGCCTGCTGCGAAAGTTTGCTGATGGCCGGCGCCAATTGCGCAAAGGTGTAGCGATTGTTCCGGGTGGGCTCCAACCCCAAGGTGTAGACCACGTCGATATTGTTGATCCGGAACACCGCGTCGTTGGAAGCCGCGTTGGGAGTGAACATGACCCGGGCCAGCCAATCGATGGCGGGCCGGTTCCGGTAACTGCTGCGGGAACTGAGTTGCAGCAAAGTGATGCGCGCGTAGGTATCCAGGGGTTTCACCCGGCCGGCGTCCATGATCGGAATGGCCTTGAAGGCCTGCAAGGAAACTTCTTGGGAAAAACCCAATCCGATGCCGACCGCCAGTGCGGTCCAGAAAATTTGCGTCTTCATGCCACCCTCCCGCGCGCCATGGCTGTTTTCGGCCGCCCCCCGGGTTCGCCGCGGCGGCCGAATCCGAAAAGCATGCACAGGAAATGGATCAGCATGCCGGAAAAAATCAGCCCGCCGGATATATACGGCAGCGGGCGGCCCGTGTTTTTGACCACCTGGAACACCGAAGCTCCCTCGCCCTCCGCGTCCCGGGAATACGAGGCCTGGTAGAAGACGAAGCCTTGGTAATGCAGGGGATGGTTCATATAAATGCGCGTGGTGAAATTCACCCCCCGGCTTTTGACTTCCACCGTGCTGCGAAAACTGCGGGCGATGTTCGTGCCGGCATAGTCTTCCCGCCTGACGGTCAGGAGTTTGAGGGTCATGGGCAGGGGATGGCGTTGATGCCGGAGGGAAACCTCCAGGTCACCGCCGACCGTGACGGGTTCGGTTTGGTCGCCGTAAAGAACGAATTCGCGGGCCGGCCCATCGCGCGGCTCGACCTTGAGAACCATGCCGGCGACATTGTCTTCCGGTTCTTTGGCCGGCCGGCGCGGCATTAACCGGACGGCGCTCGAATTGGCCGGGTCGGTTTCGGGGACGCAATTCCGATAGTAGTTCTCCACCACCGCTTTGAAGCCGAGGCTGGAAAAATCGATTTCGCGCCCCATCTGGTCCGGACTCATTTCCAGGGTCGAAACTTTCTTCGCCATCGCATCGCCGGATTCATGCCAAACGGCCAATTCCCAATTGCGACGATCCAGGGAAACGTTGGAAAGTTCCCCTTCGGAAAGCGGGAGGTAGGATTCCACGGCGTATTTATAGGTCACGAAAGACCCGGCGATCAGAAAAAGGATGCCGGCATGGGTGATGATGTTGCCGAGATTTCCCCAGGAATATTTCACGCGGAAGATCAGCGAAGCCAGCAAATTGATGAACAGCACCCAGATGACGAGTTGCGCTCCGGGAAAGGGGATGATGCCGCCGATGAGGAAAAACCAGGAATGGAAAAAACGGGTCTGCGCCGCATACAAACCGTTTCCGGCCTGGTAAATCGTGCCCCAAGCCGTCAAGATGAAGAGCAGCAGCAGGCATACCACGGTGATGCGCAAAGAAGCCAGGCGCGGCAGCCAGGCGCGCAACTTGGTGGCCAAGGTCGCGGAGTTCATTTCAGGACCAAGGAACTGCAGAAGTCCAAGAAATTTTTCTTCTGGCTTTCCAAGGCGGCTTTCGGTCCCATCATTTTAATGAAGTAGGAGTCGTCGCCGGGTTTGGTGATGCCCATCAGCATGGAATTGCCCGGACCCGGGACCACGGAACTGAAATCCAACAGCGTAAGGTCCATGTTCCCTTGGGTGCGAATCTTTTTGCTCTGGGCGATGAAGTTCTGTACGGCGGAGCCGGGGAGTTGCAAACCCAGTTGCCCCAACCAACGCTCGACATTGGCTGGCAATCCTCCCGCCTCACCCGGCAAAACGATGATGGAAACTTGCCCGGCATTGGCGTCGGGACCGGTTGTAAGCATGGCGTAAAACATGCCGCTTCCCGGTTGGGCCGTCCAACCCGGGGGCAGTTTCCATGTCAGAGTTCCGGCGGGATGGGCGGGCACCATGCCCGCAGGGGGATTTTGCCCGTCGGGCATTTGCATTCCCGCGTGCGGATCGGCTGGGAGATCG
This sequence comes from uncultured Fibrobacteria bacterium, assembly GCA_963716395.1. GTDB lineage: Bacteria > Fibrobacterota > Fibrobacteria > UBA11236 > UBA11236 > UBA11236. The sequence goes on along the minus strand of OY970309.1, from coordinate 2,344,030 downwards.
GCCGGCACCTTGATCTCTTCCTGTTTAACCGGAGAGTCGAAGCCTTGAACTTCGGAATAACTCTGCTTCTCGTTCTTTTCCCGGCAACTGAAAAGCAGCACCATGAACAACGACAGGCACAGCCCCAGAAAAATTCGCAGCTTGGTGGCGTTCTGCATTCTAAAGTGTTTTACCGCGGCGGATTGGCGCATTCTCGACCCCACTCGATTTGTCTAATTGTCCGTAGGTTTGCATTAATGACAGATGATTGTCTTGAAAATCATCCGATTTGATCATGCACCCAAAGACAGCAAAGTCCGGGCCTCCAATGACTCGGCTCACATTTTCAGATTCAGGGCGGGTAAAATCAAAAGGCTCCAGCCCTGGGGGGGGCTGAAGCCTTTCATTACAACCGGGGACCTTTGCGTCCCCTGCGGGGGGGTTCGTTACGGATGGGCGGCGAGCCAATTGATCGAGGCTTGCAGCAGCTTCTTGGTATAGTCGCTGTTATGCTTGCCTAAATCATTTTCCGAGCTGATGAACCCGTAGTTGTAAGCGGCGCCCAATTCGCCATAGGTCCACTTACGCCCGATTCTATTCTTCAAATTCGAATCCTTCGAATAGGTGACGTTATTGATGTAGTCGATCACCCCGGTGGCCGAATCGGTTTTGTTCGCCGAGGTCAGGCTGGCGTAAACCACCGCCGAATCCGCCGGGTTGTTGGAATAGAGCTTGCCGTAGAAATCATGGGTGTTCAGGAAGGAATACGATACCACTCCGGAGGAACTCGTCGATTTCACCGCGACTTTCCGCGCCGCCAGTGCATCGCCCAATTGTTTGAGCAAGCCGGAGACTACCGTCGAATCCTGGGCAAGGGTATCTCGGAGATTGTGACAGGCGTTGCAAGCGGGGTCGTCGAGATTCACGATGAGAGAATGTCCGCCGGTATGCGTGGTCGAATCCCAGGCATTCATGTGGCAATCGACGCAATTGCTCTTAGCATGATGCCGCGGTCCAGTGACAATGGGCGTTCCGAAGTCGTATCCGTTCATTCCGTATAAGATGTTCGACTGGTTGCCATTATGCACCGCGAAGCTTCTTCCCACTAGATAGGCGACCGAATCGGCTGGCTGCTTCAGATTCCCTTTGGCCGCGATAGCGGTATCGCCGGGTAGAATGGCCGTGCCCATCGGGAAGTAGGCAATTTGCGCAAAAGCTTTGGTGGCCGACTTGCCTCCCACCGTGTCGGTGTAGGTGAATTGCGTGGCCCCGCGGATTTGATGGCAGGTAGCGCACAAATTATTGATCTTGGACGCCCCCTGGGAAAAGTCGAAGGTATTGGTGGTGGTCCAGCCGGATAAGGTGACTTGATTGAGATACAGCAAGGGCACCGGGGTATTGGTTCGCAAGATTTCATTGATGGTCGTCGTATCGTTTGAGAAATCGAAGCCCGTCATGGTGTGACAGGTGGCACACTGAATCTTGGTGGCATTCGGCATTTCGGCGGCGACGAAGGGCATGCCATTCCAGGTGATTTCCTGGAAACCTTCATTGGTATGGCACCGGGCACAGAATCGGTTGCTCTGGCCCCGGGCCACGGTCGTGCCTAAAAAATGCTTGGAATATTGATACTGTTCGGTCTTGATGTTGAAGTTGGAATCGGAATGGCATTTCATGCAGGAAGCCAGGGCGCTGTCTCCGTTCAGCCCGTCCGTTCCGTCCTTCCCCGGAGGGCCCGGAGGGCCTTGCACCATACATCCCGTCATGAAGGTTATTGCGCCGATAACCAATAGTGGTAAAGCCAATAACTGTTTCATTTTCCACGCTCCTCTAGAAAAAGATTCTCCGGACATTTAGTACCTGCCGTAATAGATGGTGTCGTTCCAGTGTTTGCGAAAGTTGTGGATGGTCTGCCCGCCGTCCAGGGTAACGTCATAGTGACATTTGTCGCAACTTACGCCGATTTTATGATTCGTGGTGTTATGGCACCCGAGGCATGACATGGTATCGGTCAGTTTCGGAGCTGTATTCCACACCACGTTTTGTAATGATTTGCGGCCCGCCCCGTGGCACACCATGTTGTTGCAGGTGGTTCCGTCAAAGGACATGCTCGGAGCGGTCGCCAGAAAATGGGCGGTGTCCACGGCGTCGTAATGCTTTTCCAGCAAGGCGACGGTATCGAAATCCGCATCTTCCCGGCCGTTGCGGTGATTGGGGTCGTTGTTTTGCACCAAACTCCCATCCAACCCGCGATGGCAGTCCACGCATTGAATCCCTTCGTTCAACAGCCGGTTTTGTTGATAGCGCATGGCCTGGTCGAGGGTGGCGCTCTGGCTGAATCTGAAAGCGGTATCCACCTCGACCTTGTAGGTGGAATCCCCCTGGGAGGTGTCGACGGGATAATTGAAGTCGGGCGAGGTGTTCCGGTAAGGAAAATTGGCCATGGCCAAGTTGCTGAGATGGAGCCGATGCACCGCGAATTGGTCCAAAGGCGTGGTGTGGCAGAGATCGCAGGCCATGGCGTCGGGTTTGTCCGGATTGTCCAGCTTGCTGCAGCCTCCCAGGACCAGCAGCGCGGCGGTGAGTGGGTATGCAATCGACTTCCGCATGGCTTTCACCTCGACACCCTTCCCTTGCCTTCGTGGCAATCCCCGCAGAATTGATCGAGCGGTGCGTGACAGACCGCGCAGTCCAGCTTTTTGAATTTCACGTCTATGCCGTGGTTGAACCGGTAGTTCAACCCATGCACTTTGCGCGCGTCGTTGCCCATATGACATTCGGCGCAGGTGGTGATGGAGCCTTTGTCATGGCACATGGAGCAGTCTTGCTTGTTCAGGTTGGCCTGCATCCCATGGCCCATGCTGCGGATCCACAGCGCGCTCAAATGATTGAGGGGTTCGTCGACCTTGGTATGGCAGGTGAGGCAGGCGACTTGCGCCTTCTGCACATGGCACTGCATGCAGCTTTCCATGGTCAACAGGTTTTTGGCCGGCTGCAGCGCATGGCCGGTGTCGCTCGAATCCAGGATCGTTCCATGGCAGGCGGCGCATTGCACTTTCGCGAGCACATGGGCCCGGTGGTTGAATTTCAAATCGGGATCGTCCGACCGGACCAGGCGAAAACTGGGGTCGGCCAGCACAATGGGCTTGGGGGTCTGAAAGTCGGAATCGTCGTCATGGCATTTCACGCAGGCCTGCAAGGTCAATCCCACCCGCGCCTCGGCCAAGGTGGTGGAAACCATGGTTTTGATATGGCAATCGGTGCATTCCAATCCTTCGGTTTTGACGTGCTGATAATGGGAGAACTGGTGGGTTTCGCCTCCCAGGGCGATTCCCCAAATCAGTAACGGCAGAGTTACTTGCTTCATTTGGAGAGACCTCTGAAAAAGGATTCCTTAATCCCGACGTAAAATCGGTTGTCGCTGTCGTAGATGCGGTTGTGCAGATATTCGTACTCCACGGTCGCTTCGAGCCCGTGGCCGAGGAAGTAGGTGGGGGCCACGGAAAAGTCGAGGGCTTTCAGTCCGATGTTGACCGGATCCAAATCGTAGCGGGTGTAATCTCCCGCCACGTCGAGGCGCAGACGGCTCCAGTAGGTGTTGCTGTAGCCGGCCGTCAAATCGAAGGCGTCGGTGACGGTGGCAAATTCCTGACTGACGCCCACGAAAAATCCGTAGACATTCAGTTTGAAATCCGCCAGTTGGCCCGTGGTGTCGGTGTACATCAGCACCCCGTAATCCGCGTCGGCGCTGATTTTCTCGTTCCAGGAATACACGAACCCCGTCAGCATGTACTGGTGGGCCTGGTTGACGAAATAGTCGTAGTTTCGGGTTGAGTCGATTTTTTCGTCCTGGTATCCGAACCGAAGCTGGTACTGGACGCGGTGAACGACGCTGGCCAGCACGGAAATTTCCGCCCGGGAGAAGTAATTCGAATCCAGCCGGTAGACGGAGTTGGCCGACACCGTGACCTGGTCGCCCAGGCTTCCCTGAATGTCGCCGCCGAGCGTTCCGTCATCCTGCCGGCCGTTGACCAAGCCGTCGAGATGGATGAGCAACTGGGAAAGCGGGGTGAAGGTGAGCTTGCCGCCCATCAGGGCTTTGTCCGAATTGAAATCCACGAGATCGCTTTGATAAACCGTGGGAACGCCGTAGCCGCCGAACAATTCTGCCTGCACAAACCCTTGATACTGATAGCGCGCTTCGGCCCCATCATAGTAGAGCGGGCGATCGATCAAGCTCATGAAGTCTCGTCCGCCTTCGACGCGCAGCCCGTCGATTCCGGCCGGGGTGAATCCGACATTGGCCAAGGCGAGGCGATTGGAAGTCTGATAGGTGTTGGGGCGCTTTTCATAGAAATCGGAATAGCCGTAGGCGAGATGTAGATCCAGGCCGTTTTCCAAAGCCGAAACGTTGACGCGTTCCATTTGGTAGAAGTCGTTGCTATTGGTCGCGTCCTTGGAATCCAACGCATACCCTCCAAGGGTGACGGTGCTGTTGATGTAATCCGCTTGGGCGGCGCCGGCGATCAGGACGAGAAGGATGAGAGGCTGGTGTAAAGGACGGGGTTTCATACCGATGCTTCTCCGTTCTGCGATTACGCAACAAGCAACATCAATGCCATCCCCCATTCGCCGGGTTTAACGCATCATTCTTGCGACAGGTATTACAAATAAATTCCAGGGTCCAGTTTTCGACTACCCCGGCTTCGCGACTTTCGCGGTATTTTTACCCGGCCGTATGAGATTTCATCCGGGATAGGGATCAAAATTCATCCTGAAGAGAAAGCACGCTCCCCACCAAATTCGTGCCAGTCTGTCTTGAAAGTTCTGCCGTTTCGCCACTTTGCCTATTGAGTTGCATTAAAAAGCCGAAACTCCGGGCCATTCCAAGTCGGAACAATTTGGATCGATATTCGCTTGAGTCGTGGATGACAAACGAACCACCCAACCCGGTTCGGGAAGGAAAGGAAACCTCACCATGTGGAAACAAACGCTGCTCTCCCTCGGAACGGGAATGTTACTGGCGGGCTTGACGCCGATGCGCGCACAGGCCGATGCCGCCGTTCCGGCGGGACAAAAAATCTTTCTCCAGAATAAATGCACCCAATGCCATGCGATTTCCGCGTTGAAAATCGCCAAGGTGAAATCGGACGAATCCACCGCGGACGTGGACGAAGATGAAGCCTTACTGGGGAAAAAAATCGAACCCCCGGATCTGTCGGACGTGGGCAAGAAAAAAGAGAAGGACTGGATTGTCAAGTGGCTGAAAAAAGAGGTGAAGCTGGACGGCCACAAGCACAAGAAAAAATTCAAGGGGTCGGACGAAGAGTTGGATACGCTGGCAACCTGGGTGGCTTCGCTGAAATACGATGTTGCCAATTCAACCACGAAGTAACCCCCCGCGGCAAACCGATAGGTGACGACATGGAACCAGGCAAGCGGAAACTCAGCGGACGGCGGGGAGAAAGGAAATTCCTTCTCCCGGCCTGGTTCGCGTTGCTCGCGATCGGGTTGACCTACCAAGCGTGTAATCGCTCGGGAGACATTCCCGCCTCCGCCATCGATTTCCTGTCTCCCCCACCGGCGGTGCGGCAACCGCTGGCCTTCAATCACGCGGCCCATATCAAAGCCGAAGACATGGACTGCACGGATTGCCATCGCTTCGCGGATAAAGGGGCGCACGCGACCTTGCCCCTGTTGCGCGATTGCGCCGATTGCCATTCCGAACCCCAGGGGAAAAACCCGGAAGAAGCGAAGGTGCGCGAGTATTTGAAGACGGGGAAAGAGATTCCTTGGATCGTGGTGAACAGGTTACCGGGCCATGTTTATTTCTCGCATCGGGCGCATGTCGTCTTTGGGCAGATGAAATGTTGGGATTGCCATCGCGACATGCGCAAGGTGTCGCAACCGGTATCCCAGCCCGACATCGCCTATTTGACCATGTCCAAGTGCATCGCGTGCCACAAGGAAAGAGGGGCGGAATATGCCTGCACCACGTGCCACCAATAACGCGGAGTCAAACCCGGTGAAATCCGGATCATTTTCCCGCAGAAAATTTCTGCAGGTATCCGGCGCCTTGGGCGCGGCGGGAACGCTTTCGGCCTGCTTGCCGCATACCGATCCTTTCGCTATTGCCGAGGATAAGGCGCCCGTTCCCGGATCCGACCACTGGTATCTCGGCGAAGAACGCCAAGTCGCCACGGCTTGCGGACAATGCCCCGTCAACTGCGGAATCAAGGTGCGGGTGGTGCAGGGACGTGCGGTGAAGATCAACGGAAACCCCGAATGCCTGTTGGTGGGGGGCAAACTCGGCCCCAAAGGACAATCCGGCGTGTTCACCCTCTATGATCCGGATCGCATCCGCGGCCCCATGAAAAGAGATGGGGAACGGGGCGCGGGACGGTGGAAACCGATTTCCTGGGATCAGGCCACCGCCGAAGTTTCGCAACGTCTAGGCGCCTTGCGCACGAAAGGCGAACCTCACAAGCTCGCCGTCCTGTGCGGCCGGCAGCGGGGCTTCATGAAGGAAATGCTGGAGCGGTTCTGCCGCGTGTACGGAACGCCGAACTTCTTCGATCCCCTCTCGACGGGCGACGGCGCCTTGGTGCAAGCCATGGAAATGGGAACCGGCAGCGCCGAGATTCCCGGCTACGATGCGCTCAAGACGTCTTATATCCTGAGCCTCGGATCCGGGATCTTCGAATCCACCTGCTTCGGCATTCACTTCGCGCGCGCCACCGGAAGTTTTCGGCGCGAGAACCCCACCCGGCGATCGAAAATCGTGCAGGTCGAGGCCAACGAATCGCGCACCGCCGAAGTGGCCGACGAATGGATTCGCATCCGCCCCGGCACCTACGATGTGCTGGCACTGGGACTCGCCAATCAATTGTTGAAAGACAATCTGTATGATCGCGATTTCGTCGCCGCCCATACCGTCGGCTTCGAAGATTTCTCGGCCCTGCTGAACGACTATCCGGCGGACAAGGTTTCGCGCTTGACGGGGATTCCCGAACAGGACATTTACCGACTGACCATCGAATTATCGGCTTCGCGTCCGGCGGTGGTGGTGGTCGATTCCCGTTCCACCGCCACTTCCAACGGCCTCAACATCGCCCGCTGCGCGCTGGCGCTAAACGCCATGCTGGGTTCAATCGAGCGGCCCGGAGGAATGGTGGTGAAAAAACCCCTGCCGCTGTCGGCCTGGGCGGCGGAGATCCACGACGCCGCGGCCAAGGCGGGGTTGCAGCAACCGGCGCTGGACGGCCGCATGCGCGATCGCTTCCCCTTCGCCGCGTCCGCCTTGGATGCTTTACCGGAAAGCGTGCTGGCGGCCAAGCCTTACCCGACCGAAGCCTTGCTGTTGTATTACTCCAATCCGTTGTACGCCAAAAACGACCCGGATCGGTATCGCCGGGCTTTCGAAAAAATTCCCTTCATCGTCAGTTTCGCGCCCTTTCTCGACGAAAGCGCCTTCTATTCTGATCTCATATTACCGGACCACACCTATCTGGAACGCTGGGAAGACGCCACGCCTCCGCCCTTCGGATTCCGTGCGGCCATCGGCATCCGCCGTCCGGCGGTGGATCCGCTGTACGACACCCAAAACAGCGGCGATGTTTTGATCCAAATCGCACAAGCCGTCGGCGGCGCGGTGGCTTCGTCTTTCCCGTGGAAAGACTTTCAGTCGGCGATGGAAGAGCGATTGGTGGGTATCGCCGGCGCCCAACGCGGCACCTTGAAGGCCGAGAGTCCCGCTGACTTCATGAAAAAACTGACGCAGGTCGGCTATTGGCAGGACGATCCGCTGCCGGCGGAAAGCTGGAAAGAAGTCTTCACAACGCCGTCGGGAAAATTCGAATTCCGCTCACAACTGGCGGAGACGCGCATCAAAAACTGGGCGGCACAGAAAAATCAGACGCCGGATCAGGCCTTGGCCGCCTTAGGAAAACCTGCCCTGGCCACGACGCTGCTGCCGCATGCCGAGGAACCGCGCTTCGCGGGATCGGAGAACGATTATCCCCTGCTCTTCATTCCCTACAAGCCCATGACCTATTCTGAAGGCAGCGGCGCCAATATCCCCTATCTCAAAGAGTTGTCGGGATTGCAGCGCGGCTTGTGGGCCACCGAAAGTTGGAAGTCGTGGGTGGGCATTCACCCCGATACGGCCGGACGCCTCGGCGTGTCCCAGGGCGATCCAGTTTGGGTCGAGTCTCCCATCGGCCGACTGCAATGCCACGCCTTGCTTTCCTATACCGTGCCGGCCGATCTGGCCGTGATGGAGCTCGGCGCCGGACATACCCAATACGGAAGGTTCGCCCAGGGAAAAGGCGCGAATCCCCGAACCATTTCCGCCCCGAATTTCGATCCCTTGAGCGGCAACTCCGTTCGTTGCGGAACCCGGGTGCGCATCGCAAGGGCCTGATTATGAAAAACCCGAAACCCGAAATCGCCGCGCCGGAAGAAACCTTGGGAGGTATGCCCCGCAACACCTTTCTCAAGCTCATCGCCGCCCTGCCCTTTGCGGGATTGATCCAGGCGGCCGTCGCCAAGGAAATGAAAACCGAATCCAAGGGCGTGTACCTCAACCCCAAAACCGGGAAACGCCCAAAATGGGGCATGGCCATCGATCTCGATTTGTGCTCGGGCTGCGGCGCCTGCGTGGTGGCCTGCCATGTCGAGAACAACGTGCCTTTCAACGGCGACAACCCCCGCAAGGCCGGGGCCGAAATCAATTGGATGACCATGCTGAACTTCAGCGAAGAAAGTGATTCCATTGCGACGCCCATGCCTTGTAACCATTGCGAGAATCCCCCCTGCGTAAAAGTCTGCCCGGTCGGCGCCACCATGCAGGACGAAGAAGGCATCGTCGCCCAGATTTGGGATCGCTGCATCGGCTGCCGCTATTGCCAGGTGGCCTGCCCCTACTCCCGCCGCTATTTCAATTGGACCGAGCCTGCCTGGCCCGATACTTATAAAGAAGCGCTGAATCCCGACGTGGCCACACGCCCGCGGGGCGTGGTGGAGAAATGCACCTTCTGCGTGCATCGCATCCGCAAACTCAAAGAAGATTGCCGGGCCGAAAACCGCGCGCTCACCGACGAAGACGTGCAATTGCTTCCGGCTTGCGCGCAATCCTGCCCGGCCGAAGCCATCATCTTCGGCGACCTGAACGATCCCGACAGCCTGGTATCGCGCCTGGCCGCCAGCCCCCGCGCGCAACGATTGCTCGAAGACCTCGGAACCCGGCCCAAGGTTTATTTCCTGCGCAAGGAAAAATCTTTGGGGCTGGAAAAAAAGGAAGTGTGATGGAAATGTTCAATGAAGATTCGTCCCAACCGGTTCCCCTGGGGCTGATGAAATTCAGTCCGACCTGGATGGCCATCATGGCCGTACTGTTTCTGATCTTTGCCGTCGGCGTTTATGCCTATTCCCGCCAGGTCTTGTACGGTTTACTCGTCACCAACATGCGCACTATCGGGGTGGGTGGATCCACCTGGGGCCTGTACGTCATCTTCAACGTTTTCTTCGTAGGTGTCAGTTTTGCGGGCATCACCATCTCGGCCACCATCCGCCTGTTCGGAATCTCCTACCTGAAACCCATTGCGCGCATGGCCGAGCTGATGACCATCATCATCTTGACCATGGGTGCGGTCGCCATCCTGGCCGATCTCGGACGGCCGATTCACGGCATCATCAACTTTCCGCTTTACTCCCGTCCGCTTTCTCCCTTCTTCGGCGACTTTGCCATGGTGGCGGCCGGATACCTCTTCTCCAGCATGGTCTTCTTCTATCTCTCGGCCCGCGAAGACGCTGCCTACCTCGCCACCCGCGCCACGTTCCCGCCCCTGCGCATGTTCTATAAGATCTGGGCCATGGGCTTTCAGCCCCGGCCCGAGGATTTCAACCGGCACGCGAACTCCAGCTTCTGGCTTTCGCTTTTCATCCTGCCCTTGCTCATCACCGCGCATTCCACTTTGGGCTTCATTTTTGGACTCCAATCGGCCCGCCCCGGCTGGTTCACGGCCCTGCAGGCACCCGGGTTCGTGGTCATGGCCGGAATTTCCGGAACCGGCTTCATCATGGTGATCATGGCCTTGGTCCGAAAGTTCCTGAATTTGCAGGAGGTCATCGTTCCCAAAGCCTTCAAATGGCTGGGTCTGTTGATGATGATTCTCTGCGGCGTTTACATCTATTTCATGGTCGCCGAAGAACTCACCGAACATTATGCCGCCCCGTTGATCGAAACCCGGGTCGCGCAACAGGTGACCAATGGTGTCTATGCGCCGTTGTTCTGGATTACGGTCGGCGGCTTGCTCATCTCCGCTCTGATCATTTTCTTTCAATACCTGAAAGGGATCACGAACATCGGGCTGCATGTTTTCGCCGGCCTGTTGGTGAACGTCTCCTGCATTCTGAAGCGTTTCATCATCATCGTGCCTTCGCAAACCTTCGGCACTTTGCTGCCTTACCGCCACGGCTTCTATCATCCCTCCTGGGTGGAAGTTTCCATCATCGCGGGCCTTACGGCCCTGGCGATCATGGTGTACATGGGCTTCATGAAAATCTTCCCGATCGTCCCGCTGAACATGCATGCCCATGAGTTGCCGGCGTTGCAGGTCAAACTGGGCGAAAGCCACCTTAGCCATCTGCGCCGCCTTACCTGCTTCGGAATCACTTTGATCTTGGGCCTTTCCCTGGCGGTGGCCGGTTTCTTGCTCTCGGCCCGCTTCGGGACCAAAGCGTATCTCGATCCGATTCTTCCCTTCAGCCCGATCCTCTGCGTGGGGGGCATCATGCTCTGCTTCATCGCCGCCATCGTCTACGAGATCGTTCCCGAGTGGAAGAAGTAGGGATGGGGGGAGGATTCCGATCGGCCAGGAACGGTGCGGAGATGGAGGTCGGGGCGAAGAAAAACGCGGCAACCTCGGAGGCGGCGCGACGTGCACAGGTGGATGAAATGGCCGGAAGCGTGGCTCGGGAAGCGGTTCATCCCCCTCCGCGTCAAATTCATGGTCTCCATGACCGGGACCATTCTTCTCTTCGGGGCCATTAATCTTTACATCTCCTACACCTTCGTTCTTAAGACCGCCGAAGAAGAGATGCGGCACAAAGCCGATTTGATCGCGGGCGTCCTGCAACACCAGGTGGCCGCGATGCTGCAAACCTCCAACCTCCATCTCCCTTCCGTCAGCGCCCTGATCGAAGCCGTCAAGCAGCGCGATCCCGACATTCTCTACATCCTGGTATTCGATCCCGAGGGAAAAATCGTGGCGCATGCCTTTTCCGGAAACCAGGTCCCGCCCGCGCTGTTCTCCGTGCATAACGCCGGAAGCCCAGACCGCGTGCAGGTGGGCAAAAGCCGGGTGGCCATTCAGCAGCAAACCGCCTTGCTCGATGGCGGCCGCCTCGGCAGCCTGGCGGTGGGCGTCGACGACGCCTCGGCCCTCGTCAAGGCGCGCAAGGTCGGCTACGCCATGACCGCCATGACCTTGGCCTTTCTGATCCTCGGGTTAAGCGGCGCCTTGCTGTTTTCGCATTTCATCTCCGAGCCCATTTATAAAATCCTCCAAGGCTTCGACGCCTTTGTACCCGGCGGCCCCATGCCCCGCATCGAAAGCCCCTTGAACGACGAGTTGCGCCTGCTGGCGCGGGGATTCGAATCCATGATGGAGCGGATCAACGAAACCGATCGGGATTACAAAAACGCCCATGCGAAAATATTGGAGACGGAACGGCTGGCCAGCATGGGCACCTTGGCCACCGGCATGGCGCATGAAATCAACAACCCCATCGCCGGTATCCAGATGTGCGTGCGCCGGTTGCAAAAATCGCCGCGGCTGGAGGCGCGGCAAAGCGAATACCTCGACCTCATTTCCGAAGCCACCAACCATATCCAGGGGGTGGTCGGCGATTTGCTCAACTACGCGCAGGAATCCGAGCGCGAGGAGTTTCCCGTGGATCTCCAGTCGGTGATCCACGACGCCGTGAAGCTGGTGCAGCCGCGCCTGCACCGCAACAATTTGCGCCTGCACCTCGATCTTCCCGTCGAGCTTTGCATGGTGTCGGGCGTGAAATCGCATCTGGTGCAGGTCATCGTGAACGGCGTCATCAACGCCATCGACGCCATTGGACGCGACGGCAACATCTGGATTTCCCTGGGCCGCAGCGACGGTCATTACCGCATCGCCGTCGAAGACGACGGATCGGGCGTCAGCCCTGAAATCGCGGCCAAAGCCTGTGAACCGTTTTTCACCACCAAAGGCAAGAAGGGCACCGGACTCGGGTTGTACGTCTCGTTTGGGATCGTCAAGGCCCATCACGGCAGCCTGGAATTGAAAGCGCGCGCAGGCCGGCGCGGCAGCGTGCTGGCCCTCACCTTTCCGGCGGAGTCCGCCGTATGAACATCTTGATCGCCGAAGATGAAAAAAGCCTGCGCCTGGCTTTGGAGGATGAACTCCGGGATGCGGGTTTCTGCGTGACCGCCGTCGCCACCGGCGAAGAAGCGGTGGCCTGTCTGCGCGCCGGCGACTTCGACCTCGTCATTTGCGACATGGTCATGGACGGCATCGACGGTCCGAAAGTGCTGGAATTCGTCAAGGCGAATTGCCCGGCCACGCAATTTGTGCTGATGACGGCGCATGCCACCATTCAATCGGCGATTGAAATCCTGAAGAACGGCGCGGTCGATTATCTGCGCAAGCCCTTTGAAATCGAACAACTGATGGGCATCATCCGGCACGTAAAAGAAACCATTCGCATCCGCAAGGAAACCCGGGAGCGCCGCGGCTGCCACGATTCCGACCGCAGTTTCGGCAACATGCTGGCGCGGTCGCCGGCCATGGGGGCGGTGTTCGACCTGGCCGGGATCGTGGCGGCGGCCGACTCCACCGTGCTCATCTACGGCGAAACCGGCACGGGGAAGAACGTGCTGGCCGAAGCCATCCATTACCAAAGCCGCCGCAGCAACCATCCCTTCGTCATGGTCAGTTGCGCCGCGCTTTCGCGCGAACTGTTGGAATCGGAACTGTTCGGTCACGAGAAAGGCGCCTTCACGGGATCGGTGCGCCAGAAAAAAGGCCGCTTTGAAATGGCGCACAAAGGCACCTTGTTCCTCGACGAAATCGACGACATTCCCATGGAGACCCAGGTCAAGCTGCTGAACTTCACCCAGACGGGAAAATTCGAACGCGTCGGCGGCGAAGAGACGTTGCACGCCGACGTGCGCATTTTGGTGGCCACCAAGAAAGATTTGGCCCGGCTGGTGGAAAACGGAACCTTCCGTCAGGATTTGTATTACCGCCTGAACGTGTTACAAATCCGCATCCCCCCCTTGCGGGAACGGTCCGAGGATATTCCTCTTTTGGTGGATCATTTCCTGCGGAAATATTCCCCGGATCGGAAACTCGATTTCTCCGACGAGATCCTGGGAATTTTCCTACGGCATAACTGGGAGGGCAACGTGCGCGAACTGGAGCACGTCATCGAACGCCTGGTGCTGCTCAACCGCGACGGAAAAATCGATCGCTCCGCCTTGCCCCTCAATCTCGTCGACGCCGCAGGCCGGGTTCCCGCCTTCGACTGGGGACAAAGTTCGCTGCCGGAATTTCTCGATCGCACGGAAGAGCGCGTGCTCAAAGAGGCGTTGGCGCGCTGCGACGGCAGCCGAACCAAGGCGGCCCAACTTTTGAACATTCCCCTGCCCACCCTCAAAAGCAAATTGGCGAAGTTTCATTTCGCCAAAGCGCCGGAGGCGGATTGGGAAAAGGCCGCCGCGGCCAAACCTTTGGAAAGGGAGCTTCCATGAAAATCCCCACTGCTTTTCTCCCAGCCTCCGTCGTTCTCCTTCCCGCCCTGGCGCGGGCCGCGGAGACGGATTTGCGCATCCCGGATATGACCGCGAATCCGCTCCATTTCCGGCTTTTGTGCGCGGGCGGAATCATCTGCCTGTTGGGAATGGCCTTCGGCTACCGCGAGTATCGCGGCGTGGCCGGGTTGCGCGTGCACACCTCCATGGCGGCGGTCAGTCGGCTGATCTATGCGACTTGCAAAACCTATCTGCTGCAGCAGGGGAAATTTCTGGCGGTGCTGGAAGGCTGCGTGGCCGTGTGCATCGCCTTTTATTTCGGTTACCTCAAACATTACGGCCTCGCGGGCGTGCTCACCATTCTGGCCTTTTCCGTGATCGGCATCCTCGGTTCATACGGCGTGGCTTGGTTCGGCATCCGCATCAACACCCTGGCGAACTCACGCATGGCCTTCGCCGCCTTGGAAAAAAATCGCCTGAAACTTTTGAACATTCCCCTGCGTTCGGGCATGAGCATCGGCGTCCTGCTGGTGAGCCTGGAACTGTTCATGATGCTCGGCATTCTGCTGTTCCTGCCGCGCAACTGGGCCGGCGCCTCGTTTTTGGGTTTCGCCATCGGCGAGTCGCTGGGCGCCACGGTGCTGCGCATCGGCGGCGGCATCTTCACCAAGATCGCCGACATCGGCTCGGACCTGATGAAAATCGTCTTCCACCTTCCCGAAGACGACCCGCGCAACCCGGGCGTCATCGCCGATTGCGCCGGCGACAATGCCGGCGACAGCGTGGGACCCACGGCCGACGGTTTCGAGACCTACGGCGTGACCGGGGTGGCCCTCATCACCTTCATCGTGCTCGCCGTGCAACCGCAATCCCAGGCCGCACTCCTGGCTTGGATTTTCGTGATGCGCGCTGTGATGATCGTCATCTCCGTCGGCGCCTATTGGCTGAACCATTGGATCACCGGCCTGCTGCACGGCGGACAAGACGACTTCGACTTCGAAAAGCCCCTGACGACCTTGATTTGGATCACCTCCGGCCTCTCCATTCTGGTGACCTTCGCCGTCACCAAGTGGATGCTGTGCGCCTCCTGCGCCTTTCCGCCCGGCCTGTGGATTTACCTGTCGGTGATCATCAGTTGCGGCGTGTTGGGCGCAGCCCTCATCCCCGAACTCACCAAGGCGTTCACCAGCACCCATTCGCGGCATACGCAGGAAGTCGTCACCGCCTCGCGCGAGGGCGGCGCCTCGCTCACCATCCTTTCGGGTTTGGTGGCGGGCAATTTCAGCGCCTTCTGGATCGGCGGCACCGTGGCTCTGCTCATGCTCGCGGCTTACTTCACCAGTTTGCACGGACTTTCCGAATTCATGATCTACCCCTCGATCTTCGCCTTCGGACTCGTGGCTTTCGGATTCCTGGGAATGGGCCCAGTGACCATTGCCGTCGATAGCTTCGGCCCGGTCGCCGACAATGCCCAGTCGGTGTACGAGCTTTCCCAAATCGAGGGACGGCCGAATATCCGTCGGGAAATCGAAAGCGAGTTCGGCTTTGTTCCCGATTTCGAACGGGGCAAACATGATCTCGAAGCCACTGACGGCGTGGGCAACACCTTCAAAGCCACCGCCAAACCCGTGCTCATCAGCACGGCGGTGGCCGGCGCCACCACCATGATATTCTCCCTGATCCTGCTGATTCGCGACACCTTGCACGTCGCGCCCGAAACCCTGCTGAACCTGCTGAACCCCTTTACATTGCTGGGGTTGATCTGTGGCGGAGCCGTGATTTACTGGTTCACGGGAGCGACCATGCAGGCCGTCACCACGGGCGCCTACCGCGCCGTGGAGTACATCAAGAAAAACATCCGCATCGATACCGGATCGGCTGCCGCGTCGACGGAGCATTCCCAAGCCGTGGTGCGCATCTGCACGCAATATGCCCAGGAGGGGATGTTCAACATTTTTCTTTCCGTCTTCTCCTTCTCCCTGGCCTTCGCCTTTCTCTCCACGCCCTTCCTCTCCAACCAACCGGTGGCGTTTTTCGTCGGTTATCTGGTCGGCATCGCCATCTTCGGATTGTTCCAGGCCGTGTTCATGGCCAATGCCGGAGGCTGCTGGGACAATGCCAAGAAATTGGTGGAAACCGAATTGCGGGAAAGCGGCACTCCCCTGCATGAGGCCGTTGTGATCGGCGACACGGTCGGCGATCCCTTCAAAGACACCTCGTCGGTGGCCATGAACCCGCTGATCAAATTCACCACCCTATTCGGCCTCTTGGCCATGGAAATTTCCCTGTCGCGCAATTTTCGGCACGTCGCTCCTTTTGTGGGCCTCGTGTTTCTGCTCGTCGCCCTCTTTTTCGCCTACCGCTCTTTTTATGGAATGCGCATCCCCATCCGCACCGGGGGGAAAAAGAGCCGCCGACCCCGAAGCCCATTCCGGCTCTGGCGAGCCGGGAAAAACCGCAGAGCGAAAAGATCGCGGGGTAGTGGGAAGGCGATGACGGCCGCTTACAGCGCCCAGGACAAGGCCAGGGTGTGCACGAAACCCAAATCGACCCACCACTGCAAGGCATAATCGACGCCGATGGCTCCCACCTGCAGCGAGGTTCCCGCCGCGGCTTTCATGGCGCTGCCGTAACGGGGGGCGCCGCCCACCGATCCCGTTTCGACCAGGATATTGCGCACGTCGTTCACATCCCACCGGGTGCCGGCGCGCAACGTCCATTGCGGAGAGTATCGGTATTCGCACCCCAAGGCGGCCGCCGGGGCGTCATAAAAAGGCAATTCGGCCTGGGCCGTAAGCGTGACCTTGTCCTGCCCGATGGGGTGATAAAACAAGCCGGCGTTCGCCACCGTGGGAAATCCCCCCCGATCCGCATCGCCGGCAAAATGCCCCCGGATTTTTTTCCCCACGTTCACCAGGGAAGCGCCGAACCCGAGATTGCGGGCTGCCGGCTGATACTGTACGCCGACATCCGCGCCCATTCCCAAAGCGGCCTGCGAGCCCTCGAAGTCGCCGAGATATTCCGTAGCCATCTTGAAGGTGGCGCCCCAACGCCAATGCTCGCCGTCTCGCTGGGCATAGGTCGCAGCCGGGTAAAAACTCATGGGCCGCAGCG
The DNA here is from genome assembly GCA_963716395.1 of uncultured Fibrobacteria bacterium. GTDB lineage: Bacteria > Fibrobacterota > Fibrobacteria > UBA11236 > UBA11236 > UBA11236. The sequence continues at coordinate 2,327,133 of OY970309.1, read as the reverse complement.
TGGCTCCGGTGGGGTTGCCGAGCTCGTCCAAACTTTGGATGCTGCCGTAATCGAGATACCCCGCGCCCACCGCGATTTGCGCCCGGTCGCCCCACGGTTGGGCGTACGCCACGGCGCCGGCGTCGGCGCCGTCGGGTTGGGCCCGCACCGAACCGCGGTATACCGCATGGCCGCGATCTTCGACAAGTCCCGCGGGATTGTCCCCCAGCGATTCGGTGCCCTCGGGCAAGGCGCAGGCCGCCCCGGCCAAGCCCGCCGAGCGCGCCGAAGCGTCGATGCTCAATCCGGGAAAGGCTTCGGTGCCCGGCTCGCCCAGCCATTGGGCGGACGCGGACCCGCAAGCCGCCGCCGCGACCAGCACCGTAACGTGAATATGACGTCGCCAATTCGGCCCGGGTCGCGCCAGCACGGCAACAAGGTACATGGCGACCTTGGGTATGGCCAAGGGTGTGCTTGCAAGGCCCCCGGGACCGGTTCTATCTTTGCCCGTTCTCCGTGGGAATCCGGAGCCAGTAGCTCAGTTGGTAGAGCAGCGCCCTTTTAAGGCGTGGGTCGTGGGTTCAAATCCCTCCTGGCTCATTTCCAAATCCCGAATTCAGCGTGATAAAAGCGATCTAAAAATTTTTTTGGTCGGCTGCCGGTATTCAAACCAAACCGAATCCTGCCATCGCGTCCGTAAAAAGGGACACAAAGTGGATACGTAACCTATGTGTAACCTTTTGCCTATAGTGCTCAGTGATCCACGCGCGACAATGACTAGGGTTGCGGGACCGTAAGGTAAACTGTCGCACCGTTTTCGATGACCGGCATGTAATAGGTTCCATCGGCCAGATAATAAACTGTTCCGTTGGTGATTACCTCAGCCGCGTCCGGGGGAAGCAATGATACGGTCGCGTCCATTGGCGGTGCCACGACAAGATAGCCTCCGTCCGGTTGTTGCAGGTAAAAGGCTCCGGCTGCATAACAATAAATAGTGTTATCTACAACCACCGTTTCCGCGCCCGGGGGCAAATCTGAAATTTCCACGTCTACCGGTGGAGCGATTACTTCGTAGCCCGACGATTCATCGTCGTAAAAGACGCCTTCAAAATAAAAATAGTCGTGATCATGGACGTGAAAACGACGGTAGCCGTCTGGCAACCGGTTCATCCGCATTCCTTTGTGGTAATCGGACCAGAAGTAGGATTGCCGCTGTTCCTGGGCGACATCCATCCGCTCCCGGTCTGACTCCTCAGCTCGCGCCTGGTTCACCTGCGCCGGCGCGGGATGCACGTATGCAATGGGACGCGGTTGCCGACGCGGTGGTTGCATATCCTGACGCGCCTGTTCCGGACGAGCCTGTGGCTCGGAATGCCGAGCCGACTCCGGCTGGCGGATTTCCGGCTGGCGGCTCCCCTGTGATTGTGGACGCGGCGCGGATTGCATGCGAGCACCGCTGCTGCGATTGTTTCCACGCAGACTGCCCCAGTCCGCAGCATATAGGTTCGGGCAATAAATTCCAACCGCTAAAAGCGTGATTAACAAATTAGAGCGGTTAAAGGCGATAAATTTCATAATCATTATTTTGTATTGCCGGATTCAACCTTGCGCATCGCTATCTTGGATGCGCCCACGGGCGAGTTGAATTCAAAATCAGTATTGGTAATCCGGTCGTTCATGTCATAATGTAGGATGAAGGCGGTGAATTCCGGCTGGCCGGGATCGTTTTTGTGCGTAATGACAAATTTTCGGATCAACGGCTGCGGACCTTCCTGAATCCAAATCTGCCAGTCCACATTGTCCTGCGTAAACGCCAGATGATGGCACAGAACGCCCAACACCGGGGAAATTCCATAATACTTCGCCGTTTCCACTTTCGCTATGGCATTCTTGTATGGGTCGCTCACCGCGAGGTCAATCAACGGCAAATCAATTCCATACTCATCACGCGCCGTGTCCACCATGTCATCCAGCGTGGACGGCATGGCGGCGCTGCTATACCAATTATGCGTGCGGTCCAGAATCGTCAGTGTTTTACCGTCGTACCAAAAGCCGCGCGTGGAGAAGGGCGAGCTGATCTCCAGCCGCAATCCGTCCGGTCGTTTAACATCCATTTCTACCATGCGGCTGAATTGAACTTTATGCCCGGAATCATTAATATGCTCGCGCCAGATCTCACCGCTAAAACTGAAAGCGGGCGTTTGCGCAAGAAAATCGCAAGCCGACCGCAATACGCTTTCGGCGCGCGGTGAAATTTCACTGGTCGCTGAGGCCAAAGTCTCTGCGCTTCGCGCCGACGGTGAAACTTTGGTTTGCCCTTGCGCCGTAGCACAGCCCCCGCACAACAGCAGCAGTCCGCTACAGAAAATGAATAAATACTTCATGCACTTCCTTTATCCCAAAAAAGTAATGGTTTTCTCACGAATTGCAAACTTCATTGCTTCCGTTAAAGCTGTACCTCCAAGTGTGCGGAATAGGTCAGAGTTTCAAGGAAAACGGGGGCCTTTCTTTGAATAAGGTTTCCCATTTTTAAATTAATACTTTATTTCCGACATCATAGAACCAGAATTAAGGTTCCGGCCAAAATAAGAACCGCCCCGATTGATGTTTTAAGCGTCAACGTTTCACCCAAAAATAAAACCGAAAGTAAAATCGTAATCGCCAGACTTGCTTTGTCAATGGGAGCGACCAGGGAGACCTTCCCCAACTGAAGCGCCCGAAAATAAAACAACCAGGAAATACCCGTTGCAACTCCGGAAGCGCAGATGAAAATCAAACTGTGTCTTGATAAGGAAAATATGCTTGCGCCCGATTTTTTAAAGAAAACTATTCCCCACGTAATGAATAGAATCACCACAGTTCGGATTCCTGTGGCCAGATCGGAATCGACACCTTTAATTCCAATTTTGGCGAGGATTGCCGTCAAGGCGGCAAAGAATGCGGACAACAGGGCGTAAAACCACCAAGTATTCATTTTATTAAATCCAATTCCCAACTATTGAGGTTCAGGCAATTTTAGCCACGGATAAGTAATTTTTCCAAGTGTATTTGTTTTGAGATAGAAATGGTTTCTCAAATTTGCAATAATTACTACGTGTTCAATTGATTTTTTTATCTGTATACGCGCTCAATCTTGTTTAATGACTTTTTCCGCGGCCCTTGCGGAAAAATAAAGATACAAACCACGATAAAGACAAGAATTACGGCTGACGCAGAATACCGGCTCAACGCCAAACCGCCCCTGGAATGGGGCTTGTCAAGATAATCACCAACCACAGAGACAAGCGGTCTGGCAAGAATAAATGCCGTGCAAAAAAGCATGGTCCTGGAAACCTTCGACCAATAATAGCCGGCCGCAACGAGTAAAAGCAATCCTGAAAATATGGCGGCTCCGCCGACATACCCCAACCCTATCGAATCTGCCTTCCAGTCCCCGAGTGCAGTTCCAAGGGTTTGTGAAAACATTATAGTAATCCAATAAAATATTTCGGATTTTGATGAACTAATGGTATTTATTAAAAATAGAAAATGTTATCGGCAGTCCTCGTCCATTTGCAGGAACGTAGCCTGCGAGGCGCCCGTCATCGCATCTCCGACAAGTATCTTGGTTTTACATGGAAGCGTTGGGCGACTTATTTTCCGATGCCGCCCGACAGCGATGCCCGCGGTATTTTCCTCAAATCGCATTCACCCTGGGTTCACAAAAATAACCTAGAAAGCAATTTTTAATGAGCGCGCCATGATTCAGGAATATACAAGAGAAATCAAAATACCGGAAATCAGAGTTGCAACAAAGAAAAAAATAAAAGCCGTTTTTGCGAATTGAAAAGCGATTTTTCTGGTTTTGTCTTTTGTTTGATAATGCCGAGCATATTCGATGTAGATAATGATGTAAGCCAATAACGCGGCGATGGGGCTCAGGATGATCCCGGCTTCAAGAAATATCTCAAAGACTTTAAAATTCATCTGAATTTTTCTTTAACAATGGAGAAAGTTAATCTGATTATTCAAAATCACACATTTCACGCGCCTTCTTGTCAATTAATATAATTTAATCTTGTACAATACTCACCTTTCAAACATGTAATTTATTACCAGGCTTCAAAAGGAACATGGGAGGGGATTATGAAAATTTTATTTTTAATCTTGCTTTCAATTCCGATAATCTTTCAAGCATAAATCGATAGCATTTTTTATAATGTCCGTACCGCAAATTTACCTGAAATCAAGGCCATGGTTCAACATGGCGCTAACGTAAATACGCAAGTTACGATCAACTGGACGCCCTTGCAGTAGGCGGCGTTGGATGGCGATTTAGATATCGTGCAGTACCTGTTAGAAGAGGGGCCGAACATAAACGCCCAAGACGAGAGCGGGAATAGCGCCCTGATGGATGCGATTTGGGGACATCATACCGAAGTCGCCAGACTTTTGATTTCCAAAGGCGCCGCTGTGAACGCGCAAATGCCCGGACAAATCACAGTTTACGCCTTGGCCGTGGTGCAAGGAGAAAATGATTTAGCCCGCTTATTAAAAATCTGAACTGGGTGTCCAATTTCTATGTTAAAATATCTGCTACAGTTTGAACAACAAACAATGGGCGGAAACATGAAAAATGGGATCGGTTATTTAACTTGCATCTGTATTTTATCTGTTTTCAACGCCTGTCTCTTCTCCTCAAGGGGAGCTGGCGATTCGAACGAGGTGCTTTCCGGCACCATTTTGGATTTGCAGGGAAATCCCGTTTCCGAGGCCTTGGTGTTGGTCTCTTCCGCCCCGATGGATACTGGTCTTGCCAAAACGGCGATTGAAAATGTTGGCGTTTTCGATTCGTCAAGAACAGATGATGTGGGTCATTTTCAATTCTCAACTTTGAAAATGGGGCGCTATAATCTGGAGTGTTCTTTTAAAAAAGACAGCGATACGCAAACCGTTTCCATTTCCGGAATACAATTGGATGGCAAATGCGATGTGGGTAAGGTGGCCCCAACCTCTCCCAAAACGATTTATGCGGCGCAAGACGTGGGTATTGATTCTGAGGATTGGAATGTCGGATTGGGATCTGACTTGCGGTTGTATCCGGACGGCATTGTGTTGGTGGGCTTCACCGGCATCAAAAGCACATTGGCCGGAAAAAAAATCCAAAAAGCGGAATTGGTACTTCACGGAATGGCTTCTCCAGCGGCGACCGATTACCTCTTGTATACCTGTTCGGTTTCTGGATCATGGGCCGAGGGAGCCGGGAACTGGTATTATTTCGACGGAGCGAAGCACAACAATTATGACGTTGCCTATGAAGATTTTCCTCAATATGTACCGCCTGCAGGCAGTATGAATCCAGCTTCGGCAAGCGGAATTAGATGGAGTAATTCCACTGCTCTGCGAAACTCGCTTCAGATTGTTGACTCCTCGGTAGGGTTTGTTCCCACAGCCGCAGATCACTACCTCCCGCTTGACAGCATCGGTTTGATGACGCTGGATGTAACTCGGTTCTTCTCCGATTCTGTCGCCGTTTCCGATACTCTCTCCATCGCCATAGAATCCAAGACTGCGGCAACTCTTTACATGTTTTCCAAGGATTTTGTATCACCCCAACTATACGGCCCGCAGCTTGTGTTGTATACCAAGTAATGCCCAGAGGCCATCTTAAAATTAGTCGTGATGTGAGTGGGCACTTAAAATAAGCCACTTCCGGGCACTTCAAAAAAGTGCCGCCCAGAACGATTCGTAACCACCTTTTCCCTTTTTGAAAGAGAAAGGGAGAGCCGAATTGGGAATGTTCTGAGAACACACATCCAGTTTGCGACCGAACATTCACGCCAACTCATGGATCCCCTTTCGGGGGCTGTAAGGTTTCGAATTCGACCAGATCCTGTTTTCGTCCCTCAGCGTTCACTTTTCCATTGATTCGGCTTCACGGCAAGCCTTAAAAGACTGAACCGCCACACCTCCCCAAGGGGTGGACACCTGTAAAGATGTTGGGCGGTTTTTCGCATCAGAACCTGCGTTTTGGCCAAAATCGGTGTTTCTCGAATTGGCCCGAATCTTGTTTTGACTGGGGTATGAACTATTCCAAACCAAAGACCAGGAGGCGTCTTATGAAAACTCACTACCAAACCCAGTCCCATTGGGCCGGTTTAATCCAAGGCCGAACCGTCGCCGGCTTGTTGGCCGGCATTGCCTCCGCCGCGTTGTTGTCCGCAACACCCGCGCGCGCAGACGGCGGGATCGCCATATCCTTCGGTCTTCCCCATGCTCAAGTCACCATCGCCAAAACATGGGACGATGGCGATCAACCACAAATTGTGACCGAGGAAACTACGGCGCCGATAGAATACGCATCCCCAAGTTGCGATGCCGTCAACCCGCGTGTGCTGGTGGTGGATCATCCCTACCGTATGCTGCGCATCGTGCATGGACGCCGCGTCTGGGTAATTGAACGGCGTCCGGAACGACGCATCGAAATGCGGCGCGGCGGCTTTGACCGTCATGGTGAGTATTCGCGCAGATATCGCGATGAATATCACGATAACTCCCGGCAGGGCGGCCACCGCCGCCGAGGCGATGACCGTGAAATAAAAGGCAACGGCGGATATCGCGGCGATCATAGAAACCGCGACGGTTATGATTCCGAGAATCACGACGGCCGATCTTACGGGAGAAATACAGGCAGGCAAAATCCTTTCCATGCCCCGCATGGACGTTCCGCCCCGCAACGCGGGGTGCAACACTGAACTTCCAAAACACTCCGTCGCCAGAACGACAGGAACAACAATTCATCGGGAGATAACCATGAACTCGAAACTCGCCTGCTTCCTGCTTCTCGCCCCCAACCGCCGCTTCCCATGCCCAACTGGTAGCGCAGGGAAAAAATTCCGGCGGTGGTCTATGTGCTTTTCGTTGAGCGGCGCTTTTACCTTCGTCTCCGACGATGATTCGGCGTGTAACGTTTTCTTTCCAGCCGGTGATACACCGCCTCGAAACCCCATCATTTTGAAACGAAAGCTCATGGGGCTCTCGGTTCCGAGTATATTCAGGGTAGGGTTAAAAAGAAGTAAACCCATGTATGCGTCGCCCATCCCATTTCGGCAACTCTCGCTGGCAATCAGCGTATTCTGGTTTTGCCTGGGCCAGGGAATAATCTTTTCCTTTGCCGATTCGACCGATACACCGGTCTCCCAGGAGCAAACCTTAACGAGCGGTCCCGTTCACGAAGCCTTTGCAGAAGCCGAATCCTACCAACCCACGCCGGGAAGCGTCGTTCCGAAAAAACCTCCGGAAAACATCCGCGAAATTCCTCCCTCCGTAAAACCGGAAGGTGACCATGTGGTCTGGATTCCGGGTTACTGGGCTTGGGATGTGGATCGCCACGACTTTATTTGGGTGAGCGGCATCTGGCGGGCGACACCACCGGGACGACAGTGGGTATCCGGTGAATGGGTCAAAGTCGTCGGAGGATATCAATGGGTTTCCGGTTATTGGGCGGATGCCGCCGACAGCACGGCCACCGTTTATTTACCGGATCCTCCGGCCACGCTGGAGGACGGGCCCGACCTTCCCGCGCCTTCCGATGATTATGTCTGGGTGCCGGGATGCTGGGTTTGGACTCAAGGCAGGTACGATTGGAGCCCCGGTTATTGGATGTTAGGAGAGGCTGATTGGGATTGGTGCCCCAGCTATTATAGCTGGACTCCGAATGGTTACGTATTCGTCGGCGGATATTGGGATTATGCCTTTGACCGGCGCGGCGTTCTCTTTGCGCCGGTTTATTTCGAACATCATGATCACGGATGGCGACATTATCGTTATCGTCCTCACGATGAAATTGATTTAGCCGTACTTCCCAACCATCTTTTTCTTCGGTCAGATGACGACCATTATTATTTCGGAGATTACTACTCCGACGCCTCCTTGCATCGGGGGTTCTATGCTTCCTTCGATTTTGAATCGCGGGGATTGGGATATGACCCGGTGTTCGTGCATGAGCGTTGGGAGCACCGGCGGGATGAAGGGTGGGAGAACCATTTTGAAGAGAGATATCATTCAGGTTGGAACCATCGGGATTCGCGATCTACGGGTATTTGGACATCACCGCATCATGGCGGCGAAAGGGTAAATCTGGAAAAAATGCGTCCGCTTTCCATTTCATCCGGGAGCCCACCCCACCGTCGCGATATTCAGAGGGGAGTACAACGAAATGCCGTTCAGGAAAAACAGGATTTTGCAAGGCCGAACCACGTAGACCAGCAGTTTCACGGATGGCAAAGAAGGGGCGAAACGAATTCGGAAATTCCCCCGCGGTCTATTAATCCAGGAAGGCGCCCCATCCCGCAAGCCCAGCGGCCGCCGCGGCCCCACGAAAATTTCAGGCCGCCCAACCATAATGGATGGCAAAGGACAACTCCGACTTCAAATACAACACGAAAATTTCAACCTCGGTTTAATTACAGGGGTTGGAGCCGCCCCGCAAATAATCGTGGCAAAAGAGAAAAACATGCCCGTTAGTTTGATTTAGGAATTGTCCTTTGGGCTGATCAAGTTGCCAATTCACCCGCGGGATGCTTTTTCAAAAACCGCAGATGGATTCGCATCAGCAAATAATACACGACCGGCGTGGTGATGAGCGACAGCACCACGGAAATGAACAGCGCGCCGATCACGGCGATGCCGAGCGGCTGGAGCATTTGCGCGCCGGTGCCGGCGCCCCAGGCCAACGGCAACATGCCCAGCGCCGCCGCCAGCGAGGTCATCAACACCGGACGCAAGCGACGATGGCCGGCCTGCACCAGCGCCTCGACAAGTTCCACGCCTTGCGCGCGCAGTTGTTGAAAATAATCCAGCACGAGAATGCCATTTTTGGCGACGATGCCGACGCCGATAATCATGCCGAGAAAGGAAATGATGTTGAGCGAAATTCCGGTAATCCACAGAGCCGCCAACGCGCCGAACAAGGCCAGCACGGAGCCGAAGACGATGGCCATCGGTTCGTAGAACGAACGGAATTCAATCAGCAGCATGGTGAACACAAGCAAGATGGCCGCCAGCAGTACGGCCAACAAGTTGCGAAACGATTGTTGTTGCAAATGATAAAGCCCGCCGTATTCCACCGAGCCGGGCGGCAACCAACTGTCCCGCCTCAATTTGGACTGGATCTCATGCATCGCCGTGCCGAGGTCGACACCTTCCAGCCGTGCGGAAACGATGTCGTCCTGCCGCAAATCTTCGCGGTTTAATTCCACTTCGTTCGGCGCAATACTCAAGTCGGCGACTTGCTCCACGCGCACGACGGCGCCCTCCGGCGTGCGGATGGGCAAATTGCGCAGTTTGGCAATCGTGTTCACGCTTTTGGGCTCGGCCACCACGCGGATGTTGATGACCCGGTCGCCTTTCAGGACATAGGACGAAACTTCCCCGAGCAGCGCGGTATTCACGGCATCGGCGATGGATTGGGTGGTCAGGCCGAAGCGTTCTGCGTCCGCGGGGCGCACGCGCAGATTAATGGAAGGCCCGCTTTCCGTCAGGCCGTTGAAGACGTCCACCACCCCGGGAATTTGCTGAATTTGATCCGCGATGCGCGGCGCGCTCGTTTTCAGCCAGGCCATGTCCGGCGAAAACAATTTGACCTCAACCGGCGTCGGCGCCATTTGCAAATCGCCGATTAAATCATCCAAGTAACCGTGGAAATCCCATTGCACCATCGGGAAGCGACGGTTGAAATCATGCCGCATCGCGGCCAGAACTTCTTCGGTGGTGTGTTTGCGATTCGCTTTGAGCTTGATAAGGTAATCGCCCACGTAGGGTTCGGATATAAACGGCCCAAGCTGTGCGCCCAGCCGACGCGAATAGCCTTCCACGTCGGCATTGGCGCGAATGCTTTTTTCCGCTTCATCCAAAATGCGCGCGGTTTCGGCGAGACTCGTGCCCGGCCGCGCAGTGTAATCCATGACGAACCCGCCTTCGTCAAAATCCGGCAGAAAGCCGGTTTCCAATTGCCGGAAAATGAAGAGGCTCGCGACGAAAATCATTCCACACGCCAGCAGCGTCAGCCACGCGTGACGCAACGCCCAGCGCACCGACGCTTCATAAATCCGCAATATCGGCCTTAGCAAAAATCCACCTTCTTCAGCGGTGGCAACCGCTTGGGTTCGACCGCGAATCAACCACGCCGCCAGCGACGGCGTCAGCGTAATGGCCAATAGCAAGGACACAAGTAAGGACACGACCATGGTCAAGCCCAGGGCACGGAAAAAAACCCCGGCCATGCCGCTCAAAAACGCCAGCGGTAAAAACACCACCACCGGCGTCAACGTCGAGCCGATAAGCGCCTTGGAAATTTCACCCATCGCCGCGTGAATGCCTTCCATCCGTGGCCGTCCGGCGACGATGCGATGACACATGGCCTCAACGACGACAATCGCGTTATCAATAATCAACCCGATGGACGCCGCGATGCCGCCCAGCGTCATCATGTTGAAACTCATACCGACGAGTTTCATAACGACGAAGGTGATGAGCACCGAAATGGGAATCGTGACGATGGCCGTCCAGACGCTGCCCCAGTTTTTCAGGAAGAAATACAAGATGCCGATGGAGAGAATCAGGCCGAAAATGATCGCGCTCCAGACGCTACGGATCGAATCTTGCACGAATTGCGATTGATCGTAAAAAAACGTCAGGTGCATATCCGGCGGCAATTCCTGATGCAACTGTTGCAAATCTTTTTTCAAGGCGGTGGCAATTTGCAACACGCTGGCATCCGGCTGGCTTTCAATGTTGAAAAGCACCGCCTGTCGGCCTTGTGCGGTGATGTCCGTGTAAACCGGCGCCGGTGCGCGTGCGACCGACGCCACGTCTTTGATTTGAATCGGATGATGGTCGCGGACGGCAATGACCACGTTGCCGATGTCTTCGGGCGAATGGACCCGGCCGTCCACCGTCGTCAAATACAGATGATAGTTTTCGACGACCATTCCGGCGGCGGCGACCAGATTGTTTTGCGTCAGCGCCTGGCTCACGTCCTGCAAGCCGAGATGCGTCGCCTGTAATTTCAGCGGATCCACCACGACGCGATATTCCGGCTCCTGGCCGCCGAGAATATCCACGTTGGCAATGCCGGGTATTTGCAGGAAGAGCGGCTTGATGGTGTAATTTGCCTTGTCCCACAAATCCATCTGACTGCGCGTATCGCTGGTCAGGCTGATGCCGATGATGGGATAGCTCAAGGAAAAGGCGACGCGCGAAACATCGGTGGAGACCGTGGCCGGCAAATCACCGCGAATTCCCGAAAGCTTGCCGAGCACGTAAAGCTCGGATTTCTGCATGTCGGTGCCCCAAGTAAAAATCACATTCACGATGGCCGAACCGCGGGTCGTGGAAGAACGAACCGAGGTGACGCCGGGAATGCTTTTCATCGCTTCCTCGATTGGCCGCGTCACCGTCGCCATCATTTCCTTGGCGGGCATGATACCGTTGTTGACGATGACGACAATACGCGGGAAATTCGTTTGCGGAAAAACCGACGAGGGCGTTCTCAGCGCGGAAAAAATTCCGGCGAGACAAAGCACGATGGCGACGAACACGATGGAAATCGCGTGATGCGTCGCGAACCGGCCCAGGCGCGAAGAAGAGCTGGAATTCATTGCGCGTCAACGGAAGGGGTTGCCGAGGACCTATCCGCCGGCGGATTGACGATTTTGATCTGGGTCTGGTCCGGCAAACCGTAGGCACCGACGGTCACCACGGAATCGCCCGCCTGCAAATTCGTTCCGGTGATTTCGATCCAATGATCCTCTTGCAATCCGGTTTGCACCCGAACTTGCGTCGCCTCCACCCCTTTCACCCGCGCAATCACGCTGTTGCCGTTATTGTCGTTCACCACGCTTTCGTCCGGCGCAACCAGACAATCGCTGCGAGTTTCGGTGACGATTTTTACCGGCACGAATTCTCCCGGACGCAATCCGCTGTCTTTCGGCAAAACCGCCCAAGCGGAAATCGTTCCGTCGGTTGCGTCCACCGCGGGACTGACATAGGCCAGCTTGGTGGTAGTGGGGGCATTCTGCCCGTTCGCGGGTTTTCCACCGGCGTCCGGAATTTGAACTTCTTCGCCGACTTTCAATCCGCCCGCTTGTGATTCCGGAATTTTAGTCGCCACAGCCAGCCGGTTTAAATCAATCACTTCGGCGACCGGCGCGTTGACATCCACCGCCTGACCGGGTTGGACATCCAATCGCGTTACCGTGCCGGCAACCGGCGCGACGACTTCCAGCGACGCCAATTGCGCTTCGGCGTCTTGCAAATTTTTTTGCGACGTATTTTGTTGCGCAAACAAACGTTGTTGCCGCTCAACTTCCGCTTTGGCATAGTCAAAAGTTGCCGTGGCGGAATTCAATTTCACCAGCACCTCGCCTTTTTTCACTTTCTGACCGGCGACCACATCCACTTGGGCCACGACGCCGGCGCCCGGCGCGGCTAAAATCCCGCCCGCCGCAGATCTCCTTCCCGCCGCCGGTGCGGCTTCCACGACTCCGTATCCGTTCACATAATTGTGCAACGTCATCCGCCGGAGCGTGTCGGTTTGGACGGCGACCATGGTCGGCACCTTATCGTCCGATGCGTCGTCGGTGGATTTTTGTCCGCCGCTCCCGCGCCATTTCACGAATGCAAAAATGCCGAGTACCAGACAGAGGGCGATTCCGAGGATGAGGAGTGGTTTTGATTTCATTCTTGACCTTGGTTTTGCACCGCGTTTATTTCCGATGGTTTCAGCGTCAGCGGGCTCTGCACTGCGTCCTCCAACTGCCCGAAGGCCTGCTGCGCTTGCAGGATGGCGTTCATGTGATTTTGCTTCCCGAGGATGAATTCCACTTCCGCGTTCGCCAGCGTCAAGGCGTCGATTTCCCCGGCTTGGGCCTGCGCACGCACGGATTGCAATTGCTGCTGCAAATCGTCCAGCAGATTTTTCGCCGTCGCCGATTTGCGCAACGCGGCGCGATAGCCGGCCATCGCCAAACCGATTTCTGCAATCGCATTGGTCTGCACGGTGAGAAAATGCGCGGCCGCGGCGGCGCGATTGGCTTTCGCTTCGGCAACGCCGCCTTGATTATGGTTCAAAATCGGCAAATCCAAAGACAGGCCCAGCGACCATTTATTGTCCGTCTGATCCAATTCATAGCCGGGACCGAGATGAATGTCGGGATATTGCTTGGCAATTTCCAATTGCAGCGCGGATTGGCTCGCGGCATAACTGGCCAGCGCGCTGCGAATGTCGGCGCGGTTCAAAACCGCTTCCCGCAGGGTTTTCGGTGCCGTCAAATCGGCAGGAAAATTTTGGAAGTCTTCGAAAGAAATGTCCACGCTGTCGAGCGCGCGCAGCGGCAGGCCGAGCGCGGCGGCCAATTGCACACGCGCCTGATCCAATTGGCCGAGGGCATCCTGACGCGCCAATTGGGTGTTTTCCAAAGCGACGCGGGCCTGCGTGACGGCAAAACTCGAAATGCTGCCGGCGGAGAACTGGCCTGCGAGCAGGCGAACAACTTGGCTTTGCGCGGCCTCCTGCTCCGCGGACAGCGAATCATTTTCGCGCGCGGCATAAAGCGCGAGCAGCGCCGCGCGAACGCGACTTCTCACCTGCCACGCCGCGGAAACGAAATCCCATTTCGCCGCTTCCGTCAGATTTTTTGCCTGCGCAATGCGTTGGCCGCGTTTGCCCATGGTTTCAATCGGGATGTCCCAGGTCACCCCAAAAATCCATGGCGGAGCGGTTGTCACGTCGCGCGTGGGTGTGAAACCAAGGTTCGGATTTGGCCGTTCGCCGGCGGTGATCTTTCCGGCGGCAGCCATTGCCCATTGCGCGCGCGCTTCGGCCAGCGCCGGCTGACAATAAAATGCCACCAGCGTCAACGATGGTAGATCCCACGAACCGCTGAAGCCGTTCGTTTTCAAAAACGCCACGAGATTGCTATCCGACAGCGACCGCGCCTCGAAAGCATGCGCCGTTTTTTCCGGTGAAATAGGTTTTGGATGATACGTGGCGCACCCGGCCAAAATTCCCAAAACGATGATTAAATAGCGGCGCATATAGCCAAGCTTGCGGATATTTGGTGGGACATCTTCGACTCCTTGGTGAAAACGGCACCAAGATTACGGCAACCAAGTTGTGAGCGGACCAAGCTACAATCCAATTCTGATGGAATTCTGAAGTCGCGTTCTCAGGGTCAGGGTGTGCAACCCCTCGCGGTATGCGTATTCCAGATCGAGGCCGCTCAGGTCGCAGATTTTTCGTGCGATGGAAAGGCCGAGGCCGGTGGATTCCGAGGTGGGATTACCCTTGTGGAAACGTTCAAACAGGGATTCGGGGGGAACGCCCAACGGCTCCCCCGTATTCTCCAGGATGAGCGCGTTCGCACCCGTGCGTAAGGTGAGGGTGCCGCCGGAGAGATTGTGCTGAATCGCATTGCGAATGAGGTTGGAGAGGAGGATGGCGGCGAGGTCGGGATTTAGGTTCGCCACCAGGGATGGACCGGGGTGAACCTCAACGTGAATGCGTTTCATTTCCAGGAGGTCGGAAAAGTCCTGGAGGAGGCGAAGCGCTTCCGCCCCCAGATCGAACGGAACCCGCTTGAGGAAATGTTCCCCTTCCAGCCGGGTCAGCAGCAGCAATGCCTTGTTCAAACGCACCAAGTCGGACGGTGGCCGCGTGCATATCCTGTATTTCCCGCGCCTGTTCCGGAGTCCAAGCGCCCGCGTCCGGAAGATTTTCCAGCTTGGCCAGGACGACGGCCAACGGTGTCTGCATCTCATGCGCTGCGTTTCCCGTGAAATCGCGGAGGTTACTGATGTGGCTTCGGATGCGTTCGCTCATATCCGCAAGGGTTGCGTTCAGGGTTTGGAACTCCCGTATGCGCGTGGATGGAAGGCTGAGAGCGTCCGGTTTGGACCAGTCATGGGTCGCAAGCGCGGCCAGGGTTTGCCGGAATGGTTTCCATACGCTGCGGGACACCGCCAGGTTGGTCCCCAGCAAACCCGCGAGGAGCAAGGCCAAGATGGTTCCCAAGGAAATGGCGATGTCTCCCAGCAAATCATCCGATTCCAAGCGCGGGAGTCCCAGGAGGATGTGGAAATGTTTTCCGTTTTCCCAGGCGGAATAAGCGTACAGGCGGAAAGGAACGGGTTCCCCTTCGATGGGATCGGGCAGCAGGGTGTCCCGGAAAACCGCGGAGGGGAGGCTATCCGCGGGAATCGCATCGACCCGGATGCGGGCCCCGATGGGTGAAACCGCAATCAGGCCGGCGAGTTGCCCTTGCAGGGAGGCCGCCAGGGAAAGGAGTTGTCCGTCCACCTCCTTGCCGACCTCCGCCTGCACCAAGCGGTATCCCACCCAGCCCGCCGGAAGGGCCAGTAACAGAGATGTAACGGCGGTGACGAGGGTGGTTTTGGTGAGTAGCTTCACGAGTCGGGCGGCTCGGCGACGAAGCGGTAGCCCAGACCATACACCGTCTTGATGGGATCCTCGCCTCCGGATTGGAAAATTTTCCGGCGCAGGTTTTTGATGTGGGCATAGATGAAATCATGCGAATCGGCGCCGAGCGCCATGTTTTCCCAGAGGTGCTCTAGCAAAGATTGCTTGGACAGGACGCGATTGCGGTTGGTCATAAAATACAGGAGCAATTCGAACTCCTTGGGAGTCAGCGCCAGGGTCTGGCCGCGGATGAGCGCTTCCATCGAGTCCGGATGCAACCGAATGCCTCCGCATTCGAGAACGGTCGAGCCTTGGCGCTGCTTTCTCCGGGCGAGCGACTTGATACGCGCATGGAGTTCGCCGAGATGGAAGGGTTTGGCCAGGTAGTCGTCCGCTCCCAATTCCAGGCCATGAATCTTATCGCCCACGGAATCCTTGGCCGAAATGATGATAATCCCGATTTCCGGGTTCCCCGACTTGAGTTCCCGGAGGAGATCCAGGCCGTTTCCATCGGGGAGCAAAATGTCCACGAGCACGCAATCCTGGACATTGGCCAAGGCTTGCCGGGCGGCCACCAGGGAAGACGCGACCTCGACGATGTGGCCGCCCTTTTTCAGGAAGGTGGAAATGGATTGGGCGAGTTCGGCCTCATCCTCAAGGAGGAGGATTTTCACGGCAGCCAAGATACCATTTGATTCACAAATAGAAATGCTGGCGCGGCGTTTTGCCGATGCCGCTTGCAAGGCCAAGGCGGAATGGGACCAAGCCCTTCCGCCGCCAGGAAAAAATCCTGCCGGTTTTATTGAATCAGGATTTTTTGCATTCCGACCTGATTGCCGGCTCTGACTTTGACGGCGTAGATTCCTTTCGGCCGGGCGGATAAATCCACCGACTCCTGCCGCAGCGCCAGAAAATCCGCATGGTAAATCGTGACGCCCAGCATGTTGTAAATATTCACCGCGGCGTTTTCCCCCGATCCCCGGATCGTAATGATTCCGGACGTGACGCTGGGGAAAACGAAAATCCCCGATGGAATTTTTTTCAGGCCGCTGAGGGAAGAGTTACCGACAGCTTTATAAACCCGCACCTGCCCGCCATAGCTGTCGGTAACGTAAAACGCCGAGCCATCCGAATCGGCGGCGACGCTGACGCCCCCGATGGGAAAAGTTTGGAGCACCGAGTCATTGGCCAGAGCGATGATCCGTTCTTCAAAAGAGCCGATCGCGAAAGCGTACTTGTCGTCCTTGGTGATGGCGAGGTTTTGGAATCCGGTGTTGGAAGACAGGGGCGCTATTTTTTTGGAAATGGACCCGGTGGCGAGCGAAACCCGATCCACCGAGTCGCCGTCAAAGACCAGGGCCTCATTGCTGTGATGCAACATGGCCACGCCGTAGGACTCGGTCATGCCGCCGATGGTTTGCGTGTCGGAGGTGGCGAGATTGACCAGCACGGGCGCCGCGTTCCAGGCCGTCACCAACGCCGTATTCCCCAGGATTCCGATTCCGGTCAATTCCCCCTTGGTGGCGATCGGCACGAAGGTCGAAGCGGAATTAGGCAGTTCCGCATTGATGAACCGCAACCCCTGTTCGGTGCAGCCCGAACTGAGGTCGGGATAAACGGCGGATGCGCCGTACACCGCGAGGCCGTACAGGGTGGTTGCGACGCAGGGCGCCGCGAAAAAATCGCTGACGGAATCCGTCGCCAGATTGATATAAAGCGTCTGATGCGTGGTGTTGACCAGGGCAGCGGACCCGTCGGGCGTCACCGCCACGGCATTGGGAAAACCGTCGGCAGTGTAGGTCACCGTGACCATCGAATAGTCGGCCGTGGAGATAATCTGGATCGCGCTGGGCGTGACGTTGTCGGTGACGATGATTTTGGTATTGTCGGGTGTGATGGCGATGCCCTGCGATAATTGCCCGGTGGACAAGGTGGTGTCCAAGGCCCATTGCGGTTGCGCGCAGACGCTCCCGCCTGCCGCCGTCAGCATCGACCCGACGATGAGTTTGATGATTTTTCGCATGATTCCCCCCTCACACTTGAAGCCCCTCGGCTTAAGAAGTAGACATTCTTTCCTTCGAGACTGTAACGGCGGCGGATCCATTATTGTCGTAAAAACAAAGGGGCAAGCCGGGCATGGGAGCCGTTTCCGTCTTGGCAATTGATTGGAGATGAGGGCATGGAGGCATTCGCGGGTAGAACCAACCACAAAGGCCATAAAAAGATGAAGGAATTTCTGTTTTATGATTGTTCGGCGGAAAGCCCCCAAGGGCCGCAGAAGCCTTTGTTATGACCCCGAAGCGTTGGAGGCGAGAAAAGAATTCAAACCTGTAGCCAGCGCGGTCGGTATGGCCGCCGCCCTGGGTATCGAACTCTTGACCGAAGCCCGGTATCGCGAGCTGCAGAAACTCGGAAACTTTGACGCCAAAAGCTCCAGCTGGGTGAAAACGCCTTCCGCCATCCGTCAGCGCGGCGGCGCCATCTTTTGTGATCGCCGCTACGATTCGTTTTTCACCTACCATAACGGCGCGGAGTCGTACTATGCGGCCCGGGGTTTCCGCGGTGTGCTCAGGGTCTAATTGCCGTTTAACTCCGTCTCAATCCGCGGTCGATGCCCTCCGGCGGTTCGACAAGCTTACCGGACAAGGGAGTACGGCTGGTGAGTTTGTCGAACCAGCCGGGGGGGTAGACCGGTGAGCTTGTCGAACCGGTCGAAATATCCGAATCAGAAAAGCGTGTCAGGTTCCAAATAGTCCCGGGGCGAAGGGCGGAATGGACATTATATTCCCGAAAAAGGAGATCCCATGGCTCATTTTCGGCTTTTGGCGGTAGGAATATTTGCGTCGCTGGCGGCCTCCGGATTCGCACAGACCACGACGACACTGAGTTTTCAGCTTTCCGGTCAGACCCATAGTTGTGTCGTGCATGTGCCCAGCGGCATCAACAAACCTCCCCTGGTGTTGTTTATCCACGGCGCCAACGGAAGCGGTGCCGAATTTGAAAACGATACCAAAGGGGATGCTACCGCCGACCAGGACAAATTCATTGCGGCCTATCCCAGTGCATCCAGCGATGGAAGCACTGGAACCTGGAACGATATGTATGGCACCACCAACTTCCCCTTTTTCCTGGCGATTATCGACACGCTGGACGCCCGGTACCATATCGATCGCAACCGCGTCTATATGACGGGATTTTCCCAGGGCGGGATCATCAGTTTCGTAGCCGGGTGCAATTACTCCGATGTTTTCGCCGCGGTGGCGCCGGTATCCGGCCACTCCAACACGACCTGTACCCTCACGCGTCCGGTGCCAATGTTTATGACCTTCGGAACCAATGACATCACGGCTCCGCCCACCTTCATCGCCGACCTCGACATTTGGACGAATCTGGATAGCTGTCCCTCCACACCGACCATCACCCGCCCCTATCCGGCCACCAATCCGAATTCCGGGGTCACACGTATCAGCTATGGGCCCTGCGCCCAGGGAAGCTACGTGGTGGCCGATTCCATCCAGGGCGAGGGGCATCAATGGCCCGCCGCGAACCGGCTGAACCAATCCAACGAGGTGTGGGCCTTTTTCAAACAGTTCTCGTTGAACAATCCTACCGAGGTCCGTCTCCTGAAGCTGAACGCAGCCCGTGACCCCATTTCAGCGACTTACCTGTCAGGAATCGTACGACTCCGCGGAGTGGGGGAAAATACCCGGGTCTTGGTTCGAAATACCAAGGGCGGGGCGATCGCGGCCACGGTCACAAGGCAAGGTCAATTCCCGTTTAAGGGCCAACCGAGTGGCGTATATATGGTCACCGTGCGGGCAAGCGACGGGTTTCACGCGACGAAATTCATCGTACCGTAATTCTGAGTGGACCTGGGTCCGCATTTGTCCTGACCAACGGAGCGGATGTTCACGTCGCGAGTTTTGGCCGCCAACTCGCGCCGCAAACGGATTTGCAGGTGAAGGCTTTTTCCGCGTCGCCTTCAGATTAAGATTAGGACTACGCTCCGGCGACATTGAGTAATCGCGATTTTGCTCCCCAGACTTGGGACTTGGGACCTGGTTCCCGAGTCTGTCGCGGGATCTCAAACCCACTTCCTAAGATTTGAAGATCCGGGGCCGATCTGAATCCGCCTATGGTTCAGTAACCGAGAACTGAATGGTCGGGCTCAGAATTCGCAGGCACGACGACCCGAGGATTCCAAGGCGGGGATTGAGGGATGAGGAAGTGCGCTGTAGATGAGAGGGGTGCGTTTGGCACCCCCCGCCTGTCAGACTAAGGCGTCAGATTCAAATACCGTTGGGTAAAAGTGCCGGCCACGCCTTTGACTTGCAGTTGGTAAATACCGGAATGTGCGAAAGCCGGAATTTGATAGGTCTTGTTGCCTTCGCCGCTCATGGCGAAAACCAGGCGTCCGGAAACGTCCGAGATTTGAATTCCATACCCGCCCGTCAGGGATACCGTCAACATATTTCCCGACAATTGCACCGGGTTGTAGTGAAAAACCTTTCCGGTTATGGCAATGTCGCCATAAGTGCAAAGCCTGGGATCGTTGTAAGCCGTAGGAATGCTGGGATTGTAATTCGATGCCGTCGGATCGGCGCAACCGGTTTTATCCGCCAGCAGCGTGGAATCCTGGCAGGTTCCGTTATAGTCCACGCGGTAAATGGCGCTGTTACCCCAGTCGACGATATACAGCGAGCCATCCGGGCCTTGCTTCATATCGACCAAGGTATTGGTTTGGGGAACATTGCTCCCGGCGAAAATTTTAAGATTGTCCGCCGCCGAAGTGATGGTATCGCCCGCCGAATCGAAGGTCAGAAGCCGATAGCCGTAATTACCTTCGCAATCCCCAATCAGCCATTTATGGTTGAATTGCGGCGGGAATTGGGTTTTCCGTGTGTTGCTGCCGTTATAGACGAAAATCGGCCCGCCCATGGCGCAAGCTTGCGTCTTCGCAAAAATGGGGTTGTGGTTGGGCGGCAGGTTTACCACGCCGTTAATGCCGGTATTTTTGTTCATGATGTTGTTCGGATCGGACTGAAGCGGCACGGGTATTCCATAGGGTCCGCCGGATGGTCCGCCGGTGGAAGAACCGGCGCCCATGTTTTCCTGTCCGGCGAAATAAGGCCATCCGCCATAAACAGGGGAGCGCACCATGTTGTATTCCTCGGCAACCTTGCCCTGATCCGGCCCCACCTCTCCCCATGATACCCAACGTCGCACGGGATCCAAGGCCATGGTGTAAGCGTTGCGGGTACCTTTCACGTAGATCTCCGCACGCACCTTGGTCGTGTCCTGATACTGGGCCGCCACGGTGGCGTTACCCTGCGAAGTAAAGTAGCTGGCAAAGGTTTCGCCGAAATTTCCCTTGGGAATGCTGAAGCCCCGCGCCGAGGAGTCGGGATGGATGCGCAGAATCCCTCCGCGCAAATCGGCGGTATTGCCCGCGGAAAGCTCGGTGTTCTCGTTGTCGCCGATGGCGCACCAGAGATCGCCGTAGGCGTCGAAGCTCATATCGCCGGCCGTGTGCCAACCGTTATCGGAATTATCGTGACGGGGAATAGTAAGCAGGATTTTTTCGGAGGACATGTCGAGTTTACCGGTGGTTCCCGCTCCCAAGGTAAACCGGGAGATACGGAAGACATAAGTATTGCCGGATCCAATGACCATATAGTCGAAATACATGTAACGATTGGTTTTGAAATTGGGATCCAAGGCGATGCCGATCAAACCATGTTCCCCAAAGGTATCGACGCTGAGATGGCCGAGGGTGTCGATGGTGCTGGTCGCGGCATTGTAGCGCGCGACGGTTCCAGCCTTCAAGATGAAATAAACATCGGCGAAATTATTGGCATTGGCATCGAAGGCCACCTTCAACACCGAATTCTGCGTATTGCTTTGACCGATGGCCTGATAAGGCCCTTGGTAAATTCGGGTGGTTACGAATTGCGCATCGGTAGCGTCACAGCCTTTATAAGTGCCCAGATCGACGGCCCAACTGGAAGCGCACCAAGCCATGCTCAAAACGCATGACAAAATCCATTTGCTTCGGTGCATAAAACTCCTCCTCGCTAGTTTTTAGAGTGTAGAGGTTATGGGAATATGTGATATGTACTTTTACGCTGATTATTTGTATAAACTGCGCCTGGAATAAAACTTTACCCGCTGGGTAAACCGGCAAAGCAACCGGGCAAAAGCCTGTCAAACCGGCATGGCTACAGCATGGGTAAGCGACTTTACCGGCCTGGCTTTTGCTAAAAGATCGGCACAAATTTCGTCGAGCAAAAGCCATCCCTCGTCGCCTAGACGGGCAAAGCCCGCAACGCGTTCCAGGCATCCGGCCCGTTCCCATTTGACCCAGGCCGACTCGGGCCAATGCACCCCGAACGCCGTACCCACCGCTTCAGAATCAAACCCGCGCGCCTGTCGCAACCCCAAAGAGACGGCTTCGCTGAGACCGGCATCGGCGTCGAGTACATCCCACGTCACCGATTCCTCGGAAAAACCAGCTTCGCCCCAGCGCAAATAGTCGTCCAACTCGCGGGGATTCATCCAGCGCCGCGTACCGTCGAAACCATGCGCCCCCGGACCCAGGGCAAGAAACGGCGCACCGCGCCAATAGCCTTGGTTGTGCCGGCATTCCTGGCCGGGTCGCGCGAAATTCGAAACTTCGTAACGCCGCCACCCCGACTGCCGCAGACGTTCCACGCCCGAGCGGTACATGGCGCCGTAGGCCTCTGCCTCGGGCAAAACCAGCCTGCCGGCGGCCTGTCGGCGCGCGAACTCGGTGCCGTCTTCCACCGTGAGGCCATAGAAGGAAACGTGACCGGGATGGTAACGCAAGAGTTTTTCGAGGTTGTTCAAGAAGCCTTCCCGGGTTTGACCCGGCAAGCCGAAAATCAGGTCGGCGCTGAAGCGCAATCCACTCTCCGCCGCCAGGGCTTCCAAGGCCGCCTCGGCGCCTTCAGGCGAGTGCACGCGGCCCAGCAAGCGCAGCTCTTCGGCGTCGAAACTCTGCACGCCGATGCTGACGCGATCAAAACCCAGTCCGCGCCAGGCGCGCAATTTCTCCTGTGTCAAACTGCTGGGATTGGCTTCCAAAGTCATTTCCGCGATACCGGAACAATCGAACCGTTCCCGCATGCGCGCCACGATGCGCGCGAGCGAGGCGACGGGCAGCACCGACGGCGTGCCGCCGCCGAAAAAAACCGTGTCGAGGCGCAACTCAGGCCGCCGCGCGGCGGCATGATCGAGTTCGCGCAACACGGTTTCTACCCAGGCCCGTTGTGTCACGCCCGGCGATTCCCAACTGGCGAAATCGCAGTAATGGCATTTGCGTTCGCAAAAAGGAACGTGGACATACAATTGCCAAGCGAGGGCTGAGGGCTTTTCCGCCAGCGGTGTGCGCATCACGCCGGGAATGTAGCACCTTCGCCCACGGCCTTTTCCCAGGGATTTCTCGGCGGGTTTACGGTGAGAAAAGTGATGCGGATTTAACCTGACCATTGTGAAATGATTGAGTCAATTCGCAAGTCCCGGTTTTAAAAAACCTCAAACGCCGCTTCGCGAACGGGAGGAGCGGCAAGCCCCATCCTTTACAATTAGGCCATAATCAGGAGTCCACGCCGGCATGTCGCCGGTCGAGGCGAAATGCATTTGAGGAATAATATCGCCAAGGGCTGGGAAGAACTTTTCCCCCGGGCTCGAAGCCATCTTCGAGGCGTGAAGACATTGCGACTACCCAGCCGCTCCTGGATTTGGCTTGGCGCGAGTGTGTTGTGGATCGCCGCCATCGCCCAAGCCGGTCCCTATGACACTTGGGCAAAATACAAGACGCTCACCGTTAATACGACCAACACCGGCGGCGGCGCCAACGTTTCGACTACCCAGACGAATTATCCGGTGTTAATCCGCCTCACCAACTTCTTCGCCAGCGACATTTTGAGCGGGGCGCTTTCCGGCGGCGCCGACGTGCGCTTTTCCAGTTCCGACGGGTCCACGGCCTTGTCTTATCAAATCGAGGATTGGACCAACTCCACCTCGGCGGATATTTGGGTGCTGGTGCCCAGCGTTGCGGGAAACTCAACCACGGACATCCGTATTTACTGGGGCAAAAGCGGACAAAGCGATGCCTCCAGCGCTTCTTCGGTGTTTTCGACTTCAAACAGTTTCATTGGGGTTTGGCATTTAGGCGAGACCGGCAGCAATTCCGTCGGCAATTACCGAGACGCAACCGGTATTTACAATGATTCGGCGGCGGGGGGTATGACGAATGCAGGAGCAGGGCAGGTGGCTGGAGTGATCGGAAACGGCACCGCCTTCGACGGCTCAGCCAGTTACCTGGGCTTCGGACCTTGGCCGGGTTCGGCCAGTTCGCAAACCGTTTCGTTCTGGATGAAGGCGACGAGCTTGGCGAACCAGGAAATCGTCGACAAAAATCCCAACGATGCCAGCGGCGTTGGTTGGACATTCAAAGCACGTTCGGATGGTTCGATGTGGTATCGCGTGGGTAGCGAGAGCAACGCAAAGGATTGGCAAAAGAGCGGCGCATATTCGGCCGGTACCTGGGTATACATCATGGGAACCTATTCCGGAGGGACTCAGACCCTATACATTAACGGGACTTCGGCGGGAACTGCCAATACCAGCGTGACCCAGACGGTGAACAATAACACCACCTACCTGCGTTTCGGCATCCCAAGCGCGGCCAACACAACCGAAATATTCAACGGTTCCCTCGATGAAGTGCAAATTTCCTCCTCTTCTCGAAGCGCCGACTGGGCCAAACTCAATTATCAAACCCAAGTGGCGGGAGCCACTCCCGTCTTATATGGTTCCACCCAAGGCAACACCTATTATTGGAATCGCAACGATGTGCTGACTTCCAGTACCGATTTCAGTAAGGCGTATAACTGGACGGGTAACGCTGACGGTACGGGCCGCCGACCCGCCTCCACCACCGACGACGATTTCTCGTCCACCACCCTCGGCGGCTCATGGACCTGCCAGGACGCGGACAACAATGCGGGCACGGGCACGTGCGACCAAACCACGAAGTACGGGCGTCTGACTATCCAGGGGCGCGGCTCGGAACTTTGGCAGACCACGAACGAATTCACGGCCTTGCGCCGCGCGGATATCACGGGCGATTTCGATGTGACGGTACGGGTCGATTCGGTTTACAACACAAACACCGCCGCCAAGGCGGGCATCTACATGGCGAATGACTTCACGGTCCTGGGACCGGGGACGGCGAATAATTCGGGCGGCTATGCGGGGATCGCCGTGCGCGGCGATTTGAAACTCGAATTCGAGGCGAGCACCACCACGGCGGGCCAATTGGCGTCCATCGGCATCAGCGGCTCGGCGGTGACCCTCCCGGTCTGGCTGCGTCTGGTCAAAAGCGGATCTTCGGTGAGCGCCTACTACCGAACCTCGTTGGCCAGCACCTGGACCCAGCAAAACACGACGCAAACCGTGGTGAGCACCAATGCCAATTCTCAAATCGGCCTGTTGCTCTGCTCCCACAATTCCGGACTCACGGGCGTGGCTGTGTTCGACGAGTTCCAGGGCGGCACGGCCATTTCCTCCACGGGTCTCAACCTTTCCTTCAACGGCAGCGGCTCCAATGCCAATGCCAACGCCACGATGTCGGCCAGCCAAGCCGCGGCTTCCATTGATTTTACCGGGTACACCGGCACGTTTAATTTCGGGTCTTACACCTTGACCATCAATACGGGCAACGCCACTTTTGTTTCCGGTCAAACCGTGACGGCCGGTACGGGCACGCTCGCCTTCACCGGCAATTCCGGCACGCAAACCTTCACGCCCAAATCCGGGGCCACCTTTCCCGCCATCACCAAATCCGGGTCTTCGGGAACCGTGGCCGTGGCCACCAACGCGCTAACCGCCGGCGCCTTTACCTTGACCTCGGGCACCTGGCAATGGGGTAGCGGATTCACGCATTCCGTCACATCCATTTCTACCGCCGCCGGAACCATGGATTTCGGTTCCAGTACCGTGCAGGTTACTTCGGGGAACGCCGACCTCTCCAACCTGGGCACCTTAACGGTGGGAACAGGAACCTTGGCCTTCACTGCGGGCTCGGGGACACAAACTTTCACCCCCAACTCGGGCGCCACGCATCCCAATATTTCCCACACCGGAGCCGGCACCCTGCAACTTTCCACCAACGCGCTGACCTGCCTTTCGTTCACGCAAAGCGCGGGTATTTTGAATTTCAACGGGCAGAACATCAGCACGACCAGTTCCGGCAACTTCACGGTGACCAACGGCGCGACCACCAGCTTTTCCAACTTGAACGGCAGAACCCTTACGGTAGCCGGCAACGCCAGCTTCACGGGTCAAAGCGGAAATCTCTTGGACATGAACGCCACGGCCTGGACGCTGACCGTAGCCGGAGCCTTGAGCGCCAACTACGCCAACATCGCGGGCAGCAATGCCGGGGGAGGTTCCACAGGCGCGGCGGATAACAGCACCAACGGCGGCGCTAACACGAATTGGACTTTCGATTATTCGGCCTGGGCCTATTCGACCGCCATCAATTTCAACACCACCTCGACCGGCGCCAACACCTCAACCAACATCACCAACTATCCCATGCTGGTGCGACTCGACTCGAACAACTTCATTTTCTCGCAAGCCAAAACCGACGGATCCGACATTCGCTTCACCGATCCCGACGGCACCGTACTTTCCTATTCGATTGAGAAATGGGATTACACGAATAAAAAAGCCTGGCTGTGGGTGAAGGTGCCGCAGGTCGACGCCAACTCCAATACGGATTACATCAAGATGTATTGGGGCCGGCCGAGCGCGTCCAGCCAAAGCAGCGACGCGAGCGTGTTCGGTTCCTATGTCGGCGTGTACCACTTGCAGCAAAGCCCCGGCGGCACCGCGCCGCAATTCACCGACGCCTCGGGCAACGGCAATAACGGCACGGCCCAGGGCGGCGTCACCGGCGACAGTGTCAGCGCCGATATCAGCTATGGGTACAAACTCGACGGCAGTTCGAAATACGTCTCCACCACCACTCAGTTTTCCAACCCCAATACCTTCACCATTTGAGCCTGGTTCAAAACCAGCACCTACCTCCGGCGGAAAAATTTTGGGTTTCGGAGATGCGAAAACCGGGGCCAGCGCCAATTACGACCGCATGGTTTGGATGGACAATACCGGCAAGCTCAACTTCGGCGTCGCTCCGAGTAGGCAATAAAATCATCAGTTCCACATCCGCCTACAACGATGGCGCCTGGCATTTTGTGGTGGCACAGCTTTCCGGCTCCGGCGAAATGCTGTTCGTGGACGGCGCGCAAGTCGCCAGCGATCCCACCACGACCACGGCTCAGAACTTCAGCGGTTACTGGCGGGCGGGATACGATGCGCTCACCTTCTGGTCGCCTTTGCCGACCAGTTACTTCTTCAACGGCGTTTTGGATGAAGTGCGCTTCATTCACAGCGCGCTCAGTGCAGATCAAATCAAGCTCGATTATCAAACCCAGAAGCCCAGCGGCGAAGTCGCGGTTTCGTACCCCAACACCGCGTTATCGACCTGGTCCTACACGACCAAGGTGTATGTGAACACCACGGCGACGGGCGCCAATACCACCACCAATGTCACCGGCTTTCCCCTACTGGTGCGGCTGAACGCCTCGAACTTCAATTTTGCGCAGGCCCAGGCCAACGGCGGCGACCTTCGCTTCGCCAAAGCCGACGGAACCTTGATGCCGTACCAGATTGAACGCTGGAGCAATACCGCCGACTCGGCGGAAATCTGGGTGCTGGTGGATACGGTCTATGCGAACAACAACAGCCAATATTTCAACATGTATTGGGGCAAAAACACCGCCACGAGTTTAAGCAGCGGGCAGGCGGTATTCAACAGCAACAACGGGTTCATCGCCGACTGGCATTTGAACGAGGTCGGCAACACCACTACCGCTGGTTATGCCGATGCCGTGGGTCGCAGCCCGGCCACGGGCACGGCCATGACCAGCGGAACCCAGGTCGGGTCAGACATCGCCCAAGGCCAAACCTTCAACGGCTCGACGCAATATTTGACCGCGCCTTCGGCCACAGCCAATGTGAATATCGCCAACGGCAGCTTCACCCTCAGCGGTTGGGTCAACCGTGCGGCCACGGGATCCCTCAACTTCCTCATCGGCCAAGGGGGCGGCGTCAACGACAGCGGGCTGCAATTCGGTTATCGCAATACCGACTATTTCACATTGGGTTTATGGAACGACGATTTAAACTCTTCGGCAACCAACACCAATACGGGAGTTTGGCAATACTGGACCGCAACATTTAACAGTTCCTCCAAGCTGCAAACGCTTTATTATAACGGAGTTTATAACAACAGCCGCACCGCCGGCGCCGTTTACAAGGGCACGGGAAATCTGAACATCGGCGAATTCCTAAGCAGCAATTATTGGAACGGCGGCCTCGACGAAATCAGCATCAGCACCACGGTGCGCTCCGCGGATTGGGTCAAGCTCTGTTACCAAACCCAGGTGCGAGGAGCAACAGCCGTGACCGTGGGCTATGCCAGCGGCGACTACACCAATTCGGTTATTCTGAATTTCAATACGACTTCCAGCGGCGCCAACGTTTCCGCCAATGTCACCAACATTCCCATTCTGGTGACGCTTTCCAGTTCCAACTTCGATTTCACCAAGGTGCGCGACGACGCCAAAGATATTCTCTTCGTCGACCCCGACGGTACGCGCCTGTACCACGAAGTCGTGCAATGGGACAAAGCCAACCAGAACGGAAAAGTCTGGGTCAAGGTACCGCAAGTCGACGGCAATTCATCGACCGATTACATCAAATTGTATTACGGCTGCGCC
Source organism: uncultured Fibrobacteria bacterium (assembly GCA_963716395.1). Lineage (GTDB taxonomy): Bacteria > Fibrobacterota > Fibrobacteria > UBA11236 > UBA11236 > UBA11236. The sequence continues at coordinate 2,298,825 of OY970309.1, read as the reverse complement.
GCCTGCTCGGGCAACCCGCAGGAGCGGCCCGATTCGCTGTGGAAGAATTACAAGTCGGTCTATCATCTGGAGGGAACCAAGGACAAGGCCTATGACGCCACGGCCTTGGCCAATAACGGCACCTATTTCAAGAACATGGCCAATATTGCGGGGCTCACCACGCAAACGGCTCTCGTATTCGACGGCAGCACCGATTACATCGACATCCCCAAGGAAAGCAATTACAACTTCACCACCAATATCGCCGTTTCGACCTGGGTCAAGATACCGGCCTGGACCAAAACCTGGCAGGCCATCGTCACCAAAGCCGATAATGCTTACCGGCTGCAACGAAACAACACTTCCAACGCGGCTTATTTCGCGATCTCCATCGGTGGAATCGCGTACGGTACCTCTTCTTCCGCCGTGAACGTAGCCGACGGCAATTGGCATTATGTCGTCGGCACCTATGACGGGTCGAATGTCAGACTGTTTGTCGATGGATCCAAAGACGGTTCTGCAATCTCGGTCACCGGCAATGTGGATACGAATAGCGCCGATCTCTACATCGGCGAAAACCTGGGACAGACGGGCCGGCAATTCAACGGCGAAATCTCCGAAGTCCGACTCAGCAATACCACCGCTGCCCTCGACTCGAATTACATCAAACTCTCTTACCAAAACCAAAAACCGAACAGTACCTTCATGACCACAGCCGTCACCACGGCTTCATTTCAGCATTCCAAAATTTTCAAGTTCAACACCACCTCGACGGGCGCCAATGTGGCGGGCGACGTGTACAACTTTCCTGTGTTGATCCGCCTCACCGGTTCGACCATCATCGGCGCCTGCCAAAGCGCCGGGCAAGACATTCGCTTTCTCGCCAGCGACGGCGTGACCTGGCTGCCCTATCAAATCGAACGCTGGAAAACCACGGCGACGGATTCGGCCGAGATTTGGGTGCTCGTTCCCAAAATCGCGGGCAACAGCACCAGCAGTTACATCACTATGTATTACCAGCAGGCGTCTGGCGTCACCGCGCCTGACGGCCAATGCGCCACCTGCGTGTTCAGTACCGCGAATGGGTTCACGGGCGTGTGGCATATGAACGATACGGCCGCAAGCGCCACCGTTTCCGAAGTGGTCGCTGCGCAGAACGGCACCTACAAGAACAACACTACGAACGACAACACCAGCAACCATACCGTAGCGGGAGTCATTGGTCGCGGCCTCGATTTCCAGGGGGGCACTGCCGGAGACGCAAGCGCAACGCAAGCGGACAACTTCACCCACACCTTGCAATGGCCCAAGACTACCGGCACCATTTCGCATTGGGTGAAGCCCGATCAGGTTCGCACGATGGTGACCATGTACGAATCGAATGGGACTACGGCGACAACCTATAACGGGCTCGGTATCAACGGTACCGATGCACTCGAATGTAATCTCGGCATCAATGGCACGGGCTATAATCTGAGTTACCAGGATGGGACCGACGGCGTTACCGGAAACTTGACGGGAGGGACGGCTACGGCGGGGGCTTGGGCCCATGTCGCGGCCACCTGGGACCGAACCGGTTCCGCCAAGCTGTACGTCAACGGGGCCATGGTGGCTTCATCCACCATATCCGGCGTGGCTTTTACCTCGAAAACGCCCACGGTGATGCAGGTCGGACGCGTCGGCGACGCGACCGACTCCCGGTATTGGGACGGGGTTATCGACGAGATCGAAGTGTCCAACGTGGTGCGCGATTCCAACTGGATCAAACTCGCCTACCAGAATCAGCGCACCGACGCCACGCCCTTGTTCAACCCCAGCCCATCGGATTTTCAGCACACCAAGAAATTCATTTTCAACACCACCAAAACCGGCGCCAATGTCCTCAGCAACGTGACCAATTTCCCTTTGCTGGTGCGCATCACCGGAGGCGGCATCACCGCGGCGGTGCAGACCAACGCCCCGGATATTCGCTTTCTCGACGGCGATGGCAAAACTTGGCTGAACTACCAAATCGAAAGATGGAGCACATCGCCCGACAGCGCCGAAGTATGGGTACTCGTTCCCCAGATCGACGGCAACAGCGATCATGATTTCATCACCTTGTATTACCAACAGGCCTCGGGCGTCACCGTGCCTGACGGCCAATGCGGCACCTGCGTGTTCTCCACCGCGAATGGGTACGTAGCCGATTGGCATTTGAATACCAGCGGCACCGGGTCGCGCCCTGATGCCACGGCCAACAGCCTGAGTTTGACCACCAACAATTACACCGGCAGCGAATATACCGGCGGCATCATCGCCGGTTGCGATAGCTTGGACGGTGTGAGTAAATACCTCAGCGCTCCCTCCGGGTTTGCGGATTGGTCCAACGGCTTCACTTACACCGGCTGGGCCTATTGGGCGAGTACCGGATCTTACGCGCGGCTATTTGACTTCGGCAATGGAACGCATTCGGATAACCTTTGGTCGGGGCGCAATAGCACCGGCACTACTTGGAGCGCGGACGTCTACAATGGCTCGAGCGACGGGATAGCTGTCAACGCGACCAGCGCGCTCGCCACGGGAGTTTGGGCCCATTTCGCGGTCACCTTCAATGGAACTGCTATCAAGATGTACAAGAACGGTTCCTTGATCCAAAGCGGAACTTCAGCCTTGCCACCCAATGTGATCACCCGCACGAGCAATTTCTTGGGTCATTCAAATTGGAGCGCCGACGCGTATTACCAGGGGAAGTTCGACGAAGTCGCCATCGCCAACACCGTGCGCGACTCTAACTGGATCAAATTGAGCTATCAAACCCAGCGCGCCACGGGTAACGTGTTCTGGAACAGCCGACCCGGCCCCGACAACAACGCCGTGCTGACCTGCAATGCCGCCGTTGGGGGCATTCAATGCAGTTGGGGTGCGAGCATCACCGACTCGACCAACGCCGACTCGATCGGCATCTGGGTCAAATACCAAGCGACCTCGACGGCGTACAGCAACACCTATTTCCCCGACAGCGCGGGCGTGGGAACCTTGGTGACGCGCAAGGCGATTTCCACCACCGACACCACATATTTGGTTCCGGCCACCTATCCCAACACCTATTACTTCGGGCTGGCCATCCACAACACGGCCGGCAAATGGTCGCCCATCAACTCTTCGTCCTCCGACACCGCCAACATTTTCCAGAACCTGTACGGCGCCGACACCGTGTATGTCGACTCGGCCATCGGTTCCGACGCCAACTCCTGCGCCACGGCCGCGAATCCCGCCACGCCCAAACTCACCATCAGCAGCGCCGTGAGCAATTGCACGGCCAACGATACCGTGGTGGTACGCGTACTGCCGGGCACCTACACCGACAATTCCTTCACCATCAACGCCAAGCCCACCATCATCCAGGCTTTCGACGGGCAAACCCGCCCCACTCTTAACGGCTCGGGCAGCGTGAGCGAGAATTCCAGCACCTATTACTACACCGTAGCCGCCAACTCGAACATTGTGTTGCGCAACCTGGACATCAAGGCGGGCACCAACGGTTATGACGGAATTTATATCCGCTATAACGGCACGGGCATCACCGTCGATGGTTGCCGGATATTCAACAATGGGAGCACCAAACACCAAACCTGCATCCACATTCCCAGCTCCACCAATCAGAACATTCTGGTCGCCAACAATTTGTGCTACCAACCCACAAGCTACGGAATCAGCGTCTACAACGGCCGCAACCAGAACTTCGTCAACAACCTGTTCTTCGGATCGGGCGGCGCCACCGAAGGTTTTCATTATGACGGCAACGCGACTTATACCAGCAGCACCGTCACCAATAACATCTTCTACAACTTCAATTACGGAATCCGCAACGTGTATTCCAGCGACATCGGGCTCGTCTCCAACAATCTGTTCTGGCAGGTGACCACGGGCGACGAAGTGGCGGGCGAAACCGATGCCAACAAAATCATCAAAGATCCCCTGCTGGCTTCCACCACTTTGGGCGATTACAACTTCGGCAAACTGCTGCCGACGTCGCCGGCCATCGACGCCGGCACCGCGAGTCTGGTCAGCGGCGGGTACAGCGTCACCACCTCGCACGATCTGTACGGCGATGCGCGCCCGACGGGCGCGGCGCCCGACATCGGGGTTTACGAAGGCACGGGATACGGCAATACCACCAGCGGCAACTTCGACACCCTCATCACGTCGACCACCGCGAGCACGGTCACGGTGCGCAACGCCGACTGGAAAATCGTATTCGACAAGGCGCGTGGCGGCGGCATCGACGCCTTGTACGACGGCGGCGACACCACCACCAATTTGCTGGCCGCAAATTCGCTGCTCTTCGACGTGCAAATCGGCAGCTACAAGGCCTCGGCACAAACCTCCAACACCATCACCCCTATACTCCTGGCCAAAAACCGGGCTTACGCGTATGTGTGGCAGCGGCTGGCGGTGACGGCCAGTATGGACCTCGACGTCTATTACACCATTCTGCCTTCGGGCCACATCTACGTCGAGTCGCAATTGCGCAACCTCTATGCCGGCACCGTGGCGATGGATACGGTGGCCTATACCACCACGGTAAACAACGCCACGGCAGCTTACGGCAACGGCGGCAGCGATAACGGCTTCGGATATCTCACCACCGCGACGCGGGGCTTGGCCGTGCTGGCGACCTTGCCGCTCGACACCGGCGCTGCGGCCGCCGAATCCTGGGCGCAATCCACGGCTGCGGGATCGGGCGGTTTCGTCAAATGGCAAACCACGGCCATGGCTTCCCTCGCGCCGCATCAAATCCGCACCCAATCTTTTTTGCTGTACCTCGGCGACAAGACGCCCACTTATGCCAAGACCGCGTCGCTGTACACCGAAGCCACGGCCGCATTGCCGCTGCATGTGTATACGGGCGCAAATTGGGGCGAGCGCTCCTGGCAAGACGCCCTGTACGGGCATTGGCCCCTGGACGACGCTTCGGGCACCACCGTGCGCGACAAGGCGGTGTACTTTCAACACAACGGCGCCTTGACTGGCGGCACCTGGACCACCGGCAAATGGGCCGGCGGGCTGAGCCTGGCCACCACCGACGTGGTGTCGGTCAACGGCAATGCCGACTCCCTCGACGGGTATCAAGACTGGTCTTTGTGCTTCTGGGTCGATCCCGATTTCACCAACATGGGCAATACGGCGTACTTCATCGACAAGGGCACTTCGACCGCGAACGGCTATTTCGTGCGCAAGGTGTCGGGACAAAATCAGGTCACCTTCAACATGGGGTCGGGTTCGGTCACCGTGGCGCTGAACAACAACGCCTGGAACTACGTCATCTTCACGGTCACCAGCGGCGGCCAGATTTACGGATACGTAAACGGCATACGCGTGGCGGCCGGCACCTCCATCGCCGCGCCCGTGGCCAACAGCAGCAATCTGCATTTCGGCGAAAACGCCGGCAGCGGATCGGTCGACCGCTTTAAAGGCGTGCTCGACGACATCCGCATTTACAAGCGCGAACTTTCGCCCGAGGAAATCCAGTCGCTGTACCGCCGCGGCTTCGACCCGCTCGATGGACTCAACCGCGTGCGCGCCGACAACAACAACCGCGTCGATCTCGTCCTCAACGACAGCGCCCCGCAGGTGCATGTGCAACCGATGTTCTATATCGACAACTGGTTCGCGGGCCGCACGCCCAATTACGTCTACCTCAACGGCACGCGCCTGCGGCCTTTGGTCGACTTCGTATCCGACACCATTTTGCAGGCGGTGTCGAGTTTCGGATCGAAGCTGGTCTTGCAGCTCAACAAGACCATCACCACCTCCCAGGCCAACCTGTTCATCGACGACGACGACTCCACCGGCTACCTGGGAGCCTCGTCGCTCATGCCCGCCTTGGTCACCACCTACGACGCCGCCGATCATTGGCTCAAAGTGCGTAACTTCCCGGATACGGTCTTCGGCGCCGCGGGCAGTAACCAATGGGAACTCATCATCGACCTCAACGGGTCGACCACGACCAATGACGGCGACGGCGGCATCTTCTCGTGGAAGAGTTCCGAAATCAGCCCCTACCTGGCCCTGTCCCAGGCCACCGACTTGACGGGGCCGGGCCAGTACACCCTCGACCTCATGCGCTATGACAATAACAGCACGACCAAATACACCTCGGGCAACGACTACAGTTCGCCCAATCCCCTCACCTATACCATTCTCGACTCTTCGTCGACGCGGCTCAAGGTCAAGATCAATGCCGCCTCCCTGAACGTGGCATCGCCCAATCTCACCCTGGAACGGACCTTCACCATCTACCCCACCGGCAAACTCTTCATTTCGCACAAGTGGACCTCGCTCTCGGCCGACGCCACCGGCACCGAGGTGGTGCTCACAGGCTTGGCCAACGAAGACTCCAACGAATCCGTTTTGGGATATACGGCCGCGACGGGCAAAGCCGGCCGTCTCGGCGGCAATACGAATCTGTATTTCCACAGCCTGGGCCTTTCCATGCTGTCGGTGAAACCGGGCAGCGGCAGCGTGGTGATGAACGGCAGCACGGTGTCGAGCACCGACAATTCGACCGCGAAAACGGCGCTGCTGCTCAACGGGTATTACACCAAAACCAACGTATCGGCCGGCGGCGTGTACACCAATTACATGGTCGACATCGCGCGCAATTATTCCGATTCGGCCAGCCTCGACTCCGCCCTGTCGAGCCCGCAGGTGTCGAGCCAGCTCATGACGGCCATCACGGGTTCACTGGTCACGGGCGACGCCCTGGATTTCAACGGCGACGGATTCGCCGAAGGCGAAGGCGCCTTCGTGTACCAGGCCGCCTCCAGCGGCATCGCGCATTTCCGTTTCGACGCCACCACGCCGCGCGTGAAGCCCGCGTTCAAAATCACCGGCTGGACGTTTGGCGGCATTCCCAATTACGTCATCGTCAACAACCAAACCCAGGTGCCGGGATATCAGTACAACGCCACTCTCGATAACACCAACAGCGACGTAGTCCTGCAATTCAACCACACCTTTTCCGGAGGAATTCAGGATATTTACATCAGCCACGCCAACGGTTTGGCGGTCACGATGAATCTGCTTTACACCGCGGCCGATACGGGCGGCCACAGCGGCCTCAATTGGGTCACGCAAAGCGAATATGATAACCTGGGCTACAACGTTTGGCGCCGCACGCTGCCCCGGCCCGATACCTTGACCGGCGCCCTCTGCGATTCGCTGCCCATCCCCATGGAATTGTCGTTTACCGAGGACTCGCTCAAATCCCTGGGATACGTCCGCCTCAATACCGACCTTCTGCCCGGCGCGCCCGACGGCCGCTCCAGCGCCACACGCGCTTACGCCTATCTCGACCCGCTTTCCCAATACGGTCCTTCGTATTACGAATACCTGCTCGAAGCCGTCGACTTTCAGGGCAATGCCGCGTTCTACGGCCCGGTCAAAGCCGCACCGGCCGACAACCTGCAAACCGCGCTGTACGGCAATTTTCCCAACCCGTTCAATCCCGTCACCTTCATCCGCTTCGCGCTCAAAGACGAGACTCCCGTCAGCCTCATCATCTACGATTTCAGCGGCCGGGTGGTGAAAACCTTGATCCGGCCCGACAATCCCCTGAAACCCGGACGTTACTCCCTCACCTGGGACGCCACCACCAACCGGGGCCAATTGGCGGCTTCGGGGCCTTATTTCTACCGCTTCATCGCGGGAAAATTCGTCGCCACCAAAAAAATGATCCTGTTGAAGTGACGCGGCGCACATTCCCGCAGGCGGAATTCCGCGCCGGTTACCGCCTACAGCCCCTCAAACACCGAAAAAACGGGCTTTTGCCTTCGGGGCGGCCTTGGAAAGGCGGGGATTCCGCGAGTTATATTCTTCGCGTCATGCCCGCCCGTGACGACGAAGAACAGCCCGAAACGGCCTATGCCCTCAAGGCCCTAAGCCTTGATAATTGTCCTTTTTATACCCGGGGCGACACGTTGCAGGTACGTCTCCCGGGTGTTTACTCCCATCGCACGCACGGCTGCATCATGCCCGTCACCAGCTTTCTGCCCCTGGGGCTGGAAGGCGCCGGAGACGAAGGCCGCTTCGAATCAGGGTTCAAGCATTGTTCCTGCCGCTGGGCCTATTGCCGCACCCGCGATTTGAACCGGCCGGCCAACGAACTTGAAGACATGCTGACCTCCGAAGGGCAATTGGCCGTTTCGTTTCTCGAACAGTTGCCGGCGCCCATCGCCCGCGGCGTGCGCGAACGCTCCAGCGTTCTGCGCTACCGCAAGGGGGAAATGATTCTCGAAGATCAGGTGGCCGGCGAATATTTCTTCGTCATCCTCTCCGGTGCGGTGCGCGTTACGGCGCAGGGGGCCGACGGCCGCGTGCTCGAATTGTCGACGCTGCGCAAAGGCGACTGTTTCGGGGAAATGTCGCTGCTCACGGGCGCCGCCACCAGCAACCGCGTCGAGGCCACCGAGAAATGCCTGCTGTTGGCGGTGGCACGCCCCGAATTCCACCGCCTGCTGTCGGAGTTTCCCCTGCTCAGCATCATTCTCTACCGCATGCTGAGCAAGCGCATCCGCGTCAGCAATGTGCGCCTGACGCGGCTCCTGGCCCCGGGCATTTCCGGCAACCTGGCCTTGTTCGGCATCGCCGACATCTTTCAATCGATTCTGTCTTCGCGCCTGACGGGATCGCTGTACGTGCAGGAAGGTCTGCGGCAGGCGAACTTCGGCTTTCGCGAAGGCCGCCTGATTTACGCGTTGCTGGATGACCAGGAAGGCGCCGAAGCGCTGTACGCCGCCTTTCATTGGAAGGACGGCGTCTTCTATTTCAACGTGAACGAACCGCCGCCCACCGAAAACGTCGCAGACGATACCATGGGGCTCCTGCTCGAAGCGTTGCGCCGCCTGGATGAAAGCGTTGCCACCATCGAAAATCGGGCCACCGCCACCGAAGTGCTGACCCGCGAGAGCGATTGAAAATTTTTCGCAACCGGCCGAAGCGCCGCGGATATTTTATTTTCCGCGCGTCGTGATTCCTTTCCGGAATTTATTGGCCGGGGCCCTGGTGGTGTGGGCCGGCGCCCGGGCGCAAGACGCCCATGACATCGTGCGCCAGGCCGACCTGCAGATGCGCGGCAAAACCTCGACCACCGAAGTCTCCATCGAAGTCATCCGCCCCACCTGGACGCGCACCCTCGGCATCAAGACCTGGTCGCGCGGCCAGGACCTGGCCTTGGTGCTCATCACCGCGCCGGCCCACGATCAGGGCACGGCCTTTCTCAAGCGCGGCCGCGAAGTGTGGAATTGGGTGCCGGCGCTGGAGCGCACCATCAAACTGCCGCCCTCCATGATGTCGCAGTCGTGGATGGGCACCGACATGACCAACGACGATTTCGTCAAAGAAGCCTCGATGGTCGACGATTACGTGCAAACCATGGCGGGGCGCGACACCTTGCTCGGACGGCCGTGCTGGGTGATCGACTTGCAGCCCAAACCGGGCGCGCCGGTGGTGTGGGGCAAGGTGCGCCTGTGGATCGGCGTCAAAAATTATCTCGAACTCAAAACCGAGTTCTACGACGAAGACGGCGCCTTGGTCAACACCTTGATCGGGTCGGAGATCAAAACGCTCGGCGGCCGGCTCATGCCCACGCGTCTGGAGATGATCCCCGCCGACAAGCCCGGCCAGAAAACCGTGTTCACCTATCGGTCGGCGGTGTTCAATCAACCCATCCCCGACGACACCTTCACCTTGCGCCATCTGACGGGATTGCGTTAACGCATGATCGCGTTACTGGCCTGGCGCAATCTGTGGCGCAACAAAAACCGCTCGCTGATCACCGCGGCGTCGGTGTTCTTCGCCGTGCTCCTGGCCGTGTCCATGCGGTCGCTGCAATTCGGAACCTATGATCGCATGATCGACAACCTGGCCGGCATGTACACCGGGTATCTGCAAATTCACCGGGCGGGATATTGGGACGACCGCTCGCTCGACAACAGCTTCGCCCCCGACGCCGCGCTGGAGCGCAAGCTGCGGACACAGCCGGGCCTGATGGATTTGGCGCCGCGCCTCGAATCCTTCGCCTTGGCTTCGACCGGCAATCTGACCACGGCCGCGGCCGTGGCTGGAATTGATCCGGAAAAAGAGACCAAGATCACGAATCTCGCCGCGCGCGTCACGGCCGGCTCCTATCTGGCCCGCAACGACGCCGGCGCGCTGGTGGCCGAGGAACTGGCGCGGCAATTGCACCTGGCGGTGGGCGATACTTTGTTTCTGCTGGGCCAGGGCTATCACGGAGCCGGCGCCGCGGGTCGCTATCCCGTGCGCGGCCTGGTGCGCTTCGGTTCCCCGGAATTGAACAGCCGCATGGTGTATCTCGCTTTGCCCGCGGCGCAAACCCTGTTCGCCGCCGACGGCCGCCTCACGGCCTGGGTGGCGCGGCCCTCCGCGGCCCGGGACGTGCCGATGCTGCGGGCCGCGCTGCGGAAAACCCTGGGAAAAGGCTACGAAGTCATGGATTGGGAAGAAATGCTGCCCGAGCTCAAACAGGCCATCGCCGGCGACAAGGCCGGAGGCACCATCATGATTGGTGTGCTCTATCTCATCATCGCCTTCGGCATCTTCAGCACCTTGCTGATGATGACGCATGAGCGGCGGCGCGAGTTCGGCATGCTGGCCGCCATCGGCATGCATCGGACCAGGCTGGCGGCCATGGTGCTGCTCGAATCGCTGGGGTTGATCGGCCTCGGCGCGGCCGCGGGCCTGGGCGGCAGCCTGCCGGTGGTGCTGTGGTTCGCGGCGCATCCGCTGCGCTTCACGGGCCAGACCGCGGTCTCGTTCCGGCAATTCGGCATGGAACCGGTGATGCCGGCGGCCACCCACCCCTTCATTTTTTTCGACCAAGGCGCGGTGGTGTTGGTGCTGGCCGCTGCGCTGGCCGTGATTCCGGCGCTGCGGGTGTGGCGCCTCGATCCCTTGGCCTCGATGGGGAAATAAAACCATGCTGGCGATTTTGGCCTGGAGAAATGTGTGGCGCAGCCCTTTTCGCAGCGCCTTGCTCATCGCTTCGGTGGCGGTGGGATTGTGGGCGGGCTTGTTCATGATGGCCTTCGGCTACGGCATGGTCGATCAATACGTGCGCGCCGGCATCGACGGCGAAGTCTCGCATTTCCAAATCCACGCGCCCGGCTTCAAACCGGAATTCACGGCAGACCGGACCATTCCCGGCGGCGCGGCGCTGGCGCAGAGGCTGCGCGCGGGAGCGGACACGCGCGCGGTGTCGGCCCGCACCTTGGCGCGCGGCATGCTCTCGGAGGCGCATGGGGCGGCGGGCGTGGAAATCCGGGGCGTGGACGCCGCCGCGGAAAACGCCACCACGGGAATGGGCGGCAAAATCATCCAGGGCGCCTTTCTGCAGGCATCCGGCCGCAACGCCATCGTGGTGGGCGCGGCGTTGGCCCGCAAGCGCGGACTGAAGCCGCAGGCCAAGGTGGTGCTCACCTTTCAGGATGCCCAGGGCGGCATGGCTGCGGGCGCTTTTCGCGTGGCGGGCGTCTACAAATCCACCGACGCGCATTTCGACGAAGCCATGGTCTTCGTGCCGCGCGCGACCCTGAACCGTTTGCTGGGGCTCGACTCCGACGCCGTGCAGGAAATCGCGGTGCGATTGCGCCGGGGCGACGCCGTCGATTCGGCCGTGGCGGCGGTGCGGGCCCTGCGTCCCAAGCTGGTGGTGGAAAGCTGGCGGCAATTGGCCCCGGAACTCGCTTTCATGCAAAGCGGCTTCGAAGCTAAGATCCTGGTGATCCTCGTCATCACCTTGCTGGGGCTGGCCTTCGGCATCATGAACACCATGCTCATGTCGGTGCTGGAACGCACGCGCGAAATCGGCATGCTCATGGCGCTCGGCATGCACCGCCGCCGCGTGTTCGGCATGATCCTGATCGAAACCGTGTTCATCGTGTTCGCGGGCTGCCCCTTCGGGTTGGGCGCGGCCGCGCTCACCACTGCCGTGCTGGGTCGCACCGGCATCAACCTGTCGCATTGGGCGCAGGGGCTTTCGTCGTTCGGCTTCGACTCCTTCGTCTACCCCAAACTGCTGCTGCGGCATTACTTCGAAACCCTGGCCTTGGTGTCGGTCACCGCCGTGCTTTCGGCGCTTTTGCCCGCCCGCCAGGCCCTGAAATTGCGCCCCGTAGAGGCGATTCGATCCTTGTGATCGCGTCGGGAAAGGAAGCATGCAACCGGAATCTCCCGTCATCGAAACCCGCCGGCTCACCAAGATTTATGGCGGCGCCGTCCCGGTGAAGGCCGTCGATGGCGTGGATCTCACGGTGGCGCGCGGCGAATTCACCGCTGTGATCGGCCCTTCGGGGTCGGGCAAAACCACCTTGCTGAATCTGCTGGGCGGCCTCGATCGCCCGACCTCGGGAACCTTGCGCGTGGAAAACCGCGATCTGCAAACTTTGGGCGCGAACGAGCTCATCGATTTTCGCCTGCACCATATCGGTTTCGTATTCCAGGCCTACAATCTCATTCCCGTGCTCACGGCGCGCGAAAATGTGGAATTCATCCTGCTCTTGCAGGGGAAACCCCGCGCCGAACGGGAAGAGCGCGCCCGCAACCTCCTCGATGCCGTGGGACTCGGAGCGCGCCGGAATCAGCGGCCGGCGCAGCTTTCCGGCGGCGAGCAGCAGCGCGTGGCCGTGGCGCGCGCGTTAGCATCGCGGCCGGGTTTCATTCTGGCCGACGAACCCACGGCCAATCTCGATTCGCATTCGGCCCTGAATCTGCTCGACATCATGCGCCGCCTGAACCAAGAAGAACACACCACCTTTTTATTCTCCACCCATGACCCGCGCGTGGTGGAACGCGCCGATCGCGTGATTCGCCTGGTCGACGGCCGCATCGCCGCCGACGAAACCCAAAAGGCGGGATGAAAATCCTCCCAAGCCTCGCCGGGTTGTTGGGCCTGGCCGCCGCAGCCGAGGGCCCCCTGTCACTGCAAGGTTACGTCGATGCGGTGCAGGGCGCGCAATTCTCCGACGACCTCGATTCGCTGCATGCCTTGAACTGGGTGCAGAACCGGCTCAACGTGCGCTTCGCGCCGGCCGGACCTTTTTCGGCTGCGCTGGAAGGCCGCAACCGTTTGTATTACGGCGATGCCGTACGGGATTACGCCGGTCTCGGCTCGCAGTTGTCGCAAGACCCGGGGCGTTTGGATTTATCCTGGAACGTCGTGGATCAGACCGGCGCGATCTGGAATCTTTCCGTGGATCGCGCCTGGGCACAATGGAAGGCAACCGCCTGGCAGTTGACGCTGGGGCGGCAACGCGTGAATTGGGGCGTGGCCACCACGTGGAATCCCGATGACTGGTTCAATGCCTACGACTTTCTCGATTTCGATTACCCCGAACGCCCCGGTTCCGACGCGGTGCGTCTGCAAATCTTTCCCGGACCGCTGACCCTGGATGCCGCGGCCAAGATCGACGCACAAGACAAAGCCGTGGCCGCGCTGCGCCTGGGCTTCAACCGCTGGACTTACGATTTTCAGGCGCTGGGCGGCTGGGTGCGCGGCGATGCGGCCGAAGGCCTCGGATGGGCGGGTAATCTGGGCGAAGCGAGCTTCAAGGGCGAGGTCGCGGCTTTCGAACCCGTGTCCGATTCCGGATCGGCCGCCGTGGTAGTCACGACCGAAGTCGACGAGGCGTTGCCTGGGGGCATCTGGCTGTCGGGGTCGCTGCTGTTCAACAGCCAAGGGGCGGGCGATTTGGCGGGCGTGCTCAGCGGGGCCGCGACCGGGCTCTCGGCCAAAAACCCCTTTCCCTCGCAATGGGCTGTGTTCGGACAGATCAGCAAAACCGTGACGCCGCTGTTCACGCCCACTTTGGGATTGCTCTATGCCCCCGACGCCGGGGCCGTGGTCATTTTGCCGACCCTGGCCTATTCGCTGGCCGAGAACTGGGATCTCACTTTGTTGTCGCAGACGCTGGTACTGGCCGGGCAACATCCGGGTTACGCCGGTGCGGGGCTGCACGGCGCGGCCAACGGGATTTATCTGCGTCTGAACTGGAGTTTTTGAAACCCGTCGCTGGCTTCGACAAGCTCAGCCAGCGCGACAGCCGCGGCCAGGGCAACCGATGCGGCCTGAGCCGGTCGAAGGCCGCAAGACCGGAAGTACCTTAACCCACTTCACGGATGCGCGCGCCGCCCAACAGGCGTCGTCCGTCGTAGAACACGGCGCTCTGACCGGGGCTGATGCCGATGCCCGGCTCGCGCAGGGTAACTTGCACGCTTCCGCCGGCGCCGCGTTCGGCCCAAGCCGGCCGCGCGGTCGCGCGGTAGCGGTATTGCACCAGCAGTTCACGGCCGGTCCATTCCGGGCCGAAGCCGTTGAAGCCGTCGGCGCGAAAGACAGAGGCCGCCAAATCGGCGGCGCGGCCCAGCACCACGGTGTTGGTGGCAGGCTCCAAGCGGCGCACATACAGCGGTTCGCCCACGGCTACACCCAAGCCTTTGCGTTGGCCGACGGTGTAATGCGCCAGCCCGCGGTGCTCTCCCAAAATTTCGCCTTCCGGCCCCACCAGGGGGCCGGGTTCCAGAGCATGGCCTTGTTCGGCCGCGCGCGCCGCGATGAAGTCGCGGTAATTCCCGTTGGCCACGAAACAGATATCCTGGCTCTCGCTTTTCTGTGCGGTGCGCAACCCGGCTTCGACGGCCAGAACGCGCACCTGCGGCTTGGTCAGCGCACCCAGCGGAAACAAAGTTCGCCGCAGCGAATCCGGCGGAATGCCCCAAAGGAAATAGCTTTGATCCTTGTTGGGATCGTCGCCGCGCACGATGTAGGCATAGCCTTCCTCTTCGACGCGCACGGCGTAATGGCCGGTGGCGATGTGCTGCGCGCCGATGGCTTGGGCGCGCTTCCAGAGCGCATCCCATTTCACGAAGCTGTTGCAGTTGACGCAGGGGTTCGGGGTTTCGCCGCGGCGGTAGGCGTCGTAAAACGGCCGGATGACGCGATCCTCGAAATCGGCCTGCATGTCGAGGGTGTAATGCGGCACGCCCAGTTGATCGCAGACGCGCTTGGCGTCCAAAGCCGAATCTACGGTGCAGCAGGTTTTGTCGCCCGTGTCGTCGCAGGCCGGCGGGCTCCACAGCTTCATGGTCAGCCCTACCACGCGGTAACCCGCGCGCTGCAACAGCAGGGCCGCCACCGAAGAATCGACGCCGCCGCTCATGGCCACCGCCACCAGAGTTTCTCCCGGAGCCTGCATGCGGTGCGTCAAATTAGCAACCGTACGGAATGAAGGGCTGAGGCACCTCCGGAGAAACCCGGGGTAATTTTGATATCATTGGGTTTTGACCAGCGCGGCGCCCCATGGATTTACACATCTCCACCGTCACCAATTGGCTGACTCCGCGCCGCGGCCGCCAGGAAGAAGGCGGATCGCCCGACGCCCTGGAAACCTACCGCCGCCAGGTGGAAGAGGATTTCCGCGCTTATGATCCCGATTTCGCCATCGCCCGCTGGCTGGGATCGGGCGGCTTCTGCGACGTGTTTCTCGCGCCCCATGTCACCGTGACCGGCAAAGGGGTGCAAGACGTGGTGCTGCGCGTGCTACGGCCCTCGCTGTACGCCTCCGACAAGCCCATGGTCAACAACCGCATCATCAAAACCTTTCTCGCGGAGATCTTCTACAACACCTATCTCACCTCGCAGAACGTGCGCAACGTGGTGAAGATCTACGACTACGGGCATTTGCACAACCGCCACTATTTCACCATGATGGAATACGTCGACGGTCCGGATTTTCTGCACCTGATCAAAAAAAAGCCGAAAGACCTGAAAGAGCTGATGCGCCGCATCGTGTTCATCAACGCCGTGGCGGGCGTGGTGGGCGAGTTGCACTTTCGCGGCCTCATCCACCGCGACCTCAAGCCCAGCAACATCATCGTGCGCGGCTGGGAGCCTTTCGTCACCGATTTGGGCGCGGCGCGTTGGGCCTATGTGAAAGACGACGTGGCCGACGAACATCTCACCGTGCTGGGCACGCCCTCGCATATGTCCTACGAGCAGCTCGGCGGCGACTATTACCAGGTCGACCACCGCACCGACATCTTTTCACTGGCGTGCATGGCGACTTTCGCCTTCACCGGCGTGCATCCATTCGCCAAACGCGAGGCCATCGACTTCCGCAGCGAAGGCCTGGCGGCATTGGCGCGCGTCGAACCCGAGGTGCCGGAAATCCCGTTTCACAAAGGCGAGAAGCTGCGCGAACTCCTGCTGGCCTGCATGGATCGCGACGTGGAAAAACGGCCCCGCTCCATGGTCGAATTCCAGCACGCCCTCAACACCTGGATTCTGGAAATCTGATGGCCGGATATGCACCCCGAGGGCATTGGGCATGATTATCGCCGTGGACTTCGACGGGACCTTGGTCGAACACCGCTATCCCGCCATCGGACCGCTCAAACCCGGCGCCAAGGAAGCGCTTGTCGCCTTGCACAAGGCCGGTCATAAAATCGCCATCTGGACCTGCCGCGCCGGGGAAGAAGAACGGGCCGTACGGGTGTTCATGATCGAAAACGGCATTCCCTTCGACACGGTGAATGCGGCGGTTCCGGGCGCGGATCTCGGCACGCGAAAAATCTACGCTGACGTTTATATCGATGATAAGGGCCTGCGCTTCGACGACAATTGGGAGGAATTGCGCCGCCTCCTGATCGGCCGCTGAAGATCGGCCGCGGATCGCCCGCGGCATCTCCGCCGACGGCCGCTTGCTCGCGAATCGGCCGGCCGTGAATCTATTTTGCAACACCATGTTCTGCGCGGCCGGCGCTTTCGCCGTGGCCTTGTCGGCCGCCGTTCCGCATCCGGCGGATTCGCTTCCGGTCAAAGCCGAGATGCCGCCGGCCGATTCCGCAGGCCACGGCGCCCGCGACACCCTGACCCCCGGTGCGACGGCGAAATCCGATTCGCTCCCCGCGGCGGGAAAATCCGATTCGCTGAAAGCCGCCGCCGACTCCGCAGTACATCCCTTCGCCCCGACGTGGCCGGCCGATTCAACGGATCTGGTTTGCCGCGATCCCCTGGAAGTGCCGGAAGATTGCTGGCGAACGTCCCTGCATTGGGCCGATCAAGACATCGGATTTCCCGGCGCGCGCGCGGGCCTGGTTTCGCTGGCATCGCTGGAGCAGGCTGCGCCGCAAAGCTTTTATCAACCCGCGCTGGCGGCCTCGCCCTATCGCTGGGGCGGTTCTCTGCCCTGGGACCGGGTCGACACGCTGGGCCGACTCGAAGAGGTATGGACGCCGGTGCTGCCCGTGGATACGCCCGTCACTTCCATCCACTGGATGCGCGGAGCCTTGGGCACCAACCAGTTCACCTTGAACCTGCGCCGCATGGTCGGCAACCGCGCCTATCTCGCCCTGCAATTCCATTCCGACCAATCCGACTCGGGGTATTACAACTACTCGTTCAACGTGCATCAGCCCTATCTCAGCGGCTGGGGATTCCTGGGTCAGATTTACCATCCCATCAAGCGTGACAGCGCCTCGCTGGTGATCTCGGACACGGCCCAGGGCATCGACGCCCAGGAATTGCGACCCCGCCTGGGATTCTGGATCGACTCGCAAACCGTGGTCGAAGCCTTTGCCGACTGGCTGCACAACGCCTCGTCGCTGACCATGCCCACCAATGCCGCTGACAACGACTCCAACCAATTGCTGTATCCCGCTTCGTTTTCGCTGTTCACCGCAGGCGGCGTCGCGGCCCATCGCAGCGCCTCGGCCCTGTGGCGCCTCGGCGTCTGGAATTCGACGTGGGATCGCTCCTTGCAGCCGGTCGTCTACGACAGCGCGGAATCGGCGTCGGGCACGCAGGATCGGGCGCAGGGCGAAGTCGTATCCCAAACGTTACCTGGCCGACCGCGCGCCCGGGTCACGCTCGTCAGCAATCGGGAAGACGGGGCGCTGCGTCTGCACGGCGCCGGCGACGCACTCGCGGCGAACGCCTGGGGCGACAGCGAAAGCCTGGATTTCGACGCGCACCCGCGGACCGGGCCGGTGGCCGCGACGCTGCGGGCCGGCGGCGGCCGCCGCAGCCGGCCCGACGGCAAAACCGAATGGTTGGGCGGCGCCGACGGAGACCTGCACTGGGATCTGCCGGTTCACTTCCAACTCACGGCGGGCACGGGCTGGCGGCGCGAAGGCGCGCCCGAGGATTGGCTGTTCCGCTGGGATCCGGAGTTGGACCTGTATCCCAACCCCGATCTCCGGCCCCGCTCCGATTGGAGTTCGCACGTCGGCACCGCCTGGAACGGCAGCCGCCTGGGCGTGGGCGCTTCCTGGGACCGCAACCGCTACGGCGACAACTGGCTGCCGCGCGTGCTGCCACGGGCCGATTTCTGCGCCCACAGCGACGCCAGCGATTATCCGCTCGAGTCGCAGCCGCTTTGCCCCGACGGGAATAACGTGCCCGATTCGCTGGCCCTGCAGCGGGTGAATTACGCGGAAGAAACCCGCGACGTCGTGCATCTGTCGCTGTACTTCCTTCTGGGCCGCTGGAAACTGTCGCTCGACAACACCTATCTCCTGAACGACGCCCTCCGCGATCCCCACCTCGGCGTCGCCCAGCGCGATTTGGAATTTCCCGATCGCATTTTCAAAGGCCAACTCTTCTGGCACCGCAAACTGATCGACGACCGCATGGACCTGCAAACGGAATGGGATTGGGAATGGTTCGCGACGCGCTACGCCTTCGCCTCCATCGGCGACGGACTGTCAGAGCCGCTTAAACTGGATGAATACCTGGTGCTCGATTTCACGGCGCGCATGCAAATCAAATCCTTCGTGTTTTACTTCCGCGCCATGAACTTCAACCACGACCGCTACGCCACCGAACCGGGCGTGCATCCGCCCGGGGTGAATTTTCGCTTCGGCATCGATTGGACGTTGTGGAATTGACGCTTCCGGTTCGCGGCGCCACCGCGAGCGGACAAGAGAGAGGATGCGCGCAGCCGACGAACCAACCTTGACCTAATATCCGCCGCCCTCCATGCCTCCCATTCCACCCGATCCACCCGAGCCCCCCATGCCGCGGTGGCGGCCCCCACCGCCGCCGCCACGATGGTGTCCCTCCCCGCGGGTCGAATCCTCTCCCGGGGGAACGCCGTAAACCTGCAGAAGGTCGCGGCGTTCCAGGCACAGACTGGTGTAATGGGCGCGACCGACGCTGTCGGCCATCGAAGCCATGAAGAACAGCGAATCGCCCGAGGAGTTCAAGAACTTGAATTCCAGGACGGGCTCGTGGGCGGCGGTAAAGGCGTCGGCCCCTTTAGGCAAATTCTCGTCATCGTGTTTCGAGGAACGCAGAAGGGCGCGGTACGAACTGGTGGTATCGCAATTGCGCAAGGTATCGCGCTGCGCCGCCAAATAAACGAGTTGATAAGGCTTCAAATTATCCACCGTCACGGGTTTTGCCTCAGAGGCGCCCCACAGCACGGCGCCCAACATCCACATCGGTAACATGACAGTTTCCCCTTTCGCGGCTTCAGGCCATGGGCAGGCGCATGGTCACCGTGGTGCCGGCGCCCGGGCGGCCGGACAAGGTGATTTCGCCTCCATGCGCCTCGACGATGCGCTTGCACAACGCCAGCCCCAGGCCGTATCCCGGCGCCTGGGAACGCGAGCGATCGATGCGGTAAAACGGCTCGAACACCAGGCGTTGCTCGGCTGCGGGAATCCCGGGTCCGGAATCGCGCACTTCGATCACGGCGAACCCGTTTTCCCGGCGCAACGACAACGCGACGGGCCGGGGCGCCTCGGCCCCGTACTTCAAGGCATTCTCGATCAGATTGCGCAAGACGATGCGCAGGCGCTCGGAATCGACGTTCACCGCGGGCAACGCCTCGATGGCCGCCGTCTCCACCCCCGGGGGGCGGCCGGCGAAGCCCGCCGCGGTATCGCGCAGGAGCGCGGCCACATCGGTCTCGACGCGGCGCAATTGCCCCGCACCACTTTGCAACCGTTCGGTTTCCAGAATCTCACTGACCATTTTTTCCAGCGCGTCGACATCTTCGCGCAGGCTTTCGACAATGTCACTGTCGGTGGCCATTTCCAAAGCCACGCGCATGCGCGTCAAAGGCGATCGCAATTCATGGCTGACATCCAGCAGCAATTGATCGCGGGCCCGCAAACGCTCTTGCACGCTTTGGGCCATGGCGTTGAACGAGCGCGCGAGCTCGGCCAATTCGTCGCGGCCCCGATCGCGCAGGCGCACCGCCAAATTGCCGGCGCCCATTTCGGACACGGCCACGGCCAGACGGCGCACCGGCAACAGGAATTGGCGCAAGACCAGGCCGGCGATGATCCAAACGAGCGAGAGCACGGCCAGAAAAAACAACCAGTCCACGGTGCGACTTTCCAGGGGCTGGCGCAGGCGGGAACCGAAAACAAAAATGTGCTGATCGTAGCGGGCAATCGCGATCAAGCGCCCGTGGCGTACGAAGAAATGGGTGGAGTCTCCGGGGGGATGGGCCTTGAGATGTTCCCAAATGCGGGAAGAAAATCCCGCCGACTCCCAACGGAAATCCTGCGGACCCTGGATGGCGATAGAAAGCCCGAGCTGGCGGGCCAGGTTGTGCGCCAAGGCCGTATCGGGCGGAACCCCGATTTCGCGCGTCAAGAGCTCGGCATAATGCCGCAGGTTTTTGCGCGAGGCCTCGCGCGCCTGGGAGTTCCAGAAATAGCGGTAAAACCCGCCCACCACTAGGTGGATGGAAAAACCGCTTAACAGAAAAACCAGGAAAAGCTTGAAGAACAGCGAATGGCGCCAGCGCGTCCGTTTTTTAAGCGGCGCCGTTGCCGTTGCCATTCGTACTTCCCAAAAATAGATAGCCGGCGCCGCGCA
This sequence comes from uncultured Fibrobacteria bacterium, assembly GCA_963716395.1. Lineage (GTDB taxonomy): Bacteria > Fibrobacterota > Fibrobacteria > UBA11236 > UBA11236 > UBA11236. Next base: position 2,277,956 of record OY970309.1, on the reverse strand, counting down.
CGGTCTTCAGGTAACGCGGCTGTTGTGGATCTTCGCCCAGTTTCTGCCGCAACCGGCTGATGAGCACGTCGAGCGAGCGGTTGAGCGGCTCCCATTCGCCGCCCTTGAGCAATTCCATGAGCCGATCGCGGTTCAGCACCACGCCCACGTGGCGCACGAAGACGGCCAGGGCATCGAACTCCAGGGTCGTCAGCCGCAAATCCGTTCCGTTCAAAAAGGCCGAACGCCGCCCCAGGTCCACTTCGAGGTCGCCGAAGTGCAACGACTCGGCCCGCGGCGGCGTGCCGCCCTGGCGGCGGCGCAGCACAGCCTGGATGCGGGCCACCAGTTCGCGGGGTTCAAAGGGCTTGGGCAGATAATCGTCGGCCCCGATTTCCAGCCCCACGACGCGGTCGGCCACTTCGCCGCGCGCCGTGAGCATGATCACGGGAACGTCGGAATTCTCGCGAATTCCCTTGCAGACTTCGAAGCCGTCCTGGCCGGGCAGCATCAAATCCAGCAGCACGCAATCGGGCGGATCGGCATGCAACAAGCGCAGTCCTTCTTCGCCGCTGCCCGCGGACACCAGTTTGATTTCGAAGCGGCCCAGATAATCCGACAGCAAGCGGGCCAGCTTGCGATCATCGTCGATCAACAATGTTTTCGCTTTCATATCCCCCCCGACAAAATGTACAAGAGACGGCGGGTCGAACCCGCCGTCCGCATCCCGGCTGTGTTTATTGAGCGGTGTCGCCCGAATGATCATAGGCTCCGCTGTGGTGGCTGGGGTGATGCCCGCCCTGGCCCCAAAACCGCTGGCCCCGCTTTTCTAGGAAGGCGGCCAGGGTGTCCCGCTGCGCCGGCGTCAGGATATCATGGATTTGCACGAACTTCGTCAGCATGAAATCGTGCAATTCCTCGGCGTTCGCCCGGCGCTGCGCCATGGCCTGGCTCAAGGCCGCGGTGTCGACGGCCGTCGCGCGCAATTGCTTGATGATTTCGGGTTGCCAACCCGGCTGATGTTGCTGATGCCGGGCCGCCAAGGTATCGGCGATCTCATTCGCGATTTGCTGGACCTGGCCGGATTGCGTGCTGGACAAGTTCAGTTTTTTGGTCATCATCTTCACCATGTGATCCGCCATCTTGTGCGGATCGCCTTCGAATCCGCGACGATGGCAGCCATAGAAGACGGCGATGGCGGCGCCGATTATGAGATAGATAGGCAGGATGCGTTTCAAGAAATGACTGAGTTTCATGGGTTCCCTCCTCCGAGAATGTACGGTCTCTCAGGCTTTAAGATACTGGCCCAGCCTTGCCCCCGGATTGCCCGGACGTAACGATGCGTAACGGTTGATAAAACTTTCAGAGCCGAAGGCGCTTGCGCCAGGCCATGCGAATGAGGTACATTTTGGATATGCAGGGGTTTCAAAAAATTCGTTTGCGCAACCCCGTTTCCATTTTACTGGTCTCAGTTTTTTTTGCCAGTCTGGGCCTCAACCCCTGTTTAGTGAACCTTCGATGCGCCGGTAGGATCGGCGCCTGGCTTAAAGGCGGCACGGCGGCCCAGGCATCCGACGCGCATTCCTGCTGTTCCCATCGCCCCATGGAATCCCCGGATGGCCATAGCGGGGCGTCGACGCCATCCAAAACCTGCTGCATTCAGAATGTCGATTCCCAATGCCCACAACTGGCCTCCGAAAAAGTTACGCCTCCGCAGTTCGCGGCCGTGGTACTTGCCGTGCTTGCGGAACCATCCTTTGAACCGCACGGCGCGGCGTTTTCCCTTCCCACGCAGCAGGCTTCTTCGAGTCCGCCGCTTTACCTGACCCGTCTCCGACTTCTGATTTAACATCCCGTCCGGGGTTTTCTTTCCCCGGCGTCGCGCGCGCTTCCAATCCGGCACGGTGAGTTGCGTTTGTTCCCGAAATCGGGATCAACGCGCCGTTCATGCGCCGCCGGGGCCCGGAGTCAAGCGCCCGTTTCCACCGTCGTCCAGCCATCATGCACGAGAAACACGTCAACGGGAGAGGGTTATGTTCATCAAATCAGAGCTTGCGAGTTTCCTTCCGCTCGTTCTCCTGCTGTCGGGCTTCGGCCCCGCCCCGGCCCAAGACCGCGAGGATGCCGCAAGGGATCGGCAGGCAGTTTCGGACAGCGCAGCGGGAGATTCACTATCTTCTTTGGTGGCAGAAGCGCTGCAAAACAATCCCGCTTTGAAAGCCGCCGCATTCCAGGTCGGCGCCGCCCGACTTTCTCCCGACCAGGTTTGGTATTTGGAACCGCCGGAATTCGACGTCGATTTTTTCCGCACGCCCATCCACTCTTTCCCCAATCCCGTCGAAAACGGAACCGAAGTGGATTACTCGATGCAGCAGACCTTTCCTTTTCCCGGAAAGATCTCTTCCCGAATCCAAGCCGGGAATCAGCGCGTTGGGATGAGCGAGGCGGAGCTTGCCTCTTTGCAATGGAAAATCATCCGCGAAGTCAAGAACGGCTACTACCGGCTCTACCTGCTGGATCGGCGCCTGGAAATCAACCGGGATGACCAGGCCCTGCTGAACGAATTCGTCGCCATCGCCCGCAAGCGTTACGAAGTGGGCACGGGCAACCTGGCCGACATCCTGCGGGCGCAAACCGAATTGATAACGCTGCAAACCGACCATTTCACTTTGACCCAAACCCGCCGGTCCGACGAAGCAAGGCTGAATGCGTTGCTGAACCGCAAAACCGACCGGCCGTTTCCACCCGTCGGCGCGTTAAACCCCGATTCCGCCGATTGGACGTTGCCGCAAATCCGCCCGCTGATCGAGGAATACCATCCCGAACTCCGGCGCCTCAAAGCCGAGGCCGAGATGCGCGCCGCGGAACAAGCCGTGACCGCCAAAGACTTCTACCCCGACTTCATGGTGAAGGCCACCTATATGGACATGAATCACGCCGCGGATTTCTGGTCATTGATGGTCGGCATGAATCTGCCGCTGGCCTTCTGGTCGGCGCCCAAATACCGGGCCGGATACGGCCAAAGCGTCGCGAACCTGAACCAGGCCAAGGCCGAGGAGGCCGATCTGGCCAACCTGCTGGCGGCGAACGCGCAAGATGCTTTGCTGCAAACCGGCAGCGACTGGAACCTCGTGCAAGTTTCCAAGCACGTTCTGATTCCCCAAGCCGAAGAGGCCCTGCAATCGGCCTTGTCCGCGTATCAAGACGGCAAGACCGAATTCCTGAACCTGCTCGACGCCTACCGCGCGCTGAACCAGGCCAAGCTCGACGGCGAAACGGCCGTCATGGAATTGTTCGCCGGCCAGGCCGAACTGGAGCAGGCGGTCGGCCTCAGCCTAGATGAAATCCGGAAAAAACTTTCACAAGGAGACGGAAAATGAAAAAGTGGATTGGGATTCCGTCGGCCGCGGTTCTTCTGGGAGCGGGCCTTGCGTTTCTTTTGTTCGCCCGCCCCGCCAAACAGGATAGCCGTACGTCCGCACCGCACGATGCCGAAGCCAAAAAAATCGCCTATTACCGCGACCCCATGCAACCGTGGATCACGTCGGACAAGCCCGGCAAAGCCGCCTGCGGCATGGACCTGGTTCCGGTGTACGCGCGGGACCCGTCGGTCACAGGCATTCACATCGATCCGACCATGGTGCAAAACATGAACGTGCAAACCGCAACGGTGGAAAAAATGGATTTGCGCACCGAAGTCCGCACCAGCGGAAGGATCGAAGCCGAGGAAACCCGCCTCGCCGACGTCAACGTGCGCGTCATGGGCTACGTGGAAAAACTCCGGGTGGACTATACCGGGCAACGGGTCGACAAAAATCAGACGCTGCTCGATCTCTACAGCCCCGATCTCGTCAGCACGCAGGAGGAGTATCTCGAGGCCATCCGCTCCGCGGGACTCAGAGACCCGGGGGCGGGAGGCGGGCCGCAGGAATTGGTGGAAAGCTCGCGCCGACGACTTGTGAACTGGGGAATCTCCGCCGCCGAAATCCGGGCTTTGGAAAAACGAGGCCGCGTGAACCACACCCTACCCATCGTCTCGCCCGCGCGCGGCGTGGTGCTGGAAAAAAAGGTGGTGGAGGGGCAGAACGTCCTGCCGGGCATGGAGCTGTATAAAATCGCCGACCTCTCACGGGTTTGGGTGGTGGCCAGCGTTTACCAAAGCGATTTGTCGGCCGTGCGGGTGGGAATGCGAGCCGAAGTGGAGCTCAGCTACTTGCCCGGAAAAACCTACGCCGGCCGCGTGATTTTCGTTGCGCCCGTGCTCGACGCGCAAAGCAAAACCGGGGAAGTGCGCATCGAATTGAAGAACACACCCTCGCTGGATTTGAAGCCCGGCATGTTCGCCACGGTGCGCCTCCGCTCCCCGGCCCGGAAGAACGTGGTGGCCGTGCCGGAACAGGCCATCCTCCGCACGGGACGCCGCGACCTCGCCGTCATCGCCCTGGGCAACGGGTACTTCGAGCCGCGCGCGGTGAAGCTCGGCGTCGGCAACGGCGAATACGTCCAGGTGCTGGAAGGAATTCGCGCGGGGGAAAAAATCGTGGTCTCTTCGCAATTCCTGATCGACGCCGAAAGCAACCTGAACGCGGCCATCCGGCAAATGCAAGCCGCGCCCGCAGGCAACGGGCCCGGCACGTCTTCGGCACCAAGCCGGCCGGACACTTCGGCTGCGGCGATGAACTAACCAAGGGGAACGGCATGCTGGAAAAAATCATCGCCTGGTCCATCAAGAATAAAATCCTGGTCGTTCTTTTGACCCTGCTCGCCATCGGCTTCGGGGTTTATGCGCTGCTCAATACGCCCCTCGATGCCTTGCCGGATCTGAGCGACGTGCAGGTCATCCTTTACACCGAAGACCCGGGCCAATCCCCGCGCATCGTGGAGGATCAAGTAACCTATCCGTTAACCACGGCCATGGTTTCGGTACCGGGAGCCAAGGTCGTCCGCGGCTATTCCTTTTTCGGGTACTCGCTGGTGTACGTCATTTTCACAGACGGGACCGACATCTACTGGGCGCGCAGCCGCGTGCTGGAGTATTTGAACTCCGCGCAGAAACGCCTGCCTCCGGGCGTGGCGCCTACGCTCGGGCCCGACGCCAGCGGCGTGGGTTGGGTGTATGAATACGCCCTGGTTTCCGACCGACGCTCCCTGCAGGAACTCCGGTCTTTGCAGGACTGGTATTTGAAGTACCAGCTCGCCGCCGTCGCAGGCGTGAGCGAGGTCGCCAGCGTGGGCGGCTTCGTGAAGGAGTACCGGGTCAACGTCGATCCGGTAAAATTGCAGGCGTACGGCATTTCCCTCAACGCCGTGGAAGCGGCCATCCGCCAAAGCAATTCCGACGCGGGCGGGGCCGTGATCGAAATGGGCGAAGCCGAGTTCATGGTGCGCGGCCTGGGCTATTTGAAAAGCCTGGAAGACATCAAAAACATTCCCGTCGCGGTGAACGCATCCGCGGGAACCCCGGTTTACCTCAAAGACGTCGCCGACGTCGCTGTCGGCCCCGAGATGCGCCGGGGCATCGCCGAACTGGACGGACAAGGCGAAGTGGCGGGCGGCATCATCGTGATGCGGTACGGACAAAACGCGCTCCAGGTCATCGACGCCGTGCGTAAAAAATTGCAAGTCCTGCAGGCGGGTTTGCCGCCCGACGTGAAAATCGTCCCGACCTACGATCGCTCCCGATTGATCCACCGCGCCGTGGACAACCTGAAGGACAAACTTCTGGAGGAAATGCTCATCGTGGCTTTGGTGTGCGCGGTTTTTCTGCTGCACGCGCGCAGCGCCTTGGTGGCCGTATTCACCTTGCCTACCGCCATTCTGATGTCCTTCATCATCCTGCGCGCGCAGGGGATCAACGCCAACATCATGTCGTTGGGCGGTATCGCCATCGCCATCGGCGCCATGGTCGATGGCGCCATCATCTTGATCGAGAACGCCCACAAGCATATTGAGCATGAAAACCTTAAACCCATTTCGGAGCGAAAAGAGCATTGGGCGATAATTCTGGATGCATCGAAGGAAGTGGGGCCCGCGCTGTTCTGGTCTTTGCTCGTGATCACGGTTTCTTTCATCCCGGTGTTCTCCTTGGAGGCGCAGGAAGGCCGGCTGTTCCGGCCGCTGGCCTTCACCAAGACTTACTCGATGGCCGCGTCGGCCCTGCTCGCTGTGACCATCGTCCCGATTTTGATGGGTTATTTCATCCGGGGAAAAATCCTGCCGGAAAAACGCAATCCCATCAACCGGTTTTTGATCCGCATTTACCACCCGATCGTCGGTTTGGTTCTGAACTTTCCCAAAACCACCCTCGGTCTGGCCGTCCTGCTGATGCTGATCACGATTCTTCCTTTTAAAAAGCTGGGCTCGGAATTCATGCCGCCCTTGTTCGAAGGCGATTTGCTTTACATGCCCACCACCCTTCCGGGTGTTTCGGTGACGAAGTCGCGGGAAATACTCCAGGAAACGGATAAAATCATCCGGTCTTTTCCGGAGGTGGCGGAGGTTTTCGGCAAAGCGGGCCGGGCCGAAACCGCCACCGATCCCGCGGGCCTCGACATGCTGGAGACCGTTATCCGCCTCCAGCCCGAAAAAACCTGGCCGCGCGGCATGACCGTGGAAAAATTGATCGAGGCGATGGACGCGGCCTTGAAATTTCCCGGACTCACCAACTCCTGGACCATGCCCATCAAAGCCCGCACCGATATGCTGAGCACGGGCATCAAAACTCCGGTGGGCATCAAAATTTCCGGACCGAATCTGGACACGCTGCAAAAAATCGGATTGGAAGTCGAAGCGTTGATGCGGAAGGTGCCGCACACCACTTCCGCTTTTGCGGAACGGGCGATGGGCGGGAATTACTTGGACGTGAACATCAACCGGCAGGAAGCCGCGCGATATGGTTTGAGCGTGGAGGACATTCAAAACGTGATCCAAACGGCTTTGGGCGGCATGCGCCTTACCACGACGGTAGAAGGGTTGGAACGGTACCCCGTCAGCCTGCGCTACAGCCGCGAGCTGCGCGACAATCTGGAAGACTTGCGGCGCGTGCTCATTCCCACGCCTTCGGGTCAGCAAATTCCTTTGGGGCAAGTGGCTGACCTCGTTCCTGCGCGCGGCCCCATGGTGATTCGCACCGAAGGCACTCGCCCCAATGCCTGGGTGTTCGTGGACATGCGCGGCATCGATATCGGCGGCTATATCCAACAAGCCCAGAAGGTGATCACGCAAAACCTGACCTTGCCCACCGGATACAACCTGGTTTGGAGCGGGGAATACGAATTCATGCAGCGGGCGCAGAAACGCCTGATGTTGGTCGTTCCCATGACCCTGTTCCTCATTTTCATCCTGCTTTTCATCAACACGAAATCCCTGATCAAAACGTTCATCATCCTGCTGGCGGTGCCGTTTTCTTTGGTGGGCGCCGTCTGGTACCTGTATTTGCTCGGATTCAATATGAGCATCGCGGTGTGGGTGGGGCTGATCGCCTTGGGAGGACTGGATGCCGAAACCGGAGTGGTGATGCTGCTTTATCTCGACCGGGCTTATGCGGCGGCCAAAAGCATGGGGCGGATGACCGATTTGCGGCAATTGAAAAACGCCATTGACCAAGGAGCGGTGCAAAGAGTGCGGCCGAAAATCATGACCGCATCGGTCATTCTGGCCGGGCTCATTCCCATCATGTGGAGCCACGGCACCGGTTCCGACGTGATGAAGCGCATCGCGGCGCCCATGGTGGGCGGCGTGTTCACTTCGGTGCTGATGGAACTGGCGATCTATCCGGTGATCTACTATCTCTGGCGCGGGAGGGAAATGAGAAAAAAATGTGCGGGAACATACTTAAGCCCCGGGTGTATTTTATCAAATAAAGAAGCGGCCTAAAATGGAAATAACCTCCGATTCCCCACTCCGACCGAACCGCAGCGACACCGCCGTAGACCCGGTCTGCGGGATGGACGTGCCCCGCACAAGCAAGCACCGCAAAACGCATGCGGGCATCACCTACTATTTCTGCTGCGGCTATTGCGAAGCGAAATTCCTAGCCGATCCCGGCCGCTATTTGTCTACGTCCCCCGCGCCGGCGGAATCAGCCCCCCCTACGGCGGAGCATCAGCCGAGGTCGGAAGCAGCCGCGCCGGGAGAAGCGGTGGAAGGTGCGATGGAATACACCTGCCCCATGCATCCCGAAGTGCGCCAATTCGGTCCGGGCGCCTGCCCTAAATGCGGCATGGCTCTGGAGCCGAGCGGTGGCCAGACGGCGGAACACGCCAACCCCGAATTGCGCGACATGACACGGCGATTCTGGATTTCGGTGATTTTAACCTTGCCGCTGTTTGCCCTGGCCATGGCCGGCATGCTGGGTCATGCCCATACGGTCCGTATGCCCGCGCGGCTCTCGGTGTGGATCGAATTTCTGCTGGCCTCGCCCGTTTGCCTGTGGGCGGCCCGGCCTTTTTACCAACGCGCCCTGGCGTCGCTGCGGCATCGCAGCCTCAACATGTTCACCCTCATCGGTTTGGGCGTGGGCGTGTCGTACGGCTACAGCACCGTAGCCGCCCTGTTACCCGGTTTGTTCCCGCCGGCGTTTCGCGGCCCAGACGGCGCGGTGGCCGTGTATTTCGAAGCCGCGGCCGCCATCGTCACTTTGATTCTGTTCGGGCAGGTGCTGGAATTGCGGGCGCGGCACCAAACCGGAGCCGCCCTCCAAAAACTGCTGGGGCTGGCGGCCAAATCGGCGCATCGGGTGCGCGGCGACGGCTCCGAAGAAGACGTGCCGCTGGCCGAAGTGCGCGCCGGAGACCGCTTGCGCGTGCGGCCGGGAGAAAAGGTGCCCGTGGACGGCGTGGTGCTCGAAGGCCGCAGCCATGTCGACGAAAGCATGCTCACGGGCGAGCCGCTTCCCGTCGGGAAAAAATCCGGCGACCCGGTGACGGGGGCTACCCTGAACGGCCGTGGGGCCTTCGTGATGCGCGCCGAAAAAGTCGGTGCGGAAACCTTGCTGGCCCGCATCGTAGCGTTGGTGCAGGCCGCGCAGCGTACCCGCGCCCCGATTCAAAAATTGGCCGACAAAATTTCCGGATACTTCGTACCATCCGTAATACTTGTTTCCGTAATTACCTTCATCGCCTGGGCGATTTTCGGTCCGGAGCCGCGCCTGGCCCATGCCTTGATCAATGCCGTGGCCGTGCTCATCATCGCCTGCCCCTGCGCCCTGGGCCTGGCCACCCCCATGTCCATCATGGTGGCTACCGGGAAGGGGGCCGGCCTGGGCATCTTGTTCCGCAACGCCGAAGCCATCGAAACCCTGCGGCAAGTCGATACCCTGGTTTTCGACAAAACCGGCACGCTCACCGAGGGAAAACCCGCTTTGGTGTCGTTAGCAGCCGCTGCCGACATCGATGAGAATTCGCTCCTGCGCCTGGCCGGGGGATTGGAGCGCGGTAGCGAACATCCCCTGGCCTCCGCCCTGGTGCAAGGCGCCGAAGCGCGCGGCGTGACGCCTCCGCCACCCGAAACCTGCGAAGCGCTGCCGGGACGCGGGGTACAAGGCCGCGTCGAAGGCCGCCGCGTGGCCGTGGGCAATGCAGCCCTGCTGGCGGAACTGGGGCTGACCGAGGGTAACTTTAAAGATACGTCCGAAGCCTGGCGGGGTTCGGGCCAAACCGTGATGTTCGTCGCGGTGGACGGACGGCTGGCCGGCTGTTTCGGGGTGGCCGACCCGGTCAAAGAAAGCGCGGCCGCAGCCGTAACCGCTTTGCGTCGCGAAGGGCTGCGCCTCATCATGCTCACCGGCGACAGCCGCGTCACGGCCGAGGCCGTGGCCCACCGACTGGGTCTGGAAGAAGTCGTGGCCGGAGTTCTGCCCGATCAGAAAGCCGCGCACATCCAACGCCTGCAAGCTGAGGGCTGCAAGGTCGCCATGGCCGGCGACGGCATCAACGACGCCCCAGCCTTGGCCTTGGCGCATGTGGGCATCGCCATGGGAACCGGATCGGATATCGCCTTGGAAAGCGCCGCCGTGACCTTGGTGCGCGGCGATTTGCGCGGCATCGTGCGCGCCCTCAACCTGTCGCGCCGCACCATGGCCAACATCAAACAAAACCTGTTCTTTGCGTTCGTCTACAACTCGGTGGGCGTGCCCGTCGCCGCCGGGGTGCTCTACCCCGCCTGCGGGATTCTGCTCAGTCCGGTGCTGGCGGCCGCGGCCATGAGCTTCAGCTCGGTGTCGGTGATCGGCAACGCCTTGCGGCTGCGCCGGGCTCGGGTGTGAAATGGACCGGGGCCGCGCCCAAGCACCGTTCGGCGCGAAGCCGGTCGACCCGATCTTCACACATGGCCCGCCAACGGCGAACGACTGACTTTGACCGACGCAGGATTCATGAGATAGGTTCTGGGTGACTCTCACTCTCGGAGATTGCCATGTGTCGAAATATCAAAACCTTGTTCAACTTCGAACCTCCGGCCACGGACGCGGAGATCGAAGCTTCCGCACTTCAGTTCGTACGTAAGATCAGCGGTTTCAACCGTCCCTCCAAAGCCAACGAAGCTGTTTTCAACTTGGCGGTGGAACAGGTGCGCGAGGCCGCACGGACCTTGGTTAACGCCTTGGTGACGTACACCCCTCCGTTGAATCGCGAAGAGGTTCGGTTGAAAATGCTGGAGACATCGCGGAAGCGGTTTGGGACCGGGTGAAGGTCGCGACGAAGATTTTACGTCACGATTTGGTTTTTCTTACCAACTTGAACTGGAGCCTCCGCCACCCGAACTGCCTCCGCCGGAACTGCTGCTGCCGCCGCCTCCACCACTGCTCCCACCGCTTGTATAATAGGAGGGTGTGTATTCGTAAGTACCTGAAGAATTCTCTTTGACATAACCGTGCTTTATCTGGTCTTGAATTTTCTGTTGCATCGATTTGACATACCGTAGATACGCCGCATGCGAAGAGAAATTTCTCAAGCGGAAATAATAAATGAGGTCGCCGATAAGTAAGATAAGGAAAGGTAGACCCAACGCGATACCGTTATTCAACATCGCCCCAATAAAAACAAAGGCTCCGGGGTTGATTGTTAACAAGAGAAGGCTAAAAATCCAGCTGGCCGTAAACATTGAATTCCGAGACCGCGCTTTTTTCCCCTTGGATTCGATCATTGTGGGAAGCTTGCATTCGGGATCAAGCGCCTGGTATTCACGGGCCAATTTTTTAGACCTTAAAAAGGTTAGCGGGCGTAGGGACCAAAGAACCGAGAAGTAAAACAGGTAAACCAAAAGACCGAGGATTTTTGCGGGTGCACCCGGTTACACGCGAATCCCGGATCACGGGTAACATTATGATTTGCATCGAAATAAAAAATTCCCGAAAATCCTTCGCAATTTTTTGATCGCGGTTAATAGTTTCCCACTTGCTTGCAGGGAGTCCCCGCCTCAGGCGGGGGCATAACGAGGAATCCCGTGAAAACCGGGAGCGAGTTCGTCGCTGTAAGCGGTTAGGGCCTCCAGCGCGCTTTCCGAAGCGCAGGCCACTGTCCGCAAGGATGGGAAGGCCGGAGCACCCGAAGCGTTTCTTTCAAGAAGCGCTTCCACCGCGAGCCAGAAGACTCACCTACAGGTTCACATTCTGCCTTGCGGATCCAAGGGCAGATGGGTTCGGCGTCGCGCGCCCTGCGCTTCGCGGCTATTTCCCGTCTCCCTATTCCCAGGCAGCCACCGCTCGCGGCGAACACCCGCGAAGAAAGGCCGCATGCCGCACGTTTTACCCGTCCACAGCCTGGGCTATCCGCGCATCGGAAAGAACCGGGAACTCAAAACCCTCACCGAACGCTTTTGGAAAGGCGCCCTGGAGCCGGAGGCTTATCACGGCGCCCTGTCCGGTCTGCGCCGCGAACGCTGGCTGCGCCAGCGTAACCTGGGCGTCACCCATGTTCCCAGCAACGATTTCAGCGTCTACGATCATGTCCTCGACGCCCTGGCCCTGCTGGGCGCGGTACCGGAGCGCTTCGGCGGGAACGGCGCCGCCGTAAACCTGGACCTTCTGTTTCGCATGGCGCGCGGTACGGCGCTGGGGAATCTGCCCGCCGTTCCGCCGCTGGAAATGACCAAATGGTTCGACACCAATTACCACTACCTGGTGCCGGAGTGGCGGCCGGGAATGCGTTTCGCATTGGGTTCCGATAAGCCCATGGCCGAATACCGCGAAGCCAAGGCGCTGGGCGTCGAAACCATTCCGGTTCTGCTCGGTCCCGTTACCTTGCTGTTACTGGGGAAAACCGCAGCCGGGTCGGGCCGCTGGAACCGCTTCGAATTATTGGACGGCATGCTGACGGTGTATGCCAAGGTCTTGCAGGAGTTGCATCGCCTCGGCGCCACTTGGGTGCGCTGTGACGAACCGGCACTATGCCTCGACCTGGCCGCGGACGCCCGCGCAGCTTTTACCCGGAGCTATCGCGTCCTGTCCCAAGCCGCACCCGGATTGAAGCTCATGGTGGCCGCGTATTTCGGAACCTGGGAAGAGAACCGGCCGCTGGCCCTGGCCGCTCCGGTGCAGGGTCTGCATTTCGACGCCGTGCGCGGGGCCGAAGAACTCGACGCCCTGCTGGCCGAATTTCCCGCCGACAAAACGCTTTCGCTGGGGATCGTCAACGGCCGCAACGTGTGGCGCACCGATTCGGCCCGGGCGCTGGAGACGATAGGCAAGGCCGAAAACGCCCTCGGGGATCGCCTGTGGCTTGCGCCTTCGTGCTCGCTGCTGCACGTCCCGCTTTCTTTGCAACCGGAAACCGCGTTGGACCCGGTGCTGCAAGGCGCTTTGGCCTTTGCCGACGAAAAGCTGGAAGAACTGGCGAACTTGAGCGCCGCCTGGAGCGGCGACGCAACGGCCCAAGCAGCTCTGGAAAAAACCGAGGCGGATCGGCAAAACTTTTTAAGCGATGCCCGGCGCCTTCGGCCCGAAGTGCGTCGGCAACTGGGGGCGCTGACCGGAACCCACTTCGAACGGCGCAGCGCGTATGCCGTGCGCGAAAAAATCCAGCGCGAAAAACTGCGCTTGCCGCTTCTGCCCACCACCACCATTGGTTCCTTCCCCCAAACCGACCAGGTGCGCGGTCTGCGCGCCCGCTGGAAAAAAGGCGCGCTGACCACGGAGCAATACGAACGGGAATTGGAAAACCTGATTCGCGCAGCCGTGGCCCTGCAGGAAAAGCTCGGATTGGATGTATTGGTGCACGGCGAAGCCGAGCGCAACGACATGGTGGAGTATTTCGGCGAACAACTGGCGGGCTTCGCCTTCACGCGCCACGGCTGGGTGCAAAGCTACGGTTCGCGCTGCGTCAAGCCTCCGTTGCTTTACGGCGACGTGGAGCGCCGGGCGCCCATGACCTTACGCTGGAGCGCCTTCGCGCAGTCGCTCACCTCCCGGCCGATGAAGGGCATGCTCACTGGTCCCGTGACCATTTTGCAATGGAGCTTTGTGCGTGAAGATCAACCGCGCCGCGACACGGCCTGGCAAATCGGCTGGGCCTTGCGCGCCGAAATTGCCGATTTGGAACAAGCTGGCATCGCCGTGATTCAAATGGACGAGCCGGCTTTCCGGGAAGGGCTGCCGTTGCGCCGCCGGGCCTGGGCCGCCTATCTCGACTTCGCGGTGCGCGCCTTCCGGCTCGCGGCCGGAGCCGCGGCCGACGCCACCTCCATCCACACCCACATGTGCTATTCCGAATTCGGCGACATCCTGCCCTCCATCGCCGCGCTGGATGCCGATGTCATTTCCATCGAAACCGCGCGCAGCCGCATGGAGCTGTTGCGCGACTTCGCTGGCGCCCATTATCCGGCCGGAGTCGGCCCGGGCGTCTGGGACATTCATGCCCCGCGCACGCCCGGCGTCGCCGAGATGACCGACCTGCTGCGCGCCGCCGCGCAAGTCATCGCCAAGGAACGCCTGTGGGTGAACCCCGACTGCGGACTCAAAACCCGTACCTGGGCCGAAACCTTGCCGGCGCTGGAAAACCTCGTGGCCACGGCGCGCGCCTTGCGCGCGGAACAACCGGTTTGATGCCCCCCACCCCGAAACACCAGGAGATCCCATGAACACCACCCCGACCACGCAAGACGCGACTCCCTTAGCCCCCGGCGTCCCGCCGGGCCTGGATCCCGGCCGCTACCAGGTGGAGCGGCGCGACGGCAGCGTCGTCAAATTCAAAGGCGAAAAAATCGTGCGCGCCATTACCAAGGCTTTTCTGGCCCAGGCGGGTTTGCCCGAACCCCATGCACGCCTGCGCGAAGAAGCCGACGTCATCGCCGATCGGGTTTTCGCCGCTTTGGAAAAGCGCCGGCCGCAGGGCGGCACGTTTCACCTGGAAGACATTCAGGATCAGGTGGAATTGGCCTTGATGCGCGTGGGTCGGCCCGAAGTGGCCAAGCGCTACGTGCTGTACCGCGAAGAGCGCGCCCGCCTGCGCGCGCAGCGCGCCACGGCCGCAACCCAAATTCCTCCCGCGCCTGCGGCTGCCGAATATACGGTCACCGCGGCCGACGGGCGCGTGGTTCCGCTGGATCAGGAAAGGCTGCGGAAAATCATCGCCGAAGCCTGCGCCGGTTTTGCAAGCGAGGTTTCGGCCGATCGCCTGCTCCAAGAAACCCTGGCCAATTTGTTTCCCGCCGTTCCCGAACAAGACGTCTCCAAGGCCCTGGTCATGGTGGCGTGCGCGCATATCGAAGAAGATCCGGCCTGGAACCTGGTGTCGGCGCGTTTGCTGCTCGACGACCTGCGCGAAGAAGCCCTGGGCCGGCGCGTCACGGCCGCGGAAATGTCGGAGCTTTATGCCGACGCTTTCGGCGCTTATGTCCGGCTGGCCGTGCACCACGAATTGCTCGACGCGCGCCTGCTCGAATTCGATTTGCCCCGGCTGGGCGCGGCCCTGAAACCGGAGCGCGACGGGAACATCGCCTACCTCGGCCTGCGCACCCTGTACGATCGCTATTTCGTGCCTTTGCCCGAGGGCCGCCGCATCGAATTGCCGCAAGCCTTCTGGATGCGCGTGGCCATGGGTTTGGCCTTGCAGGAAAGTGATCGCGAAGGTCGGGCCATCGAGTTTTACGAAACCTTGTCGTCGTTCCGCTTCACCAGTTCCACCCCTACCTTGTTCAACGCGGGCACCCGCCATGCGCAAATGTCGTCGTGCTATCTGACCACGGTGCCCGATGATTTGCACGGCATCTTCAGCGCGGTGCGCGACAACGCCCTGCTGTCGAAGTTCGCGGGCGGGCTCGGCAACGACTGGACCCGGGTGCGCGCGCTCGGCACGCATATCCAAGGCACGAACGGAAAAAGCCAGGGCGTCATTCCTTTTCTCAAAGTGGCCAATGACACGGCCGTGGCCGTCAACCAGGGCGGCCGGCGCAAAGGCGCCGTGTGCGCCTATCTCGAAACCTGGCATCTCGACCTGGAAGAGTTCTTGGAATTGCGCAAGAACACGGGCGACGATCGCCGCCGCACGCATGACATGAATACGGCCCATTGGATTCCGGATTTGTTCATGCAGCGCGTGCGCGCAGACGGGCCGTGGACCTTGTTCAGCCCCAACGAGGTGGCGGATCTGCACGATCTCTACGGCCAGGCTTTCGCCGACCGCTACCGTCATTACGAAAACGAAGCGCGGCAAGGGCGCCTGCACACGTTCAAAACCGTGTCGGCCGTCGGGCTATGGCGGAAAATGCTGACCATGTTGTACGAAACCGGCCATCCCTGGATCGCGTTCAAAGACCCGTCCAACGTGCGCTCGCCGCAACGCCATGCCGGCGTGGTGCACAGTTCCAACCTGTGCACCGAAATTCTGCTCAACACCAGTGCCGAGGAAATCGCGGTGTGCAATCTGGGTTCGCTCAACCTCGCGGCCCATGTGCGCGACAGCAAGCTGGACGCGGGCCTGCTGGAGCAAACCGTGACCACCGCCATGCGCATGCTCGACAATGTCATTGATCTCAATTTCTATCCCGTACCGCAGGCCAAAAACGCCAACCTGCGCCACCGTCCCGTGGGCTTGGGCCTCATGGGTTTTCAAGACGCCCTTTACGCGTTGGGCCTTTCTTACGCTGCGCAAGAGGCCGTGGACTTCGCCGACGCCTCCATGGAAATGATTTCCTATTACGCCATTCTGGCCTCGTCCAAACTGGCGCAGGAACGCGGGTGTTACCCCAGCTACGAGGGCTCGTCCTGGTCGCACGGGCTCTTGCCCCTCGACACGGTGCCGCTCCTGGAGGCCGAGCGCGGTTCGCCCGTGCGCATGGATACGCAATGCCGGCTCGATTGGGGGCCCGTGCGCGCGCAGATCCGGGCCTTCGGCATGCGCAACAGCAATTGCCTGGCCATCGCGCCCACGGCCACCATTTCCAACATCATCGGCGTCAGCCAAAGCATCGAGCCCGCGTACAAGAACCTGTACGTGAAAAGCAATTTGTCCGGCGAATTCACGGTGATCAATACCTACCTGGTCGACGCTTTGAAGCGCCTCGGTCTGTGGGACAAAACCATGGTGGACGATCTCAAGTATTTCGACGGCGAACTGACCGAAATCGGCCGCATTCCCGCCGACCTGCGCCGCCGTTTTCTCACCGCCTTCGACATCGAGCCGCATTGGCTGATCGCCTGCGCCGCCAAGCGGCAAAAATGGATCGACATGGGGCAATCGTTGAATCTGTACATGGCCGAACCCAGCGGCAAAAAGCTCGACGCCATGTACCAAGCCGCCTGGCAGGCGGGACTCAAAACCACGTATTATCTGCGCTCGCTCGGTGCCACCCAGGCCGAAAAATCCACCTTGGACAAGACCAAGGGCCTGAACGCCGTGTCCTCTGGGTCGACGGCGGCACCAATTTTGTCCGAAGCCGAAGCCAAAGACGCGAGGGAAAACCTGCGGGGCGAAAAAACCGGGGCCGAAGTCAAGAAGGCGGCCGCGGCCTGTTCCACCATCAACGGAGAGGAGTGCGAAGCATGTCAATAAGCTGGGAAGAGGAAACCGCTGTCACGAATTCCATAACCGCGCCGCCACCGGTGGCCCCGCCGGCAGAAGCCTTGGTATCACTGCTGGGTGAATCCACGGCGCGCGTAACCGTAGACGACAAACGCATTCTCAATTGCCGCGCCGACCTGAACCAGTTGGTGCCCATCAAATACCAATGGGCCTGGCAGAAATACCTCGACGCCTGCGCCAACCATTGGATGCCGCAGGAGATCAATATGGCGCGCGACATCGAGCTGTGGAAAAGCGGCGCGCTCAGCGACGACGAGCGCCGCGTGGTGAAGCGCAATATGGGGTTTTTCTCCACGGCCGATTCACTGGTGGCCAACAACATCGTGCTGGCCGCCTACCGCCACATCACCAATCCCGAATGCCGGCAATACATGCTGCGCCAGGCGTTCGAAGAGGCGTTGCACACCCATGCCTACCAATACGTGATCGAGTCGCTGGCCCTGGACGAGGGCGAAGTGTTCAACATGTACCACGAGGTGAACTCCATCCACGGCAAAGACGCCTTTGAAATCGCCCTGACGCGCGAAATGCTGCGCCCCGATTTTGAGACCCAGAGCCCGGCCGGCGCCCGGACTTTTCTCGAAAACCTCATCGGCTATTACGTGATCATGGAGGGAATTTTTTTCTACAGCGGCTTCGTGATGATGCTGAATTTTCAGCGGCAGAACCGGCTGCCGGGCACCGGCGAGCAATTCCAGTACATCCTGCGCGACGAAACCATGCACATGAATTTCGGCATCGATGTCATCAACCAGATCAAGATCGAAAACCCGGATTTATGGACGCCCGCGGTCAAGGAGAAGTCGGTGGAACTGGTGCGCGAGGCCGTGCGCCTGGAAATCGCCTATGCGCAAGACACCATGCCGCGCGGCATTCTCGGCCTCAACGCCGCCCTGTTCGAAGACTATGTGCGCTACGTCGCCGACCGCCGCCTGGAAAAAATCGGGCTGGCCAAGGTGTACCAGGCGCAGAATCCCTTTCCGTGGATGAGCGAAATCCTGGATTTGAAAAAGGAGAAGAACTTTTTCGAGACCCGGGTCACCGAGTATCAAACCGGCGGGGCGCTGACTTGGGAGTAGCGGTTCGGCCATCCGGAAAATGCCCCAACCAAAATATTCGAAATATCGGCAACATCAATAGTGCCCGGGGGGAGATTCGAACTCCCACAACCTTGCGGTCACAAGATCCTGAATCTTGCGTGTCTACCAATTTCACCACCCAGGCAGGCGGGGACGGCTAAAGATTGAAACCCGGCCGGCGAATGTCAATTACGCAGACGCCCGGACGGTGGGTTCGACATCCCTCGACGGGCTCTGGAACCGGGCTCACCCACCGCGGACCGAGGCTCACCCACCGCAACCGAAGTTCTCCTATCGCAAACCGAAACCCTCCCACCGCAAGTTGAGGTGCACACGCGGCGGACCGAGTGATGGTTCCCGAGCCCGCCGAGGAATGTCGAACCGGACGAGGAGCGGCGTGTCCGACGGATACGGATCGCGATGGGTGCTAGATCCGGGTCAACAAATCTTTCACCTTTTCCCCGATCAAATCGCGCACGTGGCGGAATTCCTCGGGCGGCAAATGCTTGGGATCGGGCAAGGCCCAATCCTCATGGATGCGCCCAATGATGAAGGGGCAGGCGTCGCCGCAGCCCATGGTGATGACCGCGTCGTAATCGATGTCGGGAATCTCGTCCAGCGATTTGGAGCGATGCGCGGACAAGTCATAGCCGATTTCTTGCATGGCCGCCACCGCCTTGGGATTCACCACGCCCGAAGGTTTCGACCCCGCGCTGTAGCTTTCCACGGAATCGCCGCCCAGCCGGCGCGCGAAGGCGTCGGCCATCTGGCTGCGGTTGCTGTTCTCAATGCAGACGAAAAGCAATTTTTTCTTATCCAAGGCGAACTCCTTTCCGGGTGCGCAGCCATTGATCCTGAAAAAAAGCCGCCGCCGTCCCCACGAGTTGAAAGAAAATGAAAGCCGGAACATCGGCCGGGCGGATGCCGGCGAAGGTATCGGTAAAAGCCCGGGCCACGGTCACCGCGGGATTGGCGAAACTGGTGGAAGCCGTGAACCAATACGCCGATGCGATGTACGCGCCGATCAGCCAGGAAATATGCCCTTCGCGGCAATGATCACGGCGTAATACCAGCAAGACCAGTCCGAAGGTGGCCACGGCTTCGCTCAGCCCCTGGCTCATGCCCGCGCGCACATGCCGCGATGTTTGCCAAAGATCCAGGCCGAACATGGCATGCGCCAGCCACACGCCGGCGACGGCTCCCAAAACCTGAACCACGATATACCCGGCGACCCGGTTCCAAGGCAGACGCCGGCTCGCGGCTTCGGCCAAGGATACGGCGGGGTTGAAATGCCCCCCGGAAATCGGACCGAAAATCTGGATGAGCACCGGCAAGAGAAAACCCGTGGCCAAGGCATTGGCCAATAAGGCCAAGGCCACATTGCCTCCGGCCAAACGCTGGGCCATGATACCCGACCCGACGACACCGGCCAGCAGCAACGCCGTGCCCAGAAATTCGCCGAGCCAGGCCT
Organism: uncultured Fibrobacteria bacterium; assembly: GCA_963716395.1. GTDB lineage: Bacteria > Fibrobacterota > Fibrobacteria > UBA11236 > UBA11236 > UBA11236. The sequence continues at coordinate 2,258,412 of OY970309.1, read as the reverse complement.
CGGCCACGCCTGGTTTCATGCCCCTCCCGCGCGTTGCTCCGCACCGCAACCAGGCGTCAAATCCGCCTGCGCGACGCAGCGGCAATCCTTACAATTGCAAGCTTCGCAGCCGCCGCCGCAACAGCAGCAACAACAACAGCAACCGCGACTCGAAGGCTTGCCGCCGAAAATCCTTTTCCACAAACTCATGGTTTCCCCCCGGTTGATGTTTGGTTTTCGCTTGGCTTTAACAGCACTTTCCCGCGTCCTGGCAAACGGCGGCGACCCAGTCGGAAAGGTTTTTCCCCAGCGCCGCCAGCGCTTTGCCGTTCACGCAATAACAACTCTTGGGGCCTTCGACTTCGCCCACGATCAGACCCGCGGCCTTCAGGGCCTTGAGATGCTGCGATACCGTCGATTGCGCCAAAGGCATCACCGCCACGATTTCACCGCAAATACAGGTTCCCCGTCGCGCCAGGGTGCGCAAGATGGCGATGCGGGCCGGATGGCTCAAGGCCTTGGCCACGGCCGCCAACTTCTGATCCGCCGCCGAAAACTTTTCGTGTTTCGCTTCCGCCATGGTTTTGATTCTTCTGATTCTCTTGTTTATCTTAAATACTTAGCCTATATCGTGAATATACGATTTTGGAAATCGTGCCGTCAACACTAGACTTTGAATCAACGGATTTCCGCCCCCGGAAGCGATGGAATTTTAATTTCGCGCCGCCCCGGAATCCTTACCCCAGGCGCGTCGGCGGCTTTGAAATCAGGCTGAAATATCGCGGCAACGACACCGAGGTATTCTATTCCTCAGTGAAAAAAGAAAACCGAGCCACGGAGGCTTTTGTGAACAATCCCATACAACCGCCGGCACCCGACGCGCTGGAACAACCGAACTTTCCCGCTTACCGCCAAGGCAGTTTCAATGTCGACATCGAGTCGCCGCTTCCTGCCAAATCCGAGTTGGCCTTTGAACCCTTAAGGCCGCGATCGGAATCGGGCCAGCCTTTGCCCCGCTGGGAGCTGGTGTGCCGCACCCTGGCCGGGTTGGCGGCCGGAGGTTGCGCCATCACCTTGCCGCGCGGCCGCACCGAAAGCCCTTCGCCGCAACAGGCTCCCCACCCGGTAATCGGCGAGTGGCTCAGCGCCTTGCGCTACACCGGCCACCGCTGGATCGAGTGCGGGCCGTTCACCATCGCCGCGGGCTTTCCCGAAGAAGGCGTGGCCGAGTTGTTGTGGGAGGCGCTGGTGCGCCTCATGCACCGCAACGGCGTGAGCTTCCTGGTGGGCACGGCACCGGCCGGTTCGCTGCTGCTCGACATGGCGCTGCGCCGCGGCGCCCGGGCTTTGGAACCCAGCGCCCACGGCCAGATTCAGCGCTATTTTCTCTTCGTCGCGCCCGCACCCTGAATCCGCAATCAGGCGGACGCCCCGCCTTTTTTATTTTAGGGTGGCCCTAAGAATCGCCTTCTCCGCTGCGGCGAACGGCCATTTCGTTTGGCCTGCCGCGCAGGCGGATCGAAAACGGACCGCAGGCGGACCGATTCTTAGTGTACCCTTTAGGGCGGGCTTGCCGATGCGTCAATATCTGCAATTGCTGCGGGAAATCCTCGCACACGGGGAGCGCAAAGACGATCGCACGGGTACGGGTACGCTGGCGCTGTTCGGCCTGCAGGCCAAATACGACTTGCGCGCCGGGTTCCCCTTGGTGACCACCAAAAAGGTTTTGTTCGACGCCGTGGTGCGCGAACTCTTGTGGTTCCTGCGCGGCAGCACCAATATTCACGACGATCTGGCGCAGCATACGCCCATCTGGAACGCCTGGGCCGACCCCGACGGCGAACTCGGACCCATTTACGGATATCAGTGGCGGCGCTGGCCGCGCTTTGTCGCAGCCGACGGCACGGGTCTCTATCGCCCCGAGCCGGTGGATCAAATCAAAGAAGCCATTACCATGATCAAAAATAATCCGGAGTCGCGCCGCATCATCGTCTCGGCTTGGAACGTGGGCGACTTGCCGCGCATGAAGCTGCCGCCCTGCCATGCCTTTTTCCAGTACTACGTCTGCAACGGCCGGCTGGATTTGCAATTGTATCAGCGCTCGGCCGACATGGCCCTGGGCGTTCCCTTCAACATCGCCAGCTACGCCCTGCTGCTGCAGATGACCGCGCAGGAATGCGGACTGACGCCGGGAATTTTCACCCACACCCTCGGCGACGCCCACATTTACCTGAACCACCTCGAAGGCATCGAAGAACAGTTGCGCCGCGAACCCTATCCTTTGCCGCAGGTGCAGATCGCGGCCAAGCCCTTGTTCGACCTGCGCTTCGAGGATTTCGAATTGCAGGGTTACCGCCATCATCCGTTTCTCAAATTCGCGGTGGCGGTATAGCATGTTCAACGTGGTGGTGGCGCTCGATAACCGGCGCGGTATCGGCCGCGAGGGGCGATTGCCCTGGAAGCTGGCCGGCGACATGCGCTACTTCCGCGAACTCACCACCTGTCCGGATCGCGGCGCGGTGGAACGGCGTTACGGCCTGGAGGCCGGCGCCGGGAGCGGCGGCGCGGAAACGCTCGCAGGCTTGTGGGCGCGCCTCAAAGCGGCCGATCCCCTGCCCCTGCCTTCGCCCGATCACCGCAACGCCGTGCTCATGGGCCGCAAGACCTGGGAGGGGCTGCCGCCCGCGTTCAAGCCCCTGCCGAACCGTCTCAACGGCGTGCTCAGCCGACTCGGCGCGCCGGACGATTCGGGCACGCACCGCGTGTTCGGCGCGATGGATCAGGCCTTGGCCTGGCTGGAACGCGATGACAGCGTCCGGGAAATATTCATCATCGGCGGCGGCCGGGTTTACGCCGAAGCCCTGCAATCACCCCGCTGCGCGCGCATCTATTTGACCGCCATTGAATCCGAATTTCCCTGCGACGTATTCTTTCCCGAAATTCCCGCGGATTTCCGCGCCACTGCCGTCTCTCCGACCTGGGAAGAAAGCGGCCTGCACTATCGCTTTCACCGTTTCGATCGCGATCCGATCGGGTAAGCTGAACGTTACCTGGACCGGGTGAAAATTCGCGGCGAAGCCGATTTCGGGGAACACCGCAAACCGCCCGACCTGTTCTAACTTTGCGGCTTCTTCGCGGCGGCCTTAGGCCCGACGCCGCGATGCGAGGGTGCAGCCACCATGTCGCTTCAAAAACCCGAAACGCAATTGCTGTATCCCGAGTTGGAACACGCCGTCGCAGACGGCGACGCCGAAGCGCTGGAAACCTTCTGCGATCAGCTCTCGGTGGAAGACCTGGCCGAGCTGGTGCAGGAGTTGGCGCCCCAGCAACGCATCACCTTTTTCGAAAAAATTTCGCCCACCGCAGCCACCGAAATTTTCCAGCAGCTCGACGTCGGGGAGCAGCGCGAAATCCTGGACGAGCTTTCCACTCCGCGCGTGGCCGAAATCATCAACGAGATGGACGCCGACGACCGCACGGCGCTGCTCGAAAAAGTGCCCCTGCACGCCACCAAACGCCTGCTCAGCTTTTTGCTGCCGCGCGAGCGGGCTCAGGCGCAGAAGCTGCTCGACTTTCCCGAAGACAGCGTGGGCCGCCTCATGACGCCCGACTTCCTGACCATCCGCAAAGAGTGGACGGTGGGGAAGGCGCTGGAGTTCATCCGCCTCAACGGCGAAGACAAAGAAACCCTGAACGACATCTACGTGGTCGACGCCAAGGGCCGCCTGCTCGACGACATCCGCATCCGCGAATTTCTGCTGTCGCCGACCGAGCGGCCCATCGAAGACATTCTCGACGGACAGTACACGGTGTTGCAATGCAACGACCCGCAGGAAGAGGCCATTCAGGCGTTCAAGAAATACAGCACGCGCACGGCGTTGCCGGTGATCGATGAAGACGGCCTGCTGCTGGGCATCGTCACCATCGATGACATCCTGCATCTGGAAGAGCGCGAGACCACCGAAGACATCCAGAAAATCGGCGGCCTCGAAGCCCTGGATGTTTCGTATCTCGATGCGCCCTTCTGGAACCTGTTGCGCAAACGCGTGGGCTGGCTCACGGGCCTGTTCATCGGGGAAATGTTCACGGCCACGGCCATGAGCTTTTATTCCGACGCCATCAGCAAGGCCGTGGTGCTGGCGCTGTTCATACCCCTCATCTTGAGCAGCGGCGGCAATTCGGGATCGCAGGCGGCCACCTTGATGATCCGCTCCATCGCCCTGGGCGAAGTGAAATTCGCGGATTTATGGCGCGTGTTGCGGCGCGAAGTGCTGATGGGCATCGGTCTCGGCTGCATTCTCGCCTGCATCGGTTTGTTGCGCGTCACGATTTGGGGCGCGACCTTCCACACCTACGGGCCGCATTTTATGGTGATCGGCTTCGCGGTCTTTCTTTCGGTGATCGGCGTGGTGGCCTGGGGGACCTTGGTGGGCTCCATGTTGCCGCTGTTTTTGCGGCGGCTGGGCATGGACCCGGCTACTTCTTCGGCGCCCTTCGTGGCCACCTTCATCGACGTCACCGGCATCGTGATTTACTTCAACCTCGCGACCTTGGTGATGGGCCGGCATCTTCTGTAAGCACAGCCGGTCGGACTGCTCGAGCTTTTACGGTCGGATACTATCTGGAAAGCACCGGTCAACGCGGCAGTAACGGCAAGGTTTCGGGCGCCTGGCCCGGAGTGCTGTAGAAATAGACGCCGGGCGGTACGGGACGCCCCTGTTCGTCGGTGAGATTCCAGGTCCACAGCGAAGTCTGCGCATTCAAAGGCAGTTCGGCGACGCGGCGGCCGGTTTCGGAGACGATGGTCAAGGTGAGCGGGCCGGAAAGCCCGGGCGGCAAGGTGAAGAACACGTCGCCGGCCGAAAGACGCGCGGGACTGGGGAACACGGTGAACCCCTGCGCGTTCGCAAGCACCACGCTCAAACTGCCCGCGGCGGTGAACGATGCGTTGGGCAGCGACAATCCCAACACGCTGTTGTCCGGACTGGGTAAAAAGACCAAGGGGTTGCCGGACACGGCTTCGGCGGCATAGGGCGACGCGGCCGCGATTTTTTGCGGAATCGATTCCATGGTTCCGCTCCAGGTAAAACGCGCTTCCGTTCCGGTCGGGGGTGACGAGAACAGTTGAAAGGTCAAGGCCTGCAGGGTACTTCGTAACGAATCGCCCACGACCGGCAACGAATCGAAGGCCGGCATGGGCCAGCAGGGACGATCGCGCAGAAAAACGGGGGCATTCGCATCGGCGCAAGCCGCCGTGCTGCCGCGCCCCGCGGAGGCCAGGGCGGCCGAGAACTCCGCATACAAGCTGTCCCAACTGACGTGGTAATACCGGGCCGTGGCTTGCAAGGCGGCCGGGAGATCATCGCCGTTGCTGCGCAAAGCCGACCACAGCACCACGTCGAACTTCTTCCCCAGGGTGTAGGTCAGGTATTGATGGAAAACCCCGAAGCCGAACATGGGAGGGAAATTGCATACGCCGTTGTCGCTTTGAATCAGGGGAATTCGATCATGATTCTGGAACAGGCAGGGCAAGTACTGGAAGTAGTCGTTCACCTCGGGAGCCAACACTTCTTCCATGCCCGTCGAGGAAAGCTCGTACCAATCGTGGTAGGTCCCGTTGGCCGGTTCGGCCACATAGGTGAATTGGATGCCGTGGTAGAATTCGTGAATGGCCGTCACTTCGATACCCATATCCCAATCCACGGTGTAATCGTGGAGCACCTGTCCGTTTACAACGGCCTGGATGGGCTGACCCGTAACCTTCCCGTTGGAATCGGCGCTGGCCTGCCAAAGAAAATCGTTTTCCAGCATGGTGGAGATGGCGGGCTGCGGCCAGGTGAGACCGTAGATCTCATCGCGCCAATAGGTCGGTTGGGCCGTGCCGATGTCGCAGATATCGACGGTATAGCGCGCCCCGTCGGAAGATCCGGTGAACACCTGCGAGGAACTGCCTCCGGTGGGCATGTCCATACCCAAGGTGTCGGCGAAATACGACCAGTAACGCTCGAAATGATACGCCGCCCGCTGCACGAAATACGGCGCAACGCTATCGGCAAAGGCGGCGTTGATCGTCGAGTCGCGCGCAGAGGTCGACAGCGAAGACGGCAAGGCCTGCAAGAGGGCGTTGATTTGCCGCAGCAGCGAAGAATCCCGCGGTGTAAAAAGCGGGCGGTGGACATTGGGCGCCAGCGTGTAGTGAAAGGCGAAATGCGCCGAACGGTACACCCTTCCCGACAGGCCCAGCGAGGCGGTTTTGGCCAGGGCCATGGGTTTGCCCTGGGCGCGCAATTCCTGCATCCGTCGCAGAAGGAGATAGGTGCCCGAGCCGCGGTATACCGGCGTGCCCGCGGCGAATGAGGCCAGCAGCGGCACCCACGCGGCGCGCCGCAACCAGGAAAAATGGTTCATCAACCCTGCTCGAGCGCCAGCGTCCGGGTGATGGGATCGCACACTTCCGGCGGCCCGAAATATTGGATGGGGCCGGGAAAGAGATAGGCGTCTTCGCTTTCCCATTCCGCCCGATGCCGGGCGAATTCTGCGAAGGCCGGGCCGGCGAGATCGACCAGGGCCTTTTGGATGACGGGCTTCATCTGGCCGTGGCGCGCTTCCAGATTGAAAAGCGCGGTGATGGGAATTCCGCCGGCCTCCCAGTGCGCCACGCCGCGCGACAAATTGCCAATCGAAGCCATGTATCCGGTCTTGCCGGCGCGGATCAGCACGGCCGCGGCGCAGCCCAGCGCGTAGCAATAGTCGGCGTCGAAATTCGAGGGCGCGGCGGCCCGGCCTTCGTAACCGAAGAAGTGGTGCTGGGGAGAGAACTTGCCCGTGAACCCTGCGTCGGCCTGGAGCTGGGCCGCGACCAGGGCCGAAAGCAGTTTTTCGGTTTCGATCAGCGAAACCTGTACGTTACCGTGGGGATCGCGGTCGAGCAGCAGTTGGGCCTTGATGGCGGCCGGCAGCGCTTGCAACGTCTGGGCGTTCTCGGCGTCGAGCCAGCCTTCCACCGCCCGGATTTTGGCGTCGGCCGCATCCAGCCGGGCGAACGCGTCCGCCTTTTCCGCCAGCAGGCGGTTCACCTCGGCAATCAGCGCCTTGATGGAGGGGATGAATTCGATCAGCCCTTCGGGAATCAGCACCACCCCATAGTTTTTGCCGCGCGCCGCGCGCGCCTTAACCGCGGCCGCCACTTCGGCCGCCACGGCTGCGAGGCTGTGCTTTTTGTGTTCGACCTCTTCGGAGATCAGGGTCACGTTGGCATGGGTTTGCAGGCCGGCCTCCAGGGCGATGTGGCTGGCCGAACGCCCCATAAGTTTGATGAAATGCCAGTACTTGCGCGCCGAGCAGGCGTCGCGCGCAATGTTGCCGATGAGTTCGGAATAGGTTTTCACGGCGGTGTCGAAGCCGAACGAGGTGGGGATATGCGCGTTCTTGAGATCGCCGTCGATGGTTTTGGGCACGCCGATCACCGAGGTTGCCTGGCCCTGGCCGAGCAGGTATTCGGCCAGAATGGCGGCATTGGTGTTCGAATCGTCGCCGCCGATGATGACCACGGCGTCAAGCGACAGCTTTTGGATTACCGCGATGCAGCGGTCGAATTGCTCCGGGGTTTCCAGCTTGGTGCGGCCCGAGCCGATGATGTCGAAACCGCCGGTGTTGCGGTAGGCGTCCATCTTGTCCGCGCCGATGATTTCGTATTGGCCTTTTTCCAGGCCGCCGGGTCCGCCGGTGAACCCGTAGAGCGCGCTGTCGGGGTGGATGGCGCGGATGGAATCGAAGATGCCGGCGATTACGTTATGGCCGCCCGGCGCCTGCCCGCCCGACAGCACCACGCCCACGCGCAGGGCTTTGGCCGGTGCGCCACCCCCTGCGGCGGCAACGAAACGCAGCAAGGGCAAACCGTAGGTTTGGGGAAAAGCCGCCTGAATGGCCTCCTGGTCTTTGGCCGGCCGGCTTGGGGCGCCGGTTTGCAGGCCCACGCGCGCGGCGCCGCCCGCCAAAACCGGCGGCAGCTTGGGTTGATACGACTGACGGTATTGATCCAAAACCGAACGTTGCTTCACGGGAACTCCGGGTCAAAGTTGCAGGATGAAAATAAACAGTTCCCCCGGCCGACCGGGAAACATCGAAATCCGGGGAGGGAACACGGACATTTCCGGCAAAAGCGTCCCGTACCGTTTTCATTGACGGCCCCCTGGGCCCTTCATAAATTGGTTGGCCCGGTCCGGGATGTGGCTCAGTCTGGTAGAGTACCTGAATGGGGTTCAGGTGGTCGTGGGTTCGAATCCCGCCATCCCGACCATTTTAATAGCCTGGCTTTCTACGCAGGAAACGCCAGGCATTTTTGTTTGTTGAGCTTAAATCCAATAAAATCAATGGCTTATGTTAGCGCCGGTCGATGTAGAACTGTGTTTGTCAGAAGAGAGCCGCGTAGCTAAAAATCGAATTTTCCGGAAAAAATTTACGTACTAGGTTACGTACACGCCCGATGCATTGCAGAAGGTTCCGCCGGCCGCAAGCCGCGCCCGGTTCGAGGGGACGCTCTTAGAATATGCCTGGGAGGAGGGGATTTTCCAAATCCCCCCGGATGCTTACAAGAAATGAATCAGGAACAAAGAGAGCGAATTCTTTTCGCCCTCATTTTGAAAGGCTTATTGCGAGGTCATCGAAGGCCGCTGCGGTTTGGAGTTCCCCCGCCCTTTTATCCGACAGATCGTAGATGAGACTTCCCATGTGGGCGAAGACCACTTCCATTTCCAGCTTGCCCAAGGTGAGATCGTCAAGCTCACCCTCCACGCCTTTAAGATCGGAGAGCGTCCGCAGAAGCTCTTTGGTGTTCAGATTCTGCGATCCTGCGAGCGCATCCGCCACGCTCTGATACCCTTGCGCCCGCTCGGCTTCCACGCGCCTTATCGCGGCTATCTGGGCCTCTGCGCGTGAGGCCGCAAGGATGGTGGCATCACGGACTTTTCCCTCTCCCGTCCCTTGCATGTCCTGGTAGGCCAAAGAAAGCCGCTCCTTTTCCCTTTCTTCATGCGCCGCTTCTTCATCGGCAGAGGCACCTTCGACCTTGGCGATAAAGGCAGGGTCGGCACGGTAAAGACTCGCATCCATCTTGTATGTCAAGGGCGGAGCGAAAGTGTACCGGTGGGGCGGAGGAAAAGTGTACCAGTTGAAGCCGAGGGGAAGGGGGATTGCGGAGCCACTTTTCTAAGATTTTGGATGATTATGGAACTTTGTCAGGGTTATTTTCAGCCTGATCTTTGCGCAATTTCTGCCGTTTTTGACTTTGACTCAAGCGAAAGCTTTCCCCGTTCATTTCCAGGATATGCACTTGGTGAGTAAGCCTATCCAGCAACGCGCCGGTTAACCGCTCCGAGCCGAATACCTCGGTCCATTCATCGAACGGCAGATTCGAAGTCACCAAGACAGAACCGCGTTCATAGCGTTGACTGAAGATCTCGAAGAGCAGTTCGGCCCCGGTCTTGGACAGGGGCACGAACCCCAGTTCATCAATGACGAGCAACTTGTAGCTGGCGAGTTGCTTCTGGTAGCGCTGGAGTCGTTTTTCATCGCGCGCTTCCAAAAGTTCGGTGCAGAGTGCCGCCGCCGTGGTATACCCAACGGACAGTCCCTTCTGGCAAGCGGCAAGGCCAAGACCCAAGGCAAGGTGTGTTTTGCCCGTACCACTGTTGCCAAGAGCGATGACGTTCTCCCGACGTGTGATATATTCACAGCGCGAAAGTTCAGTGACCATGGTTTTGTTGAGTCCGGGCAGGGAGGCGAAGTCGAAGCTATCCAAGCTCTTGACCGTGGGGAATCGGGCTTCCCGGATGCGTCGTTCCACGTTCCGTCTCTCGCGTTCTATGAGTTCAAGCTCGGAGAGGCGCAAAAGGTAACGGGGGTGATCCACACCCTCCGCCGCACACTGCTGAGCCACCTTGTCGTACTCCCTGGCGAAAGTCGGTAGCTTCAGCGCCTTGAGATGATGGGACAGCAAGAGTTGTGGGGTCTGCGTCATACCGACTCCAGAAGGGACAGATAGGCGTTCACTGCGGTAGTCTTTACTTCCGCTCTGGGCAGGTAGGGATAGATATTGAGATTAAGCCGAGGGGGCTTTTGCTCAATTTGGCAAAGCAAGAGATGTTTCACGGCGTCGAAGCTGATGGCGCAAAGTCGGAGGGCCTCGCAGATAGCCGCTTCCACGTCGCCGAGGCGGAAGGTTTCCAAAAGGCGCAGCACCTGCACATACTCGCGTTTGCCCTTGGTTCCCATCTTGGCCTCGCAAAGGCGGCGCAAGGTTCCAAAGACTTCCGGAAGGGACCAACCCACAAGTGGTTTGGCTTGATCCAGCGCATTTATCTTCCGTTCAATCAACGCAAGATAGTGCAGTGGATCAAAAACGAAGTCAGCTTTCTCATAGGAGCGGACATGCCAGGCGATGCGCTCGGAACCACAATAGATCTCGACATGGTCGACATAACCCTTGAGGAGCACTTCGCGGTGACCATAAGCAGTCGGCACGGAGTAGTCATTGCCCTTAAATCGGCACAGAGAGAGCGAGCTTACCCTGGTGGGGAGTTTGGCGCAAGCATCGTAAGGGACAAGAGGAAAAGGAAGGAAGGCGTTCACATCGCGCTGTAGCCTTTGGCCAATGGTGTCGCTGTGTCCGCGCAATTTCACCGTCTGCCTGGTTCTGCAGCGCTCTTCCAGATGGGCGTTGAAATCGGCGTAGCTCTGAAAATGCGGAATGGGCACCATGAAGTTGCGGCGGGAATAGCCCACCAGTCCTTCCACCTTGCCTTTGTCGTTGCCCTTGGCCGGACGGCCAAAGCGATCGGCGAACAAGTAGTGGGATTGGAGTTCGGAGAAGATGCGCGAACGCACGCGCTTCCCTTCGCCCAGGATTTGGGCCACAGCTATTTTGGTGTTGTCGTAAAGAATGGACTGCGGAACTCCCCCGAAGAACGCGAAGGCGGCGTTGTGGCCGTCACAGAAGGACTCCGAACATTCGGTAGGATACGCCTTGACGAAGCAGGCATCGCTGTGCGGTAAGTCGATGGCGAGGAAATGAGCCTTTTGCTTGACCCCGCCTATCACCACCAACGCTTCGCCAAAATCGGCCTGAGCATGGCCGGGCGGATGAGCCAATGGCACGAACACTTCGCGGCAGTGGAGCATCTTTTCTCGCACATAGTCCTTGACGATGGTATAGCCACCCAGAAAGCCGTGTTCGTCCCGCAAGCGTTCAAAAACGCGCTTGGCGGTATGGTGCTGCTTCTTGGGAGTTGTCTTATCCCCCAAAAGCCAGGCATCGATAAAGCCGGTGAAGCCTTCGAGCTTAGGGCGATGTATCGGCTTTGAACGCCGATAGCCCGGTGGGAGGGAAAACGAAAGGATCTTCTTGATGGTGCTGCGGTGCAGGCCAAATTGCCGGGCGGCCTCTCGAATGCTCATCCCCTCCACATGACACGCCCGCCGAATTCGACTGTATACATCCACGTTGTACATCCCCCCGCCTTTCGTCCAGTCCAAAAAATTGGAGGACTGAACGAAAGGAATTCGGCGGCACACTTTTGCTCCGCCACAGCCAATAAAGGTGGCCGTCCTAGGGGTACAATTTCACTCCGCCGTTAACATGAATGACAAGCGGCCCTGATTGGAGCGCGAAGCAGCGTCACGCCGAGAACCAAGCGTGGTCCCTAGGCGACGAGAGGAATCAAACCGTAAGGCAATAAAACGAAAACACCCGCCGCGACGAAGCAATGTGCAGAAGTTCCGCCCTACCTCAAAAGTCCTCCGTAGGAAGCTACCGGAGGGTTCCGTACCTACCTGGAATTAACGGATTTACTTCCGAGTTCTCTTCAAAAGGCTTTTCGTAAACTCAATGTTCCCGGTAAAGGGGTTGAAGACCGACGGAATTAACCACGAGCAAATGGCGAAGCGCATAGGGAAGATAAGGTACGGCAGTTAAACTGCCGATTTTTGCGAATCCAATAAGAAGACGACGTTTACAGATTTGCCGAGTGTACGCACGGCAATCTCGACCAGATGCCGGTGATGCGTAAAAAACAGGACCTGAGTCTTGGTGGCCAATTGACCAAGAACTTCAAACCCTGCTTCAGCGCGGGTGTCATCAAAATTGATGAAGAGATCGTCGGCAACAAATGGAAGAGCGTCTGCTCGATCGAGATAATCTTCGACCGAAGCCACGCGGAGGGCCAGATATAGTTGATCGGCTGTGCCGGTGCTCATTCGACCACTACGGACCATCTCGCCGCCGGGACGAAGACCTGCCAGTTGGGCCTCGTCGTTTTCATCGAACTCGACCCGGAGATCGCTGAAAGACCCGTCCGTGAGTGTGGCAAAGGCTTGTCCAGCGCGCTTGAGCAGCGGAGCTTGCTTTTCGCGCCGATAGCGCTCTATGGCCCATTGCAGCATGGTCGCGGCGGAACGAACACGGACGTATTGCTCGGCCACCTCCCGCAGTTCCACGAGTGCAGCTTGTCTGGCTGCGGCGGCTTCCGCCGCACGGTCGTCACCACCGATGGCTTCGAATGCACTTCTGTTCTGGGTGCGGTGTTCTGCCGCCTCGGTAAGACGCAAGCGCAAATCTTTCAGATTCTGTTCCAGCGTCTGCTCGCGGGCGCTCACCTGATCGATTTCGACGGCTTCACATTCCTTCCTCAACTCAGCCAGCTGCAGTCCGTCGCCTTCATTTGCGAGTGCGCCCACGACCCCGACGCGTTCGTCCGCCAATTTCCGCAGCTTGTCGGAATTGCTGACCGCAGTCTTGAGCTGATCAATATCTTTCGCACCGGCTAATTCTTGGAGGTGCTGAATCGTCTCGCGCGCTCCACGCACTGAAGCTTCGTACTCATCGATCTTCTTTTGCAGCGCCAAAATTGCCGCATCCTTGTTCTTTTGCTGCTCACGAATTCGCTTCGCGGCCTCAAGTTGGCGCTCCAATTCAAGAACCGCCTCCTCGGGGCTGAGTTTCGCAAGATCAATTGCGACGACGCCCACGATGGCGGCAACATCCTTTTCAAAATCATCGATATCCCTTTCAATCTTCTCGATACGCTCATGCCTGAGTTGATGGATTTTGACCGCGATCTCTCGCATCTGGTCGATGGCGTCAAGCTGGGTAGTGGCGGCCTCCGGCTGCGTATCGGCAGCCAGGCCAAGGAGTTCAATGGCACCAGCCCACTCTGTGCGCCAGACGTGCAGCGCCTCTTCTGCCGTCTTCAACGCCGTGGATTTGCGGCCAGCATCGGCTTTCATCTTGTGAAGCCGCTCTTCCGATAGCCGTCTGCTGGTGGCGTCTTTTTCGCTCTGGTTCTGAACAGCGGTCGCGGCTTCAATGACGATCCGAAGCGGTTGGCCTTCAAGAGCACCCGGTTTACCGGTGAATGCCAACAATTCCACGAGAATGCGTGCGGTAGCCTTTGACTCTTCGTCGCGCAAAGCTTCTAGTTGGCGCTTGGCCGCCTCTCGCCGCCTGATGTTTTCAAGTATCTCATGACGGGAGGCGAGCCACTCCAGCATAAAATCCGGCCCGAGCGGTTCGAACGAAGCCTCTGTCCATATCTGTTTCCATGCGGACTCCAGCGCACGGCGTTCTTCTACAAGCACAACCTCTTCTTCCCGCAGGCTTTCCAGCAATTCCTCTTGCTCGGCGACCTGACGGGTGGTCAAGGCGATTTGGGCCGCTGCCTGCGCATTGTCGAAACGGCGATCCGCCAAAGTATCGGCAGTCGTGACGGCGGTTTCATACGTGTTTGTCAAATCGGTTCCGGCACCCGTGAACGCTTGGATTTCCTCGTCGGGAACGAAAACACCTTCGACGTAGCGCCGCCGGATTAGCGACCAACCGTAATCGCGCACTTCACGGACGTCGGTAAGGTCCTTGGGAGCAATTGCGTCCTCGTCATGGGCAAGCCGCTCATGAGCCTTACGATGTCTTGCCAGCTCCTGCCCAGCGGTTCTGATGCGTTCCTGACAGGCCTGCATCCGCTGGTCGGCGTTACGCAGGTCGTCACGATGAGTTTGTATCGCGTCGCGCGTGGGCACTGGCGTCGACGCCAGCACATGTTCGTCCCCTACCAGCGGCTTGAGGGACTTGAGGCTGCGCTCGATGGCAACATTTGCCTCCCGACTTTCGGTTTCGGCGACATTTATCCGTGAAGAAAAATCGCCGCCCTCACGGGTAGCTTTAACAACGGCGGCTAGTTTCGACACATCGACGGGCGCACCCATGCCGTCAATTTCTTGCTGCAAGTCAACGATCTGGCCTGCCAATTCGTTAACCGCGCTCTTCGCGCTCGCAACGCCGGACGCTCGCTCTCCTCGGGAGCTGATGAGCGTTCGAAGTACGGTAACTTTCGCACGCGGCGGAATACGCTCTACCAGCGATTCTACCTCGTCGGTTGTCCATTCAAGTTCCCCGGCTAGGCGCAGCAGATTTTCCTCTGCGCTCGCAAGTTCGGCGCGGCGATGGGGCAAATCCGTCTTTTCCTTTTGCACTTCGATACGGCGCTTGTGGAACTCCCTAATGTCGTCCTCCCGGATCAGAAGCTCCTCATTGCATTTCAGCGCGCCACGTTGCTCCTGCTCGGTTTTGATCTGTTCATTAAGAGTCTCCACGCGTGTCGTGGCACCCAACTGTTCGCGCTCCGCCGCGTCAAGTGACCGAAGCGCGTCCTCTGGAAGTGGCGTCACCTCGCCCAAGGCTTTTATCTCGTCGTCAAGCGCCGCAATCTTACGGATATCCCTGTAAACACGGCGGATGCGGCTCAGCTTGCGCTGCTCGCGCGAAATATCTTCGTTCTGTTTTTCAAGAACGGTATAGGCTTCTTGGGCATCGTCATAGGCGCGTTTCACCTCCTGCCACTTGCTGGCCGTGACCGTGTGATCGCGGAGTGCTGTCGCCGCAGTGTCGAGCCGTTCCAGCGCTTGGTAATACTTTCTGTGCGCCGCCTTCCGTGAAGCCCATAGGCCGTCGGCTTCCTCAGTGAGTGCTTTGAGCCGGTCGCGCAACCCAGAGAGTCCGGCACCAGCAGAGAATAGCATCTGACCGACTTCGTCCTTCGCCTCAAGTATTTCCTGGCCTCCCTTGCGAAGCCGTTCATGATCGAGGCTGAACATGCGCGTGAAGAAAGCATGATCCGCCCCGGCAAGAAACGGAACCAGTGCGCCAGTCCCTGCCGCGACTGGCACCTCGTCCGCAGTGAGCAGCGTATCCTTGTTCCCCTTGCGGCGCCGAACCTCCAGGGTCTTGCCGCCATTCTCCAGAACAGCGCCAACTCTCATGCTTCCGTAATTGTGCAGGAAATTGTAGGGCGAGTTGCCGGGTATCCCGAACAGCAAGTCCTCTATGGCCGACAGTGCGGTCGATTTGCCGGCCTCATTCGGGCCGAACAAGATGTGGATGTCGGAACCGCTTGCAGGAAGAGCGAAGATGCGTATCGGTGAAACGGCCATAACGGAGAAGATCGAGTCGTTGAATGCGCATGGCTCAATCCTCCTGCGCCGTAAGACGCGCATTGAGGTAGCCCCGGATGTGGGTGATGAGAGCGGGATAGTCTGCCTGAACCGCCGCTTTCAGGGCAGCATCTTCAATCTCGTCACGTACCTCGGGCGGAAGCTTGCGGACGAATTCGCCTACATCCGCTTCCAGTTGGCCGAGCAATTCGGGATCGGCGGCGGCGTCTCCCAACATGCGGTGAAGTTCCCCCAGCGCATCCTCTCGGCCGGCGAGCGTCGCCGGGTCGAGCATGGGTTCCGTAGAGACGACAACGCGCTCGATCCATGCCACGGCGTCACCGAACCCAAGTGCCGCGGCCTGCGCCTCGGCGAGAAGATGTTCGGCCGATATCAGAAGATGATCATGGATTTTGGTACGGCCAGTCAGCTCGATACGGCAGGCGAGCAGCCGGCCATCGGCACCGTCGTCGATCGCTTGCTCGATAGCTTGCCGCACGTGCTCCAGTGCCTCAGCATTGCGGTCACAGCCATCGACGTTGACCTGGAGATGTGCCCAGCGGACGACATCGGTGTACAGCGGACCGAATTCGACGATTTCACGATCCTCGACAGAGACGAGGTACGCGCCCTTGGGGCCAGTTTCGCGGATATGCCGTCCCTGAAGGTTTCCGGGGAAAACCACATGGGGATTCTGATGGAGAACAACCCCGTGATGAACGTGACCGAGCGCCCAATAATCGTAGCCCTTGGTGACGAGGTCATCGAGTGTGCAGGGTGCGTAGTTCGCATGGCCGCCCATGCCGCCCATGCCGGTGTGGAGAACGCCGATGTTGAAGACGCCATCGACCGGCTCCGGATACGCGGCGGCGAGATTGTCGGTAACATCGCGTTGCCGGAAGCTCTGGCCATGAAGCGCAACGCCAAGTTCCTTAAGCATGAATGTCTCGGGCTTACGCGCGGAAAACACGTTGACGCCCTCGGGCATGCTCAAGCGCCGGGTGATCTGGCTTTCCGCATCGTGGTTGCCGTAGAGGACGAAGGCCGGGATGTTCGCTTTCGCGAGGCGGCCCATTTGGCGGGCGAAGAATAGCCCGGTCTGATAATCGCGCCAGTCGCCATCATAAAGATCGCCCGCGATTACGACAAAATCGACCTTCTGGTCGATCGCCTCGCTTATAAGGCTGTCGAAAGCTTGGCGCGTCGCCGTGCGAATGCACTTGACGGCAGGCCCGTCGTAACCCGCGAGCCCCTTCAAAGGGCTATCTAGGTGGATGTCCGCAGTATGAATGAAGCGAAAGGATGTCACGTACGTAGCTCTCTCTTCCAAATATTTGGAATATGAAGGAAGTCCCTTATCTCACCCAATCTTTGCATAACAATTCGGCCTGTTCTAAAACCGTGTTCGTAGCTCTTTCTTGCATATCGGGCGGATATCCATATTTTTTCAAAATCCTTTTGACCATGACCCGCAATTTGGCTTTTACGCTTTCCTTTACCGTCCAATCAATGGACACGTTGTTGCGGACGGTTTCGACAAGTTCACGGGCAATGATCCGCAAGGTTTCGTCGCCCAAAACTTTGACCGCGCTGTCATTGGTTTCCAATGCATCGTAAAAAGCGACTTCCTCATCGGTTAGCCCGAGTGCTTCGCCTTTGCGGTTCGCTTCCCGCATTTCTTTGGCGAGGTTGATCAATTCTTCGATCACCTGGGCCGCTTCGATGGCTCGGTTTTGATATGCCCGGATTGAGCGTTCCAGCATTTCGGAAAATGAACGGGATTGGATCAAATTCTTTTTAGAACGGGTTTTGACTTCTTCGTTCAAGAGTTTCCGCAATAACTCGACGGCAAGATTTTTATGCGGCATTCCCTTGACTTCAGCCAGGAAATCCTCGGATAGAATCGAAATATCCGGTTTCTTCAATCCGGCGGCGGCAAAAATGTCGATGACTTGATCGGAGGCGACGGCCTTGGAAACCAATTGCCGGATGGCATGATCCAGATCTTCCTCGGGTTTCGATCCCGAAACCCCGGATTTGGCCAAGGCCGCCCGGACGGCCTGGAAAAAAGCCACGTCATCACGGACTTCCAGCGCCTTTCCATGCGGCACAGCCAAAGCGAATGCCTTAGAGAGATCGGTTACCGCTTTGAGAAGGCGAGTTTTCCCATCATCCTGGGTTAGAATATGTTCTTGGGCACGGGGTAACACGCCAAGCCTTTGCGCGGGAGCGCCCGTTGTCCAAACCGCCCAATCGAAGCCGTGGAAAAGGTCGCGGCAGATTTCATATTTCTCCAACATCACGGACGCGGCTTGTTCCTGATCAATGGCCGTGTCGCCTTTGCCTCCGCTTTCGGTGTATTCGGATATTGCCCGGCGAAGATGATCCGCAAGACCCAAATAATCCACGACCAAGCCGCCGGGTTTGTCCCGGAACACGCGATTGACCCTGGCGATGGCTTGCATCAGGCCGTGCCCGCGCATGGGCTTGTCCGCATACATGGTGTGAAGACAGGGCGCATCGAATCCCGTAAGCCACATATCGCGGACAATGACCAATTTCAAAGGGTCGGAAGGATTTTTGAATCGCTTGGCCAACACTTCGCGCCTGCGGTTTGTTTCGGATATGGGTTTGCCAATCCAAGGGATCGGAAGGCGAACCCGTCATTACGATTTTGAGAACACCCTTGGTGTCGTCGTCATTATTCCAAGTGGGACGCAACGTAACGATGGCTTTGTAGAGGTCAACGCAAATGCGGCGGCTCATGCACACAATCATGGCTTTGCCGTCCAAGGCTTCAGAACGCTTCTCGAAATGTTCCACAATATCATTGGCGATAAGCCGAAGACGTTTTTCAGAACCAACCACAGCCTCAAGAGCCGCCCATTTGGTTTTGAGTTTTTCCTTGCGGGCTTCTTCCTCGTCTTCGGTTATTTCCTCGAACTCCACATCAAGACGCGGTTTTTCGCTCTCGTTTAATTCCAGTTTGGCCAAGCGGCTTTCGTAGTAAATGGGAACGGTGGCCCCATCCTGAACCGCGCGCTGGATATCATAGATGCTGATGTAATCGCCGAAAACCGCACGGGTATTCTTGTCCGATCAATTCCAATCGGCGTACCGGTGAATCCGATGAACGAAGCATTCGGCAAGCCGTCCCGAAGATGCCGGGCGAAGCCGTCGATAAAATCGTATTGACTGCGGTGCGCCTCGTCGGCGATCACCACGATGTTGCGCCGATCCGAAAGTTTGGGAAAGGAATCTCCCTTTTGTTCGGGAAAGAATTTTTGGACGGTCGTAAATACAACGCCGCCAGCAGCGACTTGAAGAAGCTGCGCGCAAATGGGAGCGATCTTCAGCTTGGACTGGCTTTTGCCGCAAGAGTTCGTAGCAACGTGAAAAAGTTCCGAATAGCTGTTCGTCCAAATCGTTTCGATCCGTGAGAATCAACCAAGGTTGGGTTTTCCATGGCCGGGTGCAACACGATGCGGCCCGCATAAAAAGCCATGGTGAGACTTTTGCCCGAACCTTGCGTATGCCAAACCACGCCGACGCGCCTATCCCCGACTTCACCCCCAGCGGATTTGGACATGTAGGTTCCTTGAACGTCGGTAACCTTCAATTCATCCGCGCCATGCCCCGATGCGCGGATTGTTTCCTCTACAGCCATGTTGACGGCGTGGAATTGGTGGTAACCGGCGAGTTTCTTAACCCAAACCCCGTCCTTTTCTTCCTCGAATACGATGAAATGCCGGATGCAGGCGCAAGAATCGGGTTTTCTCGAAAACACCTTTTATCAAGACTTCGAGTTGCGGCATCGAAGCCGAAGCCAATTCCTCGCCTTCGATGGTGCGCCAAGGTTGAAAGCGTTCCCGATCTGCGGTGAGAGAACCGATGCGCGCTTCCAGTCCGTCCGAAATAATCAAGGCTTCGTTGAAGGCGAACAGAGAAGGGATTTGCTGCTTGTAGGTTTGCAATTGATGGAAGGCCGTCCAAATCGTGGCGTTTTCGTCGGCGGGATTCTTGAGTTCAATCACGCCCAGCGGCAAACCATTCAGGAAAATCAAAACGTCCGGGCGGCGGTTGTGCTGGCCTTCAATGATGGTGAACTGATTCACGGCCAGCCAATCGTTGTTGTCGGGATGATCGAAGTCTACCACCTTGGCTTTGTCGTGGATGATGCGCCCTTCACTTTGAAATTCCACGTCCACGCCGTCAACGAGCATCCGATGGAAAACACGGTTGGATTGGATCAAGGAAGGGGAATCAACAAGGGTGATTTTTCGGAGCGCATCTTCAACGGCTTCGGAAGGAAGGGCAGGATTTAGGCGAGCCAAGACTTCGCGGAGGCGGCTCGTTAGAATGGTTTCTTGATAGGACTGACGTTCGGTGGAAGGTTCGCCAGGGGCGATATCGGGGCCGTAGAGGAAAGCATAACCGAGATCAGCCAGCCATGAAAGTGTAGCGGATTCAACCGTAGATTCGGTAAGGGCTGGGCTCATAAGCCTCCTGCAGGCGAACGCTTAAATAAGCAACTCGTTGTATTTCAATGACTTACAAATATATTGATTCATTGCCTGGCTTCCCCCTTAAATAAGAATCAGGCCCAAAATGGCAAATACCGGGCATATTTTCTCGACCCGCCTACTTTCTCATCCTGTTTGACTAGCCCGGCTTCCATTGTGGCTGAAATGACCTGGGAAACAACTGCGCTCTTGCTTTCCGGGAGCCGGAAACGTTCTCGAAGAGTTTGGTTGGTCATGCTCTCGGACATTACCCATTTCAAAGCGCAATGCTGGTAGCAGGCTCGAACTCGGTCATCCCTATCCATGTCGTCGAAATCCTTAGGGCCGAAAATCGTTACAATCATCCGCCGATGACCGGTATGGAAAGACGGGGCGGGAAGCTGATACACTTCTACCGCTTGAATGACCTTGTCTATTCCACTCCCTTTTTCCTCGCAAACTCCCATGCGCCGCATCAGGTCGGCAAGACGCTCGTTGCGTGATTGGTAGCCGTCAATAAACCTATCGGCTGGTACGATGGGTTCGCCGGGGTTCGAAACTTCCACGCGGTTGGTATAGATCTCCACCATCACCGAAGCACCCGATATTTTGAAATCCTGGTGAATCAAAGCATTGGCCACAAGCTCGCGAATCGTAATTTCCGGGACTAGTTTCACCTCTTTGCGAAGAGCGTCCTCAATGACTTCATTTTGTGGCAACTGGCCCATAATGAATCGAATCAATCCCTGAAATCCAACCGCATAACCCTTGGCGCCGACTTGGTCTAACCGTGTTTCCAGCTTGGAAATTCCGGGATAAACGACCACCCGCGGCGCCTTCCTTGCCAAGTCGGGAAAATCTTCTAGTCGCTTCGCCAGTAACAACGCGCCAAGGCGTCGAATGAAATAAGACCCGTCCATCCTGTCGATAATTCTGTCCCTGACTAGTTTGTCAATCACGCCTTCACGATCGGTCGGGTAGGGTTGTTTCAAAAGTTCAAAATAGGATTGGGTGTCAATTAGCTCCACTACTTGCTGGGCGGTCAAATCCGTTTTCGAGTGTTCTTCCAGCCAGTCCGGTACCCCCTCGGCAAAGATTCGGCGCAATTGATCCTCACTCATGGGTACCAATGCTTCCCCGGATCGCATGAGATATTTCCCTTCCAAATGATAGGCGGTACCACGGGGGCGGGAAGGTATGTTGAATACCAAAACACGTCCGTCCGGATGTGCAACTTCATCAATATCGACCCGAAAGCCTATCATCTGAAAAACCTTTTCAGTCATGGTAATCGGATCTCTGAATGCCTGAGTGCCTACAACGGGCCTGGGTAGTTGATCTTCAACGCCAAGAATCAACCTTCCGCCACCTTCGTTGGCTATGGCGACGCAATATTCATAAAGCTTTTTGTTGTCGAATTGCGTTCTGGCAGTCTTGAATTCAAGTCGCTGGCCTTCCGGGGATTGTCTCCAAAGATTGATTTGATCGGGTGTCGTGGCCATGTCAGAATAAAGCCTCTATAAATATTTTTCCATCCATATAAATGCCACTAACCACGTTAGCGATCTCCCCTTGCTCGAATTTCAACCGCCGACACGATACGTGTTCGAATTTCGTCGTAAATGGCAATATCAATACCTTCCGCCACCTCAAGAGACACTACGAGGCCGTAGGGGATCGGTTCTTCTATCTTTCCCGCATCTTTCCGACAGTTAACCTTTATTGTGATTGTATCGCCGTCTGTTACCGGGAAAGCGTTTTCCCCTTCAAACACTTCATGTTGTGCTGTGCCTCTCCGAACAGCGCGCCAATCGGCATCCTGACGATTTGAAACCAAGTTTCCACCTTCAACTTCGAACCATAGACTGCCAATTCGATAACGCTGCGTCCGACATGCCACAGGGGAGAGCCAAGTCAGAGTTACGGTAAGCCTGCGCTTATCCCGCCTTGCTCCCAGCGATGGTGGCAATGGCAATCTAAACAAATGGGCTTGGCCATCTCCAAGCTGACCAAATCCGAGTACGGTTGCCCGCTGCTCGGTGCAGGCCAATACTCGTGAGTGGTTAGGAACTCCATATCCCAGCCATTGAGAAATCCAGTTTCTTATATGGTGTCCGTTCCCTGATGTCTGAAGAATTTCTTGCAGCCGGGTTCCAATAGTTCCCCATGAACCACTGTGAATAATCATTGCCTTTAGCAAGGGTGCTAGGTGTGATCTAGTTTCGGTATCTGGTGCCTGTTCTTCAAATACTTCGAGAAGAGCATCGTGACAAATCGCTGCCATTCTACTTACAAGGGCGGCCGCATTACTCGTACCGCAACAGAATGCCACCTTAGTGAGATCGCCAACAAGAGTGCTAGGAGATGCGACCTTGTTCCCCGGGGGAATTCGAAAATCCTTAGGTGTAAATCGTGCTTCTGCTGTTGCTCCAACGGGAGTTTCATGGAGAACTCTACCACCATTGAAAATAATATCTGGTTTGATCGCCCGTCTGAAACCGCTTCCAAATGCTGAAGTAGGGCTAGGCAGTTCGCTCGTCAGCAAATTGATTAAGTGACCAACTTTTACGTTTGTTGCCCCATCACTGTGCAATGCACCTACTGCGATCCCGTTGATACTTTCCGCCGGGGAAAGCAGCTTGCGGTGCCGTGTATCACCATATAAATTCCTAACAATCTGTGCCTCCTTGTCGTTGCTCGACAAGGCTTGAAATTCGCTTAACGGCATTCCTAAATCTATCTGTCGGTCGTGATTACCAGCACTTATCACGAATAGCACCCCGTACTTCACACTTAGCCAGTCAAGCAGTCGGGCCAATGGACTCATGGTTTGCATGAACTGTCTGTTACGGTCGCCAATTGAGAAGTTGATAATACGAACACTCGGAGCGGAAGCACGTGTTGTACCCTCTCCTTCAAAAATCCTACGAACGGCGCGATGGATATAATCCACCACCAATATGTCGCCAGGAATCCTTTCAGGACGAGGAGAATTAATCCATGGGATTGGTTTCATAACCGGACGGATATACACCGGGCGTGTGAGTGGGGATTCTCCATCGCTAAGATCACCATGAACAACAAGGGAAGCCATTGCCGTTCCATGAATTCGATCTGCGACTGTGTATGCCGAAGCATGATCGTCGGGGTCGTCAATGATCAATCGATCGGCAAGAAGATTGTGATTTGCCAAAGGGAGTCCATCCAACACCGCAAGGACAGGCTCGCCGGTTGGCAAGGCAAGTTCACTTGCTTCCTGATCCAACAATTCGCCTTCGAAAGGCTTTTTACCGGTAGCCATCTGCCCAACCGGTCGAAAAAACACAACGCTATCGCACTTAATTAGGTCTACATCCGGATGATTGACAATCTGATTGGCAGCCTGGGCCGGTACCTCAGCGAGTAGAGCATGGTAGGCAACTTCCTCGATCGCCGAACTCCCTACAATTCGTCCACCGAGGCTTACAATAAGTGTACTGATCTCGGTTTGGGCTTCACGCCGGTTTTCTGGCGAAGCACGAAACCAGAGTTCGACTTCAAAACTGACCGGACGGTTACCATCGTGCATAAGATCTTCGCGCCAGACATCGAGCAATCCGGTTTCCTCGATTCGATCGCGGACGCTCCAACGTCGAATATCCTTGAGACAAAGGAAAACATCTCGAAATCTGGTAAGCCCGCGCTCAAACTCCATATTTTGATCATTTTGGTATCGGCCCCATAGCGATAATATCTCATCAAGAAGCTCGCTGATTAGTCATCACTAGATAAAGCCGCCCACCCAATTCTCGTTCTCGGTTGCCTTCATCGTAAAAGTCAGCGTCGGGCGCTATCTCGTCGGACTCGATTTCACCCATCCACTCAAAACCATCGATCTTTTTTACGGTGTTGGCAAAATTCTCAACGTTTCCCACAGTTTCGATTACCAAAACCTGCTTCGGATCGGCTCCAACTGCCGTCTGCTGTAATTCCACACGTCGCGCTTCGAATTCGACTCGAAGACGAGCAAAGCGAGGAGAAAGACGCTGGCCCTGCTGATGATGCGACGGTCGATGAATACGGCCTGGGGACGGTGGCAGCTTTGCCCGTTCAGCCGCTTCTGGAGTGGGAAACAGCAATAGCGGTCGATCTGGCATTATTCACCGCCTCCATTCTGCTGCTTCGTTCTTACCGTTCGTGCGGCCCAATTTTTCAGGGTGCGATCAACGATGCTCTTCATATGCGCGTTGGGTTGTTCAAGCACGTATTGTCGAAAAATACTGGCTCCGAACTCCTCAGCTTCCGCGAAGTTCACCCCAAATAGCTTCTTGGCCAGTGTTTCAGGAGTATAGCCCACCTTTACTTTTATGCGGCGTTCAAACTTGGAAAACCACTCGGCCAAACGCATGCGAGTCGGCTCGGGCAACGTCATACGGACTTGAAAGCGACGCCAGACGGCGCGATCGAGAAGTTCGGCGTGATTTGTCGCCCCAATGACAACGACGTGACTGGGTAGGGAGTCAATCTGCAACAGAAGAGAACTAACAACGCGTTTAATCTCGCCAGTTTCATGTCTATCACCACGCTCTTTTCCGAGAGTTTCAAATTCATCGAAAAAGAGAACGCATTTTTTAGTGCTTGCATACTCAAGCAAACGACGCAACCTTACAGCGGTCTCACCCAAGTAGGTTCCAACCACGCCCTCATATCGAACAATAAGCAGGGGAACCATGAGCGCTTTTGCGAATCCCTCCGCTAGCGAAGTCTTACCATTGCCTGGTGGGCCGATAAAAAGAATGCGGTTTCGCGGCTCCAAGTTGTATGACCTTAAAAGATCGACACGATGATGCTCCTGAACAATTTCACGAGATATGTCTAGAACTTCTTTTGGCAAGATAAGGTCTTCAAAGTTTCTTTCCGGCAGAACTTCTAAGACGAGATTTGTCACGCGCTGATCCAACATCGTGCTGCCGTTTGGAATAGATTTTTCTTGAGGAGTAAGCCGAAGAAGATCTTCTAGGCTGTTGGCGAGCACGGTATGCTTCTTAGCCCTCTCTTCGGCTATAATCGCTTCAACGACCTTCCTGAATCGGCTTTTGTCGCTGATCATTCCAAGCCGAACGAGTTCGGCTAATAAATCGGCCCTAGCCATTTATTCTCCTAGTGTTCGCATTATGTTGCCCATACCCTTAACCCGGACGCCCCCGCTCAACAACTTAGGCAGCAGCGCGTCTCGGAAAGCTGCTAAAGATCGGGATTCGTCGTCATTGGCTTTCATCTTCTCTAAAACAACCCTGGCGTATAGACCAAAGCGTTCAGCAATACCGGCGGAGGGAACAACAACCGAAAAGTTTTTGAAACATTCCGAAGGCACTCGCTGGCGACCGCTAGTACCGGTCATATTTGAAATCGCGAAGGATCGGAAATCATTAGTACGGGCAAGGAAGTACGCGAACTCTGGCGGTAAAGGTGGCTTAGGATGGAATACGATGTACTCGGTTGACCCCCAACCGATTTTTTTATCTCCAAGAAAATCCACGAAACACGTTTTTCCGTTCTCCAAACACGGTGTAATACGGGCGACAAGAGTATCGCCATCCATGAAACGCATGCCCGATCCGAATTCGCGATCATAAACTTCTATCGCTCGAACGGATCGAGTGGGCATGTTGGCCATATCCAAATAGGGCGCAACTTCACCTTTACGAAGTGGGCGATATGGATTCACTTCGATAGCTTCGGGTAACGGTACTTCGTACCAACCTTTAGGCAACCCATTTTGCGCGGTATCCACAAATAAACTCTTGAACATCGACTGTGCCATTGCCTCTAACGTCCCATTCACTCTTCGATTGTTTTCGATTTTATCGTCCAACGAACCGAGAATGTGGGCAATAGATTTTTGTTCAGTGAGGGGCGGGAGTTTGATGTCGAGCGCTCCAAGACGGGTTCTAGATAATTCTGTTTGTCCAGTTGAGCCCTCGGCGAGTTGCTCTATTGTGGGCTGAAGACTGCGAACCAAGAGACCGAGATAACGAGGCTCTACAACTGCCGGATTCGGTCTTAGTATTGTCACATGGGAATCAACTGTGGTCGGCTCAGAGATTTTTTTGATTTGACCAACTCGACCAAGTGTTCCTTCGCCTGTGGAATTAACCAGGATATCATACGGTTTCAAAAATTTATCGCCCGGCACGGGTTTTTTATCAAGATCACTACGACGCGCAGCATTCAAACTCACAGATCCGTCCCTAATGCATTTCTGATTCAGAATCTGAACGCCGCCCGTTTCAGTGTATGCGGGTGTAATTCCACGACTTAGAAAAGCGCTTGCTTCTGCAAGTGTGTAATCGCGCCATCCACCGTCCTTGTTCTCGTTTTTCTGGTCTCGCGCTTTCTGTACTACAACCTTATCCCGCTTAATAATCTTGCGAAACGATTCCGAAGTCGTCGCCCAATCCACCACGTCCACCTTGTACGGCAAATCCGATTCTGAAAAATCATCCGACAACGCGCCACTCACCGCAATGCTAAGCGGTTTGTCCGTGATGACGGCCAAATCCAGATCGGAATATTCTTTCGTATTCCATTTTGCCCTGGAACCAAAAGCCCAAACTTCGTATTGCGGCACATGCTTGCGCAGAATACTGCTTACGATCTCCCGAATGATCGGGGCGGATGTCGATCAAGGGTTCAGCCATTACGGGCTTCCAACCTTTGCAACAAATCGCGGGCGTCGCCGATGAAAGACATTGTGCCCTGATAAATCTGCTGCGCTTTCTCATGATCATAGGTATGCGAAGTGATGTTGCGCATCTTACGATAGTTGAACCAGGCTTCAACGTCCTTGATCAACCCCTTCTCTGCCGCCGTCCGCAATAAATCCCGGAACTCGCTGAAATCAGCCTCCGAAGGACTCGCCGCGTCCAGTTCAATGCGCGCGATCGAATCATCTTAATGCCTATTTCATAAACAAACTCGAAGTTCTGGATCACGCCCGCGACTAAAGTGTTTTGCACGGCGGGGGATTGCTGCTTGAACCATTCAGCATTGCTGACCGTGCCCAACCCGCTTTCCAGCGAAGCGATAGCTTCCTTAAATGAAGAGAGATCCAACGTGGCGGCCATATCATGCTCCCATCTTTTCTAAAAAACAGCCCAACAACTTCACCATGTCATTCATAATCCAAACCCCAACCCTTTAAGATTTTCCCGAATCGCTTTTTCCAATTTCGCGCCTTCGGTGAATTGTGTCGCCAAGGTTTTCGAGAGCCGCTTCATTTTTTCGTCGAACGGTTCGCCGTCATCCTCGACTTCCTCCGCGCCCACGTAACGCCCCGGCGTAAGCACATGCCCGTGCCCGCGAATCTCATCCAGCGATGCCGATTTGCAGAAACCGTTGGTGTCCTGATATTTCCCTGCCCCCTTGTCGCCGCGCCAAGCATGGTAAGTACCTGAGATTTTACGGATGTCTTCGGGCGTCAATTCCCGATGTACTCGGTCGATCAAGGTTCCGAGTTTACGAGCGTCGATGAACAGCACCTTGCACCGTCGATCCTTGAAGCGACTGTTTTTCTTGTCGCGGGTGAGAAACCACAGGCAAACTGGAATTTGCGTGGAATAAAAAAGCTGGCCCGGCATGGCCACCATGCAATCCACCAAGTCCGCTTCGATAATGTTCTTGCGGATCTCCCCTTCCCCACTTTGATTGCTGGACATACTCCCGTTAGCGAGTACGAATCCGGCCAAGCCGGTGGGGCTTAAATGATGGATGAAATGCTGAACCCATCCGAAGTTGGCATTGCCCGAAGGTGGAAGACCAAATTTCCAGCGCTTGTCCTCACGAAGACGATTCCCGCCCCAATCGCTGTCATTGAAGGGCGGGTTAGCTAGAACGTAATCCGCTTTAAGATCCGGATGCATATCACGGTGAAAGCTATCGGCGTTCTCGGTGCCAAGATTTGTGTCAATTCCCCGAATGGCAAGATTCATTTTGGCCAAACGCCAAGTAGTGTTATTCGACTCCTGACCGTAAATGCTGATGTCGCCGACCTTGCCGCCGTGTTCTTCAATAAATTTTTCGCTTTGCACGAACATACCGCCTGAACCGCAGCAGGGATCGTAAACCCTACCCTTGTACGGAGCCAACATTTCCACCAAGACTTGCACCACGCAACGCGGCGTATAGAATTGTCCGCCCTTTTTGCCTTCCGCGCTGGCGAATTGGCCAAGGAAGTATTCGTACACGCGACCAAGAATATCCTTGGAGCGGTTTTCCTTGTCGCCTAACCCGATGGTTCCGATCAGGTCTATCAATTCACCCAGCCGTTGCTTGTCCAAAGCCGGGCGGGCGAAATCCTTTGGCAACACTCCTTTCAAAGTTTTGTTGTCGCGTTCGATGGCAACCATGGCATCGTCGAGATATTTGCCGATGCCCGGCTGTTTAGCTTTGCCTTGTAAAAAAGGCCAACGCGCTTCTTTTGGAACCCAAAAAATATTGAAGGCGCGATATTCATCCGGGTCTTCGGGATCTGCTCCGCTTTTTTTATCGGCGACGAGTTTAGTGCGCTGTTCCTCGAAAGCATCTGAGATGTATTTCAGGAAAACAAGGCCGAGAACAACATGCTTATACTCGGCGGCGTCCATATTGTTGCGAAGTTTATCCGCAGCTTGCCAAAGCTTGGTTTCAAAACCCAAGGTGGCTCCGTTGCCGTTTTGATTTTTTTCCGTTTTCGCCTTGCGGGCCATGGATTTCACCTTTTCTTTTTTCCCTTTTGATCCAATTCTTCCTTGAGTTCAATCAAGCGACGAATTAAAAACGGCAACGGAATACGCTTTCCGTTTTCCCAATTATTTACGGTACTGTACGTGACCCCAACCTTCTGGGCGAACTGTTCCTGAGTCAAATGCAGTCGTGCCCTTAGGTCTTTGATCAACGCAGGGATGTTTTGTTCCGTCATATGCCTCTTTAGCCGTCAGATAGCCTTGAAAAATATATAAGGCAACATAGTAGCTTGCATAATTCGGCGTTAATCATAGAGAATCACAGGCTTAGGTGTTCCCGCCCCCTTTAAAATCGTCACTTTACCCCGCCCCGCGACTGAAAGATCGCGGGGCCATTCTTCAAAGCCTGTATAGCCGGGGTTCGTTTTCGTGGCCGTCTTTGTTCAGTGCGCCCTATTTTGTGTTTCGGCGCGCCACTTGACCCCAGCGCCGGTTTTCGGGCTGCCCCGGCGGCCGACTGAAAGACCGCGAAGGACGGAAAAGCAAGCCCTTGGTAGACCGGCGGTGGCTTGGTTTCGCAAGCGAGCCCCTCTCAGGAGGTAGGTGGAGAACCTAAAAACCACCTTATTTTGGGTAAAAAAGTTCTGACATCGTCCAACGATGCCGACCAATTTTCCTTCAAAAGCGCTGTCTTTATTGCCTTAACTTCAATTTTTAGTCCTACAAGTGATTTGCTACTTGAGGCTGCAATATTTAAAGAGGCAATTTTGGCTTCCATTGTGAATGGCAGAGCGATCCGGGTGCGCGGCATTGGCCGCCTTGACGGCGGCCTCGTATACGGCGGGCCATTCGGTTAGGAGGAAAGCGAAGTTGGAGCCGCTCATAATTTGTTGATCACGCGTTCGGCATCGGCGAGAGTTTCCAGGATTTCACCGAAAGGCGGAGGTTTGGTGGCGAACATTGGCTCCATCAATTCATAATCCCGTTCCAACTCCTTTATCCGTTGCGGTTTGGGAACGAATTTCAGTTGTCCAGGTTTGGCTGTATCGTATGAGGACCAAGACGTTTTGAAAAACCGTCCTTTATGCAATGCCACGCGCTCCAGCAAGTCCAATCTACTCAACGAATTTTTTCGGGATGGATGACGCCACAAGGCGGCGAAATCGGAATAATGCCTCGCATAGCGATCCCGGATGCGGTCTGCATCAGGGCGATGGTATTCCTTGTGGAGAATGGTCGCCTTTTCCCAGAAGGTCCGTTCCAATTCCAAGGCGATAACCTGCGCGCTGAACTCCGGAAAGGATTCGTCGAAAACATCCGCCAGCAAAGGCTTGATGGAATGGGGACTTCTGGGTTGCTGATCCGTGAGGGAACCGAATTCCAACTTGACCATGGGGGCAATGTATCCCGATTCGGGAGCAAATGAGGATGGATACATGAAATACACGACCGCTGAATGGGTCACAGGATCGCGCTCGAATTTTAGCCAACCCACTCCGGGTTTCGCCATCCCGATTTTGGACCGGATTTCCTGTTCCAGTTCCGGCATAAAGGTATGCTCCAACCACTTCGCGCAATCCTCCTCCAATTTTTTCATCCGCTTTTGGCGTTGAGTTGGAGACGGCGCATCGTCCAAATCGGATTCCGACCACCCCAATTGCGCCGGGGCGACACCGAGATCGATGTCCTCGGAAAACCTTTCGATGACACGAAATACCTTGGACAACGACGTACCACCTTTGAACAAATAGCGGGACGCCGCATCCGGCAGGGCGAATACCCGATCCAAAGTCCATGTAACCCAGAAATCCTTTTCCACGATTACGGGAAGTAAGGCCAGCCGGTTCGCGGCTTCCTGAAAATATCCGGTACGTTCCTTTTCGGAAAGATCCAAGAAGCCTTTCACGGCTTTTCTCCCGCGATGAACCGGATATGCGCATGCATCCAGGCCGGAGCTAGCGGCAAATCCAGCATCAGCTTCGCTTTGTCCCCAGCGGACAGCAAGGTGCGAAGATGTCCAATTCTCTTTGGTTCGACGTGTTCCTTGCCCAGATATCGCAATGCCTCGATCACCAGTCCGCTGGTACGGCCAGCGGCTGCCAAGCGCCGCGGTGCAGCCTGCTTCAAAGTGATTTCCTGTTTTCCGATCTTAACCTTTCGGGACGGACCATCGGTGAGAAACACAACCTTTGCCGGCACTTGCTCGGAGAGGCGCAACATATTTGCTGCATAGGCTCCGGAGGGCAGAAGGCGGATGGCATGCCGCCCGGACAGTGTCTTGGCAATTTCGTCGATAGACGGCGAAAGCATTCCTAACCTAGAGATGCATTTCGGGGAAGTCGTAAAGGCCGCGAGCCAGTTGACGGATTTTCTTTCGCCTGCTTGAGGCGTGTCAGCGCCGTGGCCACGGCCGTTCGCGAGCCCAAGTCAAAAAAGTCCGCAGGCGTGAAGGTCCACCCCGGCCTGCGCGCCTGTATACGTTGCCAAACCTGGCTATCGACGGATTGCTTATGCTTGCCCATTATTGCCACAAAAAGTACCCTGTTTTTGTGGCAAAAACAAGCGGCTTTTCCGGCCTAAAGCTCTCCGGACGGCTCGCTTAGCTCCGGATCCTGCTTTTCATCCAATAAATACATCCTTGACACCGGCTCCACCTTCAGCTTGAAGCGGGCCAATTTTTAGTCTGAATGTGACTCCCTGGATTTGTTTACAGCCAATTTCGAACTCTGCGGATCACCCGGTTTCGAACGAGGGGTAGTCAGGCTTCAACGCAGGCATTTCCATTGGGGGTTAGTGAACCATTAAGGCTGTCCCCACCCATTCGATTTCCGAGCGGGGCAAGCCGAGATTATCGGCCTCTCTCCGCCACCGCGCCACCTCGCCTTTCACCTCTGCAAGGATTTTTTTCGCTTTGGAACGTTCCATCCGGTAATACCCGGATGTCGCCAGGACGGCGTCGAGATTGGGAGCGGCCGAGCTTTCGTCCAGCCTGATGGCATGTTCCGACTTGCCGGGAACGGGATTTACGTCGTAGGCGGGAGAGAGTCGCCAACCGCCCGGCTCTCGAATGCAGGCGTGGTTCCGCAGGTGGTCATTCCGGTTCCCCACCATCACATTGAAAACGACGCGCCGAAAAAGCTGCTCCAATTCTTCCTCAATCTGATTGGCGATACCATGGTCGGACACGAATTGCGCGAGGTCTAGATAACCGGAGTCTTTGTCTCCATCGCGGCGTTCCAGCAAGGTCATGGCGGATGCGAACATACGGCGGCTGTCACCCGTGCGATCGAAGCGGGCCGCGCAATAGGTCCGGTGGCGGGGGGAAAGTTCCTCGAGCCGGGCATCCGGAACCTGGATGCCGGCGCGCCGGGCCAGTTCATGCACCAGGAATTCCCAGGCTCCCACATCATAGCGATCCTCCTGTGCGGGAAACTTGGCAAGCCAAAGGCGCCCGTCTTCATCGGTGAAATTCGCTTTGGGTCGGGCCCCGCCCAACGAAGTGCCGGGAGCCATGAGCCTCGCAAGCCAGCGTTCGTATTCCGGCAGCGACTCGGAATCAGCCCTCTCGATGCGCCGACTGACATCGGCGAGTTCCCGCAAGGTGGTGAAGGGAGGGGCCGCGTTTTCCGAAGCATCCAGGAAGGACCCGTCTTCCATGGAGCGGAATCGCAGCGCGCCGATTCTTGTCAGGTCATTGACTCCGAGCAGAAAGTCAACTTCCTGCAAGGTCCGGGCCCTCCGGCCCTCATGCCGTGCGCGCACGGATTCGCGGCGTTCCATGAGGACTCGCCCCCAGCGATCGGGTGCGGAATCCATAAAAATCCCGAAAGCCGTTGTGCCAGTCGGCGGGTATTGCGCGCCGGTCCAAAGCTCGAGGCGGGGATCGAGCATAAAGACGCGGTCTCCGTGCAACCAATCCTCGTCGTACTCAAAAGCGGCCGGCAAATCGGTCCGGGTTTCATGGCGGAATAGGCTTCCCACCTTCTGGAGTGGGCCGAGTTCTTTGGCGTCGAGAAAAACTTCGAACGCCTGGCGGCGAGGTCTGGGTGTCGCCATGGCCCGGTCTTCCTTTCAAGGGGCACGGTGAGGCGACGGTATTCCCGTTGCTGTGGGCGGCGTGGGATTTGGTTCACGGCGACGGGGTTCGCGGCGGGATTTTCGTCCGGGCAATTGCAAGTCCTGCAGCTTACGACCCAGCACGTCGTCCCGTGCCACCGCGTCGAGATCTCCCTCCAGTCCCAAGACCCGAAGGGCCCGCGCGTACGTACCTAGGGCAATGGTCGCGTCGCCCTTTTCCAGCCGGTTCAAGGTGTCACGAGAAACGCCCATCCGCTGAGCGAATACGATTGTCGTCATTCTACGACGCAATCTTGCCGTCCGCAGTCGTTCCCCCAGGTCAGCCATCTGCCGCTTGAGGATGGGAAATGCCTGCCTGAAAGTGCGCCCCATGTCCGATATTATAGACTAAATAATTTTTTATGTCCATAGTATCAGACAATACATAGTATCCGGCAATCGTTCCACTTGGCGGCGCGCATGGTGTGTATTTCGCTGAGCCGACACCGTGGTGCGGAGGCCATTTTCAGATAAATTACGCCATTTTTTTGCCTATATACTGCTCATAAGTTCACTATCTATCTTGTGAGCCATGCCCAAAGTTTTGCTGCAGGCGCATTCGCAATTCTCGCTGCTGGCGGGCACGCCCTCCATCGAAGCTCTGGTGACCCGCGCCCGGCAATTGGGCTATGCAGCGCTGGCGCTCACCGACGTGAACCGCATGAGCGGCCTGGTCGTGTTTTACGCCGAATGCCTCCGCCAGAGCATCCAGCCCATTCTCGGCGCCGAGATCCGCGAAGCCCAAAATCCGGGAAACCGCCTGACGCTGCTGGCCCGCAACGAGGCCGGCTACGGTGACCTCTGCGAGCTCATCACGCAACGTCACCTGCACGGTACGGCCTTTTCCCTGGCCCGCGCCTTGGAAAAACCGTGGCCCCATCTTTTTCTCGTTTCGGAGGCGACGGAAATCCTGGACGCGTTGTCCCGCGGCCCGAACCGCGCACGCCTGTTCGGCGCCTCCATCCGCCACAGCCCCGAAGCGCGCCTGCGCGCGCGCGCCACCGAAGCTTTCTGCGCCCGCGCCGGCTTGCCCGTGGTGGCGGCCGGCGACGTCTGGTTTCTCGACCGGCGGGAACATACCGTCCACCGTATTCTGCGCGCCATCGACCTGAATTCCACCCTCTCGCGCCTGCGCCCCGGCGAAACCGAACCCGCAGGCGCGTGGATGCGCGCGCCCGCCGAACTGGACGCCTTATATGACGACCATCCCCAACTCGTGCGGGACGCCGAGGCGCTGGCGGAGCGATGCCACGCCCGGCCGCCCACCGGCAAATGGATTCAGCCCGAAATCCCGGTGCCGCAGGGTCACACGCCGGATACGTGGCTGGCCGACCAGGCGGGTCACGGCTTGCGCGCCAATTACGGCGGGACGCCGCACTTCGAACGGGCCGAGCAAATTCAGGACATGGAATTGTCGGTGATCGAAAAACTGGGCTATGCCTCGTACTTCCTCATGGTGAAAGACGTGTACGAAGAAGCCGGGCGCCGCTTCGCCAAAAAATTCCGCACGCCCAAGGATTGTTCGCTGCTGCGCGGTTCGGCGGCCAACTCCATCACCTTTTACAACCTCGGCGTCGGCCGCCTCGATCCCATCCGCCACAAGCTGTACTTCCAGCGCTTTCTCAACGAGGATCGCGCCAGCCCGCCGGATGCCGATCTCGACTTCGGCTGGGACGAGCGCGAAGAGATGCTGGCCTACATGGCGGAGCGGTTCGGCCGCGAACGCGTGGCCATCACCTGCACCTTCAACCACTTTCACTTTCCTTCGGCGTTCCGCGAAACCGCCAAGGTCTTCGGCTATTCCGAAGAGCAGGTCCGCGCCGTGCTGAACGCGTGGGATCGCAAAACCCAACGCCGCGACGACGAGGAGATTCGCGGGCTGCGGGGTTGGGCCGCCCAGGTGGAAGGCCGGCCGCGCTTTCTGGGGCAGCATCCCGGCGGCCTGCTCATCACCAACGGACCCATTTGGCGGCACGTGGCCTGCGAAGGATCCGGCGGCAGCCAGAACCGGCTCATCACCCAGGTGGATATGCACAGCGGCATCGATGCGCTCGGGCTCATCAAATTCGATCTGCTCGGCAACGGCTCGCTGTCGGTGCTGCGCGACACGCTGGCGCAAATCGAGGAAGCGGGCCTTCCCGATCCGGAAGTCGGAAAGCTGGAGAAATGCCTGCACGATCCCGCGACGCGGCGCCTGGTGGCCGAAGGCGGCACACGCGGCGTGTTCTATATCGAAAGCCCGGCGCAAATCCGTTTGAACCGGAAGGCGCAGGCCGATCAATTCGACGACGTGGTCATCACCTCGTCCCTGGTGCGGCCGGCCGGCACGGCGTACGCGAAAACCTTCGTGGAACGCCGCCGCCAGTGGAAGCTGGGAATCACGGATTGGGAATTCGTGCACCCGAAGCTGAAAAGCATTCTGGGAGACACCCACGATGTCTGCGCCTTCCAGGAAGACGTAATCCGCATCTGCCATGAAGTCGCCGGATTGTCCTACAAAAAATCGGACGCGGTGCGCAAGCGGATGAACAGCCAGCACGAAGGCGGCTTGTCGGCGGACGCCTTGGACGGGTTGCGCCGCGAATTTCTGGACGGGTGCCGGACGAACGGATTGAACGCGGAACAGGCGCTCGAATTGTGGCGGCGCGTGTCGTCGTTCACCGGATTTTCGTTTTGCAAATCGCATTCGGCCAGCTACGCGCAATTGTCGTTTCAATGCGCCTGGCTCAAGGCGCACCATCCGGCCGAATTCCTGTCCGCCGTAATCTCCAACAACCACGGGTATTACCGGCGCGAAGTGTATCTCAACGAGGCCCGGCGTTTGGGGCTGCGTGTGCGGCCCGTCGACATCAACCACTCGCACCATAAATACCACGGCCACGAACGGGACATCCGCGCCGGCTTTGTGCATGTGCGCGGGCTGGCGCCACGAACCCTGACCCATCTCCTGGAAGAACGCGCCGCGCACGGGCCCTTTCGCGGCCTAGAGGATTTTTTGCGGCGCGTGCCCGCGGGAAAAAGCGCAACCGAAAACCTGATCCGCATCGGCGCCTTCGACGCCTTCGGCCTCACCCAGCCCGAATTGCTGTTCCACCTCGACGGCATTTACGCATCGGCGTCGGCGCAGGCGCCATCCCTGTTCGGACCCGGCGGCGGTTACCGGCCGCGCGATCTGCATCCGGGGCTCCGGGACATCACTCTCATGCAGCGCTGCCTGGCGGAGCAACGGTTGCTCGGCTACATGTTGTCGGGCAATCCCCTCGACGTGCTCGGCCTGCATCCCGCGCACCAAGAGGCCGTGCCCGCGGCCGAGATTCCCCGCCATGCGGGACGGAACGTGAAGGTGTTCGGCCTGTACGTGACCGCGCGCCAGCACCGCGTGTCCAAAAGCGGACGGCTCATGCAATTCCTCACCCTCGAAGATCAAAGCGGCCACGTGGACGTGGTGTTCTGGCCCGACATGCTCGATCGCTGCGAAGACGAACTCGCCGCGCCCGGGCCCTTCGAGGTGTGGGGCCGCGTGTCGGAAGAGTGGGATACGTTCACGCTGGAGGCCGAACGCGTGCGGGCCGTGCCGTTCACGCCCAACCTCGTCGATTTCGAACGCGCGTCCGCGCGCCTGCGCGCGGGCCTGGACACCGTCTATGCCGCCGCCCAAGCCGCGTAACCTTCCCGCCCCGCGTTTCGTCGCCGTGGACCTCCCGCATTTTCCGGCGCAGGCGGTGGCAGCCGTACGGCCCGACCTGCGGGGACGGTGTTTCGGACTGGTGGAACAGGATGCCGAAAGCCACAAAACACCCGTCACCGCCCTGTCACGTAATGCCCGCGATGCCGGTATCACATCCGGCACCCCGGTTTTCCTCGCCCGCCGGCGCTGGCCGCAACTGCGGATCGTGGCGCGCGACCCCGCGGCCGAAACCCGGCTGCGCCGGGACCTGGAAAAATTTTTCCTGGGCTGCACGCCCGTGTATTCCCTTCGCAGCAGCGGCGGCGGGGCCGCGCTCGACATGACGGGCACGCCGCTCAGCCGCTCCCTGCCGCCGCAAACCTTGGGGGAGCGCGTGCAGCGGGGCCTGTGGGATTTGGGCCTCGAAGCCGTGTCCGTCGGCGTCGCGGCCTCGCTCACCGTGGCGCGCGTGCTGGCGCGCCGGCATCAGCCCGACGGCGTGTACGCCTGCGCGGAGGGCCGCGAAATCGCCACGCTGGATCCGCTCCCGCCGGAATGGCTGCCGGGGTTGTCGCCGCAGGCCCGCGAGCGGCTGCGCAAATACGGGATGGCCTCCATCGGCACCGTGCGCCGGCTGGACAAGGAGGAATTGGCCTTGCGCTTCGGGAGCGAGGGCGAAAAGCTGTACACCCTGGCGCACGGCCTCGATTTCGAAACCGCGGCAGTCCGGCGGACTTCCGTGATTGTTGTGACGATATTGCCCCGCGATCTCAACGATGAAGAAGCGCTGCGCAACCAGGTGCGGCTGACGGCGGACAAATTGGGCTATGCCCTGCGCCGGCAGAAAGGCCAAGCCGGCCGCGTCGCCATGACTCTCACCTATTCCGATCAGCGCCGCGTGCGCAAGACGGCGCCGCTGAACCGGCCCACCGCGTCTTTTCCCGCCTTGGCGCGGGAGGCCGAAAACCTGTTCCGCCTCCTGTACCAACGGCGCGTGGCGCTCCGGAGCATCGAGCTGTCGGTGGCCGCCCCGGTCACCGACACGGGTCAAATCGACTTGTTCGCTACGGCGGAAGCCAAGAAACAACAGGCGCTGGAAGGAGCGATGGACCGGATACGGATGAAGCGGAGCTTTGCAGCGGTGGTGAGCGGGAGCAATGTGTGAAAATGCAGGAACTTACTTTTGCCTTACTCCCCGCCTTGCGTTTCACCCTTTTCATCCGCATGCCGGTATTGGCTTTTCACCAAGGCGGCGCTACCCGTATCCCCCTTGGCCAGAAAAGCCCGTTGCAAACTGGCGTAGATGGGGCGTTTTTCCGCTTCGGTGCCGTAAGGAACATTGGCCAGGCTTTGCTGCAGCATGGCGATGGCTTTGTCGTATTGCTTCTGCTGCAGGTAAATCAACCCCACGCGGTGCTCCAGTTCCGAAATACGCTCGGAGCGGGGATAGCGTTTGAAATAATCCAGGTAGTAGACGATGGATTTCCCCGGGTTCCGGGCGAATTCCAGTTCCGCCAGACGCAAGAGGGATTCCCCGGCAAAATCCCCGCGCGGGTAACGCGAGAGGTACGTCTGGAAAGCCGCCATGGCCTGGGATTTTTCCGATTCATTCTCCGCCCGCAGCCGGGCGATGGAAAACAGCGCGGTTTCTTTGCGGATGGAAGAAGACGCCGAATCTGCGGCGACTTTTTGATACAACCGGACGGCCAATTCCCAACTTTTCCCTTCCACCTGTTCCGCCTGTCGGAAATACAATTCCGCCGCTTCCTGGGAAGCCGCTACCGTGGGTTGGGTCGGCGTCCGCGGTACCGTGGCCGCAGGTAAACGGAAAACCGGATGGCCGGAAGGGGCGGGAGTTAAAGCCGCAACTTTTTGGCCGCGGGCAGGGGCCGACGGGATCGAAATCAAATTCGCCACCAGGCGATTGCTGCCGCCATCGACGATAGCGACGGAAGTGTCCAAAACTTCGTAGCCGTCTTTCCGAATGCTGACCACATGGCGACCCAGGGGTTGCAAAATCACGATCGGCGCCTGCCCCAAATCTTTTCCATCGATGTGGACTTCGGATTCGGGCGCATTGGAGACCACCGTCAGCAATTCGTAATCCTTCAGATCCGAAACCGGAGGAACGCGTTCGATGTCTTGCCGGGCCACCACCGGCCCTCCCGGTAACACGCGGTATTGTTTGGTGGCGATGTCATACACCAAGGTTTCTCCCGCCTGCAAAGGAAACACTCCCTGGGTGGGAGAATGGATCAGGACCTTGCCTTCCATCACCGAGGTGGAATACCGCCCTTCCAAATCGGAGTTCACCTGGAAATAAGTGCCGACCACTTCGATTTGATAATCGGGAGTGGATACCAGGAACTTTTCTTTATGCTTCTGGTGTGTGACGAAAAACACCACCTTGCCCTGAGCCTTCGATCCGGAATGGGTAAAGCCCACCTGATATTGAATTTTTCGGGTGTTGGCCTGCCGAATCGCAACCTGCGAGCCGTTTTTTAATTCGACATATCCCCGTTGGTTGACCACGATCATCGATTCATCCGACTGGGATCGCAGGGTTTTTCCCGAAGCCAACGGGGTCAACTTGTTCTGATTGAGATAGGACAGGGCCGCATGGCCTTGCACCTGGTACACGAAGGTATCCAGGGCCGGGGCCTGATGACGGTAAAACATCCAGGCCGAACCCGTCAGCAGCACGAGCAAAACCGTGGCCGCCACCGCCGGGCGGCGGAGCCAAAACAAGCCCAGCAGCGTGGTGGTCGCGGGCTTGCCGGTTTTTACGGTGCTCGACGCGACGCGCGTTTGCAACTTGGCTTCGACATGTTCCCATTGCCCCGGCAAGAGCAGTTTTTCGGCTTTGAGCTCCAGTTCCCACGGCTCCAAACGGCTGAGAGAATGAATGTGTTTTTCCAACTGGTGTTCCAGCCGGCCCCAACGCACCTCTTCGTCGGCCTGGTCGGCAATGCAATGATCCACCGGTTCTTCATACTCCTGATGGATCGCAATCCGTTTGGCCAGCCCCGCTTCCACGCGCTCCCAGAAAGCGGGCGCAGGAATTTGCTCCCGTTTCAAATCGGCCAAGGGACCCAACAATTCCGCCGCGTGAATGCGCGCGAACAAACCCGCTTCCACATTTAAAACCGGGAGCGTAAATTTCCCCTCGGCTTTCAGCGCCCGCTCGAAATCAAAATCGGGGCCGAAGTGGGGTTTGGGATCGGGCGCTTCCGGATTCATGGCTCTAAGGTATCCAGGTATTCCTTGATTAATTTCCGGGCGGTAAACAAACGCGACTTCACGGTGCCTTCGGGAATTCCCATGACGATTGCAATTTCGGATAAATTCATTTCGCTGTAAACGTTCAATACCAGGGGAATGCGCAATTTATCGTCTAATATTTCCAGCACCTTTTCCACCAGATTTTTGAACTCAAGTTCTTTCCCGTGGTTGGGTTCTTGAACCGCGATCTCATAATCCAAGTCGTCGATGCGGGTCAGATTTTTATTCGAAATGCGTTTCTCCGCCCCTTGAAAACGCCATTGCGCCGTGCAGGTATTCACGATCACCCGGTGGAACCAGGTGCGGAACGAAGAGTTGCCCTGAAAGTTCCGCAGGGAGAGATAGACCTGGAAAAACACCTCTTGCACCAAATCTTCGTGTTCGCCGTAAGGTCCGGTGATCTTGTAAACCAGGTTGAACGCGTAACCCCGATAGCGGTAAAAAATCTCCTTGAACGCGTCTTGATTTCCCGCCTTGCAGGCAGCCAAAGTTTCTTGCGAGGGTTCGGCGATATATCCCATGAGAGATCCTCTCTGTTAAATTAGTCGCCATTTCAAGGCGGGGGTTCAACCCCGATTTTGGCGCCTGGAGACGGTTTGTCGTCAATACCAAAAACTAAGACCGAGGCAGGAAAGCGAAACCGCCAGCGAAACCCCCGCGGCCCGTTCAAAATCCTGGGCGGTATTAAAAGTGCGGGCGAAGGCGCCCGGATCGGTTCGCTGGGCTTCGGGCCCAAGCCGGAGGTAACGGTCATAAAAAAAATTTTCCAAAGCGTATCCGGTGGCCGATAACACGGCAAAAGCCAGGGTGGGGATCATCAGCTTGGAATGGTAAAATCGCCTTTTGGTGAGATCGAATTCCAAATTATGGATACCCGGACGCGCCAGATTCAGGGATTGCTGGAAAGGCAGGTAGCCCGGAGCTGTAGCCGTCATTTCCACCGCGCCCAAGGGTAATATCCATTCGAGCGGCGCCTTGCCCTCCAATCCCGAAGAAGATCGAACCAGCGCGCCCACCGGCCGGGTTTGCAATACGATGTGGGCCATGGATTGCCGGCGCATATTTTC
This sequence comes from uncultured Fibrobacteria bacterium, assembly GCA_963716395.1. Taxonomy (GTDB): domain Bacteria; phylum Fibrobacterota; class Fibrobacteria; order UBA11236; family UBA11236; genus UBA11236. Next base: position 2,217,617 of record OY970309.1, on the reverse strand, counting down.
GACCACCTTCTGCGTCAGCAAATCCAACCACGGCCCGGTTTCGGTTCCCGGGTACCCCAAGGTGGCCAAGGGCCGGGTCACATTGCGGCCACCCTGGTTCCAATCGGAGAGATGCATCAAGGTTAATATGACTTGGGGTGTGGCGGGATTGGGCGGCAAGGTGTCGACGGTGACGTACAAAACCATGGTTTCCGAATACGCGGCAGAGTCGGAAACCGTTGACAATATTTCGTTGCGCAGGCAATACCCCAACTGATCCAGGGGGCCCAGCAACAAGTTGTATAGGGAGTCGGGAAAGCCGGAGAACACCTTTGTTTGCACCAGCGGATCGGAAGCGAAGAGTAGGTAATGATGGGAAGAGGGACAATTCCCGGGCGCGGAAGCTACGTTCCCGCAGAAAAACCCCACCCATGCCAACGCAATGGAAAAGAGGCGCGGCAAAACTTTCACATCCAGCATTGAATTAACCGACGCTTAAATTATGTAAAATGAAATTCCTGGTGAACCATATTTTGCAAAGGGCGCGGGAGATCACCGGATTGAAGGCGCTTCCTTCCGCCCGGCGGCGAAGGCCGGTGGGATCGATAGTGTGGGCGATGTTGTGTTTGGTCTCTTGCATCGACCGCAACAACCCTTTCGATCCCATCAATTTTTCCCTAAGCCAGACCACGCCCATCAAAAACGCCCAAAGCGGTTTTTTGGACTCGCTGTCCGCGCTGGCCGATTCAACAACGAAAACCCTCGCGCCCTTGCAGGCTGATTTCAATTCCATCCAATCGCTGAACGATTCCATCTCGCAAAGCAACGACCTCAAAAAAACCGCCAACTCGCAAACGGCTGCGGGTAATGCGGCTGTAACCCAGGCCAATCAATCCGCCGGCCCGGCGGATTCGCTGAAGCTGGAGGGTTATTACGATACCTTGAACTATCTCCTGCTCGCGGGACCGTATCCCTCCGTCAATTTTAACATGCAGCAATTGTCGCTGCTACAGGCCACGGCTTTGGCCCGCGTCGATTCGGTGAATCGGGCGCTCTTGCCGATGGTGGTATACAGCGATTCGGAACGGGCGCAAATCCAGGCTCCCTACCTGCAGGATCTGAACGCGTATACCCAATTTCAGAATCAAGTGAATACCGCAAATCAAACGGCGACGAATACCAACAGCAGCATCGCGGCTTATAATCTGCAACAGATCTCCCTGAACGCGGCCGTTCAGAGTTTCAATTTGAGCGTCGTTTTTCACAATCAAAGCCTGGGCAAAATCCTGGTGACCACGGCGGATTCTTTGCACAAGTACATCTCCGCCGCCAAGCCCGGGGATACGATTTTTGTCGGCGCGGGCGATTACGCCGGGCAAATTCTTTTCCAGCAGTCCGGAACCGTGGATAGCCCGATCGTGATCCAAGGCGACCCGGGGGCTCCCACCATTCTTTCCGCCAGTCCGCAAACGCCGATTCTCTTCCTCAGCGATTTCAGCTATATCGAATTTCACGACGTCGTGTTTCAGCAAAGCGGAAACAGCGGGGCCAAGCTGGAAAACGGCTGCACCGGAATTCTGTTCGAGACGTGCGATTTTCTCCATAATGCCCTGGATGGCCTGGAAATCGTCGACAGCTACGTGAAGGTGAAGAACTGCCGCTTTCTGCAAAATGAACGGAACGGCATTCAGGTTTCCGGAGCAACCTCGCAAATCGTTTTGGATAACGTCTTGGTGGCCTACAATGTCGCGGCCGGGATTAACGCCACCTCGGCCAACGGCAGCATTCAAGGCCTGACCGTATCGGATAACGGAGTCGACGGCATTGAAATCCGCTCACCGACGGGTCCTCTGCGGATCTCCAACTCGATTATCGCCTTCAACGGAAGTTACGGATTAAACCTGACGCTGGATATGATTCAATCGGGAGCTTTGCAACTCGAGGATTTGGATTTTTACGCCAACGACAGCGGCCTGATCAATCTTCCCCAGTCCGATTGGCCCTTGACGCCCATTCAAGTCGACCCGGCTTTCGTCAGCCGTGACACGCTGCAAGGCCTGAACTATTCCATTCTACCCACCGGAGACCTTTCCACGCTGCAGAACCAGGGCGTCGTGATCGGATACCGGAATCCGTAAAAGGTTAAAGCCTCGGCAAAAAAAATCCCGCTTCCGGAGGGAAGCGGGAAAGGTGGCGTTCGATTCGGCGCGGGAGCGTATCGCCGCCCCGCGGCGCCGAAGAAAAATTATTGCAACAAGGTAAAGTTGGTGTTAACCACTTGTTTCGCGGAATTACCCAAACGCAGTTGCAAGGTGTAAATCCCGTTTTGCAATCCCCGCGTATTGAGATCTGTTTGCAAGGTGCCGTGGGCTGCAACGTTGCGATTCGCGACGACGGCTCCTTGCAGGTTCAGCAGGCGGATTCCCACCGAAGTAACGCCATCGGGAAGAGGATAATTCAAGTGTATGCCGTCGGATCCCTGGGTCAGCAAAAGACCCCGGACCGTACCCGAATTCGGCAGAATGGCCGAATTGATATTCGGAATAGTGGTGACGCCCATGATTTTAACATTGTCGATGGCAAAACCGCCGGTGGTGCCGGGGGCTCCCTGCACCGCCCATTGGATATGTTCCAAAGCGGAGGTTTTGAGCGGTTGGGCTACAACACCCGCCCAATCCGGTTCTTTCAAAGTGTCCCAGGGAATGGAAGCGCTTTTCCAGACTCCACCCGTGGCCGGCAGCAAGACCTGGTGCACGACTCCGACATTGGTCGATAAAACCTGATTGGCTTTGACCTCGAGCCGCAGATAAGCGAAGGTGGAGGTGGCGTCGGTATTATAGTCGAAGCTGATTCCCGTCGACGTTCCGACATTTAAAAAAACGGTTCCCAAGGCATCGGAAGTCTTGGTGCCGATTCCCACGAAGGGTTGAATGGTAGTGGTATCGTCTTGCTGAAAAGTCGGCCCGAGATCAAAACTGATATAGGCCGCACCCGTGCCGTTCACCCCCGCGGTCGGAGAAACGGTCAGCACCGGGTTCACGGGATCGGTGTTATCGACGCCGGTGATGATCTCGGAGAATTCGGATTGGGGAGCGCCCGTTGCCAACGGGGGCACATGGGCCTGGGCATCGTTATAGGCATACCAATAGCCGCCGGCGGTATTTTCATTCACGGGAGGCGTATCCAGGTCGGAAAGCAAGGCTCCGGTGCCCGCGCCTTGTGCCCCTACGCAGGGAAGGCAGGCCATGGGCGGAACCCAGGTATAACCGGTAACCTGAATGCTGTCCAGCCACAGGGTTCCGCTGTCAAGACCGGTATTGTCGTCGGCGGAAACGGAGAATTGAAGTTTCTGCACCTTGGTGCTGTCGAAAATCACGCCGGGGGTGGCCGTGTTCGCCCAGGCGGGGCGCACCAGACCACCCAAACCACCGGTGAACAACACCGTATATTTTGTCCACGTGGTGGTGATGCTGGGTTCCGGACTGGCGGCATAAAAACCGTCGTCGGTGACGTTGGCGGTGGCCACTTCAAAGCGCATCAACATGGCGGCCGAGGCCTTGGCCCAAAACGTGATGCTGGTGGCTCCGGCCATGTTCAAAACCGCGCCTTGATCCGTACCCGCGACCACTTGCGTTCCGAAACCGGCGAATTGTCCGTAAGGGCACATGCAACTCGCTGAAATGGGCTTGTTGGCGCCATAGACGAATGACATTTTCAAAGAGTGCGGCGTGCCGTTGGCGCCGACATCAAAAGACTTGGCCGGGTCGACCAGCCAAGCATTATTGGAGCTGGAATCGGCCGTGAGCACATGTGTGGTGCCTCCATCGGCTCCGTCGGCGTAAAAGTAGGAGTACCCCAAAAACATATTCTGGTTGGTACCGGCATCGAAATTGTCAATCAATGAGGTCTGGGCATTCGAGAGTGAAGCCGCTGCCAACAGCCCGGCCACGGCCCAAGAGCTTTTTTTAAAGCCCGAAAAAAAGGTCTTTGCATTGACGGGTGACATATCGGTTCATCTCCTCGTTGGGTTGGATCGCCGGGTTTAAAGACGGCCGCTTTATCCTCGCTAACGGCCCCCCAAACCTCTCGGATCTGTTCGTTCTGTGGGTTAGTGTTCTCCGTTCGGCGCTTGGTTCAAGATAAACAGGAATGAGCGCCCCCAAGCCGGGGGCTGACGCCTGACAGACGCCGCACCGGACTTTCGGGGTGAATGAACTTGGTTTGCCGTGGATTCCACCAATTGAAAGGTATCTCGAAAAATCGGTGCGCCTGCGATCCATCACAGGGCGAAGGCCTGAGCCTGCCGAACCCGCCTCGGTGGAAGGCAGGGTGAAAATTCGCCCACGGTGGAGAACTCCGCCGGCGAGGCTTTTGATGCGGGCGATAAGGCCGGAATTTTCCGCGATCGTCGGATCGAAGTCGAAACCGGAAAACGATGCGAAGAGATACCCTAAAAAACCAGGGGGGTGTTATGCGAGGCCGAAAATCGTCGATATTTAAAAATTCCAGCGCGGTGCTGGCCGTATGCGCCGGACTGGCGGTTGGTCAGGAGCAACCCTGGAATTTGCCTTATATCCGGCCCGCAGCCTACGACTATACCCAGTATTACTCCCCTTCTTTGAATAATTATTTGTCCCTGATTGCGCCCGATTATTTCAAAAAAACCATGGATAGCGCCTGGTCTTATTACAAGGCGAACTTTATGATGTCGAACGGTCTGATCAATCAGCGCACCTATTCAAATGGCACGGTGTCCAACACCAATGTCGCGGTTTCGGAAGGCCAGGGATACGGCATGATTTTCTCGGTGCTGATGAACGATCAAACCACGTTCAACAAAATATTCGAAGCCGCAAACACCTATATGTGGAGCGATGCGCACAAGTCGTATTACATCTGGAGTTATCCCTCCGGTGCGCAGGGGGCCGCCACCGACGCCGATTTGGACATCGGGTTGGCCTTGGTCTTCGCCGATGCCTTACAGGGCGCGGGCCTGTGGCAGACCTACAATAAAAACGGCATCACCTACCACAGCCGGGCCATGGACGTCATCGTCAGCATTCACGACAATATGGTGGCGCAAAACTATCTGCTGCCCGGAGATAGTTGGGGTAGTGACGGAGTGAACAATTTAAACCCGAGCTATTTCGCCACCGCCTGGCTGAAGGTTTTTGACGCCTATCAAACCCAGGTGAGCTTCACTTCGGTGATCGACAATTGTTATGCCGTGCTGGCGAAAATGCCGCGATACTCCAAAGGGCAAGCCGTGGATTGGTGCACGCCCAGCGGCGGACAGGCCAGCCAGGCGGGAGGAAAAACCGATCAGGGGCTGGGCATGTTAAGCGATGCAATTCGCACCCCCTATCGCATCGCCATGGACGCGCTCTGGTTCAAAGATTCCCGGGCCATTGCGTATTGTGAAAACTCCAAAGGAACTTTGACCCAATACACCAATTCCAATATTATCCTGATGGCCGCGCAGATGGCGCAGTACGATAACAATGGCAACGCTATCGCGTCGACCTCGGGCGATTTGGAAAATGTGGCCATGTGGTCGGCCGGCGTACTCGGCTCCCTCGACACCGCCTATACCCGCCGCGCCACCAATTCTTCGGTATTGGCAATCATTTCCGGAAACGGGCCTTTTTTGGGATCGCAAAGCCTGCAAGACCAGGAGTTTTATTACGACCAATCGTTGGGCATGCTCGGATTTGCCGTTTTGGGAGGCCAATTTCCCAATGTTTTAGCCGATCAAAAAACCGCCATTTCCGCCGTCCATTTCATCCAGCCCGTGGCGCAAAACGGGCATTCCGACCGCGCGGGTTTTGACGGATCCACGGTTTGGCTCACCCCGGAAGGTTATCCTGCCGTACCCGGATCAGCTTCACATCAAACCCTGCCGACCCTGCGGATTTACAATCTCCTGGGACGCGCGGCGGAAGCTACGGCCCATTAGGGTACGAGAGGTACCCATTAGCCTTTCCCCTTCCCATTTGACCGGCATTTTCCCCAATTTCGGTGAACGCAAACCGGAAACCCAATCACTAATTCCAAGGAGCATTTTGTCCGGTTGATTTGGGAAAAATGACTTAAAGTATGTTCCGGGATTAGGTTTTTTCACCGATTTGAAGGGTGGGCTAAAGTTATGCGGATAGGCGCGACCGGAAAGTTTCTTTGTTTTGCCATCGGCGCATGGATTTCCTGCCCGGCGGCCACCTTCACGGTTTCGAAAGACGGGCGCGGTACTTTCAGCACCATTCAAGCGGCCGTAAACAAAGCCGGCAAAGGCGATGTCATCGAAGTGCTGGATGCGGCGGTGTATCCCGAGCAGGTGACCATCGACAGCACCAAAGACGGACTCACCCTGATTTCCGCCAATCCCACGGCCTTGCAAAAACCCACCATCACATGGGATGACCAGACCGACGTCTATCCCACCACTGCGCCCAAGCGATTTCCGGCGCCCCCGGCAGCTATCACCTTTCGATCAAAACGGCGCCTTGCGTTTGCTCATGGTCCGCAACGTGACCATCGACGGCATCGGAATCGACGGCGTCGCCCCAACTCCTTACTACCACTCGGGTATCTGGGGCAGACGGAACGGATTGCGTGCAATGGCAATTTGTCCGACTTGCTCGCGGGCAATGGGGCATTGAAGTTTTTGTTTCCGCGCGACATCACCATTCGCAATTGTGATATCAACAACGCTTATTTCGGAATTGCGCTGAAAGATCGCAACATGGGCGGCATTTTCGCCAATGTCAATCCGGCGGATTTGGCGAAGCTAATGTGGTTCCGATTTCGGGATTCGGCAAATCCGGCGGGCATGTGTTTGAATACAACCGCATCCACAACAACAGCTGGGGATTCTTTTCGGAATCCGCCTGGGATTTGGGTTCCACCTTCCGCTACAACCTGGTATATGAAAACCACCATCCCAGCAGCTACCGAGCTTCACTGCGGCGAAGGTGAAAGCCATGGGCAGCGAAGGCCCGAACCAACCCGGCGGCGCCATGTTTGTTCAAAGACGTGATGCTGAGCCCCACGGCCATTTACAACAATACCTTCTGGCACGATTACATGAATATCATCGGGGGCTATAGGCCCGGGGCGCAACATTTCGTCTTCAACAATATTTTCGCCGCACCTTCTGAACTATCTGGCAAAGCGACGCCAATTTCGGCGGCGAACTCCTGGATGTCCTCGGATCCCATATTTCGTCAACCGCATGCACAATTGCCTGTACGCGGTGCAAAATGCCGCGCCGAATCCCCAAACGCAAAACGTGCAGGCGCAGCAATACGACACCACTACCAAGCAGCAGGTGCAGGCGGATTCCACCGTTTCGGTTTATCGCAACGTGCAAATCATGAACGGCATGACCGCCGCATCTACCGATAACTTGGTCATCAACCTCACCCTGAATATGTCCAGCGGGCCCGTGGTGGTTCCCCAAACCATTACGGGTGTGACCCTGCCCGGTGCGCTGATCGTAAGCCAGCAAGCCAACGCCCCATTTCCTGCTTCCGCCGATATAAGATGGTACGACGTCAAATTCCAGTCCACCGATCCGACCAGCCCCTTATTTTTGACGCCGGATTGGAATGACTCCCTGACCCAGAAATATGTGGAAAATGCGGGTTGGCCGGCCGCCGGAATTTATAACTCCGACGGCAAGGTGGCCGACATCGGCGCCATTTCTTCGGTTGGCCTGCCTACCGACGAAGTGACTATCGCTCCACTTTCTCCGGCTTTGATCAACGGCACCACGGCTACCTTGAATTTCAGCCTCACGGCCGCGAATGGCAATTTGACCTTGCCCACCATCAAGTATGTGAAAATGGTGCGCTTTCCGGCGGGTTACCCCACCGCCACGGATCTCGCAGGGTTCGGCGGCCAGGCGGCGCCGGTGCTGGCTCCACCTATCGACGTGACCTTATCTTCTCAGAGCGTGAAAATCGGCAGCAACACCTTGACAGCTACCTTCACCCCCGCCCTGGCGGCCAATGAAGATTATGCCTTTTTCGAATTGATCGCCGATGGCACAGGCGCGAATGGAAGTCCGGCAGCCACCACGGTGGGTTTTATTCCCTATCGCAAATTGGATTATAAATTTTTCGTGCAGGTTTTAGACGCGACCACGGGCAATCCCGTCACGACGGTTACGGCGGGTCAAACCGTGGGGTTGCGCATCACGCCGGAGAATTTGGACGGGTCTTCGTTCAACAACGCGATTACTTCGGTCAGTGTTGCCTTGAATTCCGGGGCGAATTTGTACACGCCTCCTGTGCCCCCCTTTAACATTTTTTCTTTGCCTTCCATCTCGGGCCCGACGACCAAAACCGTGGTGTTCACCAAGGTACCGCAAGGAGGTATCGAATACGTTACGGCCTCGGGAACTTGGGTCGATCCCAGCAATAGCAACAAAACCGTCTTTTACGGCGTTTCTACGGGAATCACAATCCTTCCCGGACCCGCCGACAGCGTCATTTTCCAAAACCCTCCATCAAAAATTCGCAATCCGGGATCCGCGCCGATTCTGGATCCGGGCACGGTGCTTTCGGGAACCGCGGCCGTGACCGATCAATTCGGCAACAACGAAGGGGCGGGGGTCTCGGTTTCATTTAAAAGCATGAGTCCCGCCATCGGGGATATCACCATCGGCAACGCCATCACCGACCCCGCCACGGTGCTCACCGATTCCAACGGCATCACCGCTTTCGGGGCCACGGTGACCCAGGGCGCCCAAAATCAAATTTTCACCTTGGTAGCGACCTTGTCGATCAACGGAAACACCGACTCCGCCGACGTGAAAGTGGGCCAGCCGCGGGACAAGATTTGGATTCTCTATGCCGACACCACCAAACCCGACACCTCGCTGGGCATTACCGGAAACGTGGGGCAGCGCTTTCCCGTAACGATCCGGGCCAGCGTGGATGGAATCGCGCGCGACACCTTCAGCTCGGTGGTCGATCTCACTTTGAGTTCCGGCTTGGTGGCCTATGGTTCCGCGGCCGACACCGCCGCCCTCAGCCAGGTCACCTTGGTCAACGGGCAGGCCGTGATTTACATCACGGGAGTTTCCGTGGTGACCAACGGATCCATCATCGCAACCCCGGCCGTCAACAATTTGCTGCCGGGCAACCGGGCCAAAATCAATTTCACGGCTCCCGCGGTGGTGATCTCGAAAGCCGCCTATTACGCCGACAACGGGGTGGGAAGCGTGAATCGCCTCGAGATTTACTTTGCCGACAGTTTGACCTGGCCACCCGATTCTCTGGCCTTGCATTGGCCGGATCTCAATTCTCCGGTCAAAATCGTCACCAGCGGCATGACGTGGGATTCCACCAACAACAAGCATCTCACCGTGCTTCTGGCCACTCCCTTTCCCCCGAACATCACCACCGGCATGGTATCGGAGCAGTTGGGAACGCTGTATACCCGTAACCCCGGAGGCACGACCTTGCCCGAGGAGGCCACGGCCTTCGCCATCGCCGATTCGGTCGGACCCTTGCTCGACACCGCCGACGTCGAGATCAAATACAACCCCGGCAGTGACAATCTCGACATCGCCTTCACCGAAAAGGTCGCTCCCGCCAGTTTGAAGGGTACCTCGCTCTTGCTGATCATTCCGGGAAACGCGACTCCCGTTCCCTTGACCGTCACCCAGGCCACGGCGCTCGACACGACCGGGCTTGATTTCCGTGTCACCGTGACCAGCGGCGGAACCGACGTACCCTTGCCGGGCGATTCTTTGCAAATAAATCCGGCCGGTCCGCTCACCGATCTCTACACCAATAAGGCGAATGCCTTGAATCGGCCGGTGGTATTGAAGCTCCTTATTCTGCCGCCGCCGCCCTTGGCCGTACAGTCGGCGGCCTATTTCGCCGACGACGGAACCGGAAGCGTCAACCGCGCGGATATTTACCTCGTCAATCCCTTGGCGGTGGCGCCGGATTCGGTCCTGCTCTATTGGCCCGACAGCACCGCTACGCCCCGGCATGTGTCCAGCGGCATCACCCTTGACGCAACCAATTTGAAACACGTCACGGTTCTCCTGTCCAACCCCTTTCCGGCGGGCATCACCGCTTCCAACTCAGCGACTTCTCCGGGAGTGTTGTACACCCATGTGGCCGTGGCCGGCGCGCCGGAGCAATCCTCTCCCCTGATCCTGGCCGATTCCGTCGGCCCGCTGGTGGACAGCGCCATCGTGTGGGAAAAGTACGGCAGCGGGCCCGATACTTTGCTGGTGTTCTTCAGCGAAGCGATTCCCCAATCCTCTTTGTCGGGCGCTTCCCTGGTGTTGATTAAACAGGGAACGCGGGATTCCATTCCCTTCTCCATTCGGTCGGTGGATACCGCGTCGGGCGGGTATAAGGTGGTGGTGGAAGACTTGGGAAGCCAGTCACCCGTATCGGGAGATTCGCTGAAGCTGAATGCGCAGGGGCCCATCAGCGATGTCTATGGCAATCTTCCCAATCCGTTGAACCGCCCGGTGGTTTTGGGCTTTCATCCGGTTCCGCGGCCACCCACCTTGGTGGTCTCGCCGGACAAGCCGTTTTTCCAAACGCTGGGAAATTCGCAAACCGACTTCGTCGTCATGGGAACCAAGGACGGGACGAACTGGCTGCCCATCCAGGGCAGCAATAACCATATCGCCTACGACTGCTCGGGTTTGAATTGCGGCTCGTCGATTACCACCGACACTTCGGGCAAATTCCAAATTCCGACCCTGACCTTGAATATCGATCGTCCGGTCAATTACAAAATTACGCTGTATACCAATCTGGCCGAATTCGTAAATGTCTTTTCCGGCAATATCACCGCGGCCCAATTGGGCGTAGATAATAACGACGCGCCTATTCCGGGAGCCGGAGATTTTCTCCGGAGGTCCGACGGAACCTACCAGATCAAAATCGTCTGGAACGGTCGCTCGCAAACCGGACAGTTGGCGGGAACCGGCGCTTACTTGGCCCGCATCGCCCTGGATGCCACGACCCTGAATGCAAACTTGGGCCAGAGCCCGGTATCCGTCGTTAAAGTCTTGTCTTTCGGATTTGTGCGGCGATAGGGCGCGGGCGGCGGACTTCGTCGTTTAATCTTTTCGGTGACCCGGCTGTGCTCGCACCTGACCGGGCAAACCTGCACCTGCTTCCGGCTTCGTCCGCCTCTGCCTGAAAATGCGCCGCATGGCGTTGCCTTTTTCTACTAAAGCCCGCCCCACCAAAAAGATCCGCCGACGGCGGAATAGGCCGTTATCTTCACCTGACGCGCGCTCCGGGACCGGCGGTTTCGCGCCGGATCCGAACCGGCGAAGCGGCTCTTCGTTCACGACGCGTTCACGGCGAGGCCGTGATGGCCGAACGCCTCTAATCTTTGACGGCGCCGGCGGTGAGCCCCGCGACGATTTGTTTTTGCATGAGGAAGAAGAGAATCATGGGGGGCAAGGTGGAAATGGTGGCCGCGGCCATCATCAAATCGAAACGATTTTGATAGTTCCCCACGAACAGCCGAATACCGACCGGCAAGGTGGCCGTGGTTTCATTGGTCAAGACCCAGGCGAACATCAATTCGTCCCAGCAGGAAAGAAAAACCGTGATGCCGGTGGCGATGATCCCCGGCCAGGCGGAGGGGACGATGATGGTGAAAAAGGCGCGCAGAGGACCGCACCCGTCGATGAGGGCCGCCTCCTCCAGCTCTTTGGGCAAAGAAGCGAAAAAGCCGCGCAAGATCCAAATAGAGAAGGGGACGAAATACGCCGTATAGGTGAAAATGAGACCGGTATACGAACCTTTTAATTGGAATCCCGTCACTTTGGAGATTTGCACGAACATGAGATAAATCGGCAGCAGCAATAGAATTCCCGGCACCATTTGCGTCGCCAATACCGACATGCTGAAGGAGTTTTTTCCCGGGAACTCGTAGCGCGCGAGCGCATAACCGCCCATGGAGGCGAAGATGACCGCGAACAGCATGACCGTACCGCAGACGATCAGGCTGTTTTTCAAGTACAACCCGAAGTCGATGTTGCGCCACAGATCCACGTAATTGCGCCAGCGGAAATACCAGGGAGATGGCGGCGTTTTGACGTGGATCAACCGGCCCAAAGACTCGCGTGAGAGCGTTCCCTTGCGGCCGCCGAACAGAAAGCCGCCGCGGGTCAAAGGAAGAATGGAGGTCACTTCCATGCCCGCCACCTCGCCGTTCCCCTCGTAGCCGGGGCTTTGCGCGGGAACCGAAACCCACGGCGGCTGCGTCGTGTCTCCGGAGAACCAGGACTGCGGAATGCGCATGGCCCCCTGCGCATATCCGGCCCACAAGTCCGACCCTTGCCAGAGCAGGGTCGAGAAATGGGAAGGCAGCGCGAACGCATTGGCCGCGCCGGATGCATTCGGCGTACTGTACACGAAGGCCGAATCCTGTTGGGGATGGTAAAAATACAGCGACCCGGAACGATCCAAGATCAGCAGCGAATCCGCCGCGACGAGGTGATCGAAGGTTTCCGGCCATGTGGCGCAGTGCCCGCAGGCGGAGTGAAAATCGGTTCCGTTCCCGATCCACAGTCCCTGGTCGGTCAGCACCGCGAGATTTCCATTGCGCAACGATTGCAGTTCACGGAGCCGGCCGTTCTCCGCGGTGGAAAAACCGCGGACGAACCCCAATTTGCGCGAGGTTAAATCCAAGTACGCCAACCCGGGAAAATTGGCGTTCTGGTAGCCGAAGTACAGCTTATCCCCGCTGCGGGCGAGGCTCGATGACGCCACGTCATTCACCCACAGGGTTTTCCATCCGGGTCCATAAGCCGAGGCCATATCGCCCACGGAATAGCGATGGCGCAGCGACAGGGTTTTCCAATCCAATTCCAACAAGCCTTTGTTGGCGCTGAGCACCCACAGGGTTTCCCCATCCCTGAGATAATGGGTGGAGAAGGTCCCCAGACGCTTCTCCCGAACGGTGGAAAGGTCGATGGTATCGGCCAACGTCAGGCTGCCGTCGGAGGCGCCGATTAAAATATCGCCTGCGTGCCGGGAAAGAAAGACCACGGTGTAGTCGCGCCGGCCCGGCAGAACCTTGCCGGAAAGGATTTCGTTATTGTCTTTGAAGCTGCAATAGATCATCCAGGCAATGGGAACGAGATTGATCCCCACCACCAAAACCGTCGCCAGGTTCAAGAGAGTGGCGACGAGCCGCCGGCGCAGGAGCAGGGACATCGTCGCTATTTCACCGAAAGATGTTTGCGGAAAACGCGGTACCAAATCAGAATCAACCCGAACATGGCCAGCATCATTAACGAAGCCATGGCGGCCCCTCCGCCGAAATCCCACATCTGAAAGGAATTGCGGAACACATTGGTCATCAGCAAGTCGCCGTACTTACCCGGAAAGCCCGCCCCGTTGCCGAACATCATGATGACGATGTTGAAGGAATACACGTTGAAGATCAGTCCGTTGAGGATGAGAATGGCCCAGACCGGCGTCAACAAGGGCCAGGTGATGCGGAAAAAACTTTGCCAGGGATTGGCGCCGTCGATTTGGGCCGCTTCATACACATCTTTGGAAATTCCCTGCAAGCCCGCCAGGATCATCAGCATCGAAAACGGCCATTGTCGCCAGATGGTGGGAATCACGATGGCCCAAATGGTGTTGGGGCCAATCAGCCAAACCGGTTTCGTATGGAACAGATGCAGTCCGTTGACCAAAATCAAATTGATGAGGCCGCTGTCTTGCTGCCAGAGGAAGCCCCACAGCAGGCCCACCACATAGGTGGGGACAATCCAGGGGAACAACATCAAGGTGCGCGCCAGGCCGCGCCCGGCAAAGTTCCGGTTCACCAGAAGGGCCGCCGCCAAGCCCACGGCAAAAGTTCCGGCGGTCACGGTGATGGTATAGACGACCGTGTTGCGAATGGCATCGCCTAAACCGGAGCGCAGCGGGCTGTTGGGATTAAAGAGAATCTCGCGATAATTTTCCAGGCCGATGAAGGGCGCCGACAGGTATTTCAGCAACAGGTCTTTGCGGCTGCGCAGAAAACTGAGATAAATGCCCTGCAACAGGGGAAACGCTTGCAGCAACAAAATGCCCAAGGCCGCCGGCGCCAGGAAGGTGTAAGCGGCACGGTGACGGCGGAAGGTGCGCCGGAGAAGACCCATCACCGATACTCAAAGCTTCCCGGGCATCGGGTGGCGCGGATGGGCGACAAAATATTGCCGGATCACTTCGTCGATTTCCTGCACCGTCGCGTCGACTTCTTTGCGGACCTTGGCCTCGGAATAGGGGCCATTCACTTCGGCGGCAATGTCGAAAAGGTTTCCCAGGCGGCGCGTCAGCACCGAAGTTTCGATTTCGGCCCAATAGGGAACGCTGGGATAAAAGCGCCCGTAAGCCACCATGGCCTTGAACACTTTGCGCTTCGGGTCTTGCACGAAATACGGGTCATCCAAGGCGGCCAGCGAAGCCGGGAGAAAACCGGATAAGCTTGGAATACTGCAATTGGGCCGCCTTATTCGCGCAGAGATACAACACCAGCTCTTTCGCCAAGGCCGGATTCTTGCACGAGCGAAACAAGGCCAATTGGGAACCGCCCATGAAGTACACCTGTTTTTTCGGGCCGGCCGGCGGCATGGCGACTTGGTAATTCTGCGCCACCTCGGCGTTACCGATACCGCCCTGTTCCGGGGGCAGATTGAGGTAAACATTTTTCGTGGTGGTCTCGAAGATCGAAGCGAAATGCCCGGCATCGAATTCGGAGGAGATCTGCGCGGTGTTTTTCTCCAAATTGGAAGGGTTGTTCAACCCTTTGCGCACCAAGCTCAGATAGAACAGAATGCCCTGCATGGATTCGGGTTGATTCAGAATGCATTGATCGCCCTGCGCGTTTAAAAATCCCCCGCCCGCTCCCCAAATCCAGGGCGCGAAGTTATGCACCACGTTCCAATCGTTTTTACCGGGAAATCCGATGGGTTCGACCAACCCGTTTTCATCATGGATTTTGGCCTGCTTGATTTTCTCCAGGCCCGCGACAAAACCATCCCAGGTATTCATCGTGGCGGGGTCGGCTTTGGCCTTGCGGAAAATGTCGGCGCGATAAAACAGCGGACGCACATCCAAAAACCACGGCAGAGAAGTGACATGCTGCGCGAAACGCGGGTGCATGATTTCCCGCGTGGCGGGAAGGAAGTCATTCATGACGTGCAGCGAGTCTTGCAAATCATCCAGGGAAAGCAGGGCGCCCAAATCGGTAAGCGAAGAGGCCCAGGTGCTCCCCAATTGAATCACGTCCGGTCCGTCGCCGGAGATGGCCGAGGTGGTGATGCGCGTCCACGCGCTGCCCCAATCCAAGACCGTTATTTCAAAGCGCACATGCGGATGATCGGCTTGAAACCCTTGCAAAACCGCTTGCATATCGGTTTCGGGTTTCGGGGTATTGGGCATGATCCAGATGCGCACGGTTTGGTCGGGCGCCCCGGCTTGGCCTTTTTCTGCGTGACAGGCCGAGAGCCAAGCGGCGGCTGCCAAACCGATGCCTGCGGAAAGAGTCGCGATTTTTTTCTTCATGATGGGGTATCCTGAATGGGTTCAAAAAAATGCAGGTGGGTCGACAGAGGCACCAAAGAAAGTTTGTCGCCGCGCCGCAGGGTGGTCTCGGCCGGCAAGCGCGCCACCGCTTTGAGATCGCCCAGCCGGCAATACACCATGGTTTCGGCGCCTAAAGGTTCCACGATATCCACGTCGGCTTCAAGTCCCGCGCCGTTTTCCCCGGCGACGGTCAAATGTTCGGGGCGAATTCCCAGCATCGACTTCGCGGGTGAAAAACCCGGCAGAGCGCGCAGTTCGGAGAGTCGGGGTTTCCAATTGCCCCGCGTGCCGGGAACGATCAAAGTTTCGCCCTCAAGGCGAAAGGGGAAAAAATTCATGGGCGGCATGCCGATAAACCCCGCCACGAAAGCATTCTGGGGGTGTTTATAAAGTTCAAGCGGCGCCCCCAACTGTTGGATTTCCCCACCGCGCAAACAGGCGATGCGATGCCCCAAGGTCATGGCCTCGGTTTGATCATGCGTGACATAAATCATGGTGGTTTCCAACTGGGCGGCCAAGCGGGCGATTTCCACCCGCATTTGCACGCGAAGTTTGGCGTCGAGGTTGGAAAGCGGCTCGTCGAAGAGGAAGACCTTGGGTTTTCGCACCATGGCGCGGCCCAGGGCTACGCGCTGGCGTTGCCCGCCGGAAAGGGCCCTGGGCTTGCGGTGGAGCAATTCGGATAATCCCAGCCGTTCCGCCGCTTCGCGCACGCGCGCACGGATTTCTTGGTTGGAAATGGCGCGCAGTTTCAGGCCGAAGGCCAGGTTTTGCGCCACGGTCATATGCGGGTAAAGCGCGTAATTCTGGAAAACCATGGCGATATCGCGGTCTTTGGGCGCCACCTCGTTGCAGCGCTTTCCGTCGATGATGAGATCGCCCGCCGAAATCTCTTCCAAACCGGCAATCATCCGCAACAAGGTGGATTTGCCGCACCCCGAAGGGCCGACCAGCACCATAAATTCCCGATCGCGAATTTCCAGACTGACGTCTTTGACGGCCACCACGTTTCCGTCATAGACTTTGTTGATATTCTTGAGCAATACCTCGGCCATTCACCAATCCTGCAATCGAGAAACGAGGCCCGCTGTGAGCCGCCCTTGCATCCAACGCGTTTTGACTCTCCCAATTAGTTAGAAATTCCGCCTCCAGGTTCGATTTTTCCCAAGATTTTCAGCACACAGGCCGAGTCTCGGTTTGAACCGGAATGGTTTTTCCCTCCACTAAGATTGCGGGGTTTCCAATCATGAACAGGGGAAATTTGGGGCGGTCCATGCGTGGACTTATCAGGCTTGGGCATAAATCAACCTTGGTTGGTTTTTCCCTGATTTGCCTGCTCGGGTTTACGACGAAAATTGCGCAGGCGCAAGCGGTGGATCCGCCGCCTTATGCCCCCATCGCCAACCCCTTGCCCGATACCATGGATCAGCTGTATCGGGATTCGCTCAACATCAAGTTTTCCAGAATCCGCGTCAATCAGGCCGGGTATCGCACCGAAGATCAGAAGTTTTTTTATGTCGTGGGCGGCTCGAGTTCGACTTTTCAAGTCATCGATCAAAACGGAATGTCCGTGGCCAACGGTACCTTGACTCCCACCGGGCAAACCACCTCCGGACAGCTTTCGATTCGGGCTTCCAACAACGCCTCGCTGGTGGGAGGAGGCGATACGCGTTACACCATGCTGAGCCCGGTTTACGCGGGTGAGGTGTCCGAGGGCCAGATTCCCCAAACCATCGCGCCCGGGCGCTATCGCATCGTGTCGGGCCCCGACACCTCGGAGCCCTTCGTGGTGAACGACAAAATTTACGCCTGGGTGCGCGACGACCTGCTCAAATTTTTCGGCGTCGCCCGGGACGGTAACACCGATTCCTGGTTCCATCCACCCGCGCATTTGAAGGATGGGCCGAATGGCGACGGCTCGCTCACCGGAGGCTGGTACGATTGCGGGGATCATCTCAAGGAGTCCATGTCCATGAGCTACACCTTGCTGATGCTGGCATTGTCGGATGCGGCGCTCCCCGATCGCGACGCCGACGACTACGGCCGCAATCAGAACAACACCTACCACACCGACGGCGTTCCCGATATGTTGTACGAATCCAAAATGGGAGTGGATTTCTTCATGAAATCCTATAACGTCGCGAAGGGCGATCCCTCCAAGATGTATACCTCGGTCGGGAATTTCGGATACGATCATTCCTGGTGGGGCCAGCCCCAGTTTCAGGATCTCATGCCACAAAATTTGGGCGGACCGGTGCGCGATGTTCGCAATGAAGTAGGCTCGAACATCATGGGTCGGGTGGCGGCCGGCCTGGCATTTTTTTCCAAACAATATGCGCCCTATGACAGCGTGTATGCCGCGCAATGCCTGGCTGCCGCCAAAAAAATGTACGCCTTCGGGAAGTCGGAACAGACGGGTTCGGGATCGACGGGCGCCTATCCCACCGAAGGCACCTTCAACGATGACATGGCCATGGCGGCCGTGGCCTTGTTGTGGGCCACCAAGGATACCAGTTATCGCTACGACCTATATGAAGACTCGACTTTGGGAAAGTTCGCCAACCCGTATTTCACCACGGGGACCTTTCCCGGGGGGTGGTTCGCCTATAACGCTCCCACTTTGCAAAAAGGCGGCACCAACACTTCTTACGCCAACATCCATTCGATCACCCTGTGGGCGTTTTATCGCTTGATTCTGAAAGATCCGACCGTGGCTGCCGCCTGCGGAATCAACGCCGCGCAACGCCTGAGTCTCATCGAAAACGTCGTCTTTTCCATCATCAACAACATCGGCTTGTTGCAAGGGGGATCGGCGACCATCGACTTGCCGGCCTCCAACCCCCCACTGTGGGGGGGGCATACTTTGACCTATGATCCGTTGTGGAAAATCAACACCCTGGCCGACGTGGTGTGGGTTTGGAATCGCTATATCGCCGGCAATTCCACGGAATTTTTCTGCTACTACGATATCGCCAAGGATTTGTCCGGCGTCACCTTGCCGCATACGCCCGCCACCACCGATTGGAAAGCCGCCGAAGTACATGAATTGCTGGTGCGGCAAATGGATTATTTCCTGGGCGTGAACCCCTGGGACATCAGCATGATTTACGGCGTGGGCGCCAAGAATTTCAACCACCCGCATCATCGCGCCGCCAACCCCGAAGGCACCAATATGCCGGGCGCATTTTATCATTACCGGCCGCCCGACGGAGCGCTGCAGGGCGGCTTTCCCCCGCCCGCCGCCGGCGATCCCGGCCTGTACACCGAATATTGGGGCGATTACATCCATTCCGAATCGTGCATCGACGGAACCGACAACATTCTTCTGCCGGTATTGGGACTGGTCAAGGATGACTCGATCGATTCGGTCACCATTCAGGTGCAGATCAAATACGTCGGGGTGGACAGCGCCATCATCGATATCCGGCAAAACAATTATGGCACGGCTTTGATTCGCTACGGCACCGCGACCGGATCGCTGACCACCGTCAAAGCCGGGGATTCGGCCGGGGTGGATCACCTCATCGTGCTGACGGGGTTAAAGCCAGGAACCACGTATTACTTTCAGGCCGAAGCCACCGATGTGAAGGGAGTCACCGGCATCAACAACAATGGCGGCAAGGATTTCTCCTTCACGACCTTGGCCCAACCGCCGGGGCCCGCACAAATCGCAGAGGTGAAGGTTTGCAATGTCACGGCCAACTCGGCGGACATCTTATGGTTCACGCCCAACGGTCAATACGACAGCAAGGTTGTGTACGACACCACGAAGCCGCCGAAGGCCATGGTGCAAGACGTCGATTCGGCGGGGCATCCGGTGAAATTCCATTATGTGCATCTCTCCGGCTTGCAGGAAAAAACCACCTACTGGTTTTACGTCGAATCCGACGGAGCCATCGACAATAACCAGGGCCAGTACTACACCTTCACCACGCCCGTGACGCATGTTAATTTCGACATTCGGGCGCTGACCTATTATATCGGCGACAAACAATATTTGGGTTTCAATATCGTCAACCAGGACATTCAGAGCTATGACTCGCTTGACGTGCGTTTTTACATGCGCGCCACCGATTCGGAGATGGCCGACTTCGGAGTGCGCGACGACATCGGCCAGGCGTATCTGTCGTCGGGGTATCTCGATCCCACCAATGCCTTCAAGACGGCGCTCGACACCTTGATTCAAAAACAGGTTCCCGTCAAAATGCCGGATACTTACGATCCCGCCACCAATACCTATGACTGGTATGTCTCGCTGCCGATGGGAAATGCGGTCATGTCATCCGGCGCGCGTTTCCGGGTGGATATCACCTTCGTGAAGCGCAATGAAAACGGCGATTTACTGGATACGCCCTCCACTCGCCTGCCCAATTCCAGCGACTGGACCTGGGCGGTGCATTCCACCGCCAACGGCGACCCGGTGAATTTCGGGGGAATTCAAGCAGGCACCAAGGTCGGCGTCGACACGGCGTATATCCACACCGAAGTGGATCAATATTTCACCGTGTACCGCAAGGGTGAATTCATTTGGGGTTATTCGCCTTCCGCCACCGAACAGTCCACCAAGGTGAACCAATACCAGATGACGGCGCAACTCACCTCGCCCTTGAACGATCCGCCCGAAACCTACAAGATCATCCAACAGGCGTCGCCGACGGTCCATGTCAAAGGCACTGCAACTATTTCGGGGGACGGGAAGTTAACGGACATCTGGGTGAATGGCATCAAGGTTCCGAATCTGGGAACCGCGGCCGTTTTCGACTCCGCCGCCAATATATGGAATTTGAACATCCCCTTGACCCTGACTCCCGGCCGCAACGACGTGGATGTCACCCTCTTCGGCGGTTCGGATCCCAGTTGCCAGGGCTGCGCCGGCTGCGCCTTCGTCGATGATAATTTTCAGATCGACTACACCAAAACCGACGCCTATCCCTCCACCCTCACCTTGCTGTCGCCGGTGGATAGTACCGCTCTCCCCACCTTGGCGGTGATTGGCCAGACGAAGTTTCTGGTGCAAGTTCAGGATAAAAACGGAGACATCTCCGATCAGGCCGACACCTTGTATGCCGTCGTGCAAAACCCCAACCAGAACGACAGTTTGACCTTGACCCTGATCGAGACCGGGGCGCATACGGGTATTTTCCGGTCCCAGGTTCCGGTGGCGGTGTTGGATTCCGCACCCTCCGCGCTCGGTCCCTTCCAAATGGCCATGGCCAGCGGCGACACGGTGTGGGCCACCTATCAAGATCCCACCGATCCCACCGACATATCACGGGCTTTTCTGTATACGGTGGCGACCTTTCCCCAAGCGGTCCGGGGATGGATCCTCGACCCGAACGGGGATGGCGCCGTGGACCAGGCCGTGGTCGTTTATTCCAGCGCGCTGGCCGGACCGCCCGACTCCTTGCAGCTTTGGTTTCCTACGGCTGCAGGTCAAAGGACCTTTCGCGCCGGCGCTTTTCAGGTGGCCGGAAACCAGGTGGAAGTCACGATTGCGCCGCCTTTTCCGTCGGGTGTGACGGGGTTCACAGGATCGAATGTGAATTCGGGTCATTCCTTCCTGACCGTGGGCGGTAAACAGCGCCTTTCCGCCTTTACCCTGGCGGACAGCGCGGGACCGGTGTTGGATCGCGTGGTGCTGTATCCCTCGCCTTTGTCAGCCTCCGGTACCCGGTTGGCCTCCGACACCTTGGCGGTGACCTTCAGCGAAGCGGTGGTTTACAACCTGGCTTACAGCCATCCCTTTCAGGCATGGCAGGCGGGAGCGATTACCGACGCCGCCGGGTTGACGATTACCCAGGTCCTGAACAACCAGGGAAATCAATGGACCTTCCTGGTGGATTCAACCTCTGCGGTGCAACTCAATGCGGGCGACAGCTTGCGCATCGTCAGCGCCGCTCAGGGCGTGCATGACTCCGCGGGAAATCCCGCCCTGCCCGTAAACCGCTGGGTGGTGGTGGAAGGGTTGGCCCGGCACACCAACGACACCACCACCGCCACCGACTCCACCAAGCTCCCCTGGAAGCTGACCTGGGGGAACTCCGTCTTCCGCGCCGGGGGATGGACGGAAGGGGAATACCCCTGGGTGATTGCCTTGCAAGATTCTTCGGGCAGCAATATTCAACCGATTCAAGTCTCACAGGCCGGTTCGGCCGTGGCTTGCACCGGGGGATGCCCGGTGGTTTCGACCGACACCATCCGCAATCCTTTCCGTCCGTGGGTTGTGATTCAAAGCCCGTCCCCTTTCGGTTACGAAGCCCGAATATTCAGCCATTCCGGGCAATTTCTGACGGCGGTTACCGGCGAGGTGGGCCCGCAATATTTCCCCGGCGGGTCGGCGTCGGCGCCCGATGCCACCAAGGTTTTTACCCGGGTGATTTGGAACGCCCGCTCCGACAAGGGCACCAAAGCCGGCACCGGCGTCTATATCTGGCAGATGCAGGTCTGGCCGCTTTCCAACGGGGCGGCGGCCAATGCCGGAGGCGCCTCCCAGGTGCGGCGCATCGGAGTGATTCGCGACAATTAAGGGTACCTCTAATGAAATTCATTTTTAGAGGTACCCTAAAATAAAGGAGCCGCCGAAATGTCCCACCCTCTGATTCAGGAACCCCTGCAACGCGACTACCGGAAATTTCCGGATGGATTCCAGTGGGGTGCGGCCACTTCGGCGTTTCAAGTCGAAGGCGCCACCCGTGCCGACGGCCGGGGGAAAAGCATTTGGGATACGTTCTGCGCCACGCCGGGAAAGGTGATCGGCGGCGATACGGGCGAAACCGCTTGTGATCAATATCATCGGTGGCCACAAGACTTGGACCTGATGGCCGACCTGGGCGTAAAAGCCTACCGTTTCAGCATCGCCTGGCCGCGCATCGTGCCCTTGGGAACCGGGGCCGTGAACCCCAAAGGGCTGGAGTTTTACGACCGCCTGGTCGACGCCCTGTTGGCCAAAAACATCCTGCCCTGCGCGACTTTATACCACTGGGATTTGCCCCAACCCTTGCAGGATCGGGGCGGCTGGTGCAATCGCGAAACCGTGGCGGCCTTCGGAGAGTACGTGCAAGCCGTGGCCCAACGGTTGGGAGATCGCGTGCCGAGTTGGATGACCTTCAACGAAATCACGATCTTCCTGGGCCAAGGGTATCAGCAAGGCATTCACGCCCCGGGCCTGCAACTCGGCCCGCGAATGATGAACCAAGCCTATCACCATGTTTTTCTGGCGCATGGTTTGGCGGTGCAACTCCTGCGGGCCGCAGCCAAGCCCGGAGCGGAAATCGGCGTGGTCGATTCACCGGGGATTCCCGTGCCTTTGATGGAAACCCCCGCCTGCTTGGAAGCCACGCGCAAGAAATATATCCGACGCAACGGAAGACTGATGCAGCCCTTGTTCCAAGGCGGATATCCCGACTGGTGGCTGCGTGAACAGGGCGCCGATGCTCCGGAAATCCGGGCGGGAGATCTGGAGCAGATGCGCCAGCCGGTGGATTTCCTGGGCGTCAATGTCTATACCGGGACCTATATCCGGGAAGCCGCCGACGACAAAGGCTACGAAGAGATGGAATTCCCTCTCGAATACCCGACCATGGCGCTGGATTGGCTGAAGCAGGTGCCGCAGGCCTTGTATTGGGGGTGCCGACATGCGCGCGAAGTGTACGGAGTCGAGAAGTTTTACATTACCGAGGCCGGATGCGCCTGCGACGATCGCGTCGACGATCAAGGTCGCGTGGTGGATTTGGACCGGCTGCAATGGCTGCGGGCATATCTTGCGGAGGCGCATCGGGCGACGGCGGAAGGCATCGGCTTGGCCGGATTCTTCGCCTGGAGCTTGATGGACAATTTCGAATGGGCGGAAGGATACGCGAAACGGTTTGGAATCGTCCATGTGGATTTCGCCACCCAACGCCGAATTGTAAAGGAAAGCGGCAAATGGTATTCCGAAGTGATGCGGCAAAATCGATTGGTTTAGAAACGTTGCTCACAAGCATGCCTGAGTCCAAAACCGGCCGCGTTTCCCCGGAATTAATTTTTTAAAAATTCAAACCCGTTCGCCGAGAACGGATACCAATTTGGGGGTGTCTCGCTTCATCGGTCCGCCGCAGGCGGAAATTGCCATGAGAAGAGATACCCCACACTAGCACGGATCGATTATTCTTAAATGCAAATCCACGCTTCGCGGGCGCTTCGTCCCGCCCCGTCCGGGATTCGGCTCTTGGGAGCCGCCATTTTATTTCCCGCCTTTCTTTCCCTGTTCACCCCGGCCAGTTCCCAAGACCTCACGCAGTCGACCTTGGATTCGCTGGAAGCCAAGGTGCAATCCACCCTGCTGTTCGGCGGATCGTCGCCGGTTTCTTTTTCGGGCCTGGCCCGGTTGAAAATGCAGGAGCATGATTTTTCCGATCATCCCACCTTTCTCGAACAGGACGTGAGTTGGGCCCAGGCGAACTGGGAGGGAAACGAATCCATGCTGCGGCTGGGCATGGTGGCCCGGGCCGGCCGCAATGTGGTGTTGTGGTCCAAAATCGGTTTTCAAAACACGTTTCCGGGCAATTTCACCAACTCTTATGCCATCGATCCGAATGGAGACGGGTTTAATCAGGCGCAATCGTTCCACGACAAATCGGATCAAACCGCCACCATCGACGAAGACATGTCCGCCGGCATCGCCATCCGCACCGTTCCCGCCTCGTTCTGGCTGAAGATGGGAAACATCATGTGGACCCAGGCCTCGCCGCTGACCATTTGGAAATCCCAGCCCCGAATCTTCGCCTGGGATTATCTCCCCTTCGAAGTCGAACAACCCATCGAGCGCTACTACGAATACGACATGGCCAAGGGCGCAAAAACCGGCCGCGCCGCCTGGAACAAGAAAGCGTTTAACGGCATCAATCTCGAAAGCATCAACCTGCCCGCGAATCTGTATTTCAATTTTCTCTTCGCGGGTTTCGAGAACTACGATAATTTCGAACGCGAATACATCGACTTTTCCAATGACCTGGCTTATGCCGACGAAACCGGCCCCGCCAAGTCGCTGGGCATCGGCGATTCGTACCGGCACATGTGGCATGCCCGCCTGGCCCAGCAAGACGCCATCGGCAAGCTGACCGTGGGGCTCAATGCCGTCGGCATCATCTACGAACGCGATATCAATCTCGATCCGTTGTTTATCCGGAACTTTCAGATCGGCGATTCGGTCTTCATCGATCCGTATTCGGGGAAAATCGTGCGCGTACCCGCCGGCAAAGGGTTTTACAAAGAGCCGCAAACCTATTCCATCGACGTCAAGGGGCCCATCGGAGACCACTGGGAAATGCAATCGGACCTGGCCGTGAATTTTGTGGATACGACCATGTTCCACAACGGATATACCGTAGACTCTTCCCAGCACGACTCGCTGGGACAAACCTTGTACCAGTATGCGCCGAGTACGCGCATCACCGAGACGCGCACCCCCCTGCATCCGGCGCTTTACCTGATGGTGAGAAACACGGCCCGGCTGCCCATCCAAGCCGATGTCGCCGTAATTCCCAAAGGCTTCTACTCCCCCTTTTCCTTTGCCGCGCCCGTGGATGCCTTCTTCCCCTTCGGCGCGAATCTGCTGGGCGCCGGTAAATTCATTGAGCGCGGAGAAGCGTCTCCCTATACGCAAAATATGGCCGGCATTCTGCTCACGGTATCCCCCAAGGTGGGGTATGGGCATTTACGCATCGATTACGGCCAACATTTTCAGCTCGAATCCGCGCGCGACCTGATCTTCTTTCCCTACCGTTTGAACGGGCAGGATTTGAGCAGCGTTTTTCAATCCTCCTATAACCGCTGGGGAAACGACCTCATCGACGTGTCTCTGAATTCCAAATACCAGAAGCGGCTGGGCGATGAGAGTTACCACACGCAGGAATCCGGCACCCCCGAGGGGCCCGATGCCGGCGGCCTGCGCAGCGATTACCTCTCGATGTACGAGGGTTTTGTGCCCTACGAAAACGCCGCCCAGGCCGACTCGAATACCCTGGCGAAAAATGCCACCACGATTTTCACCTCCTCCCCCTACGTGCCCGACCATCAGAAGTGGACGTTTAATTTCGACATGGACGGCGCCTACGATCTCGGCCCGAAAATCGGCTATGCGCATGATTTTTTCCTGAGCGCTTTCTTCTCCCTGAACGGCGTTTCCACCACCTTCAAACCGGCGGCCTTCGGCCCCGGCGACATGCTGTTGTGGGGCACCTATTTCCGCTTCGAACCGGCCCTGGCGCTGAGCGACAAGTTTTATCTGTTGGGTTTGGCGGGCTATGAAAACTGGCGGTCCGACCTGGCCTACATGCAGAATTCCCAGACGGGAATCGTGACCAAGGTCCCCATCGATTACCGCGACTACGCCACGGGAATCGGATTTGATTGGGACTTCGTCACCCGGGCCGGCCTGCACGGCCGCCTGAAGTGGATGAAACACGAAGACGTGAATTACACCGACAATGACTGGACCGCGGTGCTGATGTCGGCGGAAATTAAAATGTGGTTTTGATAGGAGTAAAAATGATCCCATTCCGATTCGCATCCAAAGCCCCGTTGGCTCCGCGTTCCGGGGAGATCGGGCTGATCCTGTTGGGGTTGCTGGTGGGCGCCGCCTCCCCGATTTCGTCCTGGTCCCAGGATTCCACCTCGGTGGCGGATTCCGTGATGAAAACCCTGGAAACCATTCAAGCCAAAGAGGGCATTTCCATCGGCGGCGTGTTTCGTTCGGAATATTTGAATTCGTCCCTCAGTGGCCCGGGCCTCATTTCGGATCTGCGATCGGATGAAACCGCCGAATTCACTTCGGTGGATTTCGACATCCACGCCCGGCCCAATACCGCGACCCAGGGGCATGTGATTTTCCGCATGCACCAGGATTGGCGCAATTTCTTTTCCGATATCAGCAATCCCATTTTCACCCGCTGGCTCAGTCTGGACGGCAAGGTGAAAAGCATGTTCAGCTACGATGCCGGCGAATACCGGCAGCGCTATAGTCCCCTCACGCTGTGGGCGCCGGAGCTTTCCGTATTGTACGAACCCGAGATTTTTCAGACCCAACGGCAAGAGGCCGAAGACGAGGTCTTCCTCGGCAATAACGACCGGATTTTGCAAGGCGTGAATTTCAATTTCGACGCCGGCGTGGACGCGCCCACCGGAAACAGCATTCTGAAAGAGTTGCATATTAACGCCATGGGTTCACGGCTGCGCAACGTGGAAACCGATATCGCCAACGGCGATTTTCCCACCGACCAGATCGAAGAATCCCCGGTGGAGAAATACTTGGCGGCCACCAATCTCGAAGCCGTTTTTCCCAAAGGCTTTTCCCTGGGCGGCAGCGCCATGCTCATCTTCGACAAAAATTCAACCTACGAGTATGTGGCCGGCGCCGATTCGCTGGCCCAAAACACTTCGATTCTCGACGGGCGCGCCGGCTTGGAATTGGCGCCGCTGCTCGGGGTGACGAATTGGGGCGCGGGCATCTCGGCGGAATATGCCGCTTCGCAGGACCGGCCCGAATATTTTCCGGTATTCGGCGACTCGCTGTCGGCGACGCCGTTTGCTAAGAACGGATCGGCGTTGCTGGCGCGCGTCCACGGGAATGCCGCGCTCGCGGAGGCTTTCAATTTCAGCGCGGGCGTGGACTTCATCCGCAACGACGCGAATTACCACAATGCCCTGGCGCAAAGCCCCACCTTTATCGGCCAGCGCATCATGAACATCGAAAACGATTCGGCCAAGGTGCGCACCGACAACGTTTCCTCGCGCGACTACACCACCTTCGACGCCATGTACCGGACCGTGTTCAAGTTCACACCCGAATTGGGGACCAATCTTTGGGCGCGGGCGCCCTTTCAAAAGCTTTCGTACTCCAACTCCATCATGACCCAACGGGAGATGGCCGCCTTTGCCGCCTCGCGTTTGGATACCGCCGTGCAACTGGTGATGCCCTTCGGCCCCGCGACGCCGAACCGCACCGGCCTGACCGGCGATGCCACCGTCAACGTGTGGAAGAACCGCCTGCAAATCAAAGGGCTGTTCGCCAGCCTGAAGAACGTCACCGGAGTGGCCGTGGGCACGAATGAAGTGCTGCCCATCACGGATTATTCCCAATACGGCGGCGGCCTCAAATTGGAAATCGGTTCCATGCTGGGGCTGCAGAATCCGCTGACCCTGTCGGGAAGCCTGGTGCAATCCGGAGCCAACAATGCCGGAATCGCCGCCGACACCACCTACGCGGCGCGCAAGGTCACCAGTGATTTCACCAACGCCAGTTTGTATTACAAGTTCTGGAAGCGCGCGGCCCTGATGGGCGGTTACCAACAGATCAAAACCGACATCACCGTCGCCGGAGCCGTGCATTCTTCCACGCAACGCAACCTGGCGGGCGGCGCCGAATATAAAGTCGCGGCGGGGGCCTATGTGGATTTTTCCCTGGGACTCATCTCCATGGATTACACCGGCTACCTGCCGGATCAGAATTTCTCCCAATTGCAAACCGATCTCTTTCTGCACGTGCTTTTTTAACCCCGGGAACACGGCTTGAGCATGCAAAATTTTCGTCGGACATTGGGCGTCGGCAAGGCGCCCGGGCCATGGTGGGACGGACTTCTGGCCGTTCTGGTTTTGGCCGGATGTGCCCTGCAATTCAAGCCCCTGCCGACGCCCGCCAAGGCCGCCACGGGCGCCACGCAGGAGCATGTCGATCCCCGCGTCGTCTACCGTTTCTTCGACGATGATTTTGTCGCGGGGGGGTATGAGTATTCCTATCCCGACGCGTCCAAGGTTTATATCCCGGAAGAATCGGGCCATGACAGCGAAGTCTCCTTGCAATTCGATTTGGATCCGAATGACTATTCCGGCGGAGCGGTCTGCCTTTACAACATGTCTTATGATTTGACGCCGTATTATGCCCGCGGCGCGCTGCAATTTTGGGTCAAAGGCGCGCACGGCGGCGAAATCGCCTGGGTCTCTTTGGTGGACGGAGAAACGCGCGACGGCAAAAAAACCGTGGTGCGCCTTCCCTTGAACAACTATGGCGGCATTACCAAGTCGTGGCGTTTGGTCAGCATTCCCCTTTCCGATTTCTCCCGCCGCGGTGTGTATTGGGACCCCCATAAACAGGTGGAATTGCCCAATCCTTTCGATTGGGATGACGTCGCGGAGTTTCGCGTTGAAATCAAAAAAGGCGACAACACCGCCTTCCGGATTTGGGTCGACGATATTTTCGTGTTGCGCGATGTATTTGCCGCGAAACCGGAATCGCATCAGGAATACTGGGAAGACAAGAAAGAGACCATCACCCCGCCCTTGGTTCGCGGCGATAAGGGACATGTCGTGCATACCCTGTTCCGCGACGAAATTCCGGCCGGCGCTTTCACCTATGTCTACGGCGGGAAAACCGCGGTCAAGGTGCAGCCCGGTTCCCAGGAGGATCCGGGGATTCTGGCCTGCTATCTCGACAATGGGGATTATTCGGGCGTCACCTTGGCCCTGGGTAAAGGCCATAACCTCGATTTAACCGAATTGCGCCAAGGCACGGCGGGTCTTTCCTTCTGGGGTAAAGGCGTTCCGGGGGTGCAAAAGATTTATGTGGGCCTGCTGGACAATGAAGGCAATGACATCAAGGTGCAAACCAAGGTGGTGTTGAGTGATTTCGGCCCCGTGGATACGACCTGGCATTATTACCAAATCCCCTTGAAGCGTTTCGGAGCCACCGGCTTGTATTGGGATGCGGATCGCAAGGCCGAGATTTCCGCCCCGGTACGCTGGGATGAAATCAACGAGATTCGCTTTTCCGTCAACAAGGGAGAGAACAAGGTCGACTCCACCCAGCCCGCCTCGTTCTACGTGGATGATATGGTGCTGGTCGACTCCATCCCGGGATACGTGGATCCGGAGGCGTACTGGGCCGCTTTCCATTCGACGGCGCCGGATGTGCTGCTGCACGATTTCGAAGGGCCGGCGGATCAGGGTTGGGCGACCGACCACGGGCCCAAATCCCAAGTGACGGCCTCCATCGTCGCGGCCAAGGGCATGGGTCATGGTAAAAAGTCTTTGTCGATCGATTATCAATTGGCCGACTGGTGCGACGTCATGTTTGATTACGCCAAAAACCACCGTCCGGCGCAACAACGGAATTGGAGCCGGTATTGGGGTCTGCGTTTCTTCTTATACACCGACAGGGCGTACCAGGGAGTTACGGTTCAGGTGAATGACGCCGGCGACGAGATTTTCGACGCCAATGTCGGCGGCACCAAGGGTTGGAACGAAATCATCCTGCCCTTCAAGGATTTCACCAAGTTCGCCTATTATCAACCGCCGGACGCGGTGCAAAACGGAAAATTCGATTTGGACAATGTGATGAGTCTGGATTTCAAACCCGCGGGAGACGGCACCCGGGGAACCTACCTCATCGACGATGTCTCCCTCACCAATCAACGCGAGGTGAAGAAAGCTCCGGTATTGGCCCAAAAAGAAATCACCGTGACCGGCGATTGGAACCAGACCGTAACCCAGCACATCAACGACGGCATTTTCGGAATCAACGCCGCGCTTTGGGACGGCGATTTGTTGAATCCCAAAACCGAAGGCTATGTCAAGGCCATTGACCATAAAGTCTTGCGCTATCCGGGCGGGTTGCGCGCCGACGTGGATCATTGGAAAGAGGTCATGAAGAATGGGAACGGGTTGGTGAATACCGACCAATTCCTGGCGTATTGCCGCCGCACGGGTACCGAACCGATGATTACGGTGAACTTCGGCACGGGCACCCCCCAGGAAGCCGCCGACTGGGTGCATTACGTGAACGTGGAGAAGAAAGCCCACGTGCGCTACTGGGAAATCGGCAACGAGCTTTATGGCGATTGGCATCCCAACCACACCACCGGAGAGGATTACGGGAAGCGCGCCGCGGAATTCATCCAGGCCATGAAGGCCGTCGATCCCTCCATTTTGGTCTCGGTGGTTTGGGTCTTGAAAGGGGATTGGAACCAAGAGGTTTTCAAGTACACCCGGGATTTGGCCGATGCCGTGAGCGTACACCATTATCCCCAGACTCCCGGAGAAGAAAATGATGTCGGCTTATTGTCGGCCCCGCAAAGCCTGAACGAAATCATTCCCGACTTACGGCATCAATTGACGGAGTACGGGGCTCCGGGAAAGCACTACCAGCTCTGGCTCACGGAATGGAACTCCGTGTCCATGAACCCTGGGCCGCAAACTCTCAGCCTCGTCAATGGTCTGTTCGTGGCGGACTATTTGGGAATGCTGGCCCGGTACAATATCGCCCAGGCCGATTATTGGGATATTCAGAACAACATCACCGAGCAAGGCGGAGATTACGG
The DNA here is from genome assembly GCA_963716395.1 of uncultured Fibrobacteria bacterium. GTDB lineage: Bacteria > Fibrobacterota > Fibrobacteria > UBA11236 > UBA11236 > UBA11236. The sequence continues at coordinate 2,186,713 of OY970309.1, read as the reverse complement.
GTACCTGTCGCGCGCCGGGGCTCCCGATGGCGACGATGTTCCCCGCCCTTCCTATTACGCCTTTAAATTGGCCAGCGAAAGTCTGCGCGGACGGCTGGTGGAATGCAATACCGGCGATGATCAAACGAGTTGCTATTTAACCGTCAACCCGGCGGGAAAGAAAACTCTGTTGTTCATCAATAAATATCCCAAAACGGCGGTGATGGCCGATGTGAAAATTCCCGGATTCCAAGGCGCCGTAACCTGGCGGCAGTTGGATTCGGCGAATCTCGCGCAAGGCGGATCCATCGAGAAACGCACGCTGCGGCAAGGGGAAAAAGTGAAATTCCCCGCCTATTCCATCAACGCGATTTCGGAGGAATAACGCAGGGGTAATTCCAGCCACCCAGCAATTCCCACCGTCCCGGATCAGACTTTCGTAATCCGAGGGGTTATCCGGAGAACCTGACGTCCTTTTGGGATTTTTCAAATCCCCGCTCAACATGTAACATTCCCTCGACCCGCCCCGCCTCGACATGCGTTGGTGGGAATTGCCCGTTTCGACAAATAAACGCGGAAATCGGAATTACGCGCGGGCTTTGGATTATAATCGAGGCCCCAAACTTTAAAAGCATTCGGCACATTTTTTCCAACCCCTTCCGAACCCTTCACACTATTCTCAAACAGTACGGAGGATGAGTATGAAAACCACCCTTTTTTTGTTTTTGTCTCTGGGAATAGTGAGCGCTCAGACCCAGAGCCTGCGGGATCTGGCCACTTCCCGGGGTATTCATTTGGCCGCCGCCGTGACCTTTCCGGGAAATGCGGCGCAGTATGATTCGTGTCTATCCCAGAATTTCAACACTGCCGGGGCCGAGAATGCGCTGAAATTTCAAAGCACCGAACCCACGCAAAACAACTTTAACTATACAGCGGGTGATGCCATCGTCAATTTCGCCATCGCCCATGGCATGGCCATGCGCGGACATAATTTCATCTGGCATTCGCAAATCGGTTACGCCGCCAACCTCAACGTCTCCCGCGATTCCATGCTCAGCGTAATGAAAAACCACATTCTCAATGTCGGGGGGCATTACAAAGGCAAAATTTATGAATGGGATGTGGTGAACGAAGGCATCGATGCCAGCCAATCGGATGGGCTTCGTCGCTCCGTTTGGTATAACAATATCGGCCCCGATTATGTCGACTCGGCCTTTGTGTACGCCCATGAAGCCGATCCCAATGCGGGATTGGATTTTAACGATTATGGCGCGGAGGCTATGAATTCCAAATCCAATGCGCTGTACACGCTCGTTTCCGGGCTGGTAAAACGCGGCGTTCCCATCACCGGTGTGGGCCTGCAATGCCACTTCAGCTTAAATGGTTTCGACACCGCGAGTATCGGCCAGAACATGAGCCGTTTCGAAGCTCTGGGTATGAACATTTCCATCACCGAATTGGATATCTCCACGTCGAATACCACGGCAAATCTCAACGCCCAAGGGGCGAATTACCAGGCCCTGATGAGCTTGTGTTTGCGTCATCCCCGCTGCAAAACCTTTATGACGTGGGGAGTGGATGACGCCCAATCGTGGCTGGGTGCCGCCGCGGTTCCGCTGCTGTTCGACGCGAGTTTTGCGCAAAAGCCCGCCTATGATGGCGTCGTGACTGCCTTAAGTGCGGCCACCTCCATTCAGACCGTACTGATGGAAAAGCCCGGCGTGCTGCGAACGATGGGAATGCCCGGCGTGTACAACATGCGCGGCTCACTTTTCGATCTTCAAGGCCGCCGGCTCGCGATACTTCCCCTGCCTTAGAAATTTTCCACCTTGCCGGTCCGGCATTTCGTTCGCTGGAATGCCGCCACTTCGGAAGTGATCCTTTTCGGCGTGTCGCATCGCTCGGCGCTCCGATGCGAGTGAATCGATTTTTGCAGGCGCCCATCAAGCGATCTGGCATGAAGCGATCGATGCGATTGAGAACGCTATTTGATTGCTGAAAATCCATTCGCCGCCAAGGTACACGCTTGGCCCCCGGAGGTGGAACCCAGGGGGCACCACGGCTTAATTCAGCGGTGTTTATCTTCCTTTTCTGATCCTTGTCAATAAAAAAGATTTGGGACTCGACCTTAATTGCTTCCGGCGACGCGAAACAAATAAATTTGAACTATAAAGGGTACCTCTAATAATCGGTCCGCCGAAGGCCCGCCTACGGCGGAAGGCCGAACGAGAAGGCCGCCGGCAAGGCGTGCGAAAAAGGCGATATGGCTGAATATCGCTCCGCTTGCGGGCGGACGACGAAGTCGGAGGCTTTCGCCAGCCGGTAGTCCGCCGCGCGGAGAATGCGATTATTAGAGGTACCCTACAGACGCCGCCAGGAATTAATCTTGACAAGATTTAAAATTCGATTCTTTTTTAAGCAGGAAACAAGTTTATGGCCGACGTCTTTGAAATAGCCACGAAAATCAGAAGCCTTATTCAAGTCGGGAATGCCGAAACGCTAATGAAATGGAATTACCGGCCCGGCATAAAGCTGCACGCATATGAAATGCCGGAATTCGGAGCCCTTACCAGCGAAGCAAAGGCGATCGGAGGATATAGTTTTCAGGTTGAAACAACTTGTCATGTTGGCGACGTTCTTGTCTTTTTAATGGCTGACGGATCATACACCGTTTATATTGGCGAAAAAAACTGGCAAAAAATTCCAGAAAACAGGCTAGTTGCCATGTTAAACGATTTTGTTACGGATTGATATGGAAGTCGGAACAAAAATTATTCTGATAATCGGTCTTGTTCTTATTTTTTTAAGAGTTCAAATTTATTGGAAGTCCTCCATCCAAAATGGAAGGCTGATTTTTGAACACGGCTGGAGATTTCCCCGGAAAATCTTTCAAAGACAGGAAATAATAATCGATAGAATCGTCGATATTGAATACTCAAAAAACGGTGAGAATAAAAATTGGGATATTCAATACGAGGAAAGTGGCGATATTAAGCAATTTTCTATTAGCACGCGGGATTATAGCAACGCCGGTTATACCATGAAATTAATCGATAACAAGATCAAAAAACCCGCCCTCTAATTAAATCTTTGCGACTGGTAGCCGGCTAAATTGGCATTGCCAAATATTCCAAATTGAAGTGCCGCCGCCCTTTTGCAATAAAATTTCTACGCTAGCCTTTAGGTCTCGGGTTCGAGTGGATGCCGGAGCAGCATGAGCCCCAAGTTTCTGACTCTCGCGATTCCATTCTTGTTTGTGGTCACCCTCTCGGCCGGTCCCGCCGATACCGTATGGACCCCACTGTTCGACGGGTCCGACTTGAAGAACTGGGACGTGAAAATCATGGGCCATCCCCTGAATTGGGATTCGCTGAACACCTTTCGGGTGGCCCCGTGCGTGAACGACTCGGGGAATTGTCTCGAACTCAATTATTCCAACTACACCAACTGGAACGGGACCCCCTGGGGGCGCATCGGCTATAAAGCCCAGACGTTTTCCTATTACCTGCTGCGCGCCGAATACCAGTTGTTCGGAACCCAGACGCCCGGCACCCCGAGTTATTCCACCCAACAAAGCGCGCTGCTCCTGCATTCGCAAAGCATGGCCAGCATGGGCTTGAACCAAGATTGGGCCATTACCCTGGAGGATCAACTCGTCGGCCCCGGCAACCAGGTCGGGGCTTCAGGCACGGCCAATCTCTGTACCGACGGCATGGCGTATCACGACTCTTCCGGAGCCCTAATCACGGCGCATTGCACCAACGCGGCCGCCAATTCCATGACCCTGGCCCCGGCATGGACTTCGGTCTCGGCTCTGGTGCTCGGAGATTCCGTCATCAAATATTATGCCGGTGCCCAATTGGTGCTCTCGTTCTATCGACCGGTGCAGAGGCAAGACGGCAACGTACATGGCAATACCGTAGCCATCGTGGATAGCACGCCCGTCACCATGGGAACCATCGCCATTCAGGGCGAAGGCGCCCCCATCCGTTTTCGCAGGTTGGAGGTAGCCAATCTCGCCGGGTGCATGGATCCGGCCTCGCTCAATTACAAGTCCTATCTGGTGCACAGCGATCCCACCGCCTGCGAGGTCACGTCTATTTCGAGTGGAGTCCCGGCTCCCAATCCCATGTCCTTCGACGCCTTGCGCGCCCGACTCGCTCTGAATTCGCCGGGGCCTTATTCCCTGCGCCTCAATGATTTGTCCGGCAAGCAGATCTGGGAAAGCGCCGGCTCGGGAAGCCGCGTTTTCGACCTAGGCCGGTTGGCTCTGAAAGGGCTGTATTTCCTGAAGCTGACGCAAAACGGGCAAACATTCGCGCAAAAAATTACCCTGGGATATTAATCCGCATTGAGAATTCCGGGTGCTCGCCTCCACCCTGCGATTTTTGACCGCCTCGACTTGCATCCATTTTCCTGCGGACTATTTTTGCAAAGGAAGTTCTCCATGAAGAAGACGAGAATGCCGGGAATTCCGCATTTGGTTTTGGCCGCGGCGCTGGCTGCGCCGCTTTCTTTCACGGCCTGCAAAGCCCCGCGTCACCACTCCTCGGCCAAGGCCCAAACCTACACCATCCGCGGCCAGGTGGTGCAAGTGCCCGCAGCCGGCAATCCCGGCAGCGAATTGCTCATTCACCACCAGGCCATTCCCGGATTCGTGGACAAGTCGGGCCAGGTGGTGGGAATGGAATCGATGACCATGGATTTCACGCCGGCCAAGGGGCTCTCGCTCTCCGCCCTCAAGCCGGGCGATAAAATCGAATTCGTGTTGAGCGTGGATTGGCCCAATGATAACATTGTGATCACAAATATCACAAAACTACCGGAGACGGCCCCGCTCGACTTCGGCGGCCAAGACTCGACCGCGCGCGATTCGGGCTAACCCTGCGCAGAATATTTGCCGCTATCGCTTCGCGTTCTTCGCCATTCCTTGTTCAATCTGCTTGGCCAGTTCGCCTTCTTGCGCCGCGACTTCCGGACCGAAATCCGACATTTCGAACACGCGGCGGATTTCGATCCATTGCGCGTCGGTATCGGGGCACCGCTTGGCCCATTCGACGGCCTCGGCTTTGGACTTCACCTGAATCATCCAATAGCCGCCCACGATTTCCTTCGACTCGGTGAAGGGGCCGTCGATCACCCGCGGCTGGCCGTTTTCGAATTTGACCCGGGCGCCCTGCGAGGTCGGATGCAGGCCATCGAGCGCCAGCAAGACGCCGGCCTTGGTCAGCTCTTCGTTGAACATCATCATAGCGGCGATCAGCTTTTCGTCGGGCATGGCGCCTTGTTCGGCCTTGGCACTCGGGTACATCAGCAACATGAAACGCATGGTGGTCTCCTTTTCTCGGCGAAGCGCACCGGGCGGAATTGTCCGGCGGATCTTCGCTTCTGCCCTTACGTCGAACCAACCCCGGCCGAATCGACATCGCGCCACTTTTTCCGATCCGCGCGGGGCATTCGGATTGCGGCCCTTGAACCGGACTTCATTCCGAATCTAATTACCCACGCCCATTGGGCTCAAAGCAAGTCGGCTTGCAAAACAGGTCGATAGCCCCGGCCTGCAAGCACGGTGAAACAATGCTCCAAATGCCGCAGAGAGCGTTCGTTTTCCAAATCAACGGGGTGAACCACCAGGCGAAGACGGCGGGCCCCGACCCAGGACGCGAAATGCCTCATCCCTCCCGAAAACGCCCGCAGGAAAAAAAGTTCGGACGGCGTGAGGCCTCCGAGACCCACCACGGGAGAAAAGCTGCGCCGGCCGCCGACCTGCAACGAAAACATGAACTCCAGGTAGGCCGGCATCAACCCGACGAGAAAAGCGCGCCCTTCCCGCCCCGCGAGCCAGCACGGGGGACAGATGGCGGCGGTATGACCGAGACCTGCGTTCAATGCGCGATAGCGCCGGGCATTGACTTCGGCGTCGAAGCCGCGGCCTAAAAACTCCGCCTGATTTTTGTGGTACCAAGCCAGCCATCGGGCCGTGCCTTGGGGACAGCAATGGGTGCTGCCGTGAAAGACCACTTCCAAGGTTCCGGCCGCGCATTCGCCGCGCAGAAACTCCCAGGCCTCTCCGGCGGCGGGATCGACGTCGACGATGAGGTGACAGGTAACCGGTTCAACCCCGAAGCGCCGGCGAAGGCCACGGATCACCGCGGGAATCCGTTCGCCCTGCGATAATTTCACATCGTGAAGGCATAGCGCCATTTTTTTCATGGGGAATCACCGCGTCATAAAGCTGCGAAAAAGTGATGAGCTGCGGATCGAGCGTTTCCGGAGAAAGCGGCGCCAAGCGCCGCGCCTGAGGCAACACGGTTTTCAGCAAGGCCGCCAATTCGGTCGCGGTTTCGAAATTGAAGATGTTGCGATGGTGCCGGGGCCGCAAACCCAGAAATCCGACCCGGCGGGAAAAAATCGGCAGGCCGCGCGCATAGGCTTCGAGGCAGGACAGGGAGGTGGTTTCGGTTTTCGAAGAGAGCACGAAGGCATCGAGCGCATCGAGATGCGGCACCACGTCATCGACGAAACCGGTGATGGCCACCTCCAGATGCGCGTACTGGCGCTGCAAGGCGCGGCCCGCAACGCCGTCGCCGATCAGCAGCAGGCGCGTTTTCCTCGACGGATGCGCGGCTTGCGCGCGATCGACGGCCTCGAAAAGCTCTTCCAATCCTTTTTCGGGTTCGAGCCGGCCGCAAAAGCCGACCGTGAACCCGTCGTCGCGGATCCCCGAGGGCGCGCGCGATCGGGGCTGAAGAAACCGGATGCTCAATGGCGGCGGCAGGTAGGTGAACTTGTGCAAATACTTCCGGTTTTCGATTTTGGACCGATCTTCGAAATGATGCAGGGCCCGGTCGGCGCCGGCGAGCACCCAACTTTCCATCTTAAAGGCCAGGCGGCGGACGGTGTGTTGCAGGGAAGGCCTTATGCCCAGATTCTTGATCCACAAATCGCCGTCGAAGCAATGTTTGGTGTACAGTATAGGGCATCGACCCGCAGCCAGTCGCGCCGCTACCACACCCAGGGGCCCCACCGTGTGAATCCAAACCAAATCGGGTCGGAACTCGGACCATTCTCGCCGTAGACCCACCGGCAAAGCCACCACGAAGCGGCGCGAGGAAAACACCCCGACTTTGGGAAAAACCCGGATCCCCGCGAGGTGGCCGATTTTCCGGTGCGGCTCCGGACGCAGGGGCGGCGGCATCCACACGCAGGCCTCGTCGCCGGTACGACCGGAGCATTCCAACAATTCGTTCACATACGTTGATATCCCGTCGAAGTTGAACACCGAAGTATCGGTAACATGCAGGATTCTCATCATTAATGCTTTTTTAATTCGATTTTAATACTTCATATTCGTAACGTTTTGAAATATAACCCCCTTCGGCATCCGCCCCGACGGCTTCGGAACCGCATCGCCAGCAAGTGAACCACCCAAGATTCATTCGAAAATGATCGGTTACCCGGGAATTCGCAAACGCGGAGGGTTTCGCCTCTGGCCCACCTGCCAGGTCACGTGGCTGAGACGGGAAATCGACAGGTACCCGAAATATTTCAGATACCTGTCGAACCCGGATTTCACTTTACCGATGGCGGCAAGCGGCCGAACCGATCACGCCCAGGGCCTTTTCCAGATCGCGGTAAATCGCGGTCTGCGCGGCCGCGGCGGTGATCCAATCCTTGCCCGGGCCGTTGGTGTCGACATGCCCGCGCAGCGGAACGCCGTCGGTGCGGAGGACGGCGAGATCCAGGAACACCTTGGCCGCATCGCAATGCCCGCCCTGCAAGGCCAAGATCGCTCCCCGCAAAATCACCTGAAAGGCCCGGCGCAGGCCGGGGGCGGCGAAATCCGCTGCCGGCAAACCGGCCGCTTCGTTGATGGCTGCGGCGATTTGCTGTTGGGCATAATCGCCCGCAGTGATGACGGTCACTCCCATGGTATCGGGTGCGGAACTTCCGTACACATCGCCCACCGTCAGGCTGAGCAGATAGGAACCGACCCGATCCGGGCGGAAGGAAGCGTCCGCAGTGTTGGCCGCCGAGAGCGAAGCCGTGCTTCCCGCCGGACGCGCCGCGAAACTCCAGGCATAATTGAGGGACAACCCGCTGGGATCGCTTCCATTGCCGTTCAGGGTCACTGTGGCCCCCACCAACGCCGATTGATCCGGTCCCGCATCCGCGGTGGGTGGAACATAAACCGACGACACGGTCACTTGCGCCGGCGCACTGGACAATCCCGTATGCGGATCGGTCACCACCAACTGCAGGACATAGGTTCCCGGGGCGTTCGCCGAAAAGCTGGGATGCTCCGTCGCGGCGCCGGTGAGCGCCGCCGAGCTCGCGCCCGGCTGGGAGACAAAGCTCCAGGCATAGAGAAGGCTGTCGGCCGAAGTGTTGGGCGCGAAAGAAGCGCTGCCGTCGAGATGCACGGTTTGGCCGACCTGGGTCATCTGATTGGAACCGGCCACGGCCGTGGGCGCATCCAGCGGAACGAAAGCCACACCGCGCAGCACCTCGCCGAAAGCGGCGGTTTGCAAAACCGTGAATTGTTCATTGGCGGCCTGGGCCGCCGTCTGCAAGGCCACGGTATCGGTGATGGTTACCAATTCATTCGGATCGGCGCCCTGATCCACAGCCTGGCTGACGGTCGAAGTGGCGGCGAACAAGGTCACCGTGCCGTCGCCGTTCACCCGTCCGGTCAAGCTGCGCAAGCCATCGGTGGCAGGATTCAGCGAATCGGGCATGCCCGGCACCCCGTAGGAAGTTCCCAAATTCAACCCGTTCTGCAGCGTGTAAACATTGTGCCATTGGCCGTCGCCGGCGAGCACCCATTTCTGCAGGCCCGCTTCGGGACTCGTGGCCGCATCCGCGGCATTCCCATCGCCTTCATCGGCGACGTACAGCGTGGCCGAGTCGGCGAACCAGAGGCCGAAGGGGTTCTGCACGCCCGACGCGCTTTTCGCGATAATGTTGGAAAAACCAGGAAGAATGGTGATGGGGGTAGTTGACGCGGAGGCGGCCGTGGGCAAGACGCCCGCGCTTCCCACCTGGTACACCGTGTTGACGCCGTTGCTGCCGCTGCCCTTGGTGGCGTACAAGGTGTTCCCGAAAATCGCCACGCCGCGGAAGTTGTCGTCTTTGCCGGATTTGTCGGTTCCCAATCCCAGTTGGGCGATGGAGAATCCGAACTGAAAGCCGTTTTTGGATCCGGGCGTGCCCTGCTGCTGACCGACCACCATGGTTTCTCCGGCGGCTCCCGGCACCGCGAGCTGCACGCCGGTGTTGTCGACGATATTGACGGGTTCGGTGCCCGATCCGTTGCCGGCGTTGCCGACCAGGAAGTATTGGTTGCCGGCCGCATCCAGAATGGCGGCCCGGCCGTTGTTGCCGCTATACGCGTCGACCGCCGTCACCTGCACGGTACGGCTGGCGCCGGTGGCGTCGAGATCGCCGACCGCGCGCGGATAAATCGCGGCCACGGGATTGGTGGGGTCGACGTGGTTGGCGGTGTTGGAGTTGGAAACGTCGAGAGCGTTCACCGGCGCGGCATAGCCCATGAAGGTGATATGCCGGCCGTCGGTGGAAAGGGTGAGCGCCAGTTCGGATTTGGAGGAAAAGCTGGTGACGATTTGAGCGGTGGGCACCGTCACCGTGTTGACGGGCGTGAGGGAATTTCCCGCCAGGGCGCGGCGATCGAGAAAAATGGGCGCGGTCACCCCGAAGCTGGGATCGGGGTTTTCGTTGTTCCACACTCCCGGGTAAGACCCGTCGGAAACGGCCGTTCCGCCACCCGGCAGAGACTGGCCAATGTGAACCGTGTTCGAGTCGCCCGCATAGATCGAGCGGCTGATGAGGAGATCTCCCGTCGGCGCCGCAAAACCCGAAATTCCGACGGCCAATAAAATTCCATAAGCCGCCCCCGGAAACCGGAAACGGCTTTCCCCTCCTGGTGTGCACAAACCACAAGCTTGATGCATACGATTCTCCTTTGCCCTCATTTTGGTTGGTGTGAAATGGATCGTTGATAGGGATGCACCCGCATCGCCGGCGGGAAAGTATGCGAAGCGAGGGGATTTACGTGAGGGAGAATCCACTCTGTTGAAACTGAAATCGATTCGTTTCTGATCTGAAATACATCCTGACGGCTTGCATTCCATTTCGCCGAACAATCGCATTAAGACGGGAACACCATCGCAATACGAAGACTACGACCCCGAACCACAAGGGGGTGCTGAATCGTTATCTTTATTTTAAATATACGAATTACATATTCATAAAATAAACCAATTTTATCCTTTATTTTTGCTTTATTTCGTTTTATTATGTTATCCGTTTAATCAATTTTAATTGAGATTTAGCCCCCGACGAAATACCTTGGGAATCATGCCGCCCCTCTCCGACTTCGAATACCGGACAAAAGCACCGTAACATGAAAATGACCTCCCGCTTCCTGCTCTTTTTCGCCGCCGCCGCGGGACTCGCTGCGGCCCAAACCGCCGACGACTTTGCCCCCGTGACCCAGCTCATCACCGATTCCCTCGCCCGGGTCGGCCCCAATTGCAGTTTCATCATCACCCGCAACGACTCGGTACTCTACAAACATTATTTCGGCATCTGGAACGACAGCACCTACCGGCCCGTCGCCTCGGGATCGAAGATGCCGTCGATGGCCGTAATCATGACCTTGGTCGAAACCGGTGTTATGCATCTCGACGACACGGTGCAGAATTATTTGCCGAGCTTCGGGGGCAAGCCCGTCATAACCCTAGCCGAACTGATGAGCCATACCTCGGGCCTGCCGGACAGTTCGCCGTATCTCAGCGACAACGCAATGACCTTGGCCGAAGCGGTGGACAGCATCGGACTTTACACCCCCATGAGCCCTTACGCGCCCGGCACCGCCTTTATCTATTCGGGCGTCGACATGCACGTTGCCGGCCGCATGGCCGAGATCGCCGGCGGCATGGGTTGGGATTCTCTCTTCAACCTCAAAATCGCCGCCCCGCTGAAATTGCAGCACACCGACTACCTCGGCCTCGGCGCCACCACCAATTTCCGCATCGCCGGCGGCATGGGCACCACCTTGCCCGACTACGCCAAATTCCTGAACTTCATGTGCCATTTCGGCGCCGACAGCGGCGTGCGCATTCTCGACTCGGTGTCGGTGAAGACCATGGAAATCGATCAAACCCATGGCGTGCCGCTGGTTTATACGCCCTATGTCGATGACCCGATGCATGCCGACATCCGCTACGGTTTCGGCACCTGGCTGGAGCGCGTCAACCCGCACAACAACATGCCGGTGGAATTGGGCGACCAAGGCGCCTTCGGCTTCACGCCCTGGATCGACCGCTGCCGCAATATCAGCGCGGTATTCTTCGTGTTGCGCACCGCGCCCGAAATCCAGCCCACCGAAGAAGCGCTGCGGGCTTTGGTGGAGCGCATCATTCCCATCACTTTGCCGGTTCCCGCCGTGCGTTGGGGCGGCGGCGCGCTGCATTCCAGCGCGGCCGCAGGCAATCAATGGCTGCGCGACGGCCAGATCATTCCCGGCGCCGTCGACTCGGTCTATCAACCCGACGCCAACGGAACTTACGCGGTACGGGTCACCGACAACTGCGGCTGCGACACGACCTCGGCGGATTTCACCTACAGCGCCGTGCCGGTAAGACCGGGAGCCGGCGGGACGCGTTCGCACGCCGCGGCCGAAACCTTTGACGTGGCCGGGAGAAGTCTGGGCTCGGGGGCGAAGGCGTTTATTCCGGTCCAGCGTCGTCGCTCGCCGTAGCCGCTGCCCCCGGCGCCAGGCCTTGGGCGCACAGCCAGCGCCATTCCTTTTCGGCAATGTCGTCCCAACTGAATTGCCGGGCCCACGCGCGCGCCCGCAGGCCCATCTCTGCCCTTCTTTCCGGATGATCCAGCAATTCGCTCATGACCTGGGAAAGGCTTTCGCCCGCATCGAGATCGACCCGGATTCCCGATTCGTTATGGCGGATGCTGTCGCGGAATCCCGAAGCGTTGGAGACCACCACGGGTTTGCCCGCGGCGTTGGCTTCGAGGGCCGCGATGCCCCAGCCTTCAAAGCGCGACGGGCTGCAAAAAAAGAGGCAACCCGAAAGCAGTTTCCGCTTTTCGGCTTCGCTGATATTGGTTTGCAAGCGCACGCGGCGGGCCACCCCGCCTTGCTCAGCGAGGGCTTGCAAGGCGCGCTCCGAAGCCGGATCGCCGCGGCCAGCCAGCACCAAATGCAAATCGGGATAGCGATCGGCCAGGGTGGCGAAGGCGTTCACCAGTAGATCAAGCCCTTTCATATTGGGGTCGAGGCGGCCGACAAAGAGGACGTAAGGCGGACGGGCTTCGGGTTCGCGCGGCAAGGAGAGCAAGTCCGGATCGAATCCGTTGGCGGTCAGAAAGACATGTGCGTTGCGGTGGCGGAGAGAAATCGATTGCGCGAGTTCGCTGTTGGAAACCAGCAGATAACGCGGCATGCGGACCATCCTATCCTCCAGCGCGCAGACGATCCGGCCCGGCGCCCCGAGCTTTTTCATCCAGTTCCGTCCGATGACATGGTGCAGCACGGCATACAGGTGACTGCGGTGGAAAGCCGCCGTCGGCAAGGGGCTGTAGATGGAGGAACTGATGCCCAACAGGCATCGGCCCGGCTGCAGGATGCGCAGGTTGGCGAAGATTACATACGTGATTCTCGAGACGATTTCATTTTTACCGAACCCCAGGGGTATGATTTCGACCCCACGCAATTGCCGGCGCCGGGCGCCGGGATAGGCCCCGACGAAGAGGCGCACCGCGCTGCAATGGGCGCGCTGGCGGCTCAACACTTCGAAATCGCGGTAGGCGCCACCGCCTCCCAACCACGGGTTGTCGGTGGAATCGTAGGAGTAGAAGTTCAGGACCGGCGGGATGCGCGTCATAAGTCGGAAGGCGCACGCGCCTCTATGGAAAGAAGGCGGCAAATAATAGCTTAGATTCCTTCCAATCCAGAGCTTCCGGACGCGTTTTGCCGATGGCCCCCACCGCCTTCCCTCCCGACACATCGCCTCCGGCCGACGCCGCGCACCAATTCATCAACCGCGCCCTGGGTTTCACCTTGCTCGAGAATACCTTCAAACCCATAGCACCGCTGATGGAATTGGTGTGTGCGGGGCTGTTCGCCGGCGGTCGGTGGGGCCGGTACAAGTTTTACGAATCGCTCGTCTATTTGCTGTTTCGCGTCAGCCTGCTGGGCATGGACAAGGGCATCATCTGGTATTACTCCCAGGTCGAAGAACCGCTGTATGTGCAGGCCTTTTTCCGCAGCCTGACATGGTGCCTTTTGGGGTCGCTGGGATTGGGACTGTTCGCCTGGGCCAATTACGCGGGCTGGCTGCCGTTTGCGGATTGGGTGTTGGGCAAAAACTTCGCGTCATTCGACATTTCGGGCGGCGATTTTTTGCTGTACCTGTCGGCCGTACCCATGATGGTGATTGCGGAATTGTGCATCCAGGCCAACGTGAACAAGCAGAACCTGAAATACCGCATTGTGGTGCCCGGCATCGTGGTGCCGTTGGTTGTGTTCACCCTGGCCATCCTCGGACACTTCGTCGCGCCGACCCTCCTGCGGCTCCCGCGCTGTTTTGTGGCCGGCTACGCCGCCGGCGCGGCCGTGGCCTTGGTGGGATTCTTCCGCGTGCATCGCCCGCGCTGGCGCGACCTCTCCTGGTCGACGCCGCCGCGGCGGATGGTGCGCTACTCCATACCGCTGGCCGGCGCGAACATCTTTTCGGCACTGGCGGTTCGGGCCGACATTTTCATGCTGGCGGGATTCACCAATGTGCACAGCGTGGAGATCTACGCGGTCGTGAGCATGATCGGAAAATCGCTCACCTCGATCCGCCAATCGTTCGAAAACATTCTGCTTTCGGCTTTTTCCACTTCGGCGACCTCGGCCGCCGGGCGCCTCACCCTGAAGGTGAAACACTATTTCAACTACTCGAATTGGCTGGTGACGAGTATTCAGGGCGCGGCCTTGGCGCTGCTTGTTCTCTTCGGCGTCGAAGGCTTGCGCGCCATCAATGCGCAGTACGCCGCTGGCTATTGGACCTTGGTGCTCACCGCCTTTTTCGTTTACGCCAACACCTGGTGTGATTTTGTCGGCATTCTGGCTCTGGGCTTGGGGCGCACCACGGTTTTCCCGCTGGTACAGGTGCTTTTTTTCGTCGCCAACGTGGGGCTGAACTACGTCCTGATTCCCCGTTGGGATACGGCCGGCGCCGCCGTGGCCTTGGGTTTGGCGAATGCGGTCTCGGGTCTGGCATATCTGATTTACCTGATGGGGTATTACCGCACCGGATTGTTTCTGCGGGAATATTGGCTGGCCATCATCGCCGAAGGCCTCTGGCTCGGGTTGATCGCGGGCGGAGCCATTCGCCTGCACGCGCCCTGGGGCCTGCGCGTCGCCTGCCTGTTGGGTTTTCTGCCCGTGTTGTGGGTGCAGCGAAATTGGTACCGGCGTTTCAACCGCCGGATGCAGGCGCTTTAAGCGCGCCGAAAAACCGCCGATTTTAACTGCCGATCAGCGCCATAACATTGGCGCTGGTGAGATTGTCGAATTGCCCGATGGCCGCGGTTTGCGCATGGGAGAGAATGCTCGCGCTCACCTGATCGGTCAGGGTGCTGGCGTAGTTGGTGTCCATCACCGCAGACAGAGACTGGGTGCCGTTGACGATCTGGGTCTGATCGTTCTGCTGAACGATGTCGAACCGGTTTTCCGCGGCACCCTGCCCGGCCTGGGCGGTCGACACCGTTTGCATGGCCTGGGTCACGGCCGACAGCGCTTGATTGGCGCCTTCGGCGGTATCGATGCCGGTTCCCGCCAAACCGAGGGCCGAAACCGTCAGGTTACTCCCGGGCAGCGGTTCGGTTTGACCCGCATTGCCCCCGGATTGCACCTGCCCGGTGCCGTCGGCCAATGGTCCCTGGCCGTTCAAGAGCGGCAGCCCGTTGAAATTCGTCGCGTTGGAAATCTGATCGATTTGCTGCGAAAGCGATTGGTATTCCTGGTTCAACGATTGACGTTGATCGGTCGTCAGCAGGCCGTTGGAAGCCTGATTGGCCAGCGTATTTTGCTGCTGGAGAATGTCCAGGATCGTCGAACTCCCGCCGTCGGCGATTTGCACCGCGCTCGATCCGTCGGAAACATTCTGCGAAGCCGTGAGATAGCCGTTTACGAATTGATCCGCGGCTTCGTAAATGGCCATGTTGGCCGCTCCGTCGGACGCCCGGTTCAACTGGTTTCCGGTGGCGAGCTTTTCCAGCAGGCCGGATTGGCGTTTTTGGGTCGCCGCGTAATTCTGATAGAGATCGGTTGATGTGGCGCTGCCGATGAGCATGGCGATTCTCCCCGCATCGGGACCGGACGGAGCGGCCCCTATTCTCTTATCGGCGTCGACAGCCTTGGGCTTAAATCCAGGCTCGGGCGAAGCTCGAATTTCGCCAAAACTTATTCGACCCTCGGCCGGTTCGACAGGCTCACCGGCCGAAAAGAAGCCGGCGGATCCTCTTCAACATCCCTCGGCAAGGAACCAGGCGCAGGCCTCGCCCGTTCCGCCCCCATCCAAACCGAACCTCGGGCGAAACGCGGCCGGGATGCGTCAAACCGCGAACGGTTGCGCGGCGATCAACTTTTCGGCCTGATCGGTTTCCACCGGCCGGGAGAACAAAAACCCCTGGCCGTATTCGCAGCCGATATTCTTGAGCGCGCGCAAATGGTAAGGCGCCTCGATACCTTCGGCGATCACCTGCATGCCCAGATGATGGGCGATGGAAATGATGGTGGCGGCGATTTCGGCGTTTTCGCCCTGCCGGCCGATTTTGGAAACGAAAGACTGATCGATCTTGAGCGCCTGGGTGGGAAACCTGTGCAAATAACCCAGCGACGAATAACCGGTTCCGAAGTCGTCGATTTGCAGCCCGATGCCCGCATTCCGGAGTTCGATGAGCAGCCTGGCCGCGGCTTCCGGATCTTCCATGATGGCGGTTTCGGTGATTTCGAGCTTCAGACATTTCGGATTTAACCCGGTTTCTTCCAGCACGGTCACGATTTGCCGGAACAAATCCGGTTGGCGAAATTGCTTGCCCGATACGTTGACGCTGACGGTCAAATCTTCCCGGCCCGGATGGGAATCCTGCCAGGCGCGCAGTTGCGCACAGGCCGAATCGAGCACGGTTTTGCCGATGGCATTGATGAAATGGCTTTGCTCGGCGAAGGGGATGAACTCCATGGGGGGCACCAGGCCGCGCTGCGGGTGCTGCCAGCGCACCAGGGCTTCGAAGCCCGACAGCGTTCCCGAGGCCAGCGAAATGACGGGCTGGTAATGCACCCGGAATTCATGGCGCTCCAGCGCATGGCGCAAATCGGTTTCCAAATCGAGCAACGCCAACGCCTGGGCATGCATCTCTTCGTTGAACACCGCAAAGCCCGAAGCCTTCCTGGCCTTGGCTTTGCCGAGCGCCAGGCCGCCGTCGCGCAGAATCTCTTCGGCCGACGCCTGGCGGTCGACGTCGTGCACGACCCCGGCGCTGAGGGTCACAAAGACTTCGCGGCCTTCGGGACGCAACGCCTCCTGGAATAAGCCGCGGATGTTCTGGATGAGGTGCACCACTTCGCCGGGCACCGCGTTCTCCTCCATCAAGACCGCAAAAACATCGTGGCCGATGCGGGCCAAGGTGTCGCCCGGGCGCATCTTGCGTTCGATGCGGCGCGCGGTTTCGATCAACATCTGGTCGGCGGCCTGGCGACCCAGCCCGTCGTGGACGGCGTCAAAGCGATCCAATCCCAGCAGCAGCACGGAGAAGCGCGGCACGCCCCGGCGTTTGCCCACCCATAACAGACGCTGCAGCCGGTTGAGAAAGAGATTGCGGTTGAACAGGCCGGTGACCGCGTCGTGAAAGGCATCGTACAACAACTGTTCTTCGGCCCGCTTGCGGTCGCCGATGTCGCTGATCGAACCGGCGACACGGGTGGGTTCGCCCGTCACGGCGCGAATGGCCATGCCCCGGCCCAGCACCCACAAATAGCTTCCGCTCTTGGCGCGCAACCGGTGTTCGCATTGCCATTGGGCGGTTTTGCCGGCGAGATGCCGGTCCCATTGCAAATTGACCATTTCGGCGTCTTCGGGGTGGATGCGCTCGAACCATTCCTTGGGGTCCGAACCGACTTCGTCTTCGGCGTATCCCAGCATGCTTTTCCAGCGCGGCGAGAAGAACACTTTGCCGGCGCGGAGGTCGTAGTCCCACAATCCGTCGTTGGCGCCGCGCGCCGCCAGCGCGTAACGCTCTTCGCTGTGGCGCAGTGCCGCTTCGGCGCGCAGGCGTTCTTCGCGATCGCGGCGCTCGCGCAAGGCGCGCGTCACCGCCGGGATCAACCGCGAAGTGCGCGATTTGAGCACGTAATCGGTGGCGCCGTTCTTGAGGGTCTCGATGGCCGCCTCTTCGCCGATGGAACCCGAAAGGAAAATGAAGGGCACCTCGGGCCGCAGCCGGTGCGCCAACACCAGCGCCTCTTCGCCGCTATAGCCGGGAAGGCTGTTGTCGCACAGGATGAGGTCGGCCGGGGCGCTTCGCAGTGCCTGCTCAAACTCGGGTTGGGTGGCCACGGAGGTGATCTCGCAGGCAAGCCCGCCTGCGCGCAAAAGATGCGCAAAGTATTCGGCGTCGGCTGCGTCGTCTTCAAGATGCAGGAGGCGCAGGGTCGGAGGTGTTTCGGACATCAGAATTTCCCGGCGTTCACGGGACGGCCAGCGGCTGCGCAAAAGGATCCTTGCGGTAGATGAAAATTCCCTCGAAGCAACGCGAGGTTTCGGGATAGTCTTGCAGGGTTTTGAGCAACTCTTCGGTCAGGGTGGAGCAGGCCGACACCAACAGGTTGCCGCGCAAATCGCGGATGTCGCGCGACACCCGCATGCCGGCCCGCAAATCCTGCACGCGCACTTCCACCTCTTCGGTGTCTTCGCGAAAGCGATCGCCGTCGCGCACGGACTGTTCGAGCGCCTCCACCACCTCGGGATCGAACTCGGTCGGACAGCGCTTGCGCAGTTGCTCCAGCACCTTGGCGGGCGAAGCCTGCCGGAAAGCGGCGCGCGTGTTGAGGCATTCGTCATAGGCGTCGGCCACCGCCAAAATGCGCGCCCCCAGCGGAATGTCATCGCCCTTGAGCCGATCGGGAAAGCCGCCTCCGTAGAACCGCTCGTGGTGATGCCGCACCATGCGGGCGGCGCGCTCCATGTTGGGAACCATGTGCACGATGGTCGCCCCGAGCAGCGGGTGGCGCCGCAGGCGCTCCCGTTCGTCGGCCGTGAGCGCATGTTCCTCCTTGTTCAGAATCTCCGCCGGGAGTACGGTTTCGCCGATGTCATGCAACAGGCCCGCCACCTCCACCTGCAGAATTTCACCTTCGGCCAGGCGCAGCTTGCGGGCCATGCCTTTGGCCAGCGCCGCCACACGGCGGGAATGGCTGCCGATCACCTGGTTGTGCACTTCGATCAGGCTGGCGGCCACCCGCACCGCGCCCAGCAGACTTTTCTCCAACTCGCCGTTCAATTGCTGAATCTCCCGCGTGCGCTGGCGCACGCGCTGCTCCAGGCCTTCGTTCAGTTTTTTCAACTCCTGGTTCTGCGTCCGGGTCACCTCCTGCAGGCGGCGGTTTTCCGCCGCCAACTCATAGCGTTCGCGCGCCTGTCCCAGGATATGCCGCAACTCTTCGTCGTCCCAGGGTTTGCTGAGAAAGCGGTACACCGCACCGCGGTTGATGGCCTCCTGGGCCATCTTCATGTCGCCGTGGCCGGTGAGCAGAATGCGGATGGCTTCGGGCGCGACCTCTTTGACCCGTTCCAAAAAGGCGACGCCGTCCATGGACGGCATGCGTTGATCCGAAAACACCACGGCGGTATCGGGCCGGACCGCGAAGGTCAGCGCCTCGTCCGGAGAAGTGGTGAACAAGAATTCGACGTCCTCCACATCGCGGAACACGCGCCGCAGGGCGTTCAACACGTTTTGCTCGTCATCGAGAAACAGGATGCCAATCGGCATGCCGACCCTCCTCGGTTGCGCGGCCTTCCGGCCCAGTTTCATCCACGGGCAAAAGAACGGTGAAGGTCGTGCCTTTTCCCGGTTGCGACGCCACCTGGATGTCACCGTGATGCTTCTGTACGATGCCGTAGGAAATGGAAAGTCCAAGGCCCGTGCCCTGGCCCGTGGGCTTGGTAGTGAAAAAAGGCGTGAACAACCGCGACCGGTTTTTTTCGGGAATACCGACTCCGCTGTCGGTGACGGAGACGGCGATTTTCCCGTCGGCGACGGCCGAGCGGATTTCAATAAACCCCTTTTCGGGAATGGCCTGGGCCGCGTTGATGAGGAGGTTCAGAAAAACCTGCTGGAGCGGGCCGGGATACGCCGAAATGAGCGGCAAGGCACCCAGGTCCTTGCGGATTTCCCCTTTGTGCTTGATTTGGTTCCAAGCCAGCTTCAAGGCGTCTTCCAAGCAGGCGTTGACGTCGGTCGCCTCCCGCACGCCGTCGTCGGCGCGCGCCACGCTTTTCAGGCTGCGCACGATTTCATTGACCCGTCGCGCGCCTTCCAGCGACTCAGCCACGAGACTTTCACCGTCGGCGAGCGCGTTTTGCAGTTTGCGGCTTTGCAGCAGCGCTTCCAGCCGCGCCCGTTCGGCCTCTACCGCGGGATCCGGATGAGAAGGCAACCGGCCGACCAGGGCGGCGGCCGCCCGGGCCGCCGCTTGTAATTGTTCGACATACTCCGCCAGCGTGCGCAAATTGCTGGTGACGAAAGACATGGGGTTGTTGATTTCATGGGCCACGCCCGCGGAAAGCTGGCCCAACGACGCCAGCTTTTCGGTCTGCACCAAAAAAGCCTGGTGTTCAATCAGCCGCTGGTTCATTTTTTCCAGCTTGTCGCGTTGGGCCTTGATTTCGAATTGCGTCCGGTTGCGTTCGGTCACATCGCGGCTGAACACCGCCGCACCCGTGATCTCGCCGCCGTTGCGAATCGGGTTGAGCGACATTTCCGATTGACGTTCCGCCCCTTCTTCGGTGTAGGGAATTTCCAATTGAAACGACTCTCCCGCCATGGCGCGATTAAAACAGCGCTGCCACAAGTCGCGCGTCTGCGCGGGCAGCACCTCGTGCATGGGCAGGCCCGCACGCAAGGTGACTCCGAGGGTGTCGCGAAAACGCATGGCCGCGGCCAGGTTGAACGTCACGAGCCGGAACTGGGCGTCGACCGACCAGATGGAATCCTGCGAGTTGTCGATCAAGGCCAGCAGCTTGGCTTCGGACGCGCGCAATTTTTTTTCCGCCGCTTTCTTTTCGCGCTGATCCGCGGCGATGCGCAAAGCGCGCTGCACCGCGCCGGGCAGGCGCATCAAATACCGTTTCAAGACGTAATCGGCCGCGCCCTGTTGCAGCGACTCGACGGCCAGGGCCTCACCCATTTTTCCCGACACGAAAATGAAGGGGGTGTCGGGGCATTCATCTTTGGCCGCATCAAGCGCGCGCGCGCCGTCATAGTCGGGCAACTGGTAGTCGGCGAGAATGACATCATGGCCGCCCGCCCGCAAGGCATGCAAAAAAGCCTGGCCGCTATCCACCACCTCGATTTCGGCCCGGAGGTTTTCCGACTGCAGGGCCATGGACGCCAGTTCCGCGTCGCGCGCATCGTCCTCGAGATGCAGAATGCGGATGATTTCAGACATCGGTTCCCGTTTTCCCTTGGGCCCAAGCATCGGTATCAAAAGGCTTGGTCACGAATTTCGGATGCATGCAAATCCAAACCGGGTGAAAAGTTCCCAGATCCTACGTGTGACATTATTGCACGGGACCGGAAAAAACCCAATCCCTTGGCGCCGGGATTATCCACACACCCGAACGGGTGCTTGAGCATTTTGATGTCCGGCGTGCAGGGGGCGATTCGCTTTTGTGATTCCCCTATCGTTTGTTCGCACCGGTGCGAACAAATTTCACCGGCCGCCGGTCTGCGTAGCCATGGCCACAGTCGCCGCTTTCGTGTAGTTTGCAGTCCTAACTATTTTCCGTTTTCACCGCCCGCCCCGAGGATTCCATGCGTTTGAAAGACAAAGTCGCCCTCATCACCGGCGCCACCAGCGGCATCGGCAAGGCCATCGCCCACCGCTTCGCCACCGAAGGCGCGCACGTGGCCGTGAATTTCCGCCCCGGCGAACCGCAGGCCTTCGAAGAAGCCTTTGCCGAAGCCCAAAAATTCGGCCACAAGGCCATCGCGGTTCCGGCTGACGTGAGCAATCGCACCGAGGTCGAAGCCATGATCCAGACCGTGGTGGCCCAACTCGGCCGCATCGACATCGCCGTGAACAACGCCGGCATCGAAATCAAAAAACCGTTTCTCGATGTCACCGACGACGAGTGGAGCAAGGTGATCCACGTGAATTTGTACGGGTCTTTTCTCATCAGCCAGGTCGTGGCGCGGCAAATGGTCAAGCAGGGCCAAGGCGGAAAACTGGTGAATATTTCCTCGGTGCATGAAGACATTCCCTTTCCGGGCTATAGCGCGTACTGCGCCTCGAAAGGCGGCATGCGCATGCTGATGCGCAATTTGGCCATGGAATTGGCGGCGCATAAAATCAACGTGAACAACATCGCGCCCGGCGCCATTGCCACGCCCATCAACCAGGCCGTGCTGAACGATCCTCAGGCGCGCGCCGACGCCATCAGCGAAATCCCTTGGGGCCGCTTCGGCCGGCCCGAAGAAGTGGCCTCGGTGGCGGTGTTCCTGGCTGGCGGCGAATCCGACTACGTCACGGGTTGCACCTATTACGTCGACGGCGGTTTGACCCAGCAAGTCACGCGCTATTGATCCGAGGGCGTCACCGCGGATGGCAGCGAGTAATTTTCCCGGCATGAAACCCACGGCCGAAAGCGCGCGTTTGCAGGCGGTCCAAGCCGGCCGGGAACGGTGGAAAACCTGGGGGCCCTATCTCAGCGACCGCCAATGGGGCACAGTGCGCGAAGACTACAGCGCCGACGGTGACGCCTGGGATTATTTTCCGCATGACCAGGCTAAAAGCCGCGCTTACCGCTGGGGCGAAGACGGCCTGGCGGGCTTCAGCGATGACCGGCAGCGCCTATGCCTGGGCCTGGCGTTGTGGAACGGCCGCGATCCCATTCTCAAAGAAAGGCTGTTCGGCCTCACCAACGGC
This sequence comes from uncultured Fibrobacteria bacterium, assembly GCA_963716395.1. Classification (GTDB taxonomy): domain Bacteria; phylum Fibrobacterota; class Fibrobacteria; order UBA11236; family UBA11236; genus UBA11236. Next base: position 2,164,500 of record OY970309.1, on the reverse strand, counting down.
CAGGGCAATCATGGCGAAGACGTCAAGGAATGCTATTACCATCTCGACGCCTTGCCCACGCACGCCTATTTGAAATTCCTGTACAAATATCCGCAGGCCGAATATCCCTATGCGCGCCTGGTCGAAGAAAACCGGCGGCGCGGCAAAGGTGAACTCGAATTCGAGCTGATCGACACGGGCGTATTCGACGCCGATCGCTATTTCGACGTGTTTGTGGAATACGCGCTGGCCGATCCCGAAGACGTGCTCCTGCGCGTCACGGTATGGAACCGCGGCCCCGACGCGGCGGCCCTGCACGTGCTGCCGCAACTCTGGTTCCGCAATACCTGGACCTGGGCGCCGGGTTCGGCCCGGCCGGATCTCCGCGCCCAGGACCACAGTACCATTCAAGTTACCCATGCGGAACTGGGGGAATACTGGTTTCACGCCGAGGCCGCGTCGGAGTTGCTTTTCTGCGAGAACGAAACCAATCCGCGTGTGTTCGGCGACCCGAATCTTGCCGGGTATTTCAAAGACGGGTTTCACGACTACCTCGTGCAGGGCAAGCGTGAAGCCGTGAACCCCGATCAATCCGGCACCAAGGCCGCGGCGCATTTCATTGAAACCATCGCGGCCGGACAATCCCGCCAATTCCGCCTGCGCCTGACCCGGAAGGGCAACCCGGATCCGTTTCGCGATTTCGACGCGGTGTTCGCGACCCGCAGCGCCGAAGCCGAAGCCTATTACGAGGCGCTGCAAGCCGGGATTGAAGATGCCGATGCGCGCCTGGTGCAGCGCCAGGCCCTGGCCGGCATGATTTGGAGCAAGCAGTATTACCACTACGACGTGCGGGAATGGCTGCGCGGCGATCCGGGGCAACCGCCGCCACCGCCGCAGCGCAACGAGGGGCGCAATTCCGAATGGCTGCATATCCACCACGCCCAAATCGTTTCCATGCCCGACAAATGGGAATATCCCTGGTTCGCCGCCTGGGACTTGGCCTTTCACTGCCTTCCCCTCGCCCTCGTCGACGCCGCCTTCGCCAAAGAACAACTGCTGTTTCTCTGCCGCGTCTTCAGCATGCATGCCAACGGACAAATCCCCGCCTATGAATGGAACTTCGGCGACGTGAATCCGCCCGTACAGGCCTGGGCCGCGTGGCGCGTTTTCCAAATCGATCGCAAACAGCAAGGCGTCGGCGACCTCGATTTTCTGGAGCGCATTTTCCACAAATTGCTGCTGAATTTCATGTGGTGGGTGAACCGCAAAGACGCCTCCGGCCGCAACATTTTCCAGGGCGGGTTCCTGGGCCTCGACAACATCGGGGCTTTCGATCGCAGCCGTCCCCTGCCCGGCGGCGGCACGGTGAACCAGGCCGACGGCACCAGTTGGATGGCCGCTTATTGCCTGAACCTCATGCGCATCGCGCTGGAGCTGGCCAAGAACGACGCGGTGTACGAAGACATGGCCACCAAGCTGTTCGAACATTTCTTGTGCATCGCCGAAGCCATGACCAATCTCGATGGCGAAGAATTGGGATTGTGGGACGAGGTTGATGCTTTCTATTACGACGAGCTGAAGATGCCGCAAGGCGGCACGGTGACCCTGAAACTACGATCCATGGTGGGTCTGATCCCCCTGTTCGCAGTGGAAACCTTGGAGCCGGAACTGTTGGAAAAATTGCCGGCCTTCCGCGACGCGCTGGAATGGTACCTGCGCCATCGGCCCGAGCTGGCGGGCCTGGTTTCGCGCTGGAACGAACCGGGCCGCGGCCAGCGCCGCCTGTTGTCGCTGCTGCGCGGCCACCGCATCAAATGCGTGCTGCGGCGCATGCTCGACCCGGCTGAATTCCTGTCGCCTTACGGCATCCGCGCGGTGAGCAAGGTGTATGAAAATGCGCCCTTCACGCTGTCGCTGGCCGGCGAAGAATTGCGGGTCGGCTACGTGCCCGGCGAAAGCGACTCGGGCCTGTTCGGCGGCAATTCGAACTGGCGCGGCCCGGTGTGGATGCCCGTCAATTACCTCATCATCGAATCACTGCAAAAGTTCCACCATTATTTCGGCGACGACTTCAAAGTCGAATGCCCCACCGGCTCGGGGCAAATGCTGACCCTGAACGAAATCGCCACCGAGCTTTCGGGCCGGCTGGCCAAACTGTTTCTCAAAGATGCCGGCGGCGGCCGCCCCGTGCATGGGCTGTATCCCAAATTCCATGCCGATCCGCATTTCCGCGACTATGTGTGGTTCCACGAATACTTCCACGGCGACTCAGGCCGCGGCGTGGGAGCCTCGCATCAAACCGGGTGGACCGGCTTGATCGCCAAACTCCTGCATCCCAAGCGGGCAGCCCAGCACTGACTTATCGTTCGGTGAACCATGGGGAAAACGGGAAACGCATTCCCCGGCCTTTTCTAGTTCGCCGGTTGGTTGATCTCATAGAAGAATCGGACGAGCGGCGAAAGAGGAAAAGGTGAGTTGATGGGCCGCAAACCCGAACAAGAATCCACACGGCGCACGGCCGATACGTGGGCGCACAGGAAGTCGAGGACGACGCGGAGTCGTTCGAGGACGAAAAGGCGCGCAAAAATTATGCGTTAAATCTTTTTTAGGAGTCGAAAGATGGCCCGGTGGAATTCAGCACTTTGTGAGACCAATGGAATAAACCTGCATTACACGCGGACCGGGCCCGGAAAACCATCGCTTCTCCTCTTGCACGGCTTGATGGCGAATGGACTATGCTGGACCGACATCGCCCGGGCGCTGGAAAATGAATATGACGTCATCATGCCGGATTTTCGCGGTCACGGAAAGTCGAGCGTACCTGATTTTGGATACCGATACGAGGATCACGCGAAGGATATTGCCGGTCTCGTGCATAATCTTGGGATCGATCGCCCGATCCTGATTGGACATTCCATGGGAGGCCTCGTGGCGGCGATGGTTGCAAGCCTTTATCCTGCGTCGATCCGCGGCTTAATCCTGGCGGATCCGGCCTTCCTCAGTTCGAAGCAACAACGCGAAGTGCGCGACGGCGATGTGGCCGATCAACACCGAAGGCAATTGCATCAACCCCTGGAAGAAATCGTGAAAGATCTGCAAACTCGGCGCCCCAACCGCTCTTTGCCTATGGTTGAGAGAATCGCCAGAGCACGCCGTGAAACGAGTATGAGCGCGTTTGACGTTCTCACCCCACCGAATCCGGATTATAAGCAACTCGTGAGTTCGCTTGAAATTCCATGTTTGTTAATCATTGGTGATGCCGGCATCATTTCGGAAAAATCGGCCTCGGATCTGCAACTTATCCATCCGAAGCTCCAAGTCGCTCACATCCAGGATGCCGGACACGGAATTTTTTATGATCAGCCCGAACGGTTTTCGGTTGCCGTCCGATCTTTCTTACGTTCACTCGATCGTCCGGTTCCGGGGTAATTTGGGTACCGCCCGGCAGCAACAACAAAACCTCTTGCTTAGGAAGTCCGCAGGGCGTTTTTCCGCCGGCGGTTGTTTTGCACGTAGAGAAAGAACATCGAACTCACGGCCGCGGCGAAAAAGCACCACACGGAGATGAAATTAAACTGGTACAGCCTCCAGGATAGAACGGCCAGCCCGAGAATGGCGGCTCCAAACCACCGGAAAATTTTGCGGCTGGAGAGGAACAGCGGACCCAGAATGGCCAACAGATAGGGAGGTCCGACGACCCAGAAGGGGGGAAGGCCCAAGGCGTAGCTCACGCAGGACGAGGTGATGCGCACGTGCAAAGGGTGTGCGGCCAGCAGTCCCAGAAAAATGGCCGCCACCGCGAGGCCCGCGAGCACAAACCAGCGCAACAGCGTTTTCCGGTTTTTGTCCAGGAAGTAGACAAAGGACGGCACGTAAACGGGCCAAAGGACGAGGGCGAAAAACAAATACCCGTACCCCGCCGCCCGCGAAGACGAACCCCCGTCAAGCCGCAGCCACTGATACCCCTCCAAGGCCTGCTGAATGCCGAAAAGAATCGGGATCGCCACCAGCACTTTGTCTCGCTTCCTGGCGAACGCGAATGTGGCGCCCCCGAGCGCCACCAGCGCGCCGCTGGCGACAAAACTGGCCGTGGCCGAAAAACACATCGGGTGAGTTTACATTAAAACGGCACGCCGCGAATGTCGCGCCGACCAAACTTCGGCCCGACCCGGTTAATTTTCTCGCAGGATTTCCCTTCTGCGTCCGAAGCGCGGGGAACCATCGTAACCTCAACGCTACAGGCCGAAACCGATCCCATGCCCCCGACCCGCGATTCCGGACCGATTCCGCTTTCCCGTCTGCTCGACGCGCATGCCTTTCCCGCCTTCAGCGGCCTGGCGGCCAAACCCGGCGAACCCTTGCACGTGGCCGGCCTGGCGGGCTCGGGGCCGGCGGCCCTGGCCGCGGCGCAATTCCGCCGGCATGCGGGATCGCTGTTGGTTCTCGCCCCCGACACCAAAGCCGCCGAAGCCCTGGCCGAAGACCTGCAGTCGTTTCTGAACGAAGACGAGGTGCTGCATTTCCCCGGCCTCGATCTCAAACCCTATGAATGGCGCGCGCCCTTCGGCCCGGTGCGCGAGCGGCGGCTGGAAGGCTTCGACGCCCTGTACCGCGGCCGGCGGGTTGTAATGATCGTCACGGTATCCGCGTTTTTGGAAAAGCTGTCGAGCCCGCGCAGCCTGCATCAGGAAATCGTGACGCTCCAGGCCGGCGACGCCTTGAGCCCCGGCACCTTCCGCGCAGCGGCGCTCGGCCTCGGCTTTCGCGAAGAAACCGTGGTGCAGGATCTCGGCACCTTCGGCGTGCGCGGTGAAATCCTCGACATCTATCCCTATTTGGCCGAGAACCCCTATCGCATCGTGTTGGGCGGCGACACCATCGAGTCGATCAAGGAATTCGACATTTTCTCGCAGCGATCCGTGCGCGCGGTCGATTCCATCGCCCTGTTCCCGCTGGACGAATGCTGCTATCCGCCGGAGGCGCTGGATCAGGGCCTGGAAAGCCATCTCGACCGGCTGGGCGACGAAGACGCCTGGGCGGCCGAGCGCCACCGGCTGGTGGAGAAGCGCGACCTCACCGGGATCCACTGGCAAAAGGCCTTCTTCAAGGACTTGAACCACAACCTGCTCGACTTTCTCGGCGCCGAGGCCCGCGTGATCGTGGGCGACGCCGACGGTCTGGCCGACGCGGTGGAAAAGGCCTGGGCGGCCATGCGCAGCGGCTATCAGGAGGCCCGCGGCAAAGATCGCTTCGTCAACACGCCCGAAGAATTGCTGCTGTCGGCCGCGGAACTGGCGCGCAGCCTGTCGACCCGGCCGGTGCTGCAGCTCAGCCGGCTGAGTTGGGAGGGGGCGGGCAGCGTGACCGTGGATCAGCAGCCCCAGCAGCGCGGCGGCGCGGGCTTGAGCGAAGCCGAACCGCTGCTGCGCGAATTGGCCGCCGAAGCCCTGCAGGTGTATCTGCTCTGCCCCAATGCCGGGCAGGCCGAACGCCTGCGCAAGCTGGCGCAGACCCTGCCCGTCGACGGCGTGTGCGTGGGCCATCTCAACTGCGGCTTCATCGACCGCACCCAAAGCGTGGCCCTGCTCACCGATCACCAGATCTTCAACCGCTTCAGCCGCAACGTGCGCAAGCGCAAATTCCGCGGGGGCGGCGCGGCCATTCCCAGCTTCGACGCCTTGAACCGCGGCGACTTCGTGGTGCACGAAGCCTATGGCATCGGGCGCTTCGTGGGCATCGGCCGAGTCAAGGTAGGCGGACGCGATCTCGACTGCATCTTGCTGCATTACCACGGCAGCGACAAGTTGACCTTGCCGGTGGCGGATCTCGCCAAGCTGGAAAAATTCGCGGGCGAAGAAAGCCTCGTGCCCGTGTTGTCGAAGCTGGGCGGCAAGTCGTGGGAGACGGCCAAGGAAAAAACCCGCAAGGCCATCGTCGTCCTGGTCAAGGATTTGATCGATCTCTATGCCAAGCGATCGGTGGCCGAGGGGTTCGCCTTCAGCGCCGACGGCGATTTACAGCGCGAATTCGCAGCGGCCTTCGAATACGATCTGACCCCCGACCAGGCCAAAGCCATCGCCGACGTGAAACGCGATATGGAGACGAAGAAGCCCATGGATCGGCTGGTGTGCGGCGATGTGGGGTTCGGCAAAACCGAAGTGGCCATGCGCGCCGCATTCAAGGCCGTATGTGACAAAAAACAGGTCGCGATTCTGGCGCCCACCACCATTCTGGCGGCGCAGCATTTCGATACGTTTTCGGAACGTTTCGCGGCCTGGCCCGTGCGCATCGAGGCCTTGGATCGCTTCCGCTCGCCCAAGGAACAGAAAGCCACTCTGGCCGCGTTGGCGGACGGCACGCTGGACCTGGTGGTGGGCACGCATCGTCTGCTTTCCAAAGACGTCGCCTTCAAGGATTTGGGATTGCTGATCGTCGACGAAGAACAAAAATTCGGCGTCAAGCAAAAGGAACGCCTCAAAGAGATGCGCGCCCACGTCGACGTGCTGGCGCTGTCGGCCACGCCCATTCCCCGCTCCTTGCACATGTCGATGCTCGGCACGCGCGACCTTTCCATTATCGCCACGCCGCCCCGCAACCGCCTGCCCATCGAGACCCGCGTGGTGGCCTGGGATCCGGCCGTGGTGCGCGATGCCCTCGAAGCCGAATTGAGCCGCGGCGGCCAGGCCTACTTCGTCTACAACCGCGTCGCCGACATGCACGAGATGGCCGACCGGGTGCAGGCGCTCGTGCCCCAGGCCCGCGTGGGCGTGGCCCACGGCCAGATGGAAGAAGGCCAGCTCGAACGCGTGATGGCCGCCTTCGTCCACCGCGAATACGACGTGCTGGCGTGCACCGCCATCATCGAGTCGGGCATCGATATCGCCAACGCCAACACCATGATCATCCACCGCGCTGATTTGTTCGGGTTGTCACAGTTGTATCAATTACGGGGACGCGTGGGTCGTTCCGCGGCGCAGGCGCATTGCCTGCTGATCGCGCCCGACGCCAACCGCTTCACCGACGAAGCGAAAAGCAAACTCTACGCGCTGGAGAAGTACACCGATCTCGGCAGCGGCTTTCAAATCGCCATGCGCGATCTGGAAATCCGCGGGGCGGGCAATTTGCTGGGGCTGGAGCAAAGCGGGCATATCGCGGCCGTGGGTTTCGAAACCTATTGCCGCATGCTGCGCGACGCCGTCCGGGAAATGCAGGGGCAAAAGGTGCTGCCGCCGTTGAACCCGGAAGTCGAATTTCCCGAAGACGCCTTCCTCCCCGAAGACTACGTCGAAGACGGGCTGCAACGCACCCTTCTGTACCAGAAGCTCTCGCGCTGTTCCGAACCCGGCCAGGTCGACGAGATGGAAAAAGAACTGATCGACCGCTTCGGCCCCGTTCCCCGGCCCGCCGCCGTCCTGCTGCGCACCATGCTGGCGCGGGTGGCGGCCCAGCAATTGGGGCTGCAAAAAATCACGCTCGAAGGCAATTTGCTGCAATTGCAGTACGCGCCGCTGCGCGAACCCGAAAAGCCGGAGTTGGCGGGATTGGCGGCGCGCTGCCCACGGCCCCTGCGCTTTCTGAACACCGAGCCCCTGCAGATGGTGGTGGAACTCAACCCGCCGCGATCCGGCGACGCCATGGCCGCCATCTCCCAGGCCGCACAAATCCTGCGCGGCTGGCTGTAACTTTCGCTACCCGGGCGAATCCGTCTGGGCGGATGGGCGAAGCCTGAGACGGGCGCAGGCTGAACTCTAAACGCTTCATCAACACAGGGGCAGGCCCGATACTGCCCAGGCAGTGCGTTAGCTATATTGGCCCCGTGAATCGCCGCGTCTTTTCCGACGTTTTGAAGCCGTTTTTTCCGGCCGTCAGCATCGCAGTGTTGTGTCTGGCGGGTTGCCACAAAGCCGAACCCCCGCAAACCGTTCTGGCCCAGGTGGATCAATCCCGCTTGACGTTGAATGATTTGCGCGAAACCTTCCCGCCCGAATTGGAAAAAGTGCTGCCGCGCGAACAATACCTCAATTTCATCCAACGCTGGATCGACGACGAAGTGGTGTACCAGCAAGCCCTCAAACACGGAATCGATCAGGATCCCAAGGTGAAAAGCCGCCTCCAGGCTCTGCGCCGCAAGGTGCTGATCGAAGAATTTCTCGCGCGCCAGAATACCAACGAAGATTACGAGCCCGACGAGGAAGCCATCTCTCATTATTACGAATCGCACAAAGACGCGTTTCGACGCACGGCGCCCGAATTCCGTTACGCCCATATCCGCATGGCTTCGTTGAAAGAAGCCCAAACCGTGCGCACCCAGATCAAAGGCGACAATTTTATGGCCCTCGGGGTGCGCTATTCCCTCGATTCGGCCAGAGGGGAAATTTCCGCCATTCCCTTCCGCAAGGCCTCGCAGATTCCCCTGTGCATTCTGGCCGCGCTCGACGAAGCCAAACCCGGTTTCGTCTCGCCGCCGCTCACCTGCGCCGACGGCATTTATCTAGTCAAACTGCTCGATCGCGAAGAAGCGGGTTCGCCCATCCCCTACACCGAAGCCAAGGAATCCATCATCGCGCAATTGGTCATGGAGCATAAAGACGAAATGCGCGCGGCCAAAATCCGCCAGTTCAAAGAAGGCGCAGCCATCAGCCTGAATCTCGATCAGATTCCGGGACGCGAAGCGACGCCCGACACCGTCGAGCCCGAAGTGGTGGCGGCGCCGCCGCCCAACGTACCGCCTCTGCCGCCCAAGCACAAGAGAAATCCGCCGCGCCGCCATGCCGTGGCCCGCATTCCCGCCCACGCTCCCGACGCGGCCACGCCTGCGGCCGAATCGCCGGCGCCAGACGTCGATCCCGCGCAGAAGCCCGCCGTAACCGATCCGCCGCCCGCATCGAATCCCCCCACTCCCTCGCCGTCAGGAACCGATCATGCTCCCAATGCCGCTCCGGATCCTTAAACTGTTCCCCGCCGTGCTGGTCGCTGCCGCGTTTCTGCCCCGCCACGCGGCCGCGGAACGGGTTTCGGTCGAAGGCGTGGCCGGCGTGGTCAACGACGATCCGATTCTTTTCTCCGACGTCGAGGAATTCCGCCAGGCCATGGACGAGCAACAGCCTTCGTTCGCAGCCCTGCCGGTGGCGGAACAACGCGAACAGGCGCTGCAGCGCCTCATCGACGAGAAAGTGATTCTGGCCAAGGCCCAACAGGACACGTCGCTGCGCGTAACCGATCAGGAGGTCAGCAGCCACGTGCAGGATGTGTACAACCACGACGCCGAGCAGCAGGGCGGCGAGAAGCAACTCGAACTGGCGTTGCGGCAGACCACGGGCATGACGCTGGGGCAGTTCAAGGCGCGGTTGCAGGAGCAGGTGCGCGATCAGCTGTACCGACAGAAACTGCAGATGAAATACATCGGCGATCCCGATCCTTCGCAGTTGCAGGTGCAGCAGTTCTTCCACGACTACCACGACAGCCTGCCCATCCAGAAAGACGGCGTGCGCCTCTCGCATATCCAATGGCGCATCAAAGCCGATCCCAAAATCGATGCAGCCTCCAAGGCCAAGGCCGACTCGCTGATCAAGCAACTGGACGCGGGCGCGAGCTTCGCCAATCTGGCGAAGATCTATTCCGACGATCCTTCGGCTAAGGACGGCGGCGACCTGGGGTACACCAAGCGCGGCACGCTCGATCCCGATTACGAGCGCGGCGCCTGGGCCCTGGACGTGGGCGATTACTCGACCCATCCCGTGCGTTCGCGCTTCGGCTACCATATCATCCTCGTTACCGGCAAGAAGGACAACGAAATCCGCACCTCGCACATTCTCATCCGGGTCATTCCCTCGACCCAGGACACGGCGCGCGCCCTGGCCTTCATGGATTCGGTGCGGCAAACCCTGAAAACCGGGCCGGAGTTCGCCGCCGCGGCGCGCGAGATTTCCGAAGACCGCGATACGCGCGATCAAGGCGGCGATCTCGGCTGGTTCTCCAGGGATCAACTCGATCCGGCCTATAAGGCGGCGGTGGATTCGCTGGACTCGGGCCAGGTCACCCAGCCCATTCTCATCGGCGACAGTTATAACCTGTTCCGCGTCGACCGGAAGGCCGCGGCCCGCCATCTTTCGCTGGAAGAGGATTACGCCCAGATCAGCGCCATGGCCAAGCAGTGGATCATCTCGCAAAAGCTCGCGAGTCTGGTGAAGGATTGGCGTCAACACGTGCATATCGAAAACCGATTGGCGGAATTCCATGCCGGCGGCGCTGCCGATGACGCCTCGGCCGGCGGCGATACCACCTCGGCGCCGGAATAACCTCATGGCCGGCGCCGCGCCGTACCAAGCCATGGCCCCCTTTTATGATCGCATCATGGCGCATGTCGATTACGACGCCTGGGCCCGGCATGTGCGCACCTTGTGGCACCGCTTCGGCGGCGCCACCCCGCCCCGGCGCGTGTTGGAATTGGCCGCGGGCACCTGCCCTTTCGCGGCGCCGCCCCTGTTTCCCGGCGCATTTCTGCTGCATTCGGATTGCAGCCCGGCCATGTTGCGGGCCGCCGCGGCTCCGGCCCGGCGCGCGGCTTTCGATGCGCGGGCGCTGGCGGTGCGCGGGCCTTTCGATTTGCTGCTCATGCTGTACGACAGTTTGAACTATCTGCTCCGCGGCGAAGAGGTGCTGCGGACGCTGCGCCAGGCCAAAGCCGTGCTGCGTCCGGGAGGCCTGTTCGTCTTCGACGTCACCACCGCCCAATGCTCGCGGCGCCATTTCGCCGACGGCGTCGACGCCGAAGAGCTGGCCGGCGGCGCCTATGTGCGCCGCAGCCGCTACCTGGAAAAAACCCGCCTGCAGATCAACGCCTTTACCTTTTTCCTGAACGATGCCGGCGGCGGCGGAAGCACGGTAACACGCGAGGAACTGCATCAGCAGCGCATTTACCCGGCCTCGGCGCTGCGACGGTGGGCGGAACGCGCGGGCTTCCGCGTGCGCGCCTGTCTGGCGGGTTTCGGCTTTCGACCCGGCACCGACCGCAGCGAACGGCTCCATTTCGTGCTGGAGCGCCCGTGATCGCCTTCACCCATGTCACCAAGATCTACCGCGATGACTGGAAGGCGCTCGACGACGTGCACTTTCGCATCGACCGCGGCGAATTCGTATTTCTCACCGGCCCCAGCGGCGCGGGCAAGACCACGGTGCTCAAGCTTTTATACCTCGACGAAAAACCCGATCGCGGCGAAGTGCTGATTTCCTTCAGCAAGGACTTGACGTATTACTCTTATGAGCCCACGCCGGCCGCGAAGGTGCAATTGCTGCGGCGACGTCTAGGCATCGTCTTTCAGGATTTCAAACTCCTGCCCGACCGCAACGTGTTCGAGAACGTGGCGCTGGCCCTGCGCATCGCCGACCTGCCGCAACGCCGCATCAAACAGCGGGTCTATGAAGTGCTGACACAAACGGGCATTTCGCACAAAGCCCGCAACCTGCCGCATCAGCTCTCGGGCGGAGAACAGCAGCGCGTGGCCATCGCCCGCGCCATGGCCAACGAACCCTATATCGTGCTGGCCGACGAACCCACCGGCAACCTCGATCCCAACACGTCGGGCGAAGTGCTGAAAATTTTCCAGGACATCCACGCCGCGGGCACCGCCGTGCTCATGGCCACCCACGACTACCATCTCATCAGCCCACTGCCTTACCGCCGTATCCAGCTCAACCGCGGCGTCCTGGTGAACCGCGATTTCATTTAGCTTGTAAGTTTCCTGGTAGATGGAAACCCTGGTATTACCCCCCCGCAAACGGGCCGCCGGAACGGTGCGGCCGCCGGGATCGAAAAGCATCGCCAACCGCGCGCTGCCCCTGGCGGCCCTGGCCGCGGGACGCACGCGCCTCTTGCACTTGCCCGACGGTGACGACGTAAACCTGATGCGCACGGCCCTGGCGCACCTCGGCATCCGCCTGCACGGCGAAGGATCCGAACTTGAAATCGAGGGGATCGGCCGCGGCTTTCAGGCGCCTGCCGGCGCAGATGTGTCGCTGTTTCTCGGGAATTCCGGAACCGCGACGCGCTTTCTCACGGCCTTACTGGCCGCGGGTCATGGCGTTTTCCGGCTCGACGGAGTAGCGCGCATGCGCGAGCGCCCCCTCGGGGATTTGGTGGAGGCGCTGCGCCAACTGGCCGCCCCGCAAACCCGGTTCGATTATGAACACCGTGCGGGCTTCCTGCCGCTGCGCCTTACGGCGCAAGGGCTGGAAGGCGGCAGCGCGCGCATCCGCGGCGATGTGTCGAGCCAATTCACTACCGGCTTGCTGCTGGCGCTGCCGCTGTGCCGGCGGGCCGCCGCAATCGAGGTCGCGGGAACCCTGGCGTCGGCGCCCTACGTGGATCTCACCGTGGGCATCATGCGCGCCTTCGGGTCGCGCCTTGCGGTCGACGGCCCGCACCGCTTTGCAGTAGAAAAGCCGGCCGGGTACGCCTCACCCGGAACCTTCGCCGTCGAGCCCGACGCCTCGTCGGCCTCGTATTTCCTGGCGGCGGGCGCCATCGGCGGCGGGCCGGTAACGGTGGCGGGCCTCGGGCGCGATTCGGCGCAGGGCGAAATCGGTTTTGCCGAAGTGCTGCGCCGCATGGGCGCCGGCGTGGAGTACGGCTCCTCCGGCGTGACGGTGCGGGCGCCGGCGGGAAAGCTGCAAGGCATCGACGCCGATATGGACTCCATGTCGGACACGGGCATGACCTTGGCGGTGACCGCCCTTTTCGCCCAAGGCCCCACCGTGATCCGCGGCGTCGCCAACTGGCGGCACAAGGAAACCGACCGGTTGGCGGCCATGGCCGCCGAGCTGCGCAAGGTCGGCGCGGCGGTGGACGAGAACGCAGACGGCCTCATCATCCGGCCGCCGGAAACGCTGCGGCCGGCCGAAATCGAGACCTACGACGACCACCGCATGGCCATGTGTTTTGCGTTGGCGGCCTTCGGCGGAGTTCCCGTCACCCTGCGCAACCCCGGCTGCGTGCGCAAAACCTATCCGGGATTTTTCCGCGACTTCGCAACTGTGGCGCCGGTATGAATCCCGCCGCCGTCGCTTCGGCCCGAGGCCGACTTTGCTTGCGTTGCTTCTGGGCGCTGTGCCTCATCGGCTCGGCCTGCCGCGCCCAACCCGCAGCCAAAGATTCGGCCGCGCAGGATTCGACGGGAAAGGCATCGCCCGCGGCCGACTCCTCCGGCGCGGATACTTCCACCACCTCGACCTCGGCGACTGCCTCGATCCCATCGGCCGCCGCCATCCCTTGGCCGCAAAACTGGCATACCGAGCCGTCGCCCCTGCTTTTGCGCGACCTGCAAGACAAGGTCAAACACAGCCGCGTGCGCGGACGCGTGGGCCTGGCCGTGTATTCGCTCCGCTTTCAGCGCTTCGAAGCCGAGTGGAACGACACCGACTGGTTCACGCCGGCGTCCTGTCTCAAGCTCTTGGTCACGGCGGCCGTGCTCGACACCTTTCCCGTCAATTACGCTCCCGCCACCACCTTGGAAGTGTCGGGCACGGTGTCGGGAAAAACCCTGCGCGGCCTGCTGCGCGTGATCGGCGGCGGCGACCCCAACATTTCCGACCGTTTCTTCCCCGACGCCCTGCAACCGTTGCGGACCTGGGTCGATTCGCTGCGGCAGGCCGGCATCGACACGGTGCGCGGGCGGGTCGAGGTTTCGGACAGCTTTTTCACCGGCCCGCACCGGCCCGCAGCCTGGCTGCCGCATCACTTCGACACCTGGTACGGCGCCGAGGTGTCGGCCCTGTCGTTCAACGACAATTGCTATGTGCTCAGCGTCACGCCGGCAGAAAAGATCGGGCAGCCGGCCGCAGTGCAGGTGGTCCCCGACGTGGGCTATGTGCGGGTCATCGACAAAGCCCGTACCCGCGGCGGCGGGAGAAGCCGCCTGGGCCTCTATCAGCGCGAGGATTCCACCGTGGTCACGGTGAGCGGCCATGTCGGGCTGCGCAGTCCCGGACGCTCCTGGGTGTTGCCGGTGCGCGATCCGCCCCGGTATTTCCGGGCCGCCTTCCTGCAGGCATTGAATGCCGGCGGCGTCGCCTTTCTTCCCGATACGACGGCGGATTCCTCGATGCCGCTGCTCAAGACCTACCGGCTCACCACGGCGCCACTCATCGCCCTGGTGGAAGAGGCCAACCAGCGCAGCCAGAATCTGCACGCCGAATTGCTGTTACGCCATCTGGGCAAACGAGTTTACGGCGTAGGCAGCGCCGAAGCGGGCTTGCGCGCCGAGCGCGCTTTTCTCACGCGCCTGGGCATCGATACCGCGGATTTCGATCTGCACGACGGGTGCGGCCTGTCGCATGACGATCGGGTCAAACCCCGCGCCATGGCCCTGCTGCTGAGCCGCATGGCGCGCCGCCCCTTCGGCCGCGACTATGTGGCCTCGCTGGCCCAGCCCGGCGTCGACGGCGTCACAGGGCGGCGCCTGCGTTTGTTCTCCGACGAAGACCTGGTGCGTTATAAAACCGGAACCATCACCCGCGTAAGCGGTCTGTGTGGCTACATCTTCGGCATCGACGGCGACACCCTCGCGGCCGCGGCCATGCTCAACGATTACCGCGGCTCGCCGGAGGCCGCCGCGAATCTGATGGACAGCCTGTTCGCGCATATCACCCGCTGGTACAACAAGGAACGGCCGGCGGAGGCGGTGGCCTACAAACTGCTCCAGCGCTCCGACGCCCCGACGGATTACACCGCCCGGCTGCGCTACTTTTCCCGCGCTCTCGAAGGCACGCCGTATTTTCTCGGGCCCACGGGCGAAGGTCGCTTCGGCGCCATCGATCCCAAACCCATTCTCGACTTCGACCGGTTCGACTGCGTCACCTATCTCGAATCGGATATCGCCCTGGCCCGCGCGCACCAGGCCGCCGACCTGATCCCCGCCATCCTGCCCATCCGCTACCACGGCGACACGGTCAGCTTTGCCACGCGCAATCACTTCTTCGTGGGCGACTGGCTCGACCGCAATCCGCAATGGTTCCGGGTCTTGACCTTGCCCGGCGATACGGTGGTGCATAAGACCCTGTTCAAAAACAAACTCTTCGCGGCGCATGGGCTGCCCCCGCTGCCGGCCGATCCCCAAATCGATCTGCGCTATCTGCCCTATGACCGGGCGCTGCAACTCGCGGCCCATTGGACCCTGGGCGATCAATTTCTGGGCGTAGCGTTCGTCACGAACCTACCCGGTCTCGACGTCACCCACACCGGTTTCATCGATGCGCCTGCCGGCGGACCGCCTTTGTTGCGGCATGCCAGCGAATTGAAGGGGAGGGTCGTCACGCAGGATTTCAAAGAATACCTGGAATCACGCCGGGGAAAATGCGCCGGCGTGGTGTTGTTCGCCTTTCTGCCGCCCCCTGGCGGTTGACTTCACCCCTTCCTACCTTAAACAGCCATGACCACGGCGCGCGAGCGGCTGGCCGACGCCAGCATCCGCTATCGGGAGTTCCTGCGGCGGAACAAAATGCTGTTGACCAAAGAGCGCACGGCCCTGCTCGAATTCGTGCTCACCCAGCCCGCGCATTTCAGCGCCGACGAATTGCTGTACGAAATGCAGCGCACCGGCATCCATGTATCGCGCGCCACCTTATACCGCACGTTGAACCATCTGGTCGCGGCCGGCGTGCTGTCGGAGTCGGATTTCGGACACGGCCACACGCATTACGAAATCGATTTGGGCCGCAAGCCGCATGTGCATCTCATCGGCCAACAAACCGATGAGGTGAAAGAGGTGGCCAGCGCCAAGCTTGAAAGCGCTTTGCAGGAATTGGCCGACCGCGAAAACTTCTCGATCAAGCGCTACAAGATTCAGGTATTCGGCGATTTCGTCCAGCGCCACGCCAAGCGCGGCTGAGCCAGCCACCGCTTTTAAGCGGCGGTCGTTCATGAGAAAAGACTATTGCGAGACCCCGGCACGACGGCCGGGGCGGGTTTTGCGGGGCGAAGCGGAGGAATTACTTGGAATAAAATTCGACCACGTGCTGTTCCACCAGCTTGACCGGAATCTGATCGCGCAAGGGGCGGGCGATGAGACGCCCTTCCATTTTGACCTTGTTGATTTCGTAATACTCCGGTACCACCACGCTGCCCGACTGGGTCATGGCCTCGATGATTTGTACGTGGCTCTTCGACTTCTCATTCACGGAAATCACGTCGCCCACCTTGAGCGGATGGCTGGGTGTATGCACCCGCCGGCCGTTCACGCTGAAATGGCCGTGGGCGATGTACTGGCGCGCCGCATACACGGTGCGGGCGAAGCCCATGCGGAAAATGGCGGCGTCGACGCGGGTTTCGAGAAAGACCAGCAAAGCCGTGCCCGTGGATTCATGGCTGTGCGTCGCCCGTTCGTAGTAATGGCGCAATTGCTTCTCGGACACGTTGTACATCGAACGCAGCCGCTGTTTTTCCAGCAACTGAATCTTGTAGGTCGTGGGGCTCTTTTTGCGCGCCAGGCCGTGCTGGCCGGGCGTGAAGGAACGGCGTTCCATGATGCGCGCCGCTTTGGGCGTCAGCGCCAATCCCAGCGCTCGTGAAATCTTGACCTTGGCTGCTGCCGGCATAAGCAATCCTTGAAAAAACCGCGTTTTAAAGGCACCAGAAGTTAATTCACCCGGGCCGGGATTTCAACTCTGTTCGCCCGGTCCCGGATGTATTTTGCAGCATTGCGGATGATACCGCCATGGCGAAAACGGGGAAGAAAGCATGCAAGACGAAATTTCGGTACAGGAATTGAGCGATATCCTGGAAAATGACCCTGCGGTCGTGCTCGTCGACGTGCGCGAACAGGAGGAATTCGACGAGGTGAATCTTTCGGGCCGCCTCATTCCCCTCAGCGAATTCGATCGCCGTTGGCAAGAAGTGCCTCGCGACGTTCCGGTGTATCTGTATTGCCGATCCGGCCGGCGTTCACGAACAGCCTTGGAGTTTTTGAAAAAGCAGGGCTATCAAAACGGGTACAACGTCGCCGGCGGAATTCTCTCCTGGCTGAATGAAATCGATCCCGAAGGCCGTAAGGCCTGAAACAACGGCCGCGCACCAAGCTCAGGCCGGAGAGGGCCGCGCCAGCTTGTCGAACACCGAGTCGTTGAAAGTGTCGTCGAAAGCGCGCATACTGGGATAGGCGAAGCCGAACAGCGCCTCCCACATGGGCTTGTGTTCCATGCACAGGTATTGAAACACGCGATCGCGCCAGGGCCAAAGCGCCTTCAGGGCCCGGCGATACAGGTCGGCGCGCACCGCGAAGGGATAGGTCAGCTTGCCATCGGGCGTGGTCTCGAACTCCATTTGCAGCAATTGGGAATGCCGGTATTTGCCCCGGAAGGCGGACAGAAATTCCTTGAGCAAGGTCACGGTGCCCAAGGAAACCCACAGCACCTCGCCGGGGTCGAAGCGGCGAATCAGTTCGGCAATAAGCGCCGCGTACTCGGCGTCGCCGCCCTCGTACCACAACATGGGATGCAGGTGGAAGCCCACGCGCAGGCCGCGATCGGCCACGGCCCGCGCCGCGTCCAAGCGATGCACCAGCGACGCCGTGCGGTGCTCTTCGGCATCGATGACGGTTTGCGGGTTGAGCGACCACGAACAACACACGTTGGCGGGCACGGGGTGGTCGAGCAGCCAGGCCACGTTGGCCGACTTGGTTTTGAATTCGATCACGGCATTGGGGTGGTCGGCTGCAAAGGCGCACAGGTCGGCGAGAATGCCGTTGCGGTTGCCGTACAGCAGCGAATCGGAATATTCTCCGGTGCTGATGCGGTAGCGCCGATCCGGGTTCAGTCTAATTTCAGCCAGCTTGGCCTTGAGGTTGACGGGCACGGCCACGCGCGCATCGGCGTAATGCGTTTGCAGCACGCAATACGAGCAGGCCGAGGCGCAGTTTTCCACCACGTTGATCACATGCAGATTGCAGCACACCGCGCGCTCCGAGGCGGCGGGGCACAGCTTGAACACGCGGCCTTGCAGCTCTTTTTCCTCGAACCGGGCCGCGGGCGGGTTTTCGGCGGCGGGAACGCCGGGGTAACGTTTGGGTTGCGCGGCGGCGGCGGCATGCGTCCGGCGTAAACCGGTGAAAGCGCGGTCGCGCCAGGAAGGCCCATGGCCCGCGTCGCCTTCGGCCGCCAAGCGGCGTGCCAGCGCGGGAATATTCTCGTCGCCCCACATGCGCGCATCGAGCAGCCACGCCGCGGTTTCGCGCAATTGCTGAAAAGAAAAACGCCCGGCGCTTTCCAGACGCCGCAAGGCTTCCCAATCCTCGGGGCGCAACGCATCGCGCCAGGCCGGAGGCAAGGCCGCGTCGAGTTTGGAAGAACGTTCGGTCGCCGTCGTCACCGCGGCCTCATTTCCACACGGCGGAAAAGGCCGCGGGATCGAAACCCACGGTGCTGCGCCGGCCGTCGGTGACCAGGGGCCTTTTGATCAACCGGCCGTTTTGGGCCAGGAGATCCAGGGCTTGCGCGTCGTTCAATCCGTCGAGGCGGTCTTTGATGCGCAAAGTTTTGTATTGCTCGCCGCTGGTGTTAAAAATCTTGCGCAGCGGCAATCCCGTCTGCCCCCAGATGCGCTTCAGTTCGGATTGAGACGGCGGCTTTGCGGTGATGTCGACGAAGGTGAATTTGCGTCCGGCCCCGGTCAAGGCTTTTTCGGCCCGGCGGCAGGTGGAACATTTCTTGTATCCGTAAAAGGTGAGCATTGACGAAATATAGGCTTCGGCCATCGCCCCTTGCCGGCAGCCGCGGGGCGCTTAATTCCGATGGTTAATCGCCGATGGATTTGGTGTCGGTACCTTTCAGCTTGTCGAAAGAACGCAGGCCCGCGATGCCCAGCATGCCGGTGATGAGCGAATACAGCATGGTGTAGTCGAGCGGAGGCGGCGGGCCTTTTTTCAGCGGCAACCAGGTTAGCAGCGGGTAGAGCAGGAATTGATAGGCCAGGGCCAAGGCGCCGATCCAGCCGATGGCCGGGCGCCACCCGGCCATGAACCAATTGCCGGTGGCGGCTTCGGTCTTGTCGACGTCGGCCTGTGCCAGGTTCTGATCCGAAATCATCTTGGCCGTTTGCAAGTCGTACTCCCGTTCGGCCTTGCCGGTTTCGGCGTCGGCCTCGGCGCGATCCTCGTCGGTGCGCGGTAAATTTTCCAAAACTTTGCCGGTTTCGTTCACGACGTCGGCGCTTTTGGCCAGCCAATCCAAGGTGTTCATGCGTTCGCCCCCAAAGCGCGGTTGAGCCAACCCAGCAGAAACTTCGACTGGGATTTGTCTTGATTGCAAATGCCCGCATAGCGCGCGATTTTTCCCACGGTGTAATTGGCCAGAAAAAGGCGCGGGTCGGCTGCGTTCAGAACCTGCAAGGTTTGCGCGCCGCAGACGCCGTCGGCCGGAAGGTTGAGGCATAGCTGCGCCAGGCGGCAGGCCGTGCGCACGCCCATGTTCACGCCGGTGTCGAACAGGTTCTCGGCCACGGATTGATCCGCGATTTGATCGCCGCCCAGGCGATCCCAGTAATCGCGTTTGTAGAGGTCGCGCGCCTGGGCTTCGGTGAGATTGCGGATGTCGAGATTCGGGTAGGCGCGCTGCGACAACCCGTATTTGGTGGCGCCCCCGCGGTCATCCGGATTATCGGTGAAGCGGGCGCCACCTTCGCGCGCCAGGGTCTTCGCGATCGCCGGACTGAAATCCGCCATGTCGGAATCCTTCCCAGGCGCCGGAGATTCCGGCCCGACGCCACCACCGGCGCTAAAACATATTATGAACGGACGAAAACGCGAAGCGGAGATAAGCTAAGAACCGGACGCTTCCATCGCAGTATCCCGGCCGAAGCGTTGGAGCACGGCCTCGTCGACATTGGCGTAATCGCGGCGCCGACGCTCTTCCGCGAAGGTTTCGCGCCGCCGATCGCGCAATTTTTCCAGCGCCTTGCGCGCTTTGGAAGCGGTTTGCAAGGCTTCGCGCTTCTGCGCCACCACGCTTTCCAGGGCCAGCAAATTTTCCCGGGCCGCGCGCAGGCGCCGGTCCAAATCGCCCACATACAGCGACAGGCGCTGACGTTCCGCGGGAAGGAATGACTCCTGTTCCGTCGCGGTGTTCAACATCTCGGCGCGTTCGTCTTCCAACTCCCGGATTCCGTCGCGCTGGGCCTGCGCCTGACGCAGCGCTTCGCCCAAGGCGCGTTGCGCGGCTTCTTCTTGGAAGCGCCGCAATTTGAGCAGGGATTGCAGGTGAAAGCGGAACCGTTTCATAGCCGAGCGGGCCCGGGGCCCCACTCCATGATGGCATGCCCGAACACCGAAAGGCAAAGCCCGCCGAATTCAATCGCTCCCAAGGTCAAAAAGTCACCGAATCCCGGAAAACAAGGTCAATCCGACTCGGGCGGAAAGGGAGGGAAAAATTACTTTAGGACGGAAGTCGAATTCCCGCCGCCATCCGGCCAGGAGACTCCGCCGTCCGTGAGCCTTGAATCCAAAACCCTGCTATTGCTGGAGCCGGAAGCGGCCGCGCAGGAAATTTTGCTGAACGTGATTCTCGATCACGACCTGTCCATGCAGTCGGCGTATGATTGGGGCGATGCGCTGCGCCTCTTGGTGCAGTCCATGCCGCTGGCCTTCGTGTTCTCGCTGCGATCGCTGTCGACGCACAAGCTCGAATACATCCGCCAATTGAAGCAGCGCTTTCCCGACATCTCCCTGCTCGGCATCCGCCGCTCCGAAACGCCCGAAGAGATCGGCGAGCTATTGCAGGCGGGGCTGTATGCCTGCCTCGATCCGAACCGCCTGGCCGAGGATTTCGCCTACCACTTGGTCAAGCTGCTGGCGGGCCAAACCCACACCTATCACCCGTTCTCGCTGCATTACGAGGAGCGCCTGCTGATTATTCCCAATGATTTTTCCCTGGTCATGCCCGTGGCCAAATCCCTGGTCGAAGACCTGGTGCCGCCCAATGAGAAAAACCGCTACCATCTCATCCTGGGTCTTTCCGAAATTCTCACCAACGCCATCGAGCACGGCAATCTCGGTTTCACCTTCGAGGAAAAATCGCGCGCCCTCAAGGCCTCGAGCTTTTTCTCGCTGGCACTCGACCGGTCGCAGCGCGAGCCCTACAAGAGCCGGGTAGTCACCGTGCGCCGGCGCGTGCTGCCGCATCTGCGCCGCATCGAATACTTCGTGGCCGATCAGGGCCAGGGCTTTGACTGGCACGCCCTGCCCGACCCCAAGGACGAATCCAACCTGCTCAACCGCCACGGCCGGGGGCTGCTGATGGCCCGCCACTCCTTTCACGAAATCCATTACAACGAACCGGGCAACGAGGTGACCATGGCGGTTTACCTCGACGGCCACGACCGCAAGGCCGAGTGATGTCGTATCTGGTGATGGCCCGCAAATGGCGGCCCAAAAATTTCGACGAGATGGTGGGGCAGGAACATGTGGCCAAAACCATCGCCAACGCCCTCGAAAGCGGACGCATCGCCCACGCCTATCTGTTCACGGGCACGCGCGGCGTGGGCAAAACCACGGCGGCTCGCATTCTGGCCAAGGCGCTGAACTGCAAGCAGGGCCCCACGCCCCGGCCGTGCGAAGTCTGCGAAAACTGCGTGGCCGTCAACCAGGGCGCGTCCATGGATGTGCTGGAAATCGACGGGGCCTCGAACAACGGAGTCGACAATGTGCGCGAATTGCGCGAACAGGTGAAGTACGCGCCCATGCAGGGCGCCTACAAGGTGTACATCATCGACGAAGTGCACATGCTGACCAAGGCGGCCTTCAACGCCCTGCTCAAAACCCTGGAAGAACCGCCGCCCCATGTGGTCTTCGTCTTCGCCACCACCGAAGCGGGCAAGGTGCCGCACACCATTTTGTCGCGGGTGCAGCGTTTCGACTTCAAGCGCATTTCCGAAACGGCCATCCGCGAGCGGCTCGAATTCATCTGCGGGCACGAAGGCGTGCATCCCGAACGCGAAGCGCTCGAAGCCATCGCACGCAAGGCCGACGGCAGCATGCGCGACGCCCTGAGCCTGTTCGACCGGGTGTACGCGTTCGCGGGCGAAGCGCTCTCCTTGGATGCCGCGCGCCAGGTGCTGGGCATTCCCGAAGATCGCCTGTACGACCAACTCTTGCACAGCCTGGCCGCGCAGGACGCGGGCGGGGCCTTCGCGGCCCTGGAAGAGGTATACCAGCAGGGTTTGGAAATCACGGAGTTCCTACTGGGTTTCGGCGAATACCTGCGCGATCTCTTGTTCTGCCGTTACCAGGGAGTTACGCCCGCCATGCTGGGCCTGGGCGAGCCCCGCTTCCGGGAATTGCGCGGCCTAGTGCCCGATCTGCAGGACGGCGATTTGCTGCGTTACGCCAAAATCATCTCCGATTTGCTGGCGGGGCTCAAAACCGCCCCACATCCGCGCCTATGGGTCGAACTGGGCTTGGCGCGTCTGGCAGCCTTGGATCGGGTGGTGACCCTGTCGCAAGTGCTGGGACAGGAGGCCGCGCCCTCGGCCGTTCCCGCCTCAACTTCCGCGGCCGAGCCGGTAAAAAAAAAAGCGCCCTGACACCGTCTGAGACGGCAGCGACGGCCGCCGTGCCGACGGCTGCGCATGCTTCCGCCCCGGAGCCGCCGGCCCGGCCTTTGGATTCCTCCGTCTCCGAACCTTGGGAAGACGCCGAACCGGACGCTCTAAATCCCGACGGAGCGGATCCATTGTCTTTGGAGACCTCGGCCGAGGCGGCGGATGTGCCGGCCCCGGAATTTCCCCCGCCCGCGGATCAAACCGCCTTCCCACCCCCCGCGCCGCCGACCTGGGACGCCTTGCCCGGACTTTGGCCCGCCCTGGTGCAGCGGTATGCCGCGGACAAGCCGTTGACCGCCAGCCCGCTGTACCACAGCCGCCTGCGCCTGCGCGCCGGCGATCCGCCGGATCTCGCCATCGACTTTGCCGACGCGCCGCAACGCGATTTGTTTCTGGCCGACGGGGAAAACAAGCGCGCGCTCCAGGTTTTTCTGGCCGGCGAAGTGGGAGCCGCGGCGGCGTTTACCCTGTCGTTCGACGTCGATCCCGAAGCCGCGACCCACGACGCAGCGGCGACTGCGCCCGACGGGCTCGAATCCCTGCTGCGCCGGGAACCCATTTTGCAAACCTTGATCGAACTTTTCGAGGGCCGGGTGCTCGGGCTCTTTTAAATTTGCTTCCGGAGGAATTTCCATGAACATGCAGAAGATGATGAAAGAATTGCAAAAGGTGCAGGGGCGCATGGCCAAGATGCAGGACGAATTGCAGGGGATGACCTACGAAGCCGAAGCCGGCGGCGGCCTGGTCAAAATCACCTTGAACGGCAAATACGAAGTGCAGGCGGTGCGCCTCAAGAAAGAGGCCGTGGATCCCGACGACATCGAGGCGCTGGAAGATTTGCTGCTGGCAGCCTTCAACGAGGCGCGCGCCAAGGCCGATGCCGACTCGCAATCCAAATTGGGCGGCATGACCAAGGGATTGGGAATTCCCGGGCTTTGACGCACCCAGCCTTGGTCCGTCCCGGTTCCGGCGCTTCTATCTTTTGGTCTTCCCCATGCCCGTGCTCGCCCTGATTCTGAAAATTCTCGTTCCCCTGGCCTACGGCGTCTGCCTCGCGTATTACGGCCGCCTGTTTTTCAGCGCCGATGAAGCGCGCTGGAATCGCCGCGCCCAAACCGCTTTGGCCGTGGCCCTGCTCCTGCATTTCGGGTTGCTGGTGGTCTTGGGCGCCGAATTTCATCGTTGCCCGCTGTGGACGCAGGGCGAGGCCCTGCTGTTTCTGGCCTGGATGCTGGGGGCCATCCACTTTCTTTCGGAATGGTCGGCCGATACGCGCCGGCTCGGCTTTTTCACCATCGGTCCGGCGGCGCTGTGCGCCACGGCTTCGCTGTTCTTTCTGAACGCGCCGCTGATCCTGGATTCCGAGTACCACAGCCCCTATTTCATCTTCCACATCGTCGCCAGCCTCGCCTCCTACGCCAGTTTCAGCCTCGCGGCGGTGCTGGCCGTGCTGTATGTCATTCTGCACCGCAAACTCAAGCAGAAAACCTTTGACCTTACCTTCCGCAAACTCCCGCCGCTGGAAAAGCTGGACAAGCTCACCGCCAATTGGGTGTTTCTCGGCACCTTGCTCATGCTGGTGAGCAGCGCCATCGGCGCCTGGTGGGTGCGTCGCGATGAACTGCGCGGTATGTCGCCTCCTGAAATCGGCATCTTCGCGGTGCTGGCGGTATTTTTGGGCATCAGCGCGGCCCGGCGGTTTCTGGGATGGCGCGGACTGCGACATGCGCGCTGGGTGCTGGCCGGATTCGGGCTGCTCCTGCTCGAAAACCTAATCGGGCTGCACGGCTTTCATCTCTAGGCGCGCCATGGCCGATGCGCATGCACACCTCTTCGTATTGGGAATCAACCATTTGACCGCGTCGGTGGAGTTGCGCGATCGCCTGCAACTGGGCAAAGACGAAGTCAAAACCTTTGCCGCATCGGCCTTGGACACGGGCGAAGTTGCGGAACTGGTGCTGCTTTCCACCTGCAACCGCTCCGAACTTTACGGCCTGACGCCGGAGCCGGCCGTGGCGCGCGCTGCCTTGGAAACCCGCTGGAGCGCCCTGCGCGGAGTCGAGGCCGGTGAAATCCGCAGCCACGGATACTTCTTCACCCGCGACGAGGCCGTGCGCCATTTGTTCCGGGTCATGGGCTCGCTCGACAGCTTGGTATTGGGCGAAGTGCAGATCTTCGGCCAGGTGAAAGAAGCCTACCACCTCGCGCAGCAAAACCGTTGGGTCGGCTTTTACCTGAACCACGTGTTTCAGGCCGGGTTGCACGCGGGCAAGCGCATTCATGCCGAAACCGCCATCCACGAGGGCGCGGTGAGCATCAGCTATGCCGCGGTGGAGTTGGCGCGCAAGGTGCTCGGCAATTTGCCCGGCAAAACCGCGGCCGTGGTGGGAACCGGCGAAATGGGCGAACTGGCCGCGCACCATCTGCACAAGGCCGGCGTGCGAAAATTTTTGTTCTTCAATCGCTCGCGCGGGTCGGCCGAACGCCTGGCCGCCTTTCTCGGCGGCGAAGTGCGGCTATTGGAGGAATTGGCCACGCACTTGGCGCATTGCGACATCGTGGTGGCGGCCACGGGATCGCCCGACCTCGTGATCACGCGCGATCATGCGCTGACGGCGTCCCGCCATCGGCAGGGCCGGCCCCTGTTTCTCATCGACATCGCGGCGCCGCGCGACATCGATCCGGCGGTGGGCGAAATCGACAACACCTTTTTATTCACCATCGACGATTTGAAAAGCGTGATCTCCGAAAACGCCGACCTGCGCCGGCAGGCCGCGCAGCAGGCCGAAGCCATCGTGGCCGAAGAAGCGGCCCACATCGAATCCTGGTCGCAAGGGCTCGAAGTCGTGCCCGTGCTCCGCTCGTTGCGCGCGAAGTTCTGCGCCCTGGCCGAGAAAGAAATCGAAAAATGGGCCGCAGGCCAGCCCCCGGAGCTGCGCCGGCAGTTCGAAGCCCTGGGCCACGGCCTGGTCAACAAAATGCTCCACCCTCCCAGCGTGGGGCTGAAAGCTCTGGGCGCGCAGGGCGATGCACAACGCGCGAGTTACTATGCCGCCGCCCTGTTCGGACTCGGCGACAACCCCGGCGGGGACGACCATGGCTGATCGCCCCCATCCTTCGCCCGCGGCGAAGAAGGCTGCGCGCGTATTGACGCTCGGCAGCCGCGGCAGCCCGCTGGCGGTGGCGCAATCGGGCATGGTGCAACGGTGGCTTGAAGCCGCCCATCCGGGGTTGTCGGTGCGCCTCGAAATCATCCATACCTCGGGGGATGTGGATCGGCACACGCGCCTCGACGCCTTTCCCGCCTTCGGGGTGTTCGTCAAGGAATTGCAATCCGCCCTGCAGGCCGGCCGCATCGACGCCGCCGTGCATTCGCTCAAAGATGTTCCCGAAGAAGAGCCGCGCGATTTGGTGTTGGCCGCCTTTCCCGAGCGCGAAGACCCCCGCGACGTATTCGTGTCGGAGGGCCTGCGCTTCGCCGACCTGCCCTCCGGCGCCAAGGTGGGAACGGGTTCGCCGCGCCGCGTCTTGCAATTGCGCGCCTTGCGGCCCGACCTCGATTTCGTACCCATCCGCGGGAATGTGGATACGCGTCTCGCCAAGATCAAACGGGGTGAAGCGGCGGGCGTGGTGCTGGCCGCCGCGGGATTGCGGCGGCTGGGGCGGGCCGAGGTCATCACCCATCCCTTTCACTTGACCGAATGCATTCCCGCCATCGGGCAGGCCGCCTTGGCCCTGGAATGCCGGGCCGACGACGACGCCACGCGCCGCCGGCTCGCGGCCTTAAATCATGCACCCACCGCCGACGCGGTGACGGCCGAGCGCCGCTTCATGGCGGCCGTGGGCGGCGGCTGCAAGGTGCCGATGGCCGCGCATGTGTACGCCTCGGGCGAAGGCTTCCGTCTGTTAGCCGTGCTGGGCGATCCCGACACACACCGGCACCTGCGTCTGGAGCGCAGCTTCGGCTCCGAGGAAGTCGACGCCGCCATCGACGAAACCGCCGCAGAAATGCTGGAAGAATGCCGGGCCCGCAACATCCGCACACCGCGCGACCTATGAACCCGGAGTGGAAATGATCGCCGTGCTGAACACGCGCCCGGCCGCGCAAGCCGCCCCGCTCAGCGCGCTGTTGCGCGCCGCCGGCTTTGCCGCCCTGGAGGTGCCGCTGGTGGAATTGCGGCTCGAACCCGCAGGCCTGGCGGCCTTGGTGCACGAGGCCACCGGCGCCCACGACGGATTTTTAATCTCATCGCCCAGCCTGATTCCGCTGCTGGCGGAGCAGGCGGGCGCACGCGCGCGGGCGGCGCTCACGGGCCGCCCCTGGTATCTCATCAGCGGCAAAGCGCGCGCGCAGGCCGAAGCCTTGGGCGCGCGCGTGGCTTTCGCCCCAAACGAACCGTCGCTGCATGGATTTTTAAACGAAGCGCCGCGGCGCAAACGGCTGCGCCTGCTGCATCTTTGCTCCACGCAAACGCGCCTCGATCCCGACCTGTTCGCCCGGCGCGGGTTCGACGTGGAAAATCTGGCCCTGTATGCTCCGGCCTGCCCGGCTCAAGCCGGCGCGCAATTGCAGGCCACCTGGCCGGGCCTGCAAGCCGTGCTCTTGGCTTCGGGGTCGGCGGTGCACAATCTGTTCGCGGCCGCGCCCGCACTGGCCACCGGCCTGGACCAAACGCCGGGCCCCATTTCCATCTCCATCGGAGCGAGCGCCGGCGAGGCCTTGCAGCAACACGGCGTGCCGCATCCCCGCCTTGCGCCCACGGCCGACAACGCGGGTTTACTGGCGGCGCTGAAGGCGGTATTTTTTCCCGAACCCCGCAACCAGGATTCCGCATGAGCCATGATTCCGGCGATCGCTTCGCCCGCGCCCAAAAGGTCATCCCCGGAGGCGTGAATTCGCCGGTGCGGGCCTTCAAATCCGTAGGCGGCACCCCCGTGTTCATCGACTCGGCGCGCGGAGCTCTGCTGCGCGACGCCGACGGCAAAGACTATATCGACTTCGTTCTGTCCTGGGGGCCGATGATTCTGGGGCACGCGCATCCGGCCGTGGTCGAGGCCGTGCGCCGGGCCGCGGAAAAGGGTCTGAGCTTCGGCGCCTGTACCGAAGGCGAAACCGAATTGGCCGAAACCTTGTGCCGCTTTTTGCCCTCGCTGGAAAAAGTCCGCCTCACCTGCTCGGGTACCGAAGCCGCCATGTCGGCCGTGCGCCTGGCCCGCGGCTATACGCGGCGCGAGAAGATCGTGAAGTTCCGCGGATGTTACCACGGCCATGCCGACGCCTTTCTGGTCGCAGCCGGATCGGGCGCCGCCACCTTCGGCAACCCGAGCAGCCCGGGCGTGACGCGCGGCGCGGCGGCCGACACCTTGATCGCCGATTTCAACGATATCGCTTCGGTGAAGGCCCTGTTCGCGGCGCATGGCGGGGCCATCGCCGCCGTGATCGTGGAGCCGGTGATGGGCAATATGGGTGTGATCGCGCCCGAAGCCGGCTTTCTTCCCGCCTTGCGCAAGCTGTGCGACGGACAGAACACCCTGCTCATTTTCGACGAGGTGATGACGGGCTTTCGCCTTTCGCTGCAAGGCGCGCAGGGCCTGTACGGGGTGAAACCCGACCTCACCGTGCTCGGCAAAATCATCGGCGGCGGGTTGCCGCTGGCGGCCTACGGCGGCCGCGGCGAGATCATGGATTTGTTGAGCCCCGACGGTCCCGTGTACCAGGCGGGAACCCTGTCGGGCAATCCCCTGGCCGTGGCGGCGGGATTGGCCTGCCTGCACGCCCTGTCGGACTCGGATTTCTACCTCCCGCTGGAAAGGCTGGCACAGCGATGGGAAACCGACTTGCGCGCCGCTCTGGCCGCGGCGTCCTTTCCCTGGCAGGTGAACCGCGTCGGTTCCATGCTCACGGTATTCTGCTCGGCCCAGCCGGTGCGCGATTATGCCTCGGCCCAGGCCTGCGACCTTCAGGCTTTCGCCCGCTTTTTCCGGGCCTGCCTCAAAGCCGGGTTGTACTTCGCGCCCTCGCAATTCGAAGCGTGCTTTCTTTCCAGCGCGCACAACGACGCCGTGCTCGACCGCGCCGCCGAAGCCCTGGCCAAGGCCGTACCGGAAATGGGAATGGGAATGGGAATGACTTAGGGAGTGACCGTCACCACCATGGTATCCACGGCGGTAAGGCTGTCGGTATCCGTTACGCGTAGCACAAAGTCATAGACCCCGGGCACCGCGGGCGCGGGCGTAGTGGTATTCTCCCAGGGCACCGACCAAAACGCCCCGTCGTCGATTTTCCAGGCGCGTGCGGCGATGGCCCGCACGGCGCTGGTGCCGCCGGCATGCAGCAGAATAACGCCACCGACGGGAACGCTGGTGTCGGGCCCGGCCGCGGCCGTGGGCGGGTCCCAGGCCACGGTCACCCGCGCCTGCAAGGTGAGCGAATCACCCGCGGCGAAAAACAGCCGCGCCACCACCGGGGTCGCCGTTTCGGCCGACGTGCTGCGGAAGCCGAAAACCATGGCCGGGTCGCCGGGATCGGGCCGCAGCGAATCATCCCAGATTCCATCGCCGTTTTCATCCCACAGCACACGTACGGGAAGCGTTGACCCCGACGCCGTTACGCGAAACACCAAAGAATCGCCGGCCGGGAGCACGGTGTCGGCGGGCGTCAAAGCGAACCCCGCCGCCGGCGCATTGAGGCGGGTCGAAGCAGGGGTAGTGGAAGACGATGGGGATGAAGTGGTTGACGAAGTGGTTGACGAAGAGGGAGGCGGAAGCGGCTGGACCGATTGGGTGAGCGGATCGAAATAACGCGTCTGCGAGTAAACGGCGCTGTCGCCCACCAGGCCCAGGATTTGCACCTGCACCGGAACCGCGGCCTGAAATCCCGGCACGGGCAATTTGGCCAGCTGGGAAGGAGAGGTGAGTGCGCCCGCGTATAAGGTGTCGATCAAATTTCCCGTCGCATCGTTGAGCAACACCACCACACGGCCGTAGGCCGTCAACGAATCCGGCACCTGCACGTCGAAATAGGTTTCCGGACTCGGATTGTTCACGAGTTCGCAACGCGTCGAAGCCAGCGCCGCGGCCAAAGCGGCCGGCAGGGCAAAAACCCGCAGGCGATCACGGTTCCGAGACATGATAGATCTTACCCCGTTCCGGATAGTTTTCCCAGGTGTACCAGGTCATGCCGGCCACGGCGGCCGCAGCCAGGGCCGAAACCACCCATTGCCGGGGCCGGATGTCTTCCAGGGCCACGGTTCCGGTGTCAGCCGATGCCGAATCGGGATGGGAAGCGGAGGCCACCGAGGGGGAATCGGGCTGGGTGAGCGGCGGAGCGCTTTCCTCGGTCAAAACATGTTCTCGCCGCGCGCGTTGGAACAAATCGTTGACTTCTTCGCTGGCGAACAAATCCAGCAAATCGGCGTTGGAATCCAAATCGAGCAGACGCAGCATGCAATAGCGGCCCTTTTCGCGCGTGGCCGGCGCCGCCGCATATATCACCGCGAGATATTTCCAGGCCTGCATGCTATCGGTACGGGAACACGCGGTGCCCGGGGATAAAATGGGACTGAGCTCGCCGCTCAACTTTTCGAAGTCGCCGTTCCGATAATCCGCCGCCTCCTGGGCCGTGTCGACGCGGAATTCCGCAGCGACCGCGACGGTCAGAAACGCCGAGGTTACCATCCATCCACATCCCAATACAACCCGCATTCCATCCCCTGCGGCCGTAACGGCCTGTCTATTCAACCCCGATTTTACGGCTGGCCGGGGGGTATTGCAAATTGCCGAGAAAGCAGGAAACAACTTGTAGTTTCACTCAAACTTCTGCAGCCGCCGAATGCCCCGGAACTCGCGAGGGGCCTTTTTCCTAAATTGTGGCGGCCTCCAATGTTCTTATTCCTCCACCCACTCCCCGAAAAATCGCGCCCGGGAAGAATCCGTCGCCTCGGCCGGATCCTGGCAGTTGGCCTGGTGTTGGTGCTTTCGGCCTGCCAGCAGAAAGAGAAGACGAAGACCGCCGCGTCCTGGCTGCCGGCGTGGGACTCCATCGCCTATGCCCCGCGCCGCCTGACCGGGTTACCCGACACCGGCGCCGACAGTCTGTTCGCCGTGTTCGACACCATGGAGGCGGCCGACAGCCTGGCGCAGGATACGCAGGCGGTGCGGCCCGGGCACCCCGAAGACACGGTGCGCATCGGCGATTTGTTCGACACCAACTTCGTATTTCCGCCCGACCCGGTGGCGGTGACGCCCTATGCTTTCGACGATGCCTACCGCGACGACACCTTGTTCCGCAAGGCCTATGGTAACGGGCTTTTCGAACAGGAGCACCCCTGCGTGGAAAGCTGGGTGATCTCCGGGGATTTTCCCCATCCTTCGCTCTGGCTGCGCTCCGGCATGACCGCAGAGGCCATCCGCGCGGCGTTGGGAACCCCGTTCTTGCAACAGCCCCGGGAACTTCGCTATCGCTGGCAGGGCCGCGCCCGGCCGGATTCAACGGGCGGCGACAGTACGACGCGCTACGAATCCATGCGCTTTTATTTTCTGCGCGACTCGCTGTACGCCGTGCTGTTGCAGCGATCCAAACCCTGTTTTTGACGGCGCTGCCCTCCGCCGCGGGAGGATGTCAGGCGGGTTCGTTGAGGATGCGCAGCGGCATCACGATGAAGAAATAACCGGGTTGTTCGACCACGGGTTCGACCAGCACGGCGCCCAGGGGATTGTTGAACTTGAAACGGATTTCCTCACAGGGCGCCAGGCGCAACTCTTCCAGCAAATAGGCGGCGTTGAGGCCCACTTCGGTGGGCTCGCCCTGGAAGACGGCCGGCAGCGATTCTTCGGAGTCGCCCCCGAGATCGGGGTTGCGGGCCGACAACTGGAGCGTTTTGTCTTCGAAGCGGAAGACCACCAGGCGTGTTTTGGAATGGGCCATGGTCGAGACGCGCCGCAGCACGGCCATGAGGTGCTCGCGCCCGCATTGCAGGGTGCGGGAAAACTCTTTGGGGATCACGTTTTCGTAGTTGGGATAGGGCCCATCGATAAGCTTTGTGATCAAGGTGATGGTCGACGTGCTGAATCGGGCCTGGGCCGATCCGATTTCGACGTCGATGGCCTGCTCAGGATCTTCGGACATGCGCAACACCTGGGCCAGGGCCTTGGGCGGCAGAATCACGCCCGGGAAGTCCGCTCCAGGTCCGCCTAAGGCGGACGCGACCCAGGCCTTGCCGAAGCGGTGCCCGTCGGTGGCCACCATTTCGAGCTGCCCATTCTTGCTTTCGCAAAACACGCCGGTGAGGCTCATGCGGCTGAAGTCACTGGAGACCGCGAAGCTGGTCTTGTCGGCCAGGAAACGCAGATCTTTGAGCGCGACCTGAAAGGTCCGGCCCTGCTCGACTTCGGGCAGCGAGGGATATTCGGCCGCGTCGTAGCCGGTGAGATTGCCCTGGAATCCGGATTCGGATTTGATAGTGAAGAGAAAGTCGTCGACCGCCACCAACACGGGAAAATCCGGCAGTTCTTTCACCACTTCCAGCAGCTTGCGCGCGTTCACCACGATGGATCCGTCTTCATGGCCTTCGACCGCGAGCTTGAGCACGATGGTCATGTCGAGATCGGTGGCGCGGATTTCCAGCTCATTGCCCTGCAGGCGAAAGAGCAGGTTGTAGAGGATTTGCAAGGTGGTTTTGCTGGGGATGGCGTTGCAGGCCATTTGCAGCGCGTCCAAAAATACCGGCTTGTGCACCTCGAATTTCATGGATTGGCTTCCCTCTGCGAAGATTCCCGTGATGAGGCCCGTGATCATTCCCGTGCGGCGCTGGGCGGACGCGCGGGGGCGGGTTACGGGAAAGATAATCTTTGGGTATCTCCCTTCTGAATCCCGTCCCTACCTCGCCGCGGCAACGCGCAAAATTCGACAAGAAGCTAATTTTTGCCGCCGAGACCCAAAATGGTAATCGAACCGAAAATTCGCGGCTTTCTGTGCACGACAGCCCATCCCGTGGGTTGCGCGGCCGTGGTGGCCGAACAAATCCGCCACGTGCGGCGCGAGGGCCC
The DNA here is from genome assembly GCA_963716395.1 of uncultured Fibrobacteria bacterium. GTDB lineage: Bacteria > Fibrobacterota > Fibrobacteria > UBA11236 > UBA11236 > UBA11236. The sequence continues at coordinate 2,131,892 of OY970309.1, read as the reverse complement.
GGTACGCGACGGCGCGCGCAAGGCTTTGGTGATCGGGTCGTCCACCGGCTATGGCCTGGCCTCGCGCATCGCCGCGGCTTTCGGCTGCGGGGCCGGAACCTTGGGCGTGGCTTTCGAACGCCCTTCGGAACGGGGGCGCACCGCGTCGCCAGGCTGGTATCAAACGCGGGCCTTCGAAGCCGAGGCGCACAAAGCCGGGCTCTATGCCGCCAGCCTGAACGGCGATGCTTTCGCCGATGCGCTGAAAGCCGAAACGGCCGCGGTCTTGCAGCGCGATCTCGGCCCCGTGGATTTATTCGTCTACAGCTTGGCCGCCCCGCGGCGCGTGCATCCCGTCACGGGTATCACCTACCGTTCCGTGCTGAAACCCATCGGCGGCTCCTACACCAACAAAACCCTCGACGTCAACACCGGCGTGGTGAGCGACGTCACCCTGGAAGCCGCGACCCCCGAGGAGGTCGAGGGCACCGTGCAGGTGATGGGCGGCGAAGACTGGGAGATGTGGGTCGATTATCTGCTGCGTGAAAACCTGCTGGCGCCGGGGGCCACGGCCCTGGCGTACTCCTATATCGGTCCCGAAGTCACGCGTCCGGTATACCGCAACGGCACCATCGGCACGGCCAAAGACCATTTGGAGAAAACCGCCCACCGCTTGGCCGAGAAGCTGGCGCGCATCGGCGGCCACGCCTATGTGTCGGTGAACAAGGCCCTGGTGACCCAGGCCAGTTCGGCCATTCCCTTCATGCCGCTGTACATCAGCGTGCTGTACAAGGTGATGAAACAAAAAGGTCTGCACGAAGGCTGCATCGAGCAGATCAACCGCCTGTTCCGCACGCGCCTGTATGCCGGCAGCCCCGTGCCCGTCGACAGCGAGCGGCGCATTCGGCTCGACGACTGGGAAATGCGCGCTGACGTGCAGGCCGAGGTGCAGGCGCTGTGGCGCACGGTGACCTCGGAGAACCTGCCGGCGCAGGCCGACCGCGCCGGGTACTATTCCGATTTTCTGCGCCTGTTCGGCTTCGGGGTCGCGGGCGTCGACGAAGGGGCCGACGTACCCGATTCGCTGATTTGAAAGATTTTCTCGGCTTCGATCCGCCCGCCGCGGAGAGGGCCCGAGCCGGGTTCCCGAGCCGGTATCTTGTATGTTACTGAGGCCCTTTGCACCGCCCGCCTGATGCCGCCCGCCGTCTTCGAATCCCCGCCCAAACCCAAGAGCCTCGCGCGCCTGTTGTGGGTGTTTTGCGGCTTTTACATCGTGTACGGCACGGCCACGCCGTTTCGCTTTCGCCTCGACCCCGGGTATCTGCACCAGCGTCTGCAGCAGATCGATTGGTTTCCCCTGGTCCACCCCGCGGGTTATGCCATCCAATGGTTCGATTACATCCAGAACGTGCTTTTATTCTGGCCCTTCGGCCTCTTCGGCTATGTGGCCCTTTCCGACAAACGCTCGGCCTGGAAAAACGCCGCCCTGGTGGCACTGGGCTGCGGCCTGAGCATCACGGTCGAGTCTCTGCAGATTTTTTCCCCCAGCCGCTTCACGGCCTTAAGCGACGTGATCTGGAATACGGTGGGCACGGCGCTGGGAGTCTGGTCGGGCACGCGGCTGGATCGGGGTTTGAAAAACCTGCGCACGCATGCGGGCCTGCGCGTCTTTCTCGACGCCGAAGCCGCCTATCCCGCTTTGATCTTCGGCATAGTGGTCTTGGCCGGCGCCTGGGAGCCTTTCAACTTCTCGCTTGATTGGACCGCCATCGGCTATAAGTGGCACTTGCTGCTGGAACGGCATTGGTCCATGAAACCCTCGTCCGACGATTTGCTGGCCTTTTCGCGTTACGCCTGTTTCACCCTGTTTTCCTGCCGTCTCTTCCGCGAAGCGCGCGCACCGGGAGGCCGCGTCACCGGCGCGGCCGTAGCCTTCGCCATCGGCTTCCTGCTGCAATTGATGCAATTCCTGATTCAATCGCGCATGCCCGATCCCGAAGACACCGTAGTGCTGCTGCTCGGTGCGGGCCTCGGCTTCGGCGCCGCCTTTCTGCCGCCGTTGCACCGGCATCCCCGCGCCTGGATCGCCGTGCTCACGGCCGGATTCGTCACGGCCATCGGCCTGAAAGAACTGTATCCGTTTCATTTCACGGTGACCGCGAAGCATTTCAATTTCATTCCCTTTCTTCCCTATTACCATCACGCTTCCTTCGCGGCCCTGGCCGATTTCATGCAGGCCGTCATGGCCTATTTCAGTATCGGGGTGATCACGGCTTACCTCGCTTCGGGCCGCGCCCGATCCTTGCTGGCCAGCCTGCCCACGGCGCTGGTGCTCAGCACCGTCATTGAAATCCTGCAACGCCGCCTGCCCGGCCGCACGGCCGACGTCACCGAAATTCTGGGCGCGGTGGCCGGCATTCTCGCCGGACATGTGGCCATCACCCGCGGATGGAATGGTTACCGCGATTATACGCGCCGCGCGCCGGAGCCGATGAGGAACGGCGACACCACTTGAATCCCGCTGTTCTCGGCAGGCCGGGAATAATCCGGGGAGAGGTTCTTATATTCAAAAACTCAACGTTCAACGACAAGGAGTCCGCCATGGCATACACATTGCCCCAACTGCCCTACGCCTACGATGCGCTGGAACCGTTCTACGACAAAGCCACCCTGGAAATCCACCACGGAAAGCATCATCAGGCCTATGTCAATAACGTCAACGCGGCCCTCGAAGGCCAGCCCGCGCTGCAAGCCAAAACCATCGACGCGCTGCTCGCCGATCTCAACGCCATTCCCGAATCCATCCGCCGCAAGGTCATCAACAACGGCGGCGGGCATTACAACCACAGCCTGTTCTGGAAAATCATGGGCCCCAAAAAGGGTGGCGCACCCGCGGGAAAAATCGGCGACGCCATCACCTCGACCTTCGGCGGCTTCGACGCCTTCAAGGTCAAGTGGAAGGAGTCGGCGCTGGCCATGTTCGGATCGGGTTGGACTTTTCTCGTGGCCACGCCCGCGGGAAAAATCGAAATCCAGAACTTCGCCAACCAGGAATGCCCGGTGAGCCAGGGGCTCAAGCCGCTGCTGGTCATCGACGTGTGGGAACACGCCTATTACCTGAAGTTCCAGAACCGCCGCGCCGAATGGGTCGACACCTGGTGGAACGTGGTGAACTGGGACGAAGTCAACGCGCTGTTGGCGAAATAACTCCGCACGCCGGCATTTTATTTCGGCCGTTCCCGCGGGAACGGCCTTTCTTGTTTTGCGGAACGTATTTGTTTCGCGGCCGGACTGCGTTCACCGCCAGGCGGCGGGATCGAGATAGTGCGCCACGTCGCAGACGCGGTGGTTTCCGGGCAGTTGCGATTCCGCCAGGCGCGCCAACCGCACCTGATTGTCATGGCCGTTGAACTGCGCCAGGAATTCGAAAGTGTCGTCATTCTCCCAAATCACCCCCTGAAAGGTGCGGCCATCGGGACAGGTGGTCTCGCCCGTGCCCTTGCCCACACCGGAAATCTTCGACTTGAGCTGCAAGACCTCGCCGAAAAGATCCGACCCGGATCGCGTGGTGTCGGTGACACGCACGTAAACGCCCCACAGCATGCCCTGCTTGAAGGCCAGCAAATAATCGTGCAGCCGGCCGTTTTGCGAAAAGATTTCGCGCAAATCGCCGTTGGGCAGCACGGTAAAGACCTTGTTCGGGTAGGCGCGGCGCACGTCTTCCGGCGTGGAGCCCCACGCCACGTCATAGGTGCCGAGCAAGGCCGTGCTGCCGGGAACGATCACCTGGACGACGCCGTCGTCATCCGCCTCCGAATCGCTCCGGGGCGCCGCGGCGGCCGTCTGGGGCGCCGGGGCGGTATCGGCCGCGAAGCCCGGGGACTCCCGCCACGCGCGATAAGCCGCATCGCGCAAGGGGCGCGCCTCGGCCAGCGAACCGTCGAGGAGCAAGGCCGTGTCGAGCGCCGCCGCCGCCAACGCCGGCAGGCCGCGGTATAAATAGGCCTGACCCAGGGCCAGCCGCAGCGCCGCGTCTTGGGGAAAGCGTAGCGTCAAAGGTTGCAGCAGCGAAATCGCGAACACGGCCGAGGCATGGGCCGACGGCCCCAAAGCGCCACGCGGCGGCTTGAGCCCCACCGTGGCCGCGGCTTCAGCGTAACGCGCACGTTGCGGGTACTCCGCCGCCAGCGCGCGGTAAATGGAATCGGCTTCGGTCAATTGATCGCGTTCCTCGTCGATGCGGGCGCGCAGGAAGTCGAGTTCGGGGCCGGCGGCGCCGCTTTGCGCGGCATAGTCCAAAACCAATTGGGCGCTGTCGGTGTGGCCCCGCTGGAAAAACAATTGCGCCAAGCCGGCGAAGGGCCGATGGTCCAGGCCGGGAACTGCGCCGAAGCGGCCGGTATAGGCGCCCGGGTCGGTTTTCCACAACGAAAAGGCGGTGCGGAATTCGGTTTCGGCCTGCTTCCAGTCGCCGCGCCGATAATCCCCTTCGCCCAGGCGAACATGGGGAAAGGCGAACCGGGGCGACAATTTTTCGGCGCGGCGGTAGTCGGCCTCGGCCGAATCCGCCCGGCCCGCGGCCTGTAAGAGGCGACCGCGTAAGTACAGCAGCAGCGGGTGCGCCGGCCAGCGCACCAGGGCCGAATCGAGCGCCGCCCGCGCTGCCGGCGTGGCGGCCAGGGAATCCTCGACCGGCTTCCAGCCGAGCTGGGCCAAGATCGCGCGGACGCGGGTCACAGGAAAATCCGCCGCGGATCGAAGCAAGGTCCATACCGAATCGCCGGTCGAGTCGCGACCATCTGCTTGCGCGGCTTCGGCGGCCAGAAAGCGGCCCCTTACCGCCACAGGCAAGGCCCGCACTTCGGGGCGGTTGTCGAAGGGTGCGCCGGGCGCGATCACCGCCTCGGGGCCGAGCCCGAAGGGATCGATGCGCAGCGGGGCGGGATGGGTGAATAAAATCCGCCCGGCCGACACGGCGGTCAGGATCACCACGACGACGACAATGGCCGCCGCCATCCACATCTTCCGTGTCTTACGGGCTTTGTCCTGGGGCTTCGCAGGTGGACGGGGTTGGGGGAAGCTCATGGCCATCGCAGGCGCTCAGCCTGGCAGGGTACGGCGGGCAAAGGTAAACACCGAAGCCAAGGCGTCCTCCGCGCGTTCCGCCGCCCCGAAAGCCGGTCGGTGGCATCGACGGGATTTTCTCATTCCTCGCTGACGAAAGGAAGCAGCTTGTCCTTGGATTCTTTGGAGCGCAGCAGCTTGCGCAGGGATTTGTTTTTGATTTGGCGTACGCGCTCGCGGGTCAGCTTCAACTTCTTTCCGATTTCGTCCAAGGTGAACTCGCGGGAATAATTGATGCCGTAATACATGCGCAGCACTTTTTCCTCGCGTTCCGACATCTGACCCAGCACCGAATCGATGATGCGCGAAAGTTCGGCCTTTTCGCTGTCGGGCTCCTGGCTGCCTTCGCTGCCCAGCACATCCATGAGCGTGGTCACGGGATCGCGGCCATCCGCATCGGAACCGATGGGCGCGTTGAGAGACACGTCGGCGATCTTCTCCATGATTTCGGCGATTTCTTTTTCGCTTTCCTTGAAATCGGGCAGCGAAATGGTTTTCCCGTAGTCGCCGCCGTTTTGAATCAGCGCCTTCTTGAAGCGGTTCACCAAAGCCAGTTTGTTGGGCGGAATACGCACGGCGCCCACCTGTTCGAACAGCGCCTTTTGAATCGATTGGCGAATCCACCAGATCGCGTACGAGATGAACTTGACTTCGCGCGAAGGATCGTAGCGCTTGGCGGCCTTGTACAGGCCGAGATTGCCTTCGTTGATGAGCTCAAGCAGGGGTAGGCCCTTGCCCTGATAACGCCGCGCAATGGAAACCACGAAACGCAGATTGCCGAGAATCAGGCGGTTCAGGGCCGCCCGATCATCGCCCTGCTTGACGCGTTGTACAAGCTCCTTTTCCTCTTCCGGCGTAATCAGTCGATGCCGGTACAGGTCGCGGAAATAAAGCTGTACATTCGGATCCACCACGGCAGCATGCCCTTCCCCGGGAAAGTTAAACTCCCCGTATTTTTTTCACCAATGCTTCTGAATTACGGCTTTGCCGCACCTGCGGCGTGTTCTCCTCCTAAGACATCGCCCTCGTCAAGCCGGCGCAAATAGTCGTAACTGAATATCCCCGTGGCATGTCCGTCGCTCCATTGTATGCCCATGGCATAGCGTCCCACGGAAAAAAAACGTAAAGGCCGGATCTGCTGCGGCACCGACGCGTCATTCAGCATTTTTTCGCCGCTCCATTCATTGACGCAGGCGGCGCAGGGGCAATGCAGGCGCAGCGGCCGGGGAGCGAATTCGGAGCGGTGGCCGTCATTCCACAGCACCACCAGCGAACCCTGCGCGGTTTTTCCCAAGGCCGTGGGCATGAGCAGCGGGCTCATCTCAATCCATCCCCCGCGATGGGCCGCGCGCCGTGTAACAAAGTCTTCATAACTCGGGCAGTTCCTCCCATTTCAAATCGAATTCACCCAACACGTCACCGGCCGTGGCGGTGAGGATGGAGAGCGAAGAGGCGATGACGCCGGCGATGGTTCGATAGGCACCTGCGACGACCGATTCGGGACGGCGAGCGACGATGGGCGTACCGGCGTCGCCGCCTTCGGCGACTTCGGGGTCGATGGGAATTTCACCCAGAAACGGCACCCCCAGCGAGGCGGCGATGCGGCGTCCGCCGCCGTGACGAAAGATGTAATGGCGCTTGTGGCATTGGTCGCATTCGAACCAACTCATGTTCTCGATGATGCCCAGCACCGGCACCGATACGCGCTGGAACATCTTCAACCCTTTTTTGGCGTCCAGCACGCTGACGTCCTGGGGCGTGGTGAGGATGACGCCGCCGGAAATGGGCGCGCTCTGGGTGAGGGTCAACTGCACGTCGCCGGTGCCGGGCGGCATGTCGATGAGCAGGTAGTCCAGTTCACCCCACACCACGTTGTGCACGAAATTCTGCACCATCTGCGAAACCATGGGGCCGCGCCAAATCACCGGCTTCTCATCGTCGGAGAACATGGCCATCGAAACCACTTTGATACCCTGCACCGTCACCGGCACCAGCTTTTTCGCTTCGTTAATCACCGGCGTTTCCGTCACGCCGAACATGAGACTCATCGAGGGCCCGTAAATGTCGGCGTCGAGTATGCCCACCTTGGCGCCGGTGCGGGCCAGCGCCAGGGCGAGGTTGGCGGTGGCGGTACTTTTACCCACCCCGCCTTTGCCCGAGGCCACGGCCACCAGGTGGCGCACCTGTTGCAACAGCTCGGTGCGTTTGCCGCCCGCCGGCCGCATCGGCTGCGCGGTCAAATTCACCGCGACGCTGCGCACGCCGGGGAGCATGCGCACCGCTTCTTCGCTTTGCCGCTTCAATTCGTCTTTCACGGGACAGGCCGGCGTGGTCAATTCGACGTCGAGGCGCACGGCGCCGTCTTCGATGACGAGGTTCTTGACAAAGCCCAACTCCACGATGTCGCGGTGCAGATCGGGGTCGCGCACTTGCCGCAATGCGGACAACACCATTTCGGGCGTAGGAGAAGGCATACTTGCTTGGCTGGAAATCCGCCCGACTGCGAGGGAAGCCGAACGAAAATATAACTCGCGGCCCAAGCCTTTTTTCGACGCCATTTATTCGCACAAAAAAAACCCGGATTTTTGTAAACTTTGGCCCGCTTTGATGTGCCTATTCCGCCCCGGCAATCCCCCCATGTTCCACGCCACCCCCTATTTTACTCCGCTGGAAACGCTCCGAGGCGGGCCGCAAACATGAGCGGCGGCGCCATCGAACCTCCCTGGCTGATCACCGGCGCCGCCGGCTTCATCGGATTTCATCTGTCCCGGCTCTGCCTCGAGCGCGGTCATGTCGTGGCGGGATTCGACAACGTGAACGCGTATTACGATCCCAAGCTCAAAGAAGCGCGGCTCGCACAGTTGCAACGGCATGCGGGCTTTTCCCTTTTCCGCTCGGACCTCGCGGACACCGAAGCCGTGGAGCGGGCCTTTGCCGCCATACAACCCAAAACCGTGGTGCATCTCGCGGCCCAGGCCGGCGTGCGCTACAGCCTGGAAAACCCGCGCGCCTATGTCGACGCCAACGTGGTGGGGTTTCTGAACGTGCTCGAAGCCTGCCGCCGCCATTCCGTGCGGCACCTCACCTACGCCTCCACCAGTTCGGTCTACGGGGCCAACACGCACATGCCTTTCTCCATCCACGAAGGTGCGAACCATCCGCTGACGCTGTACGCCGCCACCAAAAAAGCCAATGAAATGATGGCGCATACCTACAGTCATCTCTTCGCCATCCCCACCACCGGCCTGCGCTTTTTCACCGTGTACGGGCCCTGGGGCCGGCCCGACATGGCCCTGTTCAAATTCACCCAAAACATTCTGGCGGGCAAGCCCATCGACGTTTACAACCATGGCCGCCACAAGCGCGATTTCACCTATGTCGACGACATCGCCGAGGGCGTATACCGCACGGCCCTGCGCCCCGCGCAGCCCGACCCCGATTGGAACGGCAACGCTCCGGATCCGGCCACCAGCGCCGCGCCTTTCCGCCTTTACAACATCGGCAACAACCGGCCGGTGGAATTGCTCGACTACATCCGCATGCTCGAAGATAAACTCGGCAAAAAGGCCGAAATGAATTTGCTGCCGTTGCAGCCCGGCGACGTGCCCGACACCATGGCCGACGTCGAGGACCTCATACGCGACACGGGCTTCCAGCCCGCCACGCCGGTGGAAGCGGGAGTGGCGCGTTTCGTGGACTGGTATCGCGAATATTACGGAGTGTGAACCGAATCCGCGAGGTGGGGAGCAAAGGCCAGCACTGCGAACACCACGATGGCCAGGCTGAGCACAAGCCCGATCATCCCCAATTTGGGGAGCAATTTTAGGCCCGGCCCGCCCTGCGCGGCCTTGGCCTTTTTCAGCACCACCTGCATGGTCCCGATCCATCCGGCCAGAACCACCACGCCGACCAGTTTGGCGTGAAACCAGCCGCCGCCCCAGGCCATCACCGCTTGGGGGCCCGCCACCGCCATCATGCCGGCGCCGGAAAGGATCAAGAGCAGCAGCCCGATGCTGCCGTTCTTGCTCACCGCCGAAGCCCGAAGCAGAAAAGCGGCGCGTTCGGCCTGCGGCATGCCCTTGCTGGCCAGGCCCAAGGCCAGCATGGCGAAGCTGGCGCCCACACCCATGGCCAGCCCGATGAAATGCAGAATCAACAAAACGGGATACATCATCGCACCTCCGGAGAAACCCCAATGTTAAAAACCCCGGAGGCCGCGAAGGGCCAAGCTACCTTTGCCGCAAGATGAAAACCTCTCCGCCCCGTGCCGAAAAAGACGGCGACCGTCGCGCCCAATGGAAATTCGGACAGAATTTTCTCGTCGACGAAGGCGTCATCCGCATGGTGTGCGACGATGTGCCGGCCTCGGCCGAAGACGGGATTCTGGAAATCGGGCCAGGGCAAGGCGCCCTGACGCGGCGGCTCGCACCGCGCTGCCGCAAGCTGGTGGCCGTCGAAATCGATCCCAAGTGGGTGAAACGTCTGGGCGACGGTAACCTCGGAGATCACGTGGAGGTCGTGCAGGCCGACGCCGTGCGCGCCGATTGGACCGCCCTGCTGGCGCGGGCGGCGACCCCGGGCGGAAAGCCCTGGATCGTCGGCAACCTGCCCTACAACCGCGCCGCTCCCATTCTCATCGGGCTGCTGCCCCATCTGCGCCAAAGCCGCGGGGCGCAGGTGATGGTGCAATACGAAGTGGGGCGGCGCCTGTGCGCCGCGCCGCATACGCGCGACTTCGGCTTCTTGAGCGCCTTGGTGCAAAACTGGGCCGAGACCGAGCTGTTGCGCCGCATCGGGCCCGAAGCGTACCGGCCGCGGCCCAAGGTGTGGTCGGCCACGGTGCGGTTGACGCCGCGCTCCGAACCCGTATGCGGCGAGGCGCAATTCCCGGCCTTTCTCGATGTGGCCTTTTCCCAGCGCCGCAAAAAGCTGGCGAATGCCCTGCAGCCTTTTTTCCCGCGGGCCGAAACGTCCGCCGCTTTGCAGACGGCGGGAGCGCGCGCCGATGCGCGCGCCGAAGACGTGTCGGTGCCGCAATTCGCGGAACTGTTCCGGCGCTTGGGGCCGCTCCGTCGGGCTGAAAATCCGATTCAGCGCGCCAGTGAGGCGGCGGCCGGTGCGGTGATATAGGCGCGGATGACGTCGCGGCGTTCGGTGTGGCGGGCCAGTTCGCGCCGCAGGGCGGAGAAACGCGAGTGCATGGCGCGCAACACTTGCGAATCGGCCTGTTGCAGCCGCGTCATCACGTCTTGAATCATGCGCCGCTTTTCCTCCACCAAAGCGCGTTCGCCCGCGGGAATGTTGCGCTCGACCTCGAAGGCCCGCAACAAACGTGTGGCCGCGGCAGCGGCTTGGGTGGTGCGCTCCAGCACTTTTTCGCGCGCATCGAGAATACGCGCAGACGCCTCTTCGTCCTCGGCGTCGAGTTGGCGCACGTGATCCATGGCGAGCAGGTACAGCCCGTAGAGCATGTCCAGTTCGCCCACGAGACGTTCGGTCAGCGGCAGCATCTTTAGGTCACCAGGGTGATGGGTTTTCCCCGCTGGGCCAAGAGAACCCGCTCTTCGCGGCGGATCTTGTCGATGGTGAGGCCCCAGGCTTCACGCAACCTGGCCAGCATGACCGCCACATCGCGGAGGGCCGTGGCGGAACGGTTGCTTAGTGCCATCGACAGGTGCCGCGAATAAAAATCGTAGAGCCGAAACAGGTTGCGGGCGATGTCGCCGCCTTTCTCCATATTGAGCGACGACATGAGGTTGTAGATTCCCTTTTGGGCGCGCTGGATGGCGTGGCACATGCGTTCGATGTTGCCGGCCTTCAGTTCTTCTTCGGCGGTCCGCACCCATTTGATGCAGTGATCGTAGACCATCAGGATTAACTTGCCGCGGTCCGCAGTTTGAATGTCGGATTCGCGGTAGCTGAGGTGCGGGGACGCCATGGCGTGTTCTCCTTTTTAATGGATGCCGGAATTCTGGAAGGCGGAACTTTGCGATTGCAATTGCGAAATCGTCTGTTCCATATTTGCGAATTGCTGCACCAACTGGGCGCGATATGCGTCGGACTGAGACTGCAACTGGGTGATTTTCGTCGCCTCATCGTTGATGGAACTGTTCAGCGAGGTTTGTTCGTTGGTGACGAACCCGTTGACGTAATCATTGATTTGATTGTTCCACGTCTCGACCTGGCCCGCGATCCCCCGGATAAAGGTGATTTGCCCGGTCGTAGCCGCGGAAAATTGCACGGCCAGGCCGTTGGAATTGCCGCTGTTGGAATTCAGGATGTTGCCGTCGCCCGTCAACGTTCCCGTGGCGTAAGACACCGAAGACGCGCCGCTCAGGGTGTCGATCTGGTTCGTGGCGGTGTTGATATTGTAAACGCCGGTTTGCGTATTGTCGGTCGAGGTTCCATAGGTGAGGTCGGGATTATTCGAATATCCCGAGGTGGTGAAAAGGCGCACCACCCCTTGAAAATCGGTGTTGAGCGCGGTCGTGAACTGGGTGCTGTCGATGGATAATTGGTCGGATTCCGCATCGGTGGTGATGCCGATCGAGGCAAAGCTGGAATAATCCGACAACCCCTGGGAATTCAGTTCTCGGATGGGATTGGTCACCAAATTCTGCAATTGCTCTTTCAGGCCCTCGATGGATGAATCGCCCGCGAATGGGCCCAATTGCGTCTGGGTCTGGCCGTTCACCGGCGCAGGCGTGGTGGAAGAGGCGCTGCTGTTCGAGTTTTGACTGGTGGTGATTTGGGAATTGGTATCGATGAAACTCATCACCGAATTGTAGGCGTCGACGAAAGTTTGCACCGTCTGCTGAATTTTGGATTGGTCCCGATTCAAGGTCAGGTCGACGGGCTCGCCCGGCGAAGCCTTGATCAATTGGATTTTGGTTCCGACCACCGTCGTCTGATCGGTGTTCGACTGAGCGGCCACCGGCAATCCGTTGAGCAAATAGAACGCCCGTTGACCGGTGGAAATGGCGCTTTGGAAATCGGTCTGGGTCTGGCCCGTCATCGTGGGCGTGCCGTTGACGCTCAGCGACAAGGTCATGTTTTTCGCGCCGCCTGAAGCGTTGTCTTTCACCACGATTTCGCCGCTCGAATTCGCCGAAATCGAGACCTGGCCGGGCGTCGACTCGTTGAAACTCGATTGCATCGCCGTCATCAAATCGCCGAGCGTGTCCGTGCTCGCATCGCCGATGGTATAACTGTTGGTGTGGGCATTGCCGGAAGAATCGGTGCCGGTCCAGGAGATCACATCCCCGGTTTGATACTGCTGGCCGATGCCTTTGAAAATCTGATCCAACGTGGTGGTGCTTTGCGCCGGGCCGCCGCCGGCCAGTTGAAAGGAAGTATCCGTGCGCAGGGACTGGGTATCGGTGGTTAAACCCAACCCGGCGTTCAACGTGGTCGATCCGCCGACGGGGTTCAAGGTGAACGCCTGGGTGCCTTGATCCACCGAACTCAGCATGAGGCGGTAATCGTTGGTCCCCAGCTGAATGATGCTGGCGCTGGCGCCCGTTCCGCTGGCGCTGTTGATCTTGTTGACAATGTCTTTCAGCGCATCATTGGGCGAAATGCTGACCTGCACCGAAGTGGTGCTGGGATCGGCTTGCAAGGCGGCTTGCGACACCGAAACGCTGAAGGTGCCCGACAGCCCCAATGCCGAGGTTTGCGAAGCGAACGATTTGCTGGCCACCGAAAGCGACGACGCCAGGCTTTGCACGGTGACTGTGTAACTGCCGGGGCTGGCGTCGGTGGTGCCGTCGATGGTGGCGACGGTGTTGTCGGATGAAGTGGAATTGAAAAGGTTGAAGGCGTTGACGTCATTTAAGGCGGTGGCCTGGGTCGACAGCGCGGAAATCTGGGAAACGAGCTGGTTGAAGGTGTTGAGCTTAAGTTGGTAGGCACTCTGCTGGTTTTGTTCGTTGGTGACGCGGGTTTGCTCGACCGCCACCAATCCGTCAATGATGGAGTTGGTGTCGAGACCGGATGCCAGTCCTCCGACCGAAAGTGTGCCTGAAGGAGAAACCGTTGCCATACCCGTCCGTGCCGTTTCGATGCGATCCGTCTCTTATATCGACCGATCGCCACGGACTCTTGAGGGGACTCGCCGGAATCGGCGTTTTGCCGAATCCGGGCCGGGAAGGCCGCAAGGCCGCGGTGGAACTTCGAACCGGGTCCGGCCATCGGCTCCGCCGCGCGGGTTGCCTTAAAATCTCCGAAATCGGTTTCAAATGCTTGAACGGATGGATGGAAGGGCCGGAAGCCCTGATTTGCCTCCGCCTCGAACCCGCCGGTCGCCGCGAAAAGGCCGCAGCAAGCTCTACGGCTGGGCGGAATATTGCGAACAGGCTTCGAGATCGGCGGCGGTCAGGTAGGGATAGATTTCCAATACATCGGCCGGTTTCCATCCGGCAGCCAGCAACGCGCGTAAAAAATCGACGGTCAGCCGCGTCCCTCGGATATGGGGTTGGCCTGCGCAGATGGCGGGATCGACGTCGATATGGGAAAAATCCATGTGTGCTCCAAAGCGAGCCAGATATAACTTTTCTCTTTCCCGCTTCAAATGCCGCAACTTCGTGCCGCCGGGGAGCACCGATTGCGAGGACCTGCACGGTTCGGCCGGTCGTGCTATAATCTTCTTCGTACGGGGGCGGTATGAACGCATCGAGCCGTTTGCTGATCGTGCTCCTCTTTTTTTTCGGAGTCACCGTGGTGATGATGGACTGCGCGCGGAGAATGAAAATGCACCGGCCGCAGGCCGCGGTCCCGGTGGGCCGGATTCAGGGCGCACCCGCGCCTTGAGGGTTTTTGCGGGCGCCGCGCCGGGTTGCTAATTTTTTCGGGTGAATCGCTATTTTGCCGCAGGCGGGGAATTTGCCCGCATTGAAGCGATGTTTCCGGCGGATCGCTTCGCGATGGACGGCCGGGGTTTGGGCGATGACGCCTTTCTGTTCGGCCCCGAGGCGGGAACCTGGATCGCCACTTCCGACGCCAGCTCCGAAGGCGTGCATTACCGGCTCGATTGGACGACGCCGGAGCGGGCTTTGCGCAAAGCCCTTTTGGCCAATCTCTCCGACGTCAACGCCATGGGCGGGCGCAGCCGCTATGCCTTGTTCAATCTCGGGGCGCGGCGAGAGTGGGACGACGGGGTGTTCGTAGCGTTGGGCCGCTGCCTGCGCAACCTGGAACACGAGTGGGGCTTTCGCATGGCCGGCGGAGACACGGTGACCGCGGCCGGAAACAGCTTTTTCGCCTTCACCGTGCTGGGTCAAATCGCCGGCCGGCCCCTGTTGCGATCGCAATGCGCGCCGGGCCATCGCATCTTCGTGACCGGAGTATTGGGCGCTTCGGCCGCGGGTTTGAGTCTGCTGCAAGCGCAAGGGCCGGAACAACCCGAGCCTCCGTTGATCACGGCGCATTTCGATCCGGCTCCGCCTTTGCAGTTGGGTCCCGCTTTGTCGGAATCGGGGAAAACCGTGGCGGCCATCGATATCAGCGACGGGCTCTCCTCCGAACTATGGCATTTGTCGCGCCGGTCGGGTTGTGCCCTGCGCGTGGAATGGAGTAAACTTCCCATAGCTCCCGCCCTGCAAACCGGTTGGGAGCCTGAAAAAATGGACCTCTGCGTATTGCACGGCGGGGAGGAATATCAATTGCTGTTCACAGGCGAGTTTTCCGCTGACGAGTTGCAACGCCTGAGACGGTTTGCGGCCATCGCCGAGATCGGCGAAGTGGAAAAAGGATCGGGCGTTTTTCTTGCGCGTGACGGAAAGACGGAGGAATTGCCGGCCGGCGGCTATTCGCACGCATGAGCACCGAAACCGAAGGCGAGCCCAAAACCGCGAGCGTGCAGCAAAGCAAGCGGCGCTTGAAAGTGGGCGAAATCCTGCTGGCCCAGGGTTACGTCACCCAGGATCAATTGAATCAGGCGTTGGCCTATCACTTGCAAAGCGGAATCAGCCTCGGTACCGTGCTGTTGCGCATGGGTTTTATCGATGTCGACACCCTGAACAACGTGCTTGGCCGGCAGTTGGAAACCTCGTCACGCAAGCGAACCGGCGAGATTCTGCTGGAACACGGATACATCACCCCGAAGCAACTCGAAGAAGGACTGGCCAAGCAGAAAGATTTCAACCTGCCCCTGGGCAAAACCCTGGTAAAACTCGGGTACCTCGACGAGATCCGCCTGCTCGACGCGTTGGCGGCCCAACTCGATCTGCAGCACGTGGTGTTGGAAAACTTCAAGTTCGAAAAAGGCATCACGGCGCTGGTGTCGCATGACATGGCGCGCGCCTACAAGGTCATCCCCTTGTACGAACGCGACGGCGTCGTCACGGTGGCCATGGCCGACCCCACCAACCTGCGCAGCCTCGATCACATCAAGTTCAAAACCGGCAAAGACGTCGAACCGGTGATCGCCACCGAGGCCGAGATTCTCGAAGCCATCGACCGCGTGTACGGCAGCGGCGTCAAGGAGCAATTAAGCGACCTGCTCAAACAGAAGGGCATCAGCGACGAGGATTTGCTCACCGACACCACCCGCAAAGAGGACAACGGCGAATCCGACCTTCCCGTGGCCGATGAAGAAGGCCGGCAAATCGTCAAGATCGTCAACCTCATCCTGACCGAGGCCATCCGGCTCGGGGCTTCCGACATCCATCTGGAGCCCCAGGAGCGCAGCATGCGCGTCCGTTTCCGCGTCGACGGCGATCTCGTCGAGCAGAATCCCATTCCCTCGCGGCTGATGAGCCAAATTATTTCGCGCATCAAGGTGACGGCGGGCATGGATATCGCCGAGAAACGCCGGCCCCTGGACGGGCGCGCCCATATCCGCTATCAGGGCAAAGAAGTGGATTTGCGCATTTCCACCTTCCCCATGCTGCTGCGCAGCCGGGGGGTGATTGAAAAGCTGGTGATCCGCATCATCGATCCCAACTCCGAAGTGAAAGGTCTGAACGCGCTCGGGTTTTCGCAAACCGTCTTCCCCGTCATCCAGCACCTAGTGGAATTGCCCGATGGCATCGTGCTGGTGACCGGACCCACGGGTAGCGGTAAATCGAGCACCCTGTACACCTTCGTCAACCATGTGAACCAACCCGACGTCAACATCGTGACCATGGAAGATCCGGTGGAAAAAAACATTTCCGGCATCTCGCAGGGCCAGATCAACAACGCCGCGGGTTTCACCTTCGCGGCCGGCATGCGCTCCATTCTGCGCCAAGATCCGGACATCATCATGCTGGGCGAGATGCGCGATCGGGAAACCTGCGAGATGGCCATTCAGGCAGCGCTCACGGGCCATTTGGTGTTCTCGACGTTGCACACCAACGACGCGGCCGGCGCCTTCACCCGCCTGCTCGACATGGGCATCGAACCCTTTCTGGTGACTTCGTGCGTAAAAGGCGTGCTGGCCCAGCGCTTGGTGCGTCGCATCTGCGACAAGTGCCGCCAACCGGTGCAGCTTTCCGACGCGGCCCTGCAGAATCTCGGCATCCAGCCGGGCACGCTCTTTTACCAAGGCAAGGGCTGCCAGACCTGCAACGGCAGCGGTTACAAAGGACGTTTAGCCCTGTTCGAAGTGCTCACTCCCGACGACGCGATGTGCAAAATGATCTTCGAACGCAAAAGCAGCGACGAAATCAAGCAATACGCCATCCGCAATCTGGGCATGGCGACGCTGCGGCGCGACGGTCTGGAAAAGGCCCTGGCCGGCCTGACCACCGTGGAGCAGGTCATCGCGGTTTCACAAGCCGAGATGTGACGCGGGATCAATCCTGCGGATGCGGAACCGGCGACGGCAAATCCGCCGCCGCATATTCGCTCAGCCGGCCCAGATCCAAAACCGTGGCACCGTCTTCGCCCCGGCTGAAAATCGACGCGAATTTTCCGCCCCATACGATTTCGCCGGCCTTGTACGAAAAGCGGGCGTGCACGGTCTGGTGAAAACCGTCGTCATAGGCCTTGACCTGAACGAAGAACTCGGCGTCGGAGTTTTGCAAATCATGGGCTGAAATCCCTACCAGCGGGCTATCGGCATCGATGGGATGCACCACGGTCCAACTCAGGGGAAAAAAGGTGATGCGGCTTCGCTCCAGCCGCAGTTCCTGAAAGCGGCGTTCGGCCGCGGCGCCACGGCCCGCCACGCCGGAGTACCCGACGTACACCTCGGGTTCGATGAGCGGATAGCGGTGCGCGTTGGCGATGCGAAACATGAAAGCACGCCCTTCGGCATACGGCGCAATCAGCGCCTGCCGGCTGAACAGGATTTTGGCATGCGGGCGGGAAAAGCGTGCGAACAAAAGCCCGGTGGCCACGGCGAAAGCCAGCAGCCCGAGCATGGATTCCAGCGAGGCCACGGCATTGGTCCAGAACCCCACGGGATAAACATGCCCGTAGCCCACGGTGGTCAGCGTTTGTGTGCTGAAGAAAAACGCGCTGGCGAAACGTTGCCAGGCCGCTCCGTCTTCGGCGCCGCGCAAATGGGTGAACCCGAGGCCGAGATAGATCAGGGAAAATCCGGCGTTGGCTCCGAGAAACACCGCCAGCACCATGGCGTAAAACGCCTTCCACGACATATTGATCAAGGCATGGTAAATACTGAGCGACTGCAGAAAAGAAAGACCTTTGCGGTCGACGTTGAACATGCCGTCGCGGCGGATGAGGCGCGCCCCGCGCGCGCCGACCTGGGTGGAAAACCCGTAATCGTCAGGCACGCGGCGACCGGCGGATGCGGAGCCGGATTTTTGCATGTCAGCCTCCCGGCCCATCGAGGGGGCGTACGGATGGGATCCGCAGGCGCCGCAAAGATAAATCCCACCCGCACGGGCTTCCGACATACTACTTTGCCCCGCCATGCTTCTCATCGCCATTTTACTGGGCATCGTCGAAGGCTTCACCGAATACGTTCCCGTCTCTTCCACCGGCCACCTTATCCTGGCCGGGCATCTGTTGGGCTATACCGGGCCGAAGGCCGAAACCTTCGAAGTCTTCATTCAGTTGGGAGCCATCCTGGCTGTCGTGGGTGTGTTCTGGAAACGTTTCACCTCCCTGCTCTCGACCCAGGCCTCGAGCGGATTTTCCGGCCGGCGGGGGATTTGGCTCTTAATCGTGGTCAGCGCTCCCGGCATGGTATTCGGCTGGTTGCTACATGACGGCATCAAAGCGCACCTCTTCAACACCACTACGGTGGCCATGGGATTATTTGCCGGAAGCCTGCTCATGCTGGCCGTGGAATGGCTGCACCCCAAAACCCGCACCACCTCGGTAGACGGAGTCACCTGGAAGCAGGCTTTGGGCATCGGATTTTTTCAATGCCTGGCGCTGTGGCCGGGCATGTCGCGCTCTTCTTCCACCATCGTGGGCGGCATGTTTTTAGGCCTGTCGCGCGGCGTCTCCGCCGAGTTTTCTTTTTTGGCGGCCGTTCCCATCGTTTCGGCGGCTTCGATTTACGATTTGTATAAAAGCTGGGCGCAGTTAAGCGTGCGCGATCTCGGTTATTTCGCCATCGGGTTTGTGGTTTCCTGGTTTTGCGCCTGGCTTTCGGTACGTTTTTTACTGCGCTATCTGACCAAACATCCCCTGACCGTGTTTGCGATTTACCGCATGGGAATTGCGGCGGCGGTGTTTCTTTTTTTACGCTAAGCGGCCCGCCTATTTTCGCTTCTGCCGGTATTTTCTATCGATGCATTTGGACGTAACGGGTTTAAGGTCCGGTTCAAAATCGTGATCGGTAAATTTGTGCGCCTGGCAGCCGGGAAGCAGAGAACGGTTTCAACGGATAAAGTTCCGTTGCATTTGTGAAAATTGTTCTTCGCATATTGTAATTTGTCCTGCAACCTTCCGGCCTTGGGAATCCAAGGTGGAGTGGCTCTCCATCACCGCCGCAGGCAATGCCTGCGGCGCGAGAATCGGTACGATGTCGACCTTCACTAAATGGTAAAGGAAACCATATGGAACATAAGGAAAATAAAGAACGGCTTTTTGTCGCCAGCTGTTTCGCCCTGATTACCACGGCCTTCTCCTTCAGCATACGGGCCGGCATTCTGGCCCAACTGGGGAAGGACCTGAATTTCACGGCCCATCAATTGGGCGTCATCAACAGCATGTGGTTTCTGGGCTTCCCCTTGTCCATGCTGATCGGCGGACTGGTTTACCATACCGTCGGCCCCAAGAAAATCATGCAGTTCGCTTTCATCGTACACACGGTTGGCATCTTGCTGAACATTATCAGCACCAGCTTTGTCGGCTTGCTCGTCTCCACCTTCTTAATCGGTTTGGGCAACGGCTGCACCGAAGCGGCCTGCAACCCCATGATCGCCGATGCGTATGACGGCGTGGAAATGAGCGGGAAACTGAACCGCTTCCACATGTGGTTTCCCGGCGGCATCGTCATCGGGTCCTTGCTTTCCGATTTCATGACCCACTTGAGCGCCCCTTGGCAAGCCCAAATCGCCGTCATCCTGCTTCCCACCCTGACCTACGCAGTGCTCTTTTTCGGCCAGACTTTTCCCAAGTCGAAGGTCGTGGAAGCCGATCATCTGGCCAGTAACTTCAAGGCCATGCTTTCGCCCATGTTCATACTGATGTTCATCTGCATGTCGATGACCGCCATCACCGAATTCGGACCGCAGCAATGGGTCGGCCTGATCTTGTCGAAGAGCGGGGCGCAACCCATGTTGATTCTGGCCTTGGTCACCGGTTTGGAGGCCGTGGCCCGCTTTTTCGGCGGCACCATGGTGGGGAAATTCGATCAATCGGGCGTGCTCCTGGGCGGCGCCATCTTGGCCACCATCGGCATTCACCTCTTCAGCACCCAGGTCGGCGGCATGGCCTATGTGGCCGCGATCGTATACGCTTTGGGGGTCGCCTACTTCTGGCCGAACATGATCGGATTCATCGCCGACAAGATTCCCAAAAGCGGAGCCTTGGGCATGTCGGTGATCGGAGCGGTGGGCATGTTTTCCACCTCCATCTGGCAACCTTTTATCGGGAGTTGGATCGATACCAATACGGCCGCGGGTACGGCCAAGGGATTGACCGGAAACGAACTCGATTTGTGGGCCGGTCAGAAGACCTTGGGCACCATGGATTTGTTTCCCATCACGCTGGTGGTGCTGTTTATCGTCTTGAACATTTGGGTACGGAAAAAGAAAGCCCGCGATAAAAATGCGGCGGGACTCGCCAACGCCTAGTCAACTTCCCCCTTCGGGCTGAATCACAGCCTGAGTTCGAAACCACGAACCCTGGTGCCTGCCGGCACCGGGGTTTTGTTTTTCCGGGATGATTTTTTATCGGGGAACGTCGAGCGGGTTGGCAACCGGCAAGGCTCTCTATTCACTTCCACCGGGCAGCGCCTCAGATGCACTCCCGACTTAGGGGAGAAGGCGATCCGTCCACCCCACCGGCCGGCCGCCATTTTCGCCCGTGAAGCGCAGCAGCAGCAATCCCGAGACCCGCGGCAAAGCGAGAAAGAGGTGATAATAGCCTGCGGGCAGGGTTTGCGCGGTGGCGGCCAACTTGCGCCCGCGCGTGTCAAACACTTCGGTGCGCAAGGGACCGTCGCCGGGCCACACCAAATCGAGCTCCACGCCTTGGCCGATGGCTCGCAAGCGGTGTTGCAGCGCACCGACCTGGGTCGGAATCTGCCCCAAGTTGGCGGCGATCCAAGTCTCAGGCGCCGCATAAAGCGCCAAGGTGTCGGTAAAGCCCGACGGTCCGGCCCAAGCGTCAGCGGTGCCGGGCTGCATCCGGAAGCGCAGACCGCGACGCTGGGACACGGCCCAAACCTCGTAGCCGTCGGGAAGAATCCATTGCGTGGAATCCAGACGCCACTGGGTCCCGCCGCCGTTCGCTCCTCCGCCGGACGAAACCAATTTCCATTGCAAAGGCGATCCGGGCTGGTAATGCACCTGGTCGGTCATCAGCGGAATTCCATTGCGGAGCAGCGCGGCCCAGGATTGGCCGAAAGGCTGCGGCGGCATGGGCTCGTCTTCACGACCGACGCCGTCGGTGAAAGCGGCATCGGCCCCCAAATACAAGGGAATACCCCGGCTCGGAAGCAAGGCCACCTCCAGGGGGTCGCTCACGACCGCGGTTTTGGAAAGCGCCGCCGCCGACAAGGACACCGTGGTATCGTGATCGCCGGCGTTATACACCCAATACCCGCGCCAGGGCAACAAAGTGTCGGCGGCCTGGTAGCCGTCGGAATCGGTGGCGTTGAAATAAGACCACAGGCCTTTGACGCTCGACAACGTGTAATTCGCCCCGCGCTTGACGGGCCAGAACAAAGTGTCGAAGCGCTGGCTGCAAATCGGATTCCAGCCGGGTTTGAGATCCACCGACATCGATTGCAGACCCAAGGCCGAGGTTTTCAGCGCCGGCAGGGTCAAGGCCGGCACGGGTTTGTCGTTGGCCAACCACAAGGCCTGGCCGGCCGGCCAGGCCTCGCCGGCAGCCAAAGCGCGGTAGCCGGAGTTGGCGCCGGTATCGTAGACCATGGCGGATAAATGCGGCAGATCGTTCAGGTCGCGCAGGCTTTGCAAGGTCAAAGGCGAAGCCGGGGCAAAGGGCAAGCCGACGAAGTCCCAGGGCCGGCTGGTCGACTGACCCACCGACCAGACCTTGGGGCCCGCACCCCCCGACAGGGCTTGCGACAAGGCGTAACTTTTAGCCGGCGGCGCCGGAAAAGCCGACACATTGCGGCCATCGCCGACCTGAATCCGCAACGTCAAAGGCTGAAACGATCCGGCGGGATTTTTAAGCACCGTCGAATATTCCAAGGGCGCCAAAACGCTGTCGACGGAGGTGGTGCTGCGATCCGATCGGGTCACCGTCAAGACCAGATTGGCGACATTGTCCTTGATGGACAGTTGCACCTGCGTCGAATCATTCGCCAAGATGGTTTCCTGCAGCAGGGTAATTTCCGGAGGCAGAGTGTCGATCCCCGCGAAATATTCTCCGGCCGCCGTGACCGTCGCTCCCGCGGCCTTACCCAGGTATAACACCGTATCCCCGCGCGCCGAATACAATCCCAGGCTGTCCTTGGCCGCATCCAGGAACTGCACCGCCGGCGTCCCGCCGCTTCCGATCACGCGCACCAGAAAACGCAAGTCCGCAAAGCCTGCCGGTAAACTGTCGGAGGATAAAAACAGCACGGTATCGGCGGCGCTGCCGAGATTTCTCAATTGAAAGCCGCCGGGCAGCGGCACGGTATCTTTGGCGGCGACCACCACCGTGTCGCTGCTGGCAATGACGTAGGCCGCGACGCGGACTCCGCTTTTTTGTTGAAACACACCCTGCCCGGCCACGGCGACCGCCTCAATCACTGTGTTGCTCCGCAGCGTGATGGGCTTGGTGTACAAAATTCCGTTGGTGCCGGGATTGGGGCTGGAACTGTCGGTGGTGTAATACACGTGCGCCTGCGGAATGCTGATCAGCGAAACCGTGACCGAGTCGGGATAGGAACCGGCCGGGGGGCTGACCTGGGGCGTATCGGGAGCCAGGGTATAGGTTTCGGCGTGCACGGCGCTGGTGAGGCTGCCTTGCACGGCGATGGCCCGAATTTCGGTGCTGGTGTCGAACACCAACGGATTTTTATACAGCGGAGAGGCGCTGTCGGGATCTTGGCCCGTCAAGGTGTAATGGATGGTTCCGGTCATGCCGCTGGCCAAGGACAGGGTCACCTGCATACTGTCGGAAAACGCCCTGCCGAGCGGGGTAAACAGCGGGGACGCCAACCCGACGCGGGTGAAAGTCCACGCGGTATCCCGGCTGGACTTTCCCCCCGATACCACCGCCGCCGTCACCGTCGTGTTCGCCTTGAACACGAGTGCGCTTTGGTATTTGACCAGCGGTCCGCCGGCAACCCGGTAGTAGATGGTGGACGAAGGTTCCAACGCGCTCAAGGTCACCGTGACCGAATCGGAAAAGACGAAACCCGGTGCCGCGCTCATCTGCGGTGGAATCAGAGAATCGGAGGTCGCCGCCAAGACATAACTCTGGGTCAGCGTATCGCTCGGGTTCAGATTGGGCGGGTCATACGCCACGGCCCTGAGCGTGATGTTGGAGCGAATGGGGATGGGATTCTGATACAGGGGCGAACTGGGGGTCACCGCCGATCCATCCGTAGTATAGCGAATCGAGGCTCCGGAGGTGGCCGAATTCAGGCTCACCGAAAAAGTGTCGGGAAAGGTTCCGGAGGTGGGAACGGCGACGGGAACCGCGGCGTTACCGCCGCTGGCCACCTTGGTATAGATAAAGCTCGCGCGGGCACTGGTGTCGTTGCCCGTCACTGCAAAGGCCGACAGGGTGGCGGTGTCCTTGATTCTCACCGAATCGCCGGCTGGCAATAATTGCAACGCCCCCTGATTGAGCGAGTAATAGAACGCGGCCGCAACCGCCGAATCCTGCAAGGTGACGGCGAGGGAATCCTGGAATTTTCCCGCAGGCGGGTTGGCTGTCGGTGCAGGAAAGCGCACGGCCAAACGTGCCGGTTTGCTGAACACGGTGTCGGCCAGGTTCGAAACACGGCAGCGATAGAGGGTGTCGTCTTTGAAAGCCACCTTGGCGATTTGCAATGTGGCTGCATTGGCCCCCGCCAGCTCGACATATTTTGAACCGCTGTCGCGCTGCCATTGGTATTGCACCGAATCGGGCTGGGTGACCGTCAGCGTGAATTGCGCTTGCGCGCCTACGAGCAAAGATTCGGGCTGGGGCTGCTTGACGATGGTCGGCGGCGTCCAAAAGATCCAGCCCTGGTTGCCGCCGCTGTCCACGCTGGCCACGGCATTTCCCTCGATGGCCGTCGTGGTCGTCGACTGCACGTGGCTGTTGCGCAGCACGACGTTGCGGGCATAAACCGATCCGCCCGCCTGGAGATTCCAGGTATGAGCCGCGGTCAGCGACAGCCGGTCATTGGTGTCGGCGCCGAGAAATTGCAGCGTACCTTCGGGAATCGCCACCGTGCGGTTGTCCAGACCGAACCATCCCGACACCCCGGGGTTATCCGGGTTGGCTCCGCCCGAGACCACGAGGTTTCCCTGCATCACCGTCATATTGGTGCCATTGAAATTGAGACCGCCGCCGGTCTGGCGATAACCCATGAAGTCGATGGGGGATCCCGAACCGGCCAAAGTGAGCAGCCCCGGTCCCTCCTGCAGCACCGGCGGCGCCAAGACCGCGGTCGAATCGGCAAAGACTTGCAAGAGACTGGGATAGGCGAAACGAAGGAAGCCGCCGTTCGCCTGGAAATGCCCGCCGTTGATCCCGGCGGCCAGCAGCACCGTCAAGGTGTCGCTTTCCAGGTTGATCGTATCGGTGTAGCTCGTAGCCACCAGCAGGCCGAACACCCGGGCCCGCGGCGTCGTGCCTCCGGGATAATTGAGATTGCATTTGCGGTTCGAATTCGGACTTGGAAAAGGGCTCGCCGCCGAACCGAACACCGCGATATCGTTGGAGTCGGGAACCGTGCCCAGACTCCAGTTGCCGGAATTATACCAGCTGTAGAGATTCGTGCCGGTTCCGGTGCCGACCCAAATATTGTCGCGTACGCCGATCCAGACGATATCGTCGATGTCGACGTTTCCGTCGGTATTGGCGCCGCGCGCGGCGGATAAAAAGAAGTTTTGCACCTGCTGCCCGGCGGCACCCTGCATGGGCTCCGAAGCAAAGAGCAGGTTGGCGCTGTCGGCCAGGGTTTGCGGATTCGACCCGGAATATACGCTGTAAATACCTTTGCTGATATCCAGGCGGATTTTGGTGTAGTACCAAATGCCGTGCACCCATTTTTTCGTCGCCGAATCCAGAGCAGACCCAGTACCGCGCGCAGCGGTCACGGAACCGTGGGGCTCGAGGCATACGGTGGCTTTGGGCGTGGCCGTTCCGGAATTGGGTTGGCTGGCTATGCCGGCGCAAAGACTGGCGGTGTCGCTTTCGGCCCGCCACTTCCATTGCACGTCGACGTAATCCACCCCGCCCGTGGGAAGGAACGGACGTGATACGCCGTAACTTTGCAGGAGATCGGGATGGCAGCTTAGATATTTGTTCCCCGTATCGCTCTGAATGATGAAAGGGGTATTAATCCCGAGTTGCATGCCGTTGGGATACAGCACCCAATTGTCGACGCCGGCCACTCCTTGTCCGACTTGATAAACGCCGGCTTCGAAATCGAGCGAGTCACCCAGGGCAAAGGCCGCCGGCGCCAGAAGTCCGAACGCCAAAGGCACAATTTTCCAACCCCGTAACGTCCTCGAAAAGCCCCACGGCCTCCGCGTCAATGTCGATAAATCCAACCCTCACCCCAACTGTCCGCGGAACTCCCTATTCCGCTTGCGCTTCTATATCTTAACCATTCCGGTTAGAGCCAGGATCCGGTTTTCGCTAATTCGAAAGTCGGCTTGGATTTCATCTTCACGCTTTCGGCGCGTGATCCTTCACCGTTCCCATCCGATACCCTCTCCTACCGAGGATCCGAACCAGGCGGAAGGAGCTTTTCTTTACCGCTCCGTTCCGATCAAACGCGCCTCTCCGGGAAAAAGTTCCGACCTGCGATCGCAAATTTTCCGGATGCCGGTTGGAAGCCGGGTTAAAGAAGCGAAAAGCCATCGCGGCCGAAAACCTACCCCGGCAAAAACCCAAATTTCGGGAGTTTTCGGCTTTTGCAGGGCGATCTCCCCGTGCCAAGAGAATTCCTTAAATATCTTTCCCAGGGCATGAGTCAACCCGTTGCCCCCAGGTAAAACCATGAAAGAATCCACCACCGCCCTGCAAACCTCCGCCGCACAGGCCGGCGCCGCCGCGGTAAAAACGTCTCCGCATAAAAGCTTTGTACGCTTGGTGAATTTACTGCGCAAGAGTTGCCACGCCTATTACGAAAGCGGACGCGGAACACCGTTCAATCTGCAATGGCAAGACGAGAAGCCCTACCGCTTCGGCCAGGGGGATCCGGCTTTTACCGTAATCGTCCGCGACCGCACCGGGGCGGCGGCCTTGGCTTCGCTCGACGCCACCTCGATTCTGGAAGCCTACATGCTCAATCATATCGACCTGCGCGGCGATATGGAACGGCTTTACTCCTTCCGCGACATGACTTCGGACAACCATCCCCTGCGCTATCTGTGGAGCTTGATTACACCCGTTCTGTTCGGCCAAATGAAAATGGACCGTTCGGGCATCGCGCACCACTATGATCATTCCGACGAATTCTACCTGAGCTTTCTCGATACCCGGCACCGCTGTTATTCCCACGGTGTCTTCGAGCGCGACGACGAACCCCTGGCCGACGCCATCACCCACAAACTCGATTTCGCGCTCGACGCCATCGGCGCCAAGCCCGGCGACCGCGTGCTCGACATCGGCGGCGGCTGGGGCGCCTTCACCGAGCATGCCGGAAAGCGAGGCGTTCACGTCACATCGATCACGATTTCCAATAAAAGCGAACAGTTCCTCAACAATTTGATCGCGCGCGAGAACCTGCCCTGCAATGTCGTCAACTGTCATCTTTACGATTACAAACCCGCCGAGAAATACGATGCCTTGGTGAACCTGGGCGTGACCGAGCATTTGCCCGACTACGGCCGCTCGTTGGCCGCCTACCAGCGTTTGCTCAAACCCGGCCGCAAGATGTATCTCGACGCCAGCGCCTGCCGCGAGAAATACAAGTTTCACAGTTTTATCTACCGCTACATCTATCCCAACAATTGCTCTCCCCTGTGCCTGCACGATTATATGACCCAGTTGGCCAAAACCCCGTTCCAGCTGCGCGGCGTGTGGGATGACCGCTGGAATTATTACCTGACGGCCAAGCATTGGTCGGAAAACTTCGACCGCAGCCGCGAGAAAATCGTGGCCAACGAAGGCGAAATCCTTTTCCGCCAATTCCAGGTTTACCTGTGGGGCACGGCCGATGTGTTTCGGCGCGACATCATGCAGGCCTATCGTTGGGTATTGGAATTGCCTGAATAAAAAGCCCGCGCCGGCGAACGCCGGTGGTTTTTCAGGCCTTGCATCCACCCGGAATTCCCCATTTTCGGGGAGGTGCGAACCGCGCGCGCTACCCTTTGCAAATCCGAAGCGCTACAATAAAACCGCTTTATGTCCGATTGGAGCGAAGCGCCGGAGCCGGCGCCCGAAATCTCCGTGGTGGTTCCCTGCCACAACGAAGCCTGTCATTTGGATTCGCTCTACCAGGCGCTGGTCGCGGCTTTGGACGGAGTTTCCTTGGAAGTGATTCTGGTCGACGACGCCAGCGTCGACGCCACCGCCTCCATCGGCGCGGCTCTGCAGGCCCGCGATGCGCGGGTGCGCACGTTGCGGCTACTGCGCAATGCCGGCCAGCAAGCCGCGTTGCGGGCGGGCTTACGCGCCACACGCGGCCGTTTCGTGGCCACCCTGGATGCCGATTTGGAACATCCGCCCGAAATGCTGCCGGTGATGCTGCAACGCGCCCACGCCGGGTATGACGTGGTGCAGATGGTGCGCCGGGGCCATCAACCCGGGGTTTGCAAAGACCTGCTGTCGCGCCTGTTTTACCGCGTGTTCAACGCCCTGGCCGAAACCCCCCTGCCGGCGGGTGCCGGCGATTTTCGTCTGCTGTCGCGGCGCGTCTGCGACGTCGTCAACACCTTGCCCGAACGCCGGCTTTTTCTGCGGGCCCTGTTGCCGCAACTGGGGTTCCCCACGTGTTACCTCGAATACGCGCCCGGGCCCGCGCGCCGCGGCGCCCCACCTTTCACCTTCGGCAAGTCGCTGCACCTCGGCGTCGACGCGGTGTTCGCCCACAGCACCGCGCCGCTCAAATGGGCCTTGCGCGTGGGTTTGCTCACCGCGCTGCTGGCCTTCGCCTACGGCCTCTACAACGTGGCCGCGAAATTCTTCATCGGGCGCAACGTCCCCGGCTATACCGATGTGATTGGCTCGGTGCTTTTTCTGGGAGGCCTCATCCTGATTTATCTCGGCATCCTCGGACGTTATCTGCTGGTAATCCTCGACTACCTGAAGAACCGGCCCGAGTATTTGCTTGCGCGCGAAAACCTGGCGACGCCGACCGAGTCCGGCGCGACGCCCCCGTCGGTTTCGGCCCAGACAGAAGCGCCGAAATCCCCCCGGCCCTTCCCGCATCAAACCGCCAGGTAAGGGTAGAATGGGGCATTCCATGCCCGGCAAAAAATTTTCCCTGCGCCGCATCGGCTGGATGGCCGCCGCTTTCGGGCTGGGCCTTCTGCCCGTATTGCCCATCTGGATTCGCGGCAACAGCATGCTGCTCGAAGATTTGCTGTTGGCCTATTACTGCTACTTCGCCGACTTTCACCGCAACTGGGCCTGGACCCATCCTTTGCCTCTTTGGAGCGGAAGCTACCAATGTGGCATGCCCATGAACGCCTATTGGCAAAGCGCTTACCTCTACCCGCTCACGTGGATTTTGTTCGGTCCCTTTTCTCCGCTGCACACCATTTACCTCTTCTACGGATTGCATTTCGGATTGGCCATCGCCGGGTTTCTGGTCTTGGGCCCGGAGTTGGGGTTGATTCGACCCGCCGCGTTTTGGAGCGGCATGGCTTTCGGCCTGTCGGGCACCATGCTGGCGCGCTACGAGCACACCACCTTTTTGGCCGGCTGGAGCTACATGCCCCTGGTGCTGGGACTGTACCTGCGCCTGGAACGCGCCCCGACCTTCCGGCGCACGCTGTGGCTGGCCCTGGCCTTGACGTTGCAGACTTTGGGAGGTCACCCGCAGGCTACCATCGCCACCGCGGTGCTGCTGGGATTTTTTTTCCTGCGCGGATGCCTATCTCCCTCCCTGCCCAAAAAAAAACTGGCCGCGCCCGTGACCGCCGCCCTCGCGGCCGGAATTTTGTGTCTGCCGCTGTTCCTGCCTTTTTTCGATTTTCTGGGAAACACCATCCGCTATGACGGCGCCGCCTGGGAAGGCCATGCGTCCACCGACCTGGGTGCCGGCGAAAAACTTTCGCTCGGCGTCTTCAACTTTCAGCAATTCGCCACGGGTAGCCTGCGCCCCGTGCATTTGCTGGCCTTGATTCTGCCGCGCGCGTTGGGCACGCCCGCGCATGCCACGTGGTGGGGCCGCGAACCGTGGAGCGAGGTTTATCTGTACATCGGCGCCGCGGCGCTGTTGGCGCTTCTGTTCGCCGCGCCCAGCCGCGCCGGTCCGCGTCTGCGCGCGCTGGGGCTTTGCGGCCTGCTGGGATTATGGCTAGCGCTGGGATCGCATTTCGGGGCGGCCCAGGTTTTGTATCATCTGCCGCTGCTCGACAACTTCCGGCGGCCGGCACGCTGGGACATTCTCTTCGTACTTGCACTCGCAGCCTGGAGTGGGCATGGCCTGCAGCGCTGGCTGGGTACCGCGCACGCGACGCGGCGGCACGCGTGGCTGTGGGCCCTGGCCGGCGGCGCGGCGGTCTTTGGGTTGCTCTGCGGCGCGGCGGAATCGCCCTCTTTGGTAGCGCATCTGTTACGGGTGGCCGGCGCGCTACGGCCTTTGAATCCCGCCAAAGACTATGCGGTAAAGTTGACGGGTTTGCTGCGCGACTGGAAATGGGATGGAGCCGTGTTCGCCGTATCGGCTGCGGCGCTGGCCCTGGGCGGACACATCCGGACGCGCCGCCTGGCGCCGTGGCTGTTCATGTTGCTGGCCTTGGATCTGCTGCACATCGACTGGCTGCACTTTTACGCCTTCCCCTCCGACTTTTACCGCCGGCCGCCGGTATCGTTGGCGGCCCTGGATTTGTCGACCCGGCCCTTCTGGCGCGTCGACCATTACCTCGAATATCCCGGCACCGAGATGTGGCAAATGCACCATGACCCGTTGCGTCGCCTCGACCTGTACCGGCGGGAAAAAACCGCCCTGAGTTACGGCATCTCCGCGGTGTTCGGCATTCCCCATGTCGGCGCGCATATGCCGCTCTTGTGGCCCTGGGACTCGTCGCTGACACCCGGAGAGAAATCGGCGCGTTACCTGCTGGCGAATGTGGATTTGACGCGTTTTCACGGCAGCCCGCTGCAGCCCCTGGCCCGCTTTGACAGCGTGCGGGTGTACACCGTACTCGACTGGAAACCACGCCTGGAAGTGCGGCGCGCCCGGCCGGCGCCTCCCGATACAGCGCCGACGCTTTGTCCCGCGGGCTTTTCCGGATACGGCGGCTTGTGCGTCCATCAGCCTTGGGATGGCGATGTGGAGGTACGCGGAAGCTTCGGCGTCGGCGACACCTTGATCTTCCGCGAGCATTGGCATCGCGGCTGGCGACTGCGCGTGAACCAAAACGGTTGGATGCGCCCGAGCCGCTACCGGCGGGTTTTCATGCAACATATCTTCGCCCATCCGGCCGATCGGGCCGAATGGAAATTCTGAACCAGCCGCGATCAAAAGAACGGCGCGATCAAAAAACGCCGGTTCGAAGAACCGGCGCGCAAAACCCATGCAGGGGAAGAATTACTTCTTGTCTTCTTGACCGCTGAACGTCAGCACATAGTCGAGCACGGCATGGATTTCCGCCGGCTTGAGCGTGCCTTTCCACGAAGCCATCAACGGGGAAAAACCGTTGGCGGCTCCGCCTTCGGTGATCACCTTGGTCAATTGGGCGCGGGTGCGGGTTTTCATATACGCCGTGTCGGTGAAATTCCGCGGCTGCTTGGGCAAGGCCGCGGCCGCGGGCCCATCGCCTTTTCCGTTCATACCGTGACAGGTAGCACAATTGGTTTCGAAGATTTTTTTGCCCTGCGCCAAATCCGCAGGCTTTTTGCCTTTCGGTTTGGCCAATGCGGTTCCCGCCGCCAGTCCCAAGGTGAGAAGGGCAATCGAAATGGTTTTGAACATCGGTGTCTCCTTCGTGGCCGCGCCGTTTTTTTCCCTGGCCGGCGGTTGATAAACTGCATTTTCGTGCGGTGTATTTCCAGCCTTTCGACGCGGAAAATCGGGCGCCGAAAGCCGCGCCCGCGAACGCGTCAAAACCCGTCCAGAGGCTTAAAACCCACCGCGTCGGGGCTCAGGCTTCTGACGATCTTTTCCTCACGCGCCGCTTTCATATCGATGCGCCGGATGCCCCCGGGGGGGACATTGCCCTTGGCGTCGCGCAAAACCGCCACCAGCGGCCGTGCCGGATCGTCGGCATGCGCTCCGACGACGCGCGCCACGAGCCCGCCCGCCAATTCCACCGCCGAACCCACGGGATACAGCGAAATGCATCCCACCAATCCCTTCAGCATCTCCCAGTCGAGAAAGTTCATCCGACCCATCTTCACCACCCGATCGAGCGCGGCCTGGGCCGAAAGCGCTTCGCGGTGCGAGCGTTTGTGCATCATGGCGGCCAAGGTGTCGGCGACGGCCACCATGCGGGCTTCGGAACCGATCTGCTCGCCCCGGCGGCGCTCTGGATAACCGCCTCCGGTCAGCCGTTCGTGATGCTGCCGGGCCACTTGCAGCACCACGGGCGTGCAAGCTTCCAACGACTCCAACAGCGCCACGGAATAACCGGTGTGTTTCTGGATTTCCGCCAGTTCCGCCTCGGACAGTTTGCCGCTGTTGTTGAGGATGTCTTCGGGAACCAGGCGCATGCCCACGTCGGCCACCAAAGCGGCCGCGCCGGCTGCGCGCACCGCCTCTTTGCCTCGGCCGGAGGCGACAGCCGTGGCCAAGGTCAAGACGCAGACATTCACGGCGTGGCGGTAGAAATATTCCCCTTTCGCCGCGGAGCGCGTCATGCTCAGGGCCAGCAAAGCCGGAGGATCGCGGCGGTACAGTTCCAGCAGCGTTCCGGCCAGCGCGTGTACCGGCGCCAACGAACCCATTTCGCCGAGACAGATGAGGTCGTAGGCCTCGTGGATTTTGTCGGCGGCGTTCTGGTATTCGCGCAGCAGGAAATTCTTGACCGCCAGATTGCGTTCGCCCGGCCGATCCAAAAAACGCGCAAAAGGGATGTCCTCCGCCGCATCCGGTTGGGAAGGCGCGGGAGGCGAAGCCAAAGCGGTTGGGGCCGCGACGGGTGCGGGAAAGGCGGGATCTTCGAGGCCCACGCGGTCCAGGTCGTCAAGGCTCAATTCGAGGAGCGCCTGCAACTCCCGATCTTCGGCGCCGGATTCAATCGACATGGGAGAATCGCATCAGTACACGTGGATTTGATTGTCGAAATAACTCATATGGCGCGGACCGGACGTTTCTTCGCTGACGCGCAGCACTTGGCTGCCCACGCGGATCACGGCGCCGGGATAAACCCGGCTTTCGATTTTGAGCTCGATGCCTTTGCGGTAATATCCCTGGCGAATGCGGTCGATGACTGCGTTTTTACGCATTTCGAGCTGGGGCAGGGTCGTGGCGATGGTTTCGCACTTGCGGCGTAGTTCCAGCAAGGTTCTGGCCGCGGAGGGGATCAGCTTGCGGGTTTTCTGAAAAGCATCTTTGAGATGCGCCATGCGTAACCGCATTTTCTGCAGGGCCTCGGTCAGCTCCCGGATTTTGCGCTCCAACTCTTCCCGGCGCTCGAAGTCGAGGTAATCGACGCCCAGTTCGATTTCGGTTTTGGTTCCCAAGTCATTGCCCAGCGCTTTACATTCCATGCGCAGCCCCGCAACGGCGCCCCCGCCCACAAACGGACCTTTGACGATGAGGTTTTCTTTGGTATACAGCCGGGCGTTGAACGCTTCCTTTTCCACCGTCAGCGACCGGTAGGCGCGGATGGTTTGATTGGAAACGAACCCCACCTGCACTTCGCCCTTGGCGTTGAGGCATCCTTGCCCGGCACCCACGAATCCGCCGTGCAGCATGACGTTACCGCCGACGGTTAACTGGGCGTCGCCGACCGGGCCCGCCACTTCCAAATCACCGCCGACGCGCACGCAGAAGCCCTCTTGCACTTCGCCCTGCACCGTGACCGAGCGTCCGTATTCAATGTGGCCGGTGGAATAATCGACCCCTCCGTTGACCACGAAGCGTTCGCGCACGCACAAACGGCCGCCTTCCCAGGCGACATAACCCGACACGCCCGCGACCAGCACATTGGCGTCTTGCGGGGAGGGCAGCAAGCCTTCGCCTTGCGGCAGCGGTACGTCCTGTCCGTCGGGCGCGGCGATTTCCCGGCCGCGCAAGTCGCGGCCGGCGCGGCCTTTTTCCGGAGGATGGCGGCGCACCAGCACTTGGTCCTTTTCTACCAGGCAAAGGGAATGCGTCTTGCGGAGATCCACGCGGCCGCCTGCGGATTCGGCCGGCGCGGGCGATTTCATTTCCACCAGAATTTCGAGGCGCCCATCGCGTCCCGATGCGGGCGCCTGCGGCGCTGCGGCCACGAGCACGCCGTGCTGCGCCTGATGGTTTTGATTCCAGACATCGGCGGCTTCCAGAATGCGTTCGGGATTCAACGCTTCGGGGTCAAAACCTTCGGCCTTCCAGACGCGCACAAAATCGTCGAGTTGCAAAGTCGCGTCGCCGGGGGCCGCGTCGAAATCGACAAACGCCTGCATGCCGTCTTCGGACAGCCGAAAATGAAACGGCGCGGCGGCCGCGGTGGAGATCGCTTCTTGCGCCATGGTTCGGCCGCGCCGGTGGAGAAAGCCGGCCGCGACGTTACTTATTATAAACCCCGGTGGAAATCGGGGTCCAAGCGGAAAAAGCGGGCTGCAAAGCCTTGGTTCTGGTGGGGGGCGGCATGCCCAAAGCCTACTGGTACCATTGCGGCGAGATTTCGCCCGCAGACCTCGCCCCCGGCACGTTGGTGGAAGTGCCGCTTAAATCCCGCAAGCTGGCCGGGGTGGTGGTCGCGACCGGATTTCCGGAATTGGACTTCGCGACCAAGGCCATTCTCGGCCTGTCTTTGCAGCACGCGTGCGTCCCGCGGGACTGGCTGGAATTGCTGCAATGGCTGAGCCGCTATTATTTCACGCCTCTCCCCCAGGTATTCCAGGCCGCGCTGCCCAAAGTGGCCGCCCGGTCCCTGTTCCACCCGCCCAAACGCCGGGCGAAAACCCAAACGCCGGACTCCGTCCCGGTTCCCCTCGCGGCGGAAGGGGAGGCGCCGCACCCCACGCCCGCGCAAGGCCGGGCCATCGAGGCCGTCGCGGCCGCGCTTTCCCCCTGCGCCTACCGCGCCTTTTTGCTGCATGGCGTCACCGGCAGCGGGAAAACTTTGGTGTACCTGCATCTGGCCGCGCGCGCGCTCGCCTTGGGCCGAAGGGTGCTGGTGCTGCTGCCCGAAATCGCGCTGACACCCCAAACCGTGGCGCGCTTCGAATCGTTTCTGGGCCGCCCTGTGCCCGTCTTGCACAGCGGATTATCCGATCCGGAACGCCGCGATTTGTGGAAGCGGCTGCTCGCCGGCGAGGTCGATCTCGTGATCGGGGCCCGCTCCGCCGCGCTGGCGCCCTTGGAAAACCTGGGGCTGATCATAGTGGACGAAGAACACGACTCCAGCTACAAGCAGGCCGATCCCTCCCCCCGGTATCATGCCCGTGACGTAGCCTTGTTCCGGGGCCGGCAGGCGGACTGCCCGGTGGTGCTCGGCAGCGCCACCCCGTCGCTGGAGAGCTATCAGGCCGCGCGCCTGGGCAAATACACCCTGCTGCGGCTGACCGAGCGGGCCACGGCCGTCGCCCTGCCGCGCATCGAGGTGGTGGACATGAAAGCGCAATGCGCCCTGCAGGGCGATGCGCCGCTTTCCATTCCGCTGCGCGACGCCATGCAGGCGGCGCTGGACCGGGGCGAACAGACCGTGCTCTTTCTCAACCGCCGCGGCTATGCGCCCCGCCGGGTCTGCACCGGCTGCGGGGAAACACGCATGTGTCCCCGCTGTTCGGTGGCCTTGGTGTTTCACCGCCAGCCCCGCGTTTTGCAATGCCATTATTGCGGCTCGATCTTCGCCCCCGAGGCGCCCTGCCCCCATTGTTCCGGGGTGGAATTCCTCGACGTGGGGCGCGGCGTGGAAAAAATCGAGGAGTTCCTGCGCGGCGTGTTTCCGCGCACGGGCCTCGAACGGCTCGATCGCGACAATGTCGGCCGCGCCGGCAGCCTGGAAGCGGCGCTGGCGCGGTTCCGATCCGGCGCTTCACGCATTTTGCTGGGCACGCAAATGGTGGCCAAAGGCCATGACTTCCCCAAGGTCGAAGTGGTGGGTGTGCTCGACGCCGACGCGGGGTTGGGGTTCGCCGATTTTCGCGCCGAGGAACGCGCCTTTCAACTCATCACCCAGGTGGCGGGCCGGGCCGGACGCCGCAGCGGCGCCGGGCGCGTGTTCCTGCAAACCTTCCGGCCCGAAGGGCGCATTTTGCAATGTGCTTTGAATCACGACTACGAACATTTTTACCAGGAAGAGGCGGAAAAGCGGCAGGAGCTCGGCTATCCCCCTTTCCGGCGCCTGCTGCTCTGCGAGCTGTCGGGCCCTTCGGAAGCGGAGGCGGCGGCGGTCTTTCGTCCCCTGGCCGATCGCCTGCGCGCCCTGGCCCCGCAGGCCCATGCCGACGTGCTGGGTCCGGTGCCGGCGGCCTTGAAAAAAGTGCGCAACGCGTATCGCCTGCACTTACTGATTAAATGCGATTACCCCAATCAGTTGGAATGGCTGGTGGGCGAAGCCCTGCACGCCCTGCCGCCCAAACTCCCCAAGAAGATCAAACTCCGCCTGGATCGCGATCCGGTTTCGCTGCTGTAGGGCGCATCGCCTCGGTCGCGATAATTGCATCGCGCCCGCCCCCGCACTCGCAGTACAATTAAAAGGGGATTCCAGGGCACGGAGAGGACGCCCGCCGGCATCCCGTGGGCACCGGCGTTCTCGCTTCCCAAACAGAAAGACTTGGATGCGCCGAAAACTGGTTTCCGGTTTCCTCGCGTTGCCCTTCCTGGCCTGCGCTCCGCCGGCCACTTTGAATCTTTTGACCCGCGCTTCGGAACCCGAGCGCAACTTTCTGCGGGAGCACCTCAAACCCTTCGAAGCGAAAAACAACTGCGTGATCCGCATCACTGCTTACAGCGATGCGGCGAGCTTGGGGGCGCGCCTGGCGGCCGGCGACAGCCTCCCCGATCTGGCGGAAATCCCGGATGAAGCCGCGCCCACCCTCATTCGCAACGGAGAATTGGCCGACCTCGACCCGTGGATCGACAGCGCCGGCCGGCAAGCATGGCGGCGCAATTTCTTCTTCACCGAGACGTGGCCGGGATCGCAACACTATTTGCTGCCGCGGTTTTTGGAGACCAAGCTGCTGGTGTATTCCCGCCGCCAGGTGCGCGAAGCCGCCGAGCATTGGGCCGCGCAGCGATCGGAAATCGATTCGGTCCTGCGCCGCTATAACGGCCGCGGCCTGCCCCTCAATTACCGCCTGGAGGACAATCCCGCGCAATGGGATTTTTACGACGTGTTCGTGGCCGGCTGGTTTTGGAAAACCCATGAGTCGCGGGGCGCCACGCACGGCCGCCTGGTCTGCGACGACGGCGGCAATGCCGACGCCCGGGCGCTCTCGCTGTGGGATCGCGGCGCGCGCTTGGGCGCCGATACGGCGGACCTCGCGCGCATGCGCGGCCCGGCGGTGCAGCAACTCTTCCAATGGCAGGCGGCCTTCGCACAACAGGGCCTTTGCCACCCTGCAGCTACGGGCGACGGCGCGGATTTGCCGCTCTTGACCCTGTTTCAAAACGGCGAGGTTTTTTTGGCCGAAGTTTACCCGCGCCTGGCGTGGCGCATCCACGGCGACGAAACCGTGCAGTACCCCGCGGCCGCGCCCGATCCCGAGGATGTCGGCGTCTGCACCTTGCCGCGCGGCGCCGCTCTCGACCTCGACGCCGCCGGGTTGGCCGCCGAAAAAACCGATGCGGCCTTCACGCGCGTCTGGTGGTTCGCGGTGCCGGCGCGCGCGCGGGCTCCGGCTTTGGCCGTGAAACTGGCCGGCTTTCTGGACGCAGCCAAACTCCAAATCGAAGAAAGCGCCGGCTTCGGGCTCATGCCCGCGCGCAAAGACTTGCTCGCCGACCTGAGCCTGCTGTACGGCAACGATTGGACCGAAGCGGCTTTTCAGGCCGCGGCCGCGCAACTCTTGGCCAACGGATACACCACGGGATTGGGACGCCCCGGGTTTTTCGATTTGGCCGATCTCTACGACGAGGCCTACCGCCAACTCTGTCTCGGCCCGAAAACGCGCAGCGCGTCTGAAATCGCGCAAGCGCTCGCACAACAATTCGCCCCGCGCGCCCGCCAAATTCTGGCGAATCCCGCCGAAGGGGGAAAAGTGAGTTGGAATCCGTGAAGGCGCCCCCGCTGCGGCCTGCGCTTCTAATACCTTTGTCGGCATGAACCCCGCCGACAAACTCGATCAATTGTTCGCCCTGCAAACCGAACTCAACGACCGCATCTTCGCCAAACAAGACCTGCGCGGCCGCGACGGAAATACCCTGAGCATGCAAGCCCTGCGCGCCGAAGCGCGCTCGGCCGTCCCGTTGGGACCCAACACCGACGTCAACGCCTGGCTGGGCAAATTTCTGACGGCACTCGACGACGAGTCGCGCGAATTGCGCGAAGAACTGCTGTGGAAGTGGTGGTCGAAGGACCATCTCGATCTGCAGAATATCCGCGTCGAAATCGTGGATCAATTGCATTTCTGGATTTCTTTGGCGCTCACGGCCGGCTTGTCGGCCGACGAGGTCTTTCAGGTCTATGTGCAGAAAAACGCCGTCAACCATGCACGCCAGGATCAGAATTACTCCCGCGCCGATAAAACCAATGCCGATCCGCCTTCGGTGGACGCGATGCGCGTTTAAAACCCGTCGCGCAAAATGC
Source organism: uncultured Fibrobacteria bacterium (assembly GCA_963716395.1). Lineage (GTDB taxonomy): Bacteria > Fibrobacterota > Fibrobacteria > UBA11236 > UBA11236 > UBA11236. The sequence continues at coordinate 2,094,024 of OY970309.1, read as the reverse complement.
GCTAGGCGCAATCCTTCGTCGCTTCCCGCGGGAAGCGACGCTACCGATTCCTTGCCCATTCGAATAAACCAGCTCCGGCGGTAAAGGCAAAATCAACAAGTTCTATCTTAAATCCGCCATGCGATTGCACACATGTTGCTATGGCCTTATCCTGGCGGGATGGGCCCTTGCGCCGATCCGGACCGCGGCCGCCGATACCTCCTTGCCCGCACCCCGGGCGGAGAAACGGGTGGTCGTCATTCCCGTACAAAACGAAGTGGACGAAGGCATGTACGCCTTCCTCAAGCGCGCCACGGCGCAGGCGCTGCAAACCCATCCCGACTATCTGGTGTACAAGGTCGACACCTACGGCGGCGAATTGCAGGCCGCCTTCGACATCGTGGATTTGCTGCTGTCGGTCAAGCCTTGCAGTACCTATGTGTTCGTCGACAAAAAGGCCATTTCGGCCGGCGCGCTGATCTCGCTGTCGTGCAACCGCATGGCCATGGCCCAGGGAACCACCATCGGCGACTGCGCGCCCATCATGCAGGGCGGGCAAAGCGGCATCATCATGCTGGGCGAGAAAATCCAGTCGCCGCTGCGCGCCAAGTTCCGTAACCTGGCCGAACGCAACGGCTACCCCAACGTGCTGAGCCAGGCCATGGTCACGGCCGACGGCGCGGTCGAAGCCTTTCCCAAGGCCAAAGGCCCCCCGCGTTTTTTCACCGCCAAACAATGGAACGCGCTGAGCGCGGTCGATAAGAAAGCCTACTCCGATCACAAGATCATCGTTCCCGACGGGCAACTGTTGACCCTCACCGACGAAGAGGCCCAGCACTACGGGTTCTCGCAGGGATCCTTTCCCGACCTCGCGGCTTTTCTTCGCCACAAAGGTTGGCGCGAAACCGAAGTCATGTCCACCACCTGGTCCGAAGATCTGGCGCGCGTGCTGGGCCGGTTCACTCCCCTGCTCATGCTGATCGGCTTCGGCGCACTGTACCTCGAGTTCAAGGCGCCCGGGCACACCATCTTCGCTGTCATCGGCATCACCTGCCTGGCGGTGGCGTTCGGATCCAAATATGCCGTGGGCCTGGCAAACCACACCGAGTTGTTGCTGCTGCTGGCAGGCGTGGTGCTGTTCCTGGTCGAGATCTATCTGTTTCCCGGCACCTTAATCGCCGGAACCGTGGGCTTGGCCCTGATGATGGTGGCCCTCACCTTGTCGTTCCAATCGTTCACCGTGCCCAATCCCCGGATGCCCTGGCAATTGCGCGAAATGCTGCACAACGTGGTGTTGACATTGGGCATGGCGGCCCTGGCCTTTCTCATTCCCGTGGGCATGCTGCGCTTCGTCCTGCCGCATCTTTCCGGTCGGGTGCGCATTATTCCCGACACCACCCTGGCGGGCGCGCACGCCGCCCCGGAATCCGCCCTTCCGACCCTGGGCGCGCGCGGCACGGTGAAAACCACGCTGCGGCCCGCGGGCAAGGCCGTGTTCGACGGACTTACCCTGGAAGTTACCTCGCGCGGCGAGTTCATTCCCCCCGGCTCAGTGGTGGAAGTGTGCCGGGTGCAGGGCCTCAACCTCGTGGTACGCCCCGTGGAGGACCAACCTGCGTGAGATACCTGTGGCCCATTCTGCTGCAAGCCCTCGCCTTCGGGGTGGGCATCGCCGAAGCCATGGTGGTTTCCTACGGAATCCTCACGGCCGTATGCGCCGCCTTGATGTTGTATTCCTGGTATTACGTCGTGGCGCATCTGCCGCCTGCCGCGGCCTACGGGTTCGGGCTGGCCGACCTGATCCTGCTGCCGGTAGGCGTCAAAATTGCCTTCGGCATTCTGCAGAAATCCAGCATCTCGCACGGCTTCGATCTGGGCGCAGGCTCGGGGCTCGAAGGCGAAGACCAACGCCTACACCCGTTGGTGGGGCAAACCGCGGTGGTCGAGGCCCCGTTGCGCCCCACGGGAAAAATCCGCGTGGGCGACGAGGTATTCGAGGCCCAGGCGGCGGGCGATTTCGTCGCCAAAGGCGCACGGGTCAAGGTGACGGCCGTGGCCGGCAGCCGTTTTCAGGTGGAAAAACTCTAACCCCAAAGGAACTCCCATGAATTTCGATTGGACTCTGATTTTCGGCGTGATTGTGATCATCGTAATTATTGTAGTGTTATTTTTCCTGTACAACTTCTTCAAACTGTGGTTCCAGGCCCTGATGTCGAAGGCCAATGTGTCGTTCGCGCAACTGATCGGCATGCGCTTCCGCAAGGTGCCGGCGCGCGTCATCGTCGAGGCCAAAATCATGGCCGTCAAGGCGGGCCTTGACCTTTCGACCGATGCCCTCGAAGCCCACTTCCTGGCCGGGGCAACGTGCAGCGCGTGGTGCAGGCGCTGATCGCGGCCGACAAGGCCAACATCCCCCTGAACTTCAAGCGGGCGGCCGCCATCGACCTGGCCGGACGCAACGTGCTTGAGGCCGTGCAGATGTCGGTGAACCCCAAGGTCATCGAGACCCCGCTGGTGGCGGGCGTGGCGCAAGGACGGCATCCAGCTCAAGGCCATGGCGCGCGTCACGGTGCGCACCAACATCGACCGGCTGGTGGGCGGCGCCGGCGAGGAAACCATTCTGGCGCGCGTGGGCGAAGGCATCGTGTCCACCATCGGCTCGGCCGAGTACCCACAAGGAGGTTCTGGAAAATCCCGACACCATTTCCAAAACCGTGCTGGACAAAGGGCTTGGACGCGGGCACGGCCTTTGAGATTCTGTCCATCGACATCGCCGACGTGGACGTGGGAAAGAACATCGGCGCGGAGCTGGAAACCGACCGCGCCGAGGCCGACAAGAAAATCGCCCAGGCCAAGGCCGAGGAGCGCCGCGCCATGGCCATCGCCGCGGAGCAGGAAATGATCGCGCGCATGGCCAGGAAATGCGCGCCAAGGTGGTCGAGGCCGAAGCGCAGATTCCGCTGGCCATGCCGAAGGCGTTTCGCACCGGCAACCTTGGAGTCATGGATTACTACAAAATGAAGAACATCATGGCCGACACCTCCATGCGCGAACGCATCGCCGGCGGCGACGCACCCCCCAAGGCTTAAGCGGGGCGGCGCATGCGCATCGACACCCTCGTTCTGCTGCTCATCGTGCTCAACGTGGCCGCGGCCGCCTTGAAACGGCGCCGCCGCAAAGCCGCGGATCAACCGGCGCCCCCGCGTTCCGGAGAACCGGAGACTTCCCCCGCGGAGGCGACCTCCGCAGACCGCGCAGACCGCGAAGGCCGCACGCTCGACTGGGAGTCGCGCGAGGGGGTGACGGCCGCCGCCACCGCGCCGAAGGCTTCCCAAAGAACCGAACCGCCCGCCACGCTGGGAAAAGACCTGCTCGATCAATTGGCGCGGGAACTGGGATTGAAAATTCCACCCGCGCCGCCGGCTCCCGGCATGCGCCTCCCCGCGCCGTCAGCGCCCTCGCGTCCGCAACCAAAGCCTATTCCGGAGCTCGTGACCCGGGCGGCCCGCCGTGAGGAAGCGCCCACACCCGCTCCCCGGCCGGCGGGGCTGGCGGTGCCAGCCGTAACTCCTTTGGTACCGTTGACACCGGTGACACGCCTGTTGCCGGTGCCGACGTCGGGAACCGCAGCGCCTGCCGCCGCGGCCGTGGCCATCGGGACAGCCCGTGCGCCCGCCCCCGATCCCAGGCGTTTCTGCGCGGGCCTGCGCGATCTGCGCAGCCTGCGCGAAGCCGTCATGCTCAAAGAAATCCTGGACCGGCCCGTGGCCCTGCGCCGGTTTTAACCGCAAAACAAGGAGGGCTTGCCCATGGTTCGAATTCGTTCCTGTTACGCCCTGTTCTTCATCCCGTTGCTTTTCGGCCTAGCCGCCTGCGGCAGCAGCGGCTCCGGCGAATCGCTGAACTTGGCGGGCTCCTTTTCCCTGAGCCTCGCGTCCGGCGACACGTCGACGGCGGCCGTGGCCGTCCTCAAATCGCGCGATTTCACCGGCCGGCTGCAAACCAACAACGCCTACACCGATTTTTACCTCACCAGCGGCGACACCACGGTGGCCAGGATTTACCATTCCCGGCAAATCATCGGTGTAAACCCGGGAACCGCCACGGTGACGGCCTATGACAACGCCAGCAATTTGATTTCGCCGGCCTACACCTTCACGGTGACGGTTGCGCCGTAGGGGTTCAGCCTTTCCCGAAAACGGGTAGGCCTTCCTTTTGGGCGGCACGGACGAGTTCGCCGTCGCAGCAGGTCCGCTTCAGACTTTAAACCCGGTTTTCCGAACCCGTCTATTTGTCGTCGCCGAAGGCGTTGTCGGACTGGATGATGTTGGACGTGCCGCCTTCGATGAAGCTTTGCTCCGACACCATGGTGAGTTCGGCCTTGTGCGTGAACTCGCGCAGGTCCCGGGCGCCCACGTTGCACATGGTGGCGCGCAGTTTCGCCAGCGTGACTCCTAGCACTTCGGGTACCGTTCCCACTACGGGAACATAGCCTTCGACGCCTTCTTCGAACTTGAGGCGGTCGACCGCGGCTTCGTCGGAATAGCGCTGCCAGTTGCGCGCGCGGTTGGAGCCTTCGCCCCAATAGGGTTTGTACATGCGGCCCTTGATGGAAACCTTGGGGGTCGGGCTTTCCGAAGTCATGGCGAAATACCGCCCCATCATCACGAAGTCGGCGCCCATGGCCAGGGCCAGAATGATCTGGGTGTCGTTGGCCAGGCCGCCGTCGGAGCAAACGGGAATATAGCGCCCGGTCTTTGCGAAAAACGCGTCGCGTTCACGCACCACGTCCATCAGCGCCGAGGCTTGGCCGCGGCCGATGCCCTTCTGTTCGCGCGTGATGCAAATCGAGCCGCCCCCGATGCCGACCTTGACGAAGTCGACCGCCGCCTCTTCGGCCAAGTACCGGAAGGCTTCGCCCGAAACCACGTTACCGCCGCCCAGCACCACGCGGTCGCCGTAGCGGGCCCGCACCCAGCGCGCCGCCTCCTGTTGGAATTCGGAGTATCCGTCGGAAGAATCGAAGGCCAGCACGTCGGCACCGGCCTCGACCAGCGCCGGCACGCGCTCGGCGTAGTCGTGGGTGTTGATGCCCGCGCCCACGGCCAGCCGCTTGCCCGGATCGAGTACCTCGCGGGGATTATTCATGTGATCGACGTAATCTTTTTTGAAGACAAAGGAGTTGAGCCGGCCGTCGGCTTCCAGCACCGGCAGGCATTCCTTCTTGTGTTTGTGCAAGAGCCGGTTGGCCTCGGCCAGGGTGATGCCCACGCGGCCGTGGATCACCTTTTCCACCGGGGTCATGTAGCCGGCGACGGGGCTGTTCAAGTCGTCTTCGAACTCCCAGAAATCCTTGTCGGTGATGATGCCCAAAAATTTTCCCGTGTTGGTGCCGTCGGCCGTCACCGCCGCGGTGGAATGGCCGGTGCGGCGCTGCACCGCCAGCAATTCCGCCAAGGTGGCGGTGGCCTTGACGTTGGAATCGCTGCGCACAAAGCCCGCCTTGTGGGCCTTGGCGCGGGCGATCATGCCCGCCTGGCTTTCAATCGGCTGCGAACAGTACACGAAAGCCAAGCCGCCTTGACGGGCCAGCGCAATGGCCATTTCCGGGCCCGACACCGACTGCATGCTGGCCGACACCACGGGCACATTGAGGTGAAAGCGGCTGGAATCACCGCGGGCAAAAGCGCCCATGGGCGCGGCCAACGAAACGTTGCGGGGCAGATGTTCCTTGCGGGTCAAGCCCGGCAGGATGAGATATTCGGCGAAGGTGCGGGAAACGTCGGATAAAATTTTAGCCATGCTTAAATTTAGATCGATTCCGGGCTGCGCGTAAACCCGGGTTAAATACCGCGGCCCCGTAAATCCCGCCTAGGGGATGAAAATTCGGCCGGTGCCGACTTGGGCACGGTCGCCCACGGCCCAAAACAGAAGGCCATGCGCCTGGGTGAGGCGGATGCGGTCGCCGGAGAAGAGCGGGCGCACATAGAGGAGGGTGCCAACGACATTCCAGATGCGCACCGGGGTGCGTCCCGACCAGCCTTCCAGGCGGAATCCGTCCGGATCGAGAAAGGCATGGATGCCACCGGCCGCGAAGGCGGGGATCGCGCGCAGGCCGGCGGTGGGAAGCGGATACGAGAACGTTGCCATGTGGTCGACGAACCAATTCCCGTCGGTAATGGTCCCGTAGTTGGCGTTGCCGGGATTGCCCGGCCCGTACAGAATGCCGGCGAATCCGCCGTCCACCCATTCGCCCGGATTGGCCAACAGCGATTCCACGGCATTGTCGCGGGTGTTGGTGTCGGGATCCGTCGAATGGGCCTCGGAGATCTGCCAACCCACGATGGGAAGGTGCGTGCCGTTGGCGATGCAGCGCGTCCAGAGCAGATACTTCGCGTACCCCGTGGAATCCCACATCCAGTTCGCGCTGGTCTTGTTGGAGGCGTCATTGTCGGTCTTCTCCACGAACACGACGTCGCCGATTCCCTGCGGTCCCAGGCGGTTGAGGAAGCGGGCGATGGTCTGGCCGCTGATGATGTGGGCCTCCTTGCGGCCATTCCCCACCTGTCCGGGAATGTTCACGCCCCAGTGATTGGGCATGTGTCCGATGATCACGCCGTTGTTCTTCAGGACCGTCTTGGCGCGCTGCACCATGTAGGTGGCCCACCCCACGAGGTTCGGCGGGTAGGTGACGCCGGCGGCGGCGGAGGCCGCGTCCATGTTGACGACGATCTTGGCGGGATCCTCGATGGGTGGGAAATTCACGCCGTTGGGTCCGGTCATCAGGAATCCGTACATGTCGGGCTCCAGCACCAGGATGTAGTCTTTCGACCCCGCCAGGACCAGTTGGCTCAGGACGTACTCGTAGCGCGACACGTAGTCACTCATATACGCGGCGCTGGCGAGGTTCGCGGTGACGGCGGAATATCCTTCGCCGCTCTTTCCCAGGTTGTAGAAGACGATCGCCGTCTTCACGCCCATCGTGTCCGACTCCTTGACGTAGTCGTAGATGTATCCCTGGCCGGAAGGACTGTACTGGGTCATGATGTCGGGCATGACGTACTGGTAGCGATAGATTCCCGCCTGATAGGCCTTGCTGCTGGTGTTGAGGGGACGGTTGTCGAAACTCCCAATCAAAAAGTCGGCTCCCCAGTCGGACGGGCGCGGCGGATGAACCGCCGCGGGGATGTTCAGGCTCCCGTTCTCCGTGCCGTCGGTGATGGTGATGGAATCGACGAGCAGGTCGATGGGATTGGGAGAGAGTGTCGTGGGCTGGCTGAACTGCAGCGCGTTCAAGGCCGTATCCGTGATCCGGGACAGCGGAATCACGAACTGCTGCCAGGTGCCACCGCCCGCGACGACGGTATCGAAGGAATTGCCCGGGCTGTAGTTCGCGGTCTGACCAGTCAGCTTAAACGTCGCGGGAGTGGAAAGTTTGTTCTTCACCCAAAAGCGGATGTCCACGTACCCCTGGGTGAGAAAGTATCGATCGACCGGCGTCTTGACCTGAAAGTCCCAATATTCGCCGTTGGTCAGGGCCCGATCCAGCTTGATCTCCATGGCGTCGGTGCCGGTGAGTTGCTCGGTGCAGTTGATGGGGATTTCACCCCCGCCATTGGTTCCGGTGGGCAGATGCATGTCCGCGGGGCCCTGGGCGAAGCTGCCCGGGATGGATTTATTGGTGCATCCGGCATCCAGGTATAACGGGATGTCGTCCATGGCCAAGACCATGCCGGGCAGGAAAAGGGACGTCAGGAGTGCATAGGCAAATCGAAGCTTGGTTCCCATCACCGACCCACGAACCCAACTTCAACTGAGCTATTCATTGCACCCCGATGCGAACCACACGCGCGCATTTACCCCACCGGTTTTCCACCGTGCAAAACTAAAATCATGGCCGGGGCCGCGACTCCTGTCAGTAAACCGGCAGGATATTTCGCTGCTTCCGTCCGTTTGCGGTGATGTCGACGACGTAGAGACCTTTGGTGCTGACCGGAATCGCCAAGACACCGCGGTTTCCGCGCTTGCTTGCAACCAAAGGCCCATTCAGCATGTACACCGAAATGTTATAGCCGTTGTCTTTGTTCGCGGGGGTGACAACGATGTTTCCCCCCGAAAGCACCGTTTTGAATTCCGCAGCCGGCGTGGAAGCCAGCGAACGCGAAATGAGGGAGGTCGCGGTGTTCTTACCGACAAAGGTGGTGATGCTCTGGGCCGGAAGGCTCGCGGTAAACGAGCCACCCGTCACGGTAGCCGCCGAACCCGCGGCCATATTGGTGTTGGCGGTGGTGTTCCACGAGGAAAACTGGGCAACGGTCGCGTTCTGAATGCTGAAATTCTGGCTCACGGCGCTGGTGCCGGTATTGATGGCCACGATGACCACCGAGTCGGCGCCGGCGTAGGCGCTCACAGATACGTTGGTGGCGGGGGTTTCGGTGGCGTCCACGCGGTAGTAGCCCGGGCGGACGTACTTGGCGAACTGCCCGATTACGTAGGCCCGCTTGTAGATGGTGCCGGAAGACGTGGCCAAGCCGTTGCCGTAGGTGATCCACCAGTAGACGTAGGCGTTCATGTTCCCCGTGACCAGGCAGTCGTGGATCTCCTTGGCGACCGGCATGATCGTGGTGGTGATGTTGTCGTCGCTGTTGAGATAGTGTTCGGTCATCCAGAGCTTCTTGCCCGCCGGCACGCCGATCTGTTGGAAGAGGGGATAGGCGTAATTGCTCACCGAAGTCCCGTAGATGTGAGTGCCGAAGATGGCGACATTGGCGAGGGCCTTGGTGTCGTTAAGGATGGGGTCATAGTAGGCCTTGTTGTAAGTGAACGACTCCCCCGAGATCAGCTTGGTGGTGATGGAGGCGCCGTACTCCAGGATGAAGTTGTGGATCTGGGCCGCGGACCAGCCCGTCCAACTGTTGGCGTAGTCCGGCTCGTTCTGGATGGAGATGGCGTAAAGGTCGACGCCGTTGTCCTTGAAGTACTTGACATAGGCGTTCAGGTAGTCCCGGTAGGTCGGCCACATGCTGCTGTCCACCATATATTCATTGCCGCCGGTCCCCGCCGTCCGGATGCTGGGCGGGGGATTCCATGGAGACGCGAACACGATGGCGCCGTGGGCAATTGCGCTTTTCGCGTTGGCGAGTTCGGGCGCCCAGCTCGTGTAGGGCCCGTTCTGCCAACTGTCTCCGATACCTTCTTCAATCCGCACGCGCAGGATGCTGAAGCCCAGATCGCCGTAAAGCGAATTCATCACCGTGCTGCTGATGGTCCCGCACCAGGCGCTGGAGGCTCCGAAGCCGTCGATCACCTGGTGTTTGACGGCCGGGTTCACGGTCACATCGGTGGCGTATGCCGCCATGGTTTGGCTGAACAGGGGAAGGGAGAGGCATGCCAGGAGCGCCCTGAAAAACATCCGCTTCATCCGTTTCGAGTTCAGGGGTGAAAACATTTTTCGGAATGATTAGCACCAATTCCACGTGATGAATATTCCATTTTTCTGCCTCTGTTATCGATGCACATTGGGGAATAGGTAAATCGAACCCGTTTTCCCCATAATTTTCCTCTTCGCCCTACCCCCGAATTGCCTGCCCCAGGCTCTCAATTTATGCCCCACCCCCCATTTCTACCGCCTGATTTTTGACTTTTTCTGCATAAATTCATCGCCGGATTCAACCCGAGGCGCACTTCACTTCTGCTTTTCGAAGCGTATTTCCAAGTTGTTTGGGAAACAGATGCGGGTTCCCAAATCCATGGACACAAACAGGTGTAAAACCAACGCTAATTGATTCCCAAAATTGGTTTTCCGTCCGCAATCGCGCGCGATTCCCGAGTGGAAATTGATGCCGCTACGAGTTTCTCGCTCGTTCCAGCCGACGCCGGCTAAATTCGCCCAGGCTTCTACTGCGGTATTTACCGGCCGAGGATAAATTAGGACTGATTAATTGCATGCTTCAATTCCGAAAACGGGTTGGCCCAAAGCGGGCGAGCCATTAAACAGAATGGAAAACACGCTATGAGGTTAGCTTCGCTTTTTCCCGGTTTGGCTTTGATGTCCGCATTTCTGGTCGGGGAAGCGCATGCGGCCCCCGACCCGAACTACCACATTTACCTGCTTTTCGGACAATCGAATATGACGGGCGGAGGGGCCACCAGCCCGGTGGTGACCGGCGAATGCGATACCACATCCCGGGTCACGGTGATGGCCTACATGAATTGCACCAATGCCAGTCCGGAATGCAAGTTTCCCTTGAACCGTACGACCGACCAATGGTATACGGCTTTTCCGCCCTTGCACGATTGCAATGAAGGAATTTGCCCGGGGGATTTTTTCGCCAAAACCTTGTTGGATTCGGTTCGCTCGGACGTTCGCGTCGGGCTTATTCCTTGCGCCCTGGCGGGAGTGGCCCTGAATGTTTTTCTCCCCAACGGACCCAACGCCAATATCGGGCCGCCCAACGGCAAGAACGCCTATGCTTGGATGATTGCGCGCTGCAAATTGGCCCAGCAAGTCGGCGTCATCAAGGGTATTCTCCTGCACCAAGGCGAAAGCGGATCGGGTTCCAGCACGGCTTGGGATGTAATGGCCATGCAGATTTTCGACAACATCAAAAAAGACCTCAGCCTTGATTCCACCACTCCGGTGGTAGTGGGCGAATTACGCTCAGACAACACCAGTCCGTCCCAAGACAATTCGGCCTTCAACAAGATGGTCGACGGTCTTCCTGCCAAATACGCCCATTGCGCCGTAGCTTCGTCCGCGGGTTTGGTGGGAAACGGCAAGGACGTATGGCATTTTACCGCGGCGGGGTTTCAGGAATTGGGGACGCGCTATGCGAAGGCCTACCTTTCCCTTTCCAGCGCGACCTGGGAACCTCGTAATGGTTCCGTTTCCATTCGGAACAATTTGCGGATGATGCCGGTTTCCGGCCAGGATTTATCGGCAGGGGAATTGGAAATCATTTCCGTGGATGGAAGAGTCCTGGACATCATTCAAGCCAAAAACGCCCAGTCGCCCGGTGAAGGGAAAAAGGCCATTCTTTTCAATGGGAAGAACCCTCAATAAGGGGTCGGGATAAACCGCCTTCCCCTCTTTGTAGGTGAGAAGGCACCCGATCCGGTTTCGACCCGATCGCGCCGCAGTTATTGTTTGCTGAGAGTGACGGAATCCCCGGCAGAAGTATAGGGAACCGGAATCGTCATTTTATTTCCGGAAAGGGTTCCGGTAACGGGAGTGGAGGGCGGGGGAATGCCTTCCGTTCCCTGTAAGGCGCTGGCATAGGATAAGGTAATGGTGTTGCCGGCGTATGTGTATTTCCCGGTCAAGTTATAGGTTCCCGCGGGGTTGGGTAAAACGGTTGAGAAGGTGGAATCGTTCGTAACCACCATGGTCATGGTGGAGTCCGATACGGTACCCTTCCAGGTTCCGATGACCGGGTTGGAAGGCCCGGGATTGGTGGAGTTGTCGCAACTCCAGAGCACGAAGGCGCCGAGCAAGGAACTGACGATTATGGTTCTGATATTGGCAAGCATGGGAGCATAGGTAAATCAAAACCCGGCTCCCAGCAATAGTACCCTACCCTGGTTTCGAGCCGCGCACCCTCCTTTTCCCCACCTGAACCCCGCATTCCGCTCTCAAATCGCTGCGCAGTTCAAGCCCACGACGCACTTCACCTCATTTCACCGCAGGTTAGCCGAGAGGACGTACGAGTTATTGCGAGAAATTGCTTTGCGCCTTGAGATGACGATTTTTGCAGCGGGCATTAATCCGATTCTGTTCTTGCTGATTGGCCTTACACTCCAGATTGCGGAACGCCGGACGTTCCAATTCCTGAAGGGAAATAACTCGCACAAACAATGATCGGATGACCCGAACTTGTAGTAGCGGTATTTGGACCCGGTTTAGGTTAAAGATTTTGTTTGTGCCCAAAACGCGATTTTCTTCTGCGGTATTCTCAGGGCGCACAAGGTTGATGGCCGCAGAGATAAAGCGGTTTCACATTTTTTGCGGATAAGGATTTTTCCGTCCCAAGATATCGTCCGGAGAGCGAATAAACCCGGTTGGATTGAGCGGGATGAACCTGTGCCGATGCCGGCGTTTTCGTCGGATTTTGCGCCGAGATAATTTCCGTGGGGATCGGAATGGTGATATTTTTGATGTCGGCATAGGCGGCCTCGATTCCCGCATTGGCAATCGTCGTCGCGCTCGTGCCGCTGTTATTGGACTCCGTGTTATTCGGCGACTGGTTATGATGCACCGTCTGGTCGCCGACAGCGTTGACAAAAACGTTACCGACAATATCATAACCGCTGGTTTGTTCGTCCAAATAAATCCCGTTTATTCCGTTATCAGCCCAGGCCACGGGAAAATAATCGTGGAGATAGTTGTAATGGATCGTGGAATTCGGCTGTTGGTTCGACAGCGTATAGATGCCCCCTGCGTCGCCCAGCATGAGGGCAAAGTTGTGAACATCATTGGAATCGATGTGATTGTTGCTCATGGGGTTCACGGTAGCAGTCCATCCGTAACCGACGGAAATGGCGGTATAACTGGTGTTGCACACCTCATTGTGAACGATATTCACCATGCGGGGATACCCGCAGGCAATCCCGCAACTGCCGAACATTTCCGTGGCGACGTTATCGATATAATTGTCCCGGATCGTATCGCGGATGCAGCGTTCGTTGGAATCGGAAGGGGTATAGGCCACATGGTATTCAACCGTGGTGTCTTGCGTAAATTTGGCAATGGAAACACCGTTACCGGCGATATCGGTGAACACGTTCCCGATAATCATGTCGTCGTGCGTTCCGTAATTGAAGTCAAGGCCCGTGGCTCCCAGATGTGCAAACACGCATCGCTCGAAGCGAATGTGATTTGCACATGCCACGTAGACGTTGGCGGCGGGCCGTCCGACATACTGCTGGTTATTTGAGTTGGCAGCTACGTTGTACTGGCCGGCCTGCGCGTCAAGAAAACCGTAATTGCTGGGCCGAAGATAGCGGCCATACAGGAAATCGATACCGGAAAACGTTACGTTGTGCGCCTGGTCGGTAGTACTCGCGCCCCGAACGCTTAAGAGCGTATCGACTTTCGGTGCAATGACCGTTGCGGTCGCCATGGTTTCTCCGGCGCGCGGTTTGTAGTACAGGGAATTTGTCGACTGGTTCAAATACCATTCGCCGGCCGTATCCAGGAACTCGTAAGCGTTTTCAAAGAAATAGCGCTGCTGACCGCAAAAACCGAAACCCGGATTGGGACGCTGGAATACGATATCCTGTTCCGGACTCTGGAATTTAAGATACGCGGTGGAACCAGATACCGAATAGGAGTCGAGCCGTAAGGTGTTGTCCCCCCAGCAGAGAATCAGTTCCATTTCAACATTCTTGAAATTGTTCCAGTTCGAAACCTTCGAACTCTCCACCTGGACATTTTTAGCGTTCGCATCGACTCCAGTGAGCTTCCAGAAATTCGGCGTATTTCCGTTGATTAAATTCGGTGTACGGGCTCGAATCGCCTTCACGCCATTAACATATAATTGGCGAAAATTGAAGGAGACGCCGGTCGCCTGATAGATGTTTTTGGCCGTATCGCTCAGGATCCATCCGGTAATGACATGACCACCGCTTATTACCGGAGTTTCACCAGTATAGTTCATGAACTTTATAGTGTACCCATTAGTCCCGGAACAGGAAGTACCGATGGAAATAGTAGAATCGATTGTATACGTCCCTCCGCGGAGATACACGATGATATCACCGGTCATGCTTTTGCTGATCGTCTGCACAACATCGCGCGCCTTGGTAATGGTTTGAAACGGCGCCTGCAAGGTTCCTGCGTTTAGGTCGCTGCCGGAAGGAGAAACGTAGTAGGTGGCCTGCACGGTTGCGGCTTCGCCGCTGGTGCCGATTCCCGGAAATCCGATGATACCTACCGCGAAGGCTATCGTTACCGATCGAAGCCGCCGTTTTTTGCATGTGTTTTTGAAAGAAAAAGCAGCGATCATTTCAGAATTCCCTTCCCTACCTAAGAAAATGTGACGGCTCGAACTGCGATTGAACCGTTTAATTTTTTTCGGATGTTAAAAGTCAATTCGAACTCCTTATCCGAAAATCTCTCTTCGAGCCAACGTCCAATCGTCTGTCCCAGTCTCTCAATTTATACCCCACGCCCCATCTCTACCGCCTGATACTTCACTTTTGCTCCAAAATTTCTTCGCCCAATTGTTCAAAAGGCACTTTTTTTCATAGGGCCGGCGCTGAAACACCGATCACGAAAGCGCAGGAACTCCCGTACTCATTGCATGAAGCCCCCCGGATGGACACTTCTGCGCGATATTATGAAACCTATGTAAGGGATATCTTGCGTCGCGTCGCTCGCAAGACTAGGCAGAGACCAATCTTCAAAGGAAAAGAAGAGGAAGACCATTTATGCAAAGATTCGGCTTACGGAACTGTTTCCGCGTTGCGCTTTTGATCATTTTAGGCGTTGGGGCGGCGCGGGAAAAAATCTATGCCGCGAAAGGTCCGTGCGATATTTATGCCGCCGGGGGAACGCCGTGCGTTGGCGCGTACAGCACCGTACGAGCCCTTTACAGTTCGTATAGCGGCCCCCTTTACCAGGTAAAGCGCCAGTCGGACAACCAAACAAAAGATATCGGTGTTCTGACTCCCGGCGGCGTCGCCAATGCCGCCGCGCAGGACTCGTTCTTAACCGCCACGACGGGAATCATCGCGAAGATCTACGATCAGTCCCCGAACGGCAATGATCTCCCGGTTTCTCCGCCGGTGCTGCATCTGCCGAACGGAGGCACGGGAACGAACGCGACGGCCGCCAAGATCGTCCTGGGCGGACATACGGTTTATGGTGTCCACGTGCTTCCCGATGGCGGCGGGGGAGGAGGCAACTCGTATCGGAATGACAAAACCCAAGGAGTGGCGACCGGCGACCAGGCGGAGGCGATGTACATGGTGGTGGATGGAAAGTATTACAACAATCGCTGCTGCTTCGATTTCGGGAATGTAGAGACCTCCGGCAATGACGACGGCACCGGCACCATGGAGACGATCAACTGGGGAAATGTCCCGAATTGGTCCCAGGGCACCGGCAATGGCCCCTGGGTGCTGGCGGATCTGGAAAATGGCGTCTATGCCGGAAGTCAAAGCACCGGTACGGTGCAAAGTAACACGCCGGTGACGGCCAATTATGTTACGACTATGCTCAAAGGTCCTTCCGGGAATCATTTCACGCTCAAGGGCGGCGACGCGCAGTCCGGTTCCCTGGGCACGAAGTGGGATGGAGCACGTCCCTCCGGCGGCTACAGCCCCATGCGGAAGGAAGGCGGCATAGAACTGGGAACGGGCGGTGACGGCAGTTCCGGCGGCGACGGAACCTTTTTCGAAGGTGCCATTGTAAGCGGCAATCCACCGGATTCGATTGACGACTCCGTGCAGACAAATATTGTCGCCGCAGGGTACGGCAGTAACACGACACCGACCTTGAATGATGCCGGCCATCCGAAAGCAAAATCCATTTTCACGGTCAATTACGCTTTATCCAACGGCGGGATGGTTATCGGTTATGCCTTGCAGAGTGCCGGTCGCGTGCGCATGAGTATCGTCGATGTGCAAGGCCGGGAAATCGCCGAGATCGTCAATGGTATCATGCCCGCCGGCACACACGCGGCCGTTTGGAACGCGAAACGCGCGAGTGCCGGTGTTTATCTCTGCCGGGCAAGCATTGATGGACATGAAAGTGGGGAGGAAAAAATCATTAAGGGGAACTGATCCTACTTACTTGCGTTTCGGCAAATCGAGGATCTCTATTCCATCTGAAATTCCTTGCTGTTTCCTCATCTTCCACCCTCGCGTTGATAGGCTTGGATTAGTGGTTTTCCGCATCCGAGTCCCCCCATCTTCTCGGAGGTGATTTTCGGTGTGCTCAAAGGATCAAATGCCACACTCCGCGGCCCTGTGACGCACCCAGCGCCTGCACCGAAGTCACTCGGCGCGGAAACGTTAAAAGCGATCTCATATAGTTCCGTTTCAATCCGCCGCGGCTGGCGTCCTTCGACCGATGCGACTAGCCTCACCCGGCCGGATGTCCGCGGCTGAACCAGCCGAATGCAGCGCGCTCTGCGCTTTCGACGGACGGCATCTCTTTTATCTTGCCCTTGGTGGAAGGTCTTGAAGCGCGTTATGCCACCGTCCCGGAATTAAACGCCGAAGCCCCTGCGCCAACTTCTCAACCCCGAACAGCTCGAAGCCGTGCTGCACACGCCCAGCCCGCAACTAATTCTGGCGGGGGCCGGTAGCGGCAAGACCCGGGTACTCACCTATAAAATCGCCTATCTCATCAAAGAGCACCGCTACCACGCCCATGAAATCCTCGCCGTGACCTTTACCAACAAGGCCGCGCGGGAAATGCGCAAGCGCGTGGACAAACTGCTGGGATACGAAGCTCCGTTGCGGTGGATGGGAACCTTTCACTCCATTTGCGCCCGCCTGCTCCGCTTCCACGCCGGGCGCCCAGGCTACTCCTCGCATTTCACCATTTACGATGTCGACGATCAAAAACGGTATCTCAAAAAGTTGATCCAAAGCGAAGGGCTGGAAACCGACGCGCGTTTCTCCGTCGACAATATCCGTTCCACCATCAGCCGCTACCAAACCAGGGGTTGGGACCCGAGGAAGCTTCGCGCCGCATCGGCGATCCGTATGAAGAGCGCCTGGTGAAGCTATGACGGCGGTTTGTTCGCCGTGCAATTGAAAGTGGCCGGCAGGTTGCGACTCGGAGCCTCTTCCGGCATTCAATTCAATTCCGTCCAAAATCTTCTTCGGGGAAAGTCCCGGACGAACCGCTTTGCGGGTGAAGTATGGATTCATAACACCAGGGGTACGGTTACCTTCGAGTTTCCCGGACTGAGTTCCCATGCCCAACCGCGGTTCGGCCTGATATCCGGACGCAGCCTCCCCGATCGGTAAGAGGCGTGGATTACCGTGAAGCTGTCTTTGCGTTGGGTCGGGCCAACGATTCCAAGGCCAATAAGGTGAGATCGTCGGAAATGGGGGCCGCATCACGGAAACGACGGGCTTCGGACACCACCCGACGAATGATTTCATCCGGACCCTGGCGGAATCCGCGCGCCAATACCGATGACAGCCGCTGCATTCCAAAGGTTTCTTTTTTCCGGTTAAGGGTTTCAATCAAACCATCCGTGAATAAGAAGTACCGATTCCCCGGCCGCAACTCCATTTCCATTTCCTGAAGTTGCGCCTTGAATTCGGAAGCCGTGGGGAAAAGGCCCATCGCGGCGCCCTGACAAGACAATATTTTCAGGACGCGCGCCACGGGGGATCTCCAGCATGGGAGGGTGTCCGGCCCGGGCGTACCGCATTCGGCGTCCATCGGGTTCCACCACCAAACACAAGGCGGTGATGAAGGTGGTGGGACTCAAAATAGGTCCCAAAATCCGATTGACCCGATCCAACAGGTCCTTCGCCCCATTGGATACAACGGCTTCGCCCCGAAACGCCCCTCGCAACATGGCCATGTGCAAGGCCGCCGCCACGCCTTTGCCGCATACGTCGGCGATGACAAGCACCCATCTTCCATCGGGCGTGGGGAAATAATCGAGGTAGTCTCCTCCCACTTCCAAGGCCGGTTGGTAAAAACCGTGCAATCGAATGCCGGGGATGTCCGGGGTATTGGTGGGTATCAATCCAATCTGCACTCGGCGCGCGGCGGCCAATTCCCTTTCCATGCGTTCGTTGGCTTGGTGAAGGGATTCCTCGTAACGCTTGATTTCGGTAATGTCGCGGCTGATTCCCACCATGCGCAAGATCTTGCCCCGGATGTTTTTGATGGGAATTTTGCTGGTCGACATCCATCGCTGCCGGCCCGATTTGTCCAACAGGAGTTCTTCCCGGCCCAATAGGCTTTCACCGGATTGCATGACCTCTTTGTCGTCGCGATCGAAACCCTGGGCGAAGAGTTTTGGGAAAAGCTCGTACACCGTTTTACCGATTATTTCTGCGCAGTTCTTTTTTCCCAAAGGTCGGAGATGGGCGCGATTGCTGATGAGATATCGGCCTTCGGCGTCTTTTACGAAAATGGAATCGGGAATGTTGTCGAGTATTCCCAACAGAAATTCACGATCCCATTCCGTCATCGGAGGGGAGATCGCTGGCCGAACCTCGGAAGCGTCCTCTTCCTTCTTCCGACGTTGATTCGTTCGCGTCAACTTTCCCCCACGCCCCAGCGCGGGGTTATTGTATCAATTCCGATCGAAAGGACGCCATCCCCTTCTCCTTAGCCCGGCCATTTCTGGGAAGTTATTCTTTCCGCCTAATGGGAGAATTCCATATTGTTTCGTCCCCGTGGCGAACAATTAGCGCAGATAAATCGAACCTTGTTTTCCATCCGTGGCCACCTTCCCCAGCCCCAGTCTTCCCGTCCAAATCCCCTCGATTCCAGCCCCACACGCCGTTTTCCCCCGCCCGCATTCCATTTTCCACTCGCAGCATCTCCATCCGATTCAACCCAAGACACACCGCATCCTTCCGCCGCAGGATAGCGTGCCGGTGACCCAACATGCCGACTAGTCCGGATACTCCGGCCAATCCGTGCCTGCGCCGAAGTCACTCGGCGCGGAAAAACTAAAAGCGATCTCACATAGTGCCGTTTCAATCTGCCGCGGATCGAACCGCTTCGACCGGTTCGACAGGCCCACCGGCCGAGTGGGCACGGCTGATGCCCTTCGACCGTTGCGACTAGCTCACCCAGCCGAATGGGCGCGGTTGAACTCGACGAAGTAACCTCTTTTTATCTTGCCCCGAAACAAGCCCGGCGTGGTGAACGCGCATGCTACCTCCATGCCCATCGGCGTCAGCAAAGGTTTCGGCTTCGTCGACCGCAACAATTGTGTTGTGATGAAAAACTTTTGCCGTGCCCGCGGGGGATGGAAGTCAAGCAAACCCTGACGCCCGTCGCGTCGGGGGGTCTTCAACTTCAAAGAGGCGGGCAGGATAGATTGGGCCGAGCAAGTGGTTTGCCGGTTGAAAATGGGTTTGGATTTGCCAATGAAATTCGATATCCCGCGCTTCCGACCCAGGCCGGTAACTCAACTTTTATTGCAGCAAAATGAGGAAGGATTGGCGTCGGCCTTTTTCTTGGCCCATAATCGCGTAGATGCCGGCGGGAAGATCCGCAGCATAGCCCTGGGACAATTTTTCGCGGTTTAAAAAAAGGCGGTCTTTCCCTTGCATGTCCACGACATGGAATTCCTCCAACCCGGGAAATGTGTCCGAATTGAACCACCACTTCCCGCCGATGCGGCTTAATACCCGGGACTGGAGAGCGGGTTGGGATTGTCGGACGGAGGTTTGGAAATCCGGGTTTTCCAGTTTATAAATGATTCCGTTGCCGTAGCCGACCATGTAAATATTGCCCGCGGAATCGGTGCCAAAAGCCGACATCGCGGTGGGCGCCTTGCCGACTTCGGAAACCACGCCTCCGCTTAGCGCATATAGCTTGACGTAAACGTGATCTCCGAAAAAGTAAGTGCCGTAAAATCGCGAAGCCGGGTTTCCGCGATAAACGTATCCGCCGATAATGGTGGAGATCCATTGGGGGGCGGCGATGGGGACATGGTCCACGGTGGCGATGGGCGGCGTCAGGCCGGTGGTATCGCAGGTAGCAAGGGGAGTTAATTCATCATTCAGGTTGAGGCAGGTATTTCCCTCCATGATATTCCAACCGTAATTCCGTCCATTTTGCACGATATCGACTTCTTCTTGAACATACCCCCCGACGTCGCCCGCCATTAACTTTCCATTCAAGGGGTCGAAGCTCCATCGCCACGGATTTCTCAAACCATAAGCGAAAATTTCCTGGCGCACCGTCGTATCGGGATCACCGTAAAAGGGATTGTCGGAAGGGATGGCGTATTCCAGGTTGCCTTGCTTATTGTCAACATCGATACGCAGCATTTTTCCCAGCAATACTTGCAAGCTTTGGGCGTTTCCGCTGTACACGTTGGGACTCCCGTCGTCCCCCAATCCGAGATAGAGATAGCCGTCTTGACCGAAGTGCAGGTCGCCGCCGAAATGCCCGGAAGTATTCGCGAGGGAAACCGTGAAAAGAGTCCGCGCGGTTCCGGCGTCCTTCTTATAGGTGGAGTCTGTCGTTCGCTCTTCCAAAACCGCCAACCCGGCGGCCTGCATGTAATACACGTAATACTTGTGGTTGTTCTTGAAATCGGGGTGGAAAGCCAGCCCCAGAAGGCCGTAGGTGGAATAGACGTGACTCACAGGTACGTGGCCGAACAAATCCAGTACATAGCTCCCGGCCGAGGGCGTCAGCGAATAAACATCCCCACCGAGTTCACCCACCAAAAAAGTCCCTCGTTCCGTCGGCAATTCGCGGAATAAAATCGGCTCGGAGAACTTGTAAT
Organism: uncultured Fibrobacteria bacterium; assembly: GCA_963716395.1. Taxonomy (GTDB): domain Bacteria; phylum Fibrobacterota; class Fibrobacteria; order UBA11236; family UBA11236; genus UBA11236. The sequence continues at coordinate 2,073,595 of OY970309.1, read as the reverse complement.
TCGTGGAAATGGAAAGGGGAAGGCATTGCAAACTATCCGCGGCCCGGATGGGGAGGGCGCAGGCGCAAATCAACGCGGCGACTTGCGGCCATCGCCTCCAGGAAAAGCGTTGAAGTCTGTGGTTCTGAATCATCTTGGGGATAATCTACCGCAGGGAAAATGTTCCGGGTCGGCGAAAGCGCGCAGAATTATCTCAATCCGCCGCAAACTAATGCCCTTCGTCCGGTTCGACCGGTTCGACAACCCTCGACACGCTCGGGAACCAAGCGCACCGGCCGAGAGGGCCGGCAGCGGTAATTCTGTACCCTCCTTCACCGCTTTTGGTAAAATGCGGATTCAGGGGCGTTCATCCCCGCACCATGGAGCCATCGTGATCAAACGCCTGCTGCGATGCATAATTCCCATAACGGCATTGTCCGCCTCCCTCCAAGCTGCGGCTCCAAACCCCGACCAGCCTCCGAACGAAAGCCAGATTTACGACATTCCCTGGGGCATGGGTAACGCCCAGTGGGGTAAGCAACTCTTCTGGGACAAAGCCGACAGTTCCCAGTTTTCCGACATGCGGGCGAGCGCCGATAAGTTGGCCTCCCAAGGCGTAGCCCCCGTGATGAGCGCGGTTTCCTGGGCGGGCTCCAACCGCTGGGGCGACACCACGTTGCCTGCCAGCGTCGCCATTTTGAACACCGATCCCGCCTGGATCGCCTACACCTATTGGGAATACGCCCACGACAGCCTGACCCCGGTGAACGCCTCCGGACAGTACGTCGCCCCGCTGGGATCGAGTTCCGACTATGGCTGGATCTCGCCGGCCCAACCCATGCCCGCCGCCGACTGCCCCGAGGGGATGCCAACCTGCGTCTGGGGCGACTGGGCCGCCGAGCGCGTAGCGCGGTTGTGCCAGGCCACCCACATGGTGGGTCTCGCCGCCGCCGACTACGTGGATGGAATGCCGGGATATATGGCGAACCAGATCGACTTCAGTCCCCGCGTCATCCGGGCTTTCGAAGACTCCACCGGAATCACCGTTCCGGGAAGCTACCGTCGCCGCACAGGCCGCCTACATCAACCAGAACCTCGCCTCCCGATGGGCCGACTTCTGGGACGATTCCTGGGCCCACTTCTACTCCCAAGACGGCCCTCCGGATCAAGCTCTACACCGGACAGGAGCCGCTCGATCCAGGCCCAATGCGCTTGGAACGTCCCGCAGCGACGATGGATGGGCGTCGATTTCCGGCGCTACTTCAAGCTGCTGCCCAATCCCCAGCGATTGGTATTTCGGGATCGAGATGCAATGCGACAACCTGCGCCCCATTTACAGTCCGGGATCCCTCATCGGAATCTTCGGCACCTACTGCGCCTGGGAACCCTCCATGCCCTTGGGCGCGAAGCTGAACATCGTGGACGATTACTTCACCTCCGGGCTGACCTTGGCGAACATTCCGCTGCGCGACACCGCCTCGGAATACAACACGGAATGGTTCCTGGTCGGCTTCGCCCATGTCGCCGGCCGCAACGGCAATGTCCGGCGCGCCGCCCAAGCGTTCCAGTACGGTTACAACGACGAGGTCGACAGCGCCCGACCCGGAGTCACGCCGCCTCTGGGCGCACATTCCGAAACGGGTATACGGCCCCGGCTTCTTTTACTCCGACACCATGCTCCGCGCCGTCGAAAACCAGGGCGGCATCTTGAACCTTCCCGCGGCGGTTGACACCGCCTGGATGCATGCTCCTTTCGGGTACTTCGTGACCGACGCCGCTTTGGACAGCTTAAAATCCAACGCCATCCCCACCTGTTGGATTGTCCCCCCCACGGCCCTTCTGACCAGCGCGGAACGCGGCAAACTCCTGAAGTTACGCCCCCATCCTGACGCCGATTCCGCCGCCAAGGTTTCACCCCTCCGCGCCTCCGGCCGGGCGAAGGCCTGGGGCTTCGTGGATCAAGACAGCTCCCTGGTGGTGGTGGTGACCAATACCGACTCGGTAAAGACCACATCTACCGTGTCGGTATCCGGATTGCCTCCAGGAACATTTTCGCTGCTGGACGCTCTCGCCGATACCGTGTTGTCCCAAATCCCCGTCGCGGGAAGCGGGCCACGTTCTTTCCAGGTTACCCTGGCCAGTCGCGAGACCCGACCCTTCGTGATTCAGAACGCCTTCGGCGTGGCGGGGGCCGTCATCGCGGGAGAGCGTCGACCACGCGCGCAACCCTTGGCGCGCTTCTTTCTCAAGCGGGGCGCCCTCGAATTTCCGCGCTTCGACGACAACGGAAACCTAGAGTGGATGGACCTTCACGGCCATCGGATGACTTCTCCTTTGCCCTGAAATCCACCTTCGTCCGAGCAATCCGCCGCAGCCTTCGCTCCGGATCGCGTTCACTTCGTCATTACCGGGAGCGGAGACGAAAACCCACGTTGGCGCGCATGCCCGTTGACTTATTTTTGGTCTTTCCGAACGTTTTAGATTCGGCGACTTTTCCTTTAAGCCGGGATTCCCTCTATGACTTCCTCTTTCCGCTTCGCGAATTCCAAAGACAAGATCATTGTCCGCAACGCAGTGATGGCCGATGCCCAGGCTATTTGTGATTTGACCACCAAGGCTTACGCGGATAGCGGAATGAAAGGCTATGAAATCGGAGCCGTCATCGGCCAAATCAACCATTTCCCCGCCGGGCAATTCGTCATCGCCATCGCCGATAAGCGAGGCTTTTTGGTGGAATGTCGAAGGCGGCAATTTCCTGAACGCCATTCAAACCGATTGCGGACCCATCGGGGTGTTGGTTTGCTACGACTCCGAGTTCCCGGAATTGGTGCGGCATCTGACGGATGAAGGCATCCTCATTCTCTTCGTGCCCTTTTGCACCGACGAGCGACAAAGCTATTTGCGGGTGCGTTATTGCTGCCAGGCCCGGGCGGTGGAAAACCAAATCTATGTGGTGATGTCGGGGAATGTCGGCAATCTTCCCAATGTGGCGAACATGGACATTCAATATGCCCAAAGCTGCATCCTGACGCCGTGCGACTTTCCCTTCGCCCGCGACGGTATCGCGGCCGATACCACGCCGAACGTGGAAACGGTGGCCATCGCCGATATCCGGCCCGAAACCTTGATCACGGCCCGCTTCAACGGCACGGTGCGCAACCTGAAGGACAGGCGGCATGACCTTTATCACGTGCATTGGAAAGGGAATTGAGAGTACAGGTTGATTTTAGCGCCTGCCTTTCCGCGAAAACCACCTCGCTTTTGTTTTTGCGCCCCGACTTGTCGTTGAGGTCTTCGGCATCGGAGGTATGGCAATTGAGCAGTTCAAATCCGAAATCGCGTTTCAGCTTGGTCAGCAAAGCCTTTTCGATCTCGTCTTCGGAAATGAAATTGGGCATGCCCGTTCCCCTTCAAGCCGCCCAATTTTCGATTTTCAAGCCCGGCACCCGCGTGAATTCCCCGATATTGTTGGTGACCAGCACCCGGTCATGGGCCAATGCCACGGAGGCGATTAAAATATCCATGGGGCCAATCGGCCGCCCTTGATCCTTCAGTGTCTTGCGTATTCCGCCATAGTGGCGCGCCGAATCCGCGTCGAAATCAAGAAATGAGAAGGGCGCGAGGAATTCATAAAGCCGGGCCGTGGTTTCCGCCGGCTTTTGGCTGTTGGCAACACCGTATTCCAATTCGGCCAATGTGATGGTCGTCACGCCGACATTTTCAATGCCCACCCGCCGCAGCTTTTCCACCAAGCGCAGGTATCGGTGCTTGAGCACGTAAATGCAAATGTCGGTGTCGAGGAGATATTTCATATCGCAATGTCGCGCTCACGGCCGGGGTCGTTGTCGAGGCGCTCGAAGGCGACGTCGCGGGGAAAGGATTCCAACGCCTGGACGAGAATGTCCTCCCATTTGTTTTTGGGAATGAGCAACACTATTTCGCCCATGCGCTTAATCATGATTTCTTCCTCGTTTTCAAACCGGAATTCCTTGGGCAACCGGATGGCCTGGCTTCTTCCGTTCATAAACAGTTTTGCAATGGTCATTTTCCCTCCGTGGCATATACCATAGTATATACCAATGTTAATCGCAATAAAGCGCCATTTTTGGGACAAAATCGGTTTTACTGCCATAACCAGCGGTTTACGCTATTTGTGCCAAGGTCTGGGGCACAATTTTCTCGCGCATGCTGGGCGGGAATTGGATGTCGAGATTTTCGACGGAGAGTTTGCCGGAGATGAGGGGGAGAAGCTTCTCTTTGCTCAAAATCAACTTGATATTTGATTGCGAAAGCTGATGATTCAATTTCCAAATTGGTCGAACAGTTTCAGCGAACTGATTTTGAAGAGAAACTAAAGGCACCATTAATTTTAATATCGGCAATTTGATTCCGGCTTAATTCCCGCAAGACTCAGCCTAACGCTTCACAAACCTGCTACTGGCCCGCTCCTTACCGCACACGACATCCAGTGAATAAACGCCATTGGCCAAGCCGCCGATGGACAGAGAGATTCCGTCGCCTCGGCCCCAAGCCTCCATCACCTTGTTTCCACTGGCGGTAAATATGCCTGCGTGCACGGACTGGCCGGAAAACCTTGGATACGAAGCGAAGAGATCGGAAGAAGTCAGGCGCAGCGAAATGCCGCGGGCCACCGAGCCGACAATGGCGCCAGCGCCGTCTGGGGTCGAAAACAGCAAATTTAAACCGTCGAAAACCACATACTTCGAATTGCCGAATGCGACTGCAGACAACCCCCCCCCCGTTTCGAGTATCACGGTCTTCCAGTTGACGCCGTCGGGCGAGGTGAGAATGGTGCCGCCATTGCCGACGGCTACGAACTGGGCGCCGCCATAGGTGGCTGCGTTCAAGTCGACCGTCGTGCCCGAATTCTTAGGCGTCCAGTTGATGCCGTCCGGTGAAGTGAGGATGGTGCCGCCTTGCCCCGCGGCCAGGAACTGGGAGCCGCCATAGGTGATGCAATAAAGAATAGATGCAGTACCTGAGCTCCTGGATGTCCAGGTGGCGCCGTCCGGCGAGGTGAGGATGGCGCCGCCTTGCCCCGCGGCCACGAATTGGGAATCGCCGTAAGTAATGGAATACAAGGCGGTCGATATTCCCGAATTGCCAGGCGTCCAGGTGACGCCGTCCGGCGAGCTGAGGATGGCGCCGCTTTGCGAAACGGCCACGAAACGATTGCCACCAAAGGCGACGGCATTCAGCAAGAGAAGTGTCCCTGATGTCCTGAATGTCCAACTAATGGCGTCCGGCGAGGTGAAAATGTATCCTCCTATCCCCACGGCAACGAATTGGGAACCACCCCATACCACCGAGTTCAGAGCAAAAAATGTACCCGAATTCCCAAGCGTCCAGTTTAATCCATCCGGAGAGGTAAGCACGACGCTATCCTCACCCACCATCACGAATTGGGAGTCTCCATAGGTGAGGGAGATCGGTTGTTTTAGGGTCGGCAATGGATTCTCCATAGTCCACACCGATTGCCCATGCACGATTGCCGCCAACAACCAAAGTATCACCGTAACAGTCTTGTACATATCAACCTCCCGGATTTTTTGATTCCTGTTTCAGCCGGTTTTTGAAGCACCCATTTCTTACTGCCGTCCAAATCATCCCGCCTCAACGCCTTCTGTTCCGACTTCAAAGATTCCGGTGGGTATCGAAGATAAGGTTCACCCCGATTCAGATCCACCACATTCAACTCCATTAATTCTTCGGTAGTATTCCAAGCCGAGACTGTTCATGTCACCGCAAAAGTTTGGATACCCGAACAAGACAGGAGAAAGCCGGAGGCAAAAAACCGCCCGGATAGTTTCGTTGTGATAAAATGCCCAGGCAGAAAATCACCCCCCTGATTTTTTCATTTCATGGCGAGGGCGCCGGAGTGGAATCACTACAGTGCTGGGTATCGCGCCAATAGGGACCACCCGGAAATCCCTCCATCATTTTATCCAAATACGTCACCGTTTCAGACTTGGGTTGCAAATATTGTTGAACCAAGGCACCACGACTCTCCCATTTTTTGTCTCTTGTGCCTTACGGTAGTCTGTAGAATTCGTTAGCGGCATAAACTAAGGAATTTAACGATCTTGAAATTACGAATACTCGCGGGAAAATGAAAATTGGTGTCATTTAATCCCAAACCATCTAAATCCAATCTCCAGTAATCCGGCCATACTCGGCATCCGTCGGCAAAAAGTAATGGCCGGAATCAATTGGCAGATCTGAGCACGGGATTGGCCGTAATTATTTCACGCACGATTTTCCAGTCATTATTTTTGTCCTCCTCGTAAGAATCTCCAAATAGAAACCCGCATCCGTAGATAAACAATGTTATCAAACAAACCAACAAAATATTAAGGCGCACCGCAATCAACTCCATTGATTCTTCGGTAGTATTCCAAGCCGAGACTGTTCATGTCACCGCAAAATGAGGACCATCCGTAGAACGCTAGGGCCATCAAGGGGGAAAAATGCCGACAAGACTTTGTCAGAGAACCTGATTTCCCTAGCACAGAACCACCGCCTAACTTTTGGCCTCAATCATGGGACTGCCGCCGGTATAGAATCATTACAGCGCTGGGAGTCTCGCCAATAGGGCCCACCAAATCCCTTCATTAAGGTATCCAAGTACGCCACCGTTTCTGTACTGGGGTTGCACATTTTATTCCCTAATACCAAAACCGACAACCAGCTTTTAAGCCTGGTACCTAATGGCAACTCTGTGAAATTATTACGAGATAAATTAACAGATTTGACGATTCTGAAATTTTGAATGCTTTTAGGGAAATAAAAATCACTATCACTAAGTCCCAATCCACTCAAATCCAATTCTCCAGTAATCCGGCCATATTCTGCATCTGTCGGCAAAAAGTAATGGCCGGAATCAATTGCAGAATCCGAGCACGGGATTGGCCGTGATTATTTCACGCACGATTTTCCAGTCATTATTTTTATCCTCCTCGTAAGAATCTCCAAATAGAAACCCGCATCCGTAGATAAACAATGTTATCAAACAAACCAACAAATTATTTAAGGCGCAACACAAGCACCTCCATTGATTCTTCGGTAGTATTCCAAGCCGAGACTGTTCATGTCACCGCAAAAGTTTGGATACCCGAACAAGACAAGGGAAAGCCGGAGGCAATAAACCGCCCGGATGGTTTCGTTGTGATAAAATGCCCAGGCAGAAAATCACCTCCTGATTTTTTCATTTCATGGCGAGGGCGCCGGAATGGAATCGTTGCAGTGCTGGGAGTCGCGCCAGTAACCTCCTGGTGATCCTTTCATCAATACTATCCAAATAATCGATCGTTGCCTGGCTAGGGTTGCATATTTTGTTTGCCCATAACTAAGACGGCAATTCCAATTCTTATTTCGGGTACCTCTCGGTAAGTCTGTGAATTGATTGTTGGCTAGATTAACAGGATTTCACTATTCTGAAATTACGAATACTTGCGGGAAAATAAAAATTGCTGTCATTTAATCCCAAACCACCTAGATTTAATTCTCCAGTAATCCTGCCATACTCTGCATCTGTCGGCAAAAAGTAGTGGCCGGAATCAATTGCAGAACTGAGCACGGGATTGGCCGCAATTATTTCACGTACGATTTTCCAGTCATTATTTTTGTCCTCCTCGTAAGAATCTCCAAATAGAAACCCGCATCCGTAGATAAACAATGTTATCAAACAAACCAACAAAATATTAAGGCGCAACACAAGCACCTCCATTGATTCTTCGGTAGTATTCCAAGCCGAGACTGTTCATGTCACCGCAAAAGTTTGGATACCCGAACAAGACAGGAGAAAGCCGGAGGCAATAAACCGCCCGGATGGTTTCGTTGTGATAAAATGCCCAGGCAGAAAATCACCTCCTGAATTTTTTTTCATTTCATGGCGAGGGCGCCGGAATGGAATCGCTGCAGTGCTGGGAGTCGCGCCAGTAACCACCGGGAAAACCTTTCATCAAACTATCCAAATAATCGATTGTTTCTTGGCTAGGATTGCACATTTTGTTGCCCAAAACCAATACGACATCCCATTTTTTTTGGTGTATACCTTGTGGCAAATCGGTAAAGTCGTTACCGATAAGATTAACCTGATTGACGATTTTAAAATCATTAATGCTTTTAGGAAAATAAAAATTGCTGTCGTTGAGCCCTAAATCGCTTAAATCCAAATTTCCAGTAATTCGACCGGATTCGCTACTGTAGGGCAGAAAGTAATGACCGGCTTGTACAGCAGAATCCAATACCGGATTGGCCTTGATAATTTCGTCCACAATACTTCTATCGTTTAAAACGTCTTCTTCGTAGGAAGAATCGGAAAACAAACCGCATCCAAAGAGGCATAAGGAAAACGCGAACACGAATGCAGTATTAAGGCGCACCACATTCAACTCCATTGATTCTTCGGTAGTATTCTAAGCCGAGACTGTTGATGTCGCCACAAAAAGAGGGCCATCCATTGAGATTGATAAATCCTTGAACGTCATTTACATCAGTTTTCGCATCATTGATAAACCTCGTGAACGGCGGGTTGTCGATGCCGACAAACGGAATGCTTGATCAAACCATTGAATTTGGGGTCGACTGTGAGCGGTTTGTACCAAAGTACCAGCGCATTGTAATTCACGTTGGCTTCCCCGAGGTACATGCCCCTTTTCACGCCATCGAGAATGTCAACCATTCTAGGCAGGACCGTCGGTCTCGTCATTGAGTTTCCAGTTGATATTTCCCGTCTCGGTAATGACCACCGGATCGTATTGGCTGCGATTCCGGTATAAATCAGACGAAAGCCAGCCCGAGGTATTGGCAATATGCGATTTTATCTCGTCTGACGTAGAACGGCCCTCAATGTCAAAGGGGTAGTAATGCACGGAAATGGCCTCAGGCTTGATGCTCGGGTCGAGGTTGGCCAAAACCAGGGAAAAGTAATCGCGCGTAGTGTAGCGGAAGAAAATATTATCACGCATCTCATCGCGCACGTCGTTAAGAACGATTCCTGTCAGGATACCCACAAGCGGACTCAGTACCACCGCTCCGGCGACTCCTGCAGTGAAAATAGCCGTAGTGGCCATGGTGTTCAGGGCGTCCCTCGCATCTTGTTTCATGAAATCGACGTCGAAAAGCGAGCCGAAGGCCACGGCGGCATGGGGGTCGGCCTGCTTGATGAGCGTGTAATAAGCCCGCACCAGATCGGCATAGTCTTGCGGCAAGATATAGGGGAATAGATTGGGTTCATTGCCGATTTCCCAGATTGTCTTACCGGAACGGCCGGCGCACTTGTCGCGATGAATTGCATCCAGAATCTGCATTCTGTCCGCCGCTACCATTTCGTCCGCTTGCGGCTGGTGGAAGCGGAAGCTGGGCTTGGGCCGTACGCATATTCCGGGCAACCTTTGATGGCAAATGCGAAAGCGCCATCTGCGTATGCAAGGATAAGGGATATCCACCCAGCACCCTTTAAACGGCCACACATACCAGCCGGCATCGGCCCAGGCGAAGTCCTCCAAATCTTCCCCGAATTGTTTCGCGCCGTATTCATAGGCATCGTTTCTGGCCTCTATGGTGGCCACTTTTCGAACGATATTCTCGCCGGGCGGAGGATCTACGGCCGGAAGCAAGGAGGTGATCAAGGTGTTCGGGTTCCCGTTCTATCCGTGCCCTGATTACCGTAAATTTCATACCAGCCCATATGCATCTTTTGCGCAAATTGTCGCTCGCCATCGCCAATGGCCCCATAGGCTGCTTTTGAATAGGTGTAAGGATCGCTTTGATGCCAGATCGGCGATTTCTGGCCCGGGGTGACCTGGCTAAACAGGGAGTCAAAATGTCCGAATCGTGTCCGTGACTATCGGAATGGAGGGCGCAGGCGGAAAAGCCGACGAGTCGGGCACCTGTTGCATGTAGACCATGTCACCCGCAGAAAGGATCACGTCTTTTCCGATACAAACGCCCCACCACTTCCACGCTATCACCCACCAAAATGGGTGCATAGGGCGCCACGATGATTCCACTCACACCGGCAAAAGATTGAATGCGCACGGTGTCACTTTGATTCGTATAGATGGTAATCAATTCACTGGTGTCGCCGGCGACTTCATCTATTTCGGCCTCCCGGCCAATGCTCAAATACTCCTCCACATTGATCTGAATGGGCCCATTGGTAAGATCGACGGTTAGTGCCGCCAAACTGTCCAGGCGTAGGCTTTGAAAATTATAGGAGCCGGAACTAAGATGCAAAGTGGCCCCGGAAGTGGTCAGGACATCTCCATACTTTCCCGGAGCCAAGTTTTGCTGAGGCCCGGGCGGAATGACCAGGCTGCCGGTCCCATAAGAAATCTTCGGCAAGGTGGGAATGGGGCAGGCCTGCAAACCGACCGCATGTTCGATGATACTATCCACCACCTGGGCACCACTATCCAGGGTTATCGAATCGCCCACTATCGCCATGCCTTTCACCACGGCGTTTGTCTCCAAGCTGGCGGTGTGACTCGAAACAAGCGAGCCCCAAATCTCGGCTTGTTGCCCCAGGTTCACTTGGTTGGCCGATCCCACGTCGCCCCCCACGGTTTGCACGCCTTCTCCCAGTTGGGACGTCTGCTGGGAATAGATCAAATACCGGTCGGCGCAATAGCGAAAATCGACCTTGGGCGTGGGAATTTCGACAGAATCCAAATAAACGACGATGGAGTCGCATACCGATCCAAAGCAACGCTTGATCGTATTGATGCCGAAATGGGTCAGGGTATCGGTGGTTTGCACCACTTGCATCGTCCCCGAAACCGCCCAGGTCACCTGAATCACGGAATCATTGGTGCTCGTGCCGCTCATGGGGCTGGAGATCATTACGGTGGTGGGAGTCAGCGGCTCGTAAAAGACCTTCACGTCCGGTTCAAAACTGATGGTTTTGGCATAAACCGCCCCGTGAAAAACCGTGCGTGAATACGCCTTGACCGTGGCCAGAGGCGCCACCAAAGTGCCCTGGAACTGAATATCGGTACCAATGGTCAGGTCGCTCGTCTGTTGGCTGTGAAACTTCACCTGTTCAGGCAGCGCGTTGCCGGTGAAATTGAATTGGGTGCGGTCACCGATGGCAAGCGAGTTGGCGACCAGCACTTCGATATTGCCGGATCCCGGGTCGAACTCGAATTGGCCATCGGCATAGGTCTGCAAAGAATTGAACCGATATACGCCGTCACTGAGTTTCAGGCGGCCATTGCCATACACTTGGACGTTACGATAGGCGCCCGGCGCCAACTCCTCCGTGGTTCCGTTGTAAACATTGATATCACCTGCTCCCGGGGTCACGGTTATTTGCGGAAGTGCACACGTAGGCACGGAGGCGTTTTGGACCAGGGTTCCGGTGATGACCGCTCCTGAGCCGACGGTTACCGACCCCCCCGCTGCTACATTTGCGAATACCGTGGACCTGTCCTTAAGCAGTATGTTGCCTTTGGCTACGAAGTCCCCGTGGCTTTTACCATCTATGCCGAGTTCCAGGTATCCGTTGGAGCCCGCATTGCCCGAGGCAAGGCTATCCCGGTCGCCCAAAACGGTTTGAACATCCGAATAAAGCGAATACCCATCCAAGCAGGACTGAGCCTGAACTCCGGCTGCCGGCAACAGAATTAGCCCCAGAAGGAAGGCGAAAGGTTTTAGAAAGCGCGAATGGTTTAGGCGAGAGAATAACGGCGACGATGACGATAGCGCCTCATCCCCCCCCCCGCTAATTTCGATAAAAACAAACCGTTTGCAGCATTAACGATTGATTTTCGTAGCATTTTCACGACTCCGTTCATGCTTTAGTTTTAAAGTAGCGCCAGGACTTTTTTTACGCATCCGAATTATAGATACATATCTCACACAATTACAACGCTCAGAATTTGCGGGGTTCATCAAAGCCCGTGTTTTAACTTTCGCCGCCCAATCAAGCGCTTGCGCTTGAATTCGCGCGATTTGGGTTTTGTCGCCGCGGGTGGACCCGCGGGTTCGCCCGCGACGGACATATCGTTCAGTATGACCTGAATCGTTTCCTACGTCTTCATCAACGCAATCCATCGAAGCCGAGAAGCATGCAAGTTGAATGCACCGATTTGGGCGCATGGGTAACCTTTAGGCTTCGGGAACGCAGCGGTTTCGCATGGCATCCGCATCGGCGTGCCTAGGCGGAACCGACGGGAGGCGAACCCGAGGTCGCCGTCGGGGGCACGGTCGAGTGGGTGGGATCCGAATCGCCAAAGACTTCGCCCAGGGCCACGTTTACCTCGTCATCGACCGGAGCGAGGGCGAAGGTGACGATGTCTCGCTAAACGGGGTACAGACAGTTTGTAAGTGACGAAGCGCGCAACATTTCAGCCCCGCCATGACTCCAGAATTTGCATTATCGGTTCAAAGCGCATGCGCAATTCTTCGACCACTTCCGTCAAGTCACCCATGGGCAAGGTCAGCCGATTCTTTTTGACAAAAGCATTCCACTGGGCCTGTTTCATCGGATCCTCGGAAAAATTTCGCGTAAGCGCCGTGGGCATTTCTCCAGGCAGGGGCATGTTACGACGCGCAAAGGTTCGTTGCGCAGCCGTTGCCAGAATTTCAGGATCCAAAGTAAGGGAACGGAATAGCACGCAAATGTCGTAGAAATCTTTCATTCTCGAATTCGCCATGTCGAGACCAACCATAGCCTGGAATTTTTCGGCGATTGCGGTGTATGGAGGATAAGCCAAAAGGAAAGGGGCCGGTCCATCTAGTAAGGTTGGGAAATGGACACGCTCCGCTTCGGGTGTAATTGCATCTCCGAACCCGACATCAACTTGTAAATCGATGTGTGTTTTCCCCAGCAAGGCGCGCAAAAGCACGCGCACGCCTTCATAGTCTTGATCCTCTTTGATTCGACTCACCAGAACCGTTTTCGATTGGAAGAGCAATCCGTCTACGCCCAGCGTATCGATCATGCATAATGCGCGGAAGATTTTCGATATCGTCTCCAAGTCCCAGGAACCCATGCCCAGCAAGTCCACATCGCGTGTAGTTCGAAAAGCATGCCCAAAGCACACTAAGAAAAGGCTCGCCCCCTTCAAAACAAACTTCTGGCCAGTGGGCGGCTGGGATATCCGATAGAGCAGGCGCTCCACACCGTAGCGGACAAGAATGAAGTTATATCCTTCGTTATTGCCTTTGCTGAAATTCAGGAGTCGCTGCGCCACGGAAGGCGCCATATCGCTCAAATCGCGGCCTCCATTTCCAGGTACGGACGCATGATCCTTTCCATCCGGCAGACCTTGGCCATCTTGATTATTTCCGCGCGGGTGGTCTTTCTCGTCCTGAGCGCTTCGCGCAATGCTTCCATGGCTATATCCAATCCCACCTTGTTTCTCATTTTGAAAAGGTCGGCCACGGTTTTAGCCACACTATAAACCCTGATGGAAATACCATCCGCCTTATGGAATTCAACACCTTTCGTGAATGCAGGTCCGGAAAAGTGCGCAACCCGAAGCGGTGGATAATTCAGCTTAGGAGCCCGAGAATTCATTCTCACCGCCACCCAAACTTCGTGCGGAAGCTGAGTTGTCAGTTCATGAAAATGGAGCGCCGATAGCAGACAGAGGACCACCTGTGGCGATCGCAAAAACAATTCTGCAAAACTTGGATTGGTCAGGACGTCAGCCTTGGCCACTTGGTAAATGCCACGGCCCAAACGCTCAACCTTTCCTGATTTGATCAGGTATTGCAGATCCTGGCGCCGATATCCCGCGGCTTCAATTTCCCGTGTCCGGCATGGACCATGCCTTTTCAAAAACAGGACAGTGTCCTGCAATTGGCTCATTCTTCGAAATGAACAACAATTCGTGTAACTATGTTCGATACGAACAAGCGCATGGGTAAAGCAAAAGTTTCGAATCGGGCCGATTGTCCCTAGCCCAGGCTTTATCCCACTTTTTGCCCTAAGAATCGTCTCTCACTTCACCCCTAGAAACAGCACACCCTTCCCATACGTAGGGTAATGGCTTTTTCCATCCCGCTACTCCGGCCAGTCCTTGGCTTAAGCCCCCACCGCTCCACCTGCGCGGAATCTAGCAGGCGTGATTTTCGATTGGCTGAAAGCGCCGCCGAAGTTTCCACGATGAGCCTTGGACGGCAGCGGGCAGCGATTGGTGTTATTTCGGATGACGGAAGGCACAATGGAAGATGGGCGGCGTAATCCAAAAGGGAGGTTCAAAATCAAATTTATCGCAACCGTACTGCGCACCGAGTGCATGCGCCGAATTCCCTGTTCACAGAACCTTGAAAAGCGTTCTGCAAAAAGAGCTGCTTCACTCCGCCGCGGGCTGATACGCTTTGACCGGTTCGACAGGCTCACCGGCCGAGCGTGCACGGCTGATGCCCTTCGATTGATGTGACAAGCTCGCCGGCCGAGCGGGAGCAACTGAATTAAGTGCCCATCGGCCGACTATTTGAAGTAACCGCTAACAGCGTTAGGAAGATCAGGGGAATGGTGAAAATTTATTTCGTTCCGCAACAATTTCGATTTTTTCATATTCGGGGCAAGCCGGAATATTCGATTTGCACGGAAACAAACTAGCGGGAAAAAATGTCGACGGCTCCGGGGGCGTCGTCGCGGTGCCGATGCGCCGGCTGGGAAATGGCGGGTATTTCTTTGAGCTCAGCGGAGCCGGAAACCGAATCGCCGAACCATTCCGAATAACCAGGTGAAGCGGGTGTTAACACGCATTTGAATCCCTGATTTCAAGAATGCCCCGGATGCATTTTAACGAAGGTTTGGCAACAATCTCACGTTCCGCTTTCCTTCGATTTCCACCACGGCGTATACGATTCCGGAATGCCGGGGTTGATACAGCACCACTCCCGCGCGGCGAGCTTCGAAACGACCCAGCAAACTTCCATTGAGTCCAACGAGGCGCACGGTGGCGCCGGCGGGCAAATTGAATGCCCATTGGGATCCATGCGGCGTTATGGACCACGCGGCGCGCGTAGTTTTTCCAGGTTGGATTCCCGATATCGAATCCCCGGAAGACGAAAGCAGGGCGATATTGTCGATCCAAAACGTGGCGTTGCCTTCGCCGATGGCGCGGAAGTTCAGCCGGTTGACTTGGCGGGCCAGCAGCGGCCCGGTTAGGACGCCGCCCCAACCTTGTTGCTGGAATGCGCTCCACTTCAGTTTCATCGTGCGCCAAACGGAATCCGTGGCCGGCAAGGCGATGAGGTAATCGTCGTAGTTCTTCACCGTGTCGGTGGCGATTTGGAGATTGAAGGTTCCTCCGTTGGAATGCCAACTCGCATAATCGAATTGGATGCCAATGGACGAATCCACCAGGTTGCTGTCGAGGTTCAGGCCCGCCTCGACATAAACGGTGTAACCGAGATCGACCGGCTGGGTCATACTGGCGGCGGCTTGCATGGCGTGACCCATTCCCGCCCGAACGGGAAAGGAAAGCGTCAGGGTGGAGGGCAGGCCTCCGGCGGCATACGCCGTCCAAGGCGCCTTGGAGGGCTGGTCGGAAGCCGGGTTTTGGTCCTCGAATTGATCGATCCATACTGTAGGTCGCGCTTTGCCGGTAATGTTGATTTGGATCGAATCGGAATTTCCCAATCGCAGCCAGCGCATGCCTGCTCCCAAATTGTCCACGGGAATCCTCGCGACGAAGGCTTCCTGCGGACCATCCCAAGCGCCGTCGCTGGCGGCGAGTTCCAAGACCGAGTCGCCGAGTTGCGCCTTCGGCGCCGGAGCGCCGGGCGCGCGTATCACCGTCCCCGAGATCAGCAAGGTGTCGCCGAATTCCAGGTTCTTGTTGTTCACCGCCAATTGCACCACCTGGTCGGCGGAAGGAGCGGGAAGGGAGGCGTTGGTCCGCAACACCGTCATTCCGAAACCCGGGACGATCAACTTTCCGTCCCACGCAGCCGGAACCGGCCGCGACGAAGGTCCGGAATTGGGCGCGGCGTAAGCTTCCGAAGTAGAACCGTTCCAACTGTATTGCTGCGAGGAGAACGAATAAATCCAACCCCGCGCCAACGTAGGCGTCACCGTCGTCGTGCAGGGAACGGCCGACATGTTCAGGAACAGATACGCGGTGTCC
The DNA here is from genome assembly GCA_963716395.1 of uncultured Fibrobacteria bacterium. GTDB lineage: Bacteria > Fibrobacterota > Fibrobacteria > UBA11236 > UBA11236 > UBA11236. The sequence continues at coordinate 2,057,504 of OY970309.1, read as the reverse complement.
GCGCCATTGGTCAGGGCATGCGACTCCAACAAGGTTCCGCCGGTTACGGTAGTGGCCAAGGGTTGCGCCGAATCGATGGCCCAAACTTTGGAAACCATCCAATTGCCCCAGTAAGGCGCATTGGGCGCGAGGTCGATGGACGAACCCGCGTCGGAGCGCGGCGGCACGAACAGGGAAAGCGTTCCGTAGGTACCACCCGCGCTACCGTCGGGATTTCCGCTCGTGGCGCCGTAGGATTCCCAGTCAATCGACATCGCCTGTCCGCCGAATTTTTGCACCAGTTGCGCCAGCATCATGGCCATGCCGGTGGAGTTTTCGGGACGCATGGTGAGATCCATACTGATCACCGAGGCGTTGAATTCCGAAAGGGAGATCCACCGCGAGCCCGGATCCTGTAGGTTACGAGACAACATGGCGGCCAAGGTGTCGAGATTGGGTCCGAGACCGCGCAGGGCGGCGAGCATGGCATCCGGCGTCGGAGCGGCCGTAGTGTAATAGGGGTAAGCGTGAAAATCGAAACCGTCGAGATAGCGCATACCATCGGCCACTTCCGCCCCGCCCACCAAGCGCAAGAACTCCTCGGTCCAAGTGTTTCCATCCAGGTCGGCGCTGCCTGTTCCGGAAAAATCATAGGTGGACAGCGTGGGGCCCAGCACCCAAATCGAAGGGTCGACGGCCTTCATGGCCTTGGCATACGCCAGGAATTTGCGGGCGTATTCCTTCGCCGTCACCGGCCCGCCCTCTTCCCAATCCCCGTTCATTTCATTGCCGACCTGCCAAAAGCGTATGCCCATGTGTTGATCGATATTGGCGTAACGGACCCAGGCGGCGGCTTCTTCCGGCGTGCCGGTGCCATAGTTCACACAAATCATGGCCTCGGATCCCGGAAGCGAGTCGAGGTAATTCATGAACAGGGCGAAAGTCCAATTGGGCGTTCCCGTACCGCTGTAATCGTTGGTCCGCTGGTTTCCGGGATGCGCCGACATCGCCCAGGCTTGGGTTTGCTTGGCCTGATCAGCCACATTCGAGGTGACCAAAACTCCATTCGACCAGGCGCGGATTTCCCCGATTTGCACTCCGTCCGCCCCGATGCCGAGTGGGCGTAGGGCCAAAAACCGCATGGACCCCGGGTCCAAATGCAAAGTGGTGACGGCTCCCGTTACCGCCGCGAGGGCGCGCTGCGAAAACGCCGCGTCGGGAGAACCATAGGCATTCCATCCCGAAGTCGTCACGGCTCCGACGGCCACGCTGTCAGGGCGCAAAGTCCCCCACACGATTTGCACCGAATCCACCGTCGTGGCGTTGACGAGGTCCAAGGCCACCCACGCGTCGGAGGCGGCCAGCGGATCGCTCCACCAAAGGGTGGAATCGACGCCATCGGTCAGGTTCGAATAGAAAACCGATCCGTAATTGCTTTTGGTGGTGCCCCGGTATAGGGTATTGGAAGTGAAACCCGGCGCCACGGAATCGGAAGAAGGGTGCCAAATGCCAACCGAGTCATAGGAACCCGCTCCGTTCCAGTGGTATTGGTTGGAGGTACTTCCGTTGGGGAAACGGAACAACCGGAATCCCTGCTCCTGCAAACCGCGTTTCATTTCCGCATAGATGGCCGGGGAATTCCAGATGGGAAGCACGGTTCCCGTTACGCGACCCGTGCGCAAGGGGGACGCGGTGGCCGTCACCGCACCCGGCGTCACCGTGTATTGGGTCGCTTCGGCAATACTTAATAACACCGCGCAGGAAAAAATCGATCCCATTACCCGCATGTTGGCCCCTTTAGGAATCCGGATTCTTATCGACGCCGAAACGGCGCCGTGCGGGAATACCCGGCCGCAATGGTACATCGAAACCCCTTTTCCAACAATAACTCTAGCTCCCAAGTTCAAGTCGCCCATTCACGCGAGATCGCATTCATTTCAGCATCGCTCGGAGCGGCGGCGAAGGCCGTTGGAGGACGGCCACGAAGCCGTTCCGATGGCTGCGACGCAGACCGCGGTATCAAGCAGACGGTCTCGCGGTGGGTATCCGAAGGCTTTTGTCTAGGTTTTGAGAGGTGTTCTGTTCCGGCAAAACAGGATTCTTTTTCACTCGAGGCCGGCGGCAACCGTGAGGAAATTCGCGGGCAAATATCGGGCGGCGGGCATGCGGTGGATCTTCACCCGTATGCGCGCGGCGGCCTTCCGCCCCTGACAATTCTCCATCGCAGAGGAGGTACGGCTTGGAGATGGCATATCGCGAACGTTGGCGGGCTGAGATCGCAGCGTTGCGCAAAATCCTGGCGGAGTTTGATCTGAAGGAAGAGTGCAAGTGGGGGAAGCCCTGCTATACGCTCGATGGCAAGAACGTGGTCATTCTTCAGGGCTTCAAAGAAGATCGCGCGCTCGGGTTCTTTCAGGGCGCGTTATTGAAAGATCCGGATAAAGTGCTGGTGCGGCTCGGGCAGATTCAGGCGGGGCGGGTGATGAAGTTCGCCGGCGTTACGGAGATCGTCGCGAAGACGGCCATGATCAAAACCTATGTGCGCGAGGCGATGGCGGCAGAGATGGCCGGATTGAAGGCCGCGAAGAGGACCTCGGTGCCTCCAGTTCCTGAGGAACTGAAGGAGAAGTTCCGAAAAGATCCGCACTTCCGGCGCGCCTTCGAGGCGCTGACGCCCGGGCGCCAGAGGGGATATCTGTATCACTTCGGCGCCGCGAAGCAGTCTGCGACGCGGATCGCTCGCATCGAAAAAGCCATGCCGGCGGTCCTGGCCGGAAGAGGGTTTCTGGAGCGGAGGTAGCGACGCCATGGAAGCATAACGGCGACTCCCCCGCCTTCGGCAGCCCCGTCGGCAAATTCATGCAGGAGAGCAAGGCCGCTATCGGCTCCTTCGTCTTTACCAGAACCATCCGCCGCGGCCTTCCGCCACAGCGCGGACAAACCACATCCACAGGGAAAGTTCGCCATAAGATAAACCGGGACGGCATTTCCCCGGCCTTGCGTTGGCTTCGGGGGCGGCGCGCCTGCGCGGAACCGGCGGGCGGCATGCAGGTTGCAGGAGCCGACCTGGGCGCATAGGTAACCTTTGGGTTCCGGGATGGCCTCGGCACCACTCAACCTGAGCAGCGACGAAGGCCGGAAGAGGCGCGTCGCAGGCCGGTAGTAACATATAGGGTACGGCCGGCGAAGCCTCCATGCTGGCCCGGCCGGGCTTCAATCCCTGCCGGTTTGCAATCGCCGCACCGACGCCACTAATTCCATGGAGGCCTCTATTTCCTCTTTGCGGATAGCGACGCTTTCGATATTGAAGCCGATGGGCAAGCCTTTGGCGGCGGCGAAGGCTTGCAACTCCTTGGCGATGGCCAAGCAAGCGTCCAACGATTGGCGCATAATGTCTCGAGTATGGTTCAAATCGTTTTTGAGCCAGCGGGGAATGGCGATTCCCAGCCACTCCATGAATTGCAAGCTCTTGGTGGAACCGCAAGGCGTCAAGGTGAAAATGAGCGGCACGGGTTTCAGGCCTGCCGCTTCGACGCCATAGGCATAGTCCGATAGAAAATCCTTGGCCGGCTCCACGCTATAGACGCATTGGGTGACGAAGAAGCGGCAACCTTGCCGCATCTTGGCGAAAACGCGTTCATGCTCATCGCCTTTGCGCGCATGCCGTTCGGGAATGGCAATGCCGCCCAAGGTCCAATCCGGTGCCACCGCTTGCTTCCAGGCATAGGCTTCGCGCAAGTTCATGCTCTGGATCTGATGCTTGGAGGGTGAACCTACAAAGACGACAGCCTCAGCCGCAGACGCTGCCTGGCGCAGCCAACCTTCCAGCGACGCGGGGCTATGCTTGCCCACCCCTTGGTAAATGATTTTGGGAATGGGCAAATCGCGCAAAAAGTCGCGCGCATAAGCTTCGGGCGGCACGGTCTGCAAAAACGGGAAAGGTCGGGGCTGATCGGTGCGTGCGGACTCGTCTTGCAAATCGTAAAGCACCAGGCCGTCCAAGGCAAAGCCCAATGTTTCGGGGCGCAGCCGCGCCGCATGCCTGGCTGCGATAGCGGCCATTTTTTCGGGATCGGTTTGAAGCTTGGGCGGAGTCAGGCCATAGAAAAGCAGCCCAGTTTGGCGGCTGAGGATTTTTGGTTTTAAGGCAATCATGCCAGGAAGGGTAATTCACCGACGCCTTGCACAACCAGGCGAATACCGTTTCCGTCCCATGCTCCTCTTCAACCCTTTCGTTTTACCGCTATCACCCCATCGCTTTCCCTGATGTTCGCTCCCGGCCACACGGCGAGGCCGCCGGCCTTGGCCAACAGGCACATATTTTGTATCATATATTCTATTCAGAGTATTTGATAAGGATTATTATAAATGGAATCAAAACGCGCCGTGAGTCCCTTGGGGTTGGCGGTGCTCACCCACCTGTTCGAAAAGAGCCGCCATCCCTACGAATTGGCGGCCACCCTGAAAGAGCGCGGCAAGGAAAAGAGCGTCCGCCTCAATTACGGCTCGCTGTACGCCGTGATCTCCTCCCTCGAACGCGACGGCTACGTGCGCGCCGCGGGCACGGGCCGCGACGGCAAACGCCCGGAAAAAACCGTGTATAAAATCACGCCGCAGGGCGAGGTCTTCATGCTGGCCTGGATGCGCGATCTGCTCGGACTTCCGGTCAAAGAGTTCCCGCAATTCGAAGCCGCGTTGAGCCTCATGCCCGTGCTTTCTCCCGAAGAGGTGGTGGATCTGCTGGCCGCGCGAATCCGCCGGTTGCAAGAGACGCTCACCGGCTGCGCGCAGGCGCGGCGGCAACTGCGCGATCTGAAATTGCCGCGCTTGTTTTCCATCGAAGGCGAATACTTTGAAGCCATGACCCGGGCCGAATGCCGCTTTTGCGAACGCTTGTTGCGCGATCTCCGGCGCGACGCCGGCGGCCTGACCCGCATCTGGAAAAACGCCCGCCACGCGATTTTGGTGGAGCGTCAATCGATTCATTCCGTCATCAAGAAAACTCCCGAGAGAAAGGAAATAAAATGACGACTCGAACCGCCCAACCGTATGACGTCGGGAAGGATCCCGAAATGATCAAATACTGGATTTGGCAAGGCCCGCGCACCGCAGCGTTTCTGCTGGTGATCCCGGGATGCACCGTGATGGGCTGCGGCCTGGGCTTGTTGCTGCATCGCCTTTTGCCCTTCGGCGTGATCGGCTTCGGCGCCGGCATGCTGGCCTGGGGCCTCATTGTCGCCCTCGGGGGCGAACCGATACAGCGGCCCAAGCTGTACTAAGTTGCCAGCCGTGTATGTATCAGCCAGGTTACCATTCCGGTGCGCGTAGCGTCTGAGGCGGGCTGAAAACGCGTTGCCGCGGTTGCGGGCCACAGCGGCGGCGTGGATCTTCGCTCGCCGGTGAGCGTGCTTTTGCATGCAGGGGAGAAGAAATAACTGCACCGGTGGATGAGAACCGTGCCCGTGTCGTGCGGGCCGGTACCGCCGTGATTCCGCCGCTGAGTGATGCCTTTCAACCGCTTCGACCGGTTCGACATCCCTCGACTGGCTCGGGAACCAAGCTCACCGGCCGAGGGCGCGAGGTTGGTGAGACTGTCGAACCAATCGAGCGCAGCGCACTCTGCGCCTTCGACGGACGACATCTCTTTTTATCTTGCCCTTGGTGGAAGCCCTTGAAGCGCATTATGCCTCCGTTCCGGAATTAAACGCCGAAGCCCTGCGCCAACTTCTCAATCCCGAACAGCTCGAAGCCGTGCTGCACACGCCCGGCCCGCAACTGATTCTGGCCGGGGCCGGCAGCGGCAAGACGCGCGCGCTGACCTACAAAATCGCCCACCTCTTGCGCGAACACCGCTACCGGCCGCATGAAATCCTGGCCGTAACCTTCACCAACAAAGCGGCGCGTGAAATGCGCGAGCGCGTGGCCGGCCTGCTGGGTTACGACGCGCCCTTGCGCTGGATGGGAACTTTTCACTCGGTGTGCGCGCGTCTCCTGCGCTTCCACGCCGAGCGATTGCAATACACCTCGCATTTCACCATCTATGACGTCGACGATCAAAAGCGCCAATTCAAAAAATTGTTGCAGGCCGAACATCTGGAAAACGACGCGCGCTTTTCGGTGGACGCGGTGCGGCATTTCGTCAGCCGCTGCAAAAACCAGGGAATGGGCCCCGAAGAAGCCGGCCGGCGCGCGGCCGGCGATCGCTACGAGGAACGCATGGTCGACCTGTATCGTCGCTACCAGGACGATCTGCAAAAGCAGGACGCCATGGATTTCGACGATCTCATCTTCCTTTCCATCCGCCTTTTGAAAGGCTTTCCCGAAGTGCGGCAGGTGGTGGCAGCTTCGTTCCGCTACGTGCTCATCGACGAGTATCAAGACACCAACAAGGCGCAATATCAACTGATTCAACTGTTGCTCGGGCCGCACCGCAATCTGGTGGTGGTGGGCGACGATGATCAAAGCATCTATGGCTGGCGCGGCGCCGACATCCAGAACATTCTCAGCTTTCGCAAGGATTATCCCGACGCCAAGGTCACCAAACTCGAACGCAACTACCGCTCCACCGCCAACATTCTCGCCGTGGCGGGATCGGTGATACGCCGCAATCGCGACCGCATGGAAAAAACCTTGTGGACCGACAATCCGCCCGGCGACAAGATCACCTTGGTCGAACTCGACGACGAAATCGCCGAAGCGGCCTGGGTGGCGCGCCGCGTGCAAAGCGACGATCGCTTCCGCCCCGGTGAAACCGCGGTGTTCTACCGCACCAACGCGCAGTCGCGCGTGCTCGAAGACGAATTGCGGCGGCGACAGATTCCCTACCTCATCGTGGGCGGCATCCGCTTTTACGAACGCAGAGAGGTGAAGGATTTGCTCGCCTATCTGCGCCTGCTGGTAAATCCGCGCGACGACGTATCGTTCACGCGTGCCATCCACACGCCCAAACGCGGCATCGGCGACCGCTCGCTGGAACTCTTGCAGGACTTCGCTTCGGCCCACGGCCTGCCGCTGACCGAAGCGCTGCCGCATGCCGCCGAAGCCGGGGTGGCCAACGCGGCGGCCCACAAGATGAAAGATTTCCACGCGCTGCTGGCCGAGATGCGCGCCCGCGCCGCCGATCCGGCGGTGGCGCTTTCCGATCTCGTAGCGCAGGTCTTGGCGCGCTCGGGGGTCAAAGCCGCGTTCGAAGACGACGGCACCGACGAGGCGCTCGACCGCTTGGCCAACGTCGAGGAGTTGGTGTCGGCGGCGGCCGATTTCACCGAGCGCCAGGCCGAGAAAAATGCGGGCGAATCCGAGCCGCAAGACGGGGAACCCCAAGCCGCCACGCCGCTGGAAGGGTTCTTGCAGGAAATCGCCCTTGTCTCCGATTCCGATGCGCTCAAGGCGCAGCAGGAAGCCGTGGTGCTCATGACCGTGCACAGCGCCAAAGGCCTGGAATTTCCCCGTGTGTTCGTCACGGGTTTGGAAGAGGGTCTGTTTCCCCTGCTGCATGATGAGGACGGCGACGCCGAAGAGGAGCGCCGGCTTTTCTACGTGGCCGCCACGCGCGCCGAACGCGACCTGTCGCTCAGCTACGCGCGCCGCCGGCGGCGCTACGGCGGCTATCAAGACGCCTTTGGGTCGCGGTTTTTGCGCGAGATCGACAAACAATTTCTCGAAACCGCGCATACCTACACCGCGCCCAAATCCCACTTCGGCGCAATGGACGTCCGCCGCCGGCCGGCCGAACCCGACCCCATGCCCCGCTACGAAGATTTGAACCAAGACGCAGTGGAGCACCACCCCGGCCAGCGCGTGCGCCATGCCAAATTCGGCATCGGCAAAGTGTTGCGCACCGAAGGCACGGGCGAATCGGCGCGGGTCGATATACTGTTCGAAGACCACATACGCCGCACCCTCGTGCTCAAATTCGCGAAGCTCGAGATCATGGATTAACTTTGAAGTCCGGGCACAGGGGAATTCCGGCCCGGAATCCCGCTTTCAGCTATTCCGGACCGGCATTCTCCCGTTTGTAACGGAGGCGTGCATGCGTGTGGAAAAAGACGAAATCCTGAAAATGGCCAAGCTGTCCCGCCTGGAATTCTCGGCGGAGGAATTGGAGCGGATGCGCGGTTCGCTGGAGCAATTGCTCGGGTACCTCGACGTCTTGAAGCAACTGAAACTCGAAAACGTGGAACCGATGATGGCGGTCGACGAAGCCCCGCGTCCGCTGCGTCCCGACGTCGAACAGCCCATGCTGTCCAAAGCCGCGGCCCTGCGCAACGCCCCGGAAACCAATCTTGAGCATTTCTCCATTCCCAAGGTAATCGGGGGTTGATTCCATGGGCCCCGATGTTGTCTGCGCGGTTCCGGCCCGCCTGGAGTCGACGCGTTTCCCGCGCAAACTGCTGCATCCGCTGAACGGCAAACCCCTCATCGCCCATACCCTGGAGCGCGCGGCGGAAGCCGGCTGCTTTTCCGATGTGATATGTGTAACCGATTCACCTGAAATTGCCGCCATCGCGGACTTATACGGTTTTCGCAGCGTGCTGGGCGGCGTTGCGGCCAACGGCACCGAACGCATCGCCCGGAATCTCGCGGCCCTCTCCGCCGATTTGATCGTGAACCTGCAAGGCGACGAGCCGGTCTTTCCCCCCGGAGGGTTGCGCCGCCTGTGCGCGGCCCTGCAAGATCACCCGGAATGGGTGCATCTCCTGGTGGATTCCCGTGCCCCGTCGGCGGAAGATCGGGCCAATCCGAACCGGGTCAAAGCCGCCCTCGATCCCGAGGGCTTCCTGGTGGATGTTTACCGGGTCAGACCGATGTATCCGGCCCCGCTTTCCCGCCTGCAACTCGGCGCCTACGGATATTCGGCCGCGTATCTCCGACGTTACGCGGCGCGCTTTCCCTCGGCCCGGGAACTCTCCGAATCCCACGAATTGCTGCGCGCTCCCGATCTCGCCCCCGTCTGCGTCCACGCGGCGCCCGCCGGCGCGCCGGTGGACGTGCCCGCGGATCTCCTCATCGCGGCCGAGCTCTTGGCGGCCATCGGCGCAGGAGCGGCGGCATGAAGAACCGGAAGCCGGGCTGCAAATACATCGTGGTCACGGGCGGCGTGCTGTCGGGCCTGGGCAAGGGCATTGCGGCGGCCTCCATCGGCAACCTGATTTCGGGGCGGCTCAAGGTGGTGCCGGTGAAATGCGACGGATATCTCAACACCGATCCCGGCACCATGAATCCGGTGGAGCACGGCGAGGTATTCGTGCTCGATGACGGCGGCGAAGTCGACATGGATTTCGGCCATTACGAACGCTTCATGGACATCACCACCAAGTTCTCCTGGAACCTCACCATGGGCAAGGTTTTCAAGAATATTCTCGACAAAGAGCGGCGCGGCGACTATCTCGGCAAAACCGTGCAATTCATTCCGCATGTCACCGACAGCATCAAGGCCTGGTTCTTCGACATCGCCAAAACCGAAAACGCCGACGTGCTGCTGATCGAAGTGGGCGGCACGGTGGGCGACTTGGAAAACCAGTTTTACCTCGAAGCCATTCGCCAGTTGCGGCGCGACGTGGGCGAAGAAAACGTCATCTACATCCATCTCACCTATGTGCCCGTGCCCGAAGGCGTGCATGAACAAAAAAGCAAGCCGACGCAGATGTCGGTGCGCATGCTCAACGAAAAAGGCATCGAGCCCAACGTGGTGATCGGCCGCTGCCCCGAATTGCTGATTCCGCCCATCAAGGAGAAAATCGCCTCGTACTGCAACATCCCCGCCAGCCACGTGATCTCCGGGCCCGATGTGGAAACCGTGTACGAGATCCCCCTCATCTACGAGCGCGAAGGCCTGCCGGCCATTCTGCATTCGGCGCTCGACATCTATTCGCCGCCCGACACCCGCCAATGGGAGACCTGGGTCCACAACATCAAGAAAAATCTCGTCAACCCCACGCGCACCGTGTCCATCGCCCTGTGCGGCAAATACACCGCGCTGGAAGATTCCTACGCCTCGGTGGCCGCGGCGGTCACCCACGCGGGCGCCCATCTCGACGTGCGCCCGGATATCCAATGGGTCGACACCGCGAAAATCCGCAGCGTCGAAGACGCGGCTGAAGCCTTGGCGGGGGCCGACGGCATCATCGTGCCCGGCGGCTTCGGCAGTCGCGGCATCGAAGGCAAAATCCGCGTCGTGCAATTCGCGCGCGAAAAAAACCTTCCCTATCTCGGCATCTGCTATGGCATGCAATTGGCCGTGGTGGAGTTCGCCCGCAATGTGTGCGGCCTGCCCGGCGCCAATACCACCGAGGTGCGCGAAGACGGCGTCACGGTCGAACATCCGGTCATCGATATTCTACCGGGGCAGCGCCATGTGTCGCAAAAAGGCGGCACCATGCGCCTGGGCGGTCATGACGTGGAATTACTTCCCGGCAGCCGGGCCAGCGAAATTTACGGCGGCCGCACCCTCATCCGCGAGCGTTTCCGCCACCGCTACGAGGTGAACCCGGATTATATCCGTGCCCTGTCGGAAAAGGGCCTGTTGTTTTCCGGCAAGCATCCGCAGGAAAACATCATGCAGGTGTTGGAATTACCGGGCCACAAATATTTCATGGGCTGCCAATTCCACCCGGAACTCACGAGCAATTTGCGCCGGCCCGCGCCTTTGTTCTATCACCTGGTAAAAGCCGCCCTCGCGGTGTAGCGGCCCGTTTCCGCAACCCTGTTCTTCACGGCCGGATATACCCGAAATTGGAGATGAACTCCTTGGTGGCGGCGGTGATGTGGCTTTGGTTGGCGGGGTCGGTGCCGGCCTGGGTGGTGATGGTGGACTTGATGATATAAACCCCGGTTCCGAATTGTTGTCCATTTTTGGACACGGGAATGATATTCATCATCACCACCACCGAATCGCCTTGGCGCGGCAACGTATTCCAGAGACTGCTGTCCACCGTGCCCTGCGATTTGTTTACGAATTCGCCCAAGTGATCAAAGATATCGGCGGAAAAACTGAAGGGCGACAACACCTTGAACACGAAGGCCGGAGTATGCGTCGGATCGGCATTCGCCACGACGTTGGGAGCGCAGTTATAAATACAGGTTCCCCCGGTTACGCTCGCCGAATCGTTGGTGAGCCGCGTCACCGAACTAATGCCGCCGCGAATCACAATCGGGTCGGAAATCGGACCCTGCACGATCACCCCTTTGGGGGCCGGCAAAAGTCGATCGACCACCACCACCCCGTTGAGCACCGGGGGGGCATTGCCGAATTGGGCCGCGGCATGGGCGGAATCCCCATCCATCGGATCGATGTACACGCCTTGCACCTGATCCCCTCCCCACACTTCCAGGGTGGCATTCGCGGGATTCGACGGGCCTGCGATGGCGGTGGGAATGGCGCCGATGCAGGTCCCATGGGCGCACACCAGGGGTACGATGAGCGTATCCGGCTGATGGGCCACGGCATCGGGTGAAGGGACCGTAATGATTTTCGCCGTAGCGGTCAGATTGGCCGGCAAAGGTTCATCCTGCACCACGAAATAAAGAGTCGCTTCCGTGCCGACGAAGGTCGTTGTGGCCGGCGAGCCTGTGGCGCTGGCACTGAAAACAGCCGTGGCTTGTTGGGGCGCGGGACGAATTGGAATGGAAGCCGTGGGATGATCCGCCGGGTTCAAGGGATTTTGCCAGGAAACCGTGAGGGTATCATACTCCGCGGCTTCGGTTTGTCCGTCGCCGCTGACGGCTGCCACCCCCAAATGCAAAGGGATCGGGTCGGTGAAAACCTGCGCTCCGTTCGCTCGGGTAGGATTGAAGACGGACAGCGCGGATTCGACGTCATGGCTTACTCTGGTTTGGGCCGATAAGACGACCGTGTCCACACCGGCTTGGGTGGTCAGGCGAATTGCATAGGCGGTATTCAGATTGGAGAGATACCCCACGGTAAGGGGATTTCCGTTTCCGTCCAGGATTTCCAGGGTGGAGGGCCCTAAAATTTGCCGGGTATAGACCTGGGTGAGGACCGGGCTGTTACTGGACCCCGATTTGGTCGCGATGGCATTCAACGTGGTGGTCGCGGTGAGCGTAATGGGTCCGGTGTACCGATGGGTATTGGGACTCAGGGTATCCGGCGCCGACCCGTCGGTGGTGTACCAAATCACAGCCCCTTGGGTGGTATCGGAAAGCGTAACGACTTGGCTGGGGGTGGTGAACACGACAGCTCCACCATTCGGATTGGTGGGGTCGGCGCTGGGGATGCCCACCTGCGGAGTGGCCCGCAGCGCCAGGCTGGTGGTGATTTGGCAATCCGAGCCCGTGGAATGCCGTTCCGCCAAAAAGAAATCCAGGATGTAACTCTGGTTATTCACCATTCCGAACTGGGTGCTGATGTTGTCCAGATTCACCGATTGCGATTCCGAGGCGTGAACACCGCCCAGATCGATGGCCAGTTTGCCGTTGATGAACACCCACACATCGTCGTCTCCGGTGAAGGTGAACACTTGGTTGGTCCCCTGCAAATAGGTGAAGTATCGGTGGAATTCCGTGGTAAAACCGAAATCGTGCGCATAGTCGGTGGTGTTGTAAGGCGCGGTGGCGCGCTCTTGCAGGTCTCCGAAAGTTTGGGGATTATCACCGGGGATGGCTTGGGTTTTATACAAAGCCGTCCCGGGATTGAAAGCGACGGAGTCCAAAGGGAAATAGTTGTTCGAGTTCCCCAGGAATTCATACTGGCCGGTGGCCGCGTCATAGTTGAAAGTCAGATTGGTGATGAAGGGCCGATTGATGTCTTGGGCGCTTCCGGGATGGGTCGGATCGGTGCGATCGTTGAACCAGGTATCGAAATTGGCGACACTGGTATAACAGGGGTGGCCCCCCGAAGAGCTGATCAATTTGGCGGTCTTGACCGGGGTGCGGTTGTCCATGGCGAAGACCGTGCTGTCGCCCAGATCCCCCGCGGTGGAAATCGTTGGCGCTACGTAACCGGTGTCATTACAGGTGCCGAAATGCTCGAAATCCGGATTGGCATTGAGGGCGCTGCAATCCGAAGGCTGGCCATCGGCATAACTGGTCGCATCTTCATTGATGCATTCGTGCATGTCGCGCACTTTGGCCGGCAAGGTGATCGTCTGCGCCACCTGGGCCGCGGCCAATCCGGCGGAAAACAAAAAAAATCCCGACGCCATGCAAAAGCCGATTTTTCCCCGCGCGTCGAAATTATTAAGCATGAAACACCTTTATTGGATTTTGGTTCGGTTCAATTTTTAGTAAGAACCTACAGTTTTTTTAAGATCCCAGGTGCGGAAAAAATACCCAGTTTGAAAGCAAATTGTGTCTGGCCGAAGAGAAATGGAATCAGCCGGATAAAAGCCATTTGGCTTCGCTGAAGTTGAACTTCTTCGATAGAAAAATCAACTCAATAATATTCACCCTTTTCGGTAACTTGCCGTACTTCGGCGAACCCGGGGCGGTGCGCCGCTTCGCAGGTTTGCGTCCTGCGGCAAAACCTTCTGGAGCGGAGCGCTCCCTTGCGTGCCGACACTATTCCCATTTGGCCGCTCGCTCCCGCAAGTCTTTCCGCCAGCCCAATGCAAACAGGACTTCGGCCATCAGAAACAACGGCGCGGTGAATACCGCCTGGCGGAAATTCGTCAGCAAGGCGGGACGTCGGCCTTCGATGGCATGGCCCACGAGTTGGAATATCCAGCCGACGACGAAGGCGAGAAGAAAAATCAATGCGCCACGCCCCCGGGGCCAAAGCGACACCCGGTCCGCGGCCCAGGTCAGGGGAATCATCACGGCCGTCATGAGAACGGCCAAGACGAGGTCGAGCGCGAAGTAATACAGCAAGGTGGCGGCCACGAAGCCAACCGCCAAGGTGAGCCGATACGACCCCACGGAAACGCCCAGCCAGCCCAGGGGGATTAATATGGAAAACGTGACGAGAGGCACACCGATGAAATGGGTAGCCTTGCATCCCCGCGTGCGGTGATAGGCTTGGTAAAAGGCCAGTTGTTGTGCGAGGTTTTTCACCGGACCTCCCGGCCCAGAGTTGCGAACCGCAAGCGGCGCGGCCCGCTGCGGCAATTATCCCAAAACGGCGGCGCGCGGCACGGCGGTGGATTCGGTCTCGGGAGGCGCTTCCAGCGCCGACCACAAATCTCGCATCCGCAAGGATTGGGTGGCGATTTCCGCGGCCAGCGAGTGGAAATTTTCCCCGGCAAAACCGCCCTGGCGCAACCGCGGCCGGTAATAATCCATGCCGGCTTCGAGATTTTCCTTGAACACCTTCAAATATCCGAGCTCCGGATCGCCGGAGGCCAAGTGCCGATGGCAGAGCTTTTCAAAATAATCGACGTACAAGAGCAAATCTTTGGCGAACATGTGGGGCCGCCCGCGCGGCGTCAAATCCGCCCCCGTACCATAGATGTGACTGACCATTTCGCGCAACGTGTACAAGCGGTCGAAATAGGCGATGTTCGGCCCGGGACATACCGACACCGGCTGCTGCGCGGCCATTTCCCCCTGCTCGATCAAAGCGCCGTTGCCCAGTTGATCGCAAATGCATTGCTTGGAATACACCTGGCGCACGGCCGGATCGCCGCAATCGGCCGGCGGTGGAGTCGCATAGCCCAACGATTTCAGCTTCAACCCCTGATATTCCTTGGACGCGGTGCAAATGGGTTTTTCGGTGAACTCGGTATTCGACACGAGATAGCCCTTGGGGCAGGGCGACCCGGGTTTGCCGCGATCGATTTGCCGGAGCGTCCATTGCTCCGATGTCGAGCCGCGCAAGTTGTTGAACAGAATGCCCAAAGGCGAGGCTTCGCTTTGATAAAGGTCTACTTCGCGCGCCGCCGCCAGTTGCCCGCGCGTGCCCGCGTCGAGCGCGGTGACCTCGGGCACGAGCAAAAACGGGCTGGCCCAGCCCACGGCGTCGAGTTCATAGACTTCAAGCAAACGCCGCATTTCATCGTGGTTGCCGATGCCGCCCTGCGCGGTCACGGCGATGCGGCGGCGCCGCCCGGAGGCGGGAAAGCTCCAGCTGCGCTTCTGGTAATAAGTCTCAAGGAGCGGTTCGAACATATCGGGAAATCGCTCGCGGTTGTCGATGAACTCTTGCAATATCGGACCCATGAGAAATCCGTCGGAAGCAAAGGCATGCCCGCCGCAATTCAGAGCCGACTCGATACGGAACTCGCGGACTTCAATGCCCTTGCGGGCCAGAAAGCGGCCCTGCACCATGCACGAGCGGTAGTCGGAAACCTTGAGGATGACGCCCTTGCGGGGCGCGCCGTCTTCGCGCCGGTAGAAATCGGCGAAGCGTTCGAGACTGCCGTACAAGGTGGGGTTGATGCCGGCGCTGAACACCATGCTACCCCGCACCTTGGACTGGGCGAACCCGCGCAACGCGGCCTTGGCGTCGCTGAACTCGGGGGAAAGCGGCTTGCCGTCGCGGCCGAAGGGCAGGCGATCGAGCTTGGTCATGATGTTGGCATCGATCGACCCGGGCAAAATGGCGTCATTGAGCTCGGGTTCGAGCCCGGTTTTTTCGGCCGGGGACGCGGCGCGCCACAGCTCGTATCGCCCACGCACGGGTGAAGTCGGCGGCAGCAATTCGAAATATTTGCTTTTATCGTTACCGGGCGCGAAAGCCATGCGGCGCAAGGCTTCTATTTGGGCGTCGACCAAATCCTGCACCAGATCGAGATAGGCGGTAATACGCGCCGCGCGCGCGTCGGGGTGGCTTTGGGGTATGGCCTCGTAAGCCCGCCCGTTTTCGCGACAATAGTGCTTGCGTACGCGTTCGATCAAAACGTCGTCGACCAAAGACACCACCGAGCTGATGCCGAAACGCGCCACTTTCAGCGCCGTATCGATGGTAAAGCCGGTACCCATGACCGGAATGTGAAAGCGATGGTGGGTGGAATGCATAGGTGGAGTGGCAAGAGTAGTGTAACGAATTCCCCCACCTTCGTACTTAAAAATCTTGTAAAATCGTGTCAGCCTCTTCGTTTTCCAGCGAATAACTGAAATGATTCGCATTCCGCGGCGGCCTAGCGGCTGCAAGAGAATCAAAATGATCCGGTTTTTTGCGGCAAATCCGTCCCTTGGACAGGCAACTCGGCCCGGATAAAAATGGCCGCGGCCCGGGGCCGAAAACCGCCACCACCAAATTGCACCTGAAAACCGGGGAGAAACGACGTGACACCGCGCACGCCTTGTCGACCAGCCGGGGATTACGTTGCGGACATGCTGCACCTGCGCTTACCCGCCTTGACACCGACGGAAAAAACCGCCTGCTTGACCTTGATCTGTGTGCTGGGTTCGGGATTCGGCATGCGGGCCTGGGAGCGTTCCGGAGTGCGCCTGGGTCCGGTGCACGACTGGGATTCGCTGCATCAATGGGTGATTGCGGCGCGCCGCCAAGACTCCACCGCTTTTGGCTGCCCCGACCCCGGCGGTTGGAGCGAACATTGGCCGCAACGAGTTTCCACCGCGGCTGGGGCGAAGAAGGGAACGGATCGAAGCGTGAAAAAAGAGCCTTCGGAAAAGACTTCGGCCGAACCTGTGGATCTCAACTCCGCCGACGCCCAAGCCTTGCAAAACCTGCCGGGAGTGGGCCCGGCCACGGCCCGGGCCATCCTGGCTTACCGTCGTAAAATCGGGCCTTTTCACCGCATCGAGGATTTGCAGCGGGTGAAAGGCATCGGTCCAAAAAAACTGGCGGGCTTTCGGGGCATGGTTTGCGTCGCTCCGGACACGACGTCCCCCGGAAAAAATCCTGCTGGAAGCTGAAAAATCCAAAATAGTATACTTGGCCCATGGCAAAAAATCTGACGCGTTCCATCATCGCGGTGGAAGCGAGTCCGGCGTATCTGAAACTGGTCGAATTTCTGCCGCTCGAAAATCAAATCGCCATGGTGGCGGTGAAACCGCTCGACATTTCCCAATGGGGCAACGACGAGTATCTCTCCCAACAATTGCGCGAAACCCTGACCCAATACGTCGACAGCGCACAGGTCGATTTGGTGGCCGCCGTGCCTTCGGAACATGCGGTGCTGCGCCTCGTGGAAATACCCGAAGGCGAAGAAAATGTGCTCGACGCCCTGCAATGGGACATGGAGCAATACCTGGCGCGTCCCCTGAAAGACTATCTCATGGACTACCAGGCCATCGGACCGAACGCGGCCGAAAACGGCCGGCTCTATTTGGTGGCGGCTTACCGCCACAGCGAAGTCGAACGCCTGCGGCGCTGGATCGAATCCACCGGGTATCCTCTGGTCGTGCTTGATGTCGACGCCTTCGCCCTCGTAAACGCCTTCGAGGCCAATTACCCGGAAATGCAAGAAGGGCGGGCCTTGCTGATCAAAGCCGACGTACACGCGCTGACCTGCGTGCGCGCCCAGCACGGATTGTTTTTCGGCAGCGACACTTCGTCTGTCGACGCAGGCCTTTTGGATTTGAGCGGCCAGGCGAAAACCGATCGCCTGCTGGATTTGGTGCAGGAAATCCGTTTGCGTTTCGAGGCCGCCCAAAGCGCCTGGAGCGAGGTCGAAACCGTGGTGGTATGCGGCGACCTCGCCCTCGACGCCGAATTCCGCGAATTGCTGGCGGCGAATCTACCCGTACCCTTGGTGCCGCTCAACGCCTTCAAAGAGGCCGCCTTCGCGCTCGAGCCCGAGCAAAGCGCGCGCCTGATCCCCTCGGGTCCGCAATGCGCGGGCGTAGTGGGGCTGGCCTTACGGCGCGGAGGAGATTGCTGAAACCATGATTCGCATCAACCTGTTGAAGCCGCTGCAGGCGCAGCGGCCCATGACCTTGGTCGAAACGGGCGGCAAGGGAAAACGCCTGGCCGTGTGGGCCGCCGTCGTGCTGGTCGTTGCCGGCGTGGCCTACTTTCTGACGCGGCCGAAATCCCCGACCATGGCCACGGTCCACCCAACCCGGCCGACCGTGGCTGCCCATCCGGCGGCGGCTCCGACGCCCACGCCCAAGCCCATCACCGCCGACGCCGTGGAAGAAATCGTGCGTCAGGCCCAAACCGATTTGTCGGGCATGTCGTCGACGCCCACCTATGCCGATTTGGCGCCTTCACAGCGCATCGCGTATCAGAATGACGCCGGCGCCAAGTTGTTGCGCGACCTGGGAAACGCCACGCCGGTGCAAGTGGGTTTTGCCCAAATCATCTTTACGCCGCCCGACGAGTTTTACCTGCATGGCCTGTCCGAATCCCCAGGCGATCTCGCCAAGTTCCAGTCGGCTTTGGCTGCGGCGTTCCCGGGCGCGGAAATCCGTTCCGGGTTCAGCCGGCCGGTGGGGGCGGCCAAGACGGCGCGCGAGTTTTCGCTGTTCGTCAAAATGAAATACACCCCCGATGACGCGAGCCTGATCGACAATCACGTCGTGGCCCGCAACCAATTGAACGCCGCCCTGCAAGGCTTTGCGCATACCGCCCAGGCGCTGGGCGTATCGGTGCAGACGCCGCGCCTGGAAAAAACCACCGAAGCCGACGGCTTGAAACGCCTGGTCTACCGCACCGAAGCGCAATGCGACTATTCCCATCTGCAGGAATTGCTGGAAAAGATGCATGCCGATCAAAGCGACGTGGGGCTGGTGCGCCTGGCCCTCGAATCCCACGGCGACGATCACATGGTGGCCAGCCTCGACTTGCTGGTTTACGCGCAGTAATGGTCCGTCACGGATCATCTCCGTTTGGGATTAATTGTTTGGGATTAATTTCTTCGGCGCGGCTTCCGGCCGCGCCTCTTCGTTAAGACCATGCCACTTGCCTTAACCGGCGGCCGATTTCGCGGCGCCTTGCTCACAACTCCGTCGGGGAAAAATCTCACTCGCCCCACCTCGGGCAAGGTGCGACAGGCGGTATTCAACATTCTGCGGGGGCGCAGCGAAAGCGGGGAGTTTCTCGACCTCTACGCCGGCTCCGGCGCCGTGGGCTTGGAAGCCGTAAGCCGGGGCTTTCACAAAATCGTCTTGGTCGAAAACCACCCCGACGCCTTCCGCGCCCTGTTGCAAAACCGCGGGCGGCTGGAAGCACGCGGCGCCGACGCCGAATCCATGGAATGTCGGCGCGAGGAGGCGATGGAATTTTGCCGCGACTGCACGCGCGCCGGGCGCCGCTTTGCGGTGGTTTTTGCCGACCCGCCGTTTTCCCGTGAATTTACGGATTTGTGGCCGGTCCTCGCACCTTTGCTGACGCCAGAGGGCGCCGCCTTGATTCAATTTCCCTCGCGCCGTCCGCCGGGCTGGCTGGATTCGGCGACCCGAGTTTACGCCTATGGAGAGTCATCTTTGGCCTTATTCGCCGCCGGGCATTTTTAGCTTAGTGTTGCTCAATAAAACCCGGAGTTGGCGTGACACGAGCCCTTTATCCCGGCACCTTCGACCCTATTACCAATGGGCATCTCGACGTCATTCGACGCGCCGCCTCTTTGTTCGCGGCCGTCGATGTGGTGGTGGCCGTAAACGCACGCAAGACCACCCTGTTCTCCCTCCGGGAACGGCTGGAAATGACGCGGCAATGCACGCGCAATCTCAAAAACGTCGAGGTGCTGGCCCACCAGGGGCTGATGGTCGATTGTCTGCGCCAGCGCAAGGCGCAGGTGCTGCTGCGCGGGCTGCGGGCCGTGAGCGATTTCGAATACGAATTCCAGATGGCGCTGATGAACAAAAAACTCGACCCGCTTTGCGAAACCGTGTACTTAATGCCATCGGAACCGTACACCTATCTGGCTTCCAGCATTGTGCGTGAGTTGGCGGCCCTGGGTGGGAATATCTCGGAGTTCGTACCGGCGCATGTGGAAGCCCGCCTGCGCCGGAAATTGTCGAAGGGAAAGCGATTGCCGTGATCCGGGAGTTTTTGTGGGATCGATGATGCCGCGCCCCGTGCGCATTCTGCTCATCGCGAACATCGCGGTGTTTCTGCTCGACTTCGTCACGCGCGGCATGGTGGTGCTGCCCTGGCTGAGCCTCGACCCCCTGCGCGTCGTACACCACTTCGAGATCTGGCGGCTGGTCACCTACATGTTCGTGCACGACATCCACCCGCCGTTTCTGCACATCCTCTTCAACATGCTCATGCTGTGGATGTTCGGCGTGCCCGTGGCCCAAGTCATGGGCGAACGGCGGTTCTGGTGGTTCTACCTGCTGTCGGGCGTGTTCGCCGGCCTCTGCTCCATGGTATTCTACGCCCTGCTCGGCGACGCCTCGCTGGTGATCGGCGCTTCGGGGGCGCTGTTCGCGCTGATGGTCGCTTTTGCGCGCTTCTTTCCCAACCAGCCCTTCCTGATGTTCTTCTTGTTTCCGGTGCCGGCCAAATACGCCGTCATCATCATCGGCGCGGTCGAACTCCTGCTCATCACCTCCAACGATCACGTGGCGCATATCGCGCATCTGGGCGGCGCGCTGTTCGCGTGGGGGTTTCTGCGCTGGAATGTGCAGGGTTTCAACCCCGTCGCGCTGTGGCGTGACCTGCAAGACCGCCGCCGCAGCAACCGGGACCAGCGTGAAAGCGAAAAGCTGCGGGCCGCCATGGTCGACATCGATCCCATTCTGGAGAAGATCAGCCGCCACGGCATGCAATCGCTGACGCGCGACGAGAAAGAAAAGCTGAACCGCGTCAGTGAAATGAAGCGCCGCCAACGCGGTAATTTCGTGAACATCGAGGACTTTCGCTCGCGCCGATTTTAAGGGTACCTCTATTCGAGGTACCCCTATCCCTCACGAGGAGGATTCGGCTGCGTCGGCCGGCATCCGCGCGCGTAGCCAAAGCGGATCCCAAAAATCCGGCAGGCCGGGAAAGGCCGCGCGCAATGGGCCGCCGGCCGCGGCTTCCGG
The DNA here is from genome assembly GCA_963716395.1 of uncultured Fibrobacteria bacterium. Taxonomy (GTDB): domain Bacteria; phylum Fibrobacterota; class Fibrobacteria; order UBA11236; family UBA11236; genus UBA11236. The sequence goes on along the minus strand of OY970309.1, from coordinate 2,036,690 downwards.
GGTGCCGCAAAAAGGCGCGCGATCGGGAGCGAGGATGAGGCACCGGTCGCAGAATCCCAGTGCCAAATCCAGATCGTGCAAGGAAGCCAGCACGGCTTTGCCTTCGCGGCGCGCCAGCCCGCGCAGCAGGAGCAGCACCTCGACTTTGGCGGGAAAATCGAGATGCGCCGTGGGTTCGTCGAGCAGCAGAGCGGGTGCGTCTTGCGCCACGATGCGCGCCAAGCACAGGCGCTGCCGCTCGCCATCGCTGAGCGTCCCCAGGCGGCGATTGGCCCAAGGCAGGCAGTGAAGCTGTTCCAAGGCCGCCTGCACCGCCGCGCGATCGGCGGGCGTGGAAAAACCCAGCCCGGTGCGATGCGGCGTGCGCCCCAGGGCCGCCAATTCCCATCCCGACAGAAACGGCGGCAATCCGGGGTCGACCAGAAGCAAAGCCAGGCTTTGGGCCCGTTCGCGTCCGGAAAGTTCGCGTAAGCGACGGCCCCGCAGGTGCACTTCACCCGCACAGGGCGGCAGCAGACCGGACAAGGTTTTCAGCCAGGTGGTTTTGCCCGCGCCGTTGGGGCCGAGCAGGCCGACCAGCTCGCCAGCTCGCAAGGAAAAATCCGCCGGAGGAAACAAAGGCCGCCCATGTCCCACGGCCAGGGCGCGCGCGGCGAGCAAGTCCGTCGGCTTCATGCTCCGGAACCCGCCGAGCGGGGCCGCCGCAAAAGAATGACCAGCACCGTGGGCGCGCCGAACAACGCGGTGATGGCGTTGATGGGCAGCACCGCGTCCTGCCCGGGAAAATGGCTGATAGCGTCGCAGACCAGAAGCAACGTGGCGCCCAGCAGGGCGCAAGCCGGTTGCACGGCTTTGGGATCGGATCGCCGCAACACGCCGCGCGCGAGATGGGGCACGGCCAGACCCACGAAAGCGATGGGTCCGCAAAAGGCCGTAACCGCTCCGGATAAAAGTCCGGCCACGAGGAGCACCGCCAGGCGAAAGCGCCGCACCGAAATACCCAGGGCGGCGGCCGCGTTTTCCCCCAGCAAAAAGGCGTATAGCGGCCGCGACAAAAGCAGGGCCGCCAGCGTGCCCGCCGCCGTGCACAGCGCGAGCACTCCATTTTGCGGCCAGGTTACGCCGCCCAGCCCGCCCATCCCCCAGAGCACATAGGTTTTCAAGGGCGCGGCCGCGCTGAAATATTGCAAAAGGCTGACGAGGGCTCCGCAGGCGCTGGCCAACATCAGGCCCGCCAAAAGCAGCGACGCCGCGTCCCAGAGCCGCGCCGCCAAAGGCAGCAGCAAGAGCAAGGTGGCGCAGGCCCCTACGGCCGCGGCGGCGGCCAGCGGCCACGCGCCCAACGCCGCCACCCAGGCGGCGGGCAGCAGCGGCTCGACCAGTAACAGAACGGCTACCCCCAGCCCGGCGCCCGAGCTGATGCCCAGCTCGGCCGGCCCGGCCAAGGGGTTGCGGAACTGGGTTTGCAGCAAAAAGCCCGCAAGGCCGAGCCCGGCTCCGGCGCACAACGCGGCCACGGCGCGGGGCAGGCGGAAGTCGCGCAAAATTTCCGCGCCCGTTCCCGCGCCCGCGGTCACAACCGGTGAAAAAACGTGACGGATATCATTCCACGACAACGCGGCGGGTCCGGCCCCGCAATCGGCGGCAAACGCGAGCAGGGCCGATAGGGCGAGCAGCGCAAATACCACCGGCTCGCGCAGACGCGGTGACATCAAGGGTGATGCGCGTCGCCCGCGGGCAGGCGGCGATAATAAAACAGGGGGCCGGGAAAATCGGCGGGATGGAAAATCGCCAACAGGTCGCGCAGCACCCGATGCGGATACACCGGAGCCGACTCCCAAAAGTCATTCCCGCCCGCGGGCGCCGTGCGGGCATCATTGTTGTACACCGCCCCGCGCCGAAAGGCGGAAAAAACCGCGAGACGCGCATCTTGCCGCCGGCCGTCCTGCAAGGTGCGCCAATTGCCGGGTTCGAGCCAAAACGCGGCGTTGCGGCCCCGCGCCAATACCGCTTCCAGACTCAAGGGCACGCCGCCGGCCGTGGTGTCATGCTGCCAAAGGTAATCCGCTCCGGCGTCGGAGAGAAAGCGGGCCATGAAGCTGCGCCCCCCGGGCACAAACCAGGTGTCGCGGAAAGGCGCGCCCACGATCACCGTGGGCCGGTTCTTCTCCTCGGCGCCGCGCCGCGCCAGCGACAAATAGGCCGCCGCTTCGGCGGCGAACAGCGAATCGGCCCGCCCGCCCCGGCCCACCAGCCGCCCAAATACACGCAGCCATTCGGCCCGCGCCAGCGGGTGATCCTCCATCCACTCCGCGGTCACGCATACCGGAATGCCTGCGGCCTGCAGACGCTGCAAGGCCGCGTAATCCGCTGCGTCGACGGCATTGGCCAGCACCAAATCGGGATGCAAGGCCAGCACGGCTTCGGCATTGAGCTGCGACCCCGATCCCACCGCGGCCACGCGGCCGGCGCGCACGGCGGCGCGCAACGCGCTGTCATACACATCCCCGGCCGCGCCCACAGCCACGATCGACGCCTCGTCCCCCAGGGCCGCCAGATAGCCCGCATGCACCGAAGCCAGGCAGACGATGCGCCGCGCCGGCACCGGCAGGGCGATTTCGCCGGGAGCGACCCCGGCCGCACCGCGCGGGATCAAGGCGTAGCGCAGCGGCGACGGGTCGCCTTTCCAGGCCGGATAAACCGTTAGATGCGTCACAGAATCGCGCACTACCCAGGTCACGCAACGGGCCCAGCGCAAGGGATCGGTTTTCACCTTGGTCCGGGGCGCTGCGGCGGGCCGGCAGCCCGCGGCCAGGAGGCACAGGAGGCACGAGAGACCTAAGGGACAGAAGAGGCGCCGTGCGACCGCCCCCCACCGCCGCAATCTCAACCGCGGCCTCACGGTACGGCTTCGGCCAGGAAGCCAGCATGGGTCGAGTCGGTGGTTCCCACTTGCACCTGATAAGAACCGGCTGCCAACGCGAAGGTATAGAAAACATCGATCGCGGCGCACACGCCCGAATCCTGTTCCGAAACCGAAGCCCTGAGCGGGTTTCCGGCCGAATCCAGCAACGCCAAGGGATAGGCCGCGTCGAGGAACAGGCGGTATGTACCCGCACTATCGATGGCCAGAGGCACGAAACCCAGATATCGCCCGGGTTGGGTCGGGCTGGGCTGCAAAGCGATGCGGTAAAAGGTCCCAGGTAACATGGCGGTTGCGTTGGAGTCGTTCCGCTTCGCGCCGGCATTGGCGACCGCGGGAAAGGCCTGGGCGGCGACTCGGGCACAGGCCGCGGCGGCGGGGTCGGGCGGAGGCGTTTCGACCGACCGGCACGACCACCATCCAGCGGCGACCGCCAGCGCCGCGACACCGAAAATTGGGGCGGTCGGCCGCACGATGCGGCCTCAGAAAGTGAAGGGAAGACGCACCTTGAACAGCACGGGCCAATCCTTGCCGGTGATGAAAAACACCTTGGTGCGGGGGTTGTAGGCGATGCCGTTGAGCACTGCATCCGGCGATTTCCGCCGGCTGCGCCGGACCAGCGGCGTGCCGTCAACCACCGCCAGCACCCGGCCTTCGCGCGGGTCGATGATGAAGATCGAATCGCAATACCACACGTTGGCCAGGATTTTTCCGGACACGCCCTCAAGTTCATTGAGATGCGTCAACGGCCTGCCCATCAAGGTGACCGGCAACCGGCCCGTGACGCGGAAGGCGGCATCGCGGCGGTACAAGGTGTCGGACCCGTTGCTCATCCATAGCGATTGCCCCAAGGTGGTGAGGCCCCAGCCTTCGCCGTCATAGGTGAAACGGCCGGGCGGCCGATCCCAGCGCTTCATGGGATAGCGAAAAGCCACCCCCGCTTTCCAGGTGAGTTGCACCAGCTCGCCGCGGAATTGGGCCAGCCCTTCGGCAAAGTATTGCGGCGCCACGGGTTGGCGGCGGATCACGGCGCCGTTTTCGGGATTCAATTCACGCAGCGAGGATTGTCCGTACAATCCCGTGCTTTCGTACAACTTGCCGTCCAACCACAACAGCCCTTGGGTGAAGGCGGCGGTGTCATGCGGCAGCTCGGCTTCGATTTCCGGTTTGAGCAAGGGCGGCGTGGCCCATTGCGCCGGCGCCGGCATCCAGGCCGCCGCTACCATCCAACCCAGCCACAATAAGGGTGCGGAAGGGCGCATCACGGCGCGTGGGGATTTTTTCGCAGCATGGTGAAAATGTACTCTTTGACGTTAATCCCTTCCCGGCGAATCGCGCCTTGACCTCCGCCGCGCCGAAACCCAAACAGCCCGCTTGGCATGCCCTGTCTGCGGCGGAAGCGGCGCAGCGCCTGCACGCCGATCCGGCCCGCGGACTGGACCAAGACGAAGCCGCGCGCCGCCGCGCCGCCGACGGACCCAATGCCCTGCGCGCGGCCCCCGCCCTCCGGCCGCTGGCGTTGCTGGCCGGGCAATTCTTAAACCCCCTGGTGCTGCTCTTGCTCGTGGCGGCCATGGTCTCGGGTTTTCTCGGCGAATGGATCGACGCCTCGGCCATCATCGCCATCGTTTTCCTGAACGCAGCCATCGGCTTCGCGCAGGAATACAACGCGGAACAAGCCATCGCCGCGCTGAAAAAAATGACTTCGCCCAAGGCCACGGTGTTGCGCGGGAGCGCGCCGCAATCGATCCCCGCCGCCGAAGTCGTGCGGGGCGATGTGCTCTTGTTCGAGCCCGGCGATTGCGTGGCCGCCGACGCGCGCCTGTTCGCGGCTTCGGAGTTGCGCATCCAGGAAGCGGCCTTGACCGGCGAATCGATGCCGGCGGAGAAAAACGCCGCCCCGTCGCTTTCCGAAAACGCGGCCCTCGGCGATCGCCGAAACCTGGCCTTCATGGGCACCACGGTGGCCGCGGGCACGGGCCGGGCGTTGGTCACGGCCGTGGGTATGGAAACCGAAATCGGGCGCATCGCCGCGCTGCTCGCGGCCGAACCCGAAGTGGCCACGCCCCTGCAACGCCAGCTCGCCGGCTTCGGGCGGCTGGCCTTGTGGATTTGCCTGGGCCTGGTGTGCGTGGTGTTTGCGCTGGGCTGGCTGCGGGGCATGGGACCCGGCCCGCTGTTTCTGACCTCGGTGAGCCTGGCCGTGGCCGCCGTGCCCGAAGGCCTGCCCGCCATCGTCACCCTGGCCCTGGCGCTGGGGGTGCGGCGCATGGCGCGCCGCCACGCCCTGATCCGCAAGCTGCCCGCGGTGGAAACCTTGGGATCGGCCGAGGTGATTTGCACCGACAAGACCGGAACTTTGACCCAAGGAGAAATGACCGTGCGCGAACTGGTCGCGGGCGGCGTTTCGTTCCGGGTTTCGGGCAGCGGGTTTGCGCCCGCGGGGTCGATCACGGCCGGCGGCGACGCGCCCGGGCGGGGAGAAACATCCATGTTACGCACGCTGGCCTCCATCCACGCCGGCTGCAACGGCGCGGCGCTCGCGGCCGCAGGCCCGGATTGGCGGGTCACCGGCGATCCCACCGAAGGCGCGCTGCTGGTCGCGGCCCGCAAGGCCGGCCTGCCGCCGGAATACCCCGACCCGGCCGGGCTGGTGCGGGAATTTCCCTTCGACTCGGATCGCAAGCGCCGCGGCATGGCGCGCCGGCAGGCGGACGGCGGCTGCCGCCTGCTGGTGAACGGCGCCCCCGAGCTGCTGCTCGGCTTGTGCGTTTCGGAGTCGACTGCAGCAGGCGTGCGCCCCTTGGCCGAGGCGGACCGGCGGCGCATTCTCGCGGCCAACGCCGATCTGGCGGGGCGGGGCCTGCGCGTGATCGGATCGGCGTATCGCGACTTCACGGATGCCGACGCCCTGCCCGACCGCGACGAGGCCGAGCGCGATCTCGTGTTCGCGGGCCTGGCCGGACTTCAGGATCCACCGCGGCCCGAAGCCCAAGCCGCCGTGGGGGAATGCCGCGCCGCGGGCATACGCGTGATCATGATCACGGGCGATCATCCGGATACGGCGCTGGCGGTGGCGCGCGAGCTGGGCCTGGCCGAAACGCGCGCCCAAATTCTCACCGGAACCGAAATCGACGCGCTCGACGCGGCGGCTTTGCGCGCGCGCGTGCCGGAGGCGGCCGTCTGCGCGCGCGTCACGGCCGAGCACAAGCTGCGCATCGTGAAGGCGTGGCGGGAACGGGGCGCGGTGACGGCCATGACCGGCGACGGCGTCAACGACGCGCCGGCGCTCAAAGGCGCCGACATCGGCATCGCCATGGGCAAAAGCGGCACCGAGGTGGCCAAGCAGGCCGCCGACGTGGTGCTGGCCGACGACAATTTCGCCTCCATCGTGGCCGCCGTCGAAGAGGGCCGCGGCGTGTACGCCAACATCCGCAAAACCCTGCAATATCTGTTGGCCGGCAATGCCGGGGAATTGCTGGTGATGATTCTGGCCCTGGCCTTGGCCTGGCCCGTGCCGCTGTTGCCCGTGCATCTTCTGTGGATCAACCTCGTCACCGACGGGTTACCGGCCCTGATTCTGGCCGCCGATCCCGTCGACGCGGGGCTCATGCGGCGCCAGCCGCGCCGCGCCGGCAAACCCATGGCGGATCGCCGCTTTTTGATCCGACTGTTGCAAACGGGCTGTCTCACGGCCGGGGTTTCGCTCGCGGCCTTTTGGATCGGGTGGCGGGCCCAGGGGCTCGACGCCGCGCGCAGCTACGCCTTCGACACCTTGGTGCTCACCGAGGTGTTTCGCGCCCTGGCCTACCGCAGCGGCGCACCGTTCTGGCGCAGCGAGCGCAAAGGGCTGATCCGCATCTTGCTTCTCATCGCGGGCACGACCGCGCTGCAAATCGTCTGCCACGAAAACGACGCGCTGGAGCGCGTACTGCATCTGGTTCCGTGGCATCCGGCCACGGCTGCCATGATGCTGGGCCTGGGGCTTATCCCTCTGGCCGTTATCGAAGCCGACAAGATGAGGCGGCGGAAAAGATTCCGGCTGGAAAGCGCGGCGGCCTGAATCCCCCACCCCGCATTCGCCTTTCACGCCCGGGAGCGGCGGAATCGAAGTACTAACTTATGCCCGCCGATATGGCACCATTCTCTTTAGTGAGACGTCTAAGCCCCGCCATCGGCTTCGGGACAAAACCGATGCGCACAAAAGGAGTCGCTATGCCCGTTTCTTCGCGATGGATTGGTCTGGTACTGGGTGCTTGTTTGGCCGCGCAGGCCGTTCCGGCCTGGGTGGCGCGCCACGGGTTGAGCGCGGCGCAATATCAGCATGTGTTCGATTCGCTTAAAACCAAAGGTTACCGCCTCGTCGACGTTTCGGGTTATGCCGTCGGCAACGAAGCGCGCTACGCCGCGCTGTGGGATCAATCGGGCGGCCCGGCCTGGCAGGCGCGGCATGGGCTCACCTCGGCTCAATACCAGCATGAATTCGACTCGCTCAAAACCAAGGGGTATCGCCCGGTTTGGGTGAGCGGCTACGAAGTCGCGGGACAGGATTATTACGCCGCGATCTGGAACCACGCGGGCGGCGCCGCCTGGGATGCGCGCCACGGTTTGACTGCGGCGCAATACCAGCACGTTTTCGACTCGCTCAAAACCAAGGGCTACCGGCTGCTCGAAGTCAGCGGCTATGCCTGCGGCCATGCGGTTTGCTACGCGGCCATTTGGGACAAGAGCGCCGGGCCGGTGTACGAGGCGCGGCATGGCTTGACCGCTTCGGAATACCAGCATGTCTTTGATTCGCTGACGCACAAAGGTTTTCGCCTGCGCGAAGTCAGCGGCTACGGCCTCGGCAACCAGGATTTTTACGCCGCCATTTGGGATAGACAATCGGGCCTTCCCTGGCAGGCCAAGCACGGGCTGTCGGCGTCGGATTACCAACTCGATTTCGACGACTTCTTCTATCAGGGTTATCGTCCCGTCGAGGTCGACGGCTACACCGTCAGCGGCTCGGATCGCTACGCCGCGATTTGGGACAACCCCGCGTACAGCCAGAAGGATTTGGACAAGATCGACAGCGTGGTGAACCAAGTCCTGCGCACCACCTCGGCGCCCGCCATTTCCATGGCCGTGGCCAGAAACGGCCGGTTGGTGTTCGCCAAGGCCTACGGCATGGCCGATAAAGAAAATCACGAACCCGCGCATGCCGACAGCCATTTCCGCATCATGAGCGTGACCAAAACCATCACCTCGGCCGCCATTTTCAAGCTCAAGGAAATGGGCAAATTGAAGCTCGACGACAAGGTATTCGGGTCGGGCGCCATCTTGGACAACACCTATGGCACGCCCGCGAATTACACGCAAAACATGAAGAAGATCACGGTGCGCAATCTGCTGAACCACGACGCGGGCGGCTGGTCGGGCCGGGGCAAGCGTTCGACGGCCGACACCATCGATCCCATGTTCACCAACCCGAGCATGGATCACGCCCAGCTCATCACCTGGACCATGAACAATCTGCCGCTGGTGAATCCGCCCGGCAAGGTGTATTGCTATGCGAATTTCGGCTTCTGCCTTCTCGGCCGCGTCGTGGAAAAGCTGGGCGGGCAAAGCTATGCCGCTTGGGTCAAGGCCCATGTGCTGGCGCCTTGCGGCATTCACGACATGGAAATCGCGGGCAGCACCTTGGCCGACCGCAATACGGCCCTGCACGAGGTGAAGTATTACGCGCCCGGCAATCCCTACGGCTACAACATTCCGCGCATGGATTCGCATGGCGGCTGGATTGCGTCGGCCGTCGACCTGGCCCGTTTCGGGGTGCATGACGACGGCGTCGGTTCACCCGCCGACCTCTTGACCAAAGCCGACTGGGACACGACCATGACCCCACCCAAAGGCGTGGTGGACACGGCGGGCAATCCTTCGAATTACGGGTGCGGCTGGGTGAACGACGGCGGCGGCAGCGTCTGGCATAACGGCGGGCTCGACGGCACCAGCGCCATGCTGCACCGTACCGGCGACGGGTTCATCATGATTTCAGTCTCCAACAGCCGCGACACCACCAATCCCAACACGGATTTCAGTTTCGTGTTGGATCAAATGATGACGAACGTCAAAAACGCCGGTATCGCCTGGCCGGGCATCGACTTGTTTTGACGCGCGGGTCGGCCCCGCATCGGGGCCGCCGCATCTGTAACTCAGAGGATACCTGGGCGGGATGCCGCTCCGGGCCGGCTTATTCGATCACCCGTTCGTCGGCGGGTGCGGCGCCGCCGCCGCGCAAAATGCTGTTGCCTGCGAACACTTGCGAGCGATCGACGCGCGCGGGGTCGAGCCAGTCGCTTTCGCGCATTTGCCCGCTCTGGCCGTAAGCCGCCAGGGCGTTACCATAGCAGATTTTTTCCACGTCGGCGCGGGCAACCCCCTGTTCAAGCATGAGCAGGGCGGTTTTGGGAACCGCCTGCGGGTCGCTGATGCCCCAGTCGGCGCTGCTGTCGACGATCACGCGTTCGGAGCCGTACTTTTTGGCCAGCCCGACCATGCGCATATTCCCCATCTTGGTTTTGGGGTAAATGGTGAAGGCGCACCAGAAGCCGCGATCCAGCACCTCCTTGCACGTCTCTTCATTGTTATGGTCGATGACCACCTTCGTCGGCGCGATGCCGTGCTCCACGATCACATCCATGCTGCGCGAGGTGCCGCGCTTCTTGTCGCGATGCGGAGTGTGGATCATGACGGGCAGGTCGAGTTCTTTAGCCAGTTCCAATTGCCGCCGGAAGAATTTTTCCTCGGCCGCGGTGATTTCGTCATAGCCGATTTCGCCGATGGCCACCACGCCTTCTTTGCCCGCGAAGCGGGGCAACAGATCCATCACCTGTTCGGCCAGCGGCTCATTGTTGGCCTCTTTGGAGTTGAGCCCGATGGTGCAATAATGCCGAATGCCGAATTGCGCCGCGCGGAAGCGCTCCCAGCCCAGCAGCGAAGCGAAATAGTCGATGAAGGTGCCGGGCGTGGTGCGCGGCTGGCCGACCCAGAAGGCGGGCTCGATCACGGCCACCACCCCGCCGGCCCGCATGGCCTCGTAATCGTCGGTAGTGCGCGACACCATGTGGATATGCGGATCGATGCAGCGCAAGGGCTTGGCTTCAGACATGATCAAAATTCTCCCAGTTCAAGGTTCCGGCTTCCAGCGCGGGGCGCAAGTCGGCGGCTTTGCGCGCCACGGCCTCGCGGCCACCGGCGCCGGCCGCCCATAATCCCAAGGCCGCGCCGCGGCGCTCGGCCGGCGATCCGTCCAGGGCTTTTTCCATGGCCGCGATCGCGGCGTCCTTTGCGAAGGGCGCCACGCAGCGCCAGGCTTCGGGCGAAAAGCTGCGATGCGCCGCGCGGCGTTCGGCCGCCAGGTCGACGAGCATGGCCGCCAAGGCGGCATTGGCGCGACGGTCCAACCCGGCGATGGTTCGCAGCGGCAAATCCACGAACAGGCATTTGGCCACCATCTGGTTCCAGGCGATGTCGTCGCAATGCTCGGCCGGATACGGGTTGCGCTGGGAAATGGCCGCGAACACGTCGCGCATATTGCTGCGAATGGCTTCACGGGCGATGTGGATCAAGGCTTTGGCGTCGGCCGGCAAAAAAAGCGCGCACGCCAGGGCCACATGCTCGCCCAGATCGGCGCTTTGATGCAGCGATAAAATCGCGGCCACGGTCTTGGAACCGGGCGGCAAAGCCAAGAGCAGGGCGGCGCGCGCGGCCTGATCGGCCGTCCAATCGCGCAAATCCCACCCGGGGCGCAAGGCCGCGGCCTGCTGTTGCTCGCCGGGGTTCAAGGCCAGCAAGTTTTTTCCGGCATGGCGAACCGCCTGGCTGAAGGCCAAGAAGAATTCCCGCTCGGGCGCGCCGCGCGCCAACGCCGCGCAGCGATCGCGCAGCCAAGCGCAGGCCGGCGGCGAAAGCCGCACTTGCAACCAGGCGAACAACTGTTCCTGCGCGTCCATCGCGTAAATATATCCCGTGGGAAAGGGCAAAATACAAGGAGAGAGGGTCTTCGACAGGATCTATTTTCTGCCGCCATGTCCACAGCACCCCAATCGGTTCTGACCCTTACGGCTTTTCAGTGGATCGAATCCCGGGAATCGTTTTTGGGGCCGCCGAAAGCCGCGGTGGGAATACCCGACGCCGACGAATCGGCCGGGCGCTTCACTGAAATCGAAGCGTCTGAATTGAATGCCGACGCGCTGAGCATCATGATGCGGTACGTGGGACACGGCGGCTGTGGATTAATATGAAAACCCGGTGGGCCATTTGCTTGAGGGGATCCTCATCGCCCTGTTCGCCTGCGAAATCGCGCGCATGCTCCGACGATGACGGGAAGCGTCTGGCAGCGAGGATTCACGCCCAGGGCCGGACCTTCTTCGTATACTAGTAATCCTTTGAATTGAGCGATTTTTGAAAGGGCTGGCGTCATAGGTTCCGTCTTATTCGGAACAGGAACGAAATTTGCGGCAACACTTGACTAGTCATACCCGCGAACGATTAGGGGCACCGGCGGGATGGTTTTTACATGCCCTCTCTTGGTGTTGCCTGTTTTTCTGGTCGCGCGCCGAAGCCGTTTATCAGGAAAGCCTCGACTATTTGCCGGTGCCCGAGGCCGCCCGCCCCCTCCAGGGCCTTTTACCCAACAAAGGCATCGAATCGCCGCAAGGCCTCCTGGAAATCAACAGCAAATACCTGAAGCGCAAACACGTGGTCAACTTCGACACCCGCGAAGTCGAAATCGTCGATTACGTGCGCATCGGCCCGCCGGGCGATTCCACCGCCGACTCCACCGCCTTGTGGCAGTCGTATTACCGTGAGCTCAACAACTATTCCACCGACATGTTCAACCTCTTGCTGCGGCGGCGCTGGCTGCTCGAATTCGCGGGGCATGAGGAGGCGTCGCCGGGAGGCACGCCCGGCACCTTCGTGTTCGATCTCCCCTTTCAGGTACCGGAATGGATGAAGCTGGTAGGCATCGACCAACCCAAGCTTACCATCAACGGATCATATAAACTCATTCTCGAAGGCACGCGCAAAAGCGGCTCGGGCGCGCCCTATGCTTCGAGCGCCTGGTTTCCGGATTTGCATATGGATCAGCAGCCCCTGTTTTCGGTCAAAGGTTCGGTGGGCCGGTTCATCAGCGTGGAGATCAACAGCGAAGAGGGGGTCAACACCAATCTGAAGCAACAATTGCAGGTCTCGTACAAGGGCCAGGGCGACGAGCTCGAAGACGACGTGGTGCAGGAAGTCGAAGCAGGCAACACGTCGCTCAGCCTGACCGGCACCAACCTAACGGGTTATACCGAAAACCACCAGGGCTTGTTCGGCCTTAAGGCGCGTTTCAAGCTCGGCAATTTGGAAATCACGGGCATCGCTTCGCAAGAAGGCGGCTCGCAGCAAGTCCAAACTTTCGGGCCCGGAAACCAGTCCAGCCAGACCACGATTGCCGATAAGTCCATCGATTTCTATCGCCACTTCTGGGTCAAGTTGAGCGACCGCACCGATTACAGCAATCCCGCAAATTGGACGGGCTCGTACAACGGCTATGTGCAGGGCGGACAGAATCGCCGGCCGATGTATGTCTATCGCCTGCTCGGCGCGACCGAAATAGCATCAAGCACTAATAAGGTTACCGACACCTCCACGGCCTGCGCCTATGACGCCTCAGGCAATAAAGACAAGAATCTGTGCGTGACCGGCCGCTGGGTGTCTCTGCCCGTTGAAGGCACCGATTTTATCTACAACGACAATTTGCGCATGTTGACCGTGCCCAGCGGCTATAGCGAAATCACCTTGGCCGTGCGCTGGCAGGGGGATCCCATTCAGACCTCCACGGGCGAAGCCACCGCCGATACCCGCGACATGGTTCTGATATACAGCAAAGACCACAAAAACGATCCCATGCTCGACAGCCTGATGTGGCGCAACGTCTACGCCATTCCGCGCGTGGCCCCGCAGAATGTGAACACCTTCAACCTGAGCGTGCTCGACAATGAGGGCCGGACCGGAGCGCCCGGCGACAGCATCACCTACGTGCGCCGCCTCGGCTTGGAGAAATTCAATCAACCCGGTAAACTCGATGTCGACAACAACCTGCTCTTCGATTTCACCAACGGCTTTCTCATTCTCCCCTGTCTGACCGACGGCGTGGCCGGCGGCGATCCCGGCAATTGTCTGGAGCCCATGCGCCGGGTCACGCCCGACGTCAAGTTCTACAGCGAAACCATTCAAGACGTGCAAAACGGTTCCAGCAGCAGCAATTTCCAGGTCGTGGGGCAGCAGCGGCAAAGCACCTTCAACGTGCGCGAAAATTCGTTTTCGGCCAACGGCCAGCAATGCTTCGACATCTCTCCCGGCACCGAAAGATTGGTGCTCAACGGATCCACCGTGCTGCAGAAAGACGTGGATTACTCCGTCGTCTATGAAACCGGACAAATCAGTTTAATCTCTCCGCGCGCGCTGGATCCCAACGCCACCATCAGCGTCAGCTACGAGTGCAACCCGGCCTTTCAGATTCAAGACAAGGTGCTGGTGGGTACCCGCCTGGAGTATAAGCTCGACAATATTTCCGATCAAAGCCTGCTGGGCGCCACGGCCCTGTTCAAAAGCCAGACCACCACGCAACAGCAACCCGAAGTGGGGCATGAACCTTTCAGCCAATTGCTGTTGGGCTTCAACGCAAGATTGGCCGGCGAACCCAAATGGATGACGAACTTCGCCAATTTGTTTCCACTGGTACACACCGACGCGCCCTCCAAAGCCGATTTCGAATTCGAAGTGGCGCAAAGCTATTACGACCCCAACACGCGCAACAGCGCCTACATCGACAATTTCGATTTCAGCCAGAACGTATCTTCGCTGCCACTCACCCTCTACAGTTGGTCCAAAGCCTCCCCACCCGCTTACGATGACAACGGAAAACCCGACGACACCTTGGATTACCGCCATCAAGGCGATTTAATCTGGCATAGCAGTTTCAAAGAACAGTACTACCAGATATACGGCAATACCGGCAACAGCTATACCAACAGCCGCGAGCAGACCTTGCTGAAATTCCAGTTCACGCCCAACGACAACTTGCAGGGCAATTCTTGGGGCGGCGTCATGCGCGGATTCACCCAGGGCTTCACCGACCAAAGCCTCAAGCGCACCTTGGAAGTGGTGGTGCAGGGCCAAGGTGGAACCGTGTATGCCGACTTGGGTCAAATTTCGGAAGACATCAGTATTGTAGCCAACCATGCACCCAACAACTCGAACCCGGGGGGAGGAACTCCTGACGGCAAACCCGATGGAATGTTGGAATCGGAACTTCTGCCCGGAGCAACGACCAGCACTAATGATTGCGGTCTCGATGGCTCTTGTAGTGAAAAACCCAACGGCTACACTGAAATCGGCGGGGAATGGGAATGCAAGCCTTCGTGCTATTTCGTGCCCAGAACCGGTTCGGACCCGAACCACGACGATTACACGGTACCCACCGACGGCGCCACCGAAGAACCCTACGGCGTCGACGGCACGGAGAACAACAATTCCGGCACCCAGGGCTTTGCTTTTGACACCGAAGACCTCGATCATTCCGGCGGGATCGATACCACCAACATTTATCTGCGCTACCGCATGCCGCTCGACTCTGCCTGCACGGCGAACTTTTATTGCCAAGAGTTGGCGAACGGTTGGCGCAAATACGATATCCCCCTGTACGGCGGAGGGGTCACCATCGATCCCACCAATTCCCAAACCGTACAGAACATTCTCGCCAACGTGAAGATCATGCGCCTGTGGCTCGGCCATTTGCCGCCGCATGTCGCCAAATCCGAAGTGCTGTTCGCCGAAGTGAATATCGTGGGCAACACCTGGCTCGAAGGGCAGCAGAATACGGGATTCGAAATCTCTTCCAACCAGTTCGGCAGCGGAGATTTGGGCGACTCGACCTATATCAACGTCCCCCCCACCGTGCCCGACAGCAATTTGCTGCGGATCGACGTGGTGAACAAACAGCAGCAGCCGAATTATTTCCAGTCGCCGAACACGCCGCATGAAGTCGACGCCAGCACCGGCGAACCGCTGCCCGAAATCGCCGTGGTGCTGCATTACCAGAACCTGCATGCCGGCGAGGCGGTGGCGGCCACGCGCCTGCTGTCCAACGATCCCAAAGATTTGACCCAGTACAGCCGGCTCAGCCTGCAAATCCATCCCGACTCGGACTGGGTGAAAAGCGCGAAGCTGTATGACCCGCGGCAGAACCACGTGAGCTTCGGATTGCAATTGGGGCGCGATCGGGGCGACGGCAATTCGGTGGATTACTACGAAATGCGCCTGCACATGGATACCACCTTGCAACAGGCCGGCACCGATCAAAGCGCGCTCTGGACGCAGAACTCCTTCACGGTCAACCTGGATGATTTGACCGGACTTAAAAACGACCCCCTGTACCGCGCCTTCAACGGCCGACCGGTAAGTCACAATCTCTGGAACCCGGCGCGCAACGATTCGTCGCTGACCGTGTCGGTCGTGGGCAATCCCAATCTCTCCCAAGTCAACTGGATGCGCCTGGTCATTTACGTCGACTCGGGCGCGACAGAAAAACAGAACGGGGAGATCTGGGTGGACGATTTGGATCTCAACGGCGTGAACCAGGCCTCGGGCATGGCCCTTCGCAGCCAAATCCAACTCAACTTCGCCGACTTCATCAATGTGTCGGGAAATTTGCAGTACACCAACGGCGAGTTCATGACGCTGACGCAGCAGCAGGTGACCCGCGGCAACGCCGACACCAAAATCGATTACAACTCCAACGTCTCGCTGTTCGCCAACAAATTCATGCCCGACGCTTGGGCCGTCAACCTGCCCATTTCGCTGTCGTATCAGGGATCGCTGGATCGGCCCTTCGTGGTCCCATATTCCGACATCAATTTGCAGGGCACGGGCCTGCTCGACATTTCGCGCGATTTGTTCAATGGCCAGGTTACCTCCATCCACAATCCGGGCGACAGCCTGAACGACGTGAACAACCGCTACGCCCGCGTGTACCAGACCCAGGTCTCCAATCAGCAGTTCTCGACCAGCTACTCAAAAGCCATGAGCTCCAAGGACTTCTGGACGCGTGCGCTGTTCGAACGTCCCAGCCTGGAATACCGCTACTCCGCCAGCGACAACTCGCAGTATTACTCCGAAGCCACGACGCGCGACTATAAATTCAAACTGAGCTACAACCTGTCACCGAAAGAAAACCCTGCGCTCAAAATCCTGGGGTTCACGGACAAGTGGAAATTCATGCCCAGCGCCTTGTCCGACCTAGCGGTCACCCCGCTGCCGGAGAAGCTGAACCTGGTGCTGGCCGATTATTCCTTCGTACGCGATTACTCGCTCACCAAGCCCCGCACCGTGGACGATCTGGTGCAGTCGTATCCGGCGCAGTACACGGTGGATTTGGCGCACGGGGTAGATCTGGAATGGCGGCCGCTGCCGGTGTTCGATTTCGGCTACCGGCTCGATATCGACCGCACCTTCGACCAGGATCACACCTGTTTCGAACGCGAAAGCTTTTTCGATCCCAACCCCAGCCATTGCGACGGGATGTTCGCCCACAACCTGATATTCGATTGGGATCAATCCTATGCGGGGCAAAAGCAGACCTATTGGGAAAAGACCTCGCCCACCGATTCCATTCTGGTCGACACCACCCATTACGGCCGCGAGTACGGAATTCTGGCGCGCGAGCGCAACCGCAATGAGAGCTTTCACAGCGACCTCAATCTCAACCCCCTGTCGTGGCTCACCGCCGGCGGCAGTTTCAATTCGGATTACCGGCACACCTGGGTCGATCCCCAGCTCGACGTGTTCGGCCAAGGCGTGGTGGTGCCTTCGCATTTTTCCGCCAATGCCGATCACGACGTGCGCCTCACGCTGGGCGTCAACCCCACCTCGTTGCTGGGTAGCCTGGCCTCAGCCAGCAGCGGCCTGAAGGGGTTGTCGTCGGCGCTCGGCGACTTCAGCCACAAACTCGACGCCTACCGCCCGCGCAATCTCGACCTCACCTACACGGTTTCGAACAAATACAACAACGAAGCCTTCACCTACGCCTACCTGCGCAACAACGGCATCGCCTGGAACAACCTGATGGCCTATCAACTGGGATTTCTCTACGATCCCTCCAACCTCATGACGCTGTTCCGCGGCGAACCCGATCCGCGTTTCTTCGACTACCTGAGTTCCCCCGACCCGGCCCTGGGCCAGACCACCATGAACCATCTGGTCAACCGCACCGTGGATTTGGAAACGGGATTCACCCTGCCGTCCTTGAAACTGGATCTCTCCGGCAGTCTCAAATACTCCAACCAATACACGCTGTACCGCTCATTCCAGCCTTCGGACACCACCGTCATCTGGCCCGAGTATACGGTCTCGGGCAGTTTCGGCGATTTCGCCAGCAAGCTGCCCGTGTTCCGGAATTCGCTGCGATCCATGACGGCCTATACGAATTACAATTACATCCACGAAACCGATTTCAGCGTGTATTCGCCGACTCCCGATGTCGACAAGATCACGCATCAGTTGAATCCGCTGCTGCGCGTCACCGCCACCACCAATAGCGACGTGCGCATCGAAGTTTCGCTGACCGGGGCCTATACCCGCGAGGTCGACTACGGCAAAGACGCCAGCGCGGACCTCGCCCAGCCGCTGACCTATCTCGGCGATCAGCAGCCCCTGGTGTCGTTGTACGTGCACGACTCAAGCCTGGTCTCGCCCAAAACCACCTTGTCGGCGGGATTGGCCCCCACCCTGTCCTGGAATCTGGAAACCCAGAAAGGCATTCAATTCTGGCGCTATTACATCAAGCTGCGCAACAACCTGCGCATGACGGTGAACAGCGCCATCAATTACACGCTTTCCAAAATCGAAGATCTGGGTACGGTCTCGGAATCGCAAAACCAATTTACCGCCATGATCAAACCCGAAGCCGATTACAACTTCACCAACAACGTCGACGCAAAATTCTGGCTGCAATACGAATACGATCAATATTTCAACACGCCCAACGAAGAGTATGTGCATTCCATCGAAATCCACGGCGAATTCACCATGCGCTTCTAGGCGGCTTTTCGGGACGCGCCGCATTTGTTACCTTGCTGTTTCACCAACGTTGATTCCGCGCGGGCGGAACGCGTGGAACCAAGATGATTTTCACAATCTGGATTTTGCTTCACTCCTTTCGGATTCGGTATGAAAACCCGAAGCGAAAGGCTTTTGCTCTAACGGAAAGGCTTGTATGGGACACCCCCATCGCGGCATGCCCCGCCAAAAGCGGGAAATTCTCATCAATGTGCGGCCCTATGAAAAGCGCATTGCCATTTTGGAAGACGGCCGCCTCAGCGAAGTTTTCTATGAAAGGCCCGACTCGGCCCGGCTGGTAGGCAACGTCTACAAGGGAGTGGTCAACGCGGTGCTGCCGGGTTTGCAGGCCGCCTTTGTGGACCTGGGGCTGGACAAGTCGGGGTTTCTGCACGTCGAAGACGTGGCGGGAAGCCCCTTGATCGGCGAAGACGTCGACGACGAAGAGGGTGAAGAAGGCGCCGCCCCTCCCCGCGAAGACGATGCGGGCAAGCCCATCGATCAGTTGCTCACGGTGGGTCAGGAAGTGTTGGTGCAGGTCACCAAAGAGGCTATCGGCACCAAGGGCCCGCGCCTGACGGCCCATCTCTCCTTTGCCGGCCCGTTTCTGGTGTGCATGCCGGGATCGAACTTCATCGGCGTCAGCAAACGCGCCCGCGATTCCCAGCAACGTCGCGCGCTACAGCGCATGATCCGCCGTCTCAAGTCGCCCGATTGCGGTTACATCGTGCGCACCAACGGCCTGAACGAAAGCGAAGCCGAGTTCGCCACCCAGATGAAAATCCTCGAAGGCCGTTGGGAGCAATGCAAGCGCAACGCGGCGGCCCTGCAGGCGCCGGTTCTGGTGCACAAAGAAAGCGACTCGAGCGAAACCACTCTGCGCGATTATTTCTCCGAAGATGTGGACGCCGTGTGGATCGACGACAAGGAGGAATGCGGTTCCGTCGTCAACTACCTCAAGGTGTTGTCGCCCGACAAAGTCGGCAAGGTCAAACTCTACACCGGCGACATCTCCCTGTTCGATCACTTCGGGATCGAGGACGAGCTCGAAAAAACATTTTTCCGCAAGGTGCCGCTGAAACGCGGCGGCTACCTGCTCATCGATCGCACCGAAGCGCTCTCGGCCATCGACGTGAACACGGGCGGCAAGGTGCGGGGATCGAGCCAGGCCAAGAACATCGTCGAAACCAACGTCGACGCGGCCTGGGAGGTGGCGAAGCAGATGCGCCTGCGCGATCTGGGCGGTCTCATCGTGGTCGACTTCATCGACATGGAATCCGACGAAGACAAGGAATCCGTGATCAAGGAATTCAAAAAAGCCATCCGCCAGGACAAGGCGCCGATCTCGTTCACGGCCCTGTCGCAATTCGGCCTCATGGAAATCACGCGCAAGCGTATCCGCCCCGACGCCGTGCAGGAGCAGACGCTGGAATGCCCCGCCTGCAAAGGCGCGGGCTACATTCCTTCGCGCGAGTCGGTCTTGGCCCTGATCGACCGGTGGTTGCGCCGCTTCCGCGCCAAAAAAGGCGAATCCGAAATCACCATGGCCTTGAACCCGGAAATGATCGACTTGCTTACCGAAGATCGGGGCCGCACCTACAAATACCTGGAGCGGTCGCACAAAACCAAAATCCAATTGGTTGAGGACGAAGATTCGAACCTGGAGGAATTTCGCGTCTTTTCCGGGCGGAACGGCGACGAGATCACCTTGAATGCGGCCGGATGAAAAAATCGACTCCCGGCGGAGTGGGCGCTTGGCGATGCGGCCGGAATTCGCGCCGGAGTTGAGTTCTATATTCTCCCACCCGGCCGGCCGAAGCGACGGCGCGCGAAAGTGGCGGAATTGGCAGACGCACTAGACTTAGGATCTAGCCCGCCGGAAGGCGGTTGGGGGTTCAAGTCCCCCCTTTCGCAGGCGAACCCTTTGCGACCCGAACCCGGCAAGCTCCATCACTATCGAGAAAACTAACGAGGAAAAGGATATGTCCGTGAAAGCCACCGTGACCCAGCCCAACGCCACTGAGCGCGTGCTCGACATCGAAATTCCGCGCGACCGGCTGGATCGCGTTTTCGAAGAAAAGGTGAAGAAATACAGCCGCGAATTACGCCTGAACGGATTTCGCCCGGGCAATATTCCCCGGCAGGTCGTGATCTCCCGTTTCCGTGAACCCATTTCGGCCGAGTCGCTGGAGGCCGTGGTCGACGCGGCCGTGCGCGAAGCCTGCAAGGAACACGGCGTCGAGCCCATCGTGCCGGGACGGGTCGAGAAACTCGAAAACCAGGAAGGCCAGCCCATCCATGTGCAGGCCGTGCTGGAGGTGGATCCTCCCGTGGAACTTCAGGAGTACCGCTTCGACATTCCGGTGGAACCCGCTCCTACAGAAGATGCGGCCGTCGAGGCGCGTTTGCAGGATTTCCGCCGCCAGTCGGCCCAGGAAACCCCGGTGGAACGCCCCGCCCGCGTGGGCGATGTGGTGGTGGCGCGCTACGAAGCGATACAAATCGACGGCGCGGATCAGCCGTTGCCCCAGCATCCGGTGTTCCGCGTCGAGCTGGGCCAAGGCAGCGTACCGGAACTGGATCGCTCCCTCGCAGGCGTGGCCGCCGGCGATTCAAAGCACGTGGCTTTCACCTTTCCCAAAGATTATCAGAACCCGGCTCTGGCGGGCCGGCCTTCGGCGTATCAACTGCACATCGAGCAAGTGCTCGAAATCGACCTGCCCGAAGTCGACGATACCTGGGCGAAAACATTGGGGTATGACGATGTCGCGGCCTTGCGCGCCCGCATCAAAGCGCGGCTGGAATCCTCGGCCTTGCAACAGGCCAAAGAAGCCGCCTGGGACGAGGCCATCGGCCGGCTCCTGCAAGGTCACACCCTGGGAGTTCCCCAGGCGCGCATCCAAAACTATGTGCGCAACCGCCTCAAGGAAATGGGGCAGGAACATACCGAAGGCGCCGGGCCGGATCACGAGCACAGCGAGTTGGAACGCGAAGCCGAAATGCAAATCCGCCGCTGGCGCCTCATCGACGCCATCGCGGTCAAAGAGGGCATCAAACCCTCGCAGGAAGACGTGGATGATCGCATCCGCCGCATGGCCGAGCGTTACGGCTCGGAGTTCGCCGCCCTCAAAGCCAGTTTGCGCAAGAGCGGCAAAATCGTCGATCTGCGCGAAGAAGTCAAAGCCGAAAAAACTTTGGATTTCATCATCGGCTACAAGCCGGCGGCCTGACGCAAAGCCGTGGCAGCGGGGCCGGGAGCGCGTTGCAGATCGCAACAACTGGGATTCGGAGCGGCCGAAAGGCTATATTGAAACGATCAACGACTGAGGTGAACATGTATATCCCCACCGTTATCGAAACCACCGGACGATCCGAACGGGTTTACGATATCTACTCGCGCCTGCTCAAAGAGCGCATCGTGTTTCTGGGTTATGAGATCAACGACGTGGTCGCCAACACCGTCGTCGCCCAGATGCTGTTTCTCGAATACGAGGATCCGGACAAGGACATTCTGATTTACATCAACTCCCCCGGCGGTTTGGTCACGGCGGGTCTGGCCATCTTCGACGTGATCAAATATGTGAAGCCCGACGTGCAGACCATTTGCGTGGGCTCGGCCTTCAGCATGGGCGCCTTGCTGTTGGCGGCCGGCACCAAGGGCAAGCGCTTCATCCTGCCCCACGGCAAGGTCATGCTGCACCAGCCCAGCGGTGGCGCCACGGGCCAGTCCGCCGACATCCAGATCCACGCCAAGGAGATCGTAAAGACCAAGCGCGAACTCAACAGCATTTTGATGGAATGCACCGGCAAAACCCAGGCCCAGATCGAGAAAGATACCGATCGCGATCTGTACATGAACGCGCAGGAAGCCGTGGAATACGGCGTCGTCGACGAGATCTTCAATCCCGGCAACCGCAAGAAGAAAGCGTTGCCGGCCTGAGATGAACATGTCGCGCCCCACCGGACCGTACGGCATTCTGCGCTGCTCCTTCTGCGGCAAGAGTTCGGAGCAGGTGCAGAAATTGATCACGGGCCCGGCCGTGCATATCTGCAACGAATGCGTGGGCATGTGCAATGAAATTCTGGCCGACGACAGCCGCAAGCCCCCCGAAGCCGCGGCGGCGCTGCCCAACCCGGCCGAGATCAAACGCCATCTCGACGAATTCGTGATCGGGCAGGATTACGCCAAGACCACCTTGGCGGTGGCCGTGTACAACCATTACAAACGCATCGCGCAGAAAAAAGGCGCCGACGGCGTCGAAATCGAAAAATCGAACGTGCTGTTTCTGGGTCCCACGGGCTCGGGCAAAACCCTGCTGGCGCAGACCATCGCGCGCTTTCTCAAGGTGCCCTTCACCATCGTCGACGCCACCATCCTCACCGAGGCCGGCTACGTGGGCGAAGACGTCGAGAACATCATCGTGCGCCTGTTGCAGGCCGCCGACTACGATGTGGAACTTACGGAAAAGGGCATCGTGTACATCGACGAAGTCGACAAAATCTCGCGCAAAAGCGCCAATCCCTCCATCACGCGCGACGTGTCGGGCGAAGGCGTACAGCAGGGGCTGCTCAAGCTGCTCGAAGGCACCTTGGCCGCGGTGCCGCCCAAAGGGGGCCGCAAGCATCCCGAGCAAAACCTGGTGCA
Source organism: uncultured Fibrobacteria bacterium (assembly GCA_963716395.1). Taxonomy (GTDB): domain Bacteria; phylum Fibrobacterota; class Fibrobacteria; order UBA11236; family UBA11236; genus UBA11236. The sequence continues at coordinate 2,013,978 of OY970309.1, read as the reverse complement.
GATCAACACCCGCAACATCCTCTTCATCTGCGGCGGCGCCTTCGAGGGCCTCGACAAAATCGTGGAACGCCGCACGCGCGACAGCGGCATGGGCTTCACGGCCGCGCTGCTTTCGAAAGAAGAACGAGACGTTGGAGCCGTCTTGCGCCAGACCGAGCCCGACGACTTGATCCAGTTCGGGTTGATTCCGGAACTGGTGGGTCGCCTGCCCATGCTGGCCGTACTTGAAGAATTGCCGCGCGAGGCGCTGCTGCGCGTGCTCACCGAACCGAAAAACGCCCTCATCAAGCAATATGCCAAGCTGTTCGAAATGGACGGCATCACGCTTAAATTCCAACCCGACGCGCTCGAAGCCGTGGTGGATTCGGCCCTCCGCCGCAAGACCGGCGTGCGCGGCCTGCGCGCGGTGATGGAGAACGTGCTCCTGCCCTTCATGTACGACATGCCTTCGCGCGGCGACGTGGCCGAATGCCGCATCACCCGCGAAACCGTGGAACGCGGCCAGGAGCCGTTTACGGTTTTGAAAAAGACCGCCAAGAAAAAAACCGCTTAGCCGCGCCGCCTTTTACCGGCGCCGCGCGGGCGGCCATGCTATACTGCTTCCCGCATGAACCTCTTTTTTCGCCTGCTGAAGGTCGTCGCGCTTTTGTGGCTGCGCCCCGGGCGGCTGCATCCCCTGGAAACCGGCGTGTTACGCCTGCGGGTGTGGCCCAACGACCTCGATACCAACGGCCATATGAACAACGGCCGTTATCTGACCCTGATGGATCTGGGCCGCTTCGACTTGCTGCTGCGGGCCGGCCTCGGCCGCGCCGGCTTCCGGGGCCGCTGGGTGCCGGTACTGGCGGCCGCCCTGGTGCGCTTTCGCCGCCCCGTGCGCGTCTTCGAAAGGGTCGAACTGCACACCCGCCTGTTGGGCTGGGACGAAACCTGGATTTACCTCGAACAATCCCTCTGGAATGGGAAAGGCGAACTCTCGGCCGCGGCGTATTTGCGCGGCATCTTTTTGCGGCACGGGGCCAAGGTGCCGGTGGCGGATCTGACGTCGGCCCTGGGGCATGTCGGCCCATCGCCCCCTTTGCCCCAGGCCTTGCTCGACTGGTTGGCGGCCGATGAAGCCATGTACCGGGCGGTTCGCCGCGCCCCTCAGGGCGTCCCCGCCTCCGGCGGCCCCGATTCCGGCATCTCCGACGCTCCCGGCGGAGGGAGGTGACGGATTAGAGTTTGCGCCGACTCCCGGGCTTCAACATACAGCGGATAATCCGGTCGTAGCGGCAGCAGGCGCTGCTCCAAAATGACCAGCGCACTTTCGGGCCGGTCGAGGTCGTAGAGCAGGATAGACGCGGTTTCCCACCACGACCCTTCGTGATCGGGTTGCGCCTCCAGCGATTTTTCGAAACGCAACAAGGCCTGCTCCGGCTCATCCAAAAGGCTCAGGCTGCGCCCCCAGTAGTAATACCGCCCGGCATCCGCCTCGCTGCCGTCCATTTGCTCACGCAGCTGCGCCATGAAATCCACCAGCAGGGCTTCAGCCTCGTCGTCGCGGTCGTCCGCCATCCAGTCGATGGCGTGACTGAGGGTTTGTTCTGCGTCCATACCGAAAAAATACATGCGTGGCGAAGTTGATTAATTTGATGGCATGATCGGCCGCCCCTTGCCCCGCGTCTGCTTTCGGCTTATCCTGAGTTGGGGGTTGGCGGCGGCCGTGTCGGGCTGCGCCGGATTTTTACCGGGGTCGCGGCAACCGGGCACTCCGGCCGCCCCCGGCCTCTCGCCGGAAGCGCATCCGTTTCATCCGCTCCCCACCCCGGCCCGGCAATTCGCGCCGCCCAGCGAACTCGATCGCGTGCTCGACGCCCATAGCCCGCCGCTGCCGGCCATTGCCCCCGCCATGGTGCAGACATCGGATGCAGCGAACAACGCGGGCTCCGCCGAAGAGGCGGCGCCGGAAGCGGGCGGCTACTGCGTGCAGGTCGGCGCCATCGCCAACCTCGATTCAGCGCAGGCGCGCAAAGCCGAACTGGAAAAGACCCTGGGCGAGAATATCGACATGTCCTTCGATCCGCCTTATTACAAATTGCGGCTGGGGAATTTCGCCACGCGGCGCGAGGCGGAAGACAAGCTCGTGGATTTGGAAGGCAAAAGCATCCACGGCTTCATCGTGCGTCAGTAACCTATAGGTTACTGACGGTTACTCCGGAATCATCGCTCCGGGAAATTCGCCCCGGAACACTTCTACGGCCGGGCCGGTCATGAGTATCGAGCCGTCGGGCGAAGCTTCCAGCAGCAAATCGCCGCCGGTCAGATGCACGGTGAGCCGGTCGCCGGTGCGGCCGAGTTTGCGCCCCACGGCCGCCACGGCCGCGGCGCCGGTGCCGCAGGCCCAGGTTTCGCCCGAACCGCGCTCCCAGGTGCGCTGGATGACCGCTTGCGGCGAAACGATTTGCACGAACTCCACGTTGACCCGGTGCGGAAACCAGGGATGGTGTTCAATGCGCGGCCCGACCTGCGCCACGGGAAAATCGCGCACCGCGTCGACATAAATCACGCAATGGGGGTTGCCCATAGACACGGCGCTGATTTCAAAGGGCCCACCTTCGACCTCAAGGGTTCGGCGCAAGACTTCGGGCGCGTCGAATACGGTGGGAATTTCCCGGCCGCGGAACTCCGGTTTCCCCATGTCCAGTTGCACGCGGCACGCGCGGCCGGAAGCGTCGCGGGCCACGATGCGGGCCGTGCGCCAACCCGCGCCGGTCAGGAGGCGCAGGCGATCGCGTCCCGGCGCATAGGTGTCATGCACGTATTTGGCCACGCAGCGCAATCCGTTGCCGCACATCTCGGCGCGCGATCCGTCGGCGTTGTACATCTCCATTTCGGCATCGCCTTCGGAATGGGGCTTGATGAGAATCAGGCCGTCGGCGCCGACGCCGAAGTGGCGGTGCGACACGGCCGCGGCCAGCGCCGCGGGATCCGCCACGCTTTCGCGACGGGCGTCGATGTAGACGTAGTCGTTGCCCGTACCCTGCATTTTGATGAAGCGCATGGGAAAAAGCTACCACGCCGACACGGTATTGTCGAGCACCACCTTGACCACGTTGTCGACCGCCTGCTTGCGCGCGGTTTCTTCGGTTTCGCCGCGGTCGGGGGCGTAAAACCCGTAGCCCGGCACGCGGTCATCGCGGTAGAGCGTATCCCCCTGCACGCGGTCGACGAACACCACCTGCAGCAGCATGTCCACGCGAAAGGTGGTCACCGTGGATCCGGAAGTGCTTTGCGGCGATTGGGAGTACTGCGTCAAGGTCGTGTGCAATTCGGCGTCGCCACCTTCGTTGACCTCGCGCAAATTGCTGCGGCTGCGGAATCCGTCGAGCAAGCCTTGGGTGATTTCGTCGGCCACCGCGGATTGCAGCGTCTGGTTGTCGACCGGATCGATGTGGATGGTGTGCAAATGCGCCGGCAGTGTGGTGCCCGAAAAGCTATAGCAACCGCAGAGGCAGCCAAAGAGACAGCCGAAGAGACAGCCGAAGAGACAGATGAAGAAGGCGAAACCGGCCGCCGCACCGAACCACCGCAACACCCGGGTAAAGATAGGAAGGCCGGCCGAGGCCGGCGTCACTTTCGGGTTACGGGCTGCACTCCAGCGCCCGCCGGGTGGCCGCCTGCAACGCCGCCAGATCGCTGCAAGGCTGCGGCACAGCCGGCAGCGAACGCGCAACCAATACGCCGAGACCGTCGCCGCTGGCGCGGGCGTCGAGGCACCAATAAACCTTGGGCCCGCCGTCGCGCCCCAGTCGGGCCACTTCGCGTTTGAGGCGAAGCACCGCGGCCGGATGCCATAATTCGCGGCGCACGTTGCGGCCTTCGGCCCGCAGCGCCTCGCCCCGGGCTTCCAGCCAGGGATCGCGCCCCGAGGGCAGGGGCATGCGGGCGATCACCGCCACGGCCGGCGCGGCACCCGTGGCGTCACGCAAACCTTCAATACCTTCGGTGGCCAGCACCACACCGCCGCGCGCGGAAGCGAAGAGCCGCACCAGCGCCTCGGGACCGCCATCGAGATGCTGGGCCCAGAGCGCGCGGCCCGGCAGGGCCCCCGCCAGGATGGGCTGCACGGCGCGCACGACGCCGAAGGAGGGCAGAAAAACCCAAAAACCGGTCTCGGGAAACGGCTCTAAGGCGCGGACCAAAAGTTCGGCGAAGGCCGGAGCGCTCTCGGTTGATACGGGCGCGGAAACCGCCGTAGCCACGAAAGGCGCCAGCAAAAACGGAGGGACTGAGGCGATCTCCGCCGGCGGTTGCTTCACCGGCGGCGGTGAAGCGGGCCATCCCAGCAGCCCGGCGAAAAAACGCGTACCGCCATCGGCCGAAGCCAGGGCGGGCGACAGCAGGGATCCGGCGCGAAACCAGGAGTGCAACCTTTCGCCGAACACGGGTCCAAGATCCTCCGGCACCCAATGCATCACCGCCTTATGGGGATTGGAAAATTCCTCGACCCAATACACGCCGGCTTCCTTGGCATCACACAGCCGGGCAAAATCGAGGCGAAAGGCGCGCAGGCGATCGGCGATGCGAACGGCTTCCGGGCGCAGGCGGTCGGAGGAAACGCGCTCGGCCCAGGCCCGCAACCCGTCTTCCTGTTCCTTGAGCGCCAGCAGCACGGGCTCGGGATTGGCGTCGAACTCCAAAGCCACGGCTCCGGCATACCGCCGGATGGATGCATAGGGCGCGCGGCGCTTGGCCGACTTGGCCAGTTTTTGCAGAAAGCGCTGCAATTGCCGCTCGGGTTCGAACCAGGCCTCGGGCGAGAACGGGGCGGCAGCCGCGTCGGCCAGCGCGGGCCACAATCCAAACGGCCGATCCGCCGCCAGCCGCAGCGCCTGCAGGATAAACCGCAGTCGAAAAAAGGAGACGGCGCAGCCGCAGCCCGCGACCGCGGCGTCAGGCAAGGCTTCGGCACCCGCAAAAACCACGGCATCGGCCGAAGGGAGCAAGGCGCCCTCCCAGCGCAAATGGGCAAATAAAGCGGCATGTGTCACCAAAATCACATCGGCGTTTTCCGCCGCCGCCCGCGCGGCCCGGGCCGCGGGATCGTCTTCATAGGCATCGCAGGCCATGGCAGCCGCCAGCCGGCGGGCGCGGCCGGCGGAGAATCCCCGGCAATCGCCCAGCCAGCCCGAAGGCGTGCCGGCCGCCCAAACGGCCAAAGGCAGGGCCAAGCGCCGCTCTTCCGGCGACAAACGGCGTTCCGCGTCGGCCATGATTTCGTGCCAGCGGCTTCGGCACCAATATCCCTGCGGCTCGCCCAGGGCCGCCGTCGCATCCTCCGGTCCGCCATGGACGGCGCGCAGGCGTTCCCACTCCCGGCTGGGCACGGCCAGCAACACGCGGCGGCCCCCCGACGCATAGCGGCGCGCCGCGAGCCAGGCGATTTCGGCATCGTCGCAAGTGGCCGGCGTTTCGCAGAGGGGCCAGCCGCCCGCTTCCCAAGCCTTCGCGATGGCTGCGGCGATGGCCGCGGTGCGCGGATCGGGGTTTTTCCCCGCACCGGCGGCCTTCCCTACCGCCTCCGGACCGGCGATCGGTAACTCCGAAGTTTCCCCGACCGGGCCGGCGGCGAAAACGGTTCCCCACACCGGATCGCCGCCCAGCAGGCGCGACAAATCGGCTTGCGTGCCGGCCGGCAGCGCGGCCAACCGCGCCTGCGCCCGCACAAACACTTCGCCGGCGCGGCGGGCGTCGGGCAAAGCGCGATGCGCGTCGACCGCGTCCAAGTGCAGGCGTTCGGCCAGGGCTTCGAGCCGGTGGCTTTCCCAATCGGGCCAGGCCGCGCGCGCCAACAGCAGCGAATCGAGCCAAGGGCCGGCGGGCGCGGGTAGCCCTTCGCGTTCCAGGGCGCGGCGCAAAAAGGCGGCGTCGAACTCGGCGTTATGCGCCACCAACGGCGCCGCACCGGCGAAGTCAAGAAAATCCCGCAGGGTCCCGACGCAGGGGGGCGCGGCGTGCAGCGCGTCTTCGTCGAGGCCGGTCAGCAGACGGGCCATGGCCGACAAGGGCTTGGGCGCGGGCAGCAAGGCCGTGAACGTGGCTTGGGGCGCGCCGGCCGCGAAGCGCACGGCCGCCACCTCGATGACGGCCTCGGTCTCGAAGTCGAGCCCCGTGGTCTCGACGTCCACTGCAACGAAATCAGTGACAGGTTTCACAAATATATCCAATCTGGCGGAGCGACGCCGCCGTCAATGCAGATCCACCAGCCATTGGCGGGCGGCCACGTGGCGGGGATCGGTGGGGTTGCCGACCAGTTTGAGCACCGCTTCGAGGCTGGCGCGCAACTCGCGCCGCTGGCCCGCCGCCAGCGGCGAAGGTACGGCATGCAGCCACCGGCTTAGCAGCCAATAATACTGGGCCTGGGTTTCGACGCTGGAGCGGCCGAGAAAGGGGTGTTCGCGATCCAATTCGTCGCGGGCGCGGTTGCGCAAACCCCGGTCCAGATAGATTTCGGCCCGCAAGGCGTACATACGGGGATGCGGACCCGCGTCCAGCGCCTGATCCGTCCACCAGAGCGCCGTCTGCGCATCCCGGCGCTGCCAATAGTCCTGGGCCAGGGCGAAGCAGGCCGCCTGCCGGGTCTGGGGTTCGGTAGGCAGATGTTCGGCGGCCTGCTTGAGTTTTCCGGCCGCGGCCAAGGCCGCGAATCCCTGCGGAGCATGCAAAAATGCGGGGCGCCCCACCAAAACCGCCGTCAACCCCAACACCGCCACGGCCGGCAGGCCCCACCACCACAGGCGGCGCGACCAGAAGGATTCTTCCGGCAGCAAGGCGCGGAATTCGGTGGTGGTGATACGCCCGAGGCGCAAAAACTCGCCGATCACCTGGCGCGGCGGAGCCTCGCCGTGGTACTGCTTGTACAGCGGACCCAAGGCCGCCCGCATTTGTCCCGCGTCGGCATAGCGATCGGAGGGATCGCGCGCCAGCGCCCGTTGCAGAATCTCCAGCAGGGCGGGATCGAGATCGGGGAGATCGGCGCGGATGTCGGCGATGTTCCACTTGAGAATATTCTCGATCACCTCGGTGCGGTTGTCGCCGCGAAAAGGCCGGAACCCGGCCAGAATTTCGAACAGCATCACGCCCAGCGCGAAGACGTCGATGGCGCGCGTGGAGTTCTCGCCGCGCAGGCGTTCGGGCGCCATGTACGGCACGCTGCCGCTGACGTTCTGGGTCATCGAGAGCAAATCGGCCCCGAGCTTGGCGATGCCGAAATCGCAAATCACGGGCTGGCCGTCCCGCCGCAGCAGAATATTCTCGGGTTTGAGATCGCGGTGGATGACCCCGTCGTATTCCACGCCGTCGAAGTTCAGCGTGGCGGCATGCGCATGCTCCAGCCCTTCCAGCACCGCTTCGATCACGGCCACCGCCACGGGGGGCGGCAGGCGGCTTTTCTGTTCCAGATACTGGCGCAAACTCTGGCCTTCGATGTATTCCATCTCGATTTGCAGGGAAGCGCGGGTTTGCGTAACGTCGAACACGCGTACAATCGCGGGGTGCTTCAAGTGCGCGGCGAGTTTGGCCTCTTGCAGAAAGCGGGTGCGGCGCTTGGAATCGGGAAGAATATCCTGATGCAAAATTTTCAGCACCCGCAATTCACCCAAGGCGAGATGGCGGGCCAGATACACGTCGGCGGATCCGCCCTGACCCAGGATTTTGACGATCTGATAGCGGCGATCGCTGAGGTCGGGAAGCAGCATGCCCGGAGGTATCAGCTCTCTTCGTCCGCCGCAACGGATTCGATCAACTGGAAGAACTCCTGCAAGGCGCGGCTCATCACCATGCGCCGCGGGCCTTCGGGAAGAAAGGGGCCGAGGCCGCGCAGCAAAAACACCGAAACTTCGGCGTGGCCCTGCGCCATCAGGGCGTCGAGCAGGGCCTCGTACTGCGGGCGGTAGAAGAAAATCGGCGAACCCTCCACATCCTGCTCGTCGAGCAGCAATTGCAGCCAGGCGGCGATTTCATTGCGTTCATTTTCGTCGCAGCGAAGTTCCACCCATTCGTCGGCCGCGCTCATATCGCCGCCGCGCAGCGCGATGTCTTCGAACAGCCGCTTGGCCTTGTCGGCGTCGGCGGCGGCCACCGTAAGCACAAAGCGCTCCGACGGCTCCGGAGCGCGCTCGACCCGGCATTGCAGACCGTGGCGCGCCAAATATTTTTCCAGGCGCTCCAAAGACGCATGCTCCAGACTCGAGGCGAGGGGAACCGCGGGCCCTTCCATGGCGAAGAAAGTTAGCAAGCCCGCGCACTCTAAAAGTGCGTGCGCCGATCACTTGGCCGGCGTCAACGCCGCCCCCGAATACCCCGGCACCAACGGCGTGGCGTCGGTGGCCGCGCCGGGCGTGACGCGGATCGAATCGATAAGCACGGCGAAGGGTTCCTGCGGCGTCCAGGGGCGGAGCGCGCCCGGATTCCAAATACCGTTGTGATCCCGATCCCAGAAGGCCGCAATCCGGTATAGGCCGGCCGGGATGGATCCGGTGGCCGCCGTATCGCCCCCGGCCGAAATCACGCGCTCCGCAGCCGGGGCCGGGCCTTGCAACAGGAACGTCCAACCCGCCCAACCTTTCACGGCGAATTTCAAGGCGCCGAGATGGGCGGAATCGACGGCCTGCCCGGAGGCCAGGGTGCGGATTATCGTGTCGGGTGGAATCGGCCGCAGGCGCAGACGCAGGGATTGGCCGGGGCGGAGCGCGCGGCCCAGGCTGAGGGTGAATTCCACCGGTCCCGCGGGCTGCAAATGGATGGGGGCAGGCACCGTATCGACCCGCGCCTCCAGGCGATCTTTCAAGACGCTCCAGCGCGCCGGCGTCAACAGACGGCTGCTGCGCAGGCGCAGACTGTCGGTGGTCGGCAAATCGCCCGGCGGGCGCGGCGATGCATATCCCGACGCGTCGGGCGGATAAAGAAAGGACAAGGTCCAGGCCAAGGTGTCGGGCGGGGCCGCGGTGCAGGCCAAAGTGTCCCCGGCCGCCGCCACCGCCTGTCCGGAAAGATCGCGCACGTTGCGCACCCGCAGCCGATAGGAGGTTTTGGGACGAAGCACAACGGACAGCACCCAGTCCCCGGCCACCGCGTCCCAGCCCACGGCCGCGACGCGTACCGTATCGCCCGGCGCGTACAACTGGTAATTCCCCGCATCGGCCGCGGCGAAAGGCTCGACCTGGCGATCGAATTTCACCCGCACCGCGGCCGGAACGGAGGAATCCCCCACGGTATCGGGAAGGATACGGGCCGAGCGCAGGCGCGGGGGCGTGGTGTCGATCACGGCCATGCGCAAAAACTGATCGGGAGCGCGCGGTCCCAGATGCAGGTTGGCGGGACCAACGGCCATCGGCTCGAAACCCGCATCCGGCAGCAGATTGCCGTCGATGTCTTCAAAGGCCAGCAGCGCGTAATCGCCCTGGCTCACCGAGTCGAGCGCAAAGGCCCCCAGCGAATCGGCCGGCGCGATGAAGGCCGGCAATTCGCGGCCGGGATGGGGCAACGAGTCGGGCCGGAAGGCCGCCGCGGCCTGCAAGGTCCGCGGCCATACGCGTCCGCTGTCGCGGCCGACGGCGCGGTAGAGGGCCACCAGCGCCGGGCCTTTGCGATCCAAAACCATCACGCGGCCGGCCACCGCCCCCGAATCAAAGCTGCGACCGGTGGAGAAGGCCAGGGAGAAGGCGCGGCCCATGGAGTTGCCATGCAAGTCCTTCACCGTCCCCAGGACGGTCAAACGGTAGGCCGTATTCGCTTGCAAGGTCCGCGGCCAATGCAGTATGAGACGATCGCCATCCACCTCGCCCTTCAGCCTTCCGGGCAGAGGCGGCGACAGCAGCACGTGGCCGCGGGCGGCGCCGCGATCGATCCACTCCGAAAAGCGCAGCGCGGCCACCACATCCCGCGGCACGTCCACTGCGCCCGGAGCGGGATGCACCGCGATAATCACGGGCGGAATGGTATCGATGGGACCACCCGGCGGCGGTTCGACATGCGCGCAATGCAGGCCCGCGCCGGCCACGGCGGCAAACGCGGCGGCCAAGGCGACCCGGAGCGCAGCGCGCCTCCGGCCCGGCCGCCTCAATGGATGAGTTTGCCGAGGCGCGTCCACCGGATGCGCGTGGGAATGGAAAGCCAGCTAAGGGGGTTGGAAAAGTTGAAACCGTTGTCGTCGTTCTCAAAGGAGAAATAAATGATGAAGGCTTTGGCCTTGACGTTGTTGAGCGACAACGGGCCCCAATAGCGGCTGTCGGAGGAATTGTCGCGGTTGTCGCCCATCATGAAGTAGCACGGCATCTTGATGGTATAGCGGTTGGATCGATGGCCGTCGATGATCAGGGCGGTATGCAGTCGGTATTGCCTGTGGGCCGCCAACCCCTGATCGCGCAGATTCTGGGCGATGAGCTGGAGGTAATTGCCCATGTAGTATTCGTTGCTTTCCACCCGCCGGCCACCGGAGGGACGCAATTCGGGCGGCAGCAAATCGGTGGTGCGGATGTAACCTGTGGCCGCGATTTGTTGGATGCGGCGGAAGGGCACGTTTTCGGCATGCCAGTATTCCACGGTGCCGGCCACGCGCCGCTCCAGGGGTACGCCCAGATAGTAGAGCGCCGCCTGATGGTTGGGATTGTTGGCGTCGCCGTTGATATAAGGCAGGATGTAGTCGTCGTCGACCACCGAATCGCGCCACAAATCCAGGGCCAGTTCGACCTTGTGGCCGGGGTTTTCCTGGATGGCCAAGGAGCGGATCCAGCAGGCGCGGGTCAAAGACAGGGTGTCGAAATCGTAGGTGTCACCGGGTTTGGGCAGGCGGAATACCAGGTTGTCGCGAATGGAATCGTAGCCGCGGTCTTCGCGGTATTTGCCCCGGGGCGGCAGGGGAAATTCCTTGCCGTCGACATAGACATGGGGGCCCGATACCCGCAACACCTGACCGCTTCGGGCCACGCACCGTTTGATGAAGTCCTTGGGCGCATACCACACCAGATGGTTTTCCCCCGCGGCCGGCGTGCGATCCCAGTAGAGGTTGCCGAACAGAAAGAGGTTGGCCAGAAAGCGGTAACGTTCGGGTTTCCCTTCGGGATAAGACGGATCGCCGGGATAGCGGAAGATGAGCACGTCTCCGGGCTTGGGTTCGGAGAGCGCCGGCAGCCGCCGGTGCGAAAAAGGAATGGGCGAGCCGTACACGAACTTGAGGCCCAGCAGAAAATCGCCGACCTTGAGCGTATCTTCCATGGAGGCCGAGGGAATCTTGAAGGCTTGGACCACGAATTGGATGAAGAGCAGCGCCAGCGCGATGGGGATGACGAATTCACGCACGAAGGTACGACCTGCGTGTCGCCAGCCTTTGGGCGATTCGGGCGCAGAAGGGGTCTCAGCCATTCAAAGCTCCGCGGCGGCACAGCGCCGGCATGCAGGATTTTGCCAACGACATCTTCGGGAAAAACAAAAGCTGAAGATACTAAATGACCTCATGTTACGCGGTTGTTCGGCGGGGTCGGCCGTCGTATAATTCGAAGGCGCGCCGCTTTGGGAAGTCCGCGCGGGGTTCTGAGTGTCCGAGCCGATCAAAAAGATGTACGACGAAGATCTGGTCAAAGAAATCATGATCTCCACCGCCTTGTGCGTGCAGGAAATGATGCTCGACGACCCCAACGCCAAGCAGGACGATCTCTTCGAATTCGTCGAAAACAATTTTCGGCAAATCATCCGGGAAACCCTGTTGGCCGAAATGGAACGCCGCGACTCCGACACGCGCGACGAAAGCCCCGAGTCCCCGGGACTTTGAGCGAGCCGACGGGCCCGCAGGCGCCGGGCGGGGCGCGCCTGGGGATTCTTGCTAAATTACCCTGTGTCTTCCGGTGCGGACCAAGATTCGAGGCGGAAGGTTGAGAGGGACGAAAGGGACACATGGACTACAATTTTTTGGAACGGCTGAAGTCCAAGGTGTTGGCCGGTGCGCATTCGTCGGCGACCAAGATCGAAGACGCCGCGCGCACCGGCAAGCTGCATTTGGATTTGATGGCCGAACGCCGAAAACTGCAGCGCGCTTTCACCGAACTCGGCAAAGAGGCGCACGCCGCCCTGGAGCAGCCCGACGGTCTCCAGGGGTTTGCCGAACGCGCTGGCGTGTCGGAACTGCAAGCGGAGATCGCCCGGCGTAAGCTGGAAATCACCGACCTCGAAGCGAAGCTGGCCGAAAGCAAACGGCCGCGCTGATCCGGCTTCCATCGCGGACGCCCCGATGGATCTCAAAATCCGCATCCACTTTATCCCGCGCGATTCCTCGCGCGTGCGCGTCATTTCCTTTTCCCGCAAGCTGGGCGTGGCGGTGTTGGGCACGATGGTACCCCTGTGCCTGCTGGGGTTTTGGCTGGCGCTTTCGGGCAGCCTGCGCGAAAATCCGGCGCGGCGGGCGGAACGCCGGCGCGAAGCGCGCGAAAACCAGGTATTGCGCGAGCGCGTCGTCGCCCTCGAACGCGGGAATGCGGCCATCGACCAAAGCCTGGACAGCCTAGAGTCGGCGCGCATCAACGCCTTGTTCAGCGCCGGGCTCGAAACGCCCGAGACGCCGCGCGTCGAAACCCATTCCGGGCTGTACCGGCTGTTCCACTTCGGCGACGAGGATCGCAACGCGGATTTGAACCGGGCCTTGTCGCAGGCGCAGCGGGCCTCCCTGTTTTTCGACTCTTCGCTGTTCGTGCTGGCACGGCACCGCGACCTGGCGAGCCTCATGCCCACTTCCTATCCGGTCAATCCGCGCGCCCTGGTCATCCGCCCCTTCGGCATGAGCCTCGACCCCTTCACGGAACGGCGCAGCATGCACGGAGGCGTCGACTTCAGCCTGCGGCCCGGCGCGCCGGTGTATGCGGCCGGTGGCGGAGTGGTGACCGAAGCCGATCAGGATCCGGTGTGGGGCTGGTGCGTGCGTGTGCGCCATACGGCACGTATCGAAACCTTCTACGCCCACTTGCAGCAATTGCGCGTCACCACCGGCGAATCCGTGGTGCGGGGACAAATTCTCGGCACCATCGGCCAAAGCGGCGCGGCCACCGGGCCCCACTTGCATTTCGAAATGCTGATCAACGACGAGCGGGTCGATCCGCTGCGCTACCTCTTCCCCACCGGTCCCGCAACGATGGCGGGCCTGGAAGGCTGAAAGGAAAGCCGTGGATTCACTTTTCACCGTCCTGGCCGAAGAAGTCCGGCCGCTCCGCCGCCGGTTGCACGGGAATCCCGAACTGAGCGGCGTCGAATTCGCAACGCGCGACGCCCTGATCGACGCGCTGCGCGCTTTGGGTTTCACGCCCCAGGTTTTTCCGGATCAGGCGGGTGTGGTGGCGGTCTGGGAAGGCGCCGACCCCTCACGAGCCCTGGCCTTGCGCGCCGACATGGATGCCCTACCGTTGCAGGAAGCCTCGGGGCTGCCCTGGGCATCGGCCCGCGCCGGCGTGATGCACGCCTGCGGGCATGACGGCCACATGACCATGCTGCTCGGGGTGGCACGTTGGCTCCACCGCCGCGGCCGGCGGTATCCGCAATCGGTGAAACTGATCTTCCAGCCCGCCGAAGAAACGGGCCTGGGCGCGCCCCAGCTCATCGCTGACGGCGTTCTCGCAGCGCCGCAGGTGGAAGCCGTGTTCGCCCTGCACGGCTGGCCCGAATTGCCGCTGGGCACGGTCGCGGTTCCCGATGGCCCGGTGATGGCGGCGGTCGACAATTTCGAATTGCGGTTGCGCGGCCGGGGCGGGCACGGCGCCATGCCGCATCTGGCGCGCGATCCCATCGTGGCCGGAGCCGCGCTGATCTCCGCGGCGCAAACCCTGATCAGCCGGCGGCTTCCGCCCCGGGAGCCCGGTGTTCTCACCTTCGGCCACATCTCCGCCGGTGAAGCCCCCAATGTCATCCCTGAAACCTGCCTGTTACGGGGTACCTTGCGTACCCTCGACCCGGAGCGGCGGGCCCGGCTGCGCGCCGACTTCGAAGCCCTGGCGCACGGGGTGGCCGCGGCCCACGAGGTCGCCGATGAACTCGAATGGATCGAGGCCTGCCCGCCCACGGTGAACGACCCCGGCATGGCCGCGCGGGCGCGCGCGGCGGTGATCCGCGCGCTGGGTGCCGACGGCTTGCGCGCGATGCCGCCGAGCATGGGCGGCGAAGACTTCGCCTATTTTCTGGAACGGGTGCCCGGCGCCTACGGCTGGCTGGGGCTGGGCATGGATCGCGGACCGCTCCACAATCCCCGTTTCGATTTCAACGACACGGCCCTGGCCACGGGAATCGCTTTTTTCGCGCATCTCATTGAAGATTATTTCGCGGCCGAACCAGGGTAACACGCACGCTCCGCTGGAGAAGGTGGGGCTTTTGGAATTGAATGAGTCCCCATTGCGCTACGCTTCGCTCTTGCAAATCCTGAGCCAGGCCTTAACTTTTTAGCATTCGTAATCGCAGGGGTACCCATGAGTACCATTTGCTTTGGTATCTTGTAAAAAAGCGCCTTAGCCCGGGGAAATTTCGATGCAGCTGCCCAAATACAAAAAAAAGAAGCGGATCAAGCTCAAAGTATGCCAGGAACCCGGGTGCGGCCGCGAGTTCTGGGGGCATCCCATCGCGAAATATTGCGAGTTGCACCGCGACATCAAGCAGCGGGCCAAGCATAAAAAGGAATTCGAAAGCGTCGACGTCAAGAACATGGTGTTCAAGCACAATTATACCGAAGTGCTCGATCTCGACTTTCTCTGCTGCCTGGAAGGCTGCCTACAGAAATACGTGGTCAAGGTGTTCCCCAAGCAATTCGTCTATCCGCGCTATTGCGTCGAGCACCGCAACGATTTCCGCCGCGCCAATTTCGTGCGCATGCATCGGCGCCGCCAGTTCGACTCCGTCGCCGCCTGACGGCGCGACCCAAGCTTCAAGCACGCCCAGCCCGCGTCGCGGGCTTTTTTTACACCGCGCCGGGTTTGCTGTCGGCGAATACCGACAAGGCGCGCTGGAATTGTTCGTTGGAATAGGCTTTGTTCAACACGCCCACGGCGCCCAAAGCCCGCACCCGCTCCAGAACTTCGGGGTCGGTTTCGCCGCTGATCACCAGCACCGGCAACAGAGGCCATTCGCTGCGCAGGCGGCGCAAGGCCTCGACCCCATCCATCTCCGGCATGTTGAGATCGAGAATCAAACCGTCATAGCGTCCTTGACGCAGCATTTTCAAAACGTCAATGCCGTCGGCGGCGTCTTCGCAGGCGAACCCCTGCAAGCGGCACAACTCGCCCCACACTGTGCGCATCACGGCGTCGTCATCGGCCAGCAAAAGCCGCCGTTCTCCGGGCGGCGCGGAGGGCGCCGGATCGCCCAACGCCTTCCACGGCACTCGCCGCAGGGGAATCCCCGCGGCCTGAAGCCCCGCCGACCAACCTTGGGGATCCACGTCTTCGGCCGCCGCGAACAAGGCGGCGCCGCTCTCGGTCAGCGCGGACAAACCGCGCCGCGCCGCATGGGGAATTTCCAAACCCGGCAGCACCGACACCGCCGCCTTTTCCCGCCAAGGCGCCAGGGCAGCGAGAAAGGCGTCCAAATCCAAAGCCTGCCCCTTCTCACCAAGAATGAGCCGGTATCCTTCCAGGCGAACGTCGGCGGCTTCGCCCAACAGGCACAGCGAACCCCCATGCAAGGTCGCGGGATCGGCCGGTGCGCGCAGCACGGGCTGCTCGGCCAGTTCTTCCAGGCATTCGGCCAACTCCTCCAATTCGCCGGCGGAGGCGTGGCGCTGCACCACGATGCGCACCAAATCTTCGCGGCTCCCCGGATGGATCAGGCGGGCGAAGCCGGCCGGGCCGGCCGCCGGGGAAAGCACCACGCAGATTTTGATAGTCACGGCGAAGTTACTCCCGGAGGTCGGCGAAAAAGTCATGCCCCTTGTCGTCGATCACAATAAAGGCGGGGAAATCCTTGACCTCAATGCGGCGCACCGCTTCCATGCCCAACTCCGCGAAGTCGATGACCTCGACCTTGACGATGCTTTCCTGGGCCAGAATGGCCGCGGGCCCGCCGATAGACCCGAGGTAGAACCCGCCGTGCTTCCGGCAGGCTTCGCGCACCACCGGCGAGCGGTTGCCCTTGGCCAGCATTACCATCGATCCGCCCCGAGCCATAAAGCTATCGACATAACCGTCCATACGTCCCGCGGTCGTGGGCCCGAAGCTGCCCGAAGCCATGCCTGCCGGCGTCTTGGCGGGACCGGCATAATAAACCGGATGGAGCCGGAAATAATCGGGCATGGGCTGGCCGGCGTCGAGCATTTGCTGAATACGGGCATGGGCCGCATCGCGCGCCACGATCAACGGACCGTTTAGGCTGAGCCGGGTTTTGACGGGATGCCGCCCCAGCTCTTGCAGAATCTCCGCCATGGGCCGGTTCAGATCGATGCGCACCGCCGGCGCCGCCGCCGGCCCGACGGCATCCGGCACGAAGCGATCGGGTCGCGTCTCCAGTTGTTCGAGAAAAATCCCCGCGGCGGTGATTTTGGCCTTGGCGTTGCGGTCGGCGCTGCAGCTCACGCCCAGGCCGATGGGACACGAGGCCGCGTGGCGCGGCAGCCGGATCACGCGCACGTCATGCACGAAATATTTGCCGCCGAATTGCGCGCCGATGCGGCTGTCGCAGGCCAGGCGCTGCACGCGATCTTCCCATTCCAAATCGCGGAAGGCGCGGCCACCGCCGTTACCCGAGGTGGGCAACGCATCGAGATAACCAGCCGAGGCCAGTTTCACGGTTTTGAGGGTGGCTTCGGCCGAGGTGCCGCCAATCACCACGGCCAGATGATAGGGCGGGCAGGCCGAGGTGCCCAGGCTGAAAAATTTTTCCTGAATAAAGGCGGCCAGCGCCTTTTCGTTCAGGCGCGCCTTGGTCTCCTGGAAGAGAAAACTTTTGTTGGCCGAGCCGCCGCCCTTGGCCAGAAAGAGAAAGTGGTATTCGTTCCCGGGCACGGCGTGGATGTCGATTTGCGCGGGAAGATTCGACCCCGTGTTCTTTTCTTCGAACATCGACAGGGGCGCGACCTGGGAATAACGCAGGTTTTCGGCCGCATAGGTTTGGCCGATGCCTTCGGCCAAGGCGGCTTCGTCGTCACAGCCCGTCCACACGCCCTGGCCTTTTTTGGCGAACACCGTGGCCGTCCCCGTATCCTGGCAGGAGGGCAATTGACCCTGCGCGGCCACCACGGCGTTGCGCAATTCGGTTAGGGCCACGAAACGGTCATTTTCCGAGGCTTCGGGGTCATCGAGAATGGCGCGCAGCTTGGCGAGATGCCCGGGGCGGAAGAAGAAATTGATGTCGCGCAAGGCCGTGCGCGCCAACAAAACCAAACCTGCGCGGTCCACGGCCAGGAATTCGCGGCCGCCGGAGTTTTCGACGCGGACGAAATCAGGCGTCAGTAATTTATAGGGTGTCGCATCTTCGCCGAGTTCAAAAAGGGGTTGGTGATGGAACACAGACATGCTAACCTTTACCCACCCATCAAGGAGGCTCTCGTGAATAAGATAAAAACGGTTTGGTTGGCTTTCGGCGCGACGTTAATTCTTTCAGGGTGTGCAACGTCATTCGGCCACTTCCCCGATTCGAGTCAGAACAAAGGCAAACAAGTTTCCTCTTCGTTAAATCAGTTCAATATTTTTTGGCTGACACCGGCCGATCACCTGGACCAACTCGTCCATGATCTTTCGGAACAATGCAATAACGGGAAAGTAGAGGGAATCACCGTGACCCAAACCGATCGGTACATGCTGATCGGCCAGATGGAAACCTATGATGTCGTCGGACATTGCGCCGAATAAGAGGCGGCTTCTCCTATCGACGTTACGAGGGCCGATTTCATCGGCCCTTTTTTGTGGACAATTATTTGGAATTAGCGGCGGCAATGATAATCGCAATCAGATAGGCGACGCCGATGCCCATGCCCAGCCAGGTCGTGGCGGAAACGTGATGGTACTTATCATCCCCGCCCGTATTCATGGGCTTACGTAACCCGACATCTACGCTGAAGCCGTTGTCTTCGTCGGTATTCGCGATGAAATGGTATTGACCCCGCACGACGAGATTCACCCCATAAGTTCGGAAGAGGATCATGCCGGCCTGGGCGTTGACCGCCGGGCCGGAATTCCGTTTATTGTCGCTGGCATAGGCTTCGTCGGGAAAGACGTAGTGAATTCCCAAACCGCCGCCCGCGAAGGGCGTGAAGTCGCTCTTTCCGTACAGGTACAGCAAGTTCACGTCGGCGCCGATGGAAATCGGCAGGAATACCAGCGCGTCGATTTCCATGGCCAGGGAATTTTTGAACTCGAACCAGTTGTTCCACCCGAGCCGGACGATTTGGGAATATTTCTGCAGCGTCGTGTCGTCGGTGCAGTTATAAAAAGCGTCGCAATTCTGATGCGTGGTATAGCGGCTGAAGGAGTTTCCCGTCGGCCACAAATACCCGAGACTCGCTCCGCTGTAGTAAAAACTGTTGCGCCGGGTTTGCACCTGCGTCTCCTCCGCGGCGGTGATGTTGTCCACGTCCGCGACGTCTTCCATGGATTTGCGGGTGCAAATCGCCTCGGCCATGCGGACCGTGGCGTTTTCAAAATCCTCGACGCGGGCCACCTCCATGTGTTGGGTGAACAGATTTCCGCCGCCGGCGTCCACGATATTCGAGATGTACAGCAACTTCGATCCCAATTGCCGGATGGACGAATAAACGATTTCGTCGGCGTGGGCCGCTTTGCCCAGGGCGACGGCGCAGGATTTTTCATCGCAGGTTGTCGTCGAGTCAGCCGCTGGGACAACGTTTCCACCGCAATTCTGGGAAACCGCGTCGAAATGCAATTGCTGGATGGTGCCGAGATCTTTCACGACATTCGAGTCCGCATCGATGGGAAGCACCAGCACGGTTTTGGCTGAGGCGCTCGCAGCCCACACGCACAACATTCCGACCACGGGAAAAATTTTCATCCTTGGCTCCTGTTCATGATCTACATCCTATCAATTTGTAACGAGAAATGCCCTGTGCGTTTGGACGCAGGAAATTTTTTGCGGTAACCGGAAGTTCGCTTTTCCGGCCCAGGGAACGGCCAAAACGGACGGAATTATTCCAAATAGGTATAGCCGTACAAACCCGAACGGTAATTGGCGAGAAACTCCTTGCCTTCGGGCATGGTGATGCGGCCTTCTTTGACCGAGGCCGACACCCAGGTTTCCATGTCGCGCACGAGTTTTTTGGCCGAGAACTGCACATATTCGAGCACGTCGGCCACCGATTCGCCGTCGATGACCTGTTCGATGCGGTAGGTGTCGCCGTCGCACACCACGTGTACGGCGTTGGTGTCGCCGAAGAGATTGTGCAAATCGCCGAGGATTTCCTGATAGGCACCGACCAGGAAGGTGCCGAGAAAATAGGGCTCGTCGGGTTTGAGCGGATGCAAGGGCAGGCTGCGCGTTAGTTCACCGGAGCGGATGAAGTGATCGATTTGCCCGTCGGAATCGCAGGTGATGTCTTGCAGCGTGACCTGCGACACCGGCTCTTCGTCGAGCCGCTGGATGGGCATGACGGGAAAAATCTGATCGATGGCCCAGGCGTCGGGCAGGGATTGGAACAGGGAAAAGTTGCAGAAATATTTCTCGGCCAGCAGCTTGGAAAGCCCCTGCAATTCCATGGGCGGGTTCTTCATCTCGGCCACCAGGCGATGCACCTTGTGGGCGATGCTCCAGAACAGGCGCTCGGCCATGGCGCGCGTCTGCAAATCCACCAGGCCTAGGTTGAAACCATCGAGCACGTCTTCGCGAATTTGCAGGGCGTCGTGCCATGATTCGAGCAAGCTGTTGTTGGATAGGTTGCGGCAGATGCCGAGCAATTCCCGCACCTGCTCCTGGTGCTGATCGTTGATGGGAAAATCCTGCTCGTTCCACAGCGGCAGGGCCGTGGTTTCCAGCACGTTGAAGAGGAGCACCGAATGGTGGGCCGTCAGGGCGCGGCCCGACTCGGCCACGATATTGGGATGCGGCAGGCCGGCCTTGTCGGCGGCCACCACCAGCGAATACACCACGTCGTTGGCGTATTCCTGAATGCTGTAATTCACGCTGTTGGGTGAGGTCGAGCGCGTGCCGTCATAATCGACCCCGAGGCCGCCGCCCACGTCGACGAATTCGATGTTGAGCCCCAGCTTCTGCAACTGGATGTAGAACTGCGCGGCCTCGCGCAGGCTCGCCTTGATCTTGCGGATGTTGGTGATTTGGCTGCCGAGATGAAAATGAATCAGCCGGATGCTGGCGTCGATGCCCTCCTGCTTGGCCAGCGTCACCGCCTCCAGCAGTTCGGCTGAGTTGAGCCCGAATTTGCTTTGATCGCCGCCGCTCTCCTCCCATTTGCCGCTGCCCGAACTGGCGAGCTTGATGCGCACGCCGATATTGGGCTGCACATTGAGCCGCTGGGCCACGTTTTTGATCAGGCGCAATTCGTTCAGCTTCTCCACCACCACGAAAATGCGTTTGCCCATTTTTTGGGCCAGCAAAGCCAGCTCGATGAACTCTTCGTCTTTGTAGCCGTTGCAGATGATGAGCGATTCGGGATTGTCCATGATCGACAGCACCGCGTGCAATTCGGGTTTGGACCCGGCTTCAAGCCCGATGTTGAATTTTTTTCCGTGCCGCACCATTTCTTCGAGCACGGGCCGCTGCTGGTTCACCTTGATGGGGTAGACGTTGAAGGTCTTGCCCTGGAATCCGAAATCGCGCGCAGCGCTGTCGAAGCATTGGGAAATCTGCTCGATGCGGTTGTCGAGGATGTCGGGAAAACGCAACAGCACCGGCGCCGTGATGTCGCGCAACGCCAACTCGTCCATCACCTCCTTGAGATCGATGGCGGGACCGCGCTCTTTGAGCGGCGACACGGTGGCATGGCCTTTGTCATTGATGTCGAAATAGCCGATGCCCCATCCCGCCGTGTTATAAAGTTCGCGCGAATCCTCAATGCGCCATTTCCGCATGCCCACCTCGATGTTGCTCCCGCAGGAAACGCGAAAAGTTAAGCAAATACGGTGCGCCGCGTGTTGGCATCCGGTTGCAATCGCCGACGCGCGGGAAACTTCCGGAAAAAGTCGTTAAAAAAATTTCGGGCCCGAGGTTGGTTTTTAATCCAGCACCAACATCTTCACGCTCATGGCTTGGGTCAGCGGGGGATTTTTCAAGACCAGCCAATAGACGCCCTTGGGCAAGGCCTCCGCGAACCTGAAGTCGTGATGGCCTGCCGTTAATCGCCCGGAATAAAGCCGGCTGATTTCCCGCCCGTTGGAATTGATCAAAGCCAGAGACACGGTGGCGGCTTGTTCCAGAACGAGATGAACATCGCGGTCGGTGTAACGCAGGGAAAAATTCGACGCCGAGGAAACGGGACGGATGGCGGTGGGCGTTGCCAGCACCTGATGGATGTAGTCGACGATGGCCTGATTGCCCGCCGCGATGGTCAGGGTGTCCGGAATTTTGCGGACAAACCATTTCATGTCCCAACTTACGGAATCGTTGGCCGGAATGGTGTCATACGGTCCCTGCACCTCCATTTCGATGAAGGAAGAATTGGTGAGCGGGCTGGGGGTCGTCCAGAATTCGATCTCATCCTCCGGACTCGGAGCCTTTTTGGAAGCAGGAGTATCCGTGAATTTCTTGAGGAAAAGCAAACGGCGGGCGGCATTGATATGGGCATACCACCCCTGCGATCCATCGCTGTAAAACTTGTTGGTTCCGGTACTTTGCACGTTCGCATTGTTGTCCACGAACCACACGATTCCCCCCGAAGTGGTGGTTTTTCCCGCCAGGGCTCCCGTGATGGTGTCCGTTCCCTTGGGAAAGAGATACAGCCCGCCGGTATCGATGCGGGTGTCCTCCCACGGAGCCCAGGGTCTGGACGTCCCTGCATTGATCAAGGTGTAATGCAGGTTAAACGAAGAGTCCCCGAGGTCGGCCCAGAAAGTTTTGTGGATGCGCACATGGGTGTAGACATTGTCCGTACTCCCCAACATGGTAATGGTCGAATCCTTCCCGATGCCGACGGTGTCGTTCACGCCGTCTAGGCTGGTGGGCGGCGGCCAGTTCCAGACGGCCTGCGGGCTGGGCCAGAAGGTGGATCCGTATTGCGTGGTGACCGTGGTATCCTGATGCAAGACTTCCAAGCCGGCGTATTGCAACGATTGCACACGGCCGCTGTTTTTAGCCGTGGCCTGGAACGTCATGGGACCCATGGTCAGCATATACTTGGTGCCGATCAAAGTCGGCATGACTTTCTGCGCCCGGACCAAAGAGGCGCCCAGCAAGAGCATGGCAACGCAGGCCAGCCGGAAAGGCCAAGTCAAAATGGGTTTCCTCCGCTTAAAAAGATACCGCGATTCGCGGAGGGCGGATGGGCTATTCGTGGATGCGAAAATTGGTTTTTGGGCGTTCCCCGGAAACCCTACTCCGACACGAACAACCTGCGCACGCTGCCGTTAAGCCGCGCCATGAACAGGCCCCGCGGCAGGCTCAGGCTCAAAGTACCCTGGGACTTGCCCGCCGGAAGCATCACACGCCCCACGTCCCGTCCCTGCACATCCAGGATCACCAGCGGGGCGGGAGAGGATAATGGGGTGGCCAAATTCCAAATCAAAAACCCGCGCGATCCGGTGATCCGCATCCCCGCCGCCGTATTTCGCGCCACCGGCCTGAGAACGGGCGAAGAGGATTTCAAGGCCAGGATCACATTGTCGATGTGCAAAGACGAGACCGTCTCGCCGATATTGAATTGCAACACGCCGGGGGTCCCCGAGGCAATGGTGTCAGTGGCGGTCAATTCGAGTTGGTAATTGGTTTTGGTCGTGGTCACGCTGGCCGACGCCCCGCTTTGCCAGCTATACGCCGAGGTGGTGAGGCCGACATCCACGTTGCGGGCGACATTGGCCCAGGCATCGAAGGAGACGACATAGGTGGCGCCGGGTTGCAGGGCGAAGCCGCCTTGCATCAATTGCACGTACCAATCCTGGGCGCCGGCCGCGGTGACATTGATGTCGGCCTGCCCGGCGGCATAGGAGATGGTTCCCTGGGCCGTGCCTTGGGTACTGATACTGAATTGCCAATCACTCGAATCGCTGGAGAAGTCGCCGTTCTTGAGCAAATTGGTGCCCGCCGCCGGCCGGAAATTCGCCAGGATTTCGCGGTCTTTTGTGACCTTAATCACAAGCGGATTGACGGTCGCCGCCACCGTGGTGTCGCCGCTCCAGCCCACGAAGTCATATCCTGTGTCGGGCACGGCCGTGATGGTCACCGTGGTGCCGGTATCCACGCGTCCGAGCGGAGAAGCCACCGCCCGGCCGCCGAGGGAACCGGAGGCCACCACCGACAACTTGCCGTCGGAAACACCGTCGAATTTCACATCGGATGGGTGGGCGCGGGAGAAGATGGCCAAGGATGGGGACGCAGTGGCAAAACCTTGCATCCAGGAATCGCCCGCATCGGGCTGGTATTGCCAGAAAAGGCCGCCCGCGTATCCGTTCTTGTACAGGTTTTCGAGCAGGGTATCCACCGATTCCGCGTCTTGCATGGGACTCGAAGACGCAGTACTCGGGCTCCAACTCGACGAGGCGAATTCGCCCACCACCAGCGGTTTGTCCACGCTCCAGGCAGCGGCGCCTTTGTGGAAGGGGCTGTTGCTGACGCCGTTCCAGCCATAATAATGGACCATGTAAAAGTCGAGTACGCCATCGGAGTCGCCGCCGGCGGCCTTGAGGGCGGCGTCGGTATACCAGGGCAAGTCCGCCGCGACCACGGTTCCGGTAGAAACGAGCACGCCGGGAACGGCGCGGTGGATCGCGCCCGCGATGCGGTTGGTGAATTTCTGCACGTCGGCCTGGGTGATACGCTGAGTGGTCCAGCCCGTGCCTTGGACCATGCCCTCGGGTTCATTGGCCACCTCCCAGCATAAGAGATTCGGGTCTTTGCCGATGGCGGTGACCAAAGGAACCACGGCATTGGTGATATAAGCCTGTAGCCCGGTATCGGTACTCAACAAAGTCATGTTATTGGTGAGGTTGACTCCGCTTTGGTTCTGCAAGAAATTGTGCGTCAGCAAGGTCAGGATAAGCAGCATTTGGTTTTGCTTGGCGATGGACAGCATTTGCTGCACGTTGGAAATGGTTTTCGAACCCAGTCCGCTGACCAAACCGTTCGACCCAAAAACCGGATCATGCGACCCGTTGGTCGAAAGCCACACGCGCATAGTATTGCCGCCCGAATCCGCCACCGCCTGCAGGGCGCTGCGAAACCGCGTCGTATCCAAGGGGTCACTCCCCACATCATCGGCGTAATTGATCCAGGCCAAATTGAAGCCGGCCACGAAAATTTGCTCCCCCGACGGCAAAGTGACGCGGTCGGAAAACGGCATGGCTTGACCTTGGGACATAAACGAAAGGCCTAGTGCGGCAAAAATTGTCGGGTTGAACCACTTGGTGAGTCCTGAAGATCGCATGTTTCCTCTTTCCCAAGGCATGATTTAAAGAAGCCTAAATATCGCCCCACAGCCGAATCGTCCCCATTCATCGCTGCTTTTATTCTGGGATAAATATTGCCGGAAAGGTTCGACTTAAATCGGTTTCTTTGTGGTTAGGCAAATCGAAACCTTTTTTCCCCCCGGAAGCCTCACGCTGAATCCCCGCGCTTCAAAGTACGGGTGCGGCGAAAGTGCGAGGAAACACGCCGGATGACGGTTCCTAAACGCCACCGAAGGTGTTTTGCGCAGGCGTCGCCATGCTTCTGCCCGAATCCCTGCGAAAGTATGCGGCAGGTCAGGAATTCCTATAACTTCTGGGTTACGTACTTCGGAAGGCGGCTTCCGGAATCCGCATCCACCCACCGCCTCTCGAAGCCGGACCCTACGAGCGCCGCACGGCGTTCAATGCATAGATTTGCTCGCCTCCGTGATTCTGAAAATCGTGGGAAGGAAACTTCCCGGTTTCCGCGCCAGCCATCGGTTCCCCATCGCCGCGAAACACTACTTTCTGGTGCACGCGATCCCGCCGGGGTCGCCCGAGTCGGGAACGTTGCGAGGAATACCGTGGAATTCAAGGACTATTACAAAATCCTGGGCGTGGAGCGAAACGCGAGCGGCGACGCCATCAAAAAAGCCTTTCGCAAGCTGGCGGGCAAGCACCACCCCGACAAGAATCCCGGCAACAAGGCCGCGGAAGAGCGCTTCAAGGAAATCAATGAAGCCAACGAAGTGCTGGGCGATGCGGAAAAGCGCGCCCAATACGATCAACTCGGATCGGCCTGGAATCAAGCGGGTGGGCCCGGGCAGGCGGATTTTGATTGGGAGGATTTGCTGCGCCGTCAAGGGGGGCGCGGAAGAACGCGCGCGCAATCCGCCGGAGCCGCCGGCGAGTCGATGGGCGACTTCTCTGATTTCTTTTCCTCCTTCTTCGGGGGAGGCATGCGCGGATCCCCCGGGGGATTCGGCGGTCCCGCCGGTCCGAGAAAGGGCGACGATTACCATGCCGATTTGGAGATCTCCCTCGAAGACGCCTATCACGGCGTGAAAAAAACCTTCGACTTAAACGGCCGCAAGGTGAACCTGGCTCTGAAGCCCGGCATCGCCGACGGCAAAACCATTCTCTTGCGCGGCAAGGGGGGCGTGGCGCCGCGCGGCGGGGTGGAAGGCGATCTCACCTTGCGCATCCACATTCTACCGCATGAATTTTGGGAACGGCGCGGGGACGACTTGTACCACGTCGAAGACCTCGACGCCTTATCGGCCATTGCGGGATGCCAAGTTGAAATCCATACCATGAAGGGTTCGGTGAAGCTCACCGTCCCGCCCATGACCGACAGCGGCAAGGTGTTGCGTCTGCGCGGGCAAGGCATGCCCTTGCATGATCACCCGGGTTCGTGGGGTGACCTTTACGTCACCTTGCGTCTGGTATTACCCAAGCATTTAACGGCGCAGGAAATGAATCAACTCAAGGCCCTGGCCGCGGGCCGCGAGCAAGAGCGTTAGAGGAGTAGAAGGGCGGCGGCCCCCATCGGCATTTTGATGCAAGCATCGAACCGACGCACTTCGCTTATGCCGCCGGCGGCGGCTCGCTTGGAGCTTTGCCGGCCCGGTAATCGATGACACGCACCTTTTCCATTATGACCAGTCCGCCTTGCATCATGGTGTCGAGCACGGGCAGAAAGGCGTTGATCTTTTCCTCGGTGTCGACGATCTCGATGATCACCGGCAAATCAAAGGAAAGCTGGAGGATTTTCGTGGTGTGCACATGGCTGGATTTGCCGAATCCCATTTCTCCGCGCCAGGCCGTGGCACCGGCCAGATGCATTTCGCGGGCCTTGAGCACAATGGCTTCGTACAGCGGATGATGCTGCCACCGATCGCTTTCACCCAGCAGAATTTTGAGTCGAACCGAATCGCGGGGAAGGTTCATATCACGCACCTCCGGTCGAATTCAACAGACGCGCCGCGAGATAACCCAGCCAGGCGGCCACCAGGCAGAGCCCCAAACTCATCGCGGCATTACCGCCGGCATAAAGCCATTCCTCGTCGTGCGCGAGGTTCAAAGTTTGCAGGCTGAAAGAAGAAAAAGTGGTATAGCCTCCGCACACCCCGGTCATGAAGAAATTGCGTCCACCGGAACCGACCAGCCAGCGGCCCTGGGGCGCCGTCAAGGTGGCGAACAAACTGATGATGAACGAGCCCGTCACGTTGACGAACAAAGTGCCCCAGGGAAAAGTCGCTCCGAAGCGGTTGGAAATCAGATCGGAAAACCAGAAACGCGACATGCCGCCCAGCGCGCTGCCGAGGCCGACCAGAACGTAATTCAACATGAGCCTCCCGCCTTGGAGTTGTAGGAGTCATAAGCCTCGGGAGGCGGTTACAGGCGGACTCCATCGCCGAAACCCTGTGTCGAACTGCCGGCAAAAATATAAAAGGTGAAATCAGGCCCTTCACAATCGCGGCGGCCCCAAAAATTCGCCTCCGCATGCATCCGCCTGCGAAGATTCAACCCGAAAATCCGGTCTTTTGTATAGTTTCCACTATAGGGGACCTCTCGAAATACCTTTCTACTCGAACCGGCTGCGATCGTCGGCCAAGTTCGTCGCGCTGCATCGGCGATATTCACGCCATATTCCGCCTGAGGCGGACTTCGCGCTCCTGCTTGGCCTCGATCTCGCTCGGTTCTCGCTGACGAAATGTATTTCGAGAGGTTCCCTATACTGTCGCATTCCTCCATGACCCAGCCTGGCGATAACCGGCACTGCGACGCGAGATAATAAACCTATGGCCGTTTCCACGACGACACCGGCAAAAAGCCTTTGGATTCTGGGGCCCGCGCGCGACCTGTCCCTGTTCGTGCTGGCACCCCTGTGGATTATTCCGCTGCTGTGGATGGCCAAAGCACGCTTCGACATGGCGATTTTCGGCGCCGCCATTCTGACCGTGGGTGGCATCGGCCATCACTTGCCGGGCTTCATCCGCGCGTACACCGATCCCGTCCTGTTCCGGCGGTTCCGGACCCGCTTCCTGCTTGCGCCCATTTTTGTGATCGGCACCTGTGTGCTGTTTTCCGCCTACCACCTGCAAAGCCTTAAACTGATTCTGTTGTTTTGGGGCGCATGGCATGGCGCCATGCAGATCAACGGCTTCCTGCGGATCTATGACGCAAAGGTGGGCTCCTTCTCCCCCGCCACGGCCTGGCTGGATTGGGCCATGTGTCTTGGCTGGTTCGGCGCCGGCGTGTGGCACTCCTCCATCCGCATGATCGCCGCCTTCTCGTTTTTCTATGCCGCGGGCGGACCTTCCGTCTCTCCCGCAGCCTTCCAGCTTTTTCGCCAGGCCTGGGACGTGCTGACGGTGGGAACCACCATTGCCTTTGGTGTCAACGCCTGGAGGCAAACCCGGGCGGGCCGCGCGCCCAATCCGGTGAAGTATCTGGCCATGGTTTCCAGCTTCGGCTTCTGGTGGTTCGCCATGGTGTACGTAGATAACCTGCTCGTGGCCTTGGTGTTGTTCGAAATTTTTCACGATGTCCAGTACAACACCTTGGTCTGGGTTTATAATCAGCGGCGCGTAGCGCAGGGCATCACGGCGAGTTCCGTGGAGAAATTTCTGTTTCAACCCGCGGCCTGGAAAATCGGCTTCTATGCCTTGCTGGTGCTGGGATATGGATATCTCGGCCAATTGGCGGATTACGCCCGGGTTCAGGCCCCGAATCTGCTTCAGGCGGGAACGAGCCTGATTCCCTTCTGGACCGGTTTATTCGTGGCCTCGGCCCTGCTCCATTTTTATTTCGACGGATTCATCTGGCGCGTGCGCGAAGGCGATTTTCGCCAGGGGTTGGGAATCGAAAAAAAACCCTCCCGTCCGCTGCGCCGATCGGGTTCATCCGGTTTTCCGAAATGGCTGGCCGTATCCGGATGGAAATGGCTGCTTTTCGTTATTCCCGTTACCTGGCTGGGCGTTTCGGAGTACCGCGGAAAAGGCATGCCCCTGATGGATCAATACCGGAATATGGCGAAAATCCTGCCGAAAAGTTGGCAGGTCAATTTCGTTCTGGGGTTGATGGAGAAATCCACCGGGGATTATCAAAGCGCGGCGGAGAATTTTGAAAAAGTGGCCGCGATCAATCCGGATTTTGAACCGGCGCATGTGATGGCCGGCGATATTTATTTCCACTTCGGGGAAAAGGCGTTGGCCCTGAACCATTATTTCCAGGCGGTGCGGCTGGATCCCGGGGATTTTAAAACCCAGGATCACCTGGGAACCTTGCTGTTAACGCAGGGAAGAATCGACGACGCGATCCCCCATCTTCAAGTGGCCGCGGCGCATGAACCCGACGACAAGAATTTGGCCTTTTTGTTACAGGCTGCGATTCGTCACAGCCAGGGGTTGGGTTCGCCTTAACTTAACGCTCGGTCGCCAGGATGGTCCGGGTCGCCGAATTGGGGCCCGACGTGAGCTTGAGAACGATTTCACCCGGCGGCATGGCATTCGCGCCTATGGTAACGCTATGTTCGCCCGCTGAAAATTCGGAGCGGGCCAAGGGACCGATTTCCCTACCGGCCAAGGTGTAGGCGCTGAGCGTGACAAAAGCGCTCCGGGGGATTTCGAAGGAGATCAAATCCTTCCCGGGTCCCACGGCCACGAAATTCTTGATGGCATAACCGATAGTGTTCCCGCTTGCGGCGATTCCTGTCGGTCCGGTTCCCAGCTTCCGGAAAGCCACAAGCATGCTGTCGCCATAGCTTGTCCCTAACTTGCGATAACCCGAGGCGCTGAAATGGATTCCGGTACTGTTTACCGAATCACCCAGCGAAGAAATCACGTAACAGTTTTTGATCACCTTGGGAAGCCCCCAGACCATGGAGGGAGACCCCGGATTGGGGTTGGTGAAATCACCGGCGAGCAGCGGCACTTTGGTGGAATCAAGACCCAAATCCTGGATCAAGTCGTGGTAGACAATCGAGACCTCGCTGGCCCACTGGCCCGTCATCGAGCCGGACTCTCCTTGATGCATGAGAATGCCTTTGATCACACCGTCTTTCTGGGCCATCTTGGCCACGTCCACCAGGCGTTGATAGGGGTTGCCGCCGTAGAGGTCGGCGATCGCCACCAACCAACTCGCCGTCGAAGGCTGATTCAAATAGGTTTGATACAGGTTTTTATCGAACATTTCGATCTGGCACCCCGCCACGGCCACGTTGATGATGCCGATTTTGATAGTGGAGGGAAGACTGTCGGCCAAGGTTCGGCCAAAGTAATCGCAGGGGCATAGCCCGGTGGTATTCCGGCACAGCGGCGGAACGGCCGCGGTCCAGGTGCCCTCGGTACGGCTGCCGTCCGGCCAATCGACCGCAGGCATGGTCTGGAAACGGGCGGGAATATTGATCGAATCCTGGTGCTCCTGCTGATCCGGATACCCTTCCATGTTGGATTGGCCGAAGGCCAGGAAGATATAGAAGTTGGGGTCTTGCGAAAACGCCTTCACGGCCAAGAGGGAAGCCGTCAGCAAGGCGAGACCTGCGGATACACTGCAATTTTTTAAGGCGGCTTTCATCTTTATGCTTTCCTTTCCTTTCGTAATAATGAACGATCGCAAACCGGCAACCCCGACATGGTTTTTGGGCACTTAATATAAAGGCAAGTCAATTTTTCGGCCTTATACTCGTGGTACTAATTGCGGACTCGTTGTCTTTGTAGCCGAAGCTATCCCAAAATTCGCGTCGGCAAAAATCCGGCGGCCAGGGTTAGGGCCAGAAAGAACAGCCCGGCGACCGCTCCGGCACGCCGCCAAGCGCGAACCCATCGCGTGGAGACGCTTCCGAAGCCCCACCCGGCGCCGTCGCCCATTCCGCGCAGCGGAAGACAGCCGCGCCGCGTCGGCGCAGCATTCGGCGGGCAGCCCTGCAACCGACCCGCAGGAAACCCGCACCCGGCGGGTATATTATCGGCATGCATCTGCCCGCCGCTTTGGCCCTCGCCTTTTTCGGAGGCATGATTCTCAATCTCATGCCCTGCGTGTTGCCGGTGTTGTCCCTGAAGATTTTCGACTTCGTCCAACGTGCGGGACGTAAGCGCGGTCACGTATTCGCCCATGGCCTGGCCTTCACGGCCGGCACCTTGATTTCCTTCTGGATACTGGCGGGATTGCTGCTGTTGCTGCGGCGGGGCGGGCACCAGCTCGGCTGGGGCTATCAATTGCAATCGCCCGCCTTCGTCATCGTACTGGCGGCGCTGCTTTTCTTTTTCAGCCTGCATTTGTTCGGCGTGTTCGAAGTCGGTTATCTCTTCACACGTCTACCCCCCGGCGGCGAACGCAAGGGCTTTGGCGGATCGTTTTTTGCCGGCGTCACCGCCACCTTGGTGGCCACGCCTTGCACCGGGCCCTTCATGGGTTCGGCTTTGGCCTATGCCTTCACCCAATCCGCCGCCGTGGGGCTATTGACGTTCACGGCCCTGGCCTTGGGCGTCGCCTTTCCCTATCTCCTGCTCTCCGCGTTTCCGAAATGGCTGCGCTTTCTGCCCAAGCCCGGCCCATGGATGAACCACCTCAAACAATTCTTGGGCTTCCCCATGCTCGCCACCGTGATTTGGCTGGCCTGGGTGTTCGGGCGGCAAACCGGCGTCGATTCCATGGCCGCCTTGCTCGCCATGCTGCTGGCCGCGGGTTTAAGCGCCTGGGTGCTCGGCAAATGGATGGTGCTGCACCACCCCGGCCACATCCGTCTCACCGCCGCCCTGGTGGCATTGCTGATCTTCGTACCGGCCTTGATGCTCACCTTGCATGAGGCGCGCCGGCTTCCCGCGGGCGCGGGTCTGCGCGTCGCGGCGCCGAACCCGGGCGGCATCGACTGGCAGCCGTTTTCCGCCGACCGGCTGGCGCAATTGCTCGGCGGCCATCAGCCCGTGTTCATCGACTTCACGGCCGACTGGTGCATCAGTTGCAAGGTGAACGAAAAGGTGGCGCTGTCGCGGCCCGAGGTGGCCCGGAGCTTCGCCGACAAGGGCGTCGCCGCGCTCAAAGCCGATTGGACCAACGGTGATTCGGCCATTGCCGAGGCGCTGGCGGGGTATGGCCGCAGCAGCATTCCGCTCTACGTGCTCTATTCCGGCCACAGTTCCGCCTATCGGATTCTACCCCAAGTGCTGACGCCGGGCGACCTCGTGGCCGCGCTCGATTCCGCAGTGCATGAATGACCACTCGATTTTAACCCCGTTTGCGGAGCGTCACCGGAATGAATTTCGAAGTGGGTGTGCCGCTTTTGTCGGCCACCGAAGCCAGGGGCACCAGCACATTGGTTTCCGGGAAATAGGCGGCGGCGCAACCCCGGGGAATGTCGTATTCCACGACCCGGAAATCTTCCGCCACGCGCACTGACCCGTCTTCGCTGCAATGGATTAAATCCACGCCGTCCTCCGCCGACAGCCCGCGCGCTTCAAGATCCGCGGGATGCAGAAAGACCACGCGGCGCCGGCCGCGAATGCCGCGATAGCGATCGTCCAGACCATAAATGGTGGTGTTGTATTGATCGTGCGAACGCAAGGTCATCAGGCGCAGCGCGCCTTCGGGCAGCCGCAACACGGGCACCGGCGCCGCCAGGAAACGCGCCTTGCCGGCCGCGGTTTGAAAGCGGCGCTCGGCGGCGGAATTGCCGAGATAAAAACCGCCCGGCGTCTCGATGCGCCGGTTGAAATCCCGAAAGGCGGGTAAAACCTCCGCGATGCGATCACGGATAAGCGCGTAATCGTCAGCGAAGCGTTCCCAGGGAATCGCCGATGCGGGCAAGACAGCGCGGGCCAAGGCGGCCACGATGGCGGGTTCCGACCGCAGTTGCGGCGAGGCCGGGGCCTTGCGCCCCACGGAAGCATGCACCATGGACATGGAATCTTCCACGGTGACTTTCTGCGCCCGGCCGCCGCGCAAGTCGATTTCGCTGCGGCCCAGGCAGGGCAAAATGAACGCCTCGCGGCCCGTCACCAGATGGCTGCGGTTCAGCTTGGTGGACACGTGCGCGGTACACGCGCACCGCCGCAGCGCCGCTTCGGTCAGCGCCGTGTCCGGCGTGGCCGCGGCGAAATTCCCCCCCAGGCCGAAGAAAATCCTGACCTTGCCCTGATGCATGGCCTCGATGGCCTCCACCGTGTCATACCCGCGCCCGCGCGGAGAGCGGATGTCGAACACGCGATCCAGGGCGTCGAGAAAGGCGGGAGAGGGTTTCTCGGTAATCCCCATGGTGCGATCGCCCTGCACATTGCTGTGCCCGCGCACCGGGCATAATCCCGCTCCCGGCCGGCCGAGGTTACCCCGCAGCAGCATCAGGTTCGCCACCTGCTGAATGGTGGCCACCGCGTGCTTGTTCTGCGTCAAGCCCATGGCCCAGCAGGCGATCACCGACGATGCGCCCACGTAAATGTCGGCCGCCAGTTTGATTTGGGCGCGGCTGAGGCCCGATTGCTCCTCGATCAGATTCCACGGGGTGGCGCGGGCCGTGGCCTCCAGCGCTTCGAAGCCCTCGGTATGCGCGGCGATGAAGCCGCGATCCCATGCGGCTTCGCCGCGTTCCAGCACGTCTTTGATAAGTCCGGCGAAGGCGGCGAAATCGCCGCCCACCAGCGGCTGCAAATACAGGCTGGCGATAGGGGTGCCGCGGCCCAACGCCATGGCCAGCGGCTTTTGCGGGTGCAAAAAACTCAGCAGCCCGCGCTCGCGCAGAGGATTGATGGCCACGATGCGGCAGCCGCGCCGGACGGCCTTCTCCAGTTGGGTGAGCATGCGGGGATGGTTGGTGCCGGGATTCTGGCCGATGACGAAAATGGCGTCGGCCTTTTCGAAATCCTCCAGCGTCACCGTGCCTTTGCCTACGCCGATGGATTCGGTGAGCGCCACCCCGGAAGATTCGTGGCACATGTTGGAGCAGTCGGGGAAATTGTTGGTGCCCAGGGCGCGGCCGAATAATTGATAGAGAAAGGCGGCCTCGTTGCTGGTGCGGCCCGAGGTGTAAAACACGGCCTCGTCGGGGTGCCCGAGGGAACGAAAGGCGTTTCCCAGCCGGTCAAAAACCGCCTCCCACGAAATCGGGACATAGCGATCCGACTCGCGATCATAGGCCATGGGTTCGGTGAGGCGTCCCTGGCTTTCCAGCCAATACCCGTCTTTTTCCCGCAGCTCCGACACGGAATGACGGGCGAAAAACTCGCGCGTCACGCGCTTGCCCGTGGTCTCGGCGGCGATGGCCTTCACGCCGTTTTCGCAGAACTCGAAATGCGAAGCCTCTCCGGGCTCGGGCCAGGCGCAACCCGGGCAGTCGAAGCCGTCGTTCTGGTTCATGTGCAGCAGGGCCCGCGATCCCGCGGCCAGGGCTTTTTCGCGCCACAGATGCTTGGCGCTGGCCCACAGCGCGCCCGGCCCCGCCGCCGGTTCGGATTCGGGAGAGGTATCTTTCATGTTACGGGTTCCTCCGCCAGCCGCTCGGCGTGGGAATACACCGTGGCCTTGTCGCCCCGGCAAAATCCCATCAACACCATCCCCGCCGCGCGGCAAAATTCCACCGCCATGGACGAGGGCGCGGACACCGCCGCCAGAAAGCCGAGCCCCGCGCGCCGCGCCTTGGCGGCGATTTCATAGGACACCCGGCCGCTGACGCACAGCAGCGCCCCTTGCCGAAGCCCTTCCCGGAACCACAAATCACCCACGGCCTTGTCCACGGCGTTGTGGCGCCCGGCATCTTCGCCCATGGCCAGCAGATCTCCGGCTGCGGAAAAGATGGCCGCGGCATGGCTGCCCCCGGTGCGATCGAAAAGGATTTGCCGCGATCCCATTTCTGCGAAGCACTTGGCCAGCTGGGTGCGCAGAAACCGCGTTTCCGAAAATCCCCCGCGGCCCTGATCCGGAACCGGCGCTTCCCATTCCGTCTTTCCGCACAACCCGCAGGAGGAGGTCGAGGCCAGGGAGCGCGCGGAAAATTCCTTGGGCGCGGGTTGGTGCTTCACCGTCGCGGCCCAAACCGCGGCCCCGTTTTGATCCGGTTCGGCCTCCAGTGAAATCAAATCATCGGGGGTTTCCACGAGCCCTTCGGAAAAAAGCAGCCCCAACGCCAACTCGCGATCGGCCCCGGGTGTGCGGAGCGTGACGGTAAAGGGAGCGCCGTTGACGCGAAGTTGCAGCGGCCCTTCCTCGACCACCCATTCCTGCACCTCGGAGGCATGGTCCTGCGCGAAATGAAAAGCCCGGAAATTCCTGGACGACACTTTGCAAGATTAATAAAACCGGAAACGGGAAAAACCGTCAGGTCTGCCATTCCAGACGTTCGTGGCGAAGCCCGATCTCGGCGGCGCGAAACTCCGTTTCCAACTCTTCCAGCGCCGATTCCATCTGCTCGCCGCGGCCCAAGCCGGCCAGATCTTCCAGCTTTTCGGCCAGGTTGCGAAATCGATCCGCGCCCACATTGGCCGAGGTGGCCTTGAGCGAATGCGCCACCAGATGCAGCGCGCGCCAATCCTGCCGCGCTGCGCAGGACTGCGCGGTTTCGAGGCGCGACGGCGTTGCTTGCACGAACCGATCGATCAGTCTCACGACCAATTCCTTGCCGCCGATATTGTACAGATTGATGAGCGCCGCCTTGTTCAAGGCCTTGTGAATCGCCATGGGTGAAAAAGATTTTAGCACACCCAAAAAGCAAAAAAAAGTGCGGCCAAAGAATCGTTTCCTCAATGGACCCCAATTGCGAAAACAAAAATTTGACCCCCGGGTGAAGATCGAATCAGATACCATAACCTTACTGTTTCGTTCGCGACGCCTAGCCTGGGAGGTCGTCAACGGAAATAAGAGGGGTTGGTGTCTTTGAAATATCTGCGTGACTTGCGACGGTTCTACGACATGGCGCGGACGGCAAGCTCCGCTTGCAAAAGCCCCTCCGCCTTTTTAGCCGCGGCGCTGATCTGCAGTGGCGCCGCGCTCTCGGCTTGTTCCGTGCTGCCGCAATCTTCCAAGAACAACTTGTTGATCGAAGCTTCCGGAAAAGGCCAGGTCGATGAGATGGAACGCCTGATCAAAGATGGCGCCGACATCAACAGCCATAACGCCGAAGGTTGGACGCCGTATTTGGCCGCCTCCTCCAACGGGCGTCTCGAAGCCATGCGGCTTTTGCGCCATCTCGGCGCCCGCACCGATGCGCCCGATGAGGATTTCATCTCCGCGGAACGCCGCTCCGAACTCAACGATTGAACCGATTGCGGGCGGTGGGCAACGCCCGCCGAGCGAGCCAAACTTCCGCCTTGGCCTTCGACGTCCATCGGTGGGCGCGGGAAGCAGGCGCGGGCCTCGTCGGTTCGAGACGGACCAGCGAGGATGAGGGGTTTTCCCTTTACACCAGGGCGTTGTAAACCTGACCCAAATCCTGCGTCGTGGTGGAGCCGTAAGCATTGGCCGCGGGAATCTGAGTTTGGTCGGCGAAAAAATCCGTGGTCACCTGATAGGGATTCGCGGCCGGCGCCGTCCACCCGGCTTCTTGCAAAAGCTCGTCGGTCATATTGGCCGGATTGGCCGACGAATCCACACCAGAAGAATTGGTGCTCGTCGAGCTGTCGGAAACCGCAGTGGAACTCGTGGCCTCCGCGGTGGGATCGGACGTGGTATCGGTGGCGGGGTCGGAAGTCGTGTTGGACGTAATGTCTGAAGTCGTATCGGAAGCGGTACCATCGGCAGCGGTGGGATCCGAAGTCGGGTCGGCGGTGGAGGTAGAATCCGTCGCGGTCGTGGAAGCGGACGCGGCTTCGGTGGCCTGAAGGTAATCCTGGTAGGCGATGCTTCCGCTGCCGCCCATTGCGCCGAAAGCCTGGTAGCTCACCGCATTATACAACTGCGATGGCGTGTACACCGCGGCCGGAGTACTTGAGGGCAGCAAGGCCGTGATCTGATCCGCGGCCAGGGTCTGCACGCCGGCAAAAGTGACTTGGCCCGAAGATGCGGTGGTATCGGGGGAAGAAACCTGGCTGGTATCGATCGCAAGCGACATGGGATTCCACCTCTGACATGTTTATCGGAATAAAAACGCCGCCTTGAAGCTACAAGGCGGCGGGAATCGTCCTCAAACAACCGCGAAAGCTTCAGGAACAGCCGCTGGTGGTGCCGCAGTCTTCGCAGACCACGCAAGTGCCGTTGCGGCGCACCCGCATCGATCCGCAGGAAGAGCATCCGTCGCCCGTATACCCGGCCCGGCGCGACAGGTGGGCCGCTTCGCTATGCGTGCCCGCAAAGGTCTGCCCCGGACGGGCCAGCGGAGAAACCGCGGGTACGTTTTCGTCGCCTGCACCCGACGCTTCGCCGGATTCCGGAGCCGGTCCGGCCGCCCCGCGCGCTCCCGGAGCGTCGACGGGTTTCACGTGCACGAAATCCGTTTGCCCGAGATAGGAAAGTCCCAGCGTACGGAAAATCAGATCGAGCAGCGAGGTGCAATTCTTGATGTTGGCGTGGCCCCCCACCGGACCCGCGGGTTCGAAGCGCGTGAAGGTGAAAGTGTCGACCAGTTCTTCCAGCGGAATACCGTATTGCAGCGCCTTGGAGGTCAGCACCGCGAAGCAGTTCAAAATGCCGCGATAGCCCGCGCCCTCCTTGTACATGTCGATGAAAATTTCACCCAAGGTGCCGTCGGGGTATTCGCCCGTGCGCAAAAAGAGCTTGTGCCCGCCGACCGTGACTTCCTGTACAAAGCCGCCGCGTCGGGTGGGCAATCGCCGCCGCACCGGACGCGGCTGGCGTGCCGAAGCCGGCACCGATGACTCCCAGACGTTTTCGACCGCCCGCGGCGCCGCCACCGCCGGTGCCGCCTTCTGCCGCGTTTTCTTGACGTTGAGCGGTTGCGACATCTTGCATCCGTCGCGGTACACCGAAATGGCTTTGAGCATGCCTTGATGGCCTTCGCGGTAAATGCCGAGCATGTCGGCCACCGTGGCTTCATTGGGCAGATTCACGGTTTTGGAAATGGCGCCCGAGATGAACGGCTGCGCCGCGGCCATGATGCGCAAATGGCCCAAGGGCGCGATGGAGCGCACGCCTTTGCCGCATTTGCTGGCGCAGTCGAATATGGCGTAATGCTCGGGCTTGAGAAAGGGCGCTCCTTCGACGGTTTGCGCCCCGCAGATGGTGCGATCGGCCTCTTCGATGTGCTCCGGGGAAAAGCCCAGGGTTTCAAGCACGTCGTAGCCGTCTCCTTCGACCGCTTCGGGCCGCAGTCCCAGGCTCTGCAGAAATTCACGTCCCAACAGGTGGGGATGAAAGGCGTCTTCCAGCGACAGCGCCATCGGCAGCGCCTTTTCGACCTTGCGGATCACCTCTTCGGTGAAACCGCGTTCGGACAGCGTGGCGCGGTTCACATGGGGCGCGCCTTCGAGGCTGCCGCTGCCCAGGCAATAGCGTTCGATGGCGTCGGTTTCGTTGGCCGCATAGCCAAGGCGGCGCATGGCCACGGGCAGCGAACGGTTGACGATTTTGAAATAGCCCCCGCCGGCCAGCTTCTTGAACTTCACCATGGCGAAGTCGGGCTCGATGCCGGTGGTGTCGCAATCCATGATGAGGCCGATGGTGCCCGTGGGAGCCAGCACGGTAACCTGCGCGTTGCGGAAGCCGTGGTTGGCGCCGAGGATCAAAGCGCGTTCCCAGGCCTCGCGCGCCGCGGCGACCATGGATTCGGGGGCGAACTCGCCGGCGAGTCCGCGCGGAATCACCGACAGCCCTTCGTATTCCGAAACCGACGCGGCCCGGGCCGCGCGTTCGTGGTTGCGGATCACGCGCAGCATGGCGTCGCGGTTGGCCGTGAAGCGGGGAAATGACCCCAGGGCCCCGGCCATTTCCGCCGAAGCGGCATAGGATTCGCCGCCCAAAAGGGCGGTGATGGTTTGCGTCCAATCGGCCGCCGCGCGGGAATCGTAGGGAATGCCCGCACGCATGAGAAAAGCGCCGAGGTTGGCGTAGCCGAGTCCCAACGTGCGGTAATCGTAGGACTTGCGCGCGATGGCCGGCGACGGAAATTGCGCCATGCCCACCGAGATGTCGAGCACCACGGTCCACAGGCGCACGGCATGGGAAAAAGTCTCGAGGTCGAGCGTGCCGTCTTCTTTCTGAAAGGCCACCAGGTTGAGCGAAGCCAGGTTGCAGGCCGTGTCATCGAGAAACATGTATTCCGAGCAGGGGTTGGACGCGCGGATGCGGCCGTCGGCCGGGCAGGTATGCCATTCATTGATGATGTCGTCGTATTGCACGCCGGGATCGGCGCAGTCCCAGGCCGAGCGGCCGATGCGCTCCCACAGGGCCCGCGCCTTCACCGTCTTCAGCACCTTGCGCTCCACGCGGCCCAAAAGCTGCCAGTCGCTGTCGGCGTCGACGGCGTCGAGAAAGACGTTGGGCACGCGCACCGAGTTGTTTGAGTTCTGACCGCTCACCGTGACATAGGCTTCGCCCTCGAAATGGGCTTCGAACACTTCGCGGTCGCCCACGGGAATGCCCTGATTGATCAGCGCGCGCGCGCGCTCCCATACGGCCTCGGGCACGAAGGCCGCGCCTGAAGTCGCCGGATTGCCGGCATCGCGGCCCAATTTGTGCATGGCCTGCTCGCCGGCCTTGAGCACGGCCGATCCCGCCAGCATCGCCGCCACCTTTTCCTCTTCGCGGCTTTTCCAGGAAATGAAGTCTTCGATTTCGGGATGGTCGAGATCGAGGCACACCATCTTGGCGGCGCGCCGCGTGGTGCCGCCAGATTTGATGGCGCCCGCGGCGCGGTCGAACACCTTGAGAAAAGACATCAGGCCCGACGATACGCCGCCGCCGCCCAAATGCTCGCCGGCCGAACGCACGGCGCTGAAATTGGTACCGGTGCCGGAACCGTATTTGAAAATGCGCCCTTCGCGCTGCAGCAGCGAATAGATGCCGTTCTCGCCCAGCAAATCATCGTCGACCGACTGGATGAAGCAGGCATGCGGTTGGGGGCGCGTATAGGCGTCGGCCGACTGCTTGACTTGGTTGTCGGCGGGATCGACGTAGTAATGGCCCTGCGCCGAGCCGGTGATGCCGTACTTCCAGTTCAGGCCGGTGTTGAACCATTGCGGCGAATTGGGCGCCGCCATTTGCTTGAGCAGCATGACCGCCAAGTCGTCGTAGAAATTCTGGGCATCCCCCGGGGTGTCGAAATAGCCGAGTTTGTCGCCCCAATGGCGCCAGCATCCCACCAGGCGGTCCACCACCTGGCGCACGCTGTTCTCGCCGCCGGTTGCGGCTTTTTCCGAGCCGGGCGTAGCCGGCACGTCGCGGCGGCGGAGATACTTTTGCGCCAGGATGTCGGTGGCGGTTTGCGACCAGGCTTCGGGCACTTCAACTTCCAGGGCCGCCGATGCGGCCGAAGAATCCAAGGCCCGCACCTGCGATTTGCGCCACGCATACTGGACCGCGTCATAGGGGTTTTGATCTGCCGGGATAAACTTTCGTTCGAAACGCATGTGCCGTCCTCCGCGTGTCTAAAATTTCGGGTGGTTTTCCAATCTAATCTTATCCAAGGGATCGATTTCCACTGGGATGCGAACGCATTAAAAAACCGATCGCTTTGGCCTTCAAGTCCTTTTCATACCTAAAATTACCATCGCTCCCCCGCGGTGGCGCCTGAGAGCTCGCAACCGAGCTGTCGACACGAAAGCCAACGGGTAACCGCTTGTCGCAGAATGAACAACAGCGAACGATCGGTGGAAAAGTCGGCCGGCAAAAAAAATTTTACCGGGCGGGCCGGATTCTTTTTCCTTTTGATTCATTGGGTTAGACCAGGCCCGCCGCCGCCCGACCGGATCGGGGCGGAAAAAATCGGGCCGGAATCGGGATGCCACGGGGAGGACGAAGGTGAAAAAATGGCTGCGCAGAACGGGACAGATCGGGGCGGGATTGGTCATATTTGTGATCGTGGTATTGGTTGTTTTTGTTTTTTACGCCTTCCGGGGCTACCGCAAAACCTGGGACGTCCCCCTGCCGGACATCCATGCCTCGACCGACACCGCCGTAATCGCGCGCGGGCGCTATCTCGTCTACGGGCCCATGCATTGCGCCGATTGCCATGCCCCTGACTCGGCGCGGCCGCGCCTGTTCCGCGGTGAAGAGGTTCCGCTCACGGGCGGCCCGGGCGAGAAAACCTTTCTCGGCACCTGGGCGGCATGCAACCTGACGCCCGATTCGGCCACGGGCATCGGCCGGGTGAGCGACGGCCAGTTGGCGCGCATGCTGCGCTACGGCGTGAACCGCGCGGGACATATCGGGCTGCCCTTCATGGATGCCTATGCCGACCTGGCCCGGAGCGATTTGGTGGCGCTGATTTCCTTTTTGCGCTCCCTGCCGCCCACGCCCGGCCAACCACCCGATCCGCAAATCAACCTGCTGGGCAAAATCACCTTGGCGTATTTCATCAAGCCCTACGCGCCCAAAGGGCCGCCCCCCGACAGCATGCCGCCCGAACCCACCGCGCGTTACGGCTCGTATCTGGCCAACACCGTGTGCAGTTGCCGCGGCTGCCATACGGCGCGCGATCTCAAAACCGGCCAGTACCTGAGCCCGTTTTTTTCCGGCGGATTGCTGTTCCGCTCGCGGTTACGCCCGGGTTACGTCTTCTCGAGCCCGAACCTCACGCCCGATCCGACCACGGGGCATATCACGGGCTGGAGCGAAGACATGTTCGTACACCGTTTTCGCGCCGGGCTTTTGATTCCCGATGATCCCATGCCCTGGGGCAGCCTGAAACGCATGCACGAAAACGACCTGCGCGCGCTCTACCGCTATTTACACAGCCTGACTCCGGTCCACCACGACGACGGGCCGATTCTGCAACCGCAGAACGGCCGCCCGGCCGCGGGCTGACGGGAAGGCGCCGCCTCAGAACCCTTCGGACAGCGCCAGCTCGGCGCGCACGTCTTCGCGGTGGGGGCCGGCCAATCCTAGGGTGATTTGCGACAGCAGGGAAGACCCGCGCCCCAGATCGACGAAAGCGCCGGGTTGCAGGTCGAACGCGAAGTGATCGTTGAAGGCGCGCGTGTCGCTGGAGGCGACCAGACCGCATTGCAGCGACACCCCGCGGAGCAACCGCAGCGATGGCGTCCAGGCGGTTCCCAGCGCCGCGCCGCCGCCGCCGGTGAAGGCGTCGAAAAAACCGATTTGACCGGAGAGCACCGACGACAGGCGGCCGCCGTGCTGCAGGCGGGTCAAGGCGCCCAGGCGCAGGCCGCCGTTGCCGTTTTGCGTCGGCACCCAAAAGTCGAGGTTCAAGGCGGTGGCGCGATCCGTTTGATATTTCACGCCCAAGGGCAGATAGGGAATGTGGGCGCGGTTTCCGCCCCAATAGGTTTGCAAGCCTGCCCCCAATTCCAAAGTCGGGGTGGCGCGCAACGACACCGCCCCGGGAATTTCCACCCCGGAGCCGCTGAGAATAATGAACCCTTCTTCGGCGCGGAAATCGGTGGGCGAAACCCCGCGCGGCCACAGCGCGAAGCCGCCCTCGCTGATGGGGTTCAGCCCCCAGGCCGCCGCCAGAAACATACCGGTTACCATGGCCGTCCGCATACCGCTCGGTTTGCTTTTCCCATCGTTCCTCATGCGTCTCCCTTTTGGCTCCCCTTGTGCCGACCGCCCGAAAGGTAGCGACGCTTGGGCGCCTGGCGGATCCGCAGAACCTTGAGGCCGCAACCCAAAGCCGCCCGGCAAAAACCGCAAAGGTCCGTCCCCGCCGGCCGCTTTCGGGCCTTACGGCACTTGCGATCGAAGCCTGGGCGATCCGATAATTGTCGTGGGAGTTTCCGCCTCACCCCGGAGGCTCTCCGCAGGATGCAATTTCCGATTCTCCGGTCACCCGAAATCGGGTCCACCGACCCGGTTCCCTTCGCCACCTCCCAGGGCGTGCTGCTGGTCGATGACGACACCGCCTTGCGCGCGCAGATGCGCGACTTTCTGGCGAGCGCGGGTCTGCAAGTGCTGGAAGCGCGCAATGCCTATGACGCGCTTTTTCTCTGCGCCCAATACGGCGATCGTCTTCACGTGCTCCTGACCGAAATCAATTTGCTGCCGGTGGGCGGAGTGAAGCTGGCCGAGAACGTGTTGCGGCTGTGGCCCAAGGTCAAGGTGATTTGCATGTCGGAGGCCTGCGATGCCCCCGGCGTGGCCTATTGGATGCGGTATCTGGACGCGCAGTTTTTGCGTAAACCCTTCACGCCCCTGGAATTGCACGGCTGCGTGCAGGCGGCGCTCGGGCGCACGGGCGAAGAGACGGATCTGCCGCTGCCCGAAGCGCTGCCGCGCGCCACCGGGTCGCAATTTTGGGAGCACGACCCGGCCGCGGCCGCCTCCGATCGATCCAACAGCCGCGATCCGACTTTTTGGTTGCAGGAGTTCTGACTCCGGCCGTTGTCCCGCCGGCGGCGGGGCTCCGGTGTAACCTCGGTGGTACGGCGGGATCGGAGATGCCGGGCGCGGGGAAAAAATGCTAGACTAAGCGCATGAAGATCGCCCGCACGCGCGCCCCGTTGGAATCCTCGACGCTGAAAGCCATCATCTCGGTGCACGGCAACGCAGTGGAGCCCGAATACCCGGAGCACATCGACGAAGTATCGCACAAAGGCTGGGGCGCGACTTTTTGGGGCAAAGAAGCGACCACCAATTGGTTCCACATTCCCTTCGCCGTTCCCAACCTGCTCGACGGGCAGCGGCCCAAGCTCTCGCGCGTGTTTCTGTTTTTCCACAACACCTCACGTTCGCCCATCGCTTCGGTGCATCTCTATGACGGCACACGTCTGTTGCGCGCCTTCGGCCCGCTGTCGCTGTTCGGCGATCACGCGCGCGGCGCGGACCGGGGCAACACCTTTTCCCTGGAAAAGCCGCTGGAGTTGAGCTACGGCCTGGGGATCTCCGTGAGCGTCACCTTTCCCCATGACACCGGGGAAAAACCGCCGCGCTGGATCCTTTTCACCACGGCCATGGCGGAATTCCGCGTTTAGGCCGCGCCTTCCGAATCCGCTCCCCGAACCCGTTCCACCAAAGCGGCGAGTTTCGCCAGCGCCAGGCTCCAGCCTTTTTCGTTGTCGGCCAACGAAACGCCGGGAGGCAGCCCCTCGTGCACGGCCAGGATGTCGGTGCCCCCTTCGGCGTCGGCCAAG
Organism: uncultured Fibrobacteria bacterium; assembly: GCA_963716395.1. Lineage (GTDB taxonomy): Bacteria > Fibrobacterota > Fibrobacteria > UBA11236 > UBA11236 > UBA11236. The sequence goes on along the minus strand of OY970309.1, from coordinate 1,970,249 downwards.
CGAATCGTAATCTTCATTTCACCGCGCAAGGCGGGATCCACGGTTTCGAATTCGTCGACTTCCACCACCCGTTCGTCAGGAATCAGTTTTTCGAAACGTCCATGGTAAGTGTCGGTGTGCGCGGTCGTCTTGCCGACGGCGTCCGGAGAATCGTAGATAAGCGAAATCCGGAAGGCGCCGCCTTCGCGGCCCTCGAATGAATGCACGTGGCAACGCATGCCGTCCGGAAATTTCCACTGCGCGACGGCTTCAGCGTTGATCAACGCCCGATAGACCTGCGCGCGTGGCGCCCGGAGAAGGCGGCGGATGCGGGTCGCACGCATGGCCGGCCGGCGGCTAGGTGCCGACCTCGCCGCGCGCCATGATCACCTTGCCGGTGCGCACCACTTCGATGAGGCCGTATTTGTCGAGCATGGCTTCGAGAGCATCGAGCTTTTCGGTGCTGCCCGTGACTTGCAGCATCAAGGTGGCGTCGGAAATGTCGGCCGTCTGGCCTTTGAAGTGCTCGGCGATTTGCAGCACTTCGGTGCGGCGCTCGGGCGGGCATTTCACCTTGATCAGCGCCAACTCCTTGACCACGGCGTTTTCGCCCGTGTGATCCTTGGCATGAATGACGTCGATCAGCTTGTTGAGCTGGCGGATGATTTGTTCCAATGTGCCGATATCGCCCGAAGCCATGATATTCATGCGCGCGAAGCGGCCGTTGTAGGCGGGCGACACGACCAGCGAGTCAATGTTGTAGCCGCGGCGGGAAAACACCATGGCGATGCGGATGAGCACGCCCGGCTTGTTGTTGACCAGGAGGCTCAAGGTGTGCTGGTTGGCGCGACCTTCGGGATGGGTCCGGTAACCGGTGCTTTCATTCACCGTGATTGATTTCAACGTTCCATTGATCATGCGTTCCTCATTGTGCTCAGGTGCTGCCCACGGGTTTGGCCATTTTTTTGGTCGGCGGTTCCAGCACCATTTCGGCATAGGTGGCGCCGGCCGGAATCATGGGAAAAACGTTGTCTTCTTTTTCAACTTCGGCATCGATGATGCAGGGCCCGTCGTGGTAGGCGAGGGCCTTTTCCAAGGTGCGGCCGGCGTCGGCGTTGCGCTTGATGCGAAAGCCTTTGATGCCGTAAGCTTCGCCCAGTTTGACGAAGTCGGGATTGCCTTCGAGATCGACGCCCGACAAGCGGTTCTCGAAGAACAGGTTCTGCCATTGCCGCACCATGCCGAGATAGCGGTTGTTGATGATCAGAATCTTGATGGGCAGCTTATGCAACGCGGCTGTGGCCAACTCGGCCTGGGTCATCTGAAAGCCGCCATCGCCCACCACCGCGATCACCGTGGCGTCGGGACGCCCGAATTGCGCGCCGATGGCCGCAGGCATGCCGTAGCCCATGGTGCCGGCGCCGCCGCTGCTGATCCAATAGTTGCGGTGATCGACCTTGCAGAACTGCGCCGCCCACATCTGGTGCTGGCCCACGTCGGTGGCGATGATGGCCTTGCCCTTGGTGAGCCGGTACAATTCGCTGAGCACATGCTGCGCCTTGAGGCCGCCCTGCTTGCGGTAATGCAACGGGAACTGGCGCTTCAGTTTCTTGATCTGCGCCAGCCACGCCGTAGTGTCGCCCTTGTGCGTCTGCGGCAACAACGCTTCGAGCACCTGGCGGGCGTCGCCCACGATGGCGCAATCGGGCTGGATCATCTTTCCGATTTCGGCGGGATCGATGTCGATGTGAATTTTCACGGCGTCGGGGCAGAAGGCCGCGTATTTGCCGCAAATGCGGTCGTCCCAGCGCGAGCCAATCGACATAATCAAGTCGCAGGCCGGCACGGCTTTGTTGGCATAGGCCGTGCCGTGCATGCCCAACATGCCCAAATTCAATTCATGGGATTCGGGAAAGGCACCTTTCCCCAGCAAGGTGTTGACCACCGGAATCTGCAGCTTTTCGGCCAAAGCCTTGAGCGGCTTGCAGGCGTCGGCAATCACCGCGCCATGCCCCACCAGCAATAATGGTTTCTTGGCCTTGTGCAACAAATCGGCGCATTGCGCCACGGCCCCCGGATCGCCCGCACCCGGAATCACATAGCCCGGCAAATCGATGGCCGCGGCATAATCGGGCTCGAACACGGCTCCCGACACGTCTTTGGGAATGTCGATGAGCACGGGTCCGGGGCGGCCGGTTTCGGCGATATAAAAAGCCTCTTTGATGATGCGCGGAATGTCATGGACGTCGCGCACTAGGTAGGAATGCTTCACCGCCGCATAGGTCAACCCCACCACGTCGGCTTCTTGAAAGGCGTCGAGCCCCAGCATGGACCGAATGGTTTGTCCGGTGATGACCACCAGGGGAATCGAATCCATATGGGCGGTCATGATGCCGGTGATGGTGTTGGTGGCGCCGGGCCCCGAGGTCACCAGCACGACTCCGGCCTTGCCCGTGGCGCGCGCCAAGCCATCGGCCATGTGGGTGGCGCCTTGTTCATGCCGGGTCAAAATGAATTTGACGGAAGAGTCAACCAAAGCGTCAAAAATCGGGATGGCGGCGCCGCCGGGGTGGCCGAATATGTATTCGACCCCGTGCTGTTGAATGCTATGAACCAAGGCTTCGGCGCCGGTGCAGGTTTTTTTGGTCATTTTTTAACCCCGTATCGATGTCTTCTATGAATATGAACAAAATTTACACCATTTTACCCGATATTTTCAAGATCGGAGATGTCTTTGATTTAAAAATGCGCATAAATTGGCGCATAAATCAATATTTATCCACATATTCTGCTAAGATATGATGATTTTTATCCGATATTTTCATTGAAATCGAAAATGGCGGATCAAAATATCGTTTTTTATGCCTATATCGGAAAAATGCGCCGAATGGTGATATCCCCAGACCCAGTGGCTGGCTTGGGAGTTCAGATCCGCTGGGGGAGGTGAAAGACCGGGCCGCCATTTCCCGATGGCCCGAAGACGCAGTACCATGCGCGCTACCGGGTCCCGCCGACACCGGCGAAAAAAGCAAGCGCGCAATTCCAAACGCGCAGCGCAACCCTCAACTGGATATCTGGGGAATAAGGGTCCGTTACGAAATAACCGCTCCATTCGCCTTCGCTTCGACCTCGGTGTAACGCCGTTATTTCTTAACGGACCCTAACCGGACGGCCCGGGCCGGCGGGAATTTGGCGCTACCTTTTTGCTTATGAAGATCGCCTCGATTCTCGCGCAGGCCGCGCAGGGCGGCCGCATCGATGCCGCCGACGCCGAGGCCTTGCTGCGAAGCGAAGATTGGGCCGCCATCGTGGCTGCGGGCCACACACGCCGGCTGCAGTTGCATGACCCCGAAGTCGTGAGCTATACGGCCTACCGCGTGGTGAATTACACCAACTTCTGCGACGTCGACTGCACCTTTTGCAGCTTCCAAGACGAAATCGATAGCGATCGCGGCTATACGCTGACCTTGGATCAAATCGCCGCCAAAACCGAAGAGGCGCTCGGCCTCGGCATCGACCAGATTTTTTTCCAGGGCGGGGTGAATCCCAAACTCCCGCTGGCTTATTACACCGCAGCATTGGAAATGCTGCGCGACCAATATCACGTGGCTGTGCGCGCATTTTCGCCCATCGAGCTGAAGCGGCTTTCCGAAACTTCGGGGTTACCCCTGACGCGCTTGCTACAGACCCTGAAGGCCGCGGGACTCGGATCGGTGCCCGGCGCCGGCGCGGAAATTCTCACCGAGCGCATGCGCGCCGTGCTGTCGCCCCGGAAACTGTCGGGAGCGGAATGGTGCGCGGTGATGGGGGCCTGCCATGCAGCCGATCTGCCGGGTTCGAGCAATGTGGTGTTCGGGTCCAGCGAAACCGCGGCCGACCTCGCCGAGCATTTGCGCCTCTTGCGCGATCAGCAGGATCGCACCGGCGGCTTCCTCTCCTTCATCCCCTGGGTGTTCCAAGCGCAGACCAAGCGCTTTCCCATCCGCCACGTCACCGGCCGGGAATACCTGCGTTTCGTGGCCGTAGCGCGCCTGTTTCTCGACAACATCCCCAATATCGAAGTGTCGGTGCTGGTGATGGGGCGCGAATTGGCCGAGCTGGGCCTTTCGGCCGGAGCCAACGACATCAACAGCATCGTCATCGAAGAAAACGTGCTGCGCTCGTCGGGGCTCAAAACGCTGCGCGCGGCCGAGCGCTTCATCCGCGAGCGGGATTCAAGCCCGCGCGCCGCACCTTCAATTACGAATTCGGGAAATATCCCGAAGCCGTTTCCACACCCGCGTTGGATTAAGGGCCCTTACTTCGCGTTTCACTCGATCGGATAATGCTCCCCTGGCCGGATCCCGGCGGGAGACCATCCGGGCATTTCCGTCCCAAAAGGTCGAAGGACGTCTCGAACGGTTGTGAATCCTGCGAGCGGAATGGGTGTTGGATGGAGGTGGGACCGTTCTTTCTGGCGTTGTCGAAGAAAGTGACCATTTGCGTGATATAGGGTTCGACGGTCGTTCCCGTGCCATGGCCCCCTCCCGGGACCGTGACGAAGGTGGAGGTGACTCCGGCCTGCTGCAAGGCTTGATTCAGAAAGAAGCTTTCACAAATCGGCACCAAGGGATCCGCGTCGCCATGGATGATCAGAAAGGGGGGATCTTGGGCATCGATATAGGTGATGGGATCGGCCAAGGCGACTTTGTCCTTGTTGTTCTGAATGGGACCGCCAATCAAACTGGATTCGGGGGAGCCATCCGCGTTGTGGACTAATTGGCTGCCGCAGGAATCCATGACCAAAAAGTTTGTCGGACCGAACCAATCCGCCACCGCATCCACGGAACTGCTTTTGGAGGTGTAGGTGCCGAGCTCACCTTCGATGTCGGCGGCGGCCGAACCGATCTTCTTGATCTTCACCCCGCCACTGGTGCCGGTCAAGGCGGCGAGATGACCGCCGGAGGATTGGCCGGTGATTCCGATAAAGGTCGTATCAAACTTATATGTGGCGGCCTTCCCCCGCACAAAACGGACGACCGCCTTGATGTCCTGGATTTCGGCGGGAAATACCGAATCGCTGCTGGAACGATAATTGGGACTGACCACGGCATAGCCCGCATTGAGCAAGGCGGATCCCAACGCGTCTGGAGAGGTTCCTTTGCCGTTATCGCTCATCCAGGCGCTGCCATAAATATCGATGACCACGGGATAGGAAGCTTGGCTTGGCATGGGAAGGTAGATGTCGAGGTTGTGGTAAACCTGACCGTCCCCGGCATAGTTGACGTCGGACCATTTTTGGGACGTTTGCTGGCCGAAGGAGGCGACCGTGAGGTAGGCGAGTAGCATCAAAAATTTCCCGGAATTGAAGTGGGGAAATTGGCGGTGACATCGGGACATAAGGACTCCTTTGCAAGCAGGGACAAGGTTCAGGACCGTTGCCCAAACTTTACCGGCTATCCAAGGGTTGCGAAGAAGAAAATCGCGGTGAAGCGTGGTAAGTTCACCCACACCCAATCCATTTCATCCTCGGTCGCGCTAACGTTTTTTAGAACAGATCGTCGCGGTTGACGCCGTATATCCTGGGATCGTCGATCCAAACTTCGACGGCGCCATCCGACCAAAACGAAAGATGCGTCACCGAATCCTGGATTTCTTCCCAGCGCGCCCCTCCCGAATCCGCGCCCGTGGAGTCGAAGAATGTGGGGAGGATGCTTACGCGCTGCCAGGCCGTGTCGAGATCATAAGGCGTCCAGGCCACTAATTCGGACCCGGGAAGCGCGTGTTCCATGGCGACGCGGAGGCGACCCGTACCGCGCGCCCAAAATACGATGGAGTCGATGGAACCCAACCGCCTTGGGGTCGAAGCCAGCAAGGCTGCGGCCATGGCGACCGGACCCGTTGCCGAGGAAACCAAATACAGAGCCTTGCCGGAGCGTCCCCCGTCCGCGTTGACGATTTGCGAACCTGCGGCGAGAAACCAATTCGAGCTGTCGGGAAGCAGGGTACGGGTGTTGCCGTCTTCAAAGTCGTCCACAAGCACCGAAGTCAAAGCCAAGCGAAGCGTGTCAGGAACGCCGAACCAAACTCCGGCCGAATTGGAGCGGTCGATGGGGGGCAGACTCCGCCACAGCCAGATCATGGCGCCCGAATCCCTCATATCCGTGTCGATGCGGACGTTCAGTCGGCCCTGGCGGCGCGCGGTATCCCAAAGACGGATCTCGAAGGGAATCCGGGCGCCGTCTTCGCGGCGAACATCGAGATCGAGGCCCTGGGGATTCGAATTTTGAAAATCGAAGTTTGTCGAATCCAGCCGCAAGGTCGCTACCGTAGGCACGCCGACCGGCCGATTCCAAGACGAAAGGAGCGAGTCGACCCGGAACGCCCGGGCGGTCACGGTATTTTCTGTTTCGGAGGAACCTCCGGCAATGCGATCGCCCGTGCAGCCCTGCCAAAGGAGAATGTTCACGCAGAGAAGAATTGCCGGGGCGAAGACTCGGTTCCCATTCATAGCGGAGGATCCTAGAGAAAATCCGAGACGGGGAAAAAGGCGATGGCCAATTGCATCACGCGTTTCGGTTGGCGGGTCAAGTCGGCCTGCTTCTGGATTTGACGGCGGCATTCCCTCAGAATATCGCGGATGGTGGCGAAGGATTGGGCGTCAATGGGAAAGGTCACCGTCGACACGTCGCGTTCGTCTTTGGAAAAACGATCCAACGCGGCGCCCGCCAATGCGAGCACTTGCTTTTGGTAGGCGTGAACGGCTTGGGCTTTTGAATCACCTCCCGCCGTGAGATGCGGCGCCGCGAGCTGCAAACGTCCCGATCCGACCTTTTTCACCAATCCCAGTTCGAATAGTAAATCGAGGGATCCCCGGGCCTCCGCTTCCGTTATGGGTGGAATAACACTTTTCGCCAGCCGCTCGGGAATGGCTTGACCTTGGTGGACTTCAAGCAGCAATCGAATCACCGAGGTCCACCAATCCCGGTAGAACAACAGTTCGCGGTCTTCCAGGGATTTGCGGGCAACGTCTTGCAGGATTTTCGCCCGGTCGAGGATCTCTTTCCGGCCCTGCACGCTTCGCTCCCTCGCGTAGGCGGTGAGCAGAAGGAAATATTCCGCTTCGCGGTGACCCAACCCCAGAAACTCGAGAACGCGGGATTGGCAACGCGTCGGCAAATGACCGCGCCCCAGAAGGATTTTATGGAGGTTGCTCCCGTCCAGTCCCAGCGAACCGGCCAGGGTGCGGTAGGAAAGGCGCGCGTCCACGAGTCTGCGCTCCTCGAAAGCTTCTTTCAGATACTTGCGGTAATCCAGGTATTCAAAAACAGGCCGCATGAACATGTCCATAGTACTTCGCGGAGCGGAACGGACGCATTCAAAGCACTATTCGGCGTGGTAAAATAAACCACAGGCGGTTCGCAAGGATTTTCACAGCCCAAGACGGGAGTCGATCGTGGAATTTCAAGGTGTCCGCCGGTGCGGACCCGGGAATGGGTTTGAGGGCGAACCCCGCCGCGCGTTCAAGCGTAAAGCTTGGCCCGCACTTTTTGAATGTCCGGGCTGGCGAGGTATTCGTCGTAGGCAAGCGTGCGATCGAGGAAGCCCTTGGGGGTAAGTTCGATGATGCGCGTGGCGATGGTTTGCACGAATTGATGATCCTGCGAGGTGAAAAGCACGGTACCCGGAAAATCCTTGAGCGCGTTGTTCAGCGAAGTGATGGCCTCCAGATCCAAATGGTTGGTGGGCTCATCCAACATCAGCACGTTGGCCTGCAGAAGCATCATGCGCGCCAACATGCAGCGCACCTTTTCGCCCCCGGAAAGCACCCGGGCGCTTTTCAAGGATTCTTCCCCGGAAAACAGCATCTTGCCCAGCCACCCCCGGATGAATTGTTCGTCTTGTTCCTTTTCCCTGGCGAATTGCCGCAGCCAATCCACCAGGTTGAGATCCGTGTCGAAAAAAGCGGCGTTGTCCTTGGGAAAATCGGCCCAGACCACCGAGGCGCCCCAGCGGAAAAAGCCGCGATCGGGTGGGATTTGACCCGCCAGAATCCGGAATAAGGTGGTGGCGGGCAAGTCGTCACGGCCCACGAAGGCAATCTTGTCGCCGTGGCGCGCATTGAGTTCGAAGTTTTGAAACAAGGCCTTGCCCTCCAGATCCTGGGACAAGCCTTCGATTTCCAATATGACCTTGCCCGCTTCCCGTTCCGGTTTGAAGAGGATGAAGGGGTATTGCCGCGTGGAAGGACGGAGGTCATCCAAAGTGATTTTCTCCAGCAATTTCTTGCGCGAAGTGGCCTGCTTCGATTTGGAGGCGTTGGCGGAAAAGCGGGCGATGAAGGTTTGCAACTCCTTCATCTTGTCTTCCTTTTTCTTGTTGGTGTCGCGTTTTTGCGTCAGGGCCAATTGGCTGGACTCGTACCAAAAACTGTAATTGCCGGTGTACAGCGAAATCTTCTGATAATCGATGTCGCATAGATGCGTGCAAACCTTGTCGAGAAAATGCCGGTCATGCGACACCACGATGACGGTGTTCTCGAATTGGTAGAGGAATTCCTCCAACCAGGCCACCGAGTCCAGATCCAGGTTGTTGGTCGGTTCGTCCAAGAGGAGCACACCGGGATTCCCGAACAAGGCCTGCGCCAAAAGCACGCGCACCTTTTCCCCGCCGGTCAATTCCTTCATCAAAAGCCCGTGGCGCTCCTCCCTCAGGCCCAGGCCGCTGAGCATGGAGGCCGCTTCGGATTCCGCGTTCCAGCCGTTCAAGTCGGCGTATTCGCCTTCCAAAATCGAAGCACGCAGGCCATCGGCCTCGGAAAAATCGGGCTTGGCGTACAGCGCGTCCTTTTCCCGGATCACCTCGTACAAAACCCGGTGGCCCATGATGACGGTTTGCAAAACCGGCACTTCATCGAATTCGAACTGGTTTTGCTTGAGCGTCCCCAGCCGCAGGCCGGGATTGAGGTTCACGCTGCCGGAATCGGGTTCGACTTCCCCCGACAAAATCTTGACGAAGGTGGATTTGCCCGCCCCGTTGGCGCCGATGATGCCGTAGCAATTGCCGGGCGTGAATTTGAGATCCACGTCCTTGAACAAGACGCGTTTGCCGTAAGCGAGGGAGAGATTATTGACCGAGAGCATACGTCCTTTTTTTTAACCGGGGGCTGCGCCGCAAAAAAACTTCGGGGAAGGAAAGGTACCAACCCGAATCCGGATCCGTCCTTCCGCAGGTCAAGCGCCGCGAGGGTTCTTTACCGCAGTCCCAGCGCGGGAACCAATTCGCCCAAGCCGGGGAACTCGGCGGCAAGGGATTTTCCCACAAAGGGATTGTCCCCGTTATTGATCCCCACGAAGGGAATGCCGCTGGCTTCGGCGGCTTCGAAATCCTTGATGGCGTCTCCGACATAAAGCGCCTGCCCGGCGGCGAGGTTTCGCTTCTCCAGTTGCGCCCGTAAATGTTCGGCCTTGACCGGAGGATAGCCGCACACCTCGCGGAAAAACGATGCGAGTTGGAAAAACGCGACGGTTTCGTCGATTGCGGCTTGCGGCGTGCCGGTGATGACGACCAGGGGAATGCGGTTGCGCAAGGCCAGCAAAAACTCGCGCGCGCCGGATTTGAGTTGCATGCGCGATCGCAGCCGATCATCCTCTTGGTTGAAACGCTGCAAGGCGCGGCGGCCGGCTTCTTCCGGCAGCGGCGAACCGGCCAAGGCCTCGAACATCCGGGGCAAGGTCAAGGCTCGGGTCAGGCCGGCGAAGCGCAATTGCTGTTCACGGATGCGCGCGCGCGGAAATCCGTATTCCTGCAAAGCGAAGCAATAGGCGTCGAGCTTGAGCGCCATCGAATCCATGATCACACCGTCGAAGTCGAGGAAAATCCACAGCGGGGACAGCGTCATATCCGGGAAATTATAAAGCCTGCGCCGGAAATAAAAAACCCCTTCGCGACGAAGGGGTTTGAAAGCCGTGCAGCCGAAGGGGGACGCTCAGGTCGTCTTGCAGCCGCCCAAGCCTTTGCAATCGTTCTTGCCTTTGCAACTGTGAGCTTTGTGGCCGGCCATGGAGATACCGGCCTTTTCGGCGCGGGCTTTGAGTTCGGCTTTGGTGGTTTTGCAGCCGCCCTGGCCTTTGCAGTCGTTCAAGCCTTTGCAATCGTGCTTGGGAAGGTCCATCGCCATCTTCGAAGAATCGGCCATGGCTTTCTTCGCCATGTGTTTGTGCTGCTTTTTCATCATCGGCTTGGCACTATCGGCCATGGGTGCCTTGGCGGAATCGGCGGCTGGTTCGGCCGTGGCGACTGTGGTAGCCAGACCGGCGGCGATGCCGGCCATGGCCAATTGGCTGAGCAAGGAGATTTTTTTCATGGCAAACCCTTTCTTTGGTTTCCCTGCATCCAGGGATTGGGGTGGGAACGACGAAAGTTACAAAACAGTTTCAATCATGGTCATCTATTCATTTTCGGAAACGCCGCGCCAGAAACGCATCGACGGAAAAGAAACCGGCCCCGCCGATGCCGAGCCAAATCAGCAGCACGATGTAGCAATATTCCGCAAACCCGATGAGATCAGAGTATCCATGCAAATCGTCGCGCTTGGCGGTTAGGATCGCCACCACCATGACGACGATCAGCGGCACCGACGCAAAGCGCGTGCACAAACCGATGAGCACTAAGGTGCCGCAGATGAATTCGGTTCCGGCCACGAGATGCGCTTGGAACGAGGGGGCCACCAACCCGAGGTCGGTGAAAAAACCGATCACCTTGTCGAGATGATGCAGCTTGCCCCAGCCCGATTCCACGAACACGCAGCCCACGGTGAGGCGCGCCAGCAAAGGCGGGAACCACGAAAAAAAGTTCACGGCGTCGAAGCACCGGTTCAACAAATTCGCGGCGAAGTCGAACAGGGATGCGGAGCGCTTCATGGGTTACCTCTTCCCGGAGAAGTAGAAAGTTTGCCATGGTATGCTTGTCGCATGCCGATTCCTCGCGCAGCCGCGCCCCCTCCCGGGACGGATTTTCTCGGCCGATGGGGGGCGGAATTCCTGGAAGAAACGGGTTGCCCGGTATGCGCCACCCCGAAATCCAAGCCCGTGCGGCGCTTGGGTCCGACCGTGTTGCGCCGCTGCGGCGGCTGCGGGCTGCATTTCATTTCGCCCCGTCTCTCGGCGGCGGCGGCCGAAGCCATGTACCGGCTCAATCCCTCTCCCCTTTCCCCACAACGCGAGGCCATGCTGCACAACCTCATGGCAGGCCGGATGCGGGATTTGCGCCGCGAGCGATTTTCCGTCGCGCCGAACCAACTCCGGCGCCTGTCGGTGCTCGATCTCGGTTGCGGTTTCGGACATTTTCTGGCGGAGTGCCGTGCCGATTACGGAAGCGTGGAAGGTACGGAGCTCTCCCCCCTCCAGTCCGGTTACGCCCGCGAAAAACTCGGCTTGCAGGTCGCGACCGCCGATGTACTGTCCGTCGACTGGCCGCACCACTACGATCTCATCACCGCCTGGGAAGTCGTCGAACACCTGCCCCGGCCCGCCGACTTGCTGCGCTGGGCTTTCGCGCATTTGCGGCCCGGCGGGCAGCTCATGCTGTCCACGCCGAATCACAACAGCCTGTTCCGGCGGGCGCTCGGAAGGCATTGGTTCTATTACATCCCTTCGCAGCATCTCACCCATTTCACGGCGGCGGGGTTGACCCGGTTGTTGCGCGCGGCCGGCTTTGCCGAGATGCGCACCTTCACCTCGGGCCGCTCTTTGTTGCGCGAACGCGGCAATGATCACAACGCTCCGTCGCCCGGCGACGCCCGCCGGCAATGGACCGAAAATCTGCGCATTCGGGCAGGCATCGAAGTGGAACGGGAAAGTCCGCCTGCCGGCGGCAGCGCTCTGTTGCGCCGGGCCTGGAACGCCTTCTGGTGGCGCTTAATATACTGGCCGGTGCATCACGGCTGCGGGGATCAACTGCGGGTCTACGCCCTCAAATCGGAATCCGCTGCTTGATGCAGCCGACTTAGGCGGCAGGCGTGTACCCCAGGTTCGGCGCCAGCCATTTCTCGGCTTCGGCCACGGTCCAGCCTTTGCGGCGGGCGTAATCTTCGACTTGATCCTTGCCGATTTTCCCCACGCCGAAATAATGCGACTCGGGATGCGCGAAATACCAGCCGCTGACGGCCGCAGCCGGCCACATGGCATAGCTTTCGGTGAGGCGGATGGAAGTTCGCTTTTCCGCATCCAACAGTTTGAACAAAAATCCTTTTTCCGTATGCTCGGGGCAGGCCGGATACCCCGGCGCCGGCCGGATGCCGCGGTATTTCTCACGGATCAAATCTTCGTTCGGCAAATGTTCGTCGGCCGCATAGCCCCAGAACTCGCGCCGCACGCGCGCATGCAACCATTCCGCCGCCGCTTCGGCCAAACGATCCGCCAAGGCTTTCGCCATGATGGCTCCGTAATCATCCAGGGACTTTTCGAATTCAGCCACGATGGGTTCAAGGCCCGCGCCGGCCGTGACGGCAAAGGCGCCCACCGCGTCGGGCACGCCGCTGTCTTGGGTCGCCACGAAATCGGACAGCGCGAGATACGGATTTTTGTTTTCCTTGCGCACCTGCTGGCGTAACGTGTGGATGACGCCCGCGACTTCGCGGCGCGACGCGTCGGCATAGACTTCAATGTCGTCGCCCACGCTGTGGGCGGGAAACAAGCCAAACACGGCCTGGGCCTGCAAACGGCCGTCGGCCAGCAAGTCCTGCAAATGCTTTTGCGCGTCGTCGAACAATTTGCGCGCCTCGACACCGCGCTTGGGATCTTCGAAAATACGGGGATATTGCCCGTTCATTTCCCAGGTGAAAAAGAACGGGGTCCAGTCGATGGTGGGAACCAATTCGGCCAAAGGTACCGGGGACAATACCGTGACCCCGAAGTTTCGTGGTAAAACGATCCGGCCCGCCGCGGCTTCGGCCTTCCAGTCGAGGTGCAGACCGCGGTTGCGGGCCTCGGCCAGCGGTAGCAGCGGTTTTTCCGAATTTTTCCCCGCATGATCCGTGCGCACGCGTTCGTAGCGCGTGCGGATTTCGTCGAGAAAGGCGGGGCTTTTCTCCGCGCTCAGCAAACTGCTGGCCGTGGTGACGCTGCGCGAGGCGTCGAGCACATGCACCACGGGCCGATGGTAGGCGGGCGCGATCTTGACCGCGGTATGCGCCACCGAGGTCGTGGCTCCGCCGATCAGCAGCGGCACCTCGAAACCTTCGCGTTCCATCTCCCTGGCCACATGCACCATTTCATCGAGCGACGGCGTGATGAGCCCGGAAAGCCCGATGAGATCGGCTTTCTCCTTGCGCGCGGCGTCGAGGATGACGTTGCTCGGCACCATGACCCCGAGATCGACCACGCGGTAATTGTTGCAGGCCAGCACCACGCCCACGATGTTCTTGCCGATGTCGTGCACATCGCCCTTGACCGTGGCCATGACCACGGTGCCGGTCTCGCGGCTGCCGGGGTTTTTGGCCTTCTCGGCCTCGATGTAGGGCATCAAAAAGGCCACGGCTTTTTTCATCACACGCGCGCTTTTCACCACCTGGGGCAAAAACATCTGGCCCGATCCGAACAGATCGCCGACCACGTTCATGCCGTCCATGAGCGGGCCTTCGATGACGCTGAGCGGCGTGGGATACTTGCGCCGCGCCTCTTCGATGTCGGCGTCGATATGATCGAGCACGCCTTTGACCAAAGCGTGCTTCAGACGCTCTTCCACCGGTTCTTTGCGCCAGGCCTGTTCCTCGGCCGCGACTTTTTCCTTGCCCGCGCCCTTGATCGACTCGGCGAAAGCCACCAGCCGTTCCGTGGCGTCGGGACGGCGGTTGAGCAGCACGTCTTCGACCCGCTCCTTGAGGTCGGGGGGGATTTCGTCATACACCTGCAGCATGCCGGCGTTGACGATGCCCATGTCGAGCCCGGCCTGGACAGCGTGGTAGAGAAAGGCCGAGTGCATGGCCTCGCGTACGGGATTGTTGCCGCGGAAGGAAAAGGAAATGTTGCTGATGCCGCCGCTGACGCGCGCATGCGGCAGGTTCTGCTTGATCCAGCGCGTGGCGGCGATGAAATCCACGGCGTAGTTGTTGTGCTCCTCCAAACCCGTGGCCACGGTGAGCACGTTGGGATCGAAAATGATGTCTTCGGGCGGAACGCCGACTTCATTCACCAAGATATCGTAACTGCGTTTACAAATCGCAATACGCCGTTCCAGGCTGTCGGCCTGGCCCTGCTCGTCGAAGGCCATGACCACCATGGCCGCGCCGTAGCGGCGGATGCGCCGGGCTTTTTCCTTGAAGGCTTCCGCGCCTTCTTTGAGCGAAATCGAGTTCACCACGCCCTTGCCCTGCAAGGCGCGCAGGCCGCGTTCCAGCACGCCCCAGCGCGACGAGTCGACCATGATGGGCGCGCGCGCGATGTCGGGCTCGACCGCCACCAGGTTCAGGAACTTGGCCATGGCGGCTTCGGAGTCGAGCATGCCCTCATCCATATTCACATCGAAGATCGAGGCGCCGTTTTCGACCTGCTGCCGCGCGATGGACAGCCCGGTGTCGTAGTCGCCGGCCAGAATGGCCTTGGAAAACTTAGGGCTGCCGGTGATGTTGGTGCGTTCGCCGATGTTCAGGAAATTGGAGTCGGGTCGCACCACCAGCGGGTCCAGGCCCGACAGCCGGAGCGTGGGCTCGGGCGTAGGCAACGTCCGCGGCGGAAACTTCTCCACGGCCGCGGCGATGGCGCGAATGTGATCCGGCGTGGTGCCGCAGCAGCCGCCCACGATGTTGAGAAACCCCGAAGCCGCGAACTCGCCCAGTTGTTCGGCCATGAATGCGGGCGTGTGATCATAACCGCCGAAGGCATTGGGCAATCCGGCGTTGGGGTGGCACGACACGGGACAGGGCGCGACGCGCGCCAACTCTTCGACGTAGGGGCGCATGAGCTCGGCGCCCAGGGCGCAGTTCACGCCCACCGACAGCAAATCGGCATGCGCAACCGAAATCCAGAAGGCTTCGCTGCTTTGCCCCGAGAGGTTCCGCCCCGCGCGATCGATGATGGTCACCGACACCATGATGGGCACGCGACGGCCCTGGGCTTGAAAAACCTCTTCGATGGCGTAGAGCGCCGCTTTGCAATTGAGGGTGTCGAAGACGGTTTCGACCAGCAGCAGATCCGCGCCGCCTTCCAGCAATCCTTCGGTTTGCTCCCGGTAGGCGTCGACAAGCTGATCCCAGGTGATGGCGCGAAAGCCCGGGTCGTTCACATCGGGCGACATGCCCAACGAACGGTTGGTGGGGCCGATAGACCCGGCCACGAAGCGCGGCTTGGCGGGATCGCGGGCCGTGAACTCTTCAGCCGGCTGTTTCGCCAGGCGCGCCGCGGCCACATTGAGTTCGCGCACCAAACCCTGCATGCCGTAATCGGCCATGGAAACGGCGTTGCTGTTGAAGGTGTTGGTTTCCAGAATGTCGGCGCCGGCTTCGAGATATTCGCGGTGAATGCCACCGATGATGTCGGGCCGGGTCAAGGTCAGCAAGTCGTTGTTGCCCTGCAAATCCTTGGGCCAATCCCGGAACCGCTCGCCGCGAAAATCTTTTTCCTCCAGCTGGTGTTTCTGGATCATGGTTCCCATGGCGCCGTCGAGAATCAAGATGCGCCGGCGCAGCCAGGCGTGAATTGGGTGTTCGTTCACTTTTCCCCCACGGCCAGCAGACCTTCGAGATCCGGGTATTCGGGCGAAGGCTCGGTGATTTCCAGATGCACCACGCGGAAGCCCGCCTCTTGTATCCAGGCTTGCAAATCGGCTTCGGAAAACCCGAGCCAGAAATCCCCGAACTTGGCGCGCATCCAGTCTTCCTCATGCGCCAGCAAATCGAGAATCAAAACCCGTCCGCCTGCCTCGGTCAGGCGATAGGCTTCGCGCAGGACGTCTTGGGGATTGGCGGCATGATGCAGCGATTGCGACAGCAGCACCACGTCGAAGGAGGCGGCCGGCAGTCCCGTGGCCTCCATCGATGCCAGGCGGAATTCCAGGGCACCCGACGACGGCCGGGAGGTTTTTTGCGCCAGGCGGATTTGCTCTTCGCTGTTGTCGACGGCCGTGACGCGATGCCCGGCGGCGGCGAACAGGCGCGCCAGGCGGCCGCTGCCGCAGCCAAGATCGGCGATGCGCCGGCCGCTCGGCAGGTGCAACAATCCCAGCGCCAGGGCCTGCCAGGTTTGGCCGGGCGACGTGCGGTTCTGCACGGCTTCGCGGTTGAAGAACGCGCGCGAGGCTTCTTGCCGCTCGCCCAGGGTTTTTTGCAGGTGGCGGCGATCGCGCGCATACCAACGCGCCGCAACCACGTTGTCCAGCGCGCTGCGCATGAGGGCCAGACGCGGCGAGGCGGGCGCGGCGGGCAGGCGGTAATACACCTTCTGCCCCTCTTTGCGGCTGAGCACCAGGTTCTGATCCTTGAGCGCGGCCAATTGCGACGACAGGGTGCTTTGGCCCAGCCCCAGGATTTTCTGGATTTCGCCCACGGCCAATTCGTGATCGCGCAGCAGGGCCAACACGCGCAGACGCGTCTCGTCGCCGAGCAGCTTGTACACCGAGGTCAGTTGTTCAATGTCGAGATCCATGGGCATGGCTGTGCCGACCCTGGGGGGCCGCCGTAATATACCAAAATATATATCAATATATCGCGATATAAAGATATAAAAATTTGGCCGGGAGGCCGGCGGAATCCGGCTTAAGCCGCGGCTTTCAGGATTTTCACCCCGTATTTGCCGAACACCGGATCGGCCGTGAGCAGGGGAACGCGTTCGATTTTGGCCTGGGCCGCCAGCATGCGATCAAAGGGATCGCGATGATGCCAAGGCAGGGCGGCGCACTCCAACGCATGCTTGGCCTGAATGTCGAGCAAGGTGAATGCGTCTTTGGCCACGCGGGTCAGGACGTATGGGCGAACAGGTTGCGGCAACCTCAACTTGCCCAGGGAAAATTTGATGCTCATTTCCCAGATGCTGGCGACGGAGAGACAGACTTCGTTGTCCGGGTCTTCCAACCAAGACCGAGCCTCCTGGTTCAATCGGTTCGTTTCATCATTCCACCACAGCCAGACGTGGGTGTCAGCGATAAAACGAATCCTCGATCTCCTTGGGCAGCTTGTCGAAATCGGGAGCGATCCACAGTTTGCCCCGATCGCGGCCGGGAACGCGCTTGGCCTTGCGCGTCTTCAAAGGCACGAGCTTGGCGATGGGCTCTTTGCCGCGGGCCAGAATGATTTCTTCTCCGGCCTGCACTTGGACCAGCAGCCGGCTCAAATGCGTTTTGGCTTCGTGGACGGTGATTTGCATACGGCAAATATACCCCGCGCCCAGAACTTGGTCAAGTACTTAGTCAACTTTGGGTCCGCTTCAGGTCTTTTCCCAGGGCGGGTCAAAGCGAAGGGGCCGCCCCACGATTTCTTCCGAAACCTTTCCCTCGCGGAACACGATGTGGCCGCGCACCATGGTCATCACCGGCCAGCCCGTGATGCGCATGCCGGCATACGGGCTCCAATTCACCTTGGTCTGCAAATGCCCGTTTGCAACGGTGCGCTCGGCGCGCAAATCGACCAGCACCAAATCGGCATCGTAACCCGGTTCGATGCGCCCTTTGCCGACCATGCCGTACAGCCGTGCCGGGCCTGCGCACATCCAGCGCACGAGATCGGGCAAGGTGCACAGGCCTTGGTTGACCCTGTTCAGCATCAAGGGCAAAAGCGTTTCCACGCCCGGCATGCCGGCCGGCGCTTGCGGGTAAGGCTTGGCCTTTTCGGCTTGGGTATGCGGCGCATGATCCGTGGCCAGGCATTCGAGGACGCCGTCGCGCAACGCCTGCCATAACGCTTTCCCGTGACGTTCCTCACGAATAGGCGGGTTCATCTGCGCGAAGGTCCCGAGGCGCGCATAGGCGTCGGGGGCCTGGAGCACGAAATGCTGGGGGCACACTTCGGCCGAAATCACGCCCGGAATTTTTTCGGCCCGGAGAAAATCGACTTCTTCCTCGGTGGTCAGGTGCAGCACGTGCAGCCGGCGGTGATACCGCCGGGATAATTCCACGGCCAGCCGCGTCGCGGCCAGCGCCGATTCCGGAGACCGGATGCGCGGGTGATCGAACAAGGTGGCCGCGTCGCCGAAGGCGGCCTGATTGGCCTTGATCATGTCGTCGTCTTCGGCGTGCACGGCGATGAGCTTGCGGCCCGAGGCGAAGATGCGATCCAAATCGTCGCGCCGACTGACGAGCAAGGTGCCGGTGGACGAGCCCATGAAAATCTTGATGCCGCAGGCTTCCTTGGCGGCCAACAATTCGGTGAGATTGTCGGGCGTGGCCCCGATGAAAAAGCCGAAGTCGACATGGCATTTGCTTTGGGCCAAGGCGATTTTCTCCCGCAACCCCTGGGCCGTGACGCAGGGCGGGTTGGTGTTGGGCATATCGAGAAAAGCCGTGACCCCTCCGGCCGCGGCCGCGCGCGATCCCGATTCGAGATCTTCTTTGTGGGTCATGCCCGGTTCGCGGAAATGCACTTGCGGATCGATGATGCCGGGCAATAAAGTCAACCCGGCGGCGTCCAGGGTTTCCGCGGCGGAGGCGGCCGGAAGATTCGGACCCACTTCGGTGATGCGGCCGTTTTCGATGCGCACGTCGGCGGAAAAAATTCCCGTGGCGCGCACCACTTCCGCGCCGCGGATCAACAGAGAAGGCATATTGAAAACCTACAAACCCAAACCGTTTCCCACTTCCGGAAAATCGCCGGGGCCGGGTTGACGTCGCCGGTCTCCCCGGGTACTTTATCCCGGAAGCGGACGTTTATGCTTTTTTCGAGGAAACACTTTTGGTTGCGGCCTTTGCGCACTTTCACAGCGGGAACTGCGGCGGTTACGGCCGTCTGCTACCTCGCGCTTTCGCTGGCAGCCGTCAACCCCGCGTGGCACCATCATCCGCTGGAATACGAGGCTTCGGCCGCCGGCAACCACAGCGATGCGCCGCCGGCGGCTCCCGACAGCTTCGGCCATGAACATGCGGATCATTGCGCTTTGTGCCAATGGCATGCCCTGGGCCAGAACGCGCCCACGCCGCCGCCGGAGCCCCTGCAACCTGGCCGTTACGTGCAGGCGCTGGTCCTTCCGGCGCCACGGCTGTTTAAAACCGCCGCCCTCCCGGGTAGCGCTTCGCCGCGCGGACCGCCCCGCGTGTTCTTGACGTCCATCGGTTAAACGTCGTTGCGGCCTCGCGCTCCCGGAAGTCATCCGGAGCGCAATTTTTGACGGCCTGTCTACGCGTCTTTCCGACCCGGACCCCCATTCGAATCCCTATCCCGACACGACTTGGCGACGTCCGTGCCCGGTTCCCATAGCACCAAAGAAGTTGGTCGCCGGGGACGGGACGCGGATGGGCCTGAGAGGCACACCCACGCACGGAGCGGCACGCACATGATCGCACTGCGATCCCTTCTCCTCGGAACGGTGATCACGGCCCTGTCGGCCGCGGCCGGTCCGGATTTTTCATTGCCGCTACTCGTTTGGAACGAACGGACGCGCGTGGCCGACACCTTGCGCGCCCCGTCGCGTGGATTGTTGGTACTGGTACTGTGGGATTTGGATTGTCCCTGGTGCCGCGCCGAAGTGAATACGCTGGACCGGCTGCGGGCGCATTGCCCCGAATCTTTGTCCTTGGCTTCGCTGCGATTGCCCCTTCATCCCGGGGATCGGCGCAAGGCCTTGAGCGTTCTGCCCCGATCTTTCCGTGCTTTGGTCGCCCGGCCGCCGACCCAATTTCCCGAAACCACGCCGGTCGCCCTCGCTTTTGATTCCACAGGCCGCATCCGCCGCGCCTGGATCGGCTGGCTGCCGGCGGATTCTTTGGCCTTTCTTTGTCCGATTCCGAATTCAGACACACCCAAAAAATTTTAAGGAGATTCCATGCGAGTTCACACTTCAACATCCCTCATGGCCGCATTCTTAATGACGGCCTTGCCTTGGACGGCGTGGCCGCAATCGGCGGCTTCGATCCCAGCCGATAGCGGATCGTCACCAGTTGCAAATGCCGCACCGGCTGCCCAGCCGGACTCGGTCTCGACTTCGCCTCCCACCGATTCCGCAGCGGCCAAGGCCACCTATCGCAAGTCGTCGTACACCGTCGAAGTTCAGGGCCATCGCCGCGATATGGATCGGCTGGGAGCGCTTTCGGCCGCCATTCAGCCCACCAGCGTGGTCACGCCCGAAGCCCTGTACCGCAAGAACGCCGACGACTTCGCGCAAGCCGTGACTTCGGAGCCCGGCGTCAACGTTTTGACCGCCTGTTCTTCCTGCGGCTTTAAGCAAATCCAAATCAACGGCCTAGGCGCCACGTCCACCACGGTGCTGGTGGACGGCTTGCCGCTGTACAACGCCGTCACCGGTTTTTACGGCGTGGATGCGTTGACCACGGCCGGCGTCGCCGACATCGACATCGCGCGCGGCCCCGGCGCATCGCTCTTGGCGCCCGGCGCCATGGGCGGCGCCATGGACGTGCGCTTCCGCGATCCCACGCGCACGGCTTTCACCGCCGATGCGGCCGGCGGCAACGTGGATTGGAACCGCCTTTCATTTTCCGGAACCACGGTGGCCGACAGCGGCAGGCTCGGCTTGCTCATCGCGGGGCACCATTATCAGCAAGGGGAATGGGACGAAGACGGCAACGGCGTCGACGAATCACCGTCGCTCAAAGACGAAAGCGCCTTGCTGCGGCTGAACGGTTTTCTCGGCGAAAACTGGTCGTGGAATGCCCGCTATCAGCACAGCTTTTCCCAAGTGTTTGGCGCCGCCATCACCGACAACTATGCCGGCGCGTCCGTCGGGCCGGCGGATTCCATTCCGCTGTATGTGGGAGGGGATTTGCGCAATAAATTCATCGGTGCGCCGCAAGACATCATCGAATACATCCAAACGGGCCGCGATGAAGCCGCGGGCGCGCTGACCTGGGATTCGCAGGATCTGGGTTTGTGGGAATTGCGCGTGGGCGCGGCCAGCCAATCGCAAAACTCCGAATACGAGGGCGGCGCCGATTATTCCAACCGCGACCGCAACGTCGTGGGGGATTTGCGCTGGCAGGGATCGATGGGCCCCAACACGCTCACTTTGGGCGTGGACGACAACGCGGAAAGAATGGCGTCGCAGTCGATTTATTACTACGACGATCTCGGCATCACTCCGGATTCCTTCTATTATCTGTTCGGAGGGGGTTACGCGGAGGATACCTGGAATTTCGGGCATCAACGCGACGTTTCGCTGGCCCTGCGCCTGGATGACGTTCAGGTGAATTGGTTCGACAAGCCCAACTCCGAAATCGACGATTTCGTGGCCGCGCCGCGCCTGAGCCTGCGCTGGGAATTCGTCGAGGGCCTGACGGGCCGCCTCTCCGCGGGCTTGGGTTGGCGCGCGCCCACCACCTTCTTCGAATTGGATCACGGTCTTTTGGACAACGGCTTCGACGTCGGCGTCACCAAGCTGGAAAAAGCCTATGGCGCGGGAGGATCGATTTCTTACGATCAGCCGCAATGGGATGTCACCGTGGGAGCCTACGCCACCGAGGCCTCGAATCTGGAATACGTGGATGACGACTCCACTTTGGCGCGCCCGATTTTGTTGAATGACCCCGACGAATTGCCTTTCCTCGACGTGGACGCCGAAGGCGATGTGTTACCCGCGCCGTGGCTCAAGTTGGGCGCGAGCGTGCAGCATCAGCAAATTCCCGATCGCTTCAAGGCCGTGGAATTGGTGGCGGCCGTGGAAACCGAGGTGAACGGAAACCTCGAATTGCATTTCGGGCCGGCTTCCCTTTCCGGGGACGTAACCTGGACGGCTCCCCGCGATTTGACCGCTTACGGTTACGCCGATCAATTCAACGTGTTTCAAAACGGCGTCGCCAGCGATCCCAAGCTCACGCATGCACCCGATTTCTTCGTGGCCAATGTGAAGGCGACCTGGGAGCTGCGTCCGACTTTGGATATTTACGCTGGCGCCGAGAATTTGTTCGACTACACGCAGTTGGGTTCGGCCGGCGACGATCCCCATTTCTGGGATGACGGCGGCGGTTACGGCACTTCGCATATCTGGGGTCCGCTGCGCGGGCGCCAGATGTATGTCGGACTACGCTGGAAATCTTAGTCCCCGGTTCTTGCTCCTTCCGGATTGGGGACGGAGGATCAGGGGGTAACGCCCCTGATCCCTCTTCCCGGAAACCCCAGCCACCCGCTTCGGGACGGACAGGCCGCGTCAAACGCGCCGGCAAGAAAAGGTGAAATCGGCGTCGGTGAAACGGCCATTTCCGTCTTTGGCGAAATCGACCAAGTTTGCAAAAAATCAAAAAAGACCAAACCACGCCAATAACGCGGATGTTTCCATAATCCGGTTATTTCTTCAAATTTGTGGATCGCCTTGCGAAGACTTGGTAAAGATTCGTCGTAGACCTGCACTCTTTGGACGGTGCCGCGGCCGGATTTTATTCAAAACAAAAAATTCTGGGGTGCGTAAAACCCTCCACCCATAGATTGGAAAAGTATGAGAAGAATCCCCGCGCAGGGAGCGTGGGTTATTCCAAGCCGGACTTGCAACTGTTTCCAACCGTTTAGAGGAGTTTTTATGATCCGCCATCCGCTTTTCGTTTTCGCGGCGTTTCCGCTGTTTGCTTCCTCCGCGTGGTCCCAAGCCACCACTTTGCGCGATGCCGCGGCCAATGCCGGGCTTAACTTCGGGTCGGCAACCAACAGCTACCAAGTCAGCACTTCCACTTCCACCTATGCCACGGTCCTGAAGACGCAGTTCAATTCGGTGGTCTGCGAAAACGAAATGAAGTTCGACAACACCGAGAACCCTATCGGCAGCTTCCATTACACTGCGGGAGACCAGGTCTCCGCTTTTGCGGTCGCGAACCAAATGAAGATGCGCGGCCATAATTTTATTTGGCATTCCCAGTCCACCGTGGCTCAAGGTGCCGTCCATGACCGCACTTCCGGGTTGACCGTCATGCGGACCCATATCGACTCCGTCGGCGGACACTTCAAGAGCAAGATCCTGGAATGGGACGTGCTCAACGAGATCACCGCGGATGGATCGGGGGGGCTGCGTAGCGACTTTTGGCTGACGAACATCGGCAGCGACTATCCGGATTCCGCCTTGACCATCGCCCGGCGCGTGATCGGCACCAACGGCTATCTGTACTACAACGATTACGGGGCCGACGGCGTGAACTCGAAGTCGACTTCCATTTACAATCTGGTACAGAAATGGATGCAGAACGGGGTGCCCATCGACGGCATCGGCCTGCAATGCCATCTGTCGAGCGGTGTCAACCAATCGGATATTTCCAACAACATCAAACGCTTCGGCCAATTGGGTGTGCGCATTTCCCTTACGGAAATCGACATCAAGAATGGGACGACCCAGGATTGGACCAATCTGATGAACGCCTGTCTGGAGAACTTCAATTGCGTCACTTTCAACACCTGGGGCTTGTCGGATGCGAACTCCTGGCTGGGCAGCAGTTGCGGTTGCCTGCTGTTCGACGGCCAGGATCAGCCCAAAGCGGCCGTACAGGCCTTGATCACCGCCATGAACAATGCCGATCCAACCATCGTCGCCGAACGCAAAGCCTTCGCGGCCAGGACTCCGGGCAGCGTGGCCACGTCCATTTTCACGATTCGTTCTCCGTCGCAGAAAACCCTCAGGGGTCAGTTCGGAATTTCCCCGATCCCGGTCTTCTCCATTGGCAATGGTGGCATGGTCGATGCGCTGGGCCGGAACGCCCTGATCTCCCCGGTGCATGCTGTTCCCCTTTTGCCCTAGCCGTAACGCAAGCTGGTTCCCATCCCTTGACCCGCGCGCCGCGGTCGCCCTGCACGACGGTACTTCGGCGCCGAAAATCTTTTCTTCAACACCAGGCAAACCGGACTCGTAGGAACAGTCCGTTGTTCCGGGATGCGCAAGACAATCACCACCCCTCGCATATTTTGGGGCCACTGTGCGGACGCCCGACGTATTTCGGCCTGCGCTGGAAATCTTAGTCCGCGATTCTTCACACCTTCCGGATCGATCAACGTTCCGAAAATTTTCCGCGACCGTCGGCCGGGCGCAGCACATCCGGCGCAGCCGCCGTGGGGTGGATGAAGGGCGCGGGGTTCACCGCGATCATGCCGGCGGGGGCGGACCGTTCCAAAGCCGCAAGACGAGGCGGGACGGGGTCGGGGATGGAGGAAATGATGAGGAGCGGGCTTTGAATTACCTAGGCACCGAAAGGACCGCCCCGAAAAAATCGGGGACGCGTTTCGATCGGGGCCGGATCCATTCGCCTTCTTGTCAAGCACCCCGGACAGGGGGCGATGAAGGAGCCGCTTTCGGGCTACTACCTGATAGAAGCTGAGGATTTGGATGAGGAGTTGGCTACGGCCGCTAAGATTCCGGCCGCGCGCTACGGCTCGATCGAGGTGCGCCCCATTATGACCTTTTCGTGAGCGGCGCGGTCGATATCGAGCGCGTATACCGCGAGGATTGGGGCCTCGTGCTCGCGTCCCTGATCGCCTCGTGCAAGGATTTCGGATTGGCGGAAGATGCGCTGCAGGAGGCCTTCGCCGCCGCGATCGCGGAATGGCCGGAGTATCCGGACAGAGAGGGTAACTGGTAGGATACCCTCGGAGGAAGGCCAGGGCGCGCTATGGAATGCGCGGCGCCGACGGTTTGAGTAGCGAATGGGGAAGCGGGCAAAGAAAATGGGGTATTGGGGCTCGAATCGAAAGGCGGCAATGGGGCGACTTGAATATTGGGGCGAGGGTTTGAATTTTAAGGCGAGAGTAACGCGGGCTTTTACGACTCGCAACAACGGATCATTAAGGGATCCCGGGCTTGATCGGAAACGGACCCGGAAAGAAAGACAAAGGAGATTAAGCATGAACACGCAATCTCAATCCCGGAACCTGGCGGACGAGGCCACCATGAAAGCTGTTCGCATCCACGCTTTCGGGGGCCCGGAAGTGATGCACTACGAAGACGCTCCGCGGCCCGAACCCAAAGCCGGGGAGATATTGATTAAGGTGCATGCGACCGCGGCGAATCCGGCGGATTACAAAATGGCCTCGGGCCTTTTGGGGCCGCTGCCCTTGCCTTTCACCTTGGGCTTGGACTTCTCGGGCACGGTGGCGGCCTTGGGGCCGGGAGTCACGAAATGGCAAGTCGGCGATGCGGTGTTCGGAACCGCCCCGGGCAGCTTCGCCGAATACCGGGTCTCGGGGCAGAATGAAGTGGCGGCCAAGCCGGTGGGCCTCGACCATGCCCAAGCGGCGACTTTGCCCGTGGCGGCCCTGACTGCGTGGAAGGCTTTGTTCGACGTGGCGAAATTGCAGGCCGGACAAAAAGTCCTCATTCAGGGCGGTGCCGGCGGCGTGGGCGGTTACGCCATCCAGTTGGCCAAAGACAAGGGCGCCATCGTGGCGGCCACGGCCTCGGCCCGAAACCAACCTTATCTGAAGGAGCTGGGCGCCGATGTGCCCATCGACTATTCGTCGGCCCGCTTCGAGGAGGCGGTGCGCGACGCCGACGTGGTGTTCGACACCCAAGGCGGAGAGGTGCAGGCGCGTTCCTTCCTCGCCTTGAAGAAGGGTGGCATTCTGGTCTCCATCGTGCAGCCGCCTTCGCAGGAGGATGCCGCCAAACACGGGGTGCGCGCGGAGATCCTCCGGAACACGATGAACCCGCAAGCTCTGGAATACATCGCCGGGCTCGCTGTGGCGGGCAAGCTGCGCATCGAGATCGCTTCGGAGTTGCCGCTCTCGGAAACCGTCAAGGCCATGGAAACGCTCAAGACCGGCCATACGCGGGGCAAGATCGTTTTGCGCGTGGCCTAACGGGTCGTTGAAAAGGTCTCTGCGAGGCCGAGTGCGGTGCGGGCGGATCGCGGCCGTGGATGGGCCGAGGGTCGTCCTACATCTCGGCCATGCCTATTTTCACGATGCGTTCGCCGTCGCAGAAAACCCTCAGGGGTCAGTTCGGAATTTCCCTGCTCCCCGTCTGTTCCATTGGCAATGGCGACATGATCGAGGCGCTGGGTCGGAACGTCCTGATCTCCCCCGTGCATGCGGTTCCGCTTTTGCCGTAGCCGAAACAAATCCGGGGCTTTCGCCCCGGAATTTCATTTGGATTCCGTTCAGGCCGTCGGCCTGTATTCGGGTTTCAGCGTCTCGAAAACCTACCGTGGTTGGCGAGCACCTCCACCGACACGCCCCGAACCGAGGTCGCGCCGCCGCTGTCTTTGCAGGAGATGGGAATGGAATAGAAGCGATTGCCGTTGGTATTGGCTTCGGCGCGCAAGAGCACGTTGTGATCGTCGAGAACACGCCCATCCGATCCGGCGGCCGCGCCGTGATCGTTGCTGAACACCTGAAGCGAGCACACCGACCCGTCGCAATTGTCGCGCACCGCGTAGTTCACGCGCACCGGCACCATTTGTCCGTTGGCCGGCAGCACCGCGGGCGCCGCCGAAACCGCGCGGATCACGGGTGCGGGATTCACGGCGACGATGCCGGCAGTGGCCGAATCATTGCCTGGGCTCGGGTCCGCAACGTCCATATTCGCCGTGGCGACGTTGACGATGCGGGTTCCATTGGGCACCGCGCAGCTCAGCATGGCGTTGATCCAAGCCGTTTGACTCGCGGCTCCGTTCAAAGACGGGAATTGCACGGCGCGGGAATTGCCGCTGCCGGAACAAACTCCGGTCGAAACGCAAGAGACGAAGTCCAAACCGGCGGGCAGGGCGTCAAGCAGCGACACGTTTGTGGCCGGTACCAACCCTTGGTTGCGCACGGTCAAGGCATAGCGCACGTCGCTGCCGGTGATTACGAACCGGGAGGAAGCGGTTTTGCGCAATGACAAATCGGGACCGCGCGCGATGATTTCCTGCGGCGTGTAGGAAAGCGAGTCGGCCGCCAAATCCGCGTCGGTGAAGGCGAAGACATACCAGAGCGAGGGACCGGAGGTGGCGGGGACAAAGTCGTTGTCGTTGCCGATGTAAAGCGTGTGATACAGCGAATCGTTCCGCCTGATGTCGGCGCCGAACGCCATGCCTTCGATCTTGGAAGGGATCAGGGTGTCGGGGATGCCGAACGCTTCGAGTTGGGCCGCGATGTTCAGGAACAGTTTCTTGGGCGCCGCATAGGGCAGCAAAGAATCCTCGCCCGCCAGGTTGCTGACGTCATGGGCCCCGGCGATATCCACTTCCCAGACCTGCTTGACCTTGGCCTTGCTACCGTCGCCCAGACCTTTGCCGTCGCGCTCCAGCACCAGAAATTGGTGATCATTCAACGCTACCATTTCGCTGCTGTTGTAGGTTTTGCCCGCGATCAGGTTATCGTACACGTATTCGTGCGTGGCGCCGCTCGCGATGTCGATGGTGACGATGCGGTTGCAACGCCCTCCGTTGCCTCCGTCCTGGATCAAGGGGCTTTGGATGAAACCGGCCAGGGTTTTGCCGTCGGGAGAAATGGCCAGACCCTCCATGCCTTTGTTGGCGACGCGCCCGGTGTCGTTGTCGGCGATTTCGTTGTCGCCGAGGGAACTCAAATGCTTGACGGCGAAGTGATTCGGCAGCTTGAAGCTGCGGAGGCGCCGGCCGGTGGCGCGATCGAATTGATAAACGTAAGGCCCGTATTCGTCCCCGATGAACACGCTGTTGCCGTCTTTGGCAACGCGGATGGCTTCGGGATCGAGGCGGGCATCCAGAGGGTCGGTTGATAGCCCCGGACCGAAATCGTCAGAGCGTCCGGTGAAATAATGCTTCCAGCGGGTGTTGGCCGGCGGTACGGCGCTGGGCAGGCCCGGCGTGCTGCCGTAATACAAAGATTGATGCGAGTACAGCAGAGTCGTGCCGAGCAAGGTCGGGGTCAAGGTATAGGGCAAACCGCCGGAAGCCGCGGGCGTAAGGCTCAAATCGAGGGTCTCGAAGCGGGAAATGTACGAGTCGGTATTGTCGATGAGGTCGCCGCCCGCGTAGGTGGTGGCATTGGGCCCGCGATCGGGCACAGCCAAGAAGGTGGTTCCGCCGGCATAGGCCAGCCCCGAACCGATACCGCCCAGAATGTTGTCGGGAACCCCGTTCTCCAAAATGTCGTGCAGGCCCGATAAGTCGGTGTCTTGGGCGATGGACCCCGTAGCGATGAGGGTGGGAACCGCATGACTGGCGGCCGCCGCCAGCAATAATGCCGGCACAAAACGAAAGGCGCGATGAAAACGCGTCATAGTGCTCTCCAGGTTGAAGTGGGATGAATGCAAACGAAAACGCTGCATCCTCGCCAAACTATCCAAGGCCTGTTTCAGTTCGACATACGAACGATTTCAAATTGACGCAGGGCGTGCTCGCAGGCAATCCGCAACCTCAAGGCGCGACCGGCGTGACACGGGGAGCTTTTCCAAACGAAGACGCGGATGGCGAAGGTTTTCCGCCAGGCTTCGTTGGATGTCACGTTCGCTTCCGCAAATAAATTTATTCAGCGCAAACAAAGAAGGCGGAGAAAGGATTATACCGTGGCCCGACTTAGCCGGCCGATCCGGGAAATTCCCCGCCCGGCTCGGGAACCAGGTTTCGCTCTTCCTCCCGAAGCCGACAACCGGCGAAACAAATTTGAGCGGGATCTTCGCTGCGGAAACCGAATCAGCGGGCGTCTTTATTCTTTTTGTCTTTATTCTTGTCTTTGTCTATTTGCTGGGTCGTCACCGCGGCGGGGTTCACCACCGCTTCGGTTTGGAAATCAAGGGTGTAGGTTTCACGTTCGAATTCTTCGCGGTCGATGTTCTGCATGAAATAGGGATCGGCGGTGAAATCCCGCGTCAACAAAGAACCCTGAATATCCTCGCCCTCGGTACCGGGATTCAAAATGTAAATGGCCGGCATTTCAGACTTCCCGAAAACGTCAATGTTTTCGAGAATATGCTTGCGCAATTCCGGGTCTTTGATGTTCTTCGCCACCTCGGCTTTTTCCGCTTCGGTCACGGATTGGTCCGCCACATCGGCTTTGGCCGGAACCGGCGCGGCTTTGTCGCCGTCGGCTGATGCTGATGCAGGCGACGGCGCCGTTGAAGCCGCAGGTTGATCGCTCCCGACAGACGGGGTAGAAGCTGTGGTTGGGGCGGCGGAAGGCAGTTCGTCATTACTCGTCGGAGTCAGGGCCGAAGCCGGTGCCACCGCGGCGGCCGGATCAGCTTGCGCAGCCGGAGGGTTTTCCAGCGGTTTTTTTTCAGTGTCGACGGCCCACACGCGCATGGCCATCCACAGCACGGAAACACCAATGCACAAAGATGCCGAACGCATACCCCTCCCGGCTTGTGCCTAAAGTACTATAGGCCGGAACAATTCGCTTTGTCAATCGGAGCCGGGGCGGCGTTATGATCCCCATCAGTCCCAAGATAAATCCGGGCGCACGGCGCCCGATTCCGGCCAAATCCCGGATCGGTGGCGCAATTGAGCCGCGCCCGCCATCATGACACCGTTGTCGCCGCAAAACCGGGGTTGGGGAAGAACCAGGCGAAACCCCTCGGTTTGCGCCATTCGTTGCATTTCCGCGCGCAAATAGGCGTTGGCTGCCACACCACCGGCCAGTACCAAACAATCCAAAGCCGACGCTTCCAAGGCATATCGGGTTTTGGCCAGCAAAGCATCGACGATGGCGGTTTCTACCGATGCGCAGAAGTCGGGAAGGTTGGCTGCGAGTTTGTCGCTTCCACGTTTTTGTACCTCGCGCGCCAGGGCCGTTTTCAATCCGCTGAAAGAAAAGTCGAGATTGCCCCGCTCCAGCATGGCCCGCGGCAGGCGCAGCCAATCGCGCCGGCCCTGGGCGGCCAAAGCCGCCACCTCGGGGCCGGCCGGATATCCCAGACCCAGCAGTTTGCCGCATTTGTCGAAGGCTTCGCCCGCGGCGTCATCGCGCGTGCGGCCCAGCACCTGAAAGCGGAAACCCGGCTGCGCCAGCACCAATTCGGTGTGACCGCCGGAAACCAGCAAGGTCAAGAAGGGCGGACGCAAATCGGGGTCGGTAAAATACGCGGCCGCCACATGGCCTTCGAGATGGTTGAGCCCGTGCGCGGGCTTGCCCAGGGCGCGGCCCAACCCCTGCGCAAAGGAAGCCCCCACCAGCAAGGGCCCGAGCAAACCCGGGCCGCGCGTGTAGGCGATGAGATCAATCTCGTGCACGGTGCGTCCCGAAGCCTCCAAAGCCGCGGCCGCCACCAACCCCAGCTTTTCCAAATGCGATCGGGCCGCCACTTCGGGCACCACGCCTCCGTAGCGCGCATGTTGCGCCGCCTGGCTATACAGGCTTTGCCCCAGGATGCGGTAGTCGGCATCGACCAGCCCGCACCCGGTTTCGTCGCACGAGGTCTCGATACCGAAGGCGATCATAGCGGCAAGGGAGCAATCGGCGCCCGGCGGGTCAAGGGCCGGGGATTGCAGGGCGCGCACCGGCTGCCCGAGAATTAAAAACTGTATCGGGCGCCGAAACTGCTGGTGATGACGTGGGGGTAACCCGGGATATTGCCGTAGACCAGACTGATATTGCGTTTCACCTTCCATTCCAGATCGATGTTCCCGCCATACCATATAAACCGCGACTGGAAGGCGCCGCTTGTCCCTTGGCCGTAAAAACTGTCATGCGTATAGCCCGCCACCACTCCGTACCAATTCTGCCGCCACACCAAGGTGGGGCCGATGCCGATGCGGAAAACGAAGTGCGGACCCCAGGGAAGATTGAGGCGGGGACCCAGATGGAAGAAGCCCGACCACACATCGGCGCAATCCTTGTTCAAGGCCACGGAGGCCCGGAGCAATCCATACTTGTGGAAATACCAGTCCGCGTCGACCTGCGCCCCCAACAGCAACACCCAATAGGCCCCGTCATCAAGCTGCCGCGGATAACCTTCGTTTTCCCCCCCGCCCGGGTGATAGGTCAAGCCCACGAATTCCAGATTGACACCAAAACGATTGGTGCCTTCCGGACCGGCGAACGAAGCCCCGGCCGCAAACAGGCAAAATCCCAACCCCAACCCCAACCGGCCGGAAAAATGTCGCCCGCTCTCTACCGGCCCGCCTTGAGGACGCCGTCGGGGATAAAACCTCCGCCCGGCGTTGGGTTTTGGGACATTTTTCCCAGCCGTCAATCGTGCCCTCCAGAATGCCGCGCATGCCGGCACCTATCCAAAATTTGCTCTAAACCCCAATCATGCCACTTATAAGAAGTAAGAGTCATGGGCTTCAGGCCCTTCGACGAAGGGGCCGTAGAAGTTGTTCCCAGGGGGTATCGGTAAATCGAAGCCTCGTTCAATCCCGGCGCCCCCTGAGGCAAAGGCCATGCCGCCGATCCGATTCTTCACCGGGACCGGGGACCGCGGGGCGCGGAGGCGGCGGGGCGCACGCCTCGGGTCCGCTTTCCCCTCCAGGCATGCCACGGCACGATCAGCGCGGCCAGCAAGCCAATTATCCAGTGGATGGCGCTGATCCAGGGCCGGGATTGTTCGCCGGCGGCGTAGTACAACCCGTATCCGGTGGCGATCAGCAAGGCCATCACCCCAATCACGCCGAGACCGCTGCGGAAATTCCTGCGCACCCTCCAGGCAGGAACGAGATGCCGAGGGAACAGGGAACCGAGCACCAGCAGAAATCCCATGGCCGCCGCGCCGTGCAGGCGCAGCCACCAGGGTTCGGAGGGATGAAAGGAATTTCCGAAGGCGTCGGGCTTGGCCAGGAAATAATGGGCGATCAGCCAGCCCACGCCGGAAAGAAACAGGAGGCCGCCTATGCCGTAGACCCAGCGTTCATGCCGGCGGCTCAGGCGCATGGGCGAGGAGGAACGCGGGGACGTCACTTTGCGGTTTCCGGTTGCAGAATCATCTCGCCGCAACAACGCAGGCGGTTGCGGCGCAACACGAAAGCCTGGGCGTGAAAGCGCGCCAGGATTTCCGGAGTACGCCGCGGAGCCAGGCGCACGACCTTGGTCAGCGCGTCGGCGGTCATGCAATCGGAGGCCGCGACGCTCACGCTGGCGCCCCAGGTCGTGCAGGCCTGCCGCTTGGGATCGACCAGGGGCTCCACCCGACGTCCGCCGTCTGCGCCGCTGGAATAATATCCGCCGGAAGTCGCCAAGGCGCGGTTGGACAGCTTTCCCAACGGGATGCGGGCGGCCAGCGCCTCGGGATGGCGGACGGCGACGGGTTGCGGCCGGCCGAAGCAGCGCAAATCTCCGCCGGCATTGACCACGCCATGCGCCACGCCCTGCGCTTGCAGCACTGCGACGGCGCGATCGACGGCATACCCTTTGGCAATGCCCCCCAAATCGATCCATCCCTTGCGCTTCCACCGGACGCGGCGGTCGTCGAGCAATTCCAAGTCGCGGAAGGTGGCATCTGCACCGGGCCTTGCGCGGGGCGGTCGCGCCGGCAGAAATCCCGCCCGCACCAGCGCCGGGGCCGCCGCGATATCGAACGCTCCGCGGGAAAGCTCGCCCAGAACGAAGGCGAACGACAGGACCCGCATCGTTTCCGGGTCGACGGAAATTTCGCCTCCGGCCGCGGCGGCGTTGATATGGGAAACATCGCTGTTACTGTCGTGGAAACTCATGCGACGCTCCACGCGTTCGACCGCGGCAAAAGCCTGATCCACCGCCGCCGCCAAGGCCGGGCGATCCGCGGCCGCTTCGACGCGAATCATGACCAAAGTCCCCAGCAGGGGACGGGCGCGCTCCAGGCTATTTGAGCGCGACGGCATAGGTTGCCAGCACGCGCCGGACGCCTTCGGTCACGTGCCGCGAAGAAAGGGTGGCGCCGCTGATATTGCCGATATCCTGGTTCAGCATAACCGGATCGGCCGCCGTCTTGCCCGCGAATTGCCGCAGCCATCTGGCGTTGCGAATCTCATAGCCGTAGGATTCGCGGTAATCCATGATTTCGATTTGCTTGACGCTGCCGTCCGGGTTCAGGCCGACGGCATAGGTGATGAGCTCGTGCTTGCCCACCACTTCGTCGACGATGAACCACCCGCCCCCGGCGACTTTCCACGCCTTGATCTGCCGGTGGATCACGTCCTGTCCGGTTCGTTTGGCGATGAGCGCCGCCTGCGAGTCGCTCAAAGTGAGGAAGTCGGGGGTGAGTTTTTCCCCGGGAAAGATCGCTTGCTGGGCCTCGGCCACGGTGAAATAGGTTTTGGCGTAAACCGAGGTGGAAATGGCGGCCACGGGAAGCCAGACCCACGCGCTGTGTCTCACAACATCCTCCCGAATCTTAAAACATGTACCCGAGGCCGAGGTTGAAGCGGCTATTGTCGGTATGATCCTTGTAATACTGATAATCGGCTTTGAACACCACCTGCGACAGAGGTTTAAAGGAAAAACCCGCCGTGGTCACGCGGTCGGCATTCGTAGGATCGTACGTGAATCCCGCCGGCATTTTCAGTTGCGTGTCATACTGTTCGTAGCGCAGAAAAGGGGCCAAAGAAAGATCCCCATGCCGGAAAACCGTGTACGCGCCTTGCACCAACCAACCATAGAATTGATCCGGCACATAGGGGCGATCATCGTTGTTCGCAGCGTTAAAGGCCTGCAATTGCGCGTCGATGCGATCCGCCTCGCCGATCACACCTTGGGCATAGACGGCTTCCAGATCCCAGCCTTTTTTTTGCCAGCGGGTATGGCCGTCCCATAAAAAGATGCGGCCGTTGATGCCGGAGAAATCGGGCCCGGATTGATCGGATTCGAAATCGGCATTGCTTTGCCCCGAATTACCGGTAAACAACGCGCCTCCGAGGGTGAACCCCGGAAGGCCGCGGTAGTTTAGGGCCCCGTACGCCGCCAGATCATTGGCCTTGGCAAGTTGCAATTCCTGATGCATCGAGCTCAGGGGCGACCCGGGATCGTCGAATTTGGCGACGTCGAAACCGGTGGTGACGCCGGCGTCGAAGTCGAGGCCGAGGGCGGTGTTGCCGGAAAGGCCGATGCCGCCTTCGCGCCAAGTGCTGGGAATGATGCGGGTTTCCACCTCGTTGCGCTCGACACCGTAGAAAACCGGCGGTTCATGCGCCTGGTTGAGAAGCCCGAACGGCATCAAGAAAAGTCCGGTCTTGAGGTTCAGCGACGGCGCAAATTGATAATTCAAATAGGCCTGTTCAATCTCGCTTTCGCCCAAGTCGTCGGCGCTGGCCACCGCGTGCTCCCATTCCACCTCGCTGTTAAAGCTCCATTGATCGTTGAAGCCGTAGCCGAGGAAAATCACGAAGCGTTTGAGATCGGCCTGGTCCCGGTCGGCGCCCCGCGGATAATGATTGTAGGCGATTTCGCCATAGCCGCCGAGGGAAGGGGCCGAATCGGCCGAGGCGGGAGTGGCCGACAAGGCGACGCCCACGGCGCAGGCGAGGCCGAGAGTAAACCGGCGAGGGAAAGGCGCCCGGGCGGCGGGCTCGGGCTTCAGGATGGGAACGGGATGGGACATACAGACTCCTTGCAATTTGGAAGGGAAACCGGACCTCATGATTAAGACTAAATCTCAATCTTAAACCCGTCAACGTTTCTCTGGCCTGAAAATTTTTCCTCGCCGACAGGGAAAAAGCGGGGCAGCCGGCCACGGCCCCGCATCCGCCTTGCCGCCGTCTCTTTCTCGGGTTATTCTGAGCGCGGAGCACCGCATGGCATTCCCTCACACTGCGACCCGAGCCCGCGGGGAACCTTCTTCGGTGGAGTACCCGGCGCGTTCCCCGGTTTCGTCCCAAGCCCGCCTGCTGGTTTGTTTCGGCCTGGCAGCGGTCTTCATGGCGGTGGAAGCTGCGACCGGGTTCTGGGCCCATTCGCTGGCCCTGCTTTCCGACGCCCTGCACATGCTTTCCGACACCGTCGCCTTCGCTTTGGCCGCGGGTGCGGCGCGTCTCAGCTTGCGGCGGCCCACCGCCGAAAAGACCTTTGGCTACAAACGTTTCGAAGTGCTGGCGGCTTTTGCCAACACCGTGGTGTTGCTGGTGCTCACCACGGTGTTGGCCGTCAAGGCCGCGGTGGGCTTCTGGCGCCCCGAAACCCCGGCCGCGAAACCCATGATGGTGGTGGCGGGTCTGGGTCTGCTGCTCAATCTGGGCATGGCGACTTGGCTGCACCGCGGCGGCGAAGAAAAAAACCTGAACGAAGACAGTGTGCTGCTGCATATTGCCGGCGACGCCCTGGGCTCGGCCGCCGCCCTTTTGGCCGGGGCGTTGCTGTACGCCAAGGGCTGGCTTTGGGTCGACCCCGCGGCCACCTTGTTCATCGCCGCCATTCTGAGCGCGGGTGCGGTGCGCGTGCTGGGCCGCAGCGCCCATATTCTCGTCGAAGGCACACCCGAAGAGGTGGATCTCGAAAGCGTGCGCCGCGCCATGCTCGCCACCCCGCAGGTGCGCGACGTGCATGACATGCATGTGTGGACGTTGAACGGCCGCGACCTTTACCTCAGCGCGCATGTGGCCACCGGCGAAGGCGAGCAAAGCGAGCCCCAGGTGGTGTCGGCCTTGCGCCAAAACCTGCAGCGCGAATTCGGCATCGGCCACATCACCTTGCAGGCCGGTCAATGCGAAGCCGGCGACTGCGGCAACGGGCATTAGACCCGTTACGGGTGTAACGTTACGTTTGTGTTACCCAGTGGGGATCTTCCGCCGTTGATCGGCGCACGGATCGCACACCTACCCCTCCGGCGGACGCCGCGCCTCTTCCCCTCACTCTTCGCCTCACTCTTCGCCGTCATCCGGAAACAGTTGGGCGGAATCGAAGTCGATCTCGGCCCGCACGCGTTCGCCCGCACACGGCGCGGCGCCGGCGGTCAAAACCGAAAATCTCCGCTCGCCGGCCGAAAG
This sequence comes from uncultured Fibrobacteria bacterium, assembly GCA_963716395.1. Taxonomy (GTDB): domain Bacteria; phylum Fibrobacterota; class Fibrobacteria; order UBA11236; family UBA11236; genus UBA11236. Next base: position 1,934,378 of record OY970309.1, on the reverse strand, counting down.
ATGCACCAGATGATCGCGGCCCAGAGGTTCGACGGATTCCACCTCGGCCGGCCAGCCGCGTTCGGATTCAGGCGATGATAAGGCGATGCGTTCGGGACGCACGCCCAGCAAGAAGGTGGCCGCGTGCGTAAGCCCCGCCGCGGCCAGGCGTTCGCGCGACAGACCCGGATGGGTTTCGCCGGTGCGCAGGCGCAGCATGTTCATGGGCGGATTGCCCGCGAAGCGGGCCACGAAGGCCGTGGCCGGACGGGCGATCAGTTCGCCGGGCGGTCCGATTTGCTCGATGTGCCCGCGCTTTAAAACCGCCACGCGATCGCCCAGGGCCAACGCCTCCTGCTGATCGTGGGTGACGTACACCGTCGTAACACCCAGGTTACGTTGCAGGGATTTGAGCCGGGCGCGGGTCGCGGTCCGCAGCCGGGCGTCGAGATTGGAAAGCGGCTCATCGAGCAGAAACAGCGCGGGATGCCGCACCAAAGCGCGGGCGATGGCCACGCGTTGCCTCTGGCCGCCGCTCAGTTCGGCGGGCTTGCGCTCCAGCAGATCGAGGATTTGCACCGACGCGGCCGCGGCGCGCACCGCGGGGGTGACGGTTTCCTTCCGGGCGCCGCCGACGCGCAGCGGAAAGGCGATATTTTCGGCCACGCTGAGATGCGGATACAGCGCATAGCTTTGGAATACCATGGCCACGTTGCGCTCCTTGGGCGTGCGCCAAATTCCGCGGCCCGGATCGGCCACCACCTCGGCGCCGAAGCAGATGGTGCCGGCATCGGGCGCCGCCAATCCCGCCAGCAGGTCCAACAGGGTGCTTTTACCGCAGCCGCTGGGCCCGAGCAGAATGAAGAACTCCCCCGGCTCCACGGCCAAATCGATTCCGCCGATGGCCGTCACCGTGGCGCCGCGGCCCGCATAAACCTTGCGCACCTGTTCGAGGCGCACCGGCAGCCCGGGCGGGTTTTTCCCGGGCGTCATCCCTTCACCGCCCCGCGCGTGAGGCCCTGCACCACATGGCCCTGGAACAGCACCGCCACCACCACCACCGGCAAAGCCGCCACGGTGGAAACCGCCATGAGCAGGCACCAGGGCACCTCGCCGTGCAAACCCTGAAACAGGGCGATGCCCACGGGCAAGGTGCGGGCATGCCAATCGACGGTCAAGAGCAGCGCAAAGAGGAATTCGTTGAAGGCGAATACGAAGGCCAGCAATCCTGCCGAGATCAGCCCCGGACGGGCCAGCGGCAACAACACCCGGGTCAGGATTTGCCAGGTTGTGCACCCGTCGATGCTGGCGGCGCGATCCAATTCGCGCGGCAAGCCGCCGAAATAACCGGCCAGAAACCACAGGCAAAGCGGCAGCAGCCAGGCGACATAAGGAAGAATCAAAGCCGGATAGGTATTGGTGAGGCCGACACTGGCCGCCATGCGAAACAGATAGCCGGCGATGCAGATGGGCGGCACCATGGAAAGCCCCAGGGCGCCGAAGAGCAGCGCCTTTTTGCCGCGCACCCGCAGGCGCGCGAGAGGGTACGCCGCCAGGCCCGCCAGCAACGGCGCCAGCAGGGCCGTGACCCCGGCCACGACCAGGCTGTTGCGCATGCAGATCAAAGACGTGCAGCACCGGATCGGCCACGCTGCGGAAATGAGCCAACGTGAAGTGAAACGACGCTCCCGGCGCCAGAAAATCGGGACGCCCGGCGAAGGCCACCAGCACCATGTAGACGAAGGGTAACAGACAGAATACGGTCAGCAGCAGCGTTCCGGCCGCGACGCACAGGCGCTGCTGGGCGGCTTCGCTCATACCGCCCCTTGCGCCCAACCGCGGCGGGCATAGACCCAGGCCAGGGCGAAAGACAGGGCGAACAGCACCATGGACGCCGCCGCTCCCAGGCCGTAATCCCCCGCGAGATAGAGGCGGTAACCGAACAGCGATAGCGACGTGGTGGCGCCGCCGGGGCCGCCGCCGGTCAGCACGTAATTGAGATCGAAGACGCGCAGCGCATCGATGCCGCGAAACAGCACCACCACCAGGAAAATCGGCCGCAGTAACGGCAAGGTGACGCGGAAAAAACGCTGCGTGAAATGCGCCCCGTCCACGCGCGCCTGGCGCTGCACATCTTCGGGAATGGCGGCCAGGCCGGCCAAAAAGAGGATGGCCGCAAACGGCGTGGTCTTCCAGGCGTCGGCCAGCACCAACGCGAAAAAGGCGCCGGGCGCTGAGCCGAGCCAATTCACCGGCGCCATCCCTCCCCACCGCGAGAGCAACGCGTTCACCAGACCCGCATGGTATTGATAAATCAATTCGAAGGTGCGCGCCGACACGGCGGCCGGCACCGCCCAGGGAATCAGCACGGCCGCACGCAAAAACCCGGCGCGCAGCCGTCCGCTCCGGCCCGCTCCCGACACCTGGTTCAGCAGCAGGGCGAAAACCAGGCCCAGCGCGGTTTCCAAGGGCACCGACGCGGCCACGAAAAACACGGTGAACCGGAACGCCTGCCAAAAGGCCGGGTCGCGCAGCAGGGCCCGGTAATTTCCGCCGCCGATGAAGCGAGTCGGCAAAAACGACACGTCACGGAAAAAACTCGTCACCAAGGTGCCGCCCAGGGGAAAGAGCAAAAAGACGGCGGCGGCCAGCAGGGCCGGCAACAGATACGGCCAGGCCGTGCGCCAGCCGCCGGATTCAGTCATGGCTTCCCACGTCGCGATACCGCGCCGTGACCGCGGCGAGTTCGCGTTGCGCCGCCTGCAACGCGGCCTCCGGCGTGGCTTTGCCGGCCAAGGCGGCGTTTAGATGGCGTTGCAGAACTTCGGAGAGCGGCGACCAATAAGGCACATTGGGCCGCGCCACGGCATGCGCGAACACCGTCCGCAGTTCTTTGAAATCGGGCCGCCGGGCCAGAACCGCCGTGTCGCGGTAAATCTCCATGCGTCCCGGATTCCAACCCAGTTGCAAAGCCAAGCGCCGCTGCACCGGCAACGAGACCAGGTAACCGACCAGTTTCCGGGCGGCAGCGGAATGGCGGGTGAAGCGCGAGATGCCCACATGCCAGCCTCCCAAGGTCGCGGCCGAAACGTGTCCGGGAAAATGCGGCAGCGGCGCCATGCCCACCAAGCCGCGCACCGGCGAATCCGCGGCCTGATGTAGCGCCCAGGCGTACGGCCAGTTGCGTTCGAACAGGGCCGCGCCGCGCTGGAAATAGCGGCGCACCTCTTCTTCTTTCATCTCGGTATAGGTCTCGGGCGGTGAAATGCCTCCGGGCCCCACCAGGCTGGTTAAAAAGCGCAGGGCCCGCACATTCGCCGGCTGCGCCGCATCCAAATCCGGAGCCGCGGCGTTGAGGCCGCCGCCCGCCGAAGCGGCCACTTCGAGATAATCGCAGACCAACCCCTCATACTGCGCGCCCTGCCACACATAGCCGTAAAAGTCGGGATGGTGCCGGCGTTCCCCGGCCTGGACCTTGCGCGCCATGGCCACCAGGCTGTCCCAAGTCTCCGGCGGATGCGTGAACCCGTATTTCGTCAGCAGGTCTTGGCGGTAATACAAGAGGCCGCCGTCGATGTATACCGGCAGGGCCACGAGCCGGCCCTGCGCGCTGTCGACCGCCAAGGCGCCGGCGGGAAAGGATTGGGGGCCGGGCAAGTCCGTGTCACCCGTAACCGACAGGGGACTGAGCCAATGCGAAGCCGCGAACTGCGGAATCCAGGCCACGTCCATGAGGAAGACGTCGGGGCGGCTTTGTCCGGCTTGCAAAGCCACGGCCAATCCCTGGCGGCGCTGATCCGAATCCGCCGGCTGGCGCAGCAAATCCACCTTCTGCCCGGTGGCGGCGGTAAACGCGGCGATGACCTGCTGCCACACCTGCATTTCGGCGGGAACGCCGCCCACGGCGAATTCCAAGGGCTCGTTTTGGGCGCCGCGGCAGCCCAGCAAGACGCTCACGGCGGCGGCGGCCAGCCAAATCCGGCTTCGAGAAAGCATGTCAAACCGCATGCTGGGGAAATAGAACAAAGTCCGGGGATGCGATCACCTGGAATTCCCGGCGGGCGGTGCGTGGATCGGAACTGCGGCCGCCGTCGATTTCCAGCGCGATGGTTTCGAGGACGGCGCGGACCCGGCCGTTTTCCGCAGGCGTTTCGTTCAGGGCCCGATGGATTTAGGGATTGGATCGCCGGCGGGAAACGGCGGGCACATTTCGGCGCGCACGCGCGGCAGGCATTCCGGATGGCTTTTTTGCAGATAGGCGATAAATTGCTCGCGGATGGCGCAGCGCAAATCCCAGGATTTGGACGAATCCGCGGACGTGGCCAACACGCGCAACTGCATGGTTTTTTCGCTTGTGTCGGTCACCTGCAGGTTCCAAAAGCGTTTGTCCCAGAGCGGATGGTTTTCGATGATGTCCTGCAACGCCCGGCGCGCTTCGTCCAACGGCAGCGTGTAATCCGTCCATACGAAAACCGAACCGAGCAATTCCGCCGAGACGCGGGTCCAGTTCTGAAACGGTTTTTCAATGAAATTACTCAACGGTACCACCAGCCGGCGGTCATCCCAAATATGCACGACCACGTAGGTGAGGGTGATTTCCTCGATGCGGCCCCATTCGCCTTCGACGATCACGACATCATCCAGGCGGATGGGCTCGGTCAGAGCGAGTTGAAAACCGGCGAACAGGTTGGAAATGGTCTTTTGCGCGGCGAAACCAAGTATGATCCCGACGATGCCCGCCGAGGCCAGAATGCTGGTGCCGAATTGCCGCACCTCTTGGAACAGCATCAAGACCGAGGCCACGGTGAACAGGGAGATGACGGCGTAGAGCACCTTGCTGATGACGTGGGCCTGGGTGTAAATCTTGCGGGCCTGAAGATTGTCTGACGCCTTGATGTCATATTCCGCCAGGACGGCTTTTTCGCCCAGGCTCACGGTCTGAAAGAGGATGACCGACACTGCGATGATCAGCAGAATGCTGCTGCCCTTGGCAAAAACACCCGCGTATTCGGGCGGCAACCCGAGGATGGGCAGGGCAAAGATGATTCCCACCACCGGCACGATCACGCGCAGACTCCGGCCCACCAGCGGCACGAACAAATCGTCGAGCTTGCTGTTCGTTTTGGAGGCCCAAACCGCCAGCCACGCTTCCAAAACCCGCGTGAAGCGGAAGAACAGCCAAAACACGACCGCAAAAACGCCCAGATCGAACACCTTGTTAAAACCCGTCCGGACAACGTGCAATTCTGGATCCGCCGGCAGTTTCAGCAGCAGCGGCATCGCGGCCAGATAGACGCCGTAAATCCAGATCAGCGCATAAAAAGGCTTGCCCAACGCGCCAAAGACATGATGGTGCAATTCCCCGCCTGGGGTCGCCGCGGCCTGCCGGGTTTTGTGCCGCAGAAAGGTGGCGGCCAGAGCATGGACGAGCAGAACGAAAAGCAGCAGGCAAAGCACCGTTCCCAAATCCGCCCAGGTAACGCTGCCGACAACGCAAGTGTGCATGCCGGTGCCGAACACGCTTTCCAGCCCGTGTGAAGTCAGCGTCGTCAGGGCGGCGAAGATCGGGTCCAGATAATCTTTTCCGGTCATGGTTGCGTGCATAAAATTCTGAGCATAGGTAAATTGAAACGCATTTCCCACCGCGCCCCTCCCCATTTTTGCACTTTTCAAATTTGCGACCGCCGGAGGATGCATGATCACACCCCTCGACATCAAGAAGCACGAGTTCTCTGCGAAGTTTCGCGGCTATGATCCGGACGAAGTGCGGGCGCTGCTCGATTCCATCGCCAAGGAATTCGAGGAGTTGAACCGCCAGAACGCCCAGCTTTCGGAGCGGCTCAAAATTTCCGAAGAGCGGGTGAACCATTACCGGCTCATCGAAAAAACCCTGCAAGACGCCGTGATCACCATGCAGCAGACGCTGGAAGAGAAGCGCCGGTCGGCGGAGCAGGAGGCCGACCTCATCGTGCAGCAGGCGCAATTGCGCGCCGACGAAGAACTGCGCGGGTCGCGCGAGCATATCGCGAATTTACGCGCCGAAATTTTCAGCCTGGAAAACCAAAAGCAGCAGTTTTTCGTCCGCTTCCGAAATCTCCTGCGCAGTCAAGCCCAAATCCTCGAAGCCATGATGGAAGCCGAAGAACGCGAAATCGCCTCGGCCCGCGAAGGGTAACCCGAACGCTGCCCCTGGATTGTATATTGCAAGGTGTTGGTGCCGGCCACGCGAACCCGATTTGATTGGATAGGAATCGCGGCACGTGGTAGAATGGCGTCAGACGCAGTTGGGGAACGTACCGCATCATGCAGACCGAAGATATGGCATCCGAAGGAAAATCCGGTTCGAAGTTGTTGAAGGCGCTGGGGTTCGCGGCCTTTGTGGGCATCGCTCTGGCCGTGGGCCGCATCGTGCTCCGCGTCTTCCGGGAAAAACCCGACGCAGGCGAACCGACCGACGGCGTTTGACGCGCACCGTTTGCGGCTTTCCGCACAGCCGGCTTAAGGCCGGACTTTTTCCTATTTCCATTCCCTCTCCCCACCGAACTTTGCCGCAGCGCCGGACCAACACAGGCGTCCGCCCGTGTGGCCGAGACTCGGCAGCGATATTCGCCTAAGCGCCGATGGAACTTTGCCCCGAGCCGTTGTGGAGCGAGCTGTGCCGCGCGGACCCCGGCTGCACTTTTTACCAAACACCTGAATGGCTGGGCATCGGCGCCCGCCATTATCGGGCCGAAGTCGCGCCCCTGCTGCTGCAGGCAGGTGAGACGCCGATTTGCCTGCCGCTGCTCAAGACCCGGCGCTGGGGCAGCGATCGCTATTTCAGCCCCTTCGGCACCTATGCCGCGCCCATTTGCGCCCGACTCCTCGCACGCGACGAATTGCGCGCAGTCGCACAAGCGTTACGGGGGTTGAACGTGCTGCTTATTTCCTCGCCCTTCACCCCCAATGCCATCACCGTGGGCCGCACTTTTACCTCGCGCATCCAGACCATCGATTTGGACGCGCTGGATCCCGAAAATCCCATGCGCGACTGGGATCAGGGCCAGCGCCGCCGGGTGCGGGTGGCGCTGCGCAACCAGGTGCGCACACGCGCGGCGGAAGCTCCGGCCGATTGGGATCGCTATTACGCTCTCTACGAACTTTCGCTGCAACGCTGGGGGGCGCGCACCACCGCCGCTTATCCCCGGGCACTGTTCGACGATATCCGCCGCAAGTTGGGGAACTCGCCGGCGCTGCGGCTATGGGTGGCCGAACACCAAGGCGTCATCGGCTCGGGTTATCTCACCTTTTACCACAACCGGCACGTGGTCTTGTGGCACGGCGCGGCCGACGAACATTATTTCTCTTTCGGGGTTTCGCAAATCCTGTTGCACGACATGATCCTCGACGCGCGGCGCCGCGGCTTCGCGGTCTTCGATCTCACCGGCAGCAGCGGCCTCGAAGGCGTGCAGGAGTTCAAGCGCCGCTTCGGAACGCACCCCGTGGAGTTTCCCTCTTCGCTGCAACGCGTGGGCTCGGCCCGTTTTCTCGGGGCCCTGGGCGACGGGCTGCGCGCGCTCCGGCGGCGATGGAAACGTACGAGGCCGCGCCCGACGGATTAAGCGTAAGCTCTGGCGCTCAACCACACGTTGCCCGTCCCGGCCCATTCCGACAAGCGGTCCAGACAGCCGGCATCGGGGCTCACGCGATAGCGGTCGCTCAAAACCTCGACGGGGGTGCGGCGCGTGTCGACATGGAATACTAATTGGCACGCGCCGGCGAGCCCGGCGCATAGCGTTTGCAATTGCTCCAGCCGGTCGCGGCCCAGGCCGTCGGCGCGCAAGCGCACATGTACGCTCTTGGCGAGCCGCGCGCGCGCCTCGGCAAGCGGCAGCACCTTGGAAGCGATGAGTTTGTGCTGGCCGCGATCTGCGTCCCATTTGAGCTCGCCGCGGATCAGCACCATGGCGTCGACGTCGACCTGCGCGCGCACGCTTTCGAACACTTCGGACCAGAAGGTCACGTCGATTTTGCCGGTGAAGTCCTCGAGATCGGCGAACGCGAAGGTACGATTGTCCTTGGGGCTGATGCGCGTCTTGAGGCGCGCGATCAACCCGCCCAGCACCACTTCGGTTTTGGGGCCGCCCGATTTGTCGAACCGGCGGGGGGCGGATTCGGCGTCAGCCGCCGTCGGAGGCGCCAGAGCTTTGAGCCGCTCCGGATCCAGCGGCGCGGTGGCGAAGGCTTCGAGTTCGGCGCGATACGGTTCCAGCGGATGGCCGGAGAGGTAAAGGCCGAGCACCTCTTTTTCTTTTTCCAGCATTTCCGGGTACGGCCAGGCGTCGACGTCGGGCAGCACGGGCTCCCCCGTCTCCAGCGCCGCGCCGCCGCCCGCTTCGAACAGGCTGACCTGGCCCCGCTCGCGATCGGCCTGCCGTCCGGCGGCCCAGGCCAGCGCGGTTTCCACAGCGGCGAATTGCTGCGCGCGGTTGCCGGGAATCTCGTCGGGCAGCGCGCCCGCGAAGATGAGCGACTCCAGCGCGCGGCGGTTCAGCACATGCGCGTCGACGCGCTTGCAGAGATCGAACAGCGAGGTGAACGGTCCGCGCGCGCGCCGCTCGGCCACGATGCGTTCCACCGCGCCCACGCCCACGTTCTTGATGCCGCCCAGACCATACACGATGGCGCCCTCGCGGGCCTTGAACACCGCGTCGCTGCGGTTCACGTCGGGAAAGCGCACGGGAATATGCAATTGCCGGCAATCGTTGAGCAGCACCACCAGGCGCGTGGTATCGTGCATTTCGGAATTCATGTTGGCGGCCATGAACTCGGCCGGATAATTGGCCTTGAGAAACGCGGTCTGGTAGGCGATGAAGGCGTAGGCCGCGGAATGCGATTTGTTGAAGGCGTAGCTGGAAAAAGGAATCAGCACTTCCCACAGCCGTTCCGCCAGCGCCGGATCATAGCCGCGCTCTTTGGCGCCGCCGATGAATTTGGGCTTGAGATCCTTCATCTTCTTCTCGTCCTTTTTCCCCATGGCGCGGCGCAGCAAATCGGCGCCGCCCAAGGTGAAGCCGGCCAGCACCTGCGCGATCTGCATGACCTGTTCCTGGTAGACGATGACCCCGTATGTCTCGCGCAGAATCGGTTCGAGATCGGCGTGGTACATATCGACCGCTTCCTGGCCGTTTTTGCGGGCGATATACTGCGGAATGAACTCCATGGGGCCGGGGCGGTACAACGCGTTCATGGCGATGAGATCCTCGAGGCTCGACGGCTTGAGCTTGCGCAAATAATCCTGCATGCCCGCCGATTCGAACTGGAAGATGCCCACCGTCTGGCCCTGGCCCAACAGGGCGAAGGTTTTGGCATCGGCCTCGGGCAGCCGCAGCGGGTCGAGCGCGACGCCGTGGTTCTCTTCGATCTGCTGGAGGGCGTCCTGGATCACCGACAGGTTGCGCAGTCCGAGAAAATCCATTTTCAAAAGCCCGATGCTCTCGGAAAAACGCATGTCGTACTGGATCATGACTTGGTTCGATCCGGGCTGCTGAAACAGCGGCGCGAAGTGCACCACGGCGCGCGGCGCGATGATCACGGCCGCGGCGTGCATGCCGGCCTGGCGCACCAGGCCTTCGAGGTTTTGCGCATGCTCCCACAGGCGACGGTAGGGTTCGCCCCCGGCGGCAATGGCCTGGTTCACCTCGGAGATATCCGACGCGTACACGCCGTCATGCGTCGGATCGCCCGCGGGACGGCGCAACCCCTTGGCCAGCGGCGGAATGAACTTGTTGAGGCGCTCGACCTCTTTGTGATCGATGCCGAGCACGCGCGCCACGTCTTTGAGCACGGCCTTGGCTTTGAGCCGGCCGTAGGTCACGATTTGCGCAACCGATTCCTTGCCGTATTTTTCCACCACGTATTCGATGACGGCCTGGCGGCCGCTGTCGGAAAAATCGGTGTCGATATCGGGCATGGTCACGCGTTCGGGGTTCAAAAAACGTTCGAACAGCAAGTGGTAGCGCAGGGGATCGACGTCGGTGATGCCCACGGCGTAACACACCAGCGACCCCACCGCCGAGCCACGGCCCGGGCCGACCGGTATGCCGCGTGCCTTGGCGGCGTTGATGAAATCCTGCACGATCAGCATGTACCCCGCCACTTGCATGTGGCGCATGGTTTCGAGTTCGAAACGCAGGCGCGCGCGCATCTCCGGCGTCGGCTCCCCGTAACGCCGGGGCAACCCCTCTTCGGCCAAACGGGCCAGGTAGGCGTCGGCGTCGGCGAAGCCGGCCGGTACGGGAAAACTCGGGTGCGACAGGGTTCCGAATCCGATGGTCACCGAACAGGCGTCGGCCAAGGCGGCGGTGTTTTCCAGGGCGCCCGGATAGGCGGCGAGCAGGGCGGCCATCTCCGCGCCCGATCGCAGATAGTACTGGTCGGAGGCGAACCGGGGCCGTTGGGCGTCGTTCAACTTCCAACCGCCGTCGATGCACAGTAGCACGTCGTGGGCCTCGGCGTCGGCGCGCGCCACGTAATGCACGTCGTTGCCCGCGACCAGAGACCAACCTTCGTGGTGGAGATTCAGGAAGAACCGGTTCACCTCCCGCTCTTCGGGACGGCCGTGATCCTCCACCCCGAGAAAGACCCGGTCGCGGCCGCAGGCGGCGGCGAAGAAATCCAAAATCTCGCGGGCCTTCTTCTCCTGCCCGTGCACGATGTGGTAGCCGGCTTCGCTGTCGACGTTGGGCAGGAGGAAAAACAGCCCTTCACGCCATTGCTCGACGGCCGCGCGATCGATACGCGGCTTCTGGTAGAAGCCGTCGAGATGCCCCGCCGAACACAGGGCCAGGAGATTCCGGTACCCGGTTTCGTTCTCGGCCAGCGCCACCACCTGGTGCCAGGCCGGCTGGCCGGGCGCGTACACCTGGTTGCGGCGGTGGTCGGGCGCCATGTACAAATCGCATCCGAGGATGGGCTTGAGGCCGGCTTTGTGCGCGGCCGTGTAGAACTCGAGCATGCCGAACATGTTGCCGTGATCGGTGAGGGCCAAGGCGGTTTGTCCCGCGGCTTTGGCCTGGGCGATGAGTCCGGGGAGGCGCGCGGTGGAGCGGAGCAGCGAATACTCCGAATGCACGTGCAGATGCGCGAAGGGAGTCGCCATGTCAGCCGGCCTCGACCAGATGCAGACCCTGCACCTGGTCGAGCAAATACTCGTTGCGATGGCCGCTGCCCAGCTCCACGGCGATGAGCTTGATGGGGTCGCGGTTGCGCAGCACGTGCAGGGGCTGCACCTGGATGCGTTTGCCGACGGCGCCGTTATAGGTGAACTCGACGGTCTTTTGCAGGCGGATGGCGCCTTCGAGCACCTGCATGCGGTCGGCCACGGTGGCTTCGGCCCGGGCGCGCGCGCCGCGCTCGCGTTCGCCCAACGAAGGCAACTCGCGTCGCAAGGGAAGCGCGTGTCGGTAGGCGATTTCGCCGTGCGGGAAGGCCGGCAGCGCCCATTGCGGATCAGCCGCCTCCAAAGCCAGGGTCTGGCCGCGGTCCGCCTCGGGCGAGGCTTCTTCGCCGGGCAAAAGGTCGAACACGCGCAGCAATTCGCGCGCACGCGCTTTGTCGGCCCGGGCCAGCACGAAGCCGTAGTCTGGAATGGTTTCGGTCACAAGTTCCATGAAATGCGGAAACTCCTGCAATTCGCGGAAGCGCTCGGGGTCGCGCACCCGTAACACAAAAATTTCCCGAAACACGGCGGTCACGTAGGCGGCCGCCCAGTCGGATAAGGTGCGCCGTGCCGGAGCCTCGAATCCCAGCCAAGCGGCCAGTTCCTGCAGCGCCTCGGCCGTCATGCCGGCCTGCAACCCCTGCACCACCGAATCCTTGGTAAAGCGGTAGCGCGTCAGCACCTCGTCGTTGGCGCGGCCGGCCACCAACTCGACCTGGAATTGGCGGCGCAGCGGTACCGACACGGGAACCAGAGCTTCGAGATTGGGCAGACCGCGCGGGGCTTCGGTCGGATCGGGCGCGCCCGCGACGCCTTCCTCGGGGTTGCGCAGACGGACCCAGCGGATCCGTCCCTTGTGCATGGCGAAATCCACGCCGCCGATCATCCATAACTCGCGCAGGGTCCGCGGCAGATTTTCCCACGTGGAAAGCTCGGAAACCGATTTGCCGCGGGTAGATTCCCAGCCCTCGTAGACGGAAAAGATCGGGGCCAGCGCACCCACGGCATGCGCCGGCGCCGGGGCGTTCTCCATCTGCGCCAGCGCGGCTAATGTGCGCGACAGGCCGCGCACGCGGCGGCGCAACCACCATTCCCACAACCGCCGCCGCCATTCGGCGCGACCTTCTTCGAGCCAGGCCTCGGCCGCCTCCGACAAACGCAGGATTCCGTCGTCTTCGCGCCACAATTCCGCTTCGGCGCCGAAGCGGAACAGAAATACCGTTTCTTCCTCCGCCGCCGCATCCGAGAGGGAATGCCCCGAGGAAAAACCCTGGGCCAAATCCTGCAAGCTTTTGCGATGCAGTTCTTTGGCCTGGGTCAGGCGCAATTCACCACGCGCGGCCTTGGCCAGAAAATGGCAGAAGTGCGAAAGACCATGCGCCGCATTCGAAACCCACGCTCCCGAAGGCGGGCCGGCCTCGACCGGGGCGAATTCGGCCAGCAAAGCGGGCAGGAGCATGGGTGCCAATTCGCGAAACCCATGGTAGCTGCGCGATTCGCTTTCGCGGCTGAACACCAGCAATTCGTATTCGAGCCCGGCCAAGAAGTAACTTGCCTGCGACGGTCCGGTGGGGCATCCCCGTTGCAGCTCGGTCTCAAAGAGACCGCGCTCTTCCGCGGCGTACACGGCCAAAAGCAGCCGCCGCGCCTCGCGATCGGAATTGGCCAGCACCTCTTGCAAGCGGTCCGGGTCCAGCGCGCGCGCCTGCACGCCTTCGATGACCCGTGCCGATTGTTGCAGACCGGCCGTGGGGTGATCGCGCCGGTGTAATTTGGCCAAATGGCTTTTGGGAGCCGACGCGAGATATTCATACAGGGATTGCAAAACGAACCTGCCCCGGAAAAAACGGGGAAGTAAATATAGCCACCCCGATCCCGTGCGGTGCGAAAGATGCGGGGAACAACCCCATCCGCCTGCGCAGATGAGATTTCGGATCGGATTGGAGATGGGAAAAAGGTCCGAGTCGATTGCAACTCGACGCAGCGGAATTTTAGGCTGGATTGTCGCGCTTGCCGCTGGCGTCGTATTCGATGGCGATGGTACCCACGGGACAGCCCTCGGCGGCTTCCACGATTTGCTGGGTCAAGGTCAAATCCGCCCCGTCTTTCACTACCATTTTTTCGGGAACTTCGAATACCTCGGGGCACGTGGCTTCACATGCGCCGCACATGGTGCATTCGTTTTCGCTTTCATCCAACCAAACCTTGGTGACGGCCGCCATTTCCTACTCCTATTCACTTTACCGCATCATCAGTCTTCGCGCTCCGTTGCCGCCTGAACTCTGGTTCATTGTCCGGTGAATTTTTCATTTCGGCAAGAGGATCGGCCGGATATGCCAAGACATCGCGCAGTTATATACCGATAAAGGTACTCGAAACCGCCAAGCCATGCAAGCATGGCCAACCCTGGGAATAAGCTGATTTCGTGGCGTCCCAGGGGTGCTTGCTACTTTTTCCGCGATGAAAATTACGGTGGGAATTCTGGGCGCCACGGGGCTGGCCGGCGCCGAATTGGTGCGGCTGCTGCTGCGGCATCCGCAGGTGGAATTGGCCTGGCTCGGCTCTGAATCCCAGGCCGGAACCGATTATGCCCAGGTTTACCGCGCTTTCGCCGGCCACCTTTCCGCCGCGGTTTCGCGTCTTATCCCGACAGTCGAGGCCCAAAAACGCACGCCTCCGGACGCGGTGTTTTCCTGCTTGCCGCATGGCGCTTCGGCCGCCGCCCTGGAACCGTTTTTGGCGCAAGCGGGGACGCGCATCATCGATCTTTCGGCCGATTTCCGCCTGGCCGACCCGGCCGCGATTCCCACGCATGCCGCAACCATGCCCAACCCCGCACATGCGTCCGTATATGGCCTCAGCGAAATTCACCGCCGCCGCATCGCCCAGGCCAGGCTCGTGGCCAATCCCGGCTGCTACCCCACGTCGATTCTGTTGCCCCTGATTCCGCTCTTGCGCGAGGGGGTCGTCGCAAGCCGCGGCCTCATCGCCGATTCCAAATCGGGCGTGTCGGGCGCGGGACGCAAAGCCACCGAAGGCACCCACTTCGTGTTCTGCCATGAAAATTTTTCCGCCTATCAGGTCGGGGATCGCCACCGGCATTTGCCCGAAATCTCGGCCCAACTTTCCGCCGCGGCCGGCACCGGGGTAACGCCTTTGTTTACTCCCCATCTCGTTCCCATGGAGCGCGGCATTCTCTCGACGATTTACGCCGAACTGAAACCGGGCCGCAGCGCGGACGACGCCGAAGCCGTTTGGCGCCAGGCCTACGCCGGTTCTCCCTTCGTCAAGGTCATGCCGGATTTTCCCGCCACGGCCGACGTGGCGCGCAGCAACGAGTGCCGCTTCAAGGCCTATCAGCCCGCCGGCACGACGCATCTTATCATCGTGTCGGTGCTCGACAACATGGTGAAAGGCGCTTCGGGCCAGGCGCTGCAAAACCTGAACATCGCCTTCGGCCTGGAAGAAACCCTGGGCCTTCTGTGAATCCCACGGTGGTGAAAATCGGCGGTTCCCTGATGGAGGACCGCGGCCGGCTCGACGCGTTATGCGGCGTCTTGGCGGCCCATCACCGGGAACGCGGGAACCTGTTGCTGTGCCATGGCGGCGGCAAAGACATCAACCGGAACCTGCAATGGCTGGGTGAAGAGCCCCGCTTTCGCGACGGGTTGCGGGTCACGAGTCCCGCGGCCATGGAAGTGGTGGAAATGACTTTGTCGGGCCACGTGAACAAAGATTTGGTCCGCCGCCTGCAACGGCGGGGCGTGGCGGCCTGCGGCCTCAGTGGCGTCGACGGCCCCATTTTGATCTGCCGGCCGATTTCCGCCGAACTGGGCCGGGTGGGCGCCGTGTCCGAAGTCCGCCCCGGGCTCGTAACCGTCTTGTTACGGTCGGGATTTTTGCCCGTGCTCTCGCCGGTTTCGGTGGATGCGGCGCAAGAGTCTTACAACGTGAACGCCGACGACGCGGCTTCGGCCGTAGCCGTGGCCCTGGGGGCGGAAAAACTGATTTTCATTTCCGACGTGCCGGGCGTGCTCGACGCCGCCGGACAAACCCTGGCGCGCTTGAACCGCGCCGGCATCGAAACCCTGATCGCGGCGGGAGCGGCCACGGGCGGCATCCTCCCGAAACTGCGTTCGTGCCTGCAGGCCGCGGAAACCGGCGTGGGTGAAGTGCATATCTGCGGTTTTGCCGGCGAAGCCGCGCTGCGCGCGCGCCTGGAAGGCAGACCGGCCGCGGGCACGGTGATTACGGCGGTTTAATGCCCAGGTAACGAAATCGTTACACCCGCAGCGCCGGCGATTCCAGGTCTTTCCAGGAAGCATCGCGGGCCAACAACGGATCCACGTGATCGCGCAAAAATTCCTCGGTCTGCGCCGCCGCGCGGCCCGTATAGCGGCGCGGATCCAGTTCGCGCCGCAGGGCCGCGGCGTCGATGGCGAAAGCGGGATCGGCGGCGATGCGGTCGAGCAAATCGTTTTCCAAGCCGTCGTCCTTGACGCGGCGCGCGGCCTCTTGCGCATGTACGCGAATGCGTTCGTGCAATTCCTGGCGGTGGCCGCCGCGCTTCACCGCATCCATGAGAATATTTTCGGTGGCGAGAAAGGGAAGCTCTTCGGCCAGCCGGCGTTCGATGACCCGCGGATGCACCACCAGCCCCGAGGCCACGTTTTCGGCCAACAGCAGCATGGCGTCGGCGGCGAGAAAGGCCTGGGCCACGGCCAGCCGCTTGTTGGCCGAATCGTCGAGCGTGCGCTCGAACCATTGGGTCGACGCGGTGAAGGCGGTCGACGCCGACAGCGATTCCACGAAGCGGGCCAGCGATCCGATGCGTTCGCAGCGCATGGGATTGCGCTTATAGGCCATGGCCGACGATCCGATTTGCCCGCTTTCAAAGGGTTCTTCGATTTCCTTGAGATGCTGCAAAAGGCGCAGGTCGGTGGAAAACTTCGCCAGCGTTTGCGCCAGCCCCGACAGCGCGGCCAAAACCTGGGCGTCGAGTTTGCGGGTGTAGGTCTGACCCGAAACCGGCAGGTTACGCACGAACCCGGCGCGGCGCGTGACCTCGGCGTCGAGCTTTTTCACCTTGTCGTGATCGCCGGCGAACAATTCCAGGAAACTGGCCTGCGTGCCCGTGGTGCCCTTGACCCCGAGAAAGGGCAGGCCTTGCGCCAGGCGGTCGAGGTCTTCGGCGTCGAAGAGAAAATCCTGCATCCACAAACAGGCGCGCTTGCCCACCGTGACCGGTTGCGCGGGTTGAAAATGCGTGAACCCGAGCGCGGGTTGATCTTTCCAACGGCGCGCGAATTCGGCCAGGGCCGCGATCACGCGCAAGGTGCGCCGACGCAAGAGATTCAAGCCGTCTTGCATCTGGATCAAATCGGTGTTGTCGGTGACATAGGCCGACGTGGCTCCGAGATGGATGATGCCCGCCGCCTGGGGACATTGCTGGGCATAGGCATGCACATGCGCCATCACGTCGTGGCGCACCTTGCGTTCCTGGCGTTCGGCCTCGGCGAAATCGATGTCGTCGACATGCGCCTTGAGTTCGGCGATTTGCGCGTCGGTGATGGGCAGCCCCAGCGCCTGCTCGGCCTCGGCCAGGTGGACCCACAATTTGCGCCAGGTGGAATGTTTGAACTGCGGCGAGAAGAGAAAGCTCATGGGCGCCGAAGCGTAACGGCGAATCAAGGGGTTGTCGTATTGATCGGTGGGCTGCTGCATGGGGCTCAAGGGCAAAAGTAGTTCGGAAAGGGAAGCCGTTTGCGGCCAGCGGTTACTATCGAGCGCAGCTTCGTTGAGTGTCGTGGCGGCGGTTTTAGGTTCATCGGGCCGCAGCGCTGGAAACCACCTTGAACTTGAGCCGGCGCGCGGTTTCAGAGAATCGACGGTCAAAGGAAACCATGCGGATGTCTTCTTCGGCTTTTTCCCGAAAGTAAAGGGCCGTGGCCAGATGAATGGCGTCGAGCGTACGGCACTCCGCGAGGATTTTTTCGCGCCGGATGATGGCCAATATTTCCCCATCCACTTCCTTGGTCACAAGGCCGCCATAGATTTCATCGAAATAGGATTCGATGCGCTGCAACCATCCCGCCGGACTACGCGTCGCCTGCGCGTGGTAGCGGCGCAGGTTGATCGTGCATTCGGCGGACAAAAGCACCGAGGCAAGTTTTACCGCGTGCGAATTCCAGATTTCGGCCGCTTCCGATCCATTGGGTTCGGCCAGGAGCATGGCCAGCACCACGCTGGAATCGAAATAGGCCTTGCTCACGTTAAAATCGCTCGGCGCGCGTTTCGTCCAAGAGCTTCTGCAGATGCGGAGTTCCGGGTAGCGGTTTCAATTTCTTCAAATTCTCGAAGAACAACGGGTTGACGGGTTGTGCCCGCCGGATCGACCCCTTGCGTTCTTCCTCGTTCAGAAACGCCTCCCAGCGCGAAAGCATGCGCGTGGGCGCGCTCACGGGCTTGTGGATTTCGGCCACGATTTCGTCGCGATCGGTCACATACACCACTTCGCCTGCGCGCACCATATCGATATACCGGCTCAGGCCGTTCTTCAGGTTTTTGATGCCGACCGACTTCATACCCGTATAGTAGCTACGGTAGCTACTTGAGTCAAGCAGGAGCCGGAAAACGCGTTGCTGCGGCTTTTCCGGCCCAGAAAAAAACCAAAGCCGCCGCGGCTTGCGCCGTCACGGCCAACGCCACCACCGCGCCGCGCTTCCAATCGTAAAGCCAGCCCATGGCCGCGCTGCCCAAAAACCAGGCGACGCCGAAGGCCGCATGGAAAATCCCGTAGGCTCCGGCCCTTTGGCCGGCCGGAATTTGTTTGGCGATGCCGGCTTTGAGCGTGCTTTCCTGCGCTCCCAGGGCCAGGCCCCACAGCACAATACCGATACCGCAGAAAAGCAGGCGGGTGGAAAAAACCAAGGGCACGGCCGCGCCGGCCAGGAGGGCCGACAGCGGCAGCAGCTTGAGCCCGACGCGGTCGAACCAGATGCCGAACAGCAAGGCGGCCACGGCATCGACGCCCATGGCCGCGGCATAGGCCAGCGGTACCTGCGCCGCCCCGAGCAGCGAAGCCTTGCGCCAGTGATAGGCGATGAGGGGAAAGTCGGCGTACCCGAAGGCCAGCAAGGCCGCGGCTGCGAGGTAAATCCAGAAGACGCGGGGAAGTTTCCCGTCCGGTGCGTTTTTATCCGTCGCCGCGATTTCCAATTGTTCCGGCTTGGGAAACACGAAACGCCCCACCGCCAGGACGGAAAGGGCCGCCAGCACCGGAAAAACCAGCACGCCGAAGGCGCCGCGGTAGCCCCACCACGCCAGCCCCAAGGCACCGAGCAGGGGCCCGGCCACGGCGCCGGTTTGGTCCATGGCTTCATGAAAGCCGAATCCCTTGCCGTGCCCCACGGCCGCGGCTGCGTGCGACAAGAGCTTGTCTTTGGAAGGGCTGCGCACGGCCTTGCCCAGCCGTTCGCAGACCAGTAACGCCGCGGCTACGGGCCAGGTGGTGGCCAGGGCCAACAGCGGCACGGCGCAGAGGTTGACGGCATAGCCCACCAAGGCGAAGAACCAATGCCGCCCCGTGCGCTGGCTCCAGGCGCCGAACACCACGCGCAAGGCGTAGCCGACCAATTCCCCCAGGCCCGAGACCATGCCCACCACCGCGGCCGAAGCTCCGAGTGAATACAGAAAGGGACCGGCCAGGCCGCGTGCGCCCTCGTAGGCCATGTCGGCGAACAGGCTGACGAAGCCCATGAGAAGAATGAAGCGCCAGGCGCGTGCGCGCAGAGAGAAAGCCATGGGATTTCTCTCAGGCTCCGGCCCGCATCACTTTGCGGAAAGCCGCGATGACGTCGTCTACGTCGCGTGCGGTGAGTGCCGCCGACAGCGGCAGCGACACGGTGCGTTCCCCGATATCGGCCGCCACCGGAAAGTCGCGGCGCTTCCAGCCCAAGACGCGCCGATAATACGGGTGGTCGCATAAAGCGCGGTAATGTACGCCCACGCCGATACCTTCGGCCGTCAGGGCGGCCAACACCCAGTCGCGGCTCCGGCGAAACCCGCGCGTTACCCGGGGCGTGTACAGATGGTAGGCATGCCGTTCGTCGGACGGCGCTTCGGCCGGAAGCTCCACCGGCAAATCGGCGAAAGCCTCCTGATACCGGTTCCAGACCGCGCGGCGGCGCTTCCAATTCGACTCGAGGCGACGCAATTGCGGCAGGCCGATGGCGGCCTGCAAGTCGGTCATGTTGTATTTGTATCCGGGTTCGACCACGTCGTAATGCACATAGCCCGCATCGGAGAACCGCTTCCAGGCGTCCTGAGACAGGCCGTGCAAGGCCAGGCGCTTGATGCGATCGGCCAGGTTTTGCCGCGCGGTGATCACCATGCCGCCTTCGGCCGTGGTCAGGTTTTTCGTGACGTAGAAACTGAAGCAGCCCAGATCGCCGAAGGTGCCGGCCTTGCGGCCCATGGTTTCGGTTTCAAGGGCATGGGCGCAATCTTCGACCACGCGCAGTCGATGCGCCTTGGCCAGGCGCATCAGGGCGCGCATGTCGCAGGCGCGGCCGGCGAAATGCACGGGCAAAACGGCCTTGGTGCGCCGGGTGATTTTGCGCTCGACGTGCGCGGGATCGAGATTGAGCGAAACCGGATCGCAGTCGGCCAGTACCGGTTGTGCGCCGGCGTGCAGAATGGCGTTGACCGTGGCGCAAAAAGTCATGGGCGTGGTGATGACTTCGTCGCCGGGGCCGATGCCCAGAGACAGAATCGACAAATGCAGGGCCGCGGTGCCAGAGTTGACGGCCACGGCAATCGCGCCTTTGTAGGCCGCGAAGGCCTGCTCGAAGGCGGCGACCTTGGGGCCGGTGCCGATCCACCGGCGGCGCAGCGAATCGACCACGCCCGCGATCTCTTCGGGCCCGATTTGCGGCGCGCCGAACACCAGAAAATTTTTGCGGGACCGCACGGGTTTGCCGCCGTCCAGGGCCGGTTTGCTCACGGTGCTTCCTTTGCGAAGGCGTAAAATACCCTTTTTGCAACGCCGGCACCGCAAAAAGGGTCTCGATCCTTTTTGGAAAAGGCCCCGCCCCGATCCGGGGAGTTCCCCCCACCGCAGGCGATGGATTTACGCCTTGGGGGAAAAGCGCTTCGGGATCGGGAAGGGTATTTTTGACACCATGAAATTCATCCTACAAGTGGTGGAATTTCATGGTATATGGTATCTTGTCATCATGCTCACCCGTCCCGCCGATCTGGCGCGCCTTCGCTCCGCCCTGAAACGCGCCCGCGTGGTGGCCTTGCTGGGCCCCCGGCAAAGCGGTAAAACCACCTTGGTCCGCTCCCTGGTTCCGCCGACATCGCTGAATTACTTCGACCTGGAAGATCCGCGCAGCCTCGCCCGCCTGCAGGAGCCCGACACCGCGTTGCGCCCCCTCAAGGGTCTCGTGGTGCTGGATGAAATCCAGCGCCGCCCCGAGTTGTTTCCCCTTCTGCGCGTACTGGCGGATCGCCGGCCCCTGCCCGCGCGTTTTCTCATCCTCGGCAGCGCCACGCCTGCATTGCTGAAACAAAGCTCCGAATCCCTGGCCGGGCGTATGGAAACCCTGACCTTGGAGGGCTTTCGACTGGGCGATTTGGGGGCCAAGGCCCAGCCCCGGCATTGGCTACGGGGAGGTTACCCCCTGGCGTATACGGCGCGTTCGGAGGCCGATTCGTTGGCATGGAGAAACCAATTCATCCAGACCTTCCTGGAGCGGGACATGCCCCAGCTCGGCGTCACCATTCCCGCCGCCACGTTGCGGCGTTTCTGGAACATGTTGGCGCATTACCACGGCCGGATCTGGAACGGCGCCGAATTGGCGCGCGCCATGGGGTTGGGCGAAACGACCATCCGGCGCTATCTGGATCTCCTGACCGACGTGTTCATGGTGCGCCAGCTTCCGCCTTGGTTCGAAAACCTCGGAAAGCGGCAGGTCAAGGCGCCGAAAATTTACGTCCGCGACAGCGGGCTGCTGCACGCGCTGCTCGGCATCGGCACGCGGCGGGATTTGGAAATGCACCCCAAGGTGGGCGCCTCCTGGGAAGGATACGCGGTTGAGGAAATCCTCAAGGCCCGCGCGCCGGACGAGACCTATTTTTGGGCCACCCATAACGGCGCGAAATTGGATTTGCTTTTGTTCCGGCGGGGCAAACGCATCGGCGTGGAATGCAAACGCGCGGATGCGCCGACCTTGACGCCCTCCCTGCGCATTGCGCGGCACGATTTAAAGCTCGATGAATTATGGGTCGTTTATCCGGGTGAAAAGCGTTACGCGATTTCGAACCGCGTAGAGGCGGTTCCCCTGGAACAATTTACCGGGGCGGGTTAAAACCCTACCTCGCGCGCATGGCCGTTCCCCGCCCGCGCAAACACCCTGATTGTAACTTTCCCAGACTTGTTCAACCCGGCCCCATCGCCCCAAGTGCGCCCCTGGAAAGCCTGTCTGCGACCCGCCTATTACCGTTTGCGCGGTCTTTGGCTGCGGGGGCATCATCGCCATTGCCCGGTTTGCGGCGGTCGCTTTCGCCGCTTTCTGCCCAAAGGCGATCCGCCCCGCGACGAAGCCATGTGTCCGGGTTGCCTGTCTTTGGAACGGCACCGTCTTTTGTGGTTGTTCCTGGATCGCGAAATGGCGTTGGGATCCAAGCCCGTGTCGGTTCTGCACTTCGCCCCGGAACCCGGCCTGCGGCACCGGTTGGAATCTTTGCCGAGCACTGCGCTATGTCGCCGCGGATCGCGAACCCGGTCGCGGGAGCGTTGCCGTCGACATTGCGCACCTGGGCATGCAATCGGAACGCTTCGATCTGATTTTGTGCAGCCACGTGCTGGAACACATACCCGATGACCGCGGGGCGCTGCGCCAGCTGCGGCGCGTCTTGCGTCCGGGCGGCGCGGCAGTCATACAGGTGCCGCTGCGCACAGGCCCCACCGACGAAGACGCCTCTGTCGTCGATCCCGCCGCGCGGCATCGGCGTTTCGGACAATTCGATCACGTGCGTTTTTACGGAAGTGATTTCACGGATCGGGTGCGTGCCGCGGGCTTCGGGGTCGAAGCCGTGCGCTATGCAGAGCAACTGGGCCGCGAAGAGATCGAACGCTGCCGCCTCGACGCTGGGGATGAAGACGACGGCGAGGCCTGGATTTTCGTGGCGCGCAAGCCATGATCTTCCCCGATTTTGCCTACACCCAGGTAGGAGTGTTCGCAAAATCGGGAGTAGATCGCATGCAGCATGGCCGGGCCACGCCGCGATGGGGGAAGACCTTGCGCAAGTCCTCCCGGCAGGACCGGCGCAACACCTGCGAAGACGAGCTGCTGTGGACCCGTTCGAGTTGGGTACATTAACGCATCATGCTCCTCGGTAAAAAATTGGTAGTGGTTTTGCCCGCGCTGAACGCGGCGGCCACCCTGGAAAAAACTTACCGAGAATTGCCCTTCGATATCGTCGACGACGTGGTCTTGGTGGACGACGCGAGCGTGGATGAAACCTCCGCGCTTGCGGTGACGTTGGGGATCCGACATGTCGTCGTGCATGATCATCGACGCGGATACGGTGGCAACCAAAAAACGTGCTATGACAAGGCGTTGGAACTGGGCGCGGATATGGTCATCATGATCCACCCCGATTACCAATACACCCCGAAACTGGTGTCGGCCATGGCCAGCGTAATTGCAAACGGCGTGTACCCCGTGGTCTTTGGTTCGCGTATTCTCGGCGGCCAGGCCTTGCGGGGCGGAATGCCGCGCTACAAGTATGCGGCCAATCGGTTCCTCACTTTGCTGCAAAACCTTTGCTTAGGGCAAAAACTATCGGAGTACCACACCGGGTACCGGGCTTATTCCAAGGAAGTACTGGCCTCCGTGAATTACCATGCCAATTCCAATGGGTTTCTGTTCGACAACCAGATGATTGTCCAGATTTTCCAGCGCGGTTTTTCCATCGCCGAAATCACCTGCCCCACCAAGTATTTTCCGGAAGCGTCTACCATTAAATTCGGCGCCAGCGTTTACTACGGATTGGGCGTGGTGGCGACCTCAATCGTTTACCTGTTGCACCGGCGGGGTTGGCGGCGATCCCGTTTATTCCGGGAAAGGCCCCCGCGCCTTGCATAGTCCTGCCAGCAGACCTCGTGGCATTTTGTGCTATGGCTGGTTAATCGTTCCCCTGTGTTTCGCGCTTGGGTCGTTGGCATTGAATTGGGGTTTGGATTTCCAGCAATACCACAATGATTTTTGGGACACGGTGTTTTACGCCCGGCATTTGCATTGGGCGGATCGGCAATCGTGGTTTAACCCGCAATACCCGGTGGGATGCGGCTTGCTGCTCAAACTCATCCTGGGCGATGGAAATCCCGCGGGTCCCGCCATTCTGGTCAATGTCGCCTTCGGAACCCTGACCCTCGCGGTTTCGGGTTGGCTGTTCCGTAAAATCCTGCCGCCGGGATTCGCCTTGCTGTCCTTGGTGTCACTTTCGCTGTTCGTGCAGTTCTTCCATTACATGAACGCGGGGGGCGGCGATCCGGCGGCCTTGTTTTTTTTCACCGCCGGGATCGCGCTGATTTTCTCTCGGCTCTTCGATTCGCCCCAGGCCGCACCCAGCCGGGGTTTCCTGGCGGCGGGATTCCTGCTGGGTTTGGGGGCGTTGTTCCGTTACCATGTTTTGGTGGCCGATGGCATGTTGGTGCTGGCGATTGTGGTGATACGTCCCCAACTTTGGAAAACGATGGCCACGGTTTCGGCGGGTGTGTTCACGGTCTATAGCCTGCAATGGGCCGTGAACCTCGCCAGCGGTCATGGCCTGTTGGAAACCCAATTCGGTCCCATGAATGTGTACGACTTGATGTATGGAATCAACTGGCATCGCACCTTGGATTTGAAATTGCCCGGTTCGGTTGGAGCCATCATCGCCGGGGATCCGGCGTTATTCCTAAAAAAATATCTGACGGCCCTATGGTCTTTTAAACAGGCCTATGGGCCGCCCCTCATCGCCGCTCTGTGGGTTCGTCACCCGCAGCGGAAATGGATGATGCGGATCGTGGCGGCATGGGAGGCAATTTATTTTCTGATGTTTTCCGCGACCACGAGTGGAAGGCAAATTTTACTGGCGTTGCCACTATCCATGCTGGCCTTGGGAATGGTGATGCTGACGGCATGGGAATACCGATTCGACGGGAATGTTCTCTCCCATCGGAGGACGGCGTGGGTGACCTGGGGCGCCTGGACTCTGGTGGCCTTGATGCTTGGGGTGAATCTCCTGCGGGATTTTCGTTTGCTTGAGAAGCGCTCTACCCTGCAACGGGACTTTCATGCCATTGAGGCCGACCTGCGCGACCTAGGAGTGCGGAAAGCGACTCAGGTTTTTACCAGCGACTTCGATTTGTATTTCCGCACTTTACCCGATCAAATACCGTATTTCAATGGGGGCGCGCCGCGTTGGGGAACGTATTTGTACAATCGGGAGTTTCCGGAGTTTCCCGTGGATTCGATGGCGGATTTCATTTCCGCCTGTAAGCGTCGTGGAGTTCGTTTTGTGGTATTAAATCCAGACGCCCAAAAACTTTCCCCCCTCTTTGAAGCGATTTACACGGGGAAGGACAAACCTTCCGCATTACCCTGGCAACAAAATGTTTTTGATTACCGGATTTTTGCGGTGGAATAATCGGAAACTCCTCATCACGTCGCGGCGTCGAGAACCGGCGTTTCGCCGTTCACCGCGACCTTCCACCACAACAGCACCGACACGCAGCGCCACAAATACGCCGGATACCGATGGGCCAGGAAATCATAATGGCGGAACAATCGTCCGCGATCCAGAAAGTCGGGCGCGTCGCCCCGGCCCAAGGCCATCAAAGCCGGCTTGACCGTTCGCAGCCATGCGGCCAAAGGAAAGGGAAATCCCATTTTGACCCGCCGCCAAGTGACCTCGGGCGGCAGCCAGGGTTCGACGGCCCGGCGCAAAATCCATTTGAGCCAGCCGTCGCGGATTAAATATTCCGGCGGCAACCGGCAGGCCCATTCCACCACGCGGTGATCGAGCAGGGGCAGCCGCACTTCGAGCGGCACGCCCATGCACGAAGTGTTTCCCGATCGTAGCCAGTAATTCATTTTGTAATCGCCGAGATGATCCAGCAGCCGCTGCGCGAACTCGGGAGAAGCTTCGGGCCAGGCGCCGCGCGGCCACCGCAGGGGGTCGATCTCTTGGGCGGGAAAAGGCGGACGCACGCCGCGGCGGAAACCTTCTGGCAGCAACATCCAGGCCAGTCGCAGCCACGCCGCCGCCGAATGCGGCGGGCGTTCGCTGCAGCGGACGAACTCGCGCGCCGCGGTGGCGAAGCGGCCCCGTTCGATCAATCCGCGCACAAAGGGCCCGAAATATTCGCTGCCGTAGCCGGCGAACACTTCGTCGCCGCCCGCTCCGTTCAAACTCACGCGGATACCCTCGGCGGCCATGCGCCGCCAAATTTCCTGGTTGATCACCATGTTGGGGGAATGGATGGGTTCATCCATGTGCGTGTGAAAGGCGGCCAGGCCTCGCAGCACGGCGTGCGCGTCGGGCACAAGTTCGCGCGGGGTGAAACGCCCAGGCCAACACGCGAGAACTTGCCGGGCAAAGGGCGCTTCATTCCAGGCTGTGTCGGGAAAGCCGACGGTGAAGGCCGCAAAAGGCGGCGCCGACGGTTCGGCGGCGCGGGCCGCGAAAGCCGCCAGGGTCGAGCTGTCGAGACCGCCGCTTAATTCCAACCCCACGGGCGCATCGGCGCGCAGCCGCAGCGACACGGCCGCGAAGAGGCGCTGGCGCAATTCAACCGCCGCCTCGGCTGCCGAGATTTCGGAAGGGCGCAGCCGCGCGGCGGGCGGCCGCCAAAAGCGCCGCAGCGCGAAGTCGCCGTCTTCACGCACCCAGGCAAAGCTGGCCGCGGGAAAGGTGCGGATGCCCTGGAAAAAAGTTTCGCCCCCGAAGTCGCGCAACCCCGCGCGCGCGAACCACGCCGCGGCCTGCGGCCGGACCGCGAAGGCGCGGCGGCCCGCGGCGGCCAACAGCCCCTTGATTTCCGAACTCCACCACCGGCGCCCCCCGTAACATGTATGATACAGCGGCGCCTTGCCCAGCCGGTCGCGCGCCAGCAAAAGACCGTGTTTTTGGTCCCACAAAGCCAGGGCCCAAAAACCGGCAAGGCGCTCGAAGCACGCTTCGCCCCAATGGCGGTAGGCTTGCAGCAGCACTTCAGCGTCGCCGCGCGTGCGGAAGATCGCGCCCGACTTTTCCAATTCGGCGCGTAGTTCCACATAGTTGTAAATCTCCCCATTGAAGCACAGCGCCATCGCGCCGCCGTCGCCGACCAGCGGTTGATGCCCGCCCGGACTCAAATCCAGGATGGCGAAGCGGCGATGGCCCAGGGCCACATCATGTGCGAAGCGAAAATCCGATGCGCAGGGGCCGAGTTCGGGCGGTGTCATGGGCGTGCGCGTTCCGCAAAACGCGCGCGCCTGGCCCGTGGCGCGTTGTAACAGAAACAAACCTTCGCCGTCGGGCCCGCGATGGGCCACGGCCCGGTTCATGCGTTGCAAGGCCGATGGATCTTCCACCGGACCGGCAAAGGCGAAATAGCCGGAGATGCCGCACATGGCCGATCAAAAAGGTCCAGGTCCTCTACCGGTGCACATGGCGGAGAAAAGCAATCAAGTAAATTATTCACCCGGATGAGGTGGCCCTTGCGTATCTTAAGTTGTGGGGGGGTTGCCTGGATCGGGATTTCGATCCTGCAGGCCTGCATGTTCAACACGCAAACACAACCGCCGAATGTGCTGTTTTTGGGTAATAGCATCACCTTGCACGATTCGCTGCCGTCCATCGGTTGGAGCCAAGAGAACGGCATGGCAGCCACGGTTCCGGACAGCGATTACGTCCATTCCACCATCCGCGATTTGCAGCCACTCGGCGTCGCCGCGGGCATCTTCTATGGCCGCCGCGACTGCGAGGTTTGCGACGGCCCCATCGACGAACATTTTCACAATGTGACTTGGGACCTGACCCAAGCCCATCCGCGCTGGGTGGTGGTGCAATTGGGCGAGAATTCGAATGACCTCGAAGTGGAAACCGGCCAACTTCTCTTTCAATATCGCGAACTTTTGTGGGCCCTGCGGCAAGGCGGCGACTTCCCCATTTTCTGCCTGTCGGTATGGAACGACACGACCCTGACAGCCCTCCGCACGGCCGCGGTTCTCCAGGCCATGCAGGGAATTGACGATGTCCATCTCGTCGATATCACGGCCCTCGCCAAAGACTCCGCCAACTACGCTTATAACTCGGGCTATGCCGATCCTGCCATCCAATGGCATCCCGGCAATCACGGCCATGCAGCCATCGCCTCGATTCTGGCCGATTCCATCGCAGCGGTGCTCCGGTGAAATTTTTCGGGTGGGCCGCCGCCGTGGGTGCGGCGATGCTGTCGGTCTGGCGGCCCGCGGAGGCCAAGGCCCTGGTCACCGGCCCGGAGGTGCGCGCCTTTTTGGGCGGCCGCACCGGCAAAGTCGCGTTCATCCGGGACTACACCTACCAGATTTATTACCTCGACTTTGACGACAGCGTACTGGTGGAACACCGGGTGGCCACGACCGAGGCCGCCAACCCCATGATCAGTTGGGACGGAACGCGCGTGCTCTACGAACGCTTCGATAGCGTGTTCGTGCGCGACCTGGTCGAGAACTCGCAAACCGAATACGCGGTTTACTGCGGCAGCGTGGATCGTCCCAGCGGCGAATCGTTGGAGCCCCATTGGTGGGTGCAACCCGGCACTGGGAACGAATACGTGACCTACACCTTGGGCGACATCAATGACCCCACCTGGCCGCCCGCCAGCGGGGGCACCTATATCCGGCGCATCGTCAACGGCCATGACACATTGGGGCCGGCCACGATGCTGGTGCCCTATCTGATGTCGACGGGTCGCTCGCGCGACGGGCGGTGGGGCGCTTCGTCACACCACAGCACCGGCATGTACGAACTCGATTCCACCCGAATCGATACGGCCTACCTGGCCTCGAAAAACTGGCTGACCTCGGGATGGCTGTCGGGTTGCAACGCCTCGATCAGCATGTCGACCGATCCCACGCGCCAGGACCGCATGATGTATTTGACCTCGGGGCAAGGCACGGTGGAGGGCAAGGTTTACGACAACCACAAGGCTATTTTCATCCGGGGTTGGAATGATCCCGACATCGATCATCCCTTCTGGTACATGGGCATTCCCGGTGACAACTGCAACAACGACAGCAGCGGCAATCTATTCTGGGGTAACCCCGAATGGTCCACCGACGAAGACTATTTCACGGCCACCGGATCCAAAGACGTCGATATCGCCGATTCGGGCGATCTCTACATCGTGCGCATCGATACCTCCGGTCCCAGCCGCCTGCTGCGGGTGTTGGAAGGCGACGGGGTGAATCTGACCCCGCATCTGTGGGTCAAAAACGGCGTAACCCCGGCCACTCTTCGCCTGGATCGCGATGCCTTCCTGTTCACCGCGCTGCCGCAAGACAGCGCCGACCCTGGACCCGACACGACGCATGTATCCAACGCCGGCGATGGCGTTTTGCCGCCGTTGACGGCCGCCTATCCCGATTCCGACACCACCTGGCTGCGGGTCACGATTCTCGCCAATGGCACCAATGCCCCGCAGGTGGTCAACACCGTGACCCGCAAAAATCTGCCCCTGGGAAGTTATAGGGCCCGTGTGGTTTTGAGCTATGGCCAGGGCGTCGATTCAGCGGCTTACACCGTAACCTTCCTGTATGCCAATCCGGCGCTCACCACCCTGGTGCCGCGTCCGCATACGGCCGTGCTCCGGCCGGGCGACACGGTGCAGCTCGCGGCGGATGGAAAGGATCAAATCGGACGGCCCTGGACTTTGGCATCGCCCTTGACCTGGACCGGTTCTTCCGGTTTGCATCTCACCTCCGGCGGACAAGCCACCGCGGATTCGAGCCAGGTCTTCCACACCTTTTCCGCTTACGGGTCTGAAGGGGCCGTGGTGTGCACCACTTCGGTGGTGGTGGCCAAAGGCGTATGGCGCTATGCCGCTGAACCCGCCCTGGGTGCGGGCTGGCTGCCGGATACCTCCCTCCTGGGTACGATGCCGCTGGTGCGGCAAAGCGACACCATCGTGCAACTGGATTCGGTCATCGACCCGGCTCCCGCGGTCGCCTACCGCCTCTATCGCAACAGCCCTTCCGGTTTGACCCTGCCGGTACCCAACAACCGCTATCACGTGCGTCTGCATTTCACCAGCTTGAACGATGCGTCGGCGAAGGCAACCTCAAGTTTGAGCGTGGGACTCGAAGGTCAAACCATCGGAGCGCCCTTCGCGGCGCCGGCCAAGCCCGCGGGTGCCATCGGGGCAATGATTTTTGAGACGGATGTCACGGTATCCGACAGCAACGGACTCGGCATCTCGCTCAGCGCGGCCGACGGCGGCGGTTATGGCTTGGCCGCGATCGAAGCCTACAGCGATGCGCCCACACCCGTGCAGGTGAATGCGCCCAACGGGGGCGAGCAATATCGAGTCGGCGATTCCCTGATTGTGCGTTGGACCGCCGACACGTCGTGGGTGCTTTCGGTTGGCATCGAGCTTTCCGTGGATAGCGGCGCGAGTTGGATTCCCCTCACCCGCACCAGTTCGGTGCGCGTCGGCGATGCCGATTGGGGCCGCTTCGCCTTCCAGTTGCCCGATTCTTTGGATGGAAAATCCTTGGTTTCAAACCGCTGCCTGGTCACCGTGTATGAGTATTTCGGGCGTACCCGTGACCTCAGCGATCACGTCTTTCAAATTTTACCGGGGAATGCGGGCGTCCGGCCGTCGTCTGCGGCGAAGGACCTTGTCCTGCAAAACCTGGGCAACGGCCGTTTCCGTCTTTTTGGACTGTCGCAAGCGGCGCAATTGACGGTCACCCCCATCAACGGCCACGGCGTTAGCAGCTTGATCTTGCAGCCTGCCTCCGACGGCAGCTCGGTGGACCTACACGGCCTGTCCGAGGGTTTGGTGGTCTTGCAATTACGCCAACCAGACGGCCATGTATGGCGCCGCTTGGTGTTGAACGCGCATTAATTCGCAGGAACTCTCCGGCGGCCGGTGCGGCGGTGCCGATGTGATTTTAAACACGAAAAATTTTTGTCTTCATTTCAACCCAAGCCTCAGGCCAGCCGCGGCGATGAAATACCCGGGACGCCGCCGCATAGACAGCGACGGCTAAAATCCCCTGCACCGCCAGCGCCGCGAATCTCGGCCAGGCTGACCACCACGGCAACGCGATCAGGTTGGCGATGGCAATCCCCGCCGCCAGGGCCGCGGGCAAGGGCCGGGCGGCGGCCGCCAAAAATTGCCGCGCCGGAATCTGCAACCAGCGGCGGACAA
Organism: uncultured Fibrobacteria bacterium; assembly: GCA_963716395.1. Classification (GTDB taxonomy): domain Bacteria; phylum Fibrobacterota; class Fibrobacteria; order UBA11236; family UBA11236; genus UBA11236. Next base: position 1,903,746 of record OY970309.1, on the reverse strand, counting down.
GCATCACGTCGAGCGGGAGCAGTGCCGCGGCCGCGGCCAAAATGCCCCAGGCCGCACCCGTGAGGCCGAAATGCAACCCCACCAGCACCCCGGCGGCATTGGTGGCCAGCACCAGCACGTTGAGCCAAAAGCTGGCGCGCGCGCGGCCAAGGGCCAGGGTGGCGCTGGCCAAGGGTTGCGAGGCGGTCCAAATCCAGCCGAGGCCCGCCAGAATGCGTAACACGGGTGATACGGGTTCCCATCCCGGACCAAGCACAACCCGCACCAACGCGGGGGCCAGACCGCCGAGCAGGGCGTATACCCCCGCGGCCAACAGGCACAGAAGGGATACGGAGTGGATGAAAGAAACCGCGATGCGGCGGCGGTCGTCCTGCAACCGCGACCACAGCGGGAACAAGGTGCGGAAGGCGAACGGTGCCAACAGCACCATGGGCCGCAAGGCGATTTGCGATCCCAAGGTGTAATAACCCGCGGCCGCGGCGCCAAGCCAGCGGGCCACCAGTAGGCGATCGAGATTGCCGGCCGCGGCGTTCAGTGCGCGTTCGCCCAATTGAAAGCCGCCGAAACGGGCGACGGGGCGCAGATCGGACCAACGCCAGGGTCCGCGCAGGGGCGCGATGCGCGAGGCCGGCGCCAAGGCCAGGCAGCGCACGGAGGTCAAAGTGATTTGCCCCGCCACCACGGCCAGGGCATCGCGGCGCCAGGCCACCCAGGCCAGAGCCGCCGCCAGGGAGAAGAGGGCGGCGACGATTTCGGCGGTCGCCAAGCGCGCGAAGCGAAGCTCCCGTTGCGCTTTGGCCTGGTACACGCTGGCCGGCCCGGCGAAGGGCAAAGCCAGCGCTGCCAGGCCCAATACCGGGGCCAGTCCCGGTAAGCGCAGCAGCGCGGCCCAGGCCGGTGCCGAGGCGAAAAGCGCCGCAGCCAGAATCAATCCGGTGCCGGCGCAAGCGCGCCACGCGTTGGACCAAAGCGGGTTGTCGACTTCGCCGTGCTGGACCAGGGCATTGCCAAGCCCCAAATCGGTGAAGCCCTGCGCAAACCCGGCAACGGCCAGAGCCGATGCCGCCAATCCGAATTCACGCGGAGCCAGAAGGCGCGCCAGCACCAGCAACTGCACGAATTGCGACACCATGGATACCCCGACGCCGACGGAGTTCCAGCGCAAGGCCGATCCGGCGGCGCGTCCCAACGACCCCGGAGTTTCGCTCATAGTCCCAGAAAGGGGCCCAGGTTGGCCGCGAAGGCTTCCCAATGCCATTGCTCGCGGGCCCGGCGGCAAGCCGCGACAAAAGCGGGGTAGCCGGCCAGCAAGGCGTCGATCCCGCCACCGATGGCCGAGGTGGAAAAGGCGTCGACCGTGACGCCGACGCGGAACTCATGCAACAGAGACTGATGCGCAGGATTGTCGCTGAGTAGCACCGGACAAAGCCCATGCACGTAATCGAAAATTTTGTTGGCCCAGGTCAGGGCGAAGCTACCGCATACCGGTTGCATGAGGTGCACGCCGAGATGGGCCCGCTCCAAAGTTGCGGGCAGGCTCTCAAAGGGAACGGCTCCGTGAAAAGCCACGCGCTCTCCGAGGTGCTCGTGCCGGGCGGCGGCGCGCACGTTATCGCCTTCGACTCCGTCGCCGTAAATATCCAGGCGGCAGGCGGGTCGTTCCGCCAGCGCGGCGAACAGTTCGGGCAACCCCGAAGCCGTGCGCAATCCGCCCTGAAAGATCAAGCGTATTTCACCGTGAGGTACATCGCGATTCGGCTCGGATGGTCGGGAAACGCGAAAGGGCATATTGGGCAAGAGGTAAAACCCCACCGCCCGATGGTGTTGCTGCAGGCGCGCCAAAATCGGGGGGCTGACCGTGACGGCGCGGGCAATGAGCGCAAAACCGCCCTGCTCCCACAGCCACCAGAAAATCCGGCGGCCCGGCCGTGACAAGACCATCGGAGTTTCCAGGAACAGTTCGTGCGCATCGTAGATCACGGTGCGCCGCCGCAGCTTGCCGATAAAGGCCAGCCCCAGCAGCGGCGGCGCGTCCAGGGCAATCCAAATCCGGGCCGGTGTGCGCCAGAGCGCGGGCGCGAGGCGCCGCCAAAAAGCCGCAAATACCGGAAGGAATTCCTGCAAATGCGAACGGCGCGTCAGAATGCGCACGTCGAAGCCGCTCCAGGCTTCGCCCAACGCATGCCGCGGTTGATCGCAATAAATCACGGGATGTTCCCCCCATTGCCGCAGGCTCTTGGCCCACTTGAAGCAGCGGTGGTCCGTGGAAAGATCGGTGAGAATGACGAGCAACACCGTCGGGGCAACCGGCGGCGGCGCGCAAGGCGGGGCAGAAGAAGTTGGGGCTGGCATGCGGACCGGGGTTTGCGGCCAGCAAAATAGACAGACCGGTTCGCCAAAACGCAGCCCCCCGCAAAAAACCGCGCGGGACCGGTAAAAGCCGCGTCGGACCCCGGTCGATTGGCTATTTTTACCCGAAACATCCAAGTTACGCCGATGCCCTGGTCCTCCGACAACCCGAACCTCCCCCGCCGCCGCGGGCCAGGGTGGATGGCGGCGGCGGGAGCCGTGGCCCTGACGCCCTGGCTGTGGCTGCTACGGAAAAAACCGCGCGACAACGCTGCGCCGCTCACGATTTTCCAGAGTTATATGATCGGCGATTTATATCTGGCGCTGCCGGCGATCAAAACCTTGGCCAGCCACGTGCGCGTGCAAATCGTTTGCCGTCCCGATTGCCTCGAACTGCTCCAGGCCGAGGGGCTGGAGGGCTTGGCCTTCGACAACGCCTTTTTCCGGCGGCCGGGACTGCGCTCTTTTCTGCGCACCGGGGCGGCGGCCTGCAAGCTGCGGGGCGCGTTGGGATATTGGGCGCTCGACTTCGATGCCGATCCGCGCAGCGCCTTTTGGCTGCGCGTGGCCGGCGCCTGCCGCGTGACCTCCTATGCACGGCCGCACGCCTGGTTTTTCCAGTATCGCTTTCCCCTGCCGGCCGAGGCCGTGCATCAAGCCGACAAGAACGCCGCCGTGGCCGCGGCGTTTTGGGAGCATCGCCGCAATTGGGAAAAGAAATGCGCGCTGACGTCATCGGCCGGTTTGCGCCGCGAGACCCGTTCCTTTCCCCTCCTCGACACCGTCACCGCGCCGTGGATTCTTTCCTGCTGGACGCGCAAAGACTCCAAGAACTGGCCCTTCGAGCATTGGGACGACTTGCTGGAAAAAATGACGGAGTCGCGCTTGCCCTTGCTGATTCTCGATCCCCCTGACGCCGGCGCCGGGTTTGCGCGCTTCCGCAGCCGCTGGGCGCAGCGCGTGGGTTTTTGGCGCGGACCGCTGTTGCGGCTGGCGGGCCAGGTGCAGAACGCGGCCGGCGTGGTGGCCACCGACAATTTTTTGGGCCACATGGCCGGGTATTACGGCAAACCCGTGCTCTGGATCAACGGCTCGTCCGACGCCCGGCACGTGGAACCGCGCGGGCCGCTGACGCGGTGCGTGCAGGTTGAACCCATGCCCTGCCGGCCCTGCGGTCACCGCTGCGTCAATCCGAATTACAAGGAATGCCTCAAAACCTTGCGGGCGGAGACGGTGTGGAAAGCCTTCGCGGCCCTGCGCGCCGAAATTCAACCGCGGAACCAACCCGGTTAAATAAAAAAAGATCACGCACCGATCCCGGCGGGTTCGACAGGCTCACCCGCCGCGGAGTCGGCCACACGGCAGGCTCATTCGCCGCGCCCTGAGCCGGTTTCCAAAGCCTGCCGAACCCTTTTCGGTCGGTGAGCTTGGTTCCCGAGCCCGTCGAGGGATGTCGAACCGGCCGAAGGCCGAGGCGGTACTCAGACCGTCTGCGGAGGGAGCGGGATTTGGATCATGGCGGCAGCAAGGATTGGGTCAGCAATTTGCCGTTGGCGTCGAAGCTCAGCGAAAAAGTTTGCAGCAGACCCGCTTTATTCTGGTGCAAGGTGGCCGCGATGATGTGATTGCGGTAGGTTCCGGTCACCGCACCCGTGCCGCCGTCATCGTACACCACGCTCAAAGTGAAGCTGCCCGCGATCTGCAGCTGGCCCGAAACCACCATGCTGTCAGGCGTAAAATCCATGATCGCACTGCGGATGACGCCCGCGCGCCAGGTATTTTCGGCGTGGAAGCGGATGAGGGCGTTGTCGGCGAAATGCCACGGCTGGGACGCCAGCAGAATGCGGTAACGCGCATAGGACTCTACCCGGTCCGCATCTGGAGGATAAATCTGGTCGAAGGTGACCACGGCCGTGTCGCCGGGAATGAGCAGCGAGTCGACATGCACGCCCTTGGCCGTAAAAACCGTCGTCACCCCGTTGCGCAACGCGTTGGTCTCGGTATACGCCAGCGGGATCGCGCTGTCGCCTTTGTGGTACACCTTGGCGCGCAAGTTGAGCGACAGATGCAGGTCTTGCGGCCGTAACGCGGGCGACTCCACGTCTTGCCGCAAGTCCACCATCCCCGAATCACCGCCGGACCACAACAGGCCGTCGCCGTCGGCGTCGACCACCCGCGTCCATTCCAACGTGTCGGTTCCGCCGCGCACCCGCAGAAACTCGTACTGCTTCCACAAATTGTCGCCCAAGGTCGCCAAATCGCCGTCGGGACCGGCCAGCATCTTGATGTGCAGAATATGCACCGCGCTGTCGGCGAAACCCACGGTGTATTCCGTGAAATCCGCCTGATCCAAGGCGCCGCTCGAATCCAGATTCAAATAGCGGTAAACCAACAGGCGCAAAGTGAGATAGGTCAGGGTTCGGCCGCGCACTTCGAGCAATACGGCGCTGCCGGGAACCGAATCCCCGAAGGCCGCGTTCCATCGATAGACCAAGGTATCGCGTTCGATTTTCAACAGGCCGGATTTCACCACGTATTCCCGCGCCACGCCGCCCTGCGCCAAGGCCGTGTCGCGCAAATCCCAGGTGGCGCTGTCTGACGCCGCGATCTTGGCCAAAGCGGGTTTGGCCGTGGGCGCGGGCTGAGCCAGGGTGTCGCTGGACTGAACGTTCGGCACGGCCGGAATGTTCTGGAATTGATCCCATTGGGTGTGGTTGGCGATGGGTTCGGCGGCCGCCTTGCCCAGGGGTTCCAGCGTATTGGGAAAATCTTCGCCGCCCGCCGTTTGCTGCTCGAAGACGCAGGCCCCGAGCAGAGTGGCCGCCAGGATGGCGATCCCGGTCGCAAATCTCATGGCTTCTCCTCTTCGTGATTCTTTTCGCGATTCTTTTCGCGACCCGGACGCGCTGGACGGCGTGACTTGGGAAACAGTTGCACCGATAGTTGCAAGATGGTTTCGGGATGCTCGTCCTTTTCCACCAAGTCCAGCACTTCCTTGCGGAACTGCTCGACCTTAGCCATCAACTGCCGGCGCGTGGTTTCACTCACCATCAGCAAAAGGGCGGAGACATGCCGATCCTCCGGACCAAATTTAAACGGCACTTCGGCCGCCTGCAGAATCCATTCCCGGTTCAGGCGGCGCACCATGGCCGACAGGGTGGGCGGCGGCTCCACGAATTTCTGCGTGACGCGGTAGCGGCCGCTTTCGTCCTTCACGATCAGTCCCCATGCTTCCAGTTCTTGCACGCATTTGCGCGCCACGGCCGGCGCCACCTGCGGATCGAGGAATTTTCCCAGGGCCTCGTAATCGCCGCGGAAATCCAGGGCTTCGACCGCACAGCGCACCAGCGCGTAGCGGTAATCCTGATAATACTTGACCAGCGAAGGGCTGAGGCGCGCAAAGCGGCTGCGGTTGCGGCGCAACAGCAAATCGTGGTACAACTCCTGCCGCTCCGCGTCTTTTTTGCTTTGGCCGAACTCGGCCAAGCGGAAAAAAAATTCGGCTTCGGCCTCGTTTAATCCGAACACCGGCGCCATTTTCGCAGCCTGATTGCGGCTCAAGGGTCGCTTGCCCAGAATGACGTCGAGCAGATAGCCGGGATTGGCGATGCCTGCGGCCCGGGCGAACTTGCGGTGGGAATACTCCGGGTCTTCGCCTTTTTTGAACGCGAAGGCGTCGCGCAAAAAGGCCCGGAAATCGTCGTATTGGTAGACGTTCGGTCGCGCGGCGGGGAGGGGCTGTGGTTCCATGATCTTTACATTTCAGAATAACAAGACCCGCCTCTCGGAAAAGCGGGTCGGGAAATGGTATGGGGAACGAACACGTTCATGGCGGCCCCGCGGCCCCAGGGCCGTAGCCCCAAGGCCGCGTCCCTCGACCTATCCTGAAGTTTCCACGTTGTTCAATCCGATATGAATCGTGAGCGTTTTGTCCGTCGCTTTATTGGTCACGGACACATCGGCCGAGCCTTCGCCGGTGAAGACGATGTCGAGCGTGAATTCGGCCCCTTTGCCCGAGATGCGATCGATATCGATGGAACCGGATGACGGAAATCCGAAGCGCAGCAACAGGGGGTACCAGGTGCGCACGACGTTGTCGATGCTGCCCGTCTTGAACGTCACGCCGTTGAAGGTTCCGGTGATGGTACCGTTCCAGACGCCGACGCGCTTGCTGCCGCTGTCGGCCCAGGTCAAAGTGGTATTGAAATTGACGTCGACCTCAGTACCCAGATTGCTACGGATTCGGGTCACGTGCCGGTTATGGATGATGGTCTTCGCCAGCAACGGCCGAAACCGGCTCATGGGATTGCCGTTCGAGTCAACCAAGGTGATGCTGTCGAGGCGCTGGCGTTCGAAGCCCACCGAGCTGGTGTAATTCGCCACGCGCACAAAGCATTGGCAGGCGGAGTCATAGTGCAGCGGTGTGATCACCAGGTCGCCGGTGATGGTGTCCATGACGGTGTCGGAAGCCTCTTTGGCCAAGCCGGTCGAAGTCGAGGCCGATGCGCCGCTGTTCCACACCTGGCCCATGTTTTCGGATTCTTGTTTGATAAAGGCGCTTTCACCGCTGCTGGTGTAGCCGGCCGTATTGCTGCTACTACTCGGCGAAGTCATGCAGCCGGTGAATCCCAAGGTCAACAGCGCGGCCGCAGCGCTGTATTTCAGAACGGGTGAAATGGCGTTGGTAAGTTTCATGATCCTCTCTCCGTGGTAGTGATGTGTTTCGCAGTCTCCGACTTCCGAAGAAGTTAAGGTCAATATATTCGATAACGGGACCGGAAAACAATCAATTCTTTATAGAGGGATAACGGTATACAGCCATAATCCGGCTTATTTCCGCTTAAATTAGAAATTATCCTATAAATTGCATTCAGAAATTTCGTTTTTCGGATAACGAAATACGGGTAAAAACTCCTTGATTAAGGTAACCACATACCAAAATTTGGATAACAATGTGCGAGAACCGAGAAAATTCATCTCCTCGCGCCGAAGGTGCATGCGACCTCTCAATCGAGGCGCAGACGAAAACCCGGAGACGGCATGGCCGCAAGCAAATCGGCCGCCTGCGCAGCGATTTCTTCCGCGGAGAACTTTCCATAGGCAGTGGACTTCTCGGATAAAATCAACACGCCCTCGGCCTCGTCGATTTCATAGCGGCCGCCGCCGAGAATCTCCCAACCCGGGGTGCGGATTGCGCACCGGGTCTCCCCCTCCCATTCGGCGCGGCCCCATTCCGTTTGCGCGAAGAAGTCGAAGATGAGATTCGCGTGATAGGGCCGCTGCTCCACCGATCCCGAAACGAAATGCACCGTTCCCCGAAAGCGCAGCAGCACGAATTTTCCGCGCGGGGCCTCGGAAAAAGAATCCAGCGCGTGGATGCGCATGGGCTTACGACACCGGCAGGTTACGGATGCGGTCGAGAAGCGCGCTGGTGGAAAGACCGGGGATTTTTTCCACGATGTGGATGCGGCCGCCGAAGCGCCGGACCGTCGGGGCTTCGATGCAGTCTTGGCCGTATTCCGACCCGTTCACGTGCACGTCGGGTCGCACGGCTGCGAGAAAGGGCATGGGCACGTCTTCGTCGAAGATGTGCACGTAGTCCACACAACGCAGGGCCAGCAGCATGCGCGCGCGTTCGGTCTGGGGAATCAAAGGGCGCCCAGCCGCCTTATAGCGCCGCACCGAAGCATCGCTGTTCAAGCCCACGATCAGCATGTCGCCTTGATTTTTGGCCTCTGTGAGAATGTGCAAGTGGCCGGCATGCAACAGGTCGAAGGAGCCGTTGAGGGTCACGATGGATTTTCCCTGGGCGCGCAGCAAGGCGGCCAAAGGCGCCAGTTGGTTCCGGACCAGCAAACCGCCCCCGGACGACGGCTGCGACAACTCCTCGCGCGTGACCGTGGCGGTTCCCAATTTGCCCACCACCACGCCCGCGGCGCGATTGGCCAATTCGACGGCCGCGCGGTGCGACATTCCGGCCGCATGGGCCAGGGCGAAGGCCGCCACCACGGTGTCGCCAGCGCCGGACACGTCATACACTTCGCGCGCGGCGGTGGGAAGGTGAAAGAATTCGCCGGAGTCGCGATGGAAAAACGCCATGCCCTTGGGGCCCAGGGTGAGCAGCACATGCGATTCCTGCCGCCGCCGCAAGGTGTCGCCGACGTCGCGCACATTGGCCATGGTGGGTTCGAGTTCTCCGCGGCCCAGCATGCCCAAAGATTCCTTCCAGTTGGGCGTAAGGTAATCGCAGCCGTGGTAGCGGTCCGCATGCTGCGGGCGCGGATCGACGATCACCGGTTTTCCGGCGGCGCGGGCAGCGCGAATCAGGCGCGGGGCAAGCTCGGCCGTGAGCAACCCTTTGGCATAATCGGAGAAGACCACGAAATCGGCGTGCGGCAGGCGCCGTTGAAAAACGGCGAATAGGTGCGCTTCGACATCGGCCTCGACGTCGCGGGTTTCCTCATAATCAAGCCGCAGCAATTGCTGGCGCTGGCCCAAAAGCCGGGTCTTGCGTGGCGTGGGGCGGCCGTCGTGAAAAGGTTCGAGGGTTACGGCCGCGGCCGCGCATTGCGCTTCAAATTCCTGGCCCATGTCGTCGCGCGCGTACAGGGCGAAGAGCACCGGCTTGCCGCCCAAGGCGGCGATATTGGCGGCGGTATTGGCTGCGCCTCCCAACACGCGCCGGGTCTGTCCCGCATCCACATGCAGCACCGGAACCGGGGCCTCGGGCGAAAGCCGCGAGCAGTCGCCGGTTACGTATTCATCGATAAAACTGTCGCCCAGCACGAGGGGCGTCAGGGCGTCGAATCGGCTTAACGCTTCACTCATTTCCATGCCGAAAGTGTATCAATTTCGCGCCCGACCCCGAAGCGGCGACCTGTGTGCCGCGCCGGCCGGCTTCGGGTTGCGACCCAATATCACCGATCCCCAGGAAGAACCAATTCGCCGCGAAACGCCTTGCGCTTGGGAGGAACGGAGTGTACTTATTACGTTTATTAAAATAATAATACCAGAGCTGCGTTCAAAAAAACCGGGAGTTTTTATGCCAACAAAATTTTTCCTCGCCCAGACGCAGATGCGCTTCCGGGGCTACTCGCAGGTCAACCCGAAAGCGCCTAAGCTCATTCGCGGCGGGCTCTTTTTTTTCTTGGCCGCCTTGCCGTGGGCTCGAGCCGGCTTCGGTCAGGTGCCCGAACCGCAGACCCTGCCGGCGCAAGTTGAGGCCGATTCGACGAGCGCGGTCAAGCACGATACCGTCGCCACCGTAAGCGGTTCGTCTGCGAAACCGAATGTTCGGCAGGATACGGCAGTCGTTAAACCCATGAAGCCGATCATCGTGGTCGGGCATTACCAAGGCCTTTTAGGCTCCGCAGACGCCGCCAGCAGCGGAACCTACACCAAGGAGTTGCTGGAAGACAGGCCGCTGTTAAGGCCCGGCGAAGTGGAGGAATTGGTTCCCGGGCTGATCGTAACGCAGCACAGCGGTGCCGGCAAAGCGAACCAATTCCTGCTGCGCGGGTTCAATCTCGATCACGGTACCGATTTCGCGACCTCGGTCGACGGCGTGCCGGTCAACCTTCCCACCCATGCCCATGGCCAGGGCTACGATGACCTGAATTTCCTCCTGCCGGAGTTCATCGATCACGTCGACTATACGAAAGGCCCCTACGATGCTTCGAGGGGTGATTTTGCCTCAGCCGGCGCGGCCGATATTTATTACGAAAACAGCGTGGCCCATCCTTTCCTGGATCAGACCCTCGGCGCCTTCGGGTATAACCGTTCCATCGGCGGAGCCTCCGCGGATCTTTTCGGCGGTAAACTCTTGCTCGGGATCGAAGCCTTGCATGAGGACGGCCCGTGGGATGTGCCGGAGGATTACCGAAAATTCAACGAACTGCTGCGCTGGAGCCACCCGCTCGGCAGCGGCCTGTTCAGCCTCGAAGGCATGGCCTACTCGGGCACGTGGAACGCCACGAACCAGATCCCCGAAAGAGCGGTCACGGAAGGGGCGGTGGACTACTACGGAACGCTCGATTCCAGCGACGGCGGCTCTTCGCATCGCTACAGCTTTTCCACGGCCTGGGACGGGGAATTGGGGGGCGGCGCCTTGCGCGCGAACGCCTACGCCGTCAAGTACGACATGAATCTGTATTCCAACTTCACCTTTTTCCTCGACGACACCGTGAACGGCGATCAAATGGAGCAGTTGGACAATCGCTGGATTTTCGGGACTTCGGAGCGGTGGACCAAGGATGGCTCCGTGCTGGGATGGGGGGAAAAGTTACGGCTCGGCCTGGACGCACGCTACGATGACATCGCTCCCGTCGCGCTCTACCATACCATGGACCGGATGCGGCTGAATCCCTGGGCCGTGGACACGGTCCAGGAACCGACCGTCGGGTACTGGACCGATCTGGAGAGCCACTTCACATCCTGGAGCCGCCTTTACCTCGGTCTTCGTTACGCGTTTCTGGGCGCCAATGTGCAGGCGAGCAATCCCGCCAATTCGGGATGGGTTTCCGAAGGCATCCTGCTGCCCAAGGCCTCTCTCATTCTGGGGCCTTGGGCGAAGACGGAATTTTACCTGAACTTCGGGGACGGCTATCACTCCAACGACGCCCGCGGCGCCACCGCCACGATCGATGCCAAGAGCGGCGAGACCATCAGCCAGGATTCACTGCTCGTCCGGTCGCGCGGTTTCGAGATCGGCGGCCGTTCCGAAGCGGTACCCGGATTGCAAAGCTCGTTGGCGCTGTGGCTGTTGGACTTCAATTCCGAGCTGGTGTGGGATGCCGACGAGGGAACCACCGAACCCGCAGGCCCTACGCGCAGAATGGGGATCGAGATCAATGAGCATTACCAACCCGTGCCCTGGCTGCTTTTCGACCTCGACCTTGCGTTTTCGCGGGCCAGGTTTGTGGATCCCGATTCGGAGGGGCAGTACGTGCCCGAGGCGATCGAGTCCGCGGTTTCAGCGGGCGTTTCACTCCACCGCCTGGGACCGTGGTCGGCGGGTTTGTTCATGCGCTTTTTCGGACCCCGCGCGCTCACCCAGGACAACAGCGTACGATCCTCTTCCTCGACCCTGTTCAACGGTCAAATCACCTGCGCCCTCAACCGCCATGTGAGTGTGTACGGAGACGTCTTCAATATTTTCGACACCCAGGTCGACGACATGGCCTACGATTATGTGACCCGCCTGCCGGGAGAACCCGCGGACGGTGTGGATGACCTTGTTTTTCATCCCGCCGAGCCCAGGCAGTTCCGCGGCGGTTTGACCATCAGACTGTAGAGCTATCGGCCGTTGCGCGTGGTTTCACGTGATTGCTGGCGATCTGCATGTATACGGCCGGCACCACCAGCAGTGTGAACAAAGTGCCGATGGCGAGTCCGCTGGCGATGACCAGCCCTAAGTTATAGCGCGCCGCCGCACCGGCGCCGCTGGCGACGATCAGCGGAATCACGCCCAGCACCATTGCGGCGGTGGTCATTAGAATCGGGCGCAGCCGGATGGTGGCGGCTTCCTCGATGGCCTCACGCTTGGTCTTGCCTTCCCGGCGCAGGTTGTTGGCAAACTGCACGATCAGAATGCCGTGCTTGCTGATCAGTCCCATCAGCGTCACCAGCCCGACCTGCGTGTAGATGTTCAGGCTGGCGCCGCCGATGCCCAGGCTGACGAAGATCAGCGCGCCGGCGACAGACATCGGCACCGAGACCAGGATGATGAACGGATCGCGGAAGCTTTCGAATTGCGCCGCCAGTGCCAGGAAAATGATGATCAGCGCAAAGGCGAACAGGGTCACGAAGCCGGTGGATTCCTGCATGAACTGGCGCGATTGTCCGGCGTAATCTATCGAATAGCCCTGCGGCAGAGTCCGGTCGGCCAGATGCTTGAGATAGCTCAGCGCCTCGCCGGTCGTGATGCCGGGCGAAGCCACGCCCTGCACGGTGGCCGCATTGAGCTGCTGGAAGTGGTTCAGCGATTCCGGCGCCGTCTTGGTCGTGATGTGCACCACGCTGGACAGCGGCACGGAGGTGCCGCTGGCGGTGCGGATGTAATAGTTGAGCAGCTGCGATGTGTTCAAGCGGTAGCGCTGCTGCACCTGGGGAATGACCTTGTACGATCTCCCCGACAGGCTGAAATAGTTCACGTAGCCGCCTCCCAGCATGGCGGCCAGCGAGTTGCCGATATCCTGCATGGACAGGCCGAGCAAGGCGGCCTTGTTGCGGTCGATTTCCACGGTGGATTGCGGCAGGTCAATGCGCAGGTCGGAGTTGATGAACATGAACATGCCGCTCTTCTGCGCCTGCTCCAGGAAATTCTGCACGACATCGTTCAGGCGGTCGAAGGGCTGGGTGGTGCCGATGACGAACTGGATGGGCAAACCGCGGCTGCCCGGCAACGAGGGCGGCTGGAAGGCCACCGCTTGCACACCGGCAATGTCGCCCAATTCTTTTTGGACCACCGGCTGCAACTGGTTCGTCGTCTTGTCACGCTCGTCCCACGGTTTCAGCACCATGCCGGCAAACATCCTGCCCGGCAAATCGAACTGGAAGACATGGTCGGTCTCCGCATGTTTGGCATAGATCCGGTAGTTCTGTTGCGAGTACAACTCCTGTTGTTGCAGGGTCGAATTGGGCGCCGGCGTCAGCGAGGCGATAATGACGCCCTGGTCTTCCTGCGGCGCAAGCTCATGTTTGGCGGCGGAATACAAAAAGTAAATGCTGCCCAGCACGATCAGCGCGAACACCGCCGTCACCGGCAGGTAGTCGAGCGAGTTGTGCAGCGTGCGCGCGTAAACTTTCCGCACCTTTTCAAAGGTCGCATTGATGAAGTGCACGACGCGCGATTCCAGGCCAGTATCCTCCGGGCGGTGCGGCCGGAGCAGCCGCGAGCACATCATGGGCGATAGGGTCAGCGCAATGATCGCAGACACCGTGACGGTGCCGACCAGCGTGAAGGCAAATTCAGTGAACAGGGCGCCGGTCAGTCCGCCCTGGAATCCGATCGGCACGTACACCGAAACCAGCACGACCGTCATGGCGATGATGGGGCCGGCCAATTCGCGCGCGGCATGGAGTGCGGACTGCATCGGGGGCACGCCTTCTTCGATGTGGCGACTGACGTTCTCCACCACGATGATGGCATCGTCGACCACCAGCCCAATGGCGAGCACGAAGGCCAGCAGGGTCAGGAGGTTGATGGAAAAACCGAATGCGAGCATGAACGTGAATGTTCCAATCAGCGAAAGCGGGATGGCGATCACCGGGATCAGCACCGAACGCGGCGAACCGAGGAAGGCGAAGATCACCAGCATGATCACGAGGATCGCTTCGATCAGGGTCTTGATCACTTCCTGGATCGAACTGTTGACGAAGCGGGTGGAGTCGTAAACGATTCGGGCGTCGATCCCCTCCGGCAACTGGGCCTGTAATTCCGGCATCACCTCGCGCACGCGCTTGATCACGTCGAGCAGGTTGGCGCTGGGCGCCACCTGGATACCGATATACGTTGCGTCTTGGCCGTCGAAGGACACCTGGCTGTCGTAGTCATCGGCTCCCAGCGTGACATTGGCGATATCCTTCAGCCGCACCATCGCATGGCCGGATTGCCGGATCACCAGATTGCGGAACTCGTCCAGCGAATGCAGATTGGTCGAGGCATTCAGGTTGGTCTGCACCATCAGCCCCTTGGTGTTGCCCACGCCGGAGAGGAAATCGTTTTGCGCCAGTGCCGCGCTGACATCGGCCGCCGTCAGTCCGTAGGCCGCCAGCTTCTTCGGGTTGAGCCATGCGCGCAGGGCGAAGTTCTTGGCGCCGAGCAGTTCGGCGGTCTGCACGCCATCCACCGCCTGCAGTTTCGGTTGCACCACGCGCTGCAAATAATCCGTGATGCGGTTGGACGGCAGCTCCTTGCTGGAAAAGCCGATATACATGGCATCGAGGGTCTGGCCGATGCTGATGGTCATCACCGGCTTTTGCGTCTGCGGCGGCAACTGGTTGAGCACCGAACTGATCTGCGCGTTCATCTCGGTCAGCGCCTTGTCCGCGTCGTAATTCAGCTTCAGGTTCACCGTGATCACGCTGCGGCTGTTGGTGCTGCTCGAGGTCATGTAATCGATGCCGTTGACCTGGGCGATGGCATTTTCCAGCGGCGTGGTGATGAAACCGGCCACCAGATCCGGGTCGGCGCCGAAATAGGTCGTGCTCACGGTGATCACCGCATTCTGCGTGCGCGGAAACTGCAAGATCGGCAGGGTGCCGAACGAGCGCAGGCCCAGCACCAGCAGGAACAGGCTGACGACCATGGCCAATACCGGCCGGCGGATGAAGATATCGGTAAATTTCATGCTGACAGTCCCGTGTTATTCGTCCTTGGGCTGCGGATGCGGCTCATCGCTGGGTTGGATGTCGTTGTTGATGGTGACGGGAGAACCATTGTGCAGCTTGACCTGCCCCGCGGTCACGACCATGTCGCCTTCCTGAATGCCCTTAAGCACGGCGACCTGGTCGCCGCGCGTCGCGCCCGTGGTGACGAACACCTGTTTGACGATCAGCTTGGGCTTGCCTTGGGCGTTGGCGCCCTGTTGCTCGACAAGGTATGCGATGGTTCCGTACGGGTTATAGGTGACCGCGGTCTGCGGCAAGGTGAGGTAGCGCTGCTGTTCGCCGGCGAAGATGTCGACGGTCGCGTACATGCCGGGAAGCAGCCGACGGTTTGGATTGGGCAATTCGGCGCGCACCTTCACATTGAGAGTGACGCTGTCCACCTCCGGGTTGATCCCCGAAATCTGTCCGCTGAATTTCTCGCCTGGATAGGCGTCGGTCTCGGCCGACACTTTCTGGCCGACGCGGATCAGGCTGAGGTTTTGCTGCGGAACGGAAAAATCCAGGTAGATCGGATCCAACTCCTGCAGCGAAACCAAGGGTGTGCCGGCGTTCACGTATTGTCCCACGCTGACCAGGCGGATGCCGGTCTGGCCCGAAAACAGTGCGTGGATGATCTTCTTGTTGACCAGCGCCTGCTGGGCCGCGACGTCGGCATCTGCCTGCATCGCATTCGCCTTGTCCACGTCCAAGGTCTGCTGGCTGATCGCCTTGAATTCGAATTGCTGCTGGTCGCGCGCATAGGTGGTCTTGGACAAAGCGGCGGCGGCCTGCAGCGAATGCAGCTTAGCGATCTCGTCTTCGGCCACCAGTTCCACCAGGACCGCGCCTTTCTTGACGACCTGCCCCGGCTTGAAATTCAGGGCTGAAACGATGCCGGATACTTCCGGGCTGACTTCGACGCCCTGTATCGCACGCAGGCTGCCTACCGCTTCCAGCTGTGGTTGCCAGTCCTGGTAAGCGGCGCGGACGGTCGAGACCGTCTGCGGGGCATTGCCGGCGGCGGCCATGTACTTCTTTATCATGTGTCCCTTGAAGGCCTGAAAGCCGAAAATTCCGCCGAACACCACCAGGGCCGAAACGAGCATGATCCCCATTCTTTTTTTCATTGTCATTGCCTCCGATTCAGCTGCTGAATCATCATGGTTCTCATGGTTTGTCTGCTCCCGGTTGCTTGTCCATGTCCGCGTCTTTGCGGCTCCACCAGCCGCCACCTAGCGAAGCGAACAGGGCGGCAGTATCCGTGTAACGGCTGGCGCGCGCCTGCACCAGGGCGATGCGCGTCTGCTGATACGCCTGCTGGGCATTCAGCAGCGCTATGAAGCTGATGGCGCCGGATTGGTATTGTTGGCGCGCGATGTCGAGGTACTCGGCCGCAGATTGCGCGGCGGTCTGCTGCGCCTGCAGGATGGTCGCATCGAATTGCAGGGCGTCCAGCACATTGGCCACATCCTGGAAAGCCGACAACACGGTGCTGCGATATTGTGCTTCGGCCGCGGCGTAAGCGGCGACGGCGGCACGACGCTGGTGCAACAGCGTGCCGCCGTGGAAGATCGGCTGGGTCAGGCCGGCAACGGCGTCCCAGATCCCCGATCCGGCCGTGAACAGGTTGCCAGCGGCGTTGGCGACGGAACCCGCACTGCCACTGATGGTGAATTGCGGGAACATGTTCGCCGTGGCCACACCGATCTCGGCGCTGGCCGCATGCAACTGGGACTCCGAGGCGCGGATGTCGGGGCGCTGCTTGACCAGCATGGAAGGCAGGCTTACCGGCAGTTCCTGCGGAAGTTGCAGCGAATCGAGATCGAAGGTGACCCCGCCGTCCTGGCTCGGGAAATGGCCGGCCAGCGCCGCCAACTGGTTGTGGATCAGCGCCAATTGTTTTTCCAGCACCGGCAGGTTGGCGCGCGTTTGTGCCAGTGTCGTCTTTTGCGCCAGCACGCTGGCCAGCGAAACGGCGCCCACGTTGGACTGATGTTGCAGCACGTCGAGCTGCTGGCTTTGCACGTCGACGATTTCGCGAGTGGCCGCGATCTGGGCCTGCAACGAGGCTTCCTGCACCGCGGTGGTGACCACATTCGAGGTCAGCGTCAGGGTGGCGGCTTTCATCTGGAACCGCTCGAAATCGGCTTGCGCCCCGATCGCTTCCAGCGTTCTGCGCGCCGTGCCGAAAATGTCGATGCCGTAGGAGACGCTGACCGAAGCGTTATACAGCGTAAACAAGGGGCCCGGGCCTGCCTTTCCGGCCGTTGCACCATTGGTCTTTTGCCGGGAGACCGCACCGTTGGCATTGACGGAGGGAAACAGGGCGCCTTCCGCAGCGTACACGTTTTCCTGCGCCTGGCGCAAGGTGGCTTCCGCCGCCTTCAGGGTGGGGTTGGCCTTCAAGGCCTGTTCCACCAGCCGGTTCAGAGACGGGGAATGAAACAAGGTCCACCATTGGGCGGGAATGTCCATGTTCTGCACGAAATGCTGGGGCGCTCCGCCGCCGCCCCCCGGCTCAACGTCGGCCGGTAGCGGATGGGAAGTGTATTCCTTGGCGGCCGGCGCTGCCGGACGCTTGAAATCCGGCCCCACGGCACAGCCGACCATCAGCAGAACGATCCCAAGTGCGACGGTAATTTTTCTTATTGGTGGCAACACAATAAAACCGTTCCTTCCCCCCAATATCCGAGCCATTTCCCCCACTTTGCCCGCGATTTCAGTTTGCGCATCGACCTGCAGATAGGTCAGCTCTGCGCCAGTCGCGGTCGCGTCGGAAGAAACCTTGGCGGGGTTGAGCACCACGGCGGCCCGTGTTTCGGACATTCTGCCGGCATACGTTTTGGCTGCCCGCGCGTCTGCGTACGAATGACAGACACTCCGCACGACACCGGCTATCGGGCAGAAGACGAAACGATGAATGCGCATGGGGCTTTGCAGATACTGAAATGCGGTAATCTATAAAAAAGAAATTCGCAAAAAGATGTTGTAACGAACAATTACCAGGGCGTTTCGCAGTGAAAGTCTGCCTCCGCGGCGACGGCGAAATCACGATGAGGGCCCGGAAAGAAATAAGCGCATCACTCCGAGGACGAAGAGCCGCCCACCCGGCCAGGCGCAAGGAGCGCCGCATACCGGGAGTATGCAAGCGACGAGTCCGCCAGAGGTGGACAGGCGGGTGAGATGGACCTTAGGCCGAATGGTGCGGTTATTTTTTTACAGACCTTTAGTGTCTTATCTCGATTGCAGCGCGATCAGCCCGCGCAAGGCCGAGGACTGCGCTTCGGGGCTGGCGTCCAGGGCGCGGCCCAACTCATGCAACGCCTTCTCGAGCAAAAAGGCTTCGAGCAAAAGGTTCCGGTCCTCTTCCGTCGCCGGCAGAAAGGGAGCGTGCGCGGCGCGCCCGAGATAGGCGCGATAACACACGCCCGCCGCCAATTGGCCCAGCACGCGCGCCCAATGATGGTGGGTTCCGAAGTCGCCGCTGCGCTGCTCGGTATGGCGCCGTCCTGCGACCTCGGCGGCGGCCTGAAACGACCGAATCAAGGTGGCCACATCGCGCAGCGCCGAGTATTTGTGCCGGCGTTCTTCGGGCGTGAAGTGCGGGTCGCCTTCGAACGCCTGCAAAACGAAGTCTTTGCCGGTGAACAGGATTTGCGACAAGGTCAGGTTGCCGTGGATGCGGATCTTGGAGGTTTCGATTTTCCGCTCGCGCAGCGGGCGGATGCGGGCCAGCACGGCGTCGCGGCCCTCCAGCACTTCCTGCGCGAGCTCGCGCAGTGGCGCCTCCCAATGGGTCGCGGCGTATTGCAAGCGCGAGTAATGCCGGTTCATCAGGCTGCGAATCGCCTGGAACGCCGCCTGCTGGTAATGCCAGGTGAACGGTTCGGGTTCGAATTCGGGCACGTCCGAATCCGAAGCCAACGCCAGATGCAAGGCCGCCACGCGTTCGCCGAGGAGAATCAGAAATTCCCGCACATGTCCGCCCAGGGCCTCCTGCAAAGGTTCGGCCCAGGTTTCGAAATCGGATGGACGCGCATAATTACCCAGGGCCGGAGGCTGGCTCCACAGGCGGCCGTCGACTTCGACCGACTCAATGGCTTTGGCCAGCACGTCGCAGAACAAATCCCAGGCGCTGCGATCCGCGCGCACCCATTGCTGCAAATAGGCCACGGTACAGGTCTCGCCGCCTTCGGGCTGCCATTCGAGCATGCCCAGCACGCGGGGCGCGCCTTCGAAATGCGCCCATTCGCCGAGAAACAAGGTGATTTCGGGATCGGGATGCACGCCTTCGGGCAATTGGCGAAACCACTTGAGCACGCCGAAATCCTGAAACGAAATCGTGGCGCTGCGCGATGAATTTTCGGCCAAGGGCACGGTGCGCAGATTCAAATCCTCGGGTACGTCGGCGAGCGGGTGGGGCGACCAGGCTTTTAAAACACCGTGCGGCCCCTGCAAACTGGAGGGTGTGATGAGCATGCGCGCCAACGCGGCCGCGCCGTCGGGATGCGAGGCCGCATCGCAAAGCCATCCGCTTTTGCTGCCGTTCTGTACCCGCGCCACCACGGCCGCCGGAGGCGGCGGCGACGCCGCGGCCTCGACGAACATGAGCGGCAACGCCATCCAGCTTCCGTTTCCCTGCGCCGAGGTATTGCGCGCCAACACCAAAGCCGCCGACTCGGGCGGCAGGCCGGGCAAGGCGAAATGGCAGACAGGTTCAAGGCTGGCTTCGGCCAGGCCGGATTTCGAAAGCCACAACGGCAGCGCCGACTGCCACAAATCGATGCGCGAAGGATGCAGCAGGTCGCGCCAATTCCGTGCCGGCGGCAGGGAACGGATCTGGAAGCGATCGGGCTCGACCGCTTCGCCCGGCGCCGAGAGCTTGAGCCAAATCACGTCGTAAGATCCCAGCATGACGCGATACGGATCGGCCTCGACGGCCGGAAACGGCGTCTGCCCCGTCAATTCGATGGGCCGGCTGCCGGCCCATTCGGCCAGACCCAGCGCCGCGGTCTGCGGGTGCTCGGAAAGATTGGCGACCACGAGCACCGCGTCGTCGTGGGCGCGGCGCAAAAAGGCCAGCACGCGCACGTTGTCCGAAGCCAGGAACACCGTTTCGCCGCGGCTGAACACGGCGTGCCGGTTGCGCAGGGCGATGCGCCGCCGCAGCCACCAGAGCAGGGAACTCGGGTTGTGCTCCTGGTTTTCCACGTTGACGGTTTCGTAATGGTATTCGGGATCGATGATAACCGGCAGAAACAGGCGCTGCGAATTGGCGCGGGAAAACCCCGCATTGCGATCCGGACTCCATTGCATGGGCGTGCGTACGCCGTTGCGGTCGCCGAGGTAGAAGTTGTCGCCCATGCCGATCTCGTCGCCGTAATACAGAATCGGCGCGCCCGGCAGCGAGAGCAGCAGGTTGTTGAGCAGTTCGAGCTTGCGGCGGTTGTTGGCCATGAGCGGCGCCAGCCGGCGGCGGATGCCGAGGTTGATGCGCGCGCGGCGGTCGTGCGCATACACGCGCACCATGTAGTCGCGCTCTTCGTCGGTGAGCATTTCCAGCGTCAGCTCGTCGTGGTTGCGCAAAAAGATCGCCCATTGGCAGCCTTCGGGAAGCTGCGGCGTCTGTTCGAGAATGTCGACGATGGGAAAGCGGTCTTCCATGGCTACGGCCATGTACAGCCGCGGCATGAGAGGAAAGTGGAAGGCCATTTGGCACTCGTCGCCCTTGCCGAAATACGCGGCCGCATCTTCGGGCCATTGGTTGGCCTCGGCCAGGAGCATGCGCTCATCGTAATGCTTGCGCACATAGGCCGAGAGCTTGCGCAGAAAGGCGTGCGTCTCGGGCAGGTTTTCGCACGAGGTGCCTTCGCGTTCATACAGGTAAGGCACGGCGTCGAGCCGCAGGCCGTCGACGCCCATGCCCAGCCAGAAATCCAGCACCTGCAGCACGGCCTCGTGCACGGCCGGGCTGTCGAAATTGAGATCGGGCTGGTGGCTGTAGAAGCGATGCCAGTAATAGGCGTTGCCGATGGAATCCCAGGTCCAGTTCGACGGTTCGAAATCCTTGAAGATGATGCGCGCGTCCTGGTAGCGTTCGGGATCGTCGCTCCACACGTAGAAATCGCGCTCGGTCGATCCCGGCGCCGCGACTCGGGCGCGCTGGAACCAGGGATGCTGATCCGAAGTGTGGTTGATCACCAGTTCGGTGATGACGTAGATGCCGCGGGCATGCGCCTCTTGCAGCAAAGTGCGGAAGTCGTCGAGCGTGCCGTAGGTCGGGTGTACGCCCATGTAGTCGGAAATGTCGTAGCCGTCGTCGCGCAACGGGCTCGGGTAGAACGGCAACAACCACAAAGCCGTCACGCCCAGCTCGCGGATGTAATCAAGTTTTTGGATCAGACCGGGCAGATCGCCCGAACCGTCTTCGTTGCCGTCGAAAAAGCTTTTGACATGCACCTGGTAAATGACGGCGTCGAGATACCAACGCGGCTGGCGTTTGAAGGCGCGCGGTTTCATGCCGAAGGGAGCGTCTTCTTGCGCGTCGGGACCGCCGGAGCCGGCGGATGCGAACCCGGATGGGAAAGCGAAAATTGTGGCATGCCGTTCTTCCTGGAAAAGTGTAAAAATGCGCAGCGCCGATTCCGGGGCCATGCACGGAGAATTTTCCAGTGGTGAATCCAGAGCCAAGGCTGATGGGTGGATAGCCCCCGGAAAAACCCGCACCGATTCGGCGCCGGTGCGAAGCTCACGACATCGGCTTCGATTCCGCGCGGTTTTATTATTGCAGGCACAGCGAATTCCGGTATGCATGGAAAGTTTCGCCAAAATCCGTTAGATCGGGATTCCATGACCTTCGCGTCCCTCGACTTCCCGATTTTCTTTGTAATCGTTTTGATCCTCTGCTCGGTGGGCGGAGATCGTTGGCGCATTCCGATTTTGCTGCTCGCCAGTTGGATCTTTTACGCCTGGTGGAAACCGGTTTTCCTGTTTTTGCTGCTGGGCAATACCCTGTTCGACTATACCGTAGGGCGCCTGCTGTCGCAACAAAAGCATCCCGCGGCGCGCCGTTTTTTGCTGACGGCCGGCATCACCGCAAATCTTTCCATCTTGGCCCTCTTCAAATATGAGGCGTTCGGGGCGGCGAGCCTCAACGTCGGCCTCCGGGCCCTGCATTTGCATCGTGCGTTCCCGATCTGGCATTGGATTCTGCCCTTGGGAATTTCCTTCTACACCTTTCATTCCATCGCCTATGTCGTCGATGTCTACCGCGGCCGCGTGCCGGTGGAAAAAAGTTTTCCGCATTATGCGTTGTATGTCTGTTTCTTTCCGCTGCTCGTGGCCGGGCCCATTGAGCGGGCTTCGACCTTACTGCCCCAATTTCACCGCCCGGCGCCGCCACTCAACGCATCCCGGTTTCTGGGCGGCTTGACACAGGCCCTGTTCGGCCTGTGGAAAAAGGTCGTCATCGCCGACGCTCTGGCCTTGCACGTCAATTGGGCCTTTGCTTCGCCCGGGGAATTCGGAGGCGGAACCTTGCTGCTGACGGTGTACCTCTTTGCCTTCCAGATCTACTGCGACTTCTCGGGATATTCGGACATCGCGCTGGGAACGGCGCGGATGCTGGGCGTGGAAGTACGCGAAAATTTCCGCTTCCCCTACTTCGCGGAAACCCTGACGGATTTCTGGCGGCGGTGGCATATCTCGCTGTCGACCTTGATGCGCGATTATTTATACATCCCCCTGGGCGGCAACCGGGCCGGAAAGATCGCCACCTTACGTAACTTGTGTGTGACGATGTTGCTGGCGGGACTTTGGCACGGGGCGGCCTGGACCTTCATTTTGTGGGGCGCTTGGCACGCCCTTTGGCTGTCGCGGGAAAAATTTTTACCCCTAAAATTTCTGGAGAAGGGGAGCCATACCCCGGGTTTCCGGGGACGTTGCTTCCAGGCGCTGCGCATTTTTCTGACCTTCCATGTGGTATGCCTGGGGTGGATTCTTTTTCGTGCCGGCGGATTGAGGGAAGCTCTGCTCATTTTCTCCCGCATCGCCCATCCCGCGTCCTTACTGCACCTGCACATCCTGCATAAAACCTCTTTGGTGAGCGCCTTGCCGCAGTTGCTCTTGATGTTGGGCTTTGAAGCGGTATGGCTGCGGCGTTTCCCCTCCTCCTCCCAAGGCTTCGCCGCGCTCTTCGTGCCGACCGGAAAAGCCGCACCATCATCCCGTTTTCAATGGAAATTTCCACTGGCTTTAAACGCGTTTTTCGCGCTGGCCGTACTCCTTCTGGGCGTCGAACACGGCGGCGCTTTCATTTATTTCAAATTCTAAGGCGCGGCCGATGAACCGGGAAAAACGGCGCGTATTTTTTTTCCTGACCCTGCTGGGCGGGTCGCTCCTGCTATGCGATCGTCTGCTCGTCTTTGGCTTCCGCCGCATCCAAAGGTTGACCCGAAGCGGCGACCATGGCGGCCGGATTCAAAACGTGTTGCAGGGTCGGGTCCGTCCGTATCTGCTGCTGGTGGGAAGCAGCCGCATGGAATATACGGTGGATCCCGAATTTTTTCCCTACCCGACCTATAATCTCGGGCACGCCGGATACGAAATTTATTGGGCCAACGGCGTGTTGGGGCTGATCGAGGAAGCGGGCCGGTTACCGCCCGCGGTGCTGTTGGAATTGGATCTGGAAGCCTTCCTCCCCGATAAGAACGCCGACGCCGATACCCTGCACGACCGGCGTTTTTTGCGCACTCTGTGGCGCCGGGGAAACTGGGTGGATCGCCAGGCGCGGGAATGGCCCCTGCTGGATCGGCTTAAATTCTTATCCGCCCTGTACCCGTTCAACGGCCAGTTTTTTTACCTGCTGCGGGATTGGTTGCATCCGCTCCCGGACACCTCCCACGGGTTCAGCGCGTTTGCGGCGGAACCGGGAGATTCGCTGCGAGTGATCCGGCTGGAACGCAAGTCCGAAAAACGGCATCCCTATTTTCCCCGCAGCGCTTTTCCCGTCTCCCGATCGCATTTGCAGATGTTGTCGGATTTGGCCGGACGTTTGAAAAGTCAGGGCGTCTTCCTGGCGGCCTTCACCGCTCCCGAGTTCCGGAACGACGGGAGCCTGGAATACGTGGCCCAATCCGTGGATAGCGTGCTGGAACGGTATGGCGTTCCCTACCTGGACTTTTACGGACTGCCGGCATGGCACGACGACGATGCGGGTCTTTACAAAGACCCCGGGCATGTCAATGCCGCCGGAGCCGTTTTGGCCACCAAAATCGTGGTGCACTGGTTGGCGCACTATCTGCCGGAGGGACGGCATCCCGGAAAACCCTGAGGCCGCCGGAGTGCGCTTGACTTATAATTAGAATAATTATAAATTCTCCCCATGACCCCTCCGACCTCGCACACCCTGACCCCGCATCGGCGCACCGTGCTCGACGTGGTACGCGCCAGCCATGACCACCCCACGGCGCGGCAGGTGTTCGACCGCGTGGCGAAAAAAGACCCGGGCCTGAGCGTGGCCACGGTGTACAACTCGTTGAATTTTCTGCTGGCGGCCGGCACGATCCGGCGCGTGGGTTCGGAAGAAGAAGGCGTACGCTACGACGGCATGCTGGCGCGGCACGACCACCTGATCTGCCGCCGATGCGGCCGCATCGAAGACGCCGATGTGCTCGGCCGCCTGGCTGCGGCCAAACTGCCGCGACTCGCCCACTTCCAGGCCGAAGAGGTATCGGTGCGCGTCATCGGTTTGTGTTCCGAATGCCGGCGGGGGGAACGTACTTTAAAGCAACGCACCTTCACCTCTCAACACAAGGAGATCCGCCCATGAATTCCCCATCCCATGCTTCCATTGAAATCGGCATCACCGAATCCGATCGCCGCCAGGTGGCGCAAGGTTTGTCCCGCGTGCTGGCCGACACTTATACCCTGTATTTGAAGACGCACAACTTCCACTGGAACGTCGTCGGTCCCATGTTCCAAACCCTGCACCTCATGTTCGAGCAGCATTACAATGAATTGGCGCTGGCCGTCGATCTCGTAGCCGAGCGCATCCGCGCCCTGGGCCATCCGGCCCCGGCCACCTATGCGGCCTTTGCAAAATTGACCGCCATCGCCGAAGAAGACGGCGTGCCCAAGGCCGTCGACATGATCCGCTCGCTCGTCAAAGGGCATGAAACCGTGGCCAAAACCGTGCGCGAGGTTTTTCCCGCCGCGGAAAAAGCCGGCGACCAGGCCACCATGGATTTGTTGACCCAGCGGTTACAGGTGCATGAAAAAACCGCCTGGATGCTTCGCAGCCTGCTGGAGGAATAAGAATCACATCAACCAAGGAGAACACCATGAACACCCTCGTCACCCAACCCGCACCGGCCTTTAAGGCCAAGGCGGTCCTACCCGACGGATCGCTGGGTGAAGTCGATCTGGCCGCGTACCGGGGAAAGCACGTTATTCTGTATTTCTTTCCGCTGGCGTTCACCTTCGTCTGCCCCACGGAAATCCTGGCCTTCGACAAGCGGCTCAAGGATTTTCAGGCGCGCGGCTGCGAGGTGATCGGCGTGTCGGTGGATTCGCAGCACACCTTGGCAGCGTGGCGGAATATACCCGTGGTTCAAGGCGGCATCGGCGCCATCGGACATCCCGTGGTGGCCGACTTGAGCAAGTCCATCGCGCGCCAATACGGCGTGCTCTTGAACGAAGAAGTGGCGTTGCGCGGCTTGTTTCTCATCGACCAGGCCGGAATCGTGCGGCATGCCCTGATCAACGATTTGCCCCTGGGCCGCAGCGTAGACGAAGCCCTGCGCATTCTCGACGCGTTGCAATTCTACGAAGAGAACGGCGAAGTCTGCCCGGCCAACTGGCATCCGGGCGAAGACGCCCTGCGTGAAAACCGCGAATCGGTGGGAGCCTATCTCGCGCGCCACGCGGCCTGAATCCGGGCCCGTTTTTTGGGACGTCGCAACGGCGGGGCGAAAGCTCCGCCGTTTTTTTAAACCACGATGTGTTTGCGCAGAATCTTGGCCTTGAGCCGCTCCCATCCCAGATACAAGGTGGGCACCACCACCAAGGTCAAAATGGTGTTGAAGAACAGACCCCAGAATATGGCCCAGGCCATCGGCGTCCACCACAGCGAGCTCTGCGAGCGCAGAATGAGCCGCAGGTGGAAGAAATCAAAACCCACGCCGGTGGCCATGGGCACCAGGCCGATCATGGCCGTGACCGCAGTGAGCAGAACCGGCCGCAAGCGCGTGGCGCCGCCTTCGATCACCGCCTGGCGCAAGGGCACGCCGCTGTGCCGCAAGCGATTGATGAAGTCGATGAGCACGATGCCGTTCTTGGCCACCACGCCCGCCAAGGCGATGATGCCGATGCCGGTCATGAGAATCGAAAAGGTCACGTGCATGAACAACAATCCCCAAAACACGCCGCCCAACGAAAGGAGAATGCTGATGAAGACGAAGAACGGCTGCGCGATGGAATTGAACTGCGCCACCATGGTAAGCACCACCAGCGCCACCGCGATCAAGAAGGCCTTTTCCAGAAAGGCCTGCGATTCGTCCTGATCGCGGTTGCTGCTGCCGGTTTCCAAGGTGTAGCCCGGCGGCACGGGAATGTCTTTCACCGCGGCCAGGGCCGCGGCCTTGGGTTTGGATTCGTCGCGCACACCGGCCGCGAGTTCGGCCCACACTTGAATCGTGCGTTTGCTGTCGAGGTGGCGGATGCTGGCCAGGCTGGCCTTCTGCGTGATATGCGCCACCGATGTAAGCGGAATCAAGGCGCCCTCATGCGCAATGGTGATCTGGTCCAATCCAGAAAAGTTTTCGCGGGTGGCAGGATTGAGCCGCACCATGACGTCGTCTTCATCCTTGCCCACCCTGTATTTGGCGGCCTGATACCCGTAAATGGCGCCACGCACGGCCAGGGCGATTTCACTGGTGCTGATGCCCAGGCGTTCGGCCTGATCGCGATCGACCTGCACCGAAAGTTCGGGCCGCACGGGATCGTAATCCCAGTCGATATTGATGAGCCCTGGCACCTTGGCCAATTTCGCTTTCACCTGCTCGGCGATTTGCGCCAACTGGTCGAAGTCGTTCCCCGACACCTCGAAAGAAACCGGATAGCCCTGCGGCGGACCGTTTTGCTGCTGCTTGATGGCCACCTTCCACCCGGGCAGCACCTTGGGCACGCTGTCTTGCATCCATTGCATCGATTTCCAGGAACTGACCTTGCGCTTATCGTAATCGGCGAAACTCACGTCGACATAACCGTAATGCGACGCCGGGCGGCGGTCGCCCGCGCCCTCGTCGACTTTGTTGAAACCCACCACGGCCGAATAGTTGTCGACGTCGGCCACGCTCTTGGGCATGGTGAACAGTTTGGCCTCGATGGTTTTGAGCGCCGAATCGGTCGAAGCGATGTCGATGCCCAGGGGCCCGGTGATTTCGGCGGCCACGACGTCGGGCTCGATATTGGGAAAGAACGTCACGCCGGTGCCGAATTTTCCATAGGCCATGATGCCCAGGGCCACGAACAGAAAGCAGAACAGCCCGACGAGAAGGGGCCGGTCGACCACGCGCTCCAAAAAGCCGCGGTACAGGTTGCGGAAACGCTCGAAGCGTTCGCCTCCGCTTTCATCCATGCCCTTGCTTTGTTTCGTCAGGAACAGCGAAGCGAACACGGGGTTGAATACGAAGGCCACGAACAGCGATCCGATCAGCATCACCGAAACCGTGATGGGCAGGAATTTCATGAATTGCCCCATCATCCCGGGCATAAACACGATGGGCATGAAGGCCGCGACCGTGGTGACGGTGGCGGTGGTTACCGGCACGGCCACTTCCTTGGTGCCGTCGATGGCCGCGGTGATGCGGTCTTTGCCCATGTGCAAATGGCGGTAGATATTTTCCACCACCACGATGCCGTCGTCGACCAGCATGCCCAAGGCGATCACCGAGGAGAACAGCACCACCATGTTGAGGGTGACCCCCATGGCGTTGAGAAACATGGCGCCCATCATCATGCTGAAGGGTATGGCCGTGCTGATGAAGACGCTGTTGCGAAAGCCCAGGAAGAACGATACCAGTCCCACCACCAGGAACAGGCCGAGCATGATATGGTTCTGCAATTCATTGGCCATCTGGCGGATTTGGGTGCTTTGATCGAAGGTGTAGTCGACCTGGGTGCCGTTGGGCCAATTGGACCGCTCCGAGTTGACCACCTGCTTGATTTGATCGACCAAATCGACGATGTTGGCGCCCACGCGTTTGGTCACGGCGATGGCCAGCGAGTTCTTACCGTTCAAACGGAAAATGGTGGCGCGATCGCGCGCGTATTGGAACGACACATGCGCCACGTCGCGCATGTGCACCAGCGCCCCGTTCTGCGAGCGCACGACCAGATCGGCGAACTCTTCGGGGTTTTCCACCTCGCCCGTCACCTCGATGGTAAAGCGGTTGCCGCCCGCAATCAGAGTGCCGCCGGGAATATTCAGATCCTGCTTCTGCACGGCCTTGACGAGATCGTCGAGCGACAGCCCGTATTGTTGCAGTTTGGCGGGATCGGCGTCGATGGCGACTTCGTGATCCTGCTTGCCGGTGAGGCTGGCTTCCAGCACTCCCGGCAGGCTGGTGATGCGGTCCTTGAGGTTTTCCGCCACCTGATCGAGGCGCTCGCTGGCGTAATCGGCGGACAACGAGATCACGAAAATCGGGATGTTGGAAAAATTCAGTTCCTCGACCACCGGCTCTTTGGCGTCGGCGGGAAAATCGGGTTTGGCTTCGTCAACTTTGTCTTTGACGCGGCGTAGCGCCGTTTCGACCTCGACGTCGGGATTGAACTCCACCTGCAGGCTGCTATAGCCTTCGCCCGATGTGGAGGTGACCTGCTTCAACCCGTCGACGCCTTCGAGTTTGTCTTCGATTTTCTCGGTGACCAGTTTCTCCATGTCCACCGGCGAAGCGCCCGGGTAAAGCACGGTCACGAAGATCAAGGGAATCTTGATTTCGGGGAAGGACTCGAGCGGCATGCTCTTGTACGATCCGATGCCCGCCACGATCAGGATGACGGCGAGCACCATCACCGTGACCGGGTTCTTGACGGCGAACTTGGTCATCAGAATTCCACCTTGGTTCCGTCGGATACCTGGAAAGCCCCCACGGTAATGATGCGGTCGCCGGCCGAAAGGCCCGCATCGACCATGACCGAATCACCGGCCGTGGCGCCCAAGGTGACCGCGGCCTTTTGCGCACGGCCGTCGACCACGCGCATGATGACGGTGCCTTCTTGCAGACGCAGCACGGCCTGCGATGAAACCACCAGCGCTTTCTCATAGCGGTGGCGGAGAATATGCGCCTTGCCGATCATGCCGGGCTTCAACGCCTTGCCCGGATTCGGAATCTCGATACGCGCCGTCACCGTGCGATCGCGGTCTTCCACGGCCCGATCCAGACTGCGGATGTGCCCTTCCACCGGCTTGATGCCGGATTGCAACACCTGGAATTCGGCCTTCTGCCCTTCACGGTAGTCGAAGGCGTCGCTTTCGGGAATGGAGACGTCGACTTCGAGCCGCCGGATGCCGGCCACACGCACGGTGGGCGCGCCGGGCGGAACGCTTTGGAATTGCTCCACAAAACGGCTGACCAGCACACCCGAAAACGGCGCCTGGCAGCGGCTATCCTGGTAGGCGCGTACGGCCTGTAAGTAGGCGACCCGGGCGCTTTGATAATCGAGATTGCTTTTATCGAGCACGGCTTTGCCGACATAACCCTTGTCGATGTTGCTTTTGGTGCGATCGAGTTCTCCCTGGGCATAATCGAGCGCAGCTTTGGCCTGCGCCAGCATGGCGCCGTATTTATCGCTGTCGATATTGCACAACGACTGACCTTTGGCCACGGTCTTACCCACGGTAGCCACCGTATTCACCCGCCCGCCGCCTGGAGCCGGAGCCGTGAGCACGGCATCGTCGAGGCCGCGCAAGTCGGCGGAGTACAAGCCCCAGTCTTCGAAGGGCCGGGGTTCCACCACGGCGGTCACCACCCGGATGGCGTTGGTGGTGTCGGCCGACACGCGTTGCGCATCTTCGTCGTTTGACTTTTTCTTGTTGCACGCCGCCAGCAATGCCGCGATGGCCAGGAGGAGAAGCGCCATTTTCACTTTAATCGCTAGAGTCCGAATTTCGCCATTTGCAATCTTCACTGGGAATCCTCCTCCATCAAACCCTGGCCCAAGGCCACCCGCAGGGCGGCCCGCGCCCGCGTCTTCTGATAGCGCGCCGAGAGCAGACCGAATTCGGCATTGCGCAAGCCTTCTTCGGCCGAAAGCAGGTCGGTGACCTGGCCTTGACCGGCGCGAAAATCGTCGGAGATCAAACTATCGGCTTCGGCCGCGGCATCGCGCGCCTGCAAGGCTGCCGTATAAGCGGTGTCGGCTGCGGCCACGTCGCGCGCGGCGGTTTCGATTTCAATGCGGGCATTGGCCCGCGCTTGCCGTTCGTTGAGCTCCATGCTGCGGGCGTCCGCGTCGTATTCATGCGCCTTGGAACTGTTGGAAAATCCGTCGAACAACGTCCATTGCAGTCCCAACCCGACTTGCCAGTTTGCATTATTATTGAAATCGACCAGTTGATGGTCGGGTTCAAAGGCCATGATGCCCCATTTAGCCTGGGCGCCAAGACTGGGCAGGTATTGCATGCGGTAACCGCGGGCATATCCCCGCAAGGCTTCTTTCTGCAAATGCATGGCGGTGAGGTCGGGCCGTTGATCGAGAATCGAAGTGAGGCCTGATTCCGACGTATCGACGGCCGGAGCTTGCAGTTCTACATCGACATTGGAATCGAGCGATAAAGGAGAATCTACCGGCCGGCCCAGCAGGCGGTTGAGGCGCATGCGCGCGGCTTCGAAGTCGCTTTCGGCGCGAATACGCTGGGGCTCCAAAGCCTTGAGCGCCGAGGTGGCTAACAGCACGGTGCTGCGCGTTCCCGAGCCCATTTCAAAATTGGAATTCAAAAATCCCACGGTCTGGCTTTGCCGCCTTTCCGAAGCGCTGATCACCGACAGGCGCGATGCGGTGGTCAGCACGGCGTAGAAGGCGTCCAGGGTTTGCAGTTCGATTTGCTGCCGAGAACTTTTGTTGGCCTGGTCTTGCGAGCGGACTTCTTTCGAAGCCACCCGATAGGCCAAGCCCAAACGCCCGAAGGAATAAATCGGCTGCGTGACCTGCACGCCATAGCTGTAATTGTTCAAGGCCACGTCGATGGCCGGTGGAAGCTTAAAAGTGGAGGTATCGCTTCCGGCCGGAAAGAAAGAGGAAAACTCCGCGGTCGGCGTCGGTTGCGCCCCGCGGCCCACATTGGCAAAGGCCTGCACATTGGGCAAGATCCCGGCCAGAAGTTCGCCTTTCTGGGCTTCAAGTTTGGCGACTTTCTGAGTCAGCAATTGCGCTTCTTCGCTGTTTTGCAGAGCGGCTTTCATGGCGTCATGCAGGGTCAGCCCGTCTTCCGCCCAGGACGTAGCGAAGCCAGCGAATCCGAGGATCAAGCCGGGGACCCACTTTCGCAAACTCGGAAAATTACGGCGCGTCATGATATTCCTTGCGGGCGGCGTCGGTGAGAATGCCTTCGAACAACACCTTGCACACGGCCGAGAACAACCGGTCCGGCGCGATGCCCAGCCGGGTGAACACTTCAGGGTTGAGCACGTGCTTGGCGACTTCGGCATAAATCAATAGAAAAATCCGCGGATCGATTTCTTTGCGGAAATACCCCTTGGCGCGCCCTTCACGCAGCAAAGTGGAAAAATCCCCTTCGATATTGCGTTTCCGGTTGGTTTCAACTTCGCGCCAGCACTCGGGCGCACAACGCCGCATATCATGCACCAGAGACACGCTCAATTCAGAGTACATGCCGGCGAGATAATCCATCATTCCCCGCAGCCGCTGCAGGGGGGTGCGCCCGGTATCGCGGTAAATTGCGCACAAATCCGCATGCACTTTTTCGACGTGGTCATGCGTCACGGCCACCAGCAAATCTTCTTTGCTGGAAAAATGCCGGTAGAGGGTCTTTTTGCTGACGCCTGCGGCCGCAGCGGTTTCATCCATGGTCACGGCGCTGAACCCCAACCGCGTGTATTGATCCCGCGCCACGGACAGGATGCGGCGGCGCATTTCGGCCGGCGGCCGAGCTGGACGCTGTAAAGATCCCGGAGCGGGACGCAACCGGGAGGCGGGCAGACGAAGGGCGGATACCATGGAAACTCAACGCGTTTTAAGAGTTTCCTATGTAACATTGCGCCGCTCGTCTTGGCAAGTCGGCTTTGTCAGGGAGAAAACGACCCTCGAATTCAGAATTACCAGCAGATTTTGTAAATCGCGGGGCCTCACAGAGTCCACATTCCCGGCGGCAAACCAATCTGCTTGAACGATCCGCCGGCCCGCTCCCATCGCCCGCCCAATCCACACTCTCTTGACGTGACGGGTGTCCCATTCGTGACGCCCCGAAGCTCACCGTTCGGCGCGAGTTTAGAGCCACCGAATGGACGCGCGGCTGCGGGACGAGGCAGTTTCGTTCCAAAAATCCGGCGCTTTTGGGTCGCCACGACTTGAGGCCCCCGGAAGGAACAAGTACAATGCCCTCATGCCCCCAAGTCTGCTCAGGGAGATCAAGCAGCGCAAGCCCTTTGCGCATGCCGAAGAAGAGCTGTTCATCAGCTTGCTACGCACATCGGATTTGCTGAATCGCAAGCCCGGTGCCCTGCTCAAGACGCATGGACTATCGCCGGCACAATACAACGTGTTGCGCATTCTGCGCGGCGCCCGACCCGAAGGTCTCCCCTGCGGAGAAATCGGCATCCGCATGGTCACCCGCGACCCCGACATCACCCGCCTGCTCGACCGCCTGGAGCATCGGCGGCTGGTGGCGCGCCGACGCGCTGCGAAAGACCGCCGGGTGGTCTCGGCCCAAATTACGGCCAAAGGTCTGGCCTTACTCGAAACCTTGGATCAACCGCTGGTCGAGTTACACCTGGACCAACTGGGGTGCCTCGATACGAAAACGATTCGGTCGCTGCTGCGGCACTTGGAGAAGATCCGGGAGGGGTTGGGGTGAGCACTGCAAAATCGTCGGGTTAGAGAACTCGCGCATTCCAATTATTGAACCAACTTAAGGTACCGGACTTCGGAATCCGAACCGCAAGGCGTCGCCTTCCATCCTTTCGTTTGGAGTAAAGGCGCCAACGCATTCCAAACCGCTTGACGGGAAAATGGTTCCCAGATCAAAATTTTTCCATCGGGGGCAAGATAGGCCTTCCAGGTTTCAAGTTTGTGGGCAAAACCATAATGATCTTCAAGCAATTCAGGCACCCGCCTTGATTGGGAGTCCAATGCAACTTCGAGGTCATCATTGTCATCCGAATTCAACTCTCCCAAGCTATCCACGCAAAGGATTAAATCGAATTGACCCGGCGGATTCTTGGGGGGCGGATGCGGAAGCACGGCAAATTTTTTCCGCGCCAAGTAATCTCTAATTTCCGGGACAATATCTTGAACCACGTAGGAACGGGGATGAAATCGATCCGTGATGATGCTCGCCAAATAACCCGCCCCGGCGCCCACATCCAGTATCCGTAGTTCGGGTTTCAGGTTCGCGGCAAGATCGCACAGGATGGATCGGATGCGATGGAATCGATAACAAGCCAACAAGCCTTGCAAACCATGCTTATAAACAAAACCGTAATAGCGCGCCAGATTTTCTTCGCTTCCATAGCGAACGAAAATGTCCTGCCTTTTTTGGAATTCCCGCCAAGCACTTGGCGCTAGTTTTTCGCGAGTTTCGGACAAAACCTGTTCCCAGGTCATGGGAACGAGGCCATAAGATTTCAGAATAATTTCAGCGGCGCCGGCTTCCATCAAGCAACCAGAAACCTCCAATCAGTTATAGTCTTTTCCAGACGGAAACAACCGATCGGAAGTTGGCCCAATCCCGAGAGTTTAAACTTTTACAGCGCCGGAAAAGGATTTTTCTTTTTCGACGGCAGCATGACGATCGATCGATTCATTGGGGGCATGGGAGGATAAGGGCTTCGGCGCAAGCATCGGTTTCAAGGATCCGACGGAAGCGGCATAGCCGCTGGCTTGCTGCGCCCCCCCATGTTTTTTGAATAAATGTTTGAAAAGCGTGCCGGCTCCCCGAAAAATGCGATAACGTTCCCGGCTATTGGTTAAAGCCATCTTCGCTTGGGTAAAAATGTATCCGGACCGCAAATAAAATTCCCGGCGCGCGCGGTCGCAAAAATCAACCAAATCCTGAGAAGTCAATCCCTTGCGAATCACCGTGGTATTGTGCTGGCCGTCTTTATCCAGCCAGTGGTCATAATCGGTGCTGGCCAATTCCCCCCGGCCTTTGGCTTCGTCATAGGCGGTGGTTCCCGGATAAGCCATGATGGGATAAAATTGTGCGGTATTCGGATTCAACTTCTTTGCGAATTCAAGGGTATTCTGCAAAGTTTCCTTCGTATCACCCAAGTTACCGACCATGAAACAGCCGTGGATGAGAATTCCCGCCTTGTTCGATGCGCCCATGAACTTTTCCGCCATTCCCAGGGCCAACCCTTTTTTCACGTTCTTCAGAACGTCGCCCGAACTGGACTCGAATCCCACGCATAGCTCACGACACCCCGCCTTTTTCATCAGGTCCAGGACTTCAAACTTCACGTCCGCGCGGGCATTCGCCGACCAGGTTACCTTCAGCCCCCGAGCGATAACCTCCTTGCACAAATCCATCGTCCGAGTGGGGTGCGCGGTAAAAGTATCGTCTTCAAAAAAGATTTCGCCCAAATCCGGAAACGATTCCTTGATAAAGGCCATTTCGTCCACCACGTCTTTGATACTGCGCTTGCGGTAAGTGTGGCCAGTCATGGTTTGCGGAATCACACAATATGTACAGCGAAAAGGGCAACCTCTTCCGGACAGAATCACGATGAGAGGGTTAATGTTGGCCCCATAAAAATATCGTTTATAGCAGGAGAAAAGATGTTTGTGATAAACCTTGCTGACCCAAGGAAGGGAATCGAGATCGTCGATTTTATGGCGTTCGGAGTTCTTTACCAGCTCGGGGCCATTCCGCCAGGAAATTCCTTGAATTTCCTGGGACTCATTCGGCCCATCGCCCCGTAAATGCCGCACGAGTTCTCGGGCGGTATAATCGGCTTCGCCGGAAATAACGAAATCTATGGCCTCTTCACGTTCCAATATTTCAACAGGTTCCGCGGTTGCGTGTGTACCCATCATGGCAATGGAGCATCCCAGGGACTCCTTAAGAACCCGTCCGACTCGCATGTCATTGTTAATCGAGGGGGTTGACGTATTCAAAACCGCCAACTCGGGCTTGAACCCTTTGACCCTTTCCAGGGTTTTTTCCAGGTCCAAATCCATAGCCGGCGCATCGATCACCATGATTTCATTTCCATCCGCCTCAACGCAGCCGGCGGCATAACACATGAACATGGGCCAGTACAAGGTGCTGGATTTGGTCACGCAGGGGCTGCGTGATTCCCGAGAAAACATCGGGAAATATGGGGGGTTTAGAAACAAAACCTTCATCTTGCCGGCCTCCAAATTTGCCTTCTTGTCAATCTACCTAAGCAGTTTATCTTCAGGGGGTTAAAAGTAAGGTACCTTGATCGAGGAAACAAGACGAATTATTCGCGAAAAGCGAAAAATTGTCCAAAATGGGTATTGATCCTGCTCGGAAGCGGATCACGATGCTGAAATCCTTGCGTTAAATTCCGTTTTACCTCAGGTGATTATACCGATAATTTTGTCGTAAATGGCGGCAGTTTGTGTGGCTGTTTTCTCCCAGCTAAAACCGGCCGCATGGATGAATCCTGATCGTAAACAGCGCTCCCGCAAAGCCAAATCCTCTTTAACAGCCATCATTCCTGCCAAAAGCCCTACTTTGTCATTGGTTTCAAAAAAAATGGCGCTTTCACCCCCGGCTTCGATCAGTCCCGAATTCCTGGCAGCAATTACCGGGCAGCCGCAAGCCATGGCTTCAATTACCGGCAAGCCAAAACCCTCGTAATTTGAGGGTTGAATTAAGGCAAGGGATCGCGAATACAAATCTTTGAGTTGGTCATCGCTGATGTAGCCGAGAAATTCCACATGATCGGCAATTCCAAGTGCTCGTATCCTGTCGGGGAGCGTCGATTGTTTCCATCCCATCGCTCCAATTACGGTGAGCCGCCCGGTATGACTTCGCAAGTAGGACGCAAACGCCTCAAGCACCAAGGCAAGGTTTTTACCCGGCTCTATGGTACCGACGAAAATAAATCCTTCTCTGGTTTTTTCCTCAACACAATTTTCAACGGGAAATTTGTTTCCCAGGTAAACCACGGAAACTTTGCCGGCTAATTCAGGATAATATTTTTTTATATCCCTGGCGGAATTCTGAGAGTCCGTAATGATAGCCTTGGCTTTTCGACCGGACCGGGAAATAAGCCATTTCATCAAAGTTCTTTTGAAGCGTCCGAACCTTTCGGGTGAAGTATGCTCGTAGGCATCATGGATGGTAATGACTTGCCTGGCATTACTGAAATCGAGTCCCATGTTCCCGACGGAATGGAAAACGGAAAAACGCGTGGCACGAAATGGAAAAATAAAATGGAGGAAAAGCAGCCGTCCAACCCGCGAAGTAATTCCAATTTCAATAATATCCAATCCTGGAATATCGCGGAACAATTCCGAGGCTCCGGTATGGACGAGAAGAGAAATTTTCCACTCGGGATGCGTCTTGGTCAGATTTAAGGCCAACTGATAGGCATAGGTTCCGATTCCGCCGAGATGGTCTTGAAGCATTAAGGCGTTCAAGCAAATTGAGATGGGCTTCTCTTTTTTTCTGAACATTGAACTAATTATAAAAACGAACCCATTTCTTTTCATTGAAATAGAATCATCCATTCGCCATTGTTGGCCGGACTTTGTATTTTTCCTTGGTGGTAAGTTATACTGTTTTCCATTTCCCATCTTGTGCGACGAATAAACCCTCTTTCTTGCGTTCGCTTACATCCGAATGCTCATTTCTATCCGCCGGATAGGGATTGATGCAAATGGTCGAAGTCGCATGTATACTCGTGAACTATCGTAACCCATATGATACTTTGGAATGCCTCCAATCTCTCCGGACTGCAGGTCTAGAATCATTCAAGATATTCCTTGTAAACAATTTTTCCCTTGACGAATCGGCCGAGCTTCTTATCGGGTATTTGCGCGAGTCAGGAATGGATGCCGCTTACATGGACGCGGGGGGGAACATAGGTTTCGCCGGTGCGGTGAATCTGGGGATACGGGCCGCCGTGAACGAAAATATTTCCCATATCCTAATCCTCAACAATGACTGCGTAGTTGCCGAGAATTTTACGCGGGAGGCTCGGACGCTTGTCAAAGAACGTCCCGGAGAAGTGCTGGCCGGCCGGGTTGTGGATTTCGCAACCGGAAAACCCACCTTCAACATTGGAACCATTTCTCCGTTAACCGGCCAGATTCGGCACATCTTCGATCCTGATTTCCAAGGGGAAATAAATTTCGTTTCCGGATGCCTTATGGTTGTACCCAGCGAGGTATTTGTCCGGCTCGGTTTTTTCGACGCGAACCTATTTATGTATTGGGAAGACGCGGATTTTTGTTTCCGGCTTAAGAAAGACGGGGGCCATATCCGTTATTGTCCATCTCTAATCGTCCGCCATAAATTCAGCGCGTCCGTAAAGGTATCAGACACACCCAAGGAATATTATCGAATCCGAAACCAAACCTATATCATTCTGCGTAGAGCAAATGCCAAGCAACGATTCTTCTACATTTTTTTTCTGATAATGCTGCCATTCTATAAAAT
The DNA here is from genome assembly GCA_963716395.1 of uncultured Fibrobacteria bacterium. Classification (GTDB taxonomy): domain Bacteria; phylum Fibrobacterota; class Fibrobacteria; order UBA11236; family UBA11236; genus UBA11236. Next base: position 1,866,152 of record OY970309.1, on the reverse strand, counting down.
TATTCGGCGGCCCCAACTTTTTTGCCAAGCCGTTTTCGGTGCTTGGGATGGATTGTTGGGAAGATTGGGGAAAAGACACTTCGAAAACGGGCACGGCGCGTCGCCTGCATCAACTATGAAATTTGAAAACATATTGACTTAAACAACTTGTGAATCAGAGGTGCGTCCGAATGCAATTCAATACTGAAGAAATTTTATCCCTCGAATGGTTTCATTCCATTCGATTATCAGAAAATTTTGTTACGCCGGGGCGAAAATCATTGAATATTTTGGAAATGGAATTACAAAAGTTAAAATTGCCGGATCTCCGCGGTAAATCCGTATTAGATGTCGGCGCTTACGATGGATTTTTTTCCTTTGCCGCTGAAAGACTTGGTGCAAAAAGGGTTGTTGCACTTGATCATTATGTGTGGTCTACGGATATGGCGTCTTATACCAAGGATTGGCGCGAATCAAAGCGTACAGGGGGAGATTTACCTCCACCTCACAAGTCCGCGCATTGGTATCCTGATAGCTTGCCGGGGAAGAAGCCATTTGATTTGGCTCGCAATATTATGAGCAGCAAGGTCGAACCATTTGTCGGTGATTTCATGAGTATGGATTTAACCCAACTGGGAAAATTTGACGTCGTACTTTTTTTAGGCGTGCTCTATCACCTAGAAAATCCCTTTGAGGCTATTAAAAAACTATTTACCCTTGTTTCCCCGAACGGACTGGTTGTAATTGAAACCGAGGCCATGGAAATCCCGGGCTTTAGTAAAACAGCTCTGTGTGAATTCTTTCCTGGTAAAGAATTGAATAATGATCCGTCGAACTGGTGGGCCCCTAACGCAAAAGCGCTTGAGAGTATGTGTAAAGCAGTCGGATTCCGCAAGGTCACACTTTTTGCGGAGCAATCATTTTTGGGAAAAAGTAAGGGTATATATAAATCGTTCCGGTCATTTATCGGTTCATGTTTCAGGGATTTTCGGGGAGGGCGTTTTAGAATCCCAGTGAGAAGGTATCGAGCATTTGTCCATGCCTGGGCGTAGACAAATATTAATGACAACTAAAAACTGGTCCTCAGCGAATTTGCCAGTTGAGGAAGGACGTAAGCAAATTGTAAAGACAGGTGACTAAAAATATGTTTTAAAATAACCGCGTTTAAACGCTAGCCGTTCTTGAAACCAACCATGCCTGAGACTTTTTTCAAATTCTTTTCGTGACAACTTGGATTCTCTTTGAACAACCTTTCTTTTTTTCAATGTCCCTGGAATCATCAGTATACTGTCCCTAAAGGACCGAACTAGTATTCTCAGGTGCCCCGACTTTATTGTATTAAAGACCCGAATACCCAGCATTAACAAAATGCCGGGTAAACATTTCAGTAAAGTTACGAAGGGGAAATTCTTAATATACAATGGTAAGAAATTGCGATTCCCGAAATAAATGTAAATGGAAGTACGTGTTCCTCCAATTGTCGCAGACCCTTTGTGAAATACATGCACATCTGGCAAAAACAGTATTGACTCTCCGTGATGGCGGGCCCTCAGGGACAGATCGACGTCTTCGAAAAGAAGAAAAAAATCCTCATCAAATCCGCCGAGCTGAACCAACAATTCTTTGGAATACACAGCCGCCCCTGCACAAGCGGCCGTGACTTCTCGAGGGGACTTAAATTTCATCGCAGGATACCGCGAAAAGGTGGAGATAAATCCCCCCCAATAAAAATTGTCGCCAGCGGCATCCACAAGTTCGGGATTTGAATAATTGAGCATTAAGCAAGAAAAAACCCGATGCCGTTCAAATTTTAGGATGGAGTTCGCGAGGATCCCAAGCGCCCCTGCCTCCAAGCGAGTATCATTATTTAGGAAAAAAATAAAGGCGCCTTTGCAGTATAGTAACCCTAGATTATTGCCGCCGGCAAATCCCATGTTGGTCTTTGATTGAATACAGTTTACCGATGGAAAATTTTTGCGAACGAACTCGAGGGAGCCGTCAGTGGAAGCATTATCCACCATCACCACCTCAAAATCTTTAAAATCCTGAGTGTAGATGGAAGAAAAGCATTCTTCCAAATGAGCAAGGCCATTGTAGTTAACAATGAGGACACTTAAAAACGGAATAGGCCATCCCCTTTTGGTGCAAAACGGTTATTGGTGGAACTTTCTGTTTGAAAATACCATTCTCATTGGAAAAAAAGTTAGAAAATCTATTTTTTCGGAATTACTACTGAACGCCTGTTCGAGAAATGAGACGCTTTGCCGAAATTATCTATAACTAGGGTTAAGGATTTTCTAAGGAGAGGGTTGGATAGCGGAGCCATTTGGTTCCTTCTCGCAAGCACGCTTCCATCTTTTGTCACCCTTGCTTTGGGTCCATTCATTTTGGGTAAAGTTGGGTTGGGAGAGTACTCGGTTCTAACCTTGTCAGCCTATTTTTATAATATTGTATATGGGTATTCGGACTTCTCAATCTATACACACCTTTTAGTGTCGTTCTCACAAAAATCACCACAGAGACATTTAGACCTCGGAAATGCTTTCGCCCTGAAAGCGATCCTTATAATCTTATTTTTTTTGGTACTCTCGGTTGCAATGATTCACTATCCCAGAAAAGACGATTTATATCCATTACTAGCGATATCAATGACAAGCATTTTTCTTCCGGCGACAAATATAGAATGGTATTTTGTCGCTACAAGACGTTATTACCAATTCTTTTTAACTCGCACTGCGGCAACCAGCCTGCAAATTTTGCTTACCACATTTTGGTATCTTTCCGATTATAAAAGCTCACTTTTTGTACCCGCTATAACTGTAATTTCTGGTATTGCCGGATCTTTATGCTTGCTAATTTTCGTGGGCAAATACCGGATTTCGCTTTTCATATCGGCATTACCACTGGTTACTTTTCATGGAATAAAGAACTTGTTTCTCCGCCTTTTACCCTTAGCTGCAACGCTTTTATTCAATCCGTATTTCCTGGCATATGCCTTGCCTTGGTACGCTTTAACTCATTCCGACGGCCCCCATTTGGGGGCTTTTAGCATATCGTATCGCTTAATTATGGGATTGCTACTCCTCGTAGTATCGCTTCTTCTGTATACCATTCCCCAACACGCCTCAACAAATCGCCCACCATCATTTGCCCGAACTCTGTTTTTATCTTTGATTGGAGCAATTGGGTTTTGGATTCTGGGAATACCCGTGCTGTGGTTTTATTTCCATGTATCTAAAGTGGATTTAAAATTGTTTTCATTTTCTCTGCGTATTTTCTCTACCCTAATGCTCGGGGTTATTTTCTCTTGCATTAGAGTTCCTTATGTACGAAGAATGCTGCTTTTTGGCCAATATCGTGCTTACCTTACCATTATCGTATTCAGTTGTATGCCCGTGTTATTTTTATCTTGGGTATGTGGGAAAAACGCCCCTCCAGAATCAGTGGCATGGTTGGCTTGCTTACCTGATCTTTTGGCAACGGTAGCCTCCGTTTTATATAATTTTTTAAGATCTAAATTAACGGCCTTCCCCTCAATTTCTACAATTTGATTTCAAGCAAATCTTTTAAATGAGAAAGCCAACATTTTTATAATATGCTTCTATATTTAAAAGATCACTTTATATGTAACTCTATTTGGGGAACCAATAATGGAATCGGATAATCTGGAAGGACAATATTTGGATTTGTTAAAGAAAATTCTTACAGGATCCATTTACGAAGAAAGCTCATGGTATATCATCGAAGGTCATTTCACGGGATCCTTTCGCCAACCATTTACACTAATAAAAAAACTCCTATATAAATTATTGGTAAATTTATTCCGCAAAGAATCTATTGTCCTGGTTAAAACTAAACCATTCGACCAGAACAGTCGCGAAAACGGAAAGGATTGGCCGTTAATTGGTTACACGATGACGGGACAAAAACGCCTAGATGCTTTACAAACGTGTATTGAGGATATTCTTTCAAATAATATTCGTGGCGACTTTGTCGAAACTGGTGTTTGGCGCGGTGGCACCACAATATTCATGAGATCACTGCTTAAGCTTCGCAATATAACGGACCGGACCGTGTGGGCCGCAGACTCATTTGATGGAATGCCAATCCCTCTCACTTCAACTGATGGAGACGACTTTCATCACATCGATTATTTACGAGTTTCTTTGGAACAAGTAAAAAATAATTTTGCAAGGTTTGGTCTACTTGATGAAAATGTTAGGTTCTTAAAAGGATGGTTTTCTGAAACTTTACCAGTCGCCCCAATCAAGCACTTGGCGCTTCTTAGGCTTGATGGAGATTTATATAGTTCGACTATGGATTCCTTGAAAAACCTTTACCACAAAGTTACTCCAGGCGGCTACGTAATTGTTGATGATTATCATTCTTGGAAATCTTGTAAACAAGCGGTTACGGATTTTATCGGAAACAATCACATTGATACGGATATCCAGGAAATCGATGGTAGTGCCGTTTATTGGAAAGTGAAATAAGGGGCCTCTTTTTGCGAAACAAAACCTACGTCACCGAGAATAAAGGCGATTTTTTTCAGCTTTAAAGAAGAACATGGATTAGGCGTCCTTTTAAAAACGACAAATCTATTCGGAAGCTCGATCTTTATTAGATACAGAATACGTGCGATTTGGGGTTCAGTTTTAATACATTAAAATCATTTTTCAAACCGTCTTGACAGCTTGTTCTCGTTTACGTTTCGATTCGGTTTTCTAAAAAAACGACAAGCAGCGGAAGCAGAAATTAATTTTATGGTTTTGACTTCAATCTTTATTCTATTAACTGCATATTTAAGCCCCTTTTTTATTGTAATGATTGGTGAAATCAAAATTATTGCCAAAGAATTTAAAAGCATTAATGTAATTTGAAAGAAGTATTCTAAGATGCCATAATTGAGTTCTGAATACATTAAATAACTTCGCATGAATACTAATCTTTTCCACGCTTCGCTCCTCATTTTAAAACTGGCGCCACCGACATGAAGCACCCTTTCATCGGCCAAAACAGCCACTTTTTGGCCACTTTGATGAATGCGGTAGCAAAAATCCACGTCTTCCATCCAAATAAAATAAGCCTCGTTTAAAATCGGCCCAACTGAAAAGTCTTGACTGCGGAAAAACAAAAAGGCACCTGGAATTTGATCCACATAAGTCAACCCACTAGTATTTACTAACCATTTCATTGATATTTAGACATAGTTAATAATATATTGAACATGTTTTTCCCTGAAGAAGGAGCGAACTTTATCCGGGGAATGCTGCAACCTTCGCATGAATCCAAGCACTTTGATTTCCATATCTCTTTGCCCCCAAAACGACTTCCGCCCCATTTCTCCCTTCAGCGCATTCCACACGAGTTCGTCTGGATTGAGTTCGGGGGAATAAGGCGGGAGAAAAAACAAGCGAAGCCGGCCCCCTGTTTTATCCAGAAATTCACGCACGAGTTTGGATTTGTGCGCCGGATGTCCATCCGCAATCAGAAACACTTTTCTCTTGCAAGTGGAGAGCAGTCTCTTCATGAATTCAACGAACTCCTTTGCTCCAAAGGTTCCCTTGGTCATCATGAATCGAAATTCGCCCCTGGGACTTATGGCGGACACAAGATTCAGGCCGAATCGTTTGCCCGTGGCTTTGATAACCGGGGTTTTACCCACCCGTCCCCACGTTTTCCCTACCTGTGCGTCCGAGCGGACTCCCGACTCATCTTCAAAGAAAACCTCAGCTTTTTCACGTTTAGCAAGCTTTTGAATCTTTGGAAACTCTTCCTTAAGCCAGCTTTTCACAAGCGTTGTGTTCTGCTCGTAGGCTCTTTGCAAGGGGCGTTGAAAGCTAAGGCCTATCTTCGCCAGCACCCGACTTACCGTAATCTTGGAAAGATTGATTCCAAACCGCCTGCGAATAAATTCTTGAATTAAGGCGCAACTCCAAAGGGCAAACGGCATTTTCATCTGCTCCGGGGTCTTGTCAACTATCGTGTAATACAAAATTCGCATTTGATGCCCATCCAGAATCGGAACACGCCCAGGAGCTTTCTTGCGTTTGAGATTGGCGTAGCCCCCATCAGCAAAGCGTGAAAGCCAACCATAAACGGTTGTTCGATTGACGCCAAGGGTTTTGGCAATGACCTCGGGGCTGGTTCCCTTTCGAATTTGGCTGACCGCCCGGATACGAAGTTGGGCCAGAGCTTCTCGATCCATTCTGCGCGCATCGTTTTGTCTCATCCCCTTAAACTAACTTAATTCGCAAAATCCGTGTTGACATATCATTGAAATGATTAGTATTATTACCTGAAATAAATGAAATTCCAATAGTTGAAATAATTTAAAGTGCGCTAAACCTGTATAACGCAATAAATACTGCCGTAGACTTGGCAAAGTTGGATAATAGGCTTTAATCGGAACATTACCGTCGATATTTTGTAAAAGCGGCCCTATAACGCCGATTTTTGTATCCTGCACCATTTTAGAAATCAAGCTTGGGAACGGGTTTGATAGAAAAATAATGTCGGGATTTAATACTACTACATATTCTCCTTTGGCCGAAGAAAAACCAATATTTACCGCTTTTGAAAAACCAAGATTCTCGTCATTTTCGATAACCACCATACTTTTTGCGTTGCGATAAGCGTTAAGATAGCGCGAATCCTTTGAGCCGTTGTCGACTATAATTACCTCAATGTCATCGGGTGAAACATGAAGGAATAGCGATGAAATACAATTCTTCAGCTCATTCTCGGAATTCCAGGTAACAATTACTATTGAAACAAACGACATAATAATATTTTCTTCCAATTTCAATATAGTCGCAGACCCGCACTTAAAAGTTTTGACAGCCCTAACCTCCAAGTTTTAACCAATACCCCCGCCTTGCGCTCCACCTTAACCAAGGCGACACTTGGACTTTGCCGAAGAAATTTGGACCTTGAATGTCAAGCATAGATTTTTAAATTTTGGAAAAATAGGCACCTCCTAAAAAGCTCGGCTGTTTTTTTATAAATTAAAAAATGTTAATGCGTGTAGTCAGTATATCCGCCTTTTCGGTTGCCCTCTTTTTAATCCTAGAGGCAGTAATTCGAAAGTCCGATTTTTTTTCTCCAGGCCGTATTTATTTCTTTTTCCATTCTTTTGCTTTAGGAATCGCTTTTTTGCGTTTCAATCCAGCTATGACGCCCTTCAAACTTTTAACATCCTTGGTTTATTTTGGTAGTGCCATTTGTTTCTTATTGGGATTATTCGTCTCAAAATTACTGGCTCTCCGTTCCCAGGCGAATAATCCAAATGATTCCAAATCACATTTTCTAAATTTGCATCAATATAATTGGGGAATGCATTTTATTTTTTCACTGGCTCTATTCACTTTTTTCATTTGGGGAACGTTAAGCCTATATCTGCATACTGGAGCCCCTCTTTTGGCAAAGGATAAAATCCAAACCCTTCGCATCTTTTTACATCAACGTTGGATTTTGTTGTACGCCTATACCTACGGCGGAATTGTAATGGCCCTCTTTTCAATATACATTTTTCGTCCGTCCCGACATTCATTTTATTTTAATGTTGGGCTTTGGATGACAACAATAACCTTGATAATTTTTAGTTTGGCATTACAACGTTCCGCCCTTATGTTTTTCATTGTTTTCTTTATCGTTTTTTATAACTACGGCATTCGAAGGGTTTCGGTTCTGAACTTGTTTTGTATATTCATGCTTTGTGGGAGTGCGGTTTTAATAACCGGTTTTTTTAAAACAAGCTCAATCAAAAATGCCTTGGGCAATAAATATTCGAAAACCGCGAGCATTGTACTTAAAGTGCCGTATATGTACATAGCAAACAATTTTTGGAATCTCGACTTTGCTTTAAATCCCGATAACTTTCAAGAAAGACACCCAACCACATATGGATACACAATACTACAAGGCATATTAGATGGCTTATATTTACCAGGAGGGGTTTTAGGATATCAACTTATTGAAAATACCGGTGTCGACGATCAATTCAATGCCCAAGCATCAAAAATTAGGGGGTGGAACACTATTGGATATCAATGGTCTTGGTATAAAGATTTTGGTATCGCCGGTGTTTTTGTGGGTCCTTTTTTAATTGGATTATTTATCAACATTTTATATCTCAGAATGCGAGCTCGAATTACTTTTTTAAACCTGACGGCTTATTCGTGTCTAGCTTATTGGATGGCTAATAGCTATTTTGGTTCCATTTTTGAAACACCAGCATATTTTTACGGACTCATTTATTTGTGTATATGCTGTTACTTCTGCCAAAGCATTTTGCCCAAAAGCCAATCATTCGCCTTAAAAACCTGAAACATTTGCAAAGCGCTTATACCTATTCTTTGGCCAATTTTCGATCAGCAAATCAAAGATTTATTTTTATGAAACGATTGATAAACTTATTCTATTTCTTCCCAAAAGATGGATTTTGTCGACCTAAATAAATATATTGCTATCTCCTGTTGGAAATTTTAAAGGGAGTAAATACTGCTATGCCCAACATAAGTGGCTTTGATATTCTTCTTCGATTCCTCCACGTTTTGGTTCTTAGGAAAAAATTTATTTTTTTTGTCGCTTTAGTCCCAACTGTTGTCTGCATCTTTGTCGTTTTTCTTATGGACAGCACTTATAAAGCCGCGTCTTTAATTAAACCCCCAACAAGCGACAATTCTTCGTCTATAGAGGCGGCCTTAAAGGGGTCCAGTGGAATCGGAGGCGGACTTCTCGGATCTTTTCTCGGCGGATCGGAAACCGGCGAAGATGATTGCATGAGCATTCTCAAATCGGCTCGCTTTGCTAAACTGATCATTGACCGTTTTGATTTGGAAACCCTCTATAAATTTCGTCACAAAAAGAGATTTTACTTAGCCGACGTCATTAAAAGGTTCACCCACAACGCAAAATTCGAGTTAACCGACGAGGATGAAATCAATATTGCCATGGAGGATAAATCTCCCGAACGGGCCAAAGAAATGGTTGCCTACATGGTCTATACGCTTGACAGCCTTTATACAAATATCCAAAGAACGGCGAATCAACGCAAGCTAAATTATATTGATGATCGTTTACATTTGGCCGAATCTGATATGAAAACTATGGAAGATTCTATGGTTAAGTTTCAGATCGCTCACAATTTAATTGTTCCCGAATCACAGGTCAAGCTAATACTCGAGAATGCTACACAAACTGAAATTGAAATTGAAACTTTGCAAGAAGAGATATCTTTGGAAGCTGCGTTACGTGGTACTTCCAGCGCCCGTTATAAAGATTTGTCGGTTCAGAAGGAGTTGCTGCAACACACCCTTCGTGGTCAATTGCGAAACCCCAGCGATTCCAACGAACTTTTTTTGCCCGCGCGTACCCTCCCGACTTTGGCAACTCAATATTTTCGCTTAGAAAGAGCTTATGAAATTAAACTTGCTGTTTATAAATTTTTAGTGCAGCAAGTAGAGTTTTTAAAACTCGAAGCCAATAAAAACGTTCAAGTCATTTCGATATTGGATCCACCTTGGATAAACGACAAACGGGTTTCGCCCGCGCGGCGCGTTTGGGTAGAAGCCGTATTTATTCTCTCCTTTATCTTTGCCGGTGTGCTGGCAGTAGTGCTTGATGTCTGGGAAAGACATCAAAAAGAAAACCCGGAAACCCGGAACTTGGTGGCGGAGATCAAACGGAATCTTTTCAAATTCTAGTACTGCTCGCAACCTTTACTTTTCGCGATCAAATCAAAGCCGAAGCACGCTAATCAACGCCAACGTCAAGCTCACCGCGCTCAGCAGCACCGGCGTATAAATCAGGAATTTCTGCTGCAAACTTTCATTCACATACACCACATCTCCCGGCTTCAACGTACCATCGCGCAGCGAAACCGATTCGCCCTCACCGTTCGCATGAATTACATCCATGGTGCTGCTTAAACTGCTCTTTGACGTCAGCCCCGCCTCTCCCAAATAGTCGATTAATTTCCGGTTGGAGTAGTAAAGCTCATAACCGGGTTTTTCCACGGCGCCGGCTATAAAAACTTTTTGCTGATGGAGTATCACGTCCAAAACATCCCCGGCAGCGGGTTTGTAGGTGTCTGCCGCTTGAGGCGGCACTATGGTTTGTTTGCCGTCTTCGTGGGTGACGATCACCGCCGTGTAGGGCGGCGGATTTCTGTATACATAGTTCCGCATAAGAAGATGCCGGATGTTCTCATCGGGCTCCAACTGTGTGGGGACGGACGAAGTGTCGCATCGTATCGTCACCCATGGTTTTGAATAATCGACATACGGGACCTCGACTACGCAGCCTTGCGTCAGGTAGGGATTGGAATTCAAATCGCCCTGCATATAAAATTTGCCGATATCCACCGAGTCGATTGTTCCGTCCGCCGCCGTAATGTAGATATAGCCCATTTGTGCCATGGAGGCAAAACTTTCGGCGGCTTCGATCAGATTCGTTAAGCGCATGTTTCCCGGAACTTTGTACGAGCCCGGTTCCTGCACGGCACCGGTGATAAAAACGCGCATGATTTTGGGGCGGGCCAGGCTGACGAAGCACTCCGACGGTTTGAAACTGGTCCGGAGTTTTTGCAGAATCAACTTCTCGGCATCTTTCAATGTAAGCCCGTTGAGATGCAGCACGCCGATGCGGTTCAAAATGAGGTTGCCTTCGGGATCAACGGGTTTATCCGAAGTCATTCCTTCGGTGAAGATTTGAAACACGTCGCCGGGGCCGATGCGGTACAAGGTGTCGTCTAAGGGGAAATCCCCCACATAGCTCGTAGCCTCGTTTTGCGGGTTGTTACGCATGGACATATTATTTTCGCCAGGATTACGGATAGGAAAGTCCGCCATTCCGGATTCGTTTTGAATCCCGGTTTGAATTCCACTCCCCCCCCCGCTTTCATATCCATTGGAAGAGGGATTTGAATTTTCCAGATCGAAAAACGAAGAACTGCTCGAATTTCCCGCCCCGCATGCAAGCGAAGCCAAAACCAATATCGGAGCGCATTGGAGTAAAATTTTTTTCATAAGGAACCGAATATATAAATCCGGGTTGCGCGAATCGATGCGATACGAGAAAAACATGCGGTCATTCAGCCACTTCCCGGACTCGAACCGAGGACCCACGCTTTACGAAAGCGTTGCTCTACCAACTGAGCTAAAGTGGCGTGAAGGGCTTCTAATTTAATCGAAAGAGTCCCGATGGTCATAGGCAGACCCAGCGGGTTCACATTGATCGGAATGCATATGAATGTGTCGGTACCGGCGTTGATTGGAGCAAATCATTAGCCGCCTGCATCCGTACAAATGGCTTTTAACTGGTGCGCTTGGAAATGGGTTAAATGCGCAGGACGAGATAATAAACCTGCACCACGATCACGCATAAGGTCGTAAACCAGAGCAACCGAATCTGATGCAAGGTTCGCCCGCGGTAGCGATGGAAAAACATGCCCACCCCGAGGAGCGGTGCGGCGCGAAGAAACAGCCAGGGTGTGCCCAAGGTCAGACGGAGCAATAGCGGATAAAGCGCCAAAATCACGACTAAGGCCGGCCACAGTCGGCCCCGGTAGATCCAGTGGAACAACCCGTACGCATAGACGGCAACGGCCAAAAGTCCGGCGCCCAGTTTCAGCAGTTCCATCCACTTTGATTATACCCCACCCTGCGCGGTTGGGCTCCGTGCTTTTAATATTTCTGTTTTCACGAAGGATTCAGCATGACGGACATTCGCGGGTTGCACGGCTTGCGACCCACCACTGCGGTTGCGGAACAATTGGCCACACCGCCTTACGATGTGATCAAAGAAGGCTCTCCGCTGGAAAAGCTGCTGCAAAGCCGGCCCGGCTCGTTTTACCACGTGACCCTGGGCCCAAACCCTACCGAGGCGCTGGCGAGCCTGCAAAGGCAAGGAGACCTTATATCCGACCCTGAACCCTGTGTGTACGTGTATGAACAGGTTTGGAGCGGCGGAAAGCGTCTCGGGTTTTTCGCTGCGGTCGAAGTCGCGCCTTACACCGAAGGCAAGGTCATTCGCCACGAAAAAACCTTTGACGAAAAAGTGAAAGGTCGCCTCGCCGTCACGGCCGCCACCGGTTATACCCTGGAGCCGATTTTTCTATTGACGCCCGCGTCCATCGGTCCGACCCTGGAAGCCGTGCGCAGCCGTGAAAAACCGCTGTACGATTTCACCAGCGACTTCGGAGGCTACAACGACTTGCACGGCATTCACACGCGCGTCTTCCGCGTGCCCGAGACTTCGGCCGAAGGGCGGGCCTTGCGGCAAGCCGTGGGCGCACAACGCCTCTATATCGCCGACGGGCATCATCGGTATCACGCCGCCCTGCTCGGCGGGCAAACCCATGCCATGGCCTACATCGTCGGAGAAGCCCGCATTCTCGCCTACAACCGGGTCATCCGCGGGGCCGTTCCGTTTGCGCAGGCAAAGGGCGAACTCGAACTGATCCCCGCGCCGGCTTTCGCAACCCCGGGGGCGCATGCGTTCTGTCTTTACAGTCGCGCGGGGTGCTTTACGCTGCGGGCGAAACACATTCCCGAGGACGTGGTGGGCCGGCTCGACTGCTCGATTCTCGAGCGCGAATTGTATCCGCATCTGGGCGTCGCTCACTCCATGATGCTGCAGAAAAAACATTTCGATTATTACCCGGAGTGGGATTTGGCCAGCATGCAAAGCCTGGTCGACAACGGCACCTACGATTTGGCCGTGGCCTTGCATCCCGTATCGCTGCGCGAGCTCATGGACGTGGCCGACGCCGGTCTCAAAAATTCCCAGGTCGTCATGCCCGAGAAATCGACCTTCTTTGCGCCCAAAATTCTTTCCGGCCTCATGTTGTACAAGCATCAATTGAAATCCGACATCGCCCTTTAAACATTGCGTGAAGCGGGCAACTCTTGCCTGCTGCGGAAATTTCGGGCGTATTTTACAGGTTACCCTCGTCAAATTTTTCACGGGAATTCCCCTGTGCGCTTTGGCACAGAGGTTGCGCTGGAGGTCGTCTTTGGGGATAGCATGTCGCTCAAAGAATTACTCGGAGTTTCGTTCATCTCGCTGGCGCTCTTTCCCGTGGTGGTGCTCGGCGTGTTGCTGGCCACGGGCGTGGTGCATCTCGAAATGGGCAGCGCCAAGGAGCGTCTGGAATTGCACGACGCCTTCCGCACCGCCGAAACGGCCAAGCAGGATTCGGCCGAAGCCGAGCAACTCAAAACCTACAAGGCCTTGGAAGCCAAAAGCAAAGAGGTGGCGGATCAGGAAGCGGCCGTCCAACGCGAACTGGATCACCTGGAAAACCTGAAGCAGGAAACCAGCCGGGAAAAAGATCAAATTCTGGCGGAGCGCCAGCGCATCGAAACCCTGGTGGCCCAAAACGGCGTCTTGCAGGACAAGCAAATCCAATCGCTGGCCGACGTATACGGATCGATGCGACCCGAAGAAGCCGCGCCCATTCTCTTGTCGTTGCAGGATCCTTTGGTGGTGAAAATTCTGAGGAAAATCACCGACGCCGACGCCGCTTCGAAATTGCTGGCCGCCGTGGGTGCCCTCGACGTGCATCGCGCCGCGCATATCACCGAACTGATGGGCAAAAGCCCGCTGCCGCAACCCGCGCCCACCGCGGCCAAACCCGCCGCGAATAAAATTCCGGCTGCGGCGCCGAATCCAAACCCGGCCTCCGCGCCAAAAACCAAAGCCTGAAGCCAGATGACGACCGCCATACGCCCGCCTGCGCTCCCCGACTCCGCCGCTGCCGCGGCCGATCACTTTTTTGCCGCGGTGGAAAACGAAATCGTCGCCAACCGCGAAACCACCTTAAAAACCGCCGAATTTCATCGCTCGTTGGATCAGGCGCGTTCCCGCCAACAAGCATCCGATTCCTCGACACCCAAACCGGCCACATCTTCGGACGATCGAGACAACCCGGCGCCGACCACCGATCCCGCGGCGACAAGCTCCAATCCTTCCGCCCAGGCGGACGCCTCGCAGCCGACACCGAGCACGGCGCAACCGACGGCACAGACACAGTCCCAATCAAAAACCCAAACCCAGACGCAGCCGGCGACGGACCCTTCCGTCTCGACGCAAGCCCGCGGACCGCAGTCCAAATTCAACGCGGCGGTGAAGAATCCGTCCCGAGAAGCGGAGAATGCCAAGAAATCCAACCCGGTGGCGAACTCCGATTCGAAACATTCGGCGTCGCCGGGAAGTCCGGCCATCTCTTTGGAAAACGGCGCGCAATGGCAAGCGGCATTGGCCGGTGCGAATGCGCCCGACCCGATCCCGGAATGGGCCGAAGATTCGGAAAACGCACACTCGTCGTTCACGTCGCCCGGAACTTCGGCGCCGCCGACGGCCAACATCGCCACGATGACTCAGCCGTCATTGACGCCCCAGGAAATCCAGAAGCTGCAAATGACCTTGCTGCAAGAGGCAGCGGCGGCATCCAAGACCGCCGGGTCGGCAAACACCCCGGCCGCCCCGGCGGCTGCCGCGACGCAATCGCTGGTGGTGGCGACCGTGCCGGCCAATGTGAATCCGGCGACGCTTTCCAAACTTCCCATCGCGCCGGACAAGGCGGCGGCAGCGGCGGCATCGCCGGCAACGCAACCAGCGCCCTCCGCGAATGGGTGGAACGGAAAATCCACTGCGCCCGCGCCGCAGGCCATGAATACGTCACGCGATTTGTTGGCCCCCGCCGCACCGAACGCAATCTCGGCACCGGCGAATACGTCGCCTACCGACGCCGGCAAAACGACCAACCCCTTTGTCAACGCCCTGGAAGCGGTGAATAAATCACTGCCTGCCGATGCGGCCGCGCCCAGCAATCCCTTGGCCGCGCCCGAATCCACCCCGGAGACCGACTCCAAATCCTTGACGGCGGACTGGATGCAAGACGCCCCGGTGGCCACGGCAGAAGCCGCCGATCCCGCGACCGGCAATTCCTCTCCCGACGGCCAGGACACGGCGGATCCAGGCGCGGGCGACCCAACCCAATGGGCCATGGCCGCGGGATCCGATCCCGCCTCGAACCCGTTTTCCTCCGCCAACATGCCCTTCTCTGTGACGCCGGAGGCGCCCGTGCCGACCTCGGTCACCTTGCCCCAGCTTCCCAGCGCGCTGTTGCAGCAAATGCTGCAGCGCGCCACCAGCATGACTTCGGGCCGCGACGAGTTGACGGTGCAAGTCGAGCCCGCCAATCTCGGGCGCGTACAGGTCTCGCTGGAAATGCACCATGGCGTTGTCTCGGCGCATGTGGGGGTCGAAAACGAACATGTGCGCGAACTGTTGCACACCCAAATGCAATCGCTGCGGCAATCGTTGGAGCAGCAGGGCGTACATATGGACGCCATTGAAGTCTCGGTGCAAGACCGCCAGCCGTCTTTGCTCAACCCTGACGGACAAAACTCCGCGTCATTCTTCAACCAGCGTTCGGGATCGAGCGGAAGCGCTGCCGGCAACGCGGGCGATTCCGCACCCGAAACCACGGCGGGCCTGGAAACGGGCCGGCGCTGGGGAACCAACACCGTGGAATACTTCGGATGAACACCGCCGGATGCGAACTCGGGAGCCGACTATGACTACTGCCGTCACCACCACTTCGACGCCGACGCCGCTCGACGTATCGTCGATTACGAACCCCGCCACCCCGGCCGACCGCACGGTTTCGGGCACCATCACCAATGGTCAGGTTTCCGGGTCGACCGTGACGCAGGCCGGCGATCAAAGCGTTTTCAGCAACGCGACGCAAACCCTGGGCAAACAGGATTTTCTCAACCTGCTCGTGACGCAGTTGAAATACCAGGATCCCCTGCAACCCTCCGATGACACCCAATTCATTTCGCAATTGGCCCAGTTTTCGGCGCTGGAAGGCACGCAAAACCTGGAAACCTCGGTCGACAATTTGGGCACGCAACTCAATACTCTGGTCACGGATAACCAGCAAACTTCCCAGGCGATTTCGCAGGCGTCGGCCACCAACCTCATCGGCAAGCAGGTGAGCGTCAAGCTCGACTCCATCAACTGGGATCCCAGCCAAAACACCCCCATCACCTTTCAGGCGTCCGCCACGCCGGGCACGCAATCGGTGGTTTCCATCGTCGATGCCAACCAGAACGTGATGGACGCCTTCGCGCTGCCGACCAGCGGACAAGGCACCATCAATTGGATCGGTCAGACCCAGAACGGTTCGGTGGCGCCGGCCGGCACGTATCAAATCATGGTGACCTCGGCCGACGGCACCACCGATACGGGCTACGCCTATACCCAGGGCCCGGTCACCGGATTGAATTTCGCGACCAGCGGACTGCAACTCGAAGTCGGGGGACAGCAGGTTCCCATGGATCAAGTCACCGAAATCACCAACGCTACCACCAATCCCTAGGAGGAGGTCGTTCCATGCTCCGTTCACTCTACGCCGCCGTCTCGGGTCTGGAAAACAACCAGACCGAAATGGATGTCATCGGCAACAACATCGCCAACGTCAACACCACCGGCTACAAATCGCAACGCGTCACCTTCGAGAATTCCCTCTCGCAATTGCTGCAAGGCGCCACCCGGCCTGCGGACGGATCGGGCGGAACCGATCCCATGCAGGTGGGGCTGGGTATGAGCGTGGGCTCCATCGACACCATGCTGACACAGGGCAACCTGCAATCGACCGGCCAGGTCACCGATCTCGCCATCGAAGGACAAGCCTATTTCGCCGTGTCGGACGGAAAGGGAACGTATTACACCCGTAACGGCAATTTCCAACTCGACGCCAATGGCAATCTCGTCATGCCGTCGACCGGCATGGTGGTGCAAGGTCGCTTGGCCGATGCGCAGGGGAATATCTCGACAGCCTCGCAGCCCGAGAACATCCAAATTCCCTTCAACGTCCAGTCGCCGGCGCAAGCGACCACCCAGGTCAATTACGCCCGCAACCTCGACCCCAATTCCATCGCGCAAGGCAGCGTGCTGACGACGCAGCGCTTTCTCAACAGCGCGCGCACCGACGACAACCTGCAAGGCCTCACCAGCAGCACCGGGACCTCCCTCGGCATTCAGCCCAACGACGTGCTGACGTTTTCGATGACCAATGCCGCGGGCAATACGGTGACGCAAAATTTCTCCGTCACCGCGAACAGCACCCTGGGCGATTTGACCGGCGCCATGCAAGCCTTTTTACGGGCCAACGGCGCGGGCAACGGCACCACGGTGCAGACCATCGACGCCGCCACCTCCGCCACGTTACGCGGCGGCGTCACCATCTTTGGCAACACTGCGGACATCCAAAACCTGCAAGTCACCGATAGCAGCCCCGCACCCGAAGTGACGCAAGCCCTGGCCGTGCCCACCACCATTCCCGCCGGCACCACGGCCTTGAGCGTGGTCACCGACACGTTGCGCGGCCCCGCCCGGGCCGGCACCTCGGTCGCCACTTCGGATCCCCTGAGCCAGCTCTTCGATCAAAACGGCAATTCCCTGGGGCTGGAAAACGGCGATGTGATCAGTGTAACCGGTTCGGTCGGCGGTGTCGCCGCCAACAATGTGCCCGGCCTCACCTATGCCTCGGGCGCCGGCGGCACCACCATGTTCGACTTGCTGACGAACATTCGCAACAACTTCAAGCTGCCGAGCACCGACGGCACTTTGCAGAACAACCCTTCGGTCTCCATCGACGGGAGCGGCACCGACGACAATATTCCCGACGGATCCATCGTGATTCGCGGCATGCCCGAAACCGCCTTTGCCCTGAGCAATCTGCAGATTCAGGCCACCAATAGCAATGGTCAGGCGCCCGCGCCCGACAATTTCAATACCAACACCAACACGACCCAAATCCAGGCCGCGACCGACACCCAGGTGGCCGACGCCGCCATTACCGTGTACGACGCCAACGGCGGCCAGCATACCGCGACCATGGAACTCACCCCCACCGATACGCCCAATCAATGGCTGTGGAAAATGAAGATGGGCGGGCAGGAGCAGGTCGTGCAGGGCGGACAGGGCAAACTGACTTTCGGGCCGGATGGTTCGGTGGCTTCGTTCAGCTTCGACGACGGATCGTCGAGCACCGTCATCAATCCCGAAAACGGATCCGCCAACATCAGCCTGAACCTCAACGTAGGCGGACCCGGCGATTTCACCGGCCTCACCCAGTTTGCCTCGGCCACGACGGCCGCGGCCGTGAGCCAAAACGGCTACAGCACGGGGCAGTTAAGCTCGATTTCGGTGGGCCCCAACGGCGTGATCACCGGTGCATTCACCAATGGTACCACCAAGCCCCTGGCCCAGGTGCTGGTGGCCGACTTCAACAACCCCGGCGGTTTGCAGGCCACTAAGGACTCGCTCTACACCACCAGCGCCGACAGCGGCGACCCGATCTTGGGCGCTCCGGATTCGCAAAGCAGCAGCGTGATCGCGCCCGGGGCCCTGGAATTGTCGAACGTCGATCTGGCCCAGCAATTCACCGACATGATCACCACACAGCGCGGTTTTCAAGCCAACGCCCGCGTGATCACCACCAGCGATCAGCTGTTGCAGGAACTGGTGTCGCTCAAACAGTAAGCGCGGGATGACGGCGGTGCCGGCCTGGGCCTCCGGCGGACCGCCGCACCGATTGCAACGCGGGAAGCGAAAGGAATACAATGGGAACGCGAGGTTCCCGGGCACCCGTCGCAGGCGGAAGGAACGCGAAGCCATGATCGAACTCACCAAGCTGAACGGCGAGCGCTTCGTGGTCAACGCCGAGCACATCGAATGCGTCGAGGCCCAGCCCGATACGTCGTTGGTGCTGCAAAGCGGGCGGCGGTTCGTAGTGCGCGAAACCCCGGCCGAGGTGGTGGAAAAGACGGTCGCTTACAAACGCCGCATCACCCCGACCGTCGCGACAGAGGGCGCCTGAGCGCAGCCCGGAGGAAGGCATGGCTGAGGGAAAAGAAAAGTCCGAAGCGCCGGTGAAAGGCGCCGAGGAGACGGGTGCCAAAACCGCGGGCGGTTCCAAGAAGAAAACCGCGATCATTGCGGGCATTCTGGTGGCCGACATTCTCATCATGGGCGCCGTGGCATTCTTCATCGCCGCGCGTCTGCGCGCCCCCAATCCCGCGGCCGAGGCGCAGAAAACCCAGGAAGAGGCGGAGCGCAAAGCCCGCGAAGAGCGCACGCGCATCGGGATGACCCTCCCCAAGCCCCTCACCTTCACGGTGAACATCGGACCCAACGGCGATCATTATTTGAAATGCTCGATCCAGTTGGAGTGGGAAACCGACGCCCCGCCGGTAGCCGGCAAAGGTGAAAAGGGCGGCGAAGGCGGAGGAGGCGGCCTGACCGATCCCGTGGGCAAAGAGATTGAAGAACGCATGCCGAAAATTTCCGACATCATCATCAACATTCTTTCCAGCGAGCCGTATGAAGAGCTGCTGCGGCCTGCGGGCAAACAGAAGATGAAAGAGTCGATCGTCAGCGAGGTGAATGCCATTCTCCCCGACGATCACGGCCATTTGCGCAACGCCTTCTTCACCGACTTCCTGGTGCAATAGCCATGGGCGAAGTCCTCTCGCAAGCCGAAGTCGACGCCCTGCTGAGCGCGGTGTCAAGCGGCAGCGTGCCCCCCGAAGACCTGGCCACGCCGCCCGCCGAATCATCCAAATCCGAAGCGGGGCCCGAGCGCGGCGAAAAACAGATCTCGCTGTATGATTTCCGCCGGCCCGACCGCGTTTCGAAAGATCAGATGCGGGCTTTGCAGAATCTGCACGACGGCTATGCACGACTGCTTTCCACCACGCTTTCGTCATACCTGCGGACTTTGGTGGAAATCGAAATCGTGTCGGTGGATCAGCTTACCTATTCCGAGTTCATGATGTCGGTGTCGAACCCCACTTGCATCTACGTGTTCCAGATGGAGCCGCTGGAAGGCGCGGCCATCGCCGAAATCAACCCCAACCTAGTGTTCCTCATCGTCGACCGTCTCTTCGGAGGCCAGGGAAAATCCACCGACCACACGCGCGAATTGACCGACATCGAAAAAAGCGTGCTCACCAAAATCGCCGACCGGGCCTTACAGAACTTGAAAGAGGTGTGGGAACACGTGGGCATTTTCACGCCCAAGATCGAAAGCTATGAGACCAACGCGCAGTTCGTCCAAATCGCGCCGCCCAACGAAACCGTAATTCTCATTTCGCTCGAAGTGCGCATGAAACACGGGTCGGGCCTGATCAGCCTGTGTTTTCCCTACATGCTGTTGGAATCGGTGATCGACAAGCTGAGCGGCGAATCGTGGATCAGCGGCCAGCGCACCACCACCCAGGAAACGCGCCGCCTCCTCGAAAATGAATTGGGCGCCACCGACTTGAACGCCAACGTGGTGGTGGGCGAAACCCAGCTCAGCGTGCGCGATATGTTGCAACTGCACACCGGTGACGTAGTGGTGCTCGATAAGCCCGCCGGTTCCGATTTGATCGTACGGGTGGGCGACCGTTCCAAATTCCTCGGCCGGGTGGGATTGGTGGGGCGCAACAAATCGATCCAAATCACGGCCATCATCGATCGGGAGGTGGGGGAAGATGGGTGAAGGCGGGCTTTTGAGCCAAGCGGAAATCGACGCGCTGACCGCCTCGCTGGGCAGCAAAGACGCGTCGGGATTCAACCCCGAAGCGTTGCGCGCCTCCTTCGAGACCTTTGCCGATCAGGCGAACCACGTGTTGGGAGCGCTACTGGGCAAGTCGGTGGAAATCGAAACCGGCGCGCCGCAGCCCGGTGACGCCGCCGCGGCCATGGAGGGGTTCGAGTCGGAATCGCTGGCGATTCTCTCGGGATTCGAACACGGGTTCCAGGGAGAACTGGCGGTTCTGCTCCGCAAAGAGTTTGCCGCCAAGCTGGCGCAGGGAATGACCGGCGCCACAGGTCCCGCGACCTTTCAACCCGATCACCTCGACGCCATGAATGAATTGGGCAACCAGATCATGGGCGCGTTCGCGACGGCGCTGGGGACGCGCTTCGAGATCACCCTGTCGAGCGCCCCGGCCAAAGCCGAAAATTTCAATCCCTCGGCGCCTCCATTTGATCTCTCCGGCGGGGCCATGGCCGATTTCGAAATACGCGTCGAGGGTACGGCCCTGGGCAAGCTCCGCCTGCTGTTTTCCCAGCCCCTGGTCATGGCCTTCACCGATCCCACCGAAACCGAAGGCGACATGCCGGCGGCCCCGCATTTCGGCGCGGCGATGCTGCCCGCGGCCTCGGTCGATACGTCGCTGACCATGCCCGAAGGTGCGACGCCCAACGTCGAACTGCTCCTCGACGTCCCCCTTAACATCACCATCGAATTGGGCCGCACCCGGCTCTCCATCCGTCGTATTCTGGAATTAGGGCCGGGATCGATTATCGAGTTGGATCGCCTGGCGGGCGAACCGGTGGATCTGCTGGTCAACGACAAGGTGGTGGCGCGCGGCGAAGTGGTGGTGGTCGATGAATACTTCGGCATCCGCATTCTGTCGCTGATCTCCCCGGCGGAGCGCATCCAGCAACTGCGATGAAGACGCCCGCCGTAATCGCCTGGCTGCCGCTCTGGGCGTGGGCGCAAAGCGCCTCCGATCCGGCGGCGGAAAAATTCCTGCGCGTGCAACAGGCCTTGCAAAGCGGCGCCGCGGCGGCCGGCGAGCCCGCGGCGGCGGCCCGGCCGCTTCCCCTGCTGGTGCTCGAAGTCGCGGCGGCTCTGCTGTTCGTGTTGGGCGCCGTGGTGGTGACCGTGCGCCTGCTGCGGAAGGCGCAACGGGGCATGCTGCGCGGTGCGGTCGACGGCGACTTGATCGAAGTGCTGGAGACCAGCCACCTGGGTCCCGGGCAGCGCCTGGTGGCCGTGCGGCTCGACGGCCGGATCGGCGTCTTGGGGGTCACGCGTGAAAACGTGTCGCTTCTCACCCTGTTGGATCGGCCGGCGGCCGACCTCCTGCGCGAGCGCCGCGAAAAGGGCAACCCGGCGCTGTTCACCGAGAACCTCAACCGCGTGCTGGAAAAATTCAAAAAACCGAAAAAGGTTTCGGAATTCCCGGAAGCATGAGACTCCCCCGTTCGGATTTATCGGCCGCCCGCCGTCCCACCTTGAGCGGGTCACGCGACGGCGAGCGCCCGCCGACGGCGCGCCGGAAAATTTCCCTTTGGGTCGCCGTGCTTCCCCTGCTGATCGCCGGTTCGGCGGTGGCCCAGACCCTGCCCAAACTGAGCCTGCAATTCGACAAGGCCCAAAGCCCGCAAGACGTGGCGGTAACGCTGCAATTGGTGGCCATGCTCACGGTGCTGAGCCTGGCGCCTTCGCTGCTGGTGATGATGACCTGCTTCACCCGCATCGTGGTGGTGCTGGGATTTCTGCGCAACGCCATGGGCAATCAGGGCACGCCGCCCAATCAGCTGATGATGGGGTTGGCCCTGTTCCTCACCTTCTTCGTGATGGCGCCGACCTTCCAACGCATCAACGACGAGGCGCTGCAGCCGTATCTGAAAAAACAGATTCCCACCGAGGAGGCCTTTCAAAAGGGCATGGAGCCCCTGCGCGAATTCATGATGCGCCAGGTTGACGAAAAAGATCTGGCGCTGATGGTGCGTATCAGCCACGCGCCGCCGCCCCGCAGCCCCGCGGACATCGGCAATCTCACCTTGATTCCGGCCTTTTGCCTGAGCGAACTGCGTGCGGCTTTCATCATCGGGTTTTTGATTTACGTGCCCTTTCTCGTCATCGACATGGTGGTGGCTTCGGTGCTGATGTCGATGGGCATGATGATGCTGCCGCCCATGATGATCTCCACGCCCTTCAAACTCATTCTCTTCGTGCTGGTCGACGGCTGGAGTCTGGTGATTCAACAACTCGTAACCAGTTTCCATTGAGGCGCGCATGTCGGATCTTTCCGTCATCGATATCGGACGCGAAACTTTGGTGGCGGTCATGCTGTTGTCGGCCCCGATGCTGCTGGTCTCGCTGGTGGTGGGCCTTTTCATTTCGATTTTTCAGGCCGCCACCCAAATCCATGAAATGACCCTCACCTTCATCCCCAAACTGGTGGCCATGGGCGTGGCCATCGTGCTGTTTCTACCCTGGATGCTGCAAGGCTATCGCGCCTTTTTCGCCAGCATGATGGCCCACATTCCCCAAATGGTGCACGGAGGCTGAATGGCCGCGCCGCTGCCCAATCTCGCCGACTTCTCGGTGGCGCAAATCGAATTGGGGCTGCTCATGCTGCTGCGCGTGGGCACGGCGGTGTTTCTGTTTCCCGTTCTCAACTCCGATCAGATCCCCAACATCATCAAGGCAGGTTTGAGCCTGCTCCTGACCTTGTTGTTGTTTCCCACCTTGCCGCATACCGCGGTGCCCGTGCCCGACAATGTGTTTGGATTGCTGGCCCTGGCCCTGCGCGAAATTTATGTCGGACTCATCCTGGGCTTTTCCGGCACCTTGGCCCTGGCCGGGCTCAATATCGCGGGCCAATGGATCGATCAGGAAACGGGATTCTCCATGCTCCAGCTTTTCGACCCCGTCAGCCAGGAGCCTTCCACGGCCATCGGCAACCTGCTCATCGGTTTGGTGACCGTGTTGCTCCTGGTTTCCGGCGGCTACCTGTTTTTCATCCGCGCCTTGGCCGAATCGTTCCAGGTCGTGCCGTTGGCAGGCGCGCATTGGCAGGGAGCGGGCATGTTACGGGTGTTCCTCTCGATGACCGCCGCCAGTTTCGTGTTCGGACTCAAGGCCGCGGCGCCGGTGCTGGCGGCCCTGTTCATGTCGACCTTGGGTCTGGCCGTCACCGCCCGCATCATGCCCCAGGCCAATGTGTGGCTGGTGGGCATGCCCCTGAAACTCATGCTGGGCTGTCTGACGACTTTTTACGCCCTACCTTTGATCTGGCAGGTCTTTC
The DNA here is from genome assembly GCA_963716395.1 of uncultured Fibrobacteria bacterium. Taxonomy (GTDB): domain Bacteria; phylum Fibrobacterota; class Fibrobacteria; order UBA11236; family UBA11236; genus UBA11236. The sequence goes on along the minus strand of OY970309.1, from coordinate 1,842,282 downwards.
AGAAGAATTTCGCCGAAATCGAAGCGGGCACCGCGGCGCTGTTGCGCCTGATGGGGAGGTGACGGGGGCGTGGCCGAAGGCGACGACGGAAGAACCGAGCAGCCCACCGGTAAAAAAATCAGCGAGGCGCGCTCCAAGGGCAAGGTGGCGCGCAGCGCCGATTTATCCTCCTCGGTCCTGCTTTTGTTCGGCACCCTCATGCTGTGGTTGTTCGCCGGCGGCATGCACCGGCGCCTGTCGCAGCTCATGGTCATCTCGTTCCAGGCCATTCCCCGTTACGACCATTTCTTCGACAATCTGCCGCGCCTGGCCCTGCAAGGTTATTTGTTCGTGCTGGTATTGATCGCGCCCTTCCTCGTCACCCTGGCGCTGATCGCTATCGCCACCAATATCGCCCAATATGGGCCGTTGTGGGCCCGCCACGCCTCCAATTTCAGCCTCTCCCAACTCTTCAATCCCGCAGCTCTGTTGAAATTTTTTTCCGCCGCGCCGCTGGTGGGCATTCCCAAGAACCTGGCGAAAATGATCGTGGTGGGGCTGGTGGCCTACTGGGTGGTGGCCCGGCATTACCACGAATACCTGCTGCTGGCCGACCAAAGTCCCCGCCAAATTGTTGCCTTTTTGTTCCTCACTTCGCGCGAGCTGCTGATCAAATGTTCGCTCCTGCTCTTTCTCATCGGCCTCGCCGATCTCGTCTACAACAAGCGCAAGTACAAACAAGGCCTGATGATGACCAAACAAGACGTGCGCGACGAAACGAAGGCCGCCGAAGGCGACCCGCGCATTCGGGGCAAGATCAAAAGCCTGCGCCGCCAGATGTATTCACGCATGATGATGCAGGAACTGCCCAAGGCCACCGTGGTCATCACCAACCCCACCTTCATCGCCGTGGCCCTGCGCTATGAACAGGGGCGCGACCATGCGCCGGTCGTGGTGGCCAAGGGCAAACGCCTGGTGGCCGAGCGCATCCGCGACACGGCCAAAACCCATGCCATCCCCATCGTCGAAGACCGGCCTCTGGCGCGCGGCTTGTACGAGGTGGCCGCGATCGGCGAAGAAATTCCCCAGGAATTCTTTGCCGCCGTGGCGGAAATTCTAGCCGCGATTTTCAGCTTGAAGCGCCCGACGGGCGCCCAGGCCGCCGCTTAAGCGCCGTTCTCAGCACTCCCCGGATCGGTCCGGAGTTTGCTTTTCCCCGGTCGTTCCACGCCCCTTCCGTTATCGGAAGGCGGCGCCCGCAACTTGAGAGGTCTTTGCAGCAGGTATGAGCGCCATCTCGCAAACCCGGAAACTCGGCGCCACCTTGGTGTCGCAAAAGGACGTCGCGGTCGCGGCGCTCAGCATCGGTGTCATCTGTCTGATGCTGATTCCGCTGCCGTCGTTCGTGCTCGACATACTGCTCTCCATGATGATTTCGGTGGCCGTAATCATCCTGCTCATCTCCATGTACATCGAAAACGTGCTCGATTTGTCGGTGTTTCCGGGCCTGCTGCTCATGATCACTTTGTTCCGTCTGGGGCTCAACGTGGCCGCCACGCGCCTGATTCTTTCGGGCCGTTCGCCGGGGCATGTCATCGAAACCTTCGGACATTTCGTGACCGCGGGGAACATGGTGGTGGGCACGGTCATCTTCATCATCCTGGTCATCATCCAGTTCACCGTCATCACCAAAGGCGCGGGCCGCATCGCCGAAGTGGGAGCGCGCTTCACCTTGGACGCCATGCCGGGCAAGCAGATGGCGGTCGACGCCGATCTCAATTCTGGGCTCATCAACGAAGAAGAGGCCAAGACCCGGCGCAAGGACATTTCCCGCGAAGCCGATTTCTACGGCGCCATGGACGGGGCCAGCAAATTCGTGCGCGGCGACGCGGTGGCGGGAATTCTCATCACCGTCATCAACATCATCGGCGGCTTCGTGGTGGGCATGACCATGCGCGGGCTCAGCTTTCAGAACGCGCTGCAGACCTACACCATTCTCACCATCGGCGACGGGCTGGTGACGCAGGTGCCGGCGCTGATGATCAGCACGGCCTCGGGCATTATCGTAGCGCGGGCGGCATCGAAGCAGAATCTGGGGCAGGAACTCCTGACCCAGTTGTCGCAAAGCCAAAAAGCGCTGTTCACGGCCGCAGGCTTTCTCACCCTGTTGGGGGTGACGCCGGGCATGCCGAATCTCCCCTTCCTGCTTTTGGGCTCAATCCTGGGCGGCATCGGCTGGGTGGTGCGCAAACGCGAAGTGGCGCGCTCAACGGAAGCCGCCGGCGAGGCCCGCAAAAAAACCGAGAAAGAAGAGACCGGCAGCGCCGATAAAATCGAGTCGTACCTGCAGGTCGATCAAATGGAACTCGAAATCGGGTACGGCCTCATTCCCCTGGTCGACGTGAACCAGGGCGGGGATTTGCTGGAGCGCATCACCATGCTGCGCCGGCAATGCGCCACCGAATGCGGGATCATCGTGCCGCCCATCCGCATTCGCGACAACATCCAGCTCAAACCCAGCCAATACGTGGTCAAGGTGAAAGGCATCGAAGTGGGCACCGGCGAACTCATGGCCGGCTGCTTTCTGGCCATGGACCCGGGCGGCACCAGCCAGCGCATCAAAGGCATCCCCACGGTCGAACCCGCGTTCGGTTTGCCCGCCATGTGGATTACCCAATCCCAGAAAGAGGCCGCCGACATCGCTGGCTACACCGTGGTCGAACTGCCGGCCGTGGTGGCCACCCACCTCACCGAAATCATCCGCCGTCACGCCGGGGACATCCTCACCCGCCAGGACGTGAAGAGCCTGATCGACAACCTCAAAACGGTGAATGCCACAGCGGTGGAAGAATTGGTGCCGAGCCTTTTGTCGGTGGGAGAAGTCCAACGCGTGCTCATGAACCTGCTCTCCGAGCGCGTCTCCATACGCGATCTCGGGACCATCCTCGAATCCCTGGCCAGCGCCGCGCGCATTTCCAAATCCGAGACTTTCCTGACCGAGCAATGCCGGCAGGCCCTGGGGCGTCAGATTTGCAAAGCCTACAAAGACGCCAAGAACGCGCTGCACGTGATCAGCCTCGACCCGCGCCTCGAGCAGGTGCTCGAAGCCTCGGTGCAAACCACCGATCGCGGACCGCGGCTCGTCATTCGCCCCGATGTGGTGGGCAAGCTCGTGTCGCGCCTGACGCCCCTGACGGAGAAAATGTTGGCCGAGAACCATCCGCCGGTGCTGCTCTGCTCACCCGGCATCCGGTTTCAAATACGCAAATTGCTGGAGGGTTCGTTCCCCAACTTGGCCATTCTCTCCTATGGTGAAATTCCCGGCGGTCTCAACATCAAAGCCAGCGGAACGGTGGTGATCCATGAATCTGAAAACGTATCAAGCGGATAGCATGCCCGAGGCCCTGGCCAAGGTGCGCCAGGAATTGGGCCCCGACGCGGTGATCGTGAAAACGAAACAGACCGTGCGCAAGCATCTGGGCAAATCCAAGCCCTGCTATGAAGTCATGGCCGCCTACGAACAACGTGCGGCCGCGGTGGCGAATCCGACGACAGCGCCCATGCCTTCCGCCGCGCCCCGGGCCGCGGTGCCGGATTCCAGCCCGGCCGGATCCGCCGAAGCGGCGCCGGCCGGGCAGTATGATTGGTCGGGACGGCTGCCGCGCGTCTCCACGCAGGCGCCCGCCGCCGCTCCGGCCGAACCTCCTCGCGCCCCGATGGAGTCGCTGCAAGGGCTGCGCGCCGAGATCGAAAAAGTCAAAGAAGAGGCGAAAATGCCGACGCGCGAAATGCGCATGCTGCGCGAAGAAATCCAGTCGATGCTCGAAGCCGCTTCGGCTCCCACCGCCTCGGGATCAGCCCTGCTCGCGGCGTTGGATTTGCCCGCGCCCCTGGCCGAAGAATTGTGGCGCCGCGCCGGCGCGGGCAGCGGCCCCGACGCGCGCAACCCCGAGGTCATCCGCCGCGCGTTGCCGGGATTGATGGCCGAGGATTTGCGCTACGGCGGCGGAGTGCAGCTCCAAGCCGGCCGGCCCGCGCGCGCCTTGTTCCTCGGTCCCGCGGGCGCGGGCAAAACCTCGCTCATCCAGAAACTGGCCGCGCAGGGCCGGCTGCGGGCGGGCAAACGCGTGGGCGTTTTGTCGGCCGACGGCCGCGGATTCGGCGCCCATAGCGCCCTGGCGCTGTTCGCCAAGACCCTGGGACTGCCCGCGGCCTGCGCCTACGCCGCCCGGGAAATGCCCGCGGCGTTGCATGCATTGCGCGGCTGTGAAATCATTTTGATCGACTCGCCGGCGTTATCGGCCGAAACCGAAAACCGGCGGACCCTCGAAGCCCTGGTGCGGGCGGCAGGGCCCGATGAAATCCATCTGGTTCTCGACGCAGGCCTGCGCGCACGCGAAATGCGCCGCATGATCGAGGCCGCGGCGGCGCTCGGACCCGCGCGGCTTTCTTTCACCCGGCTCGATCAAGGTTTGGGTTTTGGCTGCCTGTATGCGGCCGCCCGGGGTTTTCCCGGCGCTTTGGGATATTTCGTTTCGGGTCCGGCGGCGACCGAACATATCGAAGTCGCGTCGCCCGAGGCGATGCGACGCGGCGTAGCCCGCCAATTGGTGACGGAAACCGCGGCGGAACCGGCACGCGTCTAAGCGGGCGAGGCAGGAATGAAGCGACATATCAATGCCACGCCGGCGACACCCGTCCCGCATGCCATCGCCAAAGCCATCACGCGTGCGGCTTTGGCGTGCTTGTTTTTCGCCGTGTTTTTTCTTGCGGTGCTGGTCAGCCCCGCAATCAACGGGTCGGTGCTGTTCGCCAGCCTGCTGAAAGCCCTGCTGGCCGTGGGCTTGGGATGGCTTTTCTTTTTAATCGTCAGCGACGCCTTGGTGCGATCCATCACCGCCTCGGCCGTCGACACCCGGGCCTCGCGGCGCGACGGCGGATTGCTTTATCATTTTCTCCCGCCGGATCCGGATGAAATTTTCGACGAAGACTCTTCGGAAACGCCGGCCGACAAGAAAAAATAAGCCGCCGCAGTCGCCCTCGACCGGCCCGATTCCCCCGATGGCAAAGCTGTTCTGGCCGGATTCCCGGAAATAGTGGATAATGGCAACGCCATCCTGACCATGGAAAATTTGAGCGATCTTTGGACCCAATACCGGGCCGACGGAAGCAAAACCGCGAAAGACAAGCTGCTCGTGGAGTACGCGGGCTTGGTCAAATTCATCGCGCAGCGCATGGCCATGAGCCTCCCCCCTTCGGTGGAGGTCGGCGATTTGGCCGGCGCCGGGGTCATGGGACTCATTCGCGCGGTGGAAATGTTCGAACCCGAACGCGGTTTGAAATTCGAAACCTTTGCCACGCATAAAATTCGCGGAGCCATTCTCGACGAATTGCGCTCCATGGATTGGGTGCCACGTTCGGTGCGCCAGAAAAACCGTCTGCTGCAAAAGGCGTATTCCGAACTCGAAACCAAATTGGGGCGCATGCCCTATGACGACGAAGTGGCCGATCACTTGCAGCTCAGCCAGGAATCCTTCGAAGAACTGCTCAGCGAAGTCGCGCCCGCCACCATCTTGAGCCTAGAGGAATCGCTGCCCGATCGCGGCGACGACAACAAATCGCTCTCACTTATCGACACCATCGAAGATCCCCAGGGCAGCAACCCGCTGAAAGAACTGGGCTATCAGGAGGTGAAGCGCATTCTGACCGAAACCGTGGCGCAACTTCCGGAAAAAGAAAAGCTGGTGATCGCGCTGTACCATTATGAAGAACTGACGCTGAAGGAAATCGGCGAAGTGCTCAACCTCACCGAGTCCCGGGTCTCGCAAATCCACAGCAAGGCCATGCTCAAACTCAAGGCCCGCCTGATCCAGAAAATCAACGCCTGAACCGAAATACCGCTCGCAATTGGGATCCCGCCCGGGCTGGCAGAGCCACGCCCGTAATCATCGGGTTACTGGGCATCATCCCCGCGGACGGCCTGAACCGGACCGATCCGGACTCTGAGGAAAAAGCGACGCGGAACAAGGCGGTCCTCACGGGTTTCCCGCCGGGCATAGTTTGGCCGATAATGGTTTTCGGGATGGCCGTTCCCCCGAGACCTCCCCACAGGGACTTGGGCGACACCGTCGTAAGGGAGATATCCGCCCCTGTTGATCACAGTCAGCAAGATGGGGCGGGTGTGTCCGAAGTTGAAAAAGGGGAGAATTTGGAGAAGGAACACCACTTTAGGTCGGAAATGAAGCGGATCGGCTGGGCATGCGCAGGGAGAAAAGGTTGGTTGGAGTTGCCGATCGCCGGAGATGGTTATAAAAGTCGTTGAATTATCTGCTCTAAGGTGAACCTATAAGTTTGAGTGTGCAACTAACGAAGAATACGCCCACTGCATACTTGGGGCATGAGCCGAAGTCTCGTTGATTCGGCTGAGAACATCGGATTCCACCATGAAACTGGAGCCTCGGCTATGATGAGAAAAAGAAATGGCAAAAGCCTGGCCGTGCTGGCCGCTTTTGCAACCGTTATGATCACCACCAGCGTCCAAGCCGCGAATGATTGGGCTGTGGACTCTTCGGGCCATATCACGCTCAATGGGGCGATTTTCAGGGTCAAGGGCGGTTCCTGGTTTGGACTGGAAGGCCGGCAAGAGGCGCCCAGCGATCCGACAAACCCTGGCGGGGCGCCGATGGAGTTGTACATCGGAAACACGTTCTGGAATCCGAGCGGCCGAACCCTGGCGGGGGATGCCGCCGAGATCAAGAGCTTGGGTTTCAACAGCATCCGTATTCCCGTTACTCCCCAGACCCTTTCCGACGCCGATCCGCAGGGTCGGGATCCCAACCTGAAAAACGACACGTCCGTGCGGATTCAAGGTGCGTTCTCGGCCCTCAAAGCCACCATTCAGGCCTGCTCCAATGCCGGTCTTTACGTCTTGCTCGACCTGCACTCCTGCTCCAATTACGTGGGCTGGAGAGCGGGGCGGATCGACGCCCGACCGCCTTATGTGGATGCGACCCGGCCGGATTACGACTTCACCCGCGAAAATTATTCCTGCGCGGATAGCGGAAACCCGAGCTCAGTCACGCACATCCAGGCCTACAATGTCTCGAAGTGGTTAGCCGACCTCCAGACCCTGGCTGGCCTTGGCACGACCATCGGCGTAGACAATATCATGGGCATCGACATCTTCAATGAACCGTGGGACTATAGCTGGAGCGAGTGGACCTCTTTAGTCGATCAGGCTTATACCGCCATCAGTTCCGTGAATCCCAACATCCTCATCTTCGCCGAGGGAATCAGCAACTCGAACGGTTCCGAGGACGGTACGCCCAATACGGTATCCGTTTCTCCGAGTGGCGACACGTCCAGCAATCCCAACTGGGGCGAAAATCTGTTCGAAGCGGGCGCCCATCCGCCGACCGTGCCGAAAAACAAGCTGGTCTTTTCACCGCACACCTACGGTCCGTCGGTTTATCAGCAAAAGATGTTCACCGATCCAACCCAACCCCAATGCAACGGCCTGGAAGGGGACTCCCTCGGGCAGGCGAAGTGCCGGATTGTCATCAACCAAAGCCGGCTGGACGCGGGATGGCATAACTACTTCGGTTACTTGAAAGCCATGGGTTACGCCGTGGTCATCGGAGAGTTCGGCGGAAACATGGATTGGCCCGAAAAAGCCGTCCCCCACGAACAAAACGTTTTCAGCTATCTGACCGACCATACCACCGATGAGCAGTGGCAGGACGACTTCGTCAACTATTTAATCCGGGAAGGCATCTATGATTCCTTTTACTGGTCCATCAACCCGGAATCCGGCGACACCTACGGCGTTTACACCACGCCCTACGATCCCATCTCCAACACCTCCGGTTGGGGAACATGGGGCAGCGTCGACACCCGAAAAATGGACCTTTTGAAAAAACTTTGGGATGCGCAGGAAGTGGCCAACCCCGGGCAGGTGCTGGCCGTGGATGGGAACCTGCATACCACGTACTCTCTCAATATCGGAAGCACCGGAATGATTTCCTATTCCTTGCCGGTAGCGGAATTCGTTTCGTTGCGACTTTACGATATCAATGGAACCTTGCGCGCGAATGTCATCGACCGACAGCAAGCGGCGGGAGCGTATTCCGTGGATCGACGTCAGATGAATGTCGGCCCGGGTCTTTATTTGGTTCAATTCCAGGCCGGCGGCCGTTCCGAGAATCAAAAGATCTACTTGGCGCACTAGCCGTTGTATTTTTCAGTCTGACGGGAAATGGGATTGAACCGAAGGGTTCAATCCCATTTTTCATTTGAGCGCAACTAAACGGTACCTCTAATAATGCCTTTCTACTCGAACCGGCTCTCCGAATTCGGTGGGCTTACGAAACTCATTATTAGAGGTACCCTTAAAAGTCCTTCGTTGGACTAAGCAGGAGCGCGACGAACTCGGGCGATAGTCGTTCGTCTGAGGCGGAGCGACTGCGGAACTCGTCGTAGCCGCCGCGCCTACCGCAAGACCTCAGACCATCCGCCTCCGACGGACAAATTTGCTGGAGTGCGGTGCCAAAAAATTGCGACAAAAATCCTGGATCTTGGCAAAAACACGTGCTATCATAGCCCATCTTCGAAATGGATAAATCAAAGGAAAATCTCTTAATTTATTTGAAAAATGAGCAAAAAATGGATTTGAACGCTTTATAAAGCATTTATCAACGGACTTGTAAACAAAAAGTGATCAGACATTGATAAAGCAATAATCGATGCAATTTGGAGGGCTCGGTGCGGTTTGAAAATTTGGCCTTGGACTTAATCCATCACCTCGCTTTACCCTATATCATCTGCCTGATTTCCGGCCTCTTTTGCGGCGTCTTGCTCGCCGGCGCCGTTTTCGCCGCCACTTCCCATTTTTATTCGCTGCGCATTTTCCGCTGGCAAATCCTGGATGAGATTCGGCGCGAACTTCGCAACCCCATGGCTGCCTATGTGGAATGGCTGCACGCGGTGTCGGCGGAATTTTCCGTCTGGAAAAACGACTTCTTACCCCATTTCATGCCGGAAAATGCCCGCGATCGGTATGAATTGAATCGCTTGCGCAGTTTGTATGTCGACCCGCGAGGGCAACTGTGGTCGCATCGTTTGGAGGAATATGCCCCCGTGCTGCAGAAATTCCAGCGGGAGTTGGCCAAACTAAAGATTCGGCAAACGCAAATCCACGGCGATTTTTACGCCGTATTTCAATTTCTGGATCAACACCCGCCCATGGCTGTCGAGCCGGCGCAGCGCTTGGAGAATCTCGCTTTTGAACAAAGCCAATTGGTGGGCGAATTCATGCACCGCCTGCAGCACGATTTTCTCACGGCGATCTCCGCCCCGCATCCCCACGCCACCAAAAAATCCTGGTCGACGCGGCCCGTCTCCCGTCCGCCGTCCCGGCCCGAACCGGCTACCCAGCAATTGGTCGGCTCTTAAAATACTCCGGGCGCCTCAGGGAATGCGGAGGGCGACTTTCCCGGTTTGCAGACCCTGATCCAGCCGCGCCAAAGCTTCGCCGAATTTTTCCAGCGGCCACACCGAGTCGAGGGCGGGTTTGATGCCATGGGCCAAAACAAAAGCCAGCATAGCCGCGAAATCGCGCGGCGAACCCATGGTCGTGCCCAAAAAGGAAAGCTGCTTGAAAAAAGCCTTGCGCAGAGGCAAATCCGAAGGTAACCCCAAGGTAACTCCAAAAAAAACCAGCCGGCCGGCGGGCTTGAGCACGTCGCATAGCCCGGCCCAAACCGGCCCGGCGGCGCTGTCGACGCACAGATCGAAAGGACCGGCCGCGGCCAGGAGTTCTTGGGGCCAAGCCGGGTTCGCATACAACACACCGCCTTGTGCGCCGAGTTCCAGGGCGCCGGCAAGCTTGACCGGAGTGCCCGCCGTCACCCAGACTTCGGCGCCCGCCGCGACGGCGAAGCGAAGCAGTAACTGGGCCACGCCGCCGCCGACGCCGGTAACGAGCACTTTCTCGCCGGCGCGCAATCCGCCCCGGCGGAACAGAGCGCGGTGGGCGGTGAGGCCGCCCAGCGGCAGTATCGCCGCTTCTTCGGGCGCATAGCCTGCGGGGGCGGGAAACAGCATGGTGACGGGAACACAGATGTAACGGGCGAAGGTGCCGGGATCGGGCATTCCCAAAATGCGGAAGCGCGGCCCGGGCGCAGCGTCATCTTCGCCCCATTCCCACACCGGGTAGATCACCGCCGGGCGGCCGACCCAGGCCGCATCGACGCCGGAACCCACCGCCTCTACCCGGCCGTAGCCGTCGGACCCGAGCACACAGGGCAGTTCGATGCCGGCATAACGCCCTTGGCACAGAAAGAGATCGCGGTGGTTGAGGCCCGCGAATTCGAGCCGAACCAGCGCCTCGCCGGATCGCGGTGCGGGCGTCTCGATGGGTTCCAGCGTCGGCGGTTGCCCGACCGAACGCAATACCAGGGCCGAACCTTCCGCCATGGCGCTTATTTCGGAAGATGCCACAAATAGGGCGTGCCCAGCTCGGAGGCACCTGCAGCTTTGAGATACAGGAAGAGTTGCATTTTATAACCGGTCATCCATTTGAGGGGATGGCTCACCAGTGCCGCTCCCTTGGTCAGGATCTCGCCCCAGGGAAAGGTGAATGTTTCTGCGGCCAGCCGGCCGGGATCGGTGCCGTGAAGCCTCAGGGCCACGTCGTCGGTTTGCGCCTGCAAGACGCGGGGAAAATCCGAAGCCGGCATGCTTTTCGCTGCTTCGGCGAGCTCGCGGCCCAAGGTCCAGTCGCCGGCCAGAATGCGGCGTACCACATTGTGCGGCCCGTAACTCACATACCGCAGCAATTCCAAAGTGGATCGCTGGCCCGGCGTGGGCCGATAATCCAGCCCCCCGTCGGGAATTTTTTCGAACAGCCGCAGGCACAGCGCGCTCTCTTTGCGGTAGGCGGCGATGAAGTCTTCAAGGGTAAACATGGTGCTCCTTTTTATAGGGTACCGCTGAATTAGAGATACCCTTCATTTCACGACCTGCAATTCCTTGTCTTCGTAAAACGTTCCCCGGTAGGTGGCGATGCAGTTCTTGCCGTTTTTCTTGGCGAAATTCTTGGCGCGGTTGGCCCGGTCTTCGATTTCATGCTCGGTGAGAAAACAATCGGCGGGCACAAACAGCGCGCCGATGGAAACCGTGGCTCTTTCTTCGATGCCGCGATAGGAAATCATGGCCAGCTTGTGCTGGAATTCCTGGATGAAACCGATGCCCATGCGCAGGCTCAGATTGGGGAGCAAGAGCACGTATTCGTCGCCGCCATAGCGGTAGGCGAACCCGTGGGTATACACATGCGATTCCATCAGCTCCATAAAGCGCGGGAGCAAGTCGCGATCGATCTTGGTTTCGCCATAGCGCGTGTTGAAGGCCTTGAAGTTGTCGACGTCGAGATACGCCACCATGAGGCCGTTGAACCGCAGCTCGCACTGCTCGCGGTAATAACGCAGGTCTTTCAGGAATAAAGAGGGCGTCTGCAAGATGTGGAACTTCTCGTCGTATTCGCGCTTCTCCAGGCCGTGCACGGGCTTGGACATCTCTTCGACGAATTTGACGGCGAGAAATTCGGTGAGGTGGGGCACGCGCAGCGCCGGTCCGGCCTGAAACCAGGGGGTTTGCATCAGCACCTGCACCGGTTCCAGTTCGCGTTCGAGGTTGGCGATGAGTTCGGGGTGAAAGGTTTTCGACAGCGGCTCTTCGAGCTTCGAAGCCGTGCTGCGCCGCTGGTGCAGAATCAGGCGGCGGATCAAGGGGGTGAATTCTTCCGGCACTTCATGCTCTTCGCGGATCTTGCCCCCGGAGTTCCGCTTCTTCAACCAGGCGATGAGCGCGGCCAGCGGGGAGAGCACCGCGTCGACTTCGCTCGGCATTTTGTACCCGATTTGGTCCTGCAATTTGAGCACGAGATCTTTTTTCACCAACCCCGTGAAGACTTCGGCGTATTTCTCGATGCGCTCGCATTGGTCGTTGGTCAAGACCGGCATGATCGCAAAGGTAGAACTCCCCTCCCTCCGCGGTCGCCTGACCGAAACCGCCTACTTATCTCGGGCCGGTTTGCCCGGCTGGGGATCGGGAGCGGACGAGGACGCCAAGGGATGTACGCCTTCGAAAGCCAATTCCAACTGAATCGTGGGACCCACCACGAAACCGCCGGCTTCCAGCAGCTTGTTCCATTTGAGGCCGTAGTCGAAGCGGTTCAGCGATCCGGTGGCGGTGAAGGCGGCGCGTTCGTTGTGGCCGTCATTGATGACGCCGCCGCCCTTGACCTTGAGCACAATTTCTTTGGTGACGTCGCGGATGGTCAGATCGCCGATTAGGTCGCAGGTCGAGTCGGCCACATTGATGTTGCGCACCGCTTTGGAGACGAATTTGATTTGGGGATACTTTTCGGCGTTGAAAAAATCGTCGCTGCGCAAATGATGATCGCGGCGCGCATTGTCGGTATTGACGCTGGCGGTTTGAATCACGGCGCTGCCCTTGGTGGCCGCGATGTTCTTGGGATCGACGTCGAAGCTGCCGGATAGCGAATCGAACCGGCCGGTCACGGTGTTGATGCCCATGTGCCGCGCTTTGAACAACACCTGGCTGTGCGCGGGATCGATTTGGTATTCGGTGGCCGCGGCCGCAGCCCATAACCACAAACACATTCCCGCCCAGAAAACACCGGGTTTTTGACTGCGCATGACGCCCCCTTATTTTTGAATCCGTAATTTACGCGTTACAACGAATATAAACCAGGCAACGCGATCAGGCCGCGCGCTGCAAATCCAGCCCCACGGGACAATGATCCGATCCCAGGACCTGCGGCAAGAGATAGGCGTCGGCAACCCGATCGCGCAAGGCCCCGCTGACAAAGAAATAATCGATGCGCCAGCCCACGTTGCGCGCCCGGGCGCCCGACTTCATGTCCCACCACGAATAGCACCCGGGTTCGGGATGGCGTTCGCGGAACACGTCGAAAAATCCGGCGGCCAAAAACCGGTCGATCCACGCGCGTTCTTCGGGCAGAAACCCCGAAACGGTTTCGTTTTCTTTGGGCCGGGCCAGATCGATGGGCTGATGCGCCGTGTTGACGTCACCGCAGACGATGACGGCGCGGCCGCGGCGCAGGAGATCGGCGCACACTGCGAGAAAGCGGTCGTAAAACTCCATTTTATAGCGCAGGCGTTCGGGACCCGATTTGCCGTTGGGGAAATACACGTTGAACAGAATGAAGTCGCCGAAGTCGGCCTGAATCACACGGCCTTCGCCGTCGAGATCTTTGCGCCCCAAGGTCAAAGTCACCGCGGCGGGTTGCTCGCGACTGAACAAGGCCACGCCGGAGTAGCCCTTGCGTTCGGCCGAGGAAAAAACGCGATGATAGCCGGTGAGCGCGCGCAGCCCCTCTTCGACCTGGGAGGCTTCGGCCTTGGTTTCCTGCACGCCCAGTACGTCGAAACGGTGCTGTTCGACAAAGTCGAGAAATCCCTTTTTCAGGGCGGCCCGCAACCCGTTCACATTCCAGGAACACATGCGTAATACGGAGGCGTTCGGCATGCGCAATGAAGGTAGTTCAAACCCGCGGCCAAATCCATCGGCCCAATCCAGCGGTTATTCCGCCGGAACCCGCGCGGGAGGGCGTGTTTTCAAGGCGGAAACCGACACCCCGATCTGCGTCGATTGGTAGATTGGAGGCGCCAATTTTATGACCCCCGCCACCATTCTCTTGGTCGAAGACGAAGACGTGTTGCGCAACCTGCTGCGCGACGGGTTGCAGGCGCAGGGATATGCCGTGCAATGCGCGGCCGGAGGCGGCGAGGCTTTGGACTGGGCCCGGCAATCCCATCCCTTTGATCTCGTGCTCACCGACATCATGATGCCGCATATGACTGGCCCCGAATTGGTGGACGTGTTGCGCCGCTCCCATCCCCAGCTCAAGGTGATTTTCATGTCGGGCTACGCAGGCGAGAACAATGCGTCGCTGCAACGCGGTCTGGATTTGCCCGGCGCCGTTTTTTTGCAAAAACCTTTTCGCCTGAACGTATTGTGGCGGCAGGTACGTACCCTGCTGGCCAAATCCGAATAGAATTCACTCGGCGGTTGCCGAGCCTTCGGTAGCCAAGGCGGCAAAGCGCCGGGACTTCCACCACGAATAACCGGGCAAGTCGCGTTTTTCCAACGGGGCCTTGGGCATTCCCAGGGCGAAGCGCAGCCAGGGAGCGTCTTGTAGCAACCATTGCACCGCCCAGGCCAGGCCGTAACTTCCGGCCACGACCAGCACGGTGCGGCCGACCAGGTTCACCACCGTGGAGTCGGTTGACACCGCGTCGGCCAGCCGCAGCAAATGGGTATGGGCCAGATAAACGAAAAAGGTATAGGGCGCCACTCCGGAAAAAAGAAAGGCCCAATGGGGATTGCGATGGATGCGGCGCAACACCCAATCCTTGTTCTTCAGAAAAAGCATCATGCTGGCAAGGCAGTAGAGCACCACCGACCAGCGGTTGAAATGATCGGTGTCGCAGAGGCGTTTGCCGCTGTATAGGTTGGCGCAATACTCAAGCATCAGCAGGCATAGCGTGCCCACCCAAAACCAAGCCACGCCCGGACGCGTCCAGCGATCGAGAATGTTCGCCAACAGCCGCGGATTCCAGGCGGCGTGCATGCCCGCCAGGCAATAGAAGAGATAAAAGATCACCAGGTGGGAGTGCAGCGGCGGCAAATGCCATCCCAGCAATTCCAGGTAGGTTTCGATGGGGGATAGCAGTCCCAGGTGCAGCAACAGACAGGCGCCCAGCGCCCACGGCGACCGGGCCCAGCGGTACAGAATCGGAAACACGAGATAAAACTGGAACAAGGCGATGAGGAAGTAATACTGGTAGTCGAAGCCGTCGAGAAAAAGAAATTTGAGAAATCCCAAGGCGGCGGCAAAGGGAGCCGCATGCCAGGGAAAAGCGGCGATGACTTCGACGTGCCGGCCGCTGGTCAGTGCCGACCACAACAGAAAGGGAAGGAAAATTTTCGGGAGCCGATGGCGGTAATAATCCCCGAGCTTGCATGGCCTTTGTGCGTATTGGCGCACCAAGCCGAATCCCGAAAGGAAAAAAAAGAGCGGCACGGTGAAGCGGGTGAATTGATCCAGGCAGGTGGCCAGAAAACCGGCCGACCAGTAATTGCGGGTGACATAGTATTGCTCCACCCCTACATGCACGCAATGCACGACCACGACCAGAACGCTGGCCACAATGCGCAAAACTTCGCAATCCCGACGGCTTAAAGAGTAGGCTTCGCTGGTTTCCATGGCGGCGGGCGTTTACGCCCGGACGCGGACGCAAGAAAAAAATAGACGAACCGACCCGGGATGGGATCCCGGATTTGCAGGCTTTTTTGCCCGCTTCCCAAGAGCATCGGATTCCCGGAAACAAGGGCTATTGAAAAACCGGCGCTGCCCTGGGCCGGTGCATTCGTAAAGTCCGCCACGGACCGGGAAAAATACCGCCGTTGATGCACCTATTTTTACGGTGGTTGAGCGACCCTGTCCAGGTTATTTAGTTTTAACGGGATTCGCATGGTTCGACGAGGACGACTAAACATGGATCAAAAATTTTCGAGTCGAATAAACACGCTCGTATTCCGTTTCCTGGGAACGGGATGCCGGACCTGGAGGGCGAAATGAAACTTCGCGCCACCCTCATAACCACGGTACTTCTGCTATGGGGATGCGCCTCCAACAAAGACAAAAACGATGCCGCCGCTTTACAGGTCAAGGGATCGAATGACATTCTGGATTTACTGACCGGCTTCGGAGAATCCGTTTCCCGGCGCAACTTCGAGCGCGCCGTGCAATACCTGGTGCCGGAAGATCGGGCCAAAATTCTCGACGCCCAGGGGCATGTTCCCGAAGACAAACAACGGGCGATGACCGCGCTCTCTTTGCAGCGGCTGATTCGCACCCCGGGGGTGCGTGTGGAGGGCGGCTATCTGGCGGGCATTTACGACATCATTGCCCGTGAAGAGGCGGGTTCACGCTACCTGGGGGGCAAGGGTATGACCCTCGATTCCACCCAGGCCATGCCCAACCCGTTGGATACCTCGCCGCAAGCCCCGAACTCCTTGGAATCCTCGTCACCGGCCATGCCCAGCCCGTTGGACTCCTCGTCCCAGGCGGCGCCTTCCTCATTGCCGGCCGATTCCGCCGCGCCGTTGCCTCCGACGAACGCCGATTCCCTGCCCTGACAGGCCGCCCTGACCTGAAACGGCGCTGCAGGAATTTCTGCCGGCGCCTTTTGCATTCAAACTTCGGATTTTATTTAACGCTGAGAAGCAAGGCCAATCCGCCCACGGCTACGGCCATGCCCGCCACAATCCAAACCACGGTTTTGGTGGAGGGTCCCTTGGAATGGCCGTCGGCGTCTTCGGGGGCGAGTACTTGCGGATTGTCATCCCAGTTCTCCCGCACCTTTCCCGTCGCCGGTTGCTCCGGAACTTTCCCGCCCGATGGCTGCAACGCGAGCGAATAGGTTACCGCGTCGGCCTTGCGCACTTCGAAGTCGCGGCACAAGGTGGTGTATCCCGGGCTGCTGCCGCATACCCGGTGTTTGCCGGGATTCACGGGCAGACGCGAGTCGGATGCGGCCAAAGGCGTTCCGTCCAGCGTCAACTGGGTGTTGCTGGGCTGCACACTCAGATTCAGCCACGCGGCCTCCGCATCTTGCAGCGCGTTCGCCAGATCGGGCAACCCCTTGGCCAGCACCTGAGCCAGAGGACCCGTATACACCTTGCGCAGCACGGTGCTGTTTTCACCCGTGGCCACCGAAACCAATTCCAATTGAAACGTGTATACCGAATCGATGCGGCTGATTTGGGGCAGCACCAGGTATTCCGCCAGCAGGCGACGCGCGATGTCGATGCGGCAGGCGCGATCGGCGCAGTCGGCGGGTTGCTTGTGCAGACGCCGCAAAGTTTCCACGACCATGGGCCGATCCAGAGTATGGAAGATCAGCAGCTTCTGCATTTCCCCGACGAATTGGTTGGTGAGGCTGGCCAAATCCTCGGGTGAAAAACCCGTGCCCTCGAAATCGAACACCACCACGGGCGGAATCAGCGCCTTGCCGCCTTTTTCCTGTTGGAAGTCGCGGCGGATTTTCTGAAAGCGCCCGAGAATCGGGTTGCTGGCATAGGTGTCGTACAAGGATGCGAACGGATCCAATTCCAACAGGCGGTAAAACAGTTTGTCGGCATTTTTCTGGGTTTTCGGATTCGACGCCTCCAGCACACCCAGATTTTTCAAGAGGTAGACGCTGTCCTGATCGCTCAGGTTTTCCGGATGGGCAAGGCTTGCGCGCAGCAGCGTTTCAGCTTTTTGCACCTCGCCCTGGTCCAGGTCATAATCGATTTGATCGCGGGGAATGCTTTGGGCGCAGACGCACCCCAAAAGCCCCAACAGAACGGCCCCGAAGGCCGGCACCGAATTCATGGCCATAGTCGCCTCCGCCGGCAAACATAGAAGTTGCGCGCGGTCCCGCATCCGAGGAAATCTCACATGCCGACGGGCCCCGACGTGAGGGCGACGGCGTTTTCCCGGGCGCGAATTTTCGCGCGCACCCCTTCGCCCGACAACCCGAACAGTTCGAAACACAAGGCGTACAAATCCAGGGCGGCCGCCGAAGCCGGCGCCGATTCGAACACGCTTACTCCCGCACGGGCGGCTTCGGCCAAATCGATGGTGAGCCGCACGCGGCTGTGCGCCACCCGTCCCGGATACGCCGCCGTGATTTGTTCGATCAAGCTTTGATGCAACTGTGTCTGGGCGCGCACCAGGTTGATGACGATGCGGTACAACTGGGCCGAGGCCGTCATCTTGTCGAGCCAGGGCACCAATTCGGCCAGGCCTTGCAGCGCGTAGGCCTCGGGCTGGGTGGGAAGAATCACCTCGCGCACTGCGAACAGCGCCTGCCGCGTCAGCCAATTCAGCGACGGTGGGCAATCGACCAGCACGTGGTCGTATTCGCCCAGCAGCGGAGCCAAGGCAGTTTTGAGCCGCACCGGTTCACGCAAAAGCCGCGGATCGAACAAGGGCAGATCGTCGAGATCCGGGCTGCCGGCCAGAAGGTGC
Organism: uncultured Fibrobacteria bacterium; assembly: GCA_963716395.1. Lineage (GTDB taxonomy): Bacteria > Fibrobacterota > Fibrobacteria > UBA11236 > UBA11236 > UBA11236. The sequence goes on along the minus strand of OY970309.1, from coordinate 1,824,179 downwards.
AGGCCCGCGACGCCGGATTCATAGCGCGCATCTTCGGCCTCACAGCGGCGCAACAGCACCTGGGCAATATCGGGTCCCGCGGGCCGGGGCGTTTCGGCCTTGCCGAATACGTGCCGGGTCAAATTGGACTGGGCGTCGAGATCCACCAGCAAAACCCGGTATCCGGAAAAGGCCAGGGCATGGGCGCAGTTGAGCGCCAAGGTGGTTTTGCCGACACCGCCTTTTTTCGACAGTAAGCAGAAAGTTCGCGTCACGGCGAAAGGTCAGGAAGAGCCCGAGGAATTGTCCGTGGGATTGCGCGCGCCCGCCGCAACGGCCGGATCGGGCGCCGTGCGGCGCGTCTCTTGCTCTACGACTTCAATCGGCAATCCCAAAGCGCGGAATTTCTCCACCACCCGGTCGTAGCCGCGCTCGATGTAGCGGATGCCCGACAGCGTGGTGCGGCCTTGGGCCAAAGCCGCGGCCACCAAATAGGAAAAACCCGCGCGCAAATCCGGAATTTCGATGGCGGCGCCGCGCAGGGGTGTCGGCCCTAGAATCACCGCCGAATGTAGATGGCCAAGATGGCGAAAGCGGCACTCCTTGCCGCCCAGGCATTCCTGAAAAAGCTGGATGCGCGCACCCATGCGGTTCAACGCTTCGACATAGCCGAAGCGGTTTTCGTACACGGTTTCGTGAATCACCGACATGCCGTCGGCCTGGGTCAGCAGCATGACGAGCGGCTGCTGCCAATCGGTCATCAGCCCCGGATGCACGCCGGTTTCCACGGCGATGGGCCGTAATTTACTTCCGCGGCCGTAAAAGCGGATGCCGTCGGCCTTGACCTCAAATTCCCCGCCGGCGCGGCGCAGCCAGTTGAGAAAGGTGAGCAGGTGCAATTGGTCGGCGCCGCGGATGAAAACGTCGCCGCGTGTGGCCACAGCCGAGGCCGCGAACGAAGCGGCTTCGATGCGATCGTTGATCACGCGGTGGTCCACGGGCCGCAAGGCGTCAACGCCCTGCACCACCCAGGCGCGATCGGTTTCCTGGGAAATGATGGCGCCCATGGCCTGCAGCATCAAGGCCAAATCGGCGATCTCGGGCTCGATGGCCGCATTGCGGATTTCGGTGGTGCCCTGGGCCAGCACGGCCGCCATGAGCAGGTTCTCGGTGGCGCCCACGCTGGGATAAGGCAGCACGATGCGTTTGCCGGTCAGCCGCTTGGCTTCGAAGCGGTAAGCCCCGTCGCGGTATTCGACGCGGGCGCCCAGTTCCTGCAATCCCGCCAGATGGAAGTCGATGGGACGCGCGCCGATTTCGCAGCCGCCCATCACGGGTATGACGGCGCGGCCGAAGCGGTGCAAGAGCACGCCGGCCAGCAGAATGGGAATGCGGTTTAATCCCGAGTACTCGGCCGGAACTTCGGGAGTATCCAAAGTTTCGCCGTGCACGCATAAGATTCCGGCTTCACGCTCGTGTTCGACCCGGCATCCCAGGGCCGCGAGCAGCCGGCGCGTGATGTCGACGTCGCCGATGTCGGGAACATTGCGCAAGGTGGATTTGCCCGCGGCGAGCAAGGCAGCCACCATTTCCTTGGTGACCGCATTCTTGGCGCCGCGCACGGCGATCTCGCCTTTGAGATAGCGGCCGCCTTCGATGACGTACTTCCGATCCATCTGGCCTAATTTACTCAACGGGACCCCTCAAAGTCCGAAAACCACGGGGAGAAATTACCGGCATTCCGACTTGTCGCCGCGCTTTCCGGGCTCTAAGATGCGAAGACAAGGAGGAACAGCATGTCACCATTATCCGCCGTCACCCAAAGCACCGACACCCAGAACATGAGCAGCAAGGATGCAACATTGCTCAAAAAGGGTCAGGACTTGTCGCAACAGGAAAACTCGGACCTTCTCAATTCCCTGGCTCCGGCCGGCAGCGCTCCCAATATGCCCGGCGTGGGCGGAAGCGTGGATGTGACGGCCTAGCCGTCGCGTTTTCGGTTCGGTCCCAATCCCGGCGCCGGCCGCAAGGCCGGGTCGGGGTTTATTTTCCCATCGCTCGGAGTAAAAAATCGGCGTTCGCTTTTTTCCCGCAGCGTTCGGCTTCGACCAGGGCGGTATGGCCGTTGTTGTCTTTGATCGGCAAAACGGATCGATCTGCAGGCGGCATCCGGCGAATTCATTTCGGCGGCGGCGGGAATAGTTGTTTCATCTTCCCCGGCCACCCGTCTTTGTAGTTATAGCTGTACTTCGAATACATGACCAGGGTCGAATCGTTGAAACCAATGGTGGTCAGCGAGCCGTTGCCCTGCGTCACCTTGCCCGTGGGTTTTCCGTCGGGATCGAAACTTTCGCCAGTAATCAGATTCCCATCTGCCGCTTTGGCGTGGGTGTGCTGAACCAGTTTTCCGTTTGGGGCGTAATCTCTTGTTTCTTCGATGCCGTTTTCGATGCTTATTTCTTCGCTCAATTTGCCGTTGATGTACCAGGACTTTTCCTCGTTAGCCTTAAAAGTTGAGCTATCATAAAACATTTCATGTTTGGGTACACCTTTACGCCAGAATTCTTTTTGCAAGCCGACTTTTTTCCCGTTTTTGAATTCGCCCTCAAAAAGCAATCCGCCGGTTGAATCGAAGCGTTGGGAAAGGCCGTTTCGCTTACAGCCTTTATAAGGAATAATTTCTTCTTCTTTCCCATTTGGATAAAAAGCGAACGACGTGTCGATAGAACAACCAAATTCAAATGTTCTATCGGCTCTGAACATTGACCGACTTTTCAAATTTCCACTCGGATACCAATGTTTTGCTTCTCCGTCGAGCAAGTATTCGCTATCATGAACACCCCATTTATGGCCCGGAAGTACTAACTCATTTGAGCTATCTTTTTGCGCACCGTTTTTATAGAAGGAAACGCAAGTTTGAACGATTTTTGAACCATCCTTTTTGATCTCACATTTTTTCAACTCCGATTCCTGGGCAATTAAAGTGGAAAGTGTTGTCAAAATAACTGTTAACTTCATTGCAAGCCGAATTTGCTGAATATTGCTAATAGATTCTCTGGATTTTTTGGGAAGTCGCCGAACGATTTTAGTGCTGTAATCCCTTCCTCCAACGCTCTCTTCTTTAAATCATCGCTCATGTGTTTGTTAATGCGCACCGCATGGTCCAACTCCTCCAACCCCGAAGCCCAGCGAATCGTCCATTTGAATTCATGATCCGATTCTGGAATAGAAAGCACGTGGATGATTTTGTCTTCGTCCCCATCTTCATGGCTCACCATAATGGTCCGCAAAATCTGACCCAGGGTTTGCGGAGCACATTGATGCAGTGCCTCATCGTTTTGAAGCAGGGATTCAAGCAGCTGATCTTTATTTATGCTTTTACCAAAAATTTTGCTTCCCGTGGTTTCCAGCCAATTGGTGAAGGCCGAGGCTCCGGTAAACACTTCGAACGACTCCCGCAATTCCGGAACATATTTCACCGCCAGCCAGAATCCATAGGCCACATAATTATCAAAGGCATCGGGTTGCACATTGTCGAGATAATGGTGATTTACGTTTTTAAAACAATAGCCCAATATCTTCAGCATTTCTTCGGCACTCGCGGCCACGTTCACGAATCCCTTGGCACCAAGCCCCGTCACCAAACCAGCCTTCATTTCAATATGAAATTTGCCGTCTTTGAATCCGATCATAAATCCGATTGCACCGCCCGCTCCAAAACAGGCATCCGGCGAATTCATTTCGGCGGCGGCGGGAATATTTGTTTCATCTTGCCCGGCCACCCGTCTTTGTAGTTATAGCTGTACTTCGAATACATGACCAGGGTCGAATCGTTGAAACCGATGGTGGTCAGCGAGCCGTTGCCCTGCGTCACCTTGCCCGTGGGTTTTCCGTCGGGATCGAAACTTTCGCCAGTAATCAGATTCCCATCTGCCGCTTTGGCGTGGGTGTGCTGAACCAGTTTTCCGTTCGGGGCGTAATTTTTGATTTCTTTTATCTCGCCACTAATTTTCATATCTCGCCTTAATTTTCCGCTGATATACCACGATTTTTCCCAATCCACCCGAGTTTGGGAATCGTTGTAAAACGATTCATCTTTCAATACGCCTTTGCGCCAGAATTCCTTTTGCAACCCAATTTGATCACCGTTTTTGAATTCGCCCTCAAAAAGCAATCCGCCGGTTGAATCGAAGCGTTGGGAAAGGCCGTTTCTTTTGCAGTCCTTATAGGGTTCGATATACCATGGATTTCCATTTTCATAATATTCGAAGATTTGTATCCACCAAACAATCCATTTTATACTTGGCAACCCATTTTAATCGGCCTGATCGATACCATGTTTTTTGTTCCCCGTCTGCAACATATTCACTATCATGAAAGCCTTGTTTTTTGCCTGGAATAATAATTGTAGTACTACTGTCTTTTTTGTTTCCATTTGAATAAAATGTGAGACACTCTTGCCTGATATTAATTCCTATTTTTTTTTCAATGCACTTTTCCGGAATACCGCTTGAACCAAAAATTGCTGTAAAGAAGATTAAATATGTTGTAGTCATTTTATTATCTCGAACCATCAAACAGCCTACTGATTTGTTTTTGATAGTTTTCTTTATCGCTAAATCCTTTAATCCGATTTGCTCCCGCTTCTAATGTCCGCTTCTTCAAATCATCGCTCACGTGTTTGTTAATGCGCACCGCATGGTCCAACTCCTCCAACCCCGAAGCCCAGCGAATCGTCCATTTGAATTCATGATCCGATTCTGGAATAGAAAGCACGTGGATGATTTTGTCTTCGTCCCCATCTTCATGGCTCACCATAATGGTCCGCAAAATCTGACCCAGTGTTTGCGGTGCACATTGATGCAGCGCCTTGTCGTTTTGGAGCAGAGATTCCAATAAATCCTTTTTCGTATCGTGATCCCCAAAAATTTTGCTTCCCGTGGTTTCCAGCCAATTGGTGAAGGCCGAGGCTCCGGTAAACACTTCGAATGACTCCCGCAATTCCGGAACGTATTTCACCGCCAGCCAGAACCCATAGGCCACATAATTATCAAAGGCATCGGGTTGCACATTGTCGAGATAATGGTGATTTACGTTTTTAAAACAATAGCCCAATATCTTCAGCATTTCTTCGGCACTCACGGCCACGTTCACGAATCCCTTGGCACCAAGCCCCGTCACCAAACCAGCCTTCATTTCAATATGAAATTTGCCGTCTTTGAATCCGATCATAAATCCGATTGCACCGCCCGCTCCAAAACAGGCATCCGCGGTAAATTCCATATCGCCGAGGCTGTCGAAAAACTGGGCGGTTTTGCCCCATTGCAAATCCAGTTCTACGCCGCCGCCGGCTGAGGCCCCCGCAAAGGCTTGGCCGTCGCCGGAAACATTGGCGTCGAATTTCCCGCTTGGATCGGAAGCAGGCTTACGCAAAGGCGGGGCTTTTTTGCCACCCAAATCCAAGTTGGGAAAATGCAAGGCCGCTGAAGCCGAGACTCCCACGAACCCATAGGCCTGCAAAGATACCGCCAGTCGCAGTCGCAATTCCTTGCCCACGGCTGCGGCTTCAGCTTTATCGGTTCCGGTGAATTTGGGAAAAAGATTGATGCCGTGATCATTGGGTAATTGCCAGGTGCCTTTGGCCTTGCCTTGCACCAAAGACACCGAAACTTCGGCGGAACCGCCGAAATCGACCTTGGCGTCTTTCAGATCAAAATCCGCGGAACTTTTTGCGCCCGCATAAAACCGTGCGAATTGCGCTTCCGCCGCACCGGAAAACCGCTCGCCAGGCTGGGCCGGTTTTTCCGATGAAAAGGTTTTCTGCGCAAATTTCCAGTGCGGTAACCAGGATCCCGATTCTTCCTTATGCCAATCCCAAAGCTTGACCTTAAATTCCTGAGAAACACGCTTGTCCTCATCTTTTTTGGCTTTCTCCAATTGCTTGCGCACCGTGGCGTCGCGCTCTTTGGCCCAATGGCCTCGGGCTTGCTTGCCGTTACGGAGATGGGAACGGATATAAATCAGACTTTTCAGACTTTTTTCTTTTCGCGCACCCTTTTTGACCAGATAAAGTTCCAGCAAGGCTTTTTCGGGATCGGGCGCGGCTTCGTTCAACAAAGAGTCCATCTTTTCGGCCGCATCCGAAACCTTGTCGGCTTTTTCCTTGGCATCGACGCCGGCAGCCGCACGCGCTTCCATCAGTTTTTCACGAGTTGAATTCATGGTTCCGGCTTCGGTCATCACGTCGTCGATGTCATCGCTTTTTTCCAACAGGAGATATTCACCTTCATTATCCGCATCGCCGGGCCAATAATACAGAATCGCTTCTTCGGTCTTCGTCAGTTGCAGCGCACCGCTTCTCTGCTCCAGCCCTTTTGACTTTACCTTGGCGATGAAGTAGAGGGTGTCTTTTCCCGGCCGGTATTTTCTTTCCGCATGACCGTCGCCGATATGGTAATGCACCGCGGCGGCGTCATCTTCGCGCGTGGTCCAATCGCTTCCGTATTTGGTTTTACCGGCGTTGCCGAATACGTTTTCAATGAAAACATCCGCCTGCCCGTTCTCACCCTTGAGGAATATCTGGAACAATATGTTATCGGCGGGTTGCAAGCCTTGGGTATCCACTTTGAGATGCACCACCTCTCCGATGTCAGCCTCGGTGATGGTGGTTTCGGGACTGCCGGGTTTTTTCTCATCCTCGATGCTTACAAAACCGGGGTTCAAAAGCGCCGGTTCTGCCTCCTTGCTTTGCGCCGCCGCTGCATCTACATCCTCGACCTTTTTCCTTTTAGGGTTGGCGCGGGCCAAGGCGCGCGTATAGGCCCAGTACAGGGCATGCACGGCATGGTCGAGATGCGAGCCGGGCGCGACCACCAGCCACGATTCCCGGTGATGGGGAATTTCGTGGGCGAGAAGGTGAAGGGGAGAATCTTCGGGGCGGAGCGGATATCCCGTGACGCGGGGAGGTCCGGTGCGGTAAAGCTCTTCCAACTCGTTGCGGTTCAGTCTTTGCAAAACCTTTTCGAGATCCAGATGTGTCTGGTTTTTCAGCCAGGCCGGGCAATCCTTCGGCAGCCTGGGCCAGGGGCCGAGGTAGTGAAAGCCCCGTATGCGCGGGCTGCCACCCAGGTAACGGCAGGGTTTCCATTGGCAATCCCGGCAGCAAGGCGCCGGATAGGGTAAGGTGTCAACGGGGGTGGGGGCGGGATTAGGCATTAAGGGTCATAAATTCACAGTCAAACGGGAAATTTAATAGGAATCGGCCACTCCCGTACCCCCAGCAGTTGAGATACCGGAATTAGTATTGTTTACCTCATTAAAATACACGGTGCCGGTCTGATAATTTAACGTTCCGCTATAAACATATACCTGAATATTATTCAGGCTATTCGAGGGGTCAGTACCATAATTTTGTGAAAATACGGTGCCAAACATTTTCACCGTTCCTCCGTAAATTTGCATTGCCCCGCCACTATATCCGCCAATATTATTGGATGTGTTATTTTGGAACTGAGAGTTACTTAGTGTAAACCCCGATCCAACTAAAGCACCAATTTCGGTGGTTTGATTACTTGTGAAGTTACAGCTATCTACCAAAGTAGAACCATCTGAAGTAATCATTAATGGGATACTATTGGTTTTGGTAAATTTACGTATTGTGCAGTTAACTATATTAATTTGTGAACCGCTAATAACTGCAACGCTATTGGCTTGTTCAAAAATGAACCCGTTTATCGTAATATTGTTGCCGCCCAAGTATAAAAGGTTTCCGCCGTTGACAGGATCTTGAACATCGGTCTGATATGACGAAACGTTCCTCATGGTTATTGCGTTAGCACTACCATCCGATGGAAACCCCCCGTATACTGCGATAGAGGAATCGATATTCAAACCACCGCCATTTAACGGTATATAAGTACCTGCTGCTACCCAAACTTGGGTTCCCCGAGGATTTTTTCCCCAGGCGTTAAAAGCTGTGCTCATTTCTGGATAAGCGTTAGCCCACGAAGTCCCATCTCCGGTCCCAATCGCACCTTTGCGAACAAATACTACATGAGATCGTTTATACACAGTATCCTTCTGAATATTTATGTTCCCGGCGTTATCGGTAATTGTTACGGATAGAATATTTTGGCCTTCAATCCATGTCGGAGCAAACGACCACGTCCCGTTGCTGACGGTCAAAGTTTGAGCCGACCCCCCATTTAAGCTATAAGTCGACGTCTTGATCCCGTTGGCATCCGAAGCGGTTCCCGTAGTGGCCGGCGTTCCCGAAAAAACGGCGGCCATTCCGGTCGGCGCGGTAATGGCAAGAGCGGGCGCGGTAAGATCGACTTGCAAAGTTTTGCATCCCGCGGCGCCGAGTCCCAATACATCATGTTCCTCAACACAGAGCGTATGTGATCCGTCGCTTAATGTCGGGGCATACCGCGCCAAATTTTGCGCAGTGGAATAGGCTGCGTTATCGAGTGAATAAGCAAAAGTGCCATCGCCCCCGCTGTTTGCTGCCGCGGCCCATGTCCATTGGGGCGCATTGGTCAAGGTTGCGTTAACCGATACATTCGGCGCCAAAGGTGCGGCTTTAATCAATACTGCCGCCGAAGCCGATGCCGACCACGTACCTGCAGCATTCTTCTCCTGCACGTATAGTGTATGCGTTCCGTAGCTCAGGGCGCTGGCCGGAGTGAAGCTAAGCGAGATCGTTGGCATCCACCCCGCGGCATCCATTTGATATTGGTAATTGCCGCTGCCGCCTCCGGTACTCCAATACCAAGTTGGCGTTGTATTTCGGGTCGGGGTAGTCGGTCCTGTCATTGAGGGCGCATTCGGCACCGAATGGTCGACCGTAATAGTCACCGAATCTGCCCCGGTATTTCCCAGACTGTCGGAAAACGAACGCACGATTTTCACCGAACCCGATTTACCCGTAAGATTTTCCGAGTCGTTTTGGGTTTGCACCACACTATTTACCGTCCATACCACGGCGATGGAATTGGCATTGGTCAGGATACCCGCCGTGGGTGAAGTGATTTTCACCACCGGTTTTGTGGTGTCGATCTGCGCGATACCGCTGCTGTCCATGGCCGACCAATTGCCGGCGACGTCGCGTTCTTCGACGATAAAGCACATGTCGGCCTTGTTTGAGGTTGGTGCCGGGAGTATAGGAACTGTCCGCCAGGCCCGTGGTGTCCGTAAAGGTCGCGGTGTCCAACCTATAGCGGTAATACCCGTTGCCGCTGTCCCCGCCGCTATGCCAAGTCCACGTCGGCTTCAGATTATTGGTCAGCCCCGGACCCGTGACTACGGGTTTGTTGGGTGGTACCGTATCCCGTGTGACCGTAATTGAAGCGGAAACACTGTTCCCCGCTGAATCCGCTCCCGACACGGTCAGGGTGTTCGCCCCTTCCACCAGGTTCTTAATCACCGGCGTCTGCGCCACATTGCTCAAAGTCCAGCTTACCGTCACGCTCGTTTGCCGGGTCACGTAATTGTTGGGCGGCGAGGTGATGGCGATGGCCGGATGCGTGGTATCCACGTTGGCGGCGCCGCTGCCTGTCACCGACCAGTTACCCACGGCGTCGCGTTCCTGCACATACAAGGTGTGGGTTCCGTTGGAAAGATTCGCGGTCGGCGTATAGGAACTGTCGTTTAATCCCAAGGTGTCGGTGAATGCCGTGGTATCATCCAGCTTGAACCGGTAATACCCGCTGCCGTTGCCGCCGCCGCTATGCCAGGTCCATGTCGGCTTCAAACTATTGGTCAGCCCCGGACCGGTCACCACCGGCTTATTGGGCGGGACCGTATCCCGTGTTACCGTAATCGAATCCGAACCTTGATTCCCGGCCGAATCCTGACCCGTCACCTTGAGCACATTCGGCCCTTCCACCAGGCTCTTAATCACTGGCGTCTGCGCCATGCCATTCACCGTCCAAGCTACCGACACACTGGCTTGCCGGGTCACGTAATTGTTGGCTGGGGAAGTGATGACCACCACCGGGCCGGTCAAGATGATACGCACCGAGTCGGCGGACAGAGCCGACCAATTGCCGGCATCATCGCGCTCTTCCACATAGAGAACATGGGTTCCGGCAACCAGATTGGTGGACGGCGTGAACGAGGAATCTTTCGTTCCCACCGTATCCACGAAGGAAGCCGTGTCGAGCCGATGGCGAAAATAACCGTCGCCGCCTCCGCCCGTTTTCCAAGCCCAGGTGGGCGTAGGGTTGTTGGTCGGCGACACGGCGCTTACCACCGGTTTGTTCGGCGGCACCGTGTCGCGCGTCACCGTGATGGAATCCGAATACGTCGCGTTCGTCAGGTTGTCATGGTAGCTGCGTACCACCCCGTTTTGACCTTCCAGCAAATGCTCGGTGGTATTGGTGGTTTGCGCCGCGCCGTTCACACTCCAACGCACGGCGATGACACTGTCGCGCGTCACATAGCCGTTTTGCGGCGACGTGATAATGACATTAAACGGGCGCACCGAGTCTTGGATGGTGAGCTTAAGAGCCAAAGAAGATGACGCCGGAGGGTGATGGTTATCGGTGGCTGTGAGCGATACGGTTTTCATGCCCGAATCCGAGAACGAGGGGGTGAAGCTCCAGGCAAGCGGGTTTTGCGTCATGACCCCCAGCGAGGCGGTGAAAGCCACCGAGTCGCCTTCGGCATCGCCGAGATACAGGCTGTCGAGAGCCAGCGATACGTTTTTGCCCTGTTTGCCGGTAAGGCTGACCGTGTCCACTTTCCACTTGGGTGCGCTGTTGAAGTCGAGCACTTGAACCGATACGCTCAAGGTGTCGTAAACCGGGGGATGGCTTTGGTCTTTGGCCAAGAACTTGAGAGCGGCGCTTACCGAACCGCCTCCCGAATCCACGCAGGCAAAGGCGGGTTTGAAGCTGAAGGCTCCGCTGGTTGTGTCATAGCTTGGGACTCCGCAATCGGCGGGGAATAGATTCTGAATCTGCAGCAAAGTCGTGCTGTCTTTGGTGTTGGAATCCTTGGCCATAACGCGGAAAGAAAGCGTCTTGCCCTCAACGGTATGAAACAAGGAGGTCCCGCTGTCGGGCGGGGCCAGCCACATCAGCAGCTTTTGACTTTGGGGATGCGTCGTATCGGGTGGCGCAATCAAGGTGTCGAGCTTGGGCGTACCGGCCTTGCCGTTGCTGAAAGGCAATTCCAGCACCAAAGCCGTGGAGCCCTGGCTATAACCGACGAGAATGATGGTGAAGTCGTTGGAGGGCAACCGGCCGAGATTCAGGTTTTGCAATTGCGAAGAATCGCTGTAGGCGCCATGGAAAACGAGTTTCAGATAGGTGGTGTCGGAGCCGTTCACCACCGCCGCCTTGATTTGAATGGAGTCGTATTTCCCCGACGCGGCTTTGAGGGAATCGCCCACGGTCAGGGTCAAGATGGTATCGCCGCCCGAATCCGACACGTTGCAGGTCCAGGCGAAAAAGGCCAGGGTAGACAAAAGGATTAATCGGGAAAGGTTTTTCACACTCAACATTTTCATACCCCATCCTTCCGCCGCGGAACGGAATTAAAACTCTTGGACGGAAATGTTAAAAATTCGGTTACGCCGGCTGGTGACGCCGGTCACAGAGATTCAAAAGGGTTATTCGGTTTTTTGAATCAATCCTGAGAAAAACGGGGAATTGTGAAGTGCAGCCGCCCTCATTTCGTTTAGAGGGCGATGGACGATTGTTTGGAATTTCGGAACGGAAAAATGAAGCCGGCGGATTTGCGCCCACCGGCATTCCCATCGGCCGGACTTTTGCCGCCGCAGTAATCCAGTTACCGGATCTCGGATTGTACTCCCTGGATTAAATCGAATACCCGAGCTGGAAGGCCCAATACCAGTTTTGGGGGTGCTGCATGATGGTTTGATCATAGTAATGACCGAAGAAATCCACGAGGCGCATGTGATCCCGGGCCGCCTGTGCGGTAATTGAAAATCCGTTGATGATTTTTTTCTGGGCATAAATGGTCCACTTGAAATTATCCGATTTGCCATCAATACCCGCGCTGGTATTGGGCACGGGCGCAAGGTCTTGTAAGGGTTCGAAGGAGTTATCCGGATAGGGGTTCCGGCAATATTCGGCTTCCACGGACAGCACATCCAATAAATTTCCCGTGGGAATATTCAATCCGTACATATAAGCGATGCGATCGCTGAGCTTCTGATAATATCCGGGATAATCCTTGATCCCCATCGCGATGACTTCGCCGTAAAGGCGAAATTGCTTATCGGTCAGAAATGAGTTCGGTATGAAACTGGAAATCAAATTCCCAAGATCCAGCGAAGCCCTCCCCATGGCTTTTTGACCGGCGAAGGTATAATGACCGGAACTGACAAGCAGCGAAGAATCTGCGGCCGGAAGAGTTCCGTATACAACGCTTCCATCCGAAAGTACATAGTAATTAGCAATTCCCCGCGAATTATAGTTCCCGTTTACCAGGCCCGTCGCATCATAAAAATTATCGAATTGGTAACCCCCGCCCAATGTGAAAACATTCTTGATGGAATAGGAAAAGATATCGGTCAAGCTCAAAGCGCCGCTGGGAGCTTGATCGGTTTTGATGGTGACCATTAGGTCATTATTGAGTCCGGCGATTTTCGTATTCGCATCCACACCATTCAATTGCACACCCGCAGTATTTAACACCACCAAACCACCGGTATAAATAACCGTGGGATAGGAATAGGTTCGAAACATGTATTCACCCAGATTCTTGGCATCTTCGTTGTATTTGAAGGGGAAAACGCCCACTTTCAGGGATAAGCCATGGTCGTTTTCCTCCATTTTCCAGAAATTGCATTCAAGATGCAAATCGGATATGCCAAAAGCGGAACGTTGGCCAAAACTGTAATAGTTACTCGGGGACGCTGGAATGAAGAAATAAATTCCGCCCACGCCCAAAGAAACCTTCACATTATCCGACAGTTGCGCCTGTTGTAACAACCAAACGGAACTATGGCTGATGAGTTGCTTGTCTTTGATCTGAGCCGCAGTTTGATTTCCCCGGTTATCGAAGCTTTCGATTTGTCCGGCCTCCCAGTTTGCTTGCACATTTAAAGGATCCAACTTTACAGTTGATACATCGGCGCTGATTCCCATGGCCGCTCCCATCACAAACACGCCAAGAATGGAATACTTCTTGTAGTCTAGCATCACGACTCCTTTCAGAAACGGGGAAAACTCAAAACCAAATTTTAGTTAAATTCGACTGTGATAGGGATAATTACTCTCCCCATCACAGTTGCCTTCACAGTCGATTTTTTAATTGGATTTCTTCGGAAGAATGAAAACAGGTAGGATGGAAAGCTCGGCTCCGTCACGATGAATGTGCCGACCCGTCAAATCAAACCCATCTCCGATTCCGAGCAATTTGAGCGCACTTTTATTGTTCGGGCGCTTAATACTGAATGGATTCATTACGCTAGTAGGGGGCAAGGCGGCGGCCAAAATTGAACTATAAGGCAAAGAAGTAACCGTTGCGTTTGGGACCACCCAAATATTGTTGAAGACGACTTCGTTGCCATGATTTTGTAAAAATACCGGCTGATTGTCGGTGCCCATTTGATTATAAGGTGAAGTAGTTGTATGCGTAGCTAAGGTTGAATCCTGTACCAATACTCCGTTCGCATAAACGGTGAAATAAGCAGACCCGGCCACATCATTTTCCCCGCCTGATGTTCTGGGCGAAAAATATATGTCATAGGTTTGGAGGGTAACTTGAGGAGGTAATTCAGGGTCAAACGGAGGATCTTTGATGCTGTAAATCGCACCATAAGTATCCACATTAATCGCCGGCAAACCAAAATTATCCAATACCTGGGTTTCGTATCGACCTTGCTGATAAACCCCGCTATTGGCCCGACCTTGACCCGTTGCCGTAGGGTTAAAACAGGAAAAAAATTCTATGTGCATGAAAACTCTACCAAAGGCTGACACGGAATGTACCCCGCGGTAGAGATAATTATTGCGGAGTATAGGACCGGAGGTACCCGTACCACCGTCGTTATTGTTCGTAGCCCATTTCGACAAATCCGCTTGGCCGGTGGCAGAGTCAAAGAGAGAAACAACTCCACTTCCACCTGGAATATTTGCAATCGCTGAATACTTCAACCCTAAGGTGGGACTATGGCGTTTTACCCTTTGTAAGACGTATGCCGTACCGCCATTATGAACATAAAGCGATCTGGCTTCACCATTTCCTGTAATACTATCTGAAACAAAACCGCCCGTTGCGGTGCTCACGTTGAACACTTTTCCGTTAAGAGTTCCATTTACTGGACCACTCGTTCCCGTTCCTTGGTACAAAGTTTTCGTATCCCATCCACCGTATGGCTGTCCCGGCAATGTCAACAGGCCTCCCGGCAGAATAACAAGCCCGTAGCTCGATCCTCCATTGGCTACCACCCAGGCGCCGAGATGTTTGGTGGTATCTTGCGTTTGCGAACCGTAATATTCGCCCTGCACCTGCCATTGGGTCTGAACGCCAGTCGGCCAACCGCTCATCGGGGGCATGTAATCCTGCTGCGCATGGGCATTGGGGGCGGCGATCAATGCCAAAGCCGCCGCGACCCCGAAACCGATTCCAAGTTGCTTCTTCATCCCACTCCCCTGTATTGACCGCCATGTTTTCATTTTAATCCCCTTAAAACCCCGCAGACAAAATCCTCTCGCCTTTGGGAACGTTCGCACCATTGCTTTTGCTGATTTCCCGCCCCGCAGGAAGCGGAAATTCAAAGGCACCGGAGTTGATATTTACACCCCAGTTTGCCCCGCTCGGAATTGCCGAAACGTTTCCGCTGCGCCATAAAAATCCGCTCTCCACATCAGAATTTAAAGATAAAAACGGAAAATGGAGGGGGAATTGTGAAGCGCTCCTTGAAGTTGTCCGGAATTCCGCCCCTATCCACTTTCGGCGGTGCGATGGACGATAACCGAGTCGACACCATCACGCCATCTCCGGAAACCAAAACGTGCACAACTCCTCTCCTTGCTTTGGGGAATGTATCGTGAGCCTCCACGCACCCAGAACCGATTTCGACGAATAATGAAGACGTTTTGTACTCATTTCGGCCCCCGCAGCAATCCATTTGCGTGGCACCCCGGCGGTATTCTTAGTTTGAACTTGAGCGCAAAATTCGATGGCGAACCCCAAAAGCTCTCCCTCTGTTTTCAATTACCTGGATTACCGGCGGTTTCTCGAGGATTATTTCTCCACGCGTAAAATGGAAGATTACCGCTTTTCCCTGCGAGGGTTTGCCAAACATGCGGGACTGCCATTGTCGTATTCCAGCTTTTTCACCAAAGTTATCGCGGGCAAGCGGAATCTCACCATAGATTTGCGCTTCAAATTGGCCAAAGCGATGAAACTAACGGCCTCCGAATTAAGTTATTTCGAATTACTGGTGCAATTCAACCAGTCGAAGAACGAGGAGAGCAAGCAGCACTTCTACGCCGCTCTGGCCAAGTACAAAAAATCCCCAACGCGCATCATCACCAAAGATCGCTTCGAGTTTTATGCGAAATGGCAAAACTCGGTGATCCGCGCTTTTTTCGGCATCCGCCCGAAGGAAAGAAATGCGGAAAGCATCGGCCAGGAAATCTTTCCCCAACTCACCGTCCGAGAAGTGGAGGAGGCGGTAAGGCTGCTTTTGAAGTTGGGCTTGATTACCAAAACCGCCAACGGTTATGCGGTTACGGATCCCCATATCACCATGGAACCCGATCAGAAAAACTTCAGCAATAAAACCCGCATCGTGGAAATGCTCAACCTCGCCAAAGAAGTGATGCCCCACATTCCCACTTCGGATTTGGAGTACAGCACTATGACCGTCTATGTCTCCCACCAAGGGTTCCAGGAATTGCGGGAGCGGGTTCGCTCCTTTCGTGAGGATCTCAAAGCCCTGGTGGCGTCGGACCGGGAAGAAGATCGGGTTTATACCGTGAACATCCAACTCTTTCCCAACACCATACTTCCGGAATGGGGACCGGAGGCGGTGCCCAAGAAAAAACCATGAGCCCTCTGTTTGCAGGCAGGTCCTTCCTCCGGCGGAGGCTGTTTTCGGGCTTGATTTGGCCGGGGTTGGCGATTTTCTTTTTCGCGGCCTGCGGGGGAACCGATGACGTGGAGTATCCGGCCCTGGCGGTTTCCCTCACCAACCCCGATGGAAACACTGCGGGTACGGTGCGGGTTTACGCGCGCTTCCAAAACCCGGTCTTCGATACGGAAGCGATCCTGGAACAATCGACGCCCTCGGCCCAGAACACGGTGCAAATCACGCCCGCAGCGCTGGTGTCGGCCATGACGCAGGCCCAGGCGCGCGGCATTCCCTGGCCCAACTCCGACACCATCGCATTCAATTTGATCGGCCTCAATCCGGGCGGTCAGGCCTTCGCCAGCGATTTTTTGCTGACGCGTTCGGGCAGCGACTACCGGTTTCAAAAAACCCAGGGCCATCCCTGGGTTCTCAACAACGGCGTGCTTTCGGGATCGTTGGCGCTCAGTCCGCCGGCCACGAACCTGCGCGGCCAGGTGGGACTTGTAGGAGAGACTTTGGGCTTGGACTCGATTTTCATTTCCGGCTCGCCGTTTGCGGCCGCCGTGCAGGCGGACGGATCCTTCCTGTTACCGAGCCTGCCGCCCGGGATTTACGCCCTCAACGCCCTGTCGCGGGACAGCCTCGTGTATACTTCCCAGGATTCGCTGAACACCGATTCCAGCTTCACCGCCACCGGTTGGAATCCGGCCGCCATCATTTGGCTTTCGCCCTAAGGGTACCTCAGTGGCGGACGTATCCGAAACGGATTGGATTCACGTTGATGTGCGTGGCGCGCGCTTTCATCAATACCCCGTCGGCGCCGGAAACCGGGGAACCATAATCGCTCCACACCTGCCCCTGCACGATATACACGCCGGTACCGACCCGATGCCCGGTGCTTGAGACGGGAACCCACATCAAATACACTTCGGTGTCTCCGGAACCCCCGGCACGCAAAACGCGCTCCCAATCCGCCGCGGTTAAAGTCTGATCCCAGGCGTTGATGAAATTTCCCAGATGGTCGAAAAATTGGAGTTGAATCCGGCTCAGCGGTACCTGGGTGGAGATTTCCAGCACCGGGCCGCGCATGGCTGCCAACCGGCTGTCGGGTTCGCGGTCCCAGAGTGGGTTTCCCGAGGCGTCGACCAAAACCATGACGGGATCTCCGTCGAGGGGATTCACCTCGGCTCCAATGGTGAAGGCGTTTTGGAAATGCACATTCCCGATCTGAGGCGACAGGTCGTTGGGAAAATCAACCGCGATAAAATACGGCTGCGCGGGATTACCCGCCGTATCCATCGCCGCCGCGGTCAAGGTCAAGCTGTCTCCCGGCCTTAGATTTTCCGCTACGAGTTCCGGGAGCAGCAACCGGATCTGCGCTGCATCCGGATACAGTCCCCGGCACCCCGCGACGGAAAGGTTCAGGGCCGACCCATCGGGCCCTTGCACCGCCACCGCGTTCACCAGCAGGTTGGCGGGGGTGGACAAGGGTTCGGAAAGCCCCAGATTCAGAACGGCGGGAAAGCCGGATCCCGAAGTATCCCAGTCGAATCGGGCTGAGGTGGCAATCGGGCTGACACCGTCTTTCAAAGAGCAGCTTTCGGCGATGACTTGGCTGTAAATGGTTTGCTGCGTGGCCGCCGGGATGGGGGTGAAGCCGGTGAGTCCCAACGGGCCGGGATCGGTGCCCAGTGTGCCGGTCAAAACCAGGGTATCCGGGGAGTTACCGGCGGGGTAGGCCCAGAGGGTATGTTCCCGGCCCGCGAACGTGAAGGCGGTTTGCAGGCCATTGGGGGCCGGGCCGCCCGCTGTATCCAAATTCAATTGCACGGTTTCGGCGCGTCCGTTTCCGTGCAGCCATCCCGCCACCGGTTTTGCCACCCGTACCAAGGTCAGGGTGATGCCGGCGGTCTTGTCTTCGGCCGTGGCGGTGATGTTGATTTTCTGGTTGTTGGCGAATTGCGAGGGATCGAGATCGAGGCATTGCTGGCCGCCGCTGATGGAAAGCGTCTGGCCGTTCAACACCCAGTCGGCGTCCAGAAAGCTGAGCCCCGCGGGCATCTCGTAATTGCCGCAAGACGCATCACCGGGCACCAGGAAATCGGGACGCGCGCACACCCGGGTTTTCCCGACGATGATGCTTTTGGCGATCACCGGTTGCCCCAAGGTATCGACGATTTGCAAATCTTTGACGGCGAGCGGCGTCAGTTTCACATTGGTCTCCATGCCGAACACCGTGGTGGCGGGCTGACGGCCGCAGTAGTAAACATCCAAATCCAGATTTTGACCTTGGCGCCCCCGCAAGAACGGCAAGGTGTCCAACTTCACCGTGGCTTGCTGGTAATAATGCACGCCACCCAAATCCGCCACCAGATGGTTGTCGAGATATGCCCACAAATCATCATCGGCCTTGAACCACATCGAATCCCCACCCTGGTAAACGAACCCGGTGTTGATCTCCATGCAAAAGGCGAAATCATGCGGTAAATACACTCCGCCGGAATCCCAGGTGGGCTGCAAACTCAGGCTGTCCATGGGATGGAACACGGTATCGTCAAACCTCCAGCGCGGCGCCGCGGTGGTTCCGACATTGTTGAAAAAAAGGTTGCCGCAGGTGTAGACGCGGGCGTAATTGGGATCAAACCATTTGCCGATATTCGCGGATCCGCACAGATTGGGACCCTGCCGCAGATTTTTTTTCATCAGGACGGAGTCGAAATAAAGGGAGTCGGTCACCATTCCGGGCGCGGCTTGGTACACGTTGTAATTGCATGTCGTCACGGATATCGCGCTGAAGTCGCCCCCAAAATCCCCGTAATTATGATCGTAGAGCTTCACATTTAACGGCAGCGTGGTTTGCGCGGTCAGGGTTCCGCAAACCAGCAGCACCGCAGCGGCCCGGAACCGAATTTGCAAAACCCTCCGCGGGCAAGTTGGGGGCGAGCGCATAGACGGATATCCACTGGGTAGTATGAACCTGCCTGGAATATAAGGGTAATACCAGGAGAGGGTTGGGTATCACGGATTCAACCGGATATATTTCCGCTTATTTTTCATTCGCCGCGACAACCCGACTTGTTTTTGGAACCTTGGGTCGGGGTCTCACGCGGTTTTCAAACTGCCAGCCCATTCGGAAATGAGGTTGCGATTGGAAAGCCGGCGACCGCATCCCGGCCGGACGCCCCTGCGGCGGTCGGTCTTTAATCAGGCGCGCCGCGGAATTTAACGCGGGCAAAGCCTTCCGGACGCCAGAGGTTATGGCGACCAATTCCCGGAGGCTTAAGGGTACCTCTCATCATCGCATTCTCCGCCTGAGGCGGACCGATTATAAGAGGTACCCTTAACCCTTATTCTTGGCCTTGCGTAAAACCTTGGAGTAAAGGGGTTCGTTTTCGAGATACCGCAGGGCCTGGGCCACCTGCCCGTCATGCTTAATCTCGAAATCGGTGCGCGCGTCGTCGCTGATTAAGGTGCCCAAAAATTCGGCCTTGAGTTCCTGTTTGATGAAATCGAGGTTGAGGGCGAATTCTTTGTCGACATCGGCGCGCAGCAACGCAGCCAGAGGCGCCGCCGCTTGGTCGAAGCCGGCCAAGGCCTTGGCGTCGGCGGTATCACCGCGATCTTCGCGATCTTTTTTCCAAGCCTCGCGCACGTTTTCGAGCGCCAATTGGGCCGCACTCTTGAAATGCGTGAAGGTGGTATCGGAATAGACGAATTTCTTGAACTCGTCCAGCAGTTGCGGCGTGACTTGGAAGCTGGAATCGATTTTCTTGCCCTGGGCCGACAATTCGGGACGCTTCTGGATGACGAAGTCGAAAAACATGGTTTTGCGCAGCAGTTCCTGATCGTAGCGCGAATAATGGGGATCGGGCACCAGCACGTCGGGCATGATGCCGCCGCCCGCCAGTACCCGCCGGCCGTCATGGGTTTTGAACCAATCGGTGTCGTCGCGCAGCGAATCGCGCACGGCTTCTTCATGCTTGAACCGCACCGCGTTTTCCGGCTTGTTGATGCAGCGGCCCGAAGGCGTGTAATAGTAAGCAGTGGTCAACTTGAGAATGTCCTCTTGGCCGTCGAGGGGCAGAATGGTCTGCACCGATCCCTTGCCGTAGGTATTCTGGCCCATCACCACGCCGCGATCCCAATCCTGCATGGCGCCGGCCACGATTTCGGCGGCCGAGGCGGAGTTTTCATTCACCAGAATCACCATATTCTTGGTCCATACGGGATCACGGTCGCTGCGGTATTCCTGATTCTGCGAGGCCACGCGGCCTTTGGTGAACACTACGAGATCGTTCTTGGGCAGAAACAATTCCGACACGCCGATAGCCTGGTTCAGAAGCCCGCCGGGATTGAAGCGCAAGTCGAGGATCAGCCCCTTGGCATGCTGCTTTTTCAGCTGATCGAGTTTGGCTTCGAGATCTTCGCTGGTGCGCTTGGCGAATTGGGTCACCTTGACGTAACCCATCGAGTCGGGTAACAGGGCGGCGTAGGGCACGCTGGCGATTTTGATGATTTCGCGCGTGATGGTGAATTCGAGCGGCTTGGGCGCGCCTTCGCGGCCGATGGTGAGCTTCACCAAGGTGCCGGGTCGCCCGCGCAGCTTGTCGACCGCGTCGTCGATGGTCATGCCTTCGGTGCTCAGGGTGTCGATGCGTAGGATTTCATCGCCAGCCTGAAGCCCCATGCGGTAGGCGGGCGTGCCCACCAACGGCGATACCACGGTCAAAATCTGATCGCGCATGCCGATTTGAATGCCGAGTCCGCCGAATTCGCCATCGGTGCTCACCTTCAACTCTTCGTAATCCTTGGGCGTGAAATAGGCGGTGTGGGGATCGAGTATGCCGCGGATGCCGGTAATGGCGGCGTCGACCAACTCGTCCGAAGAGACGTTTTCGACATAGTTCTCGCTGATCTTGGAGATGACCTTGTCGAGGCGAATCAGGTTCGAATAGAACTTGTCGCTGTCGGCCTGCACGCGCTTGCCGATGAAGGCGAACGCCAACACCACGCAGGTGACGGTGGCGTAATACAATTTGCTTTTCCTCATGGGCTCCCCGGCGGCCAACCTGCGTCTCCGCCCCTTTGCGAGTGGATGAAAATTCCGCCGTCCTGCATATTACGAAATCCGCGGCCTCGAATCCCGGCGTTTCACGCGGTCAGCAGTTCCCGCACCTTGGCGGCGATGGCGGCGTGCACGATCGCCGGCGTCTGGGTCGCGTCGATCACGCTGCTGCTGTGCGGATGCTCGTGCGCCCGAGTCAGAAAAGCCTCGCGTACGCGCGTGAAAAACGCGTCGCTTTCCGACTCCAACCGATCGGGCATGCCGCCTTTTTGCCGCAGCCGACCGGCGCGAGACTCGGCCGGCAGATCGAGCACGAAGACATGCCCCGGTTTCGTGCCCACGCAGGCAATGGCTTCGAGTTGCTCGATGTGATGGCGCGGCAGTCCGCGCCCCATCCCCTGATAGGCGTAGGTCGACCAGGTGAAGCGATCGGCGACCACCACGGCCCCCGCCTCCAGGGCCGGAATTATGACTTCGCGTACCAGTTGCGCCCGGGCGGCGGCGTACAGGCACAGTTCGGCGGCCGGCGCCGGAAGGTGATCGGGTTGCAACAAAATTTCCCGGATGCGATCCGATAATTTGGTGCCGCCGGGATCGCGCACGCGGGCCACGCTGCGGCCTTCGCGCTCCAGGCTTTCGGCCAGCAGAGCCGCCTGCGTGGACTTGCCGGCGCCGTCGATGCCGTCGATGACGAAGAAACGATTCACGCCTCCAGCCCGTGGCATTTTTTGAATTTCTTGCCGCTGCCGCACGGACAGGGATCGTTGCGGCCGACATTTTTGAAAGCGTTAGACAGGATCCGCTGCGCGCGCGGCCGGCGCCGGACGCGATTGCACCACGGTGCCAGGCAGCGGGCCGGCCATGGGTCTGGCTCCCGCACCTACGGCCGCCAGGGCGGGTTCGGCGGCGCCTTCGACGGACAAGCCGCCCCCGGGTTCGCCCGGCGCGCTGAACTGCATCGCCTGACGCATGCGTTGCTCCACTTCGCGGGCGCGGCGCTGCGCCTCCTGCTGGCGCTGAAGAAAATTGGGATCGATGTGCATGATGCGCTGGGCCGTGTCGAGGGCCACCCGCTCCAGCGTCGCTCCGAACAGGGCGAAACCTTCCTGCTTATACTCCTGCAGCGGATCCTTCTGCGCGTAACCGCGAAAGCGGGTGGCGTCGCGCAGGTGATCCATGGCGTACAGATGCTCGCGCCAGGCATGATCGATGACACCCAAAAGCACCTGGCGTTCGATGGCGCGCATGCTTTCCGAACCGATGGACTGCTCAATGGCGGCGTATTTCTCGCGCAGCCTGCCGGCGAGCTCATCCATGGTTTCGTCGGTGGTCTGGTGGTGGATGGCGTCTTCGGAAATGCGGTAGTCGAGGTCGAAGGCGCGCTTCACCTCGGAGTAGAATTTTTCCAAATCCCAGGCTTCGGGATAATTACCGACGGCGTATTGCTCGGTCACCAGTTCGGCGGCGTTCTCCAGGCGGGCCGTGATTTCGTCTTTGACCTCCTCGCCCTGCAGGATGCGGCGGCGCAGTCCGTACACCACGGTGCGCTGCTTGTTCATCACGTCGTCGTATTCGAGCAGGTGCTTGCGGATTTCGAAGTTCTGCGCTTCCACCCGTGTCTGCGCCGTGGCGATGGCGCGGTTGACCATGGGATGCGAGATGACCTCGTCTTCCTGCACGCCCATGCGGTCCATCCACTTCTTGATGCGGTCGGATCCGAAAATGCGCATGAGGTCGTCTTCGAGCGACAGGTAAAACAACGATTCGCCAGGATCGCCCTGGCGGCCGGAGCGGCCGCGCAACTGATTGTCGATGCGGCGGCTTTCGTGGCGCTCGGTGCCCAGCACGTAAAGGCCGCCCCGTTCCACCACGCCCTCGCCCAACTGTATATCGGTGCCGCGGCCCGCCATATTGGTGGCGATGGTGACGTTGCCCTTCACGCCCGCCCCGGCGATGATGCCCGCTTCCTTCTCGTGATTCTTGGCGTTGAGCACGTTGTGGGGCACGCCGGCGCGCGTAAGCTGAGCCGAAAGCTCTTCGGATTTCTCGATCGAAACCGTGCCCACCAGCATGGGCTGCCCTTTTTCGTACCGTTCCTTGATGTCTTCGACGATGTGGCGGAGCTTTTCATCGCGGGTTTTGAACACCACGTCGTCGCGATCGGCGCGGATCATGGGCTTGTTGGTGGGAATGACCACCACCTTGATCTTATAGATCTCCATGAGCTCGCTGGCTTCGGTGTCGGCGGTGCCGGTCATGCCCGAAAGCTTCTGGTACAGGCGAAACAGATTCTGGAAGGTGATGGTGGCCAGCGTCTGGTTTTCGCGCTTGATGGGCACGTTTTCCTTGGCTTCGATGGCCTGGTGCAGCCCCTCGGAATAACGCCGGCCCTCCATCAGGCGGCCGGTGAATTCGTCGACGATCACCACTTCGCGGTTGCGCACCATATAGTCGACGTCGCGCTTGAAAATCACGTGGGCCTTGAGCGCCTGCTGCACATGGTGCACCCACTCCACATTGAGATCGCCGTAGAGGTTCTCGAGCCCGAGTTGCTTTTCGCACACGTTCACACCCTCTTCGGTGAGCGAGACGTGTTTTTCCTTCTCGTCGAGGGTGTAATGCGTTTCCTTCTGCAGGTGGCGCACCACCTCGTTGGCCTTGCGGTATTTGTCGGTGCTTTCTTCCGCCGGCCCGGAAATGATGAGCGGGGTGCGCGCCTCGTCGATGAGAATCGAATCGACCTCGTCGACGATGGCGAAGTTGAGATCGCGCTGCACGCAGTCTTCGAGTTCATGCGCCATGTTGTCGCGCAGGTAGTCGAAGCCAAACTCGTTGTTGGTGCCGTAGGTGACGTCGGCGGCGTAACCCGCGCGTTTCTGGTCTTCGTCCTGCCCGTGCACGACGATGCCCACGGAAAGGTCCAGAAACCGGTACACTTTGCCCATGGTTTCGGCGTCGCGCTTGGCCAGGTAGTCGTTCACCGTGACCACGTGTACGCCTTTACCTGCGAGGGCGTTGAGATACACCGGCAGCGTGGCCACCACGGTTTTGCCTTCGCCCGTCTTCATCTCGGCCACCTTGCCCTCATGCAGCACGATGCCGCCGATGAGTTGCACGTCGAAAGGACGGTAGCGGAACGGATACCGGCTCTCGGGGTATAGCGCGCGAATCTCGGCATAGTAGCCGGCGGGGAACAGCAAGGTGTGGTGTTCGGCGCCGTCGGCCAGAGCCTGCCGCGCTTCTTCCACCCGGCGGCGCGAGTCGGGCGAAAGCCGGGAGAGGTCGAAGACGAAATCCGGATTCAGCGGGTTTAGCATGCCCAGGCGCCGGTCGGCGGCTTCGCGGCACACGGCAAACGCCGGCGTCAAGATGTCGTCCAGGGTTTTGCCCTGCTGCAATTCTGCCCGCAGGGCCGCAGTCCTGGCGACCAGAGCTTCGTCGTCGAGCCCCTCCACCGCCGATGCGGCGGCGTTGATGGCTTCGACCATGGGCAAAATCCGCTTGATTTCGCGCTGATGGCTGGTGCCGAAAATTTTGGCCAGCAAACTGTTGAGAATCATGGGGACGTCGCCTGTAAGTTCTGGCCCCCAATCAGGGAGCAAGGGCCACTAAAGTATTAAAACCGGCGGAGAAACCGACGCGCGTTCCGCCCTGACTTGGTCTCGGCCGGCCGGAATTCGCGCGGCAACATGGGTGGCGTATTTTGTTCCCCGGAGTCGGGGTCACTTTTTCTTGAACAGCGCGGCGATGCTCTGCAAATCCTTCTCCGCGCCGGCGGTGGCCGCGCGATTTTCCTCGAGCAACCGCTGATATACCTCTTCGCGGTGGATGGAAATTTCCCGCGGGGCATCGATGCCGAGTTTGACGGTTTTGCCGTCGACTTCGACCAAGGTGATGCAGATGTTGTCGCTGATGCGGATCGATTCACCCAGCTTGCGGGTCAGAATCAGCATTCCGGCTTCACGGGAGAATGGGCTCCTGCAGGGAATAGGCGTCGTTCTCGATCAGAATTTGCCGGCCGACCCGTTCCCGGATGTTGATGAACAAAGGGCCCATGAGGTTGGCGGTAGACTCGGCCAGCGGCCTGCGCAAGGTAACGATCACGTACAACAGCAGGTCTTTGGGATCGCGGATCTGCAAAGTGCCCAAATCGGATTTGCGGATCTTGGGCTGGTAATCGGGGCGGAAGGTGAGCGGATTGATGATGGCGAAGCGCACCGGCAGACCGTCCACGCATTCCATCCAATGAAACGGCTCGTATTGGGGAACCGACAAAACGATGAAGCGGCGCGCGTTTTCGAAACCGGGAATACCGGCCGGAAAATGGATTACCTGGTCTTCGGTCCATTGCACCTCGCCCGGATTCACCTGCACCAACCCCAGGCTCCCTTCGAATTCGGCATCGGCCGCGGGGGTAAGGGTGAGCTCGGCGGCGGATTCATAGAAGCTGGCTTTCATAATATCCCCTTGCTGGGTTTGGGATCAACGCGTTCTTAATATCGGCCGGCTTTCCCCCGAAGATGAGCCTCCGCGACAAAAATCCGGGCCGAACCTCAAAAAAGCCACACGCCGACCCTTGTTCAGAAGAATCAACCCTAAACTTGGGACCAAACTTGGGGGAAACCGTTAAGCGATTTTTCAGAAATCAAAGGGCACAGAAAAAAGTGCTGCCGCGGCGGTTGACCAGCAGCAAAATGCGGTTGCCGTTGCGGCTTTTGCGGAACTCGCGGCGGAAGTCTTCGGCCGTCATCACCCGCCGGCGGTTGACTTCTTGAATCACATCGCCTTCGCGCAGACGCGCGCGCGCCGCGCGGCCGCCGGGATCGACCGAAGTAATCACCGCGCCGTGAGTCACGCCGGCATCGATGCGGTAATCGCTGCGCAACTGCGGTGATAAATCCTCGACCTTGAGTCCCAGGGCCTCGGTTTCCGAGGCGTCCTGCTGCTCCAGTTTTTGATACGAAGCCAGGTGGCTTTCGTCGCGCCGCCCGATTTTGACCTGGAAGGAAAGCTCTTTGCCGTCGCGGTTCACCACCACGTGCGCCCACGAACCCGGCGCATCCAGGGCGATTTGGTTGAGCAGGTCGTTGGGATCTTCGATGGGCGTGCGATCCACACGTTCGATGACATCTCCCCGTTTGATGCCGGTATGATCGGCCGGGCTGCCCGGCACCACCCCGCCCACCAAGGCGCCCTTGCGGTCTTTGACGCCCAAGGCTTGCGCCAAGTCCGGGTCGAGCGGCTGCACCGACACCCCCAGCCAACCCCGGGTCACGGCGCCGTCCCGGATGAGGTCGGCGGAGATTTTGCGGGCCATGTTGATCGGGATTGCGAACCCGATGCCCTGATAGCCGCCGCTCTCGGAAAAAATCGCGGTGTTGATGCCGATGAGTTCGCCGCGCAGGTTCAGCAGCGCGCCTCCCGAATTGCCGGGGTTAATGGCCGCGTCGGTTTGCAGAAAGTTTTCATAGCTGTTGATGCCGGTGTTGTGCCGCCCCTTGGCCGAGATGATGCCGGTGGTCACGGTTTGCGAAAGCCCGTAGGGGCTGCCCACGGCCAACACCCATTCGCCGATGCGCAGCTTGTCGGAGTCGCCCAGGCGCAGAAAAGGAAAAGGCCCGTGGCCGCCCCGGATGCGAATCACCGCGAGATCCGAGGGCTTGTCGGCGCCCACGACGTCGGCATCGAATTCGCGGTCGTCGTGCAATTGCACTTCGATGCGATCCGCCCCCTCGATCACGTGGTTGTTGGTGAGGATGATGCCCGAAGAATCGATGAGCACGCCCGAACCCAAACCGGCCTCCTCATGCGTGCCCGAACCCGGGGCGCCGAAAAAGTACTCGAAGGGGGATCCGTTCAAGGACGGCGAAGATTCGTCCGAGGCCACCTGCTTTTCGCTGTGGACGCTGACCACGGCGGGCAGGGCCGCTTCGGCCACGTCGGCAAAAATCTCCTGAAAGTTGTCGTACTTACCCGCGGCGACCGGCGGGGAAGTATCCCCGGACGGCGTGCCCAGCAGTTGGGGCGGAACTTCGCCATGGCTCCAGGGGGCGCGATGGCAACCCGTTGCCAAGATCAGGGCAGCCGCGATTCCGGCATATTTCCAGAGGTGGGCCATGCTTAAAAAATACCAAGAGCGCACGCCGAATTCGGGCCGGCCGCGCGGCTGACTCAGGCTTGCGGGAATTTGGCCAGGCTGAAATCCTCACCGCCGATATGCTGTTCGCCGGGACGGCCCCCCGAAACGCCGCCGGAGACGATGAACGCCAGCCAGCGCGAGCTTTCTTCCGGGGGCAGCGGGACGATCTGGGACCGCGGCACCACCACCAAAAAACCCGAGTAGTTATAAGACTGCGGCAAATAAACGGCCACCTGGCCTTCGACGCCGGGCCAATCCAACGACTCCGAAGTGACGAATCCCACCAGCTTGACCTCGCTGCCCGGCTGCAGCGTCACCAGCACCGGAAACTTGAAGCTTTTCTTTTCGCCCACGAAGGCGCCGATGAGATCCTTGAGCGAGAAGTAGATCAGCTTGACAAAGGGCAAGCGGTTCAACAGGCTTTCCAGCCCCAGCACGGCCCGCCGCACCAGAATGTTGGATCCCATGGCGCCGATGATGATGAGAATCGAAACCGTGAGCAAAAATCCCGCGCCGGGAATCGGCAGCCGAAGAATCCCGTCGATGGTGCGGAAAAGCGCATAAACCACCCACAGGGTGACCACTAAGGGCACGGTTAACAGCAGGCCCTTGAGAAAGCTTTTGATCAGCCACTGCGCCGGACCCTTTGTCACAGCAACTCCACGCCCGCATCGCCGCCCACAACCAAAGTGATATGATCAGCGTAACGGGTGAAAAGACCATGGCCCGCCACCCCGGGAAGGGCGTTGAGATCGGTTTCCATGCGGCTCCAATCCGTGTCGGCGGGAAAGCGCGCATCGAGCACCAGATTGCCCTGATCGGTGATCACCGGCCCGTCTTTGCCCCCGGAGATGCGCAAAACCACGGCGGCGCCCAAGGCTTCCAACGCATGCCGGGTGACGCCGTAGGCAAAAGGAAAAACCTCGACCGGCACAGGATGACGGGTGCCCAGGCGTTCGACCCGCTTGCCGGAATCGATCAACACGAGGAAACGCGCCGCGGCCTGCGCCAGCACTTTTTCGCGCACCATGGCCGCGCCCCGTCCTTTGAGCAGCCGCTTGTGCGGATCGACTTCGTCGGCGCCGTCGGCATACAAATCGAAGGCCCCGAGCTGTTCCAAAGGCAGCACTGGAAGCCCCAACTCCGCGGCCAGCAAAGCGGAGGCATAAGAACTCGCCGCCGCCCGCACGCGCAACCCTTCGGCGCGTACGCGTGCCGCCAAAGCCCGCACGAAAAATTCCGCCGTGGATCCGGTGCCGAGGCCCACCGTCATGCCGTCTTGAACTTGGCCGGCGGCCCAGTGACCCGCGCGTTCCTTGCCGTGCATGTGCTTCCTTTGTTAGGACCCCCAATTTAGCCTCTTGGGTAGTCTCTTGGGCGGCCGGTCTGCGCCGGCGCAAAAGACCCGGCTGCGATTTCCGGGTATAATAAATATCGGGTTACGCCCATGCCTGAAATCCGATTTCGATTTCCGTGGTTGCCGGCGGCCATGGGCCTGTGGTGTTGGAGTTGCCAAGCGCCCGCACCTCAGAACACATCGACCGCAGACGACACCCCGCCCCCTGCGGATTCCTCGGACCTCGGGATCAAAAAATCTTTCGGCATGTATCAATGGGATAAAGACGCGTCCTACGGCGACGGATTGACCCGCGAGATCATGGCGCTGGGCACTCCGCCCTCCTATGCCCTCTACTTCGTCGATCTGCAGCGCGGCTTTCCCGGCGACGTGGTGCGCTTCAACGCCGAGCGGAATATCCAGTCCATCGTCACCCAGGAGTTGTGCGCATACGGTCAGGACTGGGATCCCCGCATTCTCTCGGAAATCCTGCAAGGCCATTGGGACGGCTACTTCCGCAACTTTGCACGCGCGGCCAAGAATTTTCACGGCATCGTCTATTACCGCTTCGGCTACGAAATGAACGGCGACTGGACGGCCTGGGGCGAGCAACCCGAATTGTTCCGCCGCGCCTGGCGCCATGTCCATGCCATCTTCCAGCGCGCCGGCGCGCGCAACGTGCGCTGGGTGTTCAGCGCCAATGTGCTCTGGGGTGACCGCACCTTTGCCCATGACATCCTCCCCTATTATCCGGGCGACCGTTATGTCGACGTGGTGGGTCTCGACGGCTACAACTTCGGAGCCCGCCATCCGCATGTCTGGCAAAGTTTCTCCCAGGTGTTCTCCGCCTCCATCGCCGGCATGAAAAAACACTTCGCCCGCAAGCCGCTGTGGATTACCGAAGTGGGCTGCGCCGACGGCCCCCAAAAAGCGGCGTGGATTCTGGATTTTCTCCAGCACTTCAACGCCGATCCCGATTTGCGCTCTTTCGTCTGGTTCAACGAAGACAAACGCTATGCGGGCGAACCCAACTGGCGCCTCGACAGCGACGGCGACTCCATGCAGCGCTTCCGCTCCTGGGCCATCTTCAACAATTCCATCACTTTGTTCAGCCTGCCCGACGATCCCGATCCCGCGCCGCCTCTGTCCTACGCCTCCGGTCTGCGGAGCCGCAGCTTATTGTAAATCTGGTGGACAAAAACCCGATGGGTAAAAATCCGATGGGTAAAAAATCCCCGACCGGGGAAAGCGCCGAAGGATTCAGGCCGTTTCCTGGTGATCGGGCCGCAGCAAATCCAGCACGGTTTTGACCGGCGAAAACAGCGCCAGGGGAATTTCGACGCACACCGTGTTCCAACCCGCCATGCCGCCGTTCCAAAGCCCCGGCCATTCCAGGGCCCGCAACGGCCGGCCGGCATAGGTCTTGGATGCGACGCCGTAGCCGTCGGCATCGGCGAAGTCCGGTAAGTGGTAGGGCCGGCCCCGGGCGTCGCGCAGCGCGCATACCATGTCGACGGGATTGAAATGCGTGGCCGAACGGAAAGTAGCGGTTTGGGCCGGGTCGGAAGCGTCGACTTCGGAGGCCTCGACGATGCGCAAGGCCGCCCCCTGCGGACCGGCCGCCCAGAATGGTCCACCGCCGGGCTCGCCGGTATTGGGCACCATGCCGCAAACACGCAGCGGGCGGTCGGCCACGCGCAACACTTCGGATTCGCCGGCCGGAGTCGCGCCCAGTCGGCGCAGCCACAAAGCCCCGCCATCCGCCGCGGCGCCACGCAGCAGCGCATCGCGTTCGGCCGCCAGGCGAATAAGGCGCCCGGCCAGAGCCCGACGCCGCAGCCTTCCCTGGGAGCGGCGGGGTTCGGCCGCGATGTTGTCGATGTTGCGGATCCAGGCGAACTCGGCGCCGCAGGCCGCGAGGTTGGCCAGCAAAGACCCGTGGCCGCCCGGTCGTAACACCAAGGTTCCGTCGGCGTCGCGAAACGGATTTCCGTCGGCATCCAGCGCCAGGGTTTGGGTCGAGGCCGCTTGCAGGGAATAATCGGCTTCGAGGCGGAGCCCTTCGGCCCGCAGCTTCCGGAGCATTTGGTCCAGATGGCAGCGGAGTTGCGCCTCGTGCTCGGGCGCAAAGGTGAAATGCACGCGAGCGACGGCCGCCGGCCCGGCCAGGGCCGAGGCTTCGCGCAAATGCTCTTCCAACGGCGTACGCCGCTCCGCGCCGTGGCGGTGAAACGGCACCATGGCTTTGGGTAGTTCGGCCACGCCCTGTCCGGGCGCATGCAGCAGCGCCGCCAGCAAAGCGGCCGCGTTGCCTTGACTCCGCAGCGCGTTCCAATCAGAGCCGGGAATGCGATCAAAGGGCAGGCGATCCCATTCGCGCCACACCTTCCAGGCCGACCGGGCATCGACGTCGCCGGCGGCGGCGCGTTTTTCCAATTCGTCCGCCGAGCCCGTGTGCAGCGCCTCCAGCGTCCGCTGCATGGCGGCCACCATGCGCGAGGCCGCTCCGGAAGCGGGAATGAAATGCAGCACGCGCCCTTCGGCGCAAGCGCGCTGAAATGCTTCGGCTTCTTCGGCTTCTTCGGCTTCTTCGGCCCGGGTCTTCTTGGGTGATGTTTCGATGCCGTCGCCGATCACGCCGGGGCGCAAGAGCCGTTGGAATACGGCGCCGCGCCGCAGGCAATCCAGTTGTCGCAACGCGTCGTCGGGGGTGATTCCGGCTGCAGCCAGCCGCGCCGCGTCGGCGGAATCAAAAATCGGAGGCGGTGAAGATTGTGGACGGTTCAAATTTTTTCTCCCCCGGGATCGGCCTTCAGAACTTGCCAGCGGAGGCGATCGCGACTGTCGCGCCAACGCTCACCGGCGGCGACCAATAGACCCAGCGCGAGGCGGGGCCAATTGCGCCTTCTCTTCCAGGCCGCATACAAAAGCAACAGCGCCGTACCTGCGGCCAGGCTTTGGGATAGCCGATTCGAATCGGAGGACATGGGTTAAAAGTACAACGGGGCGCGGATTACTCGCGCTTTTGGCTCCGGTTTTAGCCTGCCGCCTCGCGCATCAAACGCCGTCTCACATCTTCGCTGTCGCGCAGAAGTTCGGCAAGCACGACGGCGGGGGTTGGAACGCTTTTACCAACCTCCCACCCTTGCAACGTCCGAACGGATGTCCGCATGGCGTGGGCGAATCGGTT
Organism: uncultured Fibrobacteria bacterium; assembly: GCA_963716395.1. Lineage (GTDB taxonomy): Bacteria > Fibrobacterota > Fibrobacteria > UBA11236 > UBA11236 > UBA11236. The sequence goes on along the minus strand of OY970309.1, from coordinate 1,792,416 downwards.
CTGCGAAAGGCCCATCTGTTCGCGGATGGTTTTCAGCTTCTTGCCCCTTTGCTTTTCACGCTGATACTCTTCGTAGGATTGATAAGACATCCGACGATGGCCGGCGGCGTCTAACTCCCAAGTCCGAAGCTTGGTCTTTCCGGTTTTCCAGGTCTTCACGCTTCGCAGCGCTTCTTCCAATTGCCCACGTCGAGCTTTTGTTCACCACTTTCATACCGCTCCCCCCTTGATCTCTTCCACGATAAGACGAATCAGCTTCTTCTCTTTCTCCGATATATTTTCCTTTTTGCTTTTGGGGTAGGCGCTCAACATCCAGATCGTTTCCGCGTGCTGGAAGTAGTAGATCACCCGCACCCCGCCGCTTTTTCCTTTGGTTCCCGCCCGGGCCCGTATTTTTCTGGCCCCGCCGGTTCCTTGGATAACATCCCCTTTTTCCGGATTGGCCCTGAGATTTTTTTGCAGTCCGCATATTCATCATCCGTCAAAAGCTCGGTAATGATGTCGGTGAAACTTCCAACCTCCCGAAAGAGCAGATTCATTGAAACAACATACGCCGATGGCGTATATTGTCAAGGGGCGAATTTTAGGTGCTTCAAGCTCGGCTGTTGCACATGCTGAAAAATCATGACGCAGCTCCCGGCGAAGAACTCAGTGCTTACCGTGATTTTTCGCAGTTACGCTTTGCTTGATTTGCTGTGATCCGCGTTCTGTAGAATTCCACCCCAAAGCTGTAGTCCGTGCCGTGGGTACAAAAAAAAGAATCCGCCGGAGGCGGATTCTTTCTCACCCGATTTGAAACAGTTGAATTAGAAGTTGGGAGTGTAGGCGGCACAACCCGCCGTGTTGGGCGGTGTATGCGTAAACGCACCATTAGCCGCAGAATCGGATTCCCAAAAATCGGTGGTCGGAACGCAATTTCCAACCGAAATCGAATCAACAACCTTGAGGGTTTTGCTGGCACTGGTATCCAACTTGAACCATTTGGAGGCACTCGGTAAAAACCCAATTTTACCCGGCGTTCCCGTTCCACCCGTTTCCTGCATATAGGCACTTTGCAACGTTTCCCAGTTCGAAATGGTGGTGGGCGCTTCCGAAGCCTTGGCCTTGGCTGAGACGCCCATCATGCGGGGAATAGCCAATGCCGCCAAAATACCGATGATGACGATCACCACCATCAATTCGATGAGGGTGAAGCCTTTTTGGTTTTGCGATTTCATGATGTTTCTCCTTTGAGGTGGTAGGTTTTGCGAAAGCGCCACGAAGCGGTCTCCATCGTAAGGCTTTTCTGGGCTTAAAGCAAGCGCAAGACCCGTACCAATACCCCCGGGATCAAAAACGGGCCCAACCCGGCTTATAAATCCAAAAAGACATCGGTAATCTCGCCAGAACCGATGGCTTCACAACCGACGGCTCGTGGCAGAATGCAAAGAGCGTCGGCAGAATGCGAGAAGTCTTTAGGCGGGTTCAAACTCCAGGCGCAGGTTGTTTCCCGTTGCCTTGGCGATGCGCTCCAGCGTCGACACGGTGGGGTTATCCACCTCACCGCTTTCGAGGCGCGAGATCACTTGCTGGGAAACCTTGAGACGACGGGCAAGCTGGGTTTGGGTGAGCCCAGCCTTCTCCCGGAGATCTCGGACCCGAAGACCTATTTCCAGCACGTTCCCGTAATGCGCGTAGGCTTCCCGGAACGTCTTGTTCTTGAGTTTGCCTTTCAAGTAGTCTTTGAAGATGTTTTGTTTCTTTCTCATATCAACCTCCTTGCCTTCAAAACCATTCTCGCATCCGTTTCAACGCCAAGTCTAAATCAGGCTTAGGTGTCTCCTGAGTCTTCTTGATCATGCTGTGTACCAACACCGCCTTCGCGCCTACGTGAATTGGATGAAAATAAATTGAGATGAAAATTGCCAACCAAGATTCAAGAAGCGGTCCGGCTCGGTTCTCGGTTAAAAGGAAAACGCAACCCATGAGACGCTTGCTTGTATTAAGGCGCCGTCTCTTCGTTCAGCCTTTCCAAAACGCGCCGCGATCCCGGGCTTAAATCTCCCCGAAGGTAATCACTGAGAACATTCAAGACGATGGGTTCGGAGCGCGAATCCGCTTGGGCCAAGGCCAGAATTTTCCGCACTTCCTCTTTATCCGGTTTTGCATTTTCAATCGCAGGAAAAATTTTCAGAATCCGGTTCAGAAACACGTCACGATTGATGGCTTCGGGGGAATGAAGATATTGATCCACCAGAAAAGCCAGCGCCATGCGTTCTCTGCCGCCTTTTTGGAACAACGTGGCCGATAAGGTGCGCACGTAATTCGGAATGCCCGGCAGCAAGGCCGCGGGTTTCAAGGCTTCGGCCGCCGCCACATAATTCGTGTCCACGCTCAGTTCACCCATGGCCAGATAAACCCGCAAGCGCCAATTGTCGGGAAAAACCGCAATGCCCCGCTGCAATAACTGTCGCGTTTGCCGCCACTGCCCTTTGTCTTTGACCAGCACCGTGCCGCCGAATTCGTAGGCGGGAAGCAGGTGGGGATTCAATTCGGTCACGACGTCCAAAATATGACCCATCCACACATATCCCAGTCCCCGCAAATATTGGTCGGAGAAGTACAGCATGCCGCGCACCCAAATCATATCGGCCACGGCCGCATTGTAATCCAGCGCCAAAGGCTTGAGCAGTTTTCCCGAAGGCAGGTAAAGCAGTTGGCTTTGATTCCAGTCTTTGGGTTTTCCCGCATCGATTTGCCGCAGCATGACGGCGGCGCCGGAAAGCATCAGGCCCAAAAACACCAGGCCGGCGACCGGCCGCAGGGCTTCGCGACGCGGGAGCGCTCTCTTGTGCCTGAGTTTTTCCGCCGCCATCGTGGTCAATAATACGCCTTTGGCTTGGGCGCAACCATGCTTGCCCTATGCAGGCATAAATGCTACCATAATGCAGGCATATTTGCATGCAATGGAGATTCTATGCAATGGACGATTCGCGATGTATCGCCCGAGCTGGATGCACGGGTACGGGAAATCGCCCGGGGGAAAAGGTTGAGTCTGAATAAAGCCGTGATCCAGGTCGTCGAGGAGTCTCTTTACGGAGAGCGACGCCGCGGAAAGAAAAGGGACCTTTCCGGTTGGGTGGGCAAAATTCGCGGCAGAGACGCCGAGTTATACCTTCAAGCCTTGAAGACTTTCGACAAGATCGACAAAGAGACGTGGAAGTGAAGATCTGTCTCGACACCTGCGCCCTTTCCGCGTTGATGGCGGAAGGCCAGGGGGACCGCACGGCTTTGGCCTTGGAAACTTTGGAAGAGGCCGAACGGGTTTTTGTGCCCACCGTTGTGTTGGGCGAAGCGTACTTTGGCTTCGCCCAGGGAAACCGCGAATCCGCGAATCGTAATCTGTTGCGCGCATTGCTGGACCAACCCGGAGTGGCGGTGGCGGCGATCGATACCGAAGTCGCCGAGCATTACGCGCGTGTGGTCGGCCATTTGCGCAAAACCGGTAAACCCATTCCCCAAAACGATATCTGGATCGCCGCCACCGCTTTGAGCCAGGGGGCCGCGCTCTTAACCTTCGACCAACATTTCCGCCATGTTCCGGGGCTTTTTCTGATTCCTAAAAGCTGATTCCGCGGCTTCACTTGGGCTCTTCGCAACAGCGAAACCCCACGCTGGGATAGCGGTTCTGCGGGTAGAAACTGAACTTGGCCTGCCTGCAGGTCGCTTTCTCGGCCGTTTCCCAGTCGCCGCCGGCCACCCAGAAGAAATCATCTTCAGCCGAATCGGGTGTCGCGGTCCACTCCCACACGTTGCCGGTGAGATCGTAGATGCCGTAATACGACCGGCAGGCCGGCGAACGCCCCGAGCGAGCCGGCGCGGTCTGCTGCGCAGGGCAGTACCGTTCATCATACGGCGTGCCGTAGGGGTAACGGGACTGATCGGGCCCCTGACAGGCGTCTTGCCACTCCTCCCGGGTGCATAGCCGCTTGCCCGCCGCTTGGCACGAGTCTTCGGCCTGGGCCTGGCTCACCATGGTTTGCGGCCAGGCGCCCTCGCGGTTGGGCCATTCGTATTCGTCGACGCACACCGTGCGCCGGTCCACCTTTACGGGCATGGTCTGGGACGGGCATTCGCCGCGATTTTTTTCAATGACGTATTCCAGCCGCACCGGCGGGGTCTGGCGGCCGTCGAAGGTTTCGCCCGCCATCCACAGCGTGGTATTGCGGCGGAAGGTCAGCGCCGAATCGTAGGAGCGGAAATGCACGCTGTCTTCCAGTGAGTACAGCACGACGCAGTTTTCCCGGCAATGCAAAGTGACGCGCACCGAGTCGAAATGCCGCCCGCCCCAGGGATCGGCATAGACGAAGGGAAGGGTGTCGTTTTTGGAAACGGCCGCGGCGACCGGAGGCGTCGGCGCAGGCGGTGGGTGTGGCTTTCTTTTCTCCACGGGTTTGGGCGGTGGCAAAAGTTTGGCCGAGCTCGTTTCCGGCGGAGCCGCCGCCGGTGGCGGAGACGTGTGTAAAGGCGGTTGGGGAATGGGCGGCGGAGGCGACGGACAACGGTGCAGGAGCAGGGCCAGAAGCAGGACGAGCAAAAAAACCAGCCACGGGACCAGACGCCGCATACGCCGGCGCCGCCGCGATGGCCGGGCTTCGGGCTGGGGATCCGAATCGGGTTGCAAAACCGCCTCCGGACCTTAATAAACAAACACCCAAAGCGGCGGAAAATGCCAAGCCCGAATCTCGGCGCCCCGCGGTTTCGCAACCGATACGGGGCGCACTCCCGGGCTCACCACCTAAAATCGATTTTGTCGAGCAGCGCGATCTTGTCCTTGTCCAGTTTTCCGATCTTGCGTTTGTGGCGCTGAGTGCTGCACCAAGCGATGAGGCGCCGATCGTCGAGGGCCGAGGCTTCAAGCACGGGCCAGAGCTTGGAATTTTTCCGCTTGTACGCCTTGAGTTGATCGTAGAAGCGCATCCAACTCACCTGCTTGACGCTCCACTGAAAACCCATCTTGGCGAGCTTAGAGACCCGGTCCGGAAGCAGCGCTCCGGTTTTAAAGGCGCAACGTTGCAAATGGCACCACAGGCCAAGACGGTTGCCTTTGGGATATTCTTCGCGCGCCTTGGGCCATTGTTCGGGAAACTTCTGACGGTATTGCTTGAGCGTCGCGAAATGCTCTTCCCAACTGTCGGGCAGTTCAAAGGGAAAGCGGATTTTCTCCAGCATTTTCTGCCGCGGCTTGGGCAGACGGTCCGCCGCAAAGGCCTGGCGCTGCCGCCACACCCACAATCCCAAACGGTTGCCTTTGGGAAAATCCTGGCGGGCATAGGGCCACACCTGCGGATGGCGCTTGCGAAAGGCCAGCAGATATTCGAACTGTTGGTTCCAATGCGAAGCGCGCTCGTCGGTTTTATCCCAGGAAAATCCCAGCTTGCCCAGGGCGCGTTCGCGCTCGGTCAGCAAGCGACCTTGCGCATGCAAGTCGCGTTGCCGGTTGGCCCATTGTCCGAGACGGTTGCCCGACGGAAACTCGTCGGTCACCTTGGGCCAATGCCCATGGCGCGCCCGGAATTTCGACAACACGTCGTATTGTTCTTTCCACTGGGCGTCCCAACGGGAAAGCACGGCGGATTTTTGCTGTGAATGGGTTTTACTCTTCTTCTTCATACTTTCCTTTGCTTCGGCCTTTCGTCCCCGGCCACGTTCCGGTACTTCCCTTTTCCCCCGAGGCGGAGATTCGCTCTCCGCCGTTTGCCGCTTAAATTACATGTTTCAACGACAAGAAGTAGCATACAAAAATCATGTTCCGTGACGAAATCGAAAACTTGACCGCCGGAACGACGCTGCTTCGCGGCCGTTACAAACCGATACGCTTTGTCCCGATCGCGATTCGGCCGGCGTCTTTTTCATGTTTTTCTGTGATCTCTAGACAATGTCAAGATAAAGAAAAGATACATATTCCGGGACATCATATCACAATGGTCCGGAAATCGAATCGCAATCCGGTAACAAGCGTGCGATTGCGAACTTTAGACAGTGAGACCTCAGATTAAATCATGCTGCTTTTTTTAATCCGCCATGGTGAAGCCGAACGCCGCGATCCCAAAAAATATCCCCATGACGACGCGCGCCCCCTCACCGACAAGGGCCGGCGCCAATTGAAACGCATGGCCAAAGCCGTGGCCCGCCTCGACGCGGCCCCGCGCGTGATTTGGCACAGCCCCGTGCAGCGCGCACGGGAAAGTGCGGCCGTGTTGGCCAAGGCGTGGCGCCTGCAACTCGGCAGCGTGTGCCTGGTTTCGGCCCTGCGCTACGACGCCCAGCCGGCGCTCTTGTTGCGGCAGTTGCGATCCGCCAAAGCCATCCCCTCGCTGTGCCTGGTGGGCCACGAACCCCAGTTGGGAGAGTTTTTAGGTTTACTGCTTTGCGGGTCCCCTCTACCGGGCATCGCCTTTCGCAAGGGAGCCATGGCGTGCGTGGAATTGACGACCTTCCGCGCCGGCGCCGGAAAGCTGGTGGGCTTGGCGTCGCCCGCCTGGGTAGATGCGTGGCGAAAATGAACCGCCCCCGGTAGGCGAGGAGCATAGAAGCATGGTGATTCGGGTGGTCGACATCGGCAGTAACGCCGTCAAGGCGGCTTGGTTCGAAGTGGAAGAGCGTGCCCAACGCTTGTTGGGGCGAGACAAGCTGCGCCTTGCCTTAGGCGATTACGCCTTTCAGCAGGGCACGCTGCCGGATGCGGCCTTGGATCGCGTCGCTGCGTTTCTCCGCGGCCTCAACGACGCCTGGAACGGAGAGAAGGTGCACTTCACCTTCGTGGTGGCCACCGCCGCCATGCGCGCGGCCAAGAACCGCGAGGCGGCGCTGAAGCGGCTGGAAGAAAAATCCGGGTTGCCGGTGCGCGTGCTTACCGGGGCCGAAGAATCCTTTCTCGTTCACATGGGCGTGGCGCAAGATGCCAAAGCCGGGCCGCAAGAGGTGTTGCAATCCCTGGATCTGGGCGGCGGCAGTTTCGAAATGTCGTGGAGCCGCGGCCTCGAATACATCGAGGGCCGAAGTTACGAACTCGGGGCCATCCGCCTGGCGCAGAAGTTCGTCAACGGCAAGCCCTTCAGCCGCGAGACGTTCGAACGCATGCAGGAGGAAGCCCTCGCCCAATTCCGCAAATCGGCGGGTGGGCCGCGCGCCGACCGGGTGGTGGGCAGTTCGGGAAACATCCGCGCGGTGCGGCACATGGTCGACGGCCTGCACAGCCTCGAATTCACCAAATCCGTTCCCGAGATCACACGCGGTAGCCTGGAAGACGTGATGGAAATGGCCGTCGGCCGTTCGCACCAGGCGCTGCCGGACGTATTCGAACTTTCGCCCGAACGGGCGCGCATCATCATGCCGGCCGTGGCCTGCCTCCTGGCCTCCATGCGGCATTTCGGCATCACCCGCATTTCCGCCAGCGAGGCGGGATTGCGCGACGGCGTCGCCTTTTTCTGGAGCCGCAACGGGCATTTGCATATCCCTCTTCCCTCCCCGGCAGGCGCAGCATGACCCCCCCCCTTGAACCCCAAAGCCGCGAACCGTACCTCGATCGCGAACTCAGTTGGCTATCGTTCAATCAACGCGTTCTGGATCAGGCCTTGAACCCCGGCCACCCTTTGCTGGAGCGCATTCACTTTCTCGCCATCGTCAGCAGCAATCTCGACGAATTCTTCGAGATTCGCGTGTCGCTGCTGCTGCAGAAAGCCGAATCGGGCGCGGCCAGCGACGGCATCGCCGGGCTGGCGCCGCGCGAAAAACTCGACCGCATTCTGCGCCAATGCCAGCGCCTGGTGCGCTCGCAATACCGCTGCTGGGAAGAAGATCTGCTGCCGCAAATGCGCGCCCAGAAAATTCGCATCAAGGGCATGGCCGATCTCGACGAAGGCGAACGCCACTTCGTCGACGGCTTTTTCCGGCGCGAAGTCTATCCCCTGCTGACGCCGATTCAAGTCGATCCGGCCCACCCCTTTCCCTTCGTGACCAACAAGGCTTTGTATCTGGCGGTGCTTTTGCGCGGCGAGCGCAAACGCCAGGAGCGGGTGGGCGTGGTGGCCATTCCCCGCAGTCTGCCGCGTCTGGTGCCCCTGCCCACCCGCGATCGCGCCTATGGTTTCATCTTCATTCAAGACGTCGTGCGGCATTATCTCGACAGCCTGTTTCTGGGCTTTGACATCCTAGCCCACGCGGGTTTTCGCGTCACCCGCAACAGCAACCTTTATTTGGAGGAAGAAGAGGGGTCGCTGCTCATCGACACGGTGGAGGCGGAGGTGCACAATCGCCGCCGCGGCAACGTCGTGCGCCTCGAAATCGATCGCGACGCGCCCAAGCGCCTGACCGAACTGCTGGTGAAAAACTTCGACATCGGCATGTCGCTCGTGTTCCGCGTCGGCCATCCCGTCAACCTCAGCCGGGTGTACGGTTTGCCCGGCATGGTGCCGCGGCCCGATTTGAAATTTCCGGTTTTCACGCCCTGGCATCTTCCCCGCTTTCAGGAGCCGGCGGAAATCTTCGGCACCTTGCGCGCCGGCGACGTGATGCTGCACCACCCCTTCGAATCTTTTGATCCGGTGGTGCGCTTCATTCAGGCCGCGGCGCGCGATCCCGACGTGCTCGCCATCAAACAGACCCTGTACCGCACCAGCCGCGAAAGCCCCATCGTCTACGCCTTGATGGAGGCGGCCGAGGCCGGCAAAGAGGTGGTCGTGGTAGTCGAGCTCAAGGCGCGCTTCGACGAAGCCTCGAATATCCAATGGGCGCGGCAACTGGAAGAACGCGGCGGCACCGTGCTCTACGGCTTGGTGGGGCTCAAAACCCATTGCAAGCTGGTGTTGGTGCTGCGCCGCGAGAACGGCAGCATCCGCCGTTATGCGCACGTGGGCACGGGCAATTACAACCCCGACACCGCCCGGGTCTACACCGATCTCAGTTTGCTCAGCGCCGATCCGGTCTTAATCGAAGGCGTTTCCGACGTCTTCAACTTCCTCAGCGCGCAATCACGGCGTTCCGATTTTCACAACCTGCTGGTGGGTCCGGTAAATCTGCTGGCCGGAATACTGGCCCGCATCGAGCGCGAGCGCGAACATGCGCGCGTGGGTCGGCCCAGCGGGATCACCGTGAAATGCAACGCCATTCTCGACGCCGAATTGATTGAAGCGCTATACTCCGCCTCGCAGGCGGGGGTACCCGTTCGCCTGCTGGTGCGCGGTATCTGCGCCTTGCGGCCGGGCGTGAAGGGCATGTCGGACCACATCGAAGTGAAAAGCCTGGTGGGCCGCTTTCTGGAACACAGCCGCATCTATCACTTCGAAAACGCCGGAACTCCCGAGATGCTGATCGGCAGCAGTGATTGGATGCAGCGCAACCTGCGCGAGCGCGTCGAGGTTATGGTTCCCATTCGCGCGCCCGGAAATTGCGCCCGACTTGAAGAAATTCTTTCGGCCTATTGGAACGACCGCGCCTGCGTTTACACCATGCGCGCCGACGGCGGCTATGCGCAGCTCGAATCCGCGCCGGAGGAAAAAGCCTTCAACGTGCAGGAATGGCTGGTGCGCAAAGCCGAAGGCCAGGACGGTTTGCTGCAGCCGCCTTCGATTTTTCCACCCCGCCAGGAGACGGCTGAATCCGAAGTCCCCGACGAACCGGCCGCGGAAACGCCGGCGGCTATGGGAGAAATCGCGGTTTAATCACGCCGCAGAATCATTCTGACAATACCGACGAGGCCCGGGTTTGGTTCCCGAGGCGATCGAAGACCCTGCGTGCGAGACGACCCGCCCGGGCTCCCGGATCCCTGCCGCTGTTCCAGATTGCCATGGCCTTCCGTCCGGTTTTTCTAAAGTGCACGGAATTGTCACGCTTTTTTGAAATCGAATCGCCACGTCGCGGGGCCGGCCCGCGAGCCGCGCCGGTGGGGCGGCCAAGGGCGAAAATAATACCTTCCTGCTAGACCAAAAACGGAGCCACGGCCATGTTCAAACGCGTTGCGCTTTTCTTTCTCACCAACATCCTAGTGATCGTCACCATCAGCCTGGTGCTGCGCATTCTCGGCCTCGACCGCTATCTCACCACCAACGGAATCAACTATGGCTCCATGTTCGTGTTCTGTCTGGTGTGGGGGATGGGCGGCGCCTTCATTTCCCTGGGTCTCTCCAAATTGATGGCCAAATGGATGATGGGGGTAAGGATCATCGATACGCGGCAACCCGGCGAGTTCCGCGATCTGGTGGCGCTGGTGCATGACCTGGCGCAGAAGGCCAAGCTGCCCGCCATGCCCGAGGTCGGGGTGTACGACAGCCCCGAAGTGAATGCCTTCGCCACCGGTCCTTCGCGCCGCAGCGCCTTGGTGGCCGTCTCCACCGGCCTGTTGTCGCGCATGGATCGCGATCAACTCGAAGGCGTGCTCGGCCACGAGCTGACCCACGTCGCCAATGGCGACATGGTCACGATGACTTTGATCCAGGGCGTGATCAACGCCTTCGTCATGTTCTTCGCGCGGGTGGTGGCGCTGGCCCTCAACTCGGCGATGCGGGGCCGCAGCGACGATGAACGCCCCTCGATCTTCGGCGGATTCTGGGCGAACTACCTCCTCATCAGCGTGCTGGAAATCGTGTTCGGCCTGTTCGGATTCATGGTAGTGGCGGCCTTCTCGCGCTGGCGCGAGTTCCGCGCCGATCACGGCGGCGCCGAAGTGGCGGGCCGGGACAAAATGATTTCGGCCCTGCAGGAATTGCAGCGCGTATACGGACGCGTACCCGCATCGCAAACCGGCAGCGCCTCGATGGCCACATTGAAAATCTCGGGCCGGCAGGGCGGTCTGCTTTCGCTTATGGCCACCCACCCTCCGCTGGAAAAACGCATCGCCCGTCTGCAGGCGATGTAATCCGGACACACTTCTTCGGGTTGTTATAATCCCGCAGGTGAAGCCTTCCAAATCCGCCCTCGAATTCAAATTCTCCGCCCTGGTGCGCGGACCCTTTCAGCGGTTCGCCCAGTTCGAAAGCGCTTCCGGCATCCTTCTGCTTGCAGCCACCGCCGGGGCTCTGCTCTGGGCCAATTCCCCCTGGTCCGATTTTTACGAGGCGGGCAAAGCCTTCCACCTCGGCGGCGCCTGGTTGCCCGGCCTTCCGTTACCCACGGTGGAGGGGGCGGTGAACGACGGCTTGATGACCGTGTTCTTTTTGCTTGCAGGCCTTGAAATCAAGCGCGAACTTTTGGGAGGCGAACTGGCCTCGTTCCGGCAAGCCGCGCTCCCCATCGCCGGAGCCTTGGGCGGCATGCTGCTGCCGGCCTGCATTTTTATCGGACTCACCCATGGCGCGCCCGGCGCCGCGGGATGGGGCATTCCCATGGCCACCGACATCGCCTTCGCGGTCGGCATTCTCTCCCTGCTGGGAAAACGCATTCCCACCGGCCTCAAGGTGTTTCTGGTCGCGCTGGCCATCATCGACGACATCGGCGCCATTCTGGTCATCGCCTTTTTTTATTCCCAACCTCCCGACGTTCCGGCTTTGATGGCGGCCCTGCTGCTGGTGGTGATTTTGTCCTTGCTGCAACGCTTGCGGGTCGAACGCGCGCTCCCCTATGTGGTCGGCGGCCTGCTGTTATGGGCCGCCATGCTGCGCTCGGGCGTGCATGCCGCTTTGGCCGGCGTGCTGCTCGCCTTTTGCATTCCGCACCGCTCCGAAACCGGGGGCGAGCCTTTGCTGCAACGGTGGGAACGGTTGCTCACCCCCTATGTGAGCTTCGGTATTTTGCCGTTGTTCGCTTTGGTGAATGCCGGCGTGAACCTGTCGTTGGATACCCTGCACGTGCTGACCGAGCCCTTGGGCTGGGGCATCTGGGTGGGCCTGTGCCTCGGCAAGCCCGCAGGCATCACCTTGTTTTCCTGGTTGGCCACGCGCATCAAACTGGGGGCCTTGCCGCGGGGCGTCTCCTGGATTCAGATGTTCGGCGCCGGGATTCTGGGCGGCATCGGCTTCACCATGTCGATTTTCATCGCCGGTCTGGGGCTGGATGCCCCCGAACCCTTGGACGGAGCCAAACTCACCGTGTTGTGCGCCTCATGTACCGCCGGCACCGTGGGATTCGTTTTTTTGCAACTGCTGGCGCGGCGCGCATCCAAAGTCTCACCGGTCGCGGATTGAAATCCGTTCGCAGAGCCTACCTTTGCAGGCCATGCTTTCGACCCGCCTGTTCCGGCACCGCTTCGTGCCCGCCCGCCGCCCGGGACCGGGCGCCAAAACCATGATCGTCCTGCACGGCCTGGGCGATTCGGGGGAGGGGTTTGCCTTTTTGCCCGAAACCCTGGGCCTGGACCCCTGTGCGTATCTGCTGCTCGACGCCCCCGACCCGTATTACGGCGGTTACAGTTGGTTCGATTTTCTCGGCGATCCCGAGCCCGGCGTGCTGCGCAGTCGTGGGCTGCTGCGGCAATTGCTGGAAGAGCTTTCCGCCCAGGGCGTGGCGCCCGCCGACGTCTATCTGTTCGGCTTCAGCCAGGGCGCGCTCATGGCCATCGATTGCGGTCTGCGTTACGAAGCCGGCTTGGGCGGGGTCTGCGCGGTCTCGGGTTATGTGGCCTTCGAAGAGGAATACCCGGAACAATTTTCCGCGGCGGCGCGCGCCCAGCATTTTCTGGCCACGCATGGCCGTTTCGATGCCGTCGTCCCGTTCGAGCCCTCCGCGCGCCAATTCCAGCGATTGCAGGAACTCGGATTGCAACTGGAATTCAAGGCCTATGACAAAGATCACACTTTGTTGCCCGAAGAGCTGCGCGACATCGCGGCCTGGTTCCGCTGTCGCATGGGTACGGCCGGCCCTTCGGCAGGGACCGGCTCGTGACGCAGGCGGCCGACGCCTGATATTCACCGTTGCAGTTTGCTGGGCTTCCAGCCTCAGGGACCGGCCTCTGACGTAGCGGGCGTATCCGGTTCTCCAGCCTGTCGCGAGCTGTTAATTCAACCCGGTGTTGCGCGTTGCCCGCCGGGCGGCCGGATTATCGACCAATATCACGGGTGGATCGTCGGTCCACGGTCGCCGGAGATGGGGGCTAGAATTCCCGGCTCAGAAACGCCCGCAGGTCGGCGTAATCGCTGAAACTCGGGTATTCGGGGAATTCGCGCACGATGGTCGCGGGCGCGCGAAAGAGGGCGCCCCGGTCGGCGGCGCGCAGCATGGCTAGGTCGTTGTACGAGTCGCCCACCGCCGCCACCCGAAAATTCAGGCCGCGCAGGGCTTCGACCGCCTTTTGTTTGGCCGCGTCCTGGCGCAGGGTGTAGCGGAGGCGGCCCGAGACTTCATCATAGGCGATGTGATGGCATAGCAAGGTGGGAAGGCCCAATTTGCGCAACAGCGGCGCGGCGAATTCGTAAAAGGTGTCGGAGAGGATGAAGACCGGATAGCGGTCCCGCACCCAGTCGAGAAATTCCCGCGCCCCGGGCAGCGGATCCAATTCGGCGATCAGGGCCTGAATGCGCTCCAGCGTCATGCCCCGTTGCGCGCAAATCTCCACGCGGCGATCCATGAGCTCGCGGTAATCCTTGACATCGCGGGTGGTGAGTCCGAGTTCGGCGATGCCGGAGCGATCGCGCACATGATGCCAGATCTCCGGCGTCAATACGCCTTCCATGTCGAGACAAAGCAGGTTCATTGACAGTTCAATTTGCCGAGATCAAAGTTCGATTTGCAAAAGGAAAGACCCGGTTCAATTGCGCAGGGCCGATGCGTCATCGCCGGATTCCGGGTGCCAGTGTGAAGAGGCTCGATCCGCCGCGCTGCAGCGATCAAAAATCCTCGCCAGGCGGAGTTCCCGGTGCTCCAAAGGGCGGCACCGGTCCGAAATTGCGCTCATAGCGCGAAAGATTTTCCTGCAAGGTGGCCACCAGCGATTTGGCATGGGCCGGCGTCATGACGATGCGGGCCTGCACCTTGCCCTTGGGCGGACCGGGCAGAATGCGCGCGAAGTCGAGTACGAATTCCGACGCGCTATGCGCCACCAGGAAAAGGTTGGAATAAATGCCTTCGGCCACGGCTTCGGGCAGTTCGATGTTGATCGACTGCGGATTCCGCTCTTCGAATTCGCCATTGGGTGCGACCATGAATCCTCGGGGGCCGGATTCGCCTTCGGGGTTGCCGGCTGCAGCTAATATAGAACTTCAGCTTGCGGATAGACCGGCGTGACGGCGCCACCCTCCAGACACAACGCCGACAAGCGCGCGCCGTGCATGCGGCCGATGCCGGTGTCGACGCAAACGAGCCGGCCTCCGTAAAGGGGCGTCACTTTTCCCGCCCGCCCCAGATGGGCGGTGGGAGTGTGCCCCACCACCATGCGCCGGCAGCCGTGACGGGTCAATACGCGATCCAGGGCTTCGGCGCGCTCCCCATCGGGCCGCAACACATAGTCGCGGTGCCATTGCGGCCCGTCGGAGCCCAGTAGCGAACGCACGGGAGTCCAATCGGGTGAGGAAAATATCTCGCGTCGCACCTGCGCGTTGATGGCCTCGATGGCCTCGATTCCGAAGACGGGATCCAACCCCCCATGCACGAACAGCGAGTCGTTGATAACCAATACCGACGGGCGCGCACGCAGCCAGCACCCCACCGGATGGCCGGGCAACAGGGCGCGGCAAAACTCCCAGCAACCCAACGCGCGCAAGCGTCGCCGCAGTTTTTCCGGCACACCCGCGTCGATTTCCGGCGAACTCTCTTCGTCGAAAGCCGGCAAGGCTCCGGCGCGCGCAAAGTCGGCGAATTCCTCCGGGGTGTTGTACAAAATGCTCCCCCGCAAAGTCAGGATTTCGTGGTTGCCGAGCAACATATGCACCCGGCCGCCGACGGCCGAAGCTTCCGCATCGAGGATTTTGATCAGGTTGAGGACTTTTCCCGGCTCCCCGCCGCGGCCGAAGACATCGCCCAATTGCACCACGTGGCTGTCGCCGCCCATCCAATGGTCGTCGCCGTCGATGAGCCCGCAGCCGCGAAGAATGGCGCAGAAGCCGGGATAATTGCCATGCAAATCGCCGATGGCAAATACCCGGGAAACGCCGTGGAATTCACAATCCGAAGAAGTCGGGACGGGATGGGACAAAGTGGCGTGCATGGCGTCGGGTTCGCCTTAGTATACCCCCCGGGCCGGGAGGTATTCCACCGTCCGATTTTGTCTGGGGATTTTACAACTTGGAGTAAACGGCCTGCGCGGTTCCTTGGCGCGTTTCCACCTGCAGATTATACAGCCCCGGCTTCAACGCGGCAATATCCAGCAAAGTTTGCCCCGTGCCCGGAAACGATGCCACCCGAACGCCTTTTAGATCGTAGGCGTTCACTTTCAGGATTTCACTGCCGGCCAGGACGCGGTGTCGTTTTTGTCCATGCAACCGACCAAATTCAACAATTCGATTTTGGCGAACTCCGTCGAGGTGCCTTCCACTTGAATGGCGATGTATCCGGAAGAAATCGGAGTCGCTCCATTGAGGTTCGAATTGCTGGAAGCGAGTCTCAGATGCAACCGGGTGAAACTGAGGACGGAATCCCAAGCGGTATCGGGACGGCTGCGGACCCAAAAAGGTCATCGAGGTGGAATCCAGTACGCGCGACAGGGAATACTGCCAAACGTTTCTTCCCGGCCAAATGGCGTTGCTGGAGTTCAGGGCCTTACCGGAAATCGTACTGGAATCATACTTGAGGTCGTGAAACTGGGCGTTGGTGCAGTGATTTCCCATGTTGTCGGAGTACCAATTTCCTTGATAATAACGACTCGTTCGTCCTTCCGGTGCAATAAACCCTCCTTCCGCGTCCAGCCCCGGAGGCGGGATCAGACTTTCCCCGGCTCGGTTTTCGGTTCCGAGGGATTCAGCCGCAACTTTTAATTTTCGCGATCCACGCCCGGTTATATTTCTTGGTCTATGGGTGCAGCGGCGGAAGGTTTCGGGGAAGAATGCGGTGTGATGGGGATTTTCGGGGGACCGGAAGTCGCGCGCCGGGTGTTGATGGGGCTTTACTCGCTGCAACATCGCGGCCAGGAAAGCGTGGGTTTGGCCGCCACTGACGGAAACGACATCCAGCTCATCAAGCGCATGGGGCTGGTCACCGAGTTGATCCGCGAAGAGAAGTTGGTGGAGGCCATCGAGGGCGTGGCCGCCATCGGCCACGTGCGCTATTCCACCGCGGGGCGCAGCAACCTCGTCAATGCCCAGCCCATGCTGGTCTCCACCAAGCGCGGGCCCATCGCCGTGGCCCACAACGGCAACATCGTCAACGCACCGGAGATCCGCCGGTCCATGGAGGAGCAGGGGCACATTTTCCAAAGCACCTCCGATACCGAAGTCATCCTGCATCTGATCGCCCGCTCGCAAAAACCCACTTTACCCGAAGCGATTGCCGAATCGCTGGCGCAATTGACCGGCTCGTACTGCCTGGTGTTTCTGACGCGCAACGAAGTATACGTGGCGCGCGACGCTTACGGCTTCCGGCCCCTGTGCCTGGGCCGCCTGGACAAAACCTGGGTGGTGGCTTCGGAAACCTGCGCCCTGGATTTGCTCGGCGCCGACTACGTGCGCGACATTCGCCCGGGCGAACTGTGCCGCATCGACGGCAACGGCCTCGACTCGAAAATCATGGCGGAGAAACCGCAGCGGGCCCATTGTGTGTTCGAGTTCATCTATTTCTCGCGGCCCGACTCGCGCATTTTCGAGGAGAGCTGCGATAAAATCCGCCGCCGCATCGGCACCCAACTGGCCCGGGAAAAACCGGCGGCCGGAGACCTCGTGATCGCGGTTCCCGATTCGAGCAACACGGCCGCCATCGGGTATGCCCAGGAAGCGGGCCTGCCGTTCGACATCGGCTTTCTCCGCAACCATTACGTGGGGCGCACCTTCATCGACCCGTCGCAGAACCTGCGCGAACAGAAGGTCAAACTCAAATTCAACACCATCGCGGGCGTGGTGCGCGGCAAACGCGTGGTGCTGGTCGACGACTCCATCGTGCGCGGCACCACGCTGAAGTCGCTGACCAAAATGCTGCGCGACGCCGGCGCCGAGGAAGTGCACATCCGCATCAGCTCGCCGCCCGTAGCCCATCCCTGCTTTTACGGCATGGACTTCCCCTCGAAAACCGAACTCATCGCCAGCAATCTCACGGTCGAAGAAACCCGCAAGTTACTGGGGGCCGATACCCTGGAATACCTCAGTATCAAGGGCCTACTCGAGGTGATGCCCCACGGCGCGGATCAATATTGCGCGGCCTGTTTCGACGGCAAATACCCCGAGGAAATCCCCGCCGGCAGCACCAAATTCCGCTGTGAATGAATCCGCCTGCGGCGGATCGGCTGCCGCGGAGTACCGGGGCGGCGGAGGGGGCTAACGGGATTCGGCTTTGACGACGATGATGCCGTAAGACGTGGCTACGAACGGGCCGATCTGAATGCGCAGGTGGATGTCATGGCGGTAGGGCGGTTGCTGCACGACCAAGTCGCAGGTTTTGTTCCCCAGGGTGAAGTCCGCCTCGATGGCATGGCCCTCGCCCCGCAAGCGCACGGCCATGGATTCGATGTCTCGCCGGCGGTACAACACGACGCCCTGATGATCCTGGGTGGCATCGTTCGAATTCACGTTGAACTCGGTGGTGTGGACGGCCACGCCTCCGGGTTTGAGACACCGGAGCGATTCGACCACGAAGCGCTCGCCCTCGGCCAGCGAACCCAAATGCTCCATAGAGCAGGAAGACCAGATGAAATCGAATCCCCGGAGATCTCCGGGGATGCGGCGCATGTCGACGTCGCGGTAGGACACCAAGCGGTGAAACGCTTCGGGTTCGCACAGACCGAGCTTGTTCATCTCGTCGAGGCTTGACTTGGAATGCTGGTTGCTCTGCACCCAGCCGCTTTGCGTGGCCGCTTCGGTATCGAGATCGGTGGCCAATATTTCGCACCCCAGACTGGCGAACAGTGCCGCCAAAGGTTCTTTGCCCACCGCGAAACCCAGTCCGCGGCTTCCGGGTTTCAGCATTCCCCGTTCCGCCAGGGCCTGGCAGATGAAGCACCACTCCCAATGCTTGCGATGGACGATCAGACTGTATTTTCCGCCGTGCAGGCGAAATCGCCATTCCAGAAACTCCTTGCTTTCCATCTGCTCTTGGCGGCAAGGTCCCGAGATGAGCAATCCCGGCAGCGGCGGGCCGCCGGCAACGGCGGCCGGCGGGCAATGGTTCACCGGAGCCTTGACGACGGGTGGTTTATCCGGCATCGCGGGGGTTGCTTGAGCCGAACCGAATTGGGAAATGCGCAGGGCCACGGCAGCATTTTGCCATTCTTACACCGATAAAACAAGGGAACCCCCCGAAGGGTAAAATCAGAAGTAATGGAAAAGTTGGTGGACGCTAGTGGACTTGAACCACTGACCCCATGGATGTGAACCATGTACTCTAACCAGCTGAGCTAAGCGTCCAGGGCTGGCAAATATAGCATGGGCGCCCGTCGCTTTCGACGCATGAACCTTGTCGACGACGCCGGATTTTCGGGTCACCCACCCACGGCAAAGCCGGGGTTCTGCATCGGGATGGATATTCAATTTCGGCTCGCCGAATGCCCTCGACTTTATACTTATACTCACCACTGAACCAATTTCAGTTGAATTTGGGATGAAAAACACAAAAAATCCCCACAATAAAAGTTCGGCCGGGGGTTATATTTATTTTTAACCAGACCTTGGTTTCGGTATTTCGGATGGTTGTTCGATAACTCGCATCGCGATGAATCCTCTCTGACAATTCCCCAGAGTGCTGGGTCTTTCAACAAGGAAAAAGGCATGAATATCTACGTCAGCAATATCCCTTATACCGCTACGGATGATTCGCTTCGCGACGCGTTTTCCGCGTTCGGTGCCGTGCAGTCTGCGCGCATCATCAAGGATCGCATGACCGGACGGTCCCGCGGCTTCGGCTTCGTCGAGATGCCGAATGACGAGGAAGGCAAGAAAGCCATCGAAGGGTTGAACGGCTCCGAAATGCTGGGACGCCGCATCAATGCCCGCGAAGCGCGGCCTCGGGAAGAGGGAAACGGCGGCGGACCCCGCCCCCAAGGCGGTTATCGTCCCCGGGAACCGCGTTCCCAGGCGATCAATCGCGGCATGTATTAAACCGCTTTTTCACTCCCGTATCGTTCTCTGACAAAACCCGCTCGCGTAAGCGTGAGGGGGGTTTGTTTTTATGTTTGCCTCATGGCGTCTAAAAAAGACTCGGCGACGCTGGAAAAAGGTTCGGAGTCCAAAGCGCCGGCCGACGAAAAGCGCCATACCTTTTTCGTGAGTTGCGCCCGCAACCTCGAACCCCTGCTCCGCGAAGAACTGGAAGAAATGGGCGTCGCGGGTGCCAAACCCGAGTATCTCGGCGTATCCGTTCCGCTCAGCCGCGAAGAGGTTTATCGCGTGGTCTACGGTTCGCGCCTGGCTTCGCGGGTGCTACGTCCGTTGGCTTCTTTTCCCTGCCGCGATCCCGACGAATTGTATCAACAAGCCGCCGTCTTCAATTGGAGCGCCGTGCTCAAGCCCGAGCAGACGCTCAAGGTGACGGCCACGGTTTCCGACTCGGGCATCACCCATAGCCAGTTCGCGGCCTTGAAACTCAAAGACGCCGTGGTCGACTCGCTGCGGACGCAATACGGCACGCGCCCCAACATCGACCGCGAAGACCCCGACGTGCGCTTCGATCTTTTCCTGCGCCGCGACCAGGCCACGGTCAGCGTCTACTATTCCGACGGTGTGCTGCACCGGCGCGGTTACCGCAAGCAGGCGGTGGAAGCACCCATCAAGGAAAATCTGGCGGCGGCCTTGCTCCGCTTCGCGGGCTGGCGCGGCGAAGGGCGGCTCTACGATTTCTTCTGCGGCAGCGGCACCATTCTCATCGAAGCCGCCATGGCGGCCACCAAAACGCCTCCCGGCTCTTTTCGCAAGCGGCAAGGCTTCGAGGCCCTGCCCGACTTCTCGCCCGCCCTCTGGGAAAAAGTCAAAACCGAAATGGATGCGGCCATTGCGCCCCTGGCGCCGGGCCTTTTGTTCGGCTACGATATCGACGCGCGCGCCATGGCCGCCTCCCGCGCCAATCTCGAAGGCACGCCGTTCGCCAGCGCCATCAAACTGACGCAGAAAGATTTTCAGCGCCTAGAGGGGCCCTTTCCCGACGCCTACATCGTGACCAACCCTCCTTACGGAGTGCGCCTGGGAGAAAGCGCGGCGGCGCTGCACGGGCTGTATGAAAGTTTCGGGCGCTTTCTCAAAACCAAATGCGCGGGCAGCCGCGCCTGTGTCGTGATTCCGGATCCCAGCCTGGAAAAAGACATCTGGTTCAAGCCGGGCCGCCAACTCGTGCTCGACAACGGCGGAATCGAAGTGCACGCCAACCTCTATTCGGTACTGGCGGAAAAAAGCCGGATGCCGCGCGCCCCCAAGACGCGCGATGTCAAGGCGTAGAGCCTGCGAGACTTCCCGCCAAGGCTACCGCAGGCAGCGTCGCTTGCGCGTCCTGAAAGCGCCGGCGGCGATCGGAAATGTCGAACAACCCCGTCGTGATTTCCTGGGCCGCCACCGGCCTCCCGAATAAATACCCCTGCACCTGATCGCATTGCAGTTGCCAGAGAAAGGCGCACTGTTCCTGCGTTTCCACGCCTTCGGCGATGACCTTGAGCTTCAAGGCCTTGGCCACGGCCACAATGGCATAGGTGATCGAAGCGTAATCGGGATCGGTGTGGCTTTGCCGGATGAAGGAGCGATCCACCTTGAGGCAGGAGAACGGCAACCGCTTGAGATAGGCGAGGCAGGAATAGCCGGTGCCGAAGTCGTCGAGGGACAACTGGAATCCCGCCGCGCGCAGGCGCTCCAGGTTTTCCATCACCTGCGATTCCTGCCCCAGCAAGCTGCTCTCGGTGATTTCCAGGTCGACATCGCCCGGGCGCACGCCGGCTTGG
This sequence comes from uncultured Fibrobacteria bacterium, assembly GCA_963716395.1. Lineage (GTDB taxonomy): Bacteria > Fibrobacterota > Fibrobacteria > UBA11236 > UBA11236 > UBA11236. Next base: position 1,771,451 of record OY970309.1, on the reverse strand, counting down.
GTCGCGATGGCCTCGAAGTCGATCCACAGCGATTCGCGTTTAAGCTGCCGGGGAGAGAGGTTGACGGCCATGCGCAGATCATGGAATCCCATTCCCTGCCACACGTGCAGTTGCCGGCAGGCTTCGCCCAGGACCCAGTCGCCGATGGAATGAATCATGCCCGTATCTTCGGCGATGGGGATGAACACCTCGGGCAATACGCAATCCTTTTCGCCGCGCCGCCAGCGCAGCAAGGCTTCGAGCGCCGCGATCGCGCCCGTGGCGGTTTCGACGATGGGTTGATAGAACAATTCCAGTTCGCCGCGCTCCAGGGCTTTGCGAATCCCGCTTTCCAGGGCCAGACGCTCTTTGGCGATTTGATTGATGGCCGGGTTGTAGGCATGAAAGGCGCGCGTGGCCAAGGCCTTGGCCTGATGCAGGGCCGCGTCGGAATTGCGGAACAAGGTGTCGGCATCTTCGCCGTCGCGCGGGTACATCGCCACCCCGATGCGCGCCGACAGATGGATTTCCTGTCCCGCAATCAAAAAGGGCCGGCGCAGCGAAGCCAACACCTTGTCGGCCACGGGCACGGCTTCTTTCGGATCGCGCACCCGCGGCATCAAGATGGCGAAGGTGTCGCCACCGAAACGTCCCACGCTGTCCGAAGCGCGCAGGGCGCGCTGGATGCGGCGCCCGGTTTCGGCCAACAGACCGTCACCCGCTTCATGTCCCAAGGTGTCGTTCACATCTTTGAACCGATCGAGATTGAGGAACAGCACGCAGATGCCGATGCGATCGCGTTGGGCATGGGAGATTTCCAACTCCATGCGCTCGCGGAACAGCGTGCGGTTGGGAAGTCCCGTGAGCGGATCGTAATAGGCCATGTGCTCTAGGCGCGCTTCGATGGATTGGCGTTCCTTCAATTCGCGCCGCAACTGCGCGTTCAGATCACGCCAGCGTCCCACGCCCGCGCCGATGAGCAGGTGCAGACCGGTGAACAGCGATCCCCTGACCCACAGTCCGGCCCAGGATCCGTCGAGCGCATAGGCCAGGTACAGATTGAGGCCGCTGAGCAGCACCGCCACCAAGAGGCCCGGCCAGGTGCCGATCAGACTGGCCGTGATCACCAGGGGAAGCAGAGACAGGAAAAACACCATGTCCCCGATGGCGGGATACAAGGGAATGATGGCCAGCACATACGCGGCCAACAGCAAAATCACCGCGTTGAAGCGTTTGAAATCGAGATGCAGACCGGCATTCCCATCCTGTGGAGGGGAATCCGGCGACCAGGCGTCGCTCTCCATCCCGGTGATTCTAGCGCCGGGCCGGAAATTTCAGCAAGCCGGACGCCGAACCGCTGTCGTTGCTTTCCGCTTCAAGCCCGGGCGCCGATGTTTGGCAACCCGGGTGGACTTCAGGGCAGCCGGCCGCGAATTCCGGCGGTAATGCGAAAGCGAATGGGATTGCCCAAGGGATATTCCTGTACGGCCTCTCCGAAGGCATGAAATAAAGCCACCCGCGCCTCCCAGCGCCCCCCTGCATAGCTTTGCCGCAAACCCAATTGATTTTCGAAATGGGGTGCGACGCGCCAGTCGAGACCGTAACCGCGGTAATACTTGGGACCCAGGCCTTGCAAGATCGCATCCGCCCGCAGATGGGCCGGCAAGGTGAAACCGCCTTCCAGCGACCCGAAATACGGGGCCGGGGAAAACTCCAGCGCACCGGCGTCATGGCCGAGAAAGTCCTGCCACCCCAGGGCGAGGCGCAGGCGTGTAGCCCCACCCACCCGGGCTTCGGCATAGGCCGCGGCTTGCGTGCGCGCCAGCAGGTAGTCGCTGCCCGCATACACTCCGTAACGGCTCAAGGCATCGTCCGGCACCGAGCCCGTGGGCGGCCAGGTCGCTCCGGTAAACACCGGTGTTTCCCACTCCAGCGATCCGGTGGCGCGCACCCCGCTCTCCCAGGAGGAATCGCGCCAGGCATAACCCGCCCAGGCCCCGGCCCCGCGTCCGTTGGCGGGAAGATCATACGCCGCGGCTAATGCGGTGTCGCCGAGAACGCGCTCCCCGAGATAAGCCGAGGAGTCGAAGGGATGGCGGTGGTAGATGCGCAGGCCCTGGGTGAATATGTTCCGGTTTACCGGTTCTTCGGCGTCGGCTTCGCCGGTGGAAAGCAGCACGCTTTCGTCGTCTTCCAGGGAGCCGCGCACACGGATGGTCCAGATGCTGTCCTCGCTTTTCCAGATTTTTCCCGCACGGAATTGCCAGGGATACGAGCTGCGGTCGAGCGGCGTCCAATCCGATCCCTTAGCGACCACGCGCTTGCGATAGGCCCAGCGCAGACTCCACCCCCACGTAGGCGACTCGTCGCCGGAGAGCTGGAGCCCGATTTCCGACAACGTGGCCGAAGGCGCGCCGGATTGATCCGACAAACCCGAATACTGATCGTAGCGGAAGTGCATGCTCAAATCTTCGGCCATGCCGACCAGAATTTCCGTGCCTTGCGTCCGCAAGGGATAATCCACACCGGTCAGCGGCGAAGGGGCCCAGAGGGTGCCGCGGGAATACCCGATGGCGAGCACTCCGCCACGCTGTTCCATTTCCACCCCCCCGCGCAACAGACTGAGGGGCGGCACATCGTCGCCGAAATACGCGGCCGCGGAAGCCGGCTGATCTCCCAGCGCCGCCGCACGCCGGGGCAAGGTGGCGGCGGAATAAAAGGCGTCTTGCACGCCTTCGCCGGCCACCTGGGCGTTGGAAAAAACCCGGGCCCGAAGAAAACCGTTCGAGAAAGGCAGTCCCGCGGATCCGGCCTGGCCGCCTCCGTTCCAGCCAACCGCGGCCCGCGCGGTATCGCTATCGGCGGCAAAAACCGGCAGCACGTCGAGCTGCGGCATCAGGGCATACCGCTCCTGCGACGAGAAGCGCTGCTCGGCATAAAAAAGCCCGCCCACCTCCCGAACGTTTTCGCCGTCGAGAAGAAAGCCGTTCCACGGATGTTGCAGACGCTGGGACAGGGCCGGGCTTCCCGCCGCGCTATCCAGCCAGGATGCCGCCGTATCCGGAGGCAGGCAAAACGCGGCTCCGCACCCGACTGACCACACGACGGTTACAATTCCGACTCCACGCATGCGGGGCATAAATTAGGAACGCACAACGCCATCGGATCCGGGTCAGGGGCTTGTGGGTGTCCGCGAAGAAAGCCATCTTGCAAATAACCGTATGGGAGGCCCGCATGATGCTCGAAATCATTCCGCATGACCTGGAGCAATACGCCTGGGACCACACCCAACCCGAACCCGATTTACTGCAGCAAGTAGAGCGCGAAACTCAGTCCAAAATGGAAGGGGCGGGCATGCTGACCGGCCGGCTGGCGGGGCGGTTTCTCAAGCTCGTCACGCAGATCAGCGGCGCCCGGCGCGTGCTCGAAATCGGCATGTTCACGGGGTACTCGGCGCTGTCCATGGCCGAAGCGTTGCCGCCCGACGGTGAACTCATCACCTGCGAAATCGACGTAGGGCGCCGCGACTTCGCGCAGCGCTTTTTCGCGCTGAGCCCGCACGGTTCGAAAATCACCATCCGTCTGGGGCCGGCGCTGGAAACGTTGAAAACGCTGGCAGGCCCGTTTGATTTGGCCTTCATCGACGCCGACAAGGAAAACTATCCCGCCTATTACGAGCGGGTGATGGAGCTGTTGCGGCCCGGCGGGCTCATCCTCGTCGATAACACCTTGTGGGACGGACAGGTGCTCAAACCCGAAGACGAGCCGACGCGGGCCATCGATCAATTGAACCGGCGCATCGCCGCCGACACCCGGGTCGAAAACGTTTTGCTCACGGTACGCGACGGCATGCAATTGGTGCGCAAAAAAGGCTGAACCCCAAACCCGAACAATCTCTTCGCGGCTTGGCGCCGCGAAGCGCGTTACGGTCTTCGCGGCGAAACTAGACTTCCTGGCCGTGCGCATCGAAAGGCTGACCCTCCACCACTTCCGCAATCTGCACGGCTTGGATTTGCGGCCCGCGCCGCATCTCAACCTCGTCTCCGGCGCCAACGGCCACGGCAAATCCAATTTGCTGGAGAGCTTGCACTTCTTGTGCCTGGGGCATTCGCCCCGCGCCCGCAAGGACAAGGACCTCATCGCCTTCGGCGATCCAAGTTTCGTGATTCGCGGCGAAGGTTGGTTGGGCGAAACCCCGCATGCGCAATCGGTGGAATACGGAGAAACCGGATGCCGGGTCAGGATCGGGCATCACGAGAGCCGCCGGCTGGGCGATTTGCTGGGACATTTTCTGGTCGTGGCCTTCGGGCCCGAAGATCTGGATTTGCTGCGCGGGGGCCCCCAGGAACGCCGGCGTTACCTGGATGTGTTGCTGTGCCAGCATGACCCCGGGGTGCTGGAGGTGTTGCGACGCTACCGCCAGGCGTTGCGCCAGCGCAATGCGGCGTTGCGCCTGCGGCTGGGCTCCGAAGAAGACGACGTGTTCGCGGCCTTCGATGCCACCTTGGCCGAAGCCGGCGCGCGCATCGGAATGCTCCGGTTGGAATTGGTGCGCCGCTTGCAGCCTTGGGCCCGGGAATTCTGCCGCGAAATCGGGAGCGAAACCGAAGACCTGCGGCTGGAAATTACGCGCGCCGCCGGCGACGTTGCCGACGTCGAAACCCTGCGCCAAAACCTCTTGCAAAAGCTGCGGGAAAAGCGCGCCCAAGACCGCGAAAACGGCCTCACTTCCGTGGGCCCGCATCGCGATGATTTGCTAGTTTTCCTGGCCGGAAAAGCGGTGCGGGACTTCGCATCCCAAGGGCAGAAAAGGTCGGTGGCGCTTGCCCTGAAGCTCGCCGCGGCCCGAATGCTTGAGGAAGCCTGCGGTCTCCCCCCGATTCTCATTTTGGACGACGTATTCGCAGAACTCGACCCGCTCCGGCGGGAACGCTTCGGAAGTCTGATCGCAGGCCGCGGGCAGGTTTTCATCGCCACGCCGCGCCGCGAAGATTTGCCCTTCTCCGTGGATCAGGAAACGACTTTGCGTCACGGAAGGGTGGCTTGACGCATGGCCGGCAACCACGCTCCGGTCTCCATCGGCGGCGCCTTGCAAGAGGCGCTTTCGGCCCAAGGTCTCGGCTATTTACTGCCCGAAAGCCGCTTGCGCGGGCGCTGGGTCGAAGTGATGGGCGAACGCGCCGCACCCATCGCCGAATTGGATTCACTGCGGAATTTCGTGCTCACGGTGAAAGTGGCCGACGGAACCTGGCGCCAGGAGTTGCATTTCCAGCGCGAAGCCATTCGCGGCCGGGCCAACCAGATTTTGGGCGGACCCGTGGTCCGCGACGTACAACTACGATAAAACAATAAATCGATCACAAGGAGTAAAACGTGGAACCCACCAACCGCGGTTATGAAGCCGGCGACATCAAGGTGCTCGAAGGCCTGGAAGCGGTGCGCAAGCGCCCGGCCATGTATATCGGGTCAACCGACGGCCGGGGCCTGCACCACCTGGTTTACGAAGTGGTGGACAATTCGGTGGACGAAGCGCTGGCCGGCTATTGCTCGCGCATCGACGTGATCATCACGGCGCAGAACGGCATCTCGGTCGCCGACAACGGCCGCGGCATCCCCACCGACATCCACCCCACCGAAGGCATCGGCACGGTGGAGTTGGTCATGACCAAGCTGCATGCGGGCGGCAAGTTCAACAACGACACCTACAAGGTCTCGGCCGGCTTGCACGGCGTCGGCGTCTCGTGCGTCAACGCCCTGTCGTCGCGGCTCGAAGTGCGCGTGTGGCGCGACAGCCGCGAATTTTTCCAGGCCTTTCGGCAAGGCCGGCCGCTGGCTCCGGGAGATTTCACCGGCCCGTCCGAGCGGCGGGGAACGGGAATTTTCTTTCAGCCCGACGCCGAGATTTTTACCGATACCGTGTTCAACTTCGACATATTGAGCGCGCGCCTGCGCGAGCTGGCCTTTCTGAACAAGGGCCTGACCATCACGGTGCGCGACGAACGCGAAGAGGGGCGGGCGCACGAATTCCATTTTCCCGGCGGTATCACGGCTTTCGTGGAATACATGGACCAGAACAAAAAGCCCCTGTTCGAAAAACCCGTGCACTTCGAAAAAGAAACGCAGGGTGTACCCTTGGAAATCGCTCTTCGCTACAACGAAGGCTATACGGAGAACCTGTTTTCCTTCGTCAACAACGTGAACACGGTCGACGGCGGCACCCATGTGGTGGGCTTTCGCTCGGCGCTGACGCGCGCCATCAACCAGAAGGCCAAGGAGGTGCTGGGCAAGAACAAAAAAAGCGATTTGGAATTGACGGGCGACGACATGCGCGAAGGCCTGACCGCCGTGATATCGATCAAGCTGCGCGAACCGCAATTCGAGGGGCAAACCAAGCACAAGCTCGGAAACGGCGAGGTGAAGGGCATCGTCGATACGGCCGCCTTCGAATTGTTGACCGCGTATCTCGAGGAAAATCCGGCGGTGGCGCGCAAAATCGTCGACAAAGTGTACAACGCGGCCGTGGCGCGCGAGGCCGCCCGCAAGGCGCGGCAGATGGCGCGGCGTAAGAGCGTGCTGGAAGGAGGCGGACTGCCGGGAAAATTGGCCGACTGCTCCTCACGCAATCCGGCCGAATGCGAGCTGTACCTGGTCGAGGGCGATTCGGCCGGCGGCAGCGCCAAACAAGGCCGCGACCGCACCTTTCAGGCCATTCTGCCGCTGAAGGGAAAAATCCTCAACGTGGAAAAGGCGCGTCTCGACAAGATCGTGGCCAACGAAGAAATCGCCACCATGGTGCTGGCCATCGGCTGCGGCCTGGGCGACGAGAGCTTTCACTTCGACAAGCTGCGCTACCACAAAATCATCATCATGACCGATGCCGACGTCGACGGCTCGCATATCCAAACCCTGCTGCTCACCTTTTTTTGCCGCTACATGAAAGAGTTGATCGAAAACGGCGTCCTGTACCTCGCCCAGCCGCCCTTGTACAAAATCAAAGCGGGCAAACTCGAGCGTTACGCTTTCACCGATGCCGAAAAAGATCTGATGCTGGCCGAGATCGGCGACAAAAAAGGGATTTACGTGCAGCGTTACAAAGGCTTGGGCGAAATGAATCCCGAGCAGTTGGCCACCACCACCATGAATCCGGAAAACCGCATCCTCAAACGCGTGACCATGGAAGACGTGGTCGAAGCCGATCAAATTTTCACCATGCTTATGGGCGAAGAAGTCGAGCCGCGCCGCAAATTCATCGAAGAAAACGCGCACCTTGTGCTCGAACAACTCGATGTGTAACCGGTTCCGCCTTCCGCGTCGATTCCGTCGGCGCGCCGGGCCCGCTCGCACCTGAAACTCGGTATTTTATACCCGGGGAGGCACCCCAGCCAAAACGCGGGGTCGGAATGACGAGCGGCCGGATCATTCATTTTCAATCAGCCATCGCTATGGCCTGCGGTATCGCGGGCGCGCAAGAATTCGCGCATCCGGGCATGCTGCACAAGCAATCCGACCTCGACCGCATGCAAGCCGAGGTGAATGCCGGAGCGCAACCCTGGCTGGCGGGTTGGCAAAAGCTGCTCGCCAATTCGCATTCCTCCGCCGATTATGTCCCAAGGCCGGTCGATACGGTTTATCGCGGCGCAGACAGCCCGGCGACCTATACCCAAAACTATGCGCAGCTTTACAATGATGTCGCGGCCGCATACGCCCTGGCGTTGCGCTGGCACATTTCCAGCGACACGACGTATGCCAACGCCTCCGTGAATGTGCTGAATGCCTGGTCTTCCCGCCTGAAGGTGATCAGCGGCACCAATGACGAATATCTCGCAGCGGGTATTTACGGCTATGAAATCGCCAATGCGGCCGAACTCATGCGCGGCTATTCGGGTTGGGCCGCCGCGGACTTCGCCCGCTTTCAAAACATGATGCTGACCATCTTTTACCCGATGAACCACGCTTTTCTGACGCGGAGCGAGCCGTGCATGAGCCACATGTACGCGAATTGGGATCTGTGCAACATGGCCTCGATGATCAGCATCGGCATTCTGTGCGATAACCGCGCGATCTACAATGAAGCGGTGGATTATTTCATGCATGGCGCCGGCAACGGCAACATCGACAGCGCGGTGTGGTACCTCCATCCCGATGGCCTGGGGCAGTGGCAGGAAAGCGGGCGCGACCAGGGGCATGCGACCTTGGGTCCGGCGTTGATGGGCGCGTTTTGCGAAATGGCCTGGAATCAAGGCGATGATTTATACGGCTATGAGGACAACCGTTTTCTGAAGGGGATCGAATACGTGGCGAAGTACAACCTCGGTGATTCCGTGCCCTATGTGACCTACTCCAATTGCACCGGCGTGGTCCAAACCGTAATCAGCCCGGACGGTCGGGGCACGATACGGCCGGAATGGGAATTGTTGTACAACCATTATGTGAACATCAAAGGTTTGTCCGCGCCCTATACGCAACTCTTTGCCGCCCAAGTCCGGCCCGAAGGCGGCGGCGGGGATTACGGCCCGAACAGCGGCGGATATGATCAACTCGGGTACGGCACGCTCACGGCGACCGTGCTCCCGGCCACATCTATCCTTCCGAAGGCGCCGCCGGGTCTCTCATCCTCAGATCAAAAATTTTTGCAAAGCCCCAAGACACTGTGGTTTGATGCTGTGGGAAAAAAATTGCACCCGTCGATCAACCTCCGCATCGAGAGCGCCGAGCCCGTGTTTCCGGTGTACAAAAATTAACGCCCCCCGAAAAATCTATACGCCGAGAGGTCGAGGCCTGAGCCCGTCGCAGGGCCGACGGCGAACCGCGAGGTTTATTTCACATACACCGACTTGAAAGCCTGCTGGTTTTTTCCGTCGATTTGCAGAGAATAGACGCCCGCCGGCAACGCCGGCCAAAGGGTGCTTGGGGCGCTCGAAAAGGTTTGCGAAAAAACGGTTGCTCCGGAGAGGCTGGTAATGCGGAGGGAATGGGAGCCTGCCCCTTGGATTTGCGCGCTCATCCAGGCCGATAAAGACTTTCCCTTCCGCGCCGTTGTGGGAATCTCGATTGGCGTCGCCGCCATTCCCGCGCCCCAAGTCAACGCCTGCACCAACTGATTCTGGAAATTCGCGTCATCCCAACTGCGGGCGTCATGGCCACTGCTGGTGTAATACACCCAACCCTTGCCCTCGGGCCGAACCCAGGTCCAAGGCTCCTCCGCCCCGTAGGCGCGCGCCCGCGCCAGCATGATGGTGTCGTTTTGCGAAAAGGCCGCTACACGCCCTTCATCCCAATAACCCGCGTCGTTCGCCGCCGGCGGAGCGCTGACGCCCTGCATGGACGGATGCGCGGGATCGACGATGGTGATGTAATGGTAAGCCGCCGTATCCCCATGGACGGTGAAAGCGCCTCCGAACAATTGCAAATAGCGGGGATTCCCCAGGTAACTGCTGTTGGCGCAATGCACGCCAATCACGACATGCCCCGAGTCGACCCAAGCGTATAAAGCGTCCACTTGCGCCGTGGTCAAATCGGGTGTGCCGTCGGTGGCGCTGCCTTTTTTGGCATTGTAGATGAACATCACGTCATAGCGCTTTAAACTGTCGGCATCGAGAATGCTCTCGTTGGTTTTATAATCGACCGTCATCCCATGGCTTTCCATCACGGGAATCATCACCTCGCTCATCGCCAGCGGATCATGGCTGGTATTACCGCCGCCCAGAAAAAGCACGCGAATGTTTTGGGCCGGCGCGGAAACCACCAGGGCAGCCAGGCAACAATAACGGGAAACCCGCATAAAACTCCCCGCCTCTCGTCCATTAATTTAACCGCGATCCCTTTCGGGGACCGGCCATCCATGCGGCCGTGATCGATTGCCGCGGAAATTGTTGCGTGGTAATTTGCGGTCGCTTCTGCGTCTCTCGGCGCCCAAAACGCACCCGACCCGAATTCTCCAGCGACCACGCTGCCGTTGACGCCTCCCTTTGTACCTTATCAACTTTAAAATCCGACGCCTCTGGGCGGCATTGAAGGGGCGCACGTTCTCCCATGCTAAAGCTCGACTTATCTGGTTTAGCCGAAAAAGGTTTGGCGGCCAAAACCGCGGCGGGGTTCTGGGCCTTGGCTATGGCGCTCGCCGTTGGGCCAGTTGCGGCCGGCTCGCCGTTTCATCCCCTTTTCAAACCTTCGGCCAGCGGAGCGCCCGACACGCTGGAAGTGTTTGTGCTCTATGTGCAATTCGAAAACGAAACCACGGCGGGCGACAATCCCACCACCACCGGCCTCGGAACTTTCGGTTCCGATCCGGATACTTCTTATACGCTTGACCCCAACGGCGTGGCGATACGCACCTCCTACTATTACCTGGACAAACATTTTCAGTTTGCCAACAACTATTTCAACACGGTTTCCGGCGGGCGGGTAGTGATAAAACCCCGCTATTTTCCGCGTCCCGATGGAGAAGGTGTCGTCATTCATAGTACGACCCAAAACGAGTTACTCTACCACATGGCGGCCTATAACCCGGCCGCCGGCGACAATCCCAAACTCCAAGCCGGGGACTTTCAAGCCGAGCGCGCCGAGGCCCTGATGAGTTTCGTCAGTCAATCCGCCAGATTATTCACCCAACTGGATTCGGCCGACAATCCCTTTGCGGTGGCCGCCGCCGAAGCCCGCGACAATCCGTCACCCCTGCGCCACCCGGTATTCCTGATCTTTCATGCCGGCGCTTCGCGCCTGGTCGACGGCGGCACCTTGGGACCTTTGGGCGCCAATACACCCAATGATTTCCTCGACTTCTTCGTGACCAAAGACGATTTCAAAGCCTTGGATTCGGCCACAATTGATTTTCAACCCGGATCGAAAGCTGCCCCGGAACAGCGCCAGGATTCGCTGGGCGTAGTGGTGGCGGCGGGCGACACCATCTCCCAGTTCATGATGTGCTCCGAATCCGCCAGCCAGGACAACGTCAACTGGGGCATCGACGGCATCTTGATCAACCAATTGGCCCGGCAAATGGGCATGCCCGATTTGTACGATGTGGTGCAGGGCATTTCCCAGGTCGGCGCCTTCGACGTCATGGACTTCGCGGGCTACAATACTTTGAACGGCTTCCTTCCGGTTTTCCCCTCGGCCTGGACGCGATCTTTCATGGGGTGGGACAACCCGGTGGTCGCGACTCCCAACGGCCCGACGAGCTATTCCATCCAAGCCGCGGATCGCGCCGGCCCCGGACGCATCCGCACCCTGGAAATCCCCCTGAACCAAAGCGAATACCTGCTGGTGGAAAACCGCCAGCGCGCCGATGCCGACAGCCAGGTCACGATTTACTACTCCAAACCTGCGAGTTCCACCGATTACACCTTCAGCGTTCCGGATTCGGTGACCGTACCCTATGGTTTTGTGGATTCGCTCTTCGTCGACACGGTGTGCAAATCGTGGCAGGGATCGCAATGCACGCAAAAGATTCCCAATCCGAAAAAACCCGGCGGCATCATCACCGGCGCCAGCCGCTATGACCTGGGGCTTCCGGGCAATGGCCTTCTGCTTTGGCATGTGAACCAATGGTTTCTCGACGACTTCCTCAAAGACGACGCGGTGAACGCCTATTTGGGCGACACCTTGCAGCAGCAATACCGGGGCCTGGCTCTGGTCGAAGCCAACGGTGTTCCCAGCATCGGCAAGCAGTTCACCGACGCCTTGGGCCAGCCCGCCTTTGATTACGGTTCGGCCGACGATTTGTTTCCGGTTCTGTTCCGCGCCCGCAAAAATCCGCCCAAAGACACTTCGTGGATGGCGCCGGAAACCTTGAGTGTAATCGGATCGTACGGATTCGCCAACACCAACACCTGGAATGACGGCCGCACCCATATCGTGTTGCAGGGTATTTTGCCCAGTGGAGCCAAGATCGATCCCAGCGTCGGTAATTTCACCGGGGACTCGGTGTTTTCCTACCGCGATTCGGCCCTGACCTTGCGCGTCGAATGGCCCGATGACAGCACCTTGTCGCAGCCGCCGGGCTCGGCCTGGCCGGTGCGCACCGCGCCAGCGGGAATGCTGCAAGCCGTGAATGTGCTGCACGATGGAAGCGGCGGCGGCCCCTACCTCATCAGCGTCAGCGATGCGGGCGATTTGCAAACCTATACCGCCGCGGGCGTACCGGCCTTGGCGGCGCGCGATACGGTGAGCGACAGCGCGCATTTTTCCGGCGTCACCTCGCCGCTTTCTTCCGGCAACGTACATCCGCAAGACGCCGCCCCAATCAATTCGATGGTGAACCCGGTGGGCGCGCCGATCGGAGTGTGCGTGGCCCGCGACTCGGTGCTGGCCGTGCTCACCGGCCAGGCGCTGCGGTTCGTCCATCCCCTGGCCGATTCGCTCAAGGCGGGCGCCCGCACCGGCGGTACCGAAACCACGGTGCCGCTGCGCGGCGCGGCCGGACCCCTGGCGCTGGGGAGCAAGGTCTTCGCGGTCGACAGCGCCGGCGTGCTGCGGGGTTTCTCATTGACCGGCGTGGAAACCGACAGCGTCACCTTACCGTTACAGGCCTGCCAGGCCTTGGCCTGGCTGCCCTATGGTCCCAACGGCGATACCCAAATCGTGGCGGCCGGAGCCGGGGGCGCGGCCGTGCGCGTGGATCTTGCGGCCCACCAGGCGGTGGATTTGCACCCGGCTTGGGGCAACCTACAGCCCTCTGCCGATGAAACCTTCAGCGTGGTGACTTCGGATTTCAACCGCGACGGCCAGGACGATGTGTTTCTCCTGGGATCACAAGGCAGCGCCCTGCTCTTCGAAGCGCGCAGCGATGAGCCAGGCCAGGCCTTTGCGGGCTTTCCTCAGCGCTTTACGCGCTCGCTCACCTTGACCGACACGGCGGGCAAAAGCTATCGCACCGAAGATCGCAGCCCGCCGGCGTTGGCCGATCTCAACGGCGATGGCCATCCCGACATTCTCTTCAGCGGGTCCAACGCCGTCTACGCCGTGGATTGGCATGGAGCCGTGCTGCCGGGCTGGCCCTTTCTGCCGCAACCGCATCAAGACGTGGGCTTCACCTATGCCAGCGCCTTGGCCCCGGCCACGGTGATTAGCTGCACGCCGCTGGTTCTGTCCTTACGCGGCCATCCGGCGGTGCTGGTGGGCACCCCCGACGGCTTGGTATACGCCGTCGACAGCACGGGCAAACCCGTGACCTACAGTTCCTTCTCTTCCGGCAACAACACGGGCCTGCTCATGACCAACCGCTCCGACTGGCCCCTCACTGCGGGCGGGCTGTCGCTCGACACCACGCAAACCCCTTTCGTACATCTGACCCTCGCCACCGTGGATTCAGGCCTGGATTTACTGGCGCAAACCGCCGAGGGCAGCTTGAGCCTGTGGGATTTGCGCAATGCCGAGGCCAAGCCGGGCCAGAACTGGTTTTTGCCCGGCGGCGATGCCGGCCGCAGCAACCACTTTTCCGCCGAAACCTTGGGAGCGCCCGTGACACCGGGAGCCGAAGAAACCATCGAAGAATTCCACCTCTTTCCCAGCCCCTTGCGCGCGGGTGACAACTACATGGCCACCATCCATCTCAAGGTGGGGGCCGCGGCCGACAAGGCGCGCGTAAGACTTTTCGATCTGGCGGGCAATCCCGTGAAAGACTTGACCTTCACCGGCTTGACGCCGGGCCTGCAACCCTTTACCCACACCTTGGATTTACGCCGCCTCGGACCCGACGTGTACGCCGCTTTGTGCGAAGTGTGGTTCCCCGGCGGCAAAAAATCGGCATGGACGCGTATCGGCATCGTGAAGTGAACCCCCAACCCAGGAGACGCAGAACATGAAAGTCGAAGATCAAAAAGTGGTGGGAATCGAATACACGCTGAAAAATACCGAAGGCGAAGTGATCGATTCCAATTCCGGGGAAGATCTTTTGCATTTCATCCAAGGCTCCGGCAACATCGTTCCCGGCTTGGAGCGGGCCATGGCCGGCCGCACCGAAGGCGATCGCTTCGAAGTGCGCATCGTGGCCGCCGACGGCTACGGGGAATACGACGAGGAGCGGATTCGCCGCATTCCCCGCGCCCGCATCAAAAATCTGGGCGCGGTGGAAGAGGGCATGACCTTGCAAATGCGCGGACCCCACGGGGAGGAAATGCTCACGGTGACCTCGGTGAGCGAAGAGGAAATCGTGGCGGACGGCAACCATCCGCTGGCCGGGCAGGATTTGCATTTCACCATCCGCGTGGCCGAAATCCGCGACGCCACCTCCGAAGAACTGGAACACGGCCATGTGCACGAACACGGCGGCCACGGCCATCATCATCACTAAGCGTCCGCCGGCTTTTTAGCTTTGCCTCCGTGTCGTCAGGTGCTTTCAAACTCGCGGTGGTGCAATGCCGGGGCAATGCCCTGTTGCCCGATCGCTTTGCGCGTCTGCAGGAATTGATTCGCACCGCCGCCGAAAAAGGCGGCCAAGCCGTGCTCTTGCCCGAGCTCGTCTTGCACGACTATTTCTGCATTGAAGAAGACCCGCGCCATTTCGATTTGGCGCATACGCTCGCCGCCGAACCCGCGCGGATTTTGCAATTTCTGGCGCGCGAACTGGGCATCGCCCTGGTGCTGCCGTTTTTCGAAAAACGCGCACCCGGGCTCTATCACAATTCGGCCGCGGTGTTCGACGCCGACGGAGCGTTGGCGGGCCTGTATCGCAAAATGCACATCCCGCAGGATCCGGGTTTCAACGAGAAGTACTACTTCGCGCCCGGCGATCTCGGTTTCAAATCGATTGCGACCCGGGCGGGAAAACTCGGCGTGCTCATTTGCTGGGATCAATGGTTTCCCGAAGCCGCGCGGCTCACGGCATTGCAAGGCTGCGAGACCTTGCTTTATCCCACCGCCATCGGCTGGGATGATGTCGAAACCGGAAAACTTTCGACCACGGCCGCACGGACCCTGGAAATCCGCCAGCTCGCGGCCTGGGTCACGGTGCAGCGCGGCCATGCCGTGGCCAACGGCGTCTATGTCGCGGCCGCCAACCGCGTGGGCCGCGAAGGGCACTTGCGCTTCTGGGGCAATTCGTTCATCGCCGGGCCGGCCGGCGAAATTCTGGCGCGCCTCGACTCGGAGCAGGAAGGCGTGATTTGCGCCGACATCGAGATGACCCGTATCGAAATGGAGCGCCGCAATTGGCCCTTTCTACGCGACCGGCGCATCGACGCCTATCAAGGCTTATTGAACCGCAGTGCCGAATAGCTTTCCGGGGCGCTATCGCCTTCCCGCGGAATGGGAACCACAACGGGCCGTCTGGTTCACCTGGCCGCAAAACCCCGACACGTGGAAAGCGGTTGGGGCCGAAGCCGAAGCGGCCTACGAAAAAGCCATCCATGCCGCGCTTCGGTTTCAGGACGTCGTTCTCCTCGTGTCCACACCGGAGTTACGCCGGAAACTGGAAACCCGCTTCTACGTCGCCGAGGCCCGTCACCACGAAGCCGAATATCGGTTGGAAATCCTCGTCTGCCCCACCAATGACAGTTGGATTCGCGATTACGGCGGCCTGACCGTATGGGCCCCGGAAGGCGGCCCGGTCCTGCTTTCGTTTGCGTTCAATTCGTGGGGAGGGAAATACCCGCCTTGGGATGCGGACAACGCCGTTCCGCGCTTTATGGCGAAACATCGGGGTTACGGGCTTGTGGAAGTCCCCTTTGTGCTGGAGGGGGGATCCATCGACGTGAACGGTGCGGGCCTGTTGTTGACGACGCGTTCGTGCTTATTGAACCCGAACCGCAACCCGGGGAAATCCCCAGCGGAAATCGAAGCGGTTTTAAAAACCCATCTGGGTCTCAACGAAATTTTGTGGCTCGACTCCGGCATCGACGGCGACGACACCGACGGCCATATCGACGATCTGGCGCGCTTCGTGGACGCCCGCACGGTTTTCTGCGCGGTGGAAACGGATTCCGCGGACGAGAATTACGCCGTCTTGCGCCGTAACGCGGCCGGCCTCGCGGCCTATGCGCGTCGCCTGGATTTGGACGTGGTCGAGGTTCCCATGCCGGGCCGGCAGATCAAGGCCGGCTTGCGCACGCCCGCCACCTATCTGAACTTTTTAATCCTGAACGGCGCGGTGCTGGTGCCGGTGTTCCGCGACCCCCGCGACGACGCGGCGCTCGCTCTGTTCGCCAAGCATTTTCCGCGCCGCGCCGTGGTACCCATCGACTGCCGGGCCCTGGTGTACGGCCAGGGAGCGCTGCATTGCAGCAGCATGCAGGAAGCGCTTTAATCTCGAATCTTTTATCACCACCGGCGGGAAATAAATTCGGGGCGGATGGGGGTTTTCTTCCGGTCCAAGACGGAGGTGTTTTTTCACCGCTGATTTTCGCCTTTCCGTATCGGGAGAATGCGGTCGCTGCCTCCTGCAAGACGTAGTGCGACGCGGTTGGTTCGGATGCATGCGGGCTTTTACTCGGAGTGATGGCCATCACGCGGTAAGAGATTTTTATACTATGACGTTTTCCCGTTATCCTGGAGATTAATATGGCGAAAGAACGCAACACCGAAAAGAAAACCAAAAAAGAGCCCGCTAAAACCTTGAAGGAAAAACGCGAGGCGAAGAAACAAAAGAAAGAAGCCAGGAAGTAAATCGACCCCGGGTCCAGAATTAAAACCGGGTCTTTTTTTTTAAATCCCACTTCAAAATCGGGACGCAGTGCCGTCCCGAATTACGCCCAGCCGGCTTCGAACGCAAAGAAACGGCCGGGGGGAATGATGGGAATGGGAAAATGGCCGGCGAGGGAAAGAATTTCCTTATCGCCGGTGATCAGGCAATCGGCGCTGGAGGCCGATGCCGCGGCCAAAATGCGATCATCCTTGGGGTCGCGACATCGGCGGTTGATTTTTACCGGCTCCTCAGCCACGATCGCATATTTTCGGAAAAAGGCCACGCGTTCCGAAACCTCGAAAGCGGAAGCTTTCAGTTTACCGAGCGCCTTGCGACTGAACTCTTCCAACACGGTTTCGGAAAGCATGATGTCATGATGTTCCAGGCAATGTCCAAGAATCAGGCTGCAATTTCCTCTCGTGAGCAAAGCCGAAAGCAGCACATTGGTGTCCAAGAACACCTTCATTTCAAGGCTTTAAAAACATCCTCATCGGTGAACAGGCCGCGTTTAGCCCCCAGGGGGAGCCATTTTTCTCTCAAACCTTCAAATTCCCTGATGGAAATATAGCGGCGCACAGCCTCGCGAACGATATCGCTTCGACTCACATGGTCCTTACGGGAGAGGCGATCCAGGCCGCCTTTCAAGGGAGAGGGCAAACTAACCGTGACGGTTTGACGCATCCGGCCTCCGAGGGGTTGTAATAATTCATAATACAACTGGATTTCGGTTCCGCCAAGCCGCCTCAGGCGTCGAGTGGAATCATGGGGCGAAGGCGCTTTCTGAAGAGCCAACCGCCGTCCCGACACTGCCGGCCGCTTCATCGATGGTAAAAACCGCAGCAGCATGCAGGAAGCGGCCCTTCCGGCCGCAACAGACTCCAAAAGTTGAAATCAGGGCGCACACGCTTGGGTCGCCCCATGGCCTGCGGTATAATAAACCGGGAGGCGCCATGTCCGGACTCAAACGCGTGGCCATTGTCGAAGACAACGCCGACAATCAATTGCTGCTCGAAGCCATGCTCGAAGGGCGCTACGCCACCGAAGCCTATGACAACGGCGCCGAAGCCCTGGACGGATTGCCCCGCTCGCGGCCCGACGTGGTGCTGCTCGACATTTCGCTGCCGGGCATGGACGGCGTGGAGGTGCTGCGCCGCCTGCGCACCGATCCCGGACTGGGCCAAGTGCCGGTCATCGCGCTCACGGCGCATGCCATGAACGGCGACCGCGAAAAATACCTGGCCGCGGGTTTCGACGATTACGTGGCCAAGCCCATTCTCGACGAAGAGCTTCTGTTTCAAGCCATCCACCGGCAAGTGGAAAAAGAACAGGCAAAGCGTTAATTCCTCCGCGTCAGCGCCGCCGCAAAAAACCCGTCGCTTTCGGTTTCACCCGGATACACCCACAAGCAGCCATGCTTGCACAGCGCGGTTGGGACTTTATCTTCGGCAGGTTCCAAGGCGAATTCGGGATGGGCGGCGACAAAGGCTTGCACGACCTCGACGGTTTCTTCGCCTTCGGCGCTGCATACAGCGTAGACCAGCCGCCCCCCGGCCGCCAGACAGGTTGCGGCGCGTTCCAGCAAGGCTTTTTGCCGCCGGGCCAAAGCGGTGATCTTTTCCGGCGACGCGCTCCAGCGGGCTTCGGGCCGCCGTCTGAGCACGCCGAGATTGCTGCAAGGGGCGTCGAGCAAGACGCGATCAAAAGCGCTGCGAAACGGCGGGGCACCGAGATCGGCGCAAACCGGCAATAGTTCAGTATGGCCCAGGCGTCGGCGCGCGTCGCCGATTCTCCGCAGCCGATTCCACGATGCGTCGCCGCAGACGATGCGGCCCGCGCCCGCATCTTCGCCGCGCGCGGCCGCCGTTTCTAAGAGCAGCGCCGCTTTGCCGCCGGGCGCTGAACAGGCGTCGTACAGGGTTTGTCCCGGGTGCCAGTCGAGCAATTGCGCCACCCAATGCGCCACGGGATCTTGAAAGGCGAACGCGCCTTGCGCGAACAAGGGGCTGCGCAAGGCCGCTTCGCCGCCGCCCGTCAGCCGCCGGAACCAGGGCGAGGCCGGCCACGCATCGGATGGAACGCCTTGCTCCGCCAAGGCGTCGGCCACGGCCGGCGGGGTGGCGCGCCGCGGGTTGATGCGAATCCACAGCGGCGCTTCTTCGTTGTTGCGCTGCAGCGCCACGGCCAGGGCGGCCGGCGCAAGATCGCGGCTCCAGCGTTCGACCAGCCAGCGCGGATGCGAAAAGTTGACGGACAGCGAAGCTGCGTCATTTCCCGGACGGCGGCGCAGGCCTTGCCGCGCCACGGCCTTGAGCAGGGCGTTGGCAAAACCCGCCTGCGCCCGGCCGAATTCGCGCTTGGCGATTTCCACGGCCGTGTCCACGGCCGCGAAGTCGGGAATGCCCGACAGGAAAAACAACTGGTAGGCGGCCACCCGCAACAGCATGCGCAGACGGGCGCCGCGGATGCCGCGCGGCGCGCAGGCGTCGAGGTTGTCGTCGAGCAGCAGCCGCCAGCGCATCACGCCGAAACACAGGGCCCGCACCAAGGCGGCGTCGCGTTCGGGAACCCCGCGCGCCGTGGCGAAGAGGTCTTTCAAAAAGGCCCCGCCCGTCTCTTGTTCAAGTAAAATGCGCCAGGCCGCGTGGCGGGCCGGAACGCCGGAATGGGGGGCAAAAGAAAATGGTGGCACGGCCCACCAAAAATGATAAACTGATGACATGAAACGAACTTTGATCGGCATTTTCGGATCGACCATGCGGGTGCGCATTCTGCAATGGCTGGCCGAAAACGGCGAAGCCAACAGCACGAGTCTTGCGCGCGAATTACGCATCGCCTTGTTCGGCGTGCAAAATCAATTTCACCGGCTGGAGAAAGCCGGGCTTTTGCTGAGCCGCAAACGCGATCGCGCGCGGTTTTACTCGTTCAATCCGAAAAATCCCCTGCTGCCCGAAATCCTGGCCCTGTTACGCAAAAGCCTGCCATCCAACGGCCGCGGCAAACGCGGCGGCAAAAAGGCCAAGAAGAAGTAGTCACCCCGCCGGATTCCGCGCGCATGCGGCGCGCTTTGTTTTTATCGCCGGTTTTTATCGATCCGAACTTCCCACCGGCCGGATCAATGCTCCCAGGTCTTGGGTTCTTCCCGCACGGCCCATAAATCCTTGGCCTGCCGCAGCCAGCGATCCACGGCGGTGGGGCGAACCCCTCTTTCGTCGGAGTCTTCCTGCAGTGGGAGTTGCGCCAACCGTTCCATCAATTGGAGATAGGGCTGGGCCTCGACGGTGGATTCCAGGCGTAAATGCAGGGCCACGATGAGATACAGCGTCTGACATTCGAGATTGGCCGAAGGGATTTCGCTGCGCGCATACCCGGTTTCGAAGTAGCGCACGGCCTCGCGCGCGAGGTCGCGGTCGCTGCCGCCGCCGTCGCGCAAAAACATGGCGATGCGCAGGCAATACAGGCCCGCCTTGCAGCAGGCCAGGGGTAGCTTGGCGCCGATTTCGACGCGGGCCCGCGCCACGGCCAGGCGGTAGGCCGCGACGGCCGCCGCCACCTTGCGCGGGTGCTCGAAATAGGCGGCCGCATCCTCGATGCCGGCCAGCAGCGCGCGGCGTTCTTCGCGGCGCGCGCGCAGGGTTTCGAGTACGAAACCCGGCAATTGCGAAGGGCATTCCCCTTCAAGGTGCACGGGAAAGGTGATGAAGTCTTTGCGGTCCGGAGAGGCGAACAGGCATTCGGGACATACCGTGACCGCCCACAATGCGTAGTCCAGAGGGCGAAAATGCTTGATGGGCGAATAGCGCGGAATGGTGAAGCGATCGGGTGTGACGGCTAGGGCCTTGGCCTTGAGTTCGTAGGCGGTCAGGTTCTCGCGCGCGCAAACCGGGCATTTCAACGGGAGAATAAAAGTGGGATCATCGGGGTCGTCGGCGGTTTCCAGTTCGAATCGGCGCGCATGCTGTTCTTTCAGCGCTTCGACCTTGCGGACGTCGAGATTAGGCCCGTGGATGCGGAGGTACGATTCCACCAAGTGCGGATCCTGCAGCAGCAGTTCCAGCTTCTTGACCACGAGCTTGTTTTCCAACCCCATGCGCGGCCTCCTTGCCGAGCTAATTTTGCGGGAATGCCGACCGATGCTCCGAAGGCGGATTTCCGGGGCGGAATCCGAAGGAGATTCGGATTGCCGGATTCATTATCGCACAGGTCGGTGTCAGGCGCAAACCCGGCCGGACTCTTCGGCGTTGCGGCCGCGTGGGCCTATGCCGCCGCCGCCGCCGTGCATCGGCGCTGGTGGCTGCGTCCGGCGCTGCGCGACCGCGCCCACCTACTACCCCTTGTAGTGGTGGGAGGCTTGCGCGCGGGCGGATCGGGTAAAACCGCGGTGGCGCGGGAATTGGCGCGCCGGCTGGCCGATTCAGGAAAAAACGTGGCGATGATCGCATATTGGCTCTCCCCGGCGCCGAAGGGCCGGGGGCTCACGGCGCGGGGTCGCGGCCTGGCCGAAGTCGGGCCCGACGCCGATTGGCGCGTCTGCTCCGACGAAGCCGTGTTGCTGGCGCGCGCCGGCGCGGGACGCGTGTTCGTGACCCGCAACCGCGAGCGCGCCTGGGAGGCGCTGAGCCGCATGGGCGGCTTCGATCTGCTTGTTTCCGACGACGGCTTGTGTGATCCCCGACTGGCGGGGGCTTTGCACCTGGTGTTGCGCGCGCCGAACGAAGCGCCGCGCCGGCGCGATTTGCTGCCGTTCGGCCCCTACCGCACCACTTTGGAATCATTACGCGATGAGCATCACATCGTGGCCGGTCCGCTGGCGCATCCGCCGCCCGCCGGGGCGGGCCTCTGGTTCCGCCGCCGGTTGGAATTCCCCGCCGGTTTCGACTTCGGCCGGGTCTGGTGGGCCGTTTGCGGCCTCGGCCACCCCGAAGCCTTTTGCCGCGATCTGGAAGCGGCGGGCGTCGCCTTGGCCGGACTGTGCCGCGGCCCGGATCACGGTTTTCCTTCGTCGCGAAAGCGGGCGCGCGCGGCGCGCCGCCGGCCCGAGGCCGGGTTTCTGTGCACGGCCAAAGATGCCGTCAAACTGCCGGCCTCGCAGCGCGCGGGTTTTGCCGTGATCGGCGAACGCATCGAGTTGGCCGCGGGCCTTCTGCAAACGGTGGAGGAATATTGGCACGGCTTTTCTTCTTGGTAGATTACCGGGCCATGCGCAGCGCCATCGCGATTTGGGTCGGCATCGCGGTTTGGGCCGCCCCCGGCGAAGGCTATGTGGGCCAATGGCACAGCTTCACCAACAAAGAGCGCGTTACCTCTCTGATCTTGTACCAAGGCGTGGTGTATGCCGGCACGCAGGGCGGCGTGCGCGCCGTGGATCCGGTGACGTTGCAGCAACACGAATACAACAACCTCGACGGACTGCTCGACCCGTGGATTGTGGGTTGGGCCGCCCCCGGCGACGGGTCTCTGTGGGCGGTGTCGCAGAGCGGTTATGTATCCAGACTCGACGGGAATCACTGGGACTCTTACGGCCAAAGCTACGCCGCCGAACAATGGACGATGAATGACCGCGCCGTGCTCGGCGCCGGCGATTTTCTGTATCTGGGTTCGACGCAAGGCCTCACCTTGTTCGATGTGGGGCAGAAAGTCGCACAACTCAACCTGACCCGGCTGGCGAATCAAAACGGCGTTTCGGTGTTGTCGCTGCTGCGCCGGGGAGACACTCTGTACGCGGGCACGGCCCAAGGCGTGTTTAAAACCGCGGTGGATTTCTCCCATCCCCTGAATCCCGCCGCCGGTTACGGAAACCTGGCCGATCCCAACATCTGGATTCCCGTGGTATTCCCGGGCGACAGCGCGGGCGCCCCCGCGCGCGCCTACAACACCCTCGCCTTCTTCGGCGACTCCCTGGCCACCTTCGGACCGGGAACCGTGTTGACGCAACCGGTTTTCCTTGCCGCTCTGCTCGGCTCCTCTTTGCAAATCGGCTCCCGGGTGTTCGCTCCGGCCTTCGCCGATGCCGCTGTGATGGCGGGCAGCCGCGTATTCGCGGGCGGCCCGGGCGCGTTGGCGTATCGCGACACGGCCGACGCCTCGACGGCCTGGACAACCTTAAAGCCGCTGCGGGTCTTTCCGCTCGACACCGTGGCCAACGTGACCGCCTATGGAAACACCGTCTGGACCCAATCGCTGTGGGGGGTCGAGCGCTTACACCCATCCGACAGCGGCTTTTACTTCGACACCACCGGCATCGTCGCGCCCTCTATCGAGTTGTTCACGCGCGCTTTGAAAAACATGGCGTCCGACACCAACGGCGATGCCTATATCGGCACTTGGGGCACGGGCTTGTGGCGCTTGCGGGGGACGGAAACGCGGGTCTGGAACCAACAAACCGATCCCTGCATTTACGACGTGGTGCAAAATTTTCCCGTGGTGTACGCCGTCAGCAATGTGCATCAAAACGGCCTGTTCTTCTCCATGTTCAAGGCCGAACTCATCGACAACAACCAGTTGGATTATTTGAATACCTCCACGGGCCAGGTGTCGTGCCTGGATTCCAATTCCGACGGCGGTTATCCGCATGTCGACCGCGTTTTCTCCGATTCGTTGCTGGGGGTGGGCAGCGAGCGCGGCGTCGAGTTTTACAAAATCCGGCAAGGGCCATCCGCGCCGCTTTTGACATCGTTGGGGTTGTGGTCCTTGTCCGGAGAGTCTTTAACGGCCTGGGACATGGCGCCCGATCCCACCGGCCGGCCCTGGGTGTTGATCGGCGGTCAACTGGCCTATGCCGACAGCGTCGGCAATCCGGATTATTCGGGGGCCAATCAGTTCACCCCGGTCACTGATTTTCCCGGCACGGATTGCCAGGTGATGCGATCCGATCCCCTGGGTGCGTTCTGGATCGGCTGCACCAACGGTTTGTTTCATGTCGTACCCGGCGCCACCGACATCTCGCATTTTGAGCGTTACGGACTCAATGACGGGTTGCTGAGCCCCGTCATCTATGATCTCAGCGTGAATCCGGTGAACGGCCAGGTCTGGGTCACCACGGATCGCGGTGTCAACGTGTTGGAAAGCAAATCGCAGCCCGTGGTGACGGCGCTGCAAGGCGTGCGCGTCTATCCCAATCCCTTTCTCCCGCAGCATCGCTTCGTGATATTCGACGGCCTGCCGCCAGACGCCACGGTGCGCATCCACACTCCCGCGGGCAATGTCATCCGCACCCTGCGCCCCTCGCAACTTCAGGGCAACCAGGCGCAATGGGACGGCACCAACGAAGACGGCCGCGCCGTGTCACCCGGCGTCTATCTGTACAGCGTCGCGTCGGGATCCTCGGTGGCGCGCGGCAAAATCATCGTGGCGCGATGAGCGCGATCCGCTTCGCCGCCGCGCTGCTGCCCGACGGCTTGCCGCTGCCGATTCTACGCGGCCCGGCGGCCGGCGGCTGGTGGCTCGTAGGCGCAGCGCCCGGCCCTTCCAAAGGCCTGTCGGTGATTTGGAACCGCTCCGAACCGGAGCAGTTGGCGGCGGCGAAACGCTTGGCGCAGGGCGCCAGTTGCTGCCTCGACATCGGCGCGCATGCGGGACTCTATGCGCTGGTCTTCGCGCGCGGCGCCCAGCGCGTTTTCGCCTTCGAGCCCTACCCCCGCAACGTAAGCTGGCTGATCCGCACTTTGGAGAAAAATCGGGTCGACAACGTGGCGGTCTTGCCCTGGGCCGTGGCCGAGTCCACGGGACTCCGAAATTTTCGGGCCGGCGCGCACCACTCCCTGGGCCGGCTGGAAGAAACCGGCGAGCACCCCGTGTTCGCCGTGTCGCTGGCCGACTTTCTGGATCGCGCCCACGTGCGTCCCGAGGTTTTGAAAATCGACGTGGAGGGCGCCGAAGCCGAAGTGCTGCGCGGCGGACTGGAATACCTGCGCGCGCGCAAGCCGGCCCTACTGCTATCGGTGCATGGCCCCGCATGCCGGCGCGTCTGCCTCGACCTGATCCGCGATCTGGGTTATGCGCGTTTGCAGCCGCTCAATACCCGCGACCCGGAAACGGCCGACGAATATTGCGTGGAAGCATGATCGCTTTCAACCCGACACCTCGGCATAAATGCGTTCCAAAACCTCGATCTCTTGGGCACTGTTGTGATCGGCTTCGACCTTGGCGCGGCCCGCGCGGCCCATTTCCCCCCAGCGGCCATGCTCCTGCGCCGCGCGGCGCAGCGTTTCGGCCAAGGCCGAGGCATCGCCTGCGGGCGCCAGCCACGCGCTGTGATCCGAAACCGTGACAAAGGGGATGTCGTCATGCCGCGTCGACACCACCGGCATGCCGCCGGCTTGGGCTTCGAGAATCACGGTGGGCGCGCCGCCTTCGCTGTCGCCGTTTTGGGCGCGGCGCGAGGGCTGGAACAAAAGATCATGGGTGTCGAGCAAATCGCGCAACTCTTTCCAGGGACGATACCCGAGAAAGTCGACCCGGTCGCGCAGCCTCAGCTTTTGGGCCAGCGCTTCCAGACCCTTGCGCAACGGTCCGTCGCCGACCACGCTCAGCCGCCAGGGAAAATCGATGCGCGCGTCGGCCAAAGCCTTCAGGCCCACGTCCAGCCCTTTTTTCTCCACCAGGCGCCCGATGAAAAGCAAGCGAATGTCTCGGCGGCCGTCCCAAGCGCGTGCGCGCAAGCGGTAATCCGCGGGATCGACGGCGATGCGGCAGAGGCGGATCTTGTCTTCGGGAGCGCCCAAATCCAACAGGCGGCGGCGCATAGCCGGCCCTTCGACCAGCAAGGCGCGGGCTTGGCCAAAAAGCCGGCGGTACCCGGCCGCCGCGCGGCGCAAGACATCGGCGCGCGAAACGTCGGCTCCGTAAAAGCTGACCACCAGGGGCTTGTCCAAAGTCGCGACAAAATCGGCCGTAATGCAGGCGCGATACCCGTTGTGGGCATGGCAAAGCGCCAGATCGCGGCGGTGTAAAATTTCCGCACCTCCGGAATATTGTACCGGTGCATAGGCGCCACGCAGCCGGGCCTGCAAGCGCGCCAGCCCAGACCGCTCCGGCTGCAGGCGCAAAAATTCGCCGCGGGGCAGGGGAAATTGATCCGCGTTTTCCCAGGCATCGGCCAGCACCAGCGGCAGAAAGCGCTGCGCGCGGCGCAGGTATTGCCAGATAAAGGTTTCGGTGCCGTGCAGATAGGCGTCGAGCAAATGCAGGCAACGGGGCATGCGCGCTCAGCCGCCGCCCATGAACTTTACGATTTCGACGCGGTCGCCGGCGCGCAAAGAAATGCGGGCATATTCGGCTTTGGACGGCACCAGCCGGTTGTACTCCACCACCACGGTTTCGGGTTTGAGCCGGTGGCGGGCCAGCAATTCCGCCAAGGTCATCGGCGTTTCCAACTCAACTTCCTCGCCGTTGACGTGCAGCTTCATGTCCACCAAAATACGCATTGGGGGGTATCTTTTCTGCTCCGATGGAAAGCCGTTATTCCCCCCAGGAAATCGAGTCGAAATGGTATGCCGCTTGGGAGCAGGCCGGCGCCTTCAAACCGCAAGGCGAGGGCCGGCCATTCACGATCGTAATACCGCCGCCCAATGTCACGGGCGCTTTGCACATGGGCCATGCCCTGAACAACACCTTGCAGGACGTGCTCATCCGCAGCAAGCGCATGCAAGGCTTCCGTACCTTGTGGCAGCCGGGCACGGATCATGCCGGCATCGCCACCCAAAGCGTGGTGGAGCGCATGCTGCAGAAAGAGGGCCGGAACAAGCATGACCTGGGCCGCGAAAAATTCGTGGCACGCGTGTGGGAATGGAAGCAGGAATACGGCAACCGCATCGTGGAGCAACTCCAGCGGCTGGGCAGTTCTTGCGACTGGTCGCGTCTGCGCTTCACCATGGACGAAGGGCTGTCGGCCGCGGTGCGCGAAGTGTTCGTGCGTCTGCACGCCGACGGCCTCATCTATCGCGGCGCCCGCCTGGTGAACTGGTGTCCGCAATTGCAAACCGCGCTGGCCGACGAAGAAGTCGAAACCCAGGAAACGCCTGGCCATTTCTGGTCGATCCGCTACGTGCGGGCCGACGATCCTTCCCAAAGCCTGGTGGTGTCGACCACGCGGCCCGAAACCTTGTTCGGCGACGCGGCCGTGGCCGTGCATCCCGACGACACTCGGTACCGGGATTGGATCGGAAAAAAAGTTTTAATCCCCATCCTCGACCGGCCCATTCCCGTAATCGCCGATGCCTATGCCGACCCGGCCAAAGGCACGGGCGCGGTCAAGATCACCCCGGCCCACGACTTCAATGATTACGAAGTGGGCCTGCGCCACGGCCTGAAACCCCTCGTGGTCATGAATCTCGACGCGACCTTGAACCAGGAGGCCGGGCCCTATGCGGGCCTGAACCGCTTCGCGGCGCGGAAAAAACTGGTGGACGATCTCACCGCGCGCGGGTTGCTGGTGGCGGTCGAGGATCGGGTGATTCCCATCCCCTTGTGTTACCGCTCCGGCGACGTGGTGGAGCCCACCTTGATGAGCCAATGGTATGTGAAAATGGCCCCCCTGGTCGACCCGGCTTTGGCCTGCGTGCATTGGGAATCCGGTAAATTCGATGCGCAAAAAAACGTCCGTTTTGTTCCGGATCGCTACGTCAAGACCTACGAACAATGGCTGGAACCGCGCCGAGATTGGTGCATTTCGCGGCAGTTGTGGTGGGGGCATCAGATTCCGGTGTGGTATGTGATCTCCGAAACCGGCGGCGAGGTCAACGACGCCACGCCTTACGTGGTGGGCCGCAACGCCGCCGAGGCCCGGCGGTTGGCGCAGGCGAAATACGGAGAAGCCTGTGTGTTACGCCAGGAAGAAGACGTGCTCGACACCTGGTTCTCAAGCGCCCTGTGGCCTTTCTCAACTTTGGGTTGGCCCGAGGACACGCCGGAGTTACGCAGGCATTACCCCACCGACGTCTTGGTCACCGATCGCGGCATCATCTATTTCTGGGTGGCGCGCATGATTTTTTCCGGGTTGAAATTCCTGGGGCAGACGCCGTTCCACACCGTGTACATCCACGGCACCATCCTGGATGAAAAAGGGCAGCGCATGTCGAAGTCGAAAGGCAACGGCATCGATCCCATCGCCATGATCGATCAATACGGGGCAGACGCCGTGCGCTTCGCGCTCATGACCTTGACCACCGAGGGGCAAGACATCAAGCTGTCGCCGGTCAAATTCGAAACCGGCCGCAACTTCGCCAACAAGCTGTGGAACGCCGTGCGCTTCGTGCATCCGCATTTGGGTGCGGCCGCGTCCTCGCTGGACGGTCTCAAACTCGGGCTGGCCGACCGCTGGATTCTGCAGCGTTGCAGCGAAACGGTGCGCCTGGTCACCGAAGCGCTCGAAGCTTCGAACCTGCGCTTTTCCGAGGCGGCGCAATCCCTGTATCACTTCGCCTGGGACGACTTCTGCTCCACGTATTTGGAAATCCGCAAATCTGACATCACGGGCGAAGCGCCCGAGAATAAACGCGTTGCCGTCACGGTGTTCGCGGCCGTGCTGCGCGATCTGATCGCCGTGCTGCACCCGTTCATGCCCTACCTGACAGAAGAAATCCGAGCGCAGCTCGGCGATCCGGGCTTCTTGATTCTCGGCCCCTGGCCCGAGTCCCGCACCGTGGATTTTTCCCCGGTCGAATCGCGCCGGATGGACGGTTTGCTGGCCGTGGTCGCAGCCGTGCGCCAAATCCGCGGCAGCTATAACTTGCCGCCGCAACGCGAATTGCGGGTGCTGGTGCAAATCGACGACTCGGATGCGCTGGTCGATCTACAATCACAACAAAACGTGGTGCTGGGATTGGAGCGCGCGCAACTGGAATGGGGAACGCAACTCGCCAAGCCTTCGTTTTCGGCCTCGGCCCTGATCCCCGGCGGTAAAATCCATGTGCCGCTCGCAGGCCTGCTCGACCCCGAAGCCGAGCGCCGGCGCCTCGGCAAGGAATGGGAGAAAGCCAAGGGATTCGTGGCCCTACAGGAAAAAAAACTGGCCAATGAAAAATTCACGCGCAGCGCCCCGGCCGAGGTGGTCGAGGCCGAACGCGAAAAGCTCCGCACCCAAATCGAGAATGCGCGCCGGCTCGAAAACGCGTTGGACGATTTGTCTTAGTACCCCAAACGCCCGCGGAAAAATCTTCGGTCACCCGCGTTTTCCGGCCTTAGAAAATCAACGCGAGCCGTCCCCGGGGCGATTTCTAACCCGGAGGGCATAACGCAAAGTCATTTTCCAAGCGGGCGGTTCGGCAGCCGCCAGCGTCGGCAAAGGCCGGCGTATCTCGGATTCGAATTGCCACGCGCGCGATAGCCGCCAGCCCAACCCAGTTGACCATTGGCCTGCGAAGCCGCTCCCCGCGGCGCTTTGCAAGCGCAGCCCCGGACGGAATTGCAGGCGGCCCCAAGGGCAGGAAAAGGCCACCGCTTCGCCCTGTTTCCACGCCCGGGTTTCCCAGATTTGAAAAGCGCGCAGACGGCAACGCCAACGGGTCCCGAAATCCACGCTCCACCATAAAGACCGATAGCGCGACACGGTGCCGGTGGCATAGACGTATTCGCGCACCAGGCCGCGGCAGGAAAAAAACCAACCGCGGCGGCGCCAGCGAAATTGCCCGCGCATGCCCGATCCGTGCGGTGCGCCCTGGGCGCCCCAGGATTGCCAACTTTCGCCTTCGACGAAAGACGCGTGCGGCCGTCCCGGCAGCGGCAGGCGCAGACGCAAGGCCAAACCACCCGCGCCCCAATCCGCCGCAGCGGTGTCCGAATCTTCGGAAACGGCATCGTCCATCCAGGTGGAATCCCATACCGAACTCCAGCGCGCGCCGAAGCGGCGCCACAACAGTTCGCCTTCTCCCATCCCGAAAGGGTAACGCAGATGGAACCCCAGGGCCTGAGCGCCGCCCGGATGTTCACGCGTACCGTTCCAGGCCCAGTCGAATTCGGCGACACGGGATGGCGAGGCCAAACTCAACGACGCCAACTGCTCCGACAC
This sequence comes from uncultured Fibrobacteria bacterium, assembly GCA_963716395.1. Classification (GTDB taxonomy): domain Bacteria; phylum Fibrobacterota; class Fibrobacteria; order UBA11236; family UBA11236; genus UBA11236. The sequence goes on along the minus strand of OY970309.1, from coordinate 1,741,848 downwards.
CGAATCACTTCCGTTGCGACCGATTTGGGTTTGCGCCCAATCCAAGGCGGCCGGCCAGGACGTCGAAATTTCCGCGCCCAAGGTCTGGTGGCGCAACTCCCAGGGCGGATCCCAAGACGGCACGCGGCGGGGATGCAAGGTCTGCCAGGCTTCCAAGGCGTAGATCCGCATGGCGCCGGCCGTATAGCCGGCCGCAAACCGTTGCGGGGCGGAAGCGGATCCGGCCAAGGGAAAAGAGTTGCCGGCGGATATCCAATGGTTCGGCTCGATGCGGCGAGGCAGCCAGGCCGGCCGCAGGCGCAATTCCGCATCTTCGCGATCGCCGGCCGCGAACGTCCACTTCGCGCCACGCCAACCTACCTGGGCCTGTTCCAAAGTATCGCCCCGGCCGTCGAAGCGCGACGCCCAATTCCCGGACTCGGTGCGATCGCGCCAGCGGGTAGAATAGGCTCCCTGGCTCTGACGCAGCGAATAGGCGGCGTCACTTCGCCGCGCGGAATCGGCCGTATCGCTCCAATCCGGGTCGAGGAAAATCTCGGCGGCGCAGGTGTCGCCGGGATTCCAACCCGCATCCATGGCTTGGGCGGCGGCCTCGGAATCCGCCGGCAACGCTTCTGCGCAGGCCCAGGTATCGGCGCGGGCGCCAGTCGCCAAAGAAAACAGCAAAAGCGCCAAGGCGCGGATTCGCAGCATGGCCGGAAACTAGCGCGGCCGCGACTCGGGACATGGGATCGGGGTCACATTTTCACAGGCAGGGTTTGCACTTTTATCCCGTTATGCACTCGCGCGAGTCATTGTTCCGGAATGTGCGCACCTTGGTGGTCAAGGTGGGCACGCGCGTATTGTGTCGCGAAGACAATACCTTGAACGATGCGCAACTGGCGCATCTCGCCGATGAAATCAGCGCCTTGCACGATCACGGCTATTCCACCGTACTGGTCACGTCGGGCGCCGTGGGCGTGGGCATGGGCGCGCTGGGCTTGACGCAGCGGCCCGCCGAGCTGGCCGCCAAGCAAGCCTGCGCGGCCATCGGGCAAATCCGCCTGATGCAGCGCTACGCCGATTTATTCCAGGCGCGCGGTAAAACCGCGGCGCAAATCCTGCTGTCGGCCGACGACTTCCGCCACAAGCAACGCTTCAACAACATTCGCCAAACCTTGCGCACCTTGCTGGCCAAAGGCGTGATCCCCATCGTGAATGAAAACGACACCGTGGCCACCGAAGAGATCAAGGTGGGCGACAACGACAAGCTGTCGGCCGACGTGGCGCAATTCCTCGAAGCCGATTTGCTGGTACTGCTCAGCGACGAGGCCGGGTTGTATGACAAGAATCCCAAGGCCCATGCCGACGCGCGACGCATCGAGGTGGTGGAGCGGGTCACGGCCGATATTCTAAAACTCGGCGAAGACAAACCCGGTTCCAAGGTCAGCGTGGGCGGCATGCGCACCAAGCTGAATGCCATTCGCCAGGTCACCGAAGCCGGCACGCCGGCCGTGCTGGCTTCGGGCCGACTCGCGCCCCTATTCGACCTAGTACAAGGCCGCGGGCCGGGCACGTTGTTTTTGCCGCGGGCCGCGCGCATCGACCGCAAGCGGCGCTGGCTGGCCTTCGTTTCCAAGGCCAAGGGCCAAATCGTGCTCGATCCGGGCGCGGTGCGCGCCTTGCAAAACCGGCCCAGCAGCGTCTTGCCGGCGGGCATTCAAAAAGTGCGCGGCCAATTCGAGCCCGGCGATTTCGTGGAGTTGTGCGATCGCGACGGCGAGGTGATCGGCCGCGGCCGCACCGCCTATTCGTCCGCCGAAGTCCAGCGCATTCGGGGGCAGAAAAGCCACCGCATCGCAGACATCTTGGGCCGCAAAGGCCCGGGCGAGGTGGTTCACCGCGATCAGTTGGTGGTGTATTAGGGCGGAAGGCCGCTTGCGCGTCGCCCGGCAAGTGATTACAATGTAATTATGCGTACTTCGCTGATTCGCATTGGGAATTCCCGCGGAATCCGGCTGCCGCAGCCGTTGATTCGACAATGCCGTCTCGGCGCGGAAGTGGATTTGGAATTGCGCAACGGCAAAATCGTGATTTCCCCGGTACCCAAAACCCGCCAAGGTTGGGAAGAGGGGTTCAAAAAAATGGCCGCCGCGGGCGACGACAAACTCCCGGAGGCTTTTCCCGCCTCGGCCTGGGATCGCGAGGAATGGGAGTGGAAGTAAACCGATTCGGCGTCTTCTCGGTTTCGTTGGATCCAACCATGGGGCATGAAATCCGCAAAACCCGTCCGGCTTTGGTGATCTCTCCCGATGAAATGAACCGGCATATCGGCACCGTCCTCGTGGCGCCCATGACTTCCAAGCGGAAGGGTTATCCCAGCCGTGCCTCCTGTGCCTTCCGCGGCGTGCACGGCGAGGTGGTTTTGGACCAAATCCGGGCTGTGGACAAAACCCGTTTGGTGAAGAAGTTGGGTGATCTCGGGAAACAGGACGGCGAACGGGTGCTCGCCGTGCTCCAGGAGATGTTCGCGCCCTAGCGTTCAGCCCCAAGTTCTAGTTTTCATCCCATGGATTCGTTATCGGAATACGCGCGGACCCTGGGCGAAAACGCCAAGGCCGCGGCTCGGGTTTTGCGCACCGCTTCGGGGGCGCAGCGTAACCGTGCGCTGCGGGCGCTGGCCAAAATCCTGCTGCGGGAAGAAAAAGCCCTTCTCGCGGCCAATGCCGAAGATTTGCAGGAAGGCCGGAGCCAAGGCCTGTCTTCGGCTATGCTCGACCGCCTGCTCTTGAATCCCAAGCGTCTGGCAGGTGTCGCAAAAAGCGTGATCGAAATCGCAAAATTACCCGATCCGGTGGGCCGGGTCTTGGAGAAACACCGCCGCCCGGACGGCCTGAAGATCTCCCGTGTGTCGGTGCCCATCGGCACCGTACTGTTCATCTACGAGTCGCGCCCCAATGTCACCATCGACGGCGCGGCGCTATGCCTCAAAAGCGGCAACGCCGTGATTCTGCGCGGCGGTAAGGAAGCGCATCGCACCAACGCGGCCTTCGGCGCCTGCATTTCCGAAGCTTTGCGCGCGGCCGGCCTGCCCGAAACCGCGGCGCAAATCGTGAACACGCCCGATCGCGCCCTGCTCGATCCCTTGCTGCGCGACGAAGCCCATCTCGACCTCGTGATCCCGCGCGGCGGCGAAGCCCTGATTCGCGCCGTGGCGGAAAAGTCTCGCGTGCCCGTGGTCAAACATTATCAGGGCATTTGCCACGTGTATGTCGATCGCAGCGCCGATCCCAAAGCCGCGGCCGCCATCGTGGTGAACGCCAAGGCGCAGCGGCCCGGCGTCTGCAATGCCATGGAGACCTTGCTCTTGGATCGCAAACTGAAACCCGGCGTGGGGACGGCCTTGCTCAACGGCTTGGCGGCCCAGGGCGTGGAATTGTTCGGCGATGAAGAAGCGCGGCGTTTGAGCGCGGAGGTGAAGCCCGCCACCGACCGCAGCTATGACACCGAATACCTCGATTTGAAATGTTCGGTCAAGGTGGTCGACGGCGTGCAGGGCGCCATGGCACACATCGCACGCCACGGTTCCGAACACACCGACGCGGTGGTGGCCGAATCCGCCGCGGTGCAAAAAGCTTTTGTGGCCGGCGTCGACAGTTCTTCGGTGATGGTCAATGCCTCGACCCGCTTCGCCGACGGCGGCGAGTACGGGCTCGGCGCCGAAGTGGGCATCAGCACGGGCAAGCTGCATGCGCGCGGCCCCATGGGCATCGACAGCCTCACCACCTACAAGTGGATTGTGGAAGGCAAGGGCCATGTCCGCAAATGAAAGGGTGGTTCGCGCCCGGAAAGATTTTCCGTACTCATTCGGCTGCGCTTCGGATGCCGGTCTGCTCTTCGCACTATTTGCAATCCGATGCTCGCCTCATTCCGTGCGGAAATTCTTTCCGGGTGCTGGGGAATCGGCTCACTGCAACTCACTTCGGCACGGAATGATCCCCTTATGAAATCGGACCTGAATGCCCTCGTCGGGCCGGATTGGCTGCGCGACCTCAAGTTTGACGCGCAAGGGCTGGTCACGGCCGTGGCCGTCGACGCCGGCGACGGGTCCGTACTCATGCTCGCGCATATGAATGCCGAAGCCCTGCGGCGCACTTTGGAAACCGGGCGCATGACCTACTGGTCGCGTTCACGCCAAACGCTCTGGGTCAAAGGCGAAACCTCGGGGCATACGCAGCGCTTGGTCGAGGCGCGACTCGACTGCGACGGCGACGCCTTGGTGTTCCGCGTCGAGCAAAACGGCGCGGCCTGTCATGAAGGGTATCGCAGTTGTTTCTTCCGCAAATTCGAAAACGACGCCTGGGTCCGGCAGGGAAGTCCCATCGCCCCGCCGGGTTGACGGGGTTGGTTCCACGCCATGCCGCCTGCCTGGTTCGACGCCGTACAAAGGTTTTGGGCCGGCGAAAATTTCGACCCCGCCGGCAAATCTTTGTTGCTGGCGGTTTCCGGCGGCTGCGATTCCGTGGCCATGCTGGAATTTTTCACCCGCGAAGTCACGCCGCGTTTTGGCTGCAAACTTTTCGCTATTCACATCAATCATCGGCTGCGCGCCGCTTCCGAGGCCGATCAAACCTTCGTGGAAAAACTCTGTGGCGCGCGGAACATCCCCGTGCACATCGCCGTTCTGGAGCCGGGTTCGCGTCGGCGGAGGCAATCGCTGGAAATGTGGGGGCGCGAAAAACGTTATGCCGCCTTCGCCGTTGCGAAAAAAAAATTCGCCGCGGATTTCATCCTCACGGCGCATCACCGGGATGACGTGGTCGAGACCTTTTGTCTGCGCATGCAGCGGGGTACCGGATTCGCAGGCTTGGGTGGAATCGTTTTTCGCCGGCAAGACGGCGTGTTGCGTCCGCTTTTGCCGATTTCACGCGACGCATTGAAAAACTGGCTGACCGGCATCGGCGCGGAGTGGCGCGAAGATGAAAGCAATGCTGATGTGAACATTCCCCGCAATTGGGTGCGCCATCATCTGCTGCCGCCTTGGCGGGAACAAGAACCCGATCTCGACGGAAAAATTTTTCGGCTGACGCGCAAGGCCGCCGCGCTTCAGCCCGCTTGGGAAAAATGGCGGAACCAAGAATACCCGGCCGACACGGTGCGGCAACGCGGGGGCATTCCCATGGAGTGGCTGCGCGACGACGAAGCCGGCGGCGACGCCTTGCGATCTTCACTTCCCCTGCTCGGGGTGGAAAATCCCGTTCCGCAATTATTGGCGGAAATCCTGCGTCAGGCGCGACAACCCCGCCGCCAGGTCGAAGTGCGCGTGAACGACACCATGGTTCTCCGTGAATGCAACGGAACCTTGGTGCCCCTGGCTCGCAAACGGGTAAAACCCCTTCGTCCAGCACTACATTGAAGCTCTAATTACGCATGTTGTTCAAAGTATAAATGGATCGTCTAAACAAATAAATAACATCACCGAAGCAAATTAAGTCACGTTACGCCTTTAGTTTTCCAGGATGCGAACCAATCCCCCCGCATATCTTTATCGCACCCCTTGCATGAGGGAAAAACCGCGAGTGATTCAATAACTCAATTTTACGGCAACATATTTTGCAATTCTGTTTTGGGGAGACGGAAAATGGCTTTTGACTTGAGAAAAACCTTTCGGCTTAACACCTTAGCCGTTTTCGCATTGCCAATAATCTCAGTCGCCCAGCCGGTGGTTCCCCCCGTTTACCCCCACTTCACCATTTCCAGTTTGCGGCCTCCGGGATTCAACCCTCAAGTCAGCGGTCTGGATTTTTTACCCAACGGTGATCTGGTGGTGACCACTTGGTATGGGTTCGGCAACACCTCACCGGGTGGACCCGGCAACGCCTACATCTTGAAAAACGTGGAAAGCGGAGATTCGACGAAGATTACCGTCAGCACTTTAGCCAGCAACCTGAACGAACCGCTCGGCCTTAAGGTGGTGAACGGCCAGGTTTATGAGGTTGACATGGATTCGCTGGTGCAATTGGTGCTCGATTCCACCAATGACACCAAGCTTCTTTCCAAGAAAAAAGTCGGTGGCGGTTGGCATCGCAACGCCGCCGCACCCAACAATGGCGGCAAAGATTTGGAATTTTCCGAGGGCTTGGTGTACACCCCTGCGCCCGACAATCGCTTCGTCGTGGGCTTGGCCACAGATTGGCCATTAGGGGACGTCCAGTCGCCGGAACGGGGATGCGTCATCGGATTGACCCTGGGGAAAGCCGGCTTCGATACCCTATCCTGCGGCATACGCTCTCCGAATGGCATGGTTATCGGCCCCGAAGACGGCATTTTCGTCACCGACAACCAGGGCGATTATGTTCCCGCCGACAAGCTCGTGCAGGTCAAGCAGGGGCGTTTTTTCAGCGTGATTAAAAACCAGGCCAGTCCTTTTCAAAACACGCCCGCCACCCCGCCCGTGGTGTGGATACCGTACGGGAGTTCAATCGACAATCTGGGAATCTCCAACACCCAACCGGTGTATTTGACCAGCGGACTCTTCGCCCACCAAATGCTGGTGGGAGACAACAATCTGGGATGCCTGGCCCGTATTGCCCTGGAAAAGGTGAACGGGGAATACCAGGGTGCGGTCTTCCGCTTTTCCGGCGGCTTGCAGGCAGGTGTCAATCGCATGGTCGTCGGCCCCGACGGTGCCATTTACCTGGGCGGCATCGGAGTCGACAACAGTGTCTGGTACGGCTGGAGTTGGAATAGCCAGTATTATGGCTTACAGCGCATGGTGGAAAACAACACGCCCGTCTTCGATGTACTCGACGTTCGTTCCACGGGCACCACCACCTTCGCCCTTGATTTCACCGAACCAGCGAAAGCCGTGAGCGCCTCCAATTTCACCGCGCAAGAATGGAACTACATCATCCCGAGCCCTAGTTCTGAGTCTTACGGCTGTTGCACGGGAGCCACGAAAAACCTGACCGTTCAATCCGCCACCTTGAGTTCCGACGGCATGACGGCCACCTTGACCATCAACGGACTCACGCAAGGCGACTTGGTTTATATCAAATTCTCTGGGATTGCCTCGGTTTCGGGCCGAACGATGTGGAGCGATCGTTTCTGGTACACCCTGAACAATTTCGGTCCCGGCACACCCGTCGGCGTGATCGAGAACCAACGCCTGCAAGGCAACGCCAATCGTTGGAACGTACGGGCCTCCGCCGCTCCCGGAGGCCGCCTGCAGGCCACCTGGTACACGGGTGTGGAGAAGGCCCAGGTGATCAGCCTCAATGGCCGCGTGCTGGAAACCGCCCGAAATCTCAATAACGATAACGGGCAATGGCAATCCTCCAAAACCTACGGCCACGGCATTTACCTCCTTCGGCTCGGCAATCAAAAGACTTCCATCACTCAACGCGTGGCGGTACCATGAACATTTTTCCGACCCCTGCAACCGCGATTTTGATGGCTGCGGGAATTGCCGGCGCCCAACCCGTGCAACCCGTGGTTCTTCCCCAACCCGATGACTCGGGCTGGATCGATTTGTTCCGCGGTAACAACACCAGCGACTTTTACGACTACACGTCGAACGAAGGGAATAAACCTCCCAGCCAGGCCCATGAGGCTTTTCCGGGCGGTCCCTTTACCATCGTGGGCGGAGACACCATCGCCACCAGCGGGAATCCGTACGCCTTGCTCATGCTCCACCAGAATTTCTCCTATTACCGCGCCCAGGTGCAGGTGCGCTGGCCCGGCGCTCTCTGCAATTCGGGTCTCATCACCAAAATCCAAATCAACGATACGACGGAAGGCGGCAGCTACCCCCGCTCGGTGGAATGCCAAGGGGATCCCAATCAGGGCATGGGCCAGGTTTGGGCCTTGGGCGAATGGGCCGGCAAGTCTCCGGTGGGGACCTGGATTACCGTGCATGCCAAGGTGGTCAATAATCGCATGCAGGCCGACAGCACCGCGCCGGAAATCGATTGGGGCGGCGATGGGGGAAACTCGACCGTCAACGACAATTTGTGTGTGGGATTTGCGGGGTGGCAGCAGCCCCGACCAGCGGCTCTCAACAACGGCGGCTGGATCACCATCGAGGTGGAATCGCATGGCAGCGACACCACGCGCCATTTCATCGACGGTCAGAAAGTGATGCAATACACGAATCCGCGCGTAGCCCCGCCCAACAATGCCAACCAAGTGGTCAAGTATCTCACCAAGGGCGTGCTGGCGCTTCAGTCCGAAGGGGGAACGCTTTGGTTCCGGCATTTCCGCATCATGCTGTTGCCGGGAGATTCGTTGTATTCCAGTTTGTACCCGACCTGGATCCGTAGCCACGCCATCACGGCCAAGGCTCCGCAGAGGCCGCTGCTGAAATTCGACGGTTCGGAACTCGGCGTCGACGCCAATCGCAACCAAATCTGGTCTTTGACCGGTCGAACGCTGAGCATTTTGCCCTTTAAAGCAAACGAATAGGCCTCACAAGCTCAATTTCTCTTTTAATCCGGGAAAATTTTCCCGACAATAGAGAGTATTTTTCGATTCGGGAGGATTCCCGCGCATTTATGGCCAGTTCCCTGGAAGACAAAAAAAACCACCTCGTCGAGGAAAAAAAGACCAATGCGCCCAAGCGGCGCAAGGCCGAAGATTCCAAGCCCGGTTTGCCCCCCGGCAATAAGTGGCGCAACAAGAACCTGGTTCTGTTGCTCGTCATGATCGGGGTTTCGGTGCTTTTGGTGCAATTACTCGACTCGCAAAATCAGATCGAAGACAAGACCTATTCCGAATTCCGCCAGCTCATTTCCGACACCAATTTCGTTATCAGCTCGGTGAAAATCACGCGCATCGGCGAAGGCTATGTGCTGGTGGGCGAACATCCGCTGACGCCGGAAGAGCAGGCCTCCAAGCGCGAGCAGGGCGCTTTTCAGGGCCACACCATGCGGTTCAAGACCTTGCTGCCCGACATCGACGCACCCATGCTGGATATGCTGCACAGCCTGATTGCACGCGGCACGAGCGTCGAATTTACCCGCGAGACGCGTTGGTTCAGCTATTTCAGCACCTTCTTTCCCCTGGTGCTGCTCATCGCCCTTTTCTGGTTCATGATGGCGCGCCAGGGTCAAATGGGCGGCCCGAGGGGACTGTTCAACTTCGGGAAAATACGCCCGCGCCTGCTGGATGAAAACCGTCCCAAGGTCACGTTCAAAGACGTGGCCGGCTGCGACGAGGCCAAGCAGGAATTGCATGAAGTGATCGAGTTTCTGAAAGACCCGAACAAATTCTCCCGGCTGGGTGGACGCATTCCCAAAGGCGTCCTGCTCCTGGGTCCTCCGGGCACGGGTAAAACCCTGTTGGCCAAGGCCGTGGCCGGGGAAGCCGAAGTTCCCTTCTTCAGCATGTCGGGTTCGGATTTCGTCGAAATGTTCGTAGGCGTGGGTGCTTCCCGCGTGCGCGACCTGTTCGAGCAGGGCAAGAAAAACGCGCCCTGTATTGTCTTCATCGATGAAATCGACGCCGTGGGCCGGCATCGCGGCGCGGGCCTGGGCGGCGGCCACGATGAACGCGAACAGACCTTGAACCAGCTCTTGGTGGAAATGGACGGCTTTTCGGGCAGCGACGGAGTCATTCTCATCGCGGCCACCAACCGGCCCGATGTTTTGGATCCGGCGCTGCTTCGGCCGGGACGTTTCGACCGCCAGGTGGTGGTCGACCTGCCCGATGCGCATGGTCGCGAAGGCATACTGCGCGTGCATTTGGCCAAGCGCAAAATTCCGTTGAATGAAAACGTCGACATCGTCAAAATCGCCAAGGGCACGCCGGGTCTCGCCGGGGCTGATCTGGAAAACCTGGTCAACGAAGCCTGCTTGCTGGCCGCGCGTTTCGGCAACGACAAGGTCGCCATGCTCGATTTCGAAGAGGCCAAAGACAAGGTGATGATGGGTTCGGAGCGTTTCTCGCGCATCCTGAGCGAAGAGGAGCGGCGCACCACCGCCTATCACGAGGCCGGGCACGCCATCATTTCATTGAAAATGGAGCATGCCGATCCGCTGCACAAAATCACCATCATACCCCGGGGCCGGGCCTTGGGCATCACCTTTCAACTTCCGGAAAAAGACAAGTACACGGTCGATTCGCGCTACATTCTCGACAAGATCGCCATTCTCATGGGCGGCCGCGGCGCCGAATTGCTCGTCTTCAACCAGATGAACACCGGCGCCTCGAATGACATCGAAAAAGCTACCGAGCTGGCGCGCAAATACGTGTGCGAGTGGGGCATGTCGGAATTGGGGCCCATCTCCTTCGGCAAAAAACAGGAAGAGATCTTTTTGGGGCGCGAAATCGCCCAACATCGCGATTACTCCGAAGCCACGGCCGTGCAAATCGACCGCGTGGTGCGCCAAATCGTCGATACCCAGATGGAACGCGTCGCCGGCTTGCTGCGCGACCACCGCCAGGAACTGGTGCATCTGGCCGAATCCCTGCTCGAACATGAAGTGCTGGAAGCGGACGAAATTCAAAAAGCCATCAAGGGCGAATTGACCGGGTCTTCGCGCAAGAGCCGCACCTTTTTACAGGGCCGCAGCGAAAGGCAATCCGAAGTTTTGGCCCAGGCTGAAGAAGACAAAAAGGGCCGCAGCGTCGACACCGCGGCCTGAGTCCGGCAGCGCGGCCGCCTCGCCGCGATTTCGTAAACATGACTGATTCCGTTTGGGGCCGCCCCATCGCTGGCATGTCTCCCCGGCCCTGGAAGATCCGCGGCCGGGTTCTGGGCGGTCTCCGCCCCTTGCTCATGGGCATCCTGAATGTGACCCCTGATTCTTTTTTCGACGGCGGCCGGCATCAAAGCGTGGATGCGGCGTTGCGGCGCTGCGAAGAAATGCTTTCCGAAGGCGCCGACCTTGTGGATGTGGGCGGTGAAAGCACGCGGCCTGGAGCCGCGCCGGTTTCCGCCGCCGAAGAATGCGGGCGCGTCGCTCCCGTGATCGACGCCATCGTACGCCGCTTCGAAGTTCCGGTTTCCATCGACACCCAGAAAGCCGGCGTGGCGCGGGCGGCCCTGGATGCGGGGGCCGCCATCGTCAACGACATCTCCGCCTTGACAGCCGATGCGGAAATGGCTGCGGTTCCGCTTCCCTACGGCGCGGGCGTGGTGCTGGGTCACATGCAGGGGACTCCCCGTACCATGCAGGTCAACCCCGGCTATGTCGATGCACCGCAGGAAGTGTTGGATTATCTCCGGGAGCGGGTGCGGGCCCTATCCGCCTCGGGATATCCGCAGGAATGCATGGCCGTGGATCCCGGCATCGGTTTCGGCAAGCGCCCGCAAGACAACTACGCCCTCATCGAACATTTGGAAACGCTCGCGTCCATCGGCTGCCCGGTGCTGCTCGGCCACAGCCGCAAATCGTTCATCGGCAAGACGCCCGGGCTCGAACAGAGCGACCGGCTGCATCCCAGCGTGGCGATGGCACTGTACGCGGCCCTCAAAGGCGTATCGATTCTACGCGTGCATGACGTAGGCGCCACGGCCGAAGCGCTCCGCATGGTGGAAGAAATCCGGTCCGTCGGCTGAACTGCGCACACCCAACGCGGCCTGTTGTGCTAAGGCGACGGACTCAAAGCCTGCGCCCGAAGTCGCAAACAGTCACGACGAAAAGAATATCGCTGCGAACGCCGAAAGTAGTCGATTTTTTACAGCAAAATTTTCGTTTTTCATGCTGGCAGAAACAAGGCGCTGATTGGATTCACTCGGCCGCCCCTGGTTATCGGCCGGTGCCGTCAATGCTACTTTCTGGCTTTTACCACGGCTAGAATACAATGGTCTTCACCGAAGAAGTCTTTCTCTTCTACTTCCTGCCGCTGGCATTGCTCGTTTATTATCTGCTCCCGTATCGCCGGAACCCGAAACCCGGCCAATCACGCTATCTCTTCCGCAATATCTGGCTGACGCTGGCCGGCTACGCCTTCTATTCGTGGTTCCAGCCCTGGTTCGTGCTGCCCATGCTGTTCACCAACATCGTCGATTATTTCCTGGGTATTCAGTTGGGGCGCGAAGACCTTACGCCCTCGCGCCGCAAGACCATGTTGATCATTTCGCTGTGCGTCAACCTCGGCCTTCTGGCCGTGTTCAAATACGGCGTGTTCACCCAGGTCAACTTGAATCATCTGCTGACCTTGGTGGGCGCGCCCATGTTCCGGGTGCTGCGCATCGCCTTTCCCATCGGCATCTCGTTCTACACCTTTCACAGCATGAGCTATATCATCGACGTGTACCGGGGTCTGAAACCCGTGCGCGCCTTCGCCGATTATTCCTGCTTCGTGTCGCTGTTTCCCCAGCTCGTGGCTGGTCCCATTCTGCGCTACCACCTGCTGGCGCCGCAACTGCAGGATCGCCGCCATTCGCTGACCCTGTTCACCCGCGGCGCGGTGCTGTTTTTCCTGGGATTCGCCATGAAGATTTTGCTCGCCAATCCCGTGGGGCAAATCGCCGATGCCGCCTTTGCCGCCCAAGCTCCGCGCTGGTACGACGCCTGGTGGGGCGTGCTGGCCTACGCCTTTCAGATTTATTTCGATTTCAACGGCTATTCGGTAATGGCCCTGGGATTGGGCCACATGTTCGGCTTCGATCTCCTGCGCAATTTCAACGCGCCCTACCATTCGGAAAGCATCACCGATTTCTGGCGGCGATGGCACCTTTCGCTGTCGGGTTGGCTGCGCGAATACCTGTACTTTCCTTTGGGCGGAAACCGGAAAGGCGAACGCCGCACCTATATCAATCTGGCCTTGGTCATGCTGCTCGGCGGGTTCTGGCACGGCGCGGAATGGCAGTTCATATTCTGGGGAGGCATTCACGGCGTCATGCTGGGCCTGGAACGGTGGGGCGGCAAAAAACCCTGGTATGCCAACAGCCCCCGTCCTTTGCGGGTGGGCATCACCTTTATCATCGTGCTCATCACCTGGGTTTTCTTTCGCGCCAAAGGCTTGCCCCATGCCTTTCAGTACTTGGGATCGATGACGGCGCTTCGTTCGGCGTCGGCCTTCGCATCCTTTCTCACGCCCGAGCTCTACGGCCGCCAACACCTCTTGAACATGGCGATCTGCGCGGTGCTGGTGATCCAGCCGTTGCAGGCTTACGAATACGTGAACAATCTCACCTGGAGAAAATTCGCCTTGGCCTTCGGCCTGTTTCTCATCGGGCTGTGCATGATGTATACGCAGGCCTTCAACCCTTTTCTGTATTTCCAATTTTAGGATTCCGCCATGGAAAAACCGCCAGCCCTTTCCGCATTCGAATTGACAAAGGCCTCGAAGCCTTTGCAAATCGCAGTGACCTTTTCCCTGCTGCTGATCCTCGTGGGCTTTCCCTTGACCCAAGCGATTTACGAGATGGCCGTGCAACATGAATCCCCGCATGTACTGGAGCTGTTCGAACATTGGCCCACCAAGGCGAACCTGCACGGCTGGGACGATGCGGCCAAGGACCGATCGATTTTCGCCAAAGCCATCCGTCCCGAAGTTTTTCAATGGCGCTATAACCTTTTCGGCGATGTGGGCGTGAAGGCGCTGCCGGGAAAGGCCGGTTGGCTGTTTTACCGGCCCGGCGTGGATTATCTCGTGCAGCCGCCGTTCGACGTACCGCGTTTTTACACCGACACCTATGACACCTTGGTGGACGGGAAATGGGTGAATCCCCGCAATCCGCTGGTGGCCATTCTCCGCTTTCGCGATCAATTGCGCCAACGCGGCATCGATCTCATGGTTATCCCTATCCCGGGCAAGCCCGATGTTTATCCCGAACGACTGGGGGCGGATTTTCCCACCGCGCCGCCTTCGCCCACCTGGCGGCTGCAAGAGGATTTGCAACGCGCCGGCATTCCCACGGTCGACGTGCGCGGCGCGCTGCTGCGGGCCAAAAGCGAATTCGGAGATTCGCTGTACCTGCATCTCGATTCGCATTGGACGCCCGCCGGCTTGCAGATCGCGGCACAGGCCATCGTGGCGGCCTTGCGGCAAAACTACCCGTGGATCAAAGCATCCGACTCCGCGGAGCGGACGTATTTCCGGAAGGCGGTGAAAGTCGATCGCTTCGGCGACGTCGCCGAAATGACCAAGCTGCCCGAACGCCACCGCGACTTCGCCGAGCAACCCGTGGTGGCCGAGCAAGTTTGGGATTCGGCCACCGGAAAGCCCTACCGCGACGATCCCCATAGCCCGATATTATGGCTGGGCGACAGTTTCTCGCGCATTTACCAAACCGACGAACCCAAAAGCGCGGGCATCATTTCGCAGGTCGCCTACGCTTTGGGTTTTCCGCTGGCGTCCATCGTGAATGACGGCGGCGCGTCGACCGTGGTGCGCCAAGAATTGTTCCGCAAACCCGAACTGTTGCAGCACAAAAAACTGGTGATTTGGACTTTTGTCGAGCGCGACATCCGCTTCGGTGAAAGGGGCTGGCAGGTGCTCGACTTGCCGCCGGATTCGGATCGGGCCGCCCGCTAAGGCATCCTATGGCTGCGCGCACAAGCATCCACATCAAACGCTGCCCCTGGGTCGATTTGGAAAAACCGGATTAAGGAACCGTTTCCGCCGGGCCGAAATTCGCAAAGAGCCTTTCGTCAGTACTGACGGGCAGGTCGCCGCGGCGATTCCACCGCCCGATTTCACGCGCAATGCGCGGCCAGGCCGGCCTGGAGCCGAAAGCACAACTGCCGCCACGATGCGGTTTCGGCAAACACCCGCAGCATGCTTTCCGCCGCATTGCCCTGCGCCAAAATTCGCTCCACTTCCGGTCGAAACCGGTTTTCCTCTTCGGCATCCGAGTGCCGATAGATCGCCGGCAGGGCCGAGAGTAACATTTCAGCTACCGTCCCGTTGGGAATACCCGGGCCGAACAACCGCGCCGGATAAAGCGCGGGCACCGCGGCCGCGCGGCCCCGGCGGGCGGTTTCGAGGAAGAAGGTTCGTAAGAGATCCGGTGGTAAGGCGGCATGCAAGCCGTGCAGGTCTTCCTCGGCCGCCAGCAGTTGCTTCAAGGCGCATACGGTGAAATGGCACAGCGCCAAATCCGCCTGCGGATACTCCTGCGTATCCAGACAACGGATTTCGATGGCGCCGCGATCAAAGCGGGCAATGGCCGCGCGCGAATTGAGCCATTCCTCCTGCAACACGCCTTCGGGATCGAAAGGTGCGATGGCGCGGTACATGGGTTGTAAAATGCATTCGCGGTATTCGGCTTCGCTGGCGACGGGCTCGGGAATCAAAGGCCCCGCAATCTCCGGCAGCTTGCGCTGGTTCTGCGCGTAATGGTAGAGGCGTCCATCCAGCCACGGCCCAGGAACGCCGTCCCATATCGGGCTGGCGGCCGACAACGCCGGCAACAGCGGCAACAACAGGCTGATGCCGTTATGCAATTGCGAAAACTCGCCATCCCCCTGAAACGGCAGGTTCAGATGCACGCTTTGCAGATTGAACCATCCATGCCCGCGGCAGCCGAAGACGCGGTCGAAGGCGCGGTAAATGCGGTTGTCTTCGTAATCCCAAAGATGCGATTCGCGCGCGGGATCCATGCCCGGGTGCATTCCGCCGGGCAGCAACTGCGCGCCCAGGCCGGCGAGCGCGGCATTCACGCCCCGCACCGCGGCGTTGAAATCCGCCAGCAGCGGCAGCAGTTTGGGCGCGGGTGCGCTCGCCTTCATTTCCAGCACGTGGGCGGCCAGCTCATTGTCGAGTTCTACGGAACCAAAGACGGGGTGCGCGTCGGGGCTTCCGCCCAAGGCCGCCAACAAGTCGGCGACCACGGGGGCTACCGCCGCGTCGTGGCGCTGCATCACGGCGTACTCGATTTCCACGCCGTGGACGGAAAAAAGACGGTGCGCCATGGGCGAATCAGGCGGGCTGCGCCGGTACCGGCTGAGACGCGGCCGTTCCGGCTGGCGCGGGGTGGGCCGCCGACGCCAAAGGCATGGGCGGCGCCATGCGCATTTTCATGCGCTCGATACGGGCCGCGAACTCCTGCATGAGGGTGGCATACAGGCGATCTTTCAACACCTCATCTTCGACGCCCGCATCGATGTTGGGGTTGTCGTTCACTTCGACCACGAACGGCTTGCCACCCACCACTTTGATGTCGACACCGTAAAGTCCGTCGCCGATCAGGCGCGCGGCGCGCACGGCCAGCGAGGTAATGCGCGGATCGATGCTTTCCACGGCATGGGTGCGATGGGCGCCTTCGGCGCCGTTGCCTTCGGCGCTATGATCATAGATCTGCCAGTGGTTTCGGGACATGAAGTACTGGCAGGCAAAGAGCGGCTTGTGGTTGAACACACCGATGCGCCAGTCGAAATCGGTGGGCATGAACTCCTGCGCCACGAGATAGTCGGAATGGCGGAAGAATTCGCGGCACACGGCTTCGAGCCGGGCCGAGTCTTCCACCTTTTCGATGCCGCGCGAAAACGATCCGTCGGGAATCTTGATGATGACGGGGTAGGCGAGCTGCTGCCCCAAGTCGGGAATATTGTCCTCACCGAACACGAAGGTCTTGGGACGGCCGATGCCGGCGCGCTTGAACAGTTCGTACAGAAAAATTTTGTTGGTGCAGTATAAAATGGATTTGGGATCGTCGATGACCACCAGGCCTTCTTTTTCGGCTTTCTTGGCGAAGCGGTAGGTGTGGTGATCGATGGCCGTGGTCTCGCGCAGGAACAATCCATCGAATTGCGGCAGGAATCCGTAATCGCGCTTTTCGATCACCTCGACGGCCAGCCCCGCGGCTTTGCCGGCCTTGACGAATTTTTGGATGGCGCCGGCATTCGAGGGCGCGAAGCGTTCCTGCGGGTTATAGAGAATGGCCAGGTCGTAGCGGGCTGGGGCGTTCTTGCGCACGCCCCAGCGGTCGGCGCTGTAGGCCACCAAGGCTTCGAGAAAGGCTTCTTGATGCGACTCCTGCACCTTGTCGAGAGACAGAGGCCGGATCGAAGTGATGATCCATCGCTTTTCGCGCGTGAAAAAAACCCGGAAGGCCGGGCAGGGAAAGAGGTGGAAGAACATGCGCGACAGCTTCTCGTATTTCTTCGACACGTTGCGTCCGAAATACACCGACAACTCGAAACGATCGTCGCCGAGATGCGCGAAGTCCTTTTGGATTTGCGCCGATAAATCGTCGGCTTCAATCAGATACAGTTCCTTTTTCGACAGGGCCTGCAAGGTGGGCAGCCCGGGAATCACCTTGTGCCCGCGGGCTTCAGCCACCAAGCTCACGTAATAGCCGCCACCCAGATACCCGTAATTGCGCACCAGGTTGATCACCCGTAATTGCCGCAGCTCCTGAAATTCGACCCCGAACAGATATTCATTGGGGCTGATGAATTCCATATTGGGCACTTTTTTGCGCCAGTGTCGCACGTTGTCCACCACGCAGAGATTGCGGATCATGTCTTGGAAGCCTGCCGAATCATGGTCGGCCGATCACGAGCAGGTTGGCGTCATAAGTTTGAATGCCCAGCATCACGGCGTTGCTGAACTTCTGAAAGGGCAGCGAATAGGTGCCGGTGACGGCCAGGGGGATGCGCCGCAACGGATCCTGAATGCGCACTTCGCGCGAACCGGCGTCGTAGGCCGACACGATCACGAAATGCCCGACGGGATGCCCGGTGACGTCGTTTTCCTGACCGTTCGGCAACTCGCGCACCGATTGGTAGAGGTAGGTGGCCGACAGACCGCAGATCACGGGCAGCCCGGCGTCGAACAGGCGCTGCATCAGGCTTTCGTCGAGGTCGTCGAATCGCAGGTGCCCGCCCAGGCGCAGGAATTCGAGGTAGAAGCCGATCATTTTTTTCTGGCGGTGACTGCGGATGCGGCTTTGGCGCAGCTTGAGTTTGGTGCGCAAGGCTGCCGCCGGCAGCGAGCGCCAGGTGGGATCGAACACCTTGATGTTATAGGTGTAGATCTCGGCCGTATAGCCATGCGTCAACGCATGCCGGCCCAGGTTCACACCCACGGTCCCCCCGGTTTGCCAATGCACGACTTCCCGCTTAAGCGCCTCCAGAGAAATCTCCCGGCCGTAATAGCGGTAAATGGCCTGCAGGCAGGTGATACCGCAGCTTTCATCGTCGGGTTGGGCCGAGACGGAGAGATCCATGTTCACGGGATGCTCTGAATTCTGCGCTTCGGAAGCCAGGGAGTCAATGGAAATCACCTTATACCGCCGAAAGGGCGCACCGTTCCCCCGCGAAGACAGGTACTGCGGAGATCGTCCGTACCCAACGGATTGTGAACCGATGCCCGTCTGCCGATCCCATGGGGTCCATAAATTAACTTCCTCCCATCCGGCCCCGCCAGATAACCTACGACCTCCCGGAAAAAAACCATGCGCTTTTTGCTCCTTGCCCTGACGCTGACGGCGGTTCGCGTGGTGGCGGTTTCGCCCGACACCTTGACCCCGCTGCAGGTGTTCCAGCGCCTTGACTCTTTGATGGACACGAACGACACCGCCGGCGCGCGAGCTTTATGCACGGGCACCGCCCTGCGCCTGTTCGGATTCATGCTGGAAGCCGAGCAGAAAATCGATCCCTTTCTCGACAGCACCAAAAGCCGTGACACCGTGGTCGAACAAAAACAGGCGGGGCGATGGTGCGTATTGAAAGATGTCTCCGACGCCGTCTTCCGGAAGCCGGTGATGGGAATGGACAGTCTGCATTCGGTGCAAGCCGTGCATTTGTACCGGCGGCCCGAAGGCTGGCGGGTGGCCGAGTTCGAGGAACTCAAAGGTGCCGGCGCCCCGCTTGTCGCGCGAAGCGGCGCACTCGAAGCGGGCTCCGTAGCCCCCGACAGCGGCCTGTTTCCGGTGTCGCGCCGCGCGCCGGAAGACCGCGAAGCCACCCGGCTGCGCCTGCGCGTCTCGCTGCGCAGCGGCGACTCATTACCTCGCCTGCCGCAGGGCCCCGGGCAGAAGGTGCTGCGCCGGGGCCGCGCCTGGGCCGAGGTTGAAACCCAGGTCCCATCCCTGCCGCATCAACGCGTTCCCATCCCCGATTCCTTGGCCGTCGATCTGGCCTCCTGCCCCTATCTCGATCTCGGCGACTCTTTGCTGCAAGCCGAGGCCGCCACGTTGCGCCGCGGCGCCGCTTCGGATTCGGCCATTGCCTCCAGGATTTACACCTATGTTACCGAAACTTTCAGGTTTCGTCTGGGCGCCTCGCTGTTCGGTACCAGTCGCGCCGTGATGCGCGACATGCAGGGCGATTGCTCCGAAGCCGCGGTGCTCACCGCGGCCCTGCTGCGGGCCTGCGGCATTCCCGCCCGGGTCGCGCTGGGCTTCGCCACCCTAAGGCGCGGCGTATTCATCGGGCATGCCTGGGCCGAAGCCTTTCTGGACGGCGCCTGGATCGGCGTCGATCCCGCCTTGCGCGAATTTCCGGCCGGTGCCAACCGCCTGATGCTGCTGCGTATGGATGGATCCGAAGACATGCAGGTGGCGGCCTCCAATCTGCTGATCCGGGTGCTTTCGAATCTGGACCTGCAAATCGAAAACGCCTGGGAGGGTGATCGGACGCTGCCGTTGCACGCGCATCCGGGCAATGCCGCTGAGGCGCGCGCCTTTTTCGAATCGGTGCTCAACGGTATCGGAAAGTAACCTAGATGGTACCGAAGGACTCGGCGGTATCCACGGAGCCGTCGGCCGCGCATAGCCAACCGCGTTCCACCCACACCCGGAACCACTCGGTCAGGTGTCCGGCGATTTCTTCCCCGGCGGCGCGTGACAGCCGGGGTTCCAGCGACGCGAACAAATCGGCCAGGGTGCATGGCGTGCGCAAGGCGTCGAGCAGCAAAAAGGCCGCGTGCGAAACCGGCTTTTCGTGCACGCCCTGATCTTGCCGGTACACCACCACTCCGTGTTCTTTGGCGGCCAGCGGTAACACGGCGGTTAACGCGGCATCGGCGCGGCATAGACTGCGATAGGCCTGGAAATCCCAATGCAGCCAGAGCGGAACGCACGTCGGAGACAGTTGCAAACGCGCCTGTTCCAGGCCTTGCAGACGCAACGGTCGGCCCGGCGGGGCGTCGAAGGTGCGCGAGAAAGCGCGATCATAGCGCAACGCTTCGATCACCATTTCCGGATCGCGACCTTGGTGGCGTGCGGCGACGAAATCGGCGAACCCCGCGTCGAGATCGGCCAGGTAGGGCGATCGGCTGGGATGCGCTTCGAGGTAACGGATCACCCAAAGATTAAAGGGGTCGAGACCGAGCACATGCACGCCGCAGGGATACTCCCGCTGCATGCAGTCGATCAGCCGGAACCAGTATTGGCGGTTGTAAATGGCCACGCGTTCCAAGCCGTCGACGCCGTTGGCGGCTCGCACCCGGGCGCCGGCCTCGTCGGCCAACCACGCACCCTCGATGCCCGCGGGATTGGTGGCATTGCCCTCCAGCAGATGGCGCGAGACGGCGCGGCCGAACCACGCTTGCAGGCGGGCCAAATCGGCGGGCGCGGCGCCTCCGGGAGCTGCACTGTTTGCCGGCATAGACCTCCGCAGCTTCCCCATACCCGCATAAATAAAAATTCCACGCGGTTACGAAACTTGCAGCGGCGCCACTTCAGTGACGATGATGCTTTCGTAACGGTTCATCTCTTCGCGGTGGTATTGCAGGAATATCGTTTCGGTGCGGACCCCACGCAGAATGTTCACGATGAGGCGGCTATAACGGTACACCAGCGAAATGCCGCGTCCGGTTTCGTCGAGCAAACCGGGCGGAGCCGTTTCGCCGCCGATACGCGACTGGCGGCGCAACTTTTCCAACACCCGCAACAGGCTCAGATTTCCGGTGGAATCCTGCACCGACACGCCGACCTTTTCGGCGTCGGCGGCCAAGCTCACCTTGATGCCCTTGCGGTCGGGAATGAAAAGACGGGGCGGGGGCTGCGCGCCGAGCTGATCGCGCTCATCGGGCGAAATTCCGCCGATGGCGTAGGCGAAGGTATTGCTCAGCAATTCATGCAGAAACATGCGAAAGTGGAGTTGATTCTCCTCGGGAACGCATTCCCCGAAAAACTCGTAGGTGTCCTGGATCAACTCGGCGAGATCCACGGTTCCGGCATAGGTGCGGATAAGCGGCCCGAGGGAATATCCGTTGGGGAAATAAGGAGCGAATCCGAATATGTTTCCCGTCGCCAACCGCACCGTTAACGCCCGCACCACCGAGGCGTCGAATCGCCCTTTCTTGAGGATATTCCCTATGTGGCCCCGGCTGGCCACTTTGAAATAATCGATATCGTCTTCGGCCAGCAGCACCAGTTGCAGGCGGGGATTGCGCTGCTGCAAATACAGGATGAGGGCCGATTCTTCCACCACGTCGTCGCTGGTTTCGATGAAAACCAGGCCTTCGCCCCGGGCCGGCAGGCCCGAATCGGCCTGGTGCCGCGTCAGGGAGTGGAAAACGGGGCGCACATGGTATTCCGGGTCCCATTCAATGCTTTCATAGCAATGTTGCAGACGCTCCGCCAGAGCGGGATCGGCTCCGACAAAATAAACCGGGATTTCGCGGCTGCTCATTTGTTATAAGTGTCCGTATTCTCGATGGATTATAGCACCGAAGCATCCGGCGCAACGCTCGTTGCGACGGGACGAGCGGAAAAACTCTCCCAGCCTCAAAAAAGAAACTCATTGAAAAATCCTATGAAGACTGCAATAATAAGCCCATTGAAAGTTCGGCCTTCCGCACCGCATGAGCGTCAGGCGAAGCTGAGGAGTTTGAAGCAATGTTGACGACTGGAGAAGTGGCAAAATTGTTCCATGTCTCCGCGCAAACCGTAATCAACTGGCTGGACCAGGGACGCATGCCGTACGAACGCATCGGCCGGGGTCCTCGCCGCCTTACGGAAGAAGCGGTCATGCGCTATGTCGAGGAGATTGGAATTTCACCCGAAGCTCTCGACGAAGAAATCTACGCGCGCACGGCGCGGGCCATCACGCATAACCGCAGCCTCAGCGGCCCGGCGGTGGTGATCACCGATCCCGATTTGCGCATCATCGGTTGGAATGAAGCGGCTCGCCAACTTTACGGGCATACCCAGGTGGAAATGCTCGGCAAACCGCTAGGGAAACTGGTGTCCCGGGTGGTCGGCAGCGAAGCTTCGCTAGAATCGCTGGTGCGGGCGCCGTGGCAGGACAAGTCGCTGCAATTTGAAGCCCAGCAGGAGGCCCGCTACGGCAAAAACCTGAATTCGATTTTGACCGTTTCGCGCTTTTACATGGACGGCATGCTGGCGGGTTACGCCATCGCTTGCAAAGAAAAGCCGAAGAAATAAAATTCGTTCCGCGCAACGTTGACGCAAACCTCTTTCGGAGCGATCCGAAAGAGGTTTTTTTGCTCTGGCTCAGGGATCGCGTCGGACGCTATCGGGTTGGATGAAGCGATAGACTTTTTCGCCCGGCTTGGCCATGCCCAATTCCTGGCGCGCGACTTTTTCCAGATAAGCGGAGTCGGTCAGCAACTTTTGCTTTTCGATTTCCAATTCGCGTTGCCGCGTGGCAAGGCTATCCATCATTCGCGCCTGCGTTTGCCGCTGCCGCCGAAGTTCCGCCAATTTCAAGAATCCTGTGGGACCGGCGAACAAGCGGTATAAAACCACGACCGCCACCGCAAGCAAAATCCAGCGCAACCGGAACCGGGACTTTTTCATCTGGGGTTAAAAGTAATGCGGAATAACTGCAAATCGACCCGCTGCCCACATGACTGCGGAGGTTTCACCGCGCCCGGCGAAGTTGTTGTCCCACGGCAAACGGGCATTTCACAATGCCGATTTATTGCGATAAAACGACCCGGGCAACCGCTCGATCAAACCCTGCATCTCCAATTGCAATAAAGCATGCAATAGCGATCCCATGCCGCGCATTTGCAATTCCCGGCCCGCAGATTGCGCGCGTTCTTCCAGGGCGTCCAAAGCGCAAACCTCCTCGCCGCGCCACAGGGACAACACGGGATGTTGCCCTTGCCCCTTCGCGTCGCGATCGGAAGTGGTCAACGTACGCCGCAAATCCCCCGCCTTTTCTACGGAGCGCGGATTATTCTCTCCCCAGGCCTGCAAGACCTCGGACGCCGAAGCGGCCGGCCGCGCGCCCCGGCGCAGCAAGGCATGCGCACCCGCGGCCGCAGGATTGAAAATGGATCCGGGAACGGCGAACAACGCTTTGCCCTGGTCGCGCGCGAAGGCCGCGGTGATCAGCGCTCCGCTGCGCGTTCCGGCTTCGACCACGATCACCGCGCGCGCCAAGGCACTGAGCAGGCGGTTGCGGCGCGGAAAGTGGCCGCGGCGTGGGGGCGTTCCCGGCGCGAACTCGGAAAGCAGGGCGCCGCGGGATAACAGGCGTTGGCGCAAATCGGCATTCTCGGGCGGATAAAGAATATCGAGCCCGCAACCCACAACCGCCAGCGTTTGGCCCGCGCCGTCCAAGGCTCCGGCATGGGCTGCAGCGTCGATACCCGCGGCCATTCCCGAGATGATGGTCACGCCAGCTTGGGCCAGATCGCGCGCCAAAGTATACGCCGCACGGCGCCCATATTCCGTGGGCCGGCGTGTACCCACCATGGCCACGGACTGACTTTCATCGGGAAACCCCGCTTCGCCTTGGGCGAAAAGCAGCGGAGGAGGCGCGCGCAGCGCGGCGATGGAACGCGGATATTCCGGCGAACCCAGGACGAGAAGGCGTTGACCCAATCGGCGGCAGCGCTGTAAAAGCGACTGCCAGGCACCCGCATCCGGCCCCCGCCGAATCGCCTTCACCTGAACTACCGACAGCCCCGGACTGGCCGCAAGCAAATCCCGCTCCCCGGTTTTGTAGATGTTGCCGGGCAAAGAAAACGCCGATAAAAGCCGGCTCAAGCCAACGTATCCCAGGCCGGCCTGCGTAGCCAGACAACCCAACAGAATTTGTTCTTCTGCTGAAAACACCCAAGCGGGCGACGATTCCATGCGAAAATGGTACTGAACGTTTGAGCAGATATCAAGATTGAATTTGACTTCTCGGGCCAGAAATCCAACGGCGAACCAATTCACGGTTGGCTGCCTTTGGCGAATTCCCGCCAAAATTGAAAGGCAGCTTGAAGATCGGAGATTTTCAAGGCCGCTTCTATTATCTTCGCTTCTTCCCCCTTCCGCTGTGAAACCCCATGGATTCCCATTCCAATTCTGACGAAATTCCCGCCTACACTTTTGAGGATTTACTCCGCATCATGGCGCGTTTGCGCGCGCCCGACGGCTGCCCCTGGGATCGCGAACAAACCCATGCCTCCATCCTGAGCTGCCTCATCGAAGAGGCCTATGAATTCGTCGACGCCGTCGAACGCGACGATGTCGACAACATGCGCGAAGAGCTGGGAGATTTGCTGCTGCAAGTCGTGTTTCATGCGCAGATGGCGTCCGAAGCGCGCCGCTTCGACGTCGGGACGGTTATCCAAGGCTTATGCGAAAAACTGGTTCGCAGGCACCCGCATGTGTTCGGCGAAACCCGGCTGGAAAAAGCCGCGCAGGTTCAGGAACAATGGGACGAGTTGAAGAAGGCCGAAAAAAAATCGTCGCTCGCCAGCGCCTTGGGTGAAATTCCCACCCACCTTCCGGCCTTGCTCAAAGCCTTGAAAATCCAGAAGCGGGCCGCCAAGGCCAACTTCGACTGGCCCGATTGGAAAGGCCCGTTGGCCAAGGTCGAAGAAGAATTACGCGAGTTCCAGGCCGCGGCGGAAAACCCGAAAGCCGCCGCCGAAGAACTGGGAGATTTGTTGTTCGCCGTGGTGAATTTGGGCCGCTTTTTCGATCTCGATCCCGAACGCGTGCTGGCCGACGCCAACCGCAAATTCATGGAGCGCTTCCGGCGTATGGAAGAACTCGCGCGGGAGCAGGGAAGCCCTTTCGCCTCGCTCAGATCCGAAGCTATGAACGCGCTGTGGGAACGGGTGAAAGCTCAGCCGCCCGCCGCTGGCGAATGAGTCGGTAACTTTTAAGTTACGTATTCCGAATTCTATTTAAGAATCAGATTATTGACGATGAGTCCGGCGAAAAAGGCGAAGAGGTAGGCGAACCAGAGAAAGCTCAGCCCGTAGTTGAAGACCCAATCCATGGTCTTGATCGAGCCGCGGGGTTTGGCCCGCACCTCAAGGTAATTCCGCCGCAGATGGCGCACGCTGAAGCCCATGCCGGCGGCGCCGACGATGCACAGGACCAAAATTTTCAGGACGATCACAATTCCGCCTCGATTCCGCTTATTTGCCGGCTTGGCATGCTCGCCAAAAGCTACTACATTTTACTTTTTAGCAGGCATTCCGCCGCTCTGGCGGCGCGGGTGCCGGACGGGGTCTGCCACAAACGGCGAACTCCGTCGGGATGAGCCCCTTCGGCAAACCCGAAAGGGGTTTTTGTTTTCGGGGCCGAAACGCGAGCGGAAAGTCGCATGGATGTTTTGGACAAAATATCATCGCTGGCGCAAGGCATTGCCGAAGCCCGGGGGCTGGAGTTGGTCGACGTGGAAATGCAAGGCACGGGGCGACGCCGCATGCTGCGCGTTTTCATCGGCAAACCCGCCGGTGTCAGCGTCGACGATTGCACCCAGGTGAGCCGGGAGATGGCCGCCGTACTCGACGCCGAAAACTGGTTGGGCGACGACTCCTATACCCTGGAGGTTTCGTCGCCCGGATTGGATCGGCCCTTCAAAACCCCGGCCGACTGGCGCCGCAATCTCGGCCGCGACGTGCGCGTCGTCTGCCGCGATCCGGTGGAGGGGAAACTGCAATTCCAGGGACGCCTCCTCTCCGCCGACGAGCAGGAGGCCGTGATTGAATCCGCCGGACGCCGCGTGCGCATTCCCTTGCGCAATGTGGCCTCGGCCAAAGTGGAAATCAGATTCGCGTAAAGGAGCACGCCATGGCCAGCGACATTCTCGAAAGTCTGAGCCTCATCGCCAAGTCGAAGAACCTGAACAACGACGTGGTGGTTTCAACCCTCAAGCAGGCGCTGGTGAATGCCGCGCGGAAATATCTCAACCTGCAGAAGAATATCGAGGCCGACATCGACCCCGAGAGCGGGGACATCCGCGTGTTTCTGCGCGTGACCGTGGTCGAGGATTATCCCGACGTGCCGCCGGAAATGACGGCCGAAGAGGTGTCGGCCTTCGACGAGAAATACATGCTGCTCGACGAAGCGCGCGAATACAACGCCGAAGCCGAGGCCGGCGACTACCTCGAAATGGAAATCCCGGTGGAAAATTTCGGCCGGGCCGCCGTGCAGGCCGCCAAGCAAATGTTGCTGCAAAAGGTGCGCGACGCCGAGCGCGAGAAGATTTTCGAAGAGTACCAGCATCGCGTCGGCTCGTTGGTGTCGGGTTCGGTGCAGCAGGTGGATCGCGGGAACATTCTCATCAGCCTGGGAAAAACCGAAGGCATTCTTCCGCTTAAGGAGCAAATCCGCAAAGAGCGCTACCGCCAGGGCGACACCATCCGCGCCTATATCGCCAACGTCAGCACCAACACCAAAGGCCCGCAGATTCTGCTGTCACGCACGCATCCCGAACTTTTGGCCCGGCTCTTTGAACTCGAGGTGCCCGAAATCGGCGACGGCATCGTGATCGTGAAAGGCGTGGCGCGCGATCCCGGCTTTCGCGCCAAAATCGCGGTGATCAGCAAAGACGAGCGCATCGATCCCGTGGGCGCCTGCGTGGGAATGAAGGGGAACCGCGTACAGGCCATCGTGCGCGAGCTCAGCAACGAGCGCATCGACATCATCCACTGGAGCGAGGATCTCAGCGTGTACATTCGCCGGGCGCTTTCACCGGCGAACATCCGCCAGATTACCGACATCAGCGACGGCCGGGTGGTGGTGATCGTGGCCGACGAGGATTTGTCCCAAGCCATCGGACGCGGCGGGCAGAATGTGCGCCTGGCCAGCAAGCTGGTGGAACGCGAACTCGATATCTACGGGCAAACCGAGTTCAATAACATGCCCGAAGAGGAGCGCGAAGGCCTCTTCAAACCGACGGAGGGCGCGAAGCCGCAAATCGAAGCCGCAACCGCGCCGGCTTCGGCCTCCAGTAAGTTCTCCGAATTGGAATCGCTGTTCGCCAAGAAAAAGCCGGCCGAAGAATAATCGCCGCTCTCACTGTGCCGGCGGGCAACCGACTCACCTCGTAAGGTCGCCTCGTTGCGCAATTGCGGGGCCCAATAATACTACATTGCACCTGAATATTATGACAGAATCCGCAAAAAAACGCGTCTCTTCGCTGGCCAAGCAATATGAAATTTCGGGCGACACCTTGGTCCGGTTATTGGTCGAAGCCGGTGTCGAAGTAAAATCGACTTCCAGCATGATCGATCAGCCCAGCTTCATGAAAGTCAAACCGTTGATCGTGGCGGAAAAGGAAAAGCAGGAACGCGATGATCTGGTGAAGGCCGGCAAAAAAATTCCCATGCGGGCGGTGCTGAAAAAAGCGCCGATCGTTCCCCCGACTCCGGCGGCCGCGCCCGAACCCGCCTTAGACGGGCCGGAACCTCCGGCCGCAGTCGCGCCCAGCGAAACCGAAACCGAAGCGCCGGTCGAGCCCGTCGTGAATTTGCCGCCACCGGTCGAACCCGCGCCGGTGGCCGTTCCCGAAGCGCCGGCCCCGCCGCGCCCGGTGACCACCCCGGCCGAAGCCGAAGCCAAGGCGCGCGAATTGCACTCCGAACTCAAGGTGTCGGTGGAAAAACCCGATGCCGCCTTGTTGGCCCGCATCGCCAAAACCCAGGCCGAAAACACGGCGCGTTTCCGCAGTCGCGAAGAGCGGGAGCAGGGATATTCCGGACATCTGCATCGCGTTGCGCCCGGCGGGCCGGGACGCGGAAGTCCGGGACGCGAAGGCGGACTGGGTCGCAGTGGACCTTTCACGCCGCGAGGCCCCGGAACGTTTCGTCCCAGCACTCCGGGTACCGGACCCGGAAACCGCACCGGATCAGCGCCCGGAGGCGGCTTCGGCGCACGCAGCCCGCGGCCCGACCGTCCGAGCGGTGAACGCAGTTTCGAACCGCCCAAAGACATCTATGCCTTGCGCGCCCAGGAAGCAGGTGTGGTCAACACCGGCTGGACCGATCGCGACAAGGAGAAAGAAAAGGAACGGGCCCGCACCGAAGGCGGTCACACGCCGCAACGCCGCGGCGGCGGAGGCCATCGCCGCAAATCGCGCGAGCAAATCGAACAGGAATTGCTTGCGGCGCGCAACAACGTCAGCAAGGTGATGGCCAGCCTTTCGCGATCGCCGGGTGCCAAGGGCCGTCTGAAGAACCACAAGGAAGAAGGCGAAGAAGAGGGCAGTGAAGAAAAGAAACAACTCACGGTTTCGGAATTCGTGACCATCGGTGAATTGGCCGGCTTGATGAACGTATTGCCGGCCCAGGTCATCGCCAAGTGCATGGAATTGGGTCTCATGGTGACCATCAATCAAAGGCTCGATCACGAAATCATCGCCCTTGTCGCCGACGAATTCGGCTATGAGGCCCAGCTCATGGACGAATACGCCCAGGAGACGGCGGCTGCCGGCGAAACGGACGATGGTGAAGGCGGCACGCGACGCGCGCCCATCATCACGGTCATGGGTCATGTCGATCACGGCAAGACTTCGATTCTCGACTACATCCGCAAGACCAATGTGATCGCGGGGGAAGCGGGCGGCATTACCCAGCACATCGGCGCCCATCTTGTCGACACCATCCACGGACCGATTTGCTTTCTCGACACCCCGGGTCACGAAGCGTTTTCGGCCATGCGCGCCCGCGGAGCCAACGTCACCGACGTCGTGCTGTTGGTGGTGGCCGCCGACAGCATGGTCATGCCGCAAACCCGCGAGGCCATTCAACTGGCGAAAAACGCCAATTGCCAAATCGTGGTGGCCATCAATAAAATCGATTTGCCCACCGCCAACCCGGATAAAATCCGGACTCAATTGGCGGAGAACGGCGTCGAAGTGGAGCAATGGGGCGGAAAATATCCCTGTCTCGAAATTTCGGCCAAAGCCGGCACCGGCATGGATAAACTTTTGGAAACCCTGGCGCTCGAAAGCGAAATTCTCGATCTCAAGGCCCATTCCGAGCGGCCGGCCAGCGGCACCGTGCTCGAATCGCGTCTGGATAAGGGAAAAGGCGCCGTGGCTTCGGTGCTGGTGCAAAACGGCACCTTACGGGTCGGCGACCCCTTCGTTACCGGTGTCTTCGCCGGCAAGGTACGCTCTCTGCTCGACGAACGCGGCAATCCCCGCAACGAGGTCGGGCCCTCGACGCCCGTGCAGGTACTGGGCCTCGAAGGCACGCCGCAGGCCGGCGATTCGTTCATGGTCGTCGGCGACGAACGCGAGGCGCGCGAAATCGCGGGGCGCCGCCGCATGGCGGCCAAAGATCGCGAGTTGCGGCAGAAACGCCACATCACCCTCGATCAGCTCTACGATCAAATCAAGTCGGGCGAGTTCCACGAACTCAAGGTCATCATCAAAGGCGACGTGGACGGTTCGGTCGAAGCCATCGCCACGGCGCTGGAAAGACTTTCGACCAAAGAAGTGCGCGTGTTGGTCATCCATAAGGGCGTCGGCGCAGTGCGCGACGCCGACGTGCATCTGGCCGCGGCTTCCGAGGCGCTCATTATCGCCTTCCACGTGTTGCCTTCGGAGTCGGTACGCGAATTGGCCGAGCAGGAAGGCGTCACCATCAACAGCTACCGCATCATCTACGAAGTGGTCGACGAAATCAAAGCCGCCATGGAGGGCATGTTGCAGCCCGAACTCCGCGAAGAAGTGGCGGGCGAAGCGCAGATTCTCAAGCTCTTCCGCATTCCCAAGGTGGGCACGGTGGCCGGCTGCAAGGTGCAAAGCGGCCTGGTCGAACGAGATCTCAAAGCCCGTCTTTACCGCGGCGGCATCGAAGTGGGCGAGGCCAAAGTGGTGTCGCTCAAACGCGAAAAAGACGATGCCAAATCCGTCAAAGCCGGCATGGAATGCGGCATCGGTCTCGAAGGCTTGAAGGACATTCAAGAAGGCGACGTTCTGGCCTTTTTCCGCAAGGTGGAAGTGGCCCGCAAACTGACGCCCGTCAACGCCTGACGCGGCGGAGAACCCGCCTTTCGAGCCCAGCATGTCGCGACGCACCGAACGCCTCGGCCACGTCATCCAACGCGAAATTGGATCCTATTTGCTGCGCGATCTGGCGCGATCGCCGCTCGGTTTTCTCACCGTGTCACGCGTCGACCTCACCGCCGATTTGAGTCAGGCCAAAGTGCTGGTGTCGGTGTTCGGAGACGAGGCGGAAAAGCGACGCACCCTGGCTTCGCTGGCCCAGGAAGCGCCGCGCATGCGCACGCACCTGGCCAAAACGCTGCAGACGCGCACCGTGCCCCGTCTCTTGTTTGAAATCGATCGCAACCTCGATCACGGATTCCGCATCGCCGAGCTGCTGAAAACCCTGCCGCCCGAACCAACGCCGCCGGACCGCGGCACGCCCGGGGGGGCCGCTTGACTCCGGCGCAAGACGGCCTGCTGCTGCTGGATAAACCCGAGGGGGTCTCTTCGTTCCAGGCCCTGTATCCGGTGAAACGCGTCTTCCGCGGAAAGAAAATCGGGCATGCCGGCACTTTGGATCCCGCCGCATCGGGACTGTTGGTGGTGGGCGTGGGTCTGGGAACGCGCCTCTTGGAATTTCTGGAAATCCAGCCGAAAAGTTATCGCTTCGCCCTCCGCCTGGGGGTGACGACCGATACCTTCGACGGCGAAGGGCGGGTGCTGGAGGAACGGTCGGCCGCGGATATTACCGCGGCCCGGGTCGAAGCCACGCTTCCGGAATTCCGGGGCGAAATCGAACAACTGCCGCCCGCCTATTCGGCGGTGAAGATCCGGGGGAAACGCGCCTGTGACCGGGTGCGTGCTGGTGAAACCGTGGTTTTGCAACCGCGCCGTGTCCGGGTTCATCGCCTGGAGTTGATCGAATTTTCTCCCGGAACCGCGACTTTGGAAATGGAATGTTCCAAAGGCACCTATGTGCGCACCATCGCGCATGACATTGGACAACTCCTGGGGTGCGGGGCTGTGGCTGAAAAGATCCGCCGTCTGTCCATCGGCCCGTTCCGGGTCGAAGATGCCGTGGCCCCTGAAACCGTCATCGGATCCGATCACCTGCTGCCGCTGGAACGGGCCGTACACCACATGCCGGCCTTGCAATTGCGGCCTTCCTGGGTGCCTGCCTTGTTGAACGGCAATCCCGTTCCGGCGGCCGGCTATGTTCCCATGCCGGGCGCGGCGGCGGCCGCAAACCTTAACCCCGCCGGATCTCCGGATTACGGAATTTATTCGCCCGCCGGTAAATTGCTGGCCGTCGGCACCGTGACCCCGTTCGGACAATTGTGTCCGCGCAAGGTGTTGCCGACGGCATGACGGCGCTGGCCTGGGCCGCGCTGGTGCGCCCGCACCCCACGGCCGCGGCTCTGGGAAATTTCGACGGCGTACACCTGGGCCATCGGCGCATCCTCGAGGTGCTGCGCGAGAAAGCGGTTCGGTCCGGATTGGAACCCGTGGTGCTCACCTTCGATCCCCATCCGAGTGAAATCCTGTGGCCCGATAAACCGATTTCCTGGTTGACGCCCCCGAGGGAAAAAGCGGCCCTGCTGCACGCGCAAGGCGTCGAGGCCGTCA
This sequence comes from uncultured Fibrobacteria bacterium, assembly GCA_963716395.1. Lineage (GTDB taxonomy): Bacteria > Fibrobacterota > Fibrobacteria > UBA11236 > UBA11236 > UBA11236. The sequence goes on along the minus strand of OY970309.1, from coordinate 1,710,199 downwards.
CCTTGCGTTTCGACGCCGCCGTTGCGGCCCTGGAGGGAGAAACCTTCATCACCGATGTGTTGCAGAAACGCCTGCGGGGCGCGCTTTTTTTCCTCGGACCCGGCCACCGCTTCGGAAAGGGCGCCCGCGGCGATGCGGTTCTGCTGCGCAACCTGGTGGGCGAAGATCGGGTGGAAGAAATTCCGCCGGTGGTGGATGAAAACGGGGAAACCGTCAGCTCTTCCCTGATCCGCCGGCATTTGGAAGCGGGCAACATCGACTTCGCCAATCGCATGTTGGGCCGCGCCTATAGCCTGCGCGGCCGGGTGGTAGCGGGTGCACAACGCGGAAGAGGCTTGGGCTTTCCCACGGCCAATCTCGCATTGGAAGACGTGCGCAAAACCCTGCCGTCGTTCGGGGTCTACGGCGGCACGGTATTACTGGACCGGCAACGAATTCCGGCCATCGCCAATATCGGACTTCGCCCCACCTTCGGCGGCGACCCCAAACCCTTGGTCGAAATTCATCTCTTGGGCATCAACGCCGATTTATATGGGCAAACCTTGGAATTTGAGTTGAATCAACGCATCCGCGCGGAAAAGCGCTTCGATTCCAAAGAAGAGTTGCAGCGACAAATCTCTGAAGACACCTCGGGCTGGGCCAAGCAATGGACGGCCTAGTGCGCCCGACACCCGAAAAATCTACCTTCTGCTTGAGCCTGCAATTCGGTGCCGAAAGCTGGAAGAGCGGGTTCAAGGAGCAGCCATGGTTACGAACAATTCTCTGACTGATGAAGAAAAGAGCATTGTGGTTCCATTGATGATTATCGGGGCGATTTTGGTCGTCGCGTTGTTGCTGATCGGGGTCTTCATGCCCAATGTCAGCTGGAACTTTTAGTCTTTTTGCCTCTCATCTTAATTCCGTTCTCCTCTTTCCGGAGAAATCCGGAATTTTAAGGCTCTATTTCCATGATCCGGTTGCCTGGGCCCTGCGTAGTTGTTAATATTCAGCCCCTTCAACGAATCAAAGAAGAAATAGTCAAGACGGAAAGTTGATTTATGCCGACCATGACCCAAGATACGGCCGCCAAACTCGTGAAAGAGTTCGGCAAAAACGAGAAAGATTCAGGCAATCCGCGCGTGCAAATCGCCTTGCTGACCCATCGCATCGCGCAAATCACCGAGCATTTGAAAGTGCACAAAATGGACAAGCATTCCCGTCGCGGGCTGACCACCTTGGTGGCGCAGCGCCGGCGGTTGCTGAATTATCTGACCCGAACCGATCTCGCCGGATACCGCGCCGTCATCAAGCAATTGGATTTGCGGCGGTAATCGGCCTTTCGCCCGCACCTCGATAAGCCCGAAATAGTTCGGGCCACACCACTGGGAGAATCGCGCATGCCGCAAGAAACCGTTTCCATTTCCCTTCCGGACGGAAAAACCGTCATCCTCGAAACCGGCCGTTTGGCCAAACAGGCGGGTGGCGCGGTGCTGGCCCGCATGGGCGACACCATGGTGCTGTGCACCGTCTGCACCGGCGAAGACAAAGACGGCGACTTCTTCCCCCTGACGGTGGAATACCGCGAGAAATTCTACGCGGCCGGCAAAATTCCCGGCGGTTATTTCAAACGCGAAACCCGTCCCAACGACAAAGAGGTGTTGACCTCGCGCATCATCGACCGCCCGTTGCGGCCCATGTTTCCCGAGGGCTACAAACGCGAGGTGCAAATCGTATGCACCGTGCTTTCGGCCGATGAAAAATTCGACGCCGACACCATTGCGGTGGTAGGTGCCTCGGCGGCCCTGGGCCTTTCGCCGATCCCTTTCGAAGAAATGGTGGCGGCGGTGAAGGTGGCGGGCTCGCGCGACGGCCGGTTCATCATCAACCCCACCTATGAAGAATTGGAAACCGCCGACATCGAATTGGTGGTGGCCGGATCGGAAACCTCGATTCTCATGGTCGAAGGCTCGGCCTTCGAAGTGTCCGAAGACGTCATGGTCGACGCCATCATGGCGGGGCATGCCGCCATCCGGACCTTGGTACAGGGGCAAAACGAGTTGCTGGCGAAGTTCAAGGCCGAAAAGACGTCGTTCACGCCCGCGCCAGTCGACGAGGCCCTGTTCAAAACCGTGGAGGCCGCGGCCAAACCCCTGCTGCACCAGGCCTTTCACACCGACATGCTGAAAAAAGCCCATTACGCGGTGATGGGCCAAATCAAAAAAGACGTAGTGGCCGGGCTGGCGCCGCACTATCCCGAGCGCGAAAAAGAAATCGCCCGGTACCTCGAAGACATCCAATGGCGCGACATGCGCGAAATGGTGCTGTCGGAAAAGCGCCGCATCGACGGCCGCGGCCCCAACGACATCCGTCCCATCGTCATCGAAACCCAGGTGTTACCCCGCGCCCACGGTTCGGCCCTTTTCCAGCGTGGGGAAACCCAGGCGTTGGTCGTGGTCACCTTGGGAACCAAGCAGGACGAACAGCGGGTCGAATCGCTGCAGGGCGAAACCTTCAAGAATTACATGCTCCACTACAACTTTCCCGGTTTCTCCGTGGGCGAGGCCAAACGTATGGGCGCCACGGGCCGACGCGAAGTGGGCCATGGTTTTCTGGCGGAACGCGCTTTGGCGCCGGTTTTGCCCACCTCGGAAAGCTTTCCCTACACCATCCGCGTGGTTTCCGACATTCTCGAATCACACGGCTCTTCTTCGATGGCCTCGGTATGCGGCGGCACCCTGTCGCTCATGGATGCGGGCGTGAAGATCAAGGCGCCCGTGGCCGGCATCGCCATGGGCTTGGTTTCCGACGGCAGCCGCTTCGAAACCCTCTCCGACATCAACGGCACCGAAGACCATTTGGGCGACATGGATTTCAAAGTCTGCGGCACGGCCGAAGGCATCACCTCGTTTCAGATGGATATCAAACTGCGCGGCATCACCAAGGAAATCATGCACCAGGCGTTGCACCAGGCGCGCACCGGCCGCCTGTTCATCCTGGACAAAATGCAGGAAGCCCTGCCCGCTCCGCGCGACCTTTCCAAGCTGGCGCCGGCCATCGTGCAAAAACGCATTCCGCCCGACAAGATCAAAGACCTCATCGGCCCGGGCGGCAAGATCATTCGCGGCATCCAGGAAAACGCTGGCGCCAACATCGACGTCGACGACACGGGCTTAGTGACCATTTCCGCCCCCCATCGCGGCAACGCCATGGTGGCCTTCAAAATGGTGAATGAACTGTTCGCCGAAGCCGAGGTCGGCAAGGTGTACAAGGGCAAGGTCAAGGGCATCGCCTCCTTCGGGGCCTTCGTCGAGATTCTGCCGGGCAAAGAAGGTCTGGTGCACATCTCCGAACTCGCGCCGCAACGCGTGGAAAAAGTCGAAGACGTGTTGGCCATGGGCGACGAGTTGGAGGTCAAATGCATCGGCGTCGATCCGCAGGGCAAAATCAAGTTGAGCCGCAAGGCTTTGCTGCAAACCGCCTGAACGACGGCGACGGGATGGGAGCCCCGTGGTGAACGAAATCCCGTCGCATTGCGACCGCCTGTCGAACGGCGTCTGGGTCGCCACCGAAGCCTTGCCGCATGTGCGCTCGGTCAGTCTGGGAATTTACCTCGACACGGGTTCGCGCGACGAGGCGCCCGCCTGCAACGGACTGTCGCATTTCTTCGAACACATGGTGTTCAAAGGCACGGGCCGCCTCGGCCCGCTCGACATCGTGCAGCGTTTCGAAGCCACCGGCGGCCACGTCAACGCCTACACCTCCAAAGAACAAACCTGCTTTTACGGCAAGGTGGTCGACACCGAAGTCGAAGGCGCGCTCGACGCTCTGCTCGACATGGTGTTCGGCGCCAAATTTGATCCCGACGACATCCGCAAAGAAAAAGAAGTGGTGCTCGAAGAAATCCGCAGCACCGAAGACAATCCCGACGATCTCATCTACGACCTTTTTTCGCACGCCGCCTTCGGTTCCCAGGCCCTGGGCCGTCCCATCGCCGGCACGGAAAAAACCGTACGCGGCCTGAGCCGGGCGCAGTTGCTTCACCACCGCGAATCCGCGCATCAGCGCATTCCGGTGGTGGTGGCGGCCGTGGGCAATGTGAACCACGCCGCCGTGGCCGACCAGGTGCGCGCCCGCTTTCGACTGCAGAAACGTGGAGCGGCGGTGTCGCCGGTACGCTCCGCGTTGGCCCGCCGTGCCGGCCGGTTTCACCCCGGGCATCGGGTGCAGCACAAAGACGTGCAGCAGGCCACCGTGCTCCTGGGCGGCCCCGGTTATGCCTGGAGTTCACCGCGCCGCTATGCCCTGCTGCTGCTCCACTCCATGCTGGGCGACGGTATGGGATCGAAATTGTTTCAAAACCTGCGCGAGAAATACGGGCTGGTGTACAGCATTTTTTCCAATCCCGAATTTTTGGCGCGGGAGGGTTTGTTCTCCATCGGCTTCGCCACCGAACCAAAAAACCTGGTCAAGGCCGTGAAGGAAATCGGCCGCGAGTTGGCCGTCTTGCGGCGCAAGGGGCTTTCGGCTTCGGAACTGGCCTTCGCCCAGAAAAGCGTGGCCGGCGGCGTTTTGCTCGGACTCGAATCGACGCATACGCGCATGGCGACTTTGGCCCGCCGTCTGCTGGGGCGCGCCCCCGGCGAAACCATCGATCGCGTGCTGGCGCGGCTGGCGGCGGTGACGCGCGACGACGTACTGCACTGTGCCCGCGAGATTCTGCGGCCCGAGGCCTGGGCTTCGGCGGCGGTGGTTCCCAAAGGCGTTTCCCCCGAACTGCCCAAACTACTCGCGCAGGCTTAACGCTTAAGTTACCCCACCAAGCCCGCGCTGCTGCGCAACATTTCCAGGGCGCGCGCCTGCCCCAAACTGTCGGCCCAAGGCATGGCCGGGCATTGCCGGGCGCCGAGATGGGCTTCAACGGCCAGGGCTTCGCGGGCATATAAAGGCAGCCCGTCCCCGTGCCGCGTCACCTCAGGTTCACCGCCGTGAAACCAGCGCGCTTCGGCCGCGTCTTTATCGAGATGCCAGGGCGAAGGAACCTCCACGCGCCCCCGCGATCCGAACACCACGGCCAAGGTGGGCTGCGGCACGCGCGTGGCGCATTGAAAGGAAGCCACGGCGCCCGACGGAAAGCGCATCTGGCCCGCCGTCCATTCGTCGACGCGGGTTTGCTCTCCCACATGCGACAAGGCCTGCGTCGCCTCGGGTTCTTCGCCCAGCAAATAGCGGCTGAGCGACACGCAATAACAACCGACATCCATCAAGGCGCCGCCTTCGGTCCCCGGCTGATGGCGGACATTGGCCAGGTTCAGCCCCATGTCATAGGAATGGTAGGAGTGGATGAGACGGATTTCTCCCAAGTCGCCGCGGCCCAGGCGCTCGCGCACCGCGGTCCACAGGGGATGGCAGCGATACATGAACGCTTCCATGAAAAAAACCCCGGCCCGCTCCACGGCCTGCAGCACGCGCTCGCATTCCGCCTCGGTGGCGCATAACGGCTTTTCGCACAGAATGTGCTTGCCGGCCTGGGCCGCCGCCAGGCACCAGGAAACGTGCAGGTGGTTGGGCAACGAGATGTAGACCACGTCGACGGCGGGGTCGTCCAGCAAAGCCTGGTAACTTCCATGCGCACCGGGCAGCCCGAACTCGGCCGCGAAGCGCGCGGCTTTCTCCGGGTCGCGGCTGGCCACGGCTTGAACGGTCATCTGGCGCAACTGCACATCACGCACGAATTTGCGCGCGATGTTGCTGGCGGCCAAAATTCCCCAACGCAGACGAGCCATGCTGAAAAGTTGCTTTCCCGCTGCGATTTTGAAAACCCTGAGGCAGGCAAAAAGCCGTATACTCAAAACCCGCGTCGCAGCCGGCCGCGCGGAATTACTTTGAAGCCAGTGACGGCAGAGGAGGTGCTGTGAAACCTCGGCCTTTTTCGATTCTGTTTGCGTGGGCGGCCTTGACCCTGGGCGGCAACGTCGGGTCTACGGCCACCGGAATAAAGATCTGGCGCGGCTTGCGCCCCTTAACCACGCATGCGCGCGACAGAAATTCCCTCGGGTTGTTTCCGGGTTGGCAACGCCTGATCACGACGAATCCCCAGACGCCACCCAAAGCCTTGGCCAAGGCGGCCGGCGTCGCCAAAGACACCGAGGTGGCCACCCAACTCAATATCGACGCATGGACGGGCAATGGATGGGCCAACGACACCCAGTCCGAATACACCGTGAACAGCAACGCTCAAGTGATCGGTTTCAAGGATCAACACTTTTACAACTCCGCGTGGCAAAATATCGATTCGGGATCGTTGACCTACGATTCCCTGGGGAGATCGTCGACCCTCAACCAGGTGTTTTGGGATTCGCTGGGGCAATGGGCGCCTTATGTGCGCCTGTCTTATGCTTATCCGAACGACTCGGTGCAGCTTTTTCTCCACGAAAATTGGGACGACTCCGCGAGCAAATGGGTCAACGACGAACACGACTCCAGTGTGGCCGACGCCCAACAGAACCCGCTGTTGACCGTGGTGCAGTACTGGACCGACAGCGCTTGGCTCAATTCAGACCGGTATGCTAACCTTTTCAATGCCCAAGAGTTGCCGTTGCGATATACGCATGAATCTTGGAATGCGCCGCAGCAACAATGGGTGCTGGATACCCGCGATACCTTGGTTTACAACGACTCCGGCTTGCTCTCCAATCAAACCGAGGTGGCGCGCGACAGCCTGGGCGAATATGTCAATAGGATTAACCGCGTGTTTACCTGGGCGGGCGTAGGGCATCCCAGCGAAGTGATCACCCAAAGCTGGAATGGTTCGCAATGGCAGAACAGTTATAAAGAGGATTACGCTTATGATTCACTGGGCAACGATACCGCCTATGTGTATTCCCGATGGGGGGGCGCGGCCTGGCAAAACATGAATAAGACCGCGTCCACCTATGACAGCAGCGGCAACATCCTGCAATCCCTTCGCCTCGTTTGGAATAGCGGCAACGGCAGTTGGGATAATTCACAACGCGGTCGCTGGGTTTACGCCCAATTTAATGTCGCCGTGCTTCCTTCCGCCCCCGCCCGCTTGCGGACACCGACCGTGCAATGGATCGGCGGCGCTTTTGTTCTGAGCGGCCTGGAGGGAATCGACCAGGTGCAAATCCGCGATTTCCTGGGCCGGCAAATCGCGAGGCTGTCCGTGCGCAACGGAGTCGCCGCGTGGCGACCGGCGCAAACGGGCCCGGCGCTGGCCGTGGGTCAAGGTCCGGGGGTTTTCTTTCACTGCAAACTCGCGCGCTGAACCGCTGATTTAATCGGACATGTCCGGACGCGCCCTTCGCCCGCCCCGCCTTCGACCCGGGCCTTTGGGTGCGTGCGGCCTGACCGCCGCTCTGTTCATCAACGCCTGCCTGTTCGGAGGCGACGCCGATCATCCGGCTGCACCGGCGGCGCTCTACGCCTCGGGCCAGGCGCCCGGAAGCGGATGGTATCGCGGAGATTACGGCAGCCTGGCGGAATATGGTTTGGAATCGGATCTCATTCTGACCCAAGACAGCCTGCAATTCATCGGCATTCGCAACAACGACGCGGTCGTGCGCATGAAGGCCCGCTGCCAAATCTCGGCCTCCGGCCTGAAACTGACGCAGCGGGTGCAAAGCGGCGTCGACACCAACGCGGCGCTCGACCCCTGGTCGGCCGGGGTGTTCGATGGATGGAATGCTCTGCCCGACACCACCGACAGTATCATCGGTCTCACCGGCGGCGAGTTTCTCCGTAAAGAATCCGTGCTCGTTTTTTTCGCGGTCGGAAGCGGCGGCATCCCAACGATCGTGGCGGACACGCCCGCGATTTGGGTATGGTACCGGCCCATGTCGCAAGGCGCCCTGGTTCCGGCCCATTACACCTACCAGGAATTCGATTCGCAAAATCCCACCCAACCCTTTTCCGTGTACCGCGATTTCGATTTGAGCCGCTGCGATTCGGGGAGGTTTTCTTCGCGCATCTACTTTCTCGGCGGCGAAGTTTTCGGAGCCGTGTCGCCGGACGATCCGGCCGGATGGTGGGGTTATGAAACCCAAGCCGCGCAATGGTTCACCCTGGGTTCTTTTCTGGTTGCCAAACAATTCCAAGAGCGCACGATCGGCCAATACGGATCGGGCCCGTGGCAGACCTCGACGGGCGATTACCTGCTACGCATCACCCGAGACCCCGGCCAGAATGGTTTTTTTGTGTGGTGGAACGGCAACGACACGGCCGCGGGTTTCTGGACCTTGTTCCGACAAGAAGATCCCCAAGCCCTGTGCAAAACCGCGGTCGACCCCGACACCTTGTTTCACCTGACGCAGTCTCCCTGACCCTCCGCCCGATCTTGATCGCGGTTCCCAAAATCTCGCGTCCCGAAAGAGACGCAAACGGGTATCAAACAGGCATCAAATAGGTACAATAGGGGCCACCATGGTTCACCCGGCCTTACCCCCCACCGATTTACACCCACAGCGGCCGATCTCAAGTCGCGACGCGCTACGCCCCAAACTGCTGACAACCTTGCGCGGGTATACGCGCGCCGCTTTTTTTGAAGACGTCATCGCGGGCCTGGTGGTGGGCGTGGTGGCGCTGCCTTTGGCCATTGCGTTTGCCATCGCGTCGGGAGTCCCTCCGGAAAAAGGCTTAATCACCGCGGTGGTGGCCGGTTTTATCATCTCGGCTCTGGGCGGCAGCCGCGTGCAAATCGGCGGTCCCACGGGCGCCTTCGTGATCATCGTTTACGGCATTGTGCAAAAATACGGCCTGGAAGGATTGACCGTAGCCACCATGATGGCCGGCGTGCTCCTCATCGCCATGGGCCTGGCGCGCTTCGGCTCGCTGATCAAATTCATTCCCTATCCGGTCATCGTGGGCTTCACCAGCGGCATCGGCGTCATCATCGCCACCTCCGAGATCAAAGATTTCTTCGGCTTGCGCCCGGCTGCGGTGCCGGCCGATTTCTTCGCCAAATGGGCGGTCTTTTTGCACGCGGGGGCCACGGTCAATGTCGCGGCCTTGGAACTGGGAGTTTTCGGCATGGTCGTGATTCTGCTTTGGCCCCGGGTATCGCGGCGCATTCCCGGCTCACTCGTGGCCCTCGTCTTGTGTACCGTGGCGGCCCGCCTGCTCCACCTGCACATCGAAACCATCGGCAGCCACTTCGGCGGCATTCCCCACGGTCTGCCGCGGCCCGGCTTTCCCGCCTGGCATGTCGACATGCTGCGCGGCCTGGTGCAGCCGGCCATCACCATCGCCCTGCTGGCGGGTATCGAATCGCTGCTCTCGGCCACCGTGGCCGACGGCATGATCGGCACGCACCACCGCTCCAACATGGAATTGGTGGCCCAGGGCGTGGCCAATGTGGTGTGTCCCCTGTTCGGAGGCATTCCCGCCACCGGCGCCATCGCGCGCACCGCGACCAACATCAAAAACGGCGGACGCACGCCCGTAGCTGGTATCGTGCATGCCCTGACCTTGCTCGTCATCATGCTCGTGCTGGGGCGTTACGCCGCCTTCATTCCCTTGTGCGTCCTGGCCGCCATTCTGTTGGTGGTGGCGTACAACATGAGCGAATGGCGGGTGTTCCGGTCGCTGCTGCGCGGCCCGCGCGCCGACGCGCTGGTGCTGCTGCTGACCTTCGGGCTGACCGTGGCCGTGGACCTCACCGTGGCCATCGAGGTCGGCCTCATCGTTTCCATGCTGCTTTTCATCCGGCAAATGTCCGAAGCCGTGAATGTCAACGCCCTGACGCAAGACCTGCGCGAAGAGGCCGATTCGGGCGAGGACATTCCGCTCGATTTTCACCGCATCCCCGAGGGTGTCGAAGTTTACGAAATCAACGGTCCGCTCTTTTTCGGGGCCGCGCAAAAGTTCGAAGAAACCTTGACCGCGATCACGCGTCGCCCGCGGGTGTTGGTCTTGCGGCTGCGGAACCTCATGGCCTTGGATGCCACGGGCCTGCATGCCCTGGAACGCGTGCACGCCGATTGCCGGCGCCAGGGCATCGCCCTGGTGCTTTCCGGCCTGCACACGCAGCCTTTTTTGACCTTGCATCAAAGCGGGCTGGCCGAGATGATGGGGCAGGACAACCTGTTGCCGCATTTCGATGCGGCCTTGCAAAGGGCCGCATCGCTGGCCGCGGCGGAAAAGTCCGAATTGTCCTGAGATTTTTTGCAGTTCCGCTATTAAGTTTAAAATTGATTTCCCGGAACTGCATAGGAGTCCTTATGCGACGTCTTGTACTTTCGTTATTGTCGGTCATTTCCCTTTCCGCCGCGCTGGACCAGGACGGGCTTTCCGGAGTGGGGCATATTTTCAGCGCGGTCTCCGCGGGAAACATGCGCCTGGGCGTAGACCTCGGATCGCTCATGGCCAACGACGAAAGCATCCTGGGCGGTTCCTCGCTGACGCGGGACGGCCAAACCTATTCCATCAACTCCTATTTCACGGCCACTTCGCATGCCGCCTTGTCTTTGGGGCTCGGTGCGTATACCGAAATCAGCCTGGGCCTGCCCCTTTACTACGAATACGTGGGCGGAGGCAACCTTTCGATCAACGAGCATTTGCCCGGCGACTTGCAATACCGGCTCAAAGTGGAGTTGCCCATCCCCAATCAGAAGGTGTTTCATCTGGCCGCCATTCTCGGCGGTTCGGCGCCCACGGCCGCCGACGGCGGCACCTTGCCGCGTCAACTGGAGCTCTATACCAACGACCCGGCCCAATTCAACCAGGGCTCAACGCCCTTCGGGCTCGGCCGTCCCGGATTCCTCGGCGCTTTGGGGGTGACGTTCGACTTCGGCGCCATCGATCCGGGGCTGGAATTGCGCTGGCATTTGAACGGCGGCGTGCGCACGCCGAATCCGGTGGGCGATCCGCCTTTTGAAAACGTCTTTTTCGGCGGCACGGCTCTGGAATGGGGAGTCAGCACCTATTTGCTGCTCAGCGCCGAACTGTATAATGAAAGCCGCTTCAACCAGATTAATTCCGCGACCTGGTTCGACACCGAGCCCACCCTGCTGACCTTGATGGCCACAGCGCGCCTGCCGGAAAATTTTCAGGTGCAGGCCGGCGCGCAAATCGCCGTGGACAATCTGAAATCGATTCCGGTGGATTACGCGAACCCGCAAGGCCCCGGCTACGATCAGTTCTCCATGAGCGCGGCCCCGCAAGTCGGCATTTATGTCGGCGTGCAGTGGTCGGGTTTTCTGCTGTCGCAGGATCGCGATCACGACGGCATTCCCAACGCGCTGGACAAATGCCCGGATGACGCCGAAGACAAAGACGGATTCCAGGACGAAGACGGCTGCCCCGATCCCGATAACGATCACGACGGCATTTGCGATCCCTGGGTGGCCGAAAAAGGTCTCAGCGCGAAATACGCGTCGGTATGCCACGGCTCCGACAAATGCCCGAACGACCCCGAAGACATCGACGGATTTCAGGACGAAGACGGCTGTCCCGATCTCGACAACGATCACGACGGCGTGCCCGATATTAAAGACAAATGCCCCAACGTGGCACAAGGACCCAACGGCGTCGACGGCTGCCCCGTACTCGACGCCGACGGTGACGGCATCCCCGACGACAAGGACAAATGCCCGCATGAGGCCGAAGACAAAGACGGATTCCAGGACGAAGACGGCTGTCCCGATCCCGATAACGATCACGACGGCATCTGCGATCCCTGGGTGGCGGCGCAGGGCCTGAGCGCGAAGTATGCGTCGGTGTGCCACGGCTCCGACAAATGCCCCGACGCCCCCGAAACCCGGAACGGATTCGAGGATGAAGACGGCTGCCCCGACACGGTCAAGCAAACCCAGATCGTGAAAACTATGGTGCTCAAGGGCGTCAATTTCCGTTCCGGCTCCGCCGAGCTGACGCCCGAGTCGTATCAGGTGCTCGACGGGGTGGCGGCGCAATTGCAGCTGAGCCCCGAGACCCGGTTTGAAGTGGCGGGTCATACGGACAATCGCGGCAATCCTCTCAAAAACCAGGCGCTGTCGCGGGCGCGGGCTCAGACCGTAGCCAACTACTTAATCCTCAAAGGTGTCGATGCCAAACGTCTGCGGGTCATGGGTTACGGTTCCTCCAAACCCATCGCCACCAACAATACCGCCGAGGGGCGCGCCATGAACCGGCGGGTGGAATTGAATCGTATCGAATGACGCGGGTCCGGAACGCAGCGCGTTTCGGACTATTTCGTACGACGCACGCACCGATGCGTACACCGCGCGCAAGTGAAGAGCTTCCGTGCCTGAATTTTTGTGAAAATCAAACCATTTTTGCGACTGAATCGTGGCACGCCCATTGCTGAAGCGGTAGCGGGGGGTCGGGACCAATGTTGAAACCGTTGGCTTTATGCTTCGCAATCTGCATGGGGGTAGGCGTTGCCCAAGACGGAAAACCCGTTCCACCCCTCCCTCCCGGCAACAATCCCGTGCCCGCGAACCAACTTCCGCCTCCCGACAACGACGCGCAAAACCTTCAGCAGGCCTTGGACGCGCAACACGAACTTTCGGTGCAGCAATGCCAGGCCATCTTGCAGGAGCACCAGGCCGAGGTCGATCAACTCCAAGCCGATCACAAATCCGAAGTCGAGGCCTGGAAAGACGTCGACAAAGAATTCGAGGACAAAACCAAGGCCTTGGTCGACGAATATAAAGATCGCTTCAAAGGCGCTTCCGATGCCCAACAGCAAAAAATGGCAGTCGAGTTGGCGCAAAAACTCAACACTCTGCGGGCCGAATTGCATGCCGATCACAAACGCGCCGTCGATGAAGCCCGCCAGACGTACGAGAGACTGATGGATTCCCGCCGCGACGAAATTCAGACCTTGATTCAACAAAACAAAAAGGATTACCAAGACTTGCGCCGACAATACGAAGCGGCCGATGTCAAAGCCGGCTCCGGAAACAAAACCGGGCCGTAAATACTCGGGGTGAGGACCGGTCGAACCGACCGGTTGCCTGAAACTTCCCGCCGCAAGGCGGGAAGTTTTTTTATGGCGGCTTCGCGCAATCGCTCGCCGGGGCGTAGGCTTGGGTCCGGTTCCCGAGCCGGACGAGGGATGTCGAAGGTCGAGCGACACAGCCGCGCGACCCCGAAGCGCCGAAAGCGCAGGCGACGGAAGCGAAAACCACGAAGCGATATAGTTTGAATAGCGCTCCGGCGGAGGCGGTCGATGAAGCCGGGGGTCTTGGCACCTCAGGCGGAGCCGCAGTCGGAATTCGAGGATGAGAAGTACCCTTAAGCCACAGCGTTTTGGAGAATTTCCTTTGCCGAATCCTTCGCGAACGGAATTGCGCAACCGGGTTTTCCGGCCGTGGAGGGCGGGGATGCAAATGGGGTTGGTTTTATGGCTGGGTGCGGCCGGGGCCCGCGACCAAGACTGTTCCGCCTTTCTCGATTCTTTGCGCGCCGCCTATCACGGCGATGACCCGGCTTTTCTGGCTTGGACGGTGGACAACCATGCCTGTTCCGAAGCGCAGGCGCAGGAAGCGTTCTACCTTCAGGGAATGGGTTTCGCGGCATTGCGGCGCCTCGATTTGGCCGCCGCCTCCTGGCGCCGCGCCTTGGTATTACACGGACCCCGGCGTGAAGAGATTCTTTTTCGGTTGTGGAAAAGCGCCCGCGCGCAGGGCGATTCTTTGCAGGCCGCGGCTTACGCGGTTCTGTTGCACGACGAATTTTCCGACTCGCCCTATCTCGGCCGCATGGATTCGCCCGAACCGTTGCCTGAGGACGCCCGCCGGGCGGGTGCATCTAAAAAATGGTACGCGGCCTTTTCCACCCAGAACGGCTTGCTCTCCAGCCACAGCCCTTCCTACTCGCGCGACTTCTTCGTCGACCGCGCCCAGGTCGATGAGGAACGGCGCCGGGGCCGCAGCGGCATTCGCTTTTCGGCGACCGCGGAAATGGATACGCGTCTGCGCACGGGGCTGCCGGCGCATCCCGACAGTTTTTTCACGGCTTTGCCGCAGAGCGGATGGGATCTGTTTTCCGCGGATGTCGCCGTCCGGGCCCACTACGAAGGGTGGTACTCCAATCTCGGAGCCGGGCAGCTCTATGATTTCGAAGCGCCGATGGACCAAGCCCTGCCGCCGGAGGTCGTCCTGTCGAAAGGCTGGGTCGGACCCACCTGGTCGGCGACGGCGGGATACCTCGGTTTCGTCGACGGGGCGCTGGATTGGTTCGGGAGTTACCAGGCCGGTGTGGCTCAGTTGCGCCGCGACTGGATGGCCTATTCGGCCAATTCCGAATTCTCGCATTTGGGCGCGCACTGGCGGCAGGTTGCGGTTCTCACCGGCGCGTGGAACGCGATTGCCCTGAGCGGCCCGATTCCCGGGTTACCCGAATCGCCTTCTTACAGCGGATTCGAGTCCCTGGAATTTTCCCTGGAATCCATGCTTCGATCCGGCCCCCACCGCCCCGGCCTGAAATTCGAGTATGCCTGGCAACGCGACCGCTATTCCGGACCCGACGTTTATAACGTGGCGACTCCGGGCGTGCGCCAGGATTTGGATTTGACCGGAGAATACGAATATCGGTTGTGGGCCCATTCCAGTTTTTGGTTTTACGCCGGCGGCGGCTATGAATTGAACCACGCCACGGGAAATCCCTCGGGACCCATTTTCCGGTTCGGAGCTTTTTTCCGCTGGGGAGATTGATCGCATGCGGCGCTATTTATGGGCCACTCTCGGCCTAGCCGCAGTCGCGCCGCTGATCAGCGCCGGCTTCGTCATGGTGCAGTTGTCGCGCAACCTGACCCAGGCCGAAGCCGCATCGCGGCAGCGTATGCGCGATTTGGCGCAATACATCGTCGAGAATTTGCATGAAGACATTTTCTCATACACCTTCGTGTTGACGCCGCGCAATTTACCGAAAGACTTCGTGCAGGAAAAAGGCGCTTGGCTGCATCGGCTGGCCGCGGCCACGGGGCTGCAGCGGGTGGCGCTCACCGATTCGCTGGGCGACGTCTACATCGCCACCACGCCGAGTCTGGCCACCGGGGCCGATATTCGGCCGTATCTGCTCGACAGCGTGGGCTACGATCAGGCGTTGCGCATGCGCCTGCCTGTATTCGCCCGCGCCGCGCACTCGGCTTCACGCCAGTCGCTGTACTTCCCCTTCGATTTTTACGGTACGGAACAGGTGGTCGTGCTCGAATCCGATCGCAACCTGCTCAGCCAATTCGAATCCTCG
Organism: uncultured Fibrobacteria bacterium; assembly: GCA_963716395.1. Taxonomy (GTDB): domain Bacteria; phylum Fibrobacterota; class Fibrobacteria; order UBA11236; family UBA11236; genus UBA11236. The sequence continues at coordinate 1,695,010 of OY970309.1, read as the reverse complement.
CGGCGCATTACCTACGGGTTGGCGGCCTGCCTCCTGGTTTCCCTGCTGGCGCTGATAGCCGCTTTGCTGGCGCTGGATCGCCGTGCGCAGGCGGCTCTGGCGGCCGCGCGGCGACACGAGCAATTGGCCTTTCTCGGCCGCACCAGCGCCGAACTGGCGCACGAACTCAAAAATCCACTGGCGGTCATCAAATCCTCCATCGATGTGTTGCGCCGACGGCTCGACCCCCAAGGTCAAAACGCCGCTTTTCAATTCCTCTCCGATGAAACCATGCGCTTGTCGCGCATCATCACCAACATCCTGAGCTTCTCGCATGACCGCCGCCTGGGGACGCAGCCCCTGCCGCTGGCGCAAACCGTGGCCGCCGCCGGCGTGACCTTGCGCGCCGCGCACCCCGGCGTCGAAGTGGTTTGCAAATCATCGCTCGACGCCGAGGTGGCGGCCGACCCCGACGCGGCGCGTCAGGTGCTGGAAAATATTTTCCACAATGCCGCCCAGGCCATGCAGGGTTCGGGGTGCATCTTTCTGCACGCCGAGAGTCCCCGCCCGGGCCGCCTGCGGCTGCTGATCGCCGATCAGGGGCCGGGCGTTCCCAAGGCCCTGCGCAAAACCCTGTTCGATCCGTTCGTGACCGGATCGCGCACCGGGGCGGGGCTGGGACTCGCCATCGTCAAAACCCTCTGCGGGCGCATGGGTTGGCAGGTGGGGTTGTGGACGCCGGCGCGGGCGCGGCGCAGCTTTCCCGGCGAGAAAATCGGCGCCTGCGTGGCGCTGGAATTCGCCACGACCGGAGAACCGCCCGGCAAGGAGAACGGCTAATGGCGACACAAATTTTAGTGGTGGATGATGAACCCAAGCTGCGGCTGCTGCTGGCCGAAGCCCTGGCGGCCGAAGGCTGGGAGGTGGCGGCCGAGGGCAGCGCCGAAGCTGCCTTCGCCCGCTTTTCGGCCGGCGCCTTCGACGTGGTCATCACCGACGTGCGCTTGCCGGGACAGTCGGGGCTGGAACTTTTGCAGCGCCTCCGGGCAGCGCGCCCCGCCTGCGCCTGCATCGTGATGACGGCTTACGCCGAATCCGGCACGGGCGTAGAAGCCATGCGGCAAGGAGCCTTGGAATATGTGCTCAAGCCCTTTGAAATGGACGAAATGGTGCTGTTGGTGCGCGCGGCCCTGGAAAAAGATCGTTTGCGCCGCGCGCTCGAGGATTACAGCCGCCGCGAAAGCGACCGCCATCGCCTGGATCGCGTGGTGGGCCGATCCAAGGCCATGCAAGAGGTGATCCGCCAGGCGAAGATGGTGGCGGGCCGTGACACCACGGTATTGATCCGCGGGCGCAGCGGCAGCGGCAAAGAGCTGATCGCGCGCGGCATCCACGCCGAAAGCGGGCGCGACCCCTTTCTGGCCGTGAACTGCGGAGCCGTACCGGAGAGCCTGCTGGAATCCGAACTGTTCGGCCACGAAAAAGGCGCCTTCACCGGCGCCGCGGCGCAGAAACCCGGATACTTCGAGCGCGCCGGCACCGGCACCATCTTTCTCGACGAGATCGGCGACGTCACTCCGGCCATGCAGGTCAAGCTGTTGCGCGTGTTGCAGGAGCGTGAATTCACGCGCGTGGGCGGCTCGCAACTTTTGCGCACTTCGGCCCGCGTGATCGCGGCCACGCACCGCAATCTCGAAGAGGAACTGCGCCTCGGACATTTCCGTGAAGACCTGTATTTCCGTCTCAACGTCTTTCCCATCTTCGTGCCCTCGCTGAGCGAGCGGCCCGAGGATATGCCGGCCCTGTGCGACGCCCTGCTGGCCAAGTTCGGGCATACTGCGGGCCTGGGTGAAGGCGTGTTGACCCGACTGTTGGAATACGCCTGGCCCGGCAATGTGCGCGAACTGGAAAACTGCCTGGAGCGAGCGGCCATCATCGCAGGACTGCGGCCCATCGCCGTGGCCGATCTTCCCGAGCATATCCGCAACCGCAAGCTGCTGGAAACTCCGGCCGCCTTCAAACTCCCCGACAGCGGGCTGTCGCTGGACGAACTGGAGAAAAACTTGATTCTGCAGGCGCTGGAAAAAACCGGGGGCAACAAAACCCGGGCCGCGGGCCTGCTGGGTATCACCCGCCGGGCCCTGTACTCGCGCATGCATACGCATGGAATCCGGGGTTATTGGGAAAGCGAAGAAAATCCGCACCCCGAAGCCTAAGCCGCGCTTGCGCGCGGCTCCCGCGGCCGACTATAATGCGGGGTATGACTCTGATTCTCGCCTTGTTCACCGTCTGCCTGGCGCTTTTTTTCCTGAGCGTTTTTTTGCATGTGGCCCGGCTGGAAACGCGCATGAACGCCCAGGTCACCATGCTGGAGAAATACATGACCAAGCGCTACAACTTCAGCGGTTCTCCCGAACCCGAATCCTGATTTCGCCGGCGGCGACCGGGCGGCGCGCTTGAGTTAGTTTTCTTTTTCCCCGAATCCGGAAAGCCGATGCAAAACGTCATGACCCACTTTGCGGGCCGCTCCATCGCCGAATTGGCCGCGCGCCACGGCACGCCCGTCTTTCTCTATGACGAGGCGGTGATCGGACAGCGCGTCGCCGAATTGCGCCGCTTCGACGTGATTCGCTACGCGCAAAAAGCCTGTTCCAATCTCGCCCTGCTCGCCTTGATGAGAAAATTGGGCGCCGTGGTCGACGCCGTATCGGCCGGAGAAATCCAGCGCGCGCTGCGGGCCGGTTTCCGCGGCGAAGGCGATCCGCCCGGCATCGTGTACACCGCCGATTTGTTCGACGCCGACGCCGTCGCCGCCATCGCGGCCCACCGCATTCCCGTCAACGCCGGATCGCCCGACATGCTTCCGCAGCTCGGGTCATTTTATCCCGGTGCCTCCGTCATCCTGCGCATCAACCCCGGTTTCGGCCACGGCCATTCGCGCAAAACCAACACGGGCGGAGAATGGTCGAAGCACGGCATCTGGCACGCGCAACTGGACGAATGCCTGCGCCTGGGCCGTGAAGCCGGCGTGCGCATCCACGGCCTGCACATGCACATCGGCTCGGGAGCCGATTTCGATCACTTGGCGCAGGTATGCGACGCCATGGTACGCCTGGCGCGGCGCATGGGGCCCGAACTCGACGTCATCAGCGCCGGCGGCGGCCTGCCCATTCCCTACCGCAAAAACCAGGCGCGCATCGATGTGCAGGCCTATTACGCGCTGTGGGACAGGGCCCGCCAAGAAATCGCACGCGAAGTAGGCCATGCCGTGCGGCTTGAGGTGGAACCGGGCCGCTACCTCGTGGCCGAGTCCGGCATTCTGGTGGCGCAAATCCGTTCGGTGAAGAAAACCGCCGGCAACCGTTTTTATCTCGTCGACGCCGGATTCGACACCTTGGTACGCCCGGCGCTGTACGGCGCTTACCATGAGATTTCGATTTGTCCGGGCGACGGCCGCGAAATCACCACGATGCAAGACGCCGTCGTGGCCGGCCCCTTATGCGAGTCGGGCGACGTGTTCACGCAAGAAGAAGGCGGCGTGGTGACCACGCGTTCGCTGCCCGAAGCCAAGGTCGGAGATTATCTGGTGCTTCAGGACGCGGGGGCCTACGGCGCGGCCATGTCCAGCAACTACAATTCACGCCGACTCGCCCCCGAAGTACTGATCAGCGTAGAGCGCGAAGAAGTCATTCGCGCCCGCCAGACCTTCGATCACCTGCTGCAATTCGAGAGCATTCCCGAACGGTTGTCCGGACCCGCCGCCTGAAAATTTTCACACTTTCCACGAGCCGGCGCCAGTAACCAGAAGGTTAACATTGGGTTTCCGGATCACCGCGGGGGCCGCATCGGATTGGTCGCGCCGCCCCCGTACAATAACGCTAACGCCTCTTGCACCAGCGGCCGCGGCAATCCGAACGTCGATTCGGCCGTGGCCGCGACCTCATCCCCGGTCAGACGCCGCATCGTGCTTTCCGCCGCCGTACGCACCAGCAAATTGTTTCTCTGCAAATAAAACTGTACGCCGTTTTCCACCCGGTTCAGCACGGGGTAGCGCATCATGGGCCAGGTGAACGAAGCCTCCCAATGCCGTTGGAATTCCGCGTCGCCGACCGGCTCTTTGCGGAAATCAAAACGGTATTTGAGACCCGATTCGGGGCCGGTGAAAAGGCGCCACAAACCCGCTTCAACCTGGTCTTCGAGGCGAATCGCGTGGGGCGGCGCCGACGCGAAAGCTTGGCCTCCATTCTCCGGCAAAGGCAGGGGATCGAAGAGCAAATATCCGGGATCGAGCAGATACAATCCGCCCGCATATTCCCACAACAACCCGCAATGGATATCGGCAGACTGCGGCTTGCCGGCCATAAGATAAGCCGTACTCTGGTTCAGTTCGTCCATTCTGATTTTGAGCCAATGGGTGAGCGCGAAGCAGGTACCGCCCCAATGCGGACGCAGCGGATCCCCGGGCCGGAAGCAAGAAAAGTCCAGCGCGCTTTCCGGGTTACCCTTGCGATGCCGCGCCACGATTTTGCTCAGGTTTTCGTAAGGAACGGCGGCCAATTGGGCCAACACCGCCCGTACTCCGGCGGGAAATTTTTCCGGAACCGTCACGGGGCTGGACTCAAGACGAGGGACGCTTGAAAATCAGCAGCAAGGCCCGGCGATCCTTGGAATCAGAGACGCGCGCCATGCCATGGTTGTCAAGCAGCACGTAAAAATCGTGGTCGTCGACGGCCAGGCCGCGGCCCAATCCCGATTTGAACCCTTGAAACTGATATTTGGCGTCGCCCGAAGTCGCCGCGTAACTCCAGCATTCCCCTTCTGCAACGACCTCGCCGGTTTTGATGCGGCAAATCGCGTCGGCATTGGCCATGAGGCCGTACAGATTTTTCCGACTGTCCACGGTCAGATCCAACAATTCGGGTTTGCTTCCGACGGTCGGGGTGAGCGAGGTCTGGTCGAGCTTGAAGGCCAGAATCTGAGGTTTCTCGCCGGAAAGATCCACGCGCAGCAAGCCGCGCGGCTGCCGGGCCGCGCCGACATAAAAGCGTCCGGGGCCCAGGCGGGCGATGCCGTCGGCGCCCGAATTTTCACCCGAAAACAAATCTTTTTCCACTCCGGCGGAGAGCAAGCTGGGCCCCAGCCATTCGGCTTGGCCGTTTTTTTTCACCTGTAAAATGCGGCAGGCCGCTTCGCTGAGCACATAAAAGTCGCCGGCCGAATCGGCCGCCACCGCGCGCAACACCAGGTGTTTTTCCGCCCCTTCCGAAGCCGTGGAGGGAGGCCGAATGTTTACCGCCGTCGACATCACGGCTTGATCGCCTTTGAGATCCAGGCGATAAATGACTCCGTCTTCCCGGGCCGAAACCATGTATAGATTCCCGTTTTCCATGGTCAGGCCCGAAGGCTGAAGCAATTCGGAGGATTCAATGGGCAAGGCCTTTTCCAAAGTCAATTCGGCGGCATTTCCGGTCAGTACCGAAACCGCGGCCAACACCAAGGCTGCCATCGCGCGGTTGCCCATCTCCACCATGCCGGCCTCCTTTTCCGGATCAGTTGTAACGGCGGCTTCCGCTCTTCAGCCGTCCAAAACCGGTTTACAATTTACTTACCCCCGTCAGGCTCGGCCTCTGCTCCGCATGCCTGGGACGGAAGGATCCCCCGACCCGTTGCGAGTAGATTAGGAAAATGCGGCGCGCCTCGCGAATGGCTTTGTGGTACATCTTGTGCTTTGCGTTTGCCGGGGCTTACGCGCAAACCGTGCAGGTCTCGGGAACGGTTCACGATCCCAACGGGAAGGGTCTAGCCGGGGCCCGGGTAACCTTGCTCGAAACCGGGCAATCCGCAAGCACCGACAGCAACGGCGTTTTCCATTTACAGGGATCGCTGGCCGTATTCCAACCCAAATTGCGAGACGAGGGATTGACGTGGCGTTTGCAAGGTCTTGCGTTGCAGGTCGAAAACCGGAGCGACGCGGCCGTCGAGCTTTCCTGGTGGCGCGAAGACGGGACGCGGGAATGGAAACGCCGGCTTCCGCCGCAAGCGACACAAGCCATCGCGGTCGAAACACACCCGCTGTCGATGGCCTTGCGGATATTGGTGGTGCGCCGCGGCGCGCAGCGTACAGCCTATCCGGTGCTGGTGCGGGGAAGCGAAGTTGTGGCGCTGAACCCACCTGCGGCGGCGAAGGCGTTGGCCCGCGCCGCCGTAACTGACACGCTACCGCGGATGACGCTGGAATTCACGGACTCGGGCTATTTGACGCGGCGCCTTCGCCTGAGGCAGTTCTCGGATTCGGTGGCCATGGAACTGCTGCCGCAATCGGCCGGCCTGAAACAGCAAATTCAATTATTCATCGGAGACAGCCTGGATTTGCGCGTAGCCTGGCTGAGTTATGACGCGGTGGCTACGGCGTATTATCTGAACTACGCCGACCTGGCGGAAATGGGCGACACCTTGGTCACCCATACCTTCGCGACTTCCAAAGGTGCGACCTTGCCCGCCTGGTCGCCGGACGGCAACTATTTGACCTACGAAACCGGCCTGGAAGGCGCGACCGTAAACAACGGCAGCGTGGTCAGCCGCGTCTATATTCAGGCGCTGAGCGGCGCCCGCATCGACGGCCCCGGCTATCCGGCCACCAATCCCCGTTTCTGGACCGACGGCGTCGACACGGCCCTGGTGTGGTGCTCTTCCGGCGACGACTACGGCTGGAACGACACCGGCAAAACCTATTGGCAGCAATTTTCCGGCGGGCAACTCATCGGATCGCCCCGGATCCTCGCGGCGGGCAGCTACAATGCCGGCCTTTCCCAAGACAGCAATTGGCTGGCCGGGGGTTCGCCGCGGGCCGTGCTGCTCAACCGCGGTACCGGCCAAAAAATCTTCCTGCACGTTTATCCCGGCAGTCCCTCGCCGCTGCCCGATTCGGTGCAGGTGTGCAACATGTCCATCTCGCCCGATCCCGCGCAACCGGCGCGCGCTTTGTTCGAAGATTTCGGGGTGTTCGATGCGCCTGGCTATCCGAATCTGGTGGCGCCGAAGTTGTACGCGCAGCACCAAATCCTGCTCATTGGCGACGCGACCTCCACGTTACCCGGCCACATCGTTGACTTCATCGACACGCCGCCCGCAGAACTGGCCCTGGGCAAAACCTGGGACGATCCGGAATGGTCGAACCGGCCCGATTACGCCGTGGCCTCTACGCGCGGCTTGGACGCCAACGGCAATCCGGTGCAGCCCGACTTGTATTTGATCAAAATCTCCACGCGCGAAACCCTGAAACTGGCATCGGGCGCCGGCTTCTATATGCCCATTGCGTGGCTGGGATCGAAATAACCCGCGGCCGCCGGCCAAAGTTCGTGGGAACGGAATTTTAGGCAGGGCGGCATTTTCGGAACGCGTCTATATTTCCACCATGTCTTTTCGTGCCTGGGTGATGTTAGCAACGGCCCTGGGGTTGGTCGCGTGCAACAGCCAACCCACCTCCCCGCCTCCGTCGACCAGCACTTGCCTTGACGCCGATTCTCTCTACCCGCCCGAAGGCGTGCCGTCACAGCATAAGGCCGAAAAAATTTCTTTCCGGCCAGCGGCCATGGCCGGCATCACCTGGGCTCCGGGCGATTCGGTTTCGGCGTTTTTCGGGAGCAGCTCGGTGAGATTGGTGGTGGCGCAGGCAACCTCGTTGTTTTTAATCGAATGGGGATCCACGGGCGCGCCGCAAGTGTATGAATTGGATCAAGGTGATGAGTCGCCCACCGGCGGGCTGGCCAATTTCAGCAATCCGCAATTTTCGCCCGACGGCAATTGGATTGCCTATTCGGCGCAGCAGGGCGCGCAGGGTTTTGCGCTCAACGTGGCCTCCCCCTCTGCTTCGAGCTGGCGCATCCCCCTGTCCACCACCGGTTACTATACGGCCGATCCGCATTGGCTGGTCCGCAATGGAAAGCCCTGGATTTACTTCGACAACACGGAGAATACCGTCGGGTACACCGCCGCCTGCGCGCAATTCGACGGCCATACCTACCGGGTGGCTTTGGAAAACGATTCGACCATCGACTCGCTGCAAACCACGGGACTGCCGGGCATTTTCCGCGGCGGGCTTTCGCGCGACGGCGTCTGGGCCGGCACCGCCTACAGCCCGGCCGGCTTGTACAACACCACCACACCCACGGTACCGCCCATTCTTTTGGCCGGGCAGCAGCAAAAATGCAACCCTTCCATGAATCCCTTTCCGGCCGGCAGCGTCAATGCGGATTTTCTCATGCTGCTCGGCTTCGGCGGCTCGGGTATCGAGTACCACACGCCCATCGACTCGCTCACCGAAGCCGAACACCAGAACCTGTGGATTCACGACAAGCAAGACCTCATCATCTGGCAGGGCAAATTGCCCGACGCGAGCCGCTACTACTTGTGGGATAAACCGCGCTGGTCGACCGATCCCCTGTTCGCGACCTCGGTGACGGAACGCCCGAACGAATCGCAAACCAGCGACTGCGATCTCTATGCCGTCAAATTGCCCGATCTGACCTCGGCCTCGCGCGACACTTTGTACCAGGCGCAAGGGTATTTGCGGCTGGGATCGGGCGGATTCAATACCGGCACCTACTCGCATTTGTGGGTAGGGCCCTAACCGGGCCCGACGGTTCCGGTCGTGAACGGCGGAGGGATCGGATACTGTGGCCTAGCGCTCACGGTGTTCCTGCTGGCTTGCAGCCAGACCACCGGGCCGGCCGCGGAAAAAAGTTGCCCGGACTTGGGAGACAGCGTGGCGCAGGCCAACCCCAACGATCCGTATCCGGTGTTTAAAGTCATCCAGCCGAATGGCGGAGAGATTTTCAAAGTGGGGGATACGCTGCACGTGCGGGTGACGGAGAGTCTGGACGATTCCAATGCGGCGGTCACGCTTAAAATCAAAACCCCTTCCGGTTATAAAATCGTGTTAATCCCGCCGGGAACTGCGGGCAATCTAAACGTCTATCGCCACTGCGATTTGGTTTTTGCCATTCCCGACTCGCTGCTATCTCATTATGCACCGGCCGACTCCGTCGGCCTGGTTTCAGATTCGGTGCAGGTTGAGGTCAGCGATTACAATAACGCCCTTTATAATGATGTTTCCGATGAGTTCTTCAGCATCAAGGATTCCACATGAAAGCACCTTCGATGGGAATTTGGGTGGGCGCCGCGCTTCTCGCGGCTTTGACCGTGGTCACCGAACGCGCGGTGCAGACGCGCCTGCGCGATCCCGGCGCGCTGGCGGCGTGGCGCAATATCGGCGGTTGCGGCGCTTCGGGCGGCGGCGTGGCGGCCGGCGCCGGCAAATGGATTGGACGCAGCGTATCGGGCGGGCTCGTCGATCTGGAATTGCTGCAAAACAAAACCTTGGGCGGAGACTACGATTACGACGCCACCTCGGTTTCGTTCACCTTTCACAAACCGACTTGGCCCAATTACACGGCGGGGCTGTCACTGGGGTGGAAGCAAAGCAACTTCGAGTATATCGGGTATAAAACCAACGGCGACCCGATTCCGCCGCTGCTTATCGAAGACGCCGGCTTGGCTGATCTCGGCTTGACCGTGAACCGCTTGTTCGGCGACGAAAACAACCACAGCCTTGGTCTTTCTATCGGTCTGCCCACGGGCCAAGACGACATCAAACGCCTGTACCAAAAAAGCACGGCGGGTGGACCCGACGACATCCGCTGGCTCAGCCCTTTCGATCAGCCGGGCACGGGTCTTTACACCGCCGGTCTCACCTACGAATACACCCGCGACCGGGATTGGGGCCTGTTCATCTTCGGCGGCAGCTACACCGCGGCTTTCGCGTATCAAGACATGTCCTGTCGCGACACCACGACCTCCACCGCCATCAATGACCAGGTAATCAACTGCCAGACCTTGGCGCCTTCGCCGCTGACCTGGAAGCTGTGGGATTTGAAGCATCAGCCTTGGGGCGGCAACCCCGCCTCGTGGCAGCAGAGCTATGGCGTGCCCGGCACCGGCGCCACCGGCGCCGACGACTTCAGCCTCTACGCGCATGTGGGCCGCAAAGAAGAACACTCGGTGCAAAGCGCCGGCCTCACCTTGACGGTGCCCACGGCCCCGACCTATTGGTGGGACTACGGCCCCGGCCTCGGCAAGGTGTCGCAGCGCTACCGTTCCTATGACATCACCCTCAAACTCAGCCTCGGCCTGGAAATATCCAATCCCAATTTCCCCGCCTTCATCGCCTTCGGCATTCCCTGGTCGCTGAACCAGATGTCCGACCGGGGGCGGTTCACGGCCCCCATGAATTATCTCGGCACCGTGGGCGTGCGCGGAACCTTTTTCTGATGCGGCGCGTGGCCCTGCTCGGCTGCGGGGGCTTTATCGGCAGCCATTTGCTCGCGGCCTTGCTGCGGCGCGGCGACTTTGAAGTGGTCGGTTGGGATTCCGATGCGCATCGGCTGGCGCCTTTGCGCCATCATCCGCGCTGCGATTTCATCGAAGGCGACTTGTACCGCGACCCGGAACTCGTAGCGCGGCTCGCCGCTTGCGAAGTCGTGATTTCGCTGGCCGCCATCTGCTGGCCCTCGCGCTATGCCGGCGACGGCATCGCCGTGATCGAAAGCAATTTTCTGCAGCCCGCGCGTCTCTTTGAAGCTTTAACCCGGCGCGGCGCCTGGCTGCTGCATTTTTCCACCAGCGAAGTGTACGGCAAAACTTTGGCGTCGCAGCTCGGGCCCGAAGCCGAGACCCGGCTCGATCTCAATTTACTGCGCGAAGACGAATCGCCGCTCTTGCTCGGCCCCGTGCACAGCGCCCGCTGGAGCTATGCCTGCGCCAAGCAATTGCTCGAACGCTGGATTTACGCGCAGCACCGCGAACGCGGCCTGCGTTTCACCGTGGTGCGCCCTTTCAATTTCATCGGCCCGCACATGGATTTCTTGCCCGGCTTCGAAGCCGGCGAAGGCGTGCCCCGCGTGCTCGCCTGCTTCTTGTCGGCCCTGCTGAAAGGCGAACCTTTTCCCTTGGTCGACGGAGGGCTCTCCCGCCGGACGTTTCTGCACATCGACGATGCCGTCGACGCCGTGCTGCGCATGCTCGATCGTCCCGAAGCCGCGCAGAACCAGATCTTCAATCTTGGGCATCCCGGCAACGAAGTCGCCATCCGCGAATTGGCCGGCCTCATGCGCGCAGCCTTCGCCGAAGCCACCGGCCGGCCGGAGTACCGCACCCACCCCGAAATCACCGTCGCGGCCCGCGATTTCTACGGCGAAGGCTACGACGATTCCGATCGCCGCCTGCCCGACATCCGCAAGGCGCGCACCTTGCTCGGCTGGGAACCGCGGATGTCTTTGCCCGAAGCGCTGCGCCGCATCGCCGTTGACGCCGTGGCCCGGCATGCCCGGCACGCTTTGCTTTCGACCGGCGCATGAAAACCCTGCACCGTCTCGCTTGGATTTTGGCGCTGTCGCCGGCAACCCTGCTGCTGCAATGCCGCCATGCCGAAACGCCGGGCACGGCCGCGGCGAACGCGATTTCTCCCGCCGACAAAACCCTGAACGCCGGATACCGACGCACCGCCTCGCGGGTGCTGGTGCGCGAAGTCGACGTGCCCACCTTGGCGCATCTCGATCATGCCGCCTATGCGGCCGACGTCATGTTGTGGAATCCCTCCCAAGACACAGTGCGCCTGCCGCGGGCTTTAACCGCCGCCGATTTGGGATTCGACGGGCTGATCCGCGATTTCAAATCCTCGGTCGGTGAGCTGCCGCTTTCCGATTCCGAACGCGCCGCCCCGCTGCATTGGAAACCGGCGCTGGATTATTTATTGGGCGATTCCTTCACCCTCGTGCGCGACCTGGCCGAAGCTTACGGCCGCGTCACCGCCGCCCATTTCGGCTACCCCGGCGACGTGCCCGCGCCCCTGGTGGAGTTCACCGATCTCTACCTGTCCCACCAAGACTCCTCGGCCTGGGTGAAGGTCGAACTCAAACCCTGGGTGCGCCCGGTTCCCGCGTTGATGCATGACGCCGATCACGACGGATTCCCCGCAATTTACGCGCAGATCGATCCGGCCAAATTCACCCCGCAGGTATACGCGCTGCTGCGCCGAACTTATTCCACCCATGTTTTGTCCGAATCCGAAGTCATCGATTACGGGCACCAACTCGCGGCCTATTGGTATCCGTCGCGCAACACCGATTTCATCGACTTGCGCGGCGGCGGATCCTGGCCCGACCCTACCGTCGACGCTGACGTGAAGCGCGAATTGCATGGCCAGACCTTTCCCCAACCCGTGTTCGCCCTGCGCGGCAAACCCCAGGGTCTCGGCGTGTACTTCGTGTTGGTGATTCCGGGCATGGGCCAAGACAAACCGCAGGCGGGCGCCGCGGCGCCCATGAGCGTATTGAGTCGTAGCGTTTCCGACAACCTCGGGGAATATCTGGCCTCGATCCGCGATCACGACTCTTCCCTCGTGGCCAAATTCGGACACGGATCGTGGGACGCCTGGTTCCACAAACTCGATCCGTTCCACCGCCAGGTGTCGGCGCTGCTCGCCTCCCAACCCGCTTCGGTCGAGGCCTTGCGCGGCCGCCAAGGCTATCTCCTGTTCCGTCGCGGCATGGAATACCTGCTGGCCGGCGATTTGCAAAAACTGCCGCCGGAAAAAAATCCGCTCACCGCCATCGTGTCGCTGCGCGATTCATTGGCCTCGCTCGGCATCGACTTCTTATTCGTGCCCATCCCCACCAAGGCCGACGTGTATCCCGAAATCATTTCGGCTGCCGCCGCCAAGCTGCCGGGCGCCACGCCCCAGCCCTATCTCCGCAAACTCCTGTGGGATTTGGCCCAGCACAAAGTCGAAACCTTGGATCTGCTTTCGAAATTCCAGACGGCCGCCCGCCAAGGCGGCGATTCGCTGTACCAGCGCCAAGACACCCATTGGACCGCGGCCGGCTTGGAACTGGCGGCCGCAACCGTGGGCGAACGCGTCATGGGTTATTCCTGGTTCGGCGAAGCCTACCCCACCGAGGTGCCGTATACCGATCACGACACGGTGTTTTCGCAATTGGGCGACCTGTATGATCGCCTGCCGCCGCAGGCGCGCACCGGCCTGGGTCCAGAAAAACTGCGGGGCCGGCAAGTGGTGGATTCGACCGGCCATTACTACGCCGACGCCCAGAACGCGCCGATATTGGTTTTGGGCGACAGTTACACGGGGGTTTACGAGCAGACGGGCTGCCGTCACGCCGGTGTTACGGCGCGTCTGGCCAAGACCATCGGCGGGCCGGTGGATTTGATCATGGGCTGGGGCGGCGGGCCCGAAGCGCCCCGCAAATTGCGGTTGGCGGGCCCCGACGCCTTGAAAGGCAAACGGCTGGTGATTTGGATGATGTCGGCCCGTGATTTGTTCGCCTATCCGGGAGGCTGGGGCGCAGGTTCTTAGCCGCTTCTTGGCAAATTCGCATGGCTGCGCGACCCCGGGCGGCCTATCTTTATTGGCCAATGCCGGGATAGGCTGACGGCAGACGGAATTTCAGAACTTGCTGAATATGAAAAGGGAGAGCCGATGAAAAAGCACAACTTCCACTCCGTCCGGCGCTGGGGCGCGGTGGCCGCCATCGCGGCGGCCGGCGCCGGGCTGCTGAATCTGGCCGGTTGCGATTCCAGCACCGGGCCCGCGCCGTATACCGGAACCAAGCAATTGCTTCTCACCTCCCCCACAGGCGGCGAAATCTTTTATATCGGCGACACCCTGACCGTGACCTGGGACACCACGGGAAAATCCGACTTGAACGGAACGCTGGGCGAGGTCGACGTGGAACTGTCTCCCGACAACGGGAAGTATTGGGTTTACCTCAATCAGAGTTCCCTGCCGCCGGGCAGTTCACCCTTCAAATGGAAAATCGCGGATACGGTTTCTTTCAGCGGGTTGAACCTGCCCATGGACGGGGACACCTGTCTGTTGCGAGTGCAGGAATACGTTCACCCCGAAGACTCGAACAAGGTATCGACCACGCCGGCCCCGTTCTTCGTCAAGGCGCACTAGCCGGCAAGCGGCTGCCATTTACCCGGAACAGGCGGGAATTGCCGTCGGGTTCCAACACCGATAAAATCTCACCCTGGGGTTGCAAATGCAATTGCGAAAGCGCGCCCGCAGCGGTTTTCTCCTCCCGTGATGGAGCGATGGCCGTGGTCACCTGCGTGAAAAAATTATTGGCGGCTACCAACGAATCCGCACGATCGGCGAACATGGTTTCGCCCGCGGGCCAGGTATAATGGTGATCGTCTTTCATGGGAATGCCCACAGAGTTGACCGTAGCGGAATGAGGTAACATCGAGGGCAAGGCCTTGATGCAGGAATCCACCAGATGCGGCCAGGGCAAACTCAAACTGAAATTGCCGGTGGCCCCATGCTCGTATTCGCCCATGAGATAAGGCAGGTTCGGCAAGCCCAAATCGGCGCGCATGTCGGTGACCATGGTGTCGACGTCGTTGGCGAAATTCTGGCAGGTGGCGGTGCTGGTGCGCGTGGCGTCGACGGTGCCAAGCATGCACACAATGCCGCCGAAAGTCACATCGGCCTCAATAGATTGGGCCACGCCCATGATTTGATTGTAGAGATGCGCACCCTTAAAATAACGGTTGCTGTCGGCCGGTAATCCGGAAGTGTTGATTCCGGTATCAACGCCGCGCACCGTGGCCGACAGGCTGGCATTGGAAATCACGCCGATATAATAGCCGGGGTGGGCCGCGGCCAGGCCTTTGAGAAAGGGCATTCCCGGGCCGCCTTCGCCGTTGGGCGAAAGCCCGTTGGATGCACTGCCCGGAGCTTCCTTCGCCTCAACCCATTGCTTGTTCGAAAACCATTGATAATTCCACACGTTCGGCGACGGTGTGTTGTCGGTATTGGAGTACGTGATTCCGGCCATATTGGAATGGCCGATCAGGATGTAAACCACGATGTGATCCTTGGGCACATCGGTTCCGCCCAGATTCAACGCCTGGGCCAATCCCATTTGCAGCAACAACGCCAAAACCGAAAGTCGCAGAGTTTTCATTAGACTCCTCCCCTCACGAATTTTCCCCAAGGTTAAAATAGGGTCGGATTTGATTTTTATGGCACCGATTTTGGGAAACATCCGAACCCGGTTTTCCGATGAAAATCAATCTCTCCCGCGTCGCGATTTTACCCACCGAAAAATTTCCCGGGCGCTATATTTATTTGAAATTCAGCACTTTTGATGAGGTGGAAATGAGACTCGTGTATCCCGCATTCGTATGCATATTGGCATCGGCCTGCACCGCCCTTTACGCGGGGCCCAACGATTCAAACTGGGTGCAAATGTTAAGGAAAGGCGACTCCACGCTCAGCGACTGGATTCCCAAAATCCAAGGCCAGGCGGCGGGGCAAAATCCCTATCACAGTTTTAGCTATGCGGAAACCCCCGACGGTCAGCCCCGGCTCATCGTCACCGACACGGTGAACTACAATGCCTCAACGTACGGATATGGGCATCTTTTCTATAAAATCCCCTATTCCGATTATATCGTAGTGGCGCAATACCATTTTCCCGCACGCCAATCTTATGCCTGCAATTGCAATATCGGCAGTTGGACCGTACAAAACAACGGCGTCATGCTGCATTGCCAATCGCCCCAATCCATGAGCGTGGGTCAGGATTATCCTCAGTCTTTCGAAGACCAGTTATTGGGATATTGGAGTGCCGGCATAAGCAATCCCCCGAATTCAACCACCTCGAACCTATGCCTGGTGAATTCATCGGCCGATGTCAACGGTCAATGGTATTCCGACGGTACCGGCCATCATTGCACCCAATCCAAGTTCCACAGCTTGCAATACGATTCATCGACCACCTCAGTGAAAGGCGCCAATTCGACCAACGCCACCTGGCCGGGCAAAGACATCTGGGAATATTCCATGGCACGGGTGCTGGACTCCACCTCCATCACCTACTGGGTGCGCAGCCGCGCCGATACGGCCTGGGATTCGGTCTTTAACTTCACCCACCCCCGTTATGGCCAGGTAACCAGCACCAGCAGCCCCGGTAATACGACACCGGTGGATTCCGGATACATCTCCATCCAGATGGAAGGCACTTCCACCGAATTCGCCCAGATCGAAGTGCTGAACCTGGTGGGTTGCATGAACCAGAACGACACCGCCTATCGCGCTTATTTCGTCAAGAATAACCCGAAGGCCTGTTCAGGGGTCAGCAGCATCGCCTCGCTGCAATCCAATGCGGGCAATATTTTCTCTTTCCGCGGCAGCCGCATTCAGGCTTCGTCCGAAATTCTCACGGTGGAGGCTTTTGATATGCAAGGCGTTCGTGTCGCTTCGTGGCATGGCACGGGCCGCAATTTCATCGACGTCGGAGAATTACGCCCGGGTCTTTACAGCCTGCGCGTGCAAACGCGCCAGGGGACGGCCCAGGCCGTCTACCCGAAGATTTAAAGTCCGCCTCGGAGGCTTCCGCTCTCAGCGGCGTGCCATCCGAGGTAACCTCTTCGTTCGCATTTTTTCAGCCCGTATTGTTCCATTCGCAGATTTGAAAATGGGATGGTTCCTACGATGCATTAAGCCCACGGGCCAGGGGACTGGTGTCGGCGATCACAACCCGGTCCGAGCCCGGTTTATAACTTTAGCCCATGCCCAAAACCCAAGGCCAAACCGATCAGGTTTTGAAGCTCAAGCTGCCGTCTTCGATTGTGCGCACGGGCTGGGGCCGCGACGCCGTGGCCCAAGGCGGGAAAATCCCGTTGGAAGTGTGGACGCATTGGGTGGCCGATAGATCTGAGATTGACATCGCCATTAAAGATCTCGAAGGCCAGATCGTGGAAACCGTGAAGGGGCACATGGTTTCCGATTTGTTCCGCGTGTTGTATCCGGTGACCAAGCCCAACAAAACCGGCGGCATGTATTTCGAAGCCGAACTCCATGAGCATTCGATCAAGGCCGTGGGACCCAAGGTCAAGGTATGGCCGGCGGTGCAATGGAGCGATTTGAAATGGGTCGACGAGAAGGGGAAAGAGGTTTCCGAAATTGCCGCAGGGGCCAAGGTTGAATTAACGGCCCAAATCAAAGGCGCTCAGGAAGGCGATCGCGCCGCCCTTTCACTTTTTTGCCGCACGCAAGAACACCGCCCGGCTTCATTCAAATCCTTTTCTGTCGAGATCGAATCGGGGCAGGTCCGCGTGGATTGGAAGGTTTCTTTCCCAGGTAAATTCGAGGATATCCCCACGGACCATGATGTCTCAAAATACGGGCTGGATTATTTTCAACCGGTTTATTCGTTCGAAGCCTTTCACTTGGGCGTCAAGAAAATGTCTCAGGAGTTGAAGTTGAATTCCTGGATTGCTTTTAATTTTGGTCCGGCGCAAAAGCGTAAAATGGCGCGCAAAGCAATATTTGAATTCCCCGACGGAACCAAAAAAGAAATTTCCGTTCCGGAAGACGGGTACCTCAATGTGAAGACTGCCGTTCCGGGACCCGTTCTATTTAAAGGTTTTTCCGATAACTGATATCTTTCGTGATATGGCATCCATCCTTTTTTCACGGATTTGCCGTGCGCTCATTTTGGCGTATATCGCCTGCCTGGGCATCTCGTCCGCGGAAAAACCATGGCCCATAAAAAATGGCGCTGCCGACTCCATCCATTCATCCACCGCCAAAGAAGCGGCGCCGCCGGCGGACTCGATTTCGCGGCTTTGCATTTATTCGGTAAAGGCTTTCCTCGACGACGCGTCTTATCAATGCCGTGGCCGCGCCCGAATCCGGCAAACGCCGCCTTCCGGTAAAAAATTCCCAAGCATTGATTGGCAACTCGACTCGTTGAAATGCTCCGGAGATCCATCCGCGGACTGGATGCATCAAGGCGCAAAGCGCGCGGGCTTGACGAAAGGAAAAGAAGGTTGGCAGCCCGCCCAAGAACTGCCCGGCAATTCCATCTGCCAGGTCACGGGCCTTGCTTTCACGGCTTCCGGCGCAGTAGACACCTTGGAGATCGATTGCGAATGGAAATGCCGTTCCGAAGCCAACCCCTGCGAAGGCAACGCCACCTACTCGTTCCATTGTCCCCGGAACTGACATGGCGCACACTCCGGATTGGCATCTTCTCGATAACAATTTCAGCGGCAGCAATGACGGTTTGGCGTTGCCGTTTAGAAACCAGGGAAGCCTTTCGCCGGCCGCCCGAAACACCCGATTCGCAACGGGCGCGACGCATCAAATTGCCGCCGATGGGGTGTTCGGGCTTCGCATCACGAATTTGGACGCCGCCGACCCGCCGGGCTATCATGAAAATGACGTTCCACGGCGTTCCACATTCAATCGGAACGTGTTCAGCCTTACCGAAGACCCGCGCATGCCAAAGTTGCATGTGGAATGCGAAGTGTCGGGATTCGATCCCACGGAGTTTCCCATCCAATGGCGATTGCAATGCCGTCATGTGCTGTGCCGCCACACAAACCACGGGCATTATCGGTACGGCGGGGCCTGCGAAATCTTTAATTTGGAGTGGTAGGGTTGGAGCGGCAAAAATGACTTCGTTCTATTCGATGACGTGTCCAATGAAGATTTGCAATGCACTTATAACTCAATGGATCCCGGGTCGCCGGTTTTGGGGGGGCACGCCATTCTCTCCCTGTCCGCGAACCCCGGGCGCGTGAGCCCGCCGCTGCTTGATTTCGTACACATGCGCATCGGAGGCGCGAACCCCGGTTCAGCCGCCGTGCTCCGGCATGTCGATGACGCCCTGTCCGATCGGAATGAAAATATCCGCCATATGGTACGCGCCGTTTTCGCCCACGAATCCGCTTTTACTCAATTCAAAAACGACGCGCAGACACGTGCCGCCATGAATTTCACCCAACGCCATCATCAAAACGACCCGACGCAACCGGATTGTCATGTGGTCTTCGATTGGCCGGATGATCCGCCGCATTTCCCCTTGGCGACTTTCGATTTCGGCGTGGGTATTTCGCAATACACAAAAGTCGGCGCGCGCACGATCCCCGGGGCCATAGCTTGGGATTGGACGGCGAATGTCGACCTGGGCATGAATCTTTTCTTAGGACTGCTCAGGCATAACTTCGCCGCTGGAATTACCTGGAAAGACTGGGCGCGCCCCGCTTGGCAAAATTACAACGGCAGCGGGCCACAGGCCGTTCAATATGCAACCGCATTGTTGCATTCGCCCGAAGGGAGTCAGGTCAGCGCGGATGTGGTGCCTGCGGATTTGGAAGTAGAAGCTCAAACAGATCCTCTCCCCGCTCGCAATGATTTGGATGAACCTCCCGCTTGGCCGACGGAATGATACTCCCGGCAATTTCCGATCTCCAAACTTTTCCTTGATGACGACAGGTAACCATCGGATTAAACCTTGCAGCTTGAATCGGTCCCCCTCTCTGTGAGTTTTTCTTTTGGCTTGTCCAAGGGACCTCTAATAATCGGCTTTCGTAAGCGAGGCCTAGCGAGAAGGCCGCCGGCAAGGCGCGTGAGAAAGGCGATATGGCTTGAATATCGCTCCGCCTGCGGCGGACAACGAAGCCGGAGGCCTTCGTCCGCCGCAGGCGGAGCCGCAGCCGGAATGCGATTAGTAGAGGTACCCCCAAGCCTGCAAGCCCCGGTCATGAAGCCTTGGTGTTCAAGATCACAACTCGATTCCCAGTCGTTTATAACTTTCAACCATGCCCAAATCCCAAGGCCAAACCGATCAGGTTTTGAAGCTCAAGCTGCCGTCTTCGATTGTGCGCACGGGCTGGGGCCGCGACGCCGTGGCCCAAGGCGGGAAAATCCCGTTGGAAGTGTGGACGCATTGGGTGGCCGACGGCTCCGAAATCGACGTTACCATCAAAGATCTCGAGGGCCAGGTCGTAGAAACTCTGAAGGGGCACGTGGTTTCCGATTTGTTCCGCGCGCTTTATCCCGTGACCAAGCCCAACAAAACCGGTGGCATGTATTTCGAAGCCGAACTCAAGGCGCATGCGGTCAAAGCCGTGGGGCCCAAGGTCAAGGTGGGGCCGGGGGTGCAATTCAAGAATTTGAAATGGCTGGACGAAAAAGGACAATCCGAATTGAAAGAAGTACAGGACGGCGAAGCGGTATTATGCCAAGCCTCGGTCGAGGGCGCGCCTGCGGGCGCCACGGTGAGCGCTCTCGTGCTTTTCCAAGCTGATGAACACAACGTCTTGCGCGTGCTTTCCACCCGGGCCGAAGTGCAAAAAGGCAAAATTCAATTCACCTGGAACAAACCCTTTCCCAAAGACGTGAAAGAAATCCTGACCCAAAGCGATTTGGATAAACACGGCGGGAAGTACTACCACCCCGCATTCGTGTTCACCTTGGAGCTTTGGGGCGTGACGGCGAAGTCAAATGCAGTACCCGCCGTGCAGGCAATGCTGCTCATCTATGAATTTTCTCCGGGAACAGCGGGAAAATTCGCGGGCAAGAAAATTTCGGTCACCGCGCCCGACGGCGAAAAAAAAGAATACGTCATCCCCGCCGACGGGCAAATCGAAGTGCCGAAAACCAAGCCGGGCATGTACCACGTTGACGAAAGCGCGATTGCCGATTTGCTTCGTTGAGGCAACCCGCCGGGAGCGGCCACCGACTTAAAACGGAGGGTGCTGTTCGTAAATGGTGCCTTTGGCGGAAAAGACCGCACCCGCGCCCAACTTGGCGTTTTCCCAGCGCACGTTTTCAAACGTGGCGCTGTCGGCGCGCATGAATTTCCCGGCCGTAAAATTTCGGAACATGCAATCCGTGAATTGCGACTTATCCAAGTACACGTCGCGGGCTTCGACCTCTTCAAAGCGGACCTGCTTGCACACCGTGCCGTGATCCAGATCAAGCCGCCTGGCACGAATGTTTTTGATCATAACACGGGTGTAAACCCCGCTCAACCCGAACGAACCTTCGGAATCGAAATTCTCGATCGTGCAATCTTCGCCGCCGTTCAATCCGAAGTTTCCGCGCAACTTGGATAAATCAAACGTCGAATTTTTGAACACGACACCCAGCACTCCGAAATTCCGTTCGCTCCAGTTCGACTCCGGCGCCAATTGGACTCCAATAATCACCGTTTTTGCATACGCCGCCTTTTGCAGTTTCGGGCCTTGGTAAACGGGATGTTCCAAAAGGCATTCGGTGAACTGGACATTGGAGAAATCTTTTCCGGCAAAGCGCGGCGCTTGGAACGAACATTTGGAAAACAGCGCGTCTTCGTAGTCGATGTCTTCGAACGTGTCCTTTTGAAAAAAGGAGTTGCTAAAATTCGCTTTGTTCAGATGCAATCCGGCAAAGCGCACGCTGTCGAATTTCGAATTTTCCACGATGGTCCAATGGGGGCTGTCTTTTTCGAATTGCAAAACCGTTTCGCTGAAATCCCCGCCCCGAAACCGACAATTCGACACCTTCGCAGCCGTGAAAACGCAGTGCTCGAATCGGCAGCGGTCGAATTCGACGTCTTGCAGTTCGGCGGCAGTAAACGCCACGTCTTGGAACCGGCAATCCGAGAATTTCGATTGGGAAATCCGGCTTCCCGAGAATTCGGTCCCCGAGAAACGCGCCCCACGGAGTTCCATTCCCGTCACGGCGTAATCCGGCCAATGGTCGTCCCCCACCTCCAGTACGGTCGATGCAAAACGCCGATTGAATGCGGGCACGTCTTTGAGCAGGCTGTCCAGGTCAGCGTGGTGATCATTGTGCATGTGAAACCCCAAGGGAAACAGAGAAAGAACCAGAAGTCGACGGTACATGGACGCGGGTTCAAAACGGCAATGGAATTTTGATCTGGAAGCCGGGATCCGGGCGGGAACCGCTGTCGTCACCGACCCCCTGCGACCCGTTGGAAGGTGTCGCACCTGCTCCTCGCCCGGGCGAATCGGCGCCCCCTTCCGGCGTCGAAACCGGCTCGCCGCCAGATGACGGCAGGAGTTTCACATAAGCAGATTGCGCGGGGTATTTGACAAAATCCCACACTCGGGAAATTTTCAATTTGAAATCGTTGGTAGTCAGACCC
The DNA here is from genome assembly GCA_963716395.1 of uncultured Fibrobacteria bacterium. GTDB lineage: Bacteria > Fibrobacterota > Fibrobacteria > UBA11236 > UBA11236 > UBA11236. Next base: position 1,673,006 of record OY970309.1, on the reverse strand, counting down.
AGAAACCCGGGAGCCGCCGCCGTAACCTTGATGTTTACGGCCACCACCCATGGGCTGGAGATGTTATACCGGTCCACCGAACTTCCGGCGGTTTTGTCATGGTAGGTCCCCAAGATGATGGATAGAAATCCAGTGACGGAAAAATCATCTTGCAGATCCAGCAGTGTAAAGTCCGGGTCGTCGAGAATCCACGAATTGCCGGCATAGAAAATCCGGAAGGTGTAAAAACCCGGCGCCCGGGGAGGATGGGTCCGGAAATGCAAGGTGGCCGAGGCCACGCCGATCCACGCGGGAATGTGATCTTTGAACCAATGGAGATGCAAAGGGATTTTGCCGTTCGCATCCCGTTTCATTTGATCGACGCCGTCCATGGTGATGGGTTTGAGCGTGGTGATGTCTTTCAGCCAGAAGTCGTTTCCAAGCGTAGGCTGATTTTCCAGCTCGTAATAATCCATGGCCACGGCCAGGCGCGGCTTGGTTCTCGGCTGCGTGGTCCACACGCGGCGGAGATCGGTCAGTTCGCCCATGGAATCGAAGGTGAGTTTGGTAAATGACGGCGCATGGCTTCCCCATCCGTTGAAGGCCCCGGCCGCAAAACCGTCTTCGTCCTGCACCGCGACGGGTTCGACGTTTTCCCGCGGCAAGGGGCCGGAGGAGTCGGAAACAATGATGTAAGGCGCGTCGACCGAATCTTTTTTTGCTTGAAAATCGTCCATCCCGCGCGACGTCACCGAAACCCGGTCGCCGACGTAATGCAAGCTGTCGATCTGGTACAGGCCGGCGCGGTGGGAATGGCCGGATATCGCAGCGTGAATCCGACCGTTGTACAAATGCTCGTACACCTTTTTCCGGTTCAATTCGCACGTGCCGAGATTGTATTTGGTGACGTCGTTGGGTGTCAGCAAATCCGCAGGATTGCCCCAGGGGAAATAGCCGACCCGCTTCGGGTCTTGCCGCAACGCATCGTCGAAACTGGCCCAGGTAAAGTGGGAAACCATGAGACCTGTCACCCCATGGTCCTGCGCATATTTCACCGCCTGATCGATCAAGGTGCTTTCGCTGGCCGACACCGAATCGTTGGCGTTGGGCAAATGTCCGATGGACGGACCCTCGGTGAACATATTCTCATCGTCGCCCCATCCCAGCGATATCCATTGCATTTTCCCCATCTTCGCCGTGAAGGAAAGCACCGGGGTGAAAACGAGGTAAAAGCAGTCCATCACATCCGCATTAAAATCCCCGATGCTGAAAAAATGCTTGTCGTAATTATCACCGTAGAGCAGACAGGCTTCGGCCACGGTCAAATTCGCATCGGCGGGAATTCCCGGATTCCCCATCTTACTTTTTAAAACAATCCGCGGCGAAACACCGAAAGGCGCATCGTAGGCATCGTGGTTGCCGGATAGAATCACCACCGGCTTTTGGTAGGTGCGATAAAAATCGACGATCAATTCGTAAATGGCCATGAGATCAACGCCGTAGTCGTATAACCGATCCAAGGAATTCTCGTCGGCGTTCACCAAATCCCTGACTTTTTGCGCGGGCAATACCTCGGCCAGCGAATCCGCACCGGGGAAGCTGCTTTGCGCAAAATCAATGAGGTCACCGCCCACCACGAGCACGTCCACTTCACCGTCTTGCGTATCGCCCGCTGTGCCGGCCGTTCCGGCCTTGTCCAAAAGCTCTTTGACGGCCCGGCCGGTGGTGGAAATCAGGTCGGATACTTTCGGCGAATAGTCGGGATGCACGCCCGGCACCATTTGAAAATCCGAACGTCGCAGAATTTCCAGACGGGATACGACGTGGAGATCGCTGATATAGCCCACGTTCAGGCAAACGTCGTCATCATAAAAAAAGACCGGGTGTAAGGTGGCCAGAGGATGATAAAGGCTGAATTGCCACTGGAAGATATCAAACACCCGCAGAGGGCCGTCGGGCCCCACCAAGGTGTCGTCGTTATCCAACACAAAGTGATCGCAGGCGCTTCGCACCCGGGCGCCGATGAACTTGTTTTTCCCGCCTAGCTGAACCTCGCGCAGGCCATTGGTCACCGCCTCTTCTTCGATTTCGCGAAACCCTTCCTCCGGCGGCTTACTCATCCAGGTGACGAAACAATGTTGTGCCAGCTCTTCCCCGGCGTTTTCCGACAGCCAATTTCGGAGGACCGGGCCATCCATCTCGACGTGATAGGCGTTTTGCAACCCCGCCTTCTGCAACCTCTCGTCACTGTAGCCATGCAGGGTTCCCGAAGAGAAATAGCGGACGATGGAGGTTTTAAAAATCGCCTGCCATCTTTTCTTCGCGATATCGACAACCGGGGGATCCTGGGAAAAAAATGCGGAGAGAGATTCGATTGATTTGACGAGAGACGGATTCAAGGCGCCGTGGAAGTCGTTTGCGCCCAGCCTTTGCAATTTGAAATTTTCAGCGGACTCCAGCGACATGAACTTCAACCCGGCGGCTAGGATTTTTTGACCGGCTTCTCCCTTCATCTTGGAGGGCTCGACCGCCAGGCAGAGAATGAGATGAAGCGAATCATCACCCGAAACCAATTCCGGATTGCCCAAAGCCGGGTACAGGATGACCCCGGGTTCATGGCCGACAACTTTTCGTTTTCCGTCCGAAGTAACTTTGGAAGGCGCCATTCGCTTCGACCTTTCCCGAACGTCACAGTGAATCCCGGATTGTAAAGCTAATCTTCATCCTTAAAGCTCCGGCCATCAAGCCTTGTGTCCGGGATCACAACCCGCCCCGCACCCTGGTTATAATTTTGGCCCATGCCCAAAACCCAAGGCCAAACCGATCAGGTCTTGCAGCTCAAGCTGCCGTCTTCGATTGTGCGCACGGGTTGGGGCCGCGACGCCGTGGCCCAAGGCGGGAAAATCCCGTTGGAAGTGTGGACGCATTGGGTGGCCGACGGCTCCGAAATCGACGTTACCATCAAAGATCTCGAGGGCCAGGTCGTAGAAACTCTGAAGGGGCACGTGGTTTCCGATTTATTCCGCGCGCTTTATCCCGTGACCAAGCCCAACAAAACCGGCGGCATGTATTTCGAAGCCGAACTGAAGGCGCATGCGATCCAGGCCGTGGGGCCCAAGGTCAAGGTGGGGCCGGCGGTGAAAATTTCCGACGTGCGCCTTTTGGACGCGCAAGGCAAGGCGCTGAAAGACGTCGAAGCCGCGCAAACCTATACGGTAGAAGCCAAGGTTCAGGGTGCGCCCAACGGGGCCGTATGCCGTTTTGAAATCGTGGTGGAAAACCGCCACCACGCGCGCACGCGCCTGGCCTGCCTTGAAGCCCTGGTCAATAACGGCAAGGCCTCGGCGCAATGGCAGGGAACCTATCCCGGCGACGAAAGCACTTTTGCAAGCAAGGGGACCCTGGCCAAAAATGCCGAGGACTATGCCGTCCCGAATTTCCGGGTGCGCGCCGAATGCCTGGGCGCGGCCGCCGAATCCGCTCCCATTCCTTATGACAGTTGGGTGGAATTCGATTTCGGCCAACGCGGCCAAGCAACCCTGATTTTGCCCGACGGCACCAAAAAAACCGCGGACGTCCCCGATAGCGGCATCTTGCGCGTCGACAAGCCCAAGGCCGGACGCGTGCGTCTGACCGGCTTCACACCCACCGGCACCGACGGAAAGCCGCTGGCGCCGCAGGTGTTGCCCGGCGATGGGGGTGATGACGATGATGATGCGGATAGCGATAATGGTGGTGAAGGACAGGCAAATCCGAAAAATGAAGATCCGGTCTGGACAAATTGGAACCAAGGATTTGGTCGAAATATTTCGGACCAAAACAAGTACAACAATGAAATCAAGTCTGCCGCAGAAGCAAATGGAATCGATCCCATCATTCTTAAATCCTTAATAGCCCAAGAAAGCGGTTTTGATCCGAAAGCTCATAACAACCATGGCTTTGCGGGTCTTACACAAATCGGAGGCGACGCTATCCATGAAGTGGGGTTGCATGTTGGCAATACCAGGAAAATAGGGTCGAACTGGTTCTTTGACTTTGCTGGAGACGAGCGGTTTGATTCGGGAAAATCCATCCAAGCTGGGGCCAGAGAGTTTTCCCTCAAGAAAAATGCAATCGACCAAAATGTGTTTTCCAATTATGATCAAGAATTAAACGAGGACGAAAAATCCAAGTTTTACCTCGCAGCCTACAACGCCGGCCAAGGCACGATACAGCAAGCCTATAAGTTTTCAAATAAAAAAGCGGCGCTTTGGGATGATCTAATTAAGACGCCCAACGAAACCTCGCCTCTCTTCAAAGCCATCCCGGAAAGTTGGGGTAAAAAGGATAAGTTTCGAGAAATAGCGGAATATGTTGCTCATATATTAGCGAGAAAAAATCAATGAATTTAAATTTCCGCCTCCTTTTTATGATTTGTTTTGGCTTTGCCTGCTGTAGGTCGGAGGCTGCGAAACCTATCGTAGATAGCATCGAATTTACAAAACCGAAACCTCAAAAAATCGTCGTCGATGTGCAACAAAACATGCAACATGCAACCGAAGTTTATCTCATTTATCAGGATGCATCGATCGATACGCTTATTCGAGGAAGTGACACCACGTTCAACGTCTTCGATCATTCGCAGGGGTTTACCTGGTTCACAATGGAATTGGAACCCTTGCAAGGGAAACCAAATACTTGCCTAGTTTATACTCCAGAGAAACGGATAATATGTGCAAAAGCCCTCGGGCTGGATAGTAATTGGGAATTCGACGATTTCACTCCTGATTCAGCGTCTATAAAGGTTCACAATCAGATTCAAAATATCTCGAAACAATTTGCTTTAACCAAAATTCTAAAACTGGCCAAATGAAATCCGGGGCAAAAACAAATTCATTATTGATTTCCGTTTTAGTAGGATTATTCTGGATCGCTAATATTTTTGGCCAAGATTCGGCGGCAGCGAAGTCATTCATTTTGAATCTGTACAAGGGATATAATTCGAACGTCGTTCCAACTACGTCATCCGACTCGGGGCCGAATTATTTGGCAAGGCCGCCGATACCCTTTTCACGCCCGAGTTATTGAAATTGATCCGTCTTGATGACAGTTTGGCGAATGGAGAAGTCGGCCTTCTTGATGCTGATCTCATTTGTAATTGCCAAGATTGGTGCGACACATTTCATGTGGCGGTTTCAATCAACCGCATTGAAAATACTCGCATCGAAAGCGGTGCCCGATTTACGAATTGCGACCATAAAGAAAACATCATTTTTACACTTGCTTGGATGCATGAAAAGTGGAAAATCGCCGATATTAAATCTGATTCGAATATTAGTTTGTTGAAGTATTTAAAAAGCAATTTAACGTCCACCGTAAAAACCAAGTAATCTCAGCGATCCTTGTTCGGGTTTTGAATATATGAGCGATCCCGTATTGGAGTGGACCCCGAACGCCAGCGGCCAATCCGAGTTCATCGACGCGCCCACGGGTCAACGCTACGATGTCGACATCGCGACGCAGACCGTGACTCTGCGCCGACGGTACCATGACGATTCGCCGGTGGTCGACGCGCCCTTCGAACTCGAATTGGAAAACGGCCAAGTCATCCAGGGAAAGCTGGACGAGAACGGGGAGGCGCGCGTCGTCAATTTGCCCTCACCTCCGAAACGCGTGCGCTTCGGCGCCGACAGCCGAGCGTATACGCGCGCCGATCAAACGCCCAATCCCGAATATCTGGAATCGTTCACCGAGGCCGACGCCAACGACACGGTGACGCAGGCTCAAGCCGGCCCGCGACCCGATGGCGCCCTGCCGCCGCCGGCACGGGAAAGCTTCGCCCTCGACGCCTTTCATTGGGTGTGGGGAACCTTGCAAGGCGGCTTCAACGAAAAGCAAACCGTCAGCCAAATTATGGTTGATGCCGTCATCGGCATGATACCCCTGGTGGGCGATGTCACGGCCGTGCGCGATCTGCTGGCGGTGGTAATCCGCTTGGTTGACGATCCCAAGAAACGCGAAGAAGTCGCCGAATGGGTGATTCTGGTGATCATGCTTTTGGCCTTGATTCCGATTTTGGGCGGCGTGCTCAAGGGCGTGGGCAAATTGGTGGTGCGGGTGGGCGAAGACGCGGCCAAAGAGTCTGTCAAAATCGGTGAACTGATCGCGTTCTTGAATCGCGTGGGCATCGGGGACGCCCGCAAATGGATCAAGGAACTCGATTTTGAGAAATACATCGGCCCCTTGAAGTCCCATTGGGGCGATTTAATGAACCGCCTCGACGGCGTGTTGGCCGCGGCCTTGAAACGCCTGGGCGGGCTCATGACCGAAGGCATGTGCAACCGCCTGGCGGATTTGCGCAACGGCTTTGATGCCTTGGCCAAAAAAGGCGAAGAGATGATTCCGAAGGCGGTCAAGGATATCAACTCCAAGCTCCATTCCGTGCAAAACAAGGTTTACCAGGGCGATTGGATTCCCGTGCCCAAAGGTTCCGCGGTCACCAGCGAAACGCGCGAGGCCGAGGCGCGCCTGGTCGAAGTGGCGGATGAAGCCAAGCTGGCGGAGAAAATGCCGTTTCCGCAGAACAGCCTGTCGGATTACCACCATAAGGAAGGGTGGCCGGATTTGAGAAAAAAAGTAGAGATGGTTAATGGTGTTGAACATTATGAGTTGATCGAAGCTTTCAGTGGACCTATTGAAGGAATAGAACTGGGAGAGGGAACCACTATTATTCGGGTTATCCAAGCAGGCAAGCCCAAAACCGGGGTATGGTGGACTTATCGTCTCCCGGATTCCGGAAATGACTGGCGAGAAGATCTCGCAGTGTTAAACAGATTCAGCAATAATGGATACTATGTTAAATACACAGTTCCGAAAGGCAAAAAGCTGGTTGCTTGGGAAGGCAAAGCCTCCAGCCAAATCGACACCGAACCTTTTTTGAGAAACGGGGAACGGAATCCTTCCTACAGGCAACGACTAAAAGGAGGAGGCAAACAATTTTTTATTGATTTTAAAAACGAAGATAACGTATTTGCGAAAACTGATATTGAGAATTCAAAGCTCGACGAAACTAATTGGACTAATTTTAATGATATCGGGATACCCAAAAAGCATACCGAGACCGATCGATTAACACCAGAGGAAGTCGAAACGAAAACAAATTGAACCTTCTCTATTAAAGGTTTCTAAAAAAATCGAGCACATCCTAATGACCATTAACTTCGAGAATAGAGAATCCCCTCTTAAGCAAGGAGCCTTTGCACCTAATCGCCAAACATTGGCCAAAACCTTTTGGTTATACAAACGAAATACCTCGGTGACCTACATCGGACGAATGATCGAACTTGTTCAAAACTTTATGCCAGGATTTAAAGACTTTGTCGCGAAACAAACAGAACCAGGAGCCTACTTAACGGCGCTTTCTGAAGGCCATGGCGCGTTAGGCCAACTCGAAACTGGATTAATGGAATTAAAAAAAGGTAACCATTCCGGATATTTCAAAATTTTGAATGGCATTGGATTTCGCGATTTATTCTACTACGGCCGATTTGGTGGAGACATGGATTACTCTCCCCTTGGTAAGAAGGGGGACTTTGATCAACCAAACGCCCCAACTTCCATTGGCCTTTGGTGTTGGATGGAAAACGCGTTGCAAATGACTATTCCTATCGAGTCCGCCTTAAGCGGAAAACTTTGGTATCCATTACTTGATAATTCCAAGTTTAAATTTCCAGATATCATCGGTGGATACCCATTACGCAAGGGCATTTGCATTCGCAATGGTGACGATATTCCAATTTCTGGAATTTGGGAACCGCTTAAAATCAAAGGCGGCTGTCCGAATTATTTCACTCGAGGTCGCAAGGCACCACCTGCGAATATTGCCGTATCTAAGTTTGAAGAAATTAGGACCGATACCGATAATCCCGGCTCATCACGGGTCACCTTTACGCATTACAACTCCGCCGAATTCCCCTGCACCTGGGAATTGGTGTGGGAAGACACACGATATCGTGATGGGAAAATTCCTTTGGAAGAGCAGGAATATTTGCTCGACGACTACACGCAATTCCCCAAAGATCCGCCGGTGGCTCCGGGGCCTTAGGGCCTCGGCTTAATATCACCCGCGCTCAGTTGGTTTCAAGGCGCGATAGTTTCCTTGTATACGTACTTGCCGTTCTCAACTTCGAGCACCACCGCAGATTTGATGGCATTGCGGTGCGCGTCCGGGGTGGCCTGGTCGGCGTCGTGTTTCCGTCGTTCCCAATTGGAGGCATTCTGACGGAGGGTGGAACCATCCTGAGCGATCTCCCGGAGGATCCCGCGCCCCCTTGTGGAAAGCGCCGCTTCAGGTTGATTTTTGGCCCCGGGATTCAACACTTTTCGTAGGAATTGCAGGCCGGTCCTGGAAACGTGAAGTAGAAGAGGAACCCAAAGATTATTGGGCCATTGCAGCGTTCAGCGGGCCCATACGTCCGGTCAAATTACCCGAAAGAACAAAAGTCTATCGTGTTATTCAGGAAGGAAAACCCAATGACGGTTTATGGTGGACATACCATCTACCTGCAAGTGGAGAAGATTGGCGAAAGGATTTGGCGGTACTGAATAAATTCAGCAAGAATGGATATTATCTCGAATTCGAGGTTCCTGAAGGAACCGAGCTTTGGGCTTGGGAAGGTAAAGCATCTAGCCAAATCGATAGAGACGCAAAATTGGAAAACGGAGATCAAAATTTGGCTTTTGGCCAATCTTTGCCAGGAGGCGGCACCCAACTTTTAATCGACTTTCGCAATCCGAATAATAAAGACGCTCTCGATGAAGTCTTGAAACGCAGGCAGACTCCGACCAATTGGCAAGATTACATGCAAGTCAATATTCCTCCGTCGCATCCCGAGGCCGAACATCTTGAACCGTTGGAATTGGAAACAAAACATTGAACGCCTGTCAAAAAACAAATAATGCCCCGAGGGTAAAATGTCCATCATTTACAGCCGTAATACAGTCGCTCTCAAGCCAGGAGCATTTGCTCCGAATCCGGACATTCTTGCCAGAACCTTTTGGCTTTTGTGCCGTAACACTTCAGTTACCTATATTGGCCGCATGACAGAAATGCTGAAAGCCTTTCTTCCTGGGTTCAAAGCCTTTGTTGCAAAGCGAACTGAGCCCGGTGCATACTTGGATGCGTTGTCAGGCGGATGTGGTTGCTTAAACAATTTGGAAAATGGTTTGACGAGAATTCAAAAGGGAGATGCAGCCGGTCTCCCTTTAATTTGGGAAGGAATTCGGTTTCAGAATCTCTTTTATTTCGGACGTTTTGGAAGCGACATGGAATACCGGCCCCTTGGTAAAAGAGGAGACTTTAGGGAGCCAAACGATCCTCCTTCAATAGGACTTTGGTGTTGGATGGAAAATGCCGTTCAAATGAGTATGAGAGTAAAAAGTCCCTCAAGTGGAAAACTAAGCTACCCATTGTTTGATGTGAACAAGTATCGTTTTCCAAAACAAATTGGCGGCTTTCCATTGTCCACAGGAATCACTGTCGTTTCCAGAGACGACGTTCCCAGAAGCGGCATTTGGATTCCGCGTAAACTCAAAGGCGGTTGCCCCAATTATTTCCTGCGCGGAAGAAAAGCACCTACGGCCAGGTTGGCGATGACCCGCATTGATGAGATTGAAACCGACAGTAACATTCCCGGTTCCTCCAGAATTGCCAGCAGCGATTTTGAACCCGGTGAATTCCCCTGCACCTGGGAATTGGTGTGGGAAGACACACGCTATCGTGATGGGAAAATTCCTTTGGAAGAGCAGGAATATTTGCTCGACGACTACACGCAATTCCCCAAAGATCCGCCGGTGGCTCCGGGGCCTTAGGGCCTCGGCTTAATATCACCCGCGCTCAGTTGGTTTCAAGGCGCGATAGTTTCCTTGTACACGTACTTGCCGTTCTCGACTTCGAGCACCACCGCAGATTTGATGGCATTGCGGTGCGCGTCCGGGGTGGCCTGGTCGGCGTTGTGTTTCCGTCGTTCCCAATTGGAGGCATTCTGACGGAGGGTGGAACCATCCTGAACGATCTCCCGGAGGATCCCGCACCCCCTTGTGGAAAGCGCCGCTTCAGGTTGATTTTTGGCCCCGGGATTCAACACTTTTCGTAGGAATTGCAGGCCGGTCCTGGAGACGTGAAGTAGTGGGTGATATTTTCATTTATGTTGTCAGAATGGCGGGCATATCCTATTCCTTCCGGTTCCAACCTAGCCGACTCTGCGGACACGTTCATTTTCGAATGTTGCCGAGAACGACTTGGCTGCTCCTCCTGTTCTGCACCTTGCCATCGCTGTCTGCAGGAACTGCCTATTATGTGGATTCAACAACTGGAAACGACACCAACAATGGTCTAACCACAAATACCGCCTGGAAAACCTTGACGAAAGTGAATGCAACGACGTTCGGTCCTGGAAGCCAGATCTTATTTAAATCCGGATGCAGTTGGACAGGAGAACTCTATCCAAAAGGGAGTGGGACAAGCGATAGCCCTATTGTCATTGACATGTACGGAACAGGTCCCAAACCGATCATCTCCGCGAAGGGTTCCCCCAGCGCCGTCTATTTACTGAATCAGCCCTACTGGGAGATCAACAATCTTGAAGTCACAAACGAAACAAGTTCATGGGGAGATTATCATGGCATTTCGATAAATGGAAAAGATTTCGGCACGATAAATCATATCTATATCAGGAATTGTTACATCCACGATGTCCACGGCGTCGTGGCTTGGATCGGAAATAGCAATTCAAACGGTGCGGCTGGCATCATTGATAGCGCGGGATGGGATGGATCCAAGCACAGCGGAGGAATTGTATTCGATGTCACCACGGCAACCTTAGTGAAAACCAATTTCAATGACATACGAATCGAAAACAATGTGATCAGTGACTGCTCGTTCGGGGATATTTGCATCAAGCAATGGCAGGGGTCTGTAGGTTGGGGGGCAAGAAGTTCCGCCTCGGACACCAAATGGTATCCCCACACCAATTTGCTCATTCAGAACAACTATTTGAGCCAGTACAATACGGATCATGGTTGCAACACGATCTACGTCACCAATGTCCGGGGCGGAGTGATTCAGAACAATGTGTGTGCCCATTCCGGCGTCAGCGCTGTGGAGTTGTACTACACGGATAGCATCGCGGTCCAGTACAATGAAATGTATGGTACGGTCCAACGTTGCAACAGCGCCGACTTCAATGGAATCGATGCCGATAAGGGCACCACGAGGATCGTTTTCCAATACAACTATATTCACGACAACGGCGACGGAATATTGTTTTGCCAATTCTTATTCGGCAATGCCATAGCGAGATATAATATTTTGCAGAACAACAGCCGGAACACCTTTAATCTACATTCGGACCCTGCTGCCACCGCTCAAGCTTACAACAATGTGCTTTATACTGATAAAACATCCGGTTCGTTGGTCAACTCATCTGGGGGTACAGCGACGCTAAATCTCGGAACCTATGTGTTTAATAACAACATCTTCTATGCGGCTGCAAGCGGACCCGCAGTGCTTGTCGGCGCAAAAAGCACCTACAACTACAATCTTTATTATGGTGTAACGGCGGCTTCCGGAGACACACATGGCAAAACATCAAACCCCCAATTTGTCGAACCAGGAGCCGGGGGAAGCGGTTCCACTTCCGGATGGGCCTTGGGTAGCTTAGACGGATACAAACTTCAATCCACGTCCCCATGCATCAACGCCGGTGAATCAATCGCGGGCAACGGAGGCCTGGATTTTTGGGGACGGTCATTGTACTACGGTACAGCAGACATTGGTGCCAACGAATACGGCGCCACAGTTGGCCTATTGAGGCCTATCCAGGCGTCCCACCAAATGCTTTCCAGTAGCAGTCAGTCAGGGGCGATTTATGGACTGGATGGCAGGATGATTGGATACTCCCATCCCCGGAAGTCCGGATACCCCAAAGTTGGGATCGCAAGTTCCGTCAACATCATGAAGCCTGATCGCGCGGATCAATCGGCGCAGCCTCAAATGCTGATCAAATAACTTAGGGCCAGAAATCCCGGGATTCGCCGCCCCCGTCCCACTCCGCTTCCTTATCCGCAACGGTCGCTATTCGGGTGGCGACGCTCTTCGGTGGGCCGGTCGCCAATTTCCTCGCCGCCAGAATAGACTGAATCGTCCGTTCCTTCTTCACCATGGGGAGGAGCCAAGGCCTCCATACGGGAAAACATTGCTTTGGGTTGCAAACCGATAGTGCGCATCCCATCGGACCAAGGACGCTTGAACTCCACCGTCACGCTGCCGTCTTCCAGTAAATGCAAACGCGCATCGGCCAAAGGGGGGCGCGCGGGATGTGCTGACCCTCGGACATGGACGCAAGCCATGGGGGAAAGGGCCTTGACCAAGGCCGGATTGGCGTTCGACGATTCCTGTATGCGTTTCGCTTCGCTTAAAAAATTACCGCTCCCCAAACTCATGGAATCCCTGAGGGTGATGCTGGTCGGCCCACCGCCCAATAAGTTGACCGCCATGTTTTTGGTCGGGACTCCGGCACAAGCGGATCACGCAATCTTCCAGCCCAAGACATTCGCAAGGTTGCGCTTCACCTCATGCAACCAAGGATTGTGAAAGCGACTACCCCGTAGTAGTGGGGGCCGGAAGAACGGTGATGACGTGGCCTTGTGCGATCGCAGCTCGCGCTACTTCAAACGTTCAAGAGCCAATTGGGTCGACTTCATGCCAGGTGCGAACGCGGCGCGCTCGGCATGGTCATTGGCATGGTTGAGTTCTTTGGTCAATTCCTCCAGAAGTCCTTCGCGCGAAAGAACCCCGGTCGAGTCAATTGCTGGGCGAAATACGGTCGAGATTGAATCGAATGGAAGCGGCATGCAATAACGGTCCCAACGGGGGAGGTGCCTGGCGTATCGCGCGGCGGAAGCAACTGGAACGATCAGGGCTCGCGTACGCATGGCCAGGAATACAACACCGGGTTTGGCAATTCGAGCGGGTCCATCTGGCCCGTCGGGGAAAATGAACGGATACCCGCCGGATTCGATGTTTGCCATCAATCGCACGAGTGGGCGTAATGCCACCGAGTGATTGTTGTACATGTTCAAAGATATCGACTCAACTCCAAGTTTCTTCGCAAAACTATTCAGCATTGTTTTGCGTGCGTCCTGGGTGAGAACCATAGTGAATTTTTTCAAATCGATATGTCGTCGAAACGCGGTGTACAACAGATGTGTTTGGCCGTGCCAAGCTGCAAACAGCACCGGACGACGACTATCGAGAGCACTCTCCACATCCTGCAACCCCTCGATCTCGAGCGAAGCGGTGTGGTGAATGACTTTTGCATACGCGGCCATTGCGCCTGCGGCTATTTGCGAAACGATCAGCCCTGCACTTGCACGCAGATGCGTTATGCCCATGCTTGTTCTCGCAACTGCACAAAATATCCAAGTGTTCTTAAGCTGCATGCGCTCATTCCATACCCCTGCTCCGGAAAACGTTAGGCACACTTGAGGCGAATTCGACCGCGGCTTGACGTAGGTAAATCGAAGGCTTTATTCAATCCGGAATCCCCGCACTGCATCCCAAGGTTCCGTCCTCTCATTCCCCAATTCGAGGCTTATCCCCGCTTTTCCATTCCAATTCCAACTTTTGTTCCCTCAAATTTCACGCCCCATTCCCCCCTGGACGTGCCCCACTCCTCCCCCGCAAGGTCGCTACCATTTCAGTTCTCCCCATCCCGGGATTCACCGCCCTCGTCCCACTCCGCTCCCTTATCCGCAACGGCCGCTTTTCGAGTGACGAAATTCTTCGGTGGACCGGTCGGCAATTCCATCGCCGCCGGGGTAGACTGAATCGACCATTCCGTCGCGACCAGGGCTATCCACCGGATCCTGCCTCCGCGATTGGGGCAGACGATTTCGCTGCCGAAGGCGCGTTTTAACAATTCGTTCCAGGGTATGTATTTCCCTGCACCCACCTTCGACTTCTTTTTCGCTCCTCCACTCGGATTTTCAAAATCAACGACATGAACGGGGTTCTGTCTTGGTGACTTTGAATCTCCCGTTCGATGAGTAGACCGAGGTATTCGGCTCGGAGCGGTTAACCGGCGCGTTGCTGGATAAGCCTACTCAACAAGTGCATATCCTGGAAATGAGCGGGGAAAGCTTTTGCTCGAGTCAAAGCCAAAAACGGCAGAAGTTGCGTAAAGATCTGGCTGAAAATAAGCCTGACCCAATACCGTAATCATCCAAAAACTTAGGGAATGGACTCCGCAATTCCCCAAAGACCCGCCCGTGGCGCCGGGGCTCTAGGGCCTCGACTTAATATCGTCCGCGCCCGGGTGGTTTCAAGGTGCGATGGTTTCCTTGTACACGTACTTGCCGTTCTCGACTTCGAGCACCACCGCCGATTTGATGGCATTGCGATGCGCATCCAGGGTGACCTTGCCGGCCACGCCCTGAAAATCCTTGGTGGCGGCCAGGGCCATCTGGACGCTGTCGGGGTTGTCACTGCCCGCGCGCTTGATGGCGTCGACGATGAGCGCAGCCGCGTCGTAGCCCAGCGCCGCCAAGGCGTCGGGCTCGGTGTGGTAGCGGGCCTTGTAATCGGCCACGAATTTCTGAATGGCGGGATTGGGATCGTCCATGGCGGTGTGGTTCGAGAAGTAGCAGCCGTTCAGGGCCTCGCCGCCGATAGCCCACAGTTTTTCCGAATCCCAGCCGTCGCCGCCCAGCAAGGGAACCTTGAGCCCCAATTCGCGGGCCTGGCGCGCGAGAAGCCCGACTTCGGTGTAATAGCCGGGAACGTACACGGCCTCGGGCTGCTTGGATTTGATCGAGGTGAGTTGGGCGGCGAAATCCTTGTCGCCCTGGCTATAACTTTCGTCGGCCACGATGGTGCCGCCCATGCCCTTGAACTCTTTCACGAACACGTCGGAGAGGCCTTCGGAATAATCCGACTTCACGTCGCGGAGCACCGCGACGCGGGTCAAATGCAGGCTTTGCGTCGCGAACTTGGCCATCACCCGGCCCTGAAAGGGATCGATGAAACATACGCGAAAGATGTAATTCCCGACTTCGGTGACCTTGGGATTGGTCGACGAGCCGCTGACCATGGGAATATGGTATTGCTGGCAGATGGGCGCGGCCGCCAGGCTGTTCGACGACGCCACTTCACCTTCGATGGCCACCACGCGATCCTTGGTGATGAGCTTGGTCACGGCGGTTTGCGCCTCTTCGGGTTCGCCCTGATCGTCTTCCAGAATCACGCGAAACTTCTTGCCCAAGGCGCCGCCGGCGGCATTGGCCGCGTCCATGGCCATTTCGACGCCGCGGTGATTGCTTTGTCCGAAGGTGGCGGTGGCGCCGGTCATCGACCCGTACTCGCCGATGAGGATTTCGTTGCCGTTATTGCTTTTCTGACAACCCGAGAATCCCAAAACCAGCACCGCCAGGGCGGCCGCCGTTCGCTTCGACCCGGAAATCATTCTGTACCAAGTGTAACGGTTATACATAAAATTTACCTGCCACATCCTTACCCCCAATTTCGCCTGCTTTGGCCGCCAAAAAACGTCGTGCGCACCGAATTTCGTCCGCCTTACGCCCCGGCCCGATGCGCCCAGTAATACCGCAACAGCCCATTGGTCGAAGCATCGTGCCGCGGCGCGAGGGCCGAGTCTTTTTCGCCCGCTTTCATCTCGGTGAGCAAGGTTTTGGCCAATTGCTTGCCCAGTTCCACGCCCATTTGATCGAAACTGTTGATGCCCCAAATCACTCCCTGGGTGAAAATTTTGTGCTCGTAAAGCGCGACCAGCGATCCCAAAATTTCCGGGGTCAGCTTGGCAAAGACAATGGTGTTGGTGGGCCGGTTTCCCTCGAACACCTTGTACGGCGCCAGCGACTTGGCCGCCTCGGTCGGCATGCCTTGGGCGCGCAATTCGGCTTCGGCCTCTTCCAGGGTTTTCCCGACCATCAGCGCCTCGGTTTGGGCGAAGCAATTGGCCAGCAGTATGCGGTGCTGCGACCCCAGGGGATTGTGCGATTGCATGGGCGCGAGGAAGTCACAGGGAATGAGGCGCGTGCCCTGATGGATCAATTGGTAAAAAGAGTGCTGGCCGTTGGTGCCGGGTTCGCCCCAGACGATGGGACCGGTGGGGTAATCGACCCGTTCGCCGGCGCGCGTGCGGAACTTGCCGTTCGATTCCATGTCGGCCTGCTGCAAATAGGCGGGAAGACGATGAAGATATTGGTCGTAGGGCAGCACGGCAAGGGTTTCGGCGCCGAAAAAATCGGCGTACCAAACACCCAGTAACGCCAAGATGACGGGCAGGTTGCGCTCCATCGGGGCTTCGCAGAAATGACGGTCCATGGCGGCGCCGCCGCGTAGAAAAGCGGCGAAGTTCTCGAAACCGATGGAAAGCGCGATGGGAAGGCCGATGGCGCTCCAGCACGAATAGCGGCCGCCCACCCAGTCCCAGAACTCGAACGCGTTGTCGGGATCGATGCCGAAGTCCCGCACCGCGGGAATATTGGTGGAGAGCGCGACGAAATGTTTGGCTACGGCCGCCGTGTCGCCGCCCAGGTTTTGCAGCAGGGCGCTGCGGGCGGCATGCGCGTTGGTCATGGTTTCCAAGGTGGTGAAGGTCTTGGAAGCCACGAGAAACAAAGTTTGATCCAACTCGACCCGGCGCAGGGTCTCGGCCAGGTGCGTACCGTCGACGTTGGAGACGAAATGCGCTTCCAGCACCCGGTTTCCGGCGTCGTCATAGGCGTACGGGCGTAACGCCTCGGTCACCATGACCGGACCGAGGTCCGATCCGCCGATGCCGATGTTGACCACGTGGCGGATGGGCTTGCCGGTATGACCCCGCCATGCACCCGAACGCACGCGGCCGCAAAACGCCTGCATCTTGGCCAGCACGGCGCGCACCTTGGGCATCACGTCTTCGCCGTCGAGCACCACCGGGTCGGGCCCTTGATGGCGCAACGCGGTGTGCAGCACGGCGCGTTGCTCGGTGAAATTGATTTTGTCGCCCCGAAACATGGCGGCGCGCGCGGCTTCGACGCCAGCCTGCTCCGCCAACGCGCGCAAAAGACGCAGTGTCTCGTCGTTCACGCGGTTCTTGCTGTAATCGAGGTACAGGCCGCACGCTTCGGCGCCATAGCGCCCGGCGCGGCCCGGGTCGCGGGCAAACAAATCCTTCAGCCGCCACGCGGAAGCCTCGGCGTGGTGGCGGACCAAATCTTTCCAGGCGGCGCGGTCGGTCAATACAGTCATGCTTCACTCCGAATCGATGTGGGGAAAAATATAACCGGAGCGCGCGGCCCCGTTTCGCATCTGCGCGCGGCAAAGGAGCTAATTTCTGCCTGGCCGCGACGGGCGGCGAGGCAAGCGGTGACCGGAAAAAAAATTGTGATTGTACTGTTCTCCACCGCTTTCCTGCTGTGGGGAATCCTGTTCTACGCGGCCTGGCGGCAAAAACAAAAAGTCAATCGCGACTTCATGCACACCTTGACCTCGGCCGCCGACACGGCGACGGGCGACTCCGGCATCCGCCGAATCCTCGATACCTTGCCACGCACCTGGACCCGCGTATCGTGGATTCAAGGCCAGGGCTGGGCGATTTACCTGCCCTGCGATTCCGAGCCCGGCACCTTGCAACTCGATCCCGACAGCACGGGCCGGCCGCAATGGCAATGCGAATTCTGCGATTCGCTCGGCGGCGGCCGCATCGCACGGGTCGTGCGCCATCCCTGGACCGGCAACATCGCGGTGGAGATCGACTCCGCCGGC
The DNA here is from genome assembly GCA_963716395.1 of uncultured Fibrobacteria bacterium. GTDB lineage: Bacteria > Fibrobacterota > Fibrobacteria > UBA11236 > UBA11236 > UBA11236. The sequence continues at coordinate 1,655,221 of OY970309.1, read as the reverse complement.
GACGCGGCTTTGGAACATGTGAACGACACGGTGGCCGCGCGCTTTTCGGGGGCGCCGTTCAAACAGCTCGTACTGACCTGGCATCCCGGCGGCCGGGACAGCCTGGTGTTCACGCCCGCGGCCGACGTCGGCGAATTCGAAACCCTACGCGCCGCAGACGAAAATCCCGAAGGCTGCGGCAACGGACCGTAACGGGATTACCACCGGCCCCATAGATTTCCCAGCGCCGCGAGGGGGGCGTGCTCGGCGCGCAGGCGCGTGGGACCGAGGTCGAGACGCGAGACGTTTTCCTGGGCGAACAGGTATTCCACTTCCTCCGGCGAAAAGCCGCCCGCCGGGCCGGTGAGAAGATGCAATTCCGAAGGTAACTTGTTTGGTACGGTCGTTTCACCCGGATGCGCGACCACCAGGGCCGTGCCCCGATGCCGTTCGCGCCAAACGCGCAGAGCTTCGGGTGCATGAATGCGGGTGAGCCAGGGCTTTTTCGCCTGCTTCAGAGCGACCAGGCTTTTCTGCCGCAGCCGCGCCAGGAGCTTGTCGAAGTTTTGTCGGGGAAAGTCGCCGCTGTGGTCGGTGTGCAGCAAATACACGTCGGACAAGGCGAATTCGCAGGCGGCGGCCACCGGCTCTTCGGCCTCGCGGCCGGGAAGCAGGCCCAGGGCCAGACTCCAGCCCGGCGGGCGCGGTTCGCGACGCACGCAATCAAGCACGTGGATCATGGTGCCCTGGCCGCGCACTTCGAAACGGGCGTGGAATACCGCACCTGCTCCGTTGGTCACCACGATGCCCGCACCCGAGCGCAGCCGCAGCACGCGCAGCGCGTGATGGGCTTCGTCGGCGGGCAAGGGCAGCGAAGCGCCTGCTTGTTCGGCCGGGGCATAAAACCAGGTTTCGTCGAAAAGCGGCGACACGGTTCAGAGGTTGAAAGCGCGGCGCACGAAGTGGATAAGACCCGCGTGCTGGCCGAAACGCCACAGCCAGAAGCCTTGCGCACCCAGAAACGCCAGGCCCAACAACCCGTGCACGGCCGCCAGTCCGTCGCCGCCGGCCACCAGCGCGCCGCCGGCGAACAACACGGTGAGCAGGGCCGCGGCCACGCCCGCCAGGCAGAAATAGAGCTGGGCCTGATCCATCCATACGCCGGGGACGAAGTAGAAAACATAGGCCGAGGCGCCGCCCAGCAGCAGGTTGACGAGTTGCAGCAGAATCCAGGTGGGGCGCATCTCAGGACTCGTCACCGTGTTCGTCGCCGTATACGCGGGCCGGCAGGCCCAGCGCCCGCACCCGCGCTTCCATAGAATCGAGAAACGCCCGTTCCATCGGTGTTACGTCGGACTGCGCCGGCGGCCGGGCCAGGGAGTAGATCTGCACTTCAAGAATGCGCGCGCCGCCGTCGCGCAGGCGGCGCAGGCGTTCGAGATAAGCCGCGACTTCGTCGTCGCCCCAACCTTCGCCCCCCAGGCGGCAGAAAAAAGACTGCACCTTGAAAGGGTGGTGCGCGCCGAGGTCGGCGAGATGGGCTTCGATGCGATCGAGCGGAACCCGGCTGATATTGACGCGCTGGTACCAAGCCTCGGTGCCGGCGTCGAGCTTGGCCCACACTTCTCCCTGCTTCGCCAGCAGGGTCTCGATGCCCGCCTGCACCCGCGGCCGGTCGAACAAGGTGGCGTTGGAAATCAGCACCAGCTTGAAATCGAGCTGCGTGTGTCCGCCCTGGATTTCGCGCAGCAAGGCGCAGACGTCGGCGAACTCGGGAACCGAAGTCGGTTCGCCGTCGCCCGACAGCGCCACGTCGCACAAGCGTTTGTCGGCATCGGGCAAGGCGTCGAAGGCCGGCAGGCGGCAGACACCGGCCTCGACCGCGTGGAGCAAAGTTTCGACCTCGAAGCGCAGGCGATCCAAATCGATGCGCTGTTTGCGGCCCGGGGTGCGGCGATCGACCTGGCAATAAGGGCAGTCGAAATTGCACCGCTTGTCGAGATTGAGATTTACGCCGATGGAAACGCCTCCCGACCGTCGCGACAAAACGGGATAGGCATAGGTAAACCCGGCGTATTCGCGCGGATGCAGGCGATGGAGTTCGGCTTTGGAGGCGGGCATCGGCTTTTAAATAAGGGTACCTCCAACCATCACCTTCCGGCTACAGCCGCGGCCTTCACCCCACTTCTTCGCGGATGCGGCGGGACATGTAGCCGCGCAGGGTTTCTTTCCGGATCAGGCGGACATAGGCGCCGAACAGCAGGGGCAGGCCGAAGGCCAAAGCGAAGGGCGGAAAGCGTTCGGCGAAATACCGGTCGGGAATGAAAGCCAGGCGGGGGAGCAATTTGTTGTACCAGATTTTCAAAATCCGCCGGGAGCTTTGCGTCCACCGCAGGCGGCTGCCCTGATAGAACAACATGCGGCCCTGCGCCGCGTAGAGATACTCCTGCCGCGCCCAGCGCGCAGACGCCGGAGCGGCGGCGTGCGGCGCCAGCACGCCCAGGGTCTCTACCTTGTCGGCCAACACCACCAAGGGCTCGACCATACCCTTGTAGGCGATAAAGGCCAAAACCGGCATCCAGAAAACCAGCATAGCGGCGACCAGCACTTTGAAGGCTTTTTTCTTGCCCGGGCTGGGCCGGGCGAATGGAATCATCCAAGCATCCATGCTTATTCCGTTTCGCCTTCAGAGTACCACACGGCGCAGCCGGGCGGCCCGGACGGAATTTTCCCTTTTCGCAGCCGGACCCCGTCTTTTCGCAAGAAACTCCGCGCCGGCGCTGGCCTGGTTCGGATAACCTCTCCCCCGCGATGGGGATGGATTAGTCGCACCAGCCCGCATCGGTACCGGCGGGTATCGCCGAATTGGCGGCGGGAGAGCGGCACAGCGATGAGGGGGCCGGACCATCGGCGCAGACCTGCAAGGCCGAAGGACCCGGGACGCCGGCGGAAGAAAATATTTTGTTAGCATCGTCACAGCTTCCGTTTGAATGGGTCGGGAAGAGTTCATCCGGCGTTTTCCAGACCGTACGGTGGAGCGCGGTCGAAGCCGAACTTTTCGGAGCACCGGCCGCGAACACCTGGGACCCGGGCCCCGGCGGATTCACAGGCGCCGTCGGGCCCAACCCGGCCGAAGCAATCGGTGGCATCGGGGTGGGGGCTGGAATCGCAGCCGCGGACACGGAAGCAGCGCCGGTCACGCCGACCACCCCGGGATTGGATCCCATGGCCGTGGCAAAAACCGGTTCCTGGGTAACCTGCGTGTTTACAGGTGCGGACAGGGCGGAAACGGGGGCCGCGCTCAAGGCCGGGGCCGACGTTGCCGGGGCGGCGCTTTGTCCCCCCGCCGCTTGACCCGAGACCGAAGCCGGACCTAAGGTGTAATCCGACACCAACGAAAAATCCTGTTTGTCGCCGGCCATGACCTGGGTGGCGCGCACCACGACTTGCCACGTTCCCGCCGCCAGCGTCAGGCCGCCGCTGTCGACGTCGACCACTTCGACGTTGTCGTGGGTGTTGATGCCTTTGTAAGCGGGCTGGATGTCGGCCGAATCGATGGGGTCGAGCCCGTCGGCCGGCGGCTGGTTATTGACGATGTTCTGGGGCAGCGAATCCAAGACCCAGGGATAAAAGACCCGGCCGCTCGGGCTGACGACGCTCAAATCAAGATCGTTCACCAATTTGATTTGATCGATGGGCAGCGACGGGTCGCCGGGCAAATCGTCCCAAGCCAAGGAAACCCGAAAATGCTCCACGCCCGCGGGCACGGTGAAGGCGTAGGTTTTACTCCCGTCCTGCCGACGGAGGGAATCCTGCACGATGTGGTTGGAATCGGTGTACGCCAACGCCTTGGGGGCGTTGATCAATCCGTAGCCGGTCGCATAATCGGGGCCGGCGTAGTATTTCACGAAGCTTTGCGTCCTGGTCTGGCGCGTGCATTGACCATTGACGGGAACGCACAGATCCGGATTCACCGTGGCCCAGGTGTCGGGCATGTTGGGGACTTCCCATTCCGTGGGCGCGGTGTTCACCAGATCCGTGGCCGTATGCACCAAGATGGCTTTGACCGTGCTGTTCCAGGGGCCCTGAGTGTCGAGGTTCGCGCCCGGCACCACCACCTTGGCCCATTTTTCCAACATCAAGGCCACGAGCCCGGTCACATGCGGAGCGGCCATCGAGGTTCCCTGCTGCTGCATGTAGCGCGGAGCGTTGCGGGCCGTGGCGTTGACCGAGGTGATGAATTCCAGGGTGTCCGAATGCAGGGCCAGGTACAGCTTGGTGATGCGCAACGATCCTTGGGTGGGCCAAGGCTGCCACCCGTTGGTGGCGTCGTCGGGGCTCAGGAAGCCGTATAAATCGCGCAAGCGGAATTTGACGACCTGGAAATTCACGGTGTCGGGCGTCGGCAGGGAAAAACGCACCATGTCGTTGGTGTAATCGATGGTGTCCCAAGACAACCCGACGCGCAGCCGGGTCATCTTGGAAGGTATTTGCGGATGGGAGATGCGGTAACTGATGATGAGCGTATCATTGGGGTTACTGTTGTAGCCGGTGATGGCGGTATCTTCGAGCCACGCGCCGAGCCATTTCACGTCGAAGCTGAGCATGCCGCCCGCCACCTGCTCGTTGGCCGTGTAATAAGGGTTCGAACCGGTCCAGCCCTCATTGTCGCCGTCGGTGTTGAATTCCCAGGCCGCGGCCGTGACGTTGTTGGGACGGCGGATGCGGATGTAGTCGATTTCCACGTGCATGGGGATCACGCTGCGATCCGGATAATCATAGGAGGCGCCCGGCGCCATCACGTCGGGCTTGATGCGGCCATCGCGAGTCGGACCCATGGAACTGAAGGCGGCCCGCAAAGCCGTATCTTGGTATACCGCGCCCACGGTAATCGCGTTTTTGGCGTTGGACAAAATGGAATAGTACCCGCGTTGGGCGCCGTAGCCGCTGATGCCGTTGTTCGCGGCCGCGTACACCATGGTATGGGTCAGGGCGTGGTTGTGGATGACGCCGTCGACTGCACTGTCGGCGTCGGTGTAATAGCCCGGAGCGGATTCGTCGATGATGTGAGAATGGTTGTTGACGTCGCCTGCGAAGCCGCGCTCGAACGGCCCCTGGCTGATGAAGAGGCATTTGGGCGCGATGCCGCGCCACAAGTAGGGCGTGCCGCCGCTGGCGGCGCTGTTCCAACCGTTGCCGCCGATGATGCCGGCCACGTGGTTGCCATGCACCGTAACCCAATCATCAAAGCCCGTGGGATCGTTGCCCTCTTCCCAGGGAAGGTCGGGATCGGCCCGGCGGGTTCGGACCTCGGTCGCTGCAACCTGTTCTTTGAAATCGTTGGGGCTCATATCGTTGGCACTGGTGTCAATGCCTTCGTCGTAAACCCCGACCACCACGCCGCGGCCGAAATAGTCGTCGGCATAGGGCGGGTTGTCGAGCCAACCCGTGTCGGGCGCCGCCGCCGCAGTGTCGATGGTCTGCACGCTATCGACGCCGATTGCGGCGCGCGACACGTCGCTGGTCAATTTGGGAATGGTGTCGGCTTCGGTGACGCGGCTGACCTCGTCGACGCGGGCCAAGGCCTGCAATTGCCCCAAGGTGCCGCGGATCTCGGCCGTATACGGACTGTGCAGAAAATCTTCGGGCGCGATATAGGTGTGCAGAATTTGATTCTGCCGGGCCGCCGTCACATCGGGAAAGAAATAGACGTGGGCGAAAATTTTATCGGTCTGCGCGTTTTGCTCGCCCGGAGCAAAGCTCTTCAGGCCGTACAGCTTGGGCGTCAGCTTGTCCTCGTAGCTGTAGGGCACGAGATTGAAGAAGAGATCGGGAAAATCGCTGCGCAGCCGGCCGCGTACGCTCGCCGGGTTCTGCCCCTGCAAGTTCACGGTCCAAACCTCCAGAACCCGGCCGTTCTCACGGGCGAAGACACCGCCCAGCTTGCGGAACTTTCCGACGCGGAGCACGGCATGGAAAACGCTGTCGTTGGGAAGGGGCCGGAAAATGGCGCGCGCATAGTGGCTGGGGAGGCCGGAGAAGGCCGGGCGTTCCGCTTGAAAGCGGGCGATGGGATCGGCACCGCGGCAGTTGTACAACAGCAAAGGCCCGGCGTTGTTCCCACCCGCGGCGACCGGGACAAAATTGGGCGACGCCGGCAGGGGAAGCGCGGCCCACGCGCCGAACCCCAAGACCACAGCGAGGCGAAGGATGGGCCGCGAGTTCATGGGGATGGCGGCCCCATCGGCCCACTCCCCGCCGTCGGCTGTTTGCAATCCATCACGGTTCTTTCAAATAAAACGCCTGTAAGGCGCGTTCGACGCGACGGCCGCGCAGATCAAAGTACGGCTTGATGGCCGCGGGCGTCGGGGGCGGGCGGCCCAACCGCAGCACCGGCGTCACACAACAGGCCCCGCCTTTGATATACACCGTGTCCGCGGTGCGCCCGGAAAAAAGCACCAATTGGAAAACCAAAGAGTCGCGCACCGTCTCGGTGTCGTTGATTTTGGCCGCATCCAAGGAGATACGGAAAATATCGCCGGTGGATTGCGGCGGGAAAAAAAAATCGTCCTGCAATATGGTGAACTCGTAGACGTAACCGATTTGCGGCGGGGCATAGGCGATGACGCCACCACCGCCGGTAATGCGCGGGGCCGCCTCGATCAAGCCTTCGAAGAACACGCCGGGAGGCGAAACGATGGTCGCCTGCGAGCTGTCGAACCGCAAGGTGTCGGCGGAATTATTTTCGATCCGAAGCGTATCGCGTCCATACCATCCAGACAGCGAATCCCACAACCATTCATGCACGGTGTCCTGGGCAAAAGCCCAGGTGCGCGTTTGCGTCCACGATGGCACGACAAACGCCAGGCACAAGACAAAGCCGAGCCGACCCATTCCCCCTCCTCGGCATAATCTACAGCCCGCAGGCCATACCCCGCAAGAAAACCACGGATGATCTGGGGGTTGCCCCTTCCAGAAGGTTTTGGATTTCCGGTTTTAGGACGCCGGGTCGGATGTAACAATTCCGCCTGCGCGGATAAAAGCACGGGCTACCAACCCGGCGCATTTTTACCCTTTGCCCCATGCCGGAAAAAGCGCGTGATCAGGCCTGCATGGAAATGGCCTTCGAGCTAGCCCTTCAAGTCAAAGGCCGCACCCTGCCCAATCCACCCGTGGGCGCGGTGCTGATGAAACACGGTCGCCTCGTCGGCCAAGGCGCCACCCGGCCCGCCGGACAGGCCCATGCCGAGATCGTCGCCTTGGAACAGGCGCGGGAAAATGCCCGCGGCGCGACGCTGTATGTGACCCTGGAGCCTTGCCGGCATTTCGGCAAGACGCCCCCGTGCACGCGCGCCCTGATCGCGGCCGGTGTAAGCCGCGTGGTGGCCGCTTGCAACGATCCCAATCCGCTCATGTCGGGAAAAGGCTTGGCCGAATTGCGCCGCGCCGGTATCGACGCCGCGGCGGGCTTGCTTCAGGAACGCGCCCAAGAATTTTATACGGGCTTCTTTTTTTTCCTCCGGCATGGCCGCCCGCAAATCACGATGAAGATCGCGCAAAGCCTGAACGGACGCATCAACCAGAACCCCGGCGTGGAAACCGTTCTGACCGGACGGGAGAGCCGGAAGCGCGCCCATGCTCTGCGCGCCGCGGCGGACGCCGTGCTCATCGGCGGCGGCACCTTGCGCCGCGACAATCCGCGTTTGACGCCACGGCTCGTTTCCGGACACGTGCCCGAAGCCCTGATCCTGACACGCGGGAACAGACTGAATCCGCGCTGGTTCTTGTTGCGACGCCGGGCGGCCAAAACCACTTTGCTGACCCCTCGGGCCATTCGGGGCCTGCCGGAATGGGTCGACTCCTGCCGGGTTTCCACCGGCGACGAATCCGAATTGCTGCGATCCTTGCTGGATCTGTTCGAAGAGAAAGGGTATCACCAGGTGCTGGTCGAAGGCGGCCGCTCGGTTTGGGCACCGCTTTTGAATTCGGGATACTGCGATCGCCTGTTTTTGTTTACCGCGCCCAAGCTTCTGCCCCGTGGCGAGCGTTGGGAGGATACTCTACGTCCGTCATGGGCGAAATCCCTTGTTTTTCATAGATTTACGACGCTCGGAGAGGATACGCTGACGGAGTTTCAGAGGAAAACGCCGCGCAGGTAATCGGGTTGCCGAAAAGTTCGGGGAAAGAAGCTCAGCGATGTTCACTGGCATCGTGCAAGATCTGGGGACGGTGCGCGGTCGGGTTGCGGCCGGCGAGGCGATACGCTTTACCCTGGCCTCCCCCCGTCTCGCGGAAAAACTTCAAGTCGGCGACAGCGTGGCCTGCGACGGCGTGTGTCTGACCGTGGAACGGGTATTGCCGGGAGGATTCTCGGTTTGCGCCGTGCCCGAAACCCTCTCGAAGTCGACCTTGTCCGGGTGGAAAAGCGGCGACACGGTCAATCTGGAACCGGCGGCAACTCCACAAACCGCCTTGGGCGGGCATTTCGTGCTCGGCCATGCCGACGGCGTCTGCGAAGTGGTCGCCGTCAAATCTTTGCCGCGCGCGGGGCTGGAATTCGCGGTCGCGCTCCCGGAATCCTTTCTGCAATATTGCCCGTATAAAGGCTCGCTGGCTTTGTCGGGAGTGAGCCTTACCATCGCCGCGGTCGAAGGGAACGCGTTGCGCTTTGCGGTGATTCCGCACACCTTGCAACTCACCAATCTCGGGAACCTGCGCAAGGGCCAGCGCCTCAACTTCGAAGTCGACATTCTCGCCAAATACGTGGAAAGACAAATGTCGCGGCGCGGCGCGGACCCGGCCGGCGATGCCGGCGCCTCCCAATGGTTGGCTCTGGAAAAATGGGGATATGGCGTTTCATAGCGTGGCCGAGGTGCTGGCCGATTTGCGCCACGGACGCGCGGTCGTCGTGGTCGACGACGCCAATCGCGAAAACGAAGGCGACGTGATTTTCGCCGCGTCCAAATCCACGCCGGCGAAAATCAATTTTCTGGCCAAACACGCGCGCGGCCTCATTTGCGTAGCCCTGTCGGCGCGGCGCGTAGAGCAACTGCGCCTGCCGCCCATGGCCGAAAAAAACGGCTCGCGCCATGACACGGCGTTCACGGTTTCGGTGGAAGCGCGCGACGGCACCACCACCGGCATTTCCGCGGCCGACCGCAGCCTGACGGCACGCGCCTTGGCCAATCCCGCGCTCGGGCCTGAGGCCTTCGTGAGCCCCGGCCACATCTTCCCCATCAAAGCCCTGCAAGGCGGGGTGCTGGTGCGCGCCGGCCACACCGAAGCCGCCGTCGATCTCGTGCACCTGGCGGGGCTCGGCGGCGCGGGCGTGATCTGCGAAATCATGAATGAAGACGGCTCGATGGCGCGCCTGCCCGATTGCCAGCGCTTCGCGAAAAAGCACGGCCTCAAAATCCTTTCGGTGGAAGAGTTGATTCAATACCGGCGGGTGCGCGAAAAGCTGGTGCGCCCGATAGGCCTGTTTCACATGCCCACGCCCCAGGGGGAGTTCCGCGCGCACGTGTATGAAGATTTGATCCACGGCCGCAAGCACCTGGCTTTGGTGAAAGAACCGTTCACGCCCGGGCACGCCGTTCCGGTGCGCGTGCATTCCGAATGCCTGTTCGGAGACGTGTTCGGGTCGCGGCGCTGCGACTGCGGCGAGTTGCTGCTGCAGGGCCTGCACGCCATTGGCCGCGACGGCGGGGTGTTCCTCTATATGCGCCAGGTCAGCCCCGAGGAAGACTTCGGCCGCAAACTCGAAGGCTATGCCGCGGAAGACGTGCGCGGCCGCAGTCCACGCATGCGCTCTCATCACAGCGCGGGCATGGATGCTCGCACCTACGGCATCGGGGCGCAAATCCTCTACGACCTGGGCATCCGGCGGCTGAATCTTTTGACCAACCACCCCAAACGCATCCAAGGTCTGGAAGGGTACGGCCTGCATATCGCACGCCAAACCCCCTTTCCGGGCCGGGCACCGCCGCGCAAACTCCGGCGAAAGGAAAGATCATGAACGTGATCACCGGCCAACTCCAGGCCCAGGGAAAAAGCTTCGCCCTCGTGGTGTCGCGCTTCAACGCCCTGATCACGCAGCAATTGCTGCATGGCGCCACCGATTGCCTGCTGCGGCACGGCGCCCAGGAGAAGGACCTCACCGTGATCTGGGTGCCGGGCGCGGCGGAGATTCCGCAGGCGCTCAAGCGCCTCGCGGTCGCCAAGCGACACCAGGCGTTGATCGCGCTTGGCTGCGTGATTCGCGGCGATACGCCGCATTACGACCAGGTCGTGCAGCTTCTGACCCGGGGCGTGGCCGAAGTCGCCGACGGCGCCATCCCCGTAGCCTTCGGGGTGCTCACCGTCGAGACCCTGGACCAGGCGCTGGAACGCGCCGGCGCGAAGGCGGGCAACAAGGGCTTCGACGCCGCGTTGGCCGCGGTGGAGATGGCCACCCTGTGGGATCAGTTCTAGATGATTTCCCGCCGCCGGGGACGCGAATTCGCCCTGCAAATCCTGTACGCCGCCGAAGTGGGCGGAACCACCCTGGAACAGGCTGCGACCACCTTGGCCCCCGAAGATCCGCCCGTGCCGCCTGAAGCCCAGGCTTACGGCCTCAAACTGGCGCGCGCGGTTTCGGCTCACGGTCCGGAAATCGATCGCCGCCTGTCCGAGGTTTCCGCCCACTGGGATGTGGGCCGCTTCGCCGTCATCGACCGCATCATTCTGCGCACGGCCATCGCCGAACTGTTGCAGGTGCCCGACGTGCCCTTTAAGGTATGCATCAATGAGGCCGTGGAAATCGCCAAAAAATTTTCCACCGAAAACAGCAGCCGTTTCGTAAACGGCGTGCTCGACGCGGTGGCACGCCAGCTTTCCGCGGCCGACGGAACCCCTGCTCCCACCTAAGGATCGCTTCATGACCCAAGACAAGAAATTGCGGAATCTCCTGGGTTTCTCGGTATTCGCCGTGGCCCTTTTCACCTACTTCAAGACCATGGCGCCCACGGTGTCGTTCTGGGATTGCGGCGAATTCCTGGCCTCGGCCAGCATCCTCGGCAACCCTCATCCGCCCGGCAACCCTTTGTTCATGCTGCTGGGACGCCTATTCCTGATGGTGATGCCGATGAAGGAACTGGCCGTGCGCATGAATTTTCTGGCCGTGCTGGCGGGCGCGCTGACCATCTGGATGGTGTTTTTGTTCACGGTGCGGGTGCTGCGCATCGTATTCCGCGAATCCATTTCGTCGTTTGCGAAGTACACCGGCGGGATCATCGCCGCCTTTCTGGTCACCTTCTGCGACACCTTCTGGTTCAGCGCGGTGGAAGCCGAGATGTACACCCTCTCGATGCTGGTGGTGATGATCACCTCGTGGTTGGTGTTGGAATGGTACGAGCACCGCGGCACGCCGCACGCCGACCGCACCCTCATCCTCATCGCGTATATCAGCAGTCTGGGCATGGGCGTGAGTCATTTCGCCTTCATCACCGTGCCCGTGGTCGGCCTGTTCTTGATCATCTCCGACAAGGAAAACCGGACCAACATCCCCCTCATTTTCTCGGGCTTGATGCTGCTGTCCATGCTGTATGACATCGGCAATTTCGTGGTGTATATGGGTGCGGCGCTGCTCGTCTGCCTCGGCGGAGGCCTGCTGTCGAAGACGCCGGTTTGGAAACATCGCTGGTCGCTTTCGGCCTGGGTGTGCTTTGTGGCCTTGATTGGATTCTCGGTTTACCTGTATGTTCCCATCCGCTCCTCCACCAATCCCGACATCGACGAGGGCGGCGTGTATGCGGGCGCCTACAACGGGCAGACCCTGTCCAACTTTAAGGATTACCTGGAACGCAAGCAATACGGATCGGAATCGATGCTGAAACGCGCCCTGCACCGCCGCGCGCACGTGCAAAACCAGTTGCTCGTCTACCCGCATATCGGCTACGGCGGCTACATGCTGGCCCAATACCTGCCCTGGAAAACCGGGGAAAGCCGGGCGGATGAAAGCGAACCCGTAGTACGCCATATTTTCGGAAAGCGCATCGAGTTTCCCACCCTCTACCTCGGCCTGCGCACCCATCCCGGCATCGAATTCCTGCTGTTCGTGCTGATGCAACTGCCCTTTCTTTACGGCGGCTATCTCTTGTACAAGCGCCACCGAGAGTTGGGTATTTACCTCTTGGTGCTGTACGGCATCACCAGCTACGGCATGATCTTCTACATGAATTTCGCCGACGGCACCCAACTCGAAAGCGCCGACTACGAGTACTGGAAGTCGACGGGTTTCGATCCCAACCAGAAGCCGGCGCCAGTGCACATCGAAGTGCGCGACCGCGATTATTTCTTCACGCCCGGATTCATGTTCATGGGCATTCTCTTCGGCGTCTCGGCGGCCCTGCTGCTGCAGGCGATGGGGGAAGATCCCCGGCGCAAGCGCTGGGTCCGGCCGACGGGCCTTGCCCTGGCCGCTCTGGCCCTGGCGGTGCCGGCCTGGTCGAATTGGCATGAGCACAACCGCACCGGCAACTACACGCCCTGGGATTACGCCTACAACCTGCTCATGTCCTGCCGGCCGCATTCGGTGCTGTTCACCAACGGCGACAACGACACCTTTCCCCTGTGGTTCATGCAGGAAGGCGAACGCATCCGCCGCGACGTGCGCGTGGTCAACCTGTCGCTGGTCAACACCGACTGGTACATCAAACAATTGCGCAGCCACCAGCCCGCGCTCAAAATCGGGTTCACCGACGATGAAATCGAAAAGCTCGAGCCCCAACCGTGGAGTTTCAAGGGACCGGTGGAAATCCGGATTCCCAACTCCCAGATCCATGTGACGCTGCAACGCCGCAGCTATATCCGGGTGCAGGACATCATGGTGCTCAACATCGTGCAGAACAACTATCCGCAGTGGAACATGGAGTTCGCGGTCACGGTGGGCGACGAAAACGAAATGGGCTTGGAGAAGTACACGGTCATGGAGGGCATGGTGTACACCCTGGTCGAAGAGCCGAAGAACCAGGCAATCGATGTCGCCGCCACCACCCGCCTGGTGGATTCGGTGTACCGCTACCGCGGATTGGGCGATCCGAACGTGTACGTCGATCTCAACACCCAAGGGTTGCTGACGAATTACTCGGCCACCAACTTCCGTCTGGTGCAATGGGCGCAGCAGAAGCTGGAGGACATCCAGAGCCGGGAAGTCGAACTGCGCAAAATCTCCTCGCCGTCCGATTCGATCAAGTCGGTTTTGGCCGCGCTCGACAGCGACAAAGAAGCCAAACTCGCCTTTGCGCAGAAGTACCTCGACCTCAACGCACGGCTTTTACCCAGCGAATGGCGCGTCTACTACTACGCGGGCCAACTCTATGCGGAAATGGGAGAAACCCAGAAGGCCGAAACGGCCTTTCGCAAAGGCATCAAGGCCGCCGGCCCCGAAGGCAATGTGTTCATGATGAACCTGGCGCAGCTCTATCAGCAAACCGGTCAGGAGGCTCGCGCCGAATCGCTGCTTATCGACCTTCATAGCCAGGACCCCAGCGATTTCGAACCGGTGTACACTTTGGCCGAGATGTATGAAAAACGGGGCGACCTCTTAAATACACGTCGGATCCTCTCGGAATGGCTGGCCCAGAACCCAAGCCACAAATATGCCAGCATGGTGGCCCAGCAGGTCGAGCAACTGGATGCCCAAATCCAGGCCGCGCAGCGCGGCGGTTTGGGAGTCCCCGGTAGCACCGCACACGACACCGGCAAACCTTCCAAATTGTGAATTCCGAAGCGCGTACGGCGGCGGCCCGTCTTTCCGGCGAACCGCCGTTCCGGCCGCTGCGCCTTTTGCTGGTGAACTGGCGCGATCCCCGCAACCCCGCCGCGGGAGGCGCCGAAGTGCATTTGCACGAAGTGGCCCGGCGCCTGGCCGCCGAGGGCTTTGCCTGTTTTCAGGTTTCGCATGCCTTCGCGGGCGCCCCGGCCGAAGAGGTAATCGACGGCGTGCGCGTGCTGCGACGCGGGAACGGGTTGCTTTTCAACTTCACCGTCTGGTTCGGCCTGCGCCGCTGGTGCCGCGATCTGCGCATCGACGCCGTGCTCGACGATTCCAACAAGATCGCCTTCTTCGCACCCTGGTGCTGCAATCGCCCGGTGGTGCTGCAATTGCACCATCTCTTCGGCCGCACCCTGTTCCGCGAAACCGCCTGGCCGGCGGCGCTGTACGTGCTCACCTGCGAGGCCCTCATGCCCCGGGCCTACCGCGGCGTGCGCGTGCTGACGGGATCGGAGAGTAGCCGCCGCGAATTGGCGGCCAAGGGTTTCCATCCGGTTTCCATCGCGGCCGAAGGGGTGGATCCGGAACGTTACCGTCTGGCGGCGCCGCCCGCGCGCGAACCGAACCTGGTTCTATACGTGGGGCGCGTCAAACGTTACAAAGGGCTGGACGTGCTGTTGCGCGCCCTGCGCGCGCTGCGCGAAAAGCGCCCGGCCACACGGCTCGCCATCGCCGGCACGGGAGACGATACGCCGAGGTTACGGAAACTGGCGCGCGACCTGGGCCAGGAGGCGGCGGTGGATTTTCTGGGATTCGTCTCCGAAGCGCGCAAAATCGAACTGTACCACCGGGCCGCCGTGGTGGTGAATTCGTCGCTCAAGGAAGGGTGGGGCCTCACCTCCATCGAAGCCAATGCCTGCGGCGCCCCGGTGGTTGCCACGGACGTGCCCGGCTTGTGCGACAGCGTGCGCCACGGTGAAACCGGATTTCTGGTTCCCTTCGGCGATGCGGCGGCCTTCGCCCAGCGGCTGGAACAAGTGCTGGGCGACCCCGGCGTGTGGCAACGCCTCTCCGACCATGGCCGGACCTGGGCCGCGGCGCATACCTGGGAACCGGCCTATCGGGAAACGCGCGCGGCGCTGCTCGCCGCCTATGGGGAGTGGAATGCGCGGCGTGCTTAGAACCCTGCGTTCCCCGGCCTTTTGGCTGCGCCTGCTGCTCACCATCGGCATGCTGGTGTGGGTGGTGCGCGGCAACGGCGGGTTGCGCATCGGGACGGCCCTGTTGGCGGCCCAACCGGGCTGGGCCTTGGCGGCGGCGGTGGTTTTTTTCCTTTCCATCCTCGGCGGCGCGTATCAATGGCATTTGCTGCTGCGCCTGCAGGGCATCGACCTGGGTTTCGCCGCCTGCTTCCGCTCGTATTACGCGGGCATGTTTTTGAACAATTTCATGCCCGGAACCGTGGGCGGCGACGCGCTGCGCGTCTGGGACGTGCACCACAGCGAACGCACGGCGGGCGTCGGCAAGGCCGCCGCGGCCACGGTGCTCGATCGCGTTTTGGGTTTTGCGGCCCTGGCGTTCTTTTCCCTGCTCTCGCTGGTTGTCGAATTCCACCGCCGGGAATTGCCCCTAACGCTCTTGCACCATTTGCTGGCCATCGTCGGCGCGGTATCGGTATGCTTCGGCTGTTTGCTCGCCGTGCTGCTCAGCCGGCATGCGGCCGCCGCGCTGCACACCGGCATCCGCGCCCTGGGCCTCCGGCGCATCGATGCGGCCTATGCCAAAATGCAGGCTTCGCTGGCCGCCTATCGCGGGCGGTGGAAAAACATGGCCGCGGTGTTCTTCGTGGCCTGCCTGGTGCAGGTGCTGCGCATCGCCGTGCATGCGCTCAGCGCCGGCGCCCTGCGCATTTCCATCGCCCCTTCCCTGTTTTTCTCCTTTATCCCGCTGATCGCCCTGGCGGCGATTCTGCCCGTCAACGTGGGTGGCTGGGGCTTGCCGCAAAGCCTGGGCGCCTACCTCTACGGCATGCCCGGCGTGCTGGCGCGTGCACATGCGGGCTTCGACCGGCCTGCAGCCGCGGCGGCCCTGGCCTTTCTGCCCTCGGTGATCGGCATGGCGGTGATGCTGGGAGGGGGATTCTACTTTGTGATGGGAAGAAAAAAGCATGCGCCCGTCGAACGCCGAATTCCAAAATGAAGCGGGTTGCGTCTACAACTCCAAAAGGTGAATTTTGAACTTTGATACCCGCGTTGCGAACCGCCCCATGACTCCGACGCTTTCCCTCGTCATTCCCGCCTTCAACGAAGCGGAAAACGTACCCCTTCTGTGCGACGAAATCCGTTCGGTATGCGACGGGGCGGGCCTGGCCTTCGAAGCCTGGATCATCGATGACGGCAGCACCGACGGCACCTTCGCGCGCATCGAACAGGTTCACGCGCGTGACCCCCGCTTCCAAGGTTTGCGCTTCCGCAGCAATTGCGGCAAGGCCGCGGCCCTGGCCGAGGGTTTCCGGCGCGCCCGCGGCCGCTACGTCATCACCTTGGACGCCGACTTGCAGGATAACCCGGCCGAAATTCCCGCCCTCTTGCAGCGCCTCGAAAACGGCGCCGATTTGGTGTCGGGCTGGAAACGCGTGCGCCGCGATCCCTGGCATAAAACCTGGCCCTCGAAGCTGTTCAACGCCCTGACCGGCGCCGTGGCGGGCCTGCGTCTGCACGATTTCAATTGCGGACTCAAGGCCTACCGCGCCGAGGTGGTGAAAAGTCTGGATTTATACGGCGAATTGCACCGCTATATTCCGGTGCTGGCGCATTGGAACGGCTTCAAAGTCGAAGAGCAGGCCGTCGATCACCGTCCGCGGCGCTTCGGCCGCTCCAAATACGGCTGGGGGCGGGCCCGCGGCCTGTTCGATTTGCTCACCTTGGTATTTCTGCACCGCTATACGCGCCGGCCGCTGCATCTCTTCGGCTTCGTGGGCCTGTTGTTCTCCGCCGCCGGTTTCGCCGTGCTGCTGGCCTTTGCCGTAAGTTGGGCGGTGACGGGTCAATTGCATGTGCGTCCGTTGATGCTGGCGGGCGTGGCCTTCGTGATCGTGGGCGTACAATTCGTGTCCATCGGCCTTCTGGGCGAAATGATCAACCAGCGTTTCGCGCCCGCGGCGTCGCCCATCGCCGCCGTGACGCCCGACGCGCCCTCCGTCGGCACGGCCCCGTGAAAATTCTGATTGCGGGTTGCAACGGCCTCTTGGGCCAAAGCCTGCTGCGCACCGCCGCCGCGGGCGGCGAAGTCGAACTGTCGGGTCTGGGCCTGGAGGAGACGCCGCGGCTTCCCCAGTATCTTGCCAGTTACGATCGGGCCGATCTCGGCGAGCGCGAGGCCCTGCAGGCGGTGTTGGCGCGGCGTCGGCCGGATTGGATATTCAACGCCGCCGCCTACACCGACGTCGACGGCTGCGAAAAGAATCCGGCCTTGAACGATCACCTCAACCGCGAGCTGGTGGGTTGGATGGCGGAAACCGGCCTGCCGCTGGTGCAGATTTCCACCGATTACGTTTTCGACGGCCAAAGCGGCCCCTATGCCGAAGGGAATCCCGTGCATCCGCTCAACCAATACGGCTGCGCCAAGCTCGCCTCGGAGGCCCTGGTCCTGGCGGGATCACCACGGTCATTGGTGCTTCGCACCATGTGGCTGTGGGGCGCGCTTCCGGGCGCGAAGAAAAGCTTTACCGAATTCGTGCGCGAAACTTTGGCCGCGGGTAAACCCGTACGCGCCGTCACGGATCAAATCGGCAACCCGACCTGGGCCGAAGATTTGGCCCTGGCCGTGTGGGCCCTGTTGCGCCGGGGATGCTCCGGCCTGTACCATGCCGCCGGATCCGATCTGGTGAGCCGTCTCACATGGGCGCGCGCCGTGGCCGAATTCTACGGCCTCGACGCGGGATTGATCCAAGCGATACGCACCGAAGACCTGCGGCTTCCGGCAGCGCGGCCGCTGCGTTCGGGCCTCGATTGCAGTCGGCTGGAACGCGACACCGGGATGCGGTTGCGCGGATTGCACGCGCAACTGGAAAGCCTGGACCCCGCCGCGGTCAAGGAGTGAACGTGGCCGACCGCATTCTCGTCATCATTCCCACCTACAACGAGATCGAAAATCTCCCGCGCATGCTGGCGACGCTCGAGGCCTTGAACCTCGGCCTGCACGTGCTGGTCATCGACGACCATTCCCCCGACGGCACCGGAAGCTTTGTGCGCGGGCAGATGGTGCAGCGCCCGCATCTGCATCTGCTGGAGCGGCCGGGAAAAATGGGATTGGGCTCGGCGTACGTGCTGGGCTTTCGCTACGCTCTGGAGCAGGGCTACGATTTTGTATTCGAGATGGACGCCGATTTCTCGCATGACCCGGCCTATATTCCCGAATTTCTGGCGGCCGCCGCCGATTGCGATTTGGTGCTGGGCAGCCGTTATGTGCACGGTGTCACGGTGGTGAATTGGCCCATGGGCCGGCTGCTGCTCAGTTGGTTCGCCAACCTCTATGCGCGCTGGGTCACGGGCATGCCGTTGCACGATGTCACCGGCGGGTTCAAATGTTTTCGCGCCGAAGCTTTGCGCCGGCTCAATTTGGATGGCATCCGCTCCGACGGGTATTCCTTTCAAATCGAAGTGAATTACAAGCTGTGGAAACGCGGCTGCCGCATCAAGGAAATTCCCATCATCTTCAAGGATCGCGTGGCCGGCGTTTCCAAAATGTCGGGTGACATCGTGAAAGAGGCCTTGTTTCTGCTGCTGCGCCTGCGGCTGCGGGGCGGCGGGTGAACCGGCCCGATCCCGAACCGCCGGCGCCGCGCGAGCCGGGAATTTCCATCATCATCGTCGCCTTCAACGTACGCGAATACCTCGACGCCTGCCTGCAAAGCATTCGCCACGCCGCGGCCCAGTTCTCGGGCGCCACCGAGATCATCGTCTGCGACAACGATTCGCGCGACGGCACCGTGCCCCTGCTCAAACCGCGCTGGCCCGATGCCACCTGGATTTCGCTGGACCGCAATCTGGGCTTCGGCACGGCCTGCAACCGCGGAGCGGCGGCCTCGACCCAGCCGTTGCTGCTGTTCCTCAATCCCGACACCTTGGTGCGCGAAGACACGTTTCAGGTCATGGCCGACTTCTTCCGCGATCATCCGGAAGCGGGCGCGGTGGGCTGCAAGGTGGTGAACCGCGACGGCTCGCTGCAACTGGCGTGCAAGCGCAGCTTTCCCTCGCCGCGCGTGGCCGCGTTCAAACTGTTCGGCCTGGGCGGGTTGTTTCCCAACAGCCGGGTGTTCGGCCGCTACAACCTGACCTATCTCGACGAAAATAAGACGCATGAAGTCGACGCGGTGTCGGGATCGTTTTTGTGCCTGCCCGCCGAATTGTTCCGCCAGGTGGGCGGCTTCGATGAAGACTTCTTCATGTACGGCGAAGATCTCGATCTCTGCTTCCGCGTCAAATTGAGTGGAAAACGAAACTTCTATCACCCCGCCACCCAAATCATCCACTTCAAAGGCGAAAGCGTCAAAAGCCGTCCGCTGCGTTCGTTTTTCAACTTCTACGAGGCCATGGTGATTTTCTCGCGCAAGCACCTGGAGCTGCGCATTCTGCCCTACACCTTGCTGCAGGCCGGCGTGGGCGTACTGGCCCTGGCGAATTTCGTGTCGGCCCGGCTGCAGAAATGGCCGCGCTGGCTGGCGGATTTGCTGCTGGTGAACGCGGTGCTGGCCGGCGTCACCGATGCCTACGAGCACGCCCTCCACATCCCCCTGCTCATGTTTACCGAGCCGGGCCTGTATTGGTTCTGGCATGCCCTGGCGTCGCTGTCGGTGCTGGCGCCGCTGGCCGCCATCGGGGAATACGGACGGGTGCTTCCGCGCCCCAAAACCGTGTTCCTTACGGTATGCGAAGCCTTTCTGGTGTTTTTCTCCTGCAGCTTTTTCATGAAAGAACGGGCCTATTCGCGCGTGGTGTTCGCGCTCGCGGCCGTCATCAGCCTGGCCCTGCTGATGGGATGGCGCCTCGTCCTCAGCCACGGCGGCCGCTTTTGGCGCCGCGTCCTGGGAGACGTCAAACGCGTGGCCATTCTGGGCACCAATGCGCGCGCGCAGGACTTGGCCGATTTGATTGTGAACGAAAAGCTCGAGGGCTACGAGTTCGTGGGTTTTCTGCAATTTCCCCGCGGGCCCATTCCCCGCGCTATGCGCGAGAACGTGATCGGCGACATCGACGCCTTACACTCCTTGGCGCGCAAACTCGATTTGCAAGGCGTCATCATCGCGTTGGACGAAGACGCCTACGCCACCGCCTTGCAGGTGTTATCGACCCGCGATCCCGGCCGTCTCGAGGTCAAGATGCTGCTGGGAACTCCGGCCCCCGAAACGGTGTCGCTCATCGACCTGAATTTCCGAAAGTAACCCGGCGGATCCGGATTGTAACACGTCTGGACCGCCCCCGAAACGGTTGATATCTTCGTGACCGAAGAGCGACGCGAATCCTCGCCCGGAGCAAGCTTTGATGCCGGTCACACCGGGTTTCCAAATGAAAAAAAGAGGTCGGTTATGAATAATTTGCCTGCGTTTTTCCCAAGTTTCCCATGGCTGCGCAAAAGGTCGTTGTCGTCGGCCGCGCTCCTCGCAGCGGGATTGCTCGCGGTTCAAACCGCGGAAGCCCGTCCCGGGCGTTTCGCCCGCGGCGGATATCACCCCGAAGCCTATCTCGACGTTCACGTCGGAGGAAACCATTTGTTTTTCCACAACGGATATTTCTATCACCGCAGGCATCACGCCTATTACCTCGCGCCGCCGCCCATCGGCATTGTGGTGCCGTTTCTGCCGCTCGACGCGCTGGTCTTGCATTCCGGCGGCCTGACGCTCTATTACTACGGCGGCAATTACTACCAAGAATCCGGCGACGGCTATGTGGTGGTTGCAAAACCCGAAACCGATTTGGTGGTGGATACCGTCGTCGAAGAGGATACGACGACGTCGACTGCTCCGGCCGCACCCCAAACCAAAACCGTGCTGGTTAACAACAGCAACGGATCGCATACGCCGGTGCTGCTCGAATACGTCGACGGCAAATGGAAAGGGCCGCGCGGCGAAGAATACGACGCGTTCCCCACCAACGACCAATTGCGCCAGGCCTACGGTTTTTGAGCGGATTCTTGGTGCCGCATTGACGAAACCGGGAAGGAAAGCTTCCCTTTACTGCCATGCCCGTTCCCAAAGGTCCGCACCTGGAATTCGAGCAACCCGTGGTGGAGTTGGCCATGAAAATCGACGACCTGCTCAAAACCAGCGAGGTCACCAGCTCCGACGTCAAGCACCTGATCGCCAAGAAAGAGGCGCTGCAGCAGAAAATCGCCTCGAAGCTCACGGCCTGGAACCGGGTCGAGCTGGCCCGCCGCCCCGGCCGGCCTTACACCCTCGACTACATCCAAAACCTGTTCACCGATTTTGTGGAATTGCACGGCGACCGCTGTTTCGGCGACGATCCGGCCCTGGTCACGGGCCTGGCGCGTCTCGGCGATCAAAGCGTGGTGGTGATGGGCCATCAAAAAGGACGCGATACCAAGGAAAGCATACACCGCAACTTCGGCATGGCGCATCCCGAAGGCTACCGCAAGGCGCTGCGCTGCATGAAGCTGGCGGAAAAATTCCGGCTGCCCATCATTTCCTTCATCGACACGCCCGGCGCGTACCCGGGCGTGGGCGCCGAAGAACGCGGTCAGGCCGAAGCCATCGCCCGCAACCTGGCTGAGATGTCGGCGCTGCGCACGCCCATTCTGATCGTGGTCATCGGCGAGGGCGCCAGCGGCGGCGCGCTCGGCATCGGCGTGGGCGACCGCCTCCTGATGCTGGAGAACGCATGGTTCGGGGTGATTTCGCCCGAATCGTGCAGTGCCATCTTGTGGGGCGACAGCAGCAAGAAGCAGGACCTGAGCGAAACCATGCGCATCACGGCCGCGGATTTGCTCGGTCTCAAGGTCGTCGACCGCATTCTCAAGGAGCCGTTGGGCGGCGCGCATTGGGATCCCGAAGCCATGTATCGCTCGCTAAAAGGCGTGCTTTCAGAAGAGTTGGAAACCTTGCGACAGGTCGAACTGGACAAGCTGGTGGAAAAGCGCGCAGCCAAATACGCCGCCCTGGCGCAATACATGGAAAAATAAGGAGACGACATGGTCGATCCGCAACTCTTGGAAATCCTGTGCTGCCCCGAAACCAAGCAACCCGTAGCCTTGGCGCCGGCCGACCTGGTCAGCAAACTGAACAGCCTGTGCGACTCCGGGTCGCTGACGAACCGCGCGGGCGAGACCGTGAAGGAGAAAATGGAAGCCGGTCTCTTGCGTGCAGACAAAAAGTACCTGTACCCGATTCGCGAAGACATTCCCATTATGCTCATTGACGAGGCCATTCCCGTGGAGGGAGTGGTATAATGCGGGAGTTCCCGGGGCGCATGCGAGGCCGGCAGGCCGCTCCCCCGCGAATTTCCGGCGACTAAACCGGGATGTACCCGAAA
This sequence comes from uncultured Fibrobacteria bacterium, assembly GCA_963716395.1. Classification (GTDB taxonomy): domain Bacteria; phylum Fibrobacterota; class Fibrobacteria; order UBA11236; family UBA11236; genus UBA11236. The sequence goes on along the minus strand of OY970309.1, from coordinate 1,632,943 downwards.
CCGGCCGGCTCGGAGAGAAGACCATGAGCATCGCCTACGCATCGGAACAATTGCAACAAAGGTTTCCCGACACAGGCCTCGCCTTCGCGCGCCATGCCGAAGCCCTGTACCGCGAACAGGCCGTGGAGAACGCATTGCAGGTTCTCACCGAAGGCGTCAACCGCTTTCCGGAGTACCTGCCCGGCCGCCTGGTTTTAGCGCGCATTTATAAAGAAACCGGCCGGCTCACCGAGGCTGCGGCCGCCTTGGGCGAGGTTTTGGAGCGTGACGCGAATTGTCCCGCGGCGTTGCGCCTGTCGGCCGAAATTTCCGAAGGCTTGCGCGCTTATGGAGAAAGCGCCAAATCGTTCGCGCGCCTTGCGACCCATGAACCCTGGGATGAAGAATTCCAGGCTTGGTATCAACGCGCGCTCGGTTTGGCCGGGCAGGGCACGGCGGCATTTGATGCGACGGCGACCCCCACCTCGTCCATCCACGAATTTAACCTGAACGACGTCGCCGATTTTCTGCCCAAAGAAGGCGGCTCCGAAACTGCTTTCCCCGCCGCCACCCAAAGCACCTTTGCCGAAGTTCAGCCCGAAGCGCCGCCGACCGGCGATGCCGAAGCGCCGGTCACCGGCGCCGACGTGGAAAACCGGCTGGATTTCTTGGAACAGGATTCCACTACTTCCGAAACCGAGGACGTCCCGCTGCTCGATCCCAATCCGCACGCTACGGCGATATACACGCCGCCGGCGGCCGAAGAGGTGCCGCCGGAATCCGTCTTATCCGAAGACATGGATCGCGTCGAAGGCAGCGATATCGAAAAACGCCTCGACGACATCTTCGCGGAACATCAACCTTCCGAAGCCGCCGACGGCTCCGACACCGCTTACGCCGCCGCCGGAGACACCCATGCCGATCCGTCCGAAACCGAACGCGTAGAAGGCACCGACATCGAACAGCGTCTCGAGGACGTCTTCGCCGCCCCCGAACCCTCCGCCTCCGAAACCACCTTGGGCGAAACCGGCGGCACGCACTTCGTTCCCGATACCGAACCCGTCCAAGGCAGCGATATCGAAAAACGCCTCAACGATATCTTCACCCAAAATCAACCGGCCGAGACCACCGACACCGCCTTCACGGCCGCCGCCGACAACACGGCCGCGGCGCCGGAAACCGAACGCGTAGAAGGCGCCGACATCGAACAGCGCCTCGAGGACGTCTTCGCCGCCCCCGAACCCTCCGCCTCCGAAACCACCTTGAGCGAAGCCGGCGGCACGCACTTCGTTCCCGATACCGAACCCGTCCAAGGCAGCGATATCGAAAAACGCCTTGACGAAATCTTCGCCCAACATCAACCGACCGACGCCGCCGACACCCACGTTGCCGCGCCCGAAACCGAACGCATCGAAGGCGCCGATATTGAACAACGTCTCCATGACGTCTTCTCCGATGCCGAACCCACCGCCTCCGAGACCACCCTGGCCGAGGCCGGAGACACGCATTTCCTTCCGGATCACGAACGCGTCCAAGGCAGCGATATCGAAAAACGCCTCGACGATATCTTCGCGCAAAACCAACCTTCCGCCGTCTCGGACACGGCCTTCGCCGCCGCCGGAGACACCCGCGCAGATTCTGACACCCGTTCCGATTTGGCCTTGGATTCCGCCGCTCCGGCCGCGGAGGAACAAGAGCCCGAAGCCGCGCCCGCGGCCACCGCCTTTCAACCTGAATTCACGGGGATGGACGATCGCACCATGGTCATGCCGGCCTTCGCTCCCGAAGCGCAGGAAGCGGATGAATCCCAGGCGACTCCGACGGCCGAGACCTCGGCGACCCATCACGAATCGGTGGTGGAAACCGAAGACCTGCGCATGATCCGCGAAACCAGCGCTTACGAATTGAAGGGCGAAGAAATATCCGAACCGGTGGTGGTGGGCGACGATATCAGCCAGCGGCTCGATCAGCTTTTTGGTTTGAACGTGCCGACGGCCGAAGTCCCGGCTCCGCCGGCCACAGAGCCGGAAACCTCGGAAACCACCGCTTATAAAATTGAACCGGCGGGATCGGAGTCGGACCGCGACCCGTCTATTTCCGGGGAAGACGTGCAGGTCCGGCTCACGGAAATGTTCGGCGCCGAAGAAATGCCGGCAGACGAAAACGAGGCCACGCGCACGCAAATGCTTCCTCGCACCCGGGAAGATGAGTTTTCGCCCCCCGAAGAAAACTCGGCGACCGGCGAGGCAGTTGCTCCCGCGTCCGACACTTCGGCACCGGCGTCGGAAGCGATGGATGAAGGCGAAGAGGCAGAAACCGCCGCCGCGCCTCCGAACGTTGCCACCATGACTTTAGCCGAGATATATTTTCAGCAAGGCCTGAAAGAGCAGGCTTTGCAAATCTACCGCCAACTCCTCGAGCGGGAACCGGACAATGAAACCGCGAGGAAACGCGTCGAAGAAATCGAAGCCCTAAAATCCGACGACGAAGCGCAAGGGTCCGAGGCGGATCGGCGCGCACCGCGTCCCGGGCTCAAGGTTCCCCGCCGCAAAAAATAAGGCGAATGTCCGGAAAGGGAAACATGCAGCTTTCCGACGTGTCCCAGCTGATCAAGTTGCTGGATAAAAGCAGCCTCACCGAAATCAGCTTCAGCGACGAAAAGTCGAAAGTGGTGCTCAAGAAAGAGTCGTATCGACTGCTGGCTTCGGCACCCATGGCGGCGGCCCCAACGCCCGCGCCCGCCCCGATAGCCGCGCCGACGGCCCCGGCCCAAGAAGCCCATGCCACGAGCGAAAAGCCCAACCCCAAACTCAAAGAAATCACCTCACCCATGGTGGGCACTTTCTTTGCCTCGCCCTCGCCCGGCGCCGAACCCTTTGTGCAGGCGGGGTCGCCGGTCAAGCCGGGGCAGGTTTTGTGCATCATCGAAGCCATGAAAATCATGAACGAAATCGAGTCCGACGTGGCCGGGGTCATCGAAGAGGTATGCGCCCCCAGCGAAACGCCGGTGGAATACGGCACCGTGCTGTTCCGCGTGCGCATGGCGTGAGGCGGCCCGGCTCTCCGATGGAAGTGCGTCTCCTTCCCGGCCGCCGGAGGAGTATCCCGTGAACGTGGAAACCCTGCTCAAGGAAATGATGCTGCGCAACGCGTCGGATCTGCATCTGCGCGTCGGATCGCCGCCCACCTTTCGCATCAACGGCGATCTGTACCGGCTGCAAAGCGAGCGCATCTCCACCGAAGAGATGGAGCAATTCCTGCTCGACGTGATGGACCGCAACCAGAAGGCCCGCTTCGACCAGCAGCATGAACTCGATTTCGCCATCGGCATCCGCAACGTGGGCCGCTTCCGCGTCAACGCCTTCAAGCAGCGCGGCACCCCGGCGCTTTCGCTGCGCGCCATCCTCAGCGTGGTGCCGGCCTTCGAGCAATTGGGCCTGCCCGAGGTCATCCGCGATCTCTCGCTGCGCCGGCGCGGCCTCATTTTGGTCACCGGCACCACGGGATCGGGCAAGAGCACCACCTTGGCTTCGATGATCGACCACATCAACGAGAACACCGCCTCGAATATCATCACCATCGAAGACCCCATCGAATTTCTCTACCGCGACAAGAAAAGCATCATCTCGCAGCGCGAGGTGAACTCGGATACCGACTCGTTCACGACCGCGCTGCGCGCCGCCTTCCGCCAGGATCCCGACGTGCTCCTGTTGGGCGAAATCCGCGACATGGAAACCATGTCCATCGCCCTGACCGCAGCCGACACCGGCCACCTGGTGCTGTCGACCTTGCACACCATGAACGCGGTGGAAACCATCAACCGCATCGTCTCGTTCTTTCCGCCCCACCAGCACCAACAGGTTCGGCTCACCCTTTCGAGCACTTTGGTGGCGGTGATCACGCTGCGCCTTTTGGTGCGTAAAGACGGACGCAGCCGCGTACCGGCCTGTGAAATTCTGGTCAACAACGCCACCGTGCGCGACATTCTCACGCAGCCCGAAAACACCCATCTGCTCGACGCCTGCATCCGCGAAGGCTACACCCAGTACGGGTCGCAATCGTTCGACCAGTCGATTTTGCGCCTGTACCACGACGAACAAATCAGTTATGAAACCGCCATGCGCAGTGCCACCAATCCCGAAGATTTCGAATTGAAGGTGCGCGGCGTCGAAGGCACTTCCGATCGGAGTTGGATCACCGGTGTTTAAAAAAATCCTGATCGCCAACCGCGGTGAAATCGCCCTGCGGGTCATTCGCACCTGCAAAGAAATGGGCATTTCCACCGTGGCGGTGCATTCCACCGCCGACACCCATTCGCTGCACGTGCATTTCGCCGACGAGGACATCTGCATCGGCCCGCCCAACAGCAAACAGAGCTATCTCAACACCAAGCAGATTTTGGCCGCAGCCGAATTGACCAACGCCGACGCCGTGCATCCCGGCTACGGCTTTCTCTCGGAGAACGCCAAGTTCGCCGAAGTGTGCCGCGACAACCGGCTGGTGTTCATCGGCCCTTCGCCCGAAGTCATCCGCAGCATGGGCGACAAAGCCGAGGCCAAGGCCACCATGCGCAAATCGGGCGTGCCCACCATTCCCGGGTCCGAAGGCCTGGTGGCCACCTTGGCCGAGGCCGCGGCGGCCGCGCAAATCGTGGGCTATCCGGTCATCGTCAAAGCCGCCGCCGGCGGCGGCGGGCGCGGCATGCGCGTGGCCAAGGATTTGGAGGAGCTGAACAAAATCTACGCCGTGGCCGCTTCCGAGGCCCAGGCCTGTTTCGGCCGCGGCGATTTGTATCTCGAACGCTATTTCACCGAGCCGCGCCATGTCGAGATTCAACTGCTGGGCGATGCGCACGGCAACATGGTGTACCTGGGCGAGCGCGACTGCTCGGTGCAGCGCCGGCATCAAAAGCTCATCGAAGAAAGCCCCAGCCCCGCCGTCACTCCGGAAATCCGCCGGCGTATGGGCGAAACCGCGGCGCGCGGAGCCTTGGAGGCGGGCTATTCCAACGCGGGCACCATCGAATTTCTCTATGACCAAGACGGTTCGTTCTACTTCATGGAAATGAACACGCGCATCCAGGTGGAACATCCGGTGACCGAATATGTGACGGGGTTGGATTTGGTGCGGCTGCAAATTCTGGCGGCGGCGGGCGAAAAACTCCCCTTTGCCCAGAAAGACGTGCGCTTCGAGGGGCATGCCATCGAATGCCGCATCAACGCCGAAGATCCCTTCGACGACTTCAAACCCAGCCCGGGCCTCATCACCGACTTCCATTTGCCGGGCGGCCTGGGCGTGCGCATCGACACCCACTGCTATGCCGGATATATTGTGCCGCCGAATTACGACAGTCTGATCGCCAAACTGATCGTGCATGCGCCCGACCGCGAACAGGCCATCGCCCGCATGCTGCGCGCCCTCGACGAATTCGTCATTGAGGGCGTCAAAACCACCATTCCCCTGCTCAAGCGCGTCCTCCGCCATCCCCGCTTCGCGCGCGGCACCTACAGCACCAAGTTTCTCGAACAACATCCCGAACTGATGCAGGCGGGTTGACGCGAGGCGGCCCGCCGCGGCGCCCCAGGCGGGCGCTGGACGGCCGGCCCGCGCTCTTGCTAGGTTAGCGTTCCATGTCTTCCGTGAAAAGCATCGCCGCGGCGGCGGAATTGCGCGGCGTATGGCCGGCGCTGTTCACGCCCTTGCGCGACGACGATCCCAAGCGCCTGCGCAACTCCATCGACTATGAAAAAGCGCGCCGCATGATCGACGACCTCATCGCCGCCGGCGTCGACGGTCTGGTGCCGGTGGGCACCACGGGGCAAAGCCCCACGGTCAGCACCGCGCAGCATCTCGATTTCATCCGCTTCGCCGCCGAATACGTCGACGGCCGCGTGCCCATTGTGGCCGGAGCGGGATCGAATTGCACCCGCGAGTCGGTGGATCTCATTCAGGAATTGTTCCGGACCACGGGGCCGGTGGCCTGCCTGTGTGTGACCGGGTATTACAACAATCCGCCCCAGGCCGGATTGGCGGCGCATTACGAAACCCTGGCGCGCGAAACCGGCGCCAAAATCGTGATTTACAATGTTCCCGGACGCACCGCCAGCTATCTCGAACCCGACACCCTGCTGCGGCTGGCCGAAGACCGCAACATCATCGGGCTCAAACAGGCGGTGGATTTCCGCAGCCCCGGACGTTACCGCGAGGATACCCGCGCCGTGATCGAAGCCACGAAAAACTCCGACTTCGCGGTGGTGAGCGGCGAAGACGACGGCGTGTTCGCCCTGCTGGAACTGGGCGGACACGGCGTGATCACCGCCACGGGAAACATTCCCGAGGCGGCCCGCCTGTTTCTGCGGTTGGTGGAGGCGCATCGCGCAGGCCGGGTTCAAGACGCGGAACGCGGCCAGAAAGAGGTCATGACCTTTGTGCAGGCCGTATTCAGCCGCAAGAATCCGGTTCCGCTGGGAACTCTGTTCCACTCCCCCCTGTTTTTGCCGCTGGCCTCGGTGCGCGAAACCGAAGGCGGCCCCGCATTGGAGGCCGAACTGTTGCGCCTGGTGCGCACTCTTGCGCCTTCGCTGGCCAAATACCACCCGGCTTTATAAATCCGGCGGAACGGCTTGGGCAAGAAATCTTGCAGCCGAACTTCGACTTGAGGTTGAACTTTCACTGCGGAGATTTTGTACCGAAGCTTACCGTCCCGGGCTACCCTTGCTAGTTTAAAGGCATGCGGTGCAAAGTGGTCACCCCGCGGGAACTGCGTGAAGTCTATCAGGCCGAAGTCCGCAGCTTTCCGTTTCTGCACTGGGCGGCCGAAGACCAAGGCGTGGCGCAACCCGCGCTGAAAGCCGCCTCCTCCCCCGAAACATGCGAGTTACCCGGCTTTTCCCGGGCGCAGCGCTTCCGGCCGCTTTCCTGGCCCCGCGCCCGCGCGGCTTGATCGGCCTTCGCCATCTCTCGACTGGCTCAGTCCTCGTCTGCCGGCGGAGCGGACCGAAGGAAAAGTCTCAATATTTTAGAGGCGTCCTACAAGAGCTTCAGACGCTCTTCGGGAGAAAGCAAAGTCACCAGGCGCACGGCGAAATTCTCGTCGATCACCGCCACTTCGCCTTTGGCCATGGCGCGTCCGTTGATCACCAGGTCGACGGGCTCGCCGGCCAGCCGTTCGAGTTTGACAATCGAGCCGCGCGATAGGGCCAAGAGCTCGCGCACGCGCATGCGCTTCTTTCCCAATTCCAAACTCACGGGAAGCGACACGTCTTGCAATTGCTCGATGGTCAGGCGCTTCTTGTTCGACTTTTTGTATTCGACCGTCATGAAATCTCCCGGCTTCCCCGGATGCCGCCGCCGGTGCCGGCAATGCCTGCGCTTCCGAGTATACGCTTAAACGCTGAGGAAGGCCAAAGCCTTGCCGATTTCCTCGCGCGCCCGATCCGGAAAACCGCCCCCGGGAAGCGATTCAAATCCGACTTGCTCCCACAAACCCGGCGCGACCTTTTCCACATAACCCGGGGGTAATTCTCCCTCGGTCACCACGCGCGACAACGCATCGGCCAGACGCACCACCGCCAGCGAGGCCGAAGCGTCTCCGGACAGCGGCGCTCCCGGACTCGTATCCGCCAACTCCGGAGCATGGTGGCAGCGGATGATTTCCACCAAGGGCGCGGGCAAATTCCACTTCTTCGCCAGAAATGCGCCGAGTTCGGCATGCGTCAGCCCCAATACCTTCTTCTCGGCTTCAAGCAGGCTGACATGGCGCCGGGCGCGATAATCGAGGACTTTTTCAAAATCTTCGGGCAACTTGCCGCTGAGCACGATGCGCCCGATATCGTGCAGCAACCCCGCGATGAAAAGCTCTTCCATAAACGGGATGGCCCGTTCCATAGCCAGGGCTTTGGATAGCGCCGCGGTTTGCAGCGAATGCCGCCAGAAGCCGTCGAGATCGAATTGCTTCTGCAATTTGGGATGTTCCCACATCTTCATCACCGACGTGGTCAGCACGATATTGCGGATGGAGCTGAATCCCAGAATGACGATGGCCTGCGACACCGTGCCGATGCGTCCGGGAAATCCGTAAAAAGCCGAGTTCACCAGCTTCAGCACTTTCGACACCAAGGTCATGTCGGTCGACAGGGCGCGGCCCAACTGTTCGGCCGAGGTATGCGGGTCTTGAATCAACCGGGTGAGGGTGACGAACAATGCCGGCAAGGTGGGCAGATCGGTAATTTTCTGCACCACGGCCTTGAGTTGGTTGTCGGTGGCCGGCATTTGGTCTTTTTTTGAAAGCGAACCTCGTTTTGCATTCTATCGCTCTTCTTTCCGCACCGGCAACGGGAATTATGGGAAAATAGGGCTTCTATGTCGGTGCAAGAGTTGCTTCACGCCATGGGCAGCGGCTTCGGACGCATGAATCCATTGGCCGTGGTGATAGCCGGATTTCTGCTCATCGGAGCCATGGGATGGCTGGTGTTCCTGGAAATTCTGCGCTCGGCCCGCCACCACAAAGAAGAGGTGCAAATCGGCTGGCGGTACTTTGAAGAGTGCGCCACCCAAAAAGAATTGTCGGCGACTGAGAACTCCCTGCTCAAAGCCGTGGTGCGCAGCGGCGAAGTGATGAGCGCCGACATGGTTTTCGATTCCCCCTATGTTTTCGAAGACGCCGTCGAAGCTTTTTTGGCCGAAGAGAAAGACCGCCTAGCTCGCGATCCGGCGCTGTACGGCGTTTTGCGCAGCATCCGTTTCAAGCTCGGCTTTCTGCAATTACCGGCGGAAATCCCGCTCAGCAGCACGCGCCAACTGGGAGACGGACTTGCCGTTGCGTGGACGATGTCGGGCACCGCTCTCAAAGGCCAGATTCAATTCGTGTCCGAACGCGAGTGGCATGTGGCGGCTTTCGATCGCCTGCCCGAAAACATCCGGGCCGGCGTCGAACTCGCGCTCGCGTTGACGCGGCCCGGTGACGCGGAATACGGCATTCGCACCACGCTGGTGGCCGTGCGCCCAGCCCATCGCATTCTGGTGTTGGCCCACACGCGCAACCTGGAACGCAAACAATTGCGCAATTGGGTGCGCGTCGAGGTCAATTTGCCCTGCCGCATTCTGGTCGTGAGCGGGCCGGAGCATCCCGGCCCCGACGATCGCCTTTTGCCCGCCGGCCTCCTGGTGGAGGGCCGTCTGGCCGATTTGTCCGGAGGAGGAGCCTGCGCGCGGCTGCCCACTTCCGTGCCCAAAGGGCACAAGCTGTCGTTGAATTTCGATCTGCCCGGCGGCGCCACCTTCCGCGAACTGCGGGCCGAAGTGATGCGCGTGGCGGCGGTGTCTAAACCCGGTCGCGAAGACTTCGAACACCATCTCAAATTCATGGGCCTGGAAACCGCCCAGCAGGAAAGCATCGTGCGCTATGTGTTCGAGAAGCAGCGCCTGGGCGCCCAGGATCGCGGCGCGCCTTTTCCGGCTTGACCCCGCCTGGAAATATGCAGCGGCAAAGGTTGCTTCCCGGCGGACGTGGTGCTATAATGGCCAAGTTGAAATTCCTCAAAAACCTTTGAAGATGAGGGCCGTTGCGTGAGCATTCGGGAGTCCCTTCTCCGCCTGATACAAAGCGAACCCACCACGGTGGGCATTGATATTGGCAATTACTCCATCAAGATTGCGCGGATCGCCCATCGCGAAGCCGGACCCGTTCTGCTCGGGGCCGGTATTCACGTGCTCAAACCCGACACCTTGTCGGGCGGCGAAATCAAGAATCGCGACGAATTGTTGCATTCGCTGACGACCTTGGTGCACCGCACCGATCCTTCGGGAAAAATCAAAGATGTGGTGCTTTCGCTTTCGTGGTCGTACGGCGTGATCGCCGACCGCATCCACCTGAAAATCGATTCCGGCGAATCAGACGAGGAGCAAATCCTCATGGAAGCCGGGCAACGCAGCCCCTTCGATGTCGACAACATCACGCTCGATTACAAGGTGCTGTCGAAAACCCCCGAGTCGGGAGAGATGGAAGTGCTGCTGGTGGCCGCCAAGAACCAGGTGATGCAGTCGTACATCGACCTCTTGTACGAAGCCGGATTGCGGCCCCTGGTCATCGACGTCGACGCTTTCGCGGTCACCAACGCCTATCTGCTGGCCTCGTCCGAAGAAGATGCCAACAAGGTGGTCAGCGTCATCAATATCGGCGAACATCTGACCAACCTCACCTTTCTGAAGAACGGCACCTACCATTCCACGCGCGACATCGCCACAGCCTGCGACTTCTTTCTCAAGACCCTGATGAAAAACCTGAAGGTCGATCGCGAAGAGGCCTCGACCATCCTGCGCGGCAAGAACGTCGAACCCCAGGTGCAGTCGGTGGTCAACCGCAGCATCGAATTCTCGGCCGAAGAGCTTTCGGTGGGAATCGATTTGGCCTTCGGCTATTTCCAGTCTTCCGAGAACAATCTCAAGGTGGAAAAAATGGTGCTGTGCGGCGGCGGCGCCACCATCCGCAACCTGGCGGGCATTCTGGCCAAGCGCCACAACGTCGAAGTGGAAATCGCCAACCCGCTGGCCCACATCGCCTATGACGAGAAGCGCTTCAGCGGCCCGATTCCCGAAAATATCTCGACCATTCTGACCGTGGCCACGGGCCTGGCCTTGCGCAAGGTGTGACATGCGCGACTACATCCAAGTCAACCTGCTTCCCATTGAATACCGCGTCGTCCGGAAGGATTATTCCTTTCTGCTCGACTGGCGCCCGTTGACGGGAACCGTGATTGTGATCGCAGCCTGCTTGGCGTTCGTGGCCGGCCGCCAGTTCATCGAGGCCAACCTCGCCACCAAAAAATCGGCTTTGACCCAGGTACAGGCGGAAATCGCCCAAAACAATTTCGTGGAACAGAAAATCCGCGAATTGGAAAAAATCCGCGACGAAAAGAACGCCAAGAATACCTCGCTGAAAAGCATCAGCGTGAACAAACGCAAGTGGATCGGGGTGCTTGAAGGGCTATCCAAATCGTTGCCGCTCAACACCTGGCTGGAGTCCATCAAGCAGAGTGGTGCCGACGAGGAAGGCCTGGAAATCGATGGGAAAACCTTCGTCTTCCCCGAAGTGGCGGAATACATGATGGAGTTGGAAAAGCTCGACTGCTTCCAGCAGGTGTCACTGGCTTCCATCGAATTCAAGCATGACGCGGATCAAAGCTATTTCTCCTTCACCTTGAAAATAGAGATGAATCCCAATTCCGGGATGCCGGTCGAAGCCAACGGGGCCGTGAAGGGCAAGGTGCTGTGAAAAAGTTCGACCTCAACGCCTTGCTCACCTTGCAAGCCAAGCTGTGGATTTTTTTCGGCCTCTGCCTCGCGGCCGTCGGCGGATTGGGCTATCTGTTCTACACGCAGCAATACCATGACTATGCCCAGCAATCGAAGCAGTTCGATCAGCAAATCGAAACCAAAAGGGGTGAACTGCGGCAAATCCTGGCGCAAAAACAACGCCTCAAGGATCTCGAAGCCGAAATCGAAGTGGCCAACCAGGAATTCGCGCGGCTGCAAGAGATGTTTCCCGACCGCGAAGTCATTCCTAAACGGCTCATCGATCTCACGGCCGTCACCCGCCGTTCGCAGACCATCCCCACCAAATTCCTCCCGCTGCAATCGGAAGAAAAAGAGTTTTACAAGGAGAACCATTATTCGGTCACCTTGAGCAGCAGCTACCACGGGTTGGGGAGTTTGCTGGCCGATATCGCCAACTTCCGCTACCCCACGGCCATCAACAAATTGGAAATCGAAAAAGCCCCCGACCTCGACAAGGTGGTGTCCGACGCGCACGATCACGGCGAAATTCCGAAAACCATCACGGCCACCTTCGAACTGACCACCTTCACCTCCAAGAAATAGGCAGACCCAGCCCATGCTGCGCGGCTTTTCGCATCGACTCCTCCCCCTCCGCACAGGTTGTGCCCGGGCCTTGGGCGTACTGGCCTGTGCCTTGGCGCCGCTTTGGGCTTCGCCCCAAATCACCGATGTCACCTTGAAGTTTGCAGGAAAGATCGCGGCCGAAATCCACTTCGCGCCTCCCGAAGAGGGTCAGACTTTTTCCTTTCCCCCTTATTTCCAGAAAATCGACTCGGCCCGCAAGACCGCCTTGTTTTCTTTTCTCGAAACCGAAACGTCGCTGCCGATGGGCTTCACACCCTTGCCTTCGCAGGCCCCCGTCGCCGGCGTCACCCTCCAACGCTTCCGCTCCCCCAGCGGAAAGGATTTTCTGGGTGTGGAATTTTCGCTCAAGCGGTTGCCCGCCACCGCCGACTGGAGCCTGATTCCCACCGGTTCGATCTTGCGCATCTTCTTGGGCAAAGCCCCCAAATCCGCTGCTTCCCTCGCCGCCTGGTCGCTGGCCCAGGGAAGCGCCGCCCCTCCCGTAACACCCACGGCTTCTTCCGCGCCGGCAGCGGAGGCTTCGGCCCCGGCCACCCCGGCACCAGCCGCCTCGCCCGGAAAATTGCGTGAGGTGCGCATCACGGCTGCCGGGTCATGGGAAGAGGTGAGTTTTCAATTCCAAGGCCAAACACCGGATTACCGGGTGGAAAATCCTTCGGGTACGGCGCCCGCCTTGGGACTGATCTTTCACCACACCGAGGCCGCCCCGCCCGAGGCCAAATTCGACCTCGGACCGCTGGGCCGCGTGCGCGGGCTTTTCTGGCAGGAACACGACTCGGATTTAGTGGCCGTCCTGTTGCTGGATTCGGCGCAATCGCTGCAGCCGACCGCGGAAAAAAGCAACGTTCGGCTGCGGATCCCTCTGCCGCCGGGCACGCCGGCCTTTTCCTGGAAAAGCCGACATCCGGTAACGCCCCGTGTTCCGGTCGGCCCCTTGCCCTCGGCTTTCGCCGAAGGCGCGACTCTGGATCAAAAACACGCCCATGCCCTTACCAGCAGCCATATCTTCACCTTGGCCCCAGCCGGCAAACCCATGGTGGTGGTGCGCGATTCGGCCCCGCTTTTGGCCGGCCCGGGCAAATCCGTCGCCGTGCGACGCTGGCTTCAGGCGGGAGAAAATCTGCGGCGGCTAGGGTCACATGCAGGGTACCTGCGCGCGGTCGCGGACAACGATACCGGTTATGTTGCGGCCGCGGCGGCCGCCTACCCGGATGAATTATCGGCGGCCCAGTTGCGCGCGCTGCAAGCCAAGATCCACGCGCGCCAGACGGCCGCGCAAGCCGCCGTAGCGCCCGCCGGAAAGCCCCGCGCCGAAGAGCCGCCCGCCCCCCCGGCCCCGCCCGCGACGGCCGTCCACAGCAAAAAAACGGAAGAACCGAAGCTCTCCTTGGCCGCCCCCGGCGCCAAGATGGAGATTCCGCCGACGGCGCTCGACGACGAACAAAAAGCGGCGGATTCGGAAAAAGTGAATCTCGCCCCTCCAAGCAGCGAGGCCGTGACCTACAACAGCTACGGGCGCCGCGACCCGTTCATTCCGGTCGAACAGGGCTCGCCCGACAACGGCATCGACATCGACGAAATGAAGGTGGTCGGCATTGTGTGGCAGGGAGAGGGGCCCATGGCCGTGCTGGAAAACATCAAGGAATCGAACCTTTCATTCACCGTGCGCCCGGGCGATCCGGTTCACAACGGACACGTGGCGCGCATCACCCGGGACGCCGTCACCTTTGATCTCACGGAATTCGGGATCACGCGCTCCTACACTTTGAAATTGGTCCCCTCTCAGGAAAGGGCTGGAAAATGAACTTTTCGCACGCGCGTTTTTTCCCCATCATGGCGTTCACGACGCTGACGGCCCTGAACTCCGCCGCCTTCGGCGCCAGCTTTTCGACCTCGCATGCGCAGGAGTTCCGCCAGAACTTCAATTTTTCCAACACCGATTTGCGCTCGGCCTTCAAGGCCTTGTCGGCCACAGGCCGGGTCGATATCGTGGTGTCGCCGACGGTGAACGGCACCGTCCCCAGTCTGCAACTCACCGACAAGACCTGGCAGGAGGCGCTCATCATTCTGTGCCAGATGTTCAACCTGAAGTACACGGTGGAGAAGGATTACCTCTACGTGCAGCCCATCAGCGAATTCAACAAGAGCTCGGTGGAAAACGCCACCGCCATGCAGCAAACCGGGGCCCTGGCGCCGTTGGTGCGCGACGTGATCCACCTGCGCAACGCCAAGGGAAGCGATCTGCTGGAGTCGGTCAAGGGGCTTTTATCGGTGCGCGGGCGCGTGAACTACGTGGAGCGCAACAATGCTTTCCTGGTGTTCGACACCCGCCAGAACATCCGGGAAATCCGCGCGGCTATCGACGAACTCGACGTGCCCACTCCCGAGGTGAATATCCAGGCGCAATTGATCGAAGTCGACGCCGATGGCCTGCAATCGATGGGGGTGGATTGGCAATTCGGCCAAGGGCATGTGGGAGCCCTGCTCAACACTCCGGGAAAAATCGATCCTTCGCTGAAAGGCAATTTCAATGCCGTGGGAACCAGCAATCCCGGCGGCATCACCGCCAATTCCCAATCCTCGACGTCCGGGGGAACGGCCTCCAGCACCACCACCAGCAGCGGCGTAGGCGGTGTGACCGGAGCCACATCGCAATTCGCCTTCGGCCTGCTCAACACCCATTTGGCCGTGGCCGTGGCCGATCTGCTCAGTGAATCACGCGGCGAGATTCTCGCCAAGCCGCAAATCACCACGGTCGACAATACCGAAGCCAGGATCTTCATGGGCGAAGAGGTGCCGGTGAAGGTGCTGGACGTCAATGGCCGTCAGGCCATCCAGTTGGAAGACGCGGGAACCTCGCTCACCGTGACGCCGCATGTGACCGGGGACGGACACATCCTGCTCGACCTCGAACCCGAAAAAAACTCCTATCGGGTGGACGCGCAGGCCGGAGTGATTCTCGAGAAAGAAAACGCCAAAACCACGGTATTGGTCAACGACGGCGAAACCGTGGTGATTGCGGGACTCACCACCAAAGAAGAAACCGATGTCGAAACCGGCATTCCCCTGCTGAAGGACATTCCCATTCTCGGCTGGCTGTTCAAACACAAATCCCATCAGACCACCAAGCGCGATCTCATCGTATTCGTCACACCGCATATCGTGAGCAACGGCGAGGTCAGTACCACGGCCTCGGCGACGTCGGCGAACACCGACCGGAACGATCCCGGTGTTTATGGAAATGCGGCCCCCGAAGCCGGCGAAACGGGCGCTGCGCCGGGTGCGAATCCCGCAGCCGCTGCGGCGACGCCCGCCGCCACGCCGGCGACCGCCACGCCGGTGCAGACCGACGATGGTACCGCCAATCCCTTGCGCCCCCCCACCATGGAGCATTAAAGCGCGACCCTGTTGGCCTGGGGCGGATGTGGGATCGGACCGGCAAGGTCCCCGCAATCCGCGCGGGGCTGCGCTCGGCCTTAACCGAGCGAGCGCACCCAATACCGGCCTTCGCGAAAAGCCACTGTAAAACGAGTTCCAAAGGTGGCGCGCAGCGTCGCCGGCGTCAGAACGTCGCGGCGCGGCCCGGCGGCCACGCAGCGGCCGGCGCGCAGCAGCAAGACATGGGTGAACCCCGGCAGAATTTCTTCGATATGATGCGTGACATAAATCACGGCAGGATGGTGGGGCGGGCGGAGCAAGCCGGCCACGCGCCGAAGAAACCGTTCGCGGGCAACGGGATCGAGCCCGCCCGTGGCTTCGTCGAGCAACAGGAGCCGGGGCCGCATCGCCAAGGCGCGGGCAATCACCACCAGGCGGCGTTGCCCCTGGCTTAAATGCCGGAATGGCCGATCGGCCAGACGCAGAAGCCCCAAGGCGCGGAGCGCCGCCCGGGCCCGGGCGCGCTGCCGCCCTCCGGGCCGTTCGAATTGCAACCCCCAGGCACCCACGGTTCCGGAAGCGGCGATGGCGCCCACGCTTTGGTGCGCCGGCGATTCGGCCTCGGCCTCCTGGCCGACCCAGGCCACATGCCGCCGCAATTCGGCCACGTCGTCGGATCCGAAATTCCGCCCCAGCACCGACAGCGTTCCCGTGCGCGGCCACAGCCACCCTTGCAGCATCTGTACCAAGGTGCTTTTGCCCGAACCGTTGGGGCCCAGCACCGCCCAATGCTCCCCGCCGCGCACGGTCCAGGAAAACCGGCGTAACGCCAAGGTTTCTTCCCGCTGCACGGTGGCATGGCGCACTTCCAGCAGCGGCGGAATCTTGGCGGCGGACATGCCGCAAACCTAACCGGGCCACGGCCCGAACGCAACGGGATCAGGCCCAAAGACGCAGGGGCGGATGTTTAACGAAGCCTTGCAGAATGTCGGTACGGGTAATGATGCCGAGCACCTCGCCTGCGGTATTGATCACCGGCGCACATCCCACCCGCTTGTCGAGCAGCATGGCGGCGATATAACGGATGTCGGCTTCGGGGCCCACCGCGAAGGCGGGCGAGGCCATGAATTCGCCCACGGGCCGTGCCAACACTTCAGACCATTCCAGCCCCTGCGGCGGATGGACGCGCAGGCGCAACAAATCATGATCGGAGAGTACGCCCACCAGCAAGCCCTCTTTTGCCAGCACGGGCAGATGTCCGACGCCCTTGACGCGCATCAGGTGTTCGGCCTCTTCCAGAGGGACTTCGGCACGCACGCAATGCGCCGGTGCCTGCATGGCTTTGTCGGCGGTGAGAATGGGCTCGGGCGGCAGCGCCCGCCGCGCCGCCGCATAGGCCTGCGCCGCTTTGCGCCGCGGAGGGGGGCGGTGGAAACCTTCGGCGCCCCCGCCTTCGTCGGAATCGTGTTCAGGTGCGATCACGCCGGCCTGGGCGACGCGGGTCCACTCTTCCAGAGGTGCTATCGATCGTAATCCGTCCATACCCGATGCAAAAAACACGCAAGCTCCTTCTCTTTCCGAATATCGGATCGAAACCCAAAAGCCATAAGGTTTTTTGATTTTACCCCGATTTTCGTCCCGCGCCTACCCACTCAGGGGTGGAAAAAATTGCTGGTCCCGGCAGGAATGGAAACGGCATATCGGCGGCATGCGCCGAATTCGGCTGCGTTGCAGAAACGGGCGCGTGGCATAGGGTTTGCGTCTGGCAACGTTCAAGGGAAATTTCAACCCGAGTCCGCCATGCCCATACCCGATGCCTCCGGCCTACAGAGCCTGAATCTTTTGCAAGCCGAAGCAGCGCTGGCCTCGCACCCGCCGACATCTCCGGCGGCAAACGCCGGCCCCAAGGCCGCGGCGGGATCGTCGGCCGCGGAAATGCAGCGCTGGAAAACCAGTCTCGATTTTCAAACCATGTTTCTCACCCAACTGTACAAGTCGATGCGCCAAACCGTGGACCACAGCGACCTGACCCAACCCTCGTTTGCGCGCAACATGTTCACCGACATGTTCGATCAAGATGTCGCGGCCGCACCAGCGAGTTCGCCGCTCACCTCGGGACTCGCGGGATTAACCGCCGCCCAGAACGGCACTTCAAATTCGCTGGCCGCGGAAATTTATCGCTCCTTGCGGCAAAGTGGACGCACCTTGACGCCGACCGATATCGCCGGACTCAAAGGCGCGCCGACGCCTGCGGTCCCATCCTCGGGAGGCGCGGCGCTGCCACCCGCGCAATTGAATCCGCTGGTGCAGGCAGCGTCGCAGCAATACGACGTGCCGGCCGATTTGTTACGCAGCGTCATCCATGCCGAATCGGCGGGTGACCCCGCCGCCGTGTCTTCCAAAGGCGCCAAAGGCTTGATGCAATTGACCGATACGACCTCGGCGGCGATGGGGGTGGCGAACCCCTTCGATCCCCTCCAGAACGTCATGGGCGGGGCGCGCTACCTGCGCACCCTGCTCGACCGCTACCACGGCAACGAAGGCCTGGCCCTGGCCGGTTACAATGCCGGGCCTGCGACCGTCGATCGCTTCGGCGGCATCCCGCCCTATCCCGAAACCCAGGATTATGTCAGCCGTGTGCTGCAAATGCGCAACCACGTTGCGCAAGGAGATTCGCCATGATCACCGTGCCGCACCGTCGCGTTCCGGAGCCGGAAAAAAATCCCGGCCACGCCCTAGCGCGCAATCTCGAAATGCAAACCGAAGCCTACCGCGACTACCTTGTTTTGCTCCGCGACCAACGTCACGCTTTAATTCATGGCGCGATGGCGCATCTCGCCGAAGCCAACGCCGCCATCGACGGCGTGCTGGCGCGGCTGTTGCAACTCGACGTCGACCGCGAAGCCTGGGTGGCGGCGATCCTGGAAAAAGCCGGCCTGTATCGCCGCAGTCCCACCGAAGGCTGGTTCACGCGGCCGGCTGTGAAACCATCGGCCAAATGCGAAGAGCTGGTTCCGCACCTCGAAGCGGAAGCGGCCCGCCGTCTGCTGGCGGCGCGCGACGCCCTGCGGCCGCTCTTGCGCGAAGCGCAGGATACGGCGCGCATCAACACGGCTCTGGCCGAGAACGGTCAGCGCCTGGTGGCCGCCACCTTGTCGGCCATCACCAGCGTGGCGGGACGCAGCCCGGCCGAGCGCCACCGCCTGTATACGCGGCAGGGTCAATCGCAATTGCACCGCCGTCAATTGCGCAGTCTGGTGAACCGCAAGGCCTGAGCCATGTCGCTGTTCAGTTCCCTGAGCGTGGCGTTGACCGGGCTCAATGCCTCGCAAACCGCCATCGACGTCACCGGGCAGAATATCTCGAACGCCAACACCGAAGGGTATTCGCGCAAGCAGATCGATCTCCAACCGCTCAGCCGGCCCGATGGCACCTACGGCGAAATGGGCATGGGTGTCGACGTGGCCGATATCACGCGCATCCGCGATGCTTTCCTCGATCAACAAATCCAGAGCCAATCCGGGCAGCAGGGATATTACACCCAGGTCGACGCGGCCTTGGGGCAGGTGGAAAATCTGTTTAACGAACCGCAGAACGGAAGCCTGAATGACAATCTCAACAGTTTCTTCAGCGCGTGGCAGGATTTGGCCAACAATCCCGGCGATTTGTCGACGCGCGAAGCCCTGAGCGCCGCGGCCGGAACTCTGACCGACAACTTGCACGGCTTGACCCAGGGGCTGCAGCAATACCAAAGCCAACAGCAGGGCGTGCTGGGAGACACGGTCACCCAGGCCAACAACCTGATGCAGCAGATCTCGGCGCTGAACAAAACCATCTCCTCCGAAGAGGCGCAACCGAACGGCAACGCCAACGACAGCCGCGATCAACGCAACCAGTTGGTGACCCAGTTGTCGCAGCTTATGGACGTGACCACCACCGAGGACGCGCAGGGGCGCGTTTCCATCACCTCGGGCGGTGTGCTGATGGTGGGTCCGTCCAGTTATCAACAGCTCGAAACCTATGGGACCACGGTCACGCAAGCCGATGGCACCCAGCAACCCACTTTCGGAGTCCGCCTGCAGAGCAACAAACAGGTGGTGCAGCCGGCGACCGGTCAACTCAAAGGCATCCTCGACGTCGAACAAACCATCATTCCGTCGTATCAGGACAAACTCGACTCGCTGGCGAAAGGTCTGGTGCAAAGTGTGAACGCCCTGCACGAAACCGGCTTCAATATGAACCAGGATACCGGCATCGATTTTTTCAATCCCAACGACACCACCGCCGGCACCATCAGCCTGTCGGACGCGGTGCTGGCCGATCCCAACAATATCGCCGCCGCGTCGGGCGGCACCACGGCGTCGGCGACCGTGAGTCCGGCCGGCGGCATTCCGGCCCAAACCGCGCCCACCTTGGATCTGAAAACCATCGATCCCAATTACCGCTATCTGGTGAATGGTAGCGTGCAGATTACCCTCGACAGCAACGGACAAACCTTGCAGGAAGGCGCGGGCAAGGACTACATCGTCGACTATGCGCAGGGCACCATCACCTTTCTCAATTACAATAAATTCGCCGCGGGCGACAACATCACCGTCAACCTGCGCTATGCGCAAAACGGTTTTCCCGGCGTCGGCGACGGCTCGAACGCCCTGGCGATTTCGCAGTTGGCCCAGCAGAATTCCATGGCGCCCGATTCCAGCGGCAACGCCACCCAAACCTTCTCCGACTACTATTCGTCGGTCGTGGGCGATCTCGGCGCGGCGCGCACCCAAAGCACCAACGGCCTGCAAACCCAAAACAATCTCGTGACCCAGCTCCAACAGGAGCAAACATCCGTCTCGGGGGTTTCGCTCGACGAGGAAATGACCAACCTCATCAAGTACCAAAACTCGTACCAGGCTTCGGCCCGCATCGTCACCACGGTTCAGTCCATGCTCGATGTGCTGATGAACATGTGAGAAAGGATTTCCCCATGACCTCGCGCGTTACTTTCGGGCAAGCCACGACTGACATCTTGCAGGAGATTCAACTCAACTACGCCAAGATCATGAATCTGCAGCAGCAGCTTTCCACCGGCAAGCGCATCAATAAACCTTCGGACGATCCCGTGGGCGCGGCCGAAGATTTGCAGGTGCGCACCCAACTGGCGCAGAACACCCAATACACCCGCAACATCAGCGACGGCAGCGCGTATCTGGCGACGATCGACACCACCCTGAACGGCAATAACCAGCTGATTCAAAACACCCAGCAACTGGCCCTGCAAGGCGCCACCGGCACCCTGACGGCCTTGAACCGGGCGTCGATTGCTCAGCAAGTGCGCAGCAATCTCGATCAGATGGTCGCCGTGGCCAACACCACGTATCAGGGGGATTACGTGTTTTCGGGCACCAACACCCAGGCTCCCCCTTTCACCGAGCAAGATGGTTCGGCGCAAATCACCGCTGCCCAACTCACCGCCGGAACAATCGGGCAGCCCATCCAGCTCGTCGACACCAAGGTCACCGATTCGGCCGATTCGCCTTCAGGGGCGGCCAACGCCTACGATGTCATTCCGGGAACCTTGAGCATCAACGGGCTCCAGGAAGGCACGGATTACACCGTCGATTACGTCAAGGGCACCATCACCTTCCTGCCGCCGGGCACGGCCGCCCTGGCCGCCGTGGGCGGCGGCAATTTGCAGGTCGGCTTCAGCTGGATTCGCCGCAACGAGGCCGATCTCGACGGCGCCATCAACCGCTCGGTCGCACAGAACCAAACGGCGCAAATCAACACCACGGCCAGCGACGCATACGGTTCGGGATCAGATGCGCAAGGCAACACCTTTGCCGCCGTGATTAACTTGCTGGCAGGTCTCAACAACAACAATTCGACCCAGATCGAGGACAGCGTCGACCCCCTGAGCGCGGCGCTGAACCGCAATTTGGCGGCGCAGGCGCAAAACGGAGCGCGCGTCAACGCATTGACCGCCGCGCAAAACCGCGGCGCCACGCAGAACACCAATCTGACCGATCAGCAGTCCAATCTCGAAGACGTGGATTTTGCCGCGGCCACCAGCCAGTTGGCCTTGCAGCAATCGGTGTTCACCGCCACCCTGCAGATGGGTGCGCAATCGATCCAGCACACCTTGATGGATTTTCTCTGACGCCGGGCATCTTCCGGCGGGGCTTTAAATCGCGGAGCCGGGCAAGTGCAGCACGAATTTCACACCGGCCACTTCCAGCGCGTCTCCGTCTTCGACCTTGGCCGAATGGATTTCCTCATCGTTCAGACGCAGTTGCGAAAAGCGTTTGACCAGCAGGTTGGCGACCCAGATATTGCCTTTGCGATTCAAGCTGGCGAAATTCTTGCCCACCATGAGACCGGGAATCTGAATATCATCGGCGCTGCTGTTGCCGAAGTAGACCACGTCTTTGTGCAGAGCATGTTTTTTTCCCGCAGGCAATTCCTCGAGATAGGGTTCGTGGGCCGCCGGTGCGCCGACAGCCGTCGACCCACCCTCGTCTTCCACAAACTCCAGCGTATGTTGTCCCACCGTCACCACATCGCCCGGACGCAGCCAATGCTTCTGCACCCGGCGCTTGTTCACATAGGTGCCGTTCAGGCTTTCCAAATCCTCGATCACGAAAATTCCGCCGCCCGCATCGCCCAAAACAAAAGCGTGTTGCCGCGAGATGCCGGGGTTATCCACGCGGATCGAGTTTGAAGGCAGCCGCCCGATGTTGTTGAATCCCGGGCCCAGATTGTGTTCCGATACCGTTTGATTCTGGTAACGCAAAATAAACTTGGCCATACTACCCGAAAAACTATATCAAAAGGCGCGTGCCCTTCCCAGCGATTTCACCAGGGGATGCGAGTACATTTTGCGATGAGAACCCATGAAACGCAGTAAAATTTGGCCGGGAGTCGGATGGGGGTTTGTCGCCTTCGTGGCTGTGACGGGAGTCGTCTATCTGACGCCCGTGCGCGTGACGGTCCTGGCCCTTGCGGGCCATAAGCTACCGACTTGGAAACGGGAAATGCAAAGCGAATACCTTGGCTTGCAGCAGCGCGAACAGCAAATCGCCGCGGCGCCGAAGGTTCCGGACGATTTGAAAACCGCACAGGAGAACGCCTGGCGTCGATACACCGCTTTGCGCGGCCAGTTGGGAGCATGGGTGCAATCGCAATCCCATGCTTCGCTGTCGGGATTCGGAGTGTGGGTCGGCGATCTGTGGATGTGGCTGGCGGCCCTCGGACTCGGTTTTCCCATCGCGGGCGCCTTGGCCGGCCGCGCCCTGGGGTCCAAGACCGCCGCGACGCAAGCACCTCGGCACTTCGGGATCGAAAATCGCAAAGCCGAGGAGATGGCACATTTGCAAACCGCGGCGCGACGCGGCGACGAACCCGCCAAACCCGCTGAAGCCGACACGGCCGCCCCCTGGGACGAACCTTCGCCTGGGCCGACCACACGGCCCGTCGAACCGCTGTTCCAAGAGCCCGAAACCGCGCCGACCGAACCGCCGCGGGTGGGCAAAGTGGATCTGGAATTTCTCGAAGACCTCTCCGCAGCGCCTCCGGTTCCGCCCCCCGACCCCGACGCGGTGTGGACCGTACCTGCGCTGTCCATGGAAGACGAAGGCGCGCATGCGTTATCGGCACCCAGGACCGACGCCGAAACCACCGACGATCCTCCCCTCGGAAAAATGCCCGAAACCACCGAGTTCGAGCAACTGGAACGGCAACGCGAAGAGGTATTACGCTATGCCCGCAAAGGCATGACCCCTTCGGAAATCGCCCGCCGCCTGCGCATGGGGCAGGATCAGGTCGATCTCATCATCCGCATCCGCCGCGAACGCGGCTGACCCGCATTTTCGGCGGCCGGCGGCTTTAGCCCGCAACAGCATTCGTTCACCGCGGCCGATATAAAGAGGGGGAGGAGTGATGCCCACGCCGATTTCCGCCGGCCGTCCGTTTTCCGCATCCGCGCCCGAAGGGGCGCCGGGCGCAAGCTATCCCGGCCGAGTCGACGCTGTGCAAACCGACGCGGCGGGGAAAAAGGTCGCGGTGATCGACTTCGCCCTGGGCCGCCTGCGCGCCGAGGTTCCCGACGACGTGCAGGCCGGCGACGTATTGAAGCTCACTGTCACGGCCAACGGCTGGCGCGTCGAAAAGCCGGCCGATCCCGCCGAAGACCCGGCCGATCCCGGCCCCGACGTCGGGATGCCTGCCAATTGGCCCGCCCTGCTGCGCGACCTCAGCCGTTTCGAAAACGCCCTGTCCGGATTTTTGGCCGCCGCCGCCACCGGAACCGCGGCACCGCCGGCGATGCAATCCTTGCCCGTCTTGTTGCGCCAGGTTTTGAGCCAACCCGACGGTCTGGAATTTCTCACGCAGCAAATCGGTCAGTTGCCTTCGGCAACCTTGAAGACCTTGATCGGCGCGCTGGCGCAACTCCCGGCTCCCGCCGACCAGGCGGGGCAGCGCGAATTATTGACCCTGCTGCAAGGCTTTCGCCGTGCGCTCGGCACCAGTAGTAACATGGATGATACTAATGAGAAGGTCGCCGTTTCCGGCGCCACGACTCTGCCGTCGTCCGGTGCGGCGTCGAACCCCGCGGCGGCCGACGCGATCCCGACACCGCCCTCCCTAAACACGGGGAAGGAACTTCCGCGTTACCTGGTTCCGGCGACGGGATCGGCCTTGTTCACCGGCCACGGCTTGGTGCTCGAAAGCCGTTCCGCCGCCTTGCCGGGCCCGGCAGGCCGGCGGGCCGAATCCGGGCCCGAGGCCTCCGACCCCACCAGATTGCAGCAACCGTCACTGACGCGCTACCGGCTGGATTTGGGCGGCGCCTCCCTTGAAGCGGTTTCTACGGAAACGCGCGCGCCCGGCGATTTCGTGCGCTTTTCGCTGCAGCGCGAATCCGGAAACCTGGTGATGCGGTTTCAAAGCCCCGAGCGCAGTTGGCCGCCGGCTTTGCAGACGGCGCTGACCGCGGCCGATCCGCCGCGGCAATCGGCGCTGCGGCTGGCCGCCGATTTTTTGGAACCCGATTTGAATCAACCGGGCGGCGCACAGGCCGTATTGGATTTGGCCCATGTGCTGGCCGATTCCGGCAGATTGCAAGGGGGGCAACCCCTGCCTGCACAAGATGAAATGAATTTCCTGCTCCGCCTGGTTTTGGCTTTTCCCCGCGACGCCACCGCGCCGCAAACGCAAGCCTGGAGCAATGCCGGCCGCAATCCCGCCGCTTTCACCGACTTTCTGGAACAGGTGCGGCCCGACGCCGACGCCGCGCTGCTTACGCGCGATTTGCCCCTGCGCGCCGCCGTTGCATCGGAGACGGACCCGACGGCCGCCGCTCATTCTTCGTGGTCGCAAGCGTTGGCCGATTTGGGCCGGACCGATGCGCGCCTCGACGATTTGCTCGACGCGCTGCGAAACGCAGCTCCCGACGGGGGAAAACTCGATGCCGCAGGTAAATATTGGCTGCAAACCGTAACCGGCTCCACCCCGCGCCCCGAGGCGGCGACGCCGGGTGAGGCGCAAACCTACTACTTCTTCGACAACGCCTGGCATCCGGCCGGCGTGCAATGGTCGCAGGTGGGCGCGGCACCGCAGCGCGGGCGGCCGCCGGCGGAGCGGCCTCCGGTGCAACTCCAGATCCGCACCCAGACCCCGCATCTGGGAGAGGTGGAGATCAAGCTCTCGCTGGATCGCCGCGGGTCGCATCTCGACTTTCGCAACAACCGCGGCGACGTGCGCGAACTGCTGTCGCAATCGCTGGCGCCGCTCGAGCACCTCCTGTCGGATCTTGAGATGCGGCTTAGCGGCTGGTCGTATGCCCCGCTGCCGGAAAAATCCCAAGCCCAAGCTGCCGAAACCGGGGATGGAATGTGGCCTAAGGCCTCGGGACCGATGTCCCAAGTGGATTTGTTGGGTTAGGGACGCTTCGCACCGACACGGATCGTGGCGACCGCGCCTTGTTCCCGAATATCTTTTGGGACATGCCCCGGTATCGGTTTACGGTGGAATATTTCGGCGCACCCTTCGCCGGTTGGCAGGCGCAGCCCGGCGCCTCCACCGTGCAAGGCGCTCTGGAGCAGGCCCTGGCCACCGCCTTGCGTCGGCAGGTGCGCGTCATCGGGGCCGGCCGCACCGACGCCGGCGTGCACGCCACCGGGCAGGTGGCCCATTTCGATCTTCCCGACGGAGTCGCCATTGATGCCGGGCGGCTCGCGCATTCGGTGAACGCCCTGGCCGGGCCTTCCATCTGCATCCGCGGCCTCGCGCCTTGTCCGCCGGAGTTCCATGCGCGTTACAGTGCGCGGTCGCGCCGCTACCTCTATCGCATCGCCCTGCGGCCGACCGCCTTGTGGGCGGCCCTGAGCTGGCATACCGGCTTTGCTCTCGACGAGCATACGCTGCAATCCGAGTTGCGCGCTGTCTTGGGCAAACACGATTTTTTAAATTTTTCCATACCACGAAATGACGGAAAATCCACGGCATGCCGCGTCCTTACCGCCGATGTCGAGCGCGAAGGAGATTTTCTGGCGATCCGAATGGAAGCCGACCGCTTTTTGCACAAAATGGTGCGCTCGGTGGTGGGCCTGTGCGTCGACGTGGCACGGGGCGCGCATCCCGCAGGTTCGACCGCCGCGGTTCTGGCCGACGCCTTTCGCGGCCCGCGCCTGTGGGCTCCGCCGCAGGGATTATGTCTGGAACGGGTGAGTTACCCCGATGATGATTTTTAAAAACGTGGTGTGGATGGGCTTGGGCGCCGCGGTTGCCTTGGCCGTAGGCCATTACACCGCACAGGGAACTCCGCCGGTCAAGGCGCCCGATCCCCCCCAGGCCGCGGCGTCGGCAACCGGCGTCTCCAACAGCCGCCGCAATGCCATCGTCATCGCTACCGAAGAAACCTCGCCGGCCGTGGTGAGCGTCAACGTGCGCCGCAGCGACGTGGTGGCCGAACGCCCGTCGGGAGATCCCTTTTTCGATTTTTTCGGCCCGCAACTGCGCCGCCGCGAAATCAGCAGCCTGGGGTCGGGTTTCATCGTGGACCACGAGGGCCATATTCTCACCAACGCGCATGTGCTGGGCGTTAACGAGGGCGGCGAACTCCAAGCCGTCTGGGTGACCTTGCCCGACGGGCGCCAGTTTCCCGCCAAGGTCGTGGGCGCCGACGCCGACAACGACATTGCGGTGCTTTCCATCCAGGCCAAAAATCTGCCGGTGGCGCGATTGCAGACGGTCGATGACAATCTGATCGGCGAATGGGTGGTGGCCATCGGCAACCCCTTCGGCTATTTGATCGGCGACCCCAAGCCCACGGTCACGGTGGGGGTGATCAGCGCGGTGCGCCGCTCCTTCAGCAGCCAGAGCGGCATCCACTACTTCAACATGATTCAAACCGACGCCAGCATTAATCCGGGCAATTCCGGCGGGCCGCTGGTGAACACCGACGGCAAGGTCATCGGCATCAACACCTTCATTCTGACCGGGGGCGGATCGTCGCAGGGATCAATCGGCCTCGGATTCGCCATTCCCATTGAAAAAGCCAAGCTGGTCATGGACGAATTGCTGAAATACGGAACCATCCGGCAATTCACCACGGGCCTGTACGCCGAGCCCGATTACAATCCCCACCACCACGGTGTGACGGTGGCGCGCGTCGACGCCGGTTCTCCGGCCGACAAGGCGGGATTGCAAGCCGGCGACGTGCTGTACGCGGTGGCCGGCAAGCGCATCGACGATTTGCAGGATGTCCTCGATTTATTCCGGCAATTCCAAGTCGGGGAGAAAGTGGAAATTCTCTATCGCCGCCATGGCCAAAACCGGCGGACGGAAATGACGCTGCAAGAAGCTCCGCGCTCGCGGAGTATCTTCTAAGTTTCCGAAACGGGATCGTTTTCAGCGGGAGCGGCATGGATCGGCATAAAAACCTCGGCTTGGTCATTCTCTTTGTAGTGCTCGGACTTCTCATCGGCGGCGTGCTCGGCAATGCCCTGGGCTACCTGCTCGGTAAGCTGGGCGAGATGAGCGGCAGCAGTTTCGACAACCCCATCCGCAGCTTTTTCGTGAAGTCGTGGGATCTCGACCTGGGTTACAACCAGAACGGCTGGGCCGTGGATCTCTATCTCATCAAGGTGCGCCTGGGCCTCGGCTTCAAGTTCAATTTTTGCAGCGTGCTGGGCGTGTTCACCTCGCTGTATATGCTCAAGTGGTGGCGGTCGTGAGCGCGCTGGCCGAACTCGCGGGCCGCGTGCAAACCGGCGAGCTCCGCGCCGAAAGTTCCGTGCAATCGGCGCTGGATCGCATCGCCGCCACCCAGCATCTCAAAGCCTATCTCGCGGTGCTGGCCGACTACGCGCTGGATAAAGCGCGCGCTTTGGATCGCCGGCGCGAAGCCGGCGAAACCCTGGGCCCGCTGGCCGGCGTGCCCTTGGCGGTGAAGGACAACATCGTGGTGGCGGCCGGCGCCACCACCTGCGCCTCGCGCATGCTGGAAAATTTCCATTCGCCCTATGACGCCACCGTGGTGTCGCGACTTCTGGCCGCGGGAGCCGTGCCGGTGGGCAAAACCAATCTCGACGAATTCGCCATGGGCTCGACTTCGGAGACCAGCGCCTTCGGCGCACCCGTGAATCCCATCGACGCGAAGGTGATTCCCGGCGGGTCGTCGGGCGGTTCGGCCGTGGCCGTGGCCGCCGACACCGTGCCGGCGGCGTTGGGGTCGGATACCGGCGGCTCCATCCGCCAGCCGGCGTCCTGCTGCGGCGTGGTGGGATTCAAGCCCACCTACGGCCGTGTATCGCGCTATGGCCTGGTCGCCTATGCCTCGTCGTTGGATCAAATCGGGTCCTTTGCCCGCAGCGTTCCCGACGTCGCCTATCTCCTCAACGTCATGGCGGGACCCGACGTGCATGACAACACCTCGTCGCAGCAGCCGGTGCCCGACTTCACCGAACTCCTGCAAGGCGGCCTGGAAGGCAAAACCCTGGGCGTGCCCAAGGAGTGTTTCGGCGACGGGTTGCATCCCGGCGTGGCTGCGGCGGTGCGCGCGGCCATCACCGCCGCCGAAGGCGCGGGCGCGCGCGTGATCGAGTTGAGCCTGCCCAGCCTGCGCTACGCGGTGGCCGCTTATTATGTTCTGGCCACGGCCGAAGCCTCGGCCAATCTGGCGCGCTACGACGGCGTGCGCTACAGCTACCGCGCCGCAGCGCCCAAGGATCTGTACGATTTGTACGCCCGGTCGCGATCCGAGGGCTTCGGCTTCGAGGTCAAAAAG
Organism: uncultured Fibrobacteria bacterium; assembly: GCA_963716395.1. Taxonomy (GTDB): domain Bacteria; phylum Fibrobacterota; class Fibrobacteria; order UBA11236; family UBA11236; genus UBA11236. The sequence continues at coordinate 1,604,391 of OY970309.1, read as the reverse complement.
CGCATTTTGCTCGGCACCTACGTCTTGTCCTCGGGATTTTACGACGCCTATTACATGCAGGCGCAGAAGGTGCGTCGAGTGATCACCGAAGACTTCGGCCGCGCCTTTTCGCAATGCGATGTGGTGGCCATGCCCACTATGCCTTCGCCGCCCCCCAAGGTGGGCGAAGTGTTTCAGGATCCCCTGGCCATGTATTTGCAAGACATCTACACCGTGGCCGTCAACCTGGCCGGTTTGCCCGGCCTGTCGCTTCCGGCCGGCAAGACCGATTCCCTTCCCGTGGGGCTACAACTCATCGGCCGCCCCTTTGCGGAACAGGAACTGTTTCAGGTCGCGGCCGCCGTGGAAACGCTCGTGGGTGCGGATTCGCGGCCGTAACCTTTGGGCTACGGCCCTTTGGCTCTGCGCCTGCGCGCCCCCCGGGCCGCGTCCTTACTACTCGCGCCAAGCCGGCGCCTGGGTCGCGCCCAAAGATCCCGATTACACCGCAACGCCCCCCGCTGCCTTGGCTGCAACTTCGCCAGCGGCACCGGTTGCGGCGCAACCGGCAGCCCCGGCGGCCCGACCCGCCTCGGAGGCCTTCGCACGTTTGCGCAAAGCCGCGGAGTCGTATTTGGGCACGCCTTACCGCTTTGGCGGCGAAAGCCGCGGGGGCATCGATTGCTCGGGATTCGTACGCGAAGTATTTCACCAAGCTCTGGGCATGAACCTTCCCCACAACGCCGCGGCCATGTCGCATTACGGCCGCGAGGTTTCCAAAAGCGCTTTGCGTCCCGGCGATTTGGTTTTCTTCCGCGGCTTTCTGTTCGTGGATCACGTCGGCATTTACATGGGCGACGGGTACTTCATGCATTCGCAAACCAGCGTGGGGGTTACTTACACGCGACTGGACGCCGACTATTTCGACGACCATTACGCAGGCGCGAAGCGCGTGCTCGACTAGCGCGCAGGCCCAATAGCTACCATTACCCAAAATGCAAGTCGCGTATCAGGGGGTGCCCGGGGCCTACAGCGAAATGGCGGCGCGTACCCTATTCGGACCACGCAGCCGCATGCTGCCGCAACCCACCTTCGAGGCCGTCTTCGCAGCCGTACATCGCGGCGCGGCCGGGGCAGGCGTGCTGCCCATCGAGAATTCGCTGGCCGGCAGCATCCACCAGAATTACGATCTCCTTTTGAAACATCGCTTGTACGTGACGGGAGAAACCTATGTGCGCATCGATCACGCTTTGCTGGCCCGGCCCGGGACGACTTTTTCCGCCGTGCGCGAAGTGCGATCGCATCCCCAGGCTTTGGCGCAATGCGGCGATTTCTTTTCCGACCACCCCCGGCTTCGGCCTGTGGCCTGGTTCGACACTGCGGGCGCGGCCCAATCGCTGACGAAAGAAACTTCGACCCCGGTTGCGGCCATCGCCGGCGAAGGCGCCGCCCAGCTGTACCACCTCGTGGTATTGCGCCGCCATTTGCAGAACCGCGCCCGAAACTTCACGCGCTTTCTGGCCGTGGCGCGCCAGCCCGCGCGGGGGGTGACGGGGCCGCTCAAAACCAGTATCACCTTCATTCCGCGCCGCAACCAGGCCGGTTCGCTGTTCCGATTGTTGGGCGCCTTCGCCGCACACGCCATCGATCTCACGAAAATCGAATCGCGCCCCGATCCCGAAAACCCGTTCGCCTACCGCTTTTATCTCGACTTCGCCGGCGGAGCCGCCGATCCCGAGGTGCACGCGACCCTGGATCAATTGCGCGGCCTGACCCGCAGCCTGCGGATGCTGGGCAGCTATGCGCGCGCCCGTCTCGATACGCCGCCACCCCCCGGTAAGGGGCGAAAACCCTCGGCGACTCGGCGAACGCCGAAACAATAAAGTTTGCCCAGCGTCCGCCGCAGGCGGATGGTTCGAGACAAACCGAAAGAAAGGAGTCCCATGACAGCACGCCCCGATAACCGCGCCCGCGATCAGCTCCGTAACATCAAGGTGACGGAAGATTTCGTCGCCTCGGCCGAGGCTTCGTTTTTCGTCGAAGTGGGGCGCACGCGCATTCTTTGCTGCGCCAGCCTCGACGAAGACCTTCCCCGCTGGCTCAAAGGCCGCAATAAGGGCTGGGTGTCGGCCGAGTACAGCCTGTTGCCGCGCAGCACATCGCAGCGGGTGAAGCGTGAACGGACGGGGGCGTCGGGCCGCACGCAGGAAATCCAGCGTCTCATCGCCCGCGCCTTGCGCGGGGTCTGCGATTTGAGCAAACTTGGCGAGCGCCACCTCATCATCGACTGCGACGTGATCGAAGCCGACGGCGGCACGCGCACGGCCTCCATCGTGGGCGGATTTCTGGCCCTGGCCCGCGCCTTGCAACGGATGAAAAAATCCCTGCCGCAGGCTTTTCCTTCCGGACAAATCCTGAAACATTTTGTGGCAGCCGTCAGCGTAGGTATTGTGGAAGATACCCCCTTGCTGGATTTGTGCTATGCCGAAGACAGCGAAGCCGAGGTGGACATGAACGTGGTCATGACCGACTCCGGCGACTTCGTCGAGATCCAAGGCACGGGCGAAGAGGCGGTGTTCTCGCGCGCGCAACTCGACGCCTTATTGGCCCTGGCCGAAAAAGGCTGCGGCGAATTGATCCGCCTGCAACAGGGGCTGCTCGGGTCGCAACTGCCGTAAACATGCGGCCCAACCGCGAGGTCCCGATCCCGCCGCAACATGAATACCCAGGATAAATCGGGATTTTTCGCGCGCCTGGCCTGGGGCTATGTGCGGTTTTCCCATGCCTGGCCCTGGATTCCCCTGGCCTTCATCGCCTTGACAGCCTGGGCCGGAACCTATGTGGCCAGAAACCTGCGCATCGACACCGATTTGCGGGTCTTGCTGCCCAAGGGAACGCCCTCGAAGCTCGCCATCGAAGAAGCCGAGCGGCGCAAAGGGTCGACCGATTTTTTCACCATCGCCATGCAGTCGCCTTCGCTCGCAGACCTGGGCCGGTTCCAAAAGGCCGTGGCCGAGTCTTTGCAAACCTGGCCGGAAGCGGTGTGGGTGCAATACGATCAGGATCCGTCGTTTTTCGAAAAGCATGCCCTGCTTTATCTGCCGACATCGGATCTCGTCGATTTGCGGGATCGCATCCGGGGCATGGTGGGATCGAAATTCGCCGCGGCGAATCCGCTGGTGGAATCTTTGGTCGACGAATCCGCGACGCCTTCGCTGAAAGGATGGCCCGATCCCGAGTCGTTGCGGCGCCAGGGCCTTCCGGAAGACATCGTCGAGGCTTTGCTGAAAAAGATTGAACCGGCCACGGCCGCCACGCTGGATACGGGAATCGACGCTGCGCCTCCGCGGCCCGATTCGCTTTCGAGCCGGTTGATGGGATGGCATGCCGAAAAGGGTGTCTGGGTCGCGGTAGTGCTGGCCCAATTGAATCAACCCTCCACCAACGCCGCGTTCGCGAAGGCGATGTTTGACAAAGGCGAGGCGCTGCTCGCCCGCATGCATCCCGAAGATTACGGAACCGGCCTAGTGGCGCAAGTGACGGGCGCCTACCGCAACTTCAACGAAATCCAAGAGGTCGTGGGCGACATCATTCTGGCCGGCGTGATTTCTTTCGGCCTCATGCTTGTGCTGCTCTGGTTCTTCGTGCGTAAACCCGTGAATCTGCTCCTGATCAACATTCCGCTGTTCGTGGCCATGGCCTGGGCCATGGGCCTGACGTATCTGGTGTACCGGCGGCTGACCTTGCTGACCGCCTTCATTCTCTCGCTCATCTTGGGTCTCGGCATCGAATACGCCGTGCATCTGTATGCGCGCTGGGCCGAAGAAGGCCGCACCGGGTTCAAGCCCGTCGACGCCATGGGTCGCGCCATGGTGGCCACCGGAAGATCCCTGCTCTCCGGAGCGGCCACCAATGTGTTCGCCATGCTGAGCCTGCAAGTGGGGCATTTCAAGGGTTTCCAGGAGTTCGGCATCGTGGTTTGCTTCGGCATCGGCCTTGCCTTGCTGGCCAATTGGGTCGTAATGCCTCCACTCTTCTTTCTGGTGCTGCGCATGACCGCTCGGCTGGATCGCGTTTTCGCCGCGAGGCCCGCGGTCAAAACCGTTCTGCACTGGCTGCTCCCTTCATCCCATGATGTGCAGGGCGGACTTCTGCTCCCCGAAATTCGCCTTTCACGGAAGAGACTCGTCGTCCTGGGAATCGTGTCGGCCTTGTTCACCTTGGCCATCGCCTTCGGACCCAGCGTACGTTTCGAAAACGATTTCCAAAACCTCCGCGGCCGCAGCACCGGGTCGAGCATCAGTTACGGCCGGGCCGTGGGCGGAGGGCGGAACACCTCTCCCGCCATTATTCTCGGCCACAGCGAAGCGCAAATGCGCTCGGTGCACGACTCCCTGGCCGCGCGTTACGGAACTCCGGCGGACAGCATGCTGAAAAGTTTCATCACCATCCAAAGCTTCGTGCCGCCCCTGCCGGCTCAACGGGAACGCCTGCAAATTCTCGGGGAAATCCGCACGCTCCTGAACGCCCGTGCGCTGCGCCGGGTCGACTCTTCCACCCGGGCCGAACTGGCGTTGCTCAAGAATCATTTGGACGTGGGGGTTTTCGGTTTTCGCGATCTTCCGGTCTGGGCGCAGCGCTTTCTCACCGAAGCCGACGGCAGCCACGGAAAATTGGGTTATCTCTACGCCCAGATGCGCGAAAGCGACGCCCTGGAAAGCGCCAAATTCCAGGCGCGCTTCCAACACCTCCCTTCCGCGCAAGGCCCGGTGCTGGTGGCCAGCAGCGGTTTCATTTACGCCGACGTGGTGCGCATGGTCAAAGAAGACGCGCCGTTGCTGGCGGCTGCGACTCTGCTGCTATTGATTCTCATCACCTGGCTCGACATGCGCAGTTGGCGCGGTGTTTTGATCGCCGTGGGTTTCATCGTGCTTTCGGCTTATTGGACCTACAAGTGCATGGGAATCCTGGGTTTGAAACTCGGCGTCTTCAACCTGGTGGTGCTGCCCACCATCCTTTCGGTTTCGGTGGATTCGGTGATCCATCTCTATCACCGTCGCCTGGAGTTGGGGGCCGGCCGCATGACCGAACTCTATCACACCACGGGTTCGGCGGTGTTGACCGGGACGCTCAATAACATGTTCGGATTCACCGGCCTCTGCTTCGTAAGCCACAAGGGAATGCAAACCATCGGATTTCTGGCCACGCTCGGCATCGGGGCCGGGTTGCTGGTCATGTTCACCGCGCTTCCGCCGGCGCTGGAATTTCTTTGCCCGAAGGAGCCGGTTGGAGAATGAACGGCCGCGCTGCCGAAGAAATACAACCAGGAACGGAATGTCTATCCTCGGGGTTCTCTTGTCATTCGCCCGTCAGTTTGCGAACATAGAACAGACCTTTGTGAAATCTTCGATCGGGGGATACTATGGGTATGCTCGACGGTTTGAAACGCCAGCTTCGATCGGTGATTGAATGGGAAGATCCCCATCCCGACCAACTTTTTTGGCGCTGGTCGGAAAACGGCGATGAAATCAAAAACGCCTCCAAGCTGATCCTCGGTCCGGGCCAGGGTTGCATATTCGTTTACGAAGGGCAGATTCGCGCCGTGCACCAACGGGAAGGCATGATGGAGCTGCATACCGCCAACCTTCCCTTTTGGACCACGGTAACCAAGAGCATGCAATTCTTCCAAAGCGAACACAAGACGGGGATTTACTTCTTCGCGCGCCGCGAGATCGTCGACCAAAAATGGGGAACTCCCGCCCCCGTCAAATACGAGGAGCCGAAATACGGCATTCCCGCGGCCCTGCGGGCCCACGGCAATTTCAGTTATCTGGTGGCGGAACCCGAAAGCTTTTACCGGGCCTTGGTGGGCGGGCAAGCCCTGTACCGCATCAGCGACGCAAGGGCGGTGCTGGCCGACCGCATTGTGCAAAGCATCAGCGATTACGTGGCCGAAGCGCGCCCGCCCTATTTGGAAATCGACGCGCGCCGCGAAGAAATCGCCGCCGGCATCCTGGTCAAGGTGGGAGCCGAGTTCCAAAAGCTGGGGTTGAAGGCCTTGGATTTCCGCATCGAAGGCGCGGACTTCGACGACGAAACCCGGGCGCGGATCAAACAAATCGGCGATCGCATCGCGGCCACCCAAGAGGCCAAGGCCGCCGGACTTTCTTATGTCGAAATGCAAAAGCTTGACGCCTTGCGCGACGCCGCCCGCAACCAAGGCGGGGCCGCCGGAGCGGGCGTGGGATTGGGCGCGGGCATGGCCTTGAGCGGCGCCATGGCCGAGTCGCTCGGAGCGCCGAAACCCGGTTCCGCGAGCCAGCGCGTGGAGGAACGTTTGCAGGTTTTGCTCGATCTTTACCAGAAAAAACTCATCGGGGAAGAGGAATTCCAAAGCAAACGCAAGGAAATCCTCGCCGCGCTATAACGCTGCATGCCCCGCTGCCGCAATTGTTCCGCCCTGCTCCCAGAGGCTTCGCCGGTTTGCGCGTATTGCGGCACGGTGAACGATGTGGATCTCCGCCGTGTCGGCGGATATACCGAAGCCGAACCGGAAACCAAGCGCCATTGTCCCGATTGCGATATGCCGATGGCCTCCTGGAACATCAGCGCCCAGCCGGAGAAGCGTTTTCTGGTGGATCGGTGCGAACGTTGCCTGGGAATGTTTTTCGACACGGGCGAACTGGAAGCGATTCTGGAGGCGTCGGTATTCCATGCCGATCGCATCGATTTCGCCCGGCTCGGAGAAATGGGGACGAGCGCGCCTCCCGACATCTTAAAGTATCGGAAATGCCCGGTATGCGGCAAGTATATGAACCGCGTGAATTTCGGGGCCCGCAGCGGGGTGATTACGGATCAATGCGGAAAGCATGGGACCTTTTTACAGGCTGGCGAATTGAACCGACTGTTGGATTGGCGCAAATCCGGCGGGAATCTCCTGGACGATCAATTGAAAAAGGAAAAGGAAAACGCGGAACGCAAGTTTGAAGAAGAAAGACAAAAATGGCTGGCGAAATGGAAACGCGAGGCGGGTGATTATGGCCACAGCTTTTTTTGAACGCCCACCAATACCTGCAAAAAATGATCTATCAGAAGCGCCGGGTATAAAAACAAACCGGGCCATTCCGATAAAGGAATGACCCGATTTTTTTTGAAATAACCTTGGCGCGGACCGACTCTTCCGCGGACGGTGCCCGCAGTACCATAGGCGCGCTGGGTCTTAACTTCCGTGTTCGGGATGGGAACGGGTGTGACCCCCATGCAATGAGCACCAAGGAGACTCGTTTGGCGAAGCCATATTTCGATTTGTTTTTTTCCGCCCTAATTTTTGCATTAGAACGGAGGTGAGATCGCATTAAGGACCAAGAATCTTGGTATTGGCGGGAAGCTTTCGCAACCAACCTTGGTTCTTTTGTTGTGTACCACCTGCTTTGGGCAGGAAGCACTTGGCTCCTTCGGATTGGGTTCAAGGGAAGACCTTGAATTGACCGAAGGCGAAGATAATGGAAGCCACACGATCTATTAGTATCGCTCGACTTCACCCCTTGCGGGGCTTCCATCTGCGACCTATCAACGTGGTAGTCTACCACGGATCTTTAGGGGGCTCGAGGCCCACGGGATACCTAGTCTTAGGAGGGGCTTCACGCTTAGATGCTTTCAGCGTTTATCCTGTCCGAACTTGGCTACTCCGCGATTGCTCCTGGCGGAACAACGGATACACCAGTGGTTCGTCCGACTCGGTCCTCTCGTACTAGAGTCAGATTCCTTCAAGTATCCAACGCCCACATCGGATAGGGACCGAACTGTCTCACGACGTTCTGAACCCAGCTCGCGTGCCGCTTTAATTGGCGAACAGCCAAACCCTTGGGACCTTCTACAGCCCCAGGATGCGACGAGCCGACATCGAGGTGCCAAACCTCCCCGTCGCTGTGAACGCTTGGGGGAGATCAGCCTGTTATCCCCAGAGTACCTTTTATCCATTGAGCAACGGCAATTCCACGCTAGTCCGCGGGATCACTAAACCCGACTTTCGTACTCTGCTTGACCTGTCAGTCTCGCAGTTAAGCTCCCTTATGCTTTTGCACTCTACGCGCGATTACCGACCGCGCTGAGGGAACCTTGGGATGCCTCCGTTACAATTTAGGAGGCGACCGCCCCAGTCAAACTGACCACCAGGCAGTGTTCCTATCCCCGCTTCAGGGGACAAGGTTAGAATCTCAAATTACATCAGGGTGGTATTTCAACGGTTGGCTCCGCGAAGACCTAGCGGCCCTCGCTTCAAAGCCTCCCACCTATGCTACACAAATGCAACCTAAGACCACTGCCAAGATACAGTAAAGGTTCATGGGGTCTTTCTGTCCAGATGTGGGTACTTGGCATCTTCACCAAGACTGCAATTTCGTCGAGTCCATAGAGGAGACAGCGCCCAAGTCGTTACACGATTCGTGCAGGTCGGAACTTACCCGACAAGGAATTTCGCTACCTTAGGACCGTTATAGTTACGGCCGCCGTTTACTGGGGCTTCGATTCAAGGCTTCGCCTTGCGGCTGACCTCTCCTGTTAACCTTCCAGCACCGGGCACGTGTCAGTCAACATACGTCCTCTTACGAGTTGGCGTTGACCTGTGTTTTTGGTAAACAGTCGCTTGGGCCCTTTCACTGCGGCCAGAAAAAGCTTCAAGACGCGAAGTCTTTAACTCTCTCTGGCACCCCTTCTCCCGAAGTTACGGGGCTAATTTGCCGAGTTCCTTTTCCATGGTTCTCTCGCGCACCTTAGGCTATTCGCCTCGTCTACCTGTGTCGGATTGAGATACGGTCGGATGCATCGCTCCCTTAGAGGATTTTCTTGGCAGCCCTTCAAAGCAGTTGGTTTGGCCCGCGAAGGCCGCACTTCCCCCAGCGTCTCGAAGTAGCGTGGGGCGGATTTGCCTACCCCACCATCTACGCGCCCAGGACAACCATCCATCAGGTTGCCGCTTCTATTCTCTGCGTCCCCCCTTCGGTGGTAACACTTTGCATCCGGCTGGGGAATGTTGACCCCATTCCCATCGGCTACGCCTTTCCGCCTCGCCTTAGGGACCGGCTAACCCTGGGAAGACGAGCTTTACCCAGGAAATCTTAGACTTACGGTGGGCGGGATTCTCACCCGCCTTTTCACTACTCATGCCAGCATTCTCATTTGGGGTACCTCCAGCAAGGCTTACACCTCACCTTCACAGGCTCGCCCAACGCTCCCCTACCACTCTACGCCTAAGGCGTAGAATCCGCCGCTTCGGTACAGAACTTGAGTCCCATCTAATTTTCGGCGCAGGACCACTTGACCAGTGAGCTATTACGCTTTCTTTAAAGGATAGCTGCTTCTAAGCTAACCTCCTGGCTGTTTGTGCAGTCCCACATCCTTTCCCACTGAGCTCTGATTTGGGGACCTTAGCGGACGGTCCGGGATGTTCCCCTCTCGTCCATGAAGCTTATCCCACACAGACTGACTGCCAAGGAGCATGTAACGGTATTCGGAGTTTGTTTGGGTTTGGTAAGCTGGTATGCCCCCTAGTCCAATCAGTGCTCTACCCCCAGTACACTCCCTTGACGCCATACCTAAATATGTTTCGGGGAGAACAAGCTATCACCCAGTTTGATTGGCCTTTCACCCCCAGCCACAACTCATCCAATCATTTTTCAACATAAATCAGTTCGGTCCTCCACGGGGTGTTACCCCCGCTTCAACCTGGTCATGGCTAGATCACTGGGTTTCGTGTCTGCCGCCTGTAACTAAATCGCCCTATTCAGACTCGGTTTCCCTACGGCTGCGGACCTGAGGCCCTTAGCCTTGCCACAGACGAGTAACTCGCTGGCTCATTAAACAAAAGGCACGCCGTCAGCGCGCCATGGCGGACTTCTGACCGCTTGTAGGCACACGGTTTCAGGTTCTATTTCACTCCGCTCCCGCGGTTCTTTTCACCTTTCCCTCACGGTACTTGTTCACTATCGGTCATCTGCTCGTATTTAGCCTTGGAAGGTGGTCCTCCCGACTTCAGACAGGGTTTCACGTGCCCCGCCTTACTTAGGATACCCTTAGAAAGAGCTTCTGCTTTCGCCTACCGGGCTATAACCGTCTATGGCGGGTTTTTCCAAACCGCTTCGGCTAGCATCCACTTTTTCTTATCAGAGTCCTATAACCCCGAAGAGCCGAAGCCCTTCGGTTTAGGCTGCTCCCCGTTCGCTCGCCACTACTAGGGGAATCTCGGTTGATTTCTTTTCCTAGAGGTAATGAGATGTTTCAGTTCCCTCCGTTCGCTTCTTCTCTCCTATGAATTCAGAAAGAAGATGCCCAAGGTTTGCTTGGGCGGGTTTCCCCATTCGGAAATCTCCGGGTCACAGGCTATTTGCGCCTCACCGAAGCTTATCGCAGCTTATCACGTCCTTCATCGCCGGCAGATGCCAAGGCATCCCCCGTGTGCCCTTGTTCACTTCCAAGTCACCTTCGGTCTATCAAGGTTTTCCCAAGCAATTTCCCTCACTCAAAGTGTGGTCAACCGCCTGGTTTCCCCTTGCACCCAACCACAAGGAGCCAAAAATGCTTTTAGCCCTTAGCAGTGTGGTTCAACAACAAAAATTGATTCTTGGCCTTAATGCTTGTTTCTCACAAGGAAATATGGTTCGCCTGACAAAGAACTTTCCTCGCGCTAGAGGCGGGAAAAATCTTAAGTGAAAGAGTTCGGTAGGAAGAAGGACAAACATGGTTTTTATGTGTGCGATCGCCTCCGCTTCAAGGCATCCAGGAATTGGCGGATGCTTTGAAGGTCAACTTCCTCGGTCGATTGAAAACTTCTTGCGTTGCCTTCTTTCTCCCTTGGAATGCTCCTTAGAAAGGAGGTGATCCAGCCGCACCTTCCGATACGGCTACCTTGTTACGACTTAGCCCCAATCAGAGATCTCGCTTTAGACGCCTCGCCCCCTTGCGGGTTGCGAAAAGCGGCTTTGAGCGCTCTCTCCTTTCGTGGCTTGACGGGCGGTGTGTACAAGGCCCGGGAACGTATTCACCGCGGCGTTCTGATCCGCGATTACTAGCGATTCCACCTTCACGAGGTCGAGTTGCAGACCTCAATCCGAACTGGGACGCTTTTGTAGGATTAGCTCCACCTTGCGGTCTTGCATCCCTCTGTAGCGCCCATTGTAGCACGTGTGTAGCCCAGGACGTAAGGGCCATGATGACTTGACGTCGTCCCCACCTTCCTCCGCGTTATTCGCGGCAGTCTCTTTAGAGTGCCCAACTGAATGATGGCAACTAAAAACGAGGGTTGCGCTCGTTGCGGGACTTAACCCAACATCTCACGACACGAGCTGACGACAGCCATGCAGCACCTGTGTGGGAGGTCTCCCTTGCGGAGAGAGAATCGATCTCTCGTTCTTGTCACTCCCCATGTCAAGCCCTGGTAAGGTTCTTCGCGTTGCATCGAATTAAACCACATGCTCCACCGCTTGTGCGGGCCCCCGTCAATTCCTTTGAGTTTCACCCTTGCGAGCGTACTCCCCAGGCGGAACACTTAACGCGTTAGCTACGGCACCGAACCGTTGACGCCTCAAAACCTAGTGTTCATCGTTTACGGCGTGGACTACCAGGGTATCTAATCCTGTTTGCTCCCCACGCTTTCGAGCCTCAGCGTCAGTATTGGAGCCAGCTAGCCGCCTTCGCAACTGGTGTTCTTGCAGATCTCTACGCATTCCACCGCTACACCTGCAATTCCACTGCCCTCTCCCATTCAAGACACCCAGTTTTGAATGCCACGTCCGAGGTTGGGCCCCGGTTTTAAACATCCAACTTAAGCATCCCGCCTACGCTCCCTTTACGCCCAGTGATTCCGAACAACACTTGCCCCCCTCGTATTACCGCGGCTGCTGGCACGAAGTTAGCCGGGGCTTCCTCTGCAGGTACATTCATCTCCGCCCAATGCGGACTTTATTCCCTGCCGACAGTGGTTTACACACCGAAATGCTTCATCCCACACATGGCGTTGCTGCGTCAGACTTTCGTCCATTGCGCAAAATTCCCTACTGCTGCCTCCCGTAGGAGTCTGGGCCGTATCTCAGTCCCAATGTGGCCGGACACCCTCTCAGGCCGGCTACCCATCGTCGCCTTGGTGGGCCGTTACCCCGCCAACTAGCTAATGGGCCGCGAACTCATCCTTAAGCGACCGAAATCTTTTGTAGCCAGGACGATGCCCCCTTGACTACGCTATGCGGTATTAGCCCGCCGTTGGCAGGGTTATCCCCCACATTAAGGGCAGATTGTTCACGTGTTACTCACCCGTTCGCCGCTCCCGTATTGCTACGGTCGCGCTCGACTTGCATGTATGAAGCACGCCATCAGCGTTCGTTCTGAGCCAGGATCAAACTCTCCGTATGATCCTTCGTTCACTGATTAAAACTCTAATTTCCGGAGATTTGCTTCTTTGTGAAGCTTCCCAATGCATCCATCCACGCATCGGGCGGGTTTTGTGATCCGCTTAAGACTTGCGCCTTGAGTGGCAAAACCCCTTTTTGCGATTGCCCGAGGTCTTGCTCCGATTTCTCGGCGCCTTTCCCCGGCCACGCTCGCCTTCTCCCTACCGTTCTCTTTTCACTCTCAATCATCCGCCTCACCGCTGTGGATGAAGCGCCCCGTGTGTTCCGTCGCAAGCGACGTTTTCCCAGGGGTCGATAAATTTACAACACCCGAGGCCGAGCGTCAACGACTTTATGGGAAAAAACCAACGACCTTGGTTTGACAGAAATAAAGCCTGGGCCGCAATTCTTCAAAAATTCCGGATCATGCCGCCGGCGGCCCGAATCCAGGCGGAATCCGCGTTGAGCGAGGGGACCAAGGTCAGCCGCTCTCCGCCCGCGGCCTGAAACGCCTCGGCCCCGCGCAATCCGATTTCTTCCAGCGTTTCCAGGCAATCCGCCACAAAAGATGGTGTCAATACCGCCAGGCGGCGGATCCCGCGCTTGGCCAGTAACACCAAGGTTTCGTCGGTATAAGGCCGAATCCAGGGCGTGCGCCCCAGCCGCGATTGAAACGACAGGGAAAATCCCGCAGCCGGGAGGCGCAGGCGCTCGGCCAGCCGCCGTGCGAGGGAAAAACATTGCGCGCGGTAGCAATAAAAATTGGCGGGGCCCATGGAGGCGCAGCAGGCGTCGCCGGACGCCAGGCAAAAACCCGGCGCGGATTCCGCCCGGCGAATTTGGCTTTCCGGCAATCCGTGAAAACTGAATAAGACGTGATCGGGGCGGGCTTCCGCCAACACCGGCGCGGCCACGGCGGCCGCGGCTTCGAGATAGGCCGGGTGATCGAAAAAAGCGGGCACCGTGCGCACCGCGGGAATGCTGCGCCGCCGCTGCAACCCTTGAAACACGGCGGCGAGAGCCGATCCCGTAGTGGCCGAGGCGTATTGGGGATACAGCGGAAACACCACCAATTCCCGTAGTGGATGGCGGAACAGCGCCTTCAGCCCTTCGGCGATGAAAGGTGTTCCGCAACTCATGCCGACCTCCACCCGGTACTCCGACCCGAGCTCGGCAGCGAGGCCGGCGGCAAAGGCGCGCGTGTGCGTCATCAGCGGAGAACCTTCGGCGGTCCAGATACGGGAGTAGGCATGCGCCGCATATTTGGGGCGCGTACGCAGGATGACACCGTGCAGAAGCAGCCACCGCAGCGGCGCCGGCATTTCCAACACCCGCGGATCTCCCAACAAGGCCTGCAAATAGGGTCGCACCGCCTTGGGGGTCGGCGCTTCGGGGCTGCCGAGATTGAGAAGCAGAACGCCGGTTTGCATGGGAAGTGGCCGAAAGCGGCAAACCCAAAAGAAGTAAATTTCGCCTTCGACCATGAAATTCAATGCCCACAGGGGTCAGAAGGGATGCGCACTATCGTGAAACGAACGCGTTGGATGGTATTGGCCCTGGGATTGGCGGCCTGTTCGGGACGCCTGGTGAAGGTGGCGCCGGCCTGCGACTTCGCCCCGTATTCGTCGGCCAAAGGCGCGGCCTGGCTACGCGCCGACAGTTTATGGAATCTGCGCCGCGATTCCGCCTCAGCCCGGGCGGCACTGGATGAATATCGCCGCGCCGCCAAACGCCAAAACAAAGTTCCGGAATTGCTGACGCGCTGGGCGCGGGCCGGGTATTTCGTCGCGACGTATGTGGAAACGCGCCCGGATCAAAAAGAATCCCTCTACCTCGAAGGCGCCTTCGCGGCCGAAAAGGCGTTGATGCAGCAACCGGGGTTTTACCGGGTGTTCCAGGCAAGCGGCGACGAAGTGGAAGCCGTGGGCCAGATCAACGGCCCGTTCGTCGCCTCGGCGTTCTGGTATGCCGCCAATCTCGGCCGTCTCGCCAATCTCGAAGGCGCTAAGGCGCGCATCGGCAGCCGTGAACGCCTCGAAGCCTTTATCGTCAAGGTGCTGGCCAAAAACGAGGGGTTCTATTATGGCGGTGCCCACCGTTTTCTCGGGGTGATGTACATGGTGCTGCCCCAACCCAATTCCGATTCGGCGCGCTTGCATTTTGAACGCGCCCTGCAATTGGCGCCGCTGTATTTCGGCACGCGCACCTTGATGGCCGAGTACCTGTTCGCTCCGGAAAAAGACACCGCCGACTTCCGCGCGCAGTTGGAATTCGTGCTGCACGCCAATCCCGACACTTTGCCGGAAGCCGCGCCGGAAAACTTCTTCGAACAAAAACGCGCGCGGCGATTGCTCGCCGAAGAAAGCCGGCGGTTGTGAACGATTCCGAAGACGAAGCGCTCCGGCGCGTCGGGCCCTGGACCGTTCTTTCGACCCGCCCCATTTACCGCAACCCTTGGATCCGGGTGCGCGAGGATCGCGTGTTGCACCCCGACGGCCAACCCGGCATCTACGGGGTGGTCGAATTCGCCCACTGGGCCACGGGTGTGGTGGCCGTCGACCCGCAGGGCAACATTCCCTTGGTGGGGCAGCACCGCTATCCGCTCGATTACTACTCCTGGGAAATTCCCGAAGGCGGCTGCCGCAAAGAAGGCGGCACCGTGCGGGACGCCGCGGCCCGCGAGCTGCGCGAAGAAACCGGACTCACGGCCAAGCGCTGGGATGCGCTCGGGTGCTTGGCGCTTTCCAATTCGGTGACCGATGAAGTGGCCTATTTGTTTTTGGCCCGCGACCTGACGCCGGGCCGGTCCGAACCCGAGCCCACCGAAGTGCTGGAAATCCGCTGGATGCCGCTGGAAGCAGCCTGCCGTGAGGCGCTGGAGGGAACCTTCACCGAATCCATTACGGTAGCGGCTTTGTTACGGGCGCGGGAATTCTTGCGCCGGGAGCAAAGCGGATTGCCGACCGCACCGTATCGCGACACGCCCTGACCCGCGCGTTCAGCGGGAGGCGGCGTCCGCCGGGTGCCAAGACGGATCTTCGGGCAATTCCGGGCGCAGACTCCGCTGCTCAAGGTAGAAGCGGCAGAGGCGACAACGCTTTTCGATGCGTTGCGCGTGAAACCATTCCCAGCAGGGGGTGGCGAACCCCTGGCGGTAACGCGCCTGTTTATACCGGCACCAGGCGCAGTCGGGCCCGCACAGCGTATCCCAACACGTGGCCATCGGTCACCGTACCGGCGCCTTGACCGCCGCGGCGCTGTCCGGGCAATCGTTCACTTCTTTGAACGCCTTGCGCTCGAAGTGGTACACCGCAGTGTTTTCGTTCACGCCCTCGTCTTCGCCGAATTCGATGTCGCCCAACACTCCCGGAAAGGTGCGGATGGCCCGCAGCGCCCGAATCAATTGATCGGGAGGCGAGGCTTGGGACATGCCGGCGAGCAAAAAGCGCGCGGCGTCGTACGACAGGGCGGCGACCCGATCCGGCGAGCGTTTCCAGCGGTTGCGGTAGGCCTGGGAAAAGTCGGAGTAAATCTGGGTTTTGGGCTGATCGGGAAAATCGACGCTGAAATAAGCGCCATGGGTGGCCTCGGAATTCTTGAGCAACAGGGTTTTGTCGAACCATCCCGAAGAACCCAGCATCTGGCCGCTGATTTTGTTGAAGATGACCTGCGACGCCAACTTATTGGCTTCGTCGGCGCTGGTGGCGGGAATGAAAATGCCGTCGACCGGAAAGGTCGAGTCGGACATCCACGATCGCAGCGCATGCGCGTCGGGAAGCGGCTGGCCCTCCCACTTCATCTGATCGAAAAATATTTTGGCCAGCTTTTGCCGCACGTCTTGCAGAGGATCCGACAAATCCGTGGCGTCGGGATCGACATAGGTCACCGACACCACCGTGCCGCCTTTTTTCTCCACGGTTTTGGCGAACACCTCGGAAAGTTGAAAGCCGTATTCGTTGTGCGGCGCCACGATGATGAAGTCCTTGAGCCCTAGGCAATCCGACGCAAAGGCGGCGATGCGCTGCCCCAGGGTATGGGTGGTGACGTTGAGTTGAAACACGCCTTCGCCCAACGAGGCGATGCCGTAAGTGGTGGCCGTGGGCGTGATCAGGGGAATGGAGCTTTTGCGCGCGCTGAGCTCGATGGCCACGCCCGTGGCCACATCGCTCATGGCGGGCCCGATCACGGCGCCGATGCGCTCTTCGCGCAGAGTCTTGCGGAAGGTTTGTACGCCGTAGATGAGATTGCCCTGATCGTCCAGCGTCTCCAGCACCGGCAAGGAAACGCCCCGCCGCTGGGCGTCCTCAAAGGCCAAGGTCGCGCCTTCGCGCAACGAACGCCCCACTTCGGAAAATTCACCCGAGAAGGGCGCCATGAGGAGGACCACCGGGCTTTCTTCGGGAGCGGCCTGGGCGCGCGCCAGTTTGTCGCGCACGCGCTCCGCACCGGCGACGTCCGGGTAACTTTCAAGATACTGGGTGTAGGCGGCCTCGGCTGCGCGGTGGCGGCCGACCCGTTCGCGTTCGTCGCCCAAGCGCTCGAGCAGACCCGGGCCCAGCACCGGATCGCGCTGCAGGGTTTTCCAGGTGGCCTCCAACTCGTCGGGCAACAGCCCCCGCGCATCGACCAGGCGCCGCAAGGCCAGGCTGGCGGCGTCGTAAACCCCCTGCACGCGCGCCTGCATCAGGGCGGCGGCGAAGGCCTGGGCCGCATCGCCGTTGCGGCCTTTTTGCAGGGCCAAAATTCCCTGGTAATACAGCACGCGGGCCAAATGGGGCGACGCCCCGTATTGGCGTTTGAAGCGCTGTACGGTGGCCTCGGCGAAATCGGTATTCTCCTGCTGCAGGGCCACATCGATGAGCAGTACGGTCGCTTCTTCGGCCACCGCTGCATGCGGGGCTTGGCGGAGCAACTGCTCTAAATCGGATTCGGCGCGCTTCCATTGCTGGGCTTTGACGGCGGCTTCGGCCCGCTGCAGGCTGGCGGCCGAGGCCCAGCCCACCGCGGCGCAGAGGAAAAAGCCGGCGGCGCATCGGTACTGGGCGGCGGTCATGGCGAAGAATTTAACCGATGCGGCGAAATATTCCCGCCTCAAGTCCGTCTCTTTTTACGGGGCGGAATGCGCGCGTACACCTTCGAGTTCATCGCCCAGGGCACGGCAATCGGGAAACCGCTCGGCGGGATCGCGCCGCAGCGCGCGCAGAAACACCTCCCAATAGGCCGGATCCAAGACGGGATTGGCCTCGTGCAGCGGAATGAATTCCCCTTTGAGAATGTGCCCGCAAATCTCGGGAATGCGGCTGCCGCCGTAGGGCAGCCGGTGGCTGTAAAGCTGATAGAGCACCACGGCCAGGGAGTACTGATCCGAGGCGGCGGTCACCTTTTCGCCCTGCAATTGTTCGGGAGACATGTACGACGGGGTGCCCACGGTCATGCCGGTCTGGGTCAGCATAACGTCTTCGACTTTGGCCACGCCGAAGTCGAGGAGCTTGACCGTCTTTCCCTCGTCGACCACCATGAGGTTGCTGGGCTTAAGGTCGCGGTGGATGACGTGGTGGGCATGGGCGTAGTCGAGCGCAGCGGCGATTTGACGAACCCATTCCTGCACAGCCGGCGGAGGCGGAATGGGATGGCTGCGCATCCACTGCGACAGCGTGACGCCGTCGAGATACTCGAGGACCATGTAAGAAACATCGCCGAGGGTGCCGAAATCGTGGACGGTGTTGATGTTGGGGTGGTTGAGCGATCCCGCCGCCTTGGCCTCGACCTGAAAGCGTTCCAGCGCGTGATCGAAATGCAGCGACGCGCCGCGGGCCATGGTCTTGACGGCGACCCGCCGCGCCATGTGGGTATCGAGGCCTTCGAAAACATCTCCCGACGATCCCGAGCTCATTTTCCGCACGATGCGGTAGCGTCCGAGGCGAGTCAATTGCCCCTGTGCGTCGCGCTCCAGCCCCGACTCGGCCGACGGCGGTTTCTCGCCGAGGCGCGGGGCATGCACATGCGGCCGAGAGGGGGACCCCGCGGACGATGCCGCCAGGGGCGTCTTGGGCAACGGCGTCCGGATTGGCCGAGGCGGCTCAGGCCGGACCGGGGCATCGGCACGGCCTCTTCCCACCGCGAACAGCGCCGCGGCGGCGCCCGCGGCCAGCAGGGTGAAGAAGGGTTTGTCGGGCGGCAGCCACCAGTTCGCACCCAGGAAAAATCCCAGCGACAGCAAGGGGTACAACAGCGACAGCCCGCCGGCCAAGGCGGCCAAACCGCCCGCCTCCATGCCGAAGAAGAAAGCCAATTCCACGGCCAGGATGCCGGCCGCGCCCACGCCGGCGGCCACCCAGGGCGCACCCGCAGGTAACGCCAAGGTTTCGTGGGCCAGGGCGTCGTCGACCAGCGAGGCCCAGGTTTCGACCGCCAACCGCGGGCCGGCCGCGGTGGCGACCACATGCTGCGGCGATCCGACTAGGATGATTTTACCGGCCATCGCCTCCAGATTCTGCGGCAGCACCCCGGCCGGAATCGGCGCGGCGGATCGCAAGCGCAGGAGCACCTTGCCCCGGGCGGTCAACGGCAAAGTGAGATCCTTGCCGATGAAAAGGCCGATCCCGTCCACATAGGCGATGCGATCGGGAAACACCTCGGCACTGCGGCGCAAAGTTTCCAGGCCCGCCGATGGGACGATGGCGTCGCCCTGGCGCGCCAAAGCCTGCAAAGAATTAATCGGGCCCTTGGGCTCTACCTCCCAACCGGCCGAGACGTTACCGAAACGCGCGGGTGGGGCCTCGCCGGCGCGCAGATGGATGACCGGCAGGCTCATCGCCAGCGCGCCTTCCAAAGTGGAAAGACGCGGCATCGGCGCGGCGGGTTCGGAAACGGCGATCCCCGGACCTGCGGAATCGGCCGCCCATCCCAACACCACCGGAATGCCGCGCAAGAGGGCCAATAGATTTTGCACCTCGTCGCCGCGACCCTGCCACAGCGCCGGATCCAAGGCGATCAATTTGGGTTGCGCCGTGGTCAATTCCTGCAGGACGGCCGGCAAATTCTCTGGCGTCGTAGTGACGACGCGGGTGACAGGATCGGAATGCCGGGCCGGCAAGGCTAAGAACAGGCGATAAAAAAAAGGGCGGGCAAAACGCGTGGACCCCGGAATACATAAAACGACCAGGGAGAGGACGGCGATAATTCCCAGTCCGAGAATGCGGCGCGCCTTCACATTTGCCCCCCGCGGAAACGTCGCGGCGCGTTGACCATAGTTCAAAGATCAATATAACGCCAACCGCCGTGCCCGACGGGCAAACCGCGCGCAAAACTAAGAGGCTTGCCGCATGCGGGCCAGCCGGTATTGCAACGCGCGCCGCGTCACGCCCAACTTGTCGGCAGCGCGCGCGCGATGGTAACCGCACGCTTCCAAGGCGGAGAGGATGTCGGCTTCGTGCAGACGGGTTGAAGGAATCTCTGCGGGCCGGCGGGCTGCGGCCGGCGACACGCCTGCGGCTTCGGTACCCGCGAACGCTTCGGCCCATCCGCCGCCGGTTTCGCGATAGGCCGCGTAACGCTCCGCCAGATTCAGCAACTCGCGCACGTTGCCGGGAAAGCCATGCCGCAAGACTGCTGTGGGCAAGGCGCGCACGGCCTCATCCGCCGCTGAAGGTTCCATGCGCTCGGCAAGAAATCGGCGCAGCAGAAACGGAATGTCCATGGGCCGCTCGCGCAGGGGCGGCAGGCGCAACTCCAACACGCGCAGGCGATAATACAGATCTTCACGAAAGCGCCCCGCACGCACGGCGGCCGGCAGATCGCGGTGGGTGGCGCAGAGCAGACGAAAGTCCACGGCGATTTCTTCGTCGCCGCCCACCGGACAGACACGCTTTTCCTGAAGCGTCCGCAACAAACGGGCTTGCAATTCCAGCGGCATGTCGCCGATCTCGTCGAGAAACAAGGTGCCTCCCTGAGACTGCAGCATGCGCCCGGGACGGTCGCGGACGGCGCCGGTGAAGGCTCCGCGTCGGTGTCCGAACAATTCGCTTTCGATCAAGTTCGGCGCCAGCGCGGCGCAGTTCACCGCCACAAAGGGACCGCGGGCGCGCAGGCTGCGCCGGTGGAGATAGGCGGCCAGCACCTCTTTGCCGGTTCCGCTTTCGCCGAGCAGAAACACCGGACAATCCCGGACGGCCATGGCCGTGGCCTGGCGCAGCACCACTTCCCAGGGTGACCCCGGGGCGCAGGCGGGATCACCCGGAGCGGCGGGGCGGGATGCAAAAAATTTCGACTCCGCAGGCATGACGGCTCCTTCCCAGGCGGCGAAGAAATCGTAATGTCGAGGCAACGGCGAAAACGTGATCCGCGTCATGCGCCCGCACTTGGAGAAAAGGAAAAGCGGCGGACTCGCCGCCCCCGGAACGGGTCAGGGGCCGGGTGGAAAAAGGGAATCGATGCGATCCGCCACATCGTTTTCCGCGTCGGGCACCGGAGGCAACGCGTCGACTTCGTTCGCCCGCACGTCGTCCAGCACTTCGGACAATTTGCGGCGTGCCTGCTCGGCCACCATTTTCACCATGCCGAGATTGGTGCGGTCGTCGAAAATCAGCACCAGAATTCCGTCTTCGTCGACCAGCGAGATGTGGATGTTCTCTTTCGCGCCTTGATGGAACAGCACGGTGAATTCGGTTTCCCCCACCAACGCCGCAATGGCGCGGGTCGAGGCGAAGCTGCCCGCCGCCAGCGCGGCCAGGCTGTTCGCGTCGATGGAGGAACTGAATCCCACGTTGGCGATGAGGTTGCCGTCTTTGTTGATCAAAAGCACGTAGGTGGCGGCGGATTCCGTCAGCAGATGCGAAAGGATTTTCTGAATCCGCTCCACATCCTCTTTGAAGAGGACGAAATCACCCATGGGCTATTTGTCCTTGCGGAAAAAACCGTCGAACAAACCCTTTTTCTTTTCTCCCGGCAACGGCAGTTTTTTGGTTTTGAAATTCTCGTTGCGCTGCACGTCTTCATAAGTCGACACGATACCGCTGGCGTCGTCGAAGCTGTTGCGCAGCCCCCCGGGCGGGGGCGGAGGCGGCGCGACTTCGGGTTCGTTGGGCCGCGTCGGAGGAAAAGGTGTGTTGGGTGCGGGGAAAGGGGTGGGGCCGCCCATGGACGGCATGTTGCCCGGGGCAAAGGGGCCACCCGGATACGGGGGCGGTGGCGGCTGTTGCGGTTGTGGCGCGCCGCCGAATGCCGGAAACGGCGGAGGCGGCGGACGTTGCCCCGCGAACGGGTTGCTGGTTTGCAATCCCGGAATCGGTCCGGGATTGCCCAGCGGGGCGGCCGGCCGGGGACCGGCGAACGAATCCAGGAAAGGAGAAACCGGTATGTTACCCTGTCCGGGACTCGGGCCCGGAGCGGAGGGAAAGCCCGGCCGCGAAGGCATGCCTCCGGGGGCGGGCGATCCGCCCGGCGGGGGCATATTTCCCGGGGGCGGAAACGGTGCATTGGATCCCGGGTACGGTGCCGGGCCGGCGGCAAAACCGCCGCCCGGATAATTGGGGGCGGGCGGAGGCGGCGGAGCGAATCCCCCGGCAGGAGAAGGCGCGTTTCCCGGAGGTGTTTGGAAAGGTGTCGGAATCATGAACGGCGGGTGCCCGGGTCCCGGGGCCCCCGGCGAAAAAGAAGGCGGCGCCGATGCGAAGGGGTTTTCGCGCGGCGGCGGAGCAAAACCGGCGGGCCCCTGAGCCGGGGTTCGCGGCCCTCCCGGCATTCCGGTGGGACTGCCGAAAGGCGAAGTGGGCAAGGGACGCATATCGCCGCGAGACGGTGAAGGAGCGGGAGAAGTCGGCGGAGGCTGCATGCGTTGGCCCGGCTGCATGCGGCGACCGGCGCCTTGAAAACCCGCGTACTTGGCGTTGAAGCGGTCGATCACCAATTTGCCGATGGCCTTGAGAGTGGTGAACACGCCAACCCCGGTGGCCGCCACCGCTTCGCAATAGGGGAGGTTCCATTTGTTGAACAGGTCGTTCAATTGCTGCACCGGATAGACGTTGGGCAGGTCGCGCTTGTTGTATTGCAGCACCAGTGGAATCGCCTCGATGGCATGCCCGTACTCGCGCAGGTTCTCCTGCAGATTGGTGAAGCTTTCCACGTTCTCCTGAATCTTGTCGGTCTGCGAGTCGACCACGAACACCACGCCGTCGACGCCGCGCAGCACCAGCTTGCGGGTGGCGTTGTAGTAAACCTGGCCCGGCACGGTATAAAGCTGGAACTTGGTGGAAAAGCCCTTGATCGATCCCAGATCCAGCGGCAGGAAGTCGAAAAACAAGGTGCGGTCGGTTTCAGTGGCCAGCGAAACCATTTCGCTTTTGTCCTTGTCGGGAATTTTGCGGTGGATGATTTGCAGATTGGTGGTTTTGCCGCTCAGTCCCGGACCGTAATACACGATCTTGCAACTGATTTCTCGGGTTGCGTAATTGATGGATGCCACAGGATCGTCCTCTGCTTATTTGATCAAGGGGCTGACTTGGGTTATTTCTACTCGGATTAATCCCGCGTTGGCTTGGCTGTCGGCCAAGACCACAAGATATCCCAATCCTACCACTTGGACAAAAAATTTTCCTTCGGTCGCTTCAATCATGGTTTGCAGCAAAGAGCCGGTCTCTGCGGCCGCCACGATTTTGGCCGCCGCTTGCTGAATCGAAACGATCAAGGCGCTGATGAATTCGGAGGGGACCGGGGCCCGGAAGGCCGAGACGATTTCGATTCCGTCGGATCCCACGATGCTGGAACCCTTAACGCCTTTGATCCGGTTGATTCGCTCCAAGACCGCTTGCATGGGTTCAACTCCGGAAATAGCCGCGACCGTGAAGCAGGCCCACGATGGCCTGGGCTCCGCGGTCCACCCGGTATTTGAAGAGATCGTAACTTCCCCGCGCGCCGGAAACTACTAAAAAAAACCGGCTTTCCCGCTCCAAATTGAGGACGAGATAAAATTTCGCGCCGCCAAACGCGACTTGGGACTCCAGCGGCTCGAGTCCCAACTCCTGAAAATTCCGGAGCACTTCCTGGAAATGAAAAAGAAAATACGGCGCTTCGAGAAGCAGGTTTTCGGTGGTTTCTTCGCCCGTGGCCATGGCCCAACCCTGATGGTCGAATAACACCGCGCCGTCGATGCCGTTCACCAAACTGAGATATCCGAGACAGGCGGAGGGCTCGGCCGCTTCCAAAAGGCGATTCACTTCGGCCGCCGTGCGGGCCGCGCTCATGCGACCTCCGGGACCGGAGGCTGCGGGGACGCGCGGAAAATTTTTTCGGCGCGGGCCAGGGTGAGCAACGATTGCCGCAAGGGCCCGGTTACCAGTCCGGCGTTCCGACCGCCACCATGCCATGTGGTGACGGTGCAGTGTTCAAAGGCGAAGCAGATTTTTACCGCCTCTCCGCCTTCCAGGTTTCCCACCGCCTCGGCCAACCAGGCTGGAAACAATTCGGGTAACGCAGCGGCGAGCGCTTCCCCTTCGCCCGATCCTAAGTTTTCGACTTCGCCGCCGGCCGACCACAACGCCAGACCACGGGTTTGCGGATCGGAGAGCACCGTTTGATAGGGGTTGTTTTCGGAGGGCGGCGCTTCCGTCGCGCCGGGTGGTGTCGAAATGGCGCCCTGAGCGGAGGGCGACGTAAAGACCGGAGCGGGTTTGGTAGACGCGTAGGATTTGGCGGACCCGCGGGCTTTCTCATCCAGTTCCAGCACCAGACAGGCCTGCAAGAGGGAAAGTGCGGCCATATCGCCCGGCAGGGCTTCCAGGCGGCCCAGGAGTGCGGCCTTGGCGGCGGCAAAATCCTGGGCTTTCATGTCCATCCAGGCTTGCAAGTACACCAACTCGTCGCGGAAAGCGGCCTCTTGGTTCTCGGCCAACACCTTCCAAACGTGGCGCGCCAAATCCAAGTCACCCCGGCGGATCAGTAAACAGCAATACGCCAGCGTCGTGGAGCTTTGCACGAATTTCTGGCAACGGGGATCGGCTTCAAGAATTTCTGCCGGCGAGGCCACGCGATGGGGTTTGAGCAGGAGCGGCATGGCTATTCCAGTACAAAATCCAGGGCACCGTTACGGTGGTAAAGCAAACGCGCTCCGGCCGGGCCGTCGGCTTCGGGCACCGACAGCATTCCCGCACGCACCAAGGCGTCGAGGTCGGGAGGGTACGCCCCCCTTGCAGAGGCGTCTTGCAGCACGAAAACCTCCGCATTACGCCGCGCGAAGTCGGCGCGCACACGCGTTTCCACCCGGCGCAGAGGAATGTTGCCCTGCAATTCGACCCACATCCCCACACCCCGCAGTAAAAGCATAAACAGGAGAAAGACCGCGGCCAAACCCAGCACCAGCGCCGTTTTTTGATCCCGATCGGATTGTTGCACGATCGGCAGCGCCTCGGCCGGCTGAGCCGAGACGCTTCCGGTCGGTTCGATGCAACCCGATTTCCACAAATTTAGGATGCACTCGTAAAGCCGGAAAGCGCCGAAAGGGACCAGGCGCCCGATTTCCGCCAAAGAGCGCCGACCATTCACCACTTCCAAGGTGAACGCCTCCCATTCGCCCAAGGCTTCGGTGGGCGGCGTACTCGTGACCTGGAACACAATTTGATCCGACGTCAGGGCTTCATGGAGATGCGGCCATTCGTCCACGCGCCGCATACCTTCCATGCAAGCGAACTCGGTGGAGAGGCGCAGGGTCCCGAGCGCATGCGGCAGGCTGCGCTGGGTGGTGGAAAAGGCGTATTGTCCGTCATTCCAGGCAAACAAATCGCACACCATGTCTTCGGCGGCCATTTGAAACCACGTTTCGCGCTGCGCATCTTGGATCAACCCCTTGGCCGTAAGCGTGCTGAGCAAAGGTCGACCCATGTCGCGCGCAAAGGTTTCCAGCTCGGCCATTTCCTGCGGCGACACCCGGCCGGAAGCGGTCAGGATTTCCTGAATCTTGTTTTCCGGTGTACGCCCCTGCACGCTGACGCCCACGATGTTTCCCTGCGAGATGAATATTTCCGCCGTGCGCTTTTCGGAACCCGCTTGAGTCACGGTGAGGGCGCCGCTTTTTTTCTGCTGCCATAAAAGTTGCAGCACGTCGGGCAGGGAAAAATCGCGCAGTTCGCCTTGAAGGATCATAGCCCGTCTCCCGTTTCGGCGGCCACCGGTGGCGACTCGCCTTTACGCCACAGATAGGTACGCCACAGCGTGCCGGCGTAATAGGCGACCACCAGAACACCCGGCAGCGACACCAGGAGGCCCGGCGCGAAGCGCGGATATTCCAGGATGGCGTGATGGGCCTGATACGTCCAGGCCAGCAGCATCGAGACACACAGCATGCGCAAAAGATGCGTATCGGCCCGTCCCAGGAACAGCCAACCGCTGCCGGGCGCCATCACATTCAGGGCGCGGAACAAGACCAGGGTCAAGGACTGGCTGCGCAGGCGCAGGCGTTCGATTAATTGCAGCCGCATCTTGGGTTCGGCCACGCCCGATACGGTTTTAAAACAGTGCGCGCAATGTACGCCTTTCCGGCAGGTACGGCACATAATCCTTCCGCATATTTTGCATTGGAAGACCGCCTTGCCCCGGGTGACGAAGTTCTGGCGCGCACGCACGAACACCAGAACGCTTGCAGCCAGACACAGGCCCAGCCACACGCCACCGGGAAAAACGAGCAAACCGCTCGGAACCGACGCGGTCAAAAGTTGCGTCCAACCCCGGTTGGAAATCGCCGCGTAGAGGACCGAACTGGAGCGGAGCGTGGGATCCATCAACCGCCGGTTGGCCGGCACATTGGAGCCGAACAAATCGTCGTTCTCTTTGAGGAAATTCGTCACCAAGGTGGCATCGGCAGACGCCGCCCGATCGAGATATTCTTTGTTGCGGCTCGAACTGTTTTGGAAAAGGGCGGCCTGACTGGCATTGAACCACAGGTCGACGCGGTTTCCGGCCCTACCACTGGCTTGCGTCAACAAAGACTCGGCCCGGGCATAATCGAATCCCAGAAACGCCAAATCAGCTGTTTGAATTTCCAGCAAAGGTTGGACGGTGGTGCTTTCGGGCGCCGCCTCGACGGTTTCCAGGGCGCGCCGGTAATTTCCCTGCTTCTTGTATTGCAGCGATTGCGCCAAAGCCAGATACGCCGCGTCGGAAGAATCCCGGGGCTTCTGCTCGCGGGCTAATTGCAGCACGGCGGGATCAAAGCCGCGCGTCGAAGCCAGATGAAAGGCATGCAGGGCATCTTGCGGATCCCAAGCCCGCAGCAAAACGCGTTCGCTCCAATGCGCCGCCGGCAGTAAAAACAGTCCGGCCAGCAGCCAGCGCATCAGACGCCTTTCGCCGGGGTTGGCGTGGGGCCAAATCCAGGGGAACACCGCCATGGCGGCGATGCCCATGCCGGCGCCGGCCACGGCTGCACCCAAGAGCACCATGGCGATGGCCGCATAGCGTACCTGCAAATCGACGTTGCCGGGCAGGCGCTCGGCCCAAGGATGCGCGAGGCGCGAAAAATGGCGCGCGAACAAAACCACCAGGCAGGCAAATCCGAAGTACAGAAATCCCAGGCGCAGCGCGTGCAGCACGTTGTAGGCGAGCAATAACTGATTGCCGAAAAAACGCAGCAGCCGAAAGGTCTGACTCAGATAATCCCAGGTCTCCCCCAGATTCAGGTGCCAGGGGCCGGAGGCGTGTATGGAGTTTTCGAGCTGGGCCCAGGGAACCCACGGGCAAATCGGGTCGAACGCCGCGGCCAAGTCGAAAGCGGCGCGGGCGCGATCATAACGGCCTACACGCATGTGTTCCAGGCCGGTCCACAGGCTGGCGGCTGCGAATTCCGGCACACGCCGGTACCCTTGCGCCAGGAGAGCCCGGCGCAGATTGAGGCGCAGCGAATCGGCCAGCCGCGCGGCGCCGGCGCGGTCGGCGGTTTTGGCCGCCTCGTACAACCAACCGGGATAGGCGGCCCAGCGGCGCGAAAGTTCCGCGAGGGCGCGATCCGCCGCAGAGGGTTGTGGGGCGTTCAGCAGCAGGGCCTGGGCGACGAGATTCCATCCGCGCAGGGTGGAATCCGAATTCCAAAACGGGCCGCGCAGCGAATCCAGCCACGCCGCGGTTCCGGAAAAATCGCGCCGGCCCGAAAAGAGCGCGGCCGCGGCGGGATGATCGCTTTCGAACTGAAACCGGGCCGCCAGGGCTTGGCGCCATTGCTGCAGCAAGGCATCGGACGTGGCGCCACGAACCGTTCCGGCACAAAGGGCCGCCGCCAACAGCACGCCGAGGAAAAGGCGTGTGCGGTCGAAGACAAGACCCGGACGGCGGCGGAAATGCGGCATAGAAAAGCCCAAATGGTATTCACAATTCACGGGTTTTGCTTCAACCCGTATCGTTCGATTTTCCGATAAAGGGTGGAAATATCCAAGCCCAGAACCTTTGCGGCCTTGGGTTTCTGCCATTGGTGCTGCATCAGAATCCATTGGATGTAGGCTTTCTCGACCTCGACCAGCGAGGGCGGAAATGCCGCGGCCTCGAGGGCCGGTTCGCCCTCCCCGGACTTCTCGGGCGCTTCGCGCGGTGCATCCAAATCCAGGGTTTCGATGACTTCGTCGGGTGCGAAGGCGATGGCGCGTTCCACGGCATTCTCCAACTGTCGCACGTTTCCCGGCCAGGAATAGGCTTTGATCTCGGCCAGCACCTGGGGGGAAAAGCGTTTGCGGTCGCGGGTTTTCTTCTTCAGAAAATGCGTGGCGAGAATCACGGCGTCATCCTGGCGGTCGGCCAGCCGCGGCGTTTGCAGACGCAGTACATTGAGCCGGTAGTACAGGTCTTCGCGGAAACGGCCCTGGGCCACGGCCTGTTCCAAATCCACATTGGTGGCGGCCAGCACGCGCACATCGATCTTCTGCGCGGCGGTGCCGCCCACGGGAGTCACCTCGCGCTCCTGTAGCACGCGCAATAGCTTGACCTGGGTTTTGAGCGGCATGTCGCCGATCTCGTCGAGAAAAACCGAGCCGCCGTCCGCCACCGAAAACAGGCCTTCTTTGTCGGCATGGGCCGAGGTGAAAGCACCCTTGACATGCCCAAACAGCTCCGACTCGAGCAGGTTTTCGGACAACGCCGAGCAATTCACGACCACGAAGGGTTTGCCCACGCGGCGCGATTTCTGGTGGATGAGCTTGGCCACCAGCTCTTTGCCGGTGCCGCTTTCGCCGGTGATGAGCACGGTGCTGTCGGACGGGGCCGCGGCCTCGATGCGCGTGCGCAGCGTGGCCAGAACCGGCGACGATCCGATGAGTTCCACCGCAGGCCGGTGGATTAAAGCCCGCAATTCCCGGTTTTCGCCCTGCAAGGCGCGGGTGGCCAGGGCTTTGTCGACCACTTTGCCCAGAAAATCCATGTCGAAGGGCTTGGTGATGAAATCAAACGCCCCGAGTTTGATGGCCTCCACCGCCTTTTCCACCGTGCCGTATGCGGTCATGACCACCACCGGCAAAGCGGTGAAGCGGGCGTTGAGATCCTGCTGCACGGCCAGCCCCGAATCCTTGCCCAGGGCCAGGTCGACCATGGCCAGCATGGGCTCGGGCTTGCCGAGCAGGTTCTGCACCTCGCGCCGGTTTTGGGCCGTATCGACCTCGAAGCCACGGCGCTCGAAAAACACCTCGAGCAGACTGCACAGCGAAGCTTCGTCGTCGACCACCAGCGCGCGGGGTTTCATGGCCTCCATTATCGCACAATCCCGGGAATGCGGCCGCGCGTTTCAGGCTTCTTCATCGCGCCAATCGCGCGCCGTGCGCCGGATTTTTTTTTGGGAGTGCCGGATTTTGGCCGCGCGGCTTTTGCGCCGCGCCGCGCCGGTCTTGGAGGTGGGCACGCGCGGTTTGGGTACGAAGCTGCGCGCCGCCGCCTGCGCCCGCAGCTTCTGCAGGCAACGCCGGCGGTTCTGCCATTGGCTGCGCGATTCCTGGCAACTGGCCACGAGGCCGGTAGGCCGGTGCCGCAGCCGCACCGCGCTTTCGGTTTTGTTCACGTGCTGTCCGCCCTTGCCGGAGGCGTGAAAGGTTTCGACCTCGCATTGGGCCAAAAGTTCCTCGTCGCCGGCGGGCAAATCCCATTTGGCCATGGCGCGAAAAAAATGCTTAATAAAGCCCGTGTCCTTTCGCTGGCTCATCACCGATATCGACGGAACCTTGCTCGACGACGCGGGCGGCTTGCCCCCACGTAACCGCGCGGCGCTGGAGCATTGCCGCCGGCAGGGCATTCCCGTGGTGCTGGCCACGGGAAGACGCTGGAGTACCTTGCGCCGCCTGGTGGACCGTTTCGGGCTCGCGGCCCTCGCCGATCTGGCTATCGTGAACAACGGCATGCGCATGCACGCTTTGGACACCGGCGACGTCGTGCATGCGGAAAGCTTTCCCGCCGAGCAAAAGATGGCGACACTGGAAGTCCTGGACGCCCTGGGCTGGGACCCCATCGCCTTGAGCCACAATCCCGCCGACGGGGTCGACGTGCATTATCGGCGCTTGAGCCTCTTAAACGGCGACTTCGTGGCCAAGAACGCGGGATGCTGCCGGACCTGGCGCGAAAGCCGCGAGTTGCGCGACCTCGAAGTGGTCGAACTCATCCTGCTCGGACCCGAGGAGGAATTGCGGCGCGCCCAGATGGCGTTGGCGCCGCTGCCGCTGGAAACCGCGCTCATCCGCAACACCTTTTACGCGGGCTCAATGCTGGAAATCACGCCGCAAGGCGTTTCCAAACTTTCCGGCGCGCGCCGCGCGGCCGCGTGGCTGGGATTGGATCTGGCGGAGGCCGTGGCCGTCGGCGACTCGGCCAACGATATGCCGCTGCTGCGGAGCGCGGGCCGATCCATTGCGGTGGCCAATGCCCCCGCGGCGGTGCGGGAATGTGCCCAGGAAACCGTCGCGGCCGCGGCCGCATGCGGGGTCGCCGAGGCGGTCGACCGACACTTTGCGGGCACGGTAACATGAACAGGACGCCGCCGCGACTCCCGTTCGCGGCTTCCCGCTTCCAAGCCGAATCCGCAGCCCTGCTGCCGCTGTTGGTGGAGGCGGGGACGATGCTGCGCGCAGGGCGTCCCGGCCTCACCGAGGTCCGCCGCAAGGCCGACCACTCCCTGGTCACCGAACTCGATCACCGCTGCGCGCTGTTTCTCGATCGCCATCTCGAAGCACTGTTCCCCGCCGACGGGGTCTT
The DNA here is from genome assembly GCA_963716395.1 of uncultured Fibrobacteria bacterium. Taxonomy (GTDB): domain Bacteria; phylum Fibrobacterota; class Fibrobacteria; order UBA11236; family UBA11236; genus UBA11236. The sequence continues at coordinate 1,573,828 of OY970309.1, read as the reverse complement.
GAACGAAGAAACCCACGAATCCCGCACGGCCGGGGTTTGGCGCAACGCCTGCCGCTGCTGGATGGTCGACCCGCTCGACTCGACCTCGAGCTTCGTCCACGGCGGCGACCATTACGGCATTCTGCTCGGGCTCACCGTCGACGGCGCACCACGCCTGGGCATGGCCTATCGCCCCGAGACGCGCGAGCTGTTCTGGGCGGCGGAGGGCGAAGGCGCCTGGCTGACGGCGGCCGACCCGTTTCAAGCCGCTGCGTGGACGCGTCTGCGCGTTTCTCCGGACGTGGAGCCAAGAATTTTGGTCTCGCGCGGCCGGCGCAATGCGGCCGTCGAAGCTTTGCTGGCGCGGCTGGGACATCCCCCGGCCACGGCCATGGACGGCTCGCTCAAGATCTGCGAAATCGCGCGCGGCCCCTATACCGCCTTCGTGGCTCCGCCCGAGAACCGCATGTCGCTGTGGGATGTCTGCGCCCCCCACGTCGTGCTGGCCGAGGCTGGCGGCGTTCTGACCGCCCTGGAGGGCCGGGCCCTCGACTTTCGCGCCGCTTCGATGGGGGTGCACCACGGCCTGCTCGCCGCCACGCCAGCCCTGCACGCCTGGGTGTTGCAGCGGCTCTCCGACGCCGCCAAGGGTTAAAAATCGAAGTCGAGACCCAGCTTGTTGAAGCTCAATTCACGCTGGCCGGGATAGGTGCCGGTTTCTTCGGCGGTGAACAGGTAGTAGAAATTCACGATGTAGCCCACTTTGAGCCCGAACGCGGGGTAGCCATCGTTCAAACCAATCGTGATTAAACTCACGAGGCGATCCCCCAGGCGGCCTTCGATGCCGGCGCCCAGCTTCCATTGCTTGAACCAGGGCGTGCCCGCGAAGGGCATTTGCCAGTCGCAGTTGAGAATCACACGGTGGTGCAGGCCGGTGAGAATCTCAAAGTCGCGCACGTAAGAACCGCCCAGATTCAACTGCGGATCCAAGAATCCGCCGTCGAAAAAAGTGGGGAAGTCGAGCAGCGAAGCGCCGACCGTGAAACCGTAGGGCAACTGATGCTGTGCTCCAAGGTTGAGCCCGAAACCCTGGCCGCTTTGCGCCACCTGGGAAGCCGCCCCGATCTTGCTCAGGTTGTCGGAAATCGTGCCGCCGGGCTGCTGCAGTATGTTCTTGACGGTGTAGAAATCCTCGTCGGTGGTTCCCACCAGCCGGTCGCTGTATTGCAGGCGGTCCAAATACTTGACCGTGAATCCCACGGTCCAATCGGGCCGCACGCGAAAGCCGCGTCCGGCCACTATTTGCAAATCCGACTGCATGCCCACGCCGGGAACCGGCGTGATGACCGCCTTGCTGAGCGAAAGATCGTAGCGGACGTCTTCGACCATCGAAACGGCGAAATCCTGATAATGCCCCTGCATAAACAGCGAGTTGGAAAACGGGGCCCATTTATTCTGGATAGGTTGCATGTGTTGCAACAACGAGTCGATGGAATTGATGTATTGGTAATTGTCCGCGGCCCATTTCGCATAATCGAGCAGAATGCTGTTTAAGCCCAAGTCGGCCGACGCCTCGAATTCCTCGTCCTGCAAGTCGGCCAATCCGGCCGGATTCAGGAACAACGATTGCACGCCGTAAATCGAGGCCGTGCCCGAGCGTCCCATGCCGTCGACCTCAAAGCCGCGGTATTGCGGCCCGAGTTCGCAGAGGCCCGCCGAGGCGGCCAGGAGCAGGGCGGCCAGACCCACCGCACCGTCCGCTGCCTTGCGGCTATTTCGTGGTCGAGACATCCACATCTTCGTCGATCCAGCCATCGCCGTCGTTATCTATGCCGTCCAGTTTTTCCTCGTCGATACCGAACACCCCGCCCGTCCATTCCGAACGCGGAGGAATGGGGGCGACCCAGATGTGCTTGTAATGGCAGGCCGAATCCACCGCGCTTTGCGTGGCACCCCACAAAGTGCGAAAGGTGGGATCCATCGTGTTGTAATCGTCTTCGCAGTTGGAGTCGGGCGGGAAAGGATTGGGATTGCCCGCGTCGAGGTAAGGGCTGTAATACACCGCCAGCGAATCGGGGTGGTTGCGCTCGAAATAGAGACGGTTCTCCAGGGTGCCGATGCAGTTGATGCGCCGGTAGTGATACAGCACCTTGGCATCGGTGACGCCCGCGGGCGTGGTGCCGCGATCCATGGGCAGCGTCGTGTCGATGTCGGCGCATTGGTTGGCATGGCCGGCCACGTCGTGCCATTGCATGGGGGTCAGCGGGTGCCCGGCGCTCACCGAATCGATCATGCCCACATCGAGTAGGGCGTCGTCGTCGTCATCGTAGCCCACCAGGTTGCGCCCGTCTTCGTCCTTGATGCCGTCGTAATCGTTGTCGAAATTATCGATCAGTTCTTCGTCGACGCCGGCGGTTCCGCTGATCCAATCGCTGTGGAGCGGAGGCGTCACCGTCGCCTGCAAAACCGTCGAAACCGAATCGCAGGTCTTGTTCAGGGTGTCGAGATGCGCCGCCACCCAGGCATTGGCGGTCAAAGCGTTCACCATGTCGCGGCATTTCTTGCGTTCCAGGGCGAAGCGCGAATTTTTCGATGTGTCGGCCGCGAGCTTGGGAAAAGCTTTTCCCCATTGGGAAAAAGTCAGATACAGGTTGGGGTGCAAATTGCGATGGATGGGATGCCCAATGTCGCCGGAGCCCAAGGGAAAAACGTTGAAATCCATTCCATCGTCATAATCGTAGCGGATGCCGTGGTTCTGGTACGCGCCCGTGGGATCGGCATCGCGGTCGAAGTTGTGCCAACGCATGGGCGTGGGATTGGCGACCTCCTGGGCGTCGTAGTCGTCGTCGATGCCGTCGTTGTAATGCATGTACCCCAGGAAATTGCTCAGATCGTTGACGTTGTCGACCGCACCCTGGATCTCGCCGGTGAGAGCGGTATCGTTATGGTTTTGCAGGCTGTGGGTCACCGAATCGAGATTGTACACCGATCCGGAAATGGGAACCTGGATGGACGTGATGAAGGCGTTGATGTCATTGGGATTGACCGAAATGTCGCGCGCATTCACGTCGTCGCTGCTCAGGCTATCGAGGTGGATATTCTGGGTCAGCTTGATGAAATTATGCAGACGCTCCGATTCGCTGGAATCGCCGTCGGGGCAATCGGCCAACCGCAGCGAATCGCTGGTGATAGCTGCGCCGCAATGACGATCGGTGTGGTGGTTGCCGTCGAGATCGAGCGGCGCCAGCACGCCGTCGACGGCCAGCAGCAGCCCCAAATCCAGGCGCGCCACGCCCGGCGAGACGACGCCGTCCGACGCCGTGTCACCGTCGGGGGGCAGCGCATAGTTGCCTTCGTAGATGGTGTCGGTTTTTAGGCGGATGATGTGGTTCAGATCCGTGACGGCCGTGACGATGGGATAGTAGATGCTGTCGATGTTCTCGACTTCCACGCCGGGATGGATGAACGGAACGCCGGTGGTGTCGATATTCTCCGCCAGGCAGCGGGCCGTGTTGCGCGTGCTGCGTTTGCAGTCGAATTCGTCTTGGAGACGGTTGAAGTCGAGATGGTACTCGGCCACGATGGCCTGGGCGTGAAAGAGATAGGCTTCGGAGCCCGCGGGATTCTTTTGTTGGGCCGCGGCGAACAGGCTTTCGGCCTGCGCATAATTACCCGCGTCCAGCGCATCGTTGCCGCGGATGACCAACCCCGTGTAATCCAGCGCGCCGTCGCTTTTGGAGGCGAAAGGCTCGAAGACATTGCAACCGGCGAAAATCGCGAATGCGGCCAATCCCACCGCCGCCAACTTTCGTCCGCCCGTTCCGCCCACGCCCCCTCCGCGACCCCCCGGTCGGGACTTAAGATAGCTTGGGAGGTTTGATCCTGTCGGCGGGAAATGAAAAAATTGCGGCAGTCCATCACGATCTCCGGGCCGTGGTTTACCGGAGAGCGAGGCCAAGAGACATTTTATCCCGCCTCCCTGGACACCGCCTCGCGCCGCGTGATAGCATGGGTCGGTATGGGCCTCTGTTGCACCTGTTTCTTGTTCGCCTTCGCTTTTTTCCTTTTGGGTTTTTCGGTTTTCATGTATTTCGAGGGGAAAAAATTCGGGGACAATCAATTCACGATCAAGCTGCTGCCTCCGCCCATGCCCCTGCATTCCGGATCGGTCGCTTCGCTGGCGCGGGACAAATTGCCGGTTTGAGCGGCGAAATGCGGCTGGACCGATTTCCCAACGCGATTTAATTTTGCTCGCCGTCGCGGTGGGCGTAGCTCAGTTGGTAGAGCAGCGGATTGTGGTTCCGCTGGTCGCGGGTTCAAGTCCCGTCGCTCACCCCATCTTTTCGTTATTTCGTAAGACTTCCGCAGCGCATGCCGAACGGGTTTGAGAGGGTTAACCCCCCGAATACCCCCTGTTATCGAGTATTGTCAGAGCGCATCGCATTTTCCAACAACAAAGCCGAACCCGCGGCGCCAGGAGATGAACGGATGGCCTTGGCGAGGCCGCGCGCGGCCGTGGCATAGGCGGGGTTGGCTAAAATCTCTCTTACGGCGCTGCGAATTTCGCCCGCTTCGGCTTCTCCATCGAGGGCCAAGCCCGCGCCCAATTGTCGCACGCGCTCGGCGAAAAAAGGCTGGTCGGCCACTTTGTTCGGCAGCCCGAGCAGCGGCACCCCATGCGCAAGTGAAGCCGCAACCGTCCCATGACCGCAGTGGGTTATGGTGAGCGAGACCATGGGAAGCACCAAGGTGTGGGGCAGGTTAGACCGGATCTCTGCATTTGGTGGCAGGGCGACTCCGTCTACGGCCTCCGAGGTCGTAATCAAAACCCGCACCGCTTCGCCCGCCAGGGCGTCGAGAGAATTGCGGATGCGGCTCCCTTGATCCCAGAACCGGGTGGTGCTGAAGCTGACTAGGACCAAGGGGCGGCCGTCGCCCTTTTCCCAGGGAGAATCCCAGGTCTGCCCCAAGAACGGCTCGACGATCGGGCCCACATAGTGCACCGACGGCCCCCTTCCGGTACTGGCCGGATCCAGATCCGGAACCGTGGTCACCAGCGTCGGCAGGCCTTCCCAGGCCTCATTCAGGCGACCCATGTGCGCGAGCCCGGCTAGCCCGCGCAAGCTATTCGAGGCGCTCAGCACGGCGGCGCCCATCGGCGAATCCGGCGGTGGAACCAGCCCGGCCAAGGCGGAATGGACGAGGACCGCCATCGGCGTCGCCGTACGCCTGCCCCAGGCCAGGGCGCCCTGCAGCATGAAGTCGACCACCAGCAGATCGGCCGGAGTCTCGGCGAGCGCCTGGGAAAGTTCTGTGAAATGTTCCGGGCAAGCCCACACATTTTTGACCAACGCCGGAGTGCGATCGGCGGGGGCCAGGCGGCGGACTTCAAAGTTTCTGCCGCGGTCCAGCGCGCTGAAGCGGAACCCCTGCGCCTCGATGCGGTCACGCTGCACGGCATAACCGATGAAGCGACATTCGTGTCCGCGTATCGTTAGAGCGCGGGCGATGCCGAGCGCCGGTCCCACGTTTCCCCCGCCATCCCAAGTCACAAAGGCAAAAAGAGCCATCTAGTTACCTCCCAAGATTGCGGACACCATTTTGAGAACGACATTTTCCGCTTCCCTCCGCGTTCGGCCCAAGTCCCGCCGCAACAATTTCCAGGTGTAGACGTCGCAGGCGGCGACCAGGCAATCGACCCGCATTCTTCGCTCGCCGGCCCCGCGCTGCGCGAGAAACGGGGCGAACTGGCGTTGCATCGATCGCCGATGCGCCTTCCGTCCGCGCATGAGCCAGGCCTTCATGTCGGGAAGGTGGGCCTCCTCGGCGAGGTTATGGATGACGAGATCGCCCATCTCCTCGTAGTGATCGAAAAGCGCCCGGATGGAACCGGGGAGATCTCCGGGCGCGGCCGTATGGCGCTGAGCGAGGATGCGATCCCTTTCCCTGTCCCAGACGGTCTCGACCAGCCGCGCTTTCGTTCCGAAGATCCGCAGGATGGTCTGCACGGTAACCCCGGCGCGGGCGGCGATGTCTTCGAGGCGAACATCGGAGACGCGCCGGGCCCGCAGTTCCGACACCCCCGCCTCCAGGATGGATCGGCGGGTGGTTTGCGCCGACACCGCACGGGATCGCAGCACGTAAGCCCGACGCAATTTCATGTTAGTTTAAACTAACATCAATTTCGCGGCCGAACAAGCTGCGAAATCCCAAGCCGCAGCCGGCTTTCCCGCGAACGAAGGCGGCATGGATGTTTACGGCCAGCCCTGCAGCAGGGACTTTTAAGGCTGCGATTCACTCCGCCGCGGTTTTCGCCAAATCGCTCCAGGCGGGCGTCAGGGCATAACAGCCGCGCCGGCCCTTGACGGGTTGCAACACGCCCCGCTTGGATAGCTTGCGAATCAGCAGGTTGTTCGCCAAACCCGGTTTGCCCGACTTGGCCAGCGCAGCGGCGGAAACGGATTCGATGCGGCCGCCGCGGTCGATAAGCCCCTGCAAGACTTCGTGAAAGACTTCGAGTTCGTCGGCGCCCAGCATCGCCAGCAATTCCATCAACAACGTGCCCCGGCCGGGCATTTCGTCTTTCAACATGCCGTAGATCTCGACGTCGCGCGCGAGGCCGTCTTTGACGAATTGGCTGCGCAGATGGGCTTCTTTGCGAAAGCCCAGTTTTTCCAGAATCCGGCGCGAGGCGATGTTTTCGGAAAGGAAGCGGGCGAAAATTTTTTCCAGACCCAACGCCGAAAACCCCTGATCCAGTACGGCGCGAATGGCTTCGGTGGTAAGCCCCTGATTCCAGTGGCGCGACGACAGCACATAGCCGATTTCGCCCACGCGGTGTTCGGCGCTGGCGTCGCTGAATCCGGCCATGCCGACGAAGGCGTGCGTGGCCTTCAACTCCAATCCCCAGTTTTCCACCTGACCCGCGGCGTAATGATCGAGGACGCGATCGATATAGGCGTGCGTCGCGTCGAGGTCGTGGTGGTATTCACCCGTGGTCAGCGCGGAGACTTTCGGATCATGCGCGTATTCCCACATGTCCTGCCAATCGGTTTTCCGCACCGGGCGCAACACCAGGCGTTCGGTTTCCAAAGTCGGCAGATGGCGGAAATAGTCGCCCAGGTTCGGCATGGTTCCGATGGTTTCGCCGCCGCTCTCCGTAGCGGCGGCGATCCCCGTTATAGCATTTTTTCCCCCCGGAATCCGGAGTGCTGCCGCCGATCATGCCACCGGCAGCCGCACGATGAACTCGGCTCCGCGCCCGGGTTCGCTTGCGACTTCCAGGGTTCCGCCGTGGGCGCGTACGATGTCGTAGCTGATGTGCAGACCCAGACCCAAGCCCTGGCCCACAGGCTTGGTGGTGAAGAACGGTTCGAACAGCCGCGCCTGATGCTCGGGCGCGATGCCGGGGCCGGTGTCGGCCAGGGAGATCCCGGCGAAGCCGCCGTCGCGCCAGGTGCGCAAACGCAAGGTGCCGCTTTCGCCCATGGCCTGCCCGGCATTTACCAGAATGTTCAGGAACACCTGCTGGATTTTGGTGGCGTCGCAGGCTACGGCCGGCAGTTCGGCGTAATTTTTTTCGATGCGCAAATTTTTGCTGAAGGTGGTTTGCGCCAAGGACAGACTTTTCTCCAACAGCCGGTTCACGTCTTGCGGCTGCTTATCGAGCGCGCCCGGGCGGCCCGGCGCCTCGGCGCGCGCAATGCCGCGCAGGTTCTGCACGATGTCGCGCACGCGTTTGGACCCTTCCTGGCTTTCTTCCAAGGCGGCCCGCGCCTTGCGCAGCAAGGCCTCGCGCGCTTCGCCTGTCGGCGCCGCCGTCGCCAGGGTTTCGAGATAGCCCTGGATTTGATGGAGGTTGGCATAGATGAATCCGATGGGATTGTTCAGCTCATGCGCGATGCCCGCCACCAATTGTCCCAGCGCCGCCAGTTTTTCGCTTTGAATGAGCTGCTGCTGGGTGCGCCGCACTTCTTCGATCAAACGCCGCAACTCGTTGTTCTTGGATTCCAATTCCACCAGATAGCGGCGCCGCGCGATGTTGTGCGCCATGCCCCGCACCAGCCAACGCAATCCCGCCGCGGCCGCGGCCAATAGGGCCAGAATCGCAAGCAGCCGGCGCACCAGCCGGGGATCATGCAGGAGCCGCGTGAGTATCTGGCGGCCGCGCACATAGGCGCCCGCGTAAAAGCCGCCTTCCCACACCTCCAAGGTCTTCTGGCCCAATACTACGCCGCGCACCACCACCTTGCCGCTGGGAAAAGCCGCCCGCACCCGCAGCGCGCCGGGGCCCGACGGTAAGGCGAACAGAATCGGACCCAGGTAGGAACTGAGATACCCTTCGCCGCCCTGCACTTCGCGCATCTGCAGGAAGCGCCACACCGAGTCGCCCGGCGCGCGCCGCCACAGCGACACCGCGGCGCCGAGGGCGTTGCGGTCGGAATAGAGTCCGTGCAGCACCACGTGTAAATAGGGGTTTTGCGTCATCCCGCTGGGTTGCAATACGCAGGCGCTGTCGCGCGAGGCTACGAACAAATCCAGACCGGTTCCCGGCCCGAAATTGGCGGCCAGGCTGGCCGTGCTGTAGGTCGCATGCGTGTCTTCCAAACCGCCGCGGGGCAGCGGCCTTGCGACGAAACGGCCGCCGACGTTTTCCAAATAGCGGTTCTGTCCGCGCGCCGTGAGGAACAAATCGAGATCGCCGTCACCGTCGAAGTCGGCCAAGGTGGCCGAATACGCATCCATCGAATCAGGCAGACCCCACTTCTTCCCCGCCTCGATGAAACGCGGCGGGCCGCGATCAGGCTTCCAATCGGCGGGCGAAGAGGCCGTAAGCGGCGGATTGCTTTGGTTCTCGAGCAAGTAGCTGCGTCCGCCGCGACGGGTCACGATGAGATCCAAATCCCCGTCATTGTCGATGTCGGCGGCCACCACGCTGTTGCAGCGCGTGCCCGCCGGAATCTCCATGGGCAGGGGCAGGGCCCGGAAGCGAAAGGGCGCCACCTGCTCATACAGCCGCAGCGGATGCACCCAGCCCGTCACGGCCAAATCGAGTTTCCCGTCGTTGTCGAAGTCGGCGAACACCGCGCCCTGCGACCCGCTGTCGGCGACCAGCCCGGCCTGCTCCAGGGATATCGGAACGAAGCGGGTGCCGTGATCATTGCGGTACAGCCGCATGGGACCATGTTCGTTGGTGATCAGCAAGTCGGGATATCCGTCGTGGTCGAGATCGGCGAACACGGCCATGTTGGCGTCGACGTCGCGGCGCAGGCCCGCCTTGCGCGTCACGGTGGCGAAGGTGCCGTCGCCGCGGTTGTGCAACAGTTCCAGGGCGTCGCCCCAGCCCGCGATCAGCAAATCCACGGCGCCGTCGTTGTCGTAATCGACGGCCGTCGCGCCCAGTTCGAGATTGAGATCGCCGAGGGGCATGAGATTGCCGCCCGCGCCCGAGGGGATGGAGCGATCGTGGAAGGTGCCGTCACCGTTGTTGATGAGCAGGCGGTTCAAGGTGCGGAAGCCCACCACGTAAATGTCGAGCAAGCCGTCGCCGTCGAAGTCGGCCACGGCCACGCCGTAGGCGTCACGGATGTCGGGCAACGTCTGGGCCGCCAGGGCCACGGCCAGAAACGCGGCGGCCGCGCAGCTTCGCGACCAGGGAATCGGCGCCATGAGCTTGGAATAGTATGAATCCGGCGGCCGGGTTTTTCCGCTTTACCAGCGCAACCGCAGCGAGCCCATGACCTGCTGGTTCGTCGCGGCGATGGTGAGGTCGACCGGACCGCCGGCGGTCGAGGCTTGCGCATACTTCGAGGTGAGATAGCGATAGCCCGCGTCGAACACGAGGTATCTGGCCAGAGGAAGACCCAGGCCAAAGTTGAAACTGGCGGGATGGCGAATCCATTCCGGGTCGGTAAAGGTGGGATCCTCGGCTTCCCAGGATAGACCCGCGCGCAGGATCGGGCCCAGGGACAGGCGCTGCTCGACTCCGAGGGCGAATACGTTCTGGTTGGTATAACCGGGCTCGTTCTGGAAAAAGCTGCTGCCTTCCTGGGCATAGGCATACGCGCTCCAGAATACGCCGTGCCAATCGATATCGAGTTGCGTGCGACTCCATTGGAACGCCAGTCCCAGCCGCGTCTGCAAAGGATCGTGGATCAGGTAATCGGTTTCGACGGCCGGCTGCCCCTGTTCCTGGTAGATGTCGTGCAAAGCCAAATGTTCGATCATCACCGCCGATCCGCCCAGGCTCACCACATCGGAAAGCTGTAGCAGAAACGAAGGTTCGAGGTTGAAGCCGCTGTAGTCGTCGAGATAGCGTTCGGTGGTAACATCCTGAATCTCCAATTGCTGGCGTCCGGACAAGGCCGTGGCCGCGAAGCCCACGCTGGCCCTGGATGAAGGCGCATAAGCCACGGCCACGCGGTAATGATCGAGGGCGCCCTGCGCCTGGTAAGCATAGGTGCGGCCGCGCGCGAAATATTGCAACGGATCGTCGAAAGACGTGGGTGCGTAATAGCCCAGGCCCACGGCCCAGCCCCGAGCCTGGGTCAGCACCATGGACAAATCGCCGACGCGGGTCGATTCCAAGCTGCGCATCGACGTGGTGCCCTGGGCGGGCGTGGCATCGTTCTCCTGCATCTGATATGCGAGATTCAACCCCATTTCGGAATGCCGCAGTTGCGTCATGCCCGCGGGGTTGTAATACAGCGCCGAATAATCGTCAGCGATACCGGTGAAGGCGCCGCCCAACGACAACGCGCGGGCGCCGACCTCGAGGTTTTCCCCGCGCGCGACCAGTTCGGCATGGGCGGTGGTGGCGGCAAGCAGCAAGGACCAAGCGAGTTTCGTGTTCATGGCGTTCTCCGCGGTGAAAGGTTTGGCCCCCGCCCCATCGGGTCACGGGGGCTTTGGCGCCTATCGTTGCACGCCGCGCTCCGGGGCGGGGCGTCCCGACGAGGTTGGGTAGAGATTCGGGGCGCCATGGCCTGGGGTGGAATTGCCGACCCGGTTGGTCGCCGCCGAAGCGGTATGGCTGGCTTGCTGGTGGTTACGCGGGTTCACGGTCGGGGCGGCATGCCCGCGAACGGTTGTATGCGCCGGGGCCTGGTTGCGGATGTCGCCACGCGCGAAGTCCGCCTGGTTTCCGTGCCAACCTTCATCGTGGCGGACCATGGCCGGATGCGATACCACCTCGCGCCGTACGCTCCGATGTTCGACCACCCAGGTTCGACGGCCATGCACAACGCGCAAGACGCGATAGGGTTGATCGACATACACCACCGTGGCCGGCGTGGGAACCGCTTCGCTTTCCACCACCACGGGTTGGCCGGCGTCGTAGTCAACCGCCGGAGTTTCTGCGGTCATGATTTGGCGGTGGTCGTCGTCCCAGGTACTGGCCACGGTGATCTGGGCGTGGGGAAGTCCGAAAGTGATAGCGGCCACGCCGTCGGCGCGCGTAGGCAAGGTCGAAAGCATCGCGGCCGCTACGATACCGGCCAAGCAGCCGGTGACGGTCCGGGTTTGGGTCTGGTGGGACGGGGGGGACGGGGTTTGCGATTGTGTTTTCATGTTGTTCCTCCTGAGATGGGGTTTGATGAAGTTCATGCCCAGGGAGAGAACAAGATTCGGGCCAATTCCAGAACTGCCGAATTCGACCAAAACGCGGGAGCTTTTTTCCGCAACCGCCCAGCGGCTTTACACGTGTCCACGGCTTGGATGGGGCGACAGGTTCGGCATTCCTCGACTGGCTCGGGAACCGGGCTCACCCGTCGCGCCCTGAGCTTGGTTCCCTGTCGAGGGATGTCGCAGGGCGAGGCGTCGGTCCGCCGCGAAATCCAAACTTTTTCCGGAATGGGATTAGGGAACGCCGACTGGCGCGTCCGAACTGTCGTCGGTTGACCAGGGCGAAGGCGACGGCGGCGATGCGGCGGGCGAGGTCGCGTCGGCGCTATTATCGGTTCCGGGTTGCCCCGCCGGACCGGAGCCGCTGAGCAGCACGATGTCGACACGACGGTTGCGGGCGCGTCCCGCGGCGGTGGCGTTGGAAAACGCCGGGTGATACTCGCCGTAACCAACCGCCGACAAGCGGGCCGGCCAGATGCCGTAGTCTTGGGCTAAAACCCGCACCACGTAGGCCGCGCGCGCCGAAGACAATTCCCAGTTCGACGGATAGCTGCGCGAATGGATGGGCACGTTGTCGGTATACCCTTCGACGCGGATGGGATTGGTGAACGAGCGCAAATGCGCGGCGATGTTGGCCAGCGCCTCGCGCGATCCCGGCAGCAATTCGGCCTGCCCGCTGGGGAAAAAGCCGGCTTCGGTGAGGCTGATGTGCAGGCCTTCTTTGTCGAGTTCGACCCGCACCTTGCCCAGCAATTTTTGCGTCATCAGGTAATTCACGATTTGGTTCTTGGCGGTTTCGAGATCTCCTTTGCCGGCGCCCTTGGTGGGTTCTTTGGGCTCGACCATCGCGATGCGGGCCGAAGGCGGCTGCGTGCGATCGGCGGGAATACCGAGATAGCTGAGCACGGCCTTGGGCACCATGGAGTTGGTGGCGGCGCCGAAGTAATAACGCATGGACTCGGCGACGGCCTTGGCCTTGTCGGCGTCGGATCGACCCAAGGCGTACAGGGCCGTAAAGGTCGCGAACAACAGCGTGATGAAATCGGCGTACGAAACGAGCCAGCGCTCGTGGTTCGCGTGTTCGGGATGCTTGTGCTTCTTCGCCATGCGCCGTTATCCGTGCGCCGCGCCGGGGCGGTACCGCCAACGACACGTCATTCCTTGTGCTCCACCTCTTTGTGCTCGGCCAGAAAGGCGCGCAGACGCTGCGACAGGAAATGCGGGTTCTCGCCGTTCTGCAGCGCGATCAGGCCCTGAAGAACCATGTTGCGTTCATGCACCATTTGCGCTACGCGCTGCTTGAGCTTGCTGCCGATGGGCAGGCAAATGATGTTGGCAATCACCAATCCGTAAATGGTGGCCACGAAGGCCACGGCGATGCCGCTGCCCAGCTTGGAGGGGTCGTCGAGATTTTCCATCACGTGGATCAGGCCCAGCACGGCGCCGATGATGCCGATGGTGGGCGCATAGGCGCCGGCCCCTTCGAACACCGCGATGGGCAGCTTGGCATGTTCCTCAAAGGTTTCCACCTCCGTCTCCATGATGGAAAGCAGCATGGCGGGATCGATGCCGTCGACCACCAGCGACAATCCCTTGCGGGTGAAGGCGTCGGGATGGGCCTTGGCTTTGCTTTCCAGCGCCATGATGCCGTTTTTGCGCGCGAACTGGCACAGCTCGGTGAGTTCGCCGATCACCTTTTCGTGATCGGCCTTGGGCGGTGTCAACGCCATCTTGACGGCGCCCAGCGCCGCCAAGGTGTGTTCGAGGGGAAAACTCGCCAAGGTCGCGCCGAGGGTGCCGCCGCCCACGATAATGAAGGCGGTGGGCTGGATCAACGATCCAATGTGGCCACCTTCGAGCAACATGCCGCCCAGAATTCCGCACAAGGCGATGATGGGACCCAAAAAAGTGGTGATATCCACGGGCGCGATCTCCTGAATCCGGGTGCCGTGGCGCGGCGCCGGAATTCATTATCCCACAGGGCGGCGCAGGGGACAAGCGCGGAACCGGGGCCAGGTTCACGTGAAAGTTCAAGCCTTGGCCCGGCTTTCCATCGAAGCCGGGACGCGGCGGGTACATTTCCGATCATGCGTGGCGAAAACGAAGCCGGAACCCTGCCGGTGACGGCGGCGCGCGCCGAAATCGAAGCGGCGCTGGCGGCGACGGGCTGTCTGGTTTTATCCGCGCCGCCGGGCACGGGCAAGTCGACCCAGGTTCCGCGCTTCGTGTCCGAACACTCTGGGCAGGTTTGGGTTTTGCAACCGCGCCGCATTGCGGCCCGAACCCTGGCGGCGCGCGTGGCCGAGGAATTGGGCGAAGCCCTGGGCCGAACCGCGGGCTATCAGGTGCGATTCGAAAACGCCTCGGGGCCCGACACCCGCATCCTGTTCCAAACCTACGGTACCTTCCGCCAGCGATTGTTGCGCGATCCGGAACTGGCGGGCGTGCACACCGTGGTGATCGACGAATTCCACGAACGCGCCTGGGAAGCCGATTTGGCCTTGCTGTGGTGCCGCGAATTGCGGCGCGGCGCCCGGCCGGATTTACGCCTGCTCGTGATGTCGGCCACCTTGGAGGTCGGCGACTTGCGCGCCTATTTGCCCGACGCCCGAATTTTGACCTTGCCGGGCCGGGTTTTTCCCGTCGCCATCCGCCACCAGCCGCCGCGCCTGCGCGAATATCTGCCGCTGCAAATCGCGCGCGCGCTGAAATCGCTGGCCGCGGAAGGTTGGTCGGGATCGGCGCTGGTGTTTTTACCCGGCGCCGGAGAAATCCGCCAGGCTGCCGAAGCCGTGGACGCCTTCGCCCGCGGCGCCGGCTTCGTGGTGCGCGAGCTGCACGGCTCCATGCCGCTGGACGCACAGCGGCGGGCCCTGGCCGCACCGCTCCAAGGCCCGACCATCCTGCTCACCACCAATGTGGCCGAAACCTCCCTCACCGTGCCCGGAATCACCGCCGTGATCGACGCGGGATTGCAGCGCGTGGCGGCCTATGATCCGGAGCGCGATCTCAACACGCTGTACGTGCAACCCATCGCGGCCGCCAATGCCGTACAGCGCGCGGGACGCGCCGGCCGCACGGCGCCGGGCCTTTGTATTCGCCTATGGGACGCCGAGCGCGACGCGCGCCTGGCGCCCGCGCTTTTGCCCGAGGTGCGGCGCGTCGAGCTTTCCGAAGCCGCCCTGGCCGTGCACGCCTTGATCGACGATCCCGGGCGCGCGCAGGCAGCCGGGCTTTGGCCCACGCCCCCCGATACCGGGCTGTGGGAACGTGCGGTCGAGAAACTGCGCCGCATCGCGGCGCTCGTCCAAGGCCGCCTCACGCCCCTGGGCCGCGCTTTTCTCTCCTGGCCGGCACCGCCGGAATTGGCCTGTGTGCTGCACGCAGCGGCGGCTTTCCCCGAGCCCGATTTGCACCGTCACATCGCGGCCATGGCCGCGGTGTTGTCGGCCGCCAAGCCCGCGGGGGGCCGCGAAGAATCGGGCGATCTGTTCGCGCGCGCCGAGACCTTGGCCGGCGCCCCCGGATCCGCCGGTAACCGTGATGCTACGGAGGCTTTCCAGCAGTTTCTGCGCAGGCTTTCCGCCGCCGCAAGCCGCGCCGCTCCTCGCCCCGCGGAATCCCTGCGCAGCCGCGCGGGAAAACTCTTCCTGCCGGTTTACCTGCATCGCCTGGCCGCCCGCGACGGGTCGGGCGGACAATCGTTCGTCTTGTCCGACGGCCGGCGCGGCCTCGCGCCCGGTTGTCCCGCCGAGGTGAAGCTGATCCTGGCCCTGGAAATCCACGAGTCAGGCGGCAAAGATCGGGTTCGGCAAACCTCTTTTCCGCTTTTTCTTCCCTTGGAATCGGCCGGGGTCGAAGCCGAATTTCCGGACGAATGCCGCTGGGAATCCGCAGAAGAATTCGACGCCAAACAAGGCAAGGTGGTACGCGAAGATCGCCTGGTATTTCGCAACCTGGTACTGGATCGACGCGCGGCCTCCCGGCCGCGCCATCGCGAGGCCGGCGAGCTTTTGGCCGAGCAATTGCGCCGGGGCGAAATCGAATTGCCCCTCGACGACGAAGCCCGCCAATGGATCTTTCGTATTCGTCTCGCGCAGCGCGTGTGCCCCGAGCAGGGCTTGCCGGCCTTGGATGAGGAGGATTGGGATCTCCTGTACCATGAAATCTGCGCGGGGAAAAAATCGGCGCAGGAGGTACGCGACGTTTCGGTATCGGCCGTGTTACGGGAGTATCTCGGCCCCGCGCTCACGGCTTTTCTCGAACGCGAAGCGCCCGTGTCGGTGAAATTGCCCGCGGGGCGGCGCCCGGGCAAAATCACCTACTTCGAGAACACGCCGCCCGAGTTGTCGGCGCGTCTGGGCGATTTGCTGGGCATGCAGGGCGCTTTTAAAATCCTGCGCGGCCGGGTCGAGGTGTCGTTCGACATTCTGGCCCCGAATTTCCGCACCGTGCAGAAAACCGCGAACCTGACCTCGTTCTGGCAGAACACCTATCCCGAAATCAAAAAAGAACTGAAGCGGCGCTATCCCCGCCACCCCTGGCCGTAACCCGAAAGTCTACATGGCGGAACACATGACGCTGCAAATCGAAAAACTCGTGCCGGGCGGCGAAGGCCTGGCGCGACACGCCGGCCGCGTGGTCTTCGTACCCGGCGTGTTACCCGGTGAAATCGTCGCGGCCGAGGTAACGGAAACCCGCAAGGATTTTTGGCGCGCCCGCCTGCTACGGGTGGAGGAACCGTCGGCCCAGCGCGCTTCGCCGCCCTGCCCGCTCTTCGGAACCTGCGGCGGCTGCGATTGGCAGCACATAGATCCGAACGCCCAGGTCGGATTCAAGCTCGACATCGCCCGCGACGCCTTGCGTCGCACCGGCGGAATCGAGTGGCCCGACCTGGGTATCGAATCGGGCCCGGCGCTCGGGTATCGGAATCGTCTGCAATTACATACCGACGGCTCCGGCGCCGTGGGATTTTTGCGCCGCAGCGGGCACGGCTTGGTGGCCGCCAAGCATTGCCCCGTAGCGCATCCGGCCTTTGCGCCTTTGTTCGCGCACGGCTGCGAAGCCGGCGCGCCGGAACGCTTTGCGGCCTTTGCCGGCGAAGGCGCCGACGGGTCGCCGCAACTGTGGCGGGCCGACCGCGACCCCGGCGCCGAGGTCGCAGTCAGGGTACGGGGGCGGGTTTTCGTTTTTCCCGTGACCGGATTTTTTCAAAGCAATCTCGCCCTATTGCCGCGCCTGCTCGACTTCGTGCTGGCGGGGTTGACCGGAAAAACCGCGCTCGATTTGTACGCCGGTGCCGGATTGTTCGGAGCCTTTCTCGGCGAGACCTTCGCGCGGGTGGTTTGCGTCGAGTCGCAAATCGATCTGCTGCCCTACGCCCGCCGCAATGTGGGCGCGGAAGGCGCGGTTTTCCTCGCCGGGCGCCTGGAAGAACTCGCCGCCGATCGCGTCGGTTTGTTGCGCCGCGAAGCGGCCGACGCGGCCGTGGTCGACCCGCCGCGCGAGGGCTTGGCTCCGGCGGTGTGCGCCTTTCTTGGCGAAGCGCGCATTCCCCGTATCATCTATGTTTCCTGCAACCCCGTGACCTTGGCGCGCGACCTGAAAGCCCTGCTGGCCGGACCGTACGCGCTGGAAGATTTGCGGCTGTTCGATTTCTTTCCACATACCAGCCATGTCGAGGCCGCGGCGAAACTGCGTTTGCGGGATTAAGTGTCGGGAATAGGCCCAAAATCGGCGTTCGCCAAGATCAGAAAACGATTTTGAACCCGAAGGCCCCGAGTTTGTCTTCGTTATCCAGGGCGTTCGTGTCGTAAAAGTTATAGGTGTAATACAGCGCCGCGATATTATCCGCACCCATGAGAAGCAAATTCACGGTGCCCGTCCATTTTTGCTCCACGTCTCCGGTGGCGCGAACCCACAGGGCTTGGTTCAAATCGGCATAGCTCCCCCATTTTCCCCATCGCCCCAGATGATAACGCAGCAGGGAAAATTCCTGGTAACGGTAGTCTTGATTTTGCGCGAGCCACACCGATTTGTGCCCGTATAAAAAGGCGCCGCCGTTGATTTGATAATCCCAGTTTTCCCAAATGCGTCCAAAAGGGTTGCGATAGCGCTCCACCAGGAATTGTTGATAAGAGCCTTTGCTCCCGAATCCGAATTGAATGCTGTTCCACCAAACCGAACCCAGGGAATCGACCCGGCCGATGGAATGAATGCATTCATGCAAAAAAAGTCCACTGATGATCCAGGTTTTGAATTCGTAGCGATATCCCGGGGTCAGCGTGTAACGAATGCGATCCAACCGGAACATGTTGGAATCGGATCGGTCGATAACGGTGGAGTTGGCGATGAGCCAATTGGAAATAAAGCCTTTCCATTGAAAAAAATCGACATAGGCGTAAAAATCGGATCGGTATCCGGGTACTCCCTGATTGCGCGGACTGCCTCCGTTCACATAGGGGGCGAAGGAAATTTGTCCATGGGTGTGCATCAACACTTCAAAATCATCGGTCAGCCAATTCCACAAAGGCGGGGCCGGGTCGGCGAAAGTCGTATTCATGGCGAGAATTCCCAGCCAGACAATCGCGTATTTCAAATATCCTCCGGGAGTCTGCGGGTTGCGGACTTCACGCTGCTTTGTCGCTCTCTCCGCCTCCGGCGGAGCGATATTTTTGAAATCCGCTGTAGGCAAAACCATGCGGTTTCATTTCTCCACTTATGCGCCATGATATCTTGGAAAAAGTAATACCAAGGTATGGACGGGCATAAGAAATGTCGCGCTGAGAAGAATGTTGGAAAATACGCTTGAACTCTTTGGGGGATGAGATCTAGACAGGATTTAAATATTTTCACATTCGTTACAACCGATGTTTTGCGAACCGTAAGCAAAATCCTTCCTGCGACTCAAAAGGGATCCGGCCCGCCCGAAGTTCTTCATGGGCTTCACAACGGCTAACGAAAATTTCAATCTGATCCGGAGAGAGTCGGACAAGTCATTCCGGGGCCGAAGGGCGCGGCACGCGGCTATTTGACCGGAGGTTCGGCCTTGCGATTCGCCTCGGCTTTGGCCTGCAGGTCGGCGCAAAAGGGAAAAGTCAGATTCCAAACATCCTGGGGAAAAACCACTTCCACGGAAACCTTTTCCAGGCAACCCCATCCGACGTAATCCGCTTCAAAGTCCATTTTCGGATCGGTGCCGAACAGTTCCTTCTGGGTGAAGGAAGGGTGGTCCATGTGATAGACGACCTTGCTCACCAACGCCTTCCATTCCGGAGGAACTTCCGTCCACAGCTTGAAGCGATAGCGTTTCGGCCCCAGCACCTCGTAATCGGAATGCACGCGGATTGGGTTCACGGAATCGGCCACGGCCGGCAAGCGCGGAGGCAGGACGATCGGCGCCACGGTTTGGGGTACTTTGACCTGCTCCTGGAAAACCCTGCCGAAGCCGCGCGAAATTTCCAACTTGTAATTTCCCGCGGGTACCCCGTAAAAAGCGTATTGGCCAAAGGCGTCGGTTTTGGTCGCCACCGTGTCGCCGGGGCCGACCGCCGTAGCCGGCATCAGGCGCACCGGCCATTGCCGGCAGGGTTTGGAACGCTCTCCCGAGGTATTGAACCAATACACCGATCCGGAAACGCTGACCAGTTTGGCCAAATTCTGCGCCGGCAACGGCGACAGCCAACAAAACGCCGCCAAGCAAGAAACCTTCAGCCGAAGCGTCATGGGGTGAACGGCTTCAGTTCTGCCGGACCGGCTAGGGCGGGAGCAGATTCTGATGAAATCGTGACGCGATTTATAACCGTGTCGTGGGGCAGGGGCGCCAACTCAATCGGCCGCGGCAGCCGGGCCGTGTTGGCCGCGCCGTCGACCGGCAAGGTGTCGCCGGCCACGTTGTTCAGATTGACGTAAAGCCGGTTTTCCTTTTTTTCATATTCCACGTTCAGGGTCACCGGCGAGAATTGTTCGCTTTGAATGTTATAATCCCATTTCGTTTCGCTTTTCCTCAGGGGGATGCTGAAAAATCCGCTGGGCTGGATTTGCAGATCGGTGGGAACAAGGTATACGTTGCCTTCGGTGTTTTTTTGAATGATTCCGGAAAGGGTGACTTCGCCCTCGTCGCAGGTTTGTCCGCCGGGATTGCTTTGCTTGGAAATCATCAGGACGGGCACACCCAAGGCCACCAAGGCCGAAACCACGTACAAAGCCACCACGGGAATTTGCGCGCTGGCCTTGAATTTATTTTGGAGTCGGTCGATTTCAATTTGCATGCTTTCCGGCGGCTGGTTGCGAAAAGCCTCTGAATTGAGCACATCCTTGAGGGTGTTTCCCTTGCTGCGCGTCAGGATCACGGCCAGAGCCGCAAAGGCGATTCCCCCCAACAAGCAGATGGTGATGATGGCTAACATGGCCGCAAAACTAAATATCAAGCTGGCGTTGCTTGGGCCGTCACCACAACCAACGCCTGGATTCCCAAGCCCCGGCCGCAATCGCTGAGGCCTTCCCCTGTTGTCGCCGTCAGGCCCACGTCGCTTTCGGCAACGCCCAACAGCCCGGCCAAGCCGGCACGCAGCTCGGACAGTCGGGGCAGTATTTTCGGGCGCAGGCACTCCAAGGAGATCGAAACGTGTACGATACGGTAACCGATAGATTTCAGGTCGTCCAGGGCCGCCCGGAGATAGGCGGCGCTGTCGGTGACGCCGGCCCGGCACAGGCCGTCGGCCACGGGCCCGAGGATGGGTTTGCCTGTGATGCCCGAGATGGCATTGGTCACGGCATGCAGCACCACATCCGAGTCGCTGTTGCCTTCCAGGGCGAAGGTTTCTGCGAAACGCACTCCGCCCAGCAGCAAGGGTTTGCCCTGCGCCGGCTCCTGAATGCGGTGGCTGTCCTGGCCCAGACCGACTTTAATCATACAGGGTGATCTCACCGAGTTCGAGGCGCTCGGCCACCCATTCGGCCCATTCCCAGTCTTCGGGTTCGGTGATTTTACGGCCCAAGCGGTTGCCCGGCACCCAGGCCACCGGAAACCCCGCCGCTTCGGCCAATTGCGCCTCGTCGGTGGGTTTGGCGGTCGGCAGATCGCGGGCGTACAGAGCCTTGAGCATGGCGGCGGGAAACCCCTGCGGCGTCTGCACCAGCACCAGGCGGCTGCGGTCCAACGTGCGCGCGATTTTGTGTCCGTCGATTTCTTTGACCGTGTCGGTGGCCGGCAGGGCCGCCGTCACGGCTGTGTTACCCACGTGCAGCGCCTGCAGGCAGCGGCGCGCCACGCTGCGCGGCATAAACGGGCGCGCCGCATCATGGATGAGAATGGGATTGGCGGCGGCCGGCAGGGCCGCAACCCCGTTGCGCACCGAAACCCAGCGATCCGGACCGCCGGCGGCAAACCGCAGCTTGGGAAACATTTCCCGCCAGTTTTTCCAGTCCCCGAGTCGATCCGGCGGCAGCACCAGCGCGATGGAATCCACTTCGGGCAAATCGTGGAATATTTCCAATGCATAGCGAAACAAGGGGCGGCCCGAACGCACTTCGAGAAATTGCTTGGGCACCGGGCCGCCGAAACGCGATCCCTGCCCGCCAGCGGCCAAAACGACTCCCGCCCCCATGACTGGTCAGATGCGCACGGGGCTTTTCTTTCCGAGCAAAAGCGACCGCATCTTCAGCGGCAGCCCCAGGCAACGGATAAACCCCTTGGCGTCCTGTTGGTTGTAGGTTTCGACGTCGCTGAACCCGCCCAGGCCGGGATCATAAAGTGAAAAAGGGCTTTCCATGCCCGCCAACGTAGCGTTGCCTTTGTACAGCTTCAATTTCACCGAGCCCGTGACCACCTCTTGGGTTTTGTCGACCAAGGCGTCGAGGGCCTGGCGCAAGGGCGTAAACCACAGGCCGTCGTACACCAGTTGGGCGTATTTCTGCGCCGCCGACTGTTTGTATGCCAAGGTGTCGCGATCCAAAACCAACTGCTCCAGAAATTCGTGGGCCCGGTACAAGAGGAACCCGCCGGGGGTTTCATACACCCCGCGGGACTTCATACCCACCAGGCGGTTTTCCACCATGTCGACCAAGCCGCAGCCGTGTTTGCCGCCCAAGGCGTTCAGGACTTCGAGCAGCGCCACGGCCTGGCGTTTCTTTCCGTCGACGGCCACGGGAATGCCGCGTTCAAAATCGATGCGGACATATTCGGCCTGATCCGGGGCGTTTTCGGGCGTCACCGTGTTGCGCAGCATCTCGTAATTGTTTTCCCGGTCGGGATGTTCCAGCACCCCGCCTTCATGCGACAGATGCCAAAGATTGCCGTCTTCGCTGTAAATCTTTTGCTTGGAAACCGTGAGGGGTATCTTGCGTGCTTCGGCATACTCGATGGCGTCTTCGCGCGAACGGATATGCCATTTGGGATCTTTCCAGGGCGCGATGATTTGCAGCCTGGGATTCATGGCCATATAGGTGAGTTCAAAGCGCACCTGGTCGTTGCCCTTGCCCGTGGCGCCATGCGACACGGCCGTTGCGCCTTCTTTCTCGGCGATCAAAACCTGGTGCTTGGCGATGAGGGGCCGCGCCATGGAAGTGCCGAGCAAGTATTGGCCTTCATATTTCGCGCCGGCCTTGAGAACGGGCCAGGCGTATTCTTCGAGGAACTCGCGGCGCAAATCGAGCACATGGCATTTTGCGGCGCCCGTGGCCACGGCTTTTTTCTTGAGCGGTTCGACTTCGACCGCACCCTGGCCGATGTCGGCCGCGAAGGCGATGACTTCGGCGTCGTAGTTTTCGACCAGCCAGGGAATAATCACCGAAGTGTCGAGCCCGCCGGAATAGGCCAGCACCACTTTGAGCTTACCGTTTTTCTCTTTCTCTTTACTCGCCGCCATGATGCGCCAACTTTCTTTCGGTTGCTGCGCTAAATGTAGACCTTTGGAAAGGGATTTTAAGTCCGCGCGTTTTGGCGAAGCCCGCCGGCCGCGCGCGATCCGGGCGAAAGCGAATTCAGGAGCTTAACCCCAAAAGCAGCCGTGAGGATCGCTTTCAACCTCGCGGCCAATGCCTGAAAGGATTCGGCTTGAGCCAATGGTTCGTAGCCTTGCCATTTCCCGCTGGCCCGCATCCAATACAGATGCCAGAAACCGGTGGTGTTCACCCGTTTGAATTTGGCGACCGGGATCTCGATTTCTTGGGCGGGGTTTCGGAAAGATGGCACGTGGGTAAAGAGCACAACTTCGTTTCCCTGCAGGCGAAAGGCGGAGGATCCGGATTTGACCACATTGCCGCGGCGCACGAGCATCGGCTCCAAGGCATTTGCGATTTGTTTGCGTTCGAGTTCGCTGAGCATGGGTACGTGATCTCCGATGGATTTTTTACTCGCCGGGCGTGACCTTTGTCACCACCCTCACCGCTTCCAAAAATCTTCTTTTCGGGCTTGTCTCGAAATCTAGGCCGTCACTCCCTTCGTTTACCCGGTTACGACTATGCCCGTCCCGGCGCTTACTTTGTAACCCTCTGCGCCCAAAACCGACAATGTCTGTTCGGAGAAATTCATAACGCCCAAATGCGATTGAACCCGGCGGGTGAAATGATTTTGGTCGCTTGGCGGGAATTAACCATTCGCTTTTCCTCCGTCATCTTGGACGCCATGGTGATCATGCCGAATCATTTTCATGGAATCATCCACCTTGGGTCAGGCGCCGTCGTCGGGGCGGGCGTGGCACCCGCTGTGATCGGGGTGGGCACAAGACCTGCCCCGATCACAGCGGACAACAACACCAACAATCCGAATTCCCTGGTGGGGGTGGGGGTGGGCCTTGTGCCCACCCCCACCCCCACCAGGGACACCCCGACATTGGGATCCGTAATCGGCGCATTTAAATCGATCACCACGGTTCGGTATATTAACGGCGTTCGTCGGCATGGATGGCCGGAATTCCACCGCCGAATCTGGCAACGCAATTATTACGAACACATCATCCGCCACGAATATGCCTTGGAAAGAATCCGGCGATACATCGAATTGAATCCCGCAAAATGGGAACGGGATCGGGAAAATCAACATTCAATTCCTAAAATCAAGCATTGAGATAGGGGTTGAGGTTGGGATAGGCACAAGGCCTATCCCAACCTCAACCCCTATCTCAACCCCAACCCAAACGCAACTACAATCGCAGCCGCAATTCCACCTACAATCCCAGCCTCAATCCCAATCCAGCCTAACCAAATTCAACTAATCTTCAATCCTAACTTCGGCTCAAAACTCCCGGCCCGCATGGCCCCCGATACGGGCAGGCCTTGTGCCTGCCTGTATCGGGGGCTCACCCCGCCGCTTCCGGCTCTGGGGCATGACCAAATTATTTACCTGGACCTCTTCGCCCATTGGCACGATTTCCTACGAATTAAGTTTTCTCTCCGTGCCACCCGATTCGCTTTCCCTCGCGCTTCAGCCCGGCGGAGTGCTCACCTTGGAGCGCATCGCCGCCGATGCCGAACCGCCGCCCCGCGAGGCGCAAGCGCTTGAGGTCGCACTGGAAACGGCCTTCCGCGAAGACCCGGGACTTTTCCTTTGGCAACTCGGCCTAAGCGATCCCGGCCTGCAACTGCACCCGTCGCTGCGTTTTTTCCGCTCCTTCGCCGCGGCTTTTCCCCGCAAGCTGCTGTTGCACCCCGAGGCCGAAACGTTGCGCGCGCGCACGCCGGTCGAACTCGGCGGCGAGGAAATCCGCCTGCTGTTGGATTTGGTTCCGCCCATGCCGGGCGCCGAATATCTCGACCGCGACGCGTTGCAAAACCTGTGGGAGCGCATGCGCGAGGCGATGGCGGATCGCCTCGATCATTTTTCCGGATCGGTGGAAGACTTCGTCAATGGTTTGGCCGGCGGCGGCCGCGAGGTGGGCCGGATTCATTTTCACCTGGTGGAGCACAAGAACGAAAAGCATCCTTTCGCCTTCTTGGCCACCTATGGATCGCATGTGGGCGCAAGCGGCCGCACCCGCCATTTGCCCTTGCGACACGCCCTGGAAGAATTCAAGGGCGACACGCGGCGGCAACTTTCCGCCCTTAAATCTCTCTACGCGGCTGCCGACAAAAGTTTGTGGCTGAAACGGCTGACGGAGAGCGGCGCGATTTTCCGGCCGCTGCTTTGGACTCCGGCCGAAGCCCACCTTTTTCTCAAAGACACCGAGGCTTTTCAAGAAGCGGGAATCTTGTGCCGCATTCCGGATTTCTGGAAAACCGCGCAGCAAGGCGCGGCTTTGCGCCTGAACGTGGGCGAAAAATCCGAGGGCGGATTGCTGACCGCAAACGCCTTGATCTCGCTCGGCTTGGAATTAAGTCTGGGCGGAGAGCGCGTATCCGAAACTGAACTGCGCCGGCTGGCCGACGCCGGCGAGGGTCTGGCTTTGATCAAAGGAAAATGGGTGGCCGTGGATCCGGAAAAGGTGAAAGCGGCCCTGGCGTTGTTGGATAAGGCCAAGAAAATTTTGAAAGGCGGGGGCATTTCCCTGGCCGATGCCTTCCGGCTGCTACTCCGGCGCGGCGAAGCCGGATTAAAAGACCTCGCGGAAATGGAGGGTCTGGAGATCACGCAGGGAGAATGGCTGCGCGATCTCACGGCCAAAATGCGCGATCCGAATTTGATCCGCGTGACGGAAACTCCCTTGGGATTGCAGGCGCAGCTTCGGCCCTATCAAAAACTGGGGCTGAATTGGCTGAACCTGCTGCACACCTTGGGATTCGGCGCCTGCCTGGCCGACGACATGGGGCTGGGAAAAACCGTGCAGGTGTTGGCCTGGCTGCAAGCGCTGAAAGAAAAAAATGGGAAAAAATCCGGACGCAGCCTGAACGTTTTGCTGGTGGCTCCGGCCTCGTTGCTCTTCAATTGGATGCGCGAAATCGAACGCTTCACGCCCGGTTTGACCTGCCACGCAGCGCATGCCCAGTTCGGCGGCACGGCTTCCGCGCCGGGCGCCGATCTGACGCTCACCACCTATGCCCTGGTGGAGCGGCTCGAGTGGGTGAAAAAACGGGAATGGGATTGCGTCATCGTGGACGAGGCCCAGGCACTCAAAAATCCCGGCGCCAAGCAGACGCGGGCCGTGAAGGCGCTCAAGACCGCCCGACGCATCGCGCTCACCGGCACGCCCCTGGAAAACCGCCTGACCGATTTGTGGTCGCTGTTTGATTTTTTGAATCCGGGATTGCTCGGCTCGGCGACCGAATTTGCGCGCTTCCAGAAGCGGGCGCAAGACGACCCCGAAAGCCACGCCCGCCTGCGCCGCGCCCTCGCCCCGTATCTTTTGCGCCGCCTCAAAACCGACAAAAGCCTTTTGCCCGATTTGCCTGACAAGGTGGAGATCAAGGCGCGGGCCGTGCTCTCGAAAAAACAGGTGGCCTTGTACCGGCGCCTGTCGGAAAAGCTGGCCGCGGCCCTGGAAGACGTCGAAGGCTTCGCGCGGCAAGGCGCGGTGCTGGGCTTTCTCATCAAGTTCAAGCAGGTCTGCAACCATCCCGATCACTACTCCGGCGCCGGCGGCTTCGCCGAAGTAGACAGCGGCAAGTTCCGCCTGTTGCGCGAGGTGTGCGAACCCATCCGCGACAAACGCGAGCGGGTTTTGGTGTTCACCCAATTCGCCGAAATCGCCGAGCCCCTGGCCGATTTCCTGGCGGAAATTTTCGGACGCCGGGGGCTTACGCTCACCGGCAAAACCCCCGTGGCCCAACGGCGCCGGGTGGTCGACGCCTTTCAGGGCGACGACTGGATTCCCTTTCTGGTGCTGTCGGTAAAGGCCGGCGGCACGGGCCTGAACCTGACGCGCGCCGCGCATGTGGTGCATTTCGACCGCTGGTGGAATCCGGCGGTGGAGAACCAGGCCACGGATCGCGCCTTTCGCATCGGGCAAACCAAGAACGTGCTGGTGCACAAGTTCATCACGGCCGGAACGCTGGAGGAGAAAATCGACGCCTTGATCGAAAAGAAGTCGGCGCTGGCCCGCGATGTGATCGGCGCCACGGGCGAAGATTGGATTTCCAAAATGGGCAACGACGAATTGCTGGAATTGTTCACCCTGTCGGCCGCGGCGGTGTGAATGGCGCGCTTCGGCAAGTGGTCCCGCTTTCCGCGCTATGTGCCCGTAGCCGAACGCCGCGCCCAGGCGGAATCCGCGCGCCGGCGCTTGGAAAAAAAAGGCGCGCGCCTGCATCCGGCGTTATGGCATTCGCCGTTGAAATCGTGGTGGGCGCAATCGTGGTGCCGGAACCTGGAACGCTACGCCGATTACGCCAACCGCATCGGCCGGGGCCGCACCTACGCCCGCAACGGATCGGTGGTGGATTTGCGCGTCGAAGCCGGAAAGGTTTCGGCCCTGGTGCAGGGCAGCCAATCCGCACCCTATGAAATCGAAATCGGCATCACGACGTTGCGCGGTGTTGCGCGTCAGCAACTGGCCGAGGTGTGCGCGGGCAAATTGGAATCCGTCGAAGCCCTCTTGGCCGGGAAATTTCCCAAAGAGTTGGAGCATCTGCTGTTCGCCGAAAAGCACGGGTTCTTTCCCCTTCCCCGGCAAATCCAATTCTCCTGCTCCTGCCCGGATTGGGCGGGAATGTGCAAGCATGTGGCCGCCGCGCTCTACGGCGTGGGCGCCCGGCTCGACGAAGATCCTGCCCTGTTTTTCACCTTGCGCGGCATCAAAATGGAAGACCTGGTCGGGCGCGCGGTGGAGCAAAGCGCGCATAAACTGCTGCGGAAAAAACGCGGGTCCAAGGCGGCCGGCGGGATCAAAGAGCTCGATCTGGGCGACGCGGAACTGGGAAAGCTGTTCGGCTTGGATTTCGGACGCGGGAAAAGGCAGGGAAGAAAATCCCCCTGACCCTTTTCCGCTAAGGGATCGCCTGCTCCAATGCCCCCAACAACTCGGCGATTTCGTCGCGGGAAATATTCAGCGGTGGCAACAGCCGTAACATGTCGGCGCCGGCGCGGTGAGCCAGCACGCCTTGGTGGCGAAGGTCTTTTTGCAGTTTCGGAAGATCGCTGCCCCAACGGATGCCGAGCAAAAAACCCCTGCCGCGCACGGGGCCGATGTCCACGCCCGCGGCGTGTTTTTTATGCACCAACGTTTCCAATCCCTGGCGCAGCGTCACCATGCGCACCTGCATGTCTTCGATGAAAGCCGGTTGTGACAAGACCCCCAAGACCGCCAGGCCCGCGGCGCAGGCCACCGGGTTGCCGCCGAAGGTCGAGCCGTGATCGCCGGCGTGGAGGGAGTCCGCGATGTTCGTCCGCAATAACACCGCGCCCAGCGGCAAGCCGCCGCCCAGGGGTTTGGCCAGGGTCACCAGATCGGGACGTAACTTCAAGGTTTCGGAGGCGAGAAACGAGCCCGTGCGCCACAGCCCGGTTTGGATTTCATCGGCGATGAGCAGAATCCCTTGCGCCTGGGCGGCGCGCATGACTTCGGCCATTTCCGGGGCCAGCTCGATCACTCCGCCTTCGGCCAGAATGGATTCGAACAGGATGGCGGCGGTTTGCGGGCCGAGCGCGGCCCGCAAGGCTTCGGGGTCATTGTTCGCCACGGTGCGGAAGCCCGCGGGCAGGGGCCCGAATCCGGTACGGATTTTTTCCTGGCCGGTGGCGGCCATGGCCGCGTAGGTGCGGCCGTGGAAGGAGCCTGCGAAGCTCACGATTTCACAGCGCTCCGGATCCCCGGCGGCGGTGAAAAACCGGCGGGCAAATTTAATCGCGCCTTCATTGGCTTCGGCGCCGCTGTTGGCGAAGAACACCGCGTCAAAACCCGAAAGCGCGACCAGGAGTTCGGCCAGCGCGCGCTGGGTCGGCAGCCGATACAGGTTGCTGCCGTGGATGAGCTTTTCCGACTGCGCGCGGATGGCCTCGACCACGGCCGGATGGCAATGCCCCAGCGCGTTCACCGCCACGCCCGACACGCAATCGAGGTAACGGCGGCCCGCCGCGTCCCAAACCGAGGAACCTTGGCCGCGCACGAGTTCCACATCGCGTTCGCCGTAAACACCGAGCAGCGGGGAGTCGGTGGCCATGAAATCCTGCCTTTGCAAAACGGTTGATTTTCGAAAACTAATCTTCCCGCCGCTGGAAAATTCTCGCCTAGGCTTCTCCGCCGCCGGTCTTAATAAGCCACGCTGGAGGAGGCAACCAAAGTCCGTCGCGATTTACCGTTTCGGAAACGGTTCGGGGGAATGGCGGAGAAAAATTGGCGGGCAAAAATTATTGCGGGCGGGTCGCAACCGCTTTTTGCGCTTTGCGTTTGTAATTGGACGCGGAGTTCTTGGTGATGCCGCCCTGGTGCCGGCGCGCGGCGCGATCGAGCAAGGTGAACAGATTCGGGAGTTCACGCGCGGCATCGGCCGCATTGCCGGTGCGCACTTTTTTCAAACTGGTACGGATCTCGGTTCGCACGTCACGGTTGACGAGCCGCGCTTTTTCCGAGGAGCGTACGTCTTTCTTGGCAGATGCGTGATTGGGCACAAGTTCCTCCCGCAATTGGGCCGCATAAAGTAATTACGCGGGCCGGGCACTGTCTACTGCGTCGGACTTACCAGAACGAGGGCACGCCGAAAAGGCGATAAATGGGATGTAAGACCGGACCCCACAAATCGAACCACCAGTTCAGGGGGCCCTGAAAGCCGGGAATTGCGAGCAGAAATAAAAGCAGCACGGGCCAAAATCCCAAGCGGGCCATGGTTTGCTCATAGCGCATGGCGGCGTGGCGCGGCAGCAGCAGCGGCAGCACCCGGGATCCGTCGAGCGGGTACAGCGGAATCAAGTTGAATATGGCCAGGCTGAAATTGATGTCGATGAACAGGCTCAGCAATTGGAACCAGCCGGTGCCCACGGCCCGGTAACTCATGAAGGAAAAAATGCCGCAAAACAGAATTCCCAGCGCGAAGTTCATGGCCGGTCCGGCCAGGGCCACCAAGGCCCCGTCGCGCCGGGGATCGCGCATGCGAAAGGGATCGATGGGCACGGGTTTGGCCCAACCCAGCGGCATGCCGGTGAGGATCATCAACGAACCGATGGGATCGAGATGCGACAGAGGGTTGAGCGTCATGCGCCCCATCTGCTCGGCGGTGTCGTCGCCGCAAAGATGAGCCGAGTAGGCATGCGCAAATTCATGCAGCGTCAGCGAGACCGTCAGGACGAAAAAGCGGACGATGAGTTCCACGGTGTCGCGTTCCATTGTCCCGCGAATTTACGAAATTCCCCCGGAATCTTCAGCCTCTTTTCGCGGACCGCGCCGGAAAGGTATCACTAATGTTACCGTGGATGCGTCTCTTCCTCCGCCAGCAGTTGCGCGAATTCCTCCAACCCGCGGTAATGCGGCAGCAGCTTGGGAATCACTTCGCCCAGCAAATACAGCGACCCGCACACCACCGCGAAGTCGGCGCCTTCCCCCGGCCGCAAGAGCGGCGCCAGCGCCTCCCAGGCGACGGGGGCGACGCGCAGACCGTGCAGTTCTTCGGGCTTGAGCTGGGCGCGCAGTTCGTCAGCCCGCAGCGCGCGCGGAAAGGCATCGCCGAGTTCGAGATACACGATGTCGTGCGAAACCGCCCGCAGGCGGCGGTACAGCGCCGCCACCTCTTTGTCGCGCATGGCCGCGAAGAAAAACCGCGGCCGGCCGCGGCCCAGCCCGGCCAGGTAGCCGCACAGCGAATCCATGCCGCCGGAATTATGCGCTCCGTCGAGCAGAACCGGCAGCCGGCCTTCGCCGGCAAGCCATTGCGTGCGCCCGGGCATGCGCGCGGTGCGCAGCGCCGAAAGCCAAGCCGGCGGAAGCGCCGCGCTCCGGTAGGCTTCAAAGGCCAGCAAGGACAGGGCCGCGTTGCGGAGCTGGTGGGCTTCGGGCCGCAAATCGGCGGCCAGAAAGTAATCGGAGTAACGTCCTTGTACCCGTAATCCATCGGTTTCGGGGGTGAGGCGGTCAGCCAGGTTGCAGAGCGGCGCTGCCGCCGCGGCGGCGGCGCGGGCGGCCAGGGCGGCCAGGTGGAGCCGGGATTCGTCGATGCACAATGGAACGCCCGGTTTCACGATGCCGAGCTTCTCTCCCCAAATCGCCTCCAAAGTGTCGCCCAGAACCTGCATGTGATCCCAGGAGATCGAGGTAATCACCGTGACCTTGGGGGTCACGATGTTGGTGGCGTCGAGACGGCCTCCCAAGCCGGTTTCCAGCACCACGGCCCGGCAATCCTGCGCCGCGAAATAAGCGAAGGCCAGGGCCGTCACGCATTCGAAATAGGTGGGATTCAAAGCTTCGAGCACGGGCATGTTCTCGTCCAGCCAACGCGTCACCCAATCCGGCGAAATGGGTGTTCCGTCCACGCGAATGCGTTCGCGAAAACTCACCAGATGGGGCGACGTGTACAGCCCCACGCGCTTGGTTCCCGAGGCCGCAACCAGGGCGGCCAGATTGACGCAGACGCTGCCTTTGCCGTTGGTACCGGCGACATGGGCATACACCGGCCCCAGTTGCGGGTTGCCCAACTCTGACAGCAGGCGGCGCGGGCCCTCCAGACCCAGTTTCATCGCGAACTGATTGCGGGCGAAAAGCCATTCCACGGCTTGGGCGTATGATGAAATCCGCGTCATGGCGGTTCTGCGGCGAGACTCAGCCGAAATGGGTCAGCAATTGTGCGATTACGTCTTTGAGCTCGGGTCGGGATACGATGCGGTCGACGAAGCCCTTTTCGAGCAGAAATTCGGCGCGCTGGAAACCCGGCGGCAAAGCCTGGCGTATGGTTTCACGAATAACGCGCTCGCCGGCGAAGCCGATCAGGGCCCCGGGCTCGGCGATGTTCACGTCGCCCAGCATGGCGAAGCTGGCGGTGACCCCGCCCATGGTGGGATTGGTGAGCACCGAGAGATAGGGCAGACAGGCCGCTTGCAATCGGGAGATAGCCGACGCCGTGCTGGCCATTTGCATCAGCGAAAGCGCCCCTTCTTGCATGCGCGCGCCGCCCGAGGCCGAAACCACCACGGCGGGAGCGCCCAATTCCACGGCTTTGCGGAACACGCGCGCGATTTTCTCGCCTTCGACCGAACCCATCGAGCCGCCGATGAAGCGGAAATCCATCACGGCCATGGCCACTTTGCGGCCCTGGATGTCCCCGGTGCCCGACACCACGCCCGAAGTCACGCCGGTGTTCTTTTCGGCGTCGGCCAGATTGTCGCGGTACTTTTTCTTGGCGGTGAATTTCAAGGGATCGATGGATCGCAGACCGGCATCCATGGGCTGCCAGGTGCCTTCATCCATCAGAATTTTGACGTATTCGCCGGCGCCGATGCGGAAGTGGTAATTGCAATGCTCGCAAACATGCAGGTTCTGGGCCAATTCCTTGCGGTAAAGCACTTCTTTGCAGCCTTCGCATTTGACCCACAAATCGACAGGCGTATCCTTTTTGATCAAGGTGCCAATGCCCGATTTGGCTTTGCGGAACCACTGCATAGGTTGAAGGAGTCGGCGCTCCGGAATGGGCGCCGCCGGAAAATAACCTCCGGTCCCCCCCCTGCCAATGCGGGGAGCCCCCGAGGTGCGAATTAGGCGATAGCGGCTTCGACGGCGGTGGCGGCCGAAACGCTGACGATGCGCCAATAGATATAGGCGCTCCAGGCCACGGGGGGGGCGCGAAAGCTGAGCTTTTCCACGAGATTACGCGGGGCCGCATGCGTGAGACGCGGGGCGAACGGCTGGTGCAGCATTTTCAAATCACCGGGCCGCGGACGCCGGTTCCCTTTGCGGTTATTGCAGCCCATACACGCCACCACGACGTTTTCCCACGAGGTGTGGCCACCCAGGCAGCGCGGGATCACGTGATCGATGGTGAAGTTGGAAAAAGAAACCTTTTGGGCGCAATAGACGCAGCGGCCTCCATCGCGACTGTAGAGGTTGCGGCGCGTGAACGGCAGCACATGGGTGAAATTGCGCGGCATGCTTTTGATGTCGAGGCATTGCACCACGCTCGGGGCGCGCAGGGAAAATCGCGGGGAGTGGATGAATTGATTCTCATAAGCCGAGAGAATCTCGGCCCGCCCCAAGGCCCACAAGGTGACGGCCTTTTTCCAGGAGATGATGTCCATCGGGATGCCCGCCACGTTCAAGGCCAGCGCATCCAACATGCGAAACCCCCTCCGCTGCGACAGAATAGCCGCTTTTATATTAGCAAACCTGCCCGCGGATTGCGGACCAGGAAAAGCGCCATGAACTCCGAATACGAACACGCCACCCCACCGGAAGCGGCATCCCGGATTCGCAAAGCGGTGCGCGGAGTTCAGCTTGTGGCCGCGGTTCTCTTGCTCTTCGCCTTCTTCCGGCCCTGGGCGCAAGGCGCGGGAATTTCCGCCGACGCCCTGCACTTGCGCGAACAACTGCGGGGCCCGGGGCAGATCCTCGCCTGGGTAACTCGCAAGGGACGGGTGCAGCGCGACGAAGCCTGGGCCGGCCGCGTCGGCTGGCTGGGTCTGGCCGAAGGCGTGGCCTTGGCCGCCGCCGTGTGGCCGGTTTTGACGCCCTGGCCGGGTTTGCTGACGGGAGTTGCCGCCCTGGCCGGCGCGAACTGGGCGGGAGGCGAAATCGCCGGTTATCCCTTTATGCACGCCGGGCCCGGAGTGGCCCTCACCTTCTGGGCCGGATTGCTCCTGAGCGTTGCTTCGGGGTTGCGGCTGCCGGTTTTCGCCGCTTGGCTGCAGCGCGTCGAAGAGGCGGTACGCCGACGGGAGTAACGCCCCGGTTTCCGCTGCGTGCCATTTTTTTGCTTTCCGTCGTTTTCGGCAACATTTGTGAAACTTTCCGGAAAC
Organism: uncultured Fibrobacteria bacterium; assembly: GCA_963716395.1. Taxonomy (GTDB): domain Bacteria; phylum Fibrobacterota; class Fibrobacteria; order UBA11236; family UBA11236; genus UBA11236. Next base: position 1,540,425 of record OY970309.1, on the reverse strand, counting down.
GGGCCGGAATTGCAAAAATTTCCGTTCAAATCAACGGCGCAGGACCCGGAAGTAGATTATCACTAAAGCGTACCTGTTTCCGACCGGTGCCGATGACTTTGCCGCGACTACATGGGAATCTTCGACCACCCGCCGCCCGGAGCTTCGGCCTCGCCGTTGCAGCGGTCGGTTGGGCGATTTCGGGGTTGGGGGCGCAACCGGCCCCAGCCGACCCCTATGTGCTGGCGCCCGATTCGGTCGGCGCGGGATTCCCGTTCGACCTGGCCTTGAAGGATTCCCAGTTCACCTGCGCCGACGCCTTTTCCCACGACACCGTATCAATCTCCTCTTCCACCATTAATCTTGGTTTCACAACGCAAAACGACACCACGGCGCACTGCTCCCGGTCCGACACCTTGTTCGGACCGGTGTTCGCTTTGCCGGCTTTGGATAAAGGCCGCTATTCCGTCTACGCTTCGGAATATCCCGCCTGCTATTTCTCGGAGCCGCGCTGTTTGACCGCCATCGCCATTCCGGCTCCGGTGCTGGCGGGCACCTTGACCGTCGGCGACAGCGCCGGGCCCGATTCATGGTTTCTGCGCCCCACCCGCGTCGTGGCCCAAGACACCTTCACCTTGCAATTGCTCAACAACTATTACGGAAATTGCCCCACCTGGTTTTCCCATACCTCCCTCGTCCAGCAGCATGATTCGCTGATTGCTTCGTTCGTGGTCGAAAACGATTCCGCCCGGCTTTGCCTGGTCGATCTCCATCCCTTCGGTCCGTCCTACGCCGCACCCGCGCTGCCGGCAGGAAAATATCCGGTGTTCTCTTCGCAGCATCTGGATTGCGAATATACGCCGCCCTATTGTCCGGTGGCGTATCGCCCGCCCCAACTGGTCGACACTTTGACGGTGTCGGGGCCGGCGGCGCTGGTAACGCCGGCGCTACGGAAACGTTCGGCGGCGGACGCGTCCGGCTGGGAAGAAGCGGTGCGCGGCTATCGCCTGAACGGCCGCAAATTACCGGGCGTCACACCCGTGGCGAAATAATGCCGCACGGGCAAATTTTCCGGGCGAAGCGCAATACCCTTTTCTACCTTCGCCCCGTGCCGAAACGCTATTCCGAACCGCCTCCGAAAAAAGGGCGTTACCATCACGGCGCTTTGCGCCAAGCCCTGCTCGACGCCGTCGGCGAAATTTTGCGCACCGACGGGCAGCAAGCCCTGTCGCTGCGCTACGCGGCCCGCCGTGCGCGCGTTTCGCACAGCGCGCCCGCCCACCACTTTCGCAACAAAGCCGGCCTGCTCACCGCTTTCGCCATCGAAGGTTTCGAGCGCCTGGCCGCCACCGTGGAACAAGCCAGGCTTCGGCGGCCGCCGCGCACCGGCATCGAAGTGCTCGAAACCATGGGCTCGGCCTACGTCGAATTCGCGTTCACCCATCCCCATCATTTCGAAATGATGTACCGCACCGATTTGCTCAACCTGAAAGATCCGGATTACCAGCGCGCCAACCGCGCCTCGTTCGGCATGCTGTGGAAGGCAGTTGACCGCTGCGTGCAGGAGGGGCTGCTCCCGCGCCGCAATGCCGAAGAGGCAGCGACGGCGCTGTGGTCTCTGGCCTACGGATTGGTCATGCTCAAGTTCAGCGGACGGCTGGGCGACAATCTTCCCAACATGCGAAAACCGGAATTTGTCCAACGCGCCATTCGTTTTGTGGTGCGCAGGGTGATGTCCCCGATGGCAAAAAAGAAGTCCGTTCCCCGGCCGCTCCGCAAACGGGCAGCTTGACTTTCGGCAAAAATTGCAGGAACGGGGCGCAGCCGGCCCGCGAAATTGTTTCATTGTGCCGATGATCGAAGTCCGCGATCTCTGTAAAACCTTTCGCGTGCACCGCAAAGAGCCGGGGTTTTGGCCTTCGGTGCGTGGACTGTTTCACCGGCAATGGAATGAAGTGCCGGCCCTGAAATCGGTTTCACTGCGCGTTGACGCGGGGGAAATCCTCGGCATCGTAGGCGCCAACGGCGCGGGCAAAACCACCTTGGTCAAATGCCTGGCCGGCATCTTGCATCCCACTTCGGGGTCGGCGCAGGTCCTGGGTTTCACGCCCTGGGAACGGCGCTACGCATTCCGCCGGCAAATCGCGCTGCTCATGGGCCAAAAAGCCCAGTTGTGGTGGGATTTGCCGGCTGCCGACGGCTTTCTGCTCCTGCGCGAGATCTACCGTCTGCCCGAACGCGAATACCGCGAATCGCTGGAAGAGCTGGCGGCGGCGCTGCAAATCCACGATCGTCTCACCACCCAAATCCGGCGGCTGAGCCTGGGCGAACGCATGAAGATGGAACTCATCGCGGCCCTGTTGCACCGGCCCCGGGTGGTGTTTCTCGACGAGCCAACCATCGGGCTCGATCTCACGGCGCAGCGGGCCATCCGCGACTTTCTGCTCAATTACCGGGCGCGGCGCCAACCGGCCATGATCCTGACCTCGCATTATATGGAGGACATCGAAAGGCTGTGCGAGCGCATCGCCATTGTGCGCGCCGGCGAAATCGTGTACGACGGCGGGCTGCGTCAGGTTTTGGATCGTTACGCTACGCACAAACGCATCACGGTGCGCTGGGACGCCGCCGCGGGCGAAACGCCGCCGCCCCTGCCGGCGGATCTGGGGGAAACGACGGCGCGCGCGCCGGGAATGCTGCAGGCCAAGGTATTGCGCGCCCAAACCGCCGCCGCCTCGGCCTGGCTGTTGCAGACCCGGCCCGTGGCCGATCTCAACGTCGAAGAAGAAGACATCGGCTCCATCATCGAAGCCCTGATCCGCAAGCGGCCATGACGCCGGTTTTGGCCTGGCGCCTGTTCGCGCTCGAATGCAAACGCGTTTTCGCCTACCGCGCCGAATTCTGGATCGGGTTTCTGGGAACGGCGCTGTCGCAATTCGCCGTGGCCTTTTTGCTGTGGGCGGCGATTTTCGCCGACACCGGCCGGCACACCCTGGGCGGCTTCACCCTGCGCGATCTGGCGCTGTATTACCTCTTGATTCCGCTGGTGGAACGGGTGGTGATGGGCGCGGAGATGCGCCATATCTCCGACGAGATTTACAACGGCACCTTGACCCGTTTTCTGCTGTACCCGATCGGGTTCTTTCGCTTCAAGTATGTGGCCTCGCTGGCCCAAACCGCGGTCTATGCCGGGCAAATGGCGGTGGTGGCGGCCCTGTTTCTCCTGGCGCTGGGCGCCCCGCCGGCTTTTCACTTCTCGGCCCTGGGCTGCGCGCTCGCCGTCGCCGCCGCGCTATGCGGCAGCGCGCTGTACTTCGCGCTGGCCGCCTGCCTGGAAATGGTGGCGTTCTGGGCCGACAATGTCTGGAGCCTGATGATCCTCAACCGCATGGTGCTGAATTTTTTGGGCGGCGGCCTGCTGCCGCTGGCATTTTTCCCCGCCGTCACCCGAAAGTTACTGACCTACACGCCGTTCCCTTACCTGGTGTCGTTTCCCCTGCGTTGCCTCATGCAAACGCCTTCGGCCCGCGACGCCACCGTGGGGTTCGGCGTCATGACCTGCTGGACCTTGGCGCTAACGGCCCTGGCCCGTTGGATTTGGCGGCGCGGCGCGCGCGAATTCGCTGGCGTTGGAATTTGATATGCGCCGCTATCTGCGCCTCTACGCCTGCTTCGTGCGCTTCTCCGCCAGCCGTTCGCTGGAGTTCCGCCTCGACTTTTTTTTCCGGGTCTTCATGGACCTGGCCTATTACGCCGTGGCCCTCGCCTTTTTCCATATTCTGTTTTTGCAAATCCCGCTGCTGGCCGGCTGGAACCTGCATCAGATGCGCGTATTCGTGGCCGCCTACATCGTGATCGATGCCGTGCATATGACGGTGTTTTCTGACAACTTGTGGCTCATCCCGAATTTGATCAACCAGGGCGACCTCGACTATTACCTGGTGCGACCGGTATCGTCGCTGTTCTTCGTCAGCCTGCGCAGCTTCGCCTTCAATTCATTTTTGAATCTCGCCTGCGCGGCCGGCATCGCGACCTGGGCCCTGGCCACCTATCCCGCACCGCTGGGACCGGGAAGGTTGTTGGCCTTTGCGGCGCTGCTGTTGGCCGGCAGCCTCCTCTACTATTGCGTGCATCTTCTCACCATTCTTCCGGCTTTCTGGACGCATTCGGGCCAGGCTTTGCACGGCCTGTTTTACAACCTGACCCGGTTCATGGAAAGGCCCGATCGCATTTACCGCGGCTGGGCGCGGCTGCTTTTGACGGTGGCGCTGCCCTTCGGCCTCATGGCTTCGTTTCCCACACGGCTATTGCTCGAACCCTTTGACATCTGGGTGCTGGGTCAATTGCTGGGCGTACTCGCGACTTTCGCCTGTATCACGCTCTGGGTCTGGAATCGCGGAGTGCGCGCCTATGCTTCGGCATCGTCGTGACCATGAGTTCACGCGCCGGTCCCTGAACCTGTCGAAGGGCCGGCCTCGCCACATCAAACAAAAATCTCGCGCCACTCGCGCACCGACCACGACTTCACCACGCCGTTCAAAACGAAGGGATCTTCGCGTACGAATTCTTCCACGGCTTCGCGCGAGGTGAAAATCCCCATGGCGCCTTCTTCAAATTGGGAGAACGGACCCACCATGAGCAGCAAACCGCGCTCGTGAAAGGCATTAAGCCGGGCGCGGTGGGCCGGGAAGTGCATCGCCGCCAAGGCGAGCGCCTCCGGGTCGGACGAAGTGGCATACAAAAGCACGTATTTCACGGCCATCCGAACCTCCGAAGTCGCGGGATAATCCGCGCCCACAAAAGTAAACGCCGGTCGCTTTCATGGCCTTGTCGCCGGGTTGCCTTGCCTATCTTTGCGCAGGCCCGGCTGTTGCGGGCAGTTTTTATGGCACGCGTCAAAAAGCCACCCCGCACCGCGGCGCCCCAACCGGCCCAACCCGCAGCCCTGTGGGCCGGCCGTTTTTCCGGCGGCATGGCGCCGGCGATGCAGCGGCTTTCCTTCAGCCTGCACGTCGACGGCAAACTGTTCCGCGAAGACATCGAAGGCAGCATGGCGCATGCCCACGGGTTGCAGGCGGCCGGCGTCATCACGGCCCGAGAACGCGCGCGGCTGGTGGCGGGGCTGGCGAAAATCCGAGACGAACTCGCAGCCGGGGGAAATTTGTTCGCGCCCGGCGACGAAGACATTCACATGGCGGTCGAACGCATTCTCACCGAACGCCTCGGCGCCTTGGGAAAAAAACTGCATACGGGCCGCAGCCGCAACGATCAGGTGGCCACCGATTTTCGGCTCTATGTGAGGAGGGCCGTGGAAGGTTTGCAGGCCCGCATCGCGACCTTGCAGGCCAACCTGCTGCGACGCGCACAGGAGTATCGCAAAGAGCTGATGCCGGGTTACACCCATTTGCAGCAGGCTCAGCCCATTTGCATCGCACATTATCTGCTGTCTTTCTTCTTCGCCCTGGAGCGCGACAAGTCGCGGCTGCAACACGCCTTTGACGCAGCCGGCGAAATGCCGCTCGGTTCCGGCGCCCTGGCGGGATCGGCATTTCCCTATGCCCGCGAAGCCGTGGCCCGGCGGCTCGGCTTTGCCGGCATCACGCGCAACAGCATCGACGCCACCGCGCATCGCGACTTCGCGCTCGAATTGCTGGGCGCGCTCGGCTGCCTGGGCGTCTTGCTCAGCGGCTACGCCGAAGACTTCGTGATCTGGTCGACGTCGGAATTCGGGTTTCTCAAACTGGACGAAGGCTTAACATCGGGGTCGAGCATGATGCCGCAAAAGCGCAACCCCGATTCCATGGAATTGGTGCGGGGCAAAGCCGGCCGCCTGCTCGGCGATTACGCGCGTTTGTTCACCGTGCTCAAAGGTTTGCCCCACGCCTACGATCGCGATTTGCAGGAAGACAAAGAGCCGGTGTTCGACGCCGTGGAAACGGCCGACCTCTGTTTGCAGGTCATGGCCGAAGCCGTGGGTTCCTTGCGATTTCAATTGGGAAACATCACCGCGCGCATGCTGCCGGCCCTCCTGGCCACTGATTTGGCCGACCTTTTGGTTGAAGGCGGAATGCCGTTTCGCGAGGCGCATCACCGCGTCGGCCGGTTGGTGGCCGACGCCGAAAAGCTTCGCGTGTCTTTTCTCGATCTTCCGGACAAATCCTGGAGCGCTATTCCCAACGCGGCCGCGCTGCGCAAATGCCTGACCTTCGCAGCCTCGGTGGAGCGGCGCGCCATCGCGGGAGGTACGGGCGGCGCGTCGGTGGCGGCCCAATTGCAAACCGCCGCGCGCTTACTGCAAAAGCGGAAATCGCGCCGCCGTTAAGGGTCCGTGAAGAAATAACCGCTCCATTCGGCCGAAGATTCATCCCGCCAAGCTGTCCGCCTCTGGCGGACTCGTCGCGTACATACTCCCGGTAGGCGCGCTCCTCGCGCCTTGCCTGGCAAGCGACTCTTCGCCCTCGCGGTAACGCCGTTATTTCTTCACGGACCCTAATCCCGCGGCCTTCGGCGGTTAATAAATTGGGATCGCGTTTTCCCGCGCAGGAGATTCCCATGCCGCTCGATCCCCAGGCCCAACAGCTCAACGACGCCATCGCGGCCACCCACCCGCAAGTGCTCGACATGCTGTCGCGACGGGGCCGCGAGATTTTCTTTCCCAAACTGGGCGTGCTGGCCCAATCGGCCGAAGCCCAAGGCAAGGCCATCAACGCCACCATCGGCATCGCGCTCGACGAAGACGGCAGCCCGCTGTGCCTGCCCAGCCTGGCCGATGCCATTTGCCTGCCCAAGTCCCAGGCCTTTCCCTATGCCCCCAGCCCGGGGCTGCCGGATCTGCGCGCCTTGTGGAAAAAAATGCAGACGGAAAAAAATCCGGGGCTGCGGGGAAAAACCTTCAGCCAGCCCGTGGTGTGCGCGGCTTTGACCCACGGGCTGTCGATGGCCGCTTATTTGTTTTGTGATCCCGGGGATCGCATCGTGCTTCCCGATTTGTATTGGGAAAACTACGACCTCATCTTTTCCCTGGCCGGCGGCGCCGCGCTCGACGGTTTTCCCACCTTCACGGCCGAGGGCCGTTTCAACCTCGCCGGCCTGCGCGCCAAATTGCAGGAGGGCCCGCGCGGCGGCAAGTGCATCGTGTGCCTGAACTTTCCCAACAATCCGTCGGGGTACACCCCGCTGCAAGACGAAGCCGCCGCAATTGCCGCCGTGCTGCGCGAAGCGGCGGAGTCCGGAGACAAGGTGGTGGCTTTGATCGATGACGCCTACTTCGGCTTGGTCTTCGAACCCGGCGTGTTTCGCGAATCGATTTTCGTTCCCCTGTGCGATGCGCATCCGAATCTTTTGGCGGTCAAGGTCGACGGCGCCACCAAAGAAGATTACGCCTGGGGCTTGCGCGTGGGTTTTCTGACCTACGGAATCCAGGGCGGAACGCCTGCCCTGTACCAAGCCCTGGAAGCCAAAACCGGCGGCGCCATCCGCGGCAACATCTCCAACAGTCCGCATCCGTCGCAGTCGCTGCTGCTTCAGGCCTGGTCGTCGCCGGGCTACGCCGAAGAAAAACGGCGCGCCCACGATTTGCTGCGCGGGCGCTACCAAACGGTCAAGAAAATCCTGGCGGAACACCCCGAATACCGTAACGCCTTCGTTCCGCTGCCGTTCAACTCGGGGTATTTCCTGTGCGTGCGTCCGCTGCGCGTCGACGCCGAAGCGTTGCGCCAGCGGCTGCTGCGTGAATATTCGACCGGCACCATCAATTTCAACGGCGTGCTGCGCCTGGCTTTCTCGGCGACCCCCACGGCGAAGCTGCCGCAGCTCTTCGAAAACGTGTACTGCGCCGCCAACGATCTCGCGCCCTAGCGGCATCTTTGACCCGTTGCCGGATGTTGCGGCGCCGCGCGCCGCGAATCTTCGCGGATCGCTTCAACTTTTTTTGCAGACTTCACTTGCATTTCGCCCCGTCGCGACGGCCTTTGCGAACCGTCTCGCAGTTGTCCGTCAAGCTCTGCTTCAAGTTTGCGCTTTCCGTCACGACTCGCAATAAAATGCTTAAACCTTCTCCCGCAACCTTCCGAAAAAAAGATCAACAGATTGATCCGATCACCTCGCCGCAAGGACGCGGGCCCGGGAGCGGAACAAGGAGGTAGGCACCATGCGCATTAATCACAACATCTCCGCGATGATCACCCAGGACGCCCTGGCCAATAATCAGACGGCGCTCTCATCTTCACTGGAAAAGCTCTCGACCGGCCTCCGGATCAATCGCGCCAGCGATGACGCCGCCGGCCTGTCGATTTCGCAAACCATGACCGCCCGCATTTCCGGCATGACCCAGGCCAAGCAAAACGCCAACGACGGCTCGGCCCTGCTCAACATCGCCGAAGGCGCCGCCGGACAAATCAACGACATTCTCCAGCGCATGCGCGAGTTGGCCATTCAAAGCGCCACCGACACCATGACCACCACCGAGCGCTCCTACACCAACACCGAATTCCAGCAGTTGGCCAACGAAATCCAGCGCATTTCCGGTTCGGCCTCGTACAACGGCATGACCCTGCTCGACGGCGCGGCGGGCTCGTTCGGCGCCTACGGCAGCGTGTCGTCGGTGTTGCACATCGGCCCGGGTTCCAGCACCACGGTGGACCGCATCACCATCACGATCGGCTCCATCACCCTGGGCGCCTTGGGCTTGGCCACGGCCGCCGTGAGTACGGACGCCGCCGCGTTGTCGGCGCTGTCTTTCATCGACACCGCGCTGACTTCGGTGAACACCTTGCGCGCCGATTTGGGCGCCTACGTGAACCGGCTCCAGTTCGCCATGAACAATCTGGACAACCAGATTTACAACACGCAAGACGCCGAGTCGCGCATCGCCGACGTGAATTTCGCCCAGGAAACCACCGAGTTCACCCGCGCGCAAATCCTGTCGCAAAGCGCCACGGCCATGTTGGCCCAGGCCAACCAGGTGCCCAACACCGTGCTGACCCTGCTGCACTAATTCCCGTTCCGGGTCCGGGATTTTAAGCGCAGGCCGGAGGGATATCCCCTCCGGCCTTTTTCGTGATTTCCGTTTTACCGACTGACCCGCTCCTCGAAGCCGGCCGAAACCGGACAGTTTCGGCAATTTTCAAAGCTTGCGTGAAGCGTCGAGGGATTGCCCAAGTAAAAATTAAAGTCTTTTCAAAACCGGCCGAAAATAAGGTATCGGCGCGGCCGACCTCTCCGCAAGGATGCGCGAGAGAAACACGTGTAACACGGAGGTTTTTGACATGCGTATTAATCACAACATTTCGGCCATGATTACGCAGGACGCCCTATCCCAGAACCAGACGGCGCTCTCGTCTTCCCTGGAAAAACTCTCGACCGGCCTCCGGATCAATCGCGCCAGCGATGACGCCGCCGGCCTGTCGATTTCGCAATCCATGACCGCCCGCATCAACGGCATGACCCAGGCCAAGCAAAACGCCAACGACGGCTCGGCCCTGCTCAACATCGCCGAAGGCGCCGCCGGACAAATCAACGACATTCTCCAGCGCATGCGCGAGCTGGCCATTCAAAGCGCCACCGACACCATGACCACTACCGAGCGTTCCTACACCAATACCGAATTCGGGCAGCTCTCCAAGGAAATCCAGCGCATTTCGGGTTCGGCCTCGTACAACGGTATGACCTTGCTCGACGGGGCCGCCGGTTCGTTCGGTGCCACCGGCAGCGTGTCGTCGGTGCTGCACATCGGCGCCGGTTCCAGCACCTCAGTCGACCGCATCACCATCTCCATCGGCTCCATGACTTTGGGCGCGCTGGGATTGGCCAATGCGGGCGTAAGCACCGATGCCTCGGCCTTGTCGGCACTGTCGCTCATCGACACCGCGCTGACTTCGGTGAACACGGTGCGCGCCGATTTGGGCGCCTATGTGAACCGACTCCAGTTCGCCATGAACAACCTGGACAACCAGATTTACAACACGCAGGACGCCGAGTCGCGCATCGCCGACGTCAATTTCGCCACGGAAACCACCAATTTCACCCGTGCGCAAATCCTGTCGCAAAGCGCCACGGCCATGTTGGCCCAGGCCAACCAGGTGCCCAACACCGTGCTGACCCTGCTCCACTGATAAAAAAAACCAGAGCGGACATTCAGGCCCGAAGGGTTTTCCCCTTCGGGCCTTTTTCATGAGCGCTGCCGCGCCCATCCAAAGCTGAAGAAAATCTTCAAGTGAATCTTCGCCTGATCCGATAAAGAGATCGGGTCGAAGTGTAACGGCCCCGGGCGGCAAGGATGCGGCCCGGCGATGCGGAACAGGGAGGTTTTGGATTGCGCATCAATCACAATATTGCGGCCATGATTACGCAGGACGCCCTATCCCAGAACCAGACGGCGCTCTCGTCTTCCCTGGAAAAACTCTCGACCGGCCTCCGGATCAATCGCGCCAGCGATGACGCCGCCGGCCTGTCGATTTCGCAATCCATGACCGCCCGCATCAACGGCATGACCCAGGCCAAGCAAAACGCCAACGACGGCTCGGCCCTGCTCAACATCGCCGAAGGCGCCGCCGGACAAATCAACGACATTCTCCAGCGCATGCGCGAGCTGGCCATTCAAAGCGCCACCGACACCATGACCACTACCGAGCGTTCCTACACCAATACCGAATTCGGGCAGCTCTCCAAGGAAATCCAGCGCATTTCGGGTTCGGCCTCGTACAACGGTATGACCTTGCTCGACGGGGCCGCCGGTTCGTTCGGTGCCACCGGCAGCGTGTCGTCGGTGCTGCACATCGGCGCCGGTTCCAGCACCTCAGTCGACCGCATCACCATCTCCATCGGCTCCATGACTTTGGGCGCGCTGGGATTGGCCAATGCGGGCGTAAGCACCGATGCCTCGGCCTTGTCGGCACTGTCGCTCATCGACACCGCGCTGACTTCGGTGAACACGGTGCGCGCCGATTTGGGCGCCTATGTGAACCGACTCCAGTTCGCCATGAACAACCTGGACAACCAGATTTACAACACGCAGGACGCCGAGTCGCGCATCGCCGACGTCAATTTCGCCACGGAAACCACCAATTTCACCCGTGCGCAAATCCTGTCGCAAAGCGCCACGGCCATGCTCAGCCAAGCCAATCAGGCGCCCGAAGACGTTCTGGCCCTGTTCCAATGAACCGCCCCCGGGCGCAATCCGGAAAGATCGCGAAGCGGCGGAAGCCAGGCGCCAATTCCTCAAAATCTTTTTGCAGGGACATGCGGATTTCAGGGTTTCGCTCCCCCCGGCCAACCCGTATGATGAAAGCAGAACCGAAACCGATCCGTGAACTTCGAGCCGGAGTACGGGTCAGCAGGTCGTTATGAGCGTGCGAGGAAAAATGATTTCCCAGCGGCCGGAAATGGCGGAAACCGAAGGCATGACTTCGGCTTTTTCTTCCCCGGATTGGCTGCCGCATTCCCCGCCGCCGAGCGAAAGCGCCGCGGGCATTCCCGCCTGGTTCCGGGCCTGCCCGGTCGCCTTGGTGCTGCTCGATCCCGCGGGAACCGTGATCGAGATCAATTTTTATGCGGAGAAATTGTTGGGGCCAAACGCGGCGCTCCGGCGCGGCGCGCCGTGGAAGACGGTGCTGCGGCGTTGCGGCGCGATTTTGAGCGACGGGCGCCTGGAAGCCGGCCAGCCCGTGCGGGTGGAAGAGACCTGGAACGAAGGCTCGGACCGCGAACTTTATTTCCAGGTGACCGCCACCCGCTACCGCTACCGGCGTCGATGGGTATGGCTCGGAGCGATGCAGGAAAGCCCCTGGCGCGAGGAAAACCGGCGTCTGCAGGAACAACTGCACATCGAAACCATGATCACCTCGCTGTCGACCCATTTCATCAATCTCACGGCCGACCGCATCGACGCGGGCATCCAGTACGCCTTTCGCATTCTGGGCCAATGGGCGGGCGCCGACCGCATCAGCATTCTCCAGTTTCAAAATCCTAACGATGATGTGCTGGGGCGCTCGCATGAATGGCGCGCGAAGGAATTGGAGAATCCCCCGCCCCTACCGCCCACGGTGGACCTGCGGGAAATGCCGTGGCTGCGGGAAAGGGTGGAAGGCCTGCATTCGATTTTCTTGCGCAACCTCGCCGCCCTGCCGGGCGAGGCCAAGGCCGAACGCGCTTCGTTCCAACAGCGCCAGGCGCATTCGGTGATGATGGTACCGCTGGTCTACCGGGGCAATGCTCGCGGCTATATGACCATCGAGTCCTTGCGCGAAGAGCGTTGCTGGGCCGATGGGCACGCTTCGACGTTGCGCGTGGCGGGAGAATTGCTCATCAACGCCCTCGAGCGCAAGAAAACCGATCTGGCGCTGCAGCAGGCCACCCAGCAATACCTCAGCATTTTCGAGAACGCCGTGGAAGGCATTTACCAGACTGCACCCGACGGCCAATTTTGCAAAGCCAATCCCGCCCTGGCCACGATTCTCGGCTTCGCAAATCCCGAAGAACTCATGGCCCAGCCGGCCCGCGCCATGACCGAAGCCTACCTGGCCCCGGCGCGCCGCGCCGAATTCGTGTCGGAGGTCTCGAGTCAAGGCAAGGTGAATAACTTCGAATCGCAGGTACGCCGCAAAGACGGCACCGTGATCTGGATTTCGGAAAACGCGCGCAGGGTGAACGCGTCCGACGGCCGTCTGCAATTCTTCGAGGGCATGGTGGTCGACATCACCGCCCGCAAACTGATGGAAGAGCGCATTCTGCACGACGCCCTGCACGACGCCTTGACCGGCATGCCCAACCGCTTCCTGTTTCTCGAGCGCGTGGGCCGGGCCCTGGATCGCGCCGTGCGCCGGCCCGGCGACCACTGCGCGGTGCTTTTACTCGATCTCGACCGCTTCAAAATGATCAACGACAGCATGGGGCATTCCCGCGGCGACGCCTTGCTCATCGAACTCGGACGCCGGTTCGAGCGCCTGCTGCCGGCGGGAGCGACCCTGGCGCGCCTGGGCGGAGACGAATTCGGATTTTTACTGGAAGACATCGACCGCGTGGGCCCGGCCGAAGATCTGGCACAACGCCTGCTGCGTGAAATGTCCGAACCCATCCGCATCGAAGATCAGGAAGTCTATGCCCCCGGCAGCATCGGCATCGCCCTGGGCACGGCCTCGTACCGCGCCCCCGAAGAAATTCTGCGCGACGCCGACACCGCCCTGAACCGGGCCAAGGGCAACGGCAAGGGCTGCTACGCGGTATTCGACACCTCGATGCACGCCAAGGCCGTTCACCTGTTGCGGTTGGAAACCGATTTGCGCAAGGCGCTCGACCGCCGCGAATTTTTGCTGCATTATCAGCCCATCATCAATTTGCGCGACCGCCGCCTCACCGGCTTCGAAGCCCTGGTGCGCTGGCGCCATCCCGCCCAAGAACGGCTGGTGCCTCCCGACGACTTCATTCCCGTGGCCGAAGAGACGGGAATCATTCTGGGCTTGGGAAAATGGGTGACGGAAGAGGCGGCGCGCCAGTTGCGCGCATGGCAGGATCGCTTTCCCGGCGAGCCGCCGCTGACCATGGCTGTGAACGTCTCGGGCAAGCAACTCGAAGACGCGAATCTGGCGGCGCAGATTCGCAGCGCCTGTACGGCAGCGGGCGTGGCGCCGTCGTCGATGAAACTCGAATTGACCGAAAGCGCGTTGATGGCCAACCCCGATCGCGCTGCCGAAGTGCTGCGCGAACTGCGGGGGCTCGGCTTTCAACTCAGCCTCGACGATTTCGGCACCGGCTATTCTTCGTTGAGCTATCTGCATCGCTTTCCCTTTCACACGCTCAAAATCGACCGCTCCTTCGTGTCGCGCCTGGAGGCTGGCAACAAAGAAGACGAAATCATCCGCGTTATCAACGCCATGGCCGGAACCATGGGTATGGACGTGGTGGCCGAAGGCATCGAAACCTCGCTGCAACTGCAACATCTGCTGCGCCACGGCGTGGGTTACGGCCAGGGTTATTTCTTCTCCAAACCGCTCGACGTCGACGCCGCCGACATCGCCTTGGGGGCGCCCGCGGAGCTGTGGCGCGAAAAGGCGTAAACCCATTGCACGGCCGCTCCGTCCGGAATCGGCCATAAACGCAGCCCTTCGGAATTTTCCCCGCTGCGATGAAGCAGGGGAAACGCCCAGCCCATGAAGCTTCCGGCCGCCGCTCCCGCGATCACGTCCGAGGGAAAATGCTTGCCGGCCGCCACGCGCAACCCGGCCACTAAGGCGGCTGCACCCAAGGCGCCTGCCCACAAGGCGGTTCGATGATGGAATTCCGGATGGCGCTGCGGGTACACCGTGGCCAGAAACACCGCGCCGGCAAAGGCCGCGGAGGCATGCCCGGAATAAAAACTGCCGGCCGCTTGCGGAGCCTCCCGTTCGCTCGCAGGTGCGTTCGAGCCGTACACCATCGGCCGCGGGTGCAGACGCAAGGCGCGCACATTGAGATTGAGCGCGGCATCCCAAGACAGGGTTTCGGCCAACATCACCGCGTCTTCGCCGGCCGCGGGCCAGCCCGCCACGCCGGTGGCGGCGCCCCACATGGCGGCGTAAACGTCCGCGCCGGCTACGGCCACCACCAGCACGTCGCTGGCCGTGGCCGCCGCAGGATTGTACCAACCCGCCGCAAACCGATCCCACGGCGCCAGATCGGCCCGGTGCAAATCGTCGGGGAGCGCCGGCGTCATCGAGGTCAACCGCTGCTGGCCGATGGCATCTCCGGCCCAGGCCGACAGCAGCCAAGCCGATTCGGCATAGGGGTTGAGTGAGTAAGGCGCCTCTTGCGCGCAAAGCCGCGCCGCCGACAGCCCGGCCCACCCAAGCCAAACCAGGATTCGGAACCGCCGGCGGCGCATCGCGACCAAAGTAGAACCCAAGGTCGCCGGCGCGCCGAATGAACGACACCCATCGGGCAGTATCTTTTGCGGCGCATGCGCGTTCTGCTGATCGACAATCACGATTCCTTCAGCGCCATTTTGTTCCATTATTTGTGGGAGCTGGCGGGTGAAAAGCCTTGGTTTGTCAGCAATGACGCCATCACCGAAGCAGACCTCCTGAAACTCGAGTTCGACGCCGCCGTGTTTTCGCCGGGACCGGGCCACCCGGCGCAATCTCGCGACTTCGGCATCTGCCGCGCCGTGCTCGAACTCTTTCCCGCGCGCCCGATTCTCGGCGTGTGCCTGGGTCATCAAGGACTGGCCCATTTCGCCGGCGCGCGCATTCTGCCCTGGCCCGGCGCGCGCCACGGCCGGCCCAGCCGCATTCTGCATGACGGACGGGGTTTGTTCCAAGGCTTACCGCCAGGTTTCGAAGCCATCCGGTATCACTCGCTGACGGTGGCCGAAGACGGCTTGCCCCGTAACATTGAAGTCACGGCCCGGTCCGAAGACGACGGCCAGATCATGGGGCTGCGCTTTCGCGACCGCCCCTGGTTCGGAGTGCAATTCCATCCCGAATCCGTGGGAACCGCCCACGGCAAAGCGCTGCTGCGAAACTTTCTCGGCGCGCCGTTGGCGCGACCCGTCCCACCGCAGGGTGACCCCCCGGTGCCACACGCTATGTCTGCTTCGGTGTCGGCCGACCTGCGCTGGCGCGAGCTGCCCTGGCGCGATCCCGAAGCCGTGTTCGTGCGGCATTTCGCCGGGGAGCGCGCCGCCTTCTGGCTCGACGGCGAACAGGCACGCCCGGCTGCGGGGTGGCCGGTCACCGCGATGGGAAAGGCCGACGTTGTTTGCAGGTTACGCCGGGACGGACTGGAAATCCGGCGTTGGGATGCAACCTCCGCCCGCTGGCGCAGCGCGTCGGTCGCCGGGCCGCCGTTGGAGTTGTTCGCCGCCCGCCGGCAAGCCTGCCACGCCGACGCCGCGGCGCCTTGGTGCGGGTATCGCGGTGGACCGGTGGGCCATTTCGGGTATGAGCTGCATCATCTCACCATGCCCGTTGGTACTGCGCCGGCCGGGTCTGACGACGGAGAACCGCTGGGACGTTGGCTGGAA
Organism: uncultured Fibrobacteria bacterium; assembly: GCA_963716395.1. Lineage (GTDB taxonomy): Bacteria > Fibrobacterota > Fibrobacteria > UBA11236 > UBA11236 > UBA11236. The sequence continues at coordinate 1,524,452 of OY970309.1, read as the reverse complement.
CCCGAGGGCTTTGTGATTTTCGATCACCACGGCGGCCGCGTTTACGCCGCCTGGGGAAATTCGCCGCACCCGCCGGAATGGCTGCAAACGGTGTGCGACGGCTGGCCTAATCCGGCTGCGGAAAAAGTGGCCGAAGCTACAAACGGCGCCGATGCTTTGCCGCCCCTGTTGCTCTGGTGGGCCGATTTGCCGCAGGCCGGCTATTGTGCGTGCGTGCGCCGTCTGCAGCACTCCATCGCTTCCGGCGACACCTACGAGGCCTGCCTCACCCAGGCTTTCAAGGTCGAAAGCGCGGCCGACGCGCTCTCCATATTCCGGCGGCTGCGGCGCGGGAATCCGGCGCCGTATGCGGCTTATCTTGTCTTCGACGACTTACGCCTTTTATCCTCGTCGCCGGAATTGTTTCTCGAAGCCACGCCCGAGGGCGGCTTGCGTAGCCGGCCCATCAAGGGAACCCGGCCGCGCGGCGCAACACCGGAACGCGACGCCGCATTGCGGGAAGAATTGCGCCATCACCCCAAGGAGAGGGCCGAAAACCGCATGATTGTCGATTTGACCCGGCATGATTTCAGCCGCGTGTGCGCCCTGGGTAGCGTACAGGTTACTGCGCTGTTCGAGGTCGAAACCCATCCGGGCGTTCATCAACTGGTGTCGGAAATCCGCGGGCGGCTCGACCCGGCCTTGGACCCCTGCGGGGCCGTGTGGAGCTGCTTTCCCGGCGGATCGATGACGGGCGCGCCCAAAGAACGCACGGTGGAGTTGCTGGCCGCGATAGAGGCCGAACCGCGCGGCGCCTATGCCGGCGCCCTGGGGTATTTCTCGGGGGGTGCCTTCTGCCTGGCCATGACTATTCGCACCCTGGAACAGCGGGGACGTGATTGGCGTCTGGGCTGCGGGGGGGCCGTTTTGGCCGATTCGGATCCCGAGGCCGAATGGAAGGAAGCGCTGCTCAAGGCCCGCAGCGTAATCGATGTGGTCGGCGCGCGGCGGGTAACCGTTCCGGTTGGCCCGGGGTATTGAACCGCGCAGCAGAATTAATTCACGTTACGAAATGTCACCGTTTCGGGCCTGGTCGTGGCCCTTCGCGGCCCGGCGAATGCGTAATTTGCTGGCGACGGAAGGCGGACCCGCCGCGCCGTTTGACGGAAATCCCTTTTCTTATTTAAGATCCTTACTTATTAAGTCGCCGATCTAAATTTTTCCCGTGATTTCCGCCCGCCGCCAGCAGATCGAAAATGTTTTCCGCAGCCTGCGCGTACTGCGGCGCATGCTCGTCGATCGGCAGGGCATGCCGAGATTTTTGGCCGGGCAGGCAACGCGCGCCGCACACCGGGCTCGCATCACCCCGGCGCAATGGGCCATTTTGGCGGTGGTCTTGCGCGGGAAAAACGTCGGCATCAAGGAGATCGCCGAAGAACTGCATATTACCAGCAGCGCCACCACCCAATTGGTCGACGAACTGGTGGAAAAAAAATACCTGGTACGCACCGTTAACGCGCACGATCGGCGCGGCCTTTCGCTGAAAATTCCCGCCGCCCGTAAAAAAACCATCCGCGATCTGCGCCAACGCCGTTTCGGAGAACTGGTGAAATTATTCCGGAATTTTTCCGACGCAGAGCTGGCCCAGTTTTCCACTTTGTGCGGGAAAGTCGCCGACGGAGCCTCCCAGCAGAAAGTCCCCACCCATGATCGCCGGCGCTGAAAAAATCCACCCTCTGATTTTCGGTGCGGTGGTTTTCTGCACCGGCATGGCGCTGCCACTTTCCGCCGCCTCCGGGGCCGATACCACCACCAAGACCGCACCCCATGACGCGACCGCCCGCACACGGCATCCCGTGATTTTCAACGGCCAGGCGCCTCCGGGCGCGCAAGTGCGTATCGATTCGACCTCGACCCGGGCCGACTCTGCCGGCCGCTGGCAAATCCGTCTGCTGCTGGATAGCGCCACCCGCACCGGCGGCGTGTTGAGTTTGTGTCTGGAGCAGGGCGCGCAAAAGGCCTGCGTACCCCTGCACCCGTCGGGGTACGACACCCTGGAATTGGCCCCCCTGCATTTTATCGACACCGCCCGCACCGTGGTCGACACCACACCGGCTCCGCCTCCCGCAGTGGATTCAGCGGCACGGGTCGCGGCGCAGCGCAACGCGGTGAACCTGGATAACGGCAACAACAGTCGCACCGTGGTGGTGCACGGCCACCGTCGGCCCCTGGCCTTGGGCGAGGAGCACGTCACCACCCAACAGGTCAAACGCCTGCCGGGACTCGCCGAACCCGACGTCATCCGCGCCGTGCAGGCCTTGCCGGGCGTGGTTTCTTCGTCGGATTTTTCCACCAAGCTGTACGTGCGTGGCAGCCCCAGCGACGAAAACCTGGTGCTGTTCGACAATGCCGTGGTGTATTCGCCTTCGCATTTCGGCGGCCTCTTCTCCACCTTTCTGGCCGATGGCATCGGGGGGCTCGATTTTTACGAAGGCGGCTTCGATCCGTATTGGGGCAATCGTCTGGCCTCGGTGTTGGTCGTGCACAGCAAAGACGGCGGTTCGACCTACGACTCGACCAGCCGCCTGTCCGGCACGGCGTTGGGCGACAGCACACATGCCGAAGGCAGCGCCCGCGTCACCACCTTTTCGGGATCGGCCGAAACCGACGGCCGGCGCGGCGACTGGTCATGGGTTCTGGCGGGGCGCCGCACCTGGATCGATCAGGCCCTCAACCTGGCCGATGGCCTCAATCTCACCGATTTTCACCTCGACTATTTCTTCTACGACTGGCAGGGCAACCTCGCCTGGGGAAACCAATACGACACGGTGCGCGTGTCCTGGTACCAGGGGCGCGACAACCTGAACATCTCTCCGCTGGCGGCGGATTGGGGTAACCTCGATGTGCCCGTGAACGTGCATTGGCGGCTGTCGCCGTATTGGTCGTACGACGGGGTATTGGCGTATTCGGGCTTCGACCAAAACTTCGCCGTCGCCAGCGTGCTGAACCTGGGCAATTCCATCGGCACGCTGAATACCCGCCAGGATTTGCACTATGCAGGATTTCCGGGGCACACGCTTGCGGCCGGCTATGAGTTCAACCGTTTCTGGATCGACTTCAGCTATAACTTCCCCCTGCTGGCGAGTTACCAGGAAGATGTCTACGCCCTCAACCTGCAGCAGGCCTACCTGCAGGACAAATGGGTGGTGAACCCACGGCATACCGTAACCTTCGGGGTACGCGGATACAATTACCCGGCCATCCAGCCCGGCGGCAAGGATTTGGCCTTTCACCTGCAACACCTCGAAGATTATTTTCAATTTGATCCGCGCCTGACCTACACCTACCGGCCCGCGAAGAATTGGCGCTATGACGCCCATCTCGGCTACTACCACCAATACCTGACCTCGCTGAGCTTCACCGATCAGGAAACCATCAACGAATTCTGGTACGCGGTGAAAAGCCCCATGCCGCCCACCACCTCGCTCTTGGCGTCGACCGGAGTGGAGCGCAGCGACTGGACGCGCTGGGGGCTGACCGCGTCGCTCGACGGCTATTACAAAGATATCCGCAGCATTCCCCTCTTCGATCCCAGCCTCACGGGCAGCGTCGACAGTTCCACGCATCGATCCGATATATCCAAGCTCTTCGGCTATCTCAACGGCTATGCGCTCGGCGCCGAATTCTCCTTGAAACGCGACCAAGGCGCGGTGAGCGGAGAAGCAAGCTATGCTTACGCCGTGGCCGTCTTGAAGCCGCTGGCGACCGGCACCGACAGCCTGCAAACCTTTTTCCGGCCCTATTACGCCGATTGGGATCAACGTCAAACCTTCAAACTGAACTTGGCCGTGAATTGGCGGGGAGGCAAAAACGACGCGTTATGGCCTTCCGCGTCGCGGGGAAAATATTTTCGCAGCAGCCTGCAATGGAACATCCATACCGGACTGCCGTATACCGGACTCGACTACACCCGCAGCCACGACGCGTTTGAACCCGAAGGGCTGCCGGAGCAAACCCCGGCGCTGCAAACCTTCACCGACGACCCCAACGATTTCAACGTGCCCTATTACGCGCGTCTTGATATCACGCCCATCGACATCGGGCGCGTGCATAAATGGCGCTTTTACTGGACTATCATCAACGTGTTCGGCCGCAAGAACCCGTTTCTGGTGAACATCGACCGCAACGCCAACCCTCCCACCAAGACCTATTTCTACCAATTTCCCTTCCTGCCGATTTTCCTCGGGTACGAATATGAGTTTTAGGCGCTTCCTTCCCCTGGCCGCCGCCGCGGGCCTAGCCGGTTGCCTGCTCGGCCCCTGGAACATGCAGGTCGACAGCCAAAAGGCCCCCATCACTTTGAACGTGTCGTGCATGCTGGTGGCCGGCAGGCCTTACGACAGCCTGTGGCTGGAACGCCCGCTGTCGCTGGACCAGCAATACGACAGCGCGCGGGCCTTCGTCGCGGCCGACTCCACCCGCATCTTCGTGGTGCGCGAAGGGTCGCCCGCCGATACGGTCTATTACCGCATGGATTCGCTTGACACGCGCATCTGGCGGCCGGTGAAAACCGACACCGTAGGCGTAGGGGCGCATTACACCTTGCACGCCTTCGTGCGCTGGAATAACGCGCGTGAATTTCCCGCCGACACCTCGTTCGCCGACGACACCCTGACGGCCGCCACCTATACCCAAGGCTATTACTCCTTGCGGGAACCCGTCGAAGTTCCCCTGGAAGCCCTGCACCCCGCTCTCGCGACGGGATTGCCGCTGGCCGTAGAGCAGAAGGCCTTGCAGGACACCGGCGATTTGGCGGCGCTCTACGACAGCCTGAACGCGATCAAGCCCTGGGCCCCCCTGGGGGTAACGGTGGCGGATTTCCAACGGTATCTGCAAGGTTACCTCGTTCTGCGTCCCGTCGCAGACGGCGATAGCGTTTATTTCATTTTCGACCCAACCGCCGCACCGAATCCCGACGCCGGATCCGGGGGAATTTTGCAGCACTTCGCGCGCTCCTGGCATTTCGCGCAGAATTACGACGCCGCCGACTATGGCGGCCTGGTGGTGGTGATGGGTTGGGATACCACCCGGGCCCGCATTGAAAGCCCGTTGCGCAAAGAGTTTGAACAAAGCCTCTCGCAGACCAAAATCGACTCGGCCAGCCTGTATCAGCCGGAGAATTCCTCCGTCGCCGAAATCCTGACCCGCGGCGGTATGCAGGTGGCGAATTATCCCGACACCGTCGCCATTTCTAACCTGGCCTTGGGCTATACCGGGCGCAACACCTTTTATTTCTACGCCGTCGATTCCAACTATGCCAATGCCCATTACCGCGACGTGGTCGCGCCGGGAATCGGCGGCGGAGGCGGGGGTAATGCCGGGCAAAGCGGCAACGTCATCGAGCCCACCAATGTACAGGGCGGCGCGGGTTATTTCTCGGCCGCCGTGGTCGACAGCCTTTCGGTGCAGGTCATGGCCCTGAGCCCCGACACGTTTTCGGTGCCGGCGCTGCACAAGGTCTGGCTGCGCCAGAAACTGAACAATTCAGGAGGCTGATCCTTACTTGTTACCTTCTTCCAATAGGTAATACCGGGGCGAATGCGGTTTTTTCAAGGAGTGAAACATGGTCCATGTGATTGAATATCTGGCTCCCTTTCTCGTGTTCCTGGAGCGGTTCTTGTTGGCCTTGTTGGTGTTTCTCGAATTCGCCATCGTCGCCATTTTCGTCTGGCGCTGGCGCGCCTTTTCCCAGGCCGGAGGCAAGCCGGAAAAATGGGTGGCGGCCTTGACAAGCGGAGTGGCTTCGCCCCAACCCGAGGTGGCCGTGGTCGATGAAAAAGACGCGGCCACGGTTCCGGGGCGGGTGGTGAAAACCGGATTGGCCAATTTGAATCTGGCGCCCGAAGCCCTGGAAAAAGTTTTCGATGTGCAGGAGTCGGCGGAAAAGCGCGAACTCGATCAGGGCCTTTCCTTTCTCGGCACGGTGGGTGCGAACGCGCCCTTCGTCGGGCTCACGGGCACGGTGATCGGCATTTTGGTGGCCTTCGATCGCTTCGCGGCCTCGGGCGGACGCGGTTCGACCGAAGTCATGCTCGCCATCTCCCAGGCGCTGATCGCCACCGCGCTCGGCCTCATGGTCGCCATTCCCGCCGTGGTCTTCTACAACGTTCTGCGCAACCGCAGCCGCCGCATACTGGAGCAAGCCCGGGAATTGCGGGGGCTGCTGGTGGCGCGCAGCCTGCAAACCACCTTGGGTCGGGAGGGTTGAATGGCCGCGTCGACTTCCGACAACGACGACGAAATCATGACCGCCATCAACATCACGCCCTTGGTGGACATCTTTCTGGTGCTGCTCATCATTTTCATGATCACCAGTTCGGTGATGGATCAGCGCGAGATTCCCCTCAGTCTGCCCAAAGCCGCGCACGCCGGCACCGAAGCGCCCAAAGCTTCGGGCCTGGTGCTCGACCGCAACCTGCAATTGTATCTCGATGGCGAGCCCACCGATTCGGCCACCGTCACCGCGGCGTTACAGCAGGACGTGCGGCAAGAGCCCGATCACCAGGTGCTGATCTCGGCCGATGAGGACCTGCCGTATAAAAAAGTGGTCTGGCTGCTCGATTTGGTGCGAGGCGCGGGCGTGACCAAATACGCCTTGAAGGTGGTGCGGTCGTATCCATGATTGCGCGGGCTCCGCAGCGTGTGCGCCGGCGCCGCCGGCCTTCCGGCGCTATTCCAGACGGCCTGCACCTGAATTTCCCCGCCCCGCGCCGCATGCGCGGAGGCGATTGGTTGGGAGCGGTCGTGATTCTGGCTCTCATCGCGGTTTTTCTTTTCAGTGTGCGCAAGCTGCCGATCTCCAAAATGATCAGTGAAGAAACCGTGCAAATCGTCGAAGTGGCCCCGCCGCCTCCGCCGCCACCTCCACCACCGCCTAAAGTCATTCCGCCGCCTCCCAAACCCAAACCGCCACCCCCGCCGCCCGAGCCCAAAGCGCCGCCGCCCCCGCCGACACCCAAGCCGCCCCCGCCGGTGTTCGGCCTGGACGACAAGGAGACTTCGGACAAGGGCGATTTGGCTGTGGCCACCGGCAATACCTTGATGAAAAAGCCCGACAGCATCGTGCAAAAAACGCCGCCCCCACCGCCCCCTCAGCCGGTGCAAATCAGCCAGGAACCAGATGCCTTGAACAAGGTGATGCCGGTGTATCCGGAATGGGCTGAAGAGCAAGGGGTCACTTCGACGGTACTGGTCACGGTCACCATCGACGCCCAAGGCCGGGTGGTCGACGCTTCGATTCAGAAGTCCGGGGGCAAAGATTTCGACACGGCGGCGCTCACAGCGTCGCGGGCCACGCGTTATAAACCCTATATCGACAAGGGACAGGCCCTACCCGCGCGCTTCACCGTCACCTACCAATTCGTATTGTAGCGGCCGGATTCCCTGTCTCCGCAATCCTACATTGCAGGCCGAACCGTTTCCGGCGCCTCCGCACCGGGAGGAGGAATATGCCCGCGCAAACTTCCGCCCAGAAATCCGGAATCCGGAAATGGAAAGCGCCTCCCGCAGCCGTGCTGGCGTCGTGGCTGCGCAAGGCGCAAGCCCATGCACAATCCCTTCCGCCCAAGCAACCATCCGATGGCCGTACCTGGAATAGGGCATGAAAACCGAATCCGACGCAAACCCCTCCACCCCTCCGGGACGTTCCGGCAACGTGGTGGCACGCGATCTCAGTCACCATTGGCACCCTTGTTCTCAGATGAAGGATTACCAAGCCTTTCCCCCCGTCGAGGTGGCGGGCGCCTCCGGTTCTTATTTGATCCTCAAAGACGGCCGACGCGTGCTCGACGCGATTTCGAGCTGGTGGTGCAAATCCCTGGGCCACAGCCATCCGCGCCTGCGCGCCGCCCTGCTGCGCCAGGCCGAGCGTTTCGAACACGTGATTGCCGCCAATACCGCGCAGGCCGGTCTGGCGGAATTGTCGGAAGTTCTGGCCGCGCTCTGCCCGCCGCTCGACAAGGTGTTCTACGGCGGCGACGGCTCCACCGCGGTGGAAATCGCGCTGAAGCTGTGTCTGCAAGCCCAACACGTGCGCGGCCAACCCCAGCGCACGCGCTTCATCGCCCTGGAAAACGGGTACCACGGCGAAAGCGGTCTGGCCTTGGCCGTCAGCGATTTGGGATTGTACCGCGCGCCCTTCGCCGCGGTTTTGCCGACGCCGCACATTCTGCGCGGCCTGCCCTATGTCTCTTCGCCACGCGACCCGCAGTGGGCCGACGCCTCGGCGGCCTGGCCCGCGCTGGAAGCCCAGTTGCGGCCTTGGGCCGACACGGCCGCCGCCTTGATCGTCGAGCCCGTGTTGCAGGGCGCGGGCGGCATGCGCGTGTACAGCCCCGATCTCCTGCGCCGGCTGCGGACCTGGACAAGCGCGCACGGCGTGTATTTCGTGGCCGACGAAATTCTCACCGGATTCTGGCGCACGGGTGAAACGTTGGCGCTACGTCACGCCGGAGTAACACCCGACCTGGTCTGTCTGTCGAAAGGCCTGACGGCCGGATGGCTGCCGTTTTCGGCCGCGCTGATCCACCCCGATCTTTACGCTTTGTTTTACGCCGACTACGGCACCGGCCGCGACTTCCTGCACTCCAACACCTATGCCGGGAATGCCTTGGGCGCGGCCGTGGCCTTGGAGGCGCTGCGCATCTACGCCGAACCCGGGTTTGCCCAATCCGTCGCCGGTTTGTCGCGCCGCCTCGAAACCGCCTGGGAGCAAGTTGCGGTCGCAGCCGGCGTCTTGACGGCCTCGCGTCACTTGGGCGTCATGGCCGCCGGCGACTTGGCCCTGCCCGCGCCCCTGCAAGCGGCCCGCGTCGGCTACGAGATTTTTCGCGAAGCCGTGCCCCGCGGCGCCTGGCTGCGGAATTTGGGAAACACCGTGTACTGGCTGCCGCCGCTCAACACCTCGGATGATGAGATCGAGCAGTTGGCGGAAATCACCTTGGCTTCGATTCGCGCGGTGCAATCGCGCCTGGGCTTTTGAGCCCGGCGCTTACTAGATTTGCTCATCCTTCCCCTGCGGGGGATGGCGTCACGAAAGGATGAGACCATGAAGCTGTTGATTTTTTCCGAGCATGCGAGCTTCCGCAAGCAAATCGAGGATTTGCTCACTTCGACGCCCTATCCTTTCGAAGCCTTCGGCCTGGCCGACATGATGGAAAAAGCGCGCTCCACCAGCTTCGACGGCTTGCTGGTGGATTTTGAAAGCTGGCAGCGCTGCGCATCGGTGTTCCGTTACTTCGAGCGCCTCGACGTGTTGAACCAAAAGCCCGCCGTGGTTTTCAGCATCAACAAAAAGCCGCCCGCGCTCAAGCTGCGCCGCTCCAAAGCCCTGACCTTGAACTGTCCGGTGCCGGTGCAGAACGAAGACGTCTATTTCGCGCTGCAGCAACTCTCCTCCTCGCTTTCGGCCTGAACCGCGGGGCCGGGCGCCCCACAACTCCCGCGTCGGCATGGAAAAAAACTGGTACGAGCGCTGGTTCGACGAAGAGTACAAGGCGCTGTATCAAAACCGCGACCAAGCCCAGGCCGAACGGCAAACCCGGGCGGTCGTGCAGGCCTGTGACGCCCAAAGCGCCTGGAGCATTCTCGACGTCGGCTGCGGCGGCGGCCGGCACTTGCGGGGTTTTCGCAGCCTGGGTTTGCGCGCCTTCGGCGTCGATTTGAGTCGCGTGCTATTGCGCGACGCGTCCCCGGCTGCGGTGGCGCAGGCCGACATGCGGCACCTGCCCTTCGCCGACGCCGCCTTTGATCTGCTCACCAGCTTTTTCACCTCGTTCGGGTACTTTGTTACGTTCGCGGAAGACGTGGCGGTCTTGCGCGAATTCCGCCGCGCTCTGCGGCACGGGGGCTTTTTGTTTCTCGATCTGCCCAATCCCGATTATGTGAAAAGCCATCTGGTGTCGAAAGACGAACAGGTCATCGCGGGCAGGCGGGTGGTGCAAGAGCGCTTTCTCGACGGTGACCGCGTGGTCAAACGCATCCGCATCACGGCACCGCCAGACGGGGAAAGGCACGGTGAGAGGCACACAGAAGTACCGGAAGATGTGCACGAAGATGTGCATGAAGAGCGAGTGCGGCTCTTTACGCTCGATCGGCTCCGGCCCGTGCTGGACGAACTCGGGTTTTCTCTGATGCGCCTGTTCGGCGACGAAGGTGGAGATGCGTTCGATCCTGTTGCCTCGCCGCGCATGAGTCTGCTTTTGAGGTGCTGGCCGTGAAGATATCGCTGCTGTATCAGGCGCCGGTGCGCGATGCGGCCGCCCGTCACCTCGCCGAGTCCCCCGAAGGATCGCCGCTGTTTCCCGGCGGCGCCCTGGAGTCCCCCGCCGCCGTGGCCCGCCGCCTGGCAGCGGCGGAATCCTGGACCGGCGATCACGCCGCGCTGGCCGTCTGGCTGCGCACCCAAAACGCCTTCGCCCCCTTGCATCCGGCGCAAACGCGCAACCTGGAAGCCGCAGCCGATGCGCGCGCCTTGTTTTTATTGACGGGCCAGCAACCCGGGCTGCTGGGCGGCCCGGCGCTGTGGTATGCCAAAGCCATGACCTGTGCCGCCTGGGCGCGGCGCCTGAGCCAACAATTAGGCCGACCGGTTCTTCCCCTGTTCTGGGTGGCCGGCGACGATTCGGACTTGGCCGAATGCAACGCGGTCGAATGGCTCGAACCCCATGCGCCTGCGGCCGGAACGTCGCTGGAATTTTCCGATCCGCGCGACCCCGTTCCCATGAGCCTGCGCGTGCTCAGCGATGCGGCCGCCGCGAGTTTGCAACAACACATGCGCGGGGTGTGGAAGGCCGATACCGCGGCCCTGGCCTCCGGCTACCGCTCCGGGTGCAGCCTCACCGAAGCGTTTCTCACTTTGGCGCAACGCCTGCTCGGGTCCGAAGGCGTGCTTTTCGTCGACGGGCTGGAGGCCGCCGCCCGGGCGCAGCCCTTGCTCCGCCGCCTGCTGGCCGAAGCGCCGGGCTTTCAAAGCGCGTTCCGCACGGGTTCGCGCCGATTGCAGGAAGACACGCGCCTGGGCTTACAGGTTCCGGAACGGCCGGGAGCGGTACCCGCCTTTATGTTGCGCCATGGGCAGCGTGTGCGCCTGTTCTTTACCGAAGTCGGCGGCAGCGTGCGGGTGTATGCGCAAGGCGCCGAAAGCCGCGATCTTGCGGCCCAAGCCGGTCCCTTGGATTTGCTGCATAGCGCCTTGAGCCGACCGCTGGCGGCGGAAACGGTTTTTCCCGTACTGGGCCATGTGCTCGGTCCCGCCGAACTACGCTATTTCGCCCAACTCGCCGACGTCTTTCCCGCGTTCGGATTTTCGCCGCCGGCGCTCGCCCCCCGCCAACAGATCGTGCTGTGCCCCGATGCGGAGTGGCGGCGGCTGGAAGCTCTCGACTTCCGCCCGCGCGAGTTGCCCGACCTCGGCCCCTCGCGTCTGCGCGCGCGGCTCACCGAGCGGGCTTGGATCGGGCATCGCGCCGCCGCGGAATTTCCCGCGGACGCATTCGACGCGTTGTCCGGGTCGCTTCGGCGTTACCAGGAAAGCGTACTGCCCGGTTCCGGCCATCTCGCCGCCGCCGGCCGCAGGCTCGAGCGCGGCTTTGCCCGTTACCGCGAGGCGGCGCGGCAGGCGGTGTTCCAGCGCGAAGCCGCCGCGGCCCATGCCTCTTTTCACCCGCTCTTGCGCTGGCTGGGAAATGGATCGCAGGATCGCCATCTTAATTTGTTGTCGGTGTACGACGCCTTGGGCGCTACGGGGTTCACCGCCTGGGCGGAACACCTGCGCGATCCCGCGGGGGGCTTGCGTGTTTTGACCTATGCCGACGACGACGCGCCGGCGCATGCGGGAGGGTGAAGAATGGCGGAAACCGAAACCGGAATGGACTTCATGGCCATTGGGGCCCATCCCGACGACATGGAAATTCTGGCGGGCGGCACTTTGCTGCGGTTGCGATCGCTGGGCCGCCGGGGCGTGCTGGTCGACATGACCGACGGCGGCACCGGCACGCGCGGATCGGCCGCGGTGCGAACCCGCGAGGCTGCGGCCGCGGCGCGCACGCTCAAGGTGCGGCGCGTATGCCTGGGCGAAAGCGACGGCGGGGTGCAGAACGGTCTCGCGGTGCAGGCAAAACTTATCGAAGTCATCCGCCGCTTCCGGCCGCGGGTGCTGTTCACCCACCACGTTTCCGAAGAGCATCCCGACCACGAACACACCGCCCGCAGCGTGAAAGAGGCCGCCTTCCGCGCCGGGTTGCGCAAGCTCGCGGGCGGCGAACCCTGGCGTCCCAAGCGCATTTTCTACGCCATCGGCGCCGAAACGCATCCGCCGTCGTTTTGTGTGGATATCACGCCGTTCTGGGAGCGGAAGCTGCGCCTCATTCATTGCTATGCCAGCCAGGTGTACAATCCCCAGGCCGGCCGCTACCGCGGCCGCACCGATCTGGTGCGCCCGGGTTTTCTCCAGGCCATCGAAACCCAGGCCCGCTTCTGGGGTTTGCGCATCAAGCGCCGCTACGCCGAAGCCTTCGCCTGCGCCGAACTGGCCGAAGTGGCCGACCCCACGGCTTTGGGCGAGGAGCGCTATCCATGAAAATCGGCATCACCTGTTACCCGACGCTGGGCGGCAGCGGCGTACTGGCCTCGGAGCTGGGAAAATTCCTGGCGCAGCGCGGCCACGCCGTGCACTTCATCACCCTGAGCGTACCCTTCCGGTTACGGGGCGAATACCACGAAAACCTGTTTTTCCACACCGTGGAAATGGAGCCCTATCCGCTGTTCGAGCATCCGCCTTACGACCTGGCGCTGGCGGCCAAGATGCGCGAAGTGGCGGCTTCCGAAGGGCTCGACGTGCTGCACGTGCATTACGCCATTCCGCATGCGGTCAGCGCCTTTCTGGCGGCCCAGATGCTGCCGCGGCCGCTGCCCGTCGTCACCACCTTGCACGGCACCGATATCACCTTGGTGGGCCAAGACAAAAACTTCTTCGAGGTCACGCGCTTCGGCATCGAGCGCAGTTCGGCCGTGACCGCGGTGTCGGAGTATCTGCGGACCAAAACCGAAGAAATCTTTCATCCCACCCGTCCGGTGCGGCGCATCTACAACTTCGTCGACGCGGGCCTGTTCCGCAAGCGGCGGGGCCAATGCCACCGCGGCGCCTTCGCCGACGACGCGCAAATCCTGTTCATGCACCTTTCCAATTTCCGGCCCATCAAGCGGGTCGAAGACGTGATTCGCATCTTCGCCCGCGCCGCGCACAGCCTCGACGCCAAGCTCGTCATGCTGGGCGAAGGCCCGATGCTGCGGCCTGCGCGCGAACTGGCCGCGCAACTCGGCCTGGCGGAGCGCGTGCGCTTTCTTGGCAACCAGCAGGATGTGCCGGGTTTGCTGGGGTGCGGCGACGTGTTTTTGTTTCCCTCGGAGCTGGAAAGTTTCGGGCTCGCGCCCCTGGAAGCCATGGCCTGCGAAATGCCGGTGATCGCGTCGAATTCGGGCGGCATTCCCGAAGTCGTGGCGCATGGCGAAACCGGTTTTCTGGCCGACCCGGGTGACGTCGAACGCATGGCCGACTACGCGGTGCAATTGGGAAAATCACCGGATTTGCGCGGACAACTGGGCACGGCCGGGCGCCGCCGCGCCGAAGAACTCTTCTCGCCCGACCTGGCAGTGGGGCAATACGAGGCGCTGTACCGCGAAGTGGCGGGAGTGGACTTTGGCCAAAAATCTAGCTAAGCTTAGTTTAGTTTAGTTTAGGTTGTTTTGCCATGATTAAGGTTAACACCCACGAGGCCAAAACCCGCCTGTCCGAACTGCTGGCGGCGGTCGAACAAAAAGGCGAATGGATTTGCATTTGCCGGAGCGGGAAACCCGTGGCCGAACTTCGTCCGGTGCGTAAAACCGAGTTCACCTTCAAGCCCCATCCGCGGCTCGGCAAAATCCGGTTTTTCGAAAACCCCTCCCTGCCTTTGGGCCCGAAGGATTGGCCGGAACCGTCGGACTGACGTGCTGCTGTTGGACACCTGCGTTTTGCTGTGGCTGGCGGCCGATCCCGATCAGCTGTCGCAGACCGCGCGCAAACGCATCGCCGCCGCCTCCGAAAGTCTGTTTGTTTCCAGTATTTCGGCGTTCGAGATCGCGATCAAACACAAACGAAAAAAATTAAGGCTGCCCCTCGATCCCGGCCCCTGGTTTCACTCCGCCCTGCTGGAGTTGGGCGTAAACGAAATCGAACCCGGGGCCGAAATCCTGGTGCGGTCGGCGGCTTTGCCCGATTTGCACGCCGATCCGTGCGACCGCATCATCGTGGCCACGGCCTTGATTCAAAGCTGCCCGTGCCTGACGCCCGACGCGCTGATCCACCGCTATCCCGGCGTGGACGCGGTGTGGTAAGCACAAAAGCGTCTCGCAGGGTTTACAGCGCGCCCTTGGTCGAAGGCACGCCCGCGATGCGGCGCGAAGGCGAGACCGCCATAGCCAAGGCGCGGGCGAAGGCTTTGAACAGCGCCTCGATGCAATGGTGGTTGTTGGAGCCGCGCAAGAGATCCAAATGCAGGTTCATGCGCGCATTTTCGGCCACGGTCTGGAAGAAATGCGGAATCAATTCGACATCGAGATTGCCGACACGCGCCGCAGGCAACGCCGCGTTCCATACAAACGCCATGCGGCCCGAAAGATCGAGGCAACAGCGTGCCAGCGCTTCGTCCATGGTGACGTAATAGAAGCCGTAGCGTTCCAGGCCGGCTTTATCGCCCACGGCCTGTTGCAGCGCCGAGCCCAGGCAAATGGCGATGTCTTCGGCGCTATGGTGCATGTCGATCTGCGTGTCGCCCTGGCAGGTTACGGTCAAACCGAAACCGCCGTGCGTGCGGAACAGATCGAGCATGTGATCGAGAAACCCCGATCCGGTCTGCACCGGACCGACCAAAGCGGCATCAAGGTTGAGGCTGAGGTCGACGCGGGTTTCGCGCGTTTGGCGCGCCAGCGTGGCACAACGGTCGGACATGGGAATTAACCCTTTCGGGCCGCGGGGGCCGACGGGCGCGCTCCCGGCGCCGCGGGCTTGGTCGGAGGCGCTACAATCTTGCTGTTTTTGGCCTGTACTTCTTGGGCCTGCCGCTCCATCCAGGCACCGTAGCGCCCCTGCATGGCCTGGTCCAAATCCGCCAGCCTCTGATCGAGCACCGCGAGACTGATGCTCACGGCCAAAAGACCGGCTAAAAGCAGCAGCGCCAACGCCGACCCCACCAGAAACATGCCCATGCGTATGTCCTTTCGGGCGCTTAGAAATAGCTGATGCGCTTGCCGATTATTCTAAACCTTTTTCGCGCGGGAATCACCGTGGTATCGGCGAAGTTCAAGATCACGCCCCGGTGTTTGCCGATGATCATGGTGATGGTGTCGTCATGCACCACTTCCATTTGTTTGCCGAGAGTGAGCAGCTTGTCGGTTTCGGGCTTGCCGGCCAGGAGCACCCGAATCCACACGCTGTCCACCCGGGGCTTGACCACCACGCGGTTCCTGATTGGCGGCGGCGCGGGTTTGATCGCAGCCACGCTGTCGTCCTCCTCATCCGCCGAATCGCCGGGAGGCAGCAGCGAATCGGCATCGGGCAAGGTATCGGGCGGCGGCACCACGGAGGTTGTGTCCGCGGCCCGGCTTTTCGTAGCGGCCGCTTTTCCGCCGGAGGAATTGATTTTGCCCAAAATGAGGAGCATGGCGAACAGCAGCACGGCCAAAAGCAGAATGAAGATTTGTTTGTGCGCCAGCACATGGTTTTGGGAAAGGTCTTTGTACGGAGTGATGGGAGCGCTGGTGGCGGTCACGCCGATTTCGGCTTGATAAGCCTGCACCAACTTGTGCGCATCGAGGCCCAGGTACCGGGCCAGGGATACCAGCAGCGCGCGCACATAGGGTTCGCCGGGCAGACGGTCGTATTGTCCGGCTTCGAGGGCTTCGAGCGCGGCCGTAGAGATGCGCAAATCGGCGCACAGCTTGGCGGGATCGATACCGGCAGCCGTGCGCGCGGCGCGCACCTGGGCCCCGGCCCCGGGCGACGCGGCGGGAGTTGGTTCGGATTGAGGTTTGTCGTCTTCCATGCGAATTTCTGTGAAGATTTTAAAAATGTACTAGAAGTTTCCCAGCCGGTCCGAGTTTAAACGGCGCGAAAAGGAGCGAGCAGGCGCAGCGTGGCTTGCACGGGCAGGCCCATCACGTTGAAATAACAACCGCGAATTTCCTGCACGAGAAAAGCGCCGCGACCCTGCACCGCATAGGCGCCGGCCTTATCCAGCGGTTCGCCGCCGCGGGCGTAGGCTTCCAGATCAGCGTCGGCGACCTCGGCGAAATCGACTTCGGTGCACACGGTTTCCGCCGCCACGACGGAGTCGCCCCGCGCCACCGCCACGCCGGTGTAGACCCGGTGCGTGCGGCCGCGCAGCCGGCGCAGCATGTGCCGCGCGGCCGCAGCATCGGCGGGTTTGCCCAGCGTCATGCCGTCGATGACCACCACGGTGTCGGCTCCCAGTACCAGCGTCTCGGAATGGATACGGGCCACCTCCAGCGCCTTGGCGCGCGCCAGCGCGCCGGGAACGGCGGCGGGATCCATGTCCGGCGAAACGGTTTCGTCGCAGCCGGAGGGCTGCACGGTGAAGGCGAATCCCAGCATGGCGAGAATTTGGGCCCGTCGGGGCGACTGGCTGGCGAGCACCAGGGGACGCGAAAGCAGAAACATGCGTGGTACCTATTGAACCAAGGGGTGGAGATGGGTGTCGCTGGTTTGCAACTTGATGTCCGGCAGATCGACGATGTAGATGGAGAAGTTCCAGCCTTCGGCCACGCCCACCGGCGTCCAGTGAAAATCCATGCGCCAGCAATGCAGATCGCGCTCGAAGGAAAACTCGTGCTGTGAAAACCGGCCTTCGGAAAAATTGAATTGGGTGTTGTACGACATCTTCCATCCCGCCGTGGGATTGAGGTTCAGGCTGGCCGAGGCCTGGTGCGTGCGCGTGACTTCATAGTATTCCGAAGCGCCGAAGAAGCGCGCGGGAGCCGAACCGCCCGTGCTGCCCACGCGTTGCGCGCTGAAATCGAAACTGTAATTGAGCGAGGCCGACCAGGGCGTCTGCTCGAATTCCGCGGTGGGCTGGCCGCGCGTGTCGCGCACGTGCAAACCGTCGCTGAAGCCGCCGCTCAATTCGACGCCCTTGCGCCAGCCGAATCCCCAGCTCTTGAGAATGGGCGACGTCAACTGGTTGCGCTGCGACGAATCGGCCGCGAAATCGTCGTACAAGGTATGATCGGCCGTCACGGTAAACGCCACGTTGCGGGTGAGGTACAGGCTGAACGTGCTGGTCAGGTCGGACCAGGGGCGCGTTTTGTCCGCGAAATTGTACGCCAGTTGGCTGCTGGACGAAAGCAATTTGTAGGGCGAAGGCTTCTTCTTCGCCGAATCGGGATCGGCGAGCTTGAGGTCGACGTCGTTGCCGAGCTGAAAGCCCAGCGTTTTCTGTTCGGACTGGTAGGGCGTACCGCCGATTTTGGGGTCGCCGTAAAAATGCGTGTTGGTGTCGAGATGGGGCGCGTAGGTCAGGCTGACGCTGGGCGTGAGCGTATGGCGCACGGCCGCCAGGCGCCCGAACCAGGGATGATCGCCGGCCTGGGCGATACCGTACAGGCGGGTGTCGGCGGTCAGGCCCGTGTTCCAGGCAAAGAAATAATCGCCGATTTCGCGGTGGGCGGGATCCCAGGCCGCGTGAAAAGGCTGCGTGCTGTCCCCCGTGCGCGAATCCAGCGACCACAGTTGGGAAAAGTTGAGCGAGGGCGTGAGGTTGAAATACGACGCCGCGTATTTGCCGGAAAAGGCGAGTTGATCGCTGTAGCCGGCATACACGCTGGTATCGCCCGGGGCGAGATCCAAGACGGGGCGCTGTACCTGATCGACATTGAAATGGCTGGCGTAGTCCCAGCTCCACTTGCGGTACCAGGGCTCTACTGCGCCCGTCGGCTCATCCTCGGGAGCCGGCACCAAGGGGCCGCCCACGTGGAAGTTCACGTCCGGAAGGCTGCGATCGATATTATTCTGGGTGAGATCGTCGACCTGGGTCAAGTCGACGTTCAACGTGGCCTGGTTCCAATCGAATTGGCGGCGGTAGCCCAGGCTGGCATTGGCCGTCTGCTCCAGGGCGTCGGCGGTCGTCAGCGCGTTGCGCTGCACGATGGTGGGATCGGATTGCAGCCGGCCGCTGCCGATCAAGGTTTGGCGGCCGTCGGGCGTGAGGTTGAGGTCATTGGTGAAATCGAGCACGCCGCCCGCCGTGCCGGGGTCGAATTGCGAGACATAGGTCTTGCCGCTCAGCGATCCGTTCCAGACGTAGCGCTTGTTCCACCGGAACACCGTGTTGAGATCGGTATTATCGAACGTGCCGCTTTGGCCTTCGACGATGTCGCCCGAAGCCAGAAAATCGGTGTAATCGTTGATGGCCCAGTAATAGCCGAGATTGCTCATGTAGAAACCCTGAGTTTGATCGCCGCCGAACTTGGGCTGCAAGAGCCCCGAGCGGCGCCCTTTACCGAGCGGCACCAGCATCATGGGCAGCACCGCCACGGGGACGTCGGCGATGTTCATCACGATGGGTCCGGAAAGGATTTGATCATTAGGCTCGACGATCATGCGCCGCGCGTAGAAGAAATAGTGCTTGTCGGGCAAATCGCAGGTGGAGAAATCGCCGCGCGCAATGTAAATGTCGCCGTCGGGCTCGCGGCGGATTTCCACGCCGTCCAGGGTCTGGTTGTTGCGCTTGGACGAACCGTAATACACCGTGCCCACCTTGGTTTTCAAATTGTAACGCATCCGGTACCCGAGAATGGGAGGGTTGAGTTTGTCTTCCAGCAGGGGGGCCCCCAAGGCTTCGACCACGTCGTCATGGGCGAAGTACACGATGGAATCGGCCGTCAGGGTCGAACCCTTGTACTTGAGCCAGGCCCCGTCGGAAAGCGAAAAGCGGTCATCGCGAAAGCGAATGCGTTCGGCCGCATACGACACGGAATCGCCGGAGGTATCCGCGGCGGCGGCGCGGGCCTTGGCGCTGTCGGCCGCCGCCGTATCGGGGCGCGGGGCCTGCGGAATCGGAACCAGATCCTGGGCGTAAAGTGAAAAGGCCGCCCCAACAAAAGCGGCCCAAGCGCGCGATCCGAGCATTTCCGGGGGAGGAAATTAGCAATCGCGATTTCCGCCCACGCAGGTAACGCGTCGATGACCACCGTCGCCCGCCCGACCTTGGCGCTGGCCTGGCCGCGCGATGCGGCGGCAAAGCGCCCGCCGGAAACTTGCGCGTCTGTCCGGCGCAGACACCGAAAGCGTTCTGAATATCTTTTGCCTCGAAGTCGGACGGAGGGGAAACCGCGGAAACGGATATGCTTTGGATACTGGTCGTTCCCGTTTTGCTGCTGGCTTTCATCGCCTACCGCAAAACCGCCGTCAACCGGATTTTGAAAGACGCACGCCAACGCTACGCCTTCTCCATTTTCCACCGCCGCGTCAACCCTTCGAGAATCATGAAGTATTCCGCGCGCGGGCGGCTGTACTTTCTCGAGCAAGAGATTTTGAATTTCCAGGAAGGGTGGTTCCGCGAGGTGGAGCAAATCCTTGTGCCCGGTTCGGGGAAATCCAAGCGGACCGGAGTTTTACCCGGGAATTTTTCCCAGTTGCGCTCCATCCGCATTCGCGACGGTCGGCTGGAAATCGAAGCGGCGGCGGGGGACCAACCGGCCCGTACCTGGCAGGCGGAATTGCGGGAACAGGAATCCGCCGTCCTGCAGCAATGGATTGCGCGTTACGCCGCGGGAACGCTCGCATGAAGCGCCCATTTTGTGACTTTCACCCCAGCCCAGCGGAGACCACATGTTGCTTCTCATCGGCATCGGATTGATCGCGGGCATCGCCTCCGGCCTGTTCGGCATCGGCGGCGGCGTGCTCATCGTGCCCGGCTTGATCTATCTGGCCGGATACGCCCCCACCACGGCCGTGGGCACCAGCCTGGCCTCGCTGTTGCCCCCGGTCACCTTGGGCGCCGTGCTGGAGTATTACGGGCACGGGCATGTGCGGTTGAAATCCGTGCTGTTCATCGTGCCGGCGCTGCTCCTGGGCGCGTGGCTGGGCGCGCTGATGGCGAACCGGATCAACGGAAATTACCTGCGGCTGCTCTTTGGCGCCTTCATCGTCGGCCTGGGAACCTACATGGTGATCGAATCCGTCAAAAAAATCGTCGCCTGAACCCCGCCACGCCCTGCCGCATCCACGGGCCCGCCGGGAAGCGATAATTATCATTCCGGATCCAGTTAACCGGCCGGGAGCGTTGCGCATGCGCCAGAAAATCCTCGTCACCGGCGCTACGGGATTGGCGGGATCCGAAGTGGTGCGCCAGGCCGCGGCCGATCGCGACATCACGCAAATCACAGCCTTGGTGCGCCGCCCGCTGAACCTGAATTTTCCCAAACTCACAACCGTGCTGCATGCGGATTTCACCGATTATTCCGGGCTGGAAGCGCTGTTCCAAAACCACGATGCCTGCATCTGGTGCCTGGGCATTTCGCAATCGCAGGTTTCCCAAGACGAGTATGAAAAAATCACATACGACTTCGTGGTGCGCGCGGCCCAGGCCATGCTGGCCGCCCATCCCGACATCGCCTTTTTGTTTCTCAGCGGCATGGGCGCCGATCCCCAGGAAAAAAGCCGCGTGCGCTTCGCCCGCGTCAAAGGCCGGGCCGAGAATGCACTGCGCGCCATGCCGTTCCGGCATTTGTTCATCGCCCGGCCCGGCGGCATCATTCCCCGGGGCAAAAAAGCCAACGCGGCCTGGTTCGAAAAAATGCTCATCCCCTGGTATCCCTTGATGGAGCGGTTGTATCCCGCCGGCATGATCCGCGTCGAGGTGCTGGCCCAGGCCTTGATCCGCACGGTAAAGTACGGGTCGGACCATATCGTGCTGGGAAATTTCGACCTCAAACGCTGCGCGGTTTGAACCCGCGCCTTCCTACGGATTGGAAAACCCAGCCTATGATCCTTCCCCATTCCGAACCCTCCGAAGATGAAGGCGCCTGGGTGCGGGTCGAGAGCTATTCCAACCGCGCCCTGGCCGAATTGGGAAAGCGCCGCCTGGACGAAAACGGAATCGCGTCCAAGATTTACGATGAAATCATGGGATCGTTTTATTCCGACGCGGTGGGCGGCATTCGCCTCATGGTGCGATCCGGAGACTTCAACCTCGCGCGTAGTGTTTTGGAATCGGATCAGCCCGCGGGGGCCGCGGCCTTCGATCCGCAAAGCGAAATCACGCCCGCCACGCCGTACTGCTTTCGTTGCCACTCCAAAGACGTCCGCCGCGAACCGTTGCGCGGCCCCGCCTGGAAACGCCTGCTCTTCCGGCTGTTCGGTTTGCGCGCGACCCTGCATTGTCAAAATTGCGGCCATGATTGGAAGATATGACCCGCCCCACGATTCTCCTAGTCGACGATGAAGCCGCCATTCTGTCGAGCCTGGAACGGGCTTTGGAAGACACCTACGAATGTCTCCCGGCCAAAAGCGCGGCCGAGGCGCGCCCCCTGTTCGCCGATCGGAACATCGCCTGTGTGATTTCGGATCAGCGCATGCCCGGCGAATCGGGCGCCGAATTTCTGGCCTGGGTGCGGCGGCAATCCCCCGACACCTCGCGCATTCTGCTCACCGGCTATTCCGACTTCGACTCGCTGGTGGCGGCGGTGAACGACGGCGGCATCCACCATTTTCTGGCCAAGCCCTGGGAGCCGCTGCAGCTCGAAAACGTGGTGCGCCAGGGCGCGGAAATGTTCCGGCTCTTGCGCGAGAACCAACGGCTCGAAGCGGAGCTCCAGTCGCGCAATCGATTTCTCGAACGCGAGAACCTCGATTTGCAGGGCGACCGCATCCGCGAACACGAAGCCTTTCGCGGCCTCGTCGGCGCGTCGCCGGCCATGCAGGCTTTGCAGCGCGGCCTGCAAGCCCTGCTGCCCACGCAAACCACCGTGCTCCTTTTGGGCGAAAGCGGCACGGGCAAGGAGTTGTGCGCCCGAGCCCTGCATTTCGGCGGCCCGCGCCGGCACAAGCCCTTCGTGGCCCAGAACTGCGCCGCGTTGCCCGATTCGATTCTCGAAAGCGAATTGTTCGGCCACGTCAAAGGCGCCTTCACCCATGCCATCGACAACCGCACCGGCATTCTCGAAACGGCCCACGGCGGTACCCTGTTTCTTGACGAAGTGGGCGACATGTCCCTTTCCATGCAAGCGCGGCTCCTGCGCTTTTTGCAGGAAGGCGTGGTCACGCCCGTGGGCGCGCGCAGCGAGCGCAAGGTCGACGTGCGCGTAATCGCGGCCACGCACCGCGATCTCGAAGCCATGGTGGCCGAGAAGACCTTTCGCGAAGATCTGTTTTACCGCCTGAGCGTGGTGCCCGTGGCGGTGCCGCCGCTGCGCGAACGCCAAGGCGACATCCCCCTGCTCGTGGCCCACTTTCTCACCGCCAAGGCGAAAAAATTCGGGAGGCCGGTTCCGGCGGTGGCCCCCGAGGCCATGGCCGCCGCGGCCGCCTATCCGTTTCCCGGCAATGTACGCGAACTCGAGAACGCCGTGGAGCACGCCCTCGTCGTGGGTAACGGCGCCGATACCCTGCTGCCGGAGCATTGGCCCGAACGCATGCGGCGGCGCGCCGCGCAGGCTGCGGGGTCGGCCGCTGCGCCCGCGGTTTCGGCGCCGCCATTAACCGCCGATTTGGCCGCCGGCATCAGCCTGGATGACGCCGTGGCCCAACTCGAACGCGCCTGGATTCAGCAGGCCTTGCACACCGCCGGCGGCAACATCTCGCAAACCGCGCGACTGCTCGGCCTGTCGCGGCAGGGCTTGCACAACAAACTGGCGCGCTACGGGCTCAAAGCCGAAGAATAATCGCAGAGTGACGCCGCCATCGGTGACGGCGCCTTCGCGGGCCGGATAAGTAACTCGAATGTTACTTTCCGCCATGGTATTTTCCCTTTCGCCCGGCGGGGCCGGAATGCGATGACGAGAACCACCCTGAAACTTCGCCGCGGAATGATTGTAAAAATCGCGGCACTGCCATTGGCCTGGTCGATGGTATGCGCCCCGGCGATTTCGGCAGCCACTCCGGCATCGGATTACACGCTGCGTACCCATCCGGCCAACCTGGGCGTCGAACTTGACTCGGTTTGGGTGAAACGGCTCGAACCCTATGCAGCGGCGCGCGGCGTGGGTTTTGCGGGTTGGGCTTCGCAGGGCATGCTGGTGGCCATGCGCGTGGGCGATTGGCCGCAACTGTTCCTATTGCCCCGGGCGGGAGCGAAACCGCGGCAGCTTTCGCATTTCACCGACCGGGTCGACCGCTTTCACGTTTGCCCCGATCCCGCGCGGCATGCCGCGCTTTTGACGCGCGACGTCGGGGGCGACGAAGAGTACCGGTTGTCGCTTTTCCGCTGGGACACGGGCGAGAAAAATCCCTGGCCCGCGCCGCCGGGCCGCGTCACCGATGTTTTGTGGAGCCGCGACGGACGGTATTTTGCGTATTCCCACAACCCGGCCGGCCGCTCCGATTACGACGTGCGCCTGGGCGCGTGGCCCGATGCCGATCGGCTCGTCTGGCATCATCCCGGGGCCTGGACTCCGGTGGATTTCAGCGCCGATGATCACAAATTGCTCTTGCGCAACGACGTGTCGGCGGCGCGCAGCACCTTGTGGGAACTATCCCTGATGGATTCAACCATTACCCAAATTCTTCCGCATGCGGGGCCGCAAAGCTTCGGCGACGCTTTCTATTTGCGGCCCGTGGGCGGCAGAACGGTGGTGGCCTTTATCTCGGATCGCGGCGGTGAATTCCAGCGCCTGTACCGCACCGTTGCGGGCCAGGCCGTGCCGACGCCGCTGTCACCTGCACTGAATGCCGACGTGGAATGGGCCCTGCCCGAACCCGATGGCCGTGGAATTCTCTACGCCGTGGATAGCGACGGCGTCAGCCGTTTGTGGCGGCTGAAACCGGGTGGCGCGGCACAACCCCGGCCGATTGCGGGTTTACCCGTGGGCGTAATTTGGCCCGGAGCGTATCGCCCCGGTTACGCTTCGGCGGCGGTATTCGTCGTCCGTCCCTCTTCGCCTGGAGAGGTTTACGCCCTCACCGGCAGTCGAGCCCGGCGTTGGGCCCAGGCCGATTTTGGGCCCGACCCCCAACCCGAATTTCCCGCGTCGCGCGATTTCAGCTACCCCACTTTTGACAGCGTCGGCGACAAACCGCGGCGAATTCCGGCGCGCATTCTTCTGCCTCCGGCCCGGTGGCCGGCCCCGCATCCGGTGCTGATCCAAATCCACGGCGGTCCCGAATTGCAGGAACGTCCGGGTTACGATGCCTTCGTCGCCTTTTGCGTGCAAGAGTTGGGCTTGGCCGTGATCCGGCCCAATGTGCGCGGGTCGACGGGCTATGGCCGCAGCTACGAAGGCCTCGACAACGGCCGCGGCCGCGAGGGGGCCGTGCGCGATCTCGGCGCTTTGCTCGCCGCCGTGGCGCGCGATTCGGTTTTGGATGCGCACCGGGTGGCCGTGCTGGGCCGTTCCTACGGCGGCTTCATGGCCTTGTCGGCTTTGACCCATTTCGGAACGCGCCTGGCGGCCGGTGTGAGCGTCTCCGGCATTTCCGACTTCGCGTCTTTCCTGGAAGGTACGGCCGGTTATCGCCGCGATTTGCGGCGGGTGGAATATGGCGACGAACGCGACCCGGCCATGCGCGCCTTTCTCGATTCGATCTCGCCCTTGACCCATGCCGACCGCATCCGGGCTCCGCTTTTGCTCGTCCATGGCCGCGATGACCCGCGCGTACCCGTGGATCAATCCGAAAAAATGTTCGTGGCCCTGGCGAAAAATCCAACCGAGTCCTGGCTGTTCCTGATGTCAGGCGTGGGGCATGCGGCGCGCCTCGAAAGCCGCGCCTTACAGGTCGATGCCATCGAAGCTCAGTTTCTGGCATACGCCATGGGGCTCAAACCGCGCCCGGCCCGCTGATGGGGCGGCGCGCAACCATTTTCTGACTTGGCAAACTTTGCTGACTTTCTGCCAAAAGGACATTTCGCCGCGGTTTTTCCAAATCGAACCCGATTCGCCGAGCTGAAGCCTGCGGGCGAAGGACGGCTCAAGCTAAATCGCGTCAAGAGAGCGGCTTCTTGAGCTATTTTTTCCCCGACTTCTGATCATCTTCTGGACCCGAAAGGCTTGGCGATGAATTCAACGGCCAGGTATCTGCGCTCCTCCGTGGGGAGAAAGCAGGTGATGGGCTTAACCGGCATTTACCTCTACTTTTTCCTGCTCGTCCACCTCGCCGGCAACCTGGGCATGCTGGCCGGCGCCGAACATTTCAACGCCTACGGCTATTTGCTGCTGCACACCCTGCGCGAAATCATCGTGCCCATCGAGTGCACCTTGCTGGCCGCCTTCCTCATCCACCTCGGGCTGTCGTTCCAATTGACTGCCGAGAACCGTGCCGCGCGCGGCCCGCGCTATGCGGTTGCGGCTTCCAAGTCGGGCCGCACGCCCTTTTCGCGCTACATGATGGTCAGCGGTGTGTGGCTGCTCATCTTCCTGCTGGTGCATGTTCCGCATTTTCGCTTCGGCGCCTACTGGGGCGTCGGCACCGTCGTCCAGGACGGGGTGGAAATGCGCGATCTCTACGGCGCGGCCATGCGGGCCTTCGGGCATTGGTGGTTCACCTTGTTCTACGTGGCCAGCTTCGTGGTGCTTTTTACCCACCTGGCCCACGGCGTGCAAAGCAGCTTGCAGAGCCTGGGATGGAACCACCCCAAATATCAGACGGCGGTGCAGCTCGCGGCCAAGGCCTATGCCGTCGTGATTTGCGCAGGCTTCGCAGCCCTGGCCGTGTGGGCTCATTTCCACGCCCAAGGGTAACCGACATGATACTGGACTCGAAAATTCCGCCCGGCCCCATCGAACAGAAGTGGACCGACTACCGCTTTCACATGAAGCTGGTGAATCCGTCCAACAAGCGCAAGCACAAGATCATCGTGGTGGGCTCGGGCCTGGCCGGCGCTTCGGCGTCGGCGTCTTTGGCCGAGTTGGGTTACAACGTGCACACCTTCACCTTTCACGACAGCCCCCGGCGCGCGCACAGCATCGCGGCGCAGGGCGGCATCAACGCGGCCAAGAATTACCCCAACGACGGCGACAGCGTGTACCGCCTGTTCTATGACACGGTCAAGGGCGGCGACTTCCGCGCCCGCGAAGCCAATGTCTACCGCCTGGCGGAAATCAGCGTGGCCATCATCGACCAATGCGTGGCGCAGGGGGTGCCTTTCGCCCGCGAATACGGCGGCCTGCTCGATAACCGCTCTTTCGGCGGCGCGCAGGTATCGCGCACCTTCTACGCCCGCGGCCAAACCGGCCAGCAGCTCTTGTTGGGCGCCTATCAAAGCATGATGCGACAGGTGGCCTTGCACCGAATCCAGTTGCACACGCGGCGCGAGTTTCTCGATCTCGTGGTGATCGATGGACGGGCGCGCGGCATCATCGCCCGTAATCTCCTGACCGGCGCGCTGGAACGCCATGAGGCCGACGCCGTGATTCTGGCCACGGGCGGCTACGGCCGGGTGTTCTATCTCTCGACCAATGCGGTGGGCTGCAATGTCACCGCCACTTGGCGCGCGCACAAACGCGGCGCGTTCTTCGCGAACCCCTGCTTCACCCAAATCCATCCCACCTGCATTCCGGTCAGCGGCGATCACCAGAGCAAGTTGACCCTCATGTCCGAAAGCCTGCGCAACGACGGCCGGGTGTGGGTGCCGCGCCGGGCCGACGACCGGCGGCCGCCGGCGCAAATCCCCGAAGCCGATCGCTTTTACTTTCTCGAGGAGAAATACCCCAGTTTCGGCAACCTCGTGCCCCGCGACGTGGCTTCGCGCAACGCCAAAGCCGTCTGCGACCAGGGCCTGGGCGTGGGTCAAAGCGGCCTGGCCGTTTATCTCGACTTCGCCGACGCTGTGCACCGTTTGGGAGCCGGCAAAATCCGCGAGAAGTACGGCAACCTCTTCCACATGTACGCCAAGATCACGGCCGAGAACCCTTACGAAACCCCCATGCGCATTTTTCCCGCCGTGCATTACGCCATGGGCG
Organism: uncultured Fibrobacteria bacterium; assembly: GCA_963716395.1. Taxonomy (GTDB): domain Bacteria; phylum Fibrobacterota; class Fibrobacteria; order UBA11236; family UBA11236; genus UBA11236. The sequence continues at coordinate 1,497,245 of OY970309.1, read as the reverse complement.
GACTGTGGGTCGACTACAATCTCATGAGCAATGTGCCGGGCCTGCACGTTCTGGGCGAAGCCAATTTCTCCGATCACGGTGCCAACCGGCTCGGCGCCAGCGCGCTCATGCAGGGGTTGGCCGACGGATATTTCGTGATCCCCTACACGCTGGGGCATTATCTCGGGTCGACCAAGCTGGAAAAAACGACCGTCGACCACCCGGCTTTTGCCGAGGCCGAACGCACGGTCAAGGAGCGGCTCGACAAGCTGCTGGCCGTAAACGGAAACAAGCCGCCCATGGAATTCCATCGTGAACTCGGCAAGCTGCTGTGGAACCAATGCGGCATGGCCCGCAACGAAGCCGGCCTCAAACAGGCGCTCGCCGAGATTCCCAACCTTCGCGAGCGCTTCTGGCGCGAAGTGCGCGTGACCGGCGGCACGGGCGACTTCAATCAAAACCTCGAAGAAGCCGGCCGCATCGCCGACTTTCTGGAATTCGGCGAACTGTTGGTGCGCGACGCCTTGACCCGGCGCGAATCCTGCGGGGGGCATTTCCGCGAAGAGTTCCAGACGCCCGAAGGCGAGGCCTTGCGCGACGACAAACACTTTTGCCACGTGGCGGCCTGGGAATTCAAAGGTGCGAAGGGAACTCCCGAGTTACATACCGAGCCCTTGACCTTCGATCATGTGCACCTCACGCAGCGGAGCTACAAATGAGCGGCACCCTGAATCTCCACCTCCGCATCTGGAAGCAAAAAGACGCGCAGTCTCCCGGCGGCTTCCGGGAATACGAAGCCAAGAACGTGGCTCCCGACATGTCGTTCCTGGAAATGCTCGACGAGGTGAACAACGATCTCGTCCGCAAAGGCGAAGAGCCCTTCGCGTTCGAGAGCGATTGCCGCGAAGGCATTTGCGGCACCTGCTCGCTGGTGGTGAACGGCCTGCCGCATGGCCCGGAAAAAGGCACCACGGTGTGCCAATTGTTCATGCGCAGTTTTCAGGATGGGCAGACCATCACCGTCGAACCCTGGCGCTCGCGCGCCTTTCCCGTGCTGCGTGATTTGGTGGTGGATCGCGGCGCGCTCGATCAAATCATCGCGGCCGGCGGATTCATCTCGGTCAATGCTGGCGGCGCGCCCGACGCCAACGCCTTGCCTGTGCGCAAATGCGACGCCGACGCCGCCATGGATGCGGCGGCCTGTATCGGCTGCGGCGCCTGCGTGGCGGCCTGCCCCAACGCTTCGGCCATGCTGTTCACGGCCGCCAAGGTGTCGCATCTGGGCCGACTGCCGCAAGGCCAGCCCGAACGCGAACGCCGCGCGGCCCGCATGGTGGCCAAAATGGATGAACTCGGTTTCGGCAATTGCTCCAACCACTATGAATGCGAAGCCGCCTGCCCCAAGGAGATTTCAGTGGAGCACATCGCGCGTATGAACCGCGATTACGGCTGCGGCTCTTGGCTCGGCTTGGAGCAAGAACGCGGGAGCACCGGCGCGGGTTGATGCTGCCGGCGCCGCGCAGCCTTGGCATTCCGGGATTTTACGGCGCGGGAGTTTTGTCCATAATCACCAAATCGACCCGCCGGTTTTTCTGGCGGCCCTCTTTGGTGGAATTGTCGGCGATGGGTTTGCTGAAACCGTAGCCGATGGCAGTCAATCGGCTGGCATCGATACCGCCGGGATTGATGAGGAAATTCATCACGTTTTCAGCGCGTTTCTCCGACAGCTTCTGATTAAACTCGGCGGTGCCGACATTGTCGGTGTGTCCTTCCACCGAAATATTGGCGTCTTTGTAAATGGTCAGAATGCCGGCAATCTTGGCCAGGCTGGTTTTGAGGCTCTCGGTCAGATCGGCTTTACCCACCGCAAAGAGAATGTCGGACATCGAGATGATGGTTCCCCGCGCATCCTGCCGCACCTGGATCAGCGCGCTGTTCAGGGCGTTAAAGCGTTTCTCCGCCTCTTCGCGGGCCTGGGCGATTTTGCGTTTTTGTTCTTCCAGATCGGCGCGCAAGGATGAGGAATTCCCGCGCTCCATGCGGTAAATCGAATCTAGGACATTGCCTTGATCGGTGAGCACGGCCAGACGCTCGGCGTTGGTTTGATCCAATTTGGCCTTGGCGTCCGCCGCCTGGATTTGCAATTCGGCCGCGACGACATAGGAACTGCAAGCGCTTTCCCACGCCGGCCTCTCCTCGGAATTTGGATCCGCGGCGATCAGCGCCTCGGTTTCGTGCAGCTTGCCTTGGGCTTCGACATAATATTCCGGCGGCCGTGCGTTCGGCCCCAATGTTTTTACAGCCTGCTCCAATCGGGCTTCCAAACCCGCGAGGCCGGGTTCGGAATTGGCGGCCGCCGCCATTGTGCGGGTACCCATTCCGGTCGCCATCACCAAGGCCGTACAAACCAAGCTCCTCATGGTTTCCCCATGCTTTTCATCTCATCCAATATTTCGCGGTAGGCCGCCAGGCGGGTTTTGTCCTGACCCAGGGCGCTGTCGGCCGCAGCGGCGTCGGCTTCGGTTTTTTCCTTGTCGGCGCGGGCCAGGGCCACGCGATACAACCCGACAGCCTGCTCCGAAGCCGTGCGCGATTTTTCGGCCTTGCCGTCCTGCGACAGGGCGAGGCTTTGACTGAGAAGGGTGTTGGCTTGGGCGATTTCCTGGCCCTGCACATTAGCTCGCGAGCAGTATTTCTGCAGCGTCTGCGCTTCGCTTTGACTGCGGTTGGCCAGAAACGCCAGGTTGGGCCCGCACGCGCAGAACCCGATCACGCAGATCGAACCTATTGCCCCTCGGGCTGCGGATTGCATTCCCATTGCGACAGCAAAAGTAATTGATCCGCCTGCGGGGAAATGGCGGCGAAAAGAAAAATTCGCAACGAGACGCGCGACGGCCCGAGGGTATATTTGCGCCGTGGTAGACTCTTTGCGCTATGAAGACCGCGGTGCTTCGGCGGACAAAAGCGAAGTGCATGCCGCCCTGAGTCACGAGTCCCCGGGTCTTTTCCCCGGCGCGTTTTGCAAGGTGTTGCCCGACGCCTTGGGCGGCAGCCCGGATCATTGCCTTCTTATCCACGCCGATGGCGCAGGCACCAAAGCCATAGCCGCCTATTTATGGTGGCGCGAAACCGGCGACGCTTCGGTGTTCCGCGGACTGGCGCAAGACAGCCTGGTCATGAATCTCGACGATCTGTTCTGCGCCGGAGCCACGGGGCCATTTCTGCTTTCCAACACCATCGGACGCAACGCCAAACGCATTCCCGGCGAAGTGCTGGCGGAAATCATCGCCGGCTACCGCGCCTGCGGCGAGATGCTGGGCCGCTACGGAATCGAAATCCACAGCGGCGGCGGCGAAACCGCCGATCTCGGCGATGCCGTGCGCACTTTGGTGGTCGATTCGACCTTGGTCACGCGCATGCAACGCCGGCATGTCTTTGCGGGAGAACGCTTGCGGCCGGGATTGGTTCTGGTGGGCCTGGCCTCTTTCGGCCGCGCCGTGTACGAACCGCGCGAAAACTCCGGCATCGGCAGCAACGGGCTGACTTCGGTGCGCCATGAATTGCTATCGCCCCATTACCGCACGCTTTATCCCGAGGCCTTTGCGCCGGAAATCACCGACTTGGCCTATGTCGGCCCCTTTCGCCTACGAGATCCCCTGCCGGAATCCGAACTCTGCGTGGGTGAAGCCCTGCTTTCCCCCACGCGCACCTATGCCCCGGTGCTGGCGAAATTGTATGCCACGAGGCGCGACGCCGTAGCCTTCGTTTTCCACAACACCGGTGGCGGTCAAACCAAATGCCTGCGCTTCGGCCGGGGGCTTACCTACGTGAAAGACGCTTTGTTCCCGCCGCCCCCCCTGTTCCGACTCCTGCAGCGGCAGTCGCATTTGAGCTCCCGCGAGTTGCTCCGGTCGCTGAACATGGGCCACCGCCTGGAAATCGCCTGCGCGCCGGCCTTGGTTTCCGATGTGATTTCGGTGTCGAATGAATTCGGAATTGCGGCGCGCGTCATCGGCCGCATCGAAGCCGGGCCGCTGGAAAACCGGCTGGTGATTGAAAACGACGGCGAGGTTTTCGAGTTCGGGGCGCCGCCCTGAAAGGGGCGAAGGCGGCGAGGGTTTAGTGGGCGCCCACGCCCACGAAGCAACTCCACACGGTGCGCAAGAGAATCACGACGTCGAGCAAAAAGCTCTGGTTGTTGATGTAGTAGATGTCGTAATCCATGTTTTCGTGGATGGCGTTTTTGCGGTCGGCGCTGATTTGCCACAGTCCGGTGATGCCCGGTTTGACGTTGAGGCGTTGGCGCTGTAAATCGCTGTATTTGGCCACGATGAAGGGCATTTCCGGCCGCGGCCCGACCAAGCTCATGTCGCCCTTGAGCACGCTCCAGAGCTGCGGCAATTCGTCGAGCGAAGTGCGGCGCAGAAACCGGCCGACGGGCGTGATGCGCGGGTCGCGCCCGCTTTGCGGCGTCACCGCATACATGGGCGCGTCGACATACATGGAGCGGAATTTGTAAAAGCGGAAGCGCCGGCCTTTGAGACCCACGCGCTTCTGCACGAAAATAATCGGGCCTTTGCTGGTCAATTTTACCAGCGCGGCCATCACCATGAAGACGGGGCTCAAAGCGGCGAGCAGGATCAGCGAGCCGACGAAATCGACACTGCGTTTGACGATGCGGGTGCGCAGGGAATAGCGCGGCTCGGTCAATCCGATGAGGGGAATGCCTTCCAATTCGGTGACCTTCACGCGCTGGATCACGATGTCGTACAACGAGGGCACGATTTGAAAATCGCAGCCGGTTTCGCGGCAGACGTCAAGGATGTCGATGACCACCCGCGAGGGAACCTGGGTCAGGGCGATGAATAACTTTTGGGCGCCGGATTCGCGGATCACTCTGCCCAAGCGGGAAAAATCTCCCAGCACCGGCACGCCTTTGATGCTTTTTCCCAATTGATTGGGATCGTCTTCGATAAAACCCGCCACATGCAACCCCAACTTGGGGGAATCGCGAAACTTTTCCAGCAACTTGCGGCCCATTTCGCCCGTGCCGTACACCAGGCAGGTGGTTTCGACAAAGCCTTTGCGGTGCAGAAAGTTGTTGAATTTGAAAAACCCGTAGCGTTCGCACCACAGCAAAAAGAGCAGATTGGCCCAGGTCAAGACGAAAATGCCGCGGCTGAAATACAACTCGTGCGCCAGAAACAGGATGGCAACGGCGAACAGCGAGGCTTTGGCCCAGGTCATGAGCAAGAGCTCGAATTCGCGGACGTTCATCAGGCTGCGGTTGGGTTTGTACAACCCGTGGCTTTGCATGCCGACCAAAGTCGTGATGATACTGACACCGAGAAACAGATAATATTGGGAGAAGGGCTCGGCCTCGTACACGTCGATGGCCAAGCGTGGGCCCAACCATTGCCATTGAAAATACCCCAACAAAAAGCTGCCGAGAATCGAAGTGGTATCGCCTAAAATTTGCAGCGCGGTGAGAATTGTCCGGTAATGCCGAAGCCGGATGATGCGCACCGGCGCGGCCGGCGTCGACTCGAAGTCGCGGCGCTGGGTTTGCACCGCGGCCGCCAAGTCACGGGTCGCCTTACTGCCGGAGCCGGGCCTTTTGGGAGTTTCCGGGGCTTTCGAGATCATCTTTTTATCAAGCGAGCTAGAATAAAAGTTAAAAACTCGTCACATCTCTTCCAATGCGATTTTCAATTTCGGTGAAATCGTCGATTCCTTGACGATTTTAGCATACCGGCGGATATTCCGCCAGATTTAATTTCATACTTATTGCGGACTTTCGGGATATACTATTAAGTATTCTCTCCCCCCCAAGTCTCTTCGGAGTAAGCCGATTTTTCGCATAGGACTGCAATGAAACGCCGCAACCAACGAGTCGGAATCACGCGCCGGTTTCCGGCTCTGTTTGCCGCTGCGGTCTTTTTGGGCGCGCCGTTTGTGCATGCGGACAAGCAACGCCTGATTCTGCTGCTGCGCGATCCCCTGCGGCCGGTAACCAGCGAGGTGATTCTTCCGGCCGTGACCAATGCGCACGGAGAAACGCGCGATCTCAAAACGGTACTGCAATTGGCCGACACCACCGCCACCGCCGCCACGCCGGGTCAGGCATCCCGCGATACGGCGCAGTTGACGCTGGGCATGACGGTGAAGTCGCTCGGGCCGCATCAGGTATGGGTGCGCATCACCTTGCCCCAACCCGCTGACGTCGAAGTGCTGCTGCTGGACCTTTACGGGAAAAACCTCGGAACCCTGTTCGCGGGCCAATGTCCGCGCGGAGAAATGATTCTCCAACCCGAATTACCTAAGGAAATCAATCCCCGCGGGTTGAAGTTGGTGGCCTTGCGCGTGGACGGGAACATCGTGACGCGCCAGGTCATCGCCCAAGTCAAATGAACTCCCTTTCGACTCCGCTGCTGCTGTTGCCGCTGTGCCTGGCGCCCGCATGGATCCATGCGGCGGATACGGGGTTGCAGGTGGAAGAGGCCGAGGTGGGCGGACACCTGGTTTCGCTCACGTTCGACGACTCCGTGGTGACGCCGGACCTTTCTTCCCTGCGCATCGAAGGCTACGGTCTCGCCGCCGCGGCCTTTGTCGAAGAAAGCGACTCGTTGTCTTTATCACCCGACTTGTGGGATCTCACTTTGCCCGGATCGCCGCGCTTGCTCCAGCGCGACGCCAACGATTCGCTGTCTTTTTTGTTGGAAGTGCCATCCGATTGGACGCTCAAGCCCGGCGTTTTGTTGAGCGATACGGCATTGGGCGGGGTGCTGGTCAAAGTGCTTTCCTTCGCCCCGGCCGGCAACGTCGCCAATCGGTTTTGGATTAAAACCCAACCGGCCTTTTTCAACGATGCCGTGCTCGAAGGCGAAATCCGCTTCAAGGTGCGCATGGATTTGAACACCATTCTCGGCGACCGGCATTTCGAAGGTGCTTCGGCCGGATCCGACAGCGGCGAAATCGATTGGAAAGGGGATTTGCGCAACGGCAAAATGTTGTTTCAGCCGGTTTTGACGGGCGTGCTGCGCGTACACAACGGCCTCTTGGAGAAAATGGCTTTTCATCTTCAGGGCGCCCTGGAAATCGACGCCGCTTTCGACGCGACCGTGCGGGGCGCCGGTGCCTTCATCCACACCGATTCCCTGCCCGAATCCCAAACCCTTTCCATTCCGCTCGGACACGGATTCTGCCTGCGGATTGCCGAAGGCTTTTCGTTGAGCGAAGAAGCCCGCGGATTGGAAGACAGCCTGACGGCCTGGGCCGACCCGGTGCATGTGCGCCAGGCCCTGGACGCCGATTTGGGATTTCAATACAACCATTGGCAACCTGCGGTCGAGGTGTCGGAGAATTCGCCGGATAAGCCGCGCATCGGCGCGCAAGGAAATGGATCGTTCGGATGGGCCTTGCAGCCCCAATTCCGATTTTCCCTGGGGGTCGCGCCGGGGCCGTTGCTGACGGTATCTCCCCTGGTTCGGGTGGCTCCGACACCGGCGGATTCGACAGCGCCCGACACGGCAGCCCCGGGACTCAAGGCCGGGCAGGCCTGGTTGCGCGATGCCTTGTTCTTGAACGCGCCGCCGGTGGCGGCCAATGCCGATCCGGACCGGGATTTCCTGCTTTTCAACCGCGAACGCGTTTGGATCAGTCCGCCCCTGCAAGGCTGGGCGCAAATCACGGGCGGGGATTCGGCCAGCGTATTTTTGCAATGCCAAACCGAACCTCCGGCCGACTATTTCATCGTCCAGCGCCTGAACGCCGCGGGAGCGTGGGAAACCGTTCTCCCCCGGGCCGTGGGAAACCGGCTCCGCGTAACCGGCCTGCCTGCGGGCCTGGAACAACACTTCCGGCTCATCGGGGTCAATGCCTACGGCGCGGGCACCGCCTTTCCGCCCGGCGGGCTGGCCTATACCCCCCCCGTACCTCAGCCGTTACCATTGCCGGTGCCCGTACCCGTCCAACCCGACAGCGAAGTCCGTTCCGACACCGGGGTGCGATTGTCCTGGGAGTCGCCTGCGCCGAGCCACCCCGACGGGGTGTTCAACGTCTACCTCGGGATCCGGTTCTCGCATCTGGAACCCGTAGCCCAGTCGCTGCGCGACACGACGTTTCTGCTGACGCAACTGGATTCCGGCCGCACCTATTTCTGGAAGGTCGAATACGTGGAAGGCACCCGCTTCAGCGAAGGGCCCATCCGTTGGTTCACCTATGCCACCATCCGTCCCGCCCATCCGCCGGTTCCGGCCCCGGCACCGCCGGTCAAGGGTATGGTGTATTTGCCGGGCGGCAGCTTCCAACGCTCCGACGGCTACACCGTGGTAGTGGGGCCGTTTTACATCCAACCCTTCGAGGTGATCCAAAAGGATTATCGGCGGGTGATGGGGGACAACCCGTCCTATCACGCCCATGACTCGCTGCCCGTGGAACGCGTGACCTGGGACGAGGCCGATCAATATTGCCGCGACATCGGTGGCCGCCTGCCTACCGAAGCCGAATGGGAATATGCCGCCCGCGGCGGGGTTGCGGGCCCCTTTTATTGGGGCCGGGCCCCGGCCACCGATTACGCCCATTTCCGGGAAAACAGCGACGATCACACCTGGCAAGTGGGGTCGCTAAAACCCAATGCCTACGGCCTGTACGACATGGCCGGCAACGTATTCGAGTGGACCCACGATTGGTACGGCCCTTACTCGCAGGACGACCTGGTGAATCCCAAAGGCCCGTCCACGGGCGAGGCCAAGGTGATCCGCGGCGGAAGCTGGTACAGCGAAGGCCAAAGCCTGGATTTGTCGGCGCGCTTTTCCAACCGCCCCGGATTCCGCAATTACAAAGTGGGATTCCGCTGCGCCAAAAGCGCGCCCGTCGCCGTGGCTGGCGCGGATCGCTGAACCGACGGGTCTTCGACCCTGGTCCAGGTGCGGGCACAGAGGTATAATTTCTGCCGTGAAGTACGGAATCTTTTCCGACATCCACGGTAATCTCGAAGCACTGCAACGGGTGTTGGAATCGATGGCCCGTTACGGCGTAGAACGCAAGGTGTGCCTGGGTGATATCGTGGGATACGGTCCCTATCCCAACGAGTGCGTCGAAATCGTAACGCGTGAAAGCGACGTCATCATTCTCGGCAACCACGACAGCGTCGCCATCGGTCGCGAAAGTTCCGACGAGTGGAACAATTACAACGCCCAACGCGCCATCGAATGGACCAGCAAAATCCTGACGCCGGCCACGGTGGACATGCTGGGCAAATTGCCCTATGTCATATCCGAACCTCCGCTCTTTTTCGTGCATGCCAGCCCCTGGTCTCCGGCCGACTGGAAATACGTCACCAGCCTCGACGACGCCGTCGACGCCTTTTCTTTTTTCAACGAGAAGATCTGCTTCATCGGCCATACCCACTGGCCCATCATCGTGATCATGGACGGCGAACAATCGTTCCGCGTCTCCGAAACCCTGTTTCACACTTTGCACCCGGGACAGCGGCTTTTGGTGAACGATGGCAGCGTGGGCCAACCCCGTGACCGCAACCCGCTGGCCAGTTGGTGCCTGTGCGACACCGAAAAACTGACGGTCGAAATCGTGCGCGTGGCCTACGACATCAGCAAGACCCAGACCGCCATGCGCAAGCTGGGCATGGCCGAATTCCTCATCAACCGCCTTTCCGAAGGCCGCTGAGCGCCCACCTCAATACCTTCGCCCTCTCTCCGTTTTTGCCCTGCGCGTCCGCGGCTGCAGGCCGATGGGTGGGGAGGCGGTGGTGCACTCCGGATTTGGAAGCGCATTTTTGCACTTTGCAATCCGCATGACCCGTTTGCGATCCCTGGCACGCGAATCCCTGTTGTACGGAATTTCGTCGCTGCTCAGCCGTTTTCTCAACTTTCTTCTGGTTCCGTTTTACACCCATGTGCTGTCACCGGCCGAGTTCGGCATCAGCAACATCATTTTCGCTTTGGTCGCCTTTCTCAACGTGGTGTACCAATCGGGTTTCGACTCGGCTTATTTGCGCTTGGCGCATGACGTCGACGACGGAGTGCGGCGACGCCTGTTCAGCACCGCGTTCTGGTCGCAAGCGGGAATCAGCCTGGGGCTGACCGCGCCGCTGTTGCTGGCCGCACCGTGGCTCGGTGGTGTGTTCAGCATTCCCCCGGCCAATCAAGGCCTGTTCCATTGGGCCGCCCTCATTCTCGTGCTCGACACCCTGACCGTGGTGCCTCTGTCGCATCTGCGTTACCGGCACCAGGCCCGCCGTTTCGCCTTCATTCGCCTGGGCAGCGTCGCGGTCAACATCGCGGGAAACCTGGTCTTCGTGCTGCACCTGCATCAAGGTTTGCGCGGCGTGTTCTGGGCCAACGCCGTGGCCAGCACCGCGGCCTTCATTTTTCTGCTTCCGGTACTGGGCGCCCACCTTCGCCCGTTGTTCGACGGCGAACGCCTGCGGGCCCTGCTGCGTTTCGGATTGCCGTTTGTGCCGGCGGGACTGTACGGCATCGTGAACGAAATGTCGGGGCGGCTGTTTCTGGGGCGGCTGACGCCGGCCGATTTGGGCCGCCTTTATCCGGGCACGGGTTGGGACGTCCTTTATCTCACCGGCCTTTTCTCCGCGGCCTGGAAGCTCGGTATTTTCGGCTTGCTGCTGGTGCAAATGTATCGCTTGGCCTGGCAGCCGTTTTTTTTGCAGCACCAGAAAGATCCTGATGCTGCGGCGCTTTTCGGCCGCGTATTACGGGTGTTGCTTCTGTTCATCGGCGCCTGCGGCTTTACCTTGATGCTGTTCCTCGACAAATTCGTGGCCTTGCGGGTTTTTGGAAAGTCTTTGATCGCGCGCGACTTCTGGCCGGGATTGCCCATTGTACCGGGTGTGTTACTGGCCTATGCCTTTCAGGCCTGGTTCGTGCATTTCACCTTGGGCATTTATATCGCGAAGAAAACCAAAACCTTGATTTGGATCAACGGCGTCGGCGCTACCGTCACCGTGGCGCTCAACCTGCTTTTGGTTCCCTGGCTCGGCCTGTGGGGCGCGGTGTGGGCCGCGGTGACGTGTTATGCGGTCATGGCTTTTCTGATCACGCGCAAGAGCCAAACACTGTTTCCCATCGACCTGGAATGGCGGCGGCTGGCGCCGGTGCTGGTTTGGATCGCCCTGTGCTTTGCGGTTGGTTTCTGGACCCAAGCCCATCCCGGCCTGGGCCTGGGAATGCGCGGCGCCCTGCTCGTTGCCGGACTCCTATTGCCCTTTCTCATCGGCGCAATTTCACAGAGCGAAAGGCGGGCCGCGCTGGCCTTGGTCACGAAGCAGTTGCGGCCCCGCGGATCCGGTTCCGCTTAGGCTCCACGCCCAGTGGATCTAAAACGGCAAGTCGTCTTCGGGCGGCGGGGGATTGGAGCCGGCCAGGGCGTTTTCCGGCCTGTACGCTGAGGGTGCGTCCGCCTGCGGCGGACGCCGGGAATAGCTCTCAGATCCGCCTTCGCCGCCGCTCTCGCCACGTGGCCGGCCCAACATCACCATATTGTCGACCACCACTTCGGTCATGTACTTGCGTTGACCGTTTTGATCGTCCCACGAACGCGTCTGCAAGCGGCCTTCCACGAAAACCTGCGATCCCTTGCGCAGATATTTTTCCGCAACTTCGGCCAGCCCTCGCCACATCACGATATTGTGCCATTCGGTCTTTTCGACCTTCTGCCCGTTGCGATCGGTGTAGTTCTCCGAAGTGGCGATGGAAAAATTCGCCACCTTGACGCCGGAGGGAATGGCGCGCACTTCGGGGTCTTTGCCGAGGTTGCCGATGAGCATGACTTTATTGAGCGAGGCCATAAGAACTTCTTTCTCCCCGCCGCGGGCGGGGGCACGGAGATGGAGCGGAACCCGGTTGCGATTACCTTTTTACCGGGTCTGACAGTAATCTATGCCGAAAGATAATTGCGTGTGTCTACCTCTGGATCGTTTGCCGGAATGCTGGCCGGCCGCCCTGAAAAATGCGGCCGTGGGCGCCGTGCTTCATCCGGCTTCGGTGTCTTCGACCTTGACCCATGCCTCGGAAATTCTTAAAGCGCACGACGGCAAACTGTTCCGCCTGCGCGCCTTGTTTGGGCCCCAGCACGGCTATCTGGGGCAAACCCAGGACAACATGATCGAGTGGGATGACTTCTCCCATCCGCAATGGGGCATTCCGGTGTACAGTCTGTATGGCGATCACCGCGAACCCACGCCGGAAATGCTGGCGGGTCTCGACGCCCTGATCGTGGATTTGCAGGACGTGGGCGCGCGTTATTACACCTTCATCTGGACGCTCTATCTCTGCATGCGCGCCTGCGAACGCGCGCGCGTCGCGGTGGTGGTGCTGGATCGCCCCAATCCCATCGGCGATGCGGTGGAAGGTCCGACCTTGCTCCCCGATTACGCAAGCTTCGTCGGCATGCATCCCCTTCCCGTGCGCCACGGCAAAACCATCGGGGCCCTGGCCCGGCAATTCCGCAGCGAAGCTTTTCCCGCCTGCGATTTGTACGTGCTGGACATGGAAGGCTATGACCCGGCCGCTTATTTCGAAGAGACGGGCCTGCCCTGGGTGCCTCCTTCGCCCAACATGCCCACGGTCGACACTGCCGTGGTGTATCCCGGCATGTGCCTGCTCGAAGCCACCAATGTTTCCGAGGGCCGCGGCACCACGCGGCCCTTTGAATTTTTCGGCGCCCCCTGGCTGGATGCGCATGACCTGTGCGCCAAGCTCAATCGGGCCGGCCTGCCCGGGGCCGTATTTCGCGAGGCCTATTTTCAACCCACCTTCCACAAATACGCGGGCCAGCTTTGCGGCGGTGCGCAAATCCACGTGCGGAACCGCCGCCGTTTCCGGCCATTCGCCACAGCCGTGGCGATTCTCGATCAAATCCGAACGCATTATGCCCGGACTTTCCAATGGAAAGAACCGCCTTATGAATATGAATTCCACAAAGCCCCCATCGAAATCCTCTTAGGCGGGCCGCTGCATGGGGTATTTGCCTGATGTCGCTGGCGGCGTATCTCTTGAGCGCGGGCTATGGCCGCAGACTGCGGCCCTTGACCGATCGCCTGCCCAAGCCGGCCATCACCTTTCACGGTAAAAGCGCGCTGGAGATCAGCAAATTCCGTATCGAGTCCCTGGCGCCCAAACGCTGGCTGGTCAACACCCACCATTTGCCCGAAGAGATGGAACGGCTGGCGAAGCAACTGGGCCTCGAAACCTTGCGTGAGCCCGTACTTCTCGGCACCGGCGGGTGCCTGGCCAATGCCGAACCGATTCTTCGGGAATACGACGCCTTTCTGGTCCACAACGCCGACTTGATCCATACCATTGACCTCGAGGATTTGTGGCGCCAGCACAAGGCTTCCGGAGCGATTGCGACCTTGGCCTGCATGTTCCGCACGGCCCATAACACGCTTTCCTGCGGCCCCAACGGCCGCCTGCTCGGAGTGCATGGCTTCGAAGCTTTCGACCACGCCGGCGAAATGACGCGCCTGACCTTCACCGGCATCGGCTTCTACCAACGCGAATTCCTGCGCTATGTGACAACGGGGCCCGAAGATATCAAGCGGTTTTGGACGCGCGCGCTCCAAGCCAGAGCCCCCATCCAATTGGTGAATTGCAGCCAGGAAGCGCGCTGGTTCGACGCGGGCACGCCGCAGGGGTTATGGGAGGCGGCCAAATTCGTGATGGAGGCGGCCTCTGATTTTAGTTACAACTATCACCCATTGATGTCGGAACCCAAACCCTATGTTGCCAACGAAGCCGGGCAGGACGATTTGCCCGATTTGCTGCGCAATGTGCTGGTCTGCGAAGAGACCGAGCATCCGATTCCTCCTGGGACGCAGAACTGCATATTGGGCCGGGATTTCAAATGGGATATACAGGCCTGACGAGCCGGCCCCGCCCGAATTTCAATCCTTCCTTTTGTGCTTCACCGCCTATTTCCGGAAAACAGGAAATCAAACGGCTGGATCCGTAAACCCCCCGGCTGTATCGGGGCAGCTCAATTTCCTCGATGGCGGATAGCACATTTTTTTCCGGAAAGTGAGAAGCTGCAAGAAGCGAATCGGGAAGAATTACCGAAAATGGTGAAGAAATTTTTGCCAGAAACTGAAGAGCGCCAAGACCCAGGGCGAAATTTTGCCAAATTCTGAATGAATGAATGAGAATTTTGTGACGTGAGTCACACTGTCCGTAAATGCAATTTCTAGATCCAAAAAATCATAGTATCATTGGACATTGTGAAATCTGAATAGTGGTACCCGTAATGCTACTTCCGACCCATCGTTTTCGTTTCAGCAACTCTTGGATACCGATTTGCCTTTTGGCGTCACTGCCCGTCACCGGCTGGACCCAATCTGCAGGGCATATCCGTATGTATCTGAAATTCGACAATTCCGCCGATCTCGGCCAGCAAGAGGATTCACTCCCGCATGCAACCGTCGGCGGTGATTTGTCCTCTTCGGCCACATTCCCTGGAGCCGCAGATTTCGGATCGGAAGGATCAATGCATTTGCCGGCCTATCTCGCCCCTCAAGGTCCTTTTACGGTGGAAGCGCGCTTTTTGTTGCGAAGTTATCCTTCGACGGGCTATGAAATTTCAGATATCGTAAATACGGCCACTTGGGATGTCACTATCCCGCAAGGATTTTCATTCCGCGTGGGAGGGGGGCTGCTCTACCCACCGTTGCCTGACAGCGATTATGCTACGGTGGCGGAAGTTGAAGCCGCCGCGACCTTGCATCAACAATATGGCAGCCAGGTTTCTCAATGCGTGGGAGAAATGGCAATGGCCAATGGCACCCGTCTGTGGAAAGAAACGGAAACGGATCGCTGCGTCGAACTCAGCAGATGGACGTATATGGTTAGCGTATGGGATGGGAAAAATTTGAAAATCTATTTGAACGGCGAGGATGCAACCGATACCTCGCGACTCATTGGTATCGACTACGTGCCCTTGATGTTCGACACGACTGCCTTGACCGTGGGCGCCCGCGATCCCAGCATGGTGGGCGGTGATTTTCGGCATTTTGACGGTTTAATGGACTTCGCGCGCGTCGTGGATACTGCCATGTCCATCCAGGAAATCCGGGCCCGATATAAAACCATGACTCCAGATTCCCAGTCCGTGACTTGCAATGATTACGTCTCTCCGGTTTCTCCAGTGGCGGGCCGCTGCGTCTTTAACGGCGACCAATTCAAAATCCACCTTGTGCCCGCGGAGGGCTGCGACTCTGTCTCCCTTGGAGACGTGCTTAAGAAGGGCGACAGCGTTGACGTCGAACTCTCGAAAGACCTTACTTTCGATGATTCCTTTTGCAAACTATCTATAGCAGATAGCGTGTTCACCGTCGATCCCAAATTGTTACCCGACTCTTCCGAGATGGCGGGTGCGGTTTATTGGCGGGTCAGGCTGCGGACAAAAACTTCAGCGCTAGCCAAAACCGCAGCCGTGGATTCCGAAGGCTGGAGCCTGCCTGCCCCGATTCTTTTTGATCCTTCCACCGAGGCTCTTTCCGTAAAAAACCCTACCGCGCCGGATCGTCTCGTATTTCTCGATGGCGGAAACCGAATTTTCCTCCCGGTAAGCGAATGGAGTTCGGCTCCCCGTCTGCACGATTTGACGGGCAAAACTCTGCGGACCTTCGCCCCCTGCAACGGCGGCTGGTGCCTTGATACGCGGGGATTGCCTAAGGGGTTGTTTTTGGCGCATTAAACGAATCTCGGCCGAGCGAAGGGTTTCAGCAATTCTCCGCACGGATATTGAATGCGATAGAAAACTATCCGGCCGGTAAGTCCAGAGGTTTTAACTTTGCCTCTGCATGATGCCAGGCTCGAATCGCCCCTTCCAAATTTCATATTACTCCTTTGACAGCCTAGGTAACCCCTGGGTTTCAGGAGGGGGTGCCGTGCGTGATTTCGAAACGCTGCGGCGTTTCGTCCAGCGCGTTCCGGTTCGCTTGATTACGAGCCGTTATCCTGGATTCAAGTCCGGAGTGCTCGACGGAATCGAAATCTGTGGTTTGGGCTTTGGCAAAACCAACTGGCTCTGTCGGTTGACCTACGCGGTAGCCGCCAATTTACGAATCTTGTTCGATTCTGCTCAGACTATCGGGGTCAGTCCTTCAATCTATGCCCCGGTTCTCCTGTCCCTTGTCCGCGGCCGCCGGATTTATTTCGTGATGCATCACACCGTAGGGGCGCAATCGTTCCGCAAATACGGACCCCTCGGCGTTGTCGCCTATCTCAGCGAACAACTGTTTTTGCGATGCGGGCGTCGTTTCCTCGTATCCAACCGTTCTTTGCAGGATCACATCCGGCGGCTCAACCCGAAAGCTTCGGTTCAGCTCACCGCCAACGGAATTGATCCCGCTTTGCTTGCATTGGAATCCCGCCCAGCGACTCCGCCCTTTATTCTGTTCTTGGGTCGCTTTGATGTGTACATGAAAGGTCTCGATCTTCTGCTGACCGCTTTTGCCGAATCTGCAGCGCCACTTGGCATAAATCTTGTGCTGGCCGGACGTGCGTCAGAAGCAAGCCTCCGAAAAGCCAAAGCCTTGGTGCCGGAGAATTTGCAAGCCAGTGTTCGTATGGAAACCGGTATCGATGAAACGCGCAAACGCGAACTTTTATCCACTTGCCTTTTCTTCTGCTCGCCCTCGCGTTTCGAAGGATTCGGTATCGCAGCCCTCGAAGCCAATGCCGCCGGCAAAGCGGTTCTGGTCACAGATACCGACGGCTTTCGCGACAGTCTGGCTTTGGGAGAAACCGCTCTCGCCGTACCTTCCGAAGATTGTGTTGCGCTGGGCCGGTCCATGCTCTGCCTGATTCAGAACGCTTGGTTACGCGAGAATTTGGGGCGCCGCGGTCGCGAGCGGGCGAAGCGTTTTAGCTGGGATGCCATCGCGGAGAGCGAATGGACTTTTCTTCACAATAGCTAAATTGATGCAAACCTTGGGGGGAATTATGGCGTGGTCGGAATACCGATCCTGGCTCAAGGAGCATTGGAAAGCACTCGTCGTCATCCTTATTATCGGTCTTTTGCCTTTTCTCAGCGTCATTTTTTCCGGTCATATTCTCTTCGCTTCGGATCAAATCGGCGCGCCGGCCTGGAAGTTTTATTTCGACGCCTTGCGGCATGGCGAAATTCCACTTTGGAATCCATATGGATTGGCCGGCATGCCTACTTTCGACGCCATGTTCGGCGACGCTTCTTTTCCACCCTTCATCGTACTGGGCCTCTTGCTCCCAGTGAGCCAGGTCGTGACGTGGGATTTCATTCTGCATGTTTTGGTGGCGGGCTTTGGGGCTTTCATTCTCACCCAACGGTATTTTCGCCTGAACACCTGGCTGGCGACCGCGTTGGCCGTGGCCTACATGTTCAACACCAATTTCATCTCCGATATCCACTCCGGCCACACCGCCAAGTTTTTCATCATGGCTTGGCTGCCGCTATCGATATACTTTCTGCTACGGGTATTGGGTCCGGTAGCCGCGCGCCGGCATTTGGTGGGATTGGCCCTGACTATTGCCTTGTTCATTTCCACTTCGCATTTGCAATTCACTTATTACGTGCTCATGGGATATTTCCTGATCTGGCTGTACTTTCTTTTTCCCCCGCTTCGCCAAAGGAATTGGGTTGAAGTCGGAAAATTGGCTTTGCGCTTCTGGGTGCCGATTCTACTCGGCATCGGACTCGTTTTCTTCATTTTCTACCCACCGCTGAAATACACCAAGGAATTCGGCATCCGGGGTTCGGGGGCCAATACGACTTTCGAGCACGCGGCCTCTTGGTCTCTGCACCCCGAAGAGGCCGCCGCGCTTGTGGTGCCGGAATTTGCCGGCCTCAACGAAAATTATTGGGGACGAAATCCCTTCAAACTCAATTCTGAATATCCGGGTCTTTTGGTATGGTTCCTCGGACTCTTGGGATTGTTCGCCTTCCGGAATCGCTGGTATTGGTTTTGGGGAAGTGTGGGCCTGCTCTCCATCCTGTACGGGCTCGGAGCGCACACGCCGCTGTTTCGCGTGGTCTATGAAATCGTCCCGGGAGTCAAGAACTTCCGTGCGCCTAGCATGATTCTGTTCTGGTTGGCCACTGCCTTGCTGCTCATGTCGGCTGAAACCTTGCGCCGCCTGTCGGAAGGAATCGAGAAGTGGCCTGAAACGGCTCGGGCTAAGGCCATGAAGCGATTTTATCTCGTCGGCTTCGGAGCGGCGGGCTTGGCCGCGCTGTGCGGTCTGATGCCCGACACAGTTTTTTCGATTTGGGACAGTGTTTTCGATGCATCGCAAATTCCCAACATCGCGCGTCAAGCCATGGATAAAACCCCGTTTGCCATCGGGGCGCTACGTACCGGCGCACTGTTGGCCATTCTGACCTGGGGCGCCGGGGCATTTTTGCTGAAGACGCGACGGCCCGCACTGTTCGGGTGGCTGGCGCTGACCGTAACGGTCGTAGACCTGTATTGGGTCAATGCGAATTTCATCAGCGGCTACGACCCCAGCCGTGTACTGCCACATGAAGAAGCCATCGACGTACTCAAAGCAGATACCTCGCGCTTTCGCGTTTTGGGTATCGGTCAGGCCTATGACCGCTGGTTCATGCAATACCATGGCATCGAAACGGTCGATGGTTGGACTGACAACGAGATGCGTACCTACCGCACCTACCGCGGTAACGATTACCAGACCAATCCCAACCTCATGGCCGGCCTGAAGGAAAACCCCGACGGTTCGGTTTCGGGCAGTCCATTTCTGGACTTGCTGAATGTGAAATATCTGGCCTATCGGCTGCCCAATGATCCCGGCCTGAAATTGGCCCGCAACAACTCGGCTCTGCCGCGCGCTTTCTTCGTTCCAGCCTGGCAGGCCCTTTCCGATTCGGACGCGTTGCTGAAAATGAAGGAACCCGGATTTAATCCCAGGCGTCTCGCCTATGTTTCTGGTGTCGGGCTCTCTTCCGGCGGAAATCTATCCGACACCTCGGACTTGGCCCACATCGGCGAACTAAAACACAGTTACAATCAACAGGTGTATAGGGTGGAAACCGCCGCCCCGGGAATTTTCATTGTGTCCGGCATGTGGTTTCCGAATTGGAAGGTTAAGCTGGACGGCATGCCCGTGCCCCTTCTGCGCACCGACTACGCCTTTCGCGGAGTGCAATTGACAGCCGGGAAGCATACGGTTGCATTCCATTATCGCAGCCCGTGGCTACGCACGGGATTGTGGGTGGCAGTATTGAGCCTTCTTGCATTGGTGAGTTCTTCATTTCTTCTTTTCCCAAAACGGAGAAATACAACCACCTCAGCTGCGGCAACCTGAAGTCCTTGGCTTTGCCCCAAACAGAAACAGACTGGAACTGTGGTGGATGAATTACCTCGGATTCGGTTCTAAATCAAGTTTTCTTTCTTGCCTTTCAGCGGTTAATTTGATGGGTAATTCAACCGAAAAACGGGAGTAGAAATGTCCTACCGTGAGATCCATCGCTGCAGGATTTGCGGCAATACGCGCTTAGAACCCATTTTGGATTTGGGAATGCAGGCGCTCACGGGTGTTTTTCCAAAGGTTGGGGAAGAGGTGGAGGCCACTCCGGTAATTTTGGTGAAATGTTATGGAGAAGGGGCATGCGGGCTTGTGCAAATCAAGCATAGCGTGTCCCTGGACAAAATGTATGGAGAAAATTATGGCTATCGTTCCGGGCTAAATCGCTCCATGACCGATCACCTTCAAGCCTTGGCACGTTATGCGAGTTCATTGGTCTGTCTGGCCTCCGGAGATATGGTCTTGGATATCGGCAGTAACGACGGAACGCTGTTAAGGTCCTATCAAAACATTCAGTCCGAAGCTCCCGATGCTTCTGAGAAATCCTTGGTTCCGCGCGAAATCACCTTTGTGGGCATGGATCCCACCATTCCCAAATTCAAGCAGTATTACAACGAGGGGATTGTTGCCATCCCCGAATTTTTCAACTCCGAAATCTTTCTCGAATACTTTCGCGACACCAATCGCAAAATCAAAATCGTGAGCTCCATCGCGTGCTTTTATGATTTGGAAGATCCCGTCGCATTCGCCAAGGACATCAAACGAATTCTTCACCCCGACGGAATCTGGGTTTTCGAGCAAAGTTATTCTCTGCTCATGTTGGCGAAAAACATGTATGACACGGCCGTGCAGGAACATTTGGAGTACTATTCGCTTGCCCAAATCAGTCGAATCCTGCGAGAGGCCGGCCTTTCCATTCGCGAGGTGGAGTTGAACGATTGCAACGGTGGAAGCTTTCGCATTGTTGCCGAGCATTCTAAAAACAAGCCCACCCATCCTTCCGTTTGCCTCTTGGAAAAACAGGAGCAAATTCTCGGTTTGGAAGAGTTGGCCATCTACCGGACATTTGAAAGCAGTGCAAAATTGCATAAACAGGAATTCCGGAAACTACTTCAAGATATCCGGGACAGAGGGCAGGTGGTGTTTGGCTTGGGTGCATCCACAAAATTCAACGCGGTACTGCAGTATTGCGGTATCACTCCCGATCTCCTTCCGAAAATCGGAGAGGTGAACGAGGATAAATTCGGACGCACTACACCGGGAAGCAAGATTCCCATCGTTTCGGAAAAAGAAGTATTTGCATCCAATCCTGATTACTTAGTGGTCGGGCCTTATCACTTCAAGCCTTTTTTCTTAAACCTGCCGCAGGTGAAACAATTCTTGAACAAGGGCGGCAAATTGATTTTTCCTTTGCCCTCGTTGGAAATTATTTCGAAATGATTCCACGCGGAACCCCTTTAGGAGGGGGCTCCGCATGAAAATGAGTCCCCGCTTTAAATTCTGGTTTAAGCTGTGCATCAGCACGGGATTTGTGGGTTATTTAATTTTCGCCATTTCTTGGAAAGATGTATGGGAGTCGCTGCGAAACGCCCATTTCGGTTGGATCGGTATGGGCTATTTACTGATGTTCGGAATCCTGTATTTGCAAGCTTGGCGCTGGAAATGCCTGCTCCACATTCCCGGATTGCCGATCTCCAAATACCTTCACTTCATTTTCGTCGGGGTTTTTTACCGCCTTATTCTTCCCGGCAGTTTAAGTTCCGAAATGTTGAAAGTGATATTATTTGGAAAGAAATACGATAAACCGTTCCATGAATCCAGCTTGGTTTTCTTCTCCCAATTCCTCGGTCTCGGAATTCAATGGATTGTGGGTATCGTCGGATTCATCTATTTCAGGGGTCCCGTTTTGGAAGTGTGGCAGAAAGCGCAACTTTCCTGGAGCAAACTGATATTTCTTGGTCTTGCCATGGCTTGCGGGGCGGCCGCCATTTTTCTTGTCCCCACCTTTCGCGCAACATTCGTTAAAATGCTCAAATCGATGAAGACTGCGATACGCACCCCTGGTCTAGTTGGAAAGGTTTTTCTGCTCACTGTAGGAATTCAAATTCTTATGATTGGAGCGTCCTATTGCATTTTCTGGGGCGTACAAATTAAAATCCCCCTTCTTTTCCTTTGCTTTCAAATGGCGATCATTAACACCCTGATCCTATTGCCCATCAGCATCAACGGCATCGGTGTGGTAGAATACCTGAATTTATTTTTGCTTCACACCACGATGGGGTATACGGCCCCTAAAATCATTGCAGTAAGTGCGGTGAGCTATTCTCTTCAGGTCATCAACGGCATGATTGGGGGTGGGTGGATATTATGGAGAAATGCCGCGACCTCCAAAATTCCAAATGGATAAAGACCCGAACAAAAAACTATCTTATTTGGAAGAAGCACCACCCGCCTTGAAGTGTTGGTAGCTGCGCATCATTCCAGGACCACATGATATTGCCGCCCGCCCGGCTAAACGAGGCTCAACCTATTAAAAACTCACAGTATTTCCTGGCCGCAATTGTCCAGTTCGCCTCATTCCGATACCGTTCAATCCCCGCCAAATAACTCGGATAATTTTGAAAGATCCGATAAATAGCCGATTTAATTTCATGCGGACTCGGAAAAGGCACGCATTCTCCGGAATGGTATTTGTCCACGATTTCCGTCAGGGGACCGAGGCGGGGTACGATAACGGGAATGTTATACACCCCCGATTCCGAAGCCGCGCCACTTTGGTAATACCCATCGAGATACGGTAATACCAGCACATCTGCCGCCGCAAAGTACGACTCCTTTTCCTCGTCTCCAATCCATTCTTTGCAAATAAATTCAGCGTTCTTGATTTCCGCGAAACCTTGAATCATTTGCACCTGATATTCTTTATATTGCGGCTGGCTGGAACAAGCGACTGTGAAATGAATTTCCGGGCAGACTTTGGCGATCCCGGGCAACAAGTGAATCCCTTTCGCAGGGCTCAGTTTTCCAAAAAATAAGGCGTGGTTGAAGGTTTTACGCTCCCGTAAAATGGGATAAAGACGAATTCCCAAATAAATACAGCGGACGTTTCGAACCCCGTATTTTCTTAAACAAGCAGCCTGGTATTCGGTGTGGACAATCACTCCGGAACTCAATCGCGAGATCAAGCCTTCCAGAACAATGTGAAAAACCGTGGAAGGATCCTGAACCAAGTGCCGGAAAGACCGCAGGTAATGAATTTCGTGCAGAGTCACAATCACGCGGTGCTTGCGGAGCGCAATTAAAAAGAGCAGTAAATTGAGGCCGAAATAACGCTTCCGAAAAAAGCCGATGATGAATTGCACGGAAACATATTCGATGTTTTGCTTGCGGATTTGGGAGACAGTTTTGAATAACCCAAACATCGATTTTGTATCGATGGGGTGGTCGCAAGCCGATTCATCGACGCCAAAGGTGATCAGGTCATGCCCCTGGGCCCGTAGCTCATCAAAAAGATTTTCGGTGAGATAAGCAATCCCGCATTTTTTCGGGGGAAAGCTGGAAAGGACGGCGATTTTCACTTGGGAAGAAACAAAAAGTCGTTGATATAAAACGGGTACCCCGGCTCTTGCATTTTATCCAAGTATTCGCTAACGCCTCTCCTCGTCGCCCCTTCAAAAAAAAAGCCGTTGTAACCCAGCGATTCAATCCAATCAACCGTTGCTTTTGCCGATTTACCGGTATGCCGTTTTTCAATTTCAATGATCAGTACGGGTTTATTCTCCCGCAGAGTCTGAATGCCTCCTTGAATGACTTTTTCCTCGTGACCTTCGACGTCGATCTTAATGATTCCAATGTTCTTCAATCCGTGACTATCCAATGTTTCCAATTTTATTTTTTGTACTGCATATTCCCAAGAAGTTTTCGAAGTTTCCAAAATTCGACCTTGTCCATGAATGGGGATTCCCCGGTAGAGGACAACGGACAATTCGCTTTCACCAGGCGCGTCGGACAAAGCGTACGTGTGTAAGATGCAATTCGAGGGCAAAACTCTTTCCAAAAAAAAATCCAAGTCGGCGTTCGGTTCAAAGCAGTGGACATTTTGAAATCGCCGCGACATGAAGTACGAAACGACTCCCCGATTCGCCCCAATATCCACTGCCGTCTTCTTCGGATCCGCGATGTTGAAAGCTTCCTGAAATATCCGCTGCTTCGGAATGGAGGAGAGCCAAATCAAGGTTCGGTATACCAATTTGTCGGGCATTACTTTGGAGAGCCCCTTGGTAACGCGGATCTTGACTTGACGCATCATACTCATCGAAAATTCGAAATAAGTTGAATCAAAATACTTTCATTCAAGGTTGTTGAAGTAAGGCTTACCTCTGTTTTTATTTTCGGGTCGCAAAAATTCCCGACAATTCACGAAAAAAATTATGGGCTGGAATCCTTCGGTAGCACCACTCTCATCCAATCCTCCCGCCCCGACTCCCGCAGCACCCAGCGCAGCCTCGCTTCACCCGGAGCGATATGAGCGGCGAAGGCCGCCAGACCTTTTTCGTGCGACAGAAAACAAAACGCCCCCAACGCCTGCATGATGCGCTGCAAACCCGCATGCAAAAATTCCCGCCGGAATTCGGAAAATTCCAGCAGATTGAGCGATTTGGCGTGAAAGTAGCGGAGCAATTCTTCGATTTCGCCGTCAGCCAGCATGACATAGGGGTCGAGCAGCAGCGAGGCCAGATCGTAGTAAATCGAACCCAGGCGACTGCCCTGATAATCGATGACATGCAAAGCCCCGTCGGGCGTCACCATCAGGTTTTGTGACTGGAAATCGCGGTGCATGATGGCTTTGGGGTGCTGATCGACGAGCGTCGCCAAGGTGTCGAATACCGATTGCAACGCCGCGCCGGTCGCGAAATCAAACTTACGGCCGCACAGGCCTTCGAGGTATTGGGCGCGGTAATACGCCGTCTCCCACAGCAAGTGACCGCGATCGAAAATGCGCGAGCGGATATCCGGGCATTCGAGATGCAAAGCCTGGCAGCGCGTCTGCAAATCGACCAGCAGGTCGAGCGCTTGGCGGTAGC
This sequence comes from uncultured Fibrobacteria bacterium, assembly GCA_963716395.1. GTDB lineage: Bacteria > Fibrobacterota > Fibrobacteria > UBA11236 > UBA11236 > UBA11236. Next base: position 1,472,845 of record OY970309.1, on the reverse strand, counting down.
TTTCCAGGGCCTGCGTCCGATGGGACCGCAGTTGATCATACAGCCGGCGATCGCCCAGGTCTTCGAGCACCACCTGGTGGGCCGCGTCATCGATGCAATACACCTGCGGCACAGGAAAATGCGCCATGCGATAGAATTGCGTGATACGCAAAAAACGGCCGAAATCGTAGTCATCGTTAGGTGATACCAAAATCACAAAGCTGTTGAGGCCTGCGCGCAGTCGAAAATAAGCGCGCCGCGAACCGGCCGAGCCAGCCAAGGTGATCGGGGTTTCCGGACCAAAGCCGTAGCGAGCCAGGAACTCAAGCAAAACCGGAGACAAGTCGGCGAAGCGCAAGCTCTCCATTTTCGGAATGTAGCAAGCGGGTTTGAGCGCCCTCGCGGGAGCGGTCAGCCGGTGAGATCGAACAAGGTCCCCAGCATTTGGTTCTGGGTTTTGATCACGGACGCATCGGCTTTCACCGCGTCGGCATCGGTGGGCAACTCGGCCATGTCGCGCACAAAGCCATTGTCACCCGGAGACGCAGCGGCAATGCGCTGCGCACGTTGGGCGTTGGTGGTGAAAGCACTTTCGATTCCACCGACGGCGGCGGAAAGCCCTGATTCCATGCCTTCATTTTAGGGCCGGCGCCAGGCCGGGGCCAGCCGCACCCGCCTCAAAATTTTTCGATGGTTGGGATTTTCGCGGTCAAACGTCTTCGGCCACGACCTGCAAGTGAAAATTGCCGTCGGCATCGGCCGCGCAGGCGGTGAGCAGATTTACACGGCTGAGCCCGCGGCGATAGCGCGCCAATAGCAGCGGCGCCAGATGTTCTCCCAAGGTGCCGGCAAAGGCCGCGGCGTCGCGCAACACAGCCTGCGCCACCGTGAATTCTAACTCGCGCGGCAAGGGCGTTTCGTCCTCCGGGGCAGCCTCGCCTTCCGCGGCGATGAATTGCGAAGCGTCATAGCTGCGCTCGCGCACCGCTTCGGCGATCAGACGCTTCACTTCGTCGGCCCCCAACAATTCGAAGCAGCCTTTGCAAATCAAAAAATCACCGAACGGCGATCCTTCCCGTTGCACCGGAAGGCGCTGAAGTTCCACCCGATCCGCATCGCTTTGGCACACCAAACAGGTTTTCATTGGACCTCCCGCGCAGGGGAAAAAAGGTAGAACCTCTTTCGGCCTCGCCGATTCCGCGGCTATTCCGCGGTTCGGCGTTCCGGGCGGTCGCTGGAGAGAAGATGTCACCGCCTCGGGATATTCTTAATTTCCAGAAATGGAAAATGCGGCTTCCAGCAAGGAAGAAAAAGCGGAAATCCTGAAGCGCATCGAGGCCATCGCCAATCGTGATGTCGACGGCCTCGACGCTCCCCGGCAGCTTTTGGAATATCTGCACACACCCGACGCCGACATCGTAATCGCCGCCTTGCAGGCAGCCGGCGCCTTTGCCGCACATCAGGAATTGTTCGAAAAAGTGCTGCGTCTCGCCGCCGAACATTCCGAAGAAGACGTGCGCAGCGTGGCCAGCAATTGCCTGGGCAACGTAATCCATGACGGACTCGAATACGAAGATGATTTGCCCGACAACGTGCAGGCACCCTCACCGGCGGTCAATCCGGAATTCTATCAAACGGTCAAAGAGTTTCTCTTCGGCCGCATCGACGCGCTCATGGAAAGCATGGAAGTGCGCCGCCGCGTGCTGGAATCGTTGGGATATCTGGGCTGGAAGCCGGACGTACGCGAGCTGGTGCTGCGTTATTACCGCGAGGCTCCGAACCATTGGGTCAAAGTGAGCGCGCTGTACGCCATGGGCTTGGTGCGCGATCCCGTATTTGAACGCATCGTGCTCGAAGAATTGTGGAGCGAAAACGAGAATGTGCTCATCGAGGCCGCGCACGCCTCGCACATTCTGCAATTGCACGCGGCCGAAAACCGGTTGGCCGAATTGACGCGGCATCCCAACCTGGAAGTGCGCTACGAAGCCGTAGTAGCGCTGGGATCGGTGGGCGATTTGAGCGGCCTGCCCGCGGCGCTGAACCGCATCGCCTCGGAAAACAAAGGTTCCAACGACATCGCCGAAGCCCTGGCGCATGCGCGCAGCGTGGTCAAGCAGCGCAGCATGCTCGATCGCGGCGAAAATCTTTGGGACGATCACCTGGTCTTGAGCGAAATCGACGACATGCTCGAGAATCCAGGAACCGGTTAGTGCTTCCTTCGCTGTTCGACCACTGCTACTTCTCCGGTATCGCCGGCGGAGGCATGAGCGCCGTGGCCCAATACCTGCGCTTTTCGGGACGTGCCGTGGCGGGATCGGATCGCAGCTTCGATCGCGGCGCCGAAGCCGGCAAGCGCGCCTATTTCGAAGGCCTCGGCATTCGCCTGTACGCGCAGGACGGCTTGGAGCTTACGGCGGATCACACCGCCCTCATACTTTCCACGGCCATCGAGCCGGATCATCCCGAAATTCGCCGCGCCCAAGCGCTGTCTTTGCCCATTCTGCACCGCTCCGACCTCTTGGCCGCGCTGGCGGCCGAAAAAAAAACTTTGGCCGTGGCCGGCACTTCGGGAAAATCCACGGTCACGGGCATGCTGTATCACATTCTCGTCGCGGCCGGTTGGGAACCGGGCCTCATCACGGGAGCAAATCTGCTGTCGCTGCGCTCCCAAGGCCGGCTCGGCAATGCTGCGGCCGGCGCCGGAGCCTGGCTGGTCATCGAGGCCGATGAATCCGACGGCAGTGTGACGCGCTATCACCCTGAAGTCGGATTGGTTCTGAACATCGAAAAGGATCACAAAGAAATCGCCGCGCTTTTGCCTTTGTTCCAAACCTTTGTGGCGCAAAGCCGGCGCGCGGTGCTCAATGGCGATGATGCCCGCTGCGCGGCCCTGCGGCGGCCCGAAGACGCGGTGTTCACCCAGTCGACAGCCGCCGACGCGCGTTTGAATTCGGCCACGTTCTCGCCCTGGTCTTCGCATTTCACCTTAGATCAGGTGCCATTCGTTGTCCATCTTCCCGGCCGCCACAATGTGATCAATGCCTTGGCGGCCGTGGCCGCCGCCCGGCTGCTCGGGATTCCGCTCGCCGCTTGCGCCCGGGGGCTCGACGCCTTCGCGGGTGTGGAACGCCGCTGGATCAAAGTCGGAGAAGCCCACGGCATCACGGTCATCGACGACTTCGCGCATAATCCGGCCAAGGTGAAAGCCGCGCTTGCAACCGCCAAGGATCTGGCTATCGGGCTGAACCGGCGGGTGTTGGCCATCTTCCATCCGCATGGGTTCGCTCCCATGAAATTGATGGGTTTCGACATCATGGACGCCGCCGCCGAAGTGCTGGGCGCTGATGATCTCCTTTTCGTACCGGATATCTATTACGCCGGCGGTACGGCCGAGCAAAGCCTCGGTTCGGCCGACCTGGTGGCCCACCTCAATGCCCGCAAACGCATCGGCGTTTACCTCTCGGCAAAAAGCGCAGTCCTGGAAGCCGTGGCGAAAGCTGCCCGGCCCGGCGACGTAGTGCTCAGCATGGGCGCGCGTGATCCCGATTTGGAAGGTTTCGCCCACGCCTTGTTGCAACGCCTCGCAACCACCACGTTCTGAGGTCGGGCTTTGCCGACCTTTTGCCGTGAGGCGTTACGAAGCCCGGAACCTCTCCCGGGTCAGGACGGGAATTCGCGGCGGGGCCGGGTCGAAAGCCGGCCGAATCGGTGGTCCATACCCGCCAGAAATTTGACAAATAATCCGTGATAATCCACTTTTCATCGCCCTGTCTTTTCGGAAGCTTTGAGGTCAAAATGCCCTGTGGCAAAAAACGCAAGCGGAAAAAAATGGCGACCCACAAGCGCAAGAAACGCCGTCGCCTGAACCGCCACAAGAAAAAACTGGTTTAGTCGAAACCAAACGTCCGGTTTCGTTTCCCAAACCATCGGGCCCGCCTCCGGGCCCTTTTCTTTTTCGGCCGTGACCGCGGGCACGCCGGCCCTTCCCGGTTTCCCTATTATTAATGTGTCCGATGGCCTCTTCTGAAATCCGCCGCGCCGTGGTCAAAACCGTGACCTTCCACAACCCGGAAAACGGGTATTCGGTACTGAAATTCACGCATGCCTCATCGGCCCAAATCTTCGCCGTGGTAGGGCACTTTCCCCGCCTTACGCCCGGCGAAACCCTCGACCTGGTGGGCGAATGGGTGCGGCATGAAATTTTCGGGGAGCAGTTCCGCGCCCAAGGCTACACCTTGGTGCCGCCTTCGGGAGCCGAAGCCATTGAGCGCTATCTCGGCGGCGGCGCCATCAAGGGCATCGGTCCGGTGTTGGCCCAGCGTCTGGTGGCCCGCTTCGGCGAAGCCACCTTCGACGTGTTGGACCATCATCCCGAACGCTTGCAGGAGATCCGGGAACTGCGCGGCCAGCGCAAGGATCGCGTACTGCAATCGTGGGAGGAGAACAAGGCCGCGCGCGGTGTCATGCTGTTTTTGCAGGCCCACCAGCTCACCTTGGGACTCAGCCACCGCATTCTCAAGCACTACGGCTCCGAGGCCGTGGAAGTGCTCAAGGAAAACCCCTACCGGCTGGCCGACGAGCTTTGGGGCGTCGGTTTTTTGAAAGCCGACGACATCGCGCGCAAACTCGGATTCTCCACCGACTGCTTCGAACGCGTGCGCGCCGGTCTGGCCTTTGCCCTGAGCCGCGCCGCGGAAAGCGGCCACGTTTTTCTGACCCGCGACGCGCTCATCGCCAAGGCTGGCGAACTGTTGCAATGCGAAGCGGAAACAATCGTGTTCACCTTGGATCATCTGGCCGCCAACGACGAGATGAAACGCGATGCGTCGGACAATTTTTATCCGCCGTACCTGTTTTATTCCGAGTCGGGCATCGCCCGGCGCGCGCGCCTGTTGCGGCTGGGGCTCAAACCCCTGCCGCGCGATTTAATCGCGGCGGCGGTGCGCGAGGCCGAAACGCATGCGGGAAACGGTTTCGCCTTCAGCGCCGAGCAGATTCAAGGCATCGAACGGGCCGTGAACGAAGGGCTGTTTCTGCTCACCGGCGGGCCGGGTACGGGCAAAACCACCACGGTATCGGCCATTCTGCACGTGTTCGCCAAAGCGGGCTTGAGCCTGCGCCTGGCCGCGCCCACGGGCCGCGCCGCGCGCCGGCTTTCCGATGTGACGGGGCAGCGCGCTTCGACCTTGCACCGCCTGCTCAAATACGATCCCACGACGCGGGGTTTCGTGCATGGTGAAGAAAATCCCCTGCCCTGCGACGCGCTGGTGGTCGACGAAGTTTCCATGATCGACACGCCGCTCATGTATGCCTTGCTGCGCGCGGTGCGCCCGGGCACGCGCCTAGTGCTGGTCGGCGATCCCGATCAACTGCCGTCGGTGGGGCCGGGCAAGGTGTTGGCCGAATTCATCCGCTCGCAGGCCGTGCCGCATCTGCATTTGTCGCGCATCTTCCGCCAGGCCGACGCTTCGCGCATCGTGCGCAACGCCCATCGCATCCATCAGGGCCAATTGCCCGAAGCCGGAGAAGGCGGCAACTTCGAGCGCATCGAATGCGGCGATGCGGCCGACACCCTGGAAACCGCGCTGGATCTGGCCTGCGACCGTTTGCCCGCGCGCTTCGGCTTTCATCCCTTCGACGACATCCAGGTGCTGACGCCCATGAATCAGGGGCCGTTGGGAACGCTGGCGCTGAACGAGGCGTTGCAAAAGCGGCTCAACCCCTCAGGACCCGAATGGCGCCATCGCGATCGCCGTTTTCGCGTGGGCGATAAAGTGATGCAACTCCGCAACAATTATGACAAAGGCGTGTTCAACGGCGACATCGGACGGGTCGCCCGCGTACGCCGCGAAGACGGCGAGTTAGACATCGACTTCGACGGCGAAAGCGTTGCCTATGCCGACGAAGCGCTCGATCAAATCACTCTGGCCTATGCCATCTCCGTGCATAAAAGCCAGGGCAGCGAATTCAGGGCCGTGGTGTTGATCCTGGCCAAAAGCCATTGGGTCATGTTGCAGCGCAACCTGCTTTACACCGGCATCACCCGCGCCCGCGAGCATCTGGCCCTGGTGGGCCATTGGGCCGCGGTGCGCCGCAGCGTGGAAAACAATCCGGTGGTGGCGCGCAACACCTTGCTGGCCGAACGGTTGCGCGAAGAAATTCCGGAGTAAGGTTTCACCGCACGAATTTGAAATCGTGCTGCCACGTCGAGGCGGTCACCCGGACGAGATGAACTCCGGGCGCCTGCACCGCGCTCAAATCGAATCGCCCCGGCCCCTGCACATGCTGCGACCATTCCAAGTGGCCGGAAAGATTATGCACCTGGATCGACGCCGGCCCGAACCGATTTATCACCACCTGGCCCGCGCTCCAATTCACCTCGGGTTTCAAGGATTCCGCTTCGGGCAATTCCGCCGCGGGCTGGCAGGGGGAGCCCGTGTATTGAATCTGGTAAATACCGGTTGTGGAGCTGAAGGATCGGTATCCGGCGTAATTGACCACGTACAAGGCACCGTCCGGACCCATTTGCATTTCCAAAGGTGAGTACAAAGTGCTGTTGGTGCTGGCGGCCGACACCACGCGCATGCGGTTGGTGATGGCCGTACCCGCGGCATTGAGTTGAACGGCGTCAATCCACGAAAAATCGAAATCGCCGATGAACCAAGCCCCGTTGAAATGCGGGGGAAATTTGATGGTGGAGGGATTGCTGCCGTCGTAATAGTACACCGGTCCGGTGATGGCGCAGCTCTTTACGTAATGCACGATGGGCGGGATGGCCGGAGGTAGGTTGGTGAGCCCGGTATTGTCGGAACGGTTGTTGATCGGATGCGCCGGCGTGCTGCCGGCAGGCAGCGGCTGGGTCGGCAGATTGGTTTGGTTGCCGGCCCAATACGGCCATCCGAAAAATCCCGGTTGCTTGGAAAAGTTGTCCTCCTCGGTCCATTGATTGCTGTCGGTGGCGCTCGGAAAATTGTCGGGCCCCACTTCACCCCAGGTCACAGCCTTGCGCACCGGGTCGAAGTCGATGGTATACGGATTGCGATCGCCCATGATATAAATCTCGGGCAGGGTCTTGGCCGTCCCCGCTGGAAAGAGGTTGCCGTCGGGAATGGTATAGGTCGCGCCCGCACCGGGCGACGGATTCTGGTCGTCGGGGAAATCGATCGGTTTGATGCGCAGGATCTTTCCGAAATAGCTGTTGGTGTTGGCGGCCAAGTACAAATCGGTGTCGACCGCGACGGTCGGCACCGTACCCCCGCCGTCGTCGGGCATGGAAATCCACATGTTCCCGTCGGAATCAAAGCGCACTGTGCCGCCCATGTGCTGGCTGTATGCCGGAGCCGTCACGGCGAAAATGGTTTTCTTGGTCGAAAGATCCAGAGAATTGCCGCTCAGGGTATAGCGCTCCACGCGCCAGGAGGTCTTGATGGCCAAGTAGAGGTACATCCAGTGGTTGCTGTCGAAGGCGGGATCCAGAGCGATGCCTTCCAGGCCCTCGCTGTAGCCGGCCGAAATCGAGTCGGTTCCGTAGTTGAAATTGGCAAGATTGGTCACCGACTTGGCCGTTCCGTCATACTTGCGCACCAGGCCGTAACGCTGCACGAAGTAAACATCTACGTTACCCTGGGCGTTCGCATGCAGCGCCATTTTCAACGGCTCTTGCATGGTGTTGTCGGTTTTATTGGTGACCAGCGGCACCATGTGAAAGTCGGCGGAGTCCACGGCCGCGCAACCCGGATAGGTGAATTGCGCCTGCACCGGCAAAGTCATGGCGGCCAGCCCAAACACCATCGCTGCCTGGCCCCATTTCGGTCCCGGCCTGCGGCTCATTTCTTTTTTCCGACTTTCAAGGTTGCATTCATGAAAATCAATAATAGGCAGGAAAGAAAAATCTCCCCGGGGAAATTTATTGGAATCCGAAAAAAGCCCGAATAGTTGAACCCATTTCGGGTTGCGGGTAGCGACCGCACTACGAAAATTTTCGCGAGGGAAAACCGCTGCGAACTAGCGGCCGGAACGCATGAGTTCTTTGATGGAAATCTGCAATTTCACATTGTTCGATTTTTGCTTGCCCGTGTCGTTGAACTTTTTGACCAGTTGATCCATGGTAGCCTGCGGCCGCCGGGGCTTGGCGGGTTTCGCCGGCTCTTGGCCCCGTCCGCCGGCGCGTTTTTTTTTCTCCGCGGGCGGGAGCGCGGCTTCTTTCTTCATCGACAGCGAAATGCGTTTTTGATCCGCGTCGACGGCGAGCACGCGCACCTGCACCAATTGCCCGGGCGCCACGGCCTGCTTCGGATCGGCGATGAATTTCTCGGACAGTTCCGAAACGTGCACGAGGCCGTCTTGATGCACGCCGATGTCGACGAAGGCTCCGAAATTGGTGACGTTGGTGACCACGCCTTCGAGCCACATGCCGGGCTGCAAATCTTTCAGGTCTTGCAGCTTGGCGTTGAAGCGGGCGTACACGAATTCAGCGCGCGGGTCGCGGGCCGGCTTTTCCAATTCGGCCGCGATGTCGAGCAAGGTGGGCATGCCCACTTCGCCGCCCACGTATTTCTTGAAATCGATTTTGCCCAAAGCCTCGCGGTTGCCGATGACTTCGGACACCGAAACACCGGCATCGGCGCACATGGTTTTCACCAGTTCATACCGTTCGGGATGCACGGCCGAAGCGTCCAACGGATTTTCGGCGACGCGCAGGCGCAAAAAACCCGCGGCCTGCTCAAAGGCTTTGGGTCCGAATTGCGGGACCTTGACCAAGGCGGCGCGCATGCGAAAAGCACCATTCTGGTTGCGGTAGTCGACGATGCTCTTGGCCAAGGATTTGTTCACACCCGAGACATAGCCGAGCAACGCCTCCGAAGCCTGGTTCACGTCGACGCCTACGCGGTTCACGCACGATTCAACGGTTTGTTCGAGCTTGCGCTTGAGCTCGTTCTGGCTCACATCGTGCTGGTATTGGCCCACGCCGATGGACTTGGGTTCGATCTTGACCAGTTCGGCCAGAGGATCCTGGATGCGGCGGGCGATGGAAACCGCGCTGCGCAACGTCGCGTCCAAATCGGGGAACTCCTTCGACGCCGCGGGAGACACGGAATATACCGACGCTCCGGCTTCGGAAACCACGACCTTGATGGGAGGACTCTCCAATTGCTTCAGGGCTTCGGAAACGAATTCGTCGACTTCGCGCGAAGCCGTGCCGTTGCCGATGGCCATGATTTCGACCTTGAAACTCTCGATCATGGCCAGCAAAATGGTAGTCGAGGCTTCGCGCTGGTTTTGCGGCGGCAGGGGATGGATGGTGCGATGCTCGAGCAATTTGCCGGTGGCGTCGACCACGGCCAGTTTCACCCCGCTGCGAAAACCCGGGTCTACGCCCATCACGATTTTGGGTCCGGCCGGCGGCGCCAACAATACGTCGGAGAGATTTTTCTGGAACACGCGGAAGGCTTCGGCTTCGGCGCGCTCTTTTAAAAGCATGCGCACCTCGGTTTCTACGGCCGGTTTCAGCAGGCGCGCATAGGCGTCGGCCGCCATCTTTTCCAGGTCTGCGGTGAACGGCCCGGGTTTCAGACGGCGGTTCAACGCGGCGATACAATGATCGTCTTGCAACTGCAATTCGGTTTTCAGCACTTCCTCTTTTTCGCCGCGCCGCATGGCGAGAATGCGGTGCGAAGGCAGGTCTTTCACCTTTTCGCTGAAGTTGTAATACATCTCGAATTTGGACCGTTTGCCCTCCGATTCCTTGCGCACCTTGGATGTGAACACACCGCGTTGCAGCGCCTCTGCGCGCAGGGCCGCGCGCACTTCGGGGTTTTCCGACAGTTCTTCGGCCAGAATGTCGAGCGCGCCCTGCAAGGCTGCTGCCGTATCGGCGATGTTCTTTTCGGGATTGAGAAAATCTGCCGCGATTTGTTCGGCGGTTTTTTCGCCCTGCGGCTCCTGGGCTTCGAGACGGCGGGCGAGCGGCTCTAGGCCGGCTTCGCGCGCGGCCATGGCGCGTGTGCGGCGCTTGGGTTTGAAGGGCAGATACCAATCTTCGATCTCGGTTTTCGCAAGCGAATTCTCGATTTTGGCTTTGAGCTCGGGCGTCAATTTTCCCTGGGCTTCGATGCTCTTGAGCATGGTTTGCTTGCGCTCTTCCAACTCCTTGAAATAGGCGTAGCGCTCTTCCAGCAGACGAATCTGGTTTTCGTCCAGCGATCCGGTGGCCTCTTTGCGGTAACGCACCACGAAGGGCACGGTGGCGCCTTGATCGAACAGCGAAAGGGTGTTTCGCACCTGTTCCGGGCGCAATTTGATTTCGCCTGCGATGGCTTCAACGACGTTTACACTCAAGGAATACTCCGATGCAATGGCTTGGTGGCCCTGACCCCAAAGTTCCGTAAAGCTAAAAAGCGGCGGATGGGCCTCAAAGTCGATTTTCGCATGTTGCATTCTGAAACCGGGTTGGAGCAAAAAAATGCCGGGCTATGACAGATCCGTGACAAACCCGGCCTCCCGGCCCCGTATTATTCAAAACGAACCAATTCAGCCAAGGAACCCAATATGACACATCAATCCATGGAGGCTTGGGAAGGCGCCTCCCTCTACTACCAATACATCAAAGACATCAGCCGTTATCCCTTGCTGACCCGCAAAGAAGAAACCGAAATCCTGAAACGCGTCAAATCCGGCGACCAGCGGGCCATGCACAAGTTGGTGTGCTCCAATCTAAAATTTGTGATCAACGTGGCGTTCATGTATAAGAACCAGGGCTTTTCTTTGCCCGAATTGATCAATGAAGGCAACATCGGCCTCATCGAAGCCGCCAAGCGCTTCGACATCAACCGCAATCTCAAATTCATCTCCTACGCGGTGTGGTGGATTCGCCAGGCCATCACGCGCGCCATCGCCGAACGCGCGCGCTTGGTGCGCATCAGCGCCGAGAAAGAGCTGATTCTGCGCCGGTTCTCCAAACACAACGTGCCCATGCGGCAGGTGGTGGGCGGCGGGCTGCAGGTCGATACCAAGGCTTTGGGGAAAAAGCTCGGGTACACCGGCGATCAGGTGGAAAAAATCTTGGAAATGGGCCTGCGGCATGCCTCGCTCGACGAGCCCATTGGCAACGAAGAGGGAACTTCGATTCTCGATGTGATCGAAGACTCCCATTCCGAAGCCCCGGATTTGGGCATTCAGGAAGATTCGCGCAAAAAGCACGTGAGCGAATTACTGCACCGCCTTCCGGAACAGGAAAAAACGGTATTGAGTATGTATTTCGGGATTGGATATTTCGAGCCGCTTAATTTGGAAGAAATCGGCGAAATCATCGGACTTTCCAAGGAGCGCGTGCGCCAAATCAAGGAAAAAGGGCTGGAATCATTGCGGAGCTTCGAGGAAGCCCGCGAGCTTGCCCTGGTCGGATAAAATGGGTTACATTATGTAATAAGAAAAACCCGGGGGTCCTCCTAGGCACCTCATCTCCCCCTCTCCTATCCCTGGGTTCCGGGGCTCCACAAGAGCCCCGGTTTTTTTATGCCTTTTGTTTTTGCCTGTTGAAAAATCAGCTCCCGGCCGGAGAAGCCGGCACCGCCGCACGTTTCCGCCACACCAGGAACAAAATCCCCACCGCAATCATAGCGGTGCACAAAGCCTGGCCCATGGAAAAGTGCCCGAAAAACAAAAGCCCCAATTGCGCGTCGGGCTGGCGGAAGAACTCGATGAAGAAGCGGAAGCAACCGTAACCGATAAGATACAGCCCCGCGAACGAACCTTTGGAAAACGGACGCTTGCGCAGCGACCAGAGAATGGCGAACAGCACCAGGCCTTCGAAAAAGGCTTCGTAAAGTTGTGAGGGATGTCGCAATTGCAGGCCGGGTGCGTCGGGAAAATACATGCCGATAGGGGCATGGGTCACGCGCCCCCACAATTCTCCGTTGATGAAATTGGCGATGCGGCCGAACGTATACCCGAGCGGCGCCGCGGGAAAAAACAAATCGGCGAGATTCCAAAAATCGGCGGCGAATTTTTTGCAGAACCAGGCGCAGGCCAGCACGCAACCCGTCAGGCCGCCATGGTACGACATCCCTGAGATGCCGCTGAATTGCCACCCCGTGGGCGTGGATCGAAAGGGCAGAATGATTTCCAGGGGATGCGCCATGTAATAGGGAAAGTTGTAGAACAGCACATAGCCCAGACGCCCGCCGATGAGCACGCCGAGAAAAGCGTACGTCATCAGATTCTTCAGAAATTCCTCGTCATAGGGAAAGCGGGATTCGGTGCGCGTGCGGTACCGCGCCAGAAAATAGGTGCAGAGAAAAGCCACCAGATACATGAGTCCGTACCATTGCAACCGGAAACCTCCGATATGCAGGATGACCGGATTCATGTGCGAGGGAAGATGTTGCCAGAACGAAAGCAAGCTCATGCCGTGGAGGGTAAAGTAGAAACGGCGGGGCCGCGGCGTGAAGTAGATTTGACGGTATGTCCGATTTCGGCGATCGCGTCGCCCAGCGCTTCCGCGAAGTGCAGGATCGGATTTGCGCCTTCTTGAACAGTGAAAACGGTTCCGACTACCGGGAAGATCGTTGGAGTTATGATCGCGGCGACGGCGGCGGCCGGACGCGCATCTGGGGAGGCGGGGTTTTGCTGGAAAAAGGCGGCGTCAACTTTTCGGCCCTGCAGGGCGGCGCGCTGCCGGCCTCGGCGGCCCAGGCGCTGCACATCCCCGCCGGGGCGCCCTATTATGCCACCGGCGTCAGTTTGGTGCTGCATCCGTTGAATCCGCATGTCCCCACCGTGCATCTCAATGTCCGCTACTTCGAAACCGAAGGCATGAGTTGGTTCGGCGGCGGGGTGGATTTGACCCCCTATTATCCGGAAAAAAAACTGGTGGTCGACTTTCACCGCCGGCTCGAACGCTTCTGCAACGACGCGGGACGCGACTACCGCGCCCTCAAGCAGGCTTGCGACGAATACTTTTACCTCCAACACCGGCGCGAAGCGCGCGGCGTGGGCGGCTTGTTCTTCGATCATCTGCAAGACGACCCGGAAACCGATTTGAAATTCGTGGAGGAGTTGGGGAATCTGTTTCCCGATTTATACCGCCCCTTCGCGGCTTTGCGCGGCCGGCATTTCTCCGCGGCCCAGCGCGACTTTCAGCTTTACCGACGATCGCGTTACGTGGAATTCAACCTGATCTACGATCGCGGCACCTTGTTCGGGTTGCAGTCGGGCGGTCGGACCGAGTCGATTTTGATGTCACTTCCGCCGCTGTGCCGGTGGGAGTATGACTTTCAACCGGAATCGGGCAGCCCCGAAGCGCGGCTGACTTCCTATTTCTTAGTTCCCAAAGATTGGGTCGCGGCACCTCCGGATTGACGGAAAACCGCGCCTGCAAGGAGGCCGCTTGAAAAACGCCGTCTTCGTTCTGCTGACTCTGGCTGCATGGGCCCGGGCCTTGGGCCCGTTCACCGTGCAGGGTTGGAGCGGCGCCCTCAGCGCCTCGGTGTGGGACGATCGTTACCAGCGCGGTTTGGGAGGGCAAGGAAGCGTGGAAACCCACCTCGCGGAGAACAGCACGGCGTGCCTTCTGCTCGGTTATGAATATTTCAAACCCACGGCCGACTTCAACACCTTGCCCGTCGTCAACCAATTCGAAGCCACGCTTGGAGTGAAGCGCGAATTCCACCCTTCCGCAGACGACGCCGTGTTTCCGCGGCTGGGGCTGCACCTGGGTGTGTCGCAGAATTGGGACAAAAAACTTCACCTGCTGGCGGGTGCCGACGCCGAAGGCGTGATACCGCTGCAAAACGCGTGGTCTTTGTTCGCGGCCTTTCAGCCCAGTTTTTCCTGGGGCGCGGACAACCAGGTTTTTTGGCGCTTTGCCCTGGGGGCTCTGTTTGACGTCAAACCCTGATCACGATTCCGCCTGGCGCCAAGCCCCCAAGGTGCGCGCCTGGGAGCAAAGCCTGGCCGAGGCCGGTTGCAGCCTCGACGCCCTGGAACCGCTGCAACTCCTGCACAAACGCAACGGGGAATTGCTGTTCGCCTTGGTGCGCGCCCTCGGACGCGATGGCGAGGGCAAGCCGCTGATGCCCTATGCCCTTGTGCGCGGCCCGGCCTGTGTGGTGATGCCGGTGTGCCGCCGCCGCGGCGGCGGGGGAAAAAAGTTTCTCATGATCCGCCAGCGGCGCATCGGACATGGGGGCGTGAGCCTGGAATTTCCCGCCGGCATGCTCGATGAAAACCTGAACGACCCGACCGGCGTGGCCGTGCGCGAACTGGAAGAAGAAACCGGGGTAAGCATAGCACGCGAAGCGCTGACGCCGTTGTGGGGCCGGGCCTTATACAGTTCGCCCGGGCTCGCCGACGAAAGCATTTATCTGTACTGCGCCGAACTGGAATTGGACGAGTCGCAATGGCAAAGCTTGGAAGGCGGCCAGGCCGGCCACCCCGATGAAGGCGAATTCATCACCACCACCCTGAAAACCTTTTCCGAAGCCGCAGCCGAAATCACCAGCGTGCAGCCGCTGCTGGCTTTTCTGCTTTACTTCCGCCGCTTCGGGGAAAGCGCGTGACTACCGGAACCTCGGCGTCGCAGGCCGCGGCGCGGCGCGCGTCTCGGCCGCGGGCTTTGGCGTCGCAAGCCGCGCGGCGCCTGCATCGCTTCACCGAATCGGTGATCCGCGAACAGACGCGCCTGGCTTTGGCGCATGGGGCCGTGAACCTGGCCCAGGGCTTTCCCGATTTTCCCTGCCCACGCGAGCTCAAATGGCTGGCGCGCGACGCCATCGAAAAAGACCACAATCAATATTCGATCACCTGGGGCCTGCCGGGATTGCGTCAGGCCATCGCCCGCAAAGCCAAGATCTACAACGGCATCGACGTCGATGCGGAAACCGAGGTCACGGTGACTTGCGGCGCCACCGAAGCCATGCTCTGCGCTTTTCTCGGCCTCATCGACGCAGGCCGCGAAGTCGTGCTCTTTCAGCCGTTCTACGAGAATTACCACCCCGACAGCTATCTCTCCGGGGCCCGTCCCCGGTATGTTACCCTGCGCCCGCCCGACTGGACCTTCGACGAAGGCGAACTCCGGCGCGCCTTCGGCCCTAAAACCGCGGCCGTGGTGATCACCACACCGCACAATCCCACCGGCAAGGTGTTTACCGCGGCCGAACTTGAAATCATCTCCCGGCTGTGCCAGAAATGGAATGCCAGGGTTTTTTCCGACGAGATTTACGAACACATCCTGTACGACGGCGCGCGCCACCGCAGCCCCGGTGCGATGGCCGGACTCGAAGATCGCACCGTCACCATCAACAGCGCCTCCAAAACCTATGCCGTCACCGGCTGGCGCGTGGGGTGGGCGTTGGCCCGCAAACCCCTCTCCGAGGCCTTGCGCAAGGTGCATGACTTTCTCACGGTATGCGCGGCCACGCCGCTGCAAGTCGCGGTGCAGGGCGCCTTGGCCTTACCCGCCGCCTACTATCACGAATTGGCCCTCGAATACCGCATGCGCCGCGAGCTGCTGATCGCCGGTTTGGAATCGGCCGGAATGCGCTGCTTCAAGCCGCAAGGCGCGTATTACGTGATGGCCGCAGCCGGGTCGTGGCTGCGATCGCGCGAAGACGACGCCGGTTTGGCGCGCCGTCTGGTGCAAGAGGTCGGAGTCTCCGCCGTTCCCGGATCTTCCTTTTATCGCAGCGGCCCCGAAGCGCGGCGCGACCTGCTGCGCTTCTGCTTTTGCAAACGCGATGAAACCTTGCGCGCGGCAGTGGAGAAATTGCGCCGGGTTCGCCCTGAGCCCTACCCTTTGAGCTGAAGAGGGACCGGGACGGAAAATCGCCCGCGCCCGCGATTTTTCCTAAATTTTCAGTCCGCGGCCGAGTTCACCTGGGCAAAAGACGGAGACCCTGCCACCATGTGACGGCTCCGGCCGGGAGAATTGAACAGCGTCGCGGCGAGCAGAGAGAAGATGTTAAGCGAATTCCTTCCTTTAATCGTCTACGCCGGGTTGGCTGTGTTCATCGGCGTGGCCGCCATCGCGCTTTCGACCTTGCTCGGTCCGCGCCGCACCTATACCAAGGTGAAATACCAACCCTATGAATGCGGCGTCGATGCTCTCGAAAGCCCCCACAAACCCGTCGCCATCAAATTCTATACCTTCGCCCTGCTTTTTATCCTCTTCGACATCGAAACCATTTTTCTGTTGCCCTTCGCCGTCGGTTACAAGCGCCTGCTAGGCGGCGGCGCGCTGGAAGCCGTGCTGCTCTTCTTGGCCGTGCTGGGTTTGGGGCTGGTTTACATCTTGCGCACCGGAGCCTTGCAATGGGAATAGGCGAAGCTTTGAATGACGTCGTGACCACGCGCCTGGGCTTCGCCATCAATTGGGCCCGCGCGAATTCGCTGTGGCCCATGCCCTTCGGCACGGCCTGTTGTGGCATCGAAATGATGGCCACCTTCATGCCCAAATACGACGCTTCGCGCTTCGGTTCCGAAGTGCTCAAGTTTTCGCCGCGCCAGTCGGATTTGCTCATCGTGTCGGGCCGCATCGCGCTCAAGATGATGCCCGTGTTGCAACGCATCTGGGAACAGATGCCCGAACCCAAATGGTGCATCTCCATGGGCGCCTGCGCCAGCAGTGGCGGGGTGTTCGACACCTACGCCCTGATCCAGGGCGTGGATCAATTCATTCCGGTCGACGCCTATATGCCCGGCTGCCCGCCGCGGCCCGAAGCCTTCATCGAAGCCCTGATGACGGTGCAGGAAAAAGCCAAGCACGGCCAGGCCAAATCCGACGATTTCGTTTCCGACGAAACCGGCCGCGACCCGACGAATTCGCCGGCTTCGCGCACGCCCGACGCCTTTTACCGGCAGCACAAGGCATGATGGTATTTCACAAGGAGAACCTGGCGAAAACCGCGGCCAAGGTCGAAGGGTTTCTGGGCGACAAACTTCTCGGCAAAGAGGAGAAAACCCAATACTTCCAATTCTCCGTGCGGCCGCCCGAGTATAAGCCGCTGTTGCGCTTTCTCAAAGAAGACGCGGATTTGCGCTGCACCTATTTCATCGATCTGTGCGGCGCCGACTATTTGAAATACCCGCAATCCATGCCCGAACGCTTCGGCGTCATCGTAACTTTGCTGTCACCGTCTCTGGGCGTCAAGGCCCAGGTGCGCACCTTCGTCTCTGAGGCCGCGCCCCGCCTGGCTTCCCTAACCGATGTGTTTTTGGCCGCCGATTGGGCCGAACGCGAAGTGTGGGATTTGTACGGACTGGAATTCACCGGCCACCCAAACTTGCGCCGCATTCTTCTGCCCGACGACTACGAGGGCCATCCGCTGCGCAAAGACTATCCCCTGCGCGGACGCGGCGAACGCGGCAACTTTCCCGTGTACCACGCCGTTCCCGCGGCGCAGGCGCCCAAGGATTGAGCCATGTATTCCTACGAACAGGAAGTCGTCGAGCAAACCGAAAACACCATGCACATGAACGTCGGGCCGTCGCACCCGGCCATGCACGGAACGTTGCGGGTCAAGATGGAGGTCCGGGGCGAGCGCATCGTTAAGGCCGCGCAAGAAATCGGTTTTCTGCATACCGGTTTTGAAAAACTGGGCGAATACCGCACCTACAATCAATTCGTCACGCTCACCGACCGGCTCAATTATTTCTCGCCCCTCAACAACAACATCGGCTTCGCGGTGGCGGTCGAAGAACTGCTGGGCTTGCAGCCACCGCGCCGCTGCCAGGTGATTCGCACCATTCTCGCCGAGATGTCGCGCCTGGCCGATCACTCGCTGTGCGTGGGCGCCATGGCCATGGATCTGGGCGCCTTCACCTCCATTCTCTGGACCTTCGTGGAGCGCGAAAAGCTGTACGACGTGTTTGAGGCCGTGACGGGAACGCGGCTCACCACCAGCTATACCCGCGTGGGCGGCGTGGCCTTTGATTTGCCCGAAGGCTTCGAACAGCGGACCAACGCCATTCTCGACAGCATGGCCGGCACGGTGGAGAAGTTGCGCGACAGTTTTTACAAGAACCGCATCTTTCTCGATCGCACCCAGGGCACCGGCGTGATTTCCAAGGCCGACGTCGAAGCCTACGGCATCACCGGTCCCATGGCGCGCGCTTCCGGAGTCGACTACGATTTGCGCAAGTACCGGCCCTATCTGATTTACGACGAGTTGCAATTCGAGGTGCCGCTTTATTCCGAAGGCGACAGTCTGGCGCGCTACAAAGTTCGAATCGATGAAATGGATCAAAGCATCGCCCTGGTGCGCCAGGCCATGAAACTGCTCGAACCCGGCCCCATCTCCGCGCTGGATCAAAAGCACGCCTTGCCCGACAAGCTTTCGACCTACCGCGATATGGAATCGCTGATCCACCATTTCAAAATGATCATGCCGGGCGAAGAGCATGGTCTGCGTCCGCCCGTCACTGATGTTTATTCGGCCACCGAAAGCCCCAATGGCGAATTGGGCTTCTTCCTCATCTCCGACGGCAGCTCCAATCCCTGGCGCGTGCGCATTCGTCCGCCGTCGTTCATCAATTACCCGATTCTGCCGCGCCTGCTGGAAGGCGCCATGCTGTCGGATCTGGTGGCCATTCTCGCCTCGTTCAACATCATCGCCGGAGAACTCGACCGATGATTGCTGCCAAGAAAACTTTGTCGTCCGAACGACTGCGCCGTTTTCACGACATGGTCGACGACTATCCCAACAAACGCTCGATGCTGATGATGACCCTGCGTTTGATCGAAGAGGAGTTCGGCTGCATCGACGATGCCGGCATGGAAATCGCCTCCGACTTGTGCGGCGAAAGCCCGGCGCATGTGCTGGGCATGGTGACTTTTTACACGCATTTCAAGCGGCCCGCGCATGGCAAGCACCGTTTCATGGTCTGCGCGACCCTCATGTGCGCGCTCGATGGCAACACCGGCGCGGCGCTCCGGCAAATCGAGGCCAAGCTGGGAATCAAGCCCGGCGAACGCACGGTCGACGGCCTGTTCTCCTGCGAGAAGGTGGAATGCCTGGCCGATTGCGACCGCCCGCCGGTGCTGCAAAAAGACTCCGAGCATTTCTGCTTCATGAAGGGAAAAGCGTTGGACGATTATCTCGACGCCCTGCTGAAAAAGGAAGGCAAGACCCCGGAGGATTATCGCGGCACGCCGGCCGCGCCTATGGATTTGCGCGTTCCCGTGCTGCCCGCGCATTACAATTTTGCGGGCGAAACCCAAACCGGCGCGCGCCATTTCGACGACAAGGATCCGTATTTCCAAGCGGGTGCGGCGCCCGCCACCACCGTGGTGCCGCCGCCGCTCAAGACGCCGCTGACCGCGCCCGTGGCCGACGGCGCGCTGAACGGAGCCGATCATGGCTGATACCCCCGCGCCCTCTACAGCCGCGCCCAAACCCGTGGTTCCGTTTGCGCCGGTTATTCTGAAATACATCCACGAAGCCGGATCGCATACCCTCGAACATTATCTTGCGCGCGGCGGCTATGAAACCGCCCGAAACTTGGTTGGGTCGGCCGATCCCGCCTCGCTGGTCCAAATCGTGATGGAATCCGGCTTGCGCGGCCGCGGCGGTGCGGGCTTTCCCACGGGCAAGAAGTGGAGCTTTCTGGCCAAGGGAACAGGCAAGCCGATTTACCTCGCGGTGAACGGTGACGAAAGCGAGCCCGGCACCTTCAAAGACCGGCACATTCTGGAAAAAGATCCGCATCAACTGCTCGAAGGCGTGATTCTCACCTGCTGGGCGATTCAAAGCCATCACGCCTTCATCTACCTGCGCGGCGAATTCATTCTGGGCTACGAACGCCTCGACGCGGCCTTGCGCGAGGCCAAGGCCAAGGGTTTCATCGGCCCCAACGCGTTCGGCCAAGGCTTCGAACTCAAGGTCGTGGTCATGCGCGGCGCGGGCGCCTACATCTGCGGCGAAGAAACCGGCATGCTGTCTTCCATCGAAGGCGGGCGCGGTTACCCGAAAATCAAGCCGCCCTTTCCCGCCATTTCGGGGCTGTTCAAATGCCCCACCATTGTGAACAATGTCGAGACCATCGCCAACGTCACCCACATCTTGAAAAACGGCGCGGCCTGGCACAAGCAATGGGGCACGGAAAAAAGCCCCGGTTTCAAAATTTTCTGTTTGTCGGGCGCGGTGAAAAAGCCCGGCGTGTACGAGGTGCCGCTGGGCATCACCATGAAGGAATTCATCGAAGGGCAGGGCGGCGGACTGGTCGACGGGCACACGCTCAAAGCCGTGATTCCCGGCGGTTTGTCGGCGCCGCTGCTGACGCCGGAGATGGTGGAAAAATGCACGCTGGATTATGAAAGCCTGGCCGGGCTCGGTTCAATGCTGGGGTCGGGCGGCATCACCGTGCTGCATGACGGCGTCGATCTCATGTCGGCGGTGTACAACACCATGCGCTTTTACCACCACGAGAGCTGCGGCCAATGCACGCCTTGCCGCGAAGGCACGGGCTGGCTGGAAAAGCTGGCGCATAAATTCCATGCGGGCCATGCGCATGCGGGCGATGTCGACCTGGTCGGCGAGGTGGCCAAGAATATGCGCGGCCGCACGATTTGCGTGCTGGCCGATGCCGCCGCCATGCCCATGCAAAGCTATTTGCAACACTTTCGCGGCGAATTCGAACAGCGCGCGCAGGCGCCGGCTTTCGAGGAACGAAAACGCACGGCGCGCGATGAAATCACGCCCGCCGCCAAACGCGAAACCGTGGCGCATGGCGGTCCGAACGTGCTGGACGTGGGCTTGGGAATGGGACGGGTATGAGCGGTAAAGAAGTGAACATCAAAATCGACGGCAATGAGTATTCCGTACCCGCGGACTGGACCGTGATCCGCGCCTGCCACCACAACGGCATCGAGGTGCCGCATTATTGCTACCACCCGGATCTCACCATCGCCGGCAATTGCCGCATCTGCATGGTGTCGGTGAAAGGCATTCCCCGGCCGGTGGTGTCTTGCGCCCAACCCGTGACCGAAGGCATGGAAGTGTCGACCACCGGCCAAGACGTCGAAGAAGCGCGCAAATCGGTGATGGAATTCCTGCTCATCAACCATCCGCTCGACTGCCCCGAATGCGATCAATCGGGCGAATGCAAGCTCCAGGATTACAGCTTTGAATACGGCCGCGATCACGGCCGCTTCCATGAGGAGAAAGTCCGTAAATCGAAAGCCACCATGGGACCGCATGTCAAGTATTGGGGCTCGCGCTGTATCGTATGCACGCGCTGCGTGCGCTTTACGGAAGAAGTGTCCGGCAACGCCGAACTCGGCGTCATCTACCGCGGCGACCGCAGCGAAATCGCCCTGTTCCCGGGCAAGAACCTCGACAATCCCCTGTCGCTTAATACCGTCGACATTTGCCCCGTGGGCGCCTTGGTGTCGTCGGACTTTTTGTTTCAAAGCCGCGTCTGGCATTTGCATGCGCGCGATTCGGTGTGCGCCGCCTGCGCGGTGGGCTGCAATACGCGCGTCGATCTCGACGCCAAAGACAAGATCAAGCGCATTCTGCCGCGCCGCAACGACGCGGTAAACAAAGCCTGGATGTGCGATCACGGCCGGCTGGCCTTCGACTACGTGCACGAAGGCCGGCTGCAGAAGCCCATGGTGCAGGGCCGCGAGGCTTCCTGGAAAGAGGCGCGGCGCGCGGCGTTGGCAGCCTTGGCGACACCCGGCGCTGCGGCTTTACTATCGGCCTGGAACACCAACGAAAGCCTGCGCGCGCTCCAGGATTTTCTGGCCGCGGAATTCCCCGCCCTGCGGATTTTCGGCTATGCCAATCCACCCGCTGCGGACCAGGTTTTTCCGGGATTCACCATCAGCGGCGACAAAAATCCCAATCGCGCCGGCCTGCGCCAGGTCTTGGGCATCGAAGACCCCGAGGCTTCGCTGCGCGCGCTGGCGGCCGAAAAAGAAGCCATTGGCTGCCTGCTGCTGGTGCACAACATTCCCGATTTCCAGCCGACGCCCGACTTCGAGGCCGTGCTTGGCCGCTGCCAAAACGTGGTGCTGCTCGACTTCGCGGCCGGTTCACTTCTGCGCTACGGTAACGTGGGGGTGGCTTTGCCGACCCTGACCTCTTTCGAAAAATCCGGGTCGTTCGTGAACCGCACCGGCTTGACCCAGACCTTCGAACCGGCGCTGGAGCCGGTGACCTACGGCCTGCCCGAAACCGAAATCGTGACCGCGCTGCGGCGCGAACTGGAAAGCGGAGTGAAGGCGTGAACATCCCGGGCCTGCCCGATTACGCTTTTCTGCACCGCCTCGAAGCCCTGCCCTTTGTCGATGCGGTTTGGCTGTATGGGTCGCGGGCGCGGGGCGACAATTTCGCGCGGGCCGACATCGATTTGGCCGTCCTCTGTCCGCACGCCTCGCGGGAGGATTGGCGCCAAGTTCTCGACCTCGTCGAAGAGGCCGACACCTTGCTGCACATCGATTGCGTGCGCTTCGACACGCTGCAAATTCATGACGAATTGCGGGATTCGATTGTGACCGATCACGTGGAGCTTTTTCATCGACCCGGCGTCTTGACATCGGAATCGTCGCATGGCCAATGAATCGTGGAAAATTTCCTTCGCCAACCTGACCCGGGCTTTGCAACGCTTCGAAGAGGCTTTGGCCGAACCCACGGATGCGAAACGTATGATGGTGGACGCCTCCATCCAGCGCTTCGAGTTTACCTTCGAGATATTCTGGAAAACCCTGAAGCACTTACTTGCCGCCAAGGGGAAGCAAGCCGTTTTGCCCCGCGATGTGCTTTCCGAAGCCTATATGGCCGGCTGGCTCGATCAGGAGAAGCTATGGCTGGACATGTTGGAGGACCGGAATCAAACTTCCCATACTTACAAAGAATCCAAGGCGCAGGAAATTTATCTGCGCTTGCCCGCCTATCTGAACGCGATGCAGGAGGCTCACCGGAAACTGCAATCCTTATTTTTCAGGCCGTAGCATGTTGAACATGATCCAAAACCCCCTCGTCATCGCCGTACTCAAAATGCTGGTGGCGGTGGGCATCGTAATGTCCGCCGTTCCCATGCTGGTGTGGATGGAGCGCAAGGTATCGGCGCGTTTCCAGCGCCGCCTCGGCCCCAACCGCGTCGGCCCCCTGGGGCTTTTCCAGTCGCTGGCCGACGCCATCAAACTGATGTGGAAAGAAGATTTCTTTCCTTTGCAAACCGATCGCCTCATCTTTCTGGCCGCGCCCGTCATGGCCTTTCTGCCGGGCGTCATCTCGTTCGGCGTGATTCCGGTGGGTGCGGCGCCGGGCCGCGACTGGCTTGGCCAGGGCGGCGTGCTGGCCGTCTCCTACGTGGAAATGGGACTGCTGGTGATAATGGCCGTGTCTTCGCTGGCGTCGTACGGTCTGGCCTTCGGCGGCTGGGCCTCGAACAACCAATACAGTTTGCTCGGCGGCATCCGCTCTTCGGCGCAGCTCATCAGCTATGAAATCGTTTTGGGTCTGTCGGTGCTGGCCTTGGTGATGAAAACCGGCTCGCTCAACCTGGCCGAAATCGCCCAGCAGCAGCAGGGCCATTGGCTGCCGGCCTGGAACATTTTTCTCGAGCCGCTCACCTTTCTGCTCTTTCTGGTGGCCGCCTTTGCCGAAACCAACCGCGCCCCCTTCGATCTGCCCGAAGCCGAACAGGAATTGGTCGGCGGGTATCACACCGAATACACGGGCATGCGCTATGCCTGGTTCATGCTGGGCGAATATGCCGGGCTGTGGACCATGTGCTCCTTGATCGTCACCCTGTTTCTCGGCGGATGGACCTTGCCCGCGGGCTGGATGACCTGGTTGCACGCCTTTCCCTGGTTCGTCGCGGCCCTGGTCAGTTTTGCGCTATTCATCGCCAAGGTGTTGGTGCTGATTTTCTTTTTCATGTGGGTGCGCTGGACCATGCCGCGCTTCCGCTGGGATCAGCTGATGCGCTTGGGCTGGTCGGCTTTGATTCCCCTGGCCCTGGCGAATATCTTGATCACGGCACTGGGCATGCAATGGTGGGGATGGTATGTCGGCTGAAGCGGGCGCCGTGAAAACCGGAAAACTCTCGTGGGTTACGCGCATTTACGTTCCCATGCTGCTCAAGGGCATGCTGGTCTCGCTGCGCGAATTCGTGCGCAAGCCCGTGACCATCCAATTCCCCGAACAAAAACCCAAGGTCAGCGAACGCTTCCGGGGCGAACACCGCCTGACCAAAGACGCCGAGGGCCACATGAAATGCGTGGCCTGCTATATGTGCGCCACGGCCTGCCCGGCCAATTGCATCAACATCGTGGCCGAAGCCGCGCCGCCCAATTGGGAAGGCCGCGACAAAATTCCACGCGTGTTCGAAATCGACATGCTCAAATGCATTTATTGCGGCTATTGCGTCGAAGCCTGCCCCAAGGAAGCCATCGAAATGACCAACAAGGTGCCCAAGGTCTACCAGACGCGGCAGGAATTCATCTATGACCGCGACAAGCTGCTGAACAATTGATGGCGCGTTGAATTCAATGCGAAATTTCGCCCGCCGGCGGCGGCTTTTTCTTTTTGCCGTCGCCCCGCATCCGCCCCAGGGGATTGAGACCGGCTTAGGTTGCATTGGTAAAACATCGCGACCGGATTACGACCCGTTTCGTAGCGCGATTCCTTTATAAGTCTGCTCGATGTTTCTACATAGTACCCGCCAATTCGGGCGAAAAACGCGGTTCCGAAAAGCTGCGGCCCGCCCCTCAAGGCAAGGACCCAAGTGCCGCCCCAACTTCCCGATATCCTGTTCGCCTTGTCTGCGGTGGGATTGATTGGACTCTCGGTCGGCGTGGTGCTGGCCAAAAATCCCGTGCGCGCCATCTTGTTCCTGATTCTTTCCTTTCTGCCCACCGCCCTCTTATACGTCATGATGCAAGCCCCTTTCGTGGGCATCCTGCAAATCCTGGTCTACGGCGGCGCCATCATGATGTTGTTCGCCTTCGTCATCATGATGATTAATCCGGCCCCGCGCGGCGGGGAAATCCCCGACAGCATGAACCATCCCGATCGCGGCAATCCGCCCAGCCTGCGGCTGGCCGCCGTCGGAATCGTGTTTCTCATTCTGGTCGGGGCCGTATTCATTCCCCCCATCTTCCGGGCCGCTTCGGCTTTGGCCACGACTCCGCAGCCGGCGACGGGGTTCGGAACGCTGCCGTCGCTCTCCGATTTCATCTTTAAAGACCCCGCGCACAACCCGCTCACGGTTTCTTTCGAACTCATGAGTTTTCTGATCCTGGTGGGCGTCATCGCCGCCATCAATTTCAGCCGCCGCCGCGCCGGGCATGCGGCCGACCCGGAGGCGCCGCACGATGCGGTTTGACCTGGCGGGTTGCCTGACGCTGGCGCTTTTGCTGGTGCTGATCGGCAGCTTCGGGGTCTTTCGCCGCCGCAGCCTGATTCTCGTGCTGCTGTCGGTCGAGGTCATGCTGAACGGCGTCAACCTCACCTTAATCTCCTTCAATTACTTCCGGTGGGCGACGGTGGAAGCCGGCCACTATCTCTACATGCTTTCCATCGGCGTCGCGGCCGTCGAGGCGGCGGTGGGCCTTTCCATGATCATCGTGCTCTTCAAGAACTACCACGATATCACGCCCGAGCGCATCGCCCGGCTGGGAGAGCGGCCGGAAGAAGGCGACGCATGAATCCCCTGGCCCTGCTCAGCCTGCCGGCCATTCCCGCCGTGTCGGCCCTGATTCTGGCGGTGTTCGGCGGGGCGCTCTCGTACAACGCCGTGGGCGGGCTGGCCACCTTGGCCGCGGGACTTTCTTTCGCCCTGGCGCTGGCCCTGCTGCCGCTGCACCTCTTGGGCGGCGGGGCGCCGCTGACGCTCGACCTGGGCCCCTGGCTGTCGACGCATGCCTTTCAGGCCGGATTGAAACTGCGTCTGGATTCGGCGGCGATGTGCATGGTGCTGCTGGTCACGTTTTTCAGCTTTCTCATCACCATCTATTCCATCGGTTACATGCGCGAAGACCGCGAGCAGCCCCGCTTCTTCGCGGGCCTCAACCTGTTTCTGGCCGCCATGCTGCTGCTGGTGCTCTCCGACAATCTCGTTCTCATTTTTCTCGGATGGGAAGGCGTGGGCCTCTGTTCCTATCTCCTCATCGGCCATTACTGGGACGAAACCGGCGTACCGCTGGCGGCCTTCCGCGCATTTTTCGTGAACCGCATCGGCGACGTGTTCTTTCTCTTGGGCGTGTTCATGCTGTACCGGGCTTTCGGCACCGTGTCGCTTTCCGAATTGCACGCGCATGGCCTGGAACTGCTGCCGGGCCATGAATGGCAGGCGCACATGGCGGCCCTGCTGCTGCTCGGCGGCGCCTTCGCCAAGTCGGCCCAGGTGCCGCTGCACGTGTGGCTGGCCGACGCCATGGCCGGACCGACGCCGGTCAGCGCCCTCATCCACGCCGCCACCATGGTCACGGCCGGAGTGTATCTGCTCATGCGCCTCGACTGGCTGTACGCCCTAGTGCCGGAGGCGCGCGTGCTCATCGGAGTATGCGCCTTGTGCACCTTGGTGGTGGGCGCTTTTCTGGCCCTGGTGCAAACCGACGTCAAAAAAATCCTGGCCTACTCCACCCTGG
Source organism: uncultured Fibrobacteria bacterium (assembly GCA_963716395.1). Classification (GTDB taxonomy): domain Bacteria; phylum Fibrobacterota; class Fibrobacteria; order UBA11236; family UBA11236; genus UBA11236. The sequence continues at coordinate 1,446,270 of OY970309.1, read as the reverse complement.
CCAATCTCGCCCTCATGTTTCTCGCCCTGGCCGCCGGCTCACCGGGATCGGCCATGCTGCATCTCTTCGGCCACGCCTTTTTCAAGGCGCTGTTGTTTCTGGCCGCCGGCAGCGTGATCCTCTCCACCCATCACGAGCAAGACGTGCGCAAACTGCGGGGAACGCTGCGCCACATGCCGGTGACGCGCATCGCCTTCTGGGTGGGCTGCATCGGCGGCGCCGGGCTCATTCCCTTTTTCTCCGCCGGCTTTTTCACCGAAGACGCCGTGCTCGAATCGCTGCGCGCCGTGAATCTTCACGCCTTCGGTCTGCATCTTTCCGGCGGCTGGCTCAACGGCCTAGCCACGGCCGTGGAATCGCTGTCGGCCCTGTACATGTTTCGTATGCTCGGCTATCTGTCGGGCGATGATCGCGAAGCCGCCTATGCACAAGGGGATGCGCACGGGGGTGACGGCCACCACGCGGGCGGAACCCCGCGGGAAAAAAGCCGCACGGTGATCGCCGTGCTCGCCCTGCTGGCCCTGGCCGGCCCGGCCTTCGCGTTATTCAGCAGCCGGCCCCTTCTGCTGCATTGGGTGGCCGGCATGGCCGCCATTCCCGAACCCATGGAATGGAGTCGCGCCTTGCCCGGCGTGATCGTGAATCTGGTCTTGGCCGCCTGCGCCTTCTGGATCTTTTCCTCCTCGCAGCGAAGCCAATCCCTGGCTGCGATCACGGGGCGCGCCCGTCTGGGCCAGGTGGGGCCGCTGACGCGCAAGTTCTATTTCGACGATGTCTACGCCCTGGTCTTCGTGTGGCCCCTGCGCGCCGCCGGATGGCTGATGCGGCTGCTCTTCGAAAACATTTTCATCGGCGTGCTGAGCGCCCTGGGATGGGCGGCCGAAGGCGTATCCCTGTTGTTGCGCCGTCTGCAAAGCGGCCGCGTACAGCAATACGCCGCTTACCTGCTGCTGGTCGCGGCGGTGGCGGCTTACTTTCTGCTGCGGAACTAGACCATGCGGATTTGGCTGCCCGACCTCGCGCTTTTACCCGTCTTGATGGCGGGCTTGACCGCGCTGTGCTTTCTCCTCTATCCCCTGCGCCGCGCGGCGCTTCCGGCGGTGGCGGCGGCCGCCGCCTATGTCTTCGCGGCGGCCTCGCTGGTGGCGGCCGCCGTCGGCCTGGCCTCGCCCAACGGGTTCGCGGTGCGGGGCCCGCTCTGGCACGTGGGCGCTTCGGGGTTCGCCGTCACGCCCCGGCTGTATCTCGATCCGCGCAACGCGCTGTTCGTGCTGCTGCTGGGCTTGTGCGCCCCCGTCGTCTTCACGTTCCTGCGCGACCGCGAGGGGCGTTACGGCAAGGGATATTACCTGTGCGCCTGGGCCATGATCGCCGCCTTGGCCGGCGTGTTCACCGCCGATTCCCTGCTGCTCCTGTATTTCTTCTGGGAGGCGGCGCTGATAGCCGTGTATTTCTGGATCGGCCGCTACGGTCGCCCGGGCTACCACGTGGCCTCGGTGTATCCCATCTTGCTGCGATTCGTGCTGTTCACTTTGGCCGGCAGCCTGCCCATGCTTTTTTCCATCGCGGCCGTATGCGCCGCCGACTTGCGCGATCCCGGCGTGCAGGGGTTGGCCGAGGTCGTGGGCAACATGGACCCCGGCCTGCGCCATTGGGTGTTTGCGGGTTTTTTCCTCGGCTTCGCCGTCAAACTGCCGTTGCTCGGATTTCACGGCTGGCTGCGCGACACCTATAACGCCGCGCCGCCGGCCTGCCGGGCCCTGCTTTCGGCGGCCATGTCCAAAATGGGAGCCTACGGCTTGATTCTGATTCTGGCCCCGTGTTTTCCGGAAGAAATGCAGCATTACGCCCCGGCCCTCGAAGTGCTGGCCGTGATGGGTATCGTGTACGGGGCACTACTGACCTTGGTGCAAGAGCGGCTCATCGACCTGCTGGCCTATGCGTCGCTGTCGCATCTTTCCCTGCTGGCCCTGGGCGTGTTCGCCTCGGCGCAGGCGGGCGACGCCGCAGCCAGCGGCCTGTCGGGTGCGGTGCTGCTGGCCTTCAGCCACGGCCTCATCATGGTCATGCTCTTCTCCCTTGACGCCCGCGTACAGGTCGGCGCCGAAAGCCCCGACAAAGGCCTGCTCTCGGGGTTGCGGCCGCGGCAACGGCGGCTGGCCGCCGTCTTGCTGCTGTCGGTGTTCGCCAGCGCCAGCCTGCCCGGCCTGAGCAATTTCGCCGGCGAGTTGCTGGTGTACTTCACCACCTTCCAGGTTTCGCCCCTCGCGACCTTTTTTGCGGCGGCCGGCGCCTTGATCGGGGCCGCCGCCCTGCTGCGAACTTTTCACGCCATCTTCTTCGGGCAACCGGCCGGACCGGGCCGCGCACCCGCGAAGCTCATGCCCGATCTCGACGCGGGCGAAACCGCGTTGTCGCTGGGCATGGCGGCGCTGTGGCTGGTCGTGGGCCTGTATCCCATGCTGCTGTTGCATCCGCTGGAAAGGGCCATGATATTCCTCAACCCCATTTGCTGGACGAGCTGACATGGGCTATTTATTGACCCAGGCTCCGATCCTCATCGCCTTCGGCCTTTTGCTGCTGCTGGCCTCCACGCATTGGAAGCAGCAGGCAGTGATTTCGCATGTGATCACCGTGGCGGCATTGGCCCTGAGCGCCATCCTGACCGCCTGGAAACTCACACCCGGGCAATCCTATTTCGGGGGTGCCATTCATGTTACGGCCACGGGCAAGGCGCTGGCCTATGCCGGCCTGGCCCTTTCGCTGATCGCCGTGATTCTGGCCGAGTCGTATCTCGACAAAATCCGCGTGCACGGCGTCGACTTTCGCCTGGTAGTGCTGGCCCAGGCCCTGGGGTTGTTCCATCTACCCCTGGCCGGCGACCTAGCCACGCTGTTCGTGGCCTTCGAGCTGGTGTCGATCCCCTCTTACGTGCTGGCTGGCTTCAACCACCACGACGCCCGCGCCGACGAGGCCGGGTTGAAATACCTCATCCTGGGGGTTTTCGCCAGCAGCCTGTTTCTGCTGGGCCTGGCCTTTTTGTACGGCGCCACCGGCGCCTGGATGCTGCCCGATATCCAGAACCAAATGCTGCGGCTGGTGATCGAACACCGCGGCCCCGAATTGGTTCTGGCCAAGGCCGGCTTGGCCTTTTTGCTGGCGGCCCTTCTGTTCAAAACCGGTTCGGCGCCCGCGCATATCTGGCTTTCCGACGTGTACGACGGCGCCAACCTGGCCTCGCTCGCCTTCATCGCGGCCCCGGCCAAGGTGGCGGCCTTCGGCCTCATCGCCCTGATTCTCTGGGGACCTTATGCCGCGCTGCACCAAACCTGGCAACCGTATCTGATGGCCGCCGCCATCGCCTGCGCCGTGTTCGGCAATTTGCAGGCCGTGGCGCAAACGCGGCTCAAGCGGTTGCTGGCCTATTCGTCGGTGGCCAACGCCGGCTTTCTCCTGCTCAGTCTAATGCTCGACTCCATCGAACCGTTTCTGTTTTACCTGGTGGCCTATGCCCTCACCACTTTGGGCCTAATCGCTTCGTTCATGGCCTTCGGCACGCGCCACGCCGACATCGACACCCTCGCGGATTTGCAGGGCTTGGGCCGCCGCTATCCGGTGACGGCCGCGGCCATGACGCTGATGCTGTTCAGCCTAGCCGGAATCCCGTTCACCGCCGGGTTCGCGGCCAAATTCGGCGTGGTCTCCGAAGCGCTGAAAACCGGCGCGCCCATTCCGCCGGGGCTCATTCCCGTGCTGGCGGCGTCGCTTTTCGCCGGGCTGATTTCCTTCTTCTTCTATTTCAAAATGATCCGCGCCTTGTGGCTGCCCGCCGAATCCGGCGCTGTGGCTCCCGGCGAATCGCCCCGCGAATTGAATTTGAATTCGCAGTTCGTGCTGGGCTTTTGCGTGGTGGGCGTCATCGGTTTCGGCCTGCTCATGCGCTTGCCCGGCTTCCCCTGGCGTTGAACCTTCCTTCGCGTTGGCCACGCCTTCCGCGACTTGAATTGGCGCACCCGCCAGGGTTCGAACCTGGGGCCAACGGTTTAGAAAACCGCTGCTCTATCCACTGAGCTACGGGTGCGGATCGGTCAAAAGTAGCCGGCGGGATCGCGGGCGGCAAACGCCGGTGCGGAACGCACCGGCTTGCTAGTTTTAAAATTCGATCCCAAAACCCGGCCATCGCGCCCGCTGCGCGGGGCAAAGGAGACGCATGCACTTCGGCACCTCGGATATGATGTTTTTGGCCGCCATGGCCGCGATCATGTATTTCATGTTTTTTCTGCCCCAGAAGAAGAAGCAACAAGCCCTGCAAAAAATGCTGTCGGAATTGAAAAAGGGGGATCGCGTGCTCACCAATTCGGGGATGTACGGCGAAGTGTTCGCCGTCAAAGACAATGTCATCACGCTCAAATTCCACGACAACGTGCGCATCGATTTCGATAAAAGCGCCATCTCGCAGCCGCTCACCGCCAAACGCGACGAAAAGGCGGTGGCCGAAGCCTGATGTCGGAACTTTCGATTTACGTCTTCGGCAACCCGGTGCTGCGCAAACGGGCCAAACCCGTACGCGAAATCAGTCCTGCGCTCAAGCAATTGGCCGACGACATGCTGGCCGCCATGTACCGGTCGGGCGGCATCGGGCTGGCCGCCCCCCAGGTGGGCGAATTGCTGCGCCTCATCGTGGTCGACGTGGCGGGCGAAGAAGAAAAAAAATCCCCGCTCATCGTCTTCAATCCCACGGTGGTCGAGGCCGCCGGCGAAGCCCGGGCCGAAGAAGGCTGCCTGTCGGTGCCCGAAGTCTGGGCCGACGTAACGCGTCCCGCGGTGATCACCATGCGGGGGTTGGATCGCGAAGGCGTGCCGTTGGAGTTGAAAGGGGTCGAGGGATTGCTGGCGCGCTGCATTCAGCATGAAATCGATCATCTCGAAGGGGTTTTGTTCGTGGATAAAATCTCGGCCACCGACCGCATGCTGAACCAGTCCAAGTTGAAACAAATGGCAAAACAAACGGCGCGCCGGGCCCTCTGACCAAGCCCGTGCGATTGCTGGCGCCCGCCTTCTGGCTACTGCCGACGCTGTTGGGATTGGCCCGCGCGCAAGACGACAACCGTCCGCCTTTTCCCGAGGTCTGGGATCCGTACCCGCTGCGTTTTCCCTATGCGGCGGACGAATCGCTTTACCTGACGCCGGCGCGGCCTTCGCCTTCCGGACCGGCCGTATTCGCTTTGCCGAAGGCCGCGCGCCGCCCCCTGCGCGTACTGATTCGCGATCGGCTGACGGCGCTGGACGTGACGGCCCCGGCCGGAACGCGTCTCATGCTGCGGCGATCCGACGGATCGGCCGGTCCGGGCCCGGAGCTTTCGGGCCGGCTGCATGTGGTTTACCGCGAGGGTAACTTTCGTGTTTCCGGCCCCTCGGGCCGGCCCTTTTCCACCGGTCCCGCCACGGCCCTGCGATTTGTGGCGCCGCGGGCGGGCCCGCCGCTTCAGGCCGACGGCAAATCCTATCGCGGAAATCTGGAACTCTATCCCGCCGCGGGCGGCATGGAATGCGTGAACGCCCTCGCGCTGGAAGATTATCTGCGCGGCGTGGTACCGCTGGAAATGGGCCATCCCGATTCCGCCGCGCTCTCGGCCCTTGAGGCCCAGGCCATCGTGGCGCGCACTTACGCCCTCAAGCGCATGCTGGCCGGCCGCCGGCCCGACTTCGACGTGCGCGCGTCGGTGCAGGATCAGGTGTTCGGCGGCGCCGAAGCCGAATCGCCGCTCGGCGACCGGGCCGTCACGGCCACCGCGGGCCGGGTTGTGCTGTACGGAGACACCCTGGCCCTGTGTTATTACTACAGTACCTGCGGCGGAATCACCGCGGCCCGCAACGAAGTCTGGGGCGGCCCCGCCATTCCCTATCTCGTTTCGCAGCCCGATCGCGATTCACTGGGGCGTCCCTGGTGCCGCGCATCGCCCTATATGCACTGGACGCAGTCCTGGGACGCCCAGGCTCTGGCAGGAATTCTGCGCGCCAATCTGGCCTCAGCCGGCGTGGATAACCCGCCGTCTTTCCGCCGCATCACCGGATTGCAAATACTCGGCCGCTTCTCCGACGGGCGCATCCGCACCTTGCGGGTGCAAACCGACGGGGGCCCCATCGATTTGCACGGCGACAAAATCCGCTTCGCCCTACGGCCCGGCCCGGGAACCGGGCGTATTCTCGCCAGCGACCGCTTCGACATCGCGCTGAACGGCGACCATGTTGTGGCCCAAGGCAGCGGCTTCGGCCACGGCATCGGCATGTGTCAAATGGGGGCCTTGGGCCGCGCCGCAGCCGGCCAAAACGCCGAACAGATTCTGGCGGCCTATTATCCCGGAACCCACCTGGCCGCGATCAAATAAGCCGGAATCCGTTCCCGGCGCCTCTTAGGCTTTGCGGTCCGTACGCCGGGCCTGGGAGTCGCGGCGAAAGTCCTTCGGCCCGGCCCCGAGGTTTTTGCGGAACACTTTGGAGAAATACAGCGGATCGGCGAAGCCCACCTCCCGGCTGATCTCCTTGACCGAGCGGGTCGTGCCGATCAGCAGTTCCTGCGCCTTCCAGATGCGCAGATTTTCCCGGTAACGCAAAGGTGACATGCCCGTGGTCTGGCGGAAAAGATGGGCGAAACGCGACACCGAGAGGTGGCATTCGCGGGCCAGCGCAGTCGCATTCAACCCCTGGGCGTAGTGCTTGAGTATGAGGGCCACGGCCTGATCGATGCGCGCGTCGCGGACCGAACCGCTGGAGAACGGATTCAGCGTGTCGCACCAGAGCAGGGCTTCTTCCAGGGCGTTGGCACAGAAAGCCAGACGGTTGCGATGCGGCGAACGATAGAGGGACAGGCACCGTTCCATGGCGCGCCGCACCCGCCGCCGCGTGGCCGGGTCGGAAAGCGCAAAGCCCAACACGCCAGCCCCGCGCGCCGGCCAATGCAAAAGCGGAACCCAATGCTCATGGGGGTTGAAATAAATCCAGAGATGGGTCCAGCGGGCGGCCGGAGGCGCATGGTCGTAATCGTGCGGAACATGGGGCGGAAACAGCAGAACATCGCCCTCGGCGGTGAAGAAACGCGCCCCGCCGGAATTGACCCGGCCGCGCCCCTGAAGGGTCAGATTGAGCACCCAGTTATTGAGGCCTGTGGGACGCAGCGTGGGCCCATGCGCCTCCAGCGCGTAATGGCTGGTACCGGCCACAAGGTCGCCCCCGAAACGGTTAAGCGCAGGTTTCATGCAGCAGGATTGTACATGTTTTCAGCAGATCCACCGCCGTTTTTTCGGTCTGCCGTCGGTATCTTAATTTTTAAACACCGGCGTGCCGTCAAGGGGGGTTAGAAATGCGATTATTGGATGATTATCGGTCGAAGGCGGAAATATTCCTTAAAGTCTGCCATAAGTTAAGCCAACTCATGTATGTGACCGGGCATGGGGGGAACGCTGCGTGGAAGCTGGAGCCCGACCTGATGTTGATCACCCCCACGCAGATGAACAAAGGTGATATCACCCTCGAGGATTTGGTCTTCCTGGACATGGCCGGCAACAAGAAAGAAGGCGCGCGCCGGCCCACGGGGGAAACGCCCATGTATATCAACTTCTTTAAGAGCCGCCCCGACGTGAAGTCGGTGGTGCATTGCCACCCGCCCTACACCAACGCCTTCGCCATCACCAAAAACAAAAATCTGTTGATGCGGCCCATCTTTCCCGAAACCACCACCGAAGTGGGGCCGGTGCCCGTGGTGCCTTACGGCGAACCGCTGACCCAGCGGCTGGCCGACAACTTCAACCCGTATTTGCCCAAATACAACGCCTTCTTGATGGAAAACCACGGCTTGGTAATCATGAGTTCCTGGGATATCGAATGGTGCATGATGACCACCGAGCTGTTGGAAATGACCTCGGTGACCTTGACCGCCGCGGCGCCTTACGGGGAGATCAAGGAGATTGCCAAACCCGACGTGCACAACCTCGACAACATCATGCAGAAACGCGGCCTGCCGATGTTCGGCGCTCCCGGCGTCAACAAATCGTTGCTCGATCTTTATTACCCGGACGCGGGGAAATGACGGCGGGCTCCGCGCTTGCGCGGGAACCGGAGGTTGCGACGGGAACCGGTAAGGCCAGTTGGTTGGGCCTTGAAGGCAAGGTCGCCGTAATCACCGGCGGCGCTTCGGGCATCGGCCACGCCTGCGCCGAGAGCTTGGCGGCCAACGGCGCCCGCGTGGTCATCGCCGATATTTCCCCCGAAGCGGGAAACGCCGCCGCGTCCGAACTGGCGCGAAAATTCGCGGCTCCGGTTCGCTTTCACCAAACCGATGTGACCCGCCGCGACGATGCGCGGGCGCTGGTGCAGTTTACCGTTGGCACCTTCGGCCGCATCCACATCTTCGTAAACAACGCGGGCATCAACATTCCGCGGCTGCTGATGGATCCCCGCGGCGAATTCGAGCTGACCGAAGAAATCTGGGATCGCATGATGGGCATCAACCTTAAAGGGGTTTACTTATGCGCCCAGGAGGCGGCCCGGGCCATGGTGGCCGAAGGCGGCGGCGTGATCATCAATATGACGTCGGAATCGGGTCTGGAAGGCTCCGAAGGCCAAAGTTGCTACTCGGCCACCAAGGCGGCCTTGTACGGACTTACGCGTTCTTGGGCCAAGGAACTGGGCCAGGGCGGCGTGCGCGTGGTGGGAGTGGCCCCGGGCATTCTCGAAGCCACCGGCCTGCGCAGCGAAAGTTATGAATCGGCCCTGGCCTATACGCGGGGGATTACGGTGGATGCCCTTCGGCACGCTTACTCGGCCTTGTCCATCCCTCTTAAACGCGAGGGCAGACTCCAAGAGGTCGCCGATCTGGTAACCTTCCTGGCCTCGGAACGCGCGAGTTACGTTCACGGAACAGTGATCAATATTTCGGGAGGGAAGTCGCGTGCCTGACAATTCAGCCATTCGGGAGCGTAAAGAAACCGCGCCAGACGGCGGCCCGTCGGCGTCGCGCCCAACCGCGCAGACCAAAACCCAAGTCGAGGAACTGGAAGGCCGGTTGGATCAGTTCGATGCCGACGTGCGCGCCCGATCCCTGGAAAAACTGGCCGGCCTAGATTGGCCTCATGGCCACCAGGAAAACGTCAATCTGCATACGCACACTTTTTACTCGTACAACGCTGCGGGATGGTCTCCCTCGCACTATGCCTGGGAAGCGCGCAAAGCCGGTCTATTGGCGGCCGGCATCATCGATTTCGACGGCGTCGACGGCATCGAAGAGTTCCTCGACGCCGCCGAGGCCCTCGGTCTGCGCGCCACGGCCGGTATCGAGATCCGCACCTTTATGAGCGACTTCGGGACCGTGGAGATCGATTCGCCCGGAGAACCGGGCGTGCATTATATCGCGGGATCGGGTCTGGTGAGAAAACCGAAATCCGGCACCCCCGAAGCCGAATACCTTGCGGTTCTTCGCCGCACCTCGGATCGCCGCTCGCGCGCCATGGTGGAGCGCATCAACGCGGCCTTGCCCGCCATCGCCGTGGATTACGATGCGATTGTCCGCTCCCGCACGCCGGGCGGCTATGCCACCGAACGCCATTTCGTTTCGGCCTATATCGACAAGACCGCGGAGAATTTTCCCATGCCGGAAAAGCAGGCCGAATTCTGGGCGGGACTGCTCGGCCAGCCCCCGGACGCCGTCCTGGCTTTGCTGCAAACCCCGGCCAGCTTGGCCGAAAAGGTGCGCGGCAAGCTGATGAAAAAAGGCGGCATCGGGTATGAGCAGCCCGGCCCGACCAGCTTCCCGCCCACCGGAGAAGTGTACGCGTGGATCAAGGCCTGCGGCGCCATTCCCATGGATTCGTGGCTCGACGGAACCTCGGCCGGCGAAGCGCGCGCGCGGGAATTGCTCGAATGCAATCGCCGTTTGGGAGCATGCGCCCTGAATCTGATTCCCGACCGCAACTGGAACGTGAAGGATCCCCAGGAAAAGCAGCGTAAGCTGGAGAATTTGGCGCGCGTGATCGCGCTGGCCTCAGAGTACCACATGCCTTTGCATATCGGCACCGAGGGCAATAAGGCGGGCTTGCCTTTCGTGGATGATCTGGCTCGGCCGGAATTGGCTCCGTACAAAAACCTTTTCGTCGTCGGCGCCAAAATCCTGGTGGGTCATGCCGTGCTGACCCGCTTCGCGGATTACGGGTATTGCAGCGCAGCGGTCGAAGCCGACTTTGCCGGTGACACCCGCTCCCGGAACGCCTTCTTTTCCGCCGTGGGCGGACTACCGCCGGTAAACACGGCCTTGGCGCGCCGACTGCGCGATCTGGGCCCGGCATCGGCCCTGGACGTGTTGCGCACTTCGTCGCGCCAGGGCGCTTGGACCGGCGTCGGGTCTCCTTCCTAATCTCTTCAACCCAGGGAAACGCAACTATGCTGGCCGCTTTATTGAAATCCCCCGGACACCTTGCCGTGGAAAACGTGGAGGTGCCGCCGCTTCAACCCGGAGAGGTGCTTCTCAAAGTCGACGCCTGCGCCCTGTGCGGCACCGACAAGCGCGTGCTGGCGGGCGAAAAACCCGTGAGCGTGCCCATTATCGGGCATGAAATCGCCGGCACGGTCACCGCGGTGGGGCAGGGAGTAGACCCTTCGGTGCGCCCCGGCAATCGCTATGCGGTGCAAACCGTCATCGGCTGCGGCCACTGCCCCATGTGCGCCCAGCACCGAGAAAACCTGTGCGAGAACGGTTTCACCGCCATCGGCTACGCCTATAACGGGGGCTTCGCCGAATCCATCGTCATTCCCGCCCAAGCCGTGAAGCAAGGTTGTTTGATCGCCTTGCCCGCCGGCATCGATGCCGATCTCGGCACCTTACTCGAACCCTTGAGTTGCGCCATCAACGGGTTGCGTTACCTGCCGCTGGAAGGCATGGACCACGTGGGCGTAGTGGGCGCGGGCGTCATCGGCGTGCTCAACGGTCTGGTGGCCCGCGCGCGCGGAGCCAAACGCGTGACCATTTTCAACCGCTCCGCCGGCAAACTCGATTTGATCGCCCAGCTCGGCCTGCCTTTCGACGATCTCGTGGACATGGGCAAAACCAATCCCGAAGAATGGATTCAACGGGAGACGCGGGGACGGGGTTTGGACGGCGTCATTCTTTCCGCCTCGGAGAAAACCGTGGTCGGCCGCGCCCTGCCTTGGCTGGCCCGTAACGGCCACATGTCGCTGTTCGCGGGAATGCCCAAACAGGATTGCGTCTTGCCGCTCGACCTCAACCTCATCCACTACCGCGAATTGCATTTGCACGGGGCCAACAGTTCCGTAAGACGGGACTATGAAGAAGCGCTGGGTTTTCTCGCATCCGGAAAAATCGACGGCAAGGCCCTCATCACCCATCGTTTTCCTTTAAAGCAATTCATCGAAGCCGTGGCCGTGCAGGCTGACAACCGGGCGAAATCGCTGAAGGTTATTATCCGCCCCTGAATCCGCATTGCCTATCCCGGCACCCGTGACCCTCACATTGGCCTCGGGTCAACGCGGTGACGCGCCCGCGCGTCACAAGTATTGAATTGTCTTTCAAGCCGATTGTTGTGGCCGAACAACCCGAACCGGGGTATTCACTTGAAAGCGGGCCGTGAAGCCTTTGCTTTTTAATAGTGGCCGTTTTGAATCAAGGGCTTGGCGATGACACCTGTCACCACCTTGGCGGTGCTGCCGCAATACGGGCACTTTTCCAAGGTGGGAAACCAGGTTTCATGCCCGCAGGGTCGGCGGGGAATCCTTTTTCGTTCCGGCGCCATGGGGGCTTCGCTTTTCTTTTGAAACAGATCTTCCAGTTGTTGTCGACGGATATAATGCTGCGCAATCAAAGTATCAGGCCTTTTCTATGGGATGAAATACGAGGAGCTTTTGACTTTACTATCTAAAATTATAGTTTGATTTAATTATAATGTCAAGTAGTTAAAATTCTCTAATCCCTTACTGTGGCTACTTCGGGACGATTTCTTACTTCATTTTGTTTGCTATTCCCCGAAAAGTTGTTGTAACAGAAAATGAAACATTGCCTGGAATTGTGAAGCCCGGGAACAAGTCCTAGGTTTCGTCGCCGGCTTGGAGCACGCGCACTGCGGCCGGGCTCGGAAGACGCGAAAACGCGCGTGCCGGCAGCCAAACCGGGGCGAAAGCCGGAAAATCGACGTCAGGGGCCTCGCGAAGGGAAAAGGCGATTCATTACTTTGTTACATCCCGGAAAGGATATCCCGTGAAATCCCGCAAACCCGACCCGGTCATCCGGTTTTCCATTTCCTTGCCCCAATCGCTGTTGGACGAACTCGATTCACGCACCACGGAAAAAGGCTATTCCTCGCGTTCGGAATTCGTGCGCGACCTGATTCGCGAACAGATGATCGCCACCAAATGGAACGCGCAGGGCGCCAAGGTGGTGGGCGTGTTGACCCTGATTTACGACCACCATCAACGCAATCTTGGCTACCAGCTCACCGAAGCCCAGCATCAGAAAAACCTGAACGTGTTGTGCAGCACCCATGTGCATCTCGATCACCACAATTGTCTGGAAACCATTTTCATCCAGGGTTCGCCGGCCGACATCGAACGCATCGCTGTCGAGATCGGCGGATTGCGCGGGGTCAAATTTTCCAAACTGGTGCGCACCGCCCAAATCGAGGAAAAGCCGTGAACGGCGCCCCGCTCCACGAACACAGCCACGAACACGAACATGGGCACGCCCATGCGCATTCCCACACCCATGTGCATGAGGGGAAAAAACACACCCACGCGCATACGCACCGGCATTCCCATGCCCACGATCACACCCATACGCATGCCGGCAAGCGGGTGCAGAGCGCCGGTTCGGATCACCGGCATGCCGGAGAGCACGGGGAGCACGAGCATTTTCATGCGGGCCATGAGCGCACCGCGCATGATCACGCCCACCCGGAGGCGCGCCGGCGCGGGAAAAAGCGGAAAGACGGTGCCTAAGATCCGAACCGGATCCAGCCGATCGCGGTAAGAGATTTGATAATCATCGTGATTCCAATCACGGTGACGATGCCGGCACTCACCATCGGCAGCCAAGCCAGCATGTTGCGGCCGCGATCCAGGCGGTCGACCAGGCCCTTGGCCTTGACCATGAGAATGCCCACCGACACCAGCACCGTGGCGATGCCCAGGCTGAACACCAGGATGATGAGCAGCCCCAAGGCGATGCGGTGCAGGGCCACGGCGATAAGCAGCAGCACGATGGCGTCGACGCAAGGCGCCAGGCCGCCCACTACGCCCAAGGTGAACAGGCTCCAAAGCGTGACTTCTTCCTTGCGCTTGGGCACATGGGAATGACCGTGTTCCAAAGCATGCGCATGCGAGCTTTCGGGTTCGTGTTCATGGGGTTGCCTGCCGGGGCCGAAACGAAAGTGCGCGGCGCCGGAAGCTTTGGAAATCACGGAATATTCTTGGCCCAAATCCGGTTCGGCATCATGCCCTTGGTCATGATCGTGATCGTGGTGATCCTGTTCATGGTGATGCGGGTGATCGTGATCATGTCCCCCATGCGCATGGCCGTGGCCTCCTCCGAACATATGGGTGTGCCCATGGTCCATGATGTCGATTTTGCCTTCACGGTGCAAGACCCAACGCCGGTAGCCGCGCAGAAAAAGCCACATGCCCATACCCCATACCACGGCGCCGGAAACCATGCTCAACCAGAAATTCAAGGTGTCGGGCAGAACATAGGCCGAGAGGTACAGCGCGGCCAGGCCCAGGATAAAAACGCTGAAAGTATGGGTAAAGGTGACGATGGCGCCGAGCAGTACGGCATGCCAAATCGTTCCCTTTGAGCCCACCAGATAGGCGGCCACCAGGGTTTTGCCGTGCCCGGGTTGCAGGGCGTGCAAAGCCCCCACGATAAAGGCCAGGAAAAGCGTGGTCAACACGATGAACCACGAAAGTTTCCCTTGCAGCGCCGCCTCGATTTTACCCTTCACCCTTTGATAGGTATTGCCCTGATTGGCTCCGGCGCCCGAAAACCAGGGCATCAAATTGTCTTTGGCCGCCGCGGTGTCGGTCGTCACCTTGTCTGTCGTGGAAGCCGTCGTGGCGACATTTCCATTCTCATTCCACACCTGCTTGGGCACTTCGGCGGGCAAGCCCGTGTCCGGCACGTCGCCCACGGCCACCCAGGCCTGGGCGCGGCGCCGCTCTGTCTGCGCGCGCCGCAACTGCACCCCCGGCCCGGCTGCGACGCGAATGGTGTCTTTGCCCGGAGTGTGCTGATCGTTGGTGTCGAGGAACAGAAATTGGTGCAATCCGCTTGTGACCGAATCGAGATGGGCCACATAGTGGTAGGTCATGCCGTAGGGTTTGCGCAATTCGAAACGGCGCGGGTTTTCCACTTGCAGGAGACGGCCATCCCAGAAAAAGCGCACGCCGCGGGCGATGTCGTAGGAAAGGCTGCTGAAATACTCGTAGCACTCGGTGTTGCTGATGGCGTAGTCGCGGCCCCGGTTCATGTCGAAAATTCCGCGCAGGGCCTCCAACTCGGAGATCGAGATGCCGTAGGCGATGGTGATGCTGTCGCGGTCGATGCGGATTTCGCTGACATGATCGATATCGCTGACGGGAAAAGTGTGCGCGCCGGCCGGCAATGCGCCGGCCGCCCAAGCCAGAATTCCCAAACGGTACGCTAGACGCATTGTTCTCCTCAGCCGCGCCGCGATTCCGCCGGGGCGTGACGCGGATCCCCTTGCAGGCGCAGCGGCAATTCCAATCCGCAGGCTTCCAGCAAGGCCGCGTCGGAAAGCAGCGTGCGGGCCTCGCCTTCGGCGGCCAGTTTGCCGTCGCTCAAAATCAGGACGCGATCGCAGACCTCCCAGATGAAATCGAGATCATGCGACACGAGAATGCGGGTATGCCCGAAATCCCGGAGAAAGTTGATGATTTTGCGGCGATTGCCCGGGTCCAAGGTTGAAGTCGGCTCGTCCATGACCAGCACATCGGGCTCCATGGCCAGCACGCCCGCAATGGCCACGGCCCGTTTTTGTCCGTCGGAGAGGTTATGCGAAGGCCGGTCGCGCAACTCCCAGGCGCGCAGCAATTCCAGCGCGGTGCGCACGCGCCGTTCCACCACCTCTTCGGGCAGGCCGAGATTGCGCGGGCCAAAGGCCACGTCGTCGCAGACGCGGGAAAGAAACAATTGATCGTCGGGGTTCTGGAACACCACCCCCACGCGCTTGCGGATTTCCCGGCGCGAATGCCGATCGACCGGCGTGTCGCCGATGACCACCCGCCCCGAGGTGGGAAGGAAAAATCCGTTCAAATGGTTGATGAGGGTCGACTTGCCGGCCCCGTTGGCGCCGATCACGCCCACCGATTCACCGTGGTGGATGGTGAAATCCACATCCTGCAAAGCCTGGGTGCCGTCGGAGTACCGGTAGCAAAGCTTTTCGGCGATGACGAGGTGATGACTCATGCCGGTTTTCGATGCCTTCAGAGTTTTACGCCGGCCAAGAGTAAAACCACTGCGCCGAGAAAGGCCGAATCTTTCCATCCAAAAGGCCGGATGGGCGCGATGGGAAAAGAACCGCTGAAGCCGCGCGACACCATGCAACGGTGGATGCGCAGACTGCGATCCAATGTACGCAAAAAAAGATTGCCCAGCAGCGACGCGGTCGAACGCAAACCCAATCCCCGGCGGCCGAACGACTTCAAATCGCGGGCCTTTTGCATGGCTTGCGCTTCCTCCACCAACAGAAACAAATAACGATATACAAAGAGCAGTTGCACGACGAAGGCCTCGGGCACTTTGAGCCTTTGCAGGCCCGCGCCGATTTCCTCAAACGGCAGCAACTCGCTGAGCACGGCCACGGCGACCACCGAAAGCACGGCTTTGCAGCCGATCACAATGAAAGAGGCCATGCCGGCCGACATGGAAACGGAAAATATCTGGAGAAGGGGCCGCGGTTCGAGCAGGGGATTGAAGGCGCCGATGAGGAGAACGAAGGGAGAAACGAAGATCAATTTCCGCACGATGGGCCGCAGGGGAAGACCCAGGGCCAGAACGGTAAACAAGGGAAAGGCGAAATAGATCAGCACGCGTTCCACCGAATATTTGCCCACGCTGACGACGCAGAGAATGTACAGGAGAACCGCCACGATCAAGGCCCGCGAGTCCAGATCGACCCGCCGCCGGACTTCGCTTTTCGACAGGCGGCGGACTTCGGTGAGCCGCTTCAACCGCTGGGCTCCGGAGGCGAGGCCGCGTTCCGGGCTTCGCGTTTCAGGCCCAGGCGGCGCATGAGAAATCCCAGCCCCGCGGCCAGGGCCAACACCAGGCCCACCCCCAGCAGGCCCGAAAGCGAGGTGCCGGTTTTGCTGGGCGGGTTGTTCACCGTGGCTTTGGGCGCGCCGCGAAAATCATATTCGGGCAAAGGCGCGAGGCGATGCTGCAAACGGTCGAGGAAACCCTTGACGCCCTTGGTCTCGGCCTGTGGCATGTGCCCGGTGGTCTGGATGAGCGACCATTCCAACCCTTCGGGCCGCATCGAGGCAAACCACGACACGAAGCCGCCCACGGCCAGCGCCGACACCAGTAACCCCACGGTGACGGGTCCCACGCGCACGCCGCGGGGCCCGCCGGCAGGTGCCTCTTTCCCCAGGCGGATCAAATCGGGACGCGCCTGCAGGACGAACAGCGAAACCGCGGTGGTCACGGCGCCTTCGACCAAACCGATCACGGCGTGAATGGGCACCATGAACAGGACGAAGGTGCCGAAAGACAAATCGGAAATTCCCGAGGTCACGGTTTCGACCACCACGCCCAGGGCGCCCAGCACCAGGGCGATCACCGCCGCAACCGTGGTCGCCGCAGTGAACCGCCCGCGCGAAAAACCGCGCGCCATCCAAGGTTTCCAGATTAAAGGATAGGCCAGAAAACAGGCGAAGAATCCCATGTTGAAAATGTTGGCCCCCAAGGCCATCAACCCGCCGTCGGCAAAGAACAGACATTGAATCACCAACACCGAGGCGATGGCCAGAAATCCCCGGTACGGTCCGAGAAAGATGGCCAGCAACATGGCCCCAATCAAATGACCCGACGACCCGGTGCCGGGAATGGAAAAGTTGATCATCTGAGCCGCGAAAACGAAAGCACTAAGCACGCCCATGAGCGGGATCATCGACTCTTCGCGTTCGGCCTTCACCTTGTGGGCACTATAGGCGATGAGCGACCCCGAAACCACCCAGAAGGTGCCGCCCACGGCGGGGGTAATCAAAGCGTCGGACATGTGCATGGTGGCCTCCCGGCCCGGGCTTTCTCGAAGCCGTTGGGTATTACGAAAAACTACTTGGTCATAAGTGGCCGGAGTATGGGCCGAATGAAAATGGGCGAGCCCCCGAATTCCACTTGATCCGTAAGCCGCCCGCCCCGCCGGCGAGACGGGCAGTATTACTTATTTATTTATGGTAATACTGAAATCCGGCGCCGTCAACCGGAGTTTGGCGCACGGCGCAAACCGCTTGCGCAGGAGCCGCCAGGTCCGAAGGTAAGGCAGAAACCAAGCTGGAAAACTTGCCGGATGCCATAAAATCGAATATAATCTAGACAGTCTAGACTAACTGCGAGGGTGTCATGCACTGGCAGATGCAAGAAGCAAAGAACAAGTTCAGTGAAGTCGTGGACCAGGCGATTCGCCATGGACCCCAGGAAATTACCCGCCATGGCAACAAAACCGCCGTGATCCTTTCTATGCAGGATTATCGCGCCCTGATCGGCCGAAAAGGGAACTTGGCGGAATTCTTTCGCGCTTCCCCCCTCCGGGGGGTTTCCACGGAAAGGAACCGGGATTTTCCCCGGGACATAAGGCTTTGAAGTATTTGTTGGACACCTGTCTGGTTTCTGAAATGTCGCGGAAAAGGCCCGACCCGAACGTCGCAAAGTGGTTGGTCGACTGCGACGAAGAACAAACCTTCCTGAGCGTGCTGACCGTGGGTGAGATCCAAAAAGGCATCGCCAAACTCAATGACATGAAGAGGAAAGCCGCTCTCCAAGCTTGGCTTGATTCTCAGCTACGTATTCGGTTCGGAGGCAGAATCCTGGCGATTACCGAGGAAATCGCGCAGACATGGGGCCATATGCAAGGGGAGGCCGAGGCCAAGGGAGTCGCGATCCCCACCGTGGACGGATTAATCGGAGCCACGGCCGTCGCCCACAACCTTACCGTGGTGACGAGAAATGTCGCCGATATCGAGAAGACGGGCGCGAAAATCCTGAATCCCTGGGAATCTTAATCCCTCGTCCTCTTTCTGCCCGAAAGGTTCGTTTGTTTTTTTGGCCGCGGTTCCGGATCGATTTGGAAATGGTGGAGCCAAGGAGAGTCGAACTCCTGGCCTCCTGCGTGCAAAGCAGGCGCTCTACCAACTGAGCTATGGCCCCGCGAGGAGTTCAATTTAACTTGAACCCTGCGCCTCCCGGAAACCCGGGGCAAAGGAACCACCCCGCAGCCCGCCGGTGAAAGACGCGAGCTAGGCTGCGGCCTGCGCCGCCAAGGCCGGCCGGGGAGATTTGGGCCGATCGAAAAAGCGATAGGCCATCAACTTCAACCGGTCGTTCACTAATGCCCAGACCAAGGCATACCCCCAAATGATCAAGGTCCATTTCCACCCGATCGGGGTCATGAGCACCCCGTAAACCGCCACCACCGTCGCCAACAGCTTCGAACCTATCGCCGACCAGAACAATACCGGCGCCGGGGCGATGGACCAGAACGGACCGCGCGTCCGCGTGATGAAAATGGTCAAATGGCCGGCCACCGCGAGCTTGAGAAACATGAAGGTTTGAATGGCCGCGGGGCCGAGATGGAACACCTTTTCCGCCAGATAGAAGAGCATAAAAGAAGCCACCACTCCGGCGATGCCCAGCACCGTGGAGATGCGGAGTACCAGGCGCATGTTCCAGGCCTCGGGATCGTTTTTGTAGTGGACGTTGTCGTAGGCGATGGCTAGGATGGGGCCGTCGTTCAGCAGGGCCAAGAGTACGATCATCACCGCGGTGACGGGATAGAAATTGAAAATCAAAATGGAGAGGGTCATGAAAAACAACACCCGGATGGTTTCGGCGATGCGGTAGATGGCGTAGCTGTTCATGCGCTGAAAAATTTTCCGGCTTTCCTTGACGGCGTCGATGATCACCGACAGGCCGGGCGTCATCAACACGATGTCGGCCGCGGCGCGCGCCGCATCGGTGGCGCCCGAAACGGCGATCCCGCAATCGGCTTTCTTGAGCGCGGGCGCGTCGTTCACGCCGTCGCCGGTCATGCCCACGATATGTCCCCGCTTCTGCAGCATGTCGACGATGTGGAATTTGTGCTCGGGAAAAACCTGCGCGAATCCATCCGCCTTTTCGATGGAATCGGCCACCGCCTCGGTTTCGGTGCGTTTTGAATCGCCCATGCCCGCGGCATCGAGAATGTTCGCGCCCAACCCCAGCTTTTTGGCGGTTTCCTGGGCGATGGCCAATTGGTCGCCGGTCACCATCTTGACATGCACGCCCATGTTCCGGGCGGTGGCGATGGTGTCTTTGGCATCGTCGCGGGGCGGATCGAACAGCGGCAGTACGCCCAGGAATTTCCAGGCCCCGTCCCCCTCGGCGCGCGCCACACCCAAAGACCGAAAGCCGCGCGCGGCGAATTCGGCCACCGCCTTTTGTACATGCGCCCGCACCTCGCCGACATTGGCCGACAACTCCAAAATCACCTGGGGCGCGCCTTTCGTAACTTTGAAGTTACGTCCCTCGCCGCCCCGCACCGAGGCTTCGGTGCGTTTGTGCACCGGATCAAAAGGCTGAAAATGCGTCACCTGGTAATCCTGCAATACCTTCGGATTCTTCAACCCTCCCAGTACGGCCAAATCGATGGTGTCATTGTTTTCCGCGCGCGAGGCCAGCGACGCATTGAGAATCACCTCGTCGTCCGTCACCCCGGAAACCGCGAAGGCGTCGCCCAAGGTCAGCTTGTTCTGGGTCAAGGTGCCGGTTTTATCCGAACACAAAACATCGACGCCCGCCAATTCCTCGATGGCCACCAGGCGGCTGACGATGGCCTGTTTTTTCGCCAGCAGGCGCGCCCCCACCGCCATGGTCACCGACAGCACGGTGGGCATGGCCACGGGAATGGCCGCCACGGTCAGCACCAAGGCGAATTGCAGGGTGGTCAGCAAACGGTCGCCGCGGAACACGGCCACGGCGATGATGATGGCCACCAAAACCACGGCCAGGATGATCAGGTAATTGCCGATTTTCAAAACCGCCTTCTGAAAGTGGCTGACGGTATGCGCCTCTTGCATCAATTGCGCCGTCTTGCCGAAATAGGTTTTCGATCCGGTGGCATACACCAAGGCGCCGCTTTCTCCCTGGCGGATAATCGATCCCGAAAACACCGCTTCGCCCGCTTTGCGCTCGGCGGGCAGCGACTCTCCCGTCAAGGCGGATTGATCCACCTCGACCGGGTCGCCGTCGAGCAAGCGCGCATCGGCGGGCACGATATCGCCCAGGCGCACGCGAATGACGTCGCCCGGCACCAGTTCGGCCGCCGGAGCCGTGGTCCATTGGCCGTCGCGTCTGACCCGGGCTTTGATCGCCAGCTTGGCTTTGAGCGCCGCAATGGCGTTGCCCGCCTGGCTTTCTTCCCAGAATCCCACCACGGCGTTGGAAAAAAGCAGGACGAGGATGATGAAAAAATCCGCCCAATGCCGCACCAGGCCCGACAGAATCACCGCCCCTTCGATCATCCACGGGATCGGTCCCCAGAAATAGGAAAGGAATTTCAGCAGCGGATTGGTCTTCTTCTCTTGGATCGCATTCGGTCCGTATTCCGCCAACCGCTTCCCGGCCTCGGCGGCGCTGAGCCCGTCGGAGGAACACGCCAATTTTTTCTGCAGTTCCGGCAACGGCATGCTTTTCAAATCATCTTTGGCCCCGGTTTCCGCGTCGGATTTCGTTTCGGTTTCGTTGTTCGCTTTCGGCATACCCGCTCTCCCGTCTTCGCTTAAAAGTTCACTCATGCCTTCTCCATCTGGGCGTTATATTCGCCGCGGCGCGCGGCCTGATTACACGCGGCCCGGTGCACCAGGGCTTTCTGTGCCGCCGCCACATTGGCTTCGCGGCCCTGCCAAATTTCCAGGGCCGGTTGCTGGATGGCGCGGGAGAACGAAAATCCCAAGGCCCAAGGCAATCTCTCTTGGAATCGTACGTTCATGGCCTGCAAACGCGCCGACGCCGCTACCGCGGGTTGGCCGCCCGACAAAAAGGCGATGGCGGGAACGGCCGCGGGAACGGTGCGCCGCAGACATTCCACCGTGGCGTCGGCCACGTCTTCGACCGAAGCCTGTTCGGGGCAGGCCAATCCCGGCACCACCATGTTTGGTTTCAGAATTACGCCTTCGAGCAGCACCCCTTGCCGCACCAGCCGGTGGAACACCGAATGCTGTACCTCTTCGGTTACCTCGCGGCAACGCGCCAGGGTATGCTCGCCGTCCATCAGCACTTCCGGTTCGACCATGGGTACCAGCCCCGCTTCCTGGCATAAGGCGGCATAGCGGGCCAGGGCATGGGCGTTCGCCTCGATGCAACCGCGGCTGGGCAGGCGCTCGTCGACGGCGATCACCGCGCGCCATTTGGCGAACCGCGCTCCCAACCCGGCATACTCCTGCAGGCGGTCGCGCAAGCCGTCAAGGCCTTCGGTGATTTTTTCTCCCGCATGACCCGCCATATCCTTGGCCCCGCCGTCGACCTTGATGCCGGGAACAATGCCCGCCGCCTCCAGCACCTTCACGAAGGGAACACCGGCGCGCGTTTTTTGCCGCAGGGTTTCGTCGTAGAGGATGGCGCCGCCGATGGAGGCGGCAAGGCCGGGCGCGGTGACGATGAGCTCGCGGTAAGCGCGGCGCGCCTCTTCGGTTTGGGGAATCCCCAGCTTGGCGAAGCGCCGGTGGCAGGTGGGATTGCTTTCGTCCATGGCCAGCAATCCCTTGCCGTCCTGAAACATGGTTTGTGCCGTCTCCCGGAGCTGGGCGTTTATCGGCGGGGTCGGAACGGAATTCATGGTATTCATCGTGTTACCTCCCATTTCCAATGGCGCACTTCAGGCATGTCTTGGCCGTGCTTGCGAATGTATTCCTTATGCTCGATGAGTTTGTCTTTGATCTGCTGTTTCAGGTAAACGCCTTTTTCGCCGGTTTGCGGCAGGCGGTCGATGGCATCCATCACCAGGTGATAGCGATCCAATTCGTTCAGCACCGTCATGTCGAACGGCGTGGTGATAGTGCCTTCTTCCTTGTAGCCGCGCACATGGAAGTTGTCGTGGTTGGTGCGGCGGTACGTCAGCCGGTGGATAAGCCAGGGATAGGCATGGAAGGCGAAGATCACGGGTTTGTTTTTGGTGAAGAGTTCGTCGAAATCCGTGCCGTTCAAACCGTGCGGGTGCTCGGTATGCGGCTGCAGCCGCATCAAATCCACGACGTTGATGACCCGGATTTTCAATTCGGGCAAATGCGCGCGCAGAATGGAAACCGCGGCCAGCGTCTCCAGCGTGGGCACATCGCCGCAGCAAGCCATGACCACGTCGGGCGCGACACCCTGATCGTTGCTGGCCCAACCCCAGATACCGATGCCTTCGGTGCAGTGCTTGACGGCAGCATCCATGGAAAGCCATTGCGGCGCGGGATGTTTGCCCGCCACCACCACGTTGACTTCGTGGCGGCTGCGCAGGCAATGGTCGATCACCGACAGCAGGCAATTGGCGTCGGGCGGCAGATAGACGCGCACCACCTCGGCCTTCTTGTTCACCACGTGATCGATGAAGCCCGGATCCTGGTGGGTGAAGCCGTTGTGATCCTGGCGCCACACATGCGAGGCCAGCAGATAATTGAGCGACGCGATTTTCCGCCGCCAGTTCAGGCGCGCCGTGACCTTCAGCCACTTGGCGTGCTGGTTGAACATCGAGTCGACGATGTGGATGAAAGCCTCGTAGCAGTTGAACAGCCCGTGCCGGCCCGTGAGCAGGTAACCTTCGAGCCACCCCTCGCATTGGTGCTCGCTGAGCATTTCCATCACGCGCCCCGTCGGCGCGAGAAACTCGTCTTGCGGGATCGTGGCGGCGTTCCACTGGCGGTTGGTCTCTGCAAACAGCGCTTCCAGGCCATTGGAAAGCGATTCATCCGGCCCGAACACCCGGAAATTTTTTTGCGGCGCGTTCAGCTTCACCACATCGCGCAAGAAGGGCCCGAGTACGTGGGTGTCGCCGATGCCGCCGATGCCGGGCGCCGTCACGTTCACCGCATAAGCGTGAAAATCCGGCAGGCGCAAATCGCGCAGGAGTATACCGCCGTTGGCATGGGGATTCGCGCCCATGCGCCGTTCCCCTCGGGGCGCGAGTTCGGCCAACTCCGAATTCAGCCTTCCCTGCGCATCGAAAAGCTCCTCGGGACGGTAACTCCGCAGCCACTCCTCCAGCAACTTCAGGTGCTCGGGGTGGGCGGCCGGATCGGAAAGCGGCACCTGGTGCGAACGAAAATTGCCTTCGATCACGCGCCCGTCGACTACTTTCGGCCCGGTCCAGCCTTTAGGCGATTTGAGCACGATCAGGGGCCAGCGTGGCCGCGCGGTCTGGCCGTGCGCGCGGGCCTCGTGCTGAATGGCCTGGATTTGGCCCACGGCCTGATCCAGCGCCGTCGCCATGGCTTCGTGCATCAGGGCGGGTTCGTGGCCTTCGACGAACAGGGGGGACCACCCGTAACCGCGCAGTAACTGATCCAATTCTTCGTGCGTGATGCGAGCCAGCACCGTGGGATTGGCGATCTTGTAGCCGTTGAGATGCAGAATGGGCAACACCGCACCGTCGGCGGCCGGATTCAGGAATTTGTTGGAATGCCAGGCCGTGGCCAAGGGTCCGGTTTCGGCTTCGCCGTCTCCGACCACGCAAGCCACGAGGAGCGAAGGGTTGTCGAACACCGCCCCGAAGGCGTGGCTGAGCGAATAACCCAATTCGCCGCCCTCGTGGATCGATCCTGGGCATTCCGGCGACGCGTGGCTGGGAATGCCGCCGGGAAAAGAAAACTGCAGGAACAGTTTGCGCAGTCCGGCTTCATCCTGGCTGATGTCGGGATAAATTTCGCTGTAGGTACCTTCGAGATAGGTATTGGCCACCACGGCCGGACCGCCATGCCCCGGGCCGGAGATATAAATCATATCGAGATCGAATTTTTTGATGGCGCGGTTCAAATGCGCGTAGATGAAGTTCTGGCCCGGCGTGGTGCCCCAATGCCCGAGCAGCATGTGCTTCACATCGGCCAGCGCCAGCGGGCGCTGCAACAGCGGATTGTCGTAGAGATAAATCTGGCCCACCGACAGGTAATTGGCGGCGCGCCAATAGGCGTCCAGCTTGCGGAGTAGATCCGGGGTCAGGGTTTTTTCAGACATCGTGGTTCTCCTTGCATGCTTGTTTTCAGTTTCGCTCGAGGCCCAAGACGCGGCCCGTGGTTTGCGCCAGGATGAATTCTTCGTCGGTGCGGACGACGCGCACCGCCACCCGGCCCGCCGCCGGGGAAATCACGTCGGCATTCTCCCGGTTTCGCCCGTCGTCGATGGCGATTCCCAAAAATTCCAGCCCGGCGCAGATGCGCGCGCGGATCACCGGCGCGTTTTCGCCGATGCCGCCGGCGAATACCAAGGTGTCGAGGCCGCCGAGAACGGCGGCAAAAGCGCCGATCCACTTTTTCGCCTGGTAGCAGAACAACGCCACGGCTTCGGCGGCGCGCGCGTCTTCGGCTTCGGCGGCGAGCAGGTCGCGCACATCGGAACCGGTTTCGGAAACGCCCAAGAGACCGCTGCGGTGGTTGGCCAGTTCATGGAATTGCGCGGCCGTCATGTGTTCGGTGCGGGCGAGATAACCGACCAGCCCGGGATCCAGGTCGCCCGAACGGGTGCCCATCATCAATCCCGACGCGGGCGTAAACCCCATGCTGGTGTCGAGGCTTTGCCCGTCGCGCACCGCGGCCAGGCTGGCGCCGTTGCCGAGATGCGCCAGAATCACCCGGCCGCGGACGGCCGCCGGATCGCCGCGGCGCGCGAGCTCTTGCAGCAGATACGCATACGACAGGCCGTGAAAGCCGTAGCGGTGGACGCCTTTGGCCTCGTAACTTCGCGGTATCGGTAACATCTTCGCGACACGCGGCATGCCGGCGTGAAACGCAGTGTCGAAACAAACCACTTGCGGCAAGTGCGGATGCCGGCGGTGGCAGGCTTCGATCAATTCGATTTCCAGCGGCAGATGTTCCGGATCGTAGGGAATGTAGCCGCGCAACTCGGCGACGAGCTCCGGCGTGACCCGTTCCGGCGCGGCATGCCGCATGCCGTGCACCACCCGATGCCCGATGCCGCCCACTGCCGCGAGGCTGCCGCGCGCTTCCAGCCAGTCGAGCAGAAAACTGGCGGCCGCGGCGAAGTCGAATGCACCGACCTTGCGGCTTTCGGGTGACTGCGAATCCGATTCGGTGAATTCGAACTGCGCCTCTTTCGACCCGATGCGGTCGATTTTTCCTGAAAGCCCGCGCTGCGGGTTCGTGCCGGCTTGGAACAGCGCGAAGCGAATGCTGGACGAGCCGCCGTTGAACGTCAGAATGCCGTCCGCCGGAAGCATGGGCGTCTATTCCTTCAACCCCAATGCCGCCAGCCGGGCACGGGTGGATTGGAAATCGGTATGCAGATGGCTGCGGATGCCCAGACCTTCGGCGACTTCAATGAACATCGCGGTGTTCTCGATATAGAACACGGCCCGCGCCGGGGTCTGGGCGATGTCGAGCGCCAAACGAAAAATGTCGACGTCGGGTTTGCGCACATGCACGAAGCAGGAGGAAACGAAGGCGTCGACGAATTGGTTCAGACGAAACTTTTCAATCCGGTGCGCATTCAATTCGCGGCCTTCATTGCTCACGACCACGATTTTCAACCCGTGGCGGGCCTTGAGCTGTTTGGCCAGTTCAAGCATATCAGGATAGGGTTTGGATTGGGCGAACATGAATTGCCGGAACTGCGCGGGCGTGAAGGATCGCTGCTTATAGAAAACGACCCGGGACAGATAATCGTTCAACCCGACTTTTCCCTCCTCGTAGGTGTCGAAGTTCAGCACATGGCGCTCTTCCATCTCGCTCCGGTCGAGGTGAAAATGCCGGGCCGCGCGCCGGCGGGCATGGTGATCCCAGCCGTTGGTGAGCAGCACGCCGCCGATATCAAAAAACAACGTTGTGATTGGTGTCGCGTGTTTCACTTCTTTCTCCGACGCGCCGCCGTCGCCACCGGCGGGTTCGCCGGGCGCGCGAGCAGGATGACGCTGGTTTGGGGACCGAGCGGGTAGGTCGCGGCGGCGTAGGACGGTTCTTCCCCGGCGGCGAAAAAATCCTGCGGCGTTACGCCGGCGGTATCGGCGACCCGAAACCATCCCGCTCCCGCGGGCAGGGGCGGCAATACGAAGTCGAGCGATCCGGCGCCGGCGTTGAACAGCAGGCACAGCCCGTTCGGCCCCTCTTCGCGGACAAAACAACCGAAGTCCTTGGCGCCCGCATCGGCCCAGTGGGGCGCGCCGCCCTGAGGATCGAACCACTGAATGTCGGCGTCGGCGTAAAATTGCTCCGCACTGAACACCGGATGCGCCTGGCGCAAGGCGATGAGGCCGCAGGCGAAGCGGAAGATTTCCTGGTTTTCTGCCAGCAGATTCCAGTCATACCAACTGGTTTCGTTGTCCTGGCAATAGGCATTATTGTTGCCGCCCTGGGTGCGGCCGAATTCATCGCCGCCCAGCAGCATGGGTACGCCGCGTGACACGAACAGGGTCAGCAGGAAATTTTTGATCTGGCGTGTGCGCACGGCCGTGATGCCCGCGTCCTGCGTCTCGCCCTCGTCCCCGTGATTGTCGGAATAATTGGCGTCGGTTCCGTCGGTGTTACCCAGGCCGTTGGCTTCGTTGTGTTTTTGCCCGTAGCTCACCAAATCGCGCAAGGTGAAGCCGTCGTGGCAGGTGATGAAATTGATGCTGGATTCAGGACCCTTGCCCGAATTGGCGTAGATGTCGGCGCTGCCGCACAGGCGCTGCGCGAACGCTCCCAGCATTCCGTCGTCGCCGCGCCAGAATCGCCGCACGTCGTCGCGATAACGGCCGTTCCATTCCGACCAGCGGCACTCGGAGAAACTGCCCACCTGATAGGCTCCCGCGGCGTCCCAGGCTTCGGCGATGATCTTCGTATCCCGGAGAATCGGATCTTCGGCGATGCGTTCGAGCACCGGCGCGTCGGCCAGGAGATTTCCGTTTTCGTCGCGGTCGAGCACCGAGGCCAGATCGAAGCGGAATCCGTCGACATGCATTTCCACCACCCAGTGGCGCAGGGCCCCGAGAATCTGATCGCGCACCACGGGGTGGTTGGCATTGAGGGTATTGCCGGTGCCGGTGTAGTCTTTGTAGGTCCGCGCATCGCCGCCGAGCAGGTAGAAGATTTCGTTTTCGATGCCGCGGAACGAAAGCGTGGGCCCCATTTCGTTGCCTTCGGCCGTGTGGTTGAAAACCACGTCGAGGATCACCTCGATCCCGGCCGCATGCAAGGCCTGCACCATTTCCTTGAATTCCAGCTTTTGCTGGCCGACGCCCCCGGCGCTGCTGTAGGCGGCTTTGGGCGCCAAAAACGCCACGGGATCATAGCCCCAGTAATTTCCCAGCGGCTGGCCGGTCAGCGGGTTGACGTTCATCCCCTCGTGTTCATTGAATTCCTGCACGGGCATGAGTTCCACGGCGGTTACCCCCAGTTTCCGCAAATAGGGGATTTTTTCCATCACGCCCCGGTAGGTTCCCGCATGCTCCACCCCCGAGCTCGAATGCACGGTGAGGCCGCGCACATGGGTTTCATAGATGATGGTTTGCGACCAAGGGTGCCGGGGCGGCGCGTCTTCGCCCCAATTAAAATGGTCGTGGGTGTAAATGCATTTCGGCATGCCCCCGGCGTCATCCTGGGTGGCCGGCGCTCCGTCGGCATTGGTCGCGGACGGGTCGTACCCCAGCGCCGTACCGAAATCCCAGGCGTCGAGTCGGGTTACGGCCGCGGCAAAGGGATCGAGCAGCAGCCGGTTGAAATTGAACCGCAGGCCGTTCTCCGGCTGATAAGGCCCGTCGACGCGAAATCCGTACAATTGCCCAGACTTGAGGCCTTTGATCCAGATATGCCACACATCGCCGGTGCGATGGCGCACGGGATCCAAATCCAGCGCCTGCGTCGGCGCCGAATCCCCCGGTTGGGCGAACAATTCCAGGCGCACACGGGTGGCGCTGCGGCTGAAGAAGGCGAAGTTCACGCCTTCGCCCAAGGCGCGGGCGCCGAGCGGCAGCGGCATGCCCACGCGAATATCGGTTTGCTCGGAAACCTCGGCCAGATAAGCGTGCAACGGGCGTTCGGACGTCGGCGATTTTTTCTGCGTTTTCAATTCCGTCCCGGCTTGAGATCGCACCGCCGGTTTGCGTCCGGGCGCCGGCCGGGGCGCGGCTTTTTTCTTCGGATCATTCATGGTTCGTCTCCTTGGGCTTGGATTTTCGGCCGCGGGGGTTCTGCACATCGGCGCGTCGACACCCAAAGCGACGGCTGTCGTTTTGGTTCACTCGCAGGTTTTTCCTTCCGCGGGCCCATCCGCGGATAATAACCTGTGGGTCGGGCCGGGATGGAGGAGTTCATGGGTTCGGGTTCAACCGGGAGTCGGAGGGGATTCCCGTTCCGACGGGGAATGGTGCAAAACCGCATCCACCAAGACTTGCGCTTCCTGCAAAATGCAACGCAGGTGATCCGCGCCCCGAAAGCTTTCGCCGTAAATCTTGTAGATGTTTTCCGTGCCCGAGGGTCGCGCCGCGAACCACCCGTTTTCGGTCACAACTTTCAAGCCGCCGATGGGCGCGTCGTTGCCGGGCGCCCGCGTGAGCACGCTCTTTATTTTTTCGCCCGCCAATTCCGCGCTGCGCACCTGCCGCGGCGAGAGCTTGGCCAGCAATTCCTTTTGCGCGGGCGTGGCCGGCGCTTCGACCCGGTCATAGACGGGCGCGCCGAATTCGCGCGTGAGTCCCGCGTAAACCTCCCCCGGGTCGCTTCCCATTTTCGCCGTGATCTCCGCCGCCAGCAACGCCAGGAGAATGCCGTCTTTGTCGGTGGTCCAGACGCCGCCGTCGCGGCGCAGGAAGGAGGCGCCCGCGCTTTCTTCGCCGCCGAAACCGAGCGCGCCGCTGCGCAGGCCGTCGACGAACCATTTGAAACCCACCGGAACCTCGACGAGTTTGCGGCCGAGCTTGGCGGCCACGCGATCAATCATGCCGCTGCTCACCAGGGTTTTGCCCACGGCCGCTTCTTTTCCCCACTGCGGACGGTGTTGAAAGAGGTAGGAGACGCAGGCCGAAAGATAGTGGTTGGGCGGCAGCAGCCCGGCGCGGGTGACGATTCCATGTCGGTCGTGATCGGTATCACAAGCAAAGGCGAGGTCGAAGCGGTCTTTGAGGCCGATCAGGCGCTGCATGGGGTAGGGCGACGACGGGTCCATGCGGATTTGGCCGTCCCAGTCCGCGGTCATGAAGGCGAAGGTCGGGTCGACCGCATCGTTGACCACGGTGAGATCCAATCCGTAGCGCGCGGCGATGGGGCCCCAATAATGCACGCCCGCGCCGCCCAGCGGGTCGACGCCCAGCTTGAGGCCCGCGCCGCGCACGGCTTCAAAGTCGATCACATGGGCGAGATCCATCACATAGGCCGAGACATAGTCGTGGTGATGCGTGGTGGGGGCGCGCAGGGCTTGGGCGTAATCCATTCGCTGCACGCCGTCCAAATTTTTTTCCAACAATTCGTTGGCCTTGGCTTCAATCCACGCGGTGATGGCCGCTTCCGCCGGACCGCCATGCGGCGGATTGTATTTGAACCCGCCGTCCTGCGGGGGATTATGCGAAGGCGTGATGACGATGCCGTCGGCCAGGCCGCTTTCGCGCCCGCGGTTGTAAGTGAGAATGGCGTGCGAGACGGCGGGCGTCGGCGTGTATTCGCCGCCTGCGGCGATCATGACCTCCACCTCATGCGCCGCCAGCACTTCCAGCGCCGTGGCCTGCGCCGGCACCGAGAGCGCATGCGTGTCCAGGCCCAGGAACAGCGGTCCGTCGATCTGGTTTTGCCGGCGGTAGAGGCAAATGGCCTGGGTGATGGCGAGGATATGCCTTTCGTTGAAAGCCTGTTTGCAGGCCGACCCGCGGTGGCCCGAAGTACCGAAAGCGACCCGTTGCTCCGGCGCCGAAGGATCGGGAATTCCGGTGTAATAGGCCGTCACGAGTTCGGGCACATTCACGAGCATCGAAGCGGGTACGGGTTTGCCAGCGAGCGGATTCGGTTGCATATCCAAGCCGACGCCGCGTCTTCGGGATGCGGCGGCTTTTCCTGACCGGGAATATAGCTAGAGAGGGCTACGCCGATATTTCCCTGTTACAACGGCCGGGCCGGGGAAGGGAAACGGCGGGACGCGAAGAAAGAGCGAACCCAACGTATCCTGTAAGTTACCTAATTCAGGGTGCGTAATACACCGGACCCAATAGGGGTCCGTGGGCCGCCGTCGCCCACGCGGCTATGAGGTTTAAAAGAAGTAGGCGATCTTGGTCATCCAATACCAATCCTTCGGGGTCGACAGCGCCACCTCCCCCGTGGGATTGAGATAGGTGCTTCCGCCCGGCCGGAAATGATCATTGGCCACTTGAAAGCTCAACCGCAAATGCTTCTGGATGGTTTTGGCGCCGTGCAGCGACCACTTCCAATTATCCCGGGTTCCACTCACATGGGTGCTGGCAACCGGGACGGGCGTCAGGGCTTTGCTGGCGCCGAACGGCACAATCACGTAATTGATCAAATCATCCCGGAAGGTCGCGCCGTACCATTCCACCTCCAAAGCCAGGTGATCCAGGAAGTTGAAGGCGGGAACGTTGAACCCCATCATGACGGGCATGCGATGGGAAAGCGGACCGTAAATGGCGCGATAGGCCGCGCTGTTGTTCAGACCGATGAGCGCAGCTTCGCCGTAGAGCTTGCAGTCTTCGGGACCCAGAAGGTCGCTGCCGCCGAACAAGAGCTTGGGGTCGAAGGAGAAGTCGGCCATTAATTTGGTGCCGCGATAGGAAATGTAGGTCGTATCATTCGTCGCAGTATCGACGTAGGGTCTTTCCTGCTCGGGGTTAGAGGGGGACGTCAGCCGGTTTTCAATTGCCAGCAGCCGGTAGAAATTAGCGCCCGCTCCGATGCGCAACACCGAACCGAAATGGTAGTCCGCCACGTAGGCCGGCGAAAGATCGAAAAATGGGTACAGATCCGTTTCGCTGTTGATGAGGAAGTTCTGCTCAAAATTCCCGATCGTGTTTTGCAGGCGGAAACCGAGCAGGTTTGCAACCGGCAACACGGGCTTGATCTCAAAACCCGAAATCAGAATACCCGGGTACACGGGACCGCGCAGCAAATACAAGCCGAGGTTCTGCACATCGGGATTGTAGTCGTAATTGAACATGCCTCCGGTTAACTTGAGCTTGGAACCGTCTTCATCCCGGAACGAATAGGTGAAGTCGGCCTGCGTGATAAAGGGGTGCTCGATCAACGGGGATTGACCGCCGGTATTGATACTTCCTGCGAGGTAATGGTATTCCTCAACGCCGACTCCGGCCGTGACCGCCAGCCGATCCGAAATCTTCCCCCCCAACGAAATTTGCGCCCCGGAGGTTTGCACCGAATTGCCCTTGTAATTGTCGGGAATGCTATCGGTACTGTGGCCGATGCGGCCGTACTGCAACCAGCCCGACGCGTGCACGTCCAGATCGGCCGCATCCAGAGCATGGAGGGGCGACGCACTGACCGCCAGGGCCAGCAACAGCGGCAGGCGGAAACGGGCGGGCTGCAGGTTAATCGGAGGCATGATGGTTTCCGCTGAGGCCCTAGAGGGAATAAACGAGTTTGAACATCCAATACCAGTCCGTGGGCGTAACCAACGCTTCGGCGCCCGTGGCAAAGCCCAGCACCGCGCCGCCGGTGCGCAAATGATCGTCGGCGACCTGCGCCGCCACCCGTAAATGAGCCATTAGCAGGCGCGAAGCGTACAGCGACCATTTCCAATCATTGCGGGTGACCTGGCCTGTGACGGCGCGCGTCCACGGCAGCCACGAATTTTCCACCTGGGCCTTGTTGTAGTCGTTGAAATTTTGCGATCCGTAATACTCGACCTCCAGGGAAAACTTGTCGAGCCAGCCGAAAGCCGGGAGGTTGAAGCCCACCATGACGGGAATGCGCTGCCAGGGATCGCTGTAATATTTCGGATAGTTTTTGATGCCGAGCAGCGCGGCCTCGCCGTACAGCACCAAATCCTGTTTGCCGAAAGGTCCGGAAATGCCGAACATGATTTTGGGATCGAAGTGCAGGCGCGCCATCAGCTTGGTGCCGGCCATGGAACCGGTGATGGTGTCGACCTGGGCCGTGCCGGCCGCCGTGTCGGCGCTCAAGGTGTCGAGGATGTAGCACACTTCGTTGTCGCCTTTGTTCTCGACGTCGTCGTAATTGCTGAGGCTGTTGTCGCAGCTTTTGTCCGGCGAGGTGGCCTTGGAATTCTGCGGGATGAAGCGGTAAAAATTGATCCCGGCGCCGACTTCCAGTCCGGGCATCACGCCATAGGTCACCACGTCGGCCAGAGAAAAATCGAAGTAGGGGCGGATTTCGGTTTCGGAGTTCAGGATGAGATCGTTCTGAAAGCCGCCCTGCTTCAGGCTGGCCATGGCGCCAAAAATGCTCGTCTTGGGGGCGACGTTCTGGGCCTCGAATCCCGACAGCACCACGCCGGGATACACCATGCCGCGCAGCAGGTAGAGCCCGAAATCCTTGATGTCGGGATTGTAATTGTACGGGAACGATCCCAACGAAAACTGAAAGCCCTTGGGTTCGTCGCCCAGGGGTTGGGTGTATGTCAACCGCGCCTCCGGGACCATCGAAGTCCAAAACGGCAGCCAGACATTCGAGAAATTGATGCTGCCCCGCGACAGTGTGGTCTGTACCGCACCCAACCCGAACGCGCCTTCCCAATGATCGCCGATTTGCGAAGTCACGCTGATTTGGCCGCCCTGATTTTGAATCCAGTCCTTGTTGTAATTGTCGATGCCGCCGGCATTGGCGATGGTATCGCTGCTCCGTTCGACGCGTCCGAATTGCACCCAGCCCGCGGCATGGTATTGCATGCCCGCGGCGTCGGCGTGGACATTCCCCGCCAGTCCCGCCCAAACGGCCAACACCGCGAGCGGCAGTGCGCTTACCATCGGTGCGGTATTTGCAATTCGGTTTTTCAAAAGAAGTATCCCATCCGGAACATGACGTACCAGTCCTTGAGCGAGCTGAAGCCTTCGGCCATTCCCCCGCCTTCGGAAATTCCGCTGATCCGTACCGGCGACGGACGGGTATGATCATTGGCGACCTGGGCGATAAGATCGATATGGTCCAGGATTTTCTTTTCCAGAAAGACCGACCATTTCCAGTTGTCGGAAGTCATGTCTTCGATATCGAGATCCGTCCCCGTGATCTGGATGGAGGGATCGTTTACGAGCCGGCCCAACGAATCCACGCCGCCGCTCCAGAGATTGCCCTCCCCCACCATATCCTGGTACGAAACCGGAATGGGCGAAGGCCCCAAGGTCACGGCCGGTTGCGGGGGCGAAATTCCCGGGAAATAAGGCGCCAGCGAGTTGATGCTCCCGATCTTGCTGAGATCGTTGCGATAGCGGGCGCCATACCATTCGACTTCGACCGAGAAATAATCCAAGAGACCGAAGGTGGGCACGTTGAAACCCATCATGACCGGAATGCGCTGATAAATGTCGTGGTATACCGATCCGTAATTCTTCACCCCGAGTACGGCCGCTTCTCCGTACAGCTTGAAGTCGTTGGGCCCCATGGTGTGGATGTCGAACAGGGGTTTGAAGTCGAAATCGAACATGGCCATCAACTTGGTGCCTTGATGGGTGTAGAACACGGTATCCGCTTTTCCCGCGGCCGAATCGACCTCGATGTATTTCAGCTCATACGGGCTATGCGGCAACGTGTCACTGTTCACGGCGCCGTCGGCGGCGTAAAAGGTGGAACTGGGTGTGGTCAAGCCCGCATTGTCGGGAATCAGGCGATAGAAATTGACGCCCGCTCCGACCTCAAGCGGACCGGCTTTGTATTTCACGATACCGGCCAGGCTCCAATCGAAAGTGGGCGGCAGATCCCGTTCATTGACGAGCAGCAGGTCCAGGTCGAAATTTCCGAGACTGGCATGCGCCCGCGCGCCCAGAATATTGCTCTTGGTGGTGTCGAGCGCGAAGTCTTCGAAACCCCCCATCAGAAATCCCGGATACACCGGGCCGCGTAGTAAATAGGCGCCGAGGTTTTTCACGTCGGGATTGTAATTGAACGGAAAATCCCCCACGGTGAAGCTCAGCCAGGGATGGTGTTCTTCCCCCTGGTAATAGGTGAAGCGCGACTGGGTGACATAATCCTTGAAAAGAGACAACGCATTGCGCGATTGGGTGGGGTTGCCCAGCGAACTGTACAGTTGATAGGCTCCGAATCCGATGGCCCCGTCCAGATGATCTCCGAAGTCGGCGTCGAGGGTGAACTGGGCCCCACTGCTCTGCACCCAGTTGCCGTTCAAATTCACAACTAGGGTATCGGTGACATGCATGATACGGCCGGCTTGACTCCAGCCTTCGCCGTGAATATGCAGGGCCGGTCCGTCAGCGAAGAGGGGAATCGTGGCGCCGATCAGCACACACCAAAGCCTTTTCCTCATGGGTTCCAGCCCCGAACCGTATGCTTTGAAAACAAATGCATCACCACAACTGCGTTTCGTCCTATCAGTTTGCTTTTAAAAACAATCCGCCGACCCGATGGATGCGGCGGAGGTTGCGACGGATTTAGAAAATCCGGCTGACGCGGAGATAATCCTCGCCCCGAGCGGTTTGGATTTGCACCAGCATCAATCCCCGGTAGGCCGTATGAAAGGCATATCGGAACGAACCCGCCGGACCTGCAAATCGATCGAGAACCCGTCCGCTCAAATCCGTGATGGTGATCTCATACGGCGATTCCACGGTGCCCATCAAGGCGTTCGCCGTGGCCGAAATCTTGTAGTTGTTTTTGACGCCGGGAGCGACCACCGTAGGAATATTGATTGGGTTTCCCTGACCGTCGAGCGGACGCACCAGGATGTTACGATACCACGCTCCTTTGGGGCCGCTCCAGCGCCCGGGGGTGTGATGGATCTGCAATCCGATATAGCCGGCGGGAGTGTTGATTTGCTGCGAATCGTTGAGCACCGGCACCCAGGGCGTGGTGCCATATTTGCGGAACCACGATTGCATGTGCACCTTGTCCGATGCCGAAGCGCCCGTGCCGTAAAATTTGAACTTGATCTGCATCCAGCCGCCGGTATCCCAAACCGTCGTCCAATTCGAGGCTGTGCAGCCGGAGGCCGGGCAACCGTAGCTGGTGGGATTGTTTTTCGCAGTGATGGACGTCCACTGGGTGGTGTTGGCGATGATGGTCGGGTCGGTCGGGCTGTTGAAGATATACGGATCGATGTTGAAATTGCCGTACCCGTTTTCGCCGTACGATCCGCCCACGCTGCTGGCCTGGATGTAATCCAGCGTGGTCTGATAACAATCGCCGGTGGCGCCCGTGCGGTTGAACACGCCGCCATCGTCGCCGAAATCGCTCCAATAGTCGAGCATCATTTCATAGTTGGTGTACTTCTTGTTGGTCATGATGACGCTGCCGGCGCCATTGGGATTTTGTTGCGAGGTGATGGCGTGATAGGTGGTGTCCACCAGCCACACACCGCCATTCACCCGATCCTCGGGAGAATGTGCGGTTTGGCAGCTTTCCCACCAGCCCTTGAAGTCTTTGCCGTCAAAAATTGAGTAGTACCCGGAATCATCCGGCGTCGAAACCACGGTGTCGGTGGCGCTGCCGGCGCTGGAAGCGCAGGGCGTGTTGGGCGTCAACGGCGCCGTGGCCGGTTGTGCCGTCACGGAGGCGAGCCCCCACGCCAGCAAGACTCCGGCAAAAATCACTAATTTTTCTTTTCCTCTTTTTTCGATTTTTACTAATTGCTTTTCCCGCATTTCTCTCTTCCTCCCCCGTTCTGAGCGCTAAGGTATAGTCATATTCGGGAGCCACGGGACGGATTTTTCCGTGATTTCAAAAATCAGCTGCGAATTTTATTACACGCGATTCATTTTTTTGCTGAGCTCGATAATTTGATTGCAAGGTTGCGAATATTTAGCCGCGCACACAAAGTGAGAATGCGGTTTCTCCATTCCTGGATCGCATTTAGACGAAGTGCGACAAACTTCAAACCAAAATGAGCGGCGTGCGCGTCGGAATTCAAGACGGGCCGGATGGATTATTTCTGATAAATCGTTTTGCCATCCTGCTTTTTCGACCCGGGCCGACATCACGATTTCCCTGCTGCCGCGCTTCGGATGGAAGGTACGATTCCCGTGCTTTGGCTTCGGTCGGGCCAGGCGTCACTTCATTTTTCGTTCCTGCTGGGCGCCAAAAGCGGCGCGGTCCAGTCCAATTGCGCCCCGGAAAACAATGCCAACGGCTTGTCGCGCTTTCCCAGGTTTTTCAATCCCGCCCACACCTGCCGGATGAAAGACACTGCAAAATAATACAGGATTAAGATCCCCAACACCAAGGCGAATCCAAACTTATAGGCCCGACGCCGCGTTCGTAACCAAAGCTTTTTGTGAGGCGATTCGGGCTCTCGCCCGCGCGGACAGGACGCGGCCTCGACCGCCGAAATGTCGGGGCCGCCAAGAAAGGACGAACCCAACGTATCCTGTAAGTTACCTGATTCAGGGTGCGTAATACACCGGACCCAAATCGATGACGGCGCCGGTGACCACCTGAGGCGTGCTGATGGGCGCGGGCAGGGTGAGCAGGGTGACGGCGTCGACGGCGGCTCCGGTTGCGAACACCGCAGCCAAATCATACGCGCCCACATACACCCCTTCAATTTCGAAAGCTTCACCGCCTAAGGAATCGGCCGCGGGATTCACGCGCGCGAAATCGGCCGTGCCGCGAATTCCCACCCAGGTCACCGTTCCCGCCGCATGCGCCGTGGTGTCGACCAGCCGGCCCGTGAGCGCGGCCGCCGGCGCGAGGCGCAGCGTTCCCAAAGACGAATCCATGGCCAGGCTATCGAAGTAATGCTGAAAGAAAACTTCGATGGGCGGCGCGGCCGCACAGGAATCGGAGCCGCATTCCCGGATTTCGAGATAGTAGTCGGCGCGCGGCGACACGGGCAAGGTGAAGCGGCCGCTGCTGTCGGCAGTGGCCGAGGCCAACAGCCGGCTTTGGGGTTGGCCGCTTTGCAACACGATGTCCTGGGTGCGAGCCGCAACCTGCGCTCCCGTCGCCGGCGATCCGTCGGCGCGCAAGGCCCGGGCCGTGATGGAATTGCCCACCGTGGTGGACGTGCCGGCGATGGGCTCGCCGCAATGCAGGCAGCACAGTCCGCACAAGGCGGCCGCCGCGATTCCAAAACGCGAGAGTTTATTCCGGCGCATGCTCCGACCCGGTTCGCGTCAAAGGAAACAATTGCAGATTCATTTGCATGACCCGATCTTCGCCGCGATCGGCTTGCACCACGGCGATGACCTGGCGATGGAATTCTTGCACCAGGGCTTTCACCCGATCCATTCCCGCCGGGGACACGCTGAAAGTGACGCAGGAAATGTCGCGCTGATCCGGCGGCACACGCTCCAGCGCCTCGCGCGCCTTGACCAGCATGGCGTCTTGAAATGAACGGCGTAATAGCGCCGTGGCTTCGTCTTGCGGCGCCACCAACGACAACTGGCTGGCGCGCCAGCGGCCGGCGGCGTCTTTTTCAACCAATCCGAGTTGGTGCAGCAAGTGCACGGCCGCCTTGGCCTGGGCCGCCGTGATGGCCGGTTGCAGCGCCGCGGCCAAAGCCGCAAAGTCATCATGCACCGGCAAAATGGCCAGGGCTTCGCGCACGGCCACGTAATACCACTTCGAGAAATACTCCCGCTGCGATTGGCGCATCTGCTGAATCTTGACGGGCAAGGCTTTGAGCAGCAAATCGTACAGCGTGTCACGCGCCGCATGACTTGGGGCATGGGTGAAAGCCACCAGCAAATCGAAGAACTCGCGTTCTTTTTCATCCAGGTTCAGGGCTTGCGCGAATTTGCGCGCGTATTCCCGGGACAGCTTTCTTTTGCCGCTCAACACTTCGCTGAAAAATCCCGTGGAACGGAAGCCGGCTTTGCGGGCGAAAAGCCGATGTGAAAACGATTTGTTCACGGCTTTCTTGGCGCGATAATAATCCGCCAGAAATTTCCGGTAATCCAAGTAGTCGAATACGCCGATGCTATGCTGTGATTCCAAACCGGCCGCCCTGGTTGATCCTCATTCTAATACAAAATAATGTGAGCAGAATATGAGCGAATTTTTACGAATAAAAGGCTTTTGCGGTTTTTCTGAAATACAATATGCTTATGTTGAGAGCGAGGTAAAACAAAACCCCGGCCTGGGAGGGCCCATGAACTGGAACAAAAAGACGCGTTTTGCATTTCTATGGGCGATGCTGGCCTGGCCGCTGTGCGGCGGGGCGCAACCCACTTCCGATCCGTATACGCTTTCGCCCGACACCGCCGCCGCGGGAATTCCGTTTGTGCTACACGTAACTATTCAAAACTACAATTGCAACCAGCGTTTTTTCAACCAAAGCATTGCCCAGATCGGCGATTCGCTGTTGCTGTCTTTTTCCGACACGACCCTGGCCATCCTGGCCCCTTGCGCCGCAATTCCCTATGGCCCCACCTTCGACATGCCGGCCCTGAAAGCGGGAAAACATCCGGTTTTCCTGGAACCGATTATTTATTGTCCGCCGGGAACCGTTTGCCCCCTTGGTCTGGTGGGATCCCCCGTCGCCCTGATTGCCCCCCAGCTCGCGGGAACCCTGTACGTGACCGGAACTACTGCGTTACGAAATGACTTTGTGCCCGAAAATTTTTCCGCCGCCTTGCAGGCGGGAGTCTTGGCCTTGTCGCTGCCCCGGGTTCCGTCCGCGCCGTGGTCGGTCGCCATCGTTTCGCTTTCCGGCCGGACCTTGCAAAGTTTCCGGGTCGAACCCCAAACCGGAGCCGTCGTGCGGTTGCCCGTGAAGGCGCGGCCCGACAACGGATTGTATCTGCTGCGCATTGCGATCCCGGGCGAAGTACCATTGACGTTACGGGTGCTGCAAATCCGGTAATTAAAACCCGCCGCCATCCCCGTCCCTCGCCCCTGGCCCTGTAAGCCGCAGGCGATTATGCCGCCGACGAATTGATCTCCGAATCCATCGGCCATTGGCTTTCCTGAAAATAATTTTGAAGTTGTTATGCCTGCTCTACGGCAGAGACAGGACGGCGCCGGCCGGAAAGCAAGGGAGAGAAATCATGCAGGAAGATCCATCCGCGGCGGAACCGGACAACACGGCGGTAAGGGTCGCCTTGTGGCGGGCTTTGCATGTTCTGGCCGATGCGCCACCCCATGTTCTGGAAGACGACATCGGCCTCAAGCTGGTCGCTCCCGAGGAAGGATGGCGGCAGCGGCCGGATATGGGCCCGTTCACACGACCCTTTCGCGCCTCCATAGTGGCGCGGGCGCGCTATATCGAAGATCTCGTCGCTGAGCAATCCGCCCGTGGAGTGGGGCAATACGTCATCCTGGGAGCGGGCCTCGACACCTTTGCCCAGCGCCGACCCGAGATCGCCTCGGACCTGACGATTTTCGAAGTCGACAAACCCGGTCCCCAAGCCTGGAAACAACGGCGTCTGCGGGAGCTCGGATTCGGAATTCCCGCCTGGCTGCGGTTCGTGCCGGTAGACTTCGAGGCGGGCGATCCCTGGCAAGAGCGGCTGGCCGCCGCCGGCTTCGACGCGAAGCGGCCGGCCGTCGTGGCTTCGGCCGGCGTCAGCATGTACCTCACGAAAGAAGCTATTCAGGCCACCCTGCAACAGATCGCGTCGCTTGCGCCCGGTTCCACCCTGGCCCTGTCATTCCTACTGCCGATCGAGCAGACCAACCCCGAACTGCGTCCCGCCATGGAACAGGCGGCCAAGGGCGCGCGTGCCAACGGCACGCCCTTTCTCAGCTTCTTCCTGCCCGAAGAAATGCTGGCTTTGGCCCGCGCCGCCGGCTTTCGCGAGGCACAGCATGTGTCGGCGGCCTTGCTGGCCCAGCGTTATTTTGCGGACAGGACGGATGATCTTCGCCCGCCGATAAATGCGGAAGAGCTGCTGGTGGCGACGACCTAAAGGCCGATTCTAACTCGGCCGGTTCAGCGCGGCGTTTTCGGATCAGTGTTTGAAAGCGCCGCTTCCCATGCTTGTCGATGAAACTGAAGCGCAGCGCATCCGATGTCAACGACACCAATCCGAATCCCGCCTCCGATAATCCGAATTTCGAATGGGGATTGCGGGCTTTGGGCAACGGCCGCAATTCGGAGCCGGTGCCGACCACGAAGTAATGCACGCCGTTATTTTCCAAATACTCGAAGTCGTGGTCATGCCCCGCGAAATAGGCGTCGACACCGGCTTTTTCAAACAGGTGTCCGAACTGATCCGGCATGGCGGCCATTTCCTGGGCATGGTGACCGCTGGTGTACACGGGGTGATGGCCGAAGACCAGTTTCCAGGTGGCCTGCGAGGCCGACAGCGCGCTGTCGAGCCAGCGGCGCTGGGCCGCCGTATCTTGGCCGATCACGCCGCCGGCATTGGTTTCGTTCCCGTAATACTTGCTTTGGAACGGCGAGGTGTCGAGAAAAAACAGGTCCGCCCCGGCGGGATCACCCTTGATCTTTTTGTGTAATTCGTAATAGCGTGCCGGCATATTCCAGCGGCGGCTGATTTGGGTGTAGCCGACTTCGGCTTGCGTATTGCCATGGTAATCATGGTTGCCCAGCACGACGTACCAATCGCGCATCAGCGAAGGGTTGGTGTAAACCGCTTCGAAGGAAGATCGCCATTGCGGATCCTGCACACTGCGCACGCCGTTGGGATAAAAATTGTCGCCAAGGGCCACGACAAAATCCGCGTCGGAATCCTCGGCGGTCCGTCCCATGGCCCGCGCCACCGGGGTTTGATTGGTATAGCCGTTGCGGCCCCAATCTCCCATGACCAAAAACCGCAAGGCATGCGATGCTTTTTCGGCGACGGCATCGGTCGAGTTGGGCTTGGCTTCGGCGTGGGCCGTTCCGGCCGCGAACGCGAGGCATAAAACGGTCAGGGTGGCGTGATGGTTTCGTTGCATGGCGGGCTCCTTGGAAATCGACCTTTGTTCCGATGCCGGCGCTGTGATCAGAACAGCATTTTAAATCCGGTTTGCGCCGACCAGGAGTAGTACTCCTCCTGGGTGACGTGGTCGCGGTTGCTGAGGTACAGCGTGTAGGGTTCATTGGTCAGGTTGTTGGCTTCGAGAATCCAGGAGGCGTGCCGGTCGAGGTGTACGCTTACCGAAGCATCGACTTGCACGTGATCGTCGACATACACGTTGAGATCAGGATAGCTCTCGTTGTTGCGGTTTTCATAGGTGGCGATTTCGTCGATGAAATGGCTGCGCACGTTGCAGCCCACGCGTGCGATGAAGCCCGCGTGGTCGTAGAAAAGCGCGAAGTTGCCGGTATGCGCCGATTGCTTGGGCAACGGACTGGTATGCGTTTCGCCGGGAATGCGGGTGTTCGACCAGGTGTAGGTGTAATTGAGATCGACGCCGAAGCCGTAAAGGAATCGCGGTGCCTGGCGGAAGGCGAATTCAGCGCCGGCCAAATCGGCGTGATCGCCGTTGATGTCCTCGTAATACAGCCATTGCGTTTTACCGCCGTTGGGATAGGTGGTCACATCGGTGCTGACGATGTAATCATCGATGCGTTTGTAGAACAATCCGGCGGTCATGAGGTTTTCGCCGCCGGTGTAATCCTCGATGCTGAAGTCGACGTTATGGGCCTTGGGCGGCTTCAAATCGGGATTGCCGGTGTTGACCGTGATGATGCCGTCGTCGTTCTGCACCAGGCCGTGCGGCACCAGGTCGTACCAGTCGGGCCGCGCAAAGGAATGGGTGTACGACGCGCGGAGGCTGGCTTCGGGCGTCAGCGCATAGCGGCCCAAAATCATGGGCAGCACAAAGTAAAAATGCTTGTCCATCGACAAGGGATCGGTGCGGTACCAGTGATTTTGCAGGCTGCCGTCGGTAACCGTGACGAAGCCGTCGTAATGCAGGGCCGTATATTCCACGCGCACGCCACCGACCACGGTGGCGGCACCGCGGTGATATTTCCCCTGCGCATACCCCGCGGCATTGTAATCCTGCGCGTGAAAGTTTTGCGGATCGACTTCGAGGTGGATGTCGCCGCCCGTATTCGGCGGATAGGTGTTGGTTTCGGCATTGTAATAGGCAGAAAGCTGCCCGATGTCGGGCATGTTGTTCAAGGTATAATGGCCGTTGAAAAAATCGCTTTCACTGTAGCTGCTCAGATAATCGCTGAGACGCGGATCGTCGACTCCGGGCACGGTATCCGTCTGCCCTGTCATGGTTTGATCTTTGACGTGCAAGCCGCCTTTGAGGCCGATCTTGCCCGACAGTTCCGCCCCCAGACCAACGCCGGTTTTTTCCAGGTCGGCCTTGCCGGTGAGAAAGTGCTCTTGCGCGTGCGAACTGATGATTTCGAGTCCGCCGTTGGTCAAATGGTTCATGTCGTCGAAGGCCGTGTCGTAAACCGTGGTAATCGGGGTTCCAAAGCGGAGGTGGTTGATGGCGCTGTTCTGGTATTGGGTGATATCGAAGGGAAAATACTCGGGCACATCGGGATTGGACACGTCGAAAAAGATGTTGTACGGGTAGGTGAAATCCGCGTCCAGGCGGTACGGCATTTTGCTGCCCGCATAGGAATAATTCAAGCTGGCACCGGTCTTGAATCCGCCCTCCAGAGCGACTTCACCGCGCAATACGGCGCTGAAAATGTCTTTGGTTTTCTCCTCTTCGCGGATGGATCGCGAGACCGGCACGTCGGTGACATCGCGGTTGTCGAGCGATTCATGGCGGGCATCTTCGGCTTCGGCGTCGAGCAGAAGTCGCCGCCGCAATTCGTCATTGTTGTTACGGTTGTACGAGAGGGTCAGATAGGCGCGCCGATCGGGGCCGAAGCGATAGTCGAGCGAAAGATTGGCGCCCATGCGTTCATTGGTGAGGGCATAATCGCGGAACTCGAGATTTAAAGGTTGCGACAAACCGATACCGGCGGTGTTATAGCTTGACGTGTCCCACCCCATTTCGAAATTCTGGGTCTCGGTTTGATCTTTGTAATAACTCGCACCGGCAAAAAATCCGAGTTTGCCGTCCTGAAAACGCCGGCCCACCGTGGCCGATCCCTGCCAACTCGGCTCGTCGGAAAGCTGGGCAAATCCGGTCAGCCCTGTGAAGCTATCTTTCCAGAAATCCGAGGTGGCGGTGGCCGTTTTGAGATTGATGGTGCCGCCGATGGCGTCGGCGTCCATTTCGGGCGTAAGCACCTTGCTGACTTCGATTTCGGCCAACTGGTCCGCGGGAATCACGTCCAGCGACACGGCCCGGGTTTTGGCGTCGGGCCCCGAAATGGATTGGCCGTTGATGGTTACGGTGGAAAGATTCGCCTCGGTGCCGCGGATTTGCACGTAGCGGCCTTCGCCTTGATCGCGTTCGATGGAAAGCCCGGGCACGCGTTGCAAC
Organism: uncultured Fibrobacteria bacterium; assembly: GCA_963716395.1. Lineage (GTDB taxonomy): Bacteria > Fibrobacterota > Fibrobacteria > UBA11236 > UBA11236 > UBA11236. Next base: position 1,402,380 of record OY970309.1, on the reverse strand, counting down.
GCGTCGGCAGTGGAATGATCGGGCAGGGCCGCGATCAATTCCGCGCTGACCACGTTTTTCAAATTATCCGAATTCTTCTGCTGGTTTAGGGCGCGTCCCTGTCCCGACAAGCCGTACACCACCACCACCATTTTGCTTTTCCGGATTTCGGTCGCGGGGTAAAGGCGAATGTCGCCCCAATCGCTTTCCGCGCCCGGCGGCCTCGGGCTGGAGCGCAAGTCAGCGAAACCCTGACGTCGGACCAGCAGCCGGCAAGAGTCGACGGAATCCACGTTCAATTGAAAGCGGCCGTCGGCTGTGGTGAGAACCGAATCGCTTTGATCGCGGCAGCGCACCCACGTTCCGGCCAGCGGGGTCGAGTCTTCTTCGTTGAGGATGCGGCCCGTCCAACGCGGAGGTGGCGATGAGTCGATGGGCGCCGAAGTCACCGCCTGCGAATCCGCAACCGGTAAACGGAGGTCGCGCCCATCTAAAACCGAATCCATGGCTATGGCGCCGGCAAGTAAGGTGTCGAAGTTTTCGTGACGAATTTTAAGTCGGCATGTGTCGTCTGAATTCACGGCCAGGGAAAAGCGCCCGGCCGAATCGCCGTTCTCGCCGCAGCCGACCCAGGCCGAAACCGGAGCGCCGGCCGCATCCAAAACCCGTCCGCGAAACAAAGTATTCGTGCCGGCCACGACGGGGAGCGCCAGACTTAAAACCAATCCGAACCCGCGGATTTGTTTCCGTCCCATTCCCGGGCTACGTAAGTTGAAGGTTTTCATGGTTTTCGAATCCGAACCGGCGGACTTCCACGAGAATGCGGAATCCGCCGCCGGAGGTTTGTTTAAATCCAGGCCGAAGCGTTACCGGGCTTGGCTGACGCGCAACGACTCGGTGTGGCCCGGCTGCACGATATGCAGCACGTAAACGCCGGGTGCCTTCAGCGCCACGGGAATGGTCTGCATTCCCACCCGTCGCTGGGAATTATCCAACACCCCGATCTGCCGGCCCGACATATCGCGCAAGGTGACGACGGTGCGGCCGGCCGACAATTGATTCCACTCCAAGGTGAACAGGTCGCCGTCGGCAAACAGGCGCGCCGAGGATGTGAACGCCAACCCTTTGGACGGAATTTTGATGGGGGAAGTGGCCGCGGGTTTCAGCATGCCGAAGCGAGCCAAGGTCGACCACCCTTTCAGCCAAACCGTCGTATTGGGATCAAAGGCGCCGCGGTAATTCACGTTTTCGAAAAATCCGTCGTTGGGCGTCGTGGCGATATTTTGCGTGGCGATGCCCGAGGGCGAAGGCCGGGGATCCAAAGCCGAATCCGATTTCAAAGTCAAGCTGTCCGCGGGGCTGGGCCAGCCAAAGGCGTTGATCATGGGATCGCTCAAGTCGTTGTTATGCGAAGTCAGATAGTCTTCCAGCGATCCCGAATTCGCGGCTACGCTGTCAAGGGTGTTGCCATGGCCGAATCCGTAGAAGATGTTGTTCATGATGATCAAGGTGCTGTCGGCCAAATGCGCCCGGGCGCTGGTATTGGGATACACCGTGCTATCGACATAGATTCCGTAATTGGAGCATTGGGTCAAAATCGAGTTGGCGAAGGTTCCGCCCGCGTCTTTCTTGTAGTAGATGCCGTACTTGTATTTCCAGGTGTCCGGATTGTTCGCTCCGGTGCCGATATAGGTGGCGTTGTAAATCTTGCCGGTGGAGTAGGGCATATCGGCTGAATCGCTGCTTTCCAGTTTGGAGCAGGTGCCGTTGGATTTGCCGCCGGGAATCACGGTTTGGATGGCGAAAGCGAATTGCACGCGCCCGGAATATCCGTAGGAGTAGTAGATATCGTCACCCGCATTGTATTCGCTGGTCACATACTTCACGTCCACCGTTCCCCCGTACAAGTCGAAGCCGTCTTCGGCGCCGCAAAAAGCTTCGACATGATCGACGATGGTGCCCTTGCCCACCGAAGCCAATACAAAGCCCTTGATTTGACCGATGTCGGTTTGACCCGTATACCGGACACTTACATACTCGAGCACGCCGGAGGTGTCGTTATCATCAGCCACCGAATCACCGAACCAGAGCAAAGTCGAATCGGTGAGTGTCGCGTCTTCCGTGAGCTTGAGGTTGATGCCGCCCGCGGCATTGTTCGTGGCGCGACCGCAAATCTGCAGCCCACCCCAGAGGCCGCGCGAGATGTTGCCGATGGGCAGCAGAATTTTTGATGTATCGAGAATGGAGGTGAAGGTGATGGGCATGCCGGCCGTGCCCTGCGCGTAGATGCGGGCCCCGCGGCAAATCACCAGTATGGTGGTGGCGGCGCCGGAATTATTGTCGGCATAGATCGTGGTGCCGGAATCGATATTGAGCCGGGACCCCGCACGGATAAACACTTTGCCGTGCAGGTAATAGGAATTTGAATTGGTCCAATGAAAGGTTCCCCCGGCCTTGACGCTGTCGTCGGTGACGGAAATCATGTCGGCGCGCACTGCCGAGAAAAAAAGCGCAGATAAAATTCCGGAAAATTTAATGAGTTGGAAAAATCGCATAGGCCTCTCCTTGGTTTTTCACCCGATGCAATCCGGTGAATAATTTTTGCTTCGGGAATTCGACAAAACTCCTGCTTCAAACCCATTTCCAAGGAGATCCTGATTGGTTTTCAAAGTGTCATGGCAACTGTCACATTCTAGTTTCCTTGAAAATTTCAAGATGGGATAAGCGGGACACGAAGTGCATTGGCATTGCAATATTGAATTGACTCGTTTCTTGCCTTCTCAGGGATTGCCGTAATTGATTCTGATTGCCGGTGTAGCCCGGGCGGGATTTTCGGAGCCGGAGACTGGATTTACGGGAGAATCGCCAGTGGTTGCCCCGTCCCCCGCGTCGATTCCCGAAAAAGTCTAATTTCCTGGCGGCGGCCTCGATCTGGAAGCGGCCGTAACCTTGAAGTGACGCATGGATATCGATCTTCGAACCCGCTACGGCCGCCTGCAGGCCCAGGTGCCCGACCCCCAGGGCACGATGCGCTGGCCCGAATTCGTGTTCAACCTGTTTCCCCTGGAAGAACGCCTGGTGGCCATGGGCGTGCGCGCAGCCCAGCAGGAAGGGCGCGCGGTTTCCTGTCGCGCGGGTTGCGGCGCCTGCTGCCGGCAGCCCGTGCCCGTGTCGGCGCCCGAAGCCTTTTTGCTGTGGGAAATGCTGGCCGGCGTGTTACCGGAAAAGCGCCAGGCTTATCTCGAACGATTTGAAGCCGCCCAAGATGCGCTGCGCGCCGAAGGTTTCGCCGATCGCACGCTGGAAGGCGAGGCGGCCGCGGGCAAAGAACTAGTGCGTATGGCCGTCGATTATTTCAAATTGCAGATCCCCTGCCCTTTTCTCGAAGAGGAGTCGTGCTCCATCCATCCCTTTCGGCCCCTGATTTGCCGCGAGCATTTGGTCACCAGTCCGGCCGATCTGTGCCGCCATCTGATTCATCCCGAGATTCGCATGATCCGGCCTTCGGTGAGCCTTACTCAAGTCTTGGTGCAAATGTATTCGACCTGGGAGGGCGAACCGGCCACCTTGCTACCCCTGCCTTTGGCCCTGGATTTCGCCCAGTCGCACCGGGAACTGCGTGAGAAGCGTCACGACGCGGCCAAGCTGTTTTCCGATTTTCTCGACTTGGCCGCCTCCCTGATGTACGCGCCCGACGACACGTAACTGGCCGACGATTAATTTCGGGATCCCCGTCGCGTTTTTTATCCTTTCGCCCCGCTCCCATTTTCGGGAAATAAAGGAAACCGCATGAAACGGATTTTTTTGATTGCGTTCAGCGTCGTGGCCTTGCTGGTTGTGGCCCTGGGTGGATTTCTCCTGTACATCCAAATCACCGGAATCCCGAAATATTCGCCGGGCCGCATCGACTTGCATGTACAGGTCACGCCGGCACGGGTGGCGCGCGGCAAGGTCATCGCCAGCATGCTGTGCAAGGAGTGTCATTTGAATGCCGAAACCGGCAGGTTAACCGGACACCGGCTGGCCGATTTGCCCACCACTTTCGGCTTGGCCTATTCGCGCAATATCACGCAGGATTCAACCTACGGCATCGGGACTTGGACCGACGGCGACATCGCCTACCTCCTGCGCACGGGAATCAAACGCAACGGGCGCTATGCGCCGCCCTGGATGGTCAAATTGCCGCGCATCGCCGACGAAGACGTCTATTCGATCATCGCCTATTTGCGATCCAACGACTCGGCCGTGCAGGCCGCGTCAGTGCCCGACACCGAATCCGAGCCGACCTTTCTGGCCAAGTTTCTCTGCCACGTGGCCTTCAAACCCTTCGCCTATCCCGACCACCCCATCACGGCGCCCGACATCAAGAACCGGGTGGCCTACGGCAAATACGTAGTGCAGGATGAAATGGAATGCTTCGGTTGCCATTCGGCCGATTTCAAAAAGATGGACGAGGTGCACCCGGAACATTCCCTCGGCTACCTCGGCGGCGGCAATCCTCTCGTGGGAATGGATGGAAAAGTCGTCTACTCCGCCAATCTGACCCCCGATGCCGCAACCGGCATCGGCCAATGGAGCGAAGATGATTTCGTCAAAGCTTTGCGCTTCGGCATTCGCCCCGATGGCCGGCCCTTGCGCTATCCCATGACCCGCATGCCGGAATTCACCGACGAAGAAGCGCGCGCCATCTTCGCCTATCTCAAAACCGTACCGCCCATCCACAACGCGGTGGCGCGCAACTTTTCCGATTGGAGTGGACCGGCGCTGGCCGACGGCAAGGCCATCTATCACAAATACGGCTGCGTGGCCTGCCACGGAGAGTCCGGCGTGGGTCTCGGCGATTTGACCCGATCCAAGGTCGACTTCCCCGCCGACTCTTCGCTACAGGCCTGGATCGAACATCCTGCGAATTTCAAGCCGCTGACCAAAATGCCGCCCTTCCAGGGCGTCATCCAGAAATCCGAATTCCCGCCGCTAATCGCCTATGTGCGGCAATTGTCGGCGGCGCGGTAGGTTCGGAAATCCCCTTCGAAATTGCATATTGAACGCAGGTCCACCTGAGGCAGACCTGCGGCGGACGGGGTATCAGACCGGAGGGTGAATGAACGCAGGTCCGCCTAAGGCAGGCCTACGACAGACGGACGGGCGTACCGGGGAGAATTCCGGGGCGACCGAAGCCACCATTTTTTGTGTTTGGAAGCGCGAAACGATACACCGTCAGTAAACCCTTGCATTATGTTTAAGCTTGGATTGTAAGCCCGGCGTTTTCACCGCACAGACGCCGGGGGTCGCACGTTTCATATTTCATTTCGCCACGGAAGGGTCCGCATTATGAAAACTTCCGGATTCCACCCCGCACTCGGCCGGCCCGCGCTTGTCCTCGGCATTCTGGCCGCTTTGGCCCTCATGCCGCGCCCGGTCGTGGCCGCACTCAATTACCAGACCTATGTCATCCAGCAAAACGACAATTATGTCTTTCGCGACAGCCAATACGTCGACAGCATCAGTTATTCCTATGTGTTGACGCCGCTCGGTTCGGTGTCGTTGGAAGCCCCGGCGCTGACCATCACTTCCAAAGGTTCTTACCTCGACATCGTGGAAGAAGGCACGCTGTCGGGCAATATCGATAACCGGCCCAACAACAGCACGCTCGACTTTCTCTTCCAAGGATCGTTGCCCATTCCGCCCAATGCCGCCGTCCGGGGGCTCGAAGTTTATCATGACGACACTTTGTTTGTCTCCACCCTGAAACCGATGACCTATTCCCTCAATAATGTGTTCACCGACAGCGCCGCCCTGGCCACGAGCCTGAATGGGCGCGTGGCTTTTTTGCAGCAGCTTTCGGATCAGGGGTTTGAAGCCACCTTCGCCAAGGTGGCTTTGGGCCAACCCATCACCGTGCGCATCCGCTATGAATTGCCCCTGCCCGGATCGCCTTCGGCTCCCATCTCCATTCCCCTGATTTTTCAACCTTCGGGCGAGGCGCCGAAAACCGTGAACATCACCTTCTTCGAAGACGATTCTACCGCGGCCCCGTTTCAATGGATGGGTTCCAGCGGACCGGTGACCTTACATGACAAAGACATCCAGACGGTGCCCTACAGCCCGTCGTTCACCTTTCAACGCGTGCAGCCGCCGCATACCCTGGCCACCTTGCAAACCTCGGACTTTTCTTCGGGAGACTGGAGCGGCCATTATCTCCTGCTCAATGCCGGGCTCAACGATTCGATCATGACCTTGCTGTCGCATCCCATGGAAACGGTTTTTCTCTGGCGCTGGAACAATCCCGCAAACTTCGTGACCACCGATGGCACCGGCCTCAAAACCCTTTCCGCGCAGGGGCTGCTGGCGGTGAGCGAAGCCCAATACATGCGGCAACTGGCGGTGGAATTGGGGGCCCGTGGCCACCGCTTCGGGCTCTTGCATGTCATCGACGGAAGGGATTCGGTTTTCTTTCCGCCCGCCGGCGAGAACGACAGCGGCTTCACCCGCCTGCTGGCCTACCTCAATGGTTCGAGCTCCCAAAATCTTTTCAGTGCCTATCAAAACGCCAAGACGGGAAAACCCGGCTGGGCACCCGTCACGTGGACCGACTCCAATTCGATTTCCCAAAGCCAGGCCGACTTTTTGTCCGCGCTCAACAAAATTCAAAAGAGCTATGAGAACCAAAGCGATCTGCACCACATCATCATGCTGGGAACGGGCGATGTCACCTCGACCGCTTATGACCTGACCCAAGCGACCGTGGTGCAAACCATTCTCGACAGCACCACCATCGTCAATTATAACGCGGAATGGCCGGGCGTCGATCTGGGCAATGCCCTCGCCATCGTCAACGCTGCGCCGCTTCAGCTTTATTCGTCCGTGGCGGCTCCGCCCTCCGGACTGTACTATCTGTCCTTTCCCATTTTCCAGCCGTCTTCGGTCGAATACCTTTCCTTCACCCAAAACCGTGTGCATGCCGTGGTCATGCCCTTCGCGGACGACGCGCAAACCCAGGCGGTGATGAAAGCGACCACCCCCTTTGGCGACTCCTTGGAATTGCAGGGCATCGACGCGCTGGGCCGCAATACGCGCCTACTTACCTTGATGCCGCATTTCACCGACGTGGCGCAAGACTCGGGGTTGGCGCGCCTGTGGGCTGCCGATCCCAACCGCATTTTTGAAAACAGCGAATCGAGTCTGGGGATGCGTTACGGCATTCTCAGCAAAGAGGCTTATCTCAGCGCGGGGGAAGGCACCGGCATTTTAACCGGGCCTGATGGCAATCCCATCATCGCCGTGAAAGCGGCATCGTCTTTCACCCGCTCTCCGGCGTTTCAAATCTCCATGGATTACGTCGTGATCAATGTTCCGCTGCAATCCAACATGGTCTTGCAGGTTTTCGATTTGCGGGGACGGCTTTTATTTGTGCTGCCTCTCGACGCGTACCGCTTTCAAAACGGATTCCGCATTCCGCTTTCCCTGTTCCGGAACCTGGGGATGAATCACGTCACCTTGCGGCTGCTTTCACAGGGCCGAACCTACGCCACCACGCTGTGGCTGGGAGGTGCGAAATGAAGCCGCGCCTGAAAATATCGCTCTGGCAAATCGGCGTGGGGGTGGCCTTTGTCTGCGGGTCCGCCCGGGCCGGAAATTCCCAGAAGCTGTTTCATGCCGACGAAATTCTGCTCTCCGGCCGGGTCGGCGTGGTCGGATCGGAATTGATTACCCAGGGCGATCAAAGCGCCTATTTCGACCCTGTGTCCAAGGCCCGGCCCCTAGTCGAACCGACTTACGGCTTCACCGCCGAAGCACGCTGGAATTGGGTCAGCCTTTCGGTGGGCGGCTGGTATGAACGCGTGGGTCAAACCTCGAACCAAACCACGGTGGAATTCCCGAACAATCCTTTTCCGCATGAACTTGTCGCCGCGCCCTGGATCGATTACCTGGTGCTGCCCTTGGAAGGCGGTTTCGGCGCCGCGGGAAAGCGTCAAAGCTTTTTCGTGCAAGCCGGCGTCTACGCCGCGCTGGAAGAAGGAAATCGCATCGCCTGGCAGGTGGATGGCGGTCCTTACTCCGGTGCACCCATGCCCACCATTGAAGACGGCGACACGGGATGGATCATGGGATTGGAGTACACCCTGCGCCTGCCGCACGGGTGCCTGCTCGTGAACGTGGACACGCGCAGCAGTTTTTCCACGGTCGCCACCGACATGAACGGCTCGACCCGCGTGGCCACGGTCGCCGCGACCCTCGGCTACGGCTTCTCGTTGTAGAACTTACGGCTCTCTGGATTTTGATGTCGCGGCGTCCGAGCGGAATGCGGCGGGCATGATGAGGTTTTTCCAAATGCCCCCGCGTGACTTTGACGGCCGTGAAAGGGCCAAAGTTTTCCCCGCGCCCTGATGTGAAGCCGACAAAGAAAACCCGCCCGTAAAATTCCGCCGGACGTGTTCCCGCAACCGTGACGGGTTTGATCGTATTTTATTCCGCGACATTTTCACGCATCGGCGGAGTGATTGGCCCGATGTAGTCCTTGCGAAATTCATGCGCGTAAAAGCAACATGAAATCCTGGCGCAAATGGCTGAAAAGAATCTTGTGGACGGCGGCCGCGCTGGTTGCCGTATCCGTACCCACGACGTATTTCGGCGGCAAGTGGGCCGTACGCAAATACCTGGGCCGGGGAATCGCCGTGGGACAGGGAAGTTTGCGCGTGGTAAACGCACGCTGGCACTGGAACTTCGCGCTCGCGGCCGATTCGCTGTACTACACGGCGCCGAACCTGCGCGTCGCCGCCGGATCGTTCCGTGTTTCGGCCAATCTGTTCCGAAGCCTGTTCCGTTTCTCACCCTTGGTCGACGCGGCGCTCGATACCGCACGCCTGACGCTGTTGCCCGCAGCTTCAGCGCCCGCCCAATCGGTACATCCTGACTCTCTGGCTTTTCCCGACGTCAAAATTCCGGTTTCGATCCGGGCGACGGCCCGCGGCGTTTTCGTGGACGACGATTCCGGCTTTCTCGCCTCGGCCGTCAACGTGCGGGTTTTAACCGCGGGATCGCAATCTGCGAAACTGGACGTGGGAAAAATCCGTGCGCGGCCTTTGCATGCGCTGTCGCTTGGCCTGCACGCGGGCGTGGATTGGTTCCAACGCGAGGCCAAAGCCGACGTGGAGGTGAAGTGCGGCGCCGATCAAATTTCCATGTCTGGAAAGTTTCCCAAGACGAATCTGCTGCGGGGTTCCGCCGACGTGCACGTGCAGGCCGCTTCCTCGAAACCGTATGTCGCCGCCCTGCTACCCCGATTGAAATGGCCGACCGTCGGCCATCTTGATTTCACCGCGCAGGTTTCTTCCGGCCGCGGCTACCGCGCGCAGGTCCACCTGCAAGCCGTGGTTTCCGGGTTTGATCCGTCGGCGCCCTATCGGCTGAGCCCGCAGCGCGTTTTCTTCCGCTTCGACTTCCGCGATTCGGCCGGGCAATGGCTGCTCACGAGCCGCGGCAGTCGCGGCGAAGACATCGGTTTCCAGGGTAACCTACATGCAACGGCCGCCGACTCGTTGAAAAACCCGGGCTGGCTATTCCATCACGTGAAAGGTACCCTGAGCGGGCATGTGCACGGCATTCCGCTGGTCGTGGACGGCCGCAAGATCGCGGGCGATGCCGAAGTGAATGCGCCGCAGTTCAATCCCAATGCGGCGGACGTGAAAATCACCACCGGCGACGGTTCGCGCATCTTCGCCGACCTGCGCAACAAAGCCGGCCGGGGCTGGGCAGGCGCTTTCTCGGCGCGCGTGGTCCCCGCGGAGCGGTGGGTGCGCGCCTTCTGCGACACCAACGTCGCTTTCCGCTCCCTGATCACGAACGGCCGCGTGGAGAACAATGCCTTGAACGCAACCCTTGACGCCGGCGGCCTCACGGCTTATGGCGCGGCGGCCGATTCGCTGCATCTCATTTTGCGCTCCCGAAACTCGGCGTACGAACTCGAGCCGTCTTTTTTGCGCTCCGGAAAAACCACCTGGCAATTGGCCGGTCGATTGCAAACGGGCAAGACTGGAACATCGGCCACCTTGCGCCTCTGGAATCCGGCTTTCGGTTCGGTGCAGGCCGACATGCCGAAGGCCGGATTGCTGAAGGCCCGCATCACGCGGTTGATGCCGGAGAAGCTGCCGTACCGGGGTTTGAAAAAACTGGCTGCCTACCATCCCCGCCTCACGCTGGACTTCCAATGGGATCGCGCGGCGCAAACCGGTGCGGCCGATGTCGATTTGGCCGGCGTGTACGACAAGGAAAAAGCGGACTTCAAAACCCGGGCGCATTGGAACAAAGACGCATTGGAAGTGCCCGAACTCATTGCGTCAATCGGTGGCGCATCCTTACGCGCCGGGCTCGCGCTCAAACTGGAAGGCCGGCCTTTCTACGAAGTGACGAAGCTCAGCCGCAAGGATTACCGGCTGGTTTATCTCGAAGCGAATCAATTCGATCTGGCCAAGGCGCTGCGCATCGTGCTGCCGAACCCTCCCTTGCTTAGCGGCGTGGTCGACGGCCGCCTCTCCTACTCCGATTCCGCGGGCTTTCATGGCGCATACCGCTTCCGCAACGTGCAACCGGCGGCCACCGCAGACATGGCCTCGATCCACGCGCTTTCGCTCGCAGGCACCGGAGATTCACTGGTCATCACCGCGGTTACCGTATCCAAGAAAGAACCCCTCTTCGACGATTCCGCCGTGATCGCGCTGGGCGGCGTGCTGTCCCCGAATCAATCCCTGGCCGTGCGCGTCGAAGCGGGCCAATCCCTTTTCATCCGCTTCACGTCCCGCATGCACGCGTTCCAGGACGTGCAGGGCGAGTTGGATGTGAAAGGCGGCGGCGCGTTGCCGGGAAAAACCGGCGAGATCCTGAATCTGCGCGCGCGCGCCGGAATCGGCATGACCTTCAAGGATGGGCTGAAAAGCCTCGTGCTGCAAATGGACACCTTGCAAGGTCAATACGCCATTCCCGGCCTCGACACCGAAACTTTTTCCGGACCGATGAAAATCCGGGACGGACGGCTCAAAGTTCCCGCCCTTTCGCTGAAGGGCCGCACCGGCGATTTGAACGGCCGCGTCGAGTACGGCCTGACCGGCGCGCGCGTTCTGTCGGCGCACGTCGAGGGCGGAGGCTTTATCGCGCAACTCGGCCCCGACGACAAGGTGCAACTACGCAATCTGGGCGTCGACGTCAAGGCCGACTCGAACCTCATCACCCTGCAGGCCCATGTCGGCGCGGGTTCGGCGGAGCATGTTCAGCCTCCGCTGCGCGTGGCCGCGGATTTTTCCCGGCTCGCGGTTTTTTACCGTGCGCCGGCCGGAAAGCCTGCGGCCAACGGCCCGGACGACGTGCAACCGTTGCTCAAGGTTATCGCGACGCTGGACAGCTCCACCATCCGCTACAAGCTCCAGAGTTTCGAGGCGCTGCAAAACTTGTTCAAGCGCAGCCGCGCCACGCGCAGCCGCGCGCGCCGCCCCATGCAAATGCAAATCAACGTCGAAACTTCGGGCTCGGGCAACAAAATCGAAACCGACATTTTCCGGATGACCTATGTCGGCAACTTTTCCATGAGGGGGGTTTACCCGTACGCCCTTGTCGACGGCCGCATCAATTCCACGCAGGGAGAACTGGGCGCGAAAGGGCAGTCGTACGACATCACCCGGCTCGAAGTGAAGTGGCTCAACTCCACGCTCGAAGAAGGCGAAGTGGACATGGAAGCCACGAAAAAGCTGGCGCGCAACTGCGAAGCCGGCACCACGGATTCATGCACCGTCATCAGCAAGTTGAGCGGCCAGCTTTCGCAGGTGCAATTCTCTTACGACACCGACTGCGGCGGAGCTTACGGATCGGGCGCCGACGTGGCGGCCCTCATCTATTCGGTGCGGCGCGGGTGCTACTCCACCGCATTCGCCACCAGCGCTACGAGAACCTCTTATCAGGAGCAGGCGTTGGCGCTGCTGGAGCCTTTGGCCAGCGATTATCTCTCCGAAGCGGCGGGCCGCCTGTCGGGCCATTGGATTGCCCAGACGCAAATCAGCGGACTCGGGGCGCTGTCGTCGGGCAAGCAAACCGCCGCGGATACGGGCACGGCCAACGAAGCCGTTTCGCTTGAAGTGGACAGCAAGGAATTCTGGCGCACGCGCCTGCGGCTGCGATCGTATTACCGGCCAAACGAAACCGAAACCAACAATCCCTGGGCGTATCTGGTCTCGGTGATTTGGCGGCCGCCGCTGGAACGCTATGTCCGCAATTCGGAATGGAAACGCCGCGTGAAGAACAACATCAGCACCGACGCGACGCTGTACACCGACACCGCGGGCAATGTCCAGCAGAACCAGCAGCAGGTGGGCTTTCGTTTCGGTCTCAATTACAACTTCGACTTTTGGGGAAGCCCGTGGACGAAAAAACGGCCGGCCGGAAACCCGGGCGCGAAAAAACCGGTTGCCGCGGATTCGACGCAATGAAGCCGAAAAACTTTTCCCGGGCGGCGTTCGCGGTGCTGGCATCCGCCGCGCTGGCGTTGGGCGGCATCCGCGTGGAGATCACCGGGAACCATTTTTTCGGCGGCTGGAAAATCAAGGACGCGCTGCCCACCGATCCCGAAAAGTTCGATGGCGACGGCCTCAACGGGTGGAAAGACGACGCGGTCTTCAACGTCACGGATCTGTACCGGCAGAATGGCTTCTTCGACGCGCATGTCGATCTCGACATGACGCAGGGCTCCGGACCCAAGGATTGGAAATGCCGCCTCACCCTCGACGAGGGAAAGCGCTACCTGTTCGACACCGTGTGCATCGTGATCGTGCGCGACAGCGCCGCTCCGCCGGGCGGGGATTCCACCACGTTGCCGGTGGACAGCGTATGCGCCGACACGATGAACGCGAAACCGGCGGGCAAAACGCCGCTTGCCCTGGTGGTGAAACCCGGGGAGCTCAACGCCGAGGCGGGCAAGCCCTACCAGGAAAACGATTTGTTCAAGGACCGACGGCGGCTTATTCGCAATTACGGCGACGCGGGTTTCGTGCACGTCAAGGTCGACGACAAAGTGGCGGTGAAACCCGATTCCAAAACGGTGAAGGTGTCGTATTCCGTGGACCCGTTTCTTCCCGTGATATATGACACGACTTTTATTCACAACCGGCGCGCCCCGCCCGACGATTCGCTGCCGGGCATCACGCGCCACGGTTTGCTCCGATCGTTGGTGCCGTACCGGAAAGGCGACACGGTGCGAATTTCGCCGAATGCTCCGCTAATCGAAAAATTGCAATCCACCGGCGTGTTCGATTTCGTGCGCATCAAGGACAGCCTGATGCCGGGGCCGGAACACGGCAGCGCGTTTCTGCTCGAGGGCGAGGAGCACGTTCCGGGACATCTGCGCTCATCGCTTTTCTGGGACTCGCAATACGGGGCTGGCGTTTCCTTCGACGCCGACTATGACAATGTGGCGGGCACGCTGAACCAACTGCGCTCCGAAGTGTCGCTGAGCACGGATCGGCAAAGGCTTTACGGCGGCATCACCCTGCCGCTTCTTTTCGGATCCATCATCCGTTTCAACAATGATCTCGACGTGAACTGGTATCAGGCTCCGCCGGTGCCGAATTCGCAAGGGCTGTTCGGAGGCGATTTCACCGCCACCAACAGCGCGCGCCTGAGCTGGCCGTGGTCGTATTGGCTGCGGCTCATCAGCGATGCGGAAACGGGCGCCGAAAGCCAGATGATGGGCGTCGGCCGCACGCGCGCGCTGGACCTCAACTTCATCCAAACCGCGACGATCAGCTTCGTCGATCAGCCGATGGACCCGACGCGCGGCCTGCGCTACGCCTTCATCTGGGGCAACGGTGGACCGCTGGTCGAAGACGGGGATCTGGCGCTGACGCGCCTACGCCACAACTGGTTCGAAGTGCAAAGTTCAGACTATTACTATTACCCGCCGCTACGCCAGATCAAATTCGCGGTGCGGCTTTCCGGCGGCCGCTTCTTCGGCGAAGGCGGAACCAACTCCGAGCGTTTCTTTCTCGGCGGCAGCCGCAGTGTGCGCAGCTACGGCTTCCAAAGCCTGTGCCCCGAAGTCGACACAGCCGGGTTCTGCTCCACCGATCACCTGGAAGCAGCGTATTTCCTGACTTCCTACGAATTGCGCATCGTGCTGTTCGACTTCGGCTTCATCAACCCGCGCACGTTCCTGAAGGCCTTGATTCCACTTGAAGTCGTGCCCTTCTACGATTTCGGCAAAGTGTGGAACGTCGAAGACGGTTTTTCTTTTTCGACGCAAACCCACGGCCAGGGCAAAGCTTACGGCATCGGCTTGCGCTACCCCCTGCTCGGCATTTTCAATTTCCGACTCATATGGCCTACGGCGCGCCCGGTAACGGCAACTGGCCCGATGCGTGGGTCATCGATTTGGCCCAGACGTTTTAGTGATATAGAACCTGTTGCCGAATGGGAATTCGCGCCACGCATTAGTGGGAAATGCTCCGGCTATCCACCCTCCGGAACGGATTGTATCTTGAAAGATGTTCCAGCGAGCAGACGTTACGAAAGGAGCAACTATGACTGTTCACATCCTCTTCGAACCCATTCTGGCCTTGATCGCCGGGGTTCTCAGTTCTGGTCATGCCCAGGCTGCTGAGTTACATCGTTGCCTTATATCTCATCGTCATCGGATTGATAGGCTTGTTCGGCCAGCGGATCTGAAAGAGCCGTTCAACCTTCCACCGCGGCTTGTGGAGGCTCTTTGTCGCTTGGCATTGAATCTTCCGCAAAACTAGGTGATGGCCATCCAAAATGGCAGGAGCCCTCTTTCGCCATGAAAGTCCGAATCCCAGATCCACGATTTTAAGTTTGCAACCATCCGCAAGTTAGGAAGCATTCCGCCGACATGTGATAATCATCACAAAACCCCTATCCGCATGGAATCGCAACCATGGCGCCCGGATGGGAATGCAATTTTGATTCGGATCGGTTTCATCAAAATCAAAAGAGGAATTCGAAATGCATTGGGATTGCTCAACCTCGGGCAACATGTCGACTGGCGGTATTGTGACGACGGCATTCGTCTGGTTTATGGTGGTGGCTTTTTACATTTTGGTCTGCTGGAAGCTATTCCTCAAGGCGGGTAAACCGGGATGGGCGTCAATCATTCCCATATACAACGTGATTGTCATTCTTGAAATATGCGGCAAGCCTATTTGGTGGCTGATTCTGTGCTTCATTCCGATTGTGAACTTCGTCATTGGATTTAAAGTCAGTATCGAATTGGCCAAACGTTTCGGCAAAGGACCGGGTACGGAATCGCGATGTTCTTTTTCGGCATCTTCTTGATACTGATGCTGGCGCTCGGTGCCGCCAAGTATATTCCGCCGGCGCATCCAAGCCAGGCGTATGTGTTTTCGTTTGCGCTGTCCGCCACCGCCCTTTCTTAACTTAGGAAGGTATACCGGCAATCGACGCGAGGGCCGGGGATCACCATCAGCTCCGGAAGGTGGAAATCATGCGCAAGAGAAAAGTGAAACTTCGGCTCCTTCCAATCGCTCTGGCCGGAGGAATCCTGGCCGGTTGCGCCACGGTGGGAAAACCCGTTCCCAGCCAGGCCGTGCAGAAAATCAAAATCGGTCAGACCACCCGCCAGGAGATACAGGCCGCTTTCGGCAATCCCTGGAGAACCGGAATCGAGGACGGCGAAACCAGTTGGACCTTCGGCTACTACCACATTTCTTTGTTCGGCCAGGCGGAAGCGGATGACTTGAAAATTGTTTTCAACGACAAAGGAACCGTGGCCAGCTACAGCTTCAATACCACCCGGCCAGCCGGCTCTGAATGAGAGCATCGGTAACTTTTGCTTTGCTTTCGTCGGGGTGATCCGGTGATGCACGGGGCTGCGGCACGGGACGCGTTCATGGCTGCGCTGTCAACCTATGGCTGTGGGCCCACCTCTGAGGGCGCAGGTGGTTGAACTGAAAACAGATTCGAATTTCCCCCCTGCTTTTCAATTCGTGGGGCCCCGCTCCAAGAGAAAGGTGCCTTCCGATTTCTGGCCCAATGCCGATTGGATGTCGAGCAACTTTGGATAATCCTGCGGTGCGATGATGGCCGGAGTGGCGGCAAATTTTTCCGCGACGAGGTATTGGCCGTCCGCCCTGGTGTTGGTGACGTCAATCCACGAGCCACCCGGCGCGGTGTAGCGTTTGCTCCTTGGGGCGATGTCGGTGGGACGGAAGCCGGCGGGGAGATCAATTTTCGCGCGGACGATTCTTTCCGTTTCGTCGGAGAGGAACAAAGGCAGCGAGCGTTGGTCGGCGGCGGTCGCAAAAAATGGAGGCGTGAACGGCAGACCGAAGTAAAAATATTTTCCACTGGCGACGCCGTAGTCATCTTGTTCCACGGTGAATTCCTCCAGGCCGGGGTACTGATCGAATTTTGTCGTCAGTTCGCCGACAGCTTGGGCGCCTTGCGCCACGTCCGACACGGCCTCCTGAAAATAATGGTTTCGTTCCTCCGGGGGCAGTTCCGCGAAAAACTTGTGCTTTTGGTTGTAAGCCTCGCCGTAATAGCGCGTGGAAATTTTGATCTTCGCCTTGCCATCGGCTGAAAGTGAGACGGCGTAATCGGTCTCGGTTTTGTTCTCGCAATTTTTAGCGGCCTGAATGGTCATTTGTTTTTGGCCGGGCAGCGCCAGGCCAAGATTGTCGTTAAAAGCGGTGGTGCCCAACTGCGCGTATTGATCGCCGTCGTTCAGATAATAATCGGCGCCGTCCACGGCGACTCTCACCAGCGGCGTTTGAAAATCGTCCGGCAGCGGGAAGGAGAGGGAGATTTTTTTGATGTCGGAGAGGGGAGGCAAACCCGATGCCATGACAATTTGCGGCTGAAAACCGGTGGCGCGCAGCATGGCGTAGAACAAAATGGCGCGGTCGGCGGCGTGGCCGTAGCCGTCGGCGAGCGTCGTGTCGGCGTCCGAAAGTTCGCGCAGCGGCAAGGTCGCGAACGATGGGCCGGCATCGCGAATGTTTTCGGCGATGAAATCGCGGATCGCTTTTACCGCGTCCAATTTGGTGTGGGCATCGGCGGTCAAGCGTTGTGCAAGCGCCGCGGCCTGGACCGAATTTTGCGCCCGCACGAGCAGGGTGTCCTGCACCGCCTGCCAATATGCCTTCGGATTGCCGACAAAATAATCCACGCCTGCGTCGTACGCCCACAGGGGCGGCAGTTGCGGTTCCGACAGCAGCGCCTTGACGTTTTTGGCCCGCCAGTCAAGGGTCTGAACACCGTTGGCGGTACTCTCCTGTTCCGTCACGACATCGGGGG
Source organism: uncultured Fibrobacteria bacterium (assembly GCA_963716395.1). Lineage (GTDB taxonomy): Bacteria > Fibrobacterota > Fibrobacteria > UBA11236 > UBA11236 > UBA11236. Next base: position 1,385,088 of record OY970309.1, on the reverse strand, counting down.
AGCCGGTGACCCACGTCTCGATTTTCACGTCCGCGGGCGCGGTCAATACAAACGATTTTTCGTCCAGCGCATCGGGAAATTGAAACGATTCAAAATCGGAGAGATAGGGCATATCATGCATGGTAATCGCGAACTCCACATCAAGGGTCGAGCCGATTTCCACACCGGGCAGGCTGGCCACGAGTATCTTGCCGCCGGTATAACGTTGGGCGCCCGCGTTCCATTCCTGGTCCATGACGTTGATTTCATCCGGGGAAATTGTCTGGCGTTGACCGCTTTTAGAAATCACGACGGCACGTAGGATTTTCGCTGCTTCGCACGCCGGATTATACGGGATTTTCACTTCGGATTCGTTGATTTTTCCGTTATAGGTCAAAATCAATTTGGAATATTTCACGTGATAAATCGCCGTGTGGGCGTCTTGGACAACCAGCGTCTTTTGGCTTTGGAGAATTCTGGCGTCCGATTCCGCGGGAGGCTCGGCGGAGAGTTTGGCCGCAGGCGTCGCCTCCATGATAGTGTTTGCCTTGAGAGCCAGAATGAGACTTTTGCGCCGATCATAAGCTTTCTGCTTGAGCGTGTGCTTGAGTTCGAGGTATTCTGCGGGCGAAAATTCGACTTTCTTCAGCAAAAATTCACGCGAGCCGTTCAGGGTGTCATGCGTGAAGGTGACATTTTCGTCGTAAGCGAAGCCGGAGTCGTCGACCGCGGCGAATCGGGGAATGGACAGCGGCGCGCCGAATCCGCCGGTCAATTTCAAGGAGAGGTCCTCGCGCACGCCGCAGGTCAACTGGGGGTTGAGCGGATATTTTCTTTGTCGCAGGCCCGTCGCGCCGATGAGGATGCGGTTGGCGACGCCCAACTCGCCGGCGACCCAAGGCAGGCTGACCACGGATTTACCGCCGCCGTTGGCCGTGAGGCCGCTGGCGCTGAATTTCAGCTCGACGCGCAGCGGTACCTCGGTGTTGAGAACATTTTTCGGAATGATTTTAAACGAAGCCAATTTCAGTCCCGGAATTCCATCCTTGAGCCGCTCTTCAAAAAAGCGCTTCTGTTCGTCGGGCTTCATCTGCGCAAAGGCATTGCGATATTCGTCGTCGTTCACGCCGAAGAAGGAAAAATCCGAGACGGCCTGCAGCCGGCCGTCGGCGTCCAGCGCGCCGGTGGTTTTCACAAGCAGCATGTGTTCGGCCACCGGCGGCACCGGACTGACGCGCAGCGTTTCGCCGTCCGGCTTGCAAACCAGATAGCTGCGATTACCATCGTAGGACGGCAATAAGGCGCGGGTGTTTTCGTCCGTCGGGTCCATCAGCGTGTACTGGCCTTGTTTTAGTTCCACGCCGACAATGGCGTGGTTGAAATACGGCTGGGGCACGCCCGGATCGCGTTTGGCGCCGACGTTGATCAAAACGGGATAGGCCGGGAAGCCCGCCAATCGCAACATTTCCACCAGCAATCCTGCCTTGTCGCGGCAAACGCCGTACTTTTTGTCGAAGGTGAGGCTCACGTCATGCGGCTCGAATCCCGGCCGGTTGGTTTCCGGCGTCACGCCCATGTAACGGATGTTGTTGGAGACGTAATAAAACAACGCTTTGATCTTGTCCAAGTCGGTCGGCTGGTTCGTCGTCAACGCGGCCACGGTTTTCTTCATCTCCGGCGTCGTCTTTTGCAGATGCGGCAGGCTTAGGTTCCAATACCATTGGGAAACGTCCTGCCACGTCGGCACCGTGCTGACGAAGAGGCGTTGCAACACTTGATCATCGGGCGGCATATCGGGCTCGTCGAACATGCGCGGCACGTGGTTGACTTCCCAATCATAAAGAACGTGATCGCCCTGGGTTCGGGTGGAATAGGCAACGGTTCCGGGAATGGTATCGCGCAAACCGATGCGGACCAGCGGCAAACCGGCCGGCGCGTGCACGATGTAGGACCAATGCCGGATGAAGCCCGTCCCTTCGAAGATGTTTTCATCGTCGAATTCATTGGGCATGATCGAGCGGTGAGTGATCTGGCGCACGACGAGGTGAACCACATCGCCGATTTCCAGTTGCGGAATGTTGACCTGAAGAATTTTGTCGTTCGGATCGTAAATGTTCATGGCCATCTGGCTGGTTTCAATGGACACCTTGGAATTGGCCGGCACGTCCACGGGAATCGGGGTACCGTCCGGAGGAATCACCTCCAACTTTGCGACCGAAACCGTCCAATACGGCAGCATGAAAAAGAACGACAGCGTGCGGTTCTCGCGTTTGCCCTTTTCGGTGAGCACCTTGGTGAACGACTCGTCCTGACTTTCGCCCGTGCCGTCGGTGTTATAGTCGCGTACGCTGTTTTCCTCAACCAGGACGGCATCGCAATTCGGGTATTGTGCCGGCGTGATCTTCGCCACGGCCGCCAGGACTTTCTGCGGCGCCAAACGATTCCATTCCGCTCCGGCAAAATTCGCGTCGGCGGCGCAAACCGGCCAAGCCCCCCACGCCAGCACCAACGTCGTCCCTACCCATCGGCAAATTTCGATCCTCATTTTTTCCCCGGTATCCCCTTTGAAAATAATGTCCACGCTTTCCCCGGGGCGGACCGCCGCCAGACCGCTTTGTTCAGGGCGGGGGATGGACCCCGCGCCTGCGGACGCGGGCCGCGCCGGTTTTCGCGCCGTGGGTTCGGGCCCATCGATCCTTCCACCAGAAAGGCAAATACCCGAGCACGAGAAAGGCCAAGGTCACGGGCACGAGGCTGAGAAGATACCAAGGCCAGGGACCCAAATAGTTCAGAAGGGAGGCAGCTTCGGGCTTGCGGCAAAGAAAGAGATAGTTCGCATGCAAGAGCCAATCGACCGGGGTGACCAACACCGCCAGTGCGGCCGTGCACAGGAATACGCGCAAGATGGAACGCGGCCAGGGGCGCAATCCCAGCACCGCGGTCGCATAGATCACTCCGACCATGACCATTCCGTGCGGCACGAAGAAGAACCAGAAATCGAGGCTGGGAAAACCGTTTTGCAGCTCGGGAGTCAGCAAGGCCTGCAAGGTTCCACCCATGCCCCAGAAATAAGCGAGCTCGTACAAAAAGGGCCGGCGGAGGAATAGCGCAGCGGCGGTGGTGAAAACCGTCAAGTCGCAGAGATCAAGCGGAAGCAAATCGCCCCAGGGTACGCCCTGGGAGCCGTACCAGATCAGCGGGCACAACTCGGAGGCAAGCAGAACACAACCCAGACCAATGGCCACCGCTTCTACCATCCGGGCGGAATGCAGACGCAATGTCCCCAGCGGCAGGCCGACGGTGATCGCGAAAATGACCAACAGAGCCGCCCCATGCACTCGGCCCCAGGGACGGAAGGCGATAAAATGGGTCGAAGCCTGCATGCCCGGAAAATACCGGCACGGGCCCGTGAATGCCAGGGGTTTTGACGTCGGAGAGAGCGGAAGCGGGCGTAGGTAAATCGAAACTTCTCGATCAGAACATCGAAATTTTACGGAACAGCGTTCCCCGCGTCGTTTGCAGACGGGCCAGATAGATGCCGGCCTTCAATTGATAGCGGCTGTGCAAGTCGGCAAAGGAATACTGGGTAGGGCCGGTCCCCAACAATCGCACCAAGCGGTGGCCTTGCAGATCGTATAAGCTGAATTCATGCGGCCCCTGTTCGCCAATCCAAAAATCGTTTTGGGTGACGGAGAACTCGACTTCGGGTTCGGTGATCTTGGGCTTCACCGCGACCGATGCCACCACCACACAACTTCCAGTATAAGTCACTCGGGCAACGCTCGGGTTCATCGTGCTGTAATAGCCATCGTAGTTCAGGATGTACATCGCCCCGTCCGGACCGACCTTGATACTCAAAGGACTGCGCAAGGGCAAATTGGCCCACAGTTTTCCCGTACCGCTCAATTGCACCGGAGTTCCCGGGGCGGTCGGGTTGGTCGTATCCACCGGGCTGGTCCAAATCGTGCTTGCCTGAAAATTCATGTTGAACCAATAGTTATTGAAATGGGGCGGCAGCTTTCCCCGGTTTTTCAAATAGGGATTGAATTCGTAAATCGGACCGCCCATGGCCGTATTGTTGCTCATGGGCGAGCAGCAGGCAAACACGCTGGGAGTGGCGGGAGGCAAGGTGTCGACCCCGCTGTTAAAAGGAGAGAAGTTGGTGGGCATATTCAGATTGTTGCTATAACCGCTCGGCCACGGTAATTGCCGGTTGTTGCCTTCCCAAAAAGGCATGCCCGTAAAGGCGGGATGGGTGACCAAATTAAACTCGTCGGCGTCGGAATTGTAATTCACCGTTCCCCAAGTGAGCCAACGCTTTTTGGCATCGATGTGCAGGGAAAAATTGCTGCGCTCGCCCTTCACGTAAATCTCCGGAAGCACTTTCTTGGGATTGCGGTATTCCGCCGCCAAGCCGGTAAGACCCTGGCTTTGAAATTGCGTCGCCCAGTAATCGCCGAAATTGCCGGCGGGAATGGTATATCCCGGCCCATAAATGCTGCGCCCGACCGTGTCGACCGAAGTTGCAGTCGTGTCGGGATGAATGCGCCAAATGCCGCCCCGCAGGCTGGCCGTGTTGGGCGGGCCCCACATGGCAGTGTTGGAACTGTCGGTCGAGCCGATTTGATCTCCCGCGGGATCCACATCAGTACTGTTGTTTCCCATGGTGCCCCAGAGATCGCCATAGCTGTCGAATTGCATCGGCCCACCGGTATGCCATTGATCGCTTTTACTCTCGAGAATGTCGATCATGATCTGCTCAGACGACATGTTCAAGGTATTGTCGGCATTGACCTTGATGCGCGCCAACCGCATGCGGCGATTATCATTCGGGTTGGCTATCGGCGCCGAAAACCAGACGTAGATGAAGCGATCGGTGTTGTAATTGGGATCGACCACCACCCCCATCAGACCATTGTCTTGTTCGCCGGTATGCGTCTGCCCGTAAGTGGGAATCGTGCCGGCCACGCTCAATTTACCGGTGGCTCCGTCGTAATACATGACATTGCCGGTGGTGCGTTCCGCGAAGAACATGTTGACTTGGGTGACCGAATCCCCGGCGGCATTATAAACGCCTTGCAAGTCGAAACTCACCGGCTCGTTCCAAACCGAGTTCGAGCCTTTGGCGAGCTCGGTGAAGGTGAAATCCGAGGGGGCCAAGGTTGCACCCGCTCCGCCGGGACAACTACTGGAGGTGAATTGCGCGGATGCCGGCACCCAAAGCAACCATCCCAACGCGGCAATTTTGATAGCGTTCATATACTCCTCGATGATTCTCTAAAGTTCCACGTCTTTACGCAATGCTCACCAATTTTTGCAGACTTCGGATTTTGATTCCAAGCGGTTTCCCAAAGTTGCGAATACTCTCGTTTTTTCGCCAAAGTTATCTGATCTCTTAATTTATCCCCTAAAATGAGTGGTGTATGGGTAAATCGAAGCTGTTTTCCTAGTTCAAATCCTCCCACTGCTTTCCCAACCGTCTTGCGGCTCGACTCCAAAATTCGGGTTTTTCCGAATTTTCACTTTCCAAATTCATCCTTCACTCCTCAGAATCGGCGCCTTCTTCACGCCAACCCAAACTTCGCTCTCTGCCCTGCAAGGTCGCTTCCGGTTCATCCAGCCATTTCACGGATTCATCCTCGCCGCTCTGCTCAAGCTCTTCCTGTGCGGATTTCTGCAATGGGGACTTCACCCTCTTCGGCTTCCCGTATGAAACGCCAACGAGTCCACTTCGAAAAAACGGGATGAGGAAATTGGGCGGGACCGTCGCGCTCAAAGTGTTTGGTATGGTGACGTAAATCACATACTACCATCGTGGTCCTCCCGGTCGTGCACCTGGGCAAAACCCAGTGGAGGCCGTCGGAAGGCGCGCCCCCCGATTTCTAAGTTTGGCGGTAATCATCCGCAAGCAAGGAAGAATTCATGGCCGAGAAATTCGTCTATTACATGCACCGCGTTTCCAAAATCTATCCGCCGGCCAAAAAGGTGCTCGACAACGTGTCGCTGTCGTTTTACTACGGCGCCAAGATCGGGGTGATCGGCTACAACGGCTCGGGCAAATCGACCCTCATGCGCATCATGGCCGGTCTCGACAAAGAGTTCGACGGCGAAGCCTGGATTGAATCCGGACGCACCAGCGGCTACCTGCCGCAAGAACCCCGGCTCGACGAAACCCGCGACGTGAAGGGCAACGTCGAATTGGCCGTGCAGGACGTGAAAAAACTGCTCGACGAGTTCAACGAGATCTCCAACAAATTCACCGAGCCCATGGACGACGACGCCATGAACAAACTCCTGGAAAAACAGGCCAAGCTCCAGGATCGCATCGATGCCTGCGACGGCTGGGATTTGGACCGCAAGCTGGAAATCGCCATGGACGCGCTGCGCCTGCCGCCGGCCGACGCCGAGGTCAAAACCCTGTCGGGCGGCGAACGCCGGCGCGTGGCCCTGTGCCGTCTCTTGCTCGAACAACCCGATCTCCTGCTGCTCGACGAGCCCACCAACCACCTCGACGCCGAGTCGGTGGCCTGGCTGGAACGGCATCTGAAAGAGTACAAGGGATCTGTGATTCTAGTCACACATGATCGTTATTTTCTCGACAACGTGGTGGGCTGGATTCTCGAACTCGATCGCGGGCGCGGCATTCCCTACCAGGGGAATTACAGCGCTTGGCTGGAACAGAAATCGGCCCGGCTGGCGCAGGAAGAAAAAGAAGAAGGCCGCCGCCAGCGGCAGCTCAAAGGTGAGCTGGAATGGGTGCAATCCAATCCCGGCGCGCGCCGCACCAAAAGCAAGGCGCGCCTGTCGGCCTACGACAAGCTGCGCGAGGAAACCGGCGTCGAGAAACTGGGCACGGCCGCCATCGTGATTCCCCACGGTCCGCGTCTCGGAGACCTGGTGATCGAAGCGCAGGGCATGGGCAAAGCCTATGGCGACAAACTGTTGTTCGAAAACCTTTCCTTCAACCTGCCGCGCGCCGGCATCGTGGGCGTCATAGGCCCCAATGGCGCCGGCAAGACCACCTTGTTCCGCCTCATCACCGGCCAGGAAAAAACCGATGCCGGCACCTTGCGCGTGGGCGACACGGTGTCGATGAGCTATGTGGATCAAAGCCGCGACAGCTTGAACGGCGACCATACCGTGTTCCAGGAAATCTCGGGCGACAAAGACGTCATCAAGCTCGGGAACGCCGAAGTCAACGCGCGTACCTACGTGGGCAAATTCAATTTCTCCGGCACCGACCAGCAGAAAAAAGTGAAAGACCTTTCCGGCGGCGAACGCAACCGCGTGCATCTGGCCAAGCTGCTGCAAACCGGCGGAAATCTTTTGCTGCTCGACGAACCCACCAATGATCTCGACGTCGACACCCTGCAAAATCTCGAACAGGCCATACTCAGTTTTTCCGGCTGCGCGGTAGTGATCTCGCATGATCGCTGGTTTCTCGACCGCATCGCCACCCACATGCTGGCTTTCGAAGGCAACAGCCAGGTGGTGTGGTTCGAGGGCAATTACCAGGCCTACGAAGAAAACCGCAAACAACGACTCGGCATCGATGCCGACACGCCCCATCGCCTGAAATACAAGCCGCTGACGCGGAAATAGCCGGAACTGGCGGCGATCCGGAAGGCCGGCGCTGGGATATTGGACTCATGAACAGGAAGCAACCGCAAATAAGGATTCCAGCGGAGGGAAAATGAAAACCACCATTTTAGGTCTGGGAATCATCGGCGAGGCCTGGGCTGCGAACCTGCGCGCCGACGGAATTCCTCTGACGGTTTGGAACCGCACGCCCAAAGCTGTTCCCGGCTTCATCTCCGACGCGGCCGAAGCCGTGCGCGACGCCGATTTCATTATGGTCGTGGTGTCGGATCCCCCGGCCGTGGATCAGGTGCTGGACCGCATCGCACCGTCGTTGAGCCCGGGATCGCTGCTGATACAATGCAGTACGGTGTCGGCCGTCTGGAACCGGCGCTTTGCGCAACGCGTTGAAAACGCCGGCGCGCGCTTTCTCGAAGCGCCTTTCACCGGCAGCAAACCGGCCGCCGAGGCCCGCAAAACCGTGTTTTATCTCGGCGGCGATGAGGCAAAGGTCCAAGCCGCCCGCCCCCTGCTCTCGCGGCTGGGACAAACGCTGCTGCACATCGGACCCCTCGGCAGCGCTTCGTCGCTCAAGCTGTGCATGAACGCCAACATCGCCCTGCAAATGCAGGCGCTGTGCGAAAGCCTGCGCTTGGCCCGCGCCGAAAATATTCCCGACGAAATTTTTTTCGCGGCTCTAAAAGTGAACGCCTCGCGTTCGGGGATTTCCGATCTCAAGGAACCGAAGCTGCGCGCCGGCGATTACGCCCCGCAATTTTCGCTCAAGCACATGGACAAGGATTTGCGGCTGGCCCTGGAAACCGCCGCAACTTTGCCGTTACCCCAGTTGCGCGGTCTCAAGCAGCAATACGACGAAGGCATGCGCCGCGGTCTGGCCGATTCCGACTTTTCTGTGCTGATGCAGTTGTTATAAATCGCGGCGCAATGGCGGCGGCGGCGCGACCCGATTCAGCCTTCGCTTTTATCCACTTTCAGGCCGGCGGTTTTCCAGCCTTTGATGCCGCCCTTGTAGTGATGAATATTGGTGTAACCCATTTTCTTCAGCGCCGAAGCCGCGCCGCACCAGGCTTGGCAACCCGGCCCGCCGCAATAAGCCACGATGAACGCTTCTTTGTTTTTGGGGAGCGGACCCGAAAACGTCTGCGCGTCGGCGTCGAAATGTACGGCGCCGGGAATGCGGCCGGCCGCGAAGGATTCGGCGCTGTTGGCGTCGACCACGAAAACGGATTTGTCCGCGACGGCTTTGGCCAGATCGGCCCGCGCGATTTCCGGGAAATCGGCTGCGGGATGCGCGGCCATGTCCGCCGTTTGGATGGCCACCTTGTTGGCCGCTCCATTCGCAGACGCTTCATTCTGCATTCCGCATTGATCGCCGGCCCATACGCCCGTGGCCAGCGCCGCGGCCGCACACCATACTCCGATGAAAGTTTTGCTTTGCATAACACCCTCCTTGCAGGCTTTAAAGTACTCGCGCAGCGGACGGTGCGCCAGCAACGGATTGTAACCCCCCCGGTGCCGAAATCCGTGGAAACGGGGAATTTGCGCACGGCGATTTCAAAAATTAAGACGCCACAGGGCGTCGAGATCATAGACCAAATGGCCCTCCCCCGCGACCTTGGTGATGGGCTGTAAAATGCCGTAGTCGAGCAATACGGAAACTTTCGGGGTGAAGAAGTAATTCGCGCCTAAGGTGTAACGGAATTTTCCATCGTTGGGTTTGCTGCTGCCGGAGAAGCTCATGGTCGGATCCAATCCTTGCATTTTCACCAGGGCTTCGCTGGCGCGGCCATGCGAATATTGATGCCGCCACAAGAGCATGGCGTAAAAGGCGAGAAACTCCGAACTGCTGTCCGCCTCGACGATGTTCGAGTCCAATCCGTTTTGATTGTCGCCCCAGGCGATTTCACCCTGAAAGCGCAGACCCTGGCGTTCGTAAGCCAGGCCGGCCTCATAGGCGGCGATGCCTTTCACGTCGAGATTACCCGGACCGTTTAACACTTCGGCCGTCTTGGTCGAAAAGGCCAAATCGGCTTCGAGACCGCCCAAACCCTTGTATGCCAGGCGACCCGCGAAGTCTTTGGCCCGGAATCCCGCGTCTTGCGTCACGTATTGCGCACCGCTGTAATTCGAGTCGGGAGAGTTGTTTTGCTTGCCGTTGAAAAGTCCGATTTCATAAGTCAACGCATTACCGGCGTCGACGAATCCGCCTTGTATCGTGGCGCCTACGTCGTACAGAGCGTAACCGGTGGTGTTGACCAGAAAGTTGTTATAGAGTTCGCCGCGCTGCACGGTGGGGAGGGTCGCATCATCCTGCAAAGCCTCCATGGAAAAAGGCTTGGCCAGCTTACCCGCCTTGAAAACCCATTCGCCGGCGTGAAAAAAGCCATAGGCGTTTTCGATGCCGAGTTGTTGCGCATTGGCTTGCACCAGGAATTGCCCCAACACGCCGAAATGTTCGTTGTAGACGCCGTTGAGATCCAGGCGGAATTCATTGACCGACAGGCTTAGTTGTTTGTTTTGATCATTGTCATCATCCATGTCGTGGTAAAAGCCCTGGACTTGGAAAGTTCCGCCCAGCGACAAAGTGTCGAAACCCACATGGGTGATCTGCGCGAACCCGGCCGTCGCGGCGGGTTTGGCTGCGGCCGTGGCGCTCGTGGAATCCTGGGCACACAACGCGAGCGGAAAAGCCGATGCAAGAAAATAAATGGCGTAACGCAACATAAACCGTCCTCCCCTGGTTCCGGTATAAACTAAATACGGCGGTGCGTTTTGACGGCGGCCGGCGGCACAGCGCCGGCTCGAAAAGCCCGCTTACAGCAACGCCTTGAATTGCGCCGTGGCCGAACCCGGATCGGCCGCACCGAAAATCGCGGTTCCCACCACCAGCACATTCACGCCCGCGTCCAGAATTTCTCCGGCATTGCCCAGGGAAATGCCGCCGTCCATTTGAATATCGGTGCGCAGTCCGCGGGCGTCGCATTGCGAGCGCAGCGCGCGCGCCTTCTCCAGGCAATAGGGAATGAACTTCTGGCCCCCGAAGCCGGGATTCACCGACATCAGCAACACCAGATCGGCCTCGGGCAAGATGTTTTCCAGCACGCCGATCGGCGTGGCCGGGTTCAAGCTCACGCCGGCCCGGCAGCCCTGTGCTTTGATGAAATGCAACAGGGAGTCGAGATGATGGGTCGCCTCGGCATGCACGGTGATCGAAGCGGCGCCGGCTTGGGCGAAATCGGCCACGAGTTTTTCCGGCTCCACCACCATCAAATGGCAGTCGAGGGGAAGTTGGGTATGGCGCCGCACCGCCTCCACCACCACCGGCCCGAGGGTGAGGTTGGGCACGAAGCGCCCATCCATCACGTCGAGGTGAATCCAATCGGCGCCGGCGCGTTCCACGGTTTGCACCTCATGCGACAAATGCCCGAAGTCGGCATTCAAAATGCTGGGCGCCAATTTTCGCTCCGGACGCATACTGCAAATCTAAACTCCCCGCTGCGTGCGGAACGCACAAAGCCGGTGAGTAGATTTTATCCATGCGGCATGTACGCTGGTGGCGCCGGGCGGGGCGGAGCGGCATCGGGGTGGCTTGGATCGCCGTCTGGCTCGTAAACCTGGCCTCCATGGGATCGTATGACTTCGGAAATCACGGCGCCTTGTCGGCCGCGCTGCGCATCACGGTGAACGGCAGGATTTACATCGCCACCTGTCCCCATCATCCCGACGGCTGTCCCAAAGACTGCATGTGCCCCAAAACCTATGTCGAGGTGGGCAGGGCCTATGACGCGCAGGATCGCCCGACCCTGGAACAGCCTTATCTGGCGACTTGCACCTCGCACCGGGCCTTTGCCCAAGAAATGATTTCGTCGCCACTCCCCGAACCGAATTTTCTTTGGCGGCCCATCGCATCCACCGAGCCTCTGTCATTTCGAATCGATGCCGCCACACAAACCGGTTATCCACGGCCGACGCTTAAAATCCCCATCGTTTAAAACCCGTTTTTTCTCCGGCGTTCTCGATAAAAAGCCGCTTTTCCGCGGCCTGTGTTAGATGGATTTGGCTTTAAACAAATAACAGAACAGGAAAAAAATGAAATCTTCATTTTACGTTAAACTCATTTTCCTGCTATCCGCCGGAATAGTGCTGGCGCCGATACCGGCCGCGGCCTGTGCCTGCGGATGCGGCGTATTCAATGTGGGCACCAGTTCCATGTTGCCCTCCGGCGCGGGCGGCATGGTGTATCTGAATTATGACTACCAGGATCAAAACCAAAACTGGAGCGGGACCTCCAGCGCCCCGGCCGACAGCAATGACGACAAAGAAATCAGCACGCATTTCCTGACGCTGGGGCTGCAATACCTCTTCAACCGCAGTTGGGGCGTTAAAGTCGAAGCGCCGTACTGGTTCCGGTATTTCAATACCGAGGATGATGACGGCAATTTGGTTGCGGATAATTTCAGCGGAGTCGGCGACATTCGCATCCAGGGAATGTACACCGGATTTTCCGAGGACCTGTCCACCGGAGTCAGCCTGGGATTGAAATTACCGACGGGCAGCCACACCCAAGACTCCGACGTCGTGGATCGCGACACCCAAATCGGCAGCGGCAGCACCGACGTCTTGGCCGGCGGATTCTTCCGCCATGCTTTGACGGCCAGCAACCGTTGGACCTGGCTGTTCATGGCGCAATTGGATGTGCCGTTTCTTTCTCAAGACGGTTACACGCCCGGATCGGAGTTCGACGAATCCCTGGGAATCCACTATAACCCGCTCATGCTGGGTTTGGTCCAGATCAAACCCCTGGCGCAAATCATCGCGTCGGAACGCCTGCGCGACACCGGACCCAATTCCGCCGATCCCGTCGCTTCGGGATACCAGCGCATTTTGCTGTCTCCGGGCCTTGAATTCCATTTTCACCCGGTGAAATTCTATGCCGATGCCGAATGGCCGGTGCTGCAAAACGTGAAGGGCAACCAAATCGTGGCGCCGGTTTTGTTCAAGGTTTCCTTGGCCTCAGCGTTTTAAGGCAAATGCGGAACGCAGGGGGTTGTCGGGTTAAAATCCGAGCAGCCCCTGCAGCACTTTGTAGGTGAATCCCCAGATGAATCCGTCGCCGAGGCGAATTCCGGGAAACAGGCGCCCGGGTTGCTCGGGCAAGGTCGCCGCTTGCATCTGGTTGGCGGGATCGCGCAGGTAATCCACCGTCACCCAATGGGCGGCGGCGATCTCCTTCGCATCCAAAACTAGGGTCGGGCGCCGGGGCAATGTGAACAGAAAGGGTGTCACCTGCGATGGGTGGCCGAAAACGTTGCCGGCTGTGGCCGGGGACAGAATGCGTAACAAACTCGCTTGACCGAGTTGCACCCCGCATTCCTCGCGGGTTTCGCGCAGGCAGGTGGCCAGCAAATCCGGGTCGGAGGGATCGCGTCGGCCGCCGGGCAATGAGAAATGCCCGGACCAGGGATCGCGTTCGTCCAACGCGCGCCGCAGAATCAAATATTCTTCGGCACCATCTTCTATGCGGATCAAAGCGACTGCGGCTTCTCGGACCACGTTCGATCTCCGGCGGCCCGCAGCATCATGTTGCGGCATGCACCGATGTTCAGTTTATGCAACCTGTTGAATTTATTACATTTCAACGTGCATGCAAAAAAAACACCTGTTGAACATCGGGGTCGAAGAACTCGCTGATTTCGCCGTTTCTCAAGGCGAGCCCCGTTATCGCGCGCGCCAAATCCGCGACTGGGTTTTTCGCCGTCGGGAATCCGAATTCCCGCGCATGACCAACCTCCCCAAGAAATTAATCGAAACTTTGCAGCAAGAGGCCGCGGTTTCGGTTCTACGTGAACGCGCTTGCCAGGTCAGCCTCGACGGAACGCGCAAATGGGCCTTGGAAACCGAAGACGGACATGTTTTCGAAACCGTGCTCATTCCCACCGAATCCCGGCGTTCGCTCTGCGTATCCTCGCAAATCGGCTGCGCCATGGGCTGCACCTTTTGCCGCACCGCGTCCATGGGATTCGTGCGCAATCTGACCTTGGGCGAAATTCTCGAACAGGTGTATTGGGCCAACCGCTTTCTCCTCGCAAGCGATGGATCGCGCGTCACCAATGTGATTTTCATGGGCATGGGCGAGCCGCTGCACAATCTCGAAAACGTGGCCCGGGCCTGCGAAACCCTGTCGGCCGAAGACGGCTTCGGCATTGGCAAAAGCCATATCACGGTTTCCACCTCGGGCATTGTTCCCAAAATTCTGGAGTGGGCGCAGCGCGCGCCCGATTACAAGCTGGCCATCAGTTTGAACGGCAGCAACGACGCCATGCGCTCGGCCCTGATGCCGGTGAACCGCCGCTGGAATCTCGCGGCGTTGCTGGCCGCCGCCGACGAATACATCCGGCTCACGGGCCAGACCTTGACCTTCGAATACATTCTCATTCGCGGACGCACCTGTAGCGAAGAAGCCGCGCGCGAATTGAAGCGCATCGCGGCCCACCGGCATTGCAAAATCAACCTCATTCCCCTGAATCGCGGCGACGATGCGGCGCTGCAACCGCCCGAAGAAGAGGAAATGCGCGCCTTTGAAGCCATCTTGCGCCAAGGCGATTACGAGGTTTTACGCCGCCGCCCGCGCGGTCCCGACATTCTTGCCGCCTGCGGGCAGCTTGCCATCCCCCTTCCAAAGGTCGCCTAGATGCTCACGCAAAATCTTCCCGAGTATTGGGAATCGCTGTACCAGACCAAAAAAGACCTGTGGGATCTGGGCAAGGTGAATCCCGTCTTGCAGGAATTTTTCAAGCACGCGTTATGCCCCAAAAAGGGACGCGTGCTGGTTCCGGGAGCGGGCCGCGGACTCGACGCCGCGGCTTGGGCGCAGCGCGGGCATGAAACCCTGGCCGTCGATTTCGCGCAAACCGCGGTGGGCGCCTTGTCGGCCTTGGCCGAAAAGCACCCCAAGCTCTCGGTGCTCAACATCGATCTTTTCGAACTCAGCCCCAAGAGCACCGAACCTTTCGACATCATTTACGAGTACGGCTGCTTCAGCGCCATTCACCCGGGACGGCGCGACGAATATTTCGAGGTTTGGGACAAAATGCTGCGGCCCAACGGCGTGGTGATCGCCATCTTCTATCCGCTGATTCGCTCCACGTCGTTGGACGGCCCGCCGCATCCCACTTCCGAAGGCGAACTCATGGCGCGCTTGGATGGTGTGCTCGAAATCGAAGAGCGCATTCCTCCGAAAAAAAGCGTTCCCGAACGCGCGGGTAAAGAAGAGATTTGGCTCTTGCGAAAAGCCAAAGACTGACGGCTCGGCTTCGCCAAACTCACAACTCCTAAGTTCCCAAAACTCCCCAACTCAATCCGCGGAATATTCCGCCGTTTATGAGTTTTTTAAGGCGTAATTGGGAATTTTTATAATGAAGATGCATACTAGATGTTGTATTCTCCTGCCAAGGAGACACTAGATATCATGTCCTACTTTTCTTCCCGTTCCGTTTGGATGAGCTTAGTCGAAGCCCCCGGTTCTTTCTCGTACCACCCCGAACCCAGCCTCGCCTTTCCGTCTTTGCAAACCGCCATGACGCGGCTGGGCGAGGATTGGGCGGGAGAAAGCGAGGAAGCAAAAACCCCTTCGGATCTGGAAGCGCTGCAGAATCAACGCGACCTGCGGCATCGGCTTTTCTTTCACTATCGCGAATGGGAGTTCGGCCCCGCTTTGTTCGAAGACAACATCGCCTTGGCGCGCGCGCAGTCGCGACCCCAGGCGGCTCTCGAGTATTACGAAGAAGCGCGTTTGGTGGCCAAAGAACTGGTCGAAAGCCGCGGCCAGGCTTCTTTTCTGCCGGCTTGGCTCGAAACCAACCGCGTGCTCTCCGAAATTTACGCCTTACAGGAGCAGGCGGAGAAAAGCGCCTTCTATGCCCGCGAAGGGTTGCAGACCCTGAAAGGCGCGCGCTTCGATTCAAAACTCGATCCCTTTATCACCAAATTGGCTGTTCGCTTTTGGGATTTGCTGGGCCGCGTGCCGATTTAATCGTATACGCGACGTATATCACAGACTCCCAATCCAATCCCGGAGTCGTTTCCAAATCCCTTCGGCGCCGAAGTCACGCAAGCAGCGCGTATCCCCGTAAATGCAGGGAGGGTTGTTACCCAGGGTGCGCACCGTCCAACAGGGGGCGCACGTCAGTTCGCCGCGGCGAAGAATGAGATGCCGCGGCTGCCCGGCGAGATCTTCCCAATAGCCGAAGGGCCCGGTGCGGCGTTCGTCGGTGGGTCCGAAAAAAGCCGCGCAGCGCGTACCCACAGCCGCGGCGAGATGCATGAGCCCGCTGTCGTTCCCTAGGAAAAGGCGGGCGCGTTGCAGCAGGCCCGCGGTTTCCGGCAGCGAGGCCGCAGACACGGGCAGGATGGCCTCCGGGCATTCCGCGGCGACGGCGGCACGCAGGCTTTGTTCCTCGGAGCCTCCCACCAAGACGCAGGACCACCCGGTTTCATAGTGGATGCGGCGAATCAATTCCGCGAAAACGAGGGCGGGCAGGCGCTTTTCCGCCATGCCGCGCTCCGCGCTCGACCCGGGATGGCAGGCAAAAAATTTTTCCTCCCGGTTCAAGCCGGCGGGATATTCCGGTGGCAGGGGAAAGAAAGGCGAGCCGGCTTCGGCCAATTTCCGGCCCAAAAAAAACTCGATCAGTCGCAGATTCTGGGCCACATCATGTTGGTCTTGCACGGGCAGGGAATGGTGTTGCACCCAGGCCGAGGCCCTTTGATGCGGATACGCGAACCCCAGACGCCGGCGCGCTCCGGACAAAAATTGCAACGCGGCGAACTTCCAATGGCCGGTGGGAAAAAGCGCCACACTTCGGCTGCAACGCCGAGCGCGCAAGGTTCGCAACAAAGCGAGGCCGCGGAGGATTCCTTCGCGATCCGGATCCCAGGCCAAAACTTCGCCGCATAGTCCGCTGCCCCGGGCCATGGTGGCAATGGCGGGTTTCAAAGCCAGCACAGAAAGTCTCTGTGGGCCCACCGTCTGGGAGAGACTGCGCAGGGCCGGCAAGCACAAAAGGAAATTTCCCAAGCCGATGGGGCATAGTACCAGGATTTGACCGACTTCATGGGCCGCCGCCTGGGCCGAAAGCGCGGTGGATTTGAAATCCGGCTTCAATCCCATGCCAAATTTCCCCTTCCGCTCCTGGCTGCGAGGACCTCATTCCAGCTGCCGCCATCACATTGACTGCATGGATTTTCCCGGCGAAAGGACGAAATAATTACGAATGGATGGGAAATTGCGGTGGTCGGGCGCGAACCGGACAACCGACTCCGCAGCGTGGCTGGCAACACGCCGCAAAGTTAAATGGAGGTCGCCGTCTTTCGCACCCATTCCCATGTTTCTTCCCTCTACCGCAGCCGCAAAGCCACCGGAAGCGCGCCCCGGCGGAATTGCTTACCTTATCAGTGGGCAGTGGGCAACTCGCCCGCGTCAGGAGTCGGCGATGAAATCCGTACTTTGGATCGGGGTCTTGGGGGCCGCTGCGCTGGGGCGGGCGCAAACCTGCAACGACACATTCGCGCTTCAGGCCGCGGTGCAAATCATGCGCTCCGGGCCCACGAGCAATCTCACCAGCACCGTGAAGAATTTGAAGACTGATTTATCCAATCTCGACACGCTGAATTATGCCAGTTATATGGCCTATAAGTATCCCGTAGCCTTCAAACCCAATTGCACCGACACCACCACACCGGCCAAGATCACCTATTGGGAAAACGACACACTCACCCATGCCTTCGCCACGGTGACGGAAAATTACCCCCGCATTCAACTCTTCGATTCGTCCACGCCGCTGCAAAACCATCCCGAGTATTGGGAGTGGTTCGGCTTCTATCCCGACAATGCTGCGACGCTGAACTTTTATCTTGGCCGCATCAAGACCAGCAATGATTTCGAAAACTGGTACGGCAACGCCTACCTCGACGATTCGGTGAAAAGTCCGACCACGGGTCTCTGGTCGGACAGCATCGGGTATTTGGGTGAAACCGTAGGGCCGCTCGACTCGGCCAAACTCGACACGCTCATGTTCATCGCCAACGGCTGGCTGTCGAAGCCGGTAGACGCCAATCACCGGCCCTACCTTTACATTCAAACTGTGAAACTGTCCTTTGGCATCGAAGGCGGCGCGGCGGTTTCTCCGGCGGCACGCGCGTCCGGCGATGGCTTCGCCGCCTGGCAGCAGGATGGAGTGGTGTGGATTCGCACTGGTTCCGATTTGGCCAACCGCGGCGAACCGCTGGATTTGTTTGACATGTTCGGCCGCAAAACCGCGGTCTTGTATCCCAGCGGTTACCTCTATTCCTGGAACGGCAAAAGCCGCACGGGCGGCGCGGCTCCCTCCGGCGTCTATTTCGTGCGCAGTTCCGATCACATCTTGGGCAAATTCGTTTACACACGCTAACCCGGCCGGCCGGACATCCCGCGTTGAAAGGCCCGCCGGCACTCCGGCTTCGCTCTCCGCCGTGTTAAATTTGCGGATTCCCGGTAATGACGATGCTGTTCCGATCCGTTGACCCCGAAGTTCGCTTCAGCGCCATGGAAGAGCGTATTCTCGCGCTGTGGGAACAGGATCGGGCCTTTCAGGAAAGCGTGCGCCGGCGTCCCGCCGATCGCCGCTTCGTGTTCTTCGACGGCCCGCCTTTCGCCACCGGCCTGCCGCATTACGGCCATCTTCTGGCCGGCACCATCAAAGACATCGTGCCGCGCTATTGGACCATGAAAGGCTTTCGGGTCGAACGCCGCTTCGGCTGGGATTGCCACGGAGTCCCGATTGAAAACCTGATTCAGGATCAACTCGGGCTCAACACCGTGCGCGACATCGAAACGTTCGGTGTGGAAAAGTTCAACGAAGCCTGCCGCGCGGGCGTGCTCAAGTATACCCGGGAATGGCGCAAAACCGTGACGCGCATGGGGCGTTGGGTTGATTTCGATCACGAGTATAAAACCATGGACCTTTCGTTCATGGAGTCGGTGTGGTGGGTGTTCCAGCAATGTTTCGAACGGGGTCTCATCTACCAGGGCTACCGCATTCAGCCCTACAGTCCGGCCTTGGCCACGCCGCTCAGTAACTTCGAAGTCAACCAGGGCTACCGCTTGCGGCAGGATCCTTCGGTCACCGTGATCTTTCCGCTGGAAGGTTCGGACGAAGCCCTGCTGGCTTGGACCACCACGCCCTGGACCTTGCCCAGCAATTTGGCCGTGGCCATTCGCGGCAATCTGGAATATTCCCTCGTTGCGCGGGAAGGGCGCAAATATTGGATTGCCGAATCGCGCCGCGCCGCCTATTTCGCCGACGACGATCCCGTGCTCGACAAGGTGCAAGGCCAGGCCCTGGCCGGCCGTCGCTACCGGCCCTTGTTCCAGTACGCGCCGTATCTGTCGGAAAAGCAATACACCCTGCTCGTCGCCGATTTCGTCAGCGACGCCGACGGCACGGGCGCGGTGCATATCGCCCCGAGTTTCGGCGAAGAGGATTTTCAGCTCGGCCTGCGCGAAGGCCTGGGGCTTTTCGATCCGCTCGACGCCGAAGGCCGCTTCACCCATCTCGTGCCCGAATGGACCGGCATCGGCGCCAAAGACGCCGACAAAAGCATATTGCACCGGCTGAAATCCGAAGGCCGCGTGTTCCGCCACGAAACGCTGGAACACAGTTATCCCCATTGCTGGCGCACCGACGTTCCGCTTTTGTACCGCGCGCTCAAGAACTGGTTCTTGGCGGTGGACAAGCCGATCACCTCGGCCGACGGCGAAACCAAGACGCTCAAGGAGTGGATGATCGACTGCAACCGGCAAATCCGCTGGGTGCCCGAGCATATCCGCGACGGCCGCTTCGGCAAATGGCTGGAAGGCGCGCGCGACTGGAACCTGTCGCGCAACCGCTTCTGGGGCACCTGCATTCCCATCTGGCTGGCCGAAGACGGCGACGCCATTTGCGTCGGCAGCCGCGCCGAGCTCGAAGCCCTGTCGGGCACGCCGGTCGGCGACCTGCACAAGCATGTGGTCGATTCCGTGACGATTCGCACCACCGACAAAAAAACCTTCGACCCCAACGGCAAGCTCTACCGGCGCACGCCCGAAGTGCTCGACTGCTGGTTCGAATCGGGTTCGATGCCCTATGCGCAAAACCACTTTCCCTTCGAGAACCCCGCAGGCCTCGACGCCTGTTTCCCGGCCGACTTCATCGCCGAAGGGTTGGATCAAACGCGGGGCTGGTTTTACACCTTGACCGTGCTGGCCGCGGCCCTGTTCCAGAAGCCCGCCATGAAAAACGTGATCGTGAATGGAATCATTCTGGCCGAAGACGGCCAGAAAATGAGCAAACGCTTGCGCAATTATCCCGATCCCCTGGAACTGGTCGAACGTGTGGGCGCCGACGCGGTGCGGCTGTTCATGATCGACTCGGCCGCGGTCAAAGGCGAAGAACTCAAGTTCTCGGAAACCGGGGTGAAAAACCTGGTGCGCGCCGTACTGCTGCCGCTGTGGAATGCACTGTCTCTGTTCGTCACCTATGCCAATGCCGACGCTTCCAAAGGCCAGTTGACCTGGAAGCCAACGGCCGGCGCGGCCGTCTCGCCGCATGAATTGGATCGCTGGATTCTCTCGGATCTGCAAGCGCTGCTGCAACGCGTGGCCGCGGAAATGGAAGGCTACCGCCTCTACAACGTCGTGCCCGCCTTGGTCGCTTTTATCGACGATTTGACCAACTGGTACATCCGCCGGTCGCGCCGTCGCTTTTGGAAATCTGAAAACGATCAGGATAAGAACGCGGCCTATGCCACGCTGTACCGCGTCTTGGTCGATTTCTCCCAGGTGCTGGCGCCATTTTTGCCTTTTCTGTCCGAAGAGATTTACCAGGTGTTGGTGCGCGAAGTGTTGCCGCCCGGCCAGGTTCCGGTTTCGGTGCACCATTGCGATTTTCCCGCCTTCGACCCGGCGGTGCATGACGAAGCGCTGAACGCCAAGATGGCGCTGGCGCGCCAGGCCGTGAATCTGGGGCGTTCGCTGCGGGCCGAAAAGAATTTGAAACACCGCCAGCCGTTGCGGCAATTGCTGGTGGTGGCCCGCGGCGAAACAGCCATGGGTCAATTGCAATCGCTGGAAGACCTCATCCGCGAAGAGTTGAATGTAAAAGAGGTCGTGATTCTTCGCGACGAATCCGCCTTCGTGACCTATCAGGCCAAGGCCAATTTCAAAACCCTGGGGCCGCGGCTGGGAAAATCGATGAAAGCCGTGGCCGACGCCGTGGCCGACTTGGGCCATGCCGATATCGTCGCCGCGCTGAAGGCCGGAAAACTTCCAGTGCTGGGAAACGAACTGGCGGCCGAAGACCTGCAAATCATACGCTCGGTGCGCGCGGGCCTGACGGTGGCCGCTTCGCCAGATTTGACCGTGGCGCTCGACACCACCGTTGACGAACCCTTGCGCCTGGAAATGCTGGCCCGCGAAACCGTGAACCGTATTCAAACGCTGCGCAAAGAAAGCGGACTGACCGTGACCGATGTCATTCGGGTGGGTGTACAGAACCCCACACCGCTTTTACGCAAGGCGCTAATGACCCATTCTTCCTATATTTCCGCCGAGGTTTTGGCGGTAGTTTTCCGCCTGGACGCCACGGAAGACCCGAACGTTTTCTGCGCGATGGAGGCGGATGGCGAGACAGCGCTGATCTCCCTGCATCCGATCCGGTCACACGAAAATTCATCAGGGGCGGAGGACCGCACCGCAAGCAAAGGAAAGGACCTTGTATGAAAAAATCCAAGCGCAAGGCAACCCCCTCGAAGCCGGCTTCCAAGCCGAAGTCCAAATCCGCCCCCAAGGTTGCTCCCAAGGCCCCGAAGCCGGCCGCCGCCAAAAAACCCGCGGCCAAACGCACCGCTCTTCAGAAACCGAAACCCGTTGCCGATAAAAAAGCCGCGGCGCAACCCGTAGCCGTGAAGCCGCCCGCTCCCGTCAAACCCAAGGTCGGAGCCCAAGCCGCTTCCTCGACGCCATCCAAAGGAAAAGCCAAAGTGCCGGAGAACAAAGGACGCAACCGCTTGAATCGGGAAGAGTTGAAATACTTCGAAAATCTGTTGAACGAGAAAAAAGAAACCTTGCTGCAAGAGCTGGGCTATCTCGAAGACAACACCATGCGCCTCAATGCCAAAGAAGGTGCGGGCGATCTTTCCAGCCATGCTTACCATCTGGCCGATCACGCCACCGAAACCCAGGATCGCGAACAGGCCTTTCACATGGCCAGCCGCGAAGGCCGTTACCTGTTTTATCTCGAAGAAGCACTCGATCGCGTACGCCAAGGCGTCTACGGCATCTGTAAAAAATGCGGCAAGCTGATTCCCAAGGCGCGCCTCGAAGCCGTACCCACGGCCAAAATGTGCATTGAATGCAAATCCAAGCAGGAACAGGCTTCCGAAGCGGAAGTCGCGGCCTAAACAACCCCGCGGCATCCGGCTGGATTTTGTCGCCCGCCGAAGGGTACAATCTTCGGCAGGAGGCATTCCATGCAGGCCGAACGCCGTAATGAAACGCGCTGGCCGGCGGCGGCTTTTATCCGCCTCACCGCCGCCAACGGAATGCAGGCCGATTCCCGCCTGCTCAACGTCAATCTCGGAGGATGTTTTCTCGAAGGCGCCTTCGGGTGGCAGACCGGTGAGGTCATTTATCTGCAAAGCCCCTACCAGCCTTACTTGAACGGCGTCTACGCGCAAATCGTCTGGGTGGTCAACGAACCGCCGCTGTGCGGCATCGGCGTGAGCTTTCAGCCCATGGACGACAATCAGAAATTCGAACTGATCCGCTGGTTCAACAAGCTCGTGCCCGAGCAACCCGGCTAGGCGAAGGATACTCCCTCGGCGCCTCGCAGGCCATTGACGAAATCGCGCCCCGAAATCCGCGGTTTTCCTTCCCATTGCACTTCGAGCAGTCGCAGTCGGCCGTCGGCCGCCGCGACGACGGGATGCCCGCCGGCAACGGTCAGTCTTCCGGGGGCGCCATCCCCATCCGGAACCGCCTGCGCCCGGTGGATGCGCAAGATGCGGCCGGAAACGGATTCGCGGGTGTAACAAATCGGGTACGGGTTGAAAGCCCGGATGCGGTTGTGGAGCCAGGCCGCGGGCCGGGACCAGTCGAGCCGGCCGTCTTCTTTGCGCAGCTTGGGTGCGGGCGTGGCCAACTCGTGGTTCTGTTCCTGCGGCGCCAACTGTCCTTGCTCCCATTCGGCCAGGGTACGCCGTAAAAGGTCGCGGCCCAGTGCGCTCAAGCGCTCCGATACGTCGCCTGCGGTTTCTTCGGGGCCGATGGGCGTCGTCGACTGCGCCAGGATTTTTCCGTGATCCACGTCTTGATCCAATTGGAAAACCGTGACGCCGGTCTCGGTTTCGCCCTGGGCGATGGCCCATGCGATCGGGGCGGCCCCGCGATACTTAGGCAGCAGCGACGCGTGGATGTTCACGGCGCCGAGACGGGTCAAGGCGAACAAATCGGCGGGCAGGATGCGGAAGGCCACCACCACCAGCAAGTCCGCCGCCTGCGCGGCGATGGCGGCATGAAACTCTCCGCTCTTGAGCGTGGCGGGTTGGAGCACGGGAATGCCGAGTTGCCGGGCTTTCTGCTTGACCGGCGGCGCGGCGGGTTTTTGTCCGCGGCCCTTGGGCTTGTCGGGCTGGGTGACCGCCAGGGAGACGGTGTGGCCGTCGGCGACCAGCCCTTCCAGCGCGGGCACGGCGAAATCCGGCGTGCCCAGGAACACCAGCTTCATGTCATTTCTTCAGGGGCCGCCACCATTTTTCATGGTCACGATACCAGGCCACGGTGGCCGGCAGCCCGGATGGGAAATCGTGCCGCGGTTCCCAGCCCAGTTCCCGCCGAATTTTGGCGGCGTCGATGGCGTAGCGCCGATCATGGCCTAGGCGGTCGGGCACGTAGCGGATGAACGAATCGTCGCGGCCCAAAAGCTCCACCAGGCGCCGCGCGATGTCGAGGTTCTTCCATTCGTTGCGGCCGCCGATGTTGTAGGTTTCGCCGCTGCGGCCTTTTTCCAGGGCCAGCAAAATGCCGCGGCAATGGTCTTCGACATGCAGCCAATCGCGAATGTTCTGGCCGTCGCCGTAGATGGGAATGGGCAGGCCGTCGATGAGATTGGTGATGAGCAGGGGAATCAGTTTTTCGGGATATTGGTACGGCCCGTAATTGTTGGAACAATTAGTGATCACCGTATCGAGTCCATAGGTATGATGGTAGGCCCGCACCAGCAAATCCGACCCGGCCTTGCTGGCCGAGTACGGCGAGTTCGGGGCATAGGGCGTGACCTCGGTGAACCACCCCGTCGGTCCCAGCGATCCGTACACCTCGTCGGTGGAAACGTGCAGAAACCGGGGCGTTTTGAATTCGCGCGCGCATTCGAGCAGCCACTGTGTGCCGAGCACATTGGTCTTGATGAATACGTCGGGGCCTGCGATGGAACGGTCGACATGCGACTCGGCCGCGAAATGCACCACGGCATCGGGCTTTTCGGCGAACACCGCGCGCAACGCTTCGTGGTCGCAAATGTCGGCGTGCACGAAGCGATAGGCGGGCGTCTGGGCCACATCTTCCAGGTTGGCGGGATTGCCCGCATAGGTGAGTTTGTCGACGTTGGTGATGCGAACTTCGGGCCGCGTGGCCAGCACGAGTCGCACGAAATTGCTGCCGATAAAGCCGCAGCCGCCGGTGACGAGCAGGTGCATGGAAAAGAATATCTACATCGCCGCGCGCCGTCTCCCTAGGGTTGCGGTTCAAAATTTCCCGCGCCGGATCCCCCGGCGATAGTTTACTTGCTGAACTCGCGCGCGATGCGGAGCAAATCCTTCTCCGCCCGGACAAACGCCTGGACCACGTCGGGATCGAATCTTCGCCCCGAATCGTCCAGAATCATTTCGCGCGCCTTTTCATGGGGAATGGGCTCTTTATAGCAGCGTCGCGACAGTAAGGCGTCGTACACGTCGGCCAGCGCCACGATGCGGGCCGAGAGGGGAATGTCTTTGCCTGCCAGCGGTTTCCCGATACCCGCGTCGACGAACATGGCCTTGGCCGGACCCAAAACATTGGGGTAGCCGGCGCCGTCGAAGCGTTGGTGGTGGTGGTAGGCGATTTGCTTGCCCAAGCTGTAGAAGGATCGGAACCCCAGCTTGAGCTCCATTTCATTCAGCAAATCCCCGCCGAGAATGGTGTGCATTTTCATGATCTCGAATTCTTCGGCGGTGAGCGGCCCGCGCTTTTTCAGAATGTGGTCGAGAATTCCCACCTTACCGATGTCGTGCAAAGGCGCCGACAAAAAGATCTCTTCGCAATACGGGCGCGTGACGTATTCACGGTAGGCGGGCAGCGTGCCCATTTCTTCGGCCAAGAGCCGGGAGTAATGACTCATGCGCACAATGTGATCGCCGGTATCGGCATCGCGCACTTCGGAAATCCTCGCGAAGCCGAGAATCGACACCTTTTGCAGTTCGCGGCTGCGCTCCAACCCTTCCGCCACTTTGCGGCTCCACGTGCGATGCGAGGCGCGATGGGCCACGGCGAAAAAACGCAGGGCCAAATAGGGCACGACGAAGCCCGGCAGCCAATAGGCGGCTTGAACCCAGGTATGCGGCCAGAATTCCGGAAAGGAAGCATGCGTGGAGGCGTACGCCCCCCACAGGCAGAAGCGCAGCATCACTCCGAAGGCCAGGGCGGGAAACAACGGATGCTCCAGCGAAAAATCCGAAAACTCCACCACGGGCTTCGTCCAGCGGCCTTCACGCCGCGTTTCCGCCGCTTTGAAAACGGGCGCCGGAGACGTGTCGATTAAAGTCATCGGATTTCCATTCGCCTGCTCGTTGTAAGGTACCGCGCCTGGTCCGCTACGGGGGGCTTTTTTTAACCGGGGCCCGGTAAACTTGCCACTGTCAAATCCGTGGGGTTCGCATTGGAGTAAATGCGGTTACCCCGGATATTCTTTACAATCAAAACGCCCCGGCTCACGCCTAAAACGGCCGGAATTCCAAATGCTCAAACGTTCATGCCGAAGGCCGAATTCGGACGGATTGCGGGCCGAAGGTTGGCGGCGGCGGGGCGGGCATCATACAATGGGTCCGATGCGTTTTCTAATCGGCCTGTGCGGTGTGCTCGTCGCCGGAATCGGCGCCCGAGCCGATACCGATGTATGCGGCACCTTGAGTTTGCCGCAGGAATGGACGTCGGCAGGTTCGCCTTACCGGATTACCGGCGACGTGTTCGTACCCGCTTCTTCGCAGTTGCGCATCGATCCCGGGGTCGAGGTGCGCATAGCCCGTCGGGCCAGCCCCTGCGACTCCATCGCCGATTCTTTGCGGGCGGGTGACCACGCCGACAGCGCCTTGATCGGCCTGGTGGTGCAAGGCTCGTTTTATTGCGTGGGCAGCCCGAACCGGCCCGTACGCTTTATGCCGCAAGACTCCGGTCAGGTGGAGTGGGAGGGAATTCGTCTCGGCGCCATGGCTCCGGGAACGGTGGAAATCGCCTTTACCGAATTCCACGGCGCCGATCGGGCCGTCTGGTCCGAATACAGCCGCTTCTTCGTGCACCATGTTCTCTTTCAAGGGAACAACGTGGGGATGTGGCTGGGCGCGCAGGCGGATCTAACCGTGCTGCAATGCGACTTCGTGGGCAACCGCGTCGCCGGCATCCGCATCGATCAAGCCGCGCCGCGCATCGTCGACAATATCTTCTACCGCAACCTGGGCGACGGAATTGGGGTGCAAACCGGCGGCGCTTTTTCCATCGCCTACAACGACTTTTACGGGAACACCGAAGAGGATTGTTTTCACTGCCCCTATGCAGTGCTCAGGCCCTCGGGTCAAAACGCCAACGGAGACACGACCGACGCTTT
The DNA here is from genome assembly GCA_963716395.1 of uncultured Fibrobacteria bacterium. Taxonomy (GTDB): domain Bacteria; phylum Fibrobacterota; class Fibrobacteria; order UBA11236; family UBA11236; genus UBA11236. The sequence continues at coordinate 1,358,584 of OY970309.1, read as the reverse complement.
TTCGAATCTGAATTGCGACCCACTCTTCGTGGGGACTCCGGCCGTCCGGGCCCTGGAAGCCGCCGATCCCAACCGCGACACCCCGAGTTATCTGGTCAAAGACGCAAAGATCGCGCACATGGAGAAAAAAAGCCGCCTGTTATTCTGGCGGCATGGCCCGCACACAGCGCCGCCCTTTGCGCCCCGGGGGGCGGGCCCCTTCGTGCTGTCTCGCTACTCCAAATTGATCCACGCCGGGCATCCGGCCAAAGATTTGCGCAACCCGGATCAAACCACCGCCGACATCGGGTTGCACGGCGGCCCGCAAACCCGCATTACCAGCGATCCTTTTTAGCAGATAAAAAAGGCCGGGCGGTCGGCCCGGCCAGGAAGCACCTGAAGTTTCGACTCAACCCGCGCCGAGCGGATCAAAATCGCCGGCATACAGCGCCACCCAAGACGGATTGGCGCCGGCATGTTCCAGCGCGCTGTTCCAGGCGGCGCCCAATACATCGCGGGCCACGGGGCAATGGGCCAGTTGAAAGCAGACTTCGCAGGCGCTGTCGCAGCCGTCGATTTCGACCAGTTCAAACGGCTCGGGCATCGCGACCGGGGAATCGAGCAGTTGCCGCAGGCCCCGAAAAGCCACGCGCGCCGGCAGGCGATCCAGGAATTCGATGCGATACCGCTTTTGCAGCAATTCAATTTCCAATTCGTTGAGCCAGGCGATGAGATCGACTTCGGAAAGGGATTCGGCCTCGGGCAAAGTGCGGGGTAACAGCATTTGACGCAAGGTGGTGAAGGCGCCGGGCGCGGCCAAGGCTTCGGGTTCGGCCGCTTTGGCCACCCAGTCGGTGCCACGACCCAGGCCGGCGTCAAAAGAATCGATCGAATGCATGCGAGGCTCCTCAAGAAGGGCAAAAGACATTGTACGGGGGCCGGGAAATACCGATCCACTTTTATATCAACGACTTATCCCGCAAAAACCCATCGCATCTCAAGAGGCGCAAATCCCGATACCCCTGCGAAACCAGCCGGCAATGCTGACACTGTCCAGTTTGCTAGCCGCCCGCCGCCCCGGCGGTCTTCACTCTTCGGGGCCGCGCCGCGTATACCCCGGCGGGATGGGCAGCGCAAACGGGTCTTTCGCCCAGACAGAAACCTCTTCCAGCCCGCGGACGCGCACCACCCATGCGGGCGCGCCGTCGACGGCGATTTCCACCTGCGCCGGAAGCACCCGCGCCCCCCGGCGGCGCAGGGGACCGTAACTCAAATGATACTGCGGTGAAATCACTTCGCGGCAGGCGCCCGTGTGGAGATCGAAGCGGGCCAGCCACGCCGTGCCGTCCGCCGTCCAGCGCAGGGTGTCGCCGCTCCAAGCCGGAGCCGGTTGGCTGCGCGGGGAATAATCGGGCAAGGGCTCGCCCCACAGAAAGCCCAGGGCCGCTGGCAAATCCGGCAGGCTTCTGCCGTCGCCGAGTCGAAGCGTATCCCCCGTGCCCTGCACCGCCAGATGCCGCGAGGGCAACAGCAAGGTCCAATGCCCCTGGTCCCAGAGAAAGGATGCGGCGACGACGCCGGGAAAGGCATAGGCGTCGAGGCGGTAGCGTCGATGGGGTTCGGCATAAAGACGCGCGGTAAAATCCCCGCCCGGCGGCTGCAAAACGCCGATTTCCAGATCCGCGCGCAAGGCTTTGGGAAGGGGAGCGGCAGGGCGCCCTTGTTCCAAAGCCAGGCCCGCGGGATCGCGCAACGGCGCGCAGGCGCATAGGCATAGTACGGCGCCCAAACAGATCCGCCCCATCTGGGCCGCAGCAGAACGGCGCAACCGCTCGGTGCGAAGGGGATCGGCGGCCATGCCTGTCTCAGGAACCGTCGCGGTTCGCAGCTTTGGGCGCGAGCGCCGGCTGTGCGTTTTTTCCTTGGGCTTTTCCTTCGGCTTTCTGTTTGGCTTCGATATTGTCGGGATCGACTTGCAGCAATTTTACCCATACCTGATGGGCGTCTTGCCGCTGACCCAAGGCGTCGAGCACGGTGGCCAGGTGTTGCAAGATGGTCGGATCGTCGGGAATGCGCACCGAGGCTTTTTCCAAATAGGTGCGGGCTGCGGCGAAATCGCCTTTGCGGTAATCCCACCAGCCTTTGGAATCCAGGTAGGCGGGGTTCTCGGGTTCCAGGGCCAGGGCGTGATCGATGAGATGCCCGGCCGAATCCAGATCGCGGTTGTCTTCGACCAGCATGTATCCGAGGTAATTCATGGCCATAGCGTCGTCGGAATCGGCCTGCACCACCTGGCGCAAGCAGTCCATCGATTCGGCGCGTTCGCCCAGGCGTTCGAGATTGGTTCCCAGTTCAAAGAGAATGCGCGAATTGTGCGGGCTTTGGGCCAGCGCGGCACGCAGAAATTGCACGCTCCGGCGGCGGTAGCGGCGGGCCGCTACCGTGTCATACAGCGGCGATGCCGGGCCGGTCGGGCGGCGCTGCTCCAAATACTGGGCCAGCAACGTATGCACCAGGCCCTGGAAAAACGGCGCCTGCCACGCCTCGCTCAAGCTGTCGGGAACGTGGGCGAGGCATGAATCCGCAGCCGAGTCATGCCCGAAGACCAGATCGCCGTAGGCCAAGCTCGCCCAGTAATCTGGAACCGCGGGTTCGGCTTCGGCGGCGTCGCGCAGGGCTTCCAGCGATTTCGGTTGGTGCAACTCCAATCCCGTCGAACCCAGAAAGTACCGGTACATGGGTTCCTGGGGAAAGGCCTGCGCCAATTTCTCGAAGACCGGGTAGGCCTCCTGGTAGCGGCCGGCGTCGTGCAACAGCGCGCCGTACGGGTACAAAACCTCGCGCTCATCCGGATGATCCTTGAGCAGATCGCGATAGATGCCCAGCGCCGAATCCACCAATCCGCAGGCGTTCAGGGCGCGCGCCCGCAGCAGGGCATATTCCGGATGATCGGGATGGGCAGAAACCAGGGATTCCGCCATTTTCAGAAATGCTTCGCCATCCCCTTCGGCTTCGTAATAAGCCGCCAGGTTTTCGCCGTAGGCGGGACGGCCGGTTTTTTCCCAGGCGGCGCGCAACAGGGGAAGCGCGTCGGAGGCTCGGTCCAGCAAGCGGTAGGTTTGAATCTGCTTTTCCACCAAATGTTCGGGATAATCGATTTCGGGCAGCAGCTTGTCCATGGCGGCGGCATAATGCTTCCAATCGCGATCACGTTCATATAAAGTGGCCAAGGTATACAGCGCATCTTTATCGCTTTCATCGAGCGAGACGGCGTGGCGGTAGCTGTCCAACGCCGCCGGCAGGCTGTCGAGGCGCAGATAAATTTCGCCTAGGGATTGATACTCGTCGCTCGTGGGCCCACCCGCCAAAGTGAGGCATTTTCGGCCCAGATCCAGGGCTGAATCCAGAAGATTCTGATCTTTGTAGCGATCGGTCAGAATAAAGCATAGATCGCGGCTACCGGGATCATATTCGAAGGCGATGCGGTAATACCCCATGGCCACGGCCTCGTTGCCGTCCATTTCCATACGCCGGGCGCGCAGGAAAAAGTCATGGGCGATGGAGGTCGATTCCGAAGTCAGGCCGGACGGCTTAAGCCCCGAAGCCGCCCGGGCTTTTTTCGCCGCAGCCGCCGGAGCAGGCCGATGGACGGCGCAACCGCAAAGACAGAATACCGCCAGCGCGGCAACACGTTTATTTCGCCACGTCCAAATCAACCTCTTCTCCTTTTCCCTCCTTCAGCGGCGCGCCCGGCCGCGGGTTCTGCGCCAACACGGTTTGCGCCGTATTTTTTTTGTCCGTCTGCAGATGCACCGTTCCCAAGCTCAAATGCAACGCGGCGATCTGGCTTTTGGCCTGGTCCAACGACAACCCGAGCAACGAGGGCATGCTCGGGCCGCCTTCGGAACCGGCCGAAACCGAAATGTTGATGACGCGGCCTTTTTGCAAGGCCGTATGCGGGCCGGGCTCGCTGCCCAACACGGCGCCGGCAGGCACGCTGCGGCTGGTGACATAATGGACTTCTCCCAATCGCAGGCCCAATTGTTCCAAGGAAATCTCGGCCTGGCGTTCGGATTGGCCGCGCAGGTCGGGCATGTCTATGGCCTGCGGGCCCTTGCTCAAACGCACCCATAGCCGGCGCCCGATTTTCACCACGGTGCCCGCGTCGGGGAACTGGTAGAGAATATGCCCGGCGGGAATTTTGTTGTTGAAATCCGAAACCGAATCCAGCACGACTTGCAGTCTTTGCGCCCGTGCCGCCGACGCAGCCGCCTCCTGGGTCAGCCCCTTCAAATTCGGGACCGCCACCGTGGGCTTGAAGCGCCCCGCCACCCAGGGCATGAGAAAGCGGTGCACGCCATAGAAGCCGCCGGCCAACACCGCCATCCACACCAGGAATGCCGGGATCAGCGGCCTGGTCCACAGGCCAAAACGGGACTTCGACGCGGTGCGTACCATGGAAGAATCGGCCGCGTTCACGCGCGCAGGCGATTCTCCTCCAATATCACGAGATCCTTGCCGGTCACGGCGATGGCGCCCCGGTCTTGCAGCATTTTAAACACGCGCGTGACCGTCTCTCGCGTGGTACCTGCCATGTCGGCGATGGTTTGGTGGGTGGGACGGTCGCGGATGACGGTGATACGCTTGCCCTCCTGGGTGCGCGAGCGCACGCCCCGCTCCTCCAGCAATTGCAACAAGGTGGCCGCCACGCGCCCGTAGGCGCTCAGCAGCGCCAGCGATGACACCTGGCGGTTCGACCGCCGCAGGCGCCGTGACATTTCAGCCAGCAGCGAGAGCGCCAAATCGGGATGGCGGCGCAGGCATTGCATGAAATCGTCGCGGCGCAGCAGCAAAAGCCGCGCGCGGCCCACCGAACGCACCGTGGCCGAACGCGGCTCCCCGTCGAGCAGTGACATTTCCCCGAAGAAATCGCCGGCCCCCAAGGTGGCCAGAATGGCTTCGCGGCCTTCTTCGGCGGTGAGCAGCACCTTGACCGCGCCTTCGGCGATGAGGAAAAACGCCTGGTTCGAGGCGTCGTCTTCGATCAGGATGGTGTCGCCGCGTGCATAGGTCTTTTCCATGGTCATGTCGGCGATAAAGCCGAGTTGCGCATCGCTCAGGGCCGAGAACAAATCCACCCCTTTGAGCAAATCGGTTTGGGCCGTCATGCGCCGTTCCATGCTCGCCCGAGCCGCGTTGTCCGCCCGGCCGTCATGTCACAGCCCCATCCGGATGGTTTGATGGCGCTTGGGCCCCAGCGAAAGCAGCCCCAACGGCACGGTGACGAGCTCCGACAAACGGTGGAGGTAATTCCGCGCCTGCGGCGGCAGGTCTTCGGCGCGGCGCACCCCGCGCGTATCCTCCATCCACCCGGTCAAAGTTTCGTATACCGGCTGCACGCGCTCCAACGACGCCAGCGACGCGGGAAAATGCTCGACCCAGCGGCCATCGAGTTGATAGCCCACGCAGAGCTTGATCTCCTCGAAGGAATCGAGCACGTCGAGCTTGGTTACCGCCAGATGCGTGAGCCCGTTGAGCATGGCCGCGCGGCGCGCCACTACGGCGTCGAACCAGCCGCACCGCCGTTCGCGGCCGGTGGTGGCGCCGAATTCGTGGCCGATCTCCCGTAGCTTGGCGCCGAGCGCGCCGGAAATTTCCGTGGGAAAGGGGCCGTTGCCCACTCGCGTGGTGTAGGCCTTGACCACGCCCACCACCTGTTGAATGGCCGTGGGCCCGACGCCCGATCCCACACAGGCCGCACCGGCCACGGTGTTGGAGGAGGTCACAAAGGGATAGGTACCGTGATCGACATCGAGTATCGTACCCTGCGCGCCTTCGAAGAGCAGGTTTTTGCCGTGTTTCAGGGCGTCGCTGAGCAAGGCCACGCAATCGGTCACATAAGGACGCAACCGCTCTCCGAACGCGCGGTACTCGGCGAATACGGCGTCGACCGAAACCTCCTGGCCGCCGTGCACGCGGGTGATCAATTCGTTGTGCGTGATCAGGGAACGGGTGAGCCGCTCGCGCAGCGCCTCATCGTCGAGCAAATCCCCCACGCGCACGCCGGTGCGGTTCACCTTGTCGTAATACGCCGGTCCGATGCCGCGGCCCGTGGTGCCGATGGCGTCTTTCCCCGCCGCCATTTCCTGGAACTGATCCAGAAACTTGTGGGTCGGCAACACCACTTGCGCGGCCTCGGAGACCCAAAGCCGCCCGTCCACCGCAATGCCTTGTTCCCGCACCTCGTCGACCTCTTTCAGGAATTGCGCGGGGTCGAGCACTACGCCGTTGCCGATCACGCAAATTTTCCCCGGGTGCATCAGCCCCGAGGGAATGAGGTGGAATACGAATTTTTGTTCGCCGACCTCCACGGTATGTCCGGCATTGGCGCCGCCCTGAAAACGGATCACGAAATCGGCATCTTCGGTGAGGTAATCCACCACCTTGGCCTTGCCTTCGTCGCCCCATTGGGCCCCCACGATGATGCGATTGGGCATGCTTTGCATCCGCCTTTCCGCCGACCCGCGGCGAGCGGAGTAAAGTAGAAATCACGCGTATACCGACCCGCGATAACCGCGCTGCGCCGCTTATCTTTCCGACTTCCTTCGCCACCCCCGAGGCCGGCTTGCCGCACACCTTGCGCATTCCCTTCGCCGATCTTTACGCCGTCAACCGGCGTTACGAACACGCCTGCTTCCGCGGTCTGCGCGATCTGTACCGGCGCAGCGCCTTTGTGGGCGGGCCCTGGGTGCAACGCTTCGAAAGCGAGTTTGCGGCCGCGCTCGGGGCGCGGTATTGCGTGGCGGTTGCCAGCGGCACGGCGGCGCTGCATTTGGCCTTGGCCGCGGCCGGCATCGGACGCGGCGATGAAGTGATCGTGCCGGCCTTCACCTTTCCCGGCACGGCCTGGGGCGTGTTGTATCAGGGGGCCCGGCCGGTGTTCGCCGACGTGCGGCCGGAGGACGGATGCCTCGATCCCGGCGCCGTGGCCCGCGCGCTGACCCGCCGCACCAAAGCCATCGTCGCCGTGCATCTGTTCGGCCATCCCGCCGCAATCGGACCCTTGCAAGGTTTGGCCCGCGACTGCGGGGCTTGGCTGGTGGAAGACGCGGCCCAAGCCCACGGAGGCTTCTATCGCGGCCGACCGCTCGGATCTCTCGGCGATTGCGGGTGCTTTTCGTTCTACCCCACCAAAAATCTGGGTGCCATGGGCGACGCCGGCGCCGTGGCGACCCGCCGCGCCGGTAGCAGACGACGCCTGCAATTGCTGCGCGATCACGGGCAGGCGCAACCCTTTCGCCCCGAAACCCTGGGATTCAACGCGCGCATGGACGCCGTGCAAGCCCTGTTTCTGTCACTCAAACTGCCCGGCTTGGCTGCCGCCAACCTCCGCCGTGCGGCCATCGCCCGACGCTATCTGCGCGCCCTGTCATTGCGTCCGGATTTGATTCCGCTCAGGCCCAGCGCGGAGGGCGTTTCGGCCTGGCATGCTTTCGTGATCCGTGCGCGCCGGCGCGCGGCCTTCGCGCGATATTTGGATCAGCGCGGCATCGGCCAGCGCGTTTACTATCCCGCCACGCTGCCGGGTCTGAAACCCTTTCGGGCTTTCGCCCGGGGCCGTTATCCCGCCGCCGAAGAATTGGCACGTACAGCCATCGCCCTCCCCCTGCATGCGGGACTCACGCAAAAAGCCGTCGGGCTCATCGCCGCGGCATTGCGGGAATTCAACGCTTAGGCGCCGAAATAAAACGAGCGGGCGTCTTGCACCACGCTGTTCACGGTTCCCAGCAAATCATGCACTTGGTCCCGATCGCCCGCATAGATGTAGGCGTCGATTACGGCCGCCAAGAGCACGCCGTAAGCCAGCGCTTTATGGCGGTTTAAGGCCGAGCGGAAGTCGCTCAATCGGCCACCGGGGGGTTTTACCACCGGTACCACCATGATGGTCTGCGGCAATTTGCGCACGACGCGGCGTTTCGATCGGCGTCCGGCCAGTTTTCCGCGGGAACGACGCCAAGCTGCATAACGGGAATAATCTTCGGGTTCGAGTGAGAATTGTGTCGTCATACTTTCTGCCTTGGTTGCACTTCCAACCGCACACCATTTTAGGCCGGAGACTCCCGGGCATGCAAGTTTCGTCCCAAACTCCGGCTTTCGCCGTTTGATGGTTTGGGGTTCTTTCCGGCAACTTCTCAAACCGCGCAGGCAAAACGACCGGACTGGACGCCCAGGGCGAAGAGGCGTTTGCCTCGGAATCGCAGGATGCATCTGTACCCAATACCATACTCATTTAATATGATTAAATGCAAAAGCACAATCTTCATTTTTGCCGATTTTACGCCGTAAAAACGGGTTTTTACGAGTTGTCAAATTGACTCGAAGGTATTAACCTTTAAATCAACTAGGAATAAAATCAAGAGGCTTTTGTATGAGCGTTCCAGAATTATTCACCGCCTCCGCCGCGCAATATTGGAAGGAAACCCTGACCCCCCGCATTCCCGCGGCGTGGAAAAAGCATATCGACGAATTCGAAGCCGACATCGCTTTGAAGAAGTTGGGAAAAGTCGAAAACAAGCTGTTTGCGGAAACCCGGCTGCGCATGGGAGCCTACGGCCAACGCTACGACAACGGCAAACGCCACGACGGCCAAGCCAGCCGATCCATTCCCTACACCGAAGCCTTCAAAGGTCCCGACACCTATTGGGATGCGCCCGGCATGCAGCGTATCAAGCTGCCTTGGGGCGGAATCACGGCCGCGCAAATGGATTTGTTCGCCGATTTGGCCGAGGAATACAGCGACGCCATCTGCCATATCACCACCCGTCAGGACATTCAACTGCATTACGTGCACATCGAAAACTCCCCGTCGCTGTACCGGCGGCTGGCCGCGGCGGGAATCACCACGCGCGAAGCCTGCGGCAACTCGGTGCGCAACGTCACGGCCGATCCCATGGCCGGGGTGTCGCGGCTCGATGTGTTCGACGTCACGCCTTACGCGCAGGCCGCCTTCGAATATTTGCTCGGCCACCCCGACGTGCAGGACTTCGGCCGCAAATTCAAAATCGCCTTTTCGGGCAATAAAGAAGGGGCCTCGGGCCTAGTCAACATTCACGACCTGGGTCTTATCGCCAAGATTCAAGATGGAAAACGCGGTTTCGAATATTACGTGGGCGGCGGACTCGGCGCCGTGCCCTATGACGCCAAGCTGTTCAACGATTTCGTGCCCGAAGACGAATTTCTGGCCTTGACCCAGGCCGTGTGCCGGGTGTTCGCGCGCCTGGGTGAAAAGAAAAAACGCCATCGGGCGCGCATCAAATTCCTGATCGCCGACATGGGTCTGGAAAAATTCCGCGCGGCGGTGTTGGAAGAACGGGCCAAACTCACGCCCGACCCGCGTTGGACCGAGTTTCTGCGCGCGCCGAATCGCGGCGAGGAAAAACCCCTGCGGCCGGCCGGCCACGGCCTGAAACCCACCGGCGATCCCGATCTCGATTTCTGGATACAAACCAATGTGGAGCCGCAGCGGCAACCCGGCTACGCCGCTGTAACCGTAGCGTTACCCTTGGGCGACATCACCTCCAACCAAATTCGCGACCTCGCGGGCGTCGTGCGGCGGTATGTGAACGACACCGTGCGGGTCACGGTGGAGCAGAACATTTTGCTGCGCTGGGTCGGCGAAGACGACGTGCCCGCGCTCTACCGCGACCTGAAAGCGCTCGGGCTGCATGCGCCCGGCGCCGGATCCATCGCCGACATCACGGCCTGCCCCGGCACCGACACTTGCAAACTTGGCGTTGCCTCTTCGCGCGGGCTGGCCGGCGAATTGCGCCGCCGCCTGGCGGCCAAGGTGGCGCGCCTCGATCCGGCCGCGCGGCAATTGCGCGTAAAGGTGTCGGGCTGCTTCAATTCGTGCGCGCAGCACCACGTCGCCGACATCGGCTTTTACGGCATTTCGCGCAATGTGGGCGGCTACGTGGTGCCGCATTTCCAAATGGTGCTGGGCGGCCAATTCTCGCACAACGGCGGCGCCTATGGCATCGGCGTAGGGGGCGTTCCGTCGAAGTCGGTGCCCGCAGTGGTGGAACGCGTGGCCGAATTGTTCGTGCAGGAACGGCGGCCCGACGAAACCTTTCGCGCCTGGGTCGACCGCAAGGGCAAAGCCACGCTCATGCAAAGCCTGCAAGACCTCATCGAAGTTCCGTCTTATGAAAAGGACAAATCCTACTATGTGGATTGGGGCGACGTGCGCGAGTACTCGGTGAAAGACAAGGGCATGGGCGAATGCGCCGGCGAAGTCGTGACGCTCACCGATTTCGGCCTCAAGGCCGCGGATCGCGAGCTCTTCCAGGCGCAGCTTAATTTCGAAGCCGGCGAAATCGAAACCGCCGCCGCTCGCGCCTACCGCGCCATGGTGCTGGCCGCGCAGGGCCTGATCAAGGGTCAGAACCCCGACATGTCCGATGATCCGGATGCGGTGCTGACGGAATTCACGCGCCGCTTTCATGATACCGGGATTTTCCACGACCCGTTCGCGGGCCCCAAGTTCGCGCATTATTATTTCCAGGCGCATGCCCGGCGCGGCCAAAATCCCGACCGGGAAAACACCGGTCTGTTGCTGCACGAAGCGCAACTGTTCGTCGAGGCCGCCCACAGTTGCTACGCGCGTATGAGTTTGGCGCCGGCCCAAGCGGTGGCGTGATGGAATCGTCGCTGGATTTATCGATGGAATTGTCAGTGGATTTGCAAAACCTGCAATGGAAAATCCACTTGGAAAACGGGGCTTCGCAGCAACCGGAAGCGTGGTTCCGCGTGTTCAACACCTGGATTCCCGACAGCCCCGAAGTCTTCGTCGACGTGGCGGATTACAGCCATGTCGAGGACGGCCCGGTGATCTTGCTGGCCGGCTTGCAGGTCAATTATTCCCTGGACGGGGCCGGACGCCGGCTCGGCCTGTTGTACGATCGGCGGCAGCCCGCCTCCGGGTCCAACGCCGACAAGCTGCGCGAGTCATTAACGGCGGCGTTACGGGCGGCGCTTCGCCTCGAAGGCGAGGCCTCTTTCCCAACCCGGCCTGTGTTCCTGGGCGGCGACCTCGCTTTGATCGTGAACAACCGCGCCGCGGCTCCCAATCACGACGACACCTTGGCCGCGGTGAAGCCCGAGCTTGACCGCCTGTTGTCGGCGTTGTTCGGATCGGGGGAGTTTACCCTGACACGCGACCCCGATCCGCGCCGGCGCTTCGCCGTACAGGTCAAAGCCAAGAATCCGATTTCGGTTTCCAAAGCGCTGTCCCGTCTGCATTAAGAGCCCCGGCGGCCGAACCGGACCGTCGCCGACGGCGACCACAATTTATGTGGCCGCCTATTTGATGAATCCGCGGGAAATCAAGGCGTCCGGCGTTTTGAACACGAACAAATATTTGCCCTGCGAAAGATTTCCAATGGGAAGGGAAAGATCGCGTTGGTTGCGTCCCATGTGGATTTCAACTTTCCGGCCTCCCTGGATTGCATAGATCCACGCCCAGGCGGATTGATTCATTGAGGAATAGGGCCGGGTGAAAAGGAGCCGGGTCGAAGTGAAGCGAAGTGAAAAAACATCTGCGGACGGAGAAAAGGGAAGAATGGCATTGGGCGGATCTTCGGGCGAAGTCAGCACGATGCCGGAATCCCCCACGACGACGAATTGATTGCCGCCCCAAATCACGCCATGCAGTCGGGCCTTCACACCGGAGGCTTCGGAGTTCCAAACTATTCCGTCCGTGGACATCACCACCTTGCCCGCGTCTCCGACGGCCACGAAGCAGTTCCCATTCCATGCCAGGGCGGTCAATGAAAAGACGCTCTCCGAAGTTCCCTACTTCCACGACAGGCCATCCGGGGAAGTCAGTACGTTACCCGCATCGCCCGCGGCCACAAAAAGACTATCGCCCCAAAGGACGGATTCCAATTGATTGCTGGTAGGCCAGGGGTTGCGCAAAGTCCAATTTGTCTGCGCCCCAGCGCCGCTCACCCAGGCGAGAAAAATTCCCGCAATACCGAACCCTCGAATGCGTGGCACCGATCAAATATAAACTTGCCCGCTGGCACCGGTTGAAACGGATCCCGGGGCGTCGAACTGGGCCGAGGCCCGCTACGGGGATGGAATTCCTCGGATGGAACGCCCTCGGTCGGGCCCCGCGCTCGGCCCCGCACATCGAACCATATCCCATTCCGTACCGCGTACCACGCCCCATGGGACAGCACCCCATTCGCTTCGCCGCGATGCCCGGCTAAGGTCTCAGCCAGAATGGCTCCGGCGAACTCCGGAAACGACAGCACTTCCATGGGATAGGGATCAGAATCGCCCGCTACGAGGGCGAAGCAAGTCCCGCTTTGGTCCGAAAGCGCCGCGTGCGGGAATATGACAAAACCGTTTTTCGCAGTGTCGATGACTTGCGACGATTGGGAAGAGCAATTCACGTCTCCGCATTCGATTCCCCGAAGTTCATACTCGACGGAAGGAGTGGCCAATTGGCCTTCATCCAAAACTAAGGGAAAACCGGAAGGGCCGAGCGACACCGCATTTCGGTATGCGTCGGGAGTTCCATTTTGATCCAAAGTTTGCACCGAATTCCCCGTCGTGCAGGTCTTGTTTCCGCAATGGACGAATTTTAAGGCATTGTCGAAATAGGCGCCGAAGGAGAATACCGGCAAGCCGTCCGATCCGATGACGGCGGAACTGGGCGCGCCATTGAAACAACCCGAATCGATCACGGTGCGTGTGTTTCCGAACAGGCAATTCGCATCTCCGCAATGCGCGACAACGAAATAACCGTCGGTATCCCCCTTCGGTTTCGAATAGCCGACCAAAGGCAAGCCATCCGTTCCGAAAATCAGCGAGGGCATTACAGCGCTCTCCAGCGAATCGGCAAGAATCGTCGACGTGAAAAAGAAGGCGTTGGTGTCGCTGAAATTAAAAAACTCAATTCCTCCGTCCTTCCCAATCGCCAGGGCGGGCCTTCCGGCCGAATCGAAAGCGGCGGAAAAGTCTACCGGCGAGGCGTTAATGGTATCCAATGTCCGCGCTACGGTAAATGATGAACACACCGCGTCCGCGCATTTCTTCAGAATCACGACGGAGCGGGAATTCGCCACATCCGATCTTCCCGTGCGCGCTATCAAAAAGCGGGGAAATCCGTCCGTATCCAAGCGAAGCGCTACGACAGTGCTGATTTGATTCGAATCCGAATCCACCCGACTTAGGCTCGCGATGGTGTCGCATAAAGCGTCGCCGCATCGAAGGTACCCGACGCCATAGCCCGTATCGGTGTAGGCTATCCCTGGAAATCCCTCGGGGCCCCGGACCATGGCCAGGGGTCTTGTCGAGGCGGCGAGTTCCTGGAGAATGGTTTTAACGGCCGGTCCGGCCATCAGCGCGTGGAAGGATCCCAAGCATCCCAGCCCGGAAAAAACGAGCGTTCGGCTGAATCGGATTCTATGCAATATCGCTCCTGCCGAAGAGGCGCAAAGGAGCATAGGTAAATCGAAGCCCGTATCCAATCCATCCAGACAGATCCCAACTCCCTGCGACCCTTTTTTCCTCCGCCGCAAATAGCAACCCGTTTTCCCCTTTTCACTGCGCAGCCGCTGGGTTCCATCGGACATTTATTTTGTGGCGGCCCCTGACCCCGGAACGGCCTGATTCAAGCCTTCGAACCGGCGATTAATTTTCTGACATGCCTACCAAGACCTTGCTGTTGACCCTGGGCGACGCTGCGGGCATCGGACCCGAAGTGCTGGTCAAATGCCTGCACCGCGTTGGGCCCACACCCGGTATTCGTCCTGTGGTGATCGGCGAACTGGAAATCCTGCAATCCACGGCGCAAGCCTTGGGCCTTCCGCTTACCTTCGCCCCCGAAGAGCGGGCGGGCGACCACGACATCGCCGTGCATACGCTCGGGCTCTTACGGCCGGGTGATTTCGAGGCGGGAAAAATTTCCGCGGCTTGCGGCCACGCCGCCTTCGCCTATTTCGCCTACGCCGTCGACGCCTGCCTGGCCGGAAAGGCCGAGGGCATCGTCACCGCACCCTTGAACAAAGAAGCCATGAATTCGGCCGGGCACCATTTCATGGGCCATACCGACATCCTGGAAAAAAAGACCGGCGTGGCGGGACCGGTCATGGCGCTGTGGTCGCCGAAACTGGTTGTAAGTCACGTCACGGATCATCTTTCTTTGCGCGCCGCCCTCGACGCCATCACGGTTCCGCGCATCCGCCAAGTGGCCGCCTTGACTTGGCGAGCTTTGCAGCATGCGGGCGTCACAACGCCGCGCCTGGCCCTGGCCGGCGTAAATCCGCATGCCGGCGAAAACGGTTTGCTCGGCCGCGAAGAAATCGACATTCTGCAACCGGCCATGGCGGCGTTGCGGCGGGACGGCATTCCCACCTTGGGCCCGTTTCCAGGCGACACGGTTTTTCTGCAAGGGTTGCAGGGCCGTTTCGACGCCGTGCTGGCCATGTATCACGATCAGGGCTTCGGCCCCATGAAAACCTTGGATTTCGCCCACGGCGTCAACTGCACCCTGGGCCTTCCCTTTGTGCGGACTTCACCCGATCACGGCACGGCCTTTGAAATTGCCGGCCTCGGCCAGGCCGACCCGGCCTCGATGATCGAGGCCTGGAATCTGGCCTGCCGGTTTTTGGAAACTGGAGCCTGAAGGCTTAGGGGCTTCCGGGAATTCTATCCCTGGTGCCGCTGATGCGGTAATACCCGTTCTGATACCGGAACAAGGGCATCGGGGTCGCCGGCAAATAAGAGATCGATTTTCTGGCGGCGGGTAGTTGTGCCAGAATGGGGCTTGACGTCAATTCGGGCACGGTGAAATTCGCCGAAGCTCCGGATTTCGTGAAGAAAATGGTATCGGAAGAAGAGGAATCCAAACTGCTGCCGAGGAATTCGACCTTGGTTTTCCCCCCATCCACAAACGAATAACTGCCCGTGTCGGCTCCACCCAAACTGTCGTTGGTCGTGGTATGGTTCAGGCTGCTCCACGAAACGCTGGAGGTGGCTTGCGTGAACATCTTTCCGCCGGCGGTGGCCCATTGGCCGAGGGAGCGACCCTCAATCGTATCCATGAGGGTGGAGCTGGTGACGATGTCTTGACTTCGCACCTCGAACGATCCATCCGACGCCAAGTAGGCTTCTTCGCGAATATGGAAGTCATAGGTAAAGATGAGCGAATCGCTTATCGTGTCGATGCTCGAAATCGTCGAGTCTAAAACCCAAAAGCCCACCAAATCCGGATCTTGCGAGCCGGATAGCGCTGTCGCCGACGTGGCCGAGACTTTCATCAAGGGCTCGGAACCATGGGATTTCATTAATTCGGAAAGGCTTTTTATCGATGCAAAAGGATTGGCGCATGCGAAGGATGCGGATATAATCAAAATGAATGCGGGCAATTTCATAATACCTCCTTATTACTCTTTGCCGCCGGGAAAGATAGCTTTAGCAATCAGTATTGAATTTATGGTCCCGTCTGGAAGCAACGGACCTCTGCCTTGGCTTTGAGGAGACGAAATCCAGCTTAGGCTTTTGGAAAAAATTGAAAAGAAGGGTTCTTTTGCACTATTGAAATCCGAATTTGACGGGTCGCCTCATGCCCTTTCGGAATGGATTCGAGCTGCATTTAACCTCGAATTCCCCAATGCAACCGGCCGAACGCTTGCCAAAAACCAGGGGTCCGGCTTAACTTGCTGGCGGTCCGGCTATAATTCTGAACGTCGGCGCGAGAAGGGCCATGGGAAAAATTTGGTGGTTGGGTTCGGCCTTGTTCCTGCTTCCGGTGCTGGCGCTTTCGGGCAATTCCCCACCTCCCGCACCCGAACCTGCCGCGGCTCCTGCAGTTTCGAGTTTCAACAAATCGGAAATCCAAGGCCTGTATCTGGCCGGCGACTTTGAAGCCTTGGTGGCGCTGCTGGAAAACCTGCGCTATGAACATCGCCTGCATGACCGCGAAGATTCGATTTTCATTTTCAAATACCTGGGCGTAATTTACGGCGCCGACGAAGGCACCCGCAAAAAGGCTGAATCCTTCTTGTACGACCTGCTTAAACTCGATCCCAACGCCAATCTTACGGATTTGGGCGTGGGCATGAACGTGGAAAACATTTTTGAAAAGGTGCGCCGGCGTTACGAACAGAATTACCACGACACGACGTTCGACAAACAAAAACAGATCATCCTCCGGCAATGGGCGGCCGACAGCGTGCGCCGCGATTCGGTGCGACGGGCCCTGGCCGCACATCCGGAGTCGGCCAACTCTGCAGCATCGTCGCTGGCAGCGGCCAAGACATCGCCGCCGGGCTCAACGGCCGCGGCGCCGGCAGCCGCCGAACCGGAGCGCCGCAATCACACCTGGATGTGGGTGGCCGCGGGCGGGGTCGTCGCCGTGGCCGTGGTGGGCGTCATTGTGGCGGCGTCGGGAGGCTCAAACAATAAAGTCGACACGGTTTTGACCCACCTCTGATGATGTCCCGCGCCCGCATACGGTTATTGACTTTGCTGCTCCTGGCGGGGGCGGGGCTGTGGTGGTCGTCCTGCCAGCAAAGCGATACGACGACCACCGAGTTGGTGTTTGCGCTCGACTCGGCCCAGATTGGAAAATTCGACAGCCTGCGCATTGAGGTCTTTCCCTCCGACACCGCCGACTCGGCAGTGTGGACGAAAAGTCTGCCCCTGACGCCTACCCAGACCACGGTAAGCGTGACCAAGCCCACCGTGGTGGGTTCGCAATTCACCGTGGTGATTACGGGCTTTTCCGGCGGTAGCGCCTCGTATAAAAAACAATTCCAATACCTGGATGGACATTTGGACTCCACCGTGACTCCCGCCACATTGCTGCGCGACATCACCGTGGCCGACGCCTCGGTTGCGCCCGGAGATACGTTTACTCTAATTCCCGTTTTCATTCCGCCCGATGCCGTCGACACCCAGTTCTCGGCCACTTCGTCGGACTCGACCAAAGCCAAGGTGCTCGGCCATCGCATCGCCGGTTTGGATTCGGGAACCGCGACCATTCACGTGACGGCCGGCGACGCCAAGATCACCAAATCCTTTGCGCTGCACATCACGCGCGATGTCGTGGCGTCCGACTCGCTCACCGTGGCGGATCTCACCGGCCCGCTCTATGACACCTTGCGGCCGGCCCTTACGTGGTGGCCGGCCAATACCACCCAAAAGGGGTTCGCCCTTTCCAGCCTCGACACTTCCGTCGCGTCGGTAATTGACACCGCGTTTTTGGCGCGGAAAATCGGCGGCACCCGCGGGGTGGCGGTGGCCGCGGCCAACGGGGTGCGCGACACCTTCGCGGTGACGGTGCGGGCGCCGAATTTCTCCGACATCCAGCCCATCACCAAACAATGGTGCGGCCAATGCCACGGCCCGGACGTGACGTTCAACCTGCAGGACTCCAGCGTGCTGGTGTCCAAGGGATCGAAGGCGCTGGTCCGCCTCAACCTTCCCGTCAGCGACACGGGTTATATGCCCGCCAACAAAGCCGTGCTGCCGCCGCGCGACAAGCAAATGCTGGTGTACTGGCTGTTGCAAAACGTCAAACCCGTCACGGGATTAACCGTAAATGATACGACCGTCGATCTCGGCGATTCGGTAGTGCCGGCGCTGCAATGGACGCCCTCCAATGCCACCGACAAAAACTATACCCTGCTGTCTGCGAATACGGGCATCGCGCAGGTTTCGGGCGGGGCGCTCCTGATTTATGACACCGGGACGGTTAACATCACCGTGACTTCCGACGACGGCGGCTTGCAAAAAACCTTCAAAGTGAAGGCGGGCCTGCCGGATTTCGCCACCCGCATCAAACCCATCACCACCGCCGAATGCGGCGAATGCCATTCTCCCCTCCGAACTTTCAACCTGCAAGACTCGGCGGTGCTGGTTCAGTACGGCGCCGAAACGCTGCGGCGCATCCAATTGCCGGTTTCCAGTCCCGATCACATGCCGGCCGACACGGCCTTGAAGCTTTCGACCCGGCAACTCAAAGCCATGCTGGGCTGGCTCAACGCCTTTTACCTCAAGCTCGACAGCGTGGCGGTCGACAGCCTGACCTTGCACGTGGGCGAAACCAAAAGCCCGGTCGCGCATTTCTATCCGTCCAACGCCTCGGATCGCAATTACCACCTGGTGCTGGCCGTCACCGACACCACCAAAGTCACCAGCCCCGACGGCTTGCACCTCTACGGCAAGGCGCTGACCACGTCGCCCACTACGGTGATTCTCGAAACCGAGGAGAGTTCGCTGCAAAAAGCCTTCGCCGTCAGCGTCGCGCCCGTTCCCGTAGATTCGATCCGGGTCGTGGATACGGGCGGCGCCATCGGCGATACGGTGATGCCGCGCGTTATGGTCTATCCGCAGAATGCCACCGACACCACCTGGGGCTTGGCCTATCTTGCGCCGACCCCGGCCATCGCCGTAGTGTCGCAAGGCGTGTTTGTGGTGGGGAAAACCCAGGGTACGGCGCAAATTTTGGTGACCAGCCACGGTACCGCGGCCGCGAAAGACACCCTGCAATTCGCCGTGGGGCCGGTGCGCGTCGACAGCATCAAGGTGGCGGATCAAACCGTGACCGTGGGCGCGGAGTTTTCTCCCGCCATCACCTGGTACCCGTCCACCGCCACCAACAAGGCCTATACCTTGCAAAGCGCGGCCGATTCGATCGTGAGCGTGGTCAATCCCGCCTCCAGCGCGCCGCAGCTCCAGGCCAACGGCGTCGGCACGGCCACCGTCACCATCGATGCCACCGACAAAGATTACGTGACCCAGTTCAAAGTGACGGTGGGCAACGTGACCGCCACGGCCATCAAACTCACTTTGACCGGGCCCATCTATGCCGACAGCCCCATGGTTGCCGACACACCGGCTTTGGCGTGGACGCCCACCAACACCACCCTCAAGACCTACACCTTGAGTACGGGAACTCCGAGCCTCGTGCAGGTGCGCAATACCGGCACGCCGGTATTCTTCGGCACGGCCTTGGGGACCGGATCGATTACGGCCACATCGGCCGACGGGCCCCGGGATTCAGCGACCTTCACGATTTGGCGTCCGCCGTTTTCCAAGGTGCAGGGCATCATCAACGCCCGCTGCGCCGCCTGCCATGCGGGTCTGAGCGGCGGCCTGCCCAAGCTGGATTCGGCTCATGCCCTGGATGTCAGCACCTACAATCCACCCAACCTGGTGAAACAGGAAATCGTGCGGCGCATCGAGTTGCCGGTGACCAATACCGATCACATGCCGGCGAACGGAACCTCGCTCATCACCGACACGCTGGCCATCATGGTGCGCTACTTCAGTTGGTGATCGGTGCGGCCGCTCCGCCGAAGACGGACGGCGCCTCCGATCCCGTCTCCACCTTGGCTTGCCAGGCATCGAAAGCCGGCGTCAACGCCCCCCGCCGGTTACCCGACCACAAACGCCTTCCCATTTCGCGGCCGAGGCGCAGGCTGGATTCGAAAATGTCGGTCATCAAAGGCAAGGACAGCAAAAAGCCTTGGGCATAGACCGAACCCGAACGCTCGCCCCAGTGCCAGGGAAATCGGCCGGAAATCCAGCGGCCCAGCAAAATGAGATTGGCCAAACGCACCGTGTAAAAGCAAAACGCCGCGACGCCCTGACGCGTGACCCAGTCGCCGATCCAATATTCGCCGGCGGTGTGGAACAAATGCAGCCAAGCCAGGTAGAAGAAGAATGGCCAGGCGGAAAACAGAATCTTGCTTTGCCCGCGCGACGCGAAAAGCACAATGAGCAGGGCGGCGATTTGCAGAGACAAGAACGGCAGCAGCAATACCGCCCCCAAGGCGGCCAGGCCGGCGGCGAAGAGGCGGGTGTCGTTGCGGCGCATGCGGGGAGCGGTCATCGAGGTTTCCCGGGCGGTGCGCTGAAACCAAGCCAGCAGATCGCCTTCCGCATAACGAATGAAGGCCGCTACCGCCACGCCCGACAGCGCCGACCAGGCCAGAATCGGGCCGATTTGGAAAAAAAACCCGGCATGCCGGATCAAGACGCATTCCACCAAGACCAATTGGGTAATGTTGAAAACCGTGGCCAGCAGCACTCCCGCGCCCGAAAGTCCCAACAGGCGGCGCGCATACAGCCACCGCACCGGCCAGCCCAACCCCAGAAAAGCCACGACGCCGGAACTGCTGCTGATGAGAAAGGTCGAAAACGGCTGGCCGCCATACAGCACCGCCACCAGGTTGCGGCCCAGCACCAGCGCGAAGGCGGCGCGTGGCCCAAATTGCAAAAGAAACGGTAGAATGATCACATAGGAAAGTCCCACGCGCAGCCAGGGGAAAAGCGGAAAACGCGGAATAAGGTTTTCCATGATTTGCAGGCTCGATGCGGCCAGGAGCGCCAGGGCGAACTGCCCCGCGGTAAGTTTCGGCGCCGGGGCCCGGACCGGCGTTTCCTCTCGATGCTCTCGATCAATAGGTGACGGCATCGGTGCCTCCCGCGTCTTCACCCCCGTCGCCTTCCACTGTGACGAGCAACCGGGCCGGCATGCACACGATTTCGGAATGCACCATGCGGATGGCTCCGGTTTTCATGCAAATCTTGTTCGGACAGGGCGAATGCAGCACGCGGACCGTACCGCCGCCCACCTCCACGCGCACCGGACCGATACGGGTGGGGACGGTGAGTTCTTGCCGCGGCCCCGCCAAATCATACCAGCCGTATTTCTTGTCGGCCACGTAAATGACGGCGCGCGAACCCTTGACCATTTGGAAATGCGCGAACCCCCAGGCCGAAGCGCAGGTGATGGCCACCCACACGGCCGCATCCAGGGGGCGGAAAAAAGAGCCGGCGCGAAACATGCTTTTCCCCGAATCTGGTCACATTTGAGTCACGGTACCGGGCGCGTGACCCCTTCGAGCGCCCGCCGGAGCTGTGGCCGCGGCAGCAACCGGCCGCGCAGGTCATACACGGCGGCACCCGCCCCAACCGCCGACGTTTGGTTAACGGGCAAGGTGAGACCTGAAGGCTGGCCCTGGGTCGTGAACGTCCCGTTGGTGGAATAAGGGCGATGACGCGAGTTCCCGGGGTCAGTGGCCGTGACCACGAAATTGTACGCGGTGCCGGGTTTGAGCCCATTAATCGTGAATGATCCCGAATTGCCCGAGGCATTATGCGCTTGGCAACTATCCTGGGGCGCCAAGGGGGCCGGGTCATAGCACATGGTGCGCACGCCGTAATTGTAGCGGTCGTTGGAATAGGTGACCACCGCCGAGGTTTGTGTGATGGAAGTGCTGCCCACGGCAATGCTGGCCGCTGAGATCACGTCGGGTTCGGCATCACTGCGCCGATGCAGGGAAAGCAGCAGCAAGGCGCAAACCGCCATGGCGGGAAATAGAATTCGCTTGTTCATGTCAACCCCTCCCAGGCTAAATGAATCACTTGCTCCGGCCGCCGCCTACCATTGGCGCCCGGCCTGAAATACGAAATATCCGGCCATGAGGATCATGAGATATCCCATGGTTTTTTTGATATGCACCATCCACACTCCCGATCGCGGCAGCCGCGTGAGAAAAGACGAGAAAGTTCCCAATAAAATGAGGACGGAACCCATTCCCAGCGCAAAAGAGAAGAGCAGAACCGGGCCCATGATGGCGTTTTTGGTCGAACCCACCCAGGTCAAAATGGCGGCCAGCGGCGGTGCGGTGCAGGGCGAAGCGACCAGGCCGAAGGTGAGGCCGTACAAAAAATTCGAAAGCAGCCCCGGTCGGCGCTTTCCGCCCTGGAGGTTGGGGGTCAGGAGGGCGAAATTGAGATGGAACACTTCGAGCATGGATAAGGCCAAACCCATGATGACCACCGCAACCCCCATCAGTACCCAGGGATTGGCGCTGAGCGATCCGAACAGCGATCCGGTGAAGGCGGCCACCATACCCAAAGCCGCGTAGGTGGTGGCGATGCCCAGCACATACACCAGGGTCAACAGAAAGCCCATGATTTTGGATTCGGCCTGACGCGAACCCAGAATGCCCACCGTTACCGGAATCAAGGGGTAAATGCAGGGCGTGAAGCTCGAACCCACGCCCGCGGCGAAACACAGGAATATCACGCCCACCGACCCGGTCGAAAGGGCCGAAGACATGTGATCCGTGCTGAACAGGTTCATGGCATCCTCCTTTCTTCGGCGTCAATGCAGGACTTGTTGTACGGCCTGATCCAACTGCTTTTCCTCGTCGGGATCGTATCCCGGCATGGCGGTTTTGAGTTCGCCGCGGCGGTTGAATACGTAGAGCGAGGGAATGCCGGAGAATCCGAACAGGCTGCCAAAAGAATTGTCTTTGTCGTGCAGCACGAGATAGTTGATGCCGAACTTTTTCGCTTCGCGCTGCACCTTCTCGTCCGACGACTTGTCTTCGCTGATGCCGATGATGGTCAGCCCCTTGTCTTTGTACTTCTCGTTGATCTCGACGAGCTTGGGTATGGTTTCTTTGCAGGTATGGCACCAGGTGGCCCAAAAATCGATCACCAGGGGGCGTCCCATGAATTGCGCGCTCGACCACGTTTTACCGGTGAGATCCGAAAGTTTAAAGCGCGGCAAATGGGTGAGCGGCGCCCCGGCCCAGGTCGCGGCCGTCAAAGCCAAAGCCATTCCCGTCGCGCGAAAAAGTGATTTGTGTATCATTCCCCGTCTCCTTTCCATCACAAATTAAAGATGAGGCCCGCCAGAATCGTGCCCTGCAGGTAATTCTCATCCGGTCCGTAGAGTTGGTACAAGTCGCTGCGCGGCGTGCCCTGCGGAGGGTTCAACAGGTCGCCATGGGTGCCGCGCACGAGCTGGTCGTAAGAAATGTCCCACCGATCCGGCAAAAGCAAAAACCCGTCCCACGCGTCGGGAAAAGGGCCGGAGAGTTTGAGGCCGGCCAAAAAGGAACTCCACGGGAAAAAGCGGATGTCGGCCGTGCGGTAAACCTCGTGACCCCCGTAATATTTCTGCGCGAAAAAAGTTCCGGTCTGGGTGTAGTAACGGCCGCGCAGCCGCAGGTAGAACCCGTCGGTGAGATATTGGAAAAACTTGGCGTCCGCCGTCCAGGAACGCAGGCCCCAATCGTCTTTGTAATTGCGCACGTCGAGATTGATCGAACCGAGATTGTCGCCCAGATGAAAACCCTGCACGAGTTGGAACGATAGGGCTCCTGCGTTTTTGCGATGCGGCACCTCTTCGAGGAACAGCGTGCCCGCCGAATCCATGGGCGGATTATAAGGGTGCCCCAAATAGCCGCGGCTGTAGATGTAATCGGCGGTGATGCCCACCAAGGTGAGCGGGGTCAGGGTTTGCGCCCAGGTGGCCCCCACCGACGAGATGCGTTTGTTCCCACCTTGATCCGAACGGATTCCGGTATCCGCGAAAACTCCGGTGGGATGGAAGTTGTCGAAGAACTCGGCGTAATTGCCGCCCACGGTGGTGTTGCGATCGTTTAAATCGACCGAAAAGGAACCGGAAGGAGAGAACGAGGTGTAATCGTCTTCGGTGCTGTAATACACCCCGCCTGAATAGGTCAGGCCTGCATGGGAGTAGGTCAGCGACGGATTTTCCGAGTAGCGCTCTTCGACCTTGGAAGCGCCCGACACGATGTCGATGGGCTGGCCGCCGAAGGGCGCGACTTGCTTGGCGCCGAGATAACGCGAGGCGCCGCTCACCACGTCGACCTCCTGCTCCCAGCCGAAATTCCATTTGCGCGAAAGGGGCAGATTGAGATCGAAGGCCGGCGTGTGATTCCATACCTGGTTGCGATCCCAGAAGTATTCGTACTTCAAATCCAAGGTCCCTCCGTCGTCTCCCGCGCGCGCCGCGGAACCCATCAGTACCCCGAGTGACAGCGCCATGGCGGTGCGTCTGCGGGTCAACACCCGCAGCCTCCTCCGGCCCCCGAGCTTCCGCCCACCGAGCCTTCGCGGCGCGGGAAGTCATGGCTTTCCAAGCGGCTTTCCATAGGATCGGCCTGGCGCTGCAGGATGGGATCGCTCAAATACTCACGCTCGCGCTGGGGCACGGGAGCGCATTGCATGAGACCCCCCATGGCCGACAACGCAGCCAGAGTCGCCAGGGCGGAAAGCACGATGCGTTTCACGGCGCCAAGCCTCCCAAGGTGGTGTCCAATGCGCAGGTGGTGTCGAGACCGTCCACCGAAGGGCATTGGCTCAAGCCCATGGAAGCGTTGGCCCAACGGTACACGTCGGGCGCATTGTGGCAGGCGATGGTCGAACACGACAAGTCTTTGGGATGAAAGGCGGCCACCACCGAATCCGCATCGACGTCGTTGGGGGCGAAGATCACGTCGATCTGGCCGTTGTCATGGGCGGTCGACGTCATCCATTCCACCAGTTTTCCCACCCGGGACTTCTGAACGATGAGGGTGTCGATACTGTCGGCCAGGGCTTCGCCCTGGGTGGTGTCAAACACGCCGTAGGGCAGGGGATGGTAGCGGTGGTAAGCATGAATGGCGCCGATGCGATCCGTCGGCGAAGTGTGCTGATAGAGGGTGTCGCCGTTCACATCCACCCAGACCGTGTCGTAATGGAAGTAGCTGAAATGGCGGATGGAATTGAAATGGCAATCCATGCAAGTAGTGTAGCCGTTGAGCTGGGGCCGGCCCAGGTTGTCGCTGTTGACATTGTTGGACACGAGGTGATAAATGTGATGCACGTCGGTCAGTGGATATTGATGGCAACTTGCACAGTTGGGGCCTATCAGCGGAGCCGGGCCGCTCCCCGCCTTGAGCGAGGCGCTGGGGGTAAAACCGGGAACCAGATCGCAGGCGGTAAACCCCAAAACGGTGAAGGGCAAATACCGGAAAAAGGCTTTGGACAATCCGAAACCTTTGGCTTTCGCACTTCGCTCCGAGAATTTCATTTTCACCCGTGAAAGACAATTTTTTGGCCGTTATTTGATGTAAAGCCGAACTTTTAATCGCGCAGGAAGTATTTTCGACCCGCCCCCACTTATCGAATCAGGTTTGATTCGAAGCGAAAACGAAAGTATCCGAACCGGTTATTTTGAAATCATCGTTACAACGTGGAGTCGTTGCCCAGGCGGGCCGGATCCGTTCCCAACACGCGGGCGCATGGGAACCTTCCGCTCAGAGCCCGTCCGGCGGGCATGGGGGAATGTGTGGGATGGACAACTTGTCCAGCATTCCCGCCGAAGCCGTGTAACAAAGGCCCGCGGGGTCGGCGCGAATCCAGACCGCTTCGGCGTGAAAGCTTTGCAGCAAATCGCCGCTTTGCGCCGGACCCAGGATGAACAAGGGTTTGCTCAACCGGTCGGCCTCTTCGCTGGTCGCGGCCAGCACCGTAACCGAACAATAGGGCCGGGCCGGCCGGCCGGTATAGGGATCGAAGATGTGGTGATAGCGGATTCCGTCGCGGATGAAATAGCGTTCGTAATCGCCCGAGGTCGAGACGGCGTAAGGATGTTTCAACGTCAAGTCTCCCGCCAGCGAGTCGGAATGACGCGGATGGCGGATGCCGACATTCCACGGCCGGCCGTCGGGCTTGCGGCCGCCCAAGCGTAAATCGCCTCCGGCCTGCACGATGTGATCGGGAAAGCCGAGCGAATCCAGTAAATCATGCAACCGATCCACGGTATAACCTTTGGCGATTCCGCCCAGGTCGAAAACCGCGCTGTCGCGCAGCAGGAGCAGGCGGCGATCGGAGAGAATGCGGTAGGGCGGTTGCAGGGCCGGATTGACGCCGGGCGCGACGTGGTAAGCCGGATCGCCGCGCATGGCATTCGCGATTTCGGCTTCAGTGGGGATGCGCCCCGAGTCGCCGCTGGCCAGTCCCCAGGCGATTTTCAAACGGTGCAAGGTGATATCGAAACGGCCCCGCGAGGCCACCGCCATTTCCTGGGCGCTGCGGAACACCTGGATGATTTCCGGATCGGTGGTGATGGTGTCGCCCGCTTTTCCCAACAGGCGACTCAAATCGGAGTTGGGCATGAAGTCGCTGAACACGCGTTCGAGGCGCTGGCTTTCATGCTCGAGGTCGGCAAAGGCCGTGTCGGCCGGCACCGATCCCCGGCCGTACAGCGCGGCCGAGAAATCGGTGTCCATGCCGTACCAGCGGTGTACGGCAGGCGCATGCGATCCCGAACAGGCGCCGAGCAACGCCCAAACGCCGACTCCGATACCCGCTCTTAAACCTGGGTGCCGCCCGCTGTTTCCGGAAATCATAGGGATAAACCTTCTTCGCAAAATAATTCGCCGGCCCTTCCCTTGCCGCCGATATTGCGCCGATATACCTTCCTGCCCGCTTGCAGGGAGTCCCCGCCTCAGGCGGGGACATAACGAGGAATCCCGTGCGAATCGGGAGCGAGCTCGTCGCTGTAAGCGGTTGAACTCCTTTTGCGGCGCGCCCCCGGCGCGCCGGCCACTGGAGAGGCGACCACGGAACGGCCCCAAGGTGCGGCCATCCGCAGGTTCGTCCGCCGGGAAGGCCAAAGAGGAGGGGAGCGTTCCGCTCCAAACCGCGAGCCAGAAGACTCACCTACAGGCTGACGACTGCTCTACGGGCGCGGGGGCAGGCGAGCCGGCGGCATTTTTCCGCCGTATCTCAGCCGTTACCGTTACCCGTTTGTTCCGTAGGCGCAGATTTCCCGCGGCGCGATCCCGCGGAGAAAGGCTGTATGCTGCCCCGGAAATGGCGGGCGGGATTGCTTCTGGCCCTGGCGGCAGTGGCCGTTGCGGCCGATGCGCCCGATACCTTGGAACTGTCCGCGGTAGGCGTCGCCGGCCGACCCGTCGATTCGGCCGCAGCGTCGGTGCATCGCCTGAACCAAGAGCAGTTGTTGCGCTTCGCGTCCCTGGCCGACGCCCTGGCTTCGATCCCCGGCTTTCGCATGCGCCAAGCCGGCGGATTGGGCGGTTATTCCGAGCTCAGTTTCCGCGGAGCCGACGCGGGTGCGGTCGAAATCGATCTCGACGGCATTCGGCTCAACCAGGAAGGCGAATCCGCGCCCGACCTTTCCAAATGGCCCCTGCTTTGGTTTTCGGGGCTCACCGCCCGCAGCGGGTTCGACGCCTTCGGCGCCGGCGCTCCGGGAACGCTGGCGCGCATCGATCTTTCCACCGCGTCGCCGCACCGCGCCGAAGCGGCCGCGCGGCTCGGCAGCTTTTCCACGGCCGAGGCCGCCGCTGCGGTGAGCGGCGGATCCGCCTGGAAGTGGACGGTAGGCCTCGAAGGCCAGGACAGCCGGAACGACTATCCCTATTCCACCGATAATTACACCGTTTACAACGCCGGCGACGATGCCGCAACGCGTCTGGCCAACAACGCCTACTGGAGCCGGGGCGCCCGCGCGTCGCTGCAACGCGCCTCGGAGGCCGGATCGCAAACCCTGTCGCTGATTGGAATCGAATATCTCAAGCAATATCCGGGACTTTTTCCGGCCCAGGCGCAAGCCTACACCCGACACCAGGAATGGCTCGGGGCCTGGCGCGATCGGGCTTTTTTCGATGGCGGCGCCTGGCTGGAAGCCGGGATTCAGGCCCGCCGCTTTGAAGACGACTACCGCGATCCCGCCCAGACGCTCGGTTATCTCTCCTATGCCGAGGCGCGCGTTTCCACGGCGGTGGAAGCCGACGCGCGCGTGCACCTCCCACTGGGATCGCGCTGGGAAGTGGAAAGCGAATCCCGCGCGCGCTGGGAAAGCGTGCAGCCTACGGCCACGCCTTTTGATCAGGCCTTCGCCTCGCCCGCAGCCGAACGCCTGAACGCCGGCCTCGGCCTCACGCTGCGCCGCCGGTTCACCCGTAACCTTTCGGTGACCGGAGAGGCGCGCGGCGAAGGGATGCAATTCGACGCGGCGCATGTGCTCGCTTTTCCCGTCGGCGATTCGACCGCTCCGGCGTCACAACGCAGCACTCCCTTGGCCGCGCGCGCCGCGGGCGAATGGGAAAACCCCTGGGGCTTGGTGGTTTTTCTCGGCCGGTGGGAAGAGCGGGCGCCTTCGGCGCAGGAATTGTTGGGCGACAATCTCGGCATCCGTCCCGATCTCGGTTTGCAGTCCCAGCAAACCCGTTCCGGCGAAGCCACGGGCACGTGGCGGCGCGGCGGCCTGCGCGTGCAAACTTCGCTGTTCTGGAACGAATATCACAACCCCATCCGCCTCGAAGCCTACGGCTCCACGCAATTTCTGCATTACGCCAATGGCCCGGCGTATCGCGCGGCTGGTTGGGAAAACGAAGCCCATGTGCAGACTCGGCGCTTTGAAATCTCGTTCGCGTTGACTTGGCAAGACCTGTCGGTATTGTCGGGCCCGGCGCAAGGCCTCTGGCCGGCCTATCAAACGCCGTTGGAGGGCCATGCGGAATTTTTCTGGAAGCCGCTATCCGGCCTGGCGGCCGGTCCGACGCTGGATCTTCTCGGCCCGTATTATCCGGGCGACCTCGACTTGCCGGGCACGCACCGTCCGCCTTCGTGGCGCTGGGGTGCGCAGGCCGAAGCCCGCCGCGGCCCCATGCGCCTGGCTTTCGACGCCCGCAACCTCGGCGATGAGCGCGCGCAGGATTTCGCCTACAGCGTGCAAAGCGGACGCAGTTTCGATTTGACCCTTTCCCTCAACCTCTAACCTTTGCCAGGAGATTCCATGAACAGCACAAGTTCTTTATTAACGCGCCTGATGGCCGTCGCAGGTTGCGCCCTGTTCGCGGCCGGCTGCATTTTCGACGGCGCTTCGCAGCCGCCCGCGGCGTCGTGGGTGGGAAGGAACGTCGACAGCTTGTCGGAACCGGCGCAACTGCTGGTGCACGGCGGCCAGTTGCTCGTCGCCAACCGCGACTCCAGCGATCCCGGCATCGCGGTGGCCGACACCGGCACCGGCCTTATCACGGCGTATTACACTGAAAAACTCCCAGCTTCTTCCATGGCTGTGGCCGAAGACCGCTATGTCGTGATCACCGAAACGGATTATTCCGAAGGGTCGATTAGCGTGCTGGATTTGACAGGAAAATCTTTGCAGTCTTCGGTGCTGACCTTCGGCAGCGACAACTTCGTCGATACGGCCGGCGGCATGGTGTACCTCTTCGATCACACCACCGGCGTCATCACCGGGTTCACCGGACATGCGCCCGGTCAGAACGTGGTCTTCAATCTGCAAACCGGCGCCAACAGCAATCCCTATGACATCGCCGTCGCCAACGCAACCGCGTTCATCCCGCGTTATAATCAACCTTCATTGCTGCTGGCCGATCCTGCGCAACTCGGCGGCGGTGCGCTCGACTCCCTCGATCTCAGCGCCTATGATTCCCAAACCCCGCCCGATAGCGCGGCCGGCACGCCCCGCATGGCTTTTGCGACAGCCTACAACGGATACGTCTTCGTGGCTTTGCAGCGTCTCAATTACAACTACGCGGCGCGAGACACGTCGCTGGTGGTGGTCATCGACGCCGCTTCCAAGCAGGTCGTATCGACCATTCCGCTGCAATTCAAGAATCCGGTTTCGGCGCATGTGGAGGGAACCATGTGGTATCTCGCCTGCGCGGCCAATTATGCGGGCAACGACGGCGGGGTGGAGAAAATCGATTTGAACCAACGTGTCGATGCCGGCGTCGTGGTTTCCGCGCAAACTTTGGGCGGCAACGTGACCGACTTCGTGCCCGCGGGCGAGCATGCGGGTTTTGCCGTGGTGGCCGCTTATTCCGGCAACCTCTTCGTTACACGGGTGAAACGGGTCGCATTTTAATCCGCGGTAAACAGAGGTTGAGGAACGGCGCCCCCAGGCTCTATCGGTTTATCCACAAAATCGGGGTTTGGGGGCGGAGCCAAGCCTGCGGAAGCTTTCGTCCCGACACGTCGAAGACCCGAACATGGGCATTCCCGTTCGGATCCAGGACTGTGGCGGCGCGGAGCATTTTGTCGCCCGGAAAAATGCCCGTCGCCAATTGAAATTCGAAGGCCCCTAAATCCGGGGCCGCTCCCGCGTAGGGCAAACCCACGTTTGTTCCGGCATCGATCAAAGGGCTTCCGCTTTTCAATTGCATAAACGGGATATTGGGGAGACTCCCGTCGGATTGTCGGGGGCCTCCGACACCGGCGGTGTCCGTGCTGTGAAAATCCGCGGCCGAGACAGCGACGTTCAGGTTCCAGGAATTGTACGCGGCATCCACCCCGTTTCCGGTGGTGGCGTTGGCGAGGGCGGTTCCGGTTAAGGCGATATTGTTTCGCAAGATGCCCAAGCTGACACCGCTGCTGCTGCCGAGGTCGTAGCCCAGCAAATTGAAGTTGGAGGATTTGTTGTTGAACGAAGTGTTGTTGTAGTAATAATTCGCGATGGGGTGATGGTTCTGATAAAACCCCGCCGCCAGGTTGTCGAAAGCCAGACTTAACCGCACGACGTGCCGGGGCAGGGTGGACGGATAATCGGCAGGCGGCAGCCCATAGCCGCCGACCTTGAAGCCGTTCCCGTTTCCGGTGGATTGCGTGGTTTCGGGCTTATACCCGTTATTCCACGACCAACAACTTTCCACCGTCACCGAAGTCGCGGCATCGATGAAATCGAAGCCATCATCCGAATTCCACCAGGCGCGGCAGCCGCGGAAAACCGTGCCCGAGTCCGCCACGTTGCGGCTGTGAAACCCGAATCCATCCGCGTTCTGCCCGGGATCGAGAACCCCGTTGGTATAGGAATACGGATCGTAATTGTCATGTGAATCACAATTCAATATCAAGTTGGCCCCGCCGGCGACGATGAACAAACCGGGCCCCATGTTGTTGTGCAGGTTGAGCCGTTCGAAAATGTTGTGGCTGCCGCCGTTGACGTAGATGCACCAGTCTTCATGGGCCTTGAGCGCGTCGGTTTGGGGCACGTTCTTCATTTCCAACCCCCGCAGGTGCAGCCAACTCCCGGTTACATTCACCCCTTTGATGCGTTTGGGGGCCGTCATGCCGACGAAATCGAACACCGGGATTTCACCGGCGTAAGCCCAGTAGCGGATGGGATTTCCCGATGTTCCGCTTTTGTCGAGCGTCACCCCGTTGGAGTCGGAGGAACTGACAAAGGCATAGGTGCCGCCCCGGAAATAAACCGTATCGCCGGGCAGGGCCAAAGTCTGCGCCTGCGCCATGGTTTGCAGCGGCGCGTCCAGGGTGCCGGCCGCGCCGTCATGGCCCGAGGGAGCGACATAATAAACGGCGGCGGGGGCTTCCAACCCCGTCAGAAATCCGGCTAAGACTAGACGTGAAATAAAAACTTTCATTGCCAAACCGATCCTTGCCCGCCCCCGAACGCGAACACCGGCCTCCACCAGCGGCGGACGAGGTAGACCATTATAATAAGGCTTGACGCAAGGAACCGCCGTGGATCACTCACCGCCGCTTACGAGGGTTGGCCCCCACTCAACCGGAACCCAAACTTCGACTTTGAATCCGCGCCCGATGAGAAACCGGCCGCGCCGACTGGGCGCCGTGAATCTTTACCGCCCACGCGGCTCGGATGTTTATTTTGGATCTCTCAATGTTATCAATACTGTCACGGATTTAATAAATGCCGCTGCAAGGATGACCCAAATTGCACCGAAAATTTAAGCGGCACGCGTGCGATTCGGTTGGCTTGGGAAAATCCCTTGATGGCAGAGAAACGTCCGGTGATCCGGTGAAGTCTTGGTTTGGACGACTTTTTTTCTGCGGGGCCGGCCTGGCGCTTCTCGGCGCCGCCGGACTTGCGGGGTGCGCGCAAAAGCAAAGCGTGGAACCGCTTAAAATTCTATGGGCCGACTGGCCGCCTTCGGATGCGTTGGCCGATCTCAGCAAGCTGTATACGGGCCAAAGCGGCGTGCCTGTCGAGGTGGTGAAAAAGTCTTGGGACGGCGCTTTCTCGGCCGCGACCTTTTCCGAATTCCGCAACCGCAGCGCCAATTACGACATCATCATCGGCGACAGCCAATGGCTGGGCCTCGGCGCCGTGGGCGGACATTACCTCGAGCTCACCTCCTGGATTCCACAAAACATTCCCGTGGCCGAGCTCGCGCCGAATGCTTTGAAATGGTACAGCGAATACCCCAAAGGCTCGGGCCGCCTTTACGCCGTGCCCTGCGAAGGCGACGCCATGGCCTGGGCCTATCGCAAGGATTTGTTCCAGGATCCGGGTCATCGCCAAGCCTTCGCCGATTTTCTGGTCCGCAACGGCGTCGATTCCTTTCCGCTGGCGCCGCCGCAAACCTGGACCCAGTTGCTGTGGATTGCGCGCTACTTCCACCAGGCCGTTCCCGGCATGGCCGGCGTGGCCATGGTGACTTCGCGCAGCTACGACAATGTGACCATGAGCTTCGAGCAATTGCTGTGGTCCATGGGGGGAGACTTCGGCAATTATCAAAATTACACCGTCGATTTCGATTCGCCCCAGACGGTGCGGGCTTTGCAGTTCTTCGACACCTTGCTGAACACGACTTCGCCGGGCGGGCGCAATCTGGATTACGGCGCGGCGACCGCCGAATTCATCGCGGGCCGCGCGGCCATGATGTGCGACTTTTTCGCCTTCATGCCTTCCCTGATGAACCCCCTCGAAGATCCCGATTACCACGATAAAACCGGATTCTTCAACAGCCCGGCCTTTGTCGACTCGGACGGCGTGCGCCGTCGGGCCACCTCGCTGGGCGGGCAGGGAATGAGCATCAACGCCCATATCCCCCCGGCGCGCCGGCAATTGGCGTTGGACTACCTGAAATGGTTTTCCAGCACCGAGGTGCAGCGCCTATGGGCGGCCAAAGGGGGGTTCACCTTGAACCTGGCGGTGATGCGCTCGCCCGAATTCCTGCGCGCCACACCCTACAACCCCTTATTCGAAGAGGCCTTCGGCATGATGCGCGATTTCTGGAACGTGCCTGAATACGATCAACTGCTGTCGGTGACGCAGCGGGAGATCTGCGCGGTGATTCAGAACGGCGAGTCGCCGGAAGTCGCCGCCCGCCGCGTCCAGGAGGCGCATGAACGCATCCTGGCGCCGCGCCGCGCCCTGGCTGTGCGGAGCGGTTTATGACGGCGGCGCCGGGGCGGGAACGGATTTGGTTCTGGTTTGTCGCTCCGGCCCTCGTGTTGCTCCTGGTGTTCAACCTGGTTCCCATTCTCGTCAGCTTCGCGGTCAGCTTCACCAATTACAATCCCATTCTGAGCGACGTTCCCACCTGGGTGGGCCATCGCAATTACGCGGCTTTATTCCAGAGCGGCAACGAAGAGGTGTGGTTTTCGTTCGGACGCACCGCGGCCTTCACCGTCCTCAGCGTGGCGCTGGAAACCGCGCTGGGTTTTATGCTGGCGCTGCTATTGCGCCACCCGTTCCGCCACCGCGGCTGGGTGACCGCCCTGCTGCTTTTGCCCATGATGCTGTCGCCGGCCGTAGTGGGGTCCTTTTGGCGTTACCTGTTCAACACCAATTACGGGGCGCTCAACTGGCTGCTCAACCAGCGCTGGAGTTGGGACGGGTCGCAACCCCGGTCCTTCCTGGCCGTGGTGATCGTCGACGTGTGGACCTGGACGCCGTTCATGATGCTGCTTTCCCTGGCGGCCCTGAATTCGATTCCGGCCTCGCTGTACGAGGCCGCCGAAATCGATCGGGCCGGCGCCTGGTTCCGGCTACGACGCATCACCTTGCCGCTGGCCGCGCCCTTGCTGTTGCTGGGCATCGCCTTTCGCGCCATCGACGCCTTTCGCATGTTCGATACGGCCATGGTGCTGAACGGCAGCCTGGAAGGCCAGCCCACCACCTTTTTGAGCGTGCTGATTTACGGCCGGGCTTTCGGCGGCAGCAGTTCGTTGGGGCAGCCTGCGGCCATCGCCTGCCTGATGCTGGTGCTGGCCCTGGCCCTGGCGGCGCTGGTGTTGCATCTGCTGGACCGCGTGCGGAGGACGGCGTGAAGCAGCGCGCTTCCCGACCCGGCCTGGTGGTGCTCGCCGCCTACGCCGCCCTCAGTCTGGCGCCCGTGCTTTGGCTGGTGCTGACGAGCTTCAAGTCGCCGGCCGACACCACCTTGCTGCCTCCGCGCATTTTTCCGGGATCGTCGGCGCCCGATAACAGCTTCTGGTTCCGCTTTACCTGGATCAATTACCGGCGCATTCTTTCCGAAGCCGACACCTTGCGCTACTTCCTGAACTCGGTGATCGTGTCGCTGGTCAGCACCGCGGCTTCGGTGGCGGTGGGCGCCCTGGCCGGCTACGGGTTCAGCCGTTTCCGCTTCCGCGGATCGCGCCTGGCCCAGCTCTTCATTTTGCTGACGCGCATGGTGCCGCCGATGGCCGTGGCCCTGCCGCTCAGCTTTCTGTATAGCCGCACGGGATTGTTCGACACCCGCACCGGCTTGATTCTGCTGTATACCTGCTGCAACCTTTCCTTCAGCACCTGGATGATGAAAGCCTTCTTCGACGAAATTCCCACGGCCTACGACGACGCCGCCCGCCTCGACGGCTATTCGCGCGTGCGGGCCTTTCTGCGCATCGTGCTGCCCCATTCGGGGCCGGGTTTGGCGGCCACGGCGGTGTTCTGCTTCATCAGCTCCTGGAACGAATACGCCTACGCCCTCACGCTCACGGCGGTCGAGGCCGTGACCATGCCGGTGCGCATCAACGCCATCATCGGCGACTTGAGCCGGCTGCCCTGGGGACCTTTGGCCGCGGCGGCCACCTTATTCCTTCTGCCCGTGGCCGCGTTCGGAATGCTCATGCGCCGGCACCTGGTGCGGGGCATCACCTTCGGGGCCGTCAAGGGCTGACGCCGATGGAAGAACCCCGCATCCGGCTGGAAGAGGTGGCCAAACGCTTCGAAGACATGGTGGCCGTGCAACCGTTGAACCTGTCGGTTTTGCCCGGGCAGTTCGTAGTCATTCTCGGCCCCAGCGGCTCGGGAAAAACCACCTTGCTGCGCCTCATCGCGGGCCTGGAAACGCCCACCCGCGGCCGCGTTTTCCTG
Organism: uncultured Fibrobacteria bacterium; assembly: GCA_963716395.1. Classification (GTDB taxonomy): domain Bacteria; phylum Fibrobacterota; class Fibrobacteria; order UBA11236; family UBA11236; genus UBA11236. The sequence continues at coordinate 1,323,645 of OY970309.1, read as the reverse complement.
GGCGGTGAAGAGGTAACCCGTAAGCCCCCGTCGCGCCGCGATGTCGCCTTCGCCTTCCAACTGTACGCGCTCTATCCGCATTTGACCGCCGAAGAAAACGTGGCCTTTCCCCTGCGCGCGCAGGGTCTTTCGGCCGCGACGGCGCGCGAACGGGCGCGCGATCTGCTGCAACGACTCGGGGTCGGGGACGCGGCGCGCCGCAAACCCGGCGTCTTGTCGGGGGGCGATCAGCAGCGCATCAGTCTGGCGCGGGCCCTGATCCGGGCCCCCAAGGCGTATCTGCTCGACGAGCCGCTCGGCAATCTCGACGGCGCGCTGCGCGAAGAGCTGCGCGAAACCCTGCGCGTGCTGCACAACGAACGCGGCAGCACCACGGTGCTGGTCACCCATGATCAAGGCGAAGCCATGGCCCTGGCCGATTACCTCGCGGTCATGCGCGAGGGCCGGCTCCTGCAAGCCGGCACGCCGCGCGAGGTGTATGAAGATCCGGCCGATCTGTTCGTGGCCGGCTTCGTGGGTGGCCGGGGCATGAATCTCTTGCGCGGCATCCGCCGCGGCGAATGGGTGACGCTCAACGACCTGCCGCTACGGCTGCGCGTGGCCGGCTTTTACCAAAGCGGCGGCCGCAAAGGCCCGGGCGAAGCCACGTATTATGTGGGCGTGCGCCCCGAACACGTGCTGCTCTCCGAAGAAGGCGCACCCTGCACGGCCGAACATCTCGAAATTCTGGGATCGTCGAATCAACTCGAAGCCAAGGCCGGGGCGGCGCGTGTGCGCGTCTGGCTGCCCGGCAACCGCCGCATTCACGGCGGCGAAGCGGTGCGTCTAACCTTCATCCCCGCCGGCTGCCGCTGGTTCGACGGCGAAACCGGCGTGGCGTTGCCGTGGAAAACCCTGGAGGCGGTATGTCCGTCTACACGGTAGATCGGCTGGGCAAAACTTTTCCCGGCCGCCGCGGCACGCCACCATGCCGGGCCCTCGACGACATCCGCTTCACGGTACAATCCGGAGAAATCCTGGTGGTGCTCGGGCCCAACGGTGCGGGCAAAACCACTTTGCTACGCATCCTGTCGGGATTGGAAACCGCCGATTCCGGCGACGTGCGCGCCGGTGATCAAAGTTTGCTTCGTACCCCGCCCCATCGCCGCGACATCGCCATGGTCTTCCAGAATTTCTCTTTGTATCCGCGCTTCACCGTCAGCCAGAACCTGGAAATGCCGCTGCGCGCCCCCGGCGTCAAGCTCGATGACGCCGAGATCGCAGCACGGGTCGCCGACGTCGCCTCGATGCTCGGTTTGTTCGACAAGCTGAACCGCAAGCCCGGGCAATTGTCGGGGGGCGAAATGCAACGGGTCGCCATCGGCCGCGCCCTGGTGCGGCGCCCCAGCCTGATTCTGCTCGACGAACCGCTGACCCATCTCGACGCGCAATTGCGCGGCCGCATGCGCACCGAAATTCGGCAATGGCAGCGCACCTTGGGCGTATCGATGATTTACGTGACCCATGATCACGAAGAGGCCATGGGCATGGCCGATCGCATTCTGGCACTGGAAGAAGGCCGCGTTTTGCAGGTGGGCGCCCCCGAAGAGGTGTACCGCCGGCCGCGCAACAGCCGCGTGGCGCGCCTGCTCGGGCGGCCTCCCATCAATTTGATTCCCGCCGACACGGCTCTGGAGTGGGGCCTGCCGCCGGGGTCCGGACGCTGGCTGGGCATCCGCCCCGAAAGCCTGCGCGTGCGCCGATCCGCCGGCGAAGGCGCCGTGGTTAAGGCCGTGGAAAACATGGGCGCGACCTCGGTGCTGGTGTTGGAGGCTGCGGGCCAGTTTCTGCGCGCCGTGGTGCCGCCCACCCTGCGCATGCGCCTGGGAGAAAAAGTGCTCCTTTCGGTCGATCCCGAAGACCTGCGCTGGTTCACCGACTGAAGCGGCGGAGAATCCGGTGGGCGCATCGCGAATTGCCGCCCGGTCGTTTACTTTAATCCCGCATGCCGCCCCTGAAGAAACTCGCGATCAATCTGGCCGTGGCCGCGGCCTCGCTGAGTCTGTTTTTCGCTTTCAGCGAAACCGCGCTGCGTTTGGCGGGGGTGCAGCCGCTGTCGCTCACCGAAGATCCCTTCGTGGGGTTCACTTCAGTCCAGCCCTTGTTCATCGAAAAAAAGTCGGCGGATGGAAAAGTGATGATGGTCACTAATCCCGCCAAATATTCCCATTTCAACCGCCAGTCTTTCCCCCAGGTCAAACCCCCCGGCACCTACCGCATATTCTGCCTGGGGGGATCGGCCACCTATGGCCGCCCCTGGACCGACACCTACGCCTTCAGCGGATGGCTGCGCCGCATGCTGCCCGACGTCGATTCGAGCCACCCCTGGGAAGTGATCAATGCCGGCGGCATCAGCTACGCCAGCTACCGCGCCGCCAAATTGATGAACGAGCTGATCCACGATCAACCCGATTTGTTCATCGTCTATTCGGGCCATAACGAATTTCTCGAAGAACGCACCTACCGCAAGGCCCGGCAATTACCGGCCTTCGTGCGCACGGCCAGCGACCTGTTGGATCGCACCCGTACCTATACGGCCATGCGCCTGCTGGTTCGCAAGTTCGCCTCGCCGGTGAAAATCGACGCGGCCAAGAACCCGGCGGGAAAATTCGAGATGGCCGGCGAAGTCGACGACGTGCTGGCCAAAACCATCGGCCCCACCTCGTATACCCGCGACGACGCCTTGCAGCGCGAGGTCTTGGCGCATTACCGCAACTCGCTGGACCGCATGGCCCGGCTGGCGCAAGCGGCGGGCGCGCAGATTCTTTTTCTGTCGACGCCCGTGAATGAAAAGGATTGCTCGCCGTTCAAAAGCGAGCACACACCGGGACTTTCGGCCCAAGACACCGTGCGGGTCGACGCCTGGATGCAACGCGGGGATGCCTGGATGCAGGTGCAGCGTCCCGACTCGGCCTGGCCGGTCTACGATTCGGCCGCGCGTCTCGATCCCCGCGACGCCGATGCCCTGTACCGCGCGGGCCAGGCGGCGTTCGCCTTGAAGCGCTACCCCGAAGCCAAACGCCTGTTCCAGGCGGCTTCCGACCAGGACATTTGTCCCTTGCGCGCGCTCACGCCCATGCGCGGCATCGTGCGCGAGGTGGCCGCCGCCAACCACGCACCCTTTGTCGACTTCACGGGAATTCTCGAACGCAAAACCCAGGCTACCTACGGGTACGACATATTGGGCGAGCCCGATTTCGTGGATCACGTGCATCTCAGCATCTCCGGTTACGCCCTGTTGGCGCAAGCGATTCTCGACAAGCTCATCGCCATCGGCGTCGTACATCCGCGGCCCGGCTGGAAAGATTCGGACCTGGCCCCGCTTCAGCAGAAGGTGCTGGCTTCGGTCGACCGCAAAATGGAAGCCTTGGGGCTGGATAACATCGCCAAAGTCTTGAATTGGGCCGGCAAGCATGATGACGCGGCGCGCATCGCCGAGCGCGCCTTGAAAATCGATACCACCAGCCTCGAAACCATCTGGAGTTCTCTGTTCGTCGGGGCGGCACGCGAGCGCGAAGGCAAAGAAAGCGAGGCCATTCCCTATTACCTCCGCGCAGTGCGCATGGATCCCAACAACGCGCTGTCCCGGCATTACCTGGCCGGCGCCTGGATGCGCCTGGGCCGGCTCGCCGAAGCCGCGGCCCAATACGACACCTGCCTGCAATTGGATTCGACCGACACCAGCGCCCAGGCCAATCTGGGCGGTTTGTATTTGCGGCTGGGCCGGCCGCGCCAGGCCCTGCCCTATTTGCAGAGGGCGGAGGCCGGCAACCCCCATCAAACCGAACTCAGCACCATGCTCGGCATCGCCCAGTACCAAAGCGGGCTGGCCGACGAAGCCGAAGTCAGCTTTCGGCACGCGCTGGAATTGAATCCGCGCGAAGCCTGGGCCTATGTGGGTTTGGGCTATGTCTCCGACGCCCGCAACCAACGCTCCGCCGCCATTCAATATTTCACCCAGGCCCTGGCGATCAATCCCGATCTTACCGAAGCCCGGGTGGCGCTGAGCCGCGATCTTTCCCAAATGCCCGACGCCCGACACTGAAGCGATGCGCGTGCTCGGCATTTCCGCCTTGTACCATGACAGCGCCGCCTGCTTGGTCGAAGACGGCCGCCTCGTCGCCGCCGCCGAAGAAGAGCGCTTCACCCGCAAAAAGCACGATGCGTCCTTTCCCGAAAAGGCCATCGCGTATTGCCTGCGCGCCGGCCGCGCCTCGGCCGCCGATCTGGATGTCGTGGCGTTCTACGAAAAGCCCCTGATCAAATTCGAGCGCATTCTCGAAAGCCATCTGGCCTGCGTGCCCAAGGGTTTCGGGGCCTTCGTCAAGGCCATGCCGCGCTGGATGAAAGGGAACCTGTGGATCAAGGACACCATCGCCCACCGGCTGGGTTATCGCGGCCAAATCATTTTTCCCGAGCATCACGAAGCGCATGCCGCCGCGGCCTTTTATCCTTCGCCCTTCGCCCAAGCGGCCGTGCTGACTTTGGACGGCGTAGGGGAATGGGCAACCACGAGTTATGGTGTCGGGTCGGGAAACCGCCTCGCGCTGCAAGCCGAACTGCGCTTTCCCCATTCGTTGGGTCTTCTGTATTCGGCCTTCACCTCTTACGCGGGCTTCAAGGTCAATTCGGGCGAATACAAATTGATGGGGCTCGCGCCCTACGGCCAGTCCGTGTACGTGGCGCGCATCCGCGATCACCTCATCGATTTGCGCGACGACGGATCGTTCCGGCTGAACATGGAGTACTTCAACTTCGCAGCCGGCCTGACCATGACGAACCCGCGCTTTTACGAATTGTTCGGCGCGCCGCCGCGCGCGCCCGAAAGCCCCCTGGATCAGCATGTGATGGACGTGGCGCGTTCGATTCAAGAAGTGCTCGAAGAAGCCGTGCTGCGCCTGGGCCGCCACGTGCAACGCGAAACCGGCATGGCGCACCTTTGCCTGGGCGGCGGCGTGGCCTTGAATTGCGTGGCCAACGGCCGGTTGTTGCGCGAAGGCCCCTTCCGGGGTTTGTGGATTCAGCCCGCAGCCGGCGACGCGGGCGGCGCCGTGGGCGCGGCGCTATTTGCCTGGCACCAACATCTCGACCAGCCGCGCGCTGCCGACGGTGTGCGGGACGCGCAGGCCGGATCGCGTTTGGGCCCCGGATTTTCGCGCGCGGAGATTCGGGAATTTCTGGAAAGGGAAAAAATTCCTTTTCAGGAATTGCCGCCGGAACGGGTGGCCGAAACCGCAGCCGACCGCATCGCCGCGCAACAAGTGGTGGGCTGGTTTCAAGGGCGCATGGAATTCGGACCGCGCGCTTTGGGCGGACGATCGATTCTGGCCGATGCGCGCAACGGCGCCATGCGCGATATTCTCAACGAAAAGGTTAAGATGCGCGAACGCTTCCGCCCTTTCGCCGCTTCGGTGTTGCGCGAACAGGTTTCCCGCTATTTCGAACTCGACGCCGACAGCCCCTATATGCTGTTGGTGGCCCAGGTGCGCGACGACGCTCCCACGGCCTTACCGGCCGTGCGCCATGTCGACGGATCGGCGCGCATTCAAACCGTGGGCGAAGAAAGCCATCCCGCCTACCGGGATTTGCTGCGCGTCATGGACGCGAAATACGGCTGCGCGGCCGTAATTAACACCTCATTCAACGTGCGCGGCGAACCCATGGTGTGCACTCCGGCCCAAGCCTACGCCTGCTTCCGGCGCGCGCGTCTCGATTGCCTGTTTCTCGAAAACTTTTTGCTCGAACAAAAAGATTCCGTGCCACCGGGATGGCAAGACGATGCGGGCGTAGCCTTTGAATTGGATTGAAACATGACGCAGGATTCTTCCCCCGTTCCGACCAAGACCGACCTGCGGAAATTCGTGCTGCGGTGCGAGCTGTTTCTATTGGTGTGGGGACTGGTGTGGCTGCACCGGCACTGGCAGGTCTTCGGATACTGGGTGGCCGGATGCCTGCTGATTCTCGTCCCTTCGCTGCTTTTTCCATCAGTCTATGCGCGGCCGCGGCATGGGCTGCAAAAAATCGCGCACGCCCTCGGCACGACCGCCACGATTGGCCTTTTGGCCGTGGTGTATGTCGCTGTGATGATTCCGCTCGGCTTGATAGCCCGCCGCTTCGGCAAGCAATTCATTACCATGCGGCCCGACGCCCGGCTGCGCACCTACTGGACGCCCAAAAACACAGACGCTTCCTCTTCCCGCGAACGACAATATTGAACGGGGTAACATCCGCGAACCTGGCCGGTCCGGTTTAGGGCGCTTCTAATAATCGGTCCGCCGAAGGTCCGCCTACGGCGGACAACAAAGCCGGAGACCTTCGTCCGCCGCAGGCGGAGTCGCAGCCGGAATGCGATGATTAGAGGCGCCCGTTAAAACAAAGCGTAAATGAAGGGCGCGATGGCCGATCCTTCGGTGACGAGCAGGAGGCCGGCCATCAACAGCAGCGCGATCAAAATGGGCAACAGCCACCATTTCTTCCGGGTGGCCAAAAATCCACCCATTTCTTTGAGAACCGACAACTTGCTCACGGTGACTCCGTCGTGTTCGAACGATAACGAGGTGATATTAAAATAACCGGCTCAGCGCAACGAGGTGAAGAACACGAATTTTTTCTGCCCGGCCTTGACGTCGACGGTGACGGTTTCTTCGCGGATCAAGGTTCCATCGCGGCCCTGCGCGGAAAGGTCCAAAGTGTATCGGCCCGGCGCGGCGGGAATGTAGGCCAACTGCACGGTGCGCGGGAGCAGAAACCACACGCGCGTGTCGGCCTGTTCCAATTGATCGCCGAAAAAATCGATGCCGAGATTGACCAGGAGGTTCACCAGGGGATTGTCGGAGTTGAGCTTGGATTTGGTTTCCTGCGACGCGATGGTGCGCAGTACCACGCGCGTCACGGTACGGGCCAAGGTCGCCGCTTGATGCTGGTCGAGAGCTTGCTGCAGCAGGGCGCGGGTGTCGGCAAAAGGTTCGCCGGTGATCACGGTGTCGCCATGCGCCACGCGCAGCACGCGCGATCGCGAAGGCACCTCGCGCAGCTCCGGCATGGCCCATTTTATATGCAGAGTGGTGCCCGAAAGCGTGCGCCCGCCGCGCCGGCTTTTTTCGTATTCCTTCGGCGGCAGACCGGGAGCCGGCAGGGCGTTGGTGATTTCGTGGCCGTCGGCGTCTTGGTAATGGTAGACCAGTACGCCGTCGCGTTCCCAGGTGCCCCAGAATACGGTTTGCCCCAGGGTGGGCGAACGCCCCAGCAAACCCACCACGACGATTTCGCTGCTGTCGAGTGACGGCGCCGCCGCCGTTGAATCGAGGCCGAGCGTACGCACGTCATCTTGGCGGCCGTTGGCCCACAACGCCGCGGCGGCTGCGCGCTCCAATTCGGGCGGCACGGTCTCATGGGCATCGCGATAAGCCTTCACCGCCTGGTACAGCGCGATCAGGGCGTCGTCGTTCTCACCCAGCGACGCGTAGACGAAGGCGGAGATGGTGCGCATCAAGCCGTCGTCGCGGTAGTCGTGCGGATCGGAACCGGCGTCGCGTTTCACCTGGTCGAGCAATAGCTGGGCCTGACGCGCTTCGACCCGGGCGTCGTCTTCGCGGTTCAGGGCCAGATAATCGAAGGCCAGAAACAGGTGCAGCCAGGTGATTTCATAATCGTGTCCGCGGTAGGGGCGCATGTTGTCGTTGGTGAGCAGCGACACCGCCTCATTCGTCACCGAATGGGTGTAAAGTTCGTCATGCAGCTTGACGGCATTTTCCAGATAGACGATGCTGCTGTCGTAGCGGCCGGCATAGTTGTAGAGCAGGCCGAGATCCATGTCGTAGAGCAAATCGCTTTCATGGCCGTACAGCTTGGATCGGTTTTTGTGGATGAAGTCGGCGGCCGCGAGAAAATCCTGATCGCGCGTCCGCTTGGCTAAAGTGTCATAGCGCAGCAAACCCCGGTTGGCGCAGCCCAGCAACAGCGGTCCGCAGCAAAGGAAGGCCCATCGGCGCATGACACGGCCGCGGGCGTCAGAGCGAAGCCGAGCTCTTCTCCACGAACTTCTTGATTTTCTTGTCGCCGATCCAGACTTTTTGGTGGGTTTCAATGTTCACGAGTTCCAGGTTGACTTGATAAAAAATCACCGACTTGCCGCCTTCCTGGTCGACGATGGAGTTGATGCTGCCCAGCATCATCAACTCCGCGCCGCTTTCTTCGCCGGCCTGCTGCCGCGTCTCCACCGAGGCGTTCTCCGCCTGATCCGCGGTTTCGGACCGCAGTTGCTGGCGCTCGGCCTTGTTGGCCACGAATTCCACCTTGCCCGAGTTCACGAGATAGCGCTCGATGTCGTTGATGAAGGTTTCGGTGCTGATATGTTCGTGCGTTTTGTTGCGGATGTCGCCCACCACCACGCGCGGCAACTTATTTTGCGCCTGGTAATTTTTCAGCCAAGCCGCGTTGAGGCAATCGTTGAGCATTTGCTCGGCCACCAAGCGCGAATCGGTGTCGTTCCACGACCCCGACAAGTCCACCGTGCTGTTGGCCGCAATGCGCGTGACCTTGGTGCCGCAGGCGGTAAGCAGCAAGACCGCCGTGGCCACACTGGTCATTCGGGTATACAGGTTCGTCATGGGGGCCTCCTGAGGCTGAATATTGTACTTAAACCGATCCGGGGCGGAAAGCGGCGTCTCTAGCCTTCTGCCCGCGTAACACGCGCAGTAACGCGGGCCGGAACTTCATTTCGCCTTTGTACTTTACCCCAACTGCGGTAAGGAGGGAAGCTATGTCGGTTACCACGAAAGCAGTTGTCATTTTGGCCGCGGGGGCGGGGTGGGGAATTCTGCACGCCGACCCCAAAACGGCGGATCGGGTGGAGAAAAAAGACATCACGGTGATCGCGGCCCAAAGTTCCGCCGACGGCGGTTCGGAAGTGCGCCGCGAAATGGTGCAGGATTGCATCATGTCGCTGCCGTCGCCCGATAAATTGGACCCCCAAGTCACCTCGGAAGCCATGTATTTGCGCGGCATCAACGGCGAAGAGCACCATGACGCCTGGACCAAGGTGTACACCGCCCGGCTCGACGTGAACTACCTGAATTATCAGAAAGAACTGCTGATCATCACCACGCGCTCGGTGCAGGGCCAGGAGCCCGTCATCAAGGATGTGGAAAAGAAACTGCGGCGCACCGAAACCTTCACTTCCAATCCCACCCAGGGCGACACCTACGCGGGCCGCAGCGACCGCCAGTATTATTTCACCTCGGCCGAAGGCGCCATCAAAGACGTACGCGAACGCGCCCGCGTGTGGATCGAACAGCAGGCGCCGGTGGTGTGTCCGGAGAAGTAGCCCCCGCGATCAATACTTTAATTTCTTGACCTCGGTCGTGCGCTGCGGGGCCGAGAACAAAAGCGCAATGTCGAGTCCGGCGGCGCGATCCATGTGGTCGTTGGCGATTTGGTAAAAGGGAACGCGCACGCGTAATTGCAATTCGTCGAGAATGTCGAAGTACAGTCCGGCATGCACGGTGCCGGCAGTGCCGAACCCTTCGCCGAAGCGGTGGTAGTCGTTGTCGTCGATATATTGCATGCCGCCGCCGACGCCGAGAAAAGGCCGGAACACGCCCGCGCCGAAGATGTAATCGAGGTTCAACGTGCCGCCAAGGTTGGGTCCGGGCGCCCACCAATTCAAGTCCAGGCCCACTTCCCAGTTGGGCTGGAAGCGAAAGGTTTGCGCCAGGGACATATCCAGGAACATGCCGCTTTGATCCGTCAATTGCTGATTGATGGGGGCAATGGCGCCGAGGCCGGGACCGATGGAGTACGGCAGCAGATAAGTCGTGACCGTATCGGGTTTTTCGTTGAGGTTCACGTCTTCGGCGCGGGCCAGGCCGAGACAGGAGCATGCGATCGAAACGGCTGCGATGGCGTGCAAACGCATAAAGCGACTCCTTGCAAAGTTCGCCTTAATATACACAGTCGCCCGCCCGACTCGCGCGCGTCACGTGCTGTAAAAACGTTTGGGCAACAAGAAACCTCCCGCCATCCAAACGGCCCCCAACAGGGCCCACGGCCAAGCAACGCCCACGGCCAGCATGCCGGTTACATCGGTGAGCGGCAGGGATCGTAACAAGGCGCCCACGCAGCGGCCGGTCGCAGAGGGTGAGGACGGATCGCCCCAGAGGTTGCGCAGAGGACGGTGCAACCAGAAAAGATGTAGCAGCAAGACGACCAGCAGAAGAATCGATGTCCAGGAAAATTCGCGGATGGCAAAGCCCATCCATAATCCACACCACAAAGCCAGGCCCCAAAAGAAAAGGCGCACGCGGCGCGGCGCATTTCCGCCTACTTCGTCACGCGCCAGAAAGGTGACCACGGCGATGTAAAGCCACAACGAAAGCAAGGCCCAATTCGCCTGCCGGGGAAGGAACAACAAATCCGACAAACCGTCGGCGCACAGCGCGAGGCCGCAGAGAAGGTTCAGCAAACGGCACAGGCCCATGGCCGCGGGACCCAAAAAGGTTTGCTTGAGCCAGAAGTTGTAGAGAAAGATCGACAGCATGAGAAACACACCAGTTACGGCGCTGACCGGATTGGCGAACCATTGCAAGGCGAAGGCCAAGGCCAGCATGCCCAGGCACCAAAGCCAGGCGGTTGAAAGGCGAATGGCGCCGGACGGCAAAGGCCGATCGGGGCGTTCCAAAAAATCGACTTTGTAATCGGCGATGTCATTCAAGGCCATTCCGGCCATGAGATAAAGACCCGCAGCGCCCATCCCCAGCAGCAAGGTGGTAACACCGGCGTGACCTCCGCCGATCCAAAACCCGGCATACGCGTTGCTGAACGCGCTGAACACGGTGGGAATACGCACCAGTCGCAGAAACTCGCGAAACTTCATTGTCGCAAAACTAGGAAGACATAAAATCGGTTGCGGGGGGCGGCTGGTTGCGAGCGGTGAATCCAGGATTCGAAAAACCTGAGGCCGTTAATACCCGAAATTCGTTCCCAGCGAATCGATGTGCAACTGCTTCAGCCAGATATTGCGGAAGCGGACATCGCCGCTCTCGTTTTGCAATTTCAAACCGTACAAAGTGTCGTTCATTTCTTCGCCGCTGTGATTGGCAATGCCGGTGGCGGCCCCGGTCACGCGATGGTTCCGGTGGATTTGCACCCCGTTCCACCAAACTGATATAAGACCCAAGGTGTCGCCCGGACCACTGTGATGGCCGGGTAGGTAACGGGCCGTGCGGAAGGTGATGTCATAAGCCTCCCATTGCCCGTTGCCCTTGAATTGATTTGAACCCGGGGTCTCCTCGCCCACGATGGCCCCCAGCGCATGCAGGGCTCCACTCGCGGGATCCCGGATGGGCGCCGGCGGAAGCGCATTCGACTCCAACTGGATTTCATGCCGGCTTTGCACATACACCCCGCTGTTGAAATAACAGGGCGGCTCGGGGTTTTGACCGGGAAAGCAATCGGAGCTGGTGTCGGGATTTTCGCCCGCGGTGCCGGCCGTGCCGCCGCTGTCGTAGCGGCCCATGGAAATCCATTCCACATGCAATTGCGCATCGCCGTGCACGATTTTCGATTGCAAATCATCGTAACCCCAACTCGGGGCGGTGGGGCAACATGTCTGTAACGTAACGTGGGTGGTATCATGGGGATATTGCGGATCGGAAGCGAGAGTGAAGGTGATGCCGGTGGTCGGCCCGGGTTGTCCCGCAACCTGAAAGCGCCACCATGGTTTCCACAGCGATTGCAATTGCACCATCGCCGCGGCCCGGCCTTGGCTCCCGTCGAACAGCTTGATGGCGCCATAGGGCGGCGGGGCGCCCACACCGATTTGGGAACGGAGAGGATACCCGAGCTCAATGTCTCCCAGGTTTTGGTGATACGAGTTGACCGGCAGGCTTTGGGTCAGCAAACCGGGCATCGAGATATTGACCCAGCCCACGACTGCGGATTGGGCCGATGAAAACGGAGAGGTCACGAAAGCCACCGAGGTCTGCGATGCCGGCGAGTCCATGCGCAGAACGCGAAAGGTGTAGGCTTGGCCCAGGCTGCTGACCTCGATGAAACCAAGAAAACACCCCTGCAGGTTGTTGGGTAATACCGGCAATTCCTTACGGCCAGGCGCCGGAAACGTGTCGGACTGCGAAGCGATGCATTCGCCGCGTACGGTGAAAACCCTGAGCACGACGGTTTGGTTCACGGTCGCCGTGGTGATGTTGAAGTGATCGCCCTGCACATACGGGGTTTGGAAGAGAAACGGCGAGTGTATCCTTTCGGCGGATCCCGTCAAGGCAAAGCCGCCCAGGCTGTCGGTGGTCGCGGTGACTTGGGAACCGCTCCAACTTACCGCAGCGCCGGGGACGGGTTGCCGGTCGGCGCTTTCCAAAACCCGTCCGGTCAATTGCAAAGTTTGCGCACCGGCTCCGGTCAACAAAGCCGCCGAAGCCAGGACAATCCCGTATTGCATGTTGAAATGGGAATGCCCGGTGAAAAACCAGAACTTCATTTTTCCCGACAAGGTTGGGGAACGGCATTTTGATGATGAATGTCGATTTGCAGACAGGCCGATGCCACCGCTCCCTTACCGGTGCCCGGGCATTCGGCGGCCGCAGTTTGCACCCGCAGATTAGGCGCGATAAAACTATCGATGCGGTAGTCGACGCCTTGGCCGCCGGGAAAGAGGACGCGGGTCTGGCCGGTTCGGGCATCGAACAAGGCGAGATCCGATCCGCATTTTTCCGGTTGCTCTCCCGCCACATCCACGGAGTCGATCCAGCGCGCATTCCGGAAACGCAGGGAGACCGTTTTCCAGGTGGAACCGGCCTTGAGGTTGACGAGTTTGCGCCGCGGCGTTCTCGACGCGCCTTCCCAACGCTCGGGCGGCAGCCACGCCACGGTTTCGCCCGGACTCCACCCGATGTGCGCGAATATAGCGGCCGTCGCTTCGGGTGCGCCGCCGCCGGGCGCCCAGACATACACCTCGGAATAATCGCTGTGCGCCAAGAGGGCGCCGCCCCGATTCAAAAACACCAGCGCGTACTTCACAAAACCGTCTCGGCCCGAAATCGAATCCGGCGGAGCCGCCGTATCCACCTGGAATTCGACCCGCACCCGGCCACCCGGCGACCAATATTCCGCCGCCTCCTCGGCTTTACCCATCAGCGGAATCGAGCGGGAAGCGCTTCGGGGACGCGCGCAGGCTCCGCAACCAAGTGCCATCGCCAAGCCCAGTAAGGTCGCAAGAGAACTCATGCTGGCAATGAATCTAAATCTCCACTTATCCCGGTTATGGCGTCGCGGCGATTCCGCCCGGATTCAGCCCCAAAACTTCCGTCCGAGAGAGTGTAGGGTACCTCTAGCCGAAACTTATTATTGCACCGATGCAGCCTCGTCTCCGACACAAATGGGCCCTGGGCGCATTGTGCCTTAACTTGGCCGGCGCCGCGCCTTTGCTTTCTGCAAGACCCGACTCGACGCGCGCGCTCCCGACGGTAGTTCAGGCCGATTCCACCGCCGACACCGCCTCGCGCCACGACTCTCTCAAGGCGATTGCGGCCGCGAATCGCGTACTGGCTCCGCAAAATCTGAGCCCGCATGCCCTCGACAGTCTGCGCCGCCAACTGGACAGCTTGCGGCAGCACGACTCGCTGCGCAACGCCTTGCGCCGCGTCGCGATCGCGCGCCTGCGCGGCACGCGGGCTGGCACGCCGGTGCGCTTGAAAAGCGACACCTTGTTTCTGCTGTACTCCGGTATCGGGGCTTTTTCGCCGGTTGAACGCGCCGAAGCCATTCACCGCCGACTCACCACCTTGTTGCAAGAGCCGCTGTTTCTGGCCGATTCCCTCGGCGTTTCTGAAATCGACGCGGGTTCGGAGTTGGAGTATCTCGGCCGGCCGCTTTTGACCATCACCGATCAGGATGCGGATTGGGCGGGAGTCGGCCGCCAGGCCCTGGCCTGGCAATGGCGCACCCGGGTGCAAGCGGCTTTGCAGCAGGCGCGCCGGGGCACGGAATTGTGGCATGCCCTGGGCCGCGCGGCCGGTGCCGGGCTCACCGGTCTGGCCCTGGTGCTTTTGGAATTCTTGTTGTTTCGGTATTTGTCGCGCCTCAAGACGAACTTGGCGCGTCGATCATTCCGGCCTTTGAAATTCCAAAGGGTCACCGTTTTTTCCGACACCCAATTCCGCGACACCACTCTCATCGGACTGCGCATCGCCGGTTGGATCGCCCATCTCTTGTTGGCCTATGCGGCCATGCTGGTTTCCTTTGCCTTCTTCCCCTGGACGCGCGATTTCGCCGCCCAGGTACTGCGGTGGACCTTTGATCCCTTTCGCCGCGTGTTGTGGGGTTTCTTCGCCTATCTGCCCAGCCTGCTCAACATCCTGGTGATCTTCGTGATCGCCCACTTCATCATGCGCGCCTTGCGCAAATTGTCCCGCGAAATCGGAAACGGCAACATCCGCATTCCCGGGTTTTACGAGGATTGGGCCCACCCCACCCTCAACATTTTCCGCTTCATCGTGTATGCCCTGGTGCTGGTGGCCGTGTTTCCCTATTTGCCCGGCAGTCATTCCCCCGTGTTCAAAGGGGTTTCGGTTTTTCTGGGCGTGTTATTTTCCTTGGGATCGTCTTCGGCGTTCTCCAATATCGTGGCGGGTTTGGTGATCACCTATATGCGCTCCTTTCGCCAGGGCGATCGCATTCGCGTAGGGGACATCAGCGGAGACGTGATCGAGAAAACGCTGCTCGTGACGCGCTTGCGCACGGCCGTGCATAATGAAATCGTGACGGTTCCCAATTCGCTCCTGCTTTCGGGAAACACCTACAACTATTCGGCCGCGGCCGACTCCGCGGATCGGCTGATGCTGCATACTGCCGTGACCATCGGCTACAACGTTCCCTGGCGCCAGGTGCATGCATTGCTGCTGGACGCGGTGAAAGCCACCGAAGGCCTGCTGTTGTTTCCGGACCCCTTTGTTTTGCAACGCGCTTTGGATGACTTCTACGTGCGCTACGAAGTGAATGCGGCCACGGACTCGGCCCGTGAGATGATCAATACTTATTCCCGCCTGCACCAAAACATTCAGGACGCCTTCCAACGCGCGGGCGTGGAAATCTGCTCGCCTCATTTCCGGGCCATGCGCGACGGCAACACGCCGGCCATTCCGCCCCCACCACCGGAAAACCCGGCGGCCGGCTAACCGGCTTCCACGGCGTGCGACGCTTCGACCGGCGCGGCGCGTTTGCGCTGAAAGAACAACGCGGCGGCCATGCCCAGAATCGAAGCCAACACCACGATGAGCACCACGTCATGCGACACCTGCGGGAGCAAATCGCGGCGCGGAATGGAATAAAACAGCAAAATGGTGATGAGGCCCCGGGGCGCGATGAAAACCTCGGGAAACACCGAGCTTCGAAACACGCCCCACAACGCGCCGGCGCGCACGCCGAGAATGGCGGCACAAATGATCAGGCTGAAGGCCACGGCAGGAAGGCCGGTGAAGGCCGACCGCGATACCGAAAGTCCGAAAAGAATGAAGAAATAGGTGCGCACCAGAAAGGTGATCTCGGAGGTGAGGCGTTTTAAAAAACGCATCTCCCAGCGCAGATCGCGCAGGCGCACACCGATTTTTTGCAGCCATGGCCCGGCCAAGCGGGCGTTATTGAGGCTGATCCCCAACCCGAAAACCAGCAGCAAGGTGGGAAGGTGGGCCCATTTGCCGCCCGCGAACACCAAGACCAAAATGGCCAGAAGCAAAGCCAGCTTGTTGCCGGATCGGTTGCGCGCCAACATCCATCCAATGAATACGATGCTGGCCGCGGAAAATAGGACCACGATTCCAATTTCGAGGACCATTCGTCCCAGGGAAGCGTGCCAGGTCATTCCGGTTCCGGCGGAAAGGAAATTGAAAAGCAGAATGCCGAAGATGTCGGAAAAGGTCGACTCATACACGATGAATTCGCGACGCTCGGGATCCAGCCCCTGTGCGCTGGGAATGGCGATGGCGCTGCTGATCACGGCCAGGGGAACGGCGTTGATCCAGGCCAACCGATACGGCGCGCCGGTCCAAAAGTGAAACACCCAGGCGATGAGAGCGCCGGTGGCGGCGAGAATGGCCGCGGCGCACAGCGCGCTTTTTCCGATCCTCGGCAGGCGGCTGCGTTCGATTTCCAGATCCAACGCGGCCTCGAATACGATCAGCACCAGGCCCACCATGCCCAGCATGGGCAGCCACATGGCCAGATCGGGTATCGGCGCGTGAAAAATCTCCGCGGCCAGACGCAGCAGCATGCCCGTGGCCAAAAGAAAAATCACCACGGGAACACGGCTTAGGCGCGCCAGGTGTTCGTAGAAAAAAGCCAGGACGATGAGTCCCGACAAAAGCACCAATGTTTGATGGGCCTCGATGACCATGGCCCGAAGATAACACCCGCGCCCGACGATTTCGGGGTTGTGAATCTACCGGATTTCGAGGCGCACCGAATCCGAGGCCGGAATCCGGTGGACGCGGCAACGGCCGTCCAAAGCGAATGCTTGCAGTCGCACATGCAAAGGGCCGACGCGGGCGGTTTTCGTCTTCAAAATGTAGGCCGTAATTTTTCCCCGCGAAATCCGACGAAACCCCAAAGTGCGCAGCAGCGAATCCTGCGCGGCGGTAAGCTGGAAGGATCCGGCCGTATCCGGCGTTTTTCCGGTCCCCTCCTGAATCAAGACGGCCGGCCCGTTGATGGGAGGCGCGGCTTCTTCCTGCTCGGCCAGCACTGCGGAGGCCGATCCGGACAATGGTGCCGGCGCGGATTTTTTCAGCATCGCCCCCAACTCCGTCGGTTCGGGGGGCTTCGGCGGTTCGGGAGTTTCGGCCAGATCTTTATTCGCGTCCACCGCCGATGGCTGCGCTTTTTCGAAGGCGGGGAGATCCTTGGCCTCATCGGATTGATAAACCAGCGGTTTTTGTGCGACCCAAGCTCCCGAACTTTCGGCGCGCCGACCCGGCCAAACCAATACCAGGAGCAAAACCGCCAAACCCGCCGCCGCCAACTCCAAAGGAATTTTTCTCCGCCAGGGAAGAAACAGTGCGTTTACCCATTTTCTCCACGGCCCGGCCGATTCGGCTTCCCGGCGGGCCTGCAGGCGACGCGCACGGCCTACGGGCCGCTCCATGCTGCGCAAGGAATTCCTGGCAGCGATATAATGACGCCAGGCGTCCAAGGCCTGTCCGCATCGCACGCATGCTTCCACATGTTTTTTTTCTTCCGACCCGGGTTCGACGCCTTCGGCCCAGGCTGCCAACGCTTCGGACGTGAGGTGGGCGCTCATGCTTTCGTCCCGGTTCGGCGCAAGACACCGCGGGACGCGGATCGAAATCCCGGACCCGCCGCAGTAAGCATCAATACGTCCATGGTATTCCGGCCCGGAGCCAATAATAGCGCGTCACCGCCAGCACCAAATCGCGGACCTGCATTTCGTTCATTCCGTGGCTTTTGCCCACCAGGTACAGGGCATGCGTTTCCAATTCCGGGTTTAAGCAGGTTTCACGATCGAGGTTGGCCGTCGACGGCCCGCGCAGTGATTGCGACAGTTGCCAGCGATCGGCTTTAAGGCCCGGCATGGCTTCAAAGGCGGCATTGATGAGAGCCGCTTCGGCGGGAGTGGGATGATGCACTCCCAGGCCGAGCGATCGGAGCGAATCGATTTGCCGCGGCGTGGGCGGGCCGCCGCGCAAGGTCACCCGACCGCGATGATACTCGGCCTCGGCCAGCCAATTGGAGGTGGCGGCCAAATCCGTGTCTTCCGCCACGAACACGCAAATCCAATCGGTATGGGGGCGTTGCAGCAAGAGGCTTTTCAAAACGCCGAGACAGGTGGGTCCGAGACGGTCCGGCGGTATTGCGCCGGGCGTGATGGCCTGGGCGATGAGGATGGCCCCGCCAGTTATGGTTTTGGATGTGAGATTCGTATCGATAAATATCTGTGTTCCTTGTTCGAACCCCTGAAGCTTGTCCGCGGGGAAAAGATGGTTGAGCGCGTCGCGGTGCTCGGCATGCCAGACGCCCAACGCCACGCCCAACAGGGCGCCCAGCGCCGCCATCATCCACAGGCGTCTGTTCATGCGGCGAAGGAGCGCTCCAACGTTTCCCACACGGCGTCCGCCCGCTGCGTCAACTCGGGGAGGCCGCCCTCGTTGGCGATTTCATGGTCGGCAAAGGGGCGCTTCTGGTCTTCGGGCATCTGGCTGCCGATGCGCCGTGCAGCCTCGGCCTCGCTCAGGCCGTCGCGCTCCATCAACCGCTGCCGCCGCAAACCCTCAGGCGCGGTGACCAGCACCAAGTGATCCATTTCGCGCTGGGTTCCCCATTCGACGATCAGGGCCGCGTCCAGGACCACGCGCGTCATCACGCGCGAGGCCGAAAAAATGCGCTCGCGCACAGCCACCAGAAGATGCGGGTGCACAATGCGATTCAAAGTGGCCAGCGACTCGGGGTCGCCGAAGACGCGCGCGCCCAGGCGCTTGCGATCCAACACCCCACCGGGCAGAACGATTTCCGGGCCGAACTCGGCCGCCAATTGCTGCACCAAGGTGCGGTTGCCGGCATACAGCTCATGCGCCACCTTGTCGGCGTCGATAAGGGCGCAACCTTTTTCCTGAAAGCGGCGGGCCACCAGGCTTTTGCCGCTGGCGATATTGCCCGTCACGCCGATCAAAATACGGCTCATGGCCCGACCTCATATCCGGTTGCCGCCGCAGGCATCGGAAGGAAGTCCTGCCTGTTTCCGGACGAAGCGGCTTCGGGCTGATCCTTCGGGCCGGGGGGGCTGGGCATGTCGATTCCGGGGGGAGGTTATCGGGAAAAGTTAACCACGGGCGAGGCAATTGTGCGCGGAAGAGTTCACTTTCTTGACGATTCAATACACTATGTGTATCATAATGTGTATGCGCACCAACCTCGTTTTGAACGACGATCTCATGGCCGAAGCCCGGAAATACAGTCACGCCGACTCCAAACGCGGCCTGGTCGAAGAGGCGTTATCGGTTTTCATTCGGACCCGGGCCGCGGAACAAAAAACCCTTTCGTATCAAAGCCGGGTCCAGGAACTGGAGAACAAGCTTTCTGGGATCAAGCTGCGGGAGACTCCGTTTAAAATCCTTCGGGAAGCCCGCGAACGCGCATGACGGCTCACGTACTCGACACCAGCGTCGCCATCGCCTGGTATTTGCCCGAAGCTTTTTCCGGGAGCGCGAAAACCTGGCGCGAGCGGTTTTTGCAGGGAAGGGTCCGCTTGCTGGTTCCCGATCTCCATTTCATCGAATTTGCGAACGTTCTCCGCACCTTGGTCCGGCGTGGAGAAATCAAAAAGGAGTTGGCCGGCGAGATATATCAGTTGCACTTGGACGCCCCGCTGGAAGTGGTGAATCCTTCCGTGGAAAACGTGCTGCAAACCGCCCTGGAATTCGAAGCCACCGCCTATGACGCCGTCTTCATCCATCTCGCCTTGCAACAGCGGGCTCCGTTGCTGACCGCCGAGCGCACGACCACGCCTTGGGTCACGAAGTTAAAGACCTTGGCGCAAGTCGTGAGATAAACCCAAGCCCAGTCCGTATTCGGCGGATACCCCGTCACTCTTCCTTGGCTGCAAGCCAATTTTGGCCGCTGCCCATGGCGACCACCAAGGGCACCGACAACTCCATGGCATGTTCCATTTCCTGTTTGACCAGTTTTGCGGCCTCTTCCACCGCGTCGTGATCGACTTCGAAAATTAGCTCGTCGTGCACTTGCAGCAGCATGTCGCAAGGCAACTTTTCCTTCTGCAACCGGCGATGGATATGGATCATGGCGATTTTAATGAGGTCGGCCGCACTGCCTTGCACGGGAGTGTTGACCGCGATGCGCTCGGCCTGCTCCTTGAGCATGGGGCTGTCGGAGTGGAGATCGGGCAGGTAACGCCGCCGGCCCGACAGGGTTTCGACATAACCCCGCCGGCGCGCCTGATCCACGGTTTCGCGAATGAAGAGATCCACGCGCGCAAAGGTGGCGAAATAATTCTCGATGAAATTCTTGGCCTGATCGCGCGGAATCTTGAGCTGCTGCGACAGGCGCTGCGAACCCATGCCGTACAGCACGCCGAAGTTCACCACCTTGGCCGCGCGCCGCATGTCGGAAGTGACCTGCTCCTCCGGCACCTGGAACAAGGCCGCCGCCGTGCGGGCATGGATGTCGAGGCCTTGGCGGTAGGCTTCTTTCAAGGCCGGGTCGCCGCTCAAATGCGCCAGCAGGCGCAATTCGATTTGCGAATAATCGGCAGCCAAAAGCCGGCGCCCCTTGGGCGCCACGAAACAACTGCGGATTTTGCGGCCGAGTTCGGTGCGGATGGGAATGTTCTGCAGATTCGGGTTAACGCTCGACAACCGCCCCGTGGCCGCGATGACCTGTGAATAGGTGGTGTGTACGCGATGTGTGACGGAATGCACAAGCGTAGGCAAGGTTTCCACATAGGTGGATTGCAGCTTGGTCATTTCGCGGTATTCGAGAATGCGACCCACGATGTCGTGTTCGCCTTCGAGTCTTTGCAACACGGCGGAATCCGTGGAAAATCCGGTTTTGGTTTTCTTTCCGGTTTTGAGATGCAATTCGTCGAATAGCACCTGCTGCAATTGCTGGGTGGAATTGACGTTGAAATCATGCCCCGCGAGCTGATGGATTTCTTTTTCCAGCCGCGTGATTTCCGTGTGCAAATCCTGTGACAGGCCGTGCAAGGCGTCAGTATCGATGGCCACGCCTTTTTGCTCCATGGCTAGGAGCACCGGCAACAGCGGCATTTCCAGGTCGGTGAATACCCGGGCAAGATCCTTTTCGGCCAACTCTTTTTCGTAATGCCGCCAAAGCTGCCAGGTGTAGTCGGCATCTTCGGCGCCGTAGCGGCAGGCCTCGTCTTGCGGCGTTTCGGCGAAGTTCTTCTGCGCCTTGCCTTTGCCGATCAAAGCTTCGATGGGAATCATGGTGTGGCCGAAATGCTTCAAGGCCAAATCATCCAGCGAAACCTGGCGATCGCCGGGATTGCACAAGTGCGCCGCGATCATGGTGTCCGCCAATTTGCCGGGCCGGTCGATTCCGGCGGGCATCAATCCATGTCTTGCCAGAATGGGCAAATCGTATTTGGCATTGTGAAACACCAAGATCCGATCCGGATCATCGAACACCGGTTTCAGCGCCGCGCCGACTATTTCCAGATCCAGGTTCGGGCCCTGCCGGTGGCCCACGGCCACATAGTAACCCGTATGTTTCCCCGTCGACAGACAAATGCCGACCAGTCCCGCGGTTTTGGAATCCAACCCCGTGGTTTCCGTATCCACGGCCAACACCCGGGTCTTGTGCAAATCCGCCATCATGGCGCGCAGGTTTTCCTCGCTATTCACCAAGGCGTATCGGCCCGGATGCTCCTTGGCCGCCGCCGGAGCCTCCGGCTCCAGCGCGTTGGCGTCGACGCCGGGAATCAATTTGATCAGGCTGTGCAAATCGAATTGTTCCAGGTAAGGGCGCAATTCCGCCGCCCGAATACCCGGGTATTTCAAATCCTCCAGGCCCAGCGGCAAATCCAAATCCGTATGCAGGGTTACCAGTTCCTGGGAGAGAAAAGCCAACTCCTTGTCCTTGATCAGGTTCTCGCGCAGGGCTTTTTTGGTGATGTTGTCGACGTTCTGATACACCCTTTCCAGGGATCCGTAGGTATTCAGCAAATCCGCCGCGGTTTTGGGCCCCACCTTGGAGACGCCCGGAACATTGTCCGAACTGTCGCCGGCGAGGGCGAGAAAATCCACGATATGTTCCGGACCCACTCCCCACTTTTCCTTCACCTCCTTGGCGCCCACCACCAAGGAGCCGCCGTCGGAGGCTTTACCCAGATCAAACAGGAAAATCTTGTCGTCGACGAGTTGCATCAAATCCTTGTCGCGGGTCACCAAGTAAGAGGTCCATCCCCGCCGGCGCGCCTGCAAGGCCAAGGTGGCCATGACATCATCGGCTTCGTATCCGGGCAGGGCCACGGTGCGCAATCCCGACTTCTCCACGAAGCCGTCGATATCCGGCAATTGCGCGGCCAGGGAATCGGGCATGGGTTCGCGATGGGCTTTATAGTCCTCGTATTTTTCGTGGCGCTTGGTGGGGCCTTTGAGGTCCTTCACAAAGGCGATGTAATCGGGATTCCGCTCCGCGATGAGCCGCAGGATGTGCTGGGCAAATCCGAAAAGGGCCGAGGTTTCCTTGCCGTCCGACTTTCTCTTTAAGGGCGATTTGATGAAGGCGAAAAAAGATCGGTAAGCCAGCGCCGAAACATCGATGAGGTAAAGGGAAGGATTCATACCAGCCGTCCTTCGGTTTCTTGCCGGGTCAATTTCGAATTCAAGAGTACTTCCGGGATCGACGCCCTCTTTGCATGCTTGCCGAAAAATCCCGGCTCCTTAGTTTCCATGAAGCATTTGAACTCGGCGTTTTTCACCATGAGGTGTTTCGCCGTATGCAGCGGAATGTCGCGGGTGCCGGGGTCCGGAGGCATTTACTGGTTGCCCATCGAATTTAAAACGCCGGCCAACCTGGATCGAAACTCACGATAGGCGGGTAGCTGCATGAGTGGGGAAAAATCCGAAATATTTTCAGATACAATTCGCGCACGTCCTTCGGGTCTGAACTTTCTGCGGCTGCGAGAACGCAAACCGCTGGCTTCAGTCAATCTCTCTCTTAATAATTGTTTTGGATTTGCCTCCCTTTCGAGATTTGACAAACTGGGCAATTTCAAGACCATGCGGCCCTTTGGATTGTTGGCCGCGATGCGAATGGCGTTCTCGTCAATAAGGAGCCATGCCTCCGTCATTCTGACGGGAATCAGTGGAATTCGATGCGTAGTTAGGGGGGTGCTTCTGACTGCATTTTCAATCTCGCGAACACGCTCTTCTACAGTCGAACGATCCGCGTCTCTATGAATGAATAATATCTCGCAAGGATACTGTTTCAAAGTGACCGGTATTTTTGAAATCAAATCCACACCGGGCCTAGATGATCTGAGATCCGCCCAGGTGATCACAGGCAAAATTCCCGGGTTTAGATTCCGAAAGGTCCACTCGATGACTGGAATAAGGCAGGCATCGGATGGGCCTTCGGTGAGCAAAGTACAACGAAGCATCAGTCTTGAAAATCGAACGCCAGTTGTTCGGCCCACAGATCGCTTCTTTCTCGAACAATTTTTGGATCGGAATTTGAACGTTCATCGCCGGGAGTTTTTGGTCTTGGAATCGGTTGCAAATAAGCTTGAATATGCCCTTTTGATAAAACTTCCATCCCCAATTCTTCTCTCCATGTTTTCGTCACGCACTTCAAGGCGATTCGATTCATCCACCGATCGGACGTGATGCCTTTTTCTTTTGGATTGAACGGTTCCAGCAATCCGTATAAAAGATCGGCATCGTCGACATTTGCCACCACCAACGGGGAATGCGTGTTGATGATGACTTGCCGTAAAGGATTTGTTTCATCGTTTGGGCAGGAAGGATCGACGGCGATATCCTTTAACAAACGAATCATGTCTTGAATTCGATCCGGATGAATTCCATTTTCCGGCTCTTCCAAACAAATAATCCGGTTGGCTTGTGGATCCATTTCCAGCACCGCCAAAGCAAGAAACCTCAAAGTACCGTCCGAAAGAGAGCGGGTCGGCAATCTGTCGCCGTTTTTAAAGATTCCGTACAAAGTCAATAAATCCCTTTTGTCGTCACGCTCAACTTCAATTCCCCGAATGTCTTGGACCAGTTCCGCAAGTTTATTGGTTACGGTTTGGTAGGCCGCTGCGCCGTCCAAACCATGTTGTTGTGGCCATATGTGATTAGCTAGATGGTAGAGAGTGGCCGCAATGTGGGCTCCATCCGATTCTAAATGCGGCTTGGCGTTTAACGAATCCGGTTTTCTTAATGCGGAGGGTTCGAATTGTAATAATTGCCAAGATCGCATTTCTTGCATGGCGCAAACGGCGGTGGGGGATTCTGACGCCGTTGCCGTTCCCATCACCGTTTTGGTCAAATCTCCCGCCAAATAACTTCTGGGCCGGCCCCGCTTGGTGCTATGCAACACGATTTTTTTTTCGTGATTCGATTCGACACCATTTTGCGTGGTGATAAAATGGGTCGATAAGGATTTGTTCTTTTGAATAACGGAGTCTTTCCACTCGCGCCCGGTTGGGAATCGCAAATGTTCCGCTATATCTTTCTTTTTTATGTATTCCAACCCTTCTTCGGTAATCTCCAGGGGATTGGCGTGCAGGGTTGCCAAAGCTTCTTTGCGCAGACGAATTTTAAGGATGTATTTGAGGAAGGTGGTGTTTGCTTTTGCGTTTTGACCTAAATCATCTCTCGCTTCCGGTGGAACAATCATATAGGCTTCAAACGACATCGCTTGCAGCATTTGACCGTTTACTTGGGTGAAGATCGAAGAAATTTCGTTGGTTCTCCCTTTTTCATCGCGAACGGAAAGAGCCGCGTCAAGCAGCGTTTGCCCCCCCGCCAACATGCTCAAGAAACGAATGGCGTCGAAAAGATTGGATTTCCCGACGCCGTTCAAACCCGCAATGCAGGTAAAGGGGCCGAAGCGTACATCCAAATCCACGAGATTTTTAAAACCATCCACTTTCAATCTTGTCAGCACTTTGCCTCCTACCCCGCCCCTGCCATGACCACGGTTGCTTTGGGCTTTCCCGTCAAATTATTGAATTCGAACTCTGCGGCCGGTTCGAGCAGTCGTGAGCCGAGCGTCGATTGCAGGATCAGGGGTTGGGAAACGGGGGTCATTCGGCATCCATTCCGCCAAAGGTAAAACTGCATTTCAGTCGCTATCACGGCCTTGAATCCATTCCGCCGTCAAAGAGTGGACGGGTTTCGGGAATTTGCCAACAAAAGCCGTTTCACCCGGTCAGGGGATTTTTCACTTTCAAGCCCTGCATGCGGCTGAAATCGCGATCCGCGCTCCACAATTCTTTGACGCCATGCGCCAAACACAAGGCCGCGATGCGGGCGTCGTGAATGGCCGGGCCCGCGATTTTTCCGGCCAGGGCGATTTGCTTCAGAGCCGGCCAATGTTCGGGACCTTCGGAAAGCAACCGCAAACTGGGCGACTTCATCAGGCCATCCAAATACCCGAAAACATGTTCCAAAGGACTGGGAATTTTGAAAACGCGCGGGTGCGTCACTACGCCCAGGAATTCATGCACCACCGGCCAAGGTAAAGCCCATGCGGCCGCGCCTTCGGCCAACTCAATCAGCAGCGTTTCGGCTTTTTCGTGAAAGGCGGAGTCTTCACGGTAGGCGTAGACAAGAATGTTGGTATCGAGCGCGATCAAGCGCCGCGGCCTTCATAAATCGCATCCCGAATGGCCGGCCAGCCGCCTTGTTCGAATTCGGGATTCATCCCCCCGCCCACAAAAGCATGCGGCTTCCACTTGAAAGGCTTGGCATGTTCGCGTCGATTCAACGCTTGCGTCAAACCTTCTTCGACCAAGGCCCGCACGGTCACATTTTCTTTTTTGGCCACGCGCTTGGCGCGCAACAGAATGGCATCGGCAATATCTATGGTTGTCTTCACCCATATAACAATATCCTTCTAATCCTCGGATGTCAAGCCGGATTTTCCCTTTGTTTCCGGGCCATGAACCGGGGTCACAAGCCGCGTTGAACCGCTTCGCCTTCTGCTAATTTAAAGCCCGTGAAAACCCTGCGCCCCGTCAACCCGTTTACCCTGGAACCCGTCGGCGAATATCCGGTTTTGGATGCCGCCGCGCTCGGCCCGCGCATCGCGTCGGCCCGCGCGGCCGGAGAAACCTGGCGCCGCCTGGAAGTGGCCGAACGCGTCGGATACTTTCTGGAAGCGCTCGGCTATTTCAGCGCGCAGCGCGAAATCATCGCCCGCGACATCACCGGGCAAATGGGCAAGCCCATCGTGCAATCCGAAAACGAGGTGAACGGATTGCTGGAACGCGCCGAGTACCTGGCTGCGATTGCCGAAGAGGTTTTGCGGCCCGAACCCTTGCCGCCCAAACCGGGATTCCTGCGACGCATCGAACACATTCCCCTGGGCCTGGTTTTCATCATCGCGCCCTGGAATTATCCGTTGCTCACGGCCATCAACGGCGTGGCCACAGCCCTCTTGTCGGGCAATGCCGTCTTGCTCAAACACAGCAGTTTGACTCCCGCCATCGGCGAACATTTCGCCCGCGCCTTCGGCAAACTCGGGCCCGTGGCAGGCGTGCTGCAAGCGGTGGTGGCCGAACATGCCGCGGTGGAAACGGTAATATCAAAAGGCGACGTAGATCACATCGTATTTACCGGTTCCGTGGCGGGCGGGCATGCCGTGCAACAAAGCGCGGCCGGCCGCTTCCTCGACTGCCAACTCGAACTGGGCGGCAAAGACGGAGCCTATGTGGCCGAAGACGCCGATCTCGCCCAAGCCGCCGCCGATCTCGTGGACGGCGCCATGTACAACGCCGGGCAAAGCTGCTGCGGCATCGAACGCGTGTACGCGCACAAAAAGGTCCATGACGAATTCGTCGACCGCTGCCGGGCTTTGGTCGGCGCCTATATTTTGGGCGATCCCATGCATCGTGCGACCACCTTGGGACCTCTGGCCGCGGCCCAAGCCGCACGCGGCCTGCGCCTGCAGGTGGAAGAAGCCGAAGCCCGAGGGGCCCGGGTACTGGCGGGCGGCCATACCGTGTCCATCGGCCAAGGCACTTTTTTCGAACCCACCTTGATAACGGGGGTGGATCAAAACATGGCGGTGATGCGCGAAGAAAATTTCGGTCCGATTCTTCCCGTGTTGTCGGTGGCGGGAGACGATGAGGCCGTGCGGCTCATCAATGATTCGCGTTACGGGTTGACTGCGGTGATTTACTCCCGCGATGTGGGTCGGGCCGAACGTCTGGCCGCGGAACTGGACGCGGGCACCGTCTTTCTCAACCGTTGCGATTACCTCGATCCGGCCTTGCCCTGGACCGGGGTGCGCGACAGCGGGCGGGGCACCACGCTTTCGAAGTACGGTTTTTACTCCATGACGCGGCGCAAGGCCATTCACTTTCGTCTGCCGTGAAAGGAAATCAATGGCTGCAAACCTAGACCGGCCGGAATCGAATCTCGCCCTGCGCCTGGAGTCCTGGGCCGATCGCGGCGTGAAACGGGCCAAACTGGCGCTCACCGACCTCGACGGCGTGATGCGCGGCAAATATCTGGCGCTGGAAAAGTTCGCCTCGGTGGCCGAGCACGGCGGCGGCTTTTGCGATTGCGTGCTGGGCTGGGACGTCGAGGACAGGCTGTACGACAACGTGCAATATACCGGCTGGCATACCGCGTTTCCCGATGCGCCGTACCGTGTCGATCTGGCCACCGAACGCACCTTGGACGACGAAGGCGGCATCCCTTTTTTGCTCGCCGAATTTGTAGATGGGTCCGGCCAGGGGCGGCACCCCCTGTGCCCGCGCGGGTTGCTGCAAACCGTTTTGGATCGCGCCCGGGATCTGGGCTTCGGGGCCAAAATCGGATTCGAATACGAGTTCTTCGTTTTCGACGAAACGCCGCATTCGGTGCGGGAAAAACATTATCGCCATCTCAAACCATTGACGCCCGGCAATTTCGGCTACTCGGTGCTGCGCAATTCGGTGCAATCGGATTTGTTCAACGCCTTGCAGGATTATTGCGACGCGCTGCGCTGTCCCATCGAAGGCCTGCATTGCGAAACCGGCCCCGGCGTGTGGGAAGCGGCGCTGTCTCCCGCCGAAGCCTTGGCCGGAGCGGATCAGGCCGCGATCTTCAAAACTTTTGCCAAGGTGTTTTTCCAAAAGCGGAATCTCCTGGCCACCTTCATGGCCAAGTGGTCGCTCGACTATCCGGGTCAAAGCGGACATTTGCATCAAAGCCTGTTCGACCTCAAATCCGGTGCGCCGGTGTTTTATCAAGCCTCGGGCCGGGGCAACATGAGCCCGATCATGGAACACTACGTGGCCGGGCTGCAGAAATATCTGAAACCGTTTCTGGTTTTGTGCGCGCCCACGGTGAACAGCTACACGCGGTTGGTCAAGGGCGCCTGGGCGCCGACCAGTTCGACCTGGGGTATCGAAAATCGCACCACGGCCCTGCGCGTGATTCCCGGCGGCGAAAAATCGCAACGCGTGGAATTTCGCCTGGGGGCGGCCGATGGCAACCCGTATCTGGTGGCCGCGGCCTGCCTGGCGGCCGGATTGCTCGGCATCGAAAGAAAGCTCCCGCTCGGCGATCCGGTGCAAGGCAGCGCCTATGACGCCCAGGAGGCATTGCCCGAAGAGTTGCGCTTGCCGGGCAACCTGCGCGATTCGATGCGCAATTTCCGCGCTTCCAAAGAAGCCGCCGAAGTGTTCGGGGCCGCCTTCGTGGAGCATTTCGCCGACACGCGCGAATGGGAGGCGCGCGAATACGAACGCGCGATCACCGATTGGCAATTGGCCCGTTATTTCGAGATCATCTAATATGCAGCAATTCAATTATCCCACCACGATTTATTACGGCGAAGGCGCGTTGGCGGCCTTGGCCGCCCGCTTGGCCGAAACCCAAATCCGCCGTCCCCTGCTCGTCACCGATGCCAACGTGGTCAAGGTCGGCCTGGCCGCCGAAGTGCAGAAAGCCCTGGGTAACATCGGAGCTTCCTTCAACGTTTTCGACTCCACCCACCCCAATCCCATCGAAGAAGACGTGGAGCAGGGCGTGGCCGCCTACCAAAACCAAGGGTGCGACGCCTTGGTGGCCTTGGGCGGGGGCAGCCCCATGGACGTGGCCAAGGTGATCCGCTTCATGGTCTGCCATCCCGGACCGTTGGCGCAATACGACGATGCCCAAGGCGGAGACAAGCTGATTCGAAATCCGCTGCCTCCGCTTTTTGCCATCCCCACCACGGCAGGCACGGGCAGCGAAGTCGGGCGCTCGGGCGTGATTATTCTGCGGGCGACGGGCAAGAAAACCATTTTCTTCCACCCGCGCCTCATGCCCGACATCGCGGTGCTGGAGCCCGCGTTGACCGCCGGCCTGCCGCCCCCCATCACTGCGGCCACAGGCATCGATGCCTTCACGCATTGCTTCGAAGCCTTTTTGGTGCCGGCGTTTCACCCCTTGGCCGACGGTATCGCGTTGGAAGGGCTGCGGCTGATTCTGAAATTTTTACCCGCCGCCTATGCCAACGGCCAAAATCTCGAGGCGCGCGGAGCCATGCAAATGGCCGCCGCCATGGGCGCCACGGCTTTTCAAAAAGGCTTGGGAATGGTCCACTCCCTGGCCCATCCCCTGTCGGCGCGCTATGACACCCATCACGGATTGGCGAACGCGCTGCTGCTGCCTTCCGCTTTGGCGTTTCACGAATCGCTGGCGTTGCCCGTCGAGGCCAAATCCAAATTCGATCGCGTGCGGAATCTGTTCCGCGAAGCGGGCTCGGTGAAGCCGACGCTGTCCGAGTCGTGCCGTAGTTTTATCCGCACGCTGGGAATCGGATTCGGGCTGCGCAACCATGGCGTTCCCGAATCCGATCTGGAAATGCTGTCTCAAGACGCCATCGAAGACACCTGCCATGCCACCAACATGGTGCCCGTAACCCAGGCACAAATGTTGGCCGTGTATCGCGCAGCCTATTGAAAAAAAATAAAAGAAAAATCACAGACTTCTAAGTTCGCGTCCCGTCCGATCTACGCGGCGCGTTTACGATTTCAACTCTTAGCCGCTTCTGAAACCTCGGCCGTGTCGGTATCGGTGGCCCTTCTTTTCCGGAGCTGGCCGCGGAATGAATCCAAGACCTGATCGTAGGTGACGGGCAGCACGCCTTCCGGCAATAACCCCTCTTTTTGCAATTGCAGATAAAGCCTTTGCACCACCGGCACGCTCATCACGGCCAGATTGAGGATTTCATTATTGGCCAAAACCTTTGCGGCTTCGTCGAACATGAGAATACTGCCGTCGCCGAGCACGGCGATTTTGTCGGTCAGGTCGAGGATGTCCTCCAGACGATGGGATGAGACCATGATGGCCAAGCCGCGGCCTTTCAAATCCTTCAGAATGGAAATGCTGTCGGCGATGCCCACGGTGTCGAGATCGGACAGCGGTTCGTCGAGCAGAAGCACGGACGGATCCGAAACCAGGGCCAACGCCAGGGCGATGCGCCGGCGCTCGCCGCAGGACATCTCATCGAGATACCATTCTTTGGATTGCTTCATGCGCACGAGGTTCAACACAAAATCGACTTTGTCGCGGATAAGGCGGCCCTCGAAGCCCATGAGCCGGCAGGCCCGGGCCAACTCGTCTTCGACCGTGGGGCCCACCAATTGGTTCTCCGGGTTCTGCTCTACCAGGGTTACGGTTTCATTCAGACGCCGATTCGAATACTCTTCGATCGGCCTTCCGCCCAGCAGCAAGTTGCCGTCGGTTTTTTCCACATAACCGGCCAGAATTTTCATCAGGGTGGTTTTGCCCGCTCCATTCGCGCCTGCCAAGCCGATGATTTCACCTTGATTGATCTCCATAGAGATCTTACTCAGCGCATTGTTCCCGGCGGGATAGTTGTAGGAAACATCCTGCATCACAACCACCCTTTTGATGACTTCGGTCATATCCTCTCCTTGTACGGCTGCACCGTTTGACCCAGGCCTTTTCCCGCAGATCCAAGAGCTTGATCTTTTGTTTTTGGAAATTAGGAAATATACCCGAATTAAATTCGCGTCGCTAGCGAATCAGCCATGCATGCGGTTATTTTCCCCAAGCGCATCAGCGGGCGCGGAAAAGGTTCGGATAAAGGTTCGGATATGACTGCGAGCATAGGCGATGCCGTCGCCCGCGCACAGGAGCGCATTCGTGTCAAGGTGTGCGGTATCACGCGCATGTCCGATGCCTTGGCACTGGATGCATTGCCGGTGGATTATCTCGGCTTCAATTTTTCCCCCCGCAGCAAGCGATTTATCGAACCCGCGGCCGCGTCCCGCATCATTGCGCGCTTGCGCCACTGTGAACCCGTCGGGGTGTTTGTCGATGCGACTCCCGAACATATCGCAATCGTGGCGGCGGCATCCGGAATTCGCTGGGTGCAACTGCACGGCCGCGAAGGCTGGGATGTTCTGGATCGCATCGAGCTGCCGTGCATCAAGGCCATTTCGCAGCAGCGGCTGGAAGACTATGGGGGCTTGAAAGACGCGTGGGAGAACCAGGAACATCGGCCGCGCTTTTTTCTGGTCGATACCCATTCGGAGTCAGGCTTCGGCGGCTCGGGAAATGCCTTTGATTGGTCGCTGCTCAATTCCCATCCCTTGCCGCTCCCCTATTTTCTCGCCGGAGGACTGGGACCGGAGAATCTCGACGAAGCCTTGCGCAGCGTTCGACCCTACGCCGTGGATCTCAACAGCAAGGTTGAGTCGGCTCCCGGAAGCAAAAATCTGGATCGCATTCGCGCGTGTTTGAATCTTTTATCCATCGGGTCGACAGAATAAAATTCATTTTTTTGTCACTGTTCTTTTTCGTTGCGAGGTACCGCAACGTCTGTTTGTAGCAGACCATTGGCGGTAAAGCTCTCCGGTATCTGCACTAATCCCTTTCATCTGCATCGCATCCGCCGCGCAATATTCGCAGCACCTTCCTCGTGCGCCTTTCTAATCAAGATCTCTTCCGCCGAGCCCAACACAGCTTCACATCGAGCTTCGACCGTCCGGCCAGACCAATTTTCAAAGTTCCTTTGCATGGGAAGAGTTTTAGAATTTTGTGTTTTTTAGGATTAACCAATGTTTCACGTGGAACAATCGGATCTCAAATCATTCATGTTTCACGTGAAACCATTGCGCTTCTGTTCTTGAAATTCGCGTTGGTTGAGGTACATTTAGCAACTTATGTCCCCAGGATTATTGGTCGAATTATCATCCTTGGATGAAAAAATTCAGCAAAAACTGTTTTTGCTGGAATCCATCCTGCGCCGTTGGAATAAAAATCTGAATCTGGTCAGCAAAAAGGATGAGGACGGCATCATGGCCCGTCATATCTTAGACTCTTTGCAGATCATTCCGTTTTTGCATGACGTCAATAAATTGGCGGATATGGGAGCGGGAATTGGATTGCCTTCTTTGCCTTTGGCCATTGCGCAACCCGAAATCGATTTTTTTGCCATTGAGCCAAATCACAAAAAATGTGCCCTGATGCAAGAAATTGTACGGGAAATCAAAATCCCGAATTTCCATGTTTTAACCGAACGGGTGGAAAAAGTTTATCTGTCGCATATGGACGTGGTTTGTTGTCGGGCTTTCGGAGAATTTTCCCGCGATGCGCGTCTGGCATATAAAATGCTGAAGCCCCAAGGTCTTTTCATGACTTTCAAAACCCACCCGGAAACTTCGATTCCCTCGGGGTATGAAAAGCTGGAAAACCATGTCTACGTGATACCGGATGTGCCCCGAAAATATTATGTGGTGCTCGCCTGCAAGGCCGGTGAAACGTGAAAATCATCGCCGCCTGCAACCAAAAAGGCGGAGTCGGAAAAACCACAACCTGCGTCAATGTTTCTGCGGCCATGGCGGCCATGGAAAAGCGAACTTTGTTGGTGGATATGGATCCCCAGTCGAATTCCACCCAGGGTTTGGGCTTCGACGGATCGCTGGATGAAGACATTTATGATGCCATGCTTTTGGCGGAGCAAGACGTCAATGCCGAGCGTGTATCGAAATTCGTAAAAAAAACGAGCATGCCTTATTTGGACTTATTTCCAAGCTCGCGCTCGCTTTCCGGGCTGGAAGTTCGGTTGATACAAGAAGACCAGCGGGAAAAAAGATTGACCCGAATCCTGGCGCCCATCAAGAACAACTACGATTTCATTTTTATCGATTCACCCCCCAGCTTGAACATGCTGACCGTG
This sequence comes from uncultured Fibrobacteria bacterium, assembly GCA_963716395.1. Classification (GTDB taxonomy): domain Bacteria; phylum Fibrobacterota; class Fibrobacteria; order UBA11236; family UBA11236; genus UBA11236. Next base: position 1,290,693 of record OY970309.1, on the reverse strand, counting down.
AACGTACTGACGGCGGCCCACTCGGTGATGATTCCGATTCAATGCGAGTATTACGCCCTGCAGGGTCTGGCGGAATTGTTGAACACCATTCGCCTCGTGCAGCAAAGCACCAATCCCAAATTGACCATCGAAGGCGCCTTGCTCACCATGTATGACAGCCGTCTCAATCTTTCCAAACAGGTGGTCGACGACGTACAGTCGACTTTTTCGGAAAAGGTTTTCAAAACCATCATTCCCCGCAGCGTAAAGCTCAGCGAAGCGCCCTCGTTCGGAAAACCCATCATTCTGTATGACGCCATTTCCTTGGGCGCGGTGCGCTATATGGAGCTGGCCAAAGAAATTCTCGACCACGCAATATGACGCGCCGCGCTTTGGGTAAAGGCTTGGAGTCGATCTTCGCCCATCTCGGCACCGAAGTCGTCGATCCCGCAACCGGCGAAGCGGTGCAGGAGATCGAGTTGAGTTTAATAACGGCCAATCCGTTTCAGCCCCGACACGAATTTTCCGCCGACGATTTGCGGGAACTCTCCGATTCCATCGCGCAAAAGGGGTTGCTGCAACCCATTTTGCTGCGGAAGCATGCCTCGGGCTTTCAAATCGTCGCCGGGGAACGCCGCTTTCGCGCTTTTCAGCATCTGAAACGGGACCGCATTCCCGCCATCGTACGCGATCAAATTTCGGATCGCGATATGATGGAGCTGGCCTTGGTGGAAAACATCCAGCGGGTGCAATTGAATCCCGTGGAAGAAGCCAAGGCCTACGAGCAACTTGCCAACATCTGCGGTATGACCCATGAAGAAATCGCCGATCGGGTGGGGAAAAGCCGATCGGCGGTGACCAATACCCTGCGCCTGCTGCGGCTCGAACCGCAAGTGCAGCAATGGCTGCGCGAAGGCAAGCTCTCGGCGGGACATGGGCGCGCCCTGTTGCAGTCCGAGGGCTCCGAGCAGATCAAACACGCCCGTACCATCCTGGATACGGCCCTGAACGTGCGCGCCGCCGAGAAGCAGAAGAAAGCGGCACCCCCGACCCAACCCGCGGATCCCAATGCGCGTGCCGTACTGGAAGAGCTGCGCCATTTGCTGGGATTGAAGGTGACGCTCCGGGGCGGAGCGCGCAAGGGTGTGCTGGAAATTCATTATATGAATCGTGACGACATTAACAATTTGATGCATTGGTTGCGCCAGGCGCGCGGCCGGTCGTCTTGAGCGCGAATCCCTTCGCGGCCGGACATGGCGAAAAGACGCTTCGTTACCATTCAAATTTTCCCCGACGACTCCAGCGTGGCCTGGACCCTCAAATTGCGTTACCGCTTCTTCGAATTCCTGTTTTACACCAGCATTATCGCCCTGTTCGCCATGGGGTTCGCGGCCGTGAAGATCACGCAAATCCAGGGTAAGGTGCTGCTGGCCAACCATCTGGCCGTGCGCAACCAGGAATTGATGGAGCAGCAGAAGAAAATGGCCCTGCTCGAACGCGAACTCGCCGCGGTAGGGGAGAAGGAGAAGGCGATCCGCGAAATTCTCCAGGCCTTTCTGGCGCAGCCGCCGGCCGACTCCATCGAGGCGCCGCCCGCGGTTCCGGGTTGGACCGGAAATCTCGCCCGCTATCTTGACAATGTCAGGGCGGCGGAACGGAAATCCGACACCGGGCTGGCCAACCTGCGGGCTCGACATCCCGATATCTGGCCGGTCAACGGTATCGTCAGCCAACCCTTTTCACGCGGCGGACCCGAGGGCCGCCATGATGGGATTGACATTCTGGCCGCCGAAAACACCATCGTGGTGAGCGCCGCCAAAGGCGTAGTCACCGCTGCCGGGTGGGACAACGATCTCGGGCGCTTTGTGCGCATCAGCCATGATCCCCAGGTGGAAACGGTTTACGGCCACCTCGCTTCGGTGTTCGTGCAGCCCGGGGACCAGGTACAAAAGGGAACGGCCATCGGCCTGGTGGGAAGTACGGGGCGAAGCCTGGGCCCGCATCTTCACTTTGAAATTATTTTGAATGGAAAACCGGTGGATCCACTCCCCTATTTGCAATGAACCACGCCGAGAAAGGCTTTGCCATGACCAAAAGCACCACCGCCAGCATTACCTTCATTTGCGAGGGAACCCGCATCACCGGTGAAATCGCGGTCGAGCAGGATCTCCGGGTTGAAGGTTCCATCAAAGGCACGGTTTCGGTGGGCGGCACCTTGGTGCTGGGCGCGACAGGATCCATCGAAGGCGATGTCAGCGGCCGCTCGGCCACCTTGGCCGGACAATTAAAGGGCAATATCCATATGCAGGAGCGACTGGTGCTCGAAACCAAATCGGTGCTGATGGGCGATCTCGAAACCCGCGAGCTGGTGATTCAGGAAGGTGCCCTGTTCCAGGGGCGCTGCGCGATGGACGTCCATGTTCCCGGCTAAAAGCCCGGCCGACCGAAGCCGGCGCAATCTCCAGTAACACGCAAATTACCTGGGCCGACGCACCGGACTCGCCCATGACTGCGGACAAAAATGCGGCTTCCGCCTTGGGTCTCCTGCTGGGCTTGGGCACCACCTTGGCGGTATGGATGGCCGGGGGCGTCTTGCTCGGACACTGGTGCGACCGCCATTTTACCCGGTTTCCCGTTGGAGTCATCGGCGGAGCGATTTTGGGACTCATCGGATCCGGATATACCGTGCTGAGGATAATCGGCAAACTGGACCGGAAAAAGCCGTAAATTTTCCGGTCCACCCTCTGTACGACTGACAATTTCCGCACAACTGTGACGGATCATTTCAACGCTGAAACCTCCCCGCAAAACCGGCGAATATTCCGGATTCACCTGTGAATCCGGCCTTGCCCTTGCTATCGTTCCCTGCCGTTCAAAACGGGATTTTTCTTGATCTCATTCACGAAATCCGTGGTGGCATATTTGGGGGTGCTGTGTCTGGTGGCGGCGCTGTGTTCGCACCTGCTGCCGGCCTATCGCCTGGCCCCAGGTTTTGCGGCCCTGGGGCTCATGGCGATAAACGCCCTGGCCGCCGTGGGAGTTTTACATCTGCACTTGGGCTGGGAACCCGTACGCGTCATTCTCGCCTCAATGGCGGCGCGGCTATTAGCCTTGGGCGCGCTGTTGGCGGTGGCCGCCGCGGTCTTCCATCCCGAACGCGCCCAGGCCTTGAGTTTCGTGTTTTCGGCCATGGCCGCCTACGTGGCCTTCCAAATCCTCGAAATCCGGCATGTGTCGCGCTGGTGGGCGGTGCGGCAATGAAAAAATGGTTGGGGATTCCGATGTTGCTGCTGGCCTCCGCGGCCGGCGCCTCCGAAGACCTCGGCGAGTTCATGATGCACCACATCGGCAACGGCTACGCATGGCGCGCCCCCTGGGGTGGCCCGGTGTTCCATTTGCCGGATCACTGGAAGATGGGGGGATTGGATCTTTCGATTTCCCTGCACGTATTGACCATGCTGCTCGGGGCTGTGCTGCTCGTCGCGCTGCTCATTCCCGCGGCGCGCCGTAAGGGCTTGGCCCCCATCGGTCGTTGGGGCACTTTGATCGAAGTGATCGTGGTCTTCGTGCGCGACGAAGTCGTCAAACCCAATCTCGGCGAAGAAAACACCAAAAAATGGCTGCCCTTCTTTCTCACCCTGTTTTTCTTCATCCTCATTCTGAATCTCATTCCGCTGATTCCCGGCGTGCCGGGCGCCACCGGTAACATAAATGTTACGGCGGCGCTGGCGGTGATGACGTTCGTGGTTTTCAATGTCGCCGGTATGGTGCGCAGCGGCCCCCTCGGTTATTTCAGCTTCATGTTTCCCAAGGGCATGCCCTGGCCGATCTATATCCTCATTGCGCCCATCGAGCTCATGGGCATCTTCACCAAGGCCTTCGCCCTGTGCATTCGTCTTTTCGCCAATATGACCGCCGATCATGTGCTCATCCTGAGCCTTTTGGGTCTGATCGTGGTGTTCAAGTCGTTCGCCTCGGCAATCGGTTTGGTGCCCTTCACGATTTTCATCTATCTCATCGACATTCTGGTCGCGCTGTTGCAGGCCTACGTCTTCACCTTGCTGTCCAGCCTGTTTGTCGGCATGTCGATCCATCCGGAACATTGAACCCCCTCAACCCCTTCTTATCAGGAACCAAAGGAGAATAGTATGGCACTCGAAAACTCAAGCATGGGTCTGCTCTCGGCCGGTATCGGCGCGGGTTTGGCCGCCATCGGTGCCGGCATCGGCATCGGCACCTTGGCCGGATCGGCTCTCGAAGGCATGGCGCGGCAACCCGAAGCCACGGGCAACATACGCACCAACATGCTGATCGCGGCCGCTCTGGTCGAAGGTGTGGCGTTGTTCGCGCAGGTGATTTGCATCATTTTGGCGTTCAAGTAATCCCGGCGCAACGCCAGGACACCATGAGGCGGAACCCATGAACTCGACACAGGAAAGCACACAGGCCCCCGGTGGACACAGCCAGATGCCCGTGATGCTGCGCTTCGACCCGGGCGTGGGCTTGTGGACATTGTTCACCTTCGCATTACTGTTGCTTTTGCTCAAGAAGGTGGCGTGGAAACCCATTCTCGCTTCGTTGGACGCACGCGATAAGGCCGTGCAGAACAGCCTGGATCAGGCGGCGCGCATCCAGGCCGAAAACGCGCGTCTGGCCGAAGAGCAGCAGCGCATGCTGATCGAAGCCAAGAACCAGGCGAACCAGGTGCTGCAAACCGCGCGCGAGTCGGCCGAAGCCCTGAAGAAAACCTTCGAAACCGCGGCCCACGAAGAAAAAAAGCGCATTCTGGCTTCGGCGGCGCAGGAAATTGAAGCCTCGAAGCAGGCGGCCATCGCCGAACTCCGTCGTACCACGGCCGATCTATCCATCGGCATCGCCGAAAAACTGGTACGCCAGAATCTCGACGATACCAAGAATCGCACCTTGGTGGATCAGCTTATCCAAGAAGTTTCGCACCGCACCTGAACCCTATGCCCCATTCCCACAAAGCGGCCACGGTTTATGCGCGCACCTTACTCGCGGTGGCGGAAGCGCATCAGCAAACCGCCCTCATTCAAGAAGAAATTCAGGCGATCCTCGACCTGCTTTCCCGCACGCCCGGCCTCCAACGCGCTCTGACCATGCCGGCTCTGTCTGCGGATAAAAAATCCCAGCTCTTGCAACCCGTGGTCGACCGCGCTTCGGAATGGGTGCGGCGCCTGTTGCGCCTGTTGGAAAGCAAGCGGCGCCTCCCGTTGCTCCTTGCCATTTGCAGCGAATACCTGCGCTTGGAAGAGGAGCGGCGCCTCGTGAAACGCGCGCGCGTGATCAGCGCCGTCCCGCTCTCCGCAACCCAACTGCAGCACCTGGCGCAAGGCCTCGCGTCCGGCACCCCGGGACGCACTTATCTGCTCCACAACGACGTGGATGCCGGCCTTATCGCCGGGTTCCGCGTCGAAGAAGACGATCGCGTCACCGACTCCAGCCTCCGCTACCAGCTCAACGCATTGCGGCAGAAACTCGCCGCCTAGGAACCCTTCATGACCACACAAATCAAACCCGATGAAATCAGCGCCATCCTGAAAAAACAACTCGAAGGCTTCGGGCTGGCCGGCGAAACTCAGGAAACCGGCACCGTTCTTCAGGTCGGCGACGGCATCGCCCGCGTGTTCGGGCTGTCGCAGGTGATGGCGGGCGAATTGGTCGAAGTGCAGGCCGCCTCCGGAAAGGTTTCGGCCTTGGTGCTCAACCTCGAAGCCGACGACGTGGGCATCGCCCTGCTGGGATCGGCCTCGGCCGTCAAAGAGGGCGACACCGTCGTGCGCACCAAAACCATCGCTTCAGTGCCGGTGGGCGAAACCGTGCTCGGCCGCGTCATCAACGCCTTGGGCGAACCCATCGACGGCGGGCCCGCGCTCGACCATTCGCAAACGCGCCCCATTGAGCTCAAGGCGCCGGGAATCATCCGCCGCCAGAACGTGCATGAGTCGCTCGAAACCGGCATCAAGGCCATCGACACCATGATCCCCATCGGCCGCGGCCAGCGCGAGCTCATCATCGGCGACCGCAAAACCGGAAAAACCGCCATCGCCCTCGACACCATCATCAACCAAAAAGGCAAAGGGGTGATGTGCATTTACGTGGGCATTGGCCAGAAGCAGAGCACCATCGCCATGGTGGTCGAAAAGCTGCGCGCGTCCGGCGCCATGGAATACACCTGCGTGGTGGCCGCCAACGCTTCGGATGCGGCCCCGCTGCAATATCTCGCGCCCTATTGCGGCGTGACCATGGGCGAATACTTCATGTCCAAAGGCGGGCATGCGCTGCTCATCTATGATGATTTGACCAAACAGGCCCAGGCCTATCGGCAGCTCTCGCTGCTATTGCGGCGGCCGCCGGGCCGCGAGGCCTATCCCGGTGACGTGTTTTACCTGCACAGCCGCCTGCTGGAGCGCGCGGCCAAGCTGTCGGCCGCAGAAGGCGGCGGTTCGCTTACCGCGTTGCCCATCATCGAAACCCAGGCCGGCGACGTGTCGGCTTATATTCCCACCAACGTGATCTCCATCACGGATGGGCAAATTTTTCTCGACGCCAACATGTTCAACGGCGGCCAGCGCCCTGCCGTCGACGTGGGCCTGTCGGTGTCGCGCGTGGGCGGCGACGCACAAATCAAGGCGACCAAACAGGTGGCCGGCGCGCTGCGGCTCACTTTGGCGCAATACCGCGAACTCGCGGCCTTCGCGCAATTCGCGTCCGACCTCGACAAGACCACGCAAAAACAGTTGGCGCGCGGCGAACGCCTGACCCGTCTCTTGCGCCAGGGCCAATACGCGCCCTACCGCATCGCCGAAACCATCCTGGTCATTTTCGCGGGCAACCAGGGTTTCACCGACGAGGTGCCGGTACCCGACATCGAACGCTACGAACAGGAAATGCTGCAATTTTTGCGGGCTCGGCACGGGAATCTGCTCGACGAAATCGAAACCAAGAAAAAACTCGACGACGAGTTGACGGGCCGCATCAAGGCGGCGCTGGGCGACTTCGCCAAGCAATTCGTGGCTAACGCGAAATAGGCAGCGGAAGCAGAACGCATGGCGGGCATCAAAGAACTGCGGCTGCGCATCAAGTCGCTGCGCAACACCAGCAAAATCACCGCGGCCATGAAAATGGTGTCGGCGGCCCGGCTGAAAAAAGCCCAAGACGCCTTTGCCCGCAGTAAACCCTACGCCGAAAGCATGGAGCAGATGCTGGCTCGCGTGCTGGCCTCGGCCGACGCCGGCGATCACCCGCTGGCTCAGGCGCGGCCGGTGAAACGCGTACGTTACGTGCTGGTGTCTTCCGATCGCGGTTTGTGCGGCAGCTTCAACAACGGACTGTTCAAGGCCTTTTTGCGCCGCCCCGTCGACGCCCCTGCCGTCGAAGTGCTGGGGTTGGGTCGCCGGGCCCGCGACCTGGCCGCCAAAAACGCGGGACTGACGGCGGTTTCGGCCTCGTACTCCAACGTCCCCCAATACTCCAACGCCGCATCCGTCGCCCAACGGCTGATCGAAGATTTTCGCTCCGAGCGCTGCGATCGCGTGGTGCTGGTCTACAACCGATTTCTCAACGCCTTATCGCAACAGCCGGTGTTCATTCCGGTATTGCCCTTCGCGCCGGCCGCCCCCGCGGGTGCGAAAAAAACCGGGCCGCGCGACGACTACTTTCTCGAACCCGATGCCGAAACCCTGTTCACCGAACTGTTGCCCAAACTGGTGGCGCTGCAGGTGTTTCGCGCTCTGCTCGAAAACGCCGTGGGCGAACACAGCGCGCGCATGGCGGCCATGGACAACGCCACCAAAAACACCAAAGAGCTGATCGGCTCGCTGACGCTCAGCATGAACCGCGCGCGCCAGGCCGCCATCACGCGCGAACTCATCGAAATCGTTTCGGGCGCCGAGGCTTTGAAAGGCTGAACCCTCCGGACCGCAACCAAAGGATTAAACGCATTATGGCAACGAATCAACAAACTGGAACCATCACCGCGGTCATGGGCCCGGTGGTCGACGTGAGCTTCGAAGGCACCGCGCTTCCGCCCATCAACACCGCGCTCCGAACCAGCAACGCCTTCATCGGCAAGGAGGAGAACAACCTCGTGCTCGAGGTGGCCCTGCATCTGGGCGACAACCTGGTGCGCGCCATCGCCATGGACACTACCGACGGTTTGGTGCGCGGCGCTCCGGTTGTGAACACCGGCAAGCCGATCTCGGTGCCGGTGGGCGAGGCCACTTTGGGGCGTATCATCAATGTGACGGGTGATCCCATCGACGAAAAAGGCCCGGTGAAGGCCGAACGTTTCGACGGCATCCACAAGCTGCCGCCCAAATTCACCCAGCAAAGCACCCAGGCCGAAGTGCTGGTCACGGGCATCAAGGTCGTGGATCTGTTGGCCCCTTATCCCAAGGGCGGCAAGATCGGCCTGTTCGGCGGTGCGGGCGTGGGCAAAACCGTGATCATCATGGAGCTCATCAACAATATCGCCAAGCAGCATGGCGGCTATTCGGTGTTCGCGGGCGTGGGCGAACGCACGCGTGAAGGCACGGCGCTGTACGGCGAGATGAAGGAGTCGGGCGTGCTCGACAAAACCTGCCTGGTCTACGGCCAGATGAACGAGCCGCCGGGCGCGCGCGCGCGCGTGGCGCTGACCGCGCTTACCATCGCCGAATATTTCCGCGACGACAAACGCCAGGACGTGCTGTTGTTCATCGACAACATCTTTCGCTTCACCCAGGCCGGTTCCGAGGTTTCCGCCCTGTTGGGCCGCATCCCTTCGGCCGTGGGGTATCAACCGACCCTGGGCACCGAGATGGGCGACTTGCAGGAGCGCATCACCTCGACGCTGACGGGATCCATCACCTCCATCCAGGCCATTTACGTGCCGGCCGACGATTACACCGACCCCGCGCCGGCCACCACCTTCGCGCATCTCGACGCCACCACCAATCTGTCGCGGCAAATCGCCGAACTCGGCATTTACCCAGCCGTCGATCCCCTCGACTCGACTTCGCGCATTCTCGATCCCCAAATCGTGGGGCACGAGCATTATCAAATCGCGCGCGGCGTGCAGACCATCTTGCAGCGCTACAAGGAATTGCAGGATATCATCGCCATTCTGGGCATGGACGAACTTTCCGACGAGGATCGCAAAACCGTGAATCGCGCGCGGCGCGTGCAGAAGTTTTTGTCGCAACCCTTCTTCGTCGCCGAAGTGTTTACGGGATTCCCCGGCAAGTTCGTGCAACTTCAGGACACCATCCGTTCCTTCCGGGAAATTCTCGATGGCCAGCACGACGATTTGCCCGAAGATGCGTTTTACATGGTTGGCTCCATCGAAGAAGCCATTGCCAAAGCCGAAAAAATCCGCAAAGGCTGAGCATGCATCTGCAAATTTTCACGCCGGAGAAAACCGTGTTCGACGCCGACGCCGAAAGCGTTTCGGTACCGGGCGAAGCCGGCGGCTTCGAGGTGCTGCAAAACCACGCCCCCATTCTATCGAGCCTGGTTCCGGGCGACGTCTGCGTGACGGCCGGCCGGAAAAAAAACTTCTTCCACATCAGCTTCGGCTTCTTCGAGTTCAGCCACAACCGCGCGGTGCTGCTTTCCGACTCGGCCGAACGTCCGGGCGAAATCGATGTGGAGCGTGCCCGGGCCGCGCGCGAACGGGCGGAAAAACGGCTGGCCCAGGCCAAAGACATCGATTTGATGCGGGCGCAGCATGCTTTGATGCGCGCGCTCACGCGCGAACGTTTTGCCCAGAAATTCCCCGGCGGCCTTTCCGGTTAATTTAAGCTTCATCCATGAACGCCACCCACGCCCCGGAAATGTTCGCCCGGGTCAAAAGCGAAGCCGCCAAAATCATCATCGGCCAAGAGGCGTTGCTCGAACACATTTTCATCGCCTTGCTTTGCCGCGGGCACGTTCTGCTCGTGGGTCCGCCGGGCATGGCGAAAACCTCCTTGGTGCGCACCTTCGCCCAATCGCTGAGCCTGCCCTTCAACCGCATTCAATTCACGCCCGACCTCATGCCCGCCGATATTTTGGGCAATGAAATTCTGCAGGAGAACAAGGCCACGGGGCAGCGCGAACTGGCCTTCATCAAAGGCCCGGTGTTCACGCAAATTCTTCTGGCCGACGAAATCAACCGCACGCCGCCCAAAACCCAGGCCGCCTTGCTGCAGGCCATGCAGGAGCGCACGGTGACTTTGTTCGGACGCACGGAAAAACTCGACGAGCCGTTTATGGTGCTGGCCACCCAAAACCCCATCGAGCAGGAGGGAACCTATCCGCTGCCCGAGGCCCAACTCGACCGTTTTTTATTCGCCCTGCATTTGGATTACCCGTCGTTTGAGGACGAAATGTCCATCGTCAAAAAACATTCGCAAAAAATCGATGCCGTGGTGTCGCCGGTCATTTCGCAAGCGCAGATTCTGGAATTGCAGGAGCGCGTGTACGCCATGACGGTTTCGGAGCATGTGTACGAAAAAGCCGTGCGGCTTACACGCGCCACGCGTCCCGATTCGGATCACCGCATCGAAGAGACCCATCGATTCGTGAAATGGGGGGCGGGTCCCCGGGCCGCGCAATTCCTGGTGCTGGCCGCCAAGGCCCGCGCCTTATTGCGCGGACGCCCCACCCCGATTGAAGAAGACGTGACCTCGCTGTTCCCGCCCGCCATCAACCACCGCGTGCAACTCAACTTTCAAGCCGAAGCCGAAGGCTTTACCATCGCCGGCTTGTTGGAATTGATTCTTAAACAAGCCTGAAGTTTTAAGTCACCGCAGCACCGGCACCAGGAAGGGATTCCTTTCCGCTCCCGGGGCCACATAGAGGCCGGTGCCGATATGCTTCCCCTGAATTCGTTCGCCTCGCAGGTCGTATAATTCCAGGTCGGAAAATCCTTGTTGTCCCGAAAGTATTTTCGTGGTCTCCCGTTTCGGCGCCGGTCCACGGACGGAAACCGGAATCATATCCTGGCTATTGAATCGATAAACCAGATTCGTGGTGACGCTGGTGGCGTACAAATTGCCCTGCGCATCTTCGCCGAATGAGCTTAATCCCGGAATGGTTCCGGGCATGACTGCGGAATCCTGCTTCACTCCGTTTACCACGCGCAAGGCTCTTACATGCCCGCTGCCGTTATCTCCGTAAAAGTACACGCCGTAAAACGGGGATGCCGAATTGCCGCGATAGACATATCCCCCGATGATGGCATCGTCACCGTTCGCATGACCATACGCGAAGATGGGGCGTTCGTCGCCTGCCGTGTCCGAAGAGGCGCAAGTTAAGCCGGGCTGGCAGACAAACCCTTCCATATAGCTCCACCCCAGATTGGCGCCTTTGATCACCGTATCGACTTCTTCCCAGGTACTGTTTCCCACTTCCCCGACCCAAAGATTATCGTTCAGCGCGTCGAAACTCCACCGCCACGGGCTGCGTACTCCCAGCGCCCAGATTTCCGGGCTGTAGGCGGAATTGCCGACAAAGGGATTATCCGGCGGAATGGCATACGGCTTTCCCCCGGCCTGGGAATTCACGTCGATGCGCAAAAATTTGCCCTGAAAACTGCTCTTATTTTGCGCCACTTTTACCGCATCGCCATTCAAAGAGCCGCCATCGCCAACGCCGATGTACAAGTACCCATCCTTCGGACCAAAAGCGATGTTGCCGCCATTATTATTGGTGGCGGCCCTGCCGGATATGCTGAGCAAGCGAACGGGAGCTGTGCCGGCATCTTTCATCAGTGAAGTATCGACTTGCCTTTCCACCAGAATGTTCGTGTCCGAGGAAACGCTGTAGAACAGGTAATACTTCCGATTGGTCGTGAAGTTCGGATCAAACGCCAGGCCCAACAATCCCAGCGTATTATTTGCAGCCGAATAGGCCGTATTGATTTTGAGCAGGGTATCCTTCACCCAGATTCCATTTCTCCGGTATACGACATCCACCATCCCCTGCTGTTCCAGCACGGCGTAATTGCTGTCTTTGCCGGGAACTTCGGAGAAGTATAGCGGCCGGACAAAGGTCACCTGCCCGCCGAAATAATCCGTGAAGGTCACATCGGTGGGAATCGCCGCTGCCGCCTTCAATACTCCAAACAGAAATAGAACGACGCCGATCTTTGTCCGCATATTGATTCGCTCCACTTCGATATTCATGCTGCGTTTAAGATATTCACAATCTTCATTCGATGTTATTCTATTTGATTTTTGATTCCGATCTTTAAAATCTTTCCGGATAAAGGCCTTAAGGGTAACTCTAATAACGCCTTTCTACTCGATCCGGTTCTCCGCCTTCGGCGGACTTACGAAACTCATTTTTACAGGTACCCTTAATTCACCCTGATTTTATGCCATGGGCCAGATCTGGCCATGATGCGGGGGCTGTTGCCCATCACTCGAAATACCGGAAATAGATGAAGTCCCGGAATGACATCGACTGTCGCCGAGCCAAAGTTGAACTCGGGAAGGCCAAGGGCCATGGCGCGATAGGAAAAAGGCTTACCTATCCGTCTCCGACTCTGGGCCGCCGCGGGTCTGATTTTCCCGATCGGCGCGGCTCAAACCCCGCATGGTAAATAACTACTAAAACGGACATGCGGCCCTTCGCTTCGGCGCGCCTTACCACCTGCGTGCTGCTTGCAGCGTGTCGGCTATACGCTTTCGGTCCCACGGTTTCCGGGCTTCCCCGCGTTGATGACGTGCGGCTGGATTCGGCCTTGGCCCGTACGGCCCAGGGTATCCTGCGTGTGAACGTCGATCCCTATTCCGACGGTTTGGTGCATCGGCCCAACTCCGAAGAGCCCGGAGATGCGGTTTCCGAGGCTCAGGCCTATGGAATGATCGTCTTCTTGTATTCCGGGGATCAGGCCTCCTTCAACCGGGTGTGGGACGCGGCCGAAACCAACATGTGGAACGACGGCGGGCAGGAATACGATTGGCGTGTCGGACCATCGGGTGGGGTTATCGGAACGGGAATGGCCACCGACGCGGATCAAGATATTGCGTTGATGCTGCTGTTTGCCGATTCGCTGGTGTCGAAGGGGATGTGGCAAACGCATACCAGTCCCAAAGGCGCGACTTACCTTCAGCGCGCCCACGCTATTATCGCCAACATTTGGAATACCGCCGTGGTTTCGGGGAGGTATTTGGCGCCGGGCGGGGGATGGGGTGGAAGCGATTTCGTGAACCCGGGATACTTCTCGCCGGCTACGTATAAAATATTCGCCCAGGCGGATCCGGCGCATGACTGGAACGGCGTGGTGGATCAATGCTACCAAACCCTGTTCGCCAGCCCGGGGGCGGGCAAGGGATTGCTTCCCGATTGGATGGTTCCCGATGGCACGTTTTACAATGGTTCCCTCGGGTATAACGCCTATCGCAACGGGCAATCGATGTATAAAGACGGCATCCGTGTGCAATGGCGCCTGGCTCTGGATTGGCTCTGGTTCGGTGATACGCGCGCCAAACGCTGGTTGGATTCGGCCGCCGCCTTTATCCAATCTCCCGGGCGAGCCAACTTTTACACTATGGACGGGGTCGCTTTGCCCGCCAGCGACACGTTTCACCTGGGCGACGGCGCCTGGCGTTCCCGCCGTGAAGCCAGCGAACTCACCGTGGGCATGTGGGCTTGTGCCGCCTTTTCCAGCCTGGGACCGACCGCTTCCCAACCGTGGGTCGACTCCTTGCTGAATTATGCGCCCCCCACGTCGGATCGTTGGGGTCTTCCGGCCGATACGGGCATTTCCGATCGCAGCGGATCCGCTCCCAACGAGGAATATTTCGAACAGTTTCTCGGTTGGTTCGGAGCGGCAGTTATGGCGGGAAGGTTTTCCAATATCTGGGATGACCTCGCGGACCCGTTGCCCGGCGTGCCTGTGGCGTGGACTTCGCCTCCCACGGTGAGTGACCAGACTTTGGATTTTCAGGTCGCACCGCTGCAAGTGCAAGGCCTGTTGAACAAACCGGCAACATGGACGTTACGTATCACCCAATCGCCCTCGGGAACGCAATGGTCGACCTCGGCGCATACGGCCACGGTCGCCGCCACCTGGAATGGAATGGACGCCACGGGCACGCCGTTTCCGCAAGGTTGGTGCCTGATCAATGTCGCGGTTCCCGGGTTACTCGATCAAAACCAATGGGTGTGGTTGGCGCACCAGAAGGATTTGCGCGTCGATAGCAGTTGGATCCTGATCGATGACTTTTCCGGTCCCACCTTGCAACCCAACCTGGGGTTGTGGGATTCGTTCAACAATTCCAGCGCCGAAGGAACGGCGATGGTTGGACCTTTGGCGCCTTCGGGGACCGGGGCCGATCGCGCCCTAACCTGGAGTTTTAATTTGGGAACCGGAGGCTACCAATATTGCGGATTGGAATGGCAGCGCGACGGCTGGGCCGGAATGTCGTTTGCAAACAAAGTTTATTATCGCGCGCGCGCGGCGCAACCGACGGTGATTGACTTTTATCTGGTGCAATCTGATATCACCGATAACAATTATTTCGGGGTTTTCGACACGATAGGCACGAGTTGGAAAGTGTACCAACACCAACTTTCCAATTTTAAGGGCCGCTTGAGCACCCGTTCCGGAACGGCGAATCCGGCCTTAGGATCGTCCTTTCGATGGCATGTTCAATTCGATAAAAATCCCACTATTACCTCGGGCTCGGTCACCGTTGATGATTTCCGGCTGGGAGGAAATTTGTCGGCCATGTACACTTCCCCGGCTCCCTATTCGGCGCCGGTCGGCAATCCACCTTCCTTGAGGATAACTCCGTCGATGGCCTCGCAATTTGGAATACCCTTTTGGCGCAATGGGAGCTTGCAACTGCAGGTCCCGAAGCTTTCCACGATTCATTGGTTCACGTTGAAGGGAAAATATCTCGGCGTTTCCACGGCAAATGAAAATGGAATCATTCGGTGGACGCCTCCGCTTGGATTTAATGGATTGATTCTGGCGCAATGCGGTCGAACTCGAATTCAACCCGTACTGATTCCTTGAAACGTGCTGGATACGGGTTTCGCCTTTATTTTTGGAACCCGATTATTTTGTTTTCGTTTTTACTTCTTTAAATTCCTCTTTGATATTGAATCCGATTGGTGCTTGCGGATCATGGCAATGGCGGGTATCGAGGTAGATGGTTTTTGGCAAAGTATCCCCGTTGATCACAACTTTATATCCGCTGAGTGTCGAGCCCGCGGCCCAATAACTTCCCACTTTGAAAATCTCGCCGATTAACTCTTTATTCGGACCCAACAACATATGCATGTAGGTCAGCTCATTGTCGGTGCTTCCGCCACCGATGCGCACAGGATTGGTCTGGATATACCCGTAAGTCGAATCGGCGGCTATCCCCGATAAACCGTTATCAAGGTCCGCGCAATCCTGCCGATTCCCTTGATAGGGAGGTGGAGGCAAGGTATGCGCACACCCAAAAAGCATGAGCAACGAAAAAACAAGAACAGCAGTTGACCAATTCCACAAGGTCTTTTCTATCAATTTGAAATTCATGGCCGATTTTCAAAGTAGCGATATGTCATCGATTCTAAAAGGGGGAAAATTAGAACCAATAGACCGGGTTTCTATAAGGCTCTTATTTATAAATAGATGTAGTATCAGTAAAAGGGGTGTTGGAAGATTTGAAAAGTACAAAAATGATGATGTAAGTGTTTTGTTTTAATAATAGTTATAATTATAGTCTAACTCTGATTAGAGAATGAAAAACTTAAAGGTTTTCAATAAAAAACCCATGGAAAAGATCACCATGGGGGATTTCCATCTGAACCCCCATTGTGTAAAAAAAGAAGAGGTGATTCTAGTGTATTAATTGGGTTATTGAAAATAACTCGGTGGATAAACGTTTAAGGGTTGGGTTTTGGTGGGGTACCCAATAAATGTTGATAATATAATGGGGAATAAAAATGTAACGATAGAAACCGCGGTAAAATTGCCTGAAATTCGGGGTTTATAAATTTTCAAATTAAAAACAGACGAAGTTTTCAATAACACTGTGGAAAGTTTATTGAATTTCACAACGTATTAAAAGACACGATTTATACGCGCGTGGGTCTTAGGTTGGTGGATATTTCTTATTTTCAAACATTTTTTGTATCAAAAATCAAACGTAAAGCATGGATCAATTCATCGCGTAACACGGGTTTTGAAACCAAGTAAAATTCGCTTCCGTCATTTTGCTTTTCATGCACGCTTTCGCCGAGATCTAAACAGAGGATAATAGGAAGGTTTTGTCGGATTTTTCGGGCGGCCACCGCGAGGTCCCACCCGGAAAGACGGGGCATCGTCAAATCCGTAATTAAGGCATCAAATTCACGCGGTGAATGTTTTAAGGCTTGCAGAGCTTGTTCGCCATCGACGCAACGCGTCAAACGGTAACCGATTTTTTCCAGGGAATGCCCGAGAGATTCTAAGAGCGGGGTGTCATCGTCGACCAAAAGCAAATGTTCCGAGACGGGCCGGGCAACTGCTGGAGGGGTGGAATCTTCATCCAAAATGGCGCGGGGCAAAAATATGCGGAAGGTGGTTCCCGCTCCCGGAGCACTATGAACGGTAATGGTGCCTTTGAGCGCGGATACGATACCGTGCACGACCGAGAGCCCGAGGCCCGTACCCTTGCCGATTTCCTTGGTGGTGAAATAGGGCTCAAACACCCGCTCCTGGGTCTCATGATCCATTCCGTGTCCGGTGTCGCGCACGGTGAGCAGGGAATACGATCCCGGAGGCGCGCCGATTTTGGCGTCGAGATCTTCAGTTGAAATTTCCACCCGCAGCAAATTGACGAACAGGGTTCCACCCTGAGGCATGGCCTGGGCCGCGTTTCCGCAAAGGTTCATCAATACCTGTTGAATTTCGGTGGGGTCGGCGATGATGACGTCGCCGCGGTTCTCGATGTCGGAGCGAAGTTCAATGGTTTTCGGGATGGTGGCGTGCAGGAGCAAGAGCGCGTCTTGTACGGCGCGGGCGATGTCGAGCGGCCGCCGGCGCACGTCGCTGCGGCGGCTGAAGGCCAGCACTTGATGCACGATGCGTTTAGCGCGGTCTACGCCCTGGATCGACAATTCCAGCCGCTCGCGGGCCGGCGTATCCGGGGGCAAGGAGGCCAACGCCAATTCGGTTTGACCCAATATGATTCCCAGCACGTTGTTGATGTCATGCGCCACGCCACCGGCCAAGGTTCCCAAAGATTCCAGCTTCTGGGCCTGCTGCAGTCGGCGTTCGATCTGTTGGCGTTTCAGGATATCCTCGCGCAATCGTGACTGCAAATCATTCAAGGCATAGACCACCTGATCGATTTCGTCGGGACGTTGCCGCCGGAACAGACGGCGGATTTGCAAGGGTCGATCCAGGCGGTTGAGGTCGAGGTCGGCGGCATGGCGCGCCATGAGGTGCAAATAGCGTACGACACCGATATGGGTGAGCAGCAGAATGGCTAGGGAGACGGCCAAGATGGTCAAGCCGTTAAAGGAAATATTGACCAGGGCATTGCGCCAAAGGCGCTTATGCGCTTCGGCGAGATTGACGACCACCTGCAAAAAGCCGACGGGCAGAGGCTGGCCGGCCGGCAGCCGGTACACGAGGCGGTAGCTTTGATACAAGGGGTAGGGCAATCGGTTTTCCCCCCGCTGAACCCGGACGTGCTGCAGATCCGCGGTGCTCCATACCGCGGCATAGGCGATATCGGGATCCTGCAGCAGGGATTCGAGTTCGATGCGCAACTTTTGATCGTCGTTGTGGTACAACCCGTTGCTCAGGGGCGGCAAATGGTGGCGCAATTCCTGGCCGATATTTTGCCGGATACGATAGACGTCTTCGGAATAATTGAAATACAGTTGAGCCGCCGACTCCAGCAAGGTTACGGCCACGACGGTGGTCAGAGTCCAAACCAGCATGCGCCGCGACAGCGGGCTTTGCAGGGGTTGGGAAAGGTTCACGGCCGTCAAAATAGGATCTCGGTTGGCGGGAAGTCCGAACGGGAAGCCGGTGGAGATCCGGATAAGATGGCGAACTCGCCGACCATGACCCGGCCACCGCGGGCAAACAAAATCCGTCGCTAATTATTGAATACCGTGATGGATCATGGAAGAAGAATATTGTTTGTCGACGCCGAGAATGTGATTGACCAGCCAGCTTTTCAGGAATTTCGCCAGAGCTTCGGCATTGGCCGTGGAATTTTCTCTTCCGTAGGCTGCGGCCAGTTTTCGCACCGATTCCAAAAGCCGGATATGGGCCTGCTGATGGTTGGCGAGATCGGGGTAATGGCAGGTCGCCATCAGGCGCTCTTCGTCGGCGAAGTGAACCTGGGTGTAACCCAGCAACGCCTGCAGGCTGGTCACCGCGTCGGCGGATTTTTTCGCCATGTGGTGGTCAAGGAATTGATTCATGAACCCGATCAGTTTTTGGTGCTCCTGATCGATGGTGTTTACGCCCACGGAATAAATCGGGCGCCAATCCAGGAACGACATGGCGGCTCCTTTTCCGGCACCCCTCGTCATCGGGTTGCGCCGCCTGATGAGCATAGGGGGCGACGGTATAAAAATCCAGGGCGATCCGCTGCCAGTTTGACAGGCCGCGCGTCAAAGCGACGGGAAACGGAACGGATCGGCTTTTGGGTATGGTCCGGCCGAGACGGGAAATTCTAGTGCATTATTTTCAAGAAGGTCCGGCCACTCTCGCCGACCACCGAGAGCAAAAGCACTCCCCGCCCCTGCCCGACGTTCCGCAAATCATAGCGGGTAATCCCATGACCCGTGCGCGACCACAGCAGGTGGCCGGAGAGTGTGCGAATTTCTTCGCGGTGATTTCCGGACTCTTCCACCAGCAAAAAAGCGCCGTCGAAATGGAGGACGGGGTTGGGGAAAGCTTGTGCCGCTGAAGGTCTCGTGACGGGAACGGGGGGAACATAAACCGGCCAGGCGGTGACCCGGTACTGTGCAACCCGGCCCGCATCTGCGTACACAATCTCGCAGCGGCCGTTGCGGTGATTGCGCTGGACGTTCGTCCGGATCAAAGTGGCGTTCGCGGGGCTGAGCACCGAAAATTGGGCGCCCTGGCCCCGTAACCCCAAGGTGACGGCGTTTCCCGCCAACTGCACCGTGGTTTGTTGTTCTCCATCGGTAACCAGCATGGGGTAATAAATCCGCAGGGCGTTGATTCCTCCGCCGATCACGGAATCGGTCACGGTCACCCCGCCGGGTTCCACCCAGACGGTTTCCTGCAAGGTCGAACCCGAGTCGATGGAATAACTGACCCGGAACGAGGCGCGCGCCGGCGTCTGCTCGAGCACGGTGACCGTTGGAATTTGCTGCAAGGAGCCCAGGGGCACCCATTGCCCGGAAACCTGCCAGGCCGGACCGATACCGGTGTTCGGCAGCCCCGGGGGATCCGCCGTTGGGTAGAGCGGGCGATACTGTTCATTGGGATTGAAGGTTCCGATCACCCCGTCCGAAGGGCCGAGCTGAGGCAGGGAATTTTTCAAATGCACCCGGATTAAACCGGTGGGGGTGTGGGATTGATCACCGCGAATGTCATATTCGACATAGGTGCCACCGGCGCTCGCGAAGATTTTTTTGAAGCCGGGCAGAATGGGAAGCACGTAGCCGCCGATGTCGGCCGGTGCGGGCTTTTCCACTATGGTCGAGTCGGAGATTTGCCAGGCCGTGGCCAAGATGGATGCGTCGAGTCCGTCGTAGTTGGTCAGGCCCGAATACGACATGTATCCCCATTTGGCACTGGCGGGATAACGCGCTTTGGTGACATAACCCGAACCATCGGGCCGCAGCCATAACTTGTTAACCGCCAGCGAAAGCATCGCCGCCCTTTTGAAGGCGCCCGCGATGTTGGGATAACCGGCCAACTTGTATTGTTCGGCCCACATTTCATAATTGGCCGCCGTATACCCCTCATTCCATAAGTGCTCCGCACTGCGCATGCCCGTGGGCATCTCCCCGGCGGGCGACTGATAAAGCAGGCTGGTCCAGCCGCCCTTCCACAAGGCCCGGTTCAACTGCGAGGAATACGTGCCGGTATAACCGCCGCGCGCAATGATTCCCAATTCGGCGCGGGCCACGTTGTCGTAGGCAAACGAATTGCCGTCGATGTTCGACACCGGATTCGACGCCGTGTCGATGGTATTCTGATCCTGATAGAGCCCGTCATTGCCCATACGCGTGACCTGGAAAGTCATGCGCGCTTGCGTCCAGTCCAGAGTGGTCAGACCCTCCTGATAGCGCAGGAATTCGCCGGCGATGTTGAACGTGATCCAATTGGGCGCGGAACTGTGGTACACGGTGGCGGGCGCAATATTGCCGAGGTTGGTCCGCCAGGAGTTCTGGGTCGCTGTCGGCACGATTCCCTTGAAGTTCTCATAGGCCTGCATGATGAGAACCGTGAAAAAATCGCCATGGGAATCGGGCACCGCATTACTGGTCATTTCGGAAATGGCCACGGTCAAGGCCAAGATGCCCGCGTTCAAAAGCGCCGTGTCGCTCCGCGGAGTATACCCGCTCTTGAAGAGGACCGAGACCGCGTGTGCGAAGGCGGGAGTCGCGTACTGGAACTCCCGACCCTCGACCGGATCAATGATATGCCCGGCCGGGTTCTGATAGGTCTTCATGGCCCGCGTGATGCTGTCGATCAAGGGAAGATAGTCGGCGCGGGTGAGGCCGGTCGGGGTAAAGCTGGCCGCGTAGGCGGCTTGATTGGCCAGAAAGGAATTCATGGCGGCGGCATAAGGATGCTGCTGGGTGGTGAAGGTCGAAGTCAGTACGTCTGCGGGGATCAACGGAGACTGCCCCAAGCAGGGCATGGCCAGCCAAGCCAACCAACTGAATCTGAAGAGACGCATTGTCGCCATCGGTCATGCCTCCCGATTCATGATACCTGTCCGGGTGAAAATGGGGTGACGCTTTTCGTTCCTGTGTGAGAACATCAATAGCTTTGAGCGCACACAGACCGAGCACTACGACGGCAACGAAACTTTTTTCGCCGCCGGCGAAATTATTTCCGCCGTCAACCGAAGCTGCAGATATATTCCGCGATTCCCGCATCCACCCCAATGTCGAAATGGGAATGGCCGGGAACCCGGAAAGATTGGCCGGCTTGATAACGGGTCCACCCTTCTTCCCCCGCCATTTTCACACGACAATCGCCCGCAATCATTTCCATTCCCTCCGGAGCTTCGGTGTTGAAACGGAATTCGCCCGGAAAAATAAGCCCCAAGGTTTTCTTGGAGCCATCGGCAAACAACAAGGTGTGGCTCAGCACCTTGCCGTCGAAATAGACATTGGCCTTCGCCGGCACGGAAACGTTTTTGAATTCGGAGGGCATGTCAAAACCCCTTTTGCAGAAACAGTTTCTCCGCGATTTGCACTGCGTTCAAGGCCGCGCCCTTGCGAATTTGATCGCCTACCACCCAAATCTCCAGCGTCTTGGGTTGGCTCGCATCCTTGCGCAGGCGTCCGACCAAAACCGGATCTTTGCCCGAGGCGTCCAGCGGCGTGGGCCAGCGGTTTTGCCCGCGATCTTCCATCACCTGCACCCCCGGCATTTGCGCCAGCAGCGCGTAGGCTTCGGCCAGGTCGGGCTCGCTTTCGAATTCGACGTTCAGGGCTTCGGAATGCGCGCGCAGTACGGGCACGCGCACGCAGGTGGCGGTGACGGCCACGGCATCGTCATGAAAGATCTTCTGCGTTTCCTTCACCATCTTGATCTCTTCTTCGCAATAACCGTTCGCGGTCATGGGAGAATTGTGCGGAAAAAGATTGAAGGCGTACGGATGCGGAATCACGGTGCGTTGGAACTCGCGGCCTTGCAAACGCGCCGCGGTTTCTTTTTCCAATTCGTCCATGGCTACGGCCCCGGCGCCGCTGGCGGCCTGGTAGGTGGCGGCCACCACCCGGCGGATGCGGTAACGTTGGTGTAACGGCCACAGCGGCAGGCACATGATGATGGTCGAGCAATTCGGGTTGGCGATGATGCCTTTGTGCCGGGCGATGTCTTCGGGGTTGATTTCCGGCACCACCAGCGGCACGTCTGCGTGCATGCGGAAATGCGAGGTGTTGTCGACCACCACGGCGCCGGCCTTCACGGCCGCCGGCGCGAACTCTTGGCTGATTTTGCCCCCGGCCGAAGCCAGCACGAGTTGTGTGCCCGCAAATGAGTCGTGGGTCAACTCCTGCACGCGCAGGTCTTGTCCGGCAAAGCGCAGGGTTTTTCCCGCCGACCGGGCCGAGGCTAAAAGCCGCAATTCCGACACCGGAAAGCGGCGCTCTGCGAGAATGCGGAGCAGTTCTTGCCCCACGGCGCCAGTGGCGCCCATGATGGCGATGCGTAAACCCATAAGTCCCTATCCTTGCTTGAAAACCAGGGTCGTTCCAACCCGCTTGCGCGGCCAGGCAAAACTAACAAAGGGCCCGAACCCGACGGGAAAGGCCGGGCAGAAGCTACTTTGCTCGATTTGATCCCCAGTTCAGGAACCGCCCATGTCCGAAACGCTTGCCGACGCCCTGCGACCCGTGGAAGCATTCGCCGCGCGCCATATCGGCCCGGATGAAAAAGAAACCGCGGCCATGCTGCAAAGCATCGGCGCGCCCAGCCTCGACGCCTTGATGGCGCGCACGGTTCCCGCCGCCATTCGCCTCGGCAAACCGGCCGACATCCCCGGCGTAGAAAGCGAAGCCGCGTTTCTACGCCTGGCCCGATCGCGGGCCGAAGAGAACCAGGTGTGGCGCTCGTGCATCGGCATGGGGTATTCGCCCTGCGTGACGCCGCCGGTGATTCTACGCAACGTTTTGGAAAACCCCGGCTGGTACACGCAATACACGCCGTATCAGGCCGAAATCGCGCAGGGCCGGCTCGAAGCCTTGTTGAATTATCAAACCATGATCCTCGATCTTACCGGCCTGGAAATCGCCAACGCCTCTTTGCTCGACGAAGCCACGGCCGCGGCCGAAGCCATGAGCATGCTGTTCGCCCTGCGCTCCGACGAAGCGCGGAAAACTTTTTTGGCTTCGACGCATTGCCATCCGCAAACCCTGGCCGTGCTCCAGACGCGGGCCGAACCGCTGGGCATCGATTTGCGCATGACCAATGTCTTGGCCGGAAACATTCCGGCCGGAACCTTCGGCGTCTTATTGCAATACCCCGATACCTTCGGCCGCATCGACGATCCCGCCGTCATCGAATCCGCCGTGGCCCGAGCCAAGGCCGCGGGAGCGGGCGTGGCCGTGGCCACCGACCTTTTATCGTTGACGTTGCTCAAGCCGCCGGGAGAATTCGGGGCCGACATCGCGGTGGGTTCGGCCCAGCGCTTCGGTGTGCCGATGGGCTACGGCGGCCCGCATGCGGCCTTCATGGCCTGTCGCGACGCGGCCAAACGGCATCTGCCCGGACGTATCATCGGCGTGTCGGTGGATCGCCATGGCCGCCGCGCCCTGCGCATGGCCCTGCAAACGCGCGAGCAGCACATTCGCCGCGAAAAAGCCACGAGTAACATTTGCACGGCCCAGGTTTTGTTGGCCGTGATGTCGGGATTCTACGCCGTCTACCATGGCCCCGAGGGCTTGCGCCGCATGGCCGGCCGCGTGCATGCGCTGGCCCGGCTGCTGGATGCGGTTTTAACGGAAATGGGTTGCACGTCGCTGCACGCGGCTTATTTCGACACCTTGCAGGTGAAGCTCCCCGCCGACGCCCTGGAGGCCTTGCGTAACGCGGCAGCTACGGCCCGCATCAATTTCCGCTACGCCGGCGACGGAAGCGTCGGCATCAGCGCCGACGAAACCTGGGGCCTGGATACCGTGGCCCAAATCGCCGGCGTCTTTGCCACGGCCTTGGGGCGCAAGGCTGCGGGCGAATCCGATCTCAAACGCCTGTCCGAAAGATGGGATGAAAATATTCCCGCGGCGCTGCGGCGTTCCAGCCCTTTCCTGACGCATCCGGTGTTCCACACCCACCGCAGCGAACATGAAATGCTGCGCTATATCCGCGCCTTGGAGAAAAAGGATTTGTCGCTGACCACCTCCATGATTCCGCTGGGATCTTGCACCATGAAGCTCAACGCTGCGGCCGAAATGCTGCCCTTGTCGTGGCCCGGCTTCGCCGATCTGCACCCGTTTGCGCCGGCTGAACAGGCCTCGGGCTATTACCGCATTTTCCGGGACTTGGAACGCGATTTATCCGCCGTCACGGATCTTCCCGGAGTTTCCCTGCAACCCAATGCCGGATCGCAAGGCGAATACACGGGATTGCTCGTGATTCGCGCCTGGCAGCAAAGCCGCGGGCAGGCGCATCGCGACGTGTGCCTGATTCCTTCGTCGGCGCATGGCACCAATCCCGCCAGCGCCACCATGGCCGGCCTGCGCGTCGTGGTCGTGCGCTGCGACGAAAGCGGCAACATCGATCTCGAAGATTTGCGCCGGCGCTCCCAGGAGCACCACGATCATTTGTGCTGCGCCATGATCACCTACCCCTCGACGCATGGCGTGTTCGAAACCGGCATCGTCGAAGCCTGCCGCATCCTCCAGGACGCGGGCGGGCAGGTGTACATGGACGGCGCCAATTTGAACGCGCAAGTCGGGCTCACCAGCCCCGGCCGCATCGGGGCCGACGTGTGCCACATCAATTTGCACAAGACCTTTTGCATTCCCCATGGCGGCGGCGGGCCCGGCATGGGGCCCATTTGCGTGGCCGAGCACCTGCGGCCTTTTTTGCCCGGGCACCCGGTGGTGAAAACCGGCGGCGACCGGGCGATTTCGGCCGTGGCGGCCGCGCCTTTCGGCAGCGCCAGCATTCTCACCATTTCCTGGGCCTACATCCGCCTGATGGGCGGCGCGAATTTGCGCCGCGCCACTGAAGTCGCGATTCTGAACGCGAATTATTTGAAGGCCAAGCTCGAACCCTATTATCCCGTGCTCTACCAGGGCGAACAGGGATGCGTCGCTCACGAGTTGATTCTCGACTGCCGCGGCTTCAAGGCCAGCGCGGGCGTCGAGGTCGAAGACATCGCCAAGCGGCTGATGGATTACGGCTTTCACGCGCCCACGGTTTCTTTTCCCGTGGCCGGAACCTTGATGGTGGAGCCCACCGAGTCGGAGGGCCAAGCCGAATTGGATCGCTTTTGCGAAGCCATGATTTCCATCCGCGCGGAAATCCGTTCCCTTGAAAGCGGCGCGGCGGATCGGGTCGACAATCTTCTGAAAATGGCGCCGCATACGGCCGAAGAAGTGGCGGCCGACGCCTGGAGCCATCCTTATGGGCGCGAAGCCGCGGCTTTTCCCCTGCCGTGGGTGCGCGCCCGCAAGTTCTGGCCCGCGGTGGGACGTTTGAACAATGCTTACGGCGATCGCAATTTGTTCTGCTCGTGTCCGCCGGTCGCAAGTTGACTTTCCGCCCGCGACCGCGGCGCTTTCAAGTTTCTTTGTCGATTCCCTTCTGCAGCACGACGAAGGCATTCTCGATTTCCTTGCGAAAGTCGGCGGGAATGCGCGCCCAATCCGACACGTCGACATGAATCGGCAAATCGCTGGCGACGAAACCCTCTTTGAGATCGAGAAGGCCGGAATTTTCGGAATTCAGATCGGTGGAATTGCGCAGCACGATATCCAGATCGCTGGCCTCATGCCGGTTCCGGTCACCCGGCTTCCATAAGCCCAGACTTCGGATGCAGGCGAGTATCGGAGCAGGAGAGCGCGCACCCTTTCCAGATAGGGGCGCGGCAAATGCAAGCTGGAAATATCCCGTTGCGGCATGCGTCAAGGCTCGGAGGGGAAGCGTTCCCTTAATACGCTTGCCAGTTTATTCGCGTCGGCGATAAATTGCGGCATGAGCGGCAGGGTTTCCTGGGCGAAGCCTTCGCCGTAGGCATGCGCCGTGTTGTTGCGATTATCACGATAGGCAAACCAACGTTCGACTTCTTCCAAGGTCATCAACCCGTGCGTTGCCGAGAGCCGCAGTATTTCCTTGATGGGGGTTGAATCCAATTTCTTCGCCCCGTGGCCGAAATCCCGCAACGCTTTTTTCACCAGCTTGAACGCGGTCTCCTGCGTCAGCTCGCATCCCTTGACGATGGCATTGCGAAAAACCTCCTGGCCGATCTCACCGGGAGAGGCCTTATGGTACAGTTCCAGCGACGCCTGCAAGGTGCGGATGCATCGGTTCAGGTGATCGGTATTAAGGTTCATGCCCTTATCCTTTTCAAAAATCCCGGAGGAAATATTCCAACGCGTGGCGTCTTCCACCGAACGATGGCGGTTTTCCGGGCCGCACTTTTGGCTTGGGAAAGCCGCTTAACCCCTTCCACCCTCAGCGGGTTCAGATAAAGCATAAGCCAACATAGTAGCTTGCCTATTTGTTTCATTTGGCAAAAATTGGGCCGCTTTTCCGCCATGGCGAATAGTTAGGTTAATAGACCGGGATTATATGTCCGGGAATGGTTTTCATGTCTGAGGACGAGAAGAAATTGACGGACCGGGTTCGCGAAGAACTGGCCGCCGTGCCTAATGTCGAAGAGAAACGCATGTTCCGCGGCATCACCTTCATGGTGAACGGCAAGATGTGCGTCAGCGTCGGCGACGATCGCCTGATGTGCCGCATCGACCCGGCTTTGCACGATCAAGCCCTGGAAAAAGAGGGGGTCCGCACCGTAATCATGGGCGGCCGCGCCTATCGGGGTTTCGTGCATGTTGATTCCGAGGTTTTGAAAACCAAACCGGATTTGGAATATTGGCTTGGTTTGGCCCTGGCCTTCAATGGAAAAGCCAGAGCGTCGAAGAAAAAGAAAGCCGTCGTTTCTTAAACCGTATGGAATCACTCAACAATTTGACGGCCAAAGCCTCGACGGCCATCTCCGCGCCGCGCGGCAAGGTGTGGGCGGCGCTGGTGCATGCCGATGCCATTCGGAGCTACATGTTCGGCGCCGAGGTGGAATCGACTTGGGTCGAAGGCGCCCCGATTTTTTGGCGCGGCGTCTGGCAGGGAAAAGCCTATGAAGACAAGGGAACGATTCTGCAATGGCAACCGGAGTCGCGGCTAAGTTACACCCATTTCAGCCCCCTGTCGGGGTTGCCGGATGCGCCGGAGAACTACCACACCGTGCGCATCGAATTGAAAGATGACGGCGATCAAATCTTGCTGTTGCTGGAGCAAGACAACAATCGCGATGAGCCAGCGCGGGCGCACAGCGAAAAAAATTGGGAATTCATGCTGATCGGGTTGAAGAAATACGTCGAACAAACGGCGTGATCCGCTACCTTCTCGTCATGCAACCCGGCAAAACCACGAACCCCGTCGCCCCATCCTCGCCGGATTGGGACGAAGCCCTTCTGCAAGCCTTGCCGGTCATTCCCCTGCGCGATCTCGTGCTCTTTCCCGGCACCAGCATTCCGCTGTTGCTGGGCCGCCCGCTGTCCTTGTCTTCATTGACGCGGGCCTTGGAGCAAAGCTCCCCGCTGGCTTTTTTCGCTTTGCAAAACAACCCGCGGGACGAAGAGATTACTCCGGAGACGATCCGCGCCACCGGTGCCGTAGGCCGCATCCTCGGCACCACGGCCCTGCCCAACGGCTTGTGCAAGGCCTTGGTCGAAGTGCTGGCCGTGGGCCGCGCGCTGTCCTGGCGCGAAGAGAACGGGCTCCGGGCCCAGGTCGAATTGCAAAGCTTTTCCGCGTCGCCCTCGTCCGAAGCGCGCCGCCTGCTGGAGTGGACCGAGACGGCTTTTGCCGAATACGTGCAGCAAAATCCCGAGTTGCCACGCGACCTCGTTGATTTGACCCTGGCCCTGCCCGGCCCGCTGGAAAAGACCTACGGCATGGTGGCCCATTTGCGGTTGCCCGTCGAATTGCGCCAAAGCCTGCTGGAAGCGCCCACCTTGGCCGGCAAGCTGCGGCTGGCGCGCGAATTTCTGTGCAATGCCGTGCAGGCTGGGGGCGCAGCGCGGCGCATGGAGCAGGAAGTGCGCGCGGCCGTGGCGCAATCGCAGAAGGAGTTTTTTCTCACCGAGCAGATGCGCAAAATCCAGTCGGAGCTGGGATCGAAACCGCCGGCGGTCAACCCGGAAATTCGCAAACTCGAAGAAGAGCTACGCGCCCAGGGCCTGCCCGAAGCCGCCTTTGAGCGCGTGGCTTCCGAAGTGCGGCGGCTGGATTATCTGCATGCCACTTCGCCGGAATACGCGGTGGTGCGCACCTATGTCGATTGGTTTCTGGCCTTGCCCTGGAAGCGGATGAACCCGGATCGACTCGACTTGGCCAAGGTCAAAGCCCAGCTCGACGCCGATCATTTCGGCCTGCGCGAAGTGAAGGACCGCATTCTGGAACACGTGGCCGTGATCCGCCTGGCCCGGGATTTGGCCGCACCCATTCTCTGCCTGGTCGGGCCGCCGGGCGTGGGCAAGACGTCGCTGGGGCGATCGGTGGCCAAGGCCCTGAGTCGCGAGTTCGTGCGAATTTCGCTGGGCGGCGTGCGCGATGAAGCCGAAATTCGCGGGCACCGGCGCACCTATATCGGCTCGATGCCCGGCCGCATCGTACAGGCGCTTAAGAAAAGCGGCAGCATGAATCCCGTCATTCTGTTGGATGAAATCGACAAAATGGGGGGCGACTTCCGCGGCGATCCGGCCTCCGCTTTGCTCGAAGCGCTCGACCCGGAACAAAACCGCGAATTCGTCGACCACTTTCTCGAAGTGGGCGTCGACCTGAGCCGCGTTTTTTTTATCACCACCGCCAACGTCGAAGAAAAAATCCCGCCCATGTTGCATGACCGGCTGGAAATGATCCGCCTGTCCGGTTATTACGACGGGGAAAAACTCGCCATCGCCCGACGCCACCTGCTGCCGAAAATCCGCGCGGCCTGCGGCTTGATCGAAGGGCAATTCCGCTTTTCCGACGCCGTATTACAAACCGTGATCCGCCGATACACCCATGAGGCCGGCGTGCGTCAGCTCAACCGCCAGCTTGCCAAGCTGGCGCGCAAGCGCGCGCGCCAAATCGTGGGCGGCAAAACCTTTCGAGATTTCGACGCGCGCGGTTTGCAAGCCTTTCTCGGACTGCCCGCGCGTCCGGAACGGCCGCTGCCGGCGGCCTACCAACCCGGCATGGTGACGGCTTTGGCCTGGACGCCCGCCGGGGGTGAAACCCTGCGCGTCGAATGCGCCTTGCTGTCGGGCAAAGGCAAGCTGTTGCTCACCGGGCAATTGGGCGACGTCATGAAAGAGTCGGCGCAACTGGCGTTGACCTTGGCCCGCGAGCGCGCGCGCCGCTTCGGCGTCGATCCCGCCGATTTCCACAAAACCGACGTGCACCTGCATTTGCCCGAAGGCGCAATCTCGAAAGACGGCCCTTCGGCCGGCGTGGCCTTGTTGCTGGCCCTGGTGTCGGCCATGACCCGCAAGCCGGTGGACCCGCGGCTGGCCTTCACGGGCGAAATCTCCCTGGCGGGTAAAATCCACGCGGTGGGCGGTTTGCCGGAAAAAACCGTAGCGGCTTTGCAGGCCGGGATTACGCGCGTGTGCGTCCCGCGTGAAAACGCTCCGGAAATACGCGAGTTACCCGCCGCGGCCAAACGCGGTTTGAAAATCCTATCCGTGGATCATGTGGATCAAGCGCTGCGCCTTGTCTTCGGTTCGCCGCGGCCCGCTTCCCGAAAACGTAGCGGCTAGATCGCGGCTGTGCCTACCCTCGAATGGAATCGACCGAAGCAAAGGGTTTGGGGCCGGTACGGAGTTTCTCACGAAAAGGCCGAGGACCTGTTTGAGTCCGCCTTAGGCGGACGAGTTCCGCAGGCCTTGAAGTGAGAACTCCGACCGGACCTGCATAGAAGGATCGATTCCGAATGGCTGTGCACAATTGAAGGCGCTTCAATGTTTCGCCGAGTCGGCGAACAGCGAAAGATACCGGCCATAGCCTTCAGCCGCGAGCTGGTCTTTGGGAATGAAGCGCAGCGAAGCCGAGTTGATGCAGAAGCGCAGGCCCGAAGGGCCGGGGCCGTCGGGAAAAACATGGCCCAGATGCGAATCGCCGTGCTTGCTGCGCACTTCGGTGCGCACCATTCCCAAGGTGCTGTCGTCTTTCTCGACGATGTTTCCGGGTTGCAGCGGCTTGGTGAAGCTCGGCCAGCCCGTCCCGCTGTTGTATTTGTCCTTCGAGCTGAACAAGGGTTCACCCGACACCACGTCGACGTAAATGCCCTCGGCGTGATTGTTCCAGTAGGCATTGTGGAAGGGCGGCTCGGTGCCGCATTGCTGGGTTACCTGGTATTGCGTGGGCGTCAGAATTTGATGCAGTTCCACCTCGCTGGGTTTCTTCTTCATGGGCATCGCCGCCGCGGTTGGGGCGTTCTCCAACCCGTCGTTGTCGGCATCGACCGGCACGA
The DNA here is from genome assembly GCA_963716395.1 of uncultured Fibrobacteria bacterium. Taxonomy (GTDB): domain Bacteria; phylum Fibrobacterota; class Fibrobacteria; order UBA11236; family UBA11236; genus UBA11236. Next base: position 1,260,325 of record OY970309.1, on the reverse strand, counting down.
TCGGCGGCTTCAGATCCCGGCCCCAGATGCGGTGCAGGTAGTCGTCGCGCCCCGAGCCGTCGCGGTATTGGTGGTAGTGATCGGCATGCCGCACGCAAAAATGCTGGTGGTAGTCTTCGGCCGGGTAGAAAGCCTTGAGCTCCGTAATTTCGGTAACGATGGGTTTGGAAAATCGCCCGCTTTTCTGCAGGGCGTCGCGCGAGGCTTCGGCCAGCCGCTGCTGCTCGGCGTTGCGGTAAAAAATGGCGGTGCGGTATTGCGATCCCCGGTCCACGAATTGCCCGCCGCGATCGGTGGGGTCGCAGGAACGCCAGAAAGCGTTGAGCAGGGTGGAATAACTGATCTCCTTGGGATCGTATATGACGTCGACGGTTTCGGCATGACCCGTGGTGCCGCTGCTGACGTCTTCGTAGCTGGGATGGGCCACCTGCCCTCCCGCGTAGCCCGAGATCACGGTTTTCACGCCGGGCAGGCTGGCGTAGGGCGACTCCATGCACCAGAAACAGCCGCCGGCGAAGCTGGCATGGGCGAAATTCGGGTTGACATTGTCGGCGGAGTCGCGCGCATTTTCAGCCGCATATTGTTGGGACGGAACATCGATCACGGGCAAACCTCCCCGGGCCAAGGCCAACGCCAGCAACAATCCGCCGCCTGCCAGCAAAACGCCTTGCAGGCGCAAGGCACGAAGATCGGTTGGTTTTCGCATGGTCCGCTTTCTTTTGTCAGGAATATACCTGCCGCGAAGACAAGGGCCCAAGTCATGTCGGGTTGGGTGTTCTTCCGGGCATTTTACCGGATTCCGCGAAAAATCGGGAATCCAGAAGAATTGAGCCGCCCAGCGTCGGCTTTCGCAATCAAAGGCTTAAAGCGCGTCCTCCCCTTCCGGTAAAACCGGGCGACTCCCTCCGCGGCCCTTGGTATTGAACTACTCGGTTCAAAATTATACCTTCAAAGCATGGGCCGCCCCAAAAACTTCAGCCGCATCGAAGTGCTGGAGAAAGCCATGCCGTTGTTCTGGAAGCGCGGCTTCGCCGACACGGGACTGCATGATTTGGAAAAGGCCACCGGCGTCAACAAATCCGGATTGTATGCCGAGTTCAAGAACAAGGAAGACCTTTTTCTGGCCTCGCTGCAGCATTACAGCGATACCCGTAAAGGCCGGCGGCTGCTGGCCGAAAAGCCTTTCGGATGGCACAACATCGAGCGTTTCCTCGCATTCAAATTGGCCCGCAAAGACGGGTTTAAAGGCTGCTTCGTGGTCAATTCGATGCGCGAAACCGCGGTACTTCCGCCGGAAGCCCAGCACATTTTGTCCGACACCCGCAAAAGCCTGAAGCGCTTGTTCTTCACCAACATCGCGGCGGAAAAAACCAAACGGCCCCCGGAGGCGTTGACCGAGATTCTAACGACTTTTTTTTCCGGTCTGTGCATCGAGCAAAATCTTAAAGCGGAAAAATCCCCGACCCAGACGGTCGAGGATTTCATGCGTCTGCTGCGCTCGATGTGATGCGCACCGGGGCCAAGGACGGCCGGGCCATGCACACCCCGGGTTGGGGAGCCGCACCCAAGAACCGCGCTGAGGTTTCGGCCGCGGAACTGGCCCTGCGCACACGCACGGAAAAAGCCAGCGTCCACAGACCGCTGAAGACCAGAAGCATGGAGAGCACCAGCACGCCGGCGAAGCCGTGGGCCGGGTAGACAATTCCTCCCAGCGCCGAACCGAAGGCGATGCCCGAAAAGAGGAAGGATGAAGAAAGTGCCAAAGCCAGCCCGCGGAATTCGGATTCGAGTTCGACCATCCGGCGCTGCTGCGAGGGCCAGATGATGTCGCCCAGAAAAGACCACGCCATGAGCATCGGTAGCAGGAGCATCCAGGAGGTCGGCAGCAGCCAGAGGGCCGCAAAGACCACGACGAGACCGATCATGGCGCCGCGAAGCAGGGTTTCGGAGGACCATTTCATCGCAGCGCGACGAACGAAGAAGTTGCCGAACAGCCCCGAGGCTCCGTACACGAACAGCGTGACGGAAACCATGGAGGCGCCGGCCCCATAGGCATCCCGCAGAATGGGGGTGATGAGGGTGAAGGTGGAAAATATGCCCGCGGTCACGAGAAAGATGACCGCGAGCCCGCTGAGGGTGGCGGGACGGCCCAGAAGCCGCACCGTCTTCCGGGCGTTGACGCGTTCGCCCGCCGAGCGATCGTCGACCAGCAGGGCGATGGCGACTCCCAAGGCGATCAGCAGGAGGGCGATGATGGCATAGAGCAGGCGCGGGCCCACGAGAGCGCCCAGCCAGGCGGAGGCCGGAATTCCGAGCACGGTGGCCAGGCTGATCCCCATCGAAACCACGGCCAGGGCGGCCCCTTGTTGTGGGGGTTTGACCATGCTAGCGCCCAGGGCGAGCAGTACGGGGCTCAACAAGGCCGAACCCAACCCCATCAGAATACGCGCGGCCAAAAGTGCGGTGTAGCCGGGCGCGGCCGCGAAGAGAAGCGTTCCCAAAGCCAGGATGGCGATGGCCGCCAGAATTTGGGTGCGCCGTATCCAATGTCCCACGAGCATTTGCAGCAGGGGGGCGCTCACGGCGAAGGTGGCTCCAAAAACCGTGATGAGCAGCGCAATCGCGGTGGAGGTGAGATGCCATTCCGAGGCGATGGAGGGAAGCACTCCCACAATCGAGAGGCCGGCCGTGACCTGCATGAAGAGCGCGGCGCTGAAGAGGATGAGGGATCGGGAAATCCTTCGTTCGCCGGTGGTTTTCATAAGCGGACCCTTTCAAATGAACCGTTCGGTTCAATATAACCCGCCTCCCCGGTCCCCGGCAAGTTTTTTATGAACCGTTCGTTTTTAATACCGGCGTGCGATTCGTCTGCGCGGGCCGGCGTCCGCCCGCCTATATTTTCCCCCGTGACTCCGACGGATTGGTCCGAAGCCGTTGCTCAATTCGCCTCCCGGCGCGCCCGGATCGAAGAGCGCCTGGTCGCCGCCTGCCGGCGGGCCAACCGCGACCCGCAGGAGATCCGTGTCATTTGGGTTAGCAAAAACCATCCCGTCTCGGCCTTGATCGCGGCCCAGGCCGCCGGCGCCCGGCTTTTCGGAGAAAACCGCGCGCAGGAGGTGCTGGAAAAATTTCCGCTGCGCGCGGCGGATGGAACCGTGTTGGACCATGATTTGCATTTCATCGGACATTTGCAGCGCAATAAGGCCCGCAAGGTGCTGCCGCTGTGCACGGCCGTGCATTCGGTGGATTCGGCGGAATTGTGGCAAACCCTGGAGCGCATCGCGGCCGAACTCGGGATTTGGCGCGAGGTGTTTTTGCAGGTCAACGCTTCGGCCGAGCCGCAGAAATCGGGTTTTGCGCGCGAAGGTTTTCTCGACGCGGCCGCGGCCCTGCCGCCGGCGCCGCATCTTCGCCTGGTGGGATTAATGACCATCGGCCCGGCCGGCGATCCCGAAGCGGCGCGGCCCGGCTTCCGCGCTTTGCGCGAATGTCTGCATGCCCTGCATCACCAGCCGGCGCTGGCGGCGCGCTTTCCCGCCGCGCGCTTGCTTTCCATGGGCATGAGCGGCGACTTCGAGATGGCGGTGGAAGAAGGCGCGCATTACCTCCGCATCGGCACGGCCCTGTTCGGCCCGCGTACTTGATTCCCGCCGCGCCTTCCGCCGAAGCCTATATTCTGCCCCATGTCCGAACCACAAAAATTTTTGAACCTCGCTGTCGACGCCGCGCGCGCCGCGGGAGAATTGGCCTTGCGCATGCAAAGCGCCCTGGGTCCCGCGCGCTTCAAAGGCGAAAAAGACCTGGTCACCGAAGCCGACCTGCAATGCGACCGCCTCATCCGCAGCCGCATCGAAGCGGCCTTTCCCGATCACGACTGGGTCACCGAAGAAGAAGGCGAAGCCCACCGTACCAGCGAATACCGCTGGTACGTCGATCCCATCGACGGCACCATCAATTATGCGCACAGCCTGCCGCTCTGGGGCGTATCGGTGGGGTTGAGCCGTAACGGGGAACCGCTGTGCGGCGCGGTGTTTTTGCCGGCCTTGAACGAAATGTATACGGCGCAAACCGGCGGCGGAGCTTTTGTGAACGGCAACCGTTTGCACGTAAGCAGCGTCACGAACCTTTCACAAGCCGTGCTGGCCCATGGTGATTTCAACGTGGGCGCCGATGCCGCCGAACGGCAGCGCCTGAACGCCGAAAATCTGCGCGATTGTTCCACGGCCGGCTGGGCGGCGCAACGCCTCAAATGCCTCGGGTCGGCGGCGGTGGAAGGCGCTTTCGTGGCCGCGGGCCGGCTCGACGGTTATTGGATGAATTCGCTGTGGCCCTGGGACGTGTCGGTTACCGCCTTGCTGGTACGCGAAGCCGGGGGCCGGGTCACGGATTTGCGAGGCGAAACCTGGACGCTGGAAAAGCGCGCGGCGCTGTTTTCCAACGGCGTTCTGCACCCGGCCTTGCTGGCGGCTTTGGGGCGGATTGCGAGCGCAGCTTGAAGTAGGGCTTCTACATCGCCTCCAAAAAGCAAAGTCCAATCCCCAATCCACCGCTAAAGGCAAAAGCGATACAAGTTTCGCAGGTGATTTTTGTTTTGACGCCGAGGTAACTTCGGCCTTACCATGTGGTCATGCAACACGAAACCATTCTGCTGGTCGAAGACGAACTTTCCCTGCGCACCGTGGTCAAAATGTGCCTAGAATACGGCGGTTACACGGTGCTTGATACCGACAACGGGCTTGATGCCCTGATGCTGGGCGCGCAGTATCGGGGGCCCATCCACCTGCTGCTCACCGACGTCGACATGTGGCCGCTTTCGGGTCCGGAGTTGGCGGAACAGTTGCTGGTGATTCGGCCCGAGATCCAGGTGCTTTTCACCTCGGGCCGCCGCGACGAAGACGATATGCTCGAAGGCTTGTGCCTTTTGAACGCGCATTTTCTGCCCAAGCCCTTCAACCCCAAGCTGCTCGGCCAGGCCGTCGAGCAGGCCTTGGCCACGACGGTCTTGTAGTAGTATCCGCCGACTCTCCCGGTATCCGCCCGCGAAGGAACGATTTTATATGTTCGTCGCATGTCGGTTGGGCGCTGGAATCGCGCGGTCGGTTTTGCGGCGCTGCTGGCCGCCGGAGGTTGGGCGGCCCCCGCTCCCGATTCCGCGGCGCTCGGGGAAGCGCGCCGGACCTTGGCGCACTTGATCGAACGCCAACGCCAATCTCCCTGTGTCAAATTGCGGTTTGCCTCGCAAACCACGGGTCCCGACGGCGGGGCGCTGCCGAAAACGCAGGGCGCGCTCTGGATTGCCGATTCGGGCCGCTTTCGCGTCGAGCATGCCGGCAACGTGGTGGTCTGCGACGGCCGTACGCTGTGGCAATACGTTCCCGCCAACCGCCAGGTGATTATCAAGAACGCCCCCGACGCCGCACCCGGAGCGGAGAGCGGGATGCTGTTGCGTTTCCTCGGAGCGCGGCCCCTGGCCGCCGAACGCGCGGGCCGGGGTCTCTTGCGTGTGACCCTCGATCCCAAGGCGGCGGAGGATAACCTCGACAGCCTGCACGTGCTGCTGGGCACCCAGCCGCCCGCCCTGCGCCGCGTGGAAACCGTCGATGTCACCGGCGCCCGTACCGAGTACGAAATTCTTGCCTGCGATTACGCGGCGCGCCCGCGGCCGGACGAATTCACGTTCACGCCGCCCTCCGGCGTGGAAACCGTGGATATGCGTTGATCGGCGGCAGGCGCGGACCGAAATTGTAAATTGCAGAAAAGCCGCATCCACCGGCGGGAAAAAACATGCCCGGCGAAAGTTCTTTCGACATCGTATGCAAGGCCGACTTCGAGGAGTTGCGCAATGCCGTGCAGCATACCCAGAAGGAAATCGCGCAACGCTTCGATTTCAAAAACAGCAAGTCGGCCATCGACCTGGACAAGGAGGCCGTGACGCTGATTGGAGACGATGAATTCAAGCTCGGACAGTTGCGGGATGTTTTTGAAACCAAAATGGTGAAGCGGGGCCTGACCCCCAAACTGCTGAAGTATTCCGAGCCGGAACCCGCGGGAAAAATGACGGTGCGTCAAACCGCCACCTTTCAGAAGGGGCTGGCGCAGGAAGATGCCAAAAAAATCGCCAAACTCATCAAGGAATTGAAGCTCAAAGTGCAGGCCTCGATTCAGGGCGATCAGGTGCGGGTGACGGGAAAAAGCAAAGACGATTTGCAGGCCTGCATGGCGGCCGTGAAGGCCGCCGACTTCGAGTTCGCCTGCCAGTTCACCAATTTTCGGTAACATAAAAGTGACGTTTCGTACGCGTTTCCTGGCCGGGGCGTTGCTGGCCGCGGGTCTTTGCCGCGGAGCCTGGGCGCAATCCGACCCCCTGGTTTCCAAGAGCATTCCCCTCGTGTTCGCAGTCAGCGACCGCGTGTTCGCCTTCGACGACGGCGGTCTGGCCTTCAGCCGCCTCGATCTGTTCTCCAGTCCGCCCGCGATCACCGACGGCGTGTGGCCGTTTTCCGACTCCGGCGGCGTGGCCGGCGGTGCGACCTGGCGGGAATCGCTGCTGTTGCGCTCCAACGTGGCGGTTTCCGACACGGTGTCGGTGGACCGGCTGGCCTCGCTGTTCTATGACGGCAAGTCGTGGAAAAGCGACAGCCTCCTGTTGCCCAAGCCCGCGAACGGCGCCAACACCCTCGCCTATGGCGCCGGCTTCACGGCCCTGGCGGTGTGCCATGACACCGCCCTGGTGGGCGGCGGCCGGCTGGGCTTGGCGCTGGTTCCGTTGGCGCCCGAAAACGACACGCGTCTGTTTACAGACAGCGCGATCGCTTTCTACGGATTGCCGGTTTCGGGCGATACCACGGTCGCGACCATCGTCTGCCGCTGGAACGCCTTGTGCCGCACCGACACCTTGGGAACGCCGGGCACCGCCATGGATTCCATCCTCGACATCGCGGTCGATTCCTCCGCCTCCGACAGCGTCTGGCTGTTGCTCGGCACAACCTCGGGGCTGCGCCGCGGATTGCTGGGAGGCCGCCGCTTTCCGCATGTGCCGTTGCCCGGCGCCGATTCGGTGGCGGTGCAGCGGGTGGCGGCGGCGCCCGGGTCCGCCTCAGGCGGAGTGGCCTGGGCCTTCACCGGCGCGCACTTTTTCTTCAGCGGGAACCACGGCCGCACCTTCGCGGTGCCGCCCGCCATCACGGGGATTGCGACCACGCCCGATTTGCTGACCGGCTACGGCGCCAACCCCGCCGTCGCCTTTTTCGGCGACACGAGTTTCGTGAATTTCAACTTGACCCGTCCCGGCTTGGTGTTGTTCCGCGGCGACAGCCTGTTGCAAAACCGGGGGGCGGGACCGATCTCCGACGTCTTGCTCGACGCCGACGACAGTTTGCTCCTTTCGCAAGGCGAAGGTTCGCTCACGACGTTATGCGTGGCCGACAGCGGCCCTGCGGCCGTGGTGGCCGTGGGATCGACCGACATGGGGATTTTTTACAAACGCCTGGATGCGCCCGGAACGGCTTTCGCAAACCTCAACCGCTTGCGCAGCGTCCAGAACGCGCTGGCCGAGGTCATCACCTATCCGACCGTACTCACCGGGGCCACGGTCAACGGCCAACCTCAGGTCGTGCATTTGGGGTACCGCCTGAAGAAAAGCGGAAACGTAACCATCACCGTCTACAACTACGCCATGGAAAAAGTGCGCACCATCGTGAAGAACGCGCCGCGCCAGGGCGGGCAGGCGCGCAGTGAAAATCCCGCCCAGGATTTCTGGGACGGCAACGACGACAGCGGCCGGCCCGTATCCGTCGGAACCTATTACATCCTGGTGCAAAGCGATCAGGGCGAACGCGGATTCGGAAAGGCGATCAACGCCCGGGGTCGGTTGTGATCCGGGCGTTGCTGTTTCTGCTTGCGGTGGCGGCCGCGGCGCAGGCCACGCAAGATGAAATTCTCGGCGGACATGAAGGTTGGCTCGATCGCATGGGGGCGGGCATCCGCGAATTGGGGCGCGGCAATACCGGCACGGCCCTGCTCGACGCCGCGCCGGCGGCGTATTGGAATCCGGCGCTATTGCCCTTCGACCGCGAAACCCAGGTCGGACTCGGCGCCGACATCCGCAGCCTGGATCGCAATGGCGGCTTTGTGTCGCTGCAAGGCCGTCTGGCCTCGAATCTCGGCGTGGGCATCGGCATCCTCAATCGGGGCGATCTCAACGTGCCGGCCTACGATGAAAACGAAAATCCCATCGGCACCGCCCAGCCCCAGGCCTTTGGCTCCTATTTGGGCCTTGGGGTGCGCACCTCGCGGCGCAACGCTTTCGGCGTCACCATCCAATGGTATTCCAGCAGCACCGACATCTCCGGCGGGGCGGGCAATATCTCCTTCGTGGGCGGGGTCAATCTCGGCTGGTACCGCCAACTCACCGATTCGCTGGCCGTGGCCGTGGTGGTGCGCAATCTGGGCTTCGACCCGGCCCTGTCGGCCGATTTTGATCAAACCGTGCTGGGCGATCAAACGGTTTTCGGATCGGAAAACACCAGTTCGGACTTTTTCCCCAAGACTTTGGTAGTGGCGGGCCAATGGCAACATACCCTGTGGAGCCGGCCGTGGACCTTTGCCGCCGAAGCGCTCGACTATCAGTTGAAGCGCGATTTGTTCGTGGTCGACGCCAATTTTCACCAGCAGGCCTTTCGCTTCGGGGCGGAATGCGCGGTGGCGCCGCGGGTGTATTTCCGGGCCGGTTGGGATCAAACCAATCCGACTTTCGGCTTCGGCTATGATTTCGTCTGGAACCGGCGCGTGCTCCATTTCGACTACGCGCTTTTGTTCGAAAGCGGTTTCACCACCTTTAACCCCTATGCGGCCGGGTTTCGAACCGCCTTCTAAGGGGTTTATACATTATCACCTCCATGCGTTTCCGGTGGATTTTGGCCCTTGCGGTCTGTTTGTTTCCGCTCGGCCGCGTCCGGGCCTTGGTCATCGATCGCCCCTATGGCGACGCCAGCTTCCAATTCCTGAAGCTTCCGCTTTCTCCCCGTTCCACGGCCCTGGGCGGTGCGGGAGCCGCCTTGGTCGACGGTATCGGCGACGCTGATCTCAATCCCGCGGCGGCGGCCCGCGATTCCGCGGCGGTGGAATTGGGGCAGATTTACACGCCGGCGGCTTTTTCCGCCACCGGCAGCCAGGCGGGGTGGGATCTGCCCCTGGGAAACCGGCGTTTGACGTTGCATGCGCGTTACCTCGGTTTCGGCAACATCCCGGGCTATGACGGGGGAGATCAGGCCACCGGCGCCTACGGGGCCTACACGCTGAAATTGCAAGGCGGCCTGGCCGGATTTTTTTGGGGGACGGCCTATGGCGTCAGCATGGCTTATGCGCAAAACACGATTGCCGAAGGCAATTATGCGACCGGCATGGTCAACGCCGGATTGCAGCGCAATTTGCCCTGGGGTTTCGCCGTGGGTGCGGCGGTGGTCAACGCGGATTTCTGGACTTCGGCGGCCTTGGACGGCAGCCAGGTGTTTCCGCCGACCTCCATCCAGGCCGGAGTTTCGCTGACCCGGGATTTAAGCCCGCGGTTGCGCGTTTCGCTGGCTGCCGATGCGCGCACGCGCAACGACGAAGAGATCGCCTTTCCGGCCGGCGTCGAAGTTTCGTGGAATGACGTCTTATGGCTGCGGGCCGGCTACCCCTTCGCCGAACCTACGGCGGCTTTCAGCGCCGGAATGGGCTTGCGTTGGTCGCGTTTCGGTTTCAATTATGCCTATCAAGGCAATGCCGTGCTCACCGGCGGACAATTCTGGGCGCTCGAAATCCGCTATTAAGACGCGCCGAATCGCACCGAATCCGCGCCCCGACGTCACTTTCCCGTCAGCGCCCCGGCCAAAAGCGCCGCCATGCCCGCCAGCATGGCCCATTTGTAATTCTTCTGGCAGCGCCGGTAATCCGGGTTGGATCGCGCCAGCGCGCGCCACAGCCAAATCAAAAGCGGCGCAGCCCCCAGGACCGCCGGCACCGCATAAGGCCAGCCATCCCCGTAAAAAACCACGGGAACCGGCAGCAGGATCAGTAACGCCAAGGTCACGTAACGCGCAAGTTTTCGGGCCGCGTTTTCCCCCGCCACCAGCGGATAGGTGCGTAGGCCGGCCGCGCGATCGCCGGGCGCATCTTCGAGATCTTTGGCGAGTTCCCGCGCCCAGGTGGCCAAGAAGGCGAAACCGGCGGCCGGCGCTGTGGCCCGGGGCCAATGCGGAAATTCGGGAAAGTAAACCGCCAGCGCACACAGGCCCGCCACGGCCAGGTTCCCGACCAGAGGCAAACCTTTGAAGGCGCGATTATACAGCAGGAGCAGCAATCCCATGCCCAGGGCCAGGGCTCCATGCAGCGGCGAGGCGGCGTCGGCGCAGAGAATCGCCGCGCCGCCCAGCAGCCAGGCTGCCCGGCGCGCGCTCGTTCGTGACAGCAACCCCGCGGGCAAAGATCGTAAAGGCCGGTTGACGCGATCCGTCTCCACGTCGCAGGCGTCGTTGTCGGCATTGCCTGCGGCCGTGAGCAAGAACAGGGACAGTGCGCCCCACAGCGCGCCGGCGGCCGGGGGCCGGGGCGACGGCAAACAGGCGTAGCCGAGCCCCACTCCGGCGGCCGCGATGGCCGCATTGCCGGGGCGGAACAGGCGCCACCACGCCGCGATGCGTTTCATCGCGCGAATGGTAGCAAAGGCGCCGCGCCCGGCCGCGCGGCCCGCGAACTACTTTTGCTCTCCGCATGATCGAAGTCCGCAATCTGTCTTTGTCTTTCGGCGATCGCGATCTTTTACGCGAAGTTTCCTTTCAACTCGGCGACCGGCAAAAGCTTTGCCTGGTCGGACCCAACGGGGTGGGAAAATCCACTCTGTTTCATCTGCTCGCGGGCGCCATGCAGCCCGACAGCGGGCAGGTGATCCGCTCCGGGGGCTTGCGCATCGGCTGGTTGCGCCAGCATGCCGAATTTCCCGCAGACGCCACGGCCTTGAGCGCGGCGCTCCAGGCCTTTGCGCCGTTGTTGCGCAAGGCCCATGACCTCGAAATGTTGCGCGAAGAGTTGGGCCGCCGTTCGGCCACCGACGAGGATTTGCAGCGCCTCGACGAGTGGCAAGACGCCTTGACGCATGAAGGCTATTACTCCGCCGAAGCCCGCACGCGCTCGGTGCTGCACGGTCTCGGCTTCTCGCGCGAGGCGCAGGAAAAACCGCTGGCGCAGCTTTCCGGCGGCTGGGGCATGCGTGTGGCGCTGGCCCAGGTGCTGCTCGGCCGGCCCGATTGCCTGCTGCTCGACGAGCCCACCAATCACCTCGACCTCGAATCCATTCTTTGGCTCGAAGCGTATTTGCGCAATGCGCCTGGGTCGCTCTTGCTGGTATGCCACGATCGCCGCTTCGTCGACCGCGTCTGCGAAGGCGTGCTCGACTTGCACCAGGGACGCATCGAAACGTATCCCCTGCCGTTCGCGCGCTTCGAAGAGGAGCGCGCGCTGCGCGTGGCCCAGCAACGCCGGGCCGCGGCCAAGGCGCAGGATGAAATCGAGCGCTTGAGCCGTTTCATCGACCGCTTCAAGGCCAAGGCCACCAAGGCTTCGCAGGCGCGCAGCGCCATGAAGCGGCTGGACCGCATTGAGATTCAGGAAATCGATCAGGAGGGGCCGGCGTTGCGATTGCGCTTTCCCAATGCCGACTATGCCGGCGCCTTCGCCTTTCGCGCCGAGGATTTGGGCAAAAGCTTCGGCGGCAAAACCGTGTTTCAAGACGGCGCCTTCACCATTCGGGCTGGCGACAAGGCCGCCTTGGTGGGCCCCAACGGCGCGGGTAAAACCACCTTGATGCGCCTGTTGGCCGGGGAGCTTGCTTCCGACGGCGGCCGGCTCGATCGCGGCGCCGGCATTCGCCTCGGGTATTACGCCCAATACGTCGAGCTCGCCAAATCCGAAATGAACGCCTCGATTCTCGCCTGGATGCTGGCCGCCTTTCCGCAGGCTTCGCAGGGCGCGATTCGCGCCGCCTTGGGCGCCATGCTGTTTTCGGGAGACGACGTGCACAAGCCGCTGCGCGTGCTGTCGGGCGGCGAACGCGCGCGCGTGCGGCTGGCGCGCCTGCTGCTTTCGCCCAGCAATACCCTGCTGCTCGACGAGCCCACCAACCATCTGGATCTGCGCTCGCAGGATTTGCTGTTGGCGGCCCTGGGCGATTATCCCGGCACCGTGGTGTTCGTGTCGCATGACCGTGACTTCTGCGGGGCCTTGGCCACACGCGTGTTACGGGTCGACGGCGGCCGCATCACCGAGTATCCGGGCGATTACGCCTATTATTCCCACAAGCTCGAAGAGGATTTGGCCCGCGCCGAGGCGCAAGACGAGGCCGGGGAACGGGCGCCGAAATCCGGACCTCGATCTTCGCACGCCGAGCGCAAAGAGGCCGAACGGGCGCGCCGCAAACTGGAAAGGCTCGAGGCCGAGGCTACGGCGCGCATCGAAGCCTTGGAACGGCGCAACGGCGAAATCGACGCGGCCTTATGCCGCACAGAGATCTTTCAAGATCCCGAAGCGCTGCGGCAACTGGGCGAAGAACGCGCAGCCAACGCGGCGGACGTGGAATCGCTGTATGCCGAACTGGCCCGCCTGGAGGCGGAAAAAGCGTGAAACCCGGCGCCGTGTGCCGCGGTATGCTGATCGAAGTGCAGCGCCGCACGGCTTCGGTGGCCGACGACACGGGGCGCGAGTGGCGCTGCGGCTACAGCCCCGAAATCGACATGCGGCCTTTTGCCAATTTTGCCGTGGGCGATCAGGTGGAATTCTATCCCGGCGACGTCGCCCAGGAGCCCTTGATCACCGCCATCCTGACCCGAACCACCAAGCTCTCGCGGCCGGGTCCGGGCGAACGCTATGCGCGCGAATTGATTCTGGCCGCCAACGCCGAATTGCTGGTGGCCGTGACCACGCCCCTGCATCCGCCTTTCAATCCGCGTTTGCTGGATCGTTATCTGGTCTTGGCCGAGCATTTCGGATTGGAAGCCGTTTTGTGTATGAACAAGTGCGATTTGCAACCGACTCCTCCGCCCGAAACCGATTACCTCTGCGGCCTCGGCTATGCCCGGGTGATGTGCTCCGCGCTCACCGGCGCCGGCATCGAAGACCTGCGCGGACTTTTGCGGGGCCGCATTGCCGTGCTCTCCGGACCATCGGGAGCGGGCAAAAGCTCGCTCATCCGCGCCTTGATACCCGAGGCGGCTGCGCGGGTGGGAATGCTGCGATCCAGCGGCAAGGGCCGGCACACCACCACCGGCGGCCGGCTTTATGTCGGTGCCGACGGCGTGCGCGTCATCGACACGCCCGGCCTGCGCTCGCTGGGCCTTTGGAATATGCGGGCCGAAGAAGTGGCGCCGCTCTGGCGCGACTTCGCACCCCATCTCGGCCAATGCCGGTTCAAGGATTGCCGCCACGAAACTGAGCCCGGCTGTGCCTTGCACGCCGCGGTCGCCAGCGGACAGATTCCGCGCTTTCGCCTGGAATCTTACCAGCGCCTGCTCGCCACCTTGAACCGGCCCGAGGCCTGGGAATGACGCCGCTGCTATGGGCCAAGGTCGCGGCGGTGTTGAGCGTGGTGTACGGCGGCACCAATCTCTACCAGCTCTTCGCCAAACTCGCAGACGTGCAAACCCGTGCGCGACAATTCACCGAGGTGGCCGGAGCCCCGGAACATGCGGCCCGGCTGCGCGCCGTGCGGCTTTTCTTTTATCTCGGGGCCCCGCTGGGGTATCTCTCTACGCTGTACGGAGCTCAGTTGCGAACGGACTTTCTGATCGCAATCGCGGTGAAATTCTGGGTATCGGCCCTGCTCGGGTTGGGCATGGAGCGGCGTCTGTTGCAGGGGAAAGAATACAGCGGCGCCCAGCACTGGTTGGCCCGCGCCGACGCCGCCTTGAACCTGCTCTTCACCGTGGCGGCGATCGCCTTGCTGCTGCGGCGCCGCTATTGAATTCCGGAGTTCGGTTTAGCGCGGCTCGACGAATTCGTCGGAAAAAGTCGTCTGCCCTTCGGCGTCTTGATCGCGGTCGCGGTATTGCCGCGCGCTGGCGATGAACAGGCGCGCGAAGCGCAAATGTTCGAAGCGGGAGAGCAGGCGCAGGCCGACTTCGAAAATATTCTGGAAATAGCGGTTGCCCATTTTGAGTTCGCGCAGGGAGGTCATCACGATGTCCATGGCGTCGGCGGCGGCGACGATTTGGCCTTCGGGGCCTTCTTTGGCGGTCAGGGCCGCGCGCGTGCAGCGATCGCGCAGGTCGGGCGGCAGTTCCTTGAAAATCTCGTTTTGGATCAGGTCAGGAACCACCTCCTTGAGCAATTTGTCGAGCTTGCCGCCCATGAAACGGTGCTTGATGGGGTGGGGAATGTCGGAGAGCACGGTTTCTTCGAAGTCGTGGAATAGCGCCTTGCGCAGCATCGCTTCGCGGTTGAGATTTGGGGGGTCGTCGAAATCGGCGATGAGCAGTGACATTATGGCCACGTTGAAGCTGTGCGCCGCCACGCTTTCGCTTTGGATCATGGGCAGCGTGCCGAAACGCTGGATGGAACTCATGGTTTTGAGGCGCTCGAAAAAAGCGAACAGGCGATCGGGCGAGGGTTCCTCCGCTGCAGACATGGATCCTCCGAGGATGGAACGAGCCGGAAAATAGCAACCCGCCGGAGCGCCGGAATCAGCGCGGCAAGGTTGCGGCCACCTCGTCCTGGCGGCGGTCGATTACGTAGAGAATTTCCTTAACGCGCCATTCGCGCCATTTGTGGGCATAGCGCAAGGCCCATTCTTCTTTGATCTTGGTGCTGTTGTAATCGCCTTTTTCGCCCCGGTACCAAATTTCGTTGTTGATTTCGCGGATCTGATCGGCCATGTCCGAGGGCAAATGAATCGATCCGCGTTTGCGCACCAACCGTTTCACGGCTTCGACCCATACCTCGGGCGACGGTTCACCCGGCGCCATTTCGCGGATATCGTCGCAGTGACGATCCACAAATTCCAGGAGATGATCCGAAATGGTTTTGAGCTTGCCCGTGTCCCAAAGTTCGGCCAGAGCCTGCTTTTCGAATTCAGTCAATGCTTCCGTCGGGCGCTTGAGATCTTTACTCGTGCTCATGGGGATGTTGCGACTCCTGTGAGGCTGCGGGCAAATTCAAAGAGCGAGTTAAATTCCTTTAACCGCGACTCCTTGTCAACTTCGTTTACGAAGCCCCTATTTCCGATTAAAATCCCCGTTCCACCCGCGGCCAACCCGGCCTGGGCATCACGCCAATGATCGCCCGCCATATAGCTGCGAGTCAAGTCGAGACCATAGGATTCGGCGAGATCCCGCAGCATTCCAGGTTGGGGTTTGCGGCAATCACAGATGCGGGCATAGGCCGCTACGACGCCTTCGGGATGATGGGGGCAAACAGCCATGGCCTCTATATTAATGCCGTTATCCCGGAAGTAGGCCTGAATTCTGGAATTCAAGGCGTGCACGGCCTCTAAGGTGAAAAATCCCCGGGCCACGCCACTTTGATTCGTGGCCACGAAAAGACGATAGCCTTTGTCCTGCATCAGGCGCAGGGCTTCTTCCACACCGGGCAGCGGGTGAAACTCTTCGAAGCGAATGAGATACCCCGTGTCGCGATGGAGCGTTCCGTCGCGATCCAGAAAAACAGCGGGAGAAAGCGATGTGTTCAAGGTGCCCTTCAGGGTACCTCTAATAATCCCATTCTCCGCCTTCGGCGGACCGATTATTAGAGATACCCTTATGCCCAAGACGAGACTTGAACTCGTACGGCCTTACGGCCAAAGGATTTTAAGTCCTCAGCGTCTACCAATTCCGCCACTCGGGCCCAAGCGTGCAAAGATAATCGGAGCGGCGGATCGCGTCGCCGCGATTCCCCTGCGGCCGATTCAACTCAGGCGGTCCCACACTTCCAAGACGCGATCCGCCGTTTGCTTCCACGTATAGGCGCGGGCGCGTTCCCTGCCATGCGCGATCACGCGGGCTCGCCATTCCGGGTCGGTTGCCAGGCGGCGCAAAGCGCCGGCGAACTCGGCGACATCCTCGGGGGCGAACATTGATTCGGGGAAGCCGACCAGCGAACGCACAGGTTCCGCGTCGGCCGCCAGCACCGGACATCCCAGCCGCATGGCTTCCAAAGCCGGAAAGCCGAAGCCTTCGCGGGGCGAGGGAAAAAGCAAACACGCAGCGGCGCGGTACAACCCTTTCAATTCGGAATCGCCCACCTGGGAGCAAATGCGCACCCAAGCCGGCAGCGCGCTTTCGAATTGCAAGCATGCGCGCACGCGTTGCGGATCGCCGACCACCGTCCAGGCGCAGGCCAGACCTTGCGCGCGCGCGCTCACCATGGCCCGGTAGGCTGTACGCAAACCTTTATGCGGTCCGTCGCCGATGGAAAGCACAAATCCGGTTTCCGCAGGCGGCGACTCGGGCACGGCGTCGAGATGATCGCCGCCCGGCGCAACAAGAGAAATCCGTTCCGGCGGAACGCCGAACCGCTGTGCGGCTTCTTCGCCCACGCAGGCCGCATCGACCACCACCCGACCGGCGCGGCGCAGCTGCCGCAACTGCCAACGCATACGCCGGGTCGAGCGGTAGAAGCGCTCCAGCGGCGACGCGTCTTCGGCGTACGCGTGCCAATCGTGCACGGTGAGCACGCAATGCGGCGCGAACATCGCGGGAAAGTTGACCTCCTTGAGCGGTCCCATGGCCGCGCAGGAGTGAAAGATCGTGGCCCCGGACAGGCGCAATTTCCAGGGGAGCACGCCTTGATCCCAGAGCCAGACGCGTTCCCAACGCGGCGCCCGGAAGACGGCGGGCGGCGCGGCGGCCGGCAATTCGCCCGGAAACGCCAGGCTTCGCAGACGGTAGCGCGCAGGCTTCCCCGCCAGCCGGGCTTGCAGGGCGAGCAGCAATTCGCGCGTATAGCGGCCGATGCCGCGCTGTGCATACCCGCATTGCAGGGGGCGCACGTCGAAAACCACAAGGGGAGCGCGGTTTTTCATCCGTAAAATTCCGAGTATACTCCTTTTCCGCGCCGCCGAATTACTTTAGGAGGCCTCGAATCATCGTCGGCCCCGTTTTCGGTGGACCGATTATTTGAGTTGGCCCGGCCGCACCGCTTTCTTTCCTGACCGCATGATTACCATCGCCGCCATTGAACCCGGATCCGACGCCGACCTGGCAGGTCTGCAATCGGGCGATCGCATTTTGCGCATCAACAACGAGGAAATCCGCGATCGGCTCGATTTCGAATTCTTCAAAAGCGAAGGCTACCTCTCGCTGGAATTGATGCGCGCCGATGCCGCCATCGGGGTCGATATCGAACGCCATCCCGAACGCGCCTTGGGAATCGAACCCGACGTGATGAAGATCAAAATCTGCAAGAATGATTGCGTGTTCTGCTTCGTGTACCAGACGCCCAAAGGCATGCGGCGTTCATTGTATGTAAAAGACGAGGATTACCGCTATTCGTTTCTCGACGGCCATTTCACCACCCTGTCGAACATGAAGCCCGAGGATTGGGAGCGCGTGCTGGAGCAGCACCTGTCGCCGCTGTATGTGTCGGTGCATGCCACGGATCACGGGGTGCGTACGCGCATGCTGAAAAATCCGAAGCTCGAACCCATTCTGGATCGCCTGGGGTGGATGCGCGATCACGATGTGCGCTTCCACACCCAAATCGTGGTGGTTCCGGGCTGGAACGACGGGCTGGAACTCGACCGCTCGCTGCGCGAACTGCGGACTTTCCGGCCCTGGCTGCTTTCGATTTCGGTGGTGCCCGTGGGATTGACCCGGCATCGCAGCAAGCTCACACCTTTGCGCGGTTTCACACGGGAAGACGCGCTGGCCTGCATGGAAATCACCCTGCGGCATGAGGTGGAAGCCTTTGCCGAAACCGGGCGACACTTCATTTATCCCTCCGATGAAATCTATGTTCGCGCCGGCGAACCGATTCCGCCCGCCGAGTTTTACGGCGACTTCAGTCAATACGAAAACGGGGTCGGCACCTTGCGAACGCTGCAAGACGCCTTTACGGCCGAATTGCCCGCCTTGCCGCGTGCGCCGCAAGGCCATGCGGTCACCGTACTCACCGCCCCGCTCGCCTCGGAGACCCTGGGCGGCATTTTGCAGGTCCTGCGCCGCGACCGCGACCTGGATTCGGAAATGCTGGTGTGCGAGAATCAGACTTTCGGCGATTCGGTGACGGTGACGGGGCTTCTGTGCGGCAAAGATTTGACGGCGGCTTTGGAAACCAGCCGCAGGCAGGGTCCGGTATTGTTGCCGCCCAATTGCCTCAACGTCGAAGGCCGCTTTCTCGACGACCTCTCCCCGGCCGATTTGAGCCGCCGCTTCGGCCGGCCCGTACTGGCCCCCCGATCGTTTCGCGAGTACTTTCCGGCCTGATGCTCGGCCGATTCTACGCCTGGGTTGCGCTGGCTTGGGCCGGGGCCGCCGCTGCGCCCGAGGCCTTTTCCATTCCCTATCCCAACGGCAGTATGTATTTGGAGCACGGCATAGAAGGATCCTTTTCCGGCGGCTGGTACCATAATTACGGAGATACCTTGGGCTTGTATCAATGGCAGGGAGCCGTCGAGTATTACTATACGCCTTGGTTTTCCGGAGGAGTGGGATTCAAAATGAACGCGGGCGAGCCCTCAGATTCGACGCAAACCGTATTGAACCGTTTTTTTCTCATCGGCCGGGTGCATAAAGCCTGGAACCAAGCGGCGGTTTACACCGGCGCGCAATTCGGGTTCGACAACCTGAATATCTCCTTGCAATCCCCTTCGGACTCGGTGGGATTTTTTCGCGCACCCTTGGTGGAAACCAATGCCAGTTTTGCTTGGGAATGGGGTTTGGGCTGGAAGTTCTCGCGCTTTGCGGGGGCGACCCTGGGCCAGCGGATCGAGCTTTCACTCGTGGGACAGAACATCGACAATGTCGAAGGTTCGGTGAATATGCGGACGCTTCCGGGCGTGGCCGTGGATCTTTTGGCTCTGTTTCCCCCTCTGCGCGAAACCGTGAAAGCCTTTTATCTCTTCAACGAATACCAATTCGGCCGGTTGTTCCTGGAAAGCGGTTCTCACACGCGCGATTTCGCCTGGATTTTAGGATCGAATCTGGCCTTCTGAAGGGGTGGAAGGGTCAAAGCCGAAGGGTGAAAGCACGCCGGCAAAGCCTTGTCGGGCTTGAAAATCGCAGGTCTTATGCTACATTACTCCGCCCCGGAATTCCGGGTAACATTCCTGCTCCCCTGACGGGAGCCTCTCCGTGGGAATTTTCCCGCGGAAGCCCATGGGAAGGTGCTGTGACCAAACAATACGAAACCGTTCTCGTCGTCGACGCGATGATTCCCGAAGAATCCATCGCCTCGGAATTCGACGCCGTCTCCAAGCTCATCGATTCGCAGGGAAAAATCATCCGGGTGGATCGCTGGGGAAAACGCCGGTTGGCCTACCCCATTCGCAAGCGCACCCACGGCGAATACGCCGTGTTCTATTACGAGGCCGATACCACGCTGCCGGCGGAGTTGGGCAAGCGCTTGCGCATCAATGAAAACGTGTTGCGCTGGCTGACCGTAGCGGAAAACCCCGTCGGCATACCGCCGGCGCCCGGAAGCGAAGAGGCCGCCTTGGTCGCGGAGCACGCCGAGGAGAAAACGCGAAAAGGAGACGAGTAGCATGCCCGGAAGAGATCGCGAACGCGAAGGCAAGGGCGGCAAAGACCGCGAATGGAAGGCGAAGAAGCGCAAAACCTGTTACTTCACCGAAAATAAAATCGCGCATATCGACTACAAGGACGACAAGCTCCTGAAAAAGTTCATCAATGAACGGGGCAAAATCACCTCGCGCAAATTCTCGGGCACTTCGGCGCGCTACCAGCGCGAACTGGCTGTAGCCATCAAACGCGCCCGCCATCTGGCGCTGCTGCCCTTCGTGGCCGAAAACATGCGCTAAGCCGGGCAAGGAGTTTTTATGGACGTCATTCTGAACGAAGATATCGAGGGCCTCGGCAAATCTTACGACCTCGTCAAGGTGAAGAACGGCTACGCGCACAATTACCTGTTTCCTCGGGGCCTGGCGGTACTGGCCACGGCTTCGTCGCGCAAGCAGCTCGACTTGTTCCGCGCCAAAGCCGAAGAGCGCCTGCGCCAGGAAAAAGCGGCCTTCCAGGTGATGGCCGACAAATTGAAAGATGTGTCCCTGACCATTGCCGCCAAGGTGCATGAAGGCGAAAAACTGTACGGGTCGATCCACTCCGCCGACATCGCCTTGAAATTGCGCGAAGCCGGGTATGACTTGGACAAAAAAGTCGTGCAATTGGGCGAACCCATTAAGCAACTCGGCATGTACACCATCAAATTGCAGCTTCACAAGGCGGTCGAGACCAAGGTGAAGCTGTGGGTCATTTCCGACGAATCGCATTAAGCGGCGGAGAATCCGGGTGGCATTGAACCCGAGGAACGGCGGCGATGCCGGTTGAAGTGGTCGTGCTCGGTGCGCGTGGGCGCATGGGTCAGATGGTTCTCGCCGCCTGCGCCAAACTCCTGAGCGAAAAACAGCCAGCACCCCTGACCGTAATCGGCGCCATTGAAGCCAAAGGCGGGCAACATCCCTTTGGCCAGAACCCCGCCTTTGCAGGCATCGACATTCCGCTCACCGATTCGCTGGAAGACGTGGTGCGGCCGGGATGCGTGGTCATCGACTTCACCACTCCCGAATCCTCCCTGGCGGCGCTCGAGATCATAAAACGCGCCGGCGCCTGCCACGTGCTGTGCACCACGGGGTTTTCGGCGGATCAGAAACGACGCATACACGAAGCCGCGCGCAAGGTGCCGCTGGTGTTCTCTCCCAATATGAGCATCGGCGTGACCGTGCTGTTCAAGGTGGCGGAAACCGTGGCCCGCGCCCTGGGCCAGGACTTCGACGCCGAGATTATCGAGGCCCATCACAACCAGAAAAAAGACGCTCCCAGCGGCACGGCGTTGGGGTTTGCCGAAGCCGTGGCGCGCGGATTGAACGTTTCGCTGGACGAGGCCGCGGTTTACGGGCGGCACGGAATGACGGGGGGCAGGCCGTTGCGGCAGATCGGTATACATGCCGTGCGCGCCGGAGACATCGCGGGCGATCATACCGTGTTGTTTGCGGGGGCGGGCGAACGCATCGAACTCAAGCATATGGCGCATAATCGCCTGCCTTTTGCACAAGGTGCCCTGCGCGCGGCGCTTTTTCTCCCGGGCAAGCCGCCCGGCTTGTATTCCATGGTCGACGTATTGGGTTTGTGATCACCGGGTTTCCCCGCAAAGCCGCAATCCTTCAAATTTGTAGATTCCCCCAAAACGGAGTCGCAAGTTTGCGTTTCATTCTTTTCGTCTCATTGCTAATGGGAGGGCCGTCCGCCGTGCACGCGGCTACGCCTTCTGCGCAGCACGTAAAACTGCAGCCGGCTGCGGATACCAGCGATCTCTACAGCGTCACGGTTCCCAAATCCGATTCGGCCGAGCCCAAGCCGGCGGTGGTCAAAGACAGCGCCGCCGCCCCGAAAACCGACACGTTGGCCCGCAAAGACACGGTTAAAGCGGCGGCCACCGATACCGTGGCCAAAAAAAACCTTTCCGATACCACGGCGCGGCGTGACACAACCACGGCGAAAACTCCGGTCAAAACCGATACCGCGACGGCGGCCAAGGCCGATACCGAAGCCATACGGAAACGGCGTCAACGCTTGGTACGCGAAACCACCATCAATCCGATGAATGAGCTCAAGGGACATTACCGCAGCCCCAAAAAAGCGTTGTTCATGTCGTTGGTCATTCCCGGTTTGGGACAGGCCTATGTGGGGCAAAGCACGCTGAATTATGTGCGCGCCGCAGGCTATCTGGGCATCGACGTGGCGCTGGGCATATTCTGGTATCACTACGTGGTGGTCAAGCAAGACGCCGAAGTGAACAAGTACCAGCGCTTCGCGGACGCCAACTGGAGCCAGAGCAAATACGAAGATTCCATTCAGGCAAATGAGAATAACGGTTCCTTCGCTACTCAGAACTCCTTTCGAAGCACGTATTGCGAAGACGTCGTACAAGGCGGCGCCAACGGTGGCTTGGACTTGCAGGGCTGCGAGGATCCCGTCGTTCAAAGCAGCGGATACTCGCACTTTCAGAATGTGGTGAACAGCCACGACTACGGCAATGTGACACCGGCCTCCGCCCAAAGCGATTCCATACACGCCTGGCGCGCGAACTTTCCCAACTCTTTTTCCTTTTACGAGCTCATCGGCAAAGAACAGGAATTCATCGCCGGCTGGAAGGACGCCCAGAGCGTGACCTATGCCGATTCCTCGGAAGTTTCCGGCACCAGCGCTATGCGCGATCAATACGTGGCCATGCGCGCCACGGCCAATCGCTATGCGCGCATGCAAGCCTGGTTTTTGGGCGGCATCGTCGTCAACCACATCGTCTCGGCTCTCGACGCGGCCCTCACCGCCCGCGCCCACAATATGTCGCTGTATCAAACCGAAACCACCTGGTATGATCGCCTCCGTTTCAACAGCGAATTGGGGTTTGACGGCGCGTGGCCGCGCACTACGGTAGTGGCCACCGTTTCCTTTTGATTTCGCATGCACCGGTTCGCCCCTAGATACCCCGGCGTGTTCGCCCGCGTTCTTGTGCCGCTTGTCCTGTGCGTGTCCGCAGTCTCGGCCCGGGCGCAGGACGTGGTCGTGGGAGCACAGCCCGGAACCGACATCACCGTGGCGGTGGATTCAACGCGCCTGCAGAACCGGGATCGTTCGCTGGGTCTGGCCTTGCTGGGCTCGGCCTTGTTGCCCGGAGCAGGTGAAGCCTATTTACGCCAAAAAAATTCCGCCGAAGCTTTTCTTCTGACCGAGATCGGGTTCTGGTCGGCCTTATTCGTAGCCTGGCAGGCGCGCGACAGCTATTTGCAATCGGCCCGCAACTACGCCGAAGAATACGCGGGTGCCAACGCCGCCGGCCAAGGCGAAACCTATCTCAATTTGCTGGCCACCTACCGCTCCTACGCCGAAGCGGCGCATCGGCAGGATAGTTATGAATTGAGCCAGGTGCTTTCCGGCGTGACCAGTGGAAATTACGCCGTGCCTCCTTCCGAAGCCTGGGATTTTGGCAGCTCGAATACGCCGGCCAATACCGCGCATTGGCACGAGTTCCAATCGATTTTGAACCATTACCGCGGTGCCAAAATCGCCCTTTCCTTCGCGGTCGGCGGATTGATTTTGAACCGCGTGGTGTCTCTGGCGCATACCCTGCGCTTATACCGGCGTACGTCGGGCAAGGGACTGAGCTTCCGCATCGATCCCGAGATCGGCCCGGAGATGGGCGGTTTTCTGGTTTCGACCTCCTTTTGACCCCTTGCGAAACCGGCCGCGTTTGTGTATTCTCCTTACATGTTCTTTGCGATCGCGCATAACACTCTGGACCTCCTGCTTAGCCTGACCGGCTGAGGGGGAGCGGAGCGTTTGGAAAAAGGCCCACTCCTGCGAGTGGGCCTTTTTCATTGAGGGGTCCGCCGGGGAACAAAGGAATGGGTCGCTTCCGGGCGCAAGCGGAGCGAAGGCCGCGCGCAAGAACGGAAAGGATGGATCCCCATGAACGGGAACTCACAACAATCATCGGATCGGCAACCGTCGTTCTTCGACGTGACCTTGCGCGAGCAGGGCGGAAGACGACCTTTTTTCTACGACGTGACCTTGCGCGACGGCAACCAGGCCCTGCGCCACCCCTGGAATCTCGAAGAGAAAGAACGGGTGTTCCGGCGGCTTCTGGCCCTGGGCGTGCAGGGCATCGAGGTGGGCTATGCCGGCGCGGCCGAGATGGATTTCGAGGCCTGCGCGCATCTGGCGAAAATCGCCCCGGAAGACGTAGTGATCTCGAGCCTGGCCCGCGCCGTGCCGCGTGACATCGAACGCGCCTGGGAGGCGGTGCGCCCGGCGCATAACCCGCGTGTTCACACCTTCATCACCACGTCGTCCTACAACATGGAGCACGTGTTGCGCATGACGCCGGCACAAGTGCAGAAGCGGGCGGTGGACGCGGTGGCGCAAATCCGCACGCTGATGCAAGGGCGAGGCAGCATCCAGTTTTCGGCCGAGCATTTCGGCGACTGCCTGGACAATTTCGACTTCGTGCTCGATACCTTTCGGGCCGTGGTGGAGGCCGGCGCCACGGTGATCAATTTGCCCAATACCGTGGAGCGTTACCGCCCCCTGGTATTCGTCGACATGGTGCGCAAGGTGGTCGCAGCCCTGCCGCCGCAGGTCACCATCGCCGTGCACACCCACAACGACTTGGGCATGGCCACGGCCACGACCGTGGAAAGCTTTTTCGCGGGCGCGACCCAGCTCGAATGCGCCTTGAACGGTTTGGGCGAACGCGCGGGCAACACCAATCTGTACGAGGTCGCGGTGGCGCTCAGCAATTGCGAAGTCGACGTGCCGCTGCACATGGAGGAGATTTACGAAACCGCCCTGGCGGTGGCGGAATGGTCGCGCGTGCCGATTTACGAAAAAGCCCCGCTGGTCGGCGCCGACGTGGTGGCGCACCGCAGCGGCATCCACCAGGACGGCGCGGCCAAAACCAAAGGCATGAAAAAAGGCGCCTACCGCGCCTTCGAGGGCGATCTCATCGGCCGCAAAGAATCCGATCGCCTGGCCTTCACCAGCCAATCGGGCAAAAGCGCGGTGTATGCAATCATCCGGGGATTGGGGTTGCCCATCACCTTGGAAGAGGCCGCGCTCTTGCAGCCGCTGTTGAAACGGATGTCGGAGCAGGGCAAGGGCGAACTTTCCGACGCCGATTTCGTGCGCGCCTATGACGAGGCCTTGCTCCAAAACGACGGGCCCCTGGAATTTCGCGGGTTGCGCGTCGATCCCGACGAAAAGGAATTCGCCTTTGACGTGCGCTGGCGCGGTCGCGAGCAGACCGTGATCGGCCGCGGCACGGGGCCGGTCGACGCGTGCATGCAGGCGGTGGAATCCATCGGCCTGCGCTTTCACCTGATCGAATACGCGCAGCAGGCGGTCGACATCGAGCATCTCGACTTCGCGGCCTACGCGCTGTCGCAGATCAAGCTCCAGCGCAAAGGGCCCGACGGCGTTCCCGTCGAACCCGCGGCCATCGGACGCGGCAAAGACAAAGACACCATCAAGGCCAACATCAAGGCCCTGTTCAACGGCATGAACCGGCTGTTGTCCGCGGGCTGAGCGTGACCGCTTCCGAAGCCATGGTTCCCGGCCAGCGCTGGGTGAGTGAAAGCGAACCCGAACTCGGCTTGGGCACCGTGCTGGCCGCGGGCTTCCGCGACGTCACAATCCGCTTTGAGGCCGCGGGCGAAACGCGCGTCTACATGCGGCGCAATGCGCCGTTGCGGCGCGTGCGCCTGCAGCCGGGTGATCGCGCGCGCAGCCGCGACGGCCGGGTGTTCGTCGTGCGCCGCGTCGAAGAACAAGACGGCTTGCTGGTTTATCGCGGGGTGACCGAAGTCCTGGACGAGCGCGAACTGCTCGATCACATGACGTTTTCCGATCCCGACAAACGCCTGCTGGCCGCCAAGGTCGACAAGCCCCGGGCCTTTGCGCTGCGCCTGCGCACCTTGGAGTTCCGGCGCGCCCTGCTGGGCCGGCGCGTGCGCGGCCTGGCGGGCGCGCGCATGCAACTGCTGCCGCATCAATTGGGCATCGCCTACGAAATCGCGAGCCGCCGCCATCCCCGCGTGCTCTTGGCCGACGAGGTGGGCCTGGGCAAAACCATCGAGGCCGGGCTGGTCTTTCACCGTCTGTACGTAACCGGCCAAATCCAGCGCGTGCTCATCGTCACGCCATCGCAACTCGTGCATCAATGGATGGTCGAACTGTACCGCCGCTTCAACCACATGTTCACCGTGCTCGACGAAGACCTGTGCCGCGCCGAAGAAAAAGGCGACGCGTCGATCAATCCCTTTGCGCTGCGGCAGACCATTCTCTGCGCCGCTGATTTTCTGGCCGCCGATCGCAGCGGACCGCGCCGCGTGGAGCAGGCTCGGGCCGCGGGCGTGGATCTGCTCATCGTGGACGAAGCCCACCATTTATCCTGGTCGCCGGAATCTTCCTCTCCCGCCTACCGCGCCGTGGAAAGCCTGACCGCCGCGGCCGGCGGGGTGCTGTTGCTCACGGCCACGCCCATCCAGTTGGGACAGGCCGGGCATTTCGGGCGTCTGCGCCTGTTGGATCCGGATCGCTTCACCTCGCTGCCCGCCTATCTCGCAGAGACGCGGCGCTACCAAGAACTGGCGCAATGGGCCGACGCTTTGCTGGCCGCAGAACATCCGGAACCGCAGGTGCTCGACGCCTTGCGGCGCGCGTTCCCCGACGACTCCGCCCTGCACGCACGCCTCGCAGAGACGGCCGCCGACAAACCCGGCGCGCGGGAGCGTCTCATTGAAGACCTGGTGGATCGCCACGGCACCGGACGCCTCATGTTCCGCAATCGCCGCCAGGCCCTGGGCGGCTTCCCCCGCAGAGTGGTGCAGCCGGCGCCGCTGGATCAAAACCCTGCCGGGGCTGCGCTGGCGCGAGCCTTGTTCCCCGAGCCCGAAAAAGCCTTTGCCGATGAAGCCGAATTGGCGCGCTATCTGGGCGGCGCCCCGGCCGTCGCGGCAGAGTTACGGAATCTTCCCGGTGACTCCGGCGAGATGTGGCGCGCGGCCTGGGCCCAAGACCCCAGGCTGGCCTGGCTGGTGGACTTTCTACGGCAACATCCCTCCGAGAAAATTCTGCTGATCTGCGCCCACAAGGCCGTGGTGTTCGCCTTGCAGGAAATTCTGCCCACGCTCACCACCGCGACCTTCGCCTCGTTTCACGAGAACCTGGCCATGGCCACGCGTGACCGGAACGCGGCCTACTTTTCCGAGCCCGACGGCGCGCAATTGCTGCTGTGCTCCGAAATCGGCAGCGAAGGCCGCAACTTCCAATTCGCCCATCACCTCATTCTGTTCGATCTTCCCCTCGACCCCGCCGTGCTGGAACAACGCATCGGCCGGCTGGATCGCATCGGACAGCACAGCGATATCCACCTGCATATCCCCTATCTGCGCGGCACGCCGCAAGCAGTCGTGTTCCGCTGGTATCATGAAGGTTTGAACGCCTTGCGCGACACGGTGCTCGGCGCCGACACCTTTCACGAAACCCTGATCGGCTCGGTGCTCGACGCCTGCCGGCGGGCCTTGGTTACCGGCACCGCCGAAGTCGCCGATTTGATCCGCGCCACAAAAGCCGAAGCCGCCCGCGTGCGCGCAGCCTTGGAGCAGGGCCGTGATCGCCTGCTGGAACTCAACAGCAACAAAACCGAACTGGCGGCCGGATTGATTGCCGAGATCCAGGCGCAGGATGACGATCCCGATTTGCAGGAGTATCTCGAGGAAGTGTTCGATCATTTCGGCCTCGACGTCGAAGCCACCACCGCGCAACGCGGTGCTTTCGTGCTACCGGGTGAACGCATGCTGCTTGACGCTTTTCCCGAAGTGCCCGAAAGCGGACTCGGCCTCACCTATGATCGCGACGAGGCCCTGGCGCGAGAAGATTTGGCGTTTATGACCCTTGATCATCCGCTGGTGCGCGGCACGGTGGATTTGCTGCTCGAAGGCCAGGAGGGAACCGCGGGCTTCGCGGCCTGGCCCGCCGCTCCCGCTCAGGGCATGGCGCTGGAGGCGGTGTTTGTGTTGGCGGCTACAGCTCCCGGAGCGTTGCACCTCGATCGCTTTTTGCCGCCTACGCCCCTCCGCGTGCTGGTCGACGAAAAAGGCGAAAGCCTGAACCACTTCCAGAAGGCCCTCGACGCGGCGGATTTGGAAATGGCGCCCACCGGCATGCTGGAAGAACATCACGAGTCTTTCGCCCGCCTCATTCCCAAATGGCTTGAAGCCGCGCAGGCCCTGGCCGCGATTCGTGAAGCCACGGTGAAAAAGGCCGCGCATCACGAAGCGGAAAAAATTTTGGGAGGCGAGAGCGAACGTCTGCGCGCTTTGCAGCCGCTGAATCCGGGCGTCTCCGAAGCGCAGGTGCGGGCCGCGGAAGAATATGCGGCCGAGGTGTTGCGCCACATCGCGGCGGCCGAATTGCGGCTCGACGCGGTGCGCCTGATTTTGTTGGGCAAAACGCGGGATTAGCGGTTCAAAGGTACCGCCGGGCCGAGGCCAGGGCCTGCGCGCCGTAACCGCCGCCGAACAACAATTGGTGGTTGAGCAAATGGTACAACTGGTACAGCGCCAGCCGATCCTTCCAGTCCGAAGGTAACGGCCAGGTTTCCTGGTAGGCCTCGAACACGGTGTCGGGAAACCCGCCGAAGAGGCGCAGCATGGCCCAATCGGCTTCGCGGTCGCTGAAAGACACGGCCGGGTCGATGAGCGTCGGGCCGAAAAGCGACGGCAAATGGTTGCCGTTCCACAAATCGCCATGGATGAGGGATGCCGCGGGGCGATGTCCCACCAGGTGTGGAATTTTATCGAGCAGGCGCGTGAACGTGTCTTGTTCCGGCCACGTCAGCGCACCGGCCCGATCTAAGCGCCGCACCAGGGCGGCGATGCGGCGGGTCGCGAAAAATTCGCCCCACTCGGTGCTCCAACCGTTTTCCTGCGGCGTGGCGCCCAGATAATTATCGGTGTAGAAGCCGTAACGATTTTCACAAAAACGGTGCAACTCGGCCAGCCCCCGTCCCAGCGCCTCCCAATCCGGCGGACCGGGCGCCAGGTATTCCAGCGCCAGCCACGACGGGCCTTGCGCGGCGTCGCAATGGCCGAACACTCGGGGAAAGCGCAGCGAAGATCCGGCGCGGGCCAGGGCTTCCAAGCCTTCGCGCTCCCGCAGAAAAAAATCCGGCGCTTCGCCGCCGCCGGTCTTGACGCAAACCGATCCGTCGCCGGTTTCGACCGCGACCATTCGGCTGATGCAACCTCCGGAAAGAATCCGCGCCTGGCGATAAGGCGGACGCAGGCCGCAGGCCCGCAAGGCCGCGGCCAGCCATTCCGGCATATCACGCGAGCCCGCCACCGCCTTCCAACCTTTCCAACAGGCCCCGGCACGAGCGCTCCAGCATGGCGTATACCTGATCGAACCCCCGCGGTCCGCCGTAATAGGGGTCGGGCACTTCGGCCTCGGCGCCGCCTTCGGGATCAAAGCCTCGGATCAACCGGATTTTTCCGAAATGGCGCGGCGACGAAAGCGATTGCAGATCGCGCAGGTTTTCCCGATCCATGGCGAACAGCCAAGCAAACTTTTCAAAGTCTTCGGGCGCTTGGATTTGGCGGGCGCGGCTGGTCAAGGTGATGCCGTGCTTTTCGGCCACCGCGCACGAACGCGGGTCGGCCGGTTGACCCACATGCCAATCGCCGATGCCGGCCGAATCGAGGCGGTAGAAATCCGCACGGCCGCGGCCATGCGCCAGGTGGGCGAAAATGCCCTCGGCCAAGGGCGAACGGCAGATGTTCCCCATGCACACGAACAGAAGATGCAGCGGGCTTTGCGGAGGTTCCGGCGCGTTCATGAACCCAACAATTCGCGCAGCTTGGCTTCAAGGTCGGGCGCACGCATCAAGCTTTCGCCCACCAGCACGGCCTGCGCGCCCTCCTCGCGCAGGCGCAGCACATCGGCGCGGGTAAAAATGCCGGATTCGGAAACCACGGGAATTTCCGGCGGAATCAATTTTCGCAGCCGCGCCGTGGTGTCGAGATCGGTGCGAAACGTGCGCAAGTCGCGGTTGTTGATGCCGAGCAGCGGCGCGCCCGCGGCCACGGCGCGCGCGGTTTCGGCCGCGTCGTGTACTTCGACCAGCGGGGTGAGGCGCAACGCGCGGCCCACGTCGATGAGTTCGCGCAACTCGGCATCGGAGAGACAGGCGACGATGAGGAGGTAGGCGGCCGCACCCAGCAGTTTGGTTTCGAACACCTGGTAGGCTTCGGTGAGAAAATCCTTGCGCAGTACCGGCAAGGCTACCGTAGCGGATATAGTACGTAGGAATTCGTCCGAACCCTGAAAGAAATCCTCTTCGGTGAGCACCGACAGCGCCGAAGCGCCGCCCCGCGCATAGGCGGCGGCGATGGCCGGCGCATCGAAGTCGGCGCGAATCACGCCCCGCGACGGCGAAGCTTTCTTGACTTCGGCGATGACGTGCAGGCCCTGCGGCGCGGGGCTTTGGAGCGCGGCCAGCAAATCCAGGCGCGGCGGCGGAAGGTTGCCGGCCCGGCGTTCGATCTCTTCCAGCGGTACGGCGCGTTTGCGCGCGGCCAGCCGCTCCGCTTTGCGCGCCAGAATGCGGGAAAGCACGTCTTCCATGGCGACTGCATTATAAAAAGAGTTTCACGGGGCGCGGCGTGCGGTGACCCGAGGAGGCGACGGGTTTTTCAATTTTCTTGGACACACCTCAATTTCCGTCGCGACTTTTTCTTGGCGACTCCCATGAGTCGATGCATGGCGGCGAATACCGCATGGAATTGCGCGTCATAGCTTTTTTCAAGCTTCGCCATCCGCCGGGCCAAATCCTGGTGCGTCGCCAGGAATTCACGCAGCCGCACAAAGGCGCGCACGATGGCGATATTGACCGCGATCGCGCGCTCGCTGTGCAAAACGCTGGCCAGCATGGCCACGCCGTGTTCGGTGAAGGCGTAAGGCCGGGTACGGAGGCCGCCACGCGCTTCGTTTGCGGTCACAATTTGTGACCGCAAAACTTTGGCTTCGGTGGGGTTCAGTTGGAACATGAAATCACTGGGGAAACGTTTGAGATTGCGCTTGACCGCTTGATTCAAAACCTTGGTCGGCACGCCGTAAAGATTCGCCAGATCGCGATCGAGCAGAACTTTCTGCCCGCGGAGCAACAAGATGCGGGATTCGATTTGTCCGGAAGGGATCAAGTTCGCCACAACGCCTCCTTTTGCACCGGATATAATTTTCCGGATCATTCAGGAGTGTGATCAGATTCACAGACGCCGTTTCGCGCGACGCGCGGCCAATCCGCTACAGGTTTCGGATCGAACGCGAAGGCGTTCAGCCCCAGCGCACGCTGCGGCGCGTCATGCAGCCGAAGGTGAATCCGGTCAGGGGAAACGAAACCTTTTCTGCGGGGTCGGTGGAAGCCCCCAAGGGAATGAATAGCGGCAGAAAATGTTCG
Source organism: uncultured Fibrobacteria bacterium (assembly GCA_963716395.1). Classification (GTDB taxonomy): domain Bacteria; phylum Fibrobacterota; class Fibrobacteria; order UBA11236; family UBA11236; genus UBA11236. The sequence continues at coordinate 1,229,113 of OY970309.1, read as the reverse complement.
ACCGTGGGTAGCGCCAGTCTGACATGCGGGGCCTCGGAACGATAACGCGTCAGAGCAGCGATGTCTTTGCGCGCCAATGCGTCGGCGACCCAGGCATCAAAGGCCAGCGCCCATTCCGGCGTCGGCGCGTCGGGACCGGGTCGGATGAGCCGAAGGTTATGGATCAAATAGCCGCCGCCGAGCAGCAAAACCCCTTCGTCGCGTAAAGGCGCCAAGGCCCGGCCCAACGCCAACAGTGCCTGCGGATCTTCCGAAGGTATGGCCATTTGCAAGACGGGAATGTCGGCCGACGGATACATGGCCATAAGCGGAATGAACGCGCCGTGGTCCAAACCACGGTCGGTGCGCTGCAAAGGCCCCAAGGCCTGGGTCAATCCGGCGACGCGATCGCCCAGATCCGGTGCGCCCGGAGGTGCATAGCTGACGCGGTAATAATGATCGGGAAAGCCGAAATAGTCGTATTCCAAGGGAACGGGTCGGGTGGCTCCGAGATAAAAACCCGATTCTTCCCAATGCGCGGAAAAGATGAGGATGGCTCGCGGCCGGGGTAACTCCGTCGCGACCCGGTGCAGATCGGCCTGCCAGGCCCGGTCTTCGAGAACCAGCGGACTACCGTGCTCGATGAACAGCGCCGGCATGCGGTTACCCGCCTCGGGGCTCATGCCTCGGCCTCACGGGCGCGAACCAATTCGAGGCGTGTGATTTCGGATCGCGTTCCCACGCGCATGGGCGGACCCCAATACCCGGTGCCTTCGCTCACGTAAATCCAGGATTGGTTTTCGCGGTAAAGCCCGGCGACAAAGGGCTGCTCGAAATAGGTCACCCAATTGAACGGCACCATCTGCCCCCCATGCACGTGTCCCGACAATTGTAAATCGACTCCGGCCGGCCCAGCCTCTTTGAAGGATTTGGGCTGGTGCGCCAGCAGCACCAGCGCGTGGTCGGGATTGCGGCCGGACAGGGCTTTGGCCACGTCTTGGCCGTGATGGGGCAGCATGCGGGCCGCACTATAATCGTCGACGCCCGCCAGCTCGAACACGTCGCGGATCTGAACGTGTTCGTTCCGCAAGACGCGGATGCCCAAGGTTTGCAGATAGGCCACCCAGTCGTCGGCCCCGGAATAATATTCGTGGTTGCCGGTCACGAAGTACACGCCGTCACGGGCCTTCAAACCGCGCAAAGGCTCTACCTGATCGCGCAATTGCTCCACGGTTCCGTCGACGAGATCGCCGGTGATGGCGATGAGATCCGGATTCAGGGCGTTGGTTTCGCGCACGACGTCCTCTACGAATCCGCGGCCGAGGGTGGGTCCCACATGCACGTCGGAGATTTGGGCGATGACATAACCCGAGGCGGCCTGCGGCCATTTCGCCAGGGGCACGCGGACTCGGCGCACGCGGAACCCGCGTGTGACGTTCCAAAGTCCGGTCAACCCCACGCCTCCGGAAAGAACGCCGATGCCGAGAGCCAGGGCGCGCGCCACGAATCGGCGCTGGGCCGGATCAGCCGGCATCAAGCCGAACGCCGAAACCGTGCCCAGGCCCGCGTCGCCGAGGGCGCTGAACACCAACAGGTAGAACATGAAACCCATCCAGGTATATCCCACCCATGCCAGCGGGCCGCCCCAGGATCGCGGTGCGGATCGCATGGTGATGAATACCAGGGGAATCAGGGCCGCTAAGGTGAACAAGAGCACGGTGAGGATGACGCCCCACGGCTTCGGCCACGCCGCATCGCGTACCAGGCGCAGCCACAGATAGCGGTGAACCAGCAAGGAAAGGCCCGACAAAATGGTCAGAACGACCAGAATTCTGGAAAAACGCATGAAACGAACAAGCTATAAAACCGGCGTCAAGCGAATGGCTTTTTCCGGGCAGGCGGCCACGCACAGTCCACAGGCATGGCACAGGTCGGCATGCGGAGTGTAGGCCGATTTTTTTCCATGGGCCAGAACCTTCAGCTTCGAGAACAGACCCAGCGCGGCGAAATCCCGATCTTCGATACGGCGCACGGCAAAGACGCCGTAAGGACAAACCGCCACGCATTCGCTTTTGCCTTCGCAACGGCCATGATCCACCACCGGCGACGTCTTGCCGGAATTCTCGGAACACGTCATACGTCGAAGGACGGATTGTCTTTTCGTTCCAGCCGGCCGTCGGCATGGCGCGCGAAGCGGCCTTCTCCCCGCGCATGCACGGGTTCGTCGCTGGGCCAGGGCCAGCCGCCGAAGCGGGTGCGCTGGTAATCGCGAAAGGCCTGCTCGATTTCGGCGCGCGAGTTCATCACGAAAGGACCGTATTGGGCCACGGGTTCGCCGATGGGCCGCCCCTGCAGGAGCAGGAGTTCGGAGGCCGCGCCTCCGTTTTCCAAGCGGGCTTCGGATTCGGGCCGCAGCACAATTCCCGTGCCCGCCTTGAGATCGAGGCTGGCAATGCTTAGCGAACCGCCTTGGAAAAAATACAGGGTGCGGTTGCTTCCCGGCGCGGCGGCCGGCAAGGTCCATTGCGCGCCGGGTTCCATCCGCAGGCCCCAAATGGCCACGTCGGCGTCGGCCCGCGCCGCCCAGGAATGCGGCGGGGGCGGCGGGGCTTGGGCCGCGCGATAGCGCCCGGCCACCACGGTAACCTCGGTAATACGCCCGTCGGCATCGGGCGCCGCCAGCTTGGGAATGTCTCGGTTCCAGAGCATGGTGAAGTAGGGATCGGCCATTTTCGCAGCGGCCGGAAGGTTGAGCCAAATCTGGAACAGTTCGAGCGGATTGGACTTTTGGGAATCGAGCAGGGGAAACATTTCAGAATGCACGATGCCGCGGCCGGCCGTGAGCCATTGCGCGTCGCCCCGGCCGAAGCGGGCGACGGCTCCCAGCGAATCGGAATGGTCGATGAAGCCGCGCCGCACCAAGGTTACCGTTTCAAAGCCGCGATGCGGATGCTGCGGAAACCCCGGCACGGCTTGGCCGTGGTACATGCGCCAGCCGTCCTGGCCCTCGAAATCATTCCCGAGGTTGCGGTCGGTCAGGGGCGCCGCCGGGCCCAGGTTTTCGTTGCCGGGGGGATAGTCGTCGCGGTGATGCACGCAAAACAAAAACGGGTCCGGCGTCTGCCACACGAAACCCAAGGGAATCGTGCTTAAAATGGCGTCGCTCATGGGAGGATCCTCGGGTGGGCCATGGGTAAACATACCAATCGCCCCCTCGACACTGTCGAACGGGCCAAGGGGATCGCTGCAAATCCGGCCGCGCGGATTTTTACCATGTAGGCCGGAACTCGGGCATGGGCAAAGGCAGAATCGAAGCGTTCAGCGATGGCGTCATCGCCATCATCATCACCATCATGGTTCTGGAGTTGAAAGCGCCGCATGCGATCCACCTGGGCGCCTTGCGCTCCCTAGGCGCGGCGTTTTTAAGCTACGCCTTGAGCTTCGTATTCATCGGCATTTACTGGAACAACCACCATCATTTGTTCCAGGCCGCGCATCAGGTCAACGGCCGCGTGCTCTGGGCCAACCTGCATCTTTTATTCTGGCTTTCGCTCACGCCCTTCGTCACCGCCTGGATGGGCGAAAATTGTTTTGCGGCCTGGCCTGTGGCGCTTTACGGCATCCTGCTGCTCTTATCGGCTTTCGCGTATTTTCTGCTGGTGCGGGCCCTGGTCGCGCATCACGGCCGCGAATCGGTGCTGGCCGCCGCCGTGGGCCGCGACTTCAAAGGCAAAATTTCCCTGGTGTTTTACGCCGCGGCCATTCCTTCGGCCTTCGCAGCCACCTGGATTTCCCTTAGCCTCTATGTTTTGGTGGCGCTGATTTGGATCATTCCGGATCGCCGCATCGAGTCCGCCTTGGCACGCGCCAAAGAATAGCCCTTCAGCCCGGGCGCTGCGAAAACCGTACCCAGGCTTCAAGCGTGGCACGCGCCGCGCCGCTTTCCAGCGCCAAGGCGGCTTTTTCCACGCCCGCTTTCAAATTCTTCGCCAGGCCCGACACATACAGGGCCGCGGCCGCGTTGAGCAAGACCACGTCGCGTTGCGGACCCGGAACATTATGGAACACCGATCGCAAAATGGCCGCATTCTGCGGGGCCTCGCCGCCGAGCAGGTCTTCTTTTTTCGCCAGCGCAAACCCCATTTCTTCGGGATGTAATTCAAATTCGCGCAGCGTTCCGTCTTTGAGTTCGGTCACGTGCGTGGGTGCGCACAAAGTGATTTCGTCCAGACCGTCGCGTCCCGCCACCACCAGCACGTGCTTGGAACCCAGGCGCTGCAAGACTTCGGCCAGCACCCGTGTCAGCTTGACGTCGAACACGCCGATCACCTGGCGCTGCGCACGCGCGGGATTGAGCAAAGGACCCATGAGGTTGAACAGCGTGCGCTGCCCCAACTCCTGGCGTGGTCCGGCCACATGCTTCCAGGCCGGATGCAGCTTGGGCGCGAACAAAAATCCCACGCCCACCTTGTCGACGCAGGCGCCGACCCGCTCCGGGGGCAATTCGAGATTCACTCCCAGCTCCTGCAGCACGTTGGCGCTCCCGCACCGGCTGCTGATGGCGCGGTTGCCGTGCTTGGCCACCGCGGCCCCCGCGCCTGCGGCCACGACGGCGGCAGCCGTGGAAATATTGAAGGTGCCGCTGTGATCGCCGCCCGTGCCGCAGGTGTCGATGACGTCGGCGCGCGCTACGGGAACGCTCACCGCCTTGGCGCGCAGAATCTCGGCCGCAGCCGCAATCTCTTCCGGCGTCTCGCCCTTGATGCGCAGGGCGACGAGAAAGCCCGCGATTTGCGCCGGGGTCGCGGCGCCCTCCATGATGCTTTCCATGGCCGAATGCATTTCGGCGAAAGCCAGATTTTCGCCGCGGATTAATTTGCCGAGCAAGGTGACGTCCATGTTACGCTCCGGAAAAAGCGAGAAAATTTTTCAAGAGGGCCTTGCCGTTCTGCGTGAGAATCGACTCGGGGTGAAATTGTACCCCGAAGATCGGCCGCGTCTTGTGCCTTAGCCCCATGATGATTTCGCCGCCCGGATCGCGGCAGGTGGCGGTGACCTCCAGCGCGTCCGGCAATCCGTCGCGCGCCACGATCAGCGAATGGTAACGGGTGGCCGTGAAGGTCGGAGGCAGGCCCGCGAACAAATCGCGCTGGTTGCAGGCGATCTCCGATACCTTGCCGTGCATGGGCAGGGGAGCGCGCACCACCTGGCCGCCGAAGGCCGCGCCGATGGCCTGATGCCCCAGGCATACGCCCAGCAACGGAATGGCGGGCGGCACGGCGCGGATGAGTTCCACCGAAATGCCGGCTTCGGCCGGCGTGCACGGCCCGGGCGACACTACGATGTGATCGGGATGCATCGCCAGCACTTCGGCCACCGTAACTGTATCGTTACGCACCACGCGCAGGTCCGGGTTCATCTCGCCCAGGTATTGCACCAGGTTGTAGGTGAAGGAATCGTAATTGTCGAGAAAGAGGATCACGCCGGCCCCCGTGCGCCCGACGGTTCGGCCTGTTCCACCGCCAGCATGCAGGCCCGGGCCTTATAGCGCGATTCGTCGAATTCGGCGTCGGGTTGCGAATCGGCCACGATGCCGCCCCCGGCCTGCACATAGGCCACGCCGTTTTGCAGCAACAAGGTGCGGATGGCGATGCACGAATCCAGATTGCCGCGAAAGTCGAGATAGCATACGGCGCCGCCGTACAGCCCGCGCCGCGTGGGTTCGAGGTCGTCGATGATTTGCATGGCCCGGATTTTGGGCGCCCCCGAAAGCGTGCCGGCGGGCAAACACGACATCAGCGCGTCCAGGGCATGCGCGCCGTCACGGAGTTTTCCGCGCGCCACCGACACGATGTGCATGACGTGGCTCAGGCGTTCGAGCACCATGAATTCGGGTACGTGCACGCTGCCGTAGGCGCACACGCGGCCCAAATCGTTGCGGCCCAGATCGACCAGCATCACGTGTTCAGCCCGCTCTTTGGGATCGGCGAACAATTCCGCCGACAGCTTGGCGTCTTCGCTTTCGTCGCGCCCGCGGCGCCGCGTGCCCGCGATAGGTTTGGTTTCGCAGTGCCCGCCCTGCACCTTGACCAAGGTCTCGGGCGAGGCGCCCACCACTTCGAAGCCGCCGTAGTCGAGGTAATACATGTAAGGCGAAGGATTGATGGCGCGCAGGCACCGGTAAATGGAGATTCCGTCGGCCCGCGTTTTGGTTTCGTAACGCTGCGACAGCACGATTTGAAACGCGTCGCCGGCGCGAATGTATTCCTGGCAGCGTCGCACGCCGTCGAGAAAGCGGGCGCGCGGCATATTCGATGTCCAGGGTAACGCCGCGGGCACCTCGGGCGAAACCGGCGTGGTTTGCGCGGCAGTCGGCAAGGGCGCGCGCAGATCGCGTTCCAGCGCATCCATGAGCGACAGGGCGCGTTGAGTCGCGGGTTCGAGTCCGCCCCATTCGTCAGGCATGACGTTGGCGACGATGCGCAAGCGGTGCTTCAGGTGATCGAAGACCACGAAGGCTTCGTACAAGCCGAAGTCGAGATCGCAAAGGCCATAATCGTCGCGGCCTTGTTCGGGAATACTTTCCACCAGCCGGATGGAGTCATACGCGAAGAAGCCCACCGCGCCGCCCGCAAAGGCGGGCAAATCCGCGTCGGGAACGCCGCGGAACCGGCCCAAGAAAGCACGGAATTCGGCCAACGCTTCGCCCGCGAAGTTTTTGGATTCGTGGCCGAAGATTTCGATATTGCGCCCGCGGGCGCGAAACACGTACAACGGGTCACGGCCCAGAAAAGAGTAACGGGCCAGTTTCTCTCCGATTTCCACGCTTTCGAGCAAAAAGGTGCGCGATCCGGGTCGGCGCAGCTTGAACAGGGCCGTGATGGGTGTTTCCAAATCCGGAAGAAAATCGCGTACAAGGGGAATGACATTCCCCAGTTTTGACCGGTCCCGAAGGGAATCCAAGGAGGGAATCACGCGCAAACGCCCCTTTGTATCAGGTTTTCAATAATAGCTTAGAACCTATCTCAAATATCCTTCTGGAGCCGCCGGGCTGCGAACTTCGCGCCGCGGCGTCGCCCTGCATCAGCGATATTCAGACCATATCGCTTGCTTCGGGCTCCTGGCGGCGCTCGTTCTCGCTCCCGCTTGACCTACGAAGGACATTTGAGATAGGTTCTAGTCTCATGCGTGCTTTGGTCTTAGGGGTTGTATGCCTGGCGCTGTGCGGTCCGGCGCGCGCCCTGGGGAGCGGCGATACCATCAAGGTCTGGGTGCGTTTGCGCGACAAAGGTCCGTCGCCGCTTTCAGGTCGTGCCTACGAAGACGCCCCGGTTTACGCACCGTATTTGCAGCGTCTGCGGCAAGCAGGATTCACACCCGATGTGACACTGAAATGGCAGAATCTGGTGTCCGGGTATATCGCCAAAAACCACCTCGCGCAAGTGGCGCAATTGCCCATGGTGCTTTCGGCTGAGGAAATGCCGCATCGGGCGCCGCGGGTCAAACTCCCTTCCAGGCGGAGTCGTGCGGCATTGGCCAAGACGTCGGCGCAGGACTTCGGCGCCTTTCAGCAATTGTTCACGTTGGTTCACGCCGCCGATTTGCGCGCCACCTTGAGCGCCCGGGGATTGATTGCGGGCCAGGGGTTGCGCATCGCCATCATCGACGCCGACTTCGCCCTGGGACATGCATGCTTCACCCACCTGTGGCAGCAGAACGCCATTGTGGATCAATGGGATTTCGTGCATAATCAGCCGGTCGCGGTCACCGATTCCCTGGGCGACAGCCATGGTGCGGCCGTGTTGTCTTTATTGGCGGGCGAAACCTCCGACTTCGAAGGCCTAGTGCCGGAAGCGAAATACCTGCTGTATCGATCCGAAGACACCTCCAGCGAAACTTATGTCGAAGAGGATTACGTGGCTGCGGCGTTCGAGCGCGCGGTGGATTCGGGCGCGCAGGTGATCAGCATCAGCCTGGGGTACCGCTACGATTACACCGATCGCAGTCCGAATCTTCCCTATGCGGATTTCAACGGACGCACGCGACCCTCTTCGTTGGCCGCCTTGATGGCGGCGCGCCGCGGCGCTTTGGTGTCGATCGCCATGGGCAATGACGGCGACTTGCCGGCCCCTTCAATCGGCGCGCCGGCCGATGCCGACAGCGTGTTGGCGGTGGGCATTCTCGACGCCAACCTGAGCCCCTGCTGGTACACGAGCACGGGGCCCACGGCCGACGGCCGCATCAAACCCGACGTGGCGTCGGTGGGGCCCGACGGTTGCGCCACGCCCACGGCCGATCCCGAAGCCAACAGTGGAGAAATTTTTCAGGGCGGCACCAGCTTCGCCGCGCCCGTGGTGGCGGGCATCGGCGCCTTGCTGATGCAATTGCATCCCGGGGCCGCGGCGCAATCCATTCGCCTGGCCCTGATGGCCACGGCCTCGCGCGCGCAAAATCCCGACAGCGTTTCGGGCTATGGCCTGGTGAACGCCACCCGGGCCGACAGCGCCCTGACCGCCGGACCCGAGGCCTTGGCCGTGACGCGGCGCCCCCTGGACGGAACCTTGCTAATGGCCGGCAACCTGCCGGTTTATCTTCCCTGGCGTTCGGATTTGATCCCCCAGGCCGTGCGGCTCTGGGATCTGCGTGGGCGATCCCTGCCGGTGCAAGGCGGTGTTCGTGGCGCCCGTTTTTGGATCGATTCGCCGCATGCGGCGCAGGGTGTTTATCTCTGGCGCATTCCCTTGGGCGCGGAGTCACCTGGCCCATAACGGATGGCCCTGCCGGTGCATGCCTCGGCCGTCACTCTTGAATTTCGAGCAGCCCTTCCAGCGAAACCGTGCGCAAGGCATGGCGTATGGCCAGCGAAGGTTGCAACAGCACCAGCTTGGCCTGGCGTTGCGACATTTCGCGCATGTGCAGCATGATGACCCCCATGGCCGCGCTGTCGAGATAATCCAAATCGGGAATCCGCAAAAACAGGCGGGCCGCCACTTTTTCCATGCCCGCTTGAAAGGCGCGGATCAAATCATCCAACGCGGACGGCTCCCAATGTCCGCGAATATCGATCAGCGGCTCGCCTTGATACACCAAAGACTGGATTTTCGTTCGTGGCATCGGGGAATTGATTCTACCACTACCCGTCTTCTCCCGCAAACCTTACCTGCGCTGCGGGATATTACGGGTATGCATTGCACCGGAGTAACCGCAGCGGGGCGGTTACTCGGTGTATTCGCTGGTCTCCAACCCTTCGGAAGGATAGTGCTCCTTGATATCCGCCAACTCATCGCGACGCGCATCCAGCTTTTGCTTCAAATGCTGGGCGGGATACTCATCGGGATGCAAGGGTTTCACGTCATCCAGGGTCACTGCTTTTTTCTTTTCTGGCTTTTTGTCCGACATGGCGAATCTCCTTTGTTGGGATAAACTTTCTGTATTGAATGAGGCGCAAAAGGCATACCATTTTGATATAGGTGATTGTGAAAGTATTCCGCCGTTGCGCATTGTCCCATTAAACTATAATTGTCAAAAAAGCATGTATTTGGCCATTATGACAAAAAGGGGGCCCGGGATTCCTGCTTTGGATTAAGGGGGGCAAATTTGTTGGTACCAACCCAGTTCGAATCGGCAGCGTGCGTTTCCTTTTAAACCACAACGCCTTCAACGCGCAGCAATTTTTTCTTGATCGAAAGCCCGCCGCTGAAACCGCCGAGCCCTCCGCCCGCAGCCAGCACGCGGTGGCAGGGAACGAGGAGTGGCAGAGGATTGGCTCCACAGGCCGCACCCACGGCCCGCGCCGCCCTGGGCGCACCGATGGAAGCGGCCACTTCGCCGTAAGTCCGGGTTTGTCCCAAGGGGATGCGCGTCAACGCGCGCCAGACGCGGCGCTGAAATGGAGTTCCACCGGTGTTACCCACGGGCAGCCGGGGAAAAGGCCGCCCTTTTTCGAAATACGCATCCAGGGCTTTTTGCAGGCGGTTCCGCAGGGCGGAATCAAAACCCAAATCCGCGGTCTGTCGTTTTCCGTCCGGGCCTTTCAAAAAATCCAGGGCCACTAGTCGGCCACGGGCGTCGGCATGCGCGCGCACCCCGCCGATAGGGGTTGGTACGACCACCGTTGGCATCAGGCCATCTCCTTTTCCGAAGGCCGCGAGGTGCGGACCAATGCGCGGTTGCCCAATTGGCCGCAGGCCGCCATGGCGCCATCTCCTTTGGTGCCGCGGATGCGGCAATATTGCCCGGCGGCCATCAAGGTATGGAAGAAACCGGCCACGCGTTCACGGGGCGGCCGGGCAAAGGGCGAACCCGTGCGCGGATTGCAGGGAATGAGATTGACGCAGGCCTTCACCCCCCGCAGCCATGCGGCCAGCGCCAGGGCATGGCGGTTGGTGTCGTTCACGCCCGCGAGCAAAACGTATTCGGCCAAGATGAAATCGTCGCGATGCGAAAGCGGCCATTGCCGCAGCACGACCTTCAATTCGCCCAACGGCCAAAGCCGGTTGGCCGGCATGATGGCAAGGCGCAACGCGTCGTCGGGCGCATTCACCGATACCGCCAGCCGCAGGCGCGGGAGACCCGCGGGCCGGGGCCGGCGGATTTCTTCGGCCAGGCGCAAGAGGCCCGGTACATGTCCGACCGTGGAAATCGTCACGGCTTTCAGGGGAATGGTCAATCCCTGCGCGTCGGAAAGAATTCGCACCGCGTCGATCACGGAATCGAAATTGTCCAAGGGTTCGCCCATGCCCATGAACACGACGTTTTCAATGGGTTCGTGTAAGACGTGGCGGGCCACCGCAACTTGCGCCACGATTTCCCCGGCCGTGAGATGGCGCAGAAAACCCATTTGCGCGGTTTCGCAAAAGCGGCATCCCATTTTACAACCGATCTGCGACGAAACGCACAACGATTTGTAATGACGCATGGGAATAACCACGCTTTCGCTTTCCAGGCCGTCCTCCAGCCGCAGCAAAAATTTGTAGGCCGGTCCGTCTTCGTGCCGACCGGCAAGCTGCGGCAGATTCAGGTGAAAGCGTGCGCGCACGCGCCGGGCCAAGGCGGGATTGGCAATGAAGGCGGGCAAGGCTTCGGGAGCGAACACGCCGCCGCGATGCACGGCGCGAAACAGCGCGTCGCCGTGGTAATTGCCTTTTCCCGGCCGGGAATGCAAGGCCCCGATTTCGCGGCCCAGCCGTGCGCGCGTCATGCCGAGGATGTCAAGGGATTCGGACACGGGACCTCAGGCTTTGAAAGAGAACGGCGTGAAATTCGTATGGCGGTCGTAATAATCTTCGTGTTCCCGGCTTTTGAGAAAGCCCACGATTTGATAGGTCACCGGCGTCATGACCACTTCCCATCCCGTTTTCAAAAAGTATTGCACCAGGGCGACTTTGAAAATGTCGCCGGTGGTCCAGATGCCGTAAAAGGCAATCACATAAAACAACGTCGAGTCGACGGCTTCACCCACCGCGGTCGAACCGATGGTGCGCATCCACAGCCATTTCCCTTCCGTGAAGATTTTCATTTTGGCCAGGACGAAACTGTTGGCGAAGCTGCCCGACCAGAAGGCGATCATCGAACCCGCCGCGATGCGCCAGGCGTTGCCGAACACGCCTTCGAGCTGGCCCTGATAGGTTTTCATATAAGCGTCGTCGGCGGGCGGGAGATGGATGACGACCCAGGCCATGATCGACGCGAAGGCGAGCGCGCCGAAGCCGGCCCATACCACGCGGCGATCGCGGGCATAGCCGTACACCTCGGTGAGAATGTCGCCGAAGAGGTAGGAGATGGGAAAGAACAGCACGCCCGCGCCGAATTTGGTGGGCCCGAGCCAGGGCAAGTTGACCACGGCCTGCTTGGCCGCGCCGATAAAGTTGGAGCATAAAATCACGGTCACGAAAGCGGCCATGACGAGGTCGTAATACTTGTATTGGCGGGCGGGCATGCGTCAAAGGTAATTCGGGCCTATGGCCCGACGGGGTGCGGATTCAGGTACCGTATCCCGAATCGATCTGCAAATCTTCGCCGCGGGCCGCCTGCCGCGCCAAGGCGTCGGCCCTTTCGTTTTCAACCACGCCGCTGTGGCCCTTCACCCAGCGGAACTCGACCTTGTGATCCAGGCAGAGCCGCATCAGGCGCTGCCATAAATCGGGATTCATGGCGGGCTTGTTGTCGCGGGTTTTCCAGCCGCGCGTCTTCCAATTTTCCGCCCAACCTTCGTTCATGGCCTTGACCAGATACTGCGAATCCGAATGCATTATGACACGGCAGGGATCTTTAAGCGCTTCCAACGCGCGGATGGCCGCCAGAATTTCCATGCGGTTGTTGGTGGTGCGTTGAAAGCCGCCCTGCAATTCTTTGCGGCGGCCGCCGTAAAGCAGCACGGCCCCGTAGCCGCCTGGCCCCGGATTTCCCAGGCAACACCCGTCGGCATAAACCTCGACCGGGCCGGCCAGAGGTTGCGGGGCGGAGGAAAAGCCGGCCGCCACGCTTAATCCCCGAACCTGCGGCGCATAGGGCCTTGGGTCGGACGGGCCACGGCCGCTTTCCGGACAAAAATTTCACCCTGGTGCAATGGTGTCGGCATTTTCCCCCGGGATTTTCCCCGGCCGGTTTGAGAAAGTTCAAGCATAGCAACGCGCGTCGCCGGGATATCCGCATCGGCTCCGGCGGACGCAGCGTCAAACACCGATAATTTTGCCGCAGTTCGAAATTTTTTGCTGCACATCGATGGTGGAGTGATGGTACAATTTTCACATCCATGAAAATGCCGGCCCGCATCCACAACTGGCTGACGCCCGAAGAAATGGGCGAATGGGTGCGCCAAGCTCCCAATCTCGAAGCCTACAAAAAGCGCTTGGCCATCTGGCTCACCGAGCGCGGCCCGTTTCACGCCCATCGCGTATCCGACCTGTTGCAGGTTTCCAAGCAGGCGGTGTGGCTGTGGGTCAAGCAATACAACCACGAGGGCCCCAAAGCCTTGAATCGCAAAGGCCGGGGCGGACGGCGCCGGGCCTATCTCAGCGAAGAAGAGGAATTGAAATTGGTGGCTAAGTTGCAGGAGTTAATCGCTTCGGGCCAGGCGCGCAAAGCCAAAGAGCTTTTGCCCGAAGTGCTGAAAACCGTGCGGCAGCAGGTTTCGGTCGCCTATGTGTATCGACTCATGCAGCGCTATGAAAAGCACCGCGGGCTGCGGGCTCTGACCGGTGCCGGCGAAAAGCCGAAAACGCGCACGCGTGCTTCCGCAGCGAAAGCGCAGGAAGATGCGGTTTCCCTTCTTCAGGCGCAAGCGGGATAAATTCCGAATACCACCAGTGGGCTGAGACGCTCGCGCTCGGCCCGGGATCAGCCGCAGGACTTTCGCCGGCGAACCATCGGCGCCTGACTTCCTAAAACCTGAGAATCATGCTGAAGCGCTTCTGGTCGTTCCGGATGCCGGCGTTGAACGATTTGATGAAGGTTCCGTCGATTTGCAGAATGTCGGACAGCATGAAGCCCAACCCCAAATCGCCTTCGTAACGTTGGCCGCTTTGATCGTACAGGTAACCCGCGCGTAACGCAACCACCTTGGCGTACACGTACTCCGCGCCCATATCGTACACCGTACGCCGTAAATTCTGCATCCACGTCTCGGCCACGGAATACCCCTGATCGGAGCCGCCGGGATAGACCAACTCCTTCCAGGCGCCGATCCACACCGGGGCGGCCTGATCGCCGTAGCGGTAGAACGCCTCGCGGTTGGCGTCGGTCTCGACCGTGAGGCGGTGGTTGGGCGTGCTGATGAGGTTGTAGGCGAGGCCGATCTTCCAGGTGAAGGGAATGGGATCGGACTGGGCCTGATCGACATAGAATACCGCCGGCCCCATGTTTTGCATCACGACGCCCAGCGATAACCCGTTGATGCCCCCCAGATTGTGCTGCAGGAAGCCCAAATCCACCGCGTAGCTGGCGGCGATCCCGTCGGATTTTTCCCCACTCGAGGTGACGCCCTGGCTCAAAGCCGAATAAATGAATTTGGCGTTCACACCGAGGCCCGCGTTTTGACTGAGCCGGGTGGAATAGGTGAGGTCGGCCACCAATTCGTAGGCGTCGAAATTGGATTGGGTGCTGCCGTCGGCGGTGGTTTGCAAGTTTTGGCCGAAGGAAACGTAGTTCACGAAGCCGCCCAAGGTCCCCCATTCTTCGATGGGAAAGGTGGCGCCCATAAAGGCGTGGTACAAGTCCTGCAGGTTAAGCACGGGAAGCAGGCTTTCATAAAAAAAGCCCACTTGCGACTTGGCGCGGTTGTAGCGTTCGATACCGCCGCCGGTGAGAAACCAGATATCGCCGCCCTCGGTTTGCACCGCGCTCACGTCGTCGTTGCTCAACCCGTTGCCGACATGAAAATGCACCAGGTCGATGCCTTTGCGCTCGGCTTGCGCCGAGGTGTCGCGCGCTGTGAGCAAACGGCCTCGGGGCGTGGAATACGCCGGCGTCAGTTTCCAGGCGCCCTCCGAGGTGGCAATCCAGACATGATTGTCTTCGTCGACGGCCACGCCCCGAACCTTTTGTTGGGGAAAGCGGTAGCGCTCCCAATCGCGCAGATTGAAATGCGAGACGCCGCCGGGATGCACCGCATACACGTGGCCGTATTTGTCCAACACCACCTCGGTCACATTGGAATCGAGCAGACCGTCGGCGACGGTGAAGAGCCTCCACTTCGCCGGCGCTCCCGCGATGCGCGGGGCGCGGTAGCGGGCCACACCTTTGTGCAAAAGGCCTACATACACCTCGTCGACATCGGGATGCGTGGCGATCGAAGTGATGGATTGCGTCGGCAGCAAATCCGCCCCGCGTCGTACGATGGAACTTTTCTCATACTCGTACAATCCATCATTGGTGCCGATCCAAACGCTGGTGCCTTTCACGGCTAGCGCGGTGATGGCCAGTTGCCGATAGGGGCTTTTCTTCGCCGCCGTGTCGGCGGATGCGGCGGCGGCTCGGGTCGAATCGGCCGTTTTTCCGAGTGAATCGGCGCGGGCCGTTGAATCCGGACGGGCGGATGCGGAAGTATCCGGCTTCACCGCCGTGGAATCGGGGGTATCCATGGCGTCGGCGGCGGTCGCCGCCGTGGTGTCGGTGATGTAGGTGAATCCGTCCTCTTCATCAAAAGACTTCCAGCTCTGGCCGTCGAAGCGGAACAAACCGATGGGCGTTCCCACCCATAAGCGATCGGTATTGTCGAGCGCCAAAGCCGTCACGGTCTGATCCGGAAAGAGCAGGTTGTAGGGAAGCCTCAACGTGAGCAGATCGGCTTCGTCCTTGGCGGTTTTCAAATGGTTGTAGCGTTTCACGCGGGCCACCAGCGAATCCAAATTCTTCCCGCTGCCCGCATAGCGTCGCACCACGGCCTCGACCTTGTCGCCTTGCTCCATCACATATTCATAGTTGCTGCGCCAATTCTTGCCGTCGTAGAAAACCAGCCCGTCCTTGGCGCCGGCCCACACTTCGGATTTGGTCAGGAAGCCGGTGCGCGGGCGGGTGACAAGGGCGGTGAAATCGTGGTTGAGTTTCACGCCTTCGTGCTCATAGGTGCGCGGAAGCATGACCTGCCATTCGTTGGCTACCGGCCCGAACGCCAAGCCGCCCGGATTCCAATAGGTTCCGTACACATCGTCGGCCAGCGCCACACCGGATTCACCCATGCCCAATTGCCGGGCACCCACGGGCATGACCAAGGTAATCACGGCCGATCCTTCCTGACCGCGAACGCCTTCCACCGCCAGGAAGGCGAAGGAGGCGAAGGTCAAGACGGCGGCGCGAAAGGGTCGGGCGCTAAAGGCGGACAACGGTTCTCCAATCCGGCGTATCGTACTGGCCGTTCACGGGCAGAATGGGAGACCAGCCACCGGATCCTCCCTGCCAGGCTTCGCGTGGTTTTATTTCGCACGCGCAGCCGAGATGGAAGGGCGGAATCAACAGCGGCTGATGGTGCAGTTGATCCCGCGTCACATATGCGTCGCCGCCGAAACGCCCGCATGTGGCCTGGCATTGCTCCGGCACCGCATAACAGTAAGTCTGGATGCCCTGTTTGTCTCCGTGTTCGACGTTACTAATACAAAGATTCGCCATACGTACCCAGTGATCGCGGTATTGTTCGGCGGTTCCATTGGCGCGCCCATACGCGGGCTCGGTTCGCAGTACGGCGTGCACCGATTCGAGATCCGGAACTCGGGCCAACACGGATTGGCGGGGTGATTTGCGGATCAGCGAGAAGACGCCGCTGGTATAGATGGGCGCGGGTTCCCCTTGCGGGGGGGTCGATGGAGCGCGCCGGCGCGAAGCGCCGAGTACCCCCACGGCCACAGCGGCCACCGCGATCACCGCCACCGCCAACCAAATTACCGCGCTCCACTCCATTTGCGTTCCTCGGTTTCAAATCCAGAACACCGAAATTTTAGCTCAAAGCAATGTGGTCTTGCCGGGAGGTTTGATTAATGCGGCCACCACCACAACCCCAGCACCAAAACCGTGGACACCAAAGCGGCAATCCAGGGATAGCGGAGACCGAAACGGCGCAGCCAAAAGGCCACACCGCCGCCGAAGAGCAAGGAAATGGCAATTACCATCACGACGCTGCTGCGATGCGGGGCTATGGCGGGTTGTGCCCCGGCATGGCGAAGAAAATATCCTCCGGCAACGGCCACGCCCAGCAGCACCAGGGAAACCGTGGGCAAAAAAGGATGGATGCGTGGAGGTGACTTCAAGGGCGCATCCGGGGGGCGGGGAGGGAGGGGAACATTTTCCTGTTCCATAAGTTACTGAAGAATCCCGGCGCGGTAGAGCGATGACCCGGGTAGGGGGCCAAGTTTTTGAAACGGGCGTGGAAAAAAACATATCCGTATTCGGGGTGGCGGCGGATCAAAACCTCGAGTACGCGGTGATAACGACGGGTCAATTTTTTTTCCCAACCCTTTTCCCGGGTCCGCAGCAAAGGCAACAACCGCCAGCTTCCGTCGGGCAAGGGCACACCGAAAAAAACCGGACAGGGGTGACGGCGCAGAAGAAAGTAGGGCAACGGATTCATCTTCACTTGCAGTCCGAAAAAAGTCCCCTCGTAAGGGGAGCGCGGTGCGTGCTGGTCCCAGAGCAGGGCGAAGCAGCGGCCCGCTTCGAGGTGGCGCAGGGCCGCCCGTGGAACGTCTTGCGACACCGTCTTCACCCCCAGCCGCCGCCGCAGGTGCTGCAGCAGGCGTTCGGCTGCAGGCTGGCGCAATGGCAAAGCCGCCGAAAGCAACGGGACGTTGCGGCGAATTAATTCTCCGCCCATGCGCTCCCAATTATGAAAATGCGCCGTGAGCAGCAGCGACGATTGGGTTTGCATGGCCCGCAAACAGGCTTCTCCCGCAACGAGCGGCAGCGAAAAATTCCGCCCGGGGATGAGAGCACAGACATCGCGCGCGGCAGCGCAACACAGCCTTTGCCGCAAACGCGGCTCGCCGGCGAAACCCATGAGTTTCGCATTCCGCGCCATGACCCGACGGCGGAATCCCGTCGCCCACAGCAGGCCTCCCAAAACCGAGGCCAGTCGATCGACCCAAAAGTTTGCGCGTCGAGAAGTTTGCGCGCTTGCGGAAAGCGCTGAAGAATTCCTGGAAATCAACTGCAAAACCAACACCGCCTTGCCAAAGGATTTAAAAATCGTTTCACAATCTCTGCAATTCGGGAAAATTCCGGCGTGAACGCCGTACAGGGCCTTGAATCCAAAGGGTTTAAGGATGTAAATTGAGTCCTCTTTTTACAGGATTCCATCATGAAAAGAACCTTTCAGCCCCGCAATCGCAAGCGGGTGAACAAGCACGGATTTCGCGCCCGCATGGCCGATAAAGACGGACGCCAAGTGCTTGCGCGGCGCCGGGCCAAAGGACGCTGGAAATTGACGGTCAGCGATTCCATGGCCCATAAGGATATTTAGAGGACATTTAGCCGCTTTCTTCTTTTGAACGCTTCCCCGCCTTCGCACAAACTTTCGTTGCGCACCGCTCGCCTGGATTCGCCGGAAATGTACCGGCGTATCAAGGCCGAAGGACGCTTGATGCGAAGTTTTCCCCTGGCCATGCGTTATGCCCGGGGCCCGGGAATCGATGAAAGCCGTATCGGCTTCGTGGTGCGCAAGCGCTCGGGCCATGCCGTTCAGCGCAACACCTTTCGTCGCCTTTTGCGCGAAACATTCCGCCAGGCGCGTCCGCAGCTTTCGACCCCGGCGTGGGTGGTGTTCGAAGTTTCGGATCAGGCCCTGCAATCCACCCGCGCCCAATTCCGGGCCAGCGCCCGCGCTTTGGTCGAAGCCCTGTGCCGGGAATCGCCATGAACCGGCTGGCCTTATTGCTGATCCGAATCTATCAGGCTGTGCATCCGGCTTTTTTTCAGGGCGCCTGCCGCTTTCACCCGACATGTTCGCACTACGCCGCCGAGGCGGTGGAAACCCATGGCGCCGCCAAGGGACTTTGGCTGGCATGCCGACGTTTGTTGCGTTGCCACCCGTTTTGCCGCGGCGGTTTTGATCCCGTGCCGCCCGCCGCGCCGCCTTCGACGCTAAACAGGTTCGTGTGAGGAGGTTCATGTGAACCGCAATACCATACTGGGCTGGATTCTGCTCATGACCTTGTTCCTGGCATGGACCAAGTTCAAAGGCGATCAGGCCCGTAAACAGCTGGAGCATTCGCAGCAGCAAAAATCTGATTCCTTGGCCCAAGCCCGCGCGCGCGCTCCCCAGCCCCAGCCGGAGTCCGCCGCGGTCGCCGCTCCGGCCCCGGCTTCGGCCACTTCTTCCTTAACCCCGGCTTCGGCCGCCCCGGTGACGGACAGCACCGCGGTGCCGCATCGCCTGATACGCGTGGAAACGCCGCGTTTCACCGCAGTGCTCGACAACCAAGGGGCCCGCATTGCGGAACTGAGCATTTCCAGTCTGGAAGGCAAGCCGGTTTACAATCCTGATCTCATCGAGCCCGATGGGCCGGGCGCGCTGACGCTCACGCTCGACAGCGAGTCGCTGGCCAAAACCATCTGGCGGGTCGACGATACCGATCGCGTGGTGCATGTCGATAGCGATTCGGTCACGATTTCATTCGCAACCGTTGTGCCTCAGGGCAAAGTCACGTGCCGCTATACCTTCTACCCCAACCGGCCGGCCATCGGCCATCAGGTGATTCTGCCCTCGGGAATTTCCAACTACGCCTTGAACTGGAAAGGCGGCCTGGAGGAAACCGAAAAGATCGCCCAGGGAAGAGGTGTGGGTCTGACGTCGGGATTCTACAGCCAGGTGGTGTACGACAACGGCGTTACCGTGCAGCGCTGGTCGGGCTCCGGTGAAAAAACCTTTAATGCCGAAAGCGGCATCATCCGTTGGGTGGGTATGCGCCGCAAATACGTGGCCGTGCTGCTCGATTTCCACAAAGAGATACCGGATCGCATCGATGCGGCGTCCTGGGACGAACCGGATTTGGCGCGCGGCGCTCCGCGGCACTATTCGCTGCGCGTGTCGGGCCATGGCGATGACCCCGAAGGGTTGAATTTCGACGTGATGGTGTTGCCCTTGCAATACGGAAAAATGAAAGCCATGGGGCGCAATTACGAACAGATTCTGTTCTCGGGCTATGAATGGTTTTTTCGCGCCGACGTGTGGTACCCCAAATTGTGCGGCTTGGTGCTCAACCTGCTGAATCTCTTTTACCGCTGGATCCCGAATTACGGCATCGCCATCATTTTGCTCACCTTGCTGGTACGCCTGATCACCATGCCGCTGTCGGTGACCCAAATTCGTTCGACAGGGCGCATGGCGCAGCATCAACCCGAGATCAAAAAAATCCAGGAGAAATACAAAGGCGATCGGCAAAAGTCGCAAGCCGAATTGATGGCGTATTACCAGAAGCAGGGTATCAACCCGTTGGCGCCGGCCATGGGGTGTTTGCCGGCCATGCTGCAGATGCCCGTATTTCTGGCCCTGTTCAACGTGCTGGGGCGGGCGGTGGAATTGCGCGATGCGCCCTTCTTCGGCTGGATTCACGATTTGGCTCGGCCCGACGTGATTTTGCCCGCGGTTCAGGTGCCGTTTCTGTTTCCCCTGGGCGTGACGGTGCTGCCGTTTTTCATGGCGGCTTCGATGTGGGCGCAGATGAAATTGACCATCACCGATCCGAACCAGAAAGCCATGGTCTGGCTCATGCCCATCATGATGTTCGTGTTCTCGTGTTCTTTTCCCTCGGGTTTGGTGGTGTACTGGACGGTGTCGAATCTGTTCACCCTGATGCAAACCCGGATCTTCAAACCCAAACCTTTGTTGGCGACCGTCACCAACGGCCCGCCCCGCCGCACGTCCGCCAAGGTTTGATACTCCCGGGTATGACGGGCGACACCATCGCGTCCGCCGCCACGCCCGCCGGAATATCGGGTCTGGCCGTGCTGCGGCTTTCGGGGCCCTCCTGCTCCGCAGCCGTGCAGCGCTGCTTGGGACGCAAGACCTGGCGCCCCCGCCATCTGCATACGGCGACGTTTTGCGATCCCCAGCGCGGCGAAATACTCGATCAGGTGACCTTTCACCTTTTGCCCGGACCGCGTTCGCCCACGGGCGAAGACGTACTGGAAATTTTTTGCCACGGCAATCCGCTGCTGGTTGAAAGTCTGCTGCGCGTCTTGTGCGGCGTTCCCGACGTGCGCCTGGCCGAACCCGGGGAGTTCACGCGCCGGGCCTTGGAAAACGGGAAAATCGATTTGGTGCAGGCCGAAGCCGTGGGCGAAATGGTGCATGCCCAGAACCGTGCGGCCCTGCGCAATGCCCAGCGCCTGCTGCAAGGGGAGTTGTCGTGGCGCTTCCGCACCCTGCGCGATGCTCTCGTCGATCTGTCGGCGCGGCTGGAACTCGACGCCGACTTCGCCGAAGAAGAAGCCGATCCCGATTACGCCTCGTGGCGTCCGCGCCTGGGCGCCTTGCGCGCCGAAATGGAAAGTCTGTTGCAGGGCTGCGAACGCAGCCGCGCTTGGCGCCGCGTGCCCCGCGCCGTGGTGTATGGAGCGCCTAATGCCGGCAAATCCAGTTTAATCAACGCGCTGGCGGCGCAGGATCGCTTGCTGGTCTCCGAGGCCGCCGGCACCACGCGGGATTTCGTCGAAGTTCCGCTGCGGGTGGAAAGCGGAGTTCTGCATCTGATCGACACGGCCGGTTTGGGCCGCCCCATCGACGCGCTCGACGCACAGGCCATGGATCGCACGCGCGCCCAGTTAGCGCAGGCCGAGTTGCGGATTTACGTCGTCGACGGCGCCGCACCCATCGAATGCGCCGAAGCCGATCAGGCCCAGCTCAAGGTGGCCGCCCAATGCGACCGACCCGGATTTGCCGCGCCGCCGGATTTCATGGTGGTATCGGCACATACGGGCGCGGGTTTGCGGGAATTGTTGCACGCGGTGGAAATCCATTTGTTTCCGCCGGTCGCGGACGGCGAAGACGTCCTGTTGGCCACCGAGCGTCAAGCCCAGGCGCTGGGGGCGGCCTGCGATCGGCTGCGCGCGGCCGAAGAAAATCTGGCCACGCATCCCGCGGTGGAAATCGTGGCCTTCGAGGTGCGCGAAGCCGGTCGGGCTGTGCGCGAATTACTCGGCGACGTGACGCCCGAGGCCGTGCTGCAGCGGCTGTTCGCGGGTTTCTGCATCGGCAAATAGTCTCTGTCTGTGATTTTCGTCACCAACCCATCGGAGTTGTCTCCGGTGCGCGAATTCCGGTGATCTGCGTCACCGAAAATTCTGTTCGGCAGGTTGTCCCGTTACAATGAGTTTCGGGCTTTCCGTCGAAGCGGCAAACGGCGTGTTGCCGAGAATACGAACCGAAGACGAGGACCCCATGCTCCACTCCGCTTACTCCCGAAACTCCCTGGCCATCCATTCCCCCGCGGCCGATGGCCGGCCCTGGCAAACCGCCGCCATCGAGCCCGCGCCGCTGCGGCGCGCCCCTGTGTCCGCAACGGTAGCGCGCGTCCCGCTGTTTGCAAGCATGCGCGCACTCGATTTGTTTTCGCGCCTGGGAGACGAAGAGTTGGCCCGGCTTTCCGTATGGGCGCGCGAGCGGTGCTACGCGCGCCACGAAACGCTGCTGCATCAACGGGATGACGAGATTTCCCATCTCTTCGTGCTTCTCGAAGGCGAAGCCGCCTTGATCCGGGAAGACGGAGTGGGAGGGCAATCGCTTTTGTATTCCCTGCGGCCCGGCGATATGGCCGGAGCCATGGCCCTGTTTGATCGGGAGTCGCAGCCCGCCACCGTGCGCGCCCTTACGCCGGTGCGGATTTTGATCTTGCACCGCGATACGCTGCTGACCGCGCTGCGGGCGCACCCGGACTTGGCGCTGGATTTTCTCGCCGAAATGGCGCGGCGCATGCGCCAATGCCAGCGCCGCATCGCGGGTATTTGCAAACAACCCGCGCCGCGGCGTGTGGCCAGCGCAATTCTGGCCCTGGTCGAAGACCGCGGTGTGCGCCGGAAAGACGCGGCCGGACGGGCATGTTTGCTGCTGCGGCGCCGGCCCACGCAAGTCCGCATCGCCGCCCTGGCGGGAACCACGCGCGAAACCGTCTCACGCTACCTGGCCCGGTGGGAAAGGGCGGAATTGCTGACAGATCTCCACGGCGACTTGACGATTTTTGACGAATCCAAACTTCGACGTCTGGCCGGAGAAGAACCGGAATAAATTTCCGGCGCGAATTTCGGCACCTGACCGCGATTTCGGTGAATCGAGTGCACGCGAGGCGACTTTGAAATAGAATTGGGATCGCCCTTGCCGGAGGTTCCTATGGTTCTCATGCGCCTTTGTTGCGGCTGCCTCGCTGCCGCCGCCGCGGCGACACCCCTCAATGTGCAATTCAGCGTGGATGTGACGACTGCCGTGCGGCCCATCAGTCTCTATATCTATGGAGTAAACGGCGATTCCATCACCGCCGCCGACGGCGTCACGCTGGACCGCTTGGGCGGCAACCGCCTGACCGGATACAATTGGGAGAACAACGCCTCGAACGCCGGCACCGATTACCTGAACGAAAGCGATAATTATCTCGGCGGCGGGCTTACACCGGGCAAGGTGGTCACCGATTTCGTGGACCAGGACAACGCCGCCGGCATAAAGTCACTGGTCACGGTTCAGGCTGCCGGATACGTGGCGGCCGACAAAAATGGGGTGGTGTCGACGGCCGAAACCGCGCCTTCGCCGCGCTGGAAAACCGTGGTGTTCCAAAAGGGAAGCGCTTTTGCCACGACGCCCGATACCTCGGATACGGCCGTATATATGGATGAGTTCGTGAATTTTCTCATGCAGAAATACGGACCCACTTCGGGAACGGGCGGAGTATGGGCCTATGACATCGATAATGAACCGACCCTTTGGCCGTCGACCCATCCGCGCATCCATCCCAAGCAAACGGGCGCCGCCGAAGTGGCGGAAAAGAACGCCGCCTTAGCACGGGCCGTGAAGCAGGTGGATGCCTCGGCCCAGATCTTCGGCGGCGTGTTTTACGGCTATAACGCCTACCAGAACGCGCAAAACGCGCCGGATTGGAGCGCTTTGCAGAAGCAGGGAAATTACGGCTGGTACCTCGACTATTTTCTGGATCAGATGAGCAAGGCTTCCGCCGCGGCCGGTATGCGGCTGCTGGATGATCTCGACCTTCATTGGTATCCCGAAGCTACGGGAATCAACCGCATCACCACCGACAGCATCACGCCCCAAGACGTGGCCGCGCGCTTGCAGGCTCCGCGTTCGCTGTGGGACAGCACCTACGTCGAGACCAGTTGGATCACGCAGGATCTCACCACCAAACCCGGCGGCGCACCCGGCCCCATCGATTTGCTGCCTCACATTTTCGCCTCCATCGATCAATACTTTCCCGGCACCAAGGTTTCGATTTCGGAATACAATTACGGCGCACCCGGCCATGTTTCCGGAGGTTTGGCCATGGCCGACTTTCTCGGAATCGCCGGCCGCATGGGCGTGTACGCCGCCTGTTACTGGCCGCAGTCCAACGGAAAATATCCCAATGCCGCCATCCGGATTTTTCGCAATTACGACGGGCAAAAAGCGAATTTCGGCAGCCTGAGCGCCCAGGCCGTTACTTCAAACCAAGATTCGACTTCGGTGTATGCGGGATTCGACGCCGGCGGCAATGTGATCCACATTCTGGCGCTCAATAAAAGCCAAAGCGTGGTGCACGGCAGCTTTGCCGTTACATCGCCCGTGGGCATCACCCAGGGCCGCGTGTTCGGCTTCGACTCCACCAGCGCCGTGGTGGCCGAAACCACGGCCGTAGCCGCGGTGACCCAAAACCAATTCACCTATGACCTTCCGCCATATTCGGCGCGCCTGTTCGCGTTGCAAACGGCGGGCTCTCTCGGCCTACGTTGGTCGGTGCATCTATCGGATGCGGAAGCGCCACGCCTTTCTCCCGCCGGGGAATTGCTGGGGCTTCCGGCGCGTTTCCAGGTTTCGGGCGCGCTCCGCGCCGCCGGCGTCGACGGCCGGATGTGGAACCTGAAGCCGGTTCCGTAACCTGATGGTTACGTCCGGCTGGACGGCTGCATTTAAACGGTTTGCTCTCCCTCGACGGCGGCCAAAATGACGTCGCGCAGGTCGGTCATGGGCCGCAGGGAGCGGGTTCCGATCACGGCCGGGTCGCCCATCAGCAGCGGCTTGCCGTCGGGATCATCGGCGGGCGTGCCATGCGATCCCTTGATCAGCGAGGCGTCGAGCGGAATCACGTCCATATAATAGCGGAAGCCGAGTTTCTTCTTGAGCAAGGCCAACCCGGCCCTGGCCTTGACCAGGGGGATTTTCGGGTCGAAGAACAATTCCGCCGGATCATAGCCCGGCTTGCGGTGGATGTCGATGCAGCGCGCGAAATCCGGCGCCCGGGCTTCGTCTTCCCAGAAATAATAGGTGTACCAATGATCGGGCTCGGCCATGAGCACCACGTCGCCGGCCCGCGCATGATCCAAACCGTAACGCGCACGTTCCGCCCCAAAAAGGATTTTACGCTGACCCGGGATTTTTTCGAACAAGGCGATCACCCGATCCCGGCAGGCGGGATCGTTCAGATAGAGGTGGCAGATCTGGTGATCCGAAACCGCGAAAGCGCGGCTGGCGCCGGCGTCGAGCATTTCCCAATTCAGGCTGGGCCGCGTTTCCAGCAGGCCGGCTTGACGCAAAATGCGGTTGGGGTGCGTGTGCCGGGTCACGCGCGTGATGCCGTACTCCGACGCCACCAAGACCCGCACGCCTTGCCGCTGATAGAATTCAATCAGGTCTCCGGCCACGGCGTCGATACGCCGCAGTTCGGCGGGAATTTCCGGCGCGCCCGGCCCGAATTTCTGCAAGCCGTAATCGAGATGCGGCAAATACACCAAAGCAAGCGTGGGATGTTTTTGTTCCTGCACCCAACGCGCGCAGGCCGCAATCCATTCCGACGAGGCGATGCCCGCGGCCGGACCCCAAAAGGCCGGAAAGGGAAACGGCCCCAGGTCGCGCACCAAGGGATCATGCAAATCGTGCGGATGGGTATAGACGTCGAACACCTTGCGCCCGTCGGCCGGGTAATGCGGCCGCGGCGTAACCGACCAATCGACGGCGGCGTACATGTTGTACCACCAGAACAATTTGGCGCAGGTGAAATCGGCATGCCGGCGCTTCAGGGTTTCATACACCTTCTCGCCCTGCATCAAGGCGTTGCTTTGCTTCCAAAACCCGACTTCGGCCTGATCGCGAAAGTACCAGCCATTGCCCACGATCCCATGCCCCGACGGCGGCAAACCCGTGAGCTGGGCGGCTTGGCTGGTGCAGGTCACGGCGGGAAAGGGCTCTTCCAGACGCGTCAGCGCCTGGGCGTCGCGAAAGCCCCGGAGCTTGGGCGTATGCGCGCCGATCAAATCCGGCGTCAGGCCCACCACGTTGATGACCGCCGTGGGGCGAAGTTCAGCCATGTCCGAATACCCCCGGCACCTGCTTGAGCACGAAGTTCAGTTCCTGGGCCAGGCATTGCGCCAAGGCTTCGTCACCGGCCGGGCGATGCGACGCGGGCAAAACGCTCCAGGTGTAGGTTTCCACTTCGAAATGCGAACACATCCCGTGCTTCAATGCGAAGCGCAGCGCGCGCAGCATGTCGTCGCGCGTGGTGCGCACGGCGGCGGGATCGAGCAAGGTCTCGGCGTGAATGGGCGCGTGAAAATGCACCCGCCATGGAAAGGCGAACAAATCCGGCGACGCGGCCAGGGCTTCGGGCAAGTCGTCGAAGGCCAGCACCGCCTCGTCGGTGCGCACGCGGGTCTGGTGCAAAAAGCGCGGCTCGACGAATTGGGTCCGCAGCGACCGCGACCGCATGGCAGCGAACCGCACTTCGCCGTTTTCGGATTCAGCGGGAAACTCCAAGGCACTGGATAGCTGCATCTTGTGTACGGGAATATTCGCCGCGCGCAACGCTTCCAAGGCCGCTTCCGGTTCTTCGAATTGCACGGCCTGATGGCAGGTGTCATAACAAAGACCCAAATGGGTTTCGACCGCTTCGGCGCAACCGGCCGCCGCCGCCGCGGGCCGCAAGGTGTTTTGCCAGAAGTCCACCACTTGCGGGGTCTTTTCCAAAGCGCAGCCGGGTTCGGGTTCGAGCGCCAGGGCTACGGTTTTGCCGGTGCGATCGCGAAGCTGCCGGAAGAAGCGCGCGGTGTCGATCAGCGCGGCGGCGGCCAAGCGGTTTTTCTCCGGCGTCCAGCCTGTGCGCCATCCCAGAGGCAAGGTCGAAATCGACCCGAACCCTTCTTCCGGCAGTAACGCGCAAAGCACCTCGGCGCATTGACGCGTGTGGTGCGCCCGCGCCGGGTCGGCCCAATCCGGCAGGTAGACTTTGTGTTTCACCACCGGATCATGGAAAGCGCCTTGGGGAAAAGCGTTCAGGGTGAACGTGTAGGCGCCGCATTTTTCCAATTCGCCCTTTAACCTTTCCAGACCCTCGTCCCCAAAGGCCTGCAGCACGGGTTCATTGAACCAAAGGCCCATGGGCAAAGGCTGCCACTGCAGCAGCTCGCCGATGCGGGGGGCGAAAAAGGCGATGTTTTTCCGCCAGGCCTCGGGGCTTTCCAGGGCATGAACATTGGTGCAATAAGTGAGGAGAGGCTTTTTCAAGATTTAGCGTCCGTCCGGCCGGTTTTCCTGGGCCGATTCGCGAAGTACAGGGTATTTTAACCTAGCAATCGGCCTTTGGCTGGTTTATTCGGAGAGGTGGGAAGACTTCATGGTGCGCATGCAAACCGGGCCGTCGCCAAGCGCCCAGGCCAAGGCAATGGCTGTCTTATCGGTGGAAACCTGGATTTCCCCCCTCGCCGGTAACATGCCGATTCACTTCGGCGACGGCGCGGTCGAAGGCTTGCCGGTTTTGCTGCAAGAACTGGCTCCAGACAAGGTTTTCATCGTCACCGACCACCGCGTTTTCGAATTACACGGCGGTGAACTGCTGCAACTATTACACGGGGCTTTCGCCCCCGAAGTCATTCGTCTGCCTGCCGGCGAAAACGAAAAAAAACTTTCCAATCTGGAATTTGTTTGCAAAGAGCTGTTCGATCGCGGCGCCACCAAGTCTTCGGTGGTGGTGAATTTCGGCGGCGGCGTGGTGCTCAATCTCGGCGGTCTGGCCGCTTCGTTGGCCTACCGCGGCCTGCGTTTCGCGCATGTGCCCACCACCTTGATGGCGCAAAGCGACGTCATCGTTTCGAATAAGCAGGGCATCAATTTCGAAGGCGGCAAAAACCGGTTGGGATTGTTCGCCACGCCGCAAGCGGCGTTTGCCGATCCCCGCTTCTACGCCACGGAACCGGTTCGGCAATTGCGCGCGGCATGGGTGGAGTATTGCAAAAACGCGATTCTGCTGGGCGGCGCGCATTTCGAAGAGGCGCTGCGGCATGCCGAAGCCGCCAACCCTTTTGCACCCGACGCGTTGCGGCGGCTGCTGCGCCGATCGTTGGAACAAAAATTCATCATCGCCCGGCGCGATCCCGGCGAACGCGGCTTCGGGCTCGTGCTCGAATACGGACATACCGTGGGCCATGCCGTGGAGGCGTTGTCGCAAGGCCGCATGTTGCACGGCGAAGCGGTGTATCACGGCATGAACGTCGCCGGACGTCTGGCCAATGCCCTGGGAATTTTTCCCGACGTCGAATACAAAAAGCAATCGCTGCTTCTCGGCCGTCTCCGCGGCGTGCCGGCCTTGCCCGCCGATATTTCCGTGGGCCAGATTCTGCAGGCCGTGCGCCGCGACAACAAGAAGCGCGACGCCGAGTTGTCCTTTGTGCTGCTGCGCGCCATCGGCGAGCCGATGTCCCATGGGTCCACGGTGCTGACGCCCGTGCCCGAAACGGCGTTGCGCCAGGTCTTGCTGGAATACCGGGATGCTTTGCTATAGCACGGGTTCGCTGCCCGACGGTTTCACCGCCTCCCAAATCGCCGCCGCCCTGCTTCCCACGCCCTTCCGGGGGGTGGAATTCGTGGTGACGCCCGATACCTTGGTGCGTGCCGGCGACACGGGGTTTTGGCGCGGGTTCCGCCTCGAATTGGAAAGCCGGGGCTTGCGCGTGCGCAACGTGCATTTGGGCGCGCCGTACCTGCTCGGCCCCGCAGCGCACCGGCCCGGGCTCGGCGCGCCCGACCCGGCCGGCCGAACCCGCCGTATCGGGGCGGCCCTGGCCGCTTGCCGCATCGCGGAAAACCTGGGTAGCGCTTATATGACCGTAACTACGGGATTACCGACGCACGCGGCGGATTTTGCCGCGGAAGAAGTCCGGGTGTTTGCGGCGCTGGAAGAAATCGTGGCGGGGCGGCCCCGTTCGGTACGTGTGGCGGTGGAGCAGGAGCCCGAGCATCTCATCCATGCCACGGCCCAACTGCGGTCGTTGTGCCGACGCTTTCCCGGAGAAGTGTTCGCCAATTTCGACGTGGGGCATAGTGCGGTCGAAGGCGAAGAGATCGCCGCCTGCCTGCGCACGCTCGCCCCCCATCTTTCCAACGTGCATCTTGAAGACATCCGCGGCCGCGTGCACCGGCACCTGCTGTTCGGCGACGGCGACGTGGACTTCACCGCCGTGTTCGCGGCCTTGACCGAAGGCGGCTATGCCGGCGATCTCACCCCGGATTTGTATCCCTTCAAAGACGATTGGCGACGGGCCTTGCGCGCCTCGGCGGAGTTTTTGGCCCGAAACGGGTTTTACGCCTGATTGTTAATGAAGCAGAATCAACTGGGGCGTGGTGAACTCGCTGGAAGTCGACTTCGGCGTTTCCAGGCGATCCATGATTTCTGCGGCTAAGGCCCGCGGCACCTGCAACGGCAGGAATTCCTGGGGAACATTGGCCTTCGCCGGTTGGCGGATTTCCAGGGCCACGGTTTCGGGCCCGCTTCCACCGCGTTCCGCCGTCAGAGATCCCTCGATGAAGGTACCGGAATTGCCAGCGCCGGGTTGCAGGCGCCGGATCGACAGGGTCATGCGCACCGTGGCGTCCGCGCTATCCGCAGCCTCTTCGTGTTTGTGCAGATACAGTTGGTATTGCAATTCCGACACGAGGTCGCCGTAAAGCTTTTCCGGATTGAGTTCGAGATGCGTCAGCTCCGCCTGCGTCACCGAATCGAAGGGGGCGACGACCAGAAAAATCCGGTCGTTGGGCAGGATGTGGAGTCGCTGGGGTTGCGCGGATCCGGAAGGGAGGAGGGCGCAACCCGCCAGCGCAACCGCCATGCACAATATGGAAAACCAAAGCATGCGGCTGTGTCCTCGGCGGTGTGAACGTGCGGCGTAATTCATGGGGTGCAAAATTAGGTTAATTTTGAGTTTGCAATTGTGTAAATAGTAGTGTAGAATTATGTGTAAAAAATGAGGTGGGCATGGCGACGAATTTGGCCATCGATGATAAGCTGATCGTGGCGGCGCAAAAAGCCGGACGGCATGGAACCAAAAAAGCCGCGGTCACCGAGGCGTTGAAGGAATACGTGCAACGACACGAGCAAATGAAAATCGTCGATCTGTTCGGCAAAATCGAGTACGACCCGCATTTCGATTACAAGCGGCAACGGCGGCGGAAGTGAATGTCTTGGTGGACACCTGCATTTGGTCCGAAACCTTCCGGAGGCGCCCCAAAGGCGAGCCGCCCCTGGTTTCCGCGCTTCTGCGGGAACTGATTCGGGAAAGCCGGGCGTTGGTTTTGGGCCCCGTCCGGCAGGAAATTCTTTCCGGCATCAAAGAACCTTCGCAATTCGTGATGCTGCGCGATCGCTTGCGAAGTTTTCCCGATCTCTCCCTGCTCCCTGAGGATTATGAAACGGCCGCCGAATTATTCAACCGCTGCCGTGCTTCCGGAATTCAGGGGTCGAATACCGATTTTCTGATCTGCTCCGTATCCCGGCGTTTGCAGGCGCCGATTTTTTCCACCGACGGCGATTTCAAACGGATCGCAAGAATGACGCCGTTGCGTTTTTACGATCCGAAACCCTGACCCATGCCCCTGCGCATCAACCGCGTGTATACGCGCTCGGGAGACGACGGCCACACGGCGTTGATCGGCGGGGTGCGCGTGCCCAAAGACCACGCGCGCGTGGCGGCTTACGGCGGCATCGACGAATTGAACTGCGTCCTCGGTTTGTGCCGCGCCGCTCTGGCCGCGGATCGAAAACTGCCGGCCGCGGATCGCCGCACCCTGGAAAAACACCTGCGCGCCATCCAGCAGCGCCTATTCGACCTGGGCTGCGTTTTATCCGCCCCGGCCGGCGCAAGCTGGGAAGGCATGCCCTTGCCGGGTGACGCCGAAGTTACCGCTTTGGAGCGGGACATGGACGCCATGCAGAAATCGCTGCCCCCGCTCGTCTCCTTCGTATTGCCCGGAGGTTCCTGGCCCAACGCCTGGTTGCATCAGGCCCGCGCCCAATGCCGCCGCGTCGAACGCACCGTGGTGGCGCTCGGCCGCCGGGAGACGGTTCCGCCGGAAGCGGGACGCTACCTCAACCGCCTGTCGGATTGGTTTTTCGTGGCCGCACGCTACGCGTCGAAACGCGCCGGCGTCGCGGAAACCCTGTGGGAATATCCGCTCAAAAAGCGCGCGGCCCAACGCCGATAATCATCCGGCCTGGGGGTTCGGATTCGCCTCCGGCGCGCCTTCGGCTTCGACCCGTTCTTTGAGCGACTCGGCCGTGCGCAGCAGCGAGCGGCGAAAGGCGCCCTCTACGGAAGCGCGTCGAAAGCGCAGGCTCAGGCCGGTCACAAAGGCTTCGGCGAAAAACTCCACGCCGTCGGCCTTTTCTTTCATGCGAAACACCAGCTCTTCGCGGTAAAACCAGGCGCCGAAGCGATGCGCGCTTTCCAGGCTGAAATATTTGGGCGACATGAAACCCGTCACCTGGGCGGCAATATGGCGGCGGTTCAATCCCAAGGGGCTGACCACGACCTGCAGGGTCGCGTCCAAAGCCGGGTCGCCTTCCACCGAGGGAAGCAGGGAATTCCATTCCGAATAATGCCCGAAGTCGAGCAAGGTTTTCCATACCGCTTCCATCGGGGCCCGCACTTCGATTTGAAAAGCGATTTTCATGACGTTTCCTCCTGGCCGGATCGTTCTTTGTCGCTAGGACCAAAACGCATCGGGTTTTCGATCGCGCCCGGCCGGAAACGCCTGGCGCCAGGCCGCCACTCCGCGCGGGTCGATTGCGATCGCAGCCACGCCGGCGGCGGCGTCCAGGTGGGCGATCACCTCACCTTTGGGCGACACCGCCATCGACCCGCCCGCATAGCGAATGCCGTTCTGGGTCCCCACGCAGTTCACGCCCACGACGTAGCATTGGTTTTCGATGGCGCGGGCGCGCAGCAGAATTTCCCAATGCATTTGTCGCGACTCGGGCCAATTGGCCGGCAACGCAATCAGGGTCACGCCGCGGCGATGGCCGGCGCGGAACAATTCGGGAAAGCGCAGGTCATAGCAAATCGCCGGTTGCAGCAAAAAGCCCTCCACGGACTGAGTAACTAACGAGTTACCTGGTTGAAAAACCCGATCTTCGCCGCCCAGCGAAAAGGGATGCACCTTGCGGTAGGCGGCAATTTCTGCGCCGCCGGGATCGAACAGCAAGGCCAGGTTGCACAAGGCCCCTGGTTCGACATCCACCGTGCCGCCCAGCACAAAGGCCTGCGCCGTGCGCGCCGTGTCGGCCAGGAATTGCCGGTCGGCCTTCCCCACCGCCGCCGCTTCGGCGGCTCCGAAACCTTCGGGCAGGGCGCCGGTGCTGAACAATTCCGGTAAGACCAGCAATGCCGCAGGCTTCACCTCCGCCGCGCGCAGTAATTCCCGCACCCGTTCGCGGTTGCGCTCGGGTTGCAGGTGTTCGATTTCGTTTTGCACCAGCAGGATGTGCATGCCCGGCCTTTCCCGCCTCAAGGTTGGGAGACAAAATTGGAGACAAATGGGTTCCCGTCAAGATAAAAGCGCAGAGGCCGGTCGGCGGCCGCCGAAACCCCGATGCGCGGTCCGGCCCG
Source organism: uncultured Fibrobacteria bacterium (assembly GCA_963716395.1). Lineage (GTDB taxonomy): Bacteria > Fibrobacterota > Fibrobacteria > UBA11236 > UBA11236 > UBA11236. The sequence continues at coordinate 1,196,587 of OY970309.1, read as the reverse complement.
AATGGCGGCTTTCGCTTCCCAACCCGGATAGCTCTCGGCGGCCAAAAGCCGCAAAGGCCCGCGGCCCAAATCGCAGCCGTTCTGGCCGGGGGTAATGCCGAGCGCCTGCACCAGTTTGGCCGGACCATTGCACCAGTGTCGAGGATTCTCTCGCCTGCGGCGCCGGGCCATGAGTTCTTCACCTTCCAACGGCTCCAACGCGCGAATGAGCACGGCTTCGCCCACGCCCTTGGGACCCGTGACCACGTTGAAGCAATGGTACATGCCGTAGATGAAATAGATGTGGGCCCGCCCCGCGGGTCCGAACATCAGGGTGTTGCGCGGCGTTCGGCCGCGGCTGGCATGGCAGGCCGGATCGTCGCGCAAATAAGCCTCGGTTTCCACGATGCGCCCCGCGGCCGTACCTTCGGGGCTACGGTGGCGCAACACCGCTCCCAACAGGGCCCGGGCCGCAACCTGGGTGTCCCCGCGCAAGCATGCGGCCGGAAACGGAAGGCTTTTAACCCGGTCGGTTTTCATGCTTGGCCGAATCGACCTTGCGCCTTCGGCGCCAAATCCCGAATCCCAGCATCACCAAAGCGCCCAAGCCGCCCAAAACGAGATCGGCATGGGGAAGAAAGGCCAGGGCGCGCTGACCGGCGGGATCTTCGGCGATCATTTCTCCACCCACCTTGCCCAGTATGACCGCACCGGCGATGAGGATGACGGGGAAACGATCCATCAGGCGCGACAAGAGGCCGCTGGCGAACACAACCAGCGGAATGGAAAGCCCCAACCCGAACCACAGCAAGCCGGAATGTCCCTGGGCTGCTCCCGCCACGGCCAGCACATTGTCGAGCGACATACTCACGTCGGCCACAACAATGATTCCCACGGCGTTCCACAAAGAACTTCCGCCGCGGCGGCCTCCCGTTTCCGCCGGCTGTGACAAAAGCTTCACGGCAATCCAGAAAATGAGGGCGCCGCCGATCAACTTGAGAAAGGGGACGTTCAATAACCAAAGGGCGCCGAAGGTGAAAGCGATGCGCAAGGCCGCGGCCGCGCCGGCGCCGAGCAACAAGCCCCATTTGCGTTTCTGGGGAGCCAAGCTTTGCACGGCCATGGCGATCACGATGGAATTATCGCCGGACAGCACCAGATCGATGAGCGCGATACTCGACAGGCCGCCCAAAAAAGCGGCGTTCCAACCGAATTGTAACTGGGTTTCGATCATGTCAAGCTGCCCGATAAGCCCGGGGAGGCTGCTTCCTCGATGCGCCGGAAATGGGTCCGTTTGCCCTAGGCGGAGCCTACGATTTTACGAGGCACCCTAAATTATAACCGCATGCGAAAAAGGATATTTTGAGTGGCCCCATGTCCGACGCCGCTTGCCTGCGCATTCTCATGTTCACCAACACCTATTTGCCCCATGTGGGGGGCGTGGCGCATGCCGTGCACACCATGGCCGAAGGTTTACGCGCCCGCGGCCATGTGGTGAAAGTGGTGGCGCCGGAATTCGACAATATGGTTCCCGACGCCGAGGTTCTCCGCGTGCCCGCCATCCACAATTTCAACGGCAGCGATTTTTCGGTGGGCCTTCCCGTCCCGGGCTTGCTGGATGAACCGGTGGAGGCCTTTACTCCGCAACTGGTGCATTCGCATCACCCGTTTCTGCTCGGCGACACCGCGGTGCGCATCGCCGCCGAACGCGGCCTGCCGCTGGTGTTCACCCACCACACCCTGTACGAGCGCTACACGCATTACCTGGCGCCGGAATTTCCCGCCTTGCGGCGCTTCGCGCGCGAATTGCCCACCGAATACGCCAATTTGTGCGATAGGGTGATAGCGCCGAGCGAGAGCATCGCCAAACTGCTGCGCCGGCGCGGCGTGCGCAAACCCGTGCATGTCTGCCCTACGGGCATCGACACCGCCTTCTTCGCTGCGGGAGATCGGCGGCGCGGCCGCGAACGCTTCGGATTGACGGCCCAAACTTTTGTAGTAGGCCACGTGGGTCGGCTGGCGCGCGAGAAAAACCTCGCCTTTCTGGGGCGGGCGGTGGCGCAGCATTTGGCGGCGCGTCCCCAATCCCGCTTTCTCGTGGTCGGCATCGGGCCCGAAGAGAAAACCCTGGAACGCATCTTCCGCCGCGCGCGCGTCGAGGCCCAGGTTCTCCACGCCGGCGTGCTGCGCGGATCGGACTTGGCCGACGTGTATGCGGCCATGGATGTCTTCGCCTTTGCCTCGACTTCGGAAACCCAGGGCCTGGTGCTGGCCGAAGCCATGGCAGCCGGGGTGCCCGTAGTGGCGCTGGATGCTCCGGGCGTTCGGGAAGTGGTGCGCGATCGCTGGAACGGCCGCCTGTTGCCCCGCTCCGACGCGCCGGCCTTCGCCGCCGCTTTGGGCGCGCTACCAGCCGCCCCCGCGGCGGTGCGCGCGGCCTGGCGCCGTAACGCCAAAGCTACGGCGGCCGGTTTCGACCGCGCCGCGTGCCTGGAGAGATTGCTCTCCGTGTACCGGACGGCGCTGAGCGGTGAAAGCCCGCTCGCCGTCAGCGACGAAAGCCCGTGGCAGGGGTCGTTGCGGCGCCTGCAGGCGGAATGGAAGTTGATCGGCGCCAAAGCTTCGGCCCTGTCGGAGGCGTTCATCGCATGATCGATTGGATCGAACGCGGGGCGCGCCGCCTCCGCCGCGCGCTGTCGCGCAACGAATGGTCGTTGCGCCTGTTGCGCCTGCCCAAGATCGAGCCGTCGGAAACGCCGGGCATGGTGCTGATCCAAATCGACGGCCTGGCCCGCGTGCAATTGGAACATGCGTTGCGGCGCGGCCGCATGCGCTTTTTGCGGGGCCTGGTGCAACGCGGCGGCTATGAATTGCACAATCTGTATTCGGGCCTGCCCTCGACCACGCCCGCGGCGCAAGCCGAGCTGTTCTACGGCCGGCCCTGCGCCGTACCGGCTTTTGCCTTTCGCCGCCGCAGCGACGGTTCGCTGATGAACATGCTCAAGGGCGACTGCGCCGCAGCCGTGGAAGCCGACTTGGAGCAAGAGGGCGAACCTCTGCTGGGCGGGGGCAGCAGCTATTCCAACATATACACCGGCGGCGCCAAGGAAGCGCATTTCTGCGCGTCGCGCCTGTCGGCCGCACACTTGATGAAGGCCATTCGCCCCTGGGGCATGGTCACCGTAGCGGCGCTCAATCTCGGCGGACTGCTGAGCCTCGGCCTGCTACTCGGGGTCGAGGCTTTTTTGGCGGTGTTTGACGCACTACGCGGCGGAATTCGGCGCGGGGAATACCGTTACGAATTCCTGTTTCTGTTTTCGCGCGTGTTCGTGTGCGTGGGCCTGCGCGAAGTGATCACCGCCATGGCCTGCCTGGACGTTACCCGCGGGTTACCCATGGTGCAGGTGAATTTCAACGGGTACGACGAGCAGTCGCACCGCCGCGGCCCTTCCTCGGCGCTGGCCCATTTCGGGCTGCGTGGCATCGATCGCAGCATCCGCCGCATTTTCCGGGCCGCGGAGCGCAGCGGCGCGCGCGAATACGAGGTGTGGATTTATTCCGACCACGGGCAGGAGCACGCCGTGCCTTTTCTGCGCCTACGCCGTGAAACCCTGGCGGAGGCCGCAGCCCGTTGCGTGCAAGCCGAAGTGAAACAAGAGGCCGCTGGCGTGGACACCCGCCCCGATGGCAGCGGTTCGGATCGCGTGATGCGCAGCCAGGATCCCACCGGCCAACGGATTGAAGACCTGTTGCTGCGGCGCCGTCCTTCTGTGGCCGAATCTCCGCAGGAGCGGCGCGGTCTCAAGGTGGCGGCCCTGGGTCCGGTGGCGCATGTGTATCTGCCCACGGATTTTTCCGGCGACGTCGGTGCGGTGGCCGGCAAGCTGGTCGCAAGCGGGGCGCCCCTGGTTTTGGCCGACTTACGCGACGGGACGGCGCGGGCTTACACCGAACGGGGAATTTTTCTTTTGCCCCGCGACGCCGCAGAAGTGCTGACTCCGCACCATCCGTTTCTGCCCTGGTGCGGGCCGGATTTGGTCACGCTGTGCCGCCACCCCGACGCCGGCGATCTCGTGGTATGCGGTTGGCGTCCCGGCGGCCCCTGCGTGACCTTCGCCTTTGAAAACGGCGCGCACGGCGGTCCGGGATTCTTCGAAACGCGCGCCTTTGCCCTGTTGCCCCGGCATCGCTTTCTGCCCGACCCGGCCCGGCATCTCGACCTGCGCGCGGCCGTGCAGGCGGCTCGGCAGCCGGCCGCGCCTGCTTCCGTGCCGCCGCTGCCGTTTCCCTCGGAACCGCGGCTGCGCGTGCTGTGCTACAACGTGCACGGGCTCGTGGGCATGGACGGGCGCTCGTCGCCGGATCGCATCGCCCGCGTCATCGCGGCCTACCGTCCGCACCTTATTGCTTTACAGGAATGTTACGAGGATCACGGGCACACGCAGGCGCGGCGCGTGCGCGATCGCCTAGTGTCGTCCTATCGCTACCCCGAAACCCTCGACGTGGTCAACGATGGGTTCGGCAATGCCTGGCTGGGGATTTTTCCCTTTGCCGAAGTCTGGCAGTTCACCTTTCCGATGCCTCCGGGGTTCCGCGGCGAAGCGCGCGGGGCGCTGGGTGCCGTCGTGCCTCGGAACGGCGGGCATCTGCGTTTGTGCTGCACGCATTTCGGTCTTACCGCCGCGGAGCGCGACGCCCAGGCCCGCGCGTTGCAGACGCGACTCGCGGGCGACGACGCGCCGCTCATCCTGGCCGGCGATTTCAATGCCGGTCCCGACTCGCCGCCGCTGGCGCGCCTGGGCCGGTACTGGCACGACGCCCAGCGCGGCCGCGGACACCGGCCGCGCAACACTTTTTTCGGAAGCCTGCCTATGACGCGCATCGACCACGTGTTGCTCAGTCCGGAGCTGCGCGCCGAGGCCGTGCAGGTTCCGCGCACGCATTTGACCCGCGTGGCCTCGGATCATCTGCCGCTGCTCGTCGATATTTCCCCCGTCGCCACGCCGGCGGCCTCGTTGTAATTTTTGCGCGACACGAAAGGATTCCCATGCAGAACGCGGCGCATTCCTGGCTTGAAACCGTAATCCTCGGCAATAGTGTACAGGCGTATCTCAACTGCCTGCTTACCATCGTATGCGGTTTGGCGATCATGTGGCTCGCGAAACATTTCGCGTTGCGGGCCATCGTGCGCTTCACCCGGGCCACGAAAACCACGCTCGACGATTTTTTTCTCGACAGTATCGAGCGATATTTGATTCCCGCTTTGTATGCCCTGGTGGTGTACCTGGGATTACGCGATTTGGCCATGAGCCATGCGGTCGCGAACGGTCTGCGCGATGTGATTACCATCTTCGTGGCGGTACAGTCGGTGCGTTTCTTCCTGCGCATCGCGCAGGAGCTGATCGAACGCCAGGTCGCGCGCCGCGCCGGCGCCGAAGCCGACGTCGAGCAGGAAAAACGCAGCCTGCGGGGAATTCTGGCCCTGGTCAAAACCGTGGTCTGGGTGCTGGCCTTCATTCTTGTGCTCGACAACCTGGGCATCAAGGTTTCGACCTTCGTGGCCGGCCTCGGCATTTCGGGCATCGCCGTGGCCTTGGCCGCGCAAGCCGTGCTCGGCGACCTATTCTCGTATTTCGTGATCTATCTCGACCGTCCTTTTCAACCCGGCCATTTCATCAAAGTCGGCGATTTCATGGGCGTGGTGGAGAGCGTCGGGCTCAAGACCACCCGCCTGCGCAGCCTGTCGGGCGAACTCATCGTGATGTCGAACAAACATCTCACCGACAGCCAGTTGCAGAACTACAAAGAGATGACGCGGCGCCGCGTGGTTTTCGTCTTCGGCGTCGAGTACAAAACCACCGAGGCCCAGTTGCGGGCCATCCCCGGCGTGGTCAAAGAGTTGGTCCAATCCATTTCCGGCACCACCTTCGATCGCTCGCATTTTCGGGACTTCGGCGACTCGAGTTTGAACTATGAATCGGTGTTCTACGTGGAAAGCCCCGATTACAATCGCTACATGGACATCATGCAGGAGATCAATTTCGGCCTGAAAACCCGTCTGGAAGGCATGGGTATAGGCTTTCCCTTTCCCACCCGCACGATCTATATGGCGAAGGACGAGTCGCCGGCCAAGTAGGGCGCAACCAGTGACACGGTTCATAATCGACGCCTTCCCACGCCGGATTCCTTGCAAGCTTTCCGTCCTGACTTGCAACTGTAACCGCTGGGGAAAGGCGATTCCTAATTTGCCGTGCATGCCGTCGGCGGTAGATGCCTTGCGCGACCGCATATCCCCGGGAGGCTAAGGTGTTCATTCTCTTCCGTTATTTGCATTTCATCGGCATTTTCACCTTGTGCAGCGCGCTGGTGCTCGAACACGTGCTGGTGAAGCCCGCGTTGACCCGTGCCGAACTGCGCAAGCTTGCGGGCATCGACGCCGTATTCGGCGTGGCCGCGGCGCTGGTTTTGGGTGCGGGATTGTGGATGTGGTTTCGCGGCGACAAGCCGCCAAGCTTCTATAGCCGCAATCCGGTCTTCATGGCGAAAATTACGCTGTTCGCCGTGGCCGCCCTGTTGTCGCTTCATCCCACGATTTTCTTTTTGCGCAACCGGAAAGGAGCCGGGGGCGATTCGGTGCCGGTGCCGCGCAGTATCAAGATGTGCCTGCGCCTCGAATTGACCCTGATCTTCATAATTCCCCTGCTGGCGGTGCTTATGGCCCGGGGAATCGGTTTGCCCTGAGCCGGGCCCGGCCGGAGCGCCGGTTTTCTCTATTTGGGTGGCATGCACGTCGTCCTCACCGGCGGAACCGGATTCATCGGTCGCGCCTTGATAACATACCTGTTACGTGCGGGTCACCGCGTTTCGGTGCTGACGCGAAATCCCGCCACGGCGTCCGGAAACTTGCCGGCCGGCGTGCGGCCGCTCGCATGGGACGACCCTTGGCCGGAGCCCGGCGACGCCGTCATCCATTTGGCCGGTGCGACCCTGGCGCATTGGCCCTGGTCCCAAGGGCGAAAACAAACCCTCTGGAATTCACGCGTCGCCGTGACGCGCAAGCTGATGGAAAAAATCGCGGCGCAAAACCCCCGGCCCGCGGTATTGGTGAGCGCATCCGGCATGGGCTTTTACGGAGACGCGGGCGATCGCGAAGTTCGCGCGGGCGATCCACCGGGAGCGGATTTTCTCGGCCGGCTGGCGGCGGCCTGGGAGAAAGAAGCCTGCGCTGCGCGCGAACTGGGTCTGCGGGTGGTGATGTTGCGTCAGGGTATGGTGTTGCACCCAGGCGGCGGGGCCTTGGCCGCCATGACTCGGCCATTTCGCCTGGGTCTGGGCGCGGTATTCGGATCGGGCCGGCAATTCTGGCCGTGGATCCATCGCGACGATGCGGTGGAGCTATATGCCCGCGCCCTGACCGATTCCCGCTACGACGGACCGCTGCATGCCGTAGCCGGCGAACCCCTTACCCAAAAAGAGTTTGCCCGCGCTTTGGCTTCGGCGTTTCGCCGCCCCTTGTTGCTCCGCGTTCCGGAAAAGGCGCTGCGCCTGGTTTTGGGCGAAATGGCCGACCTGCTGTTGCACGGCCAACGCGCCGTTGGCGATGCCCCGCAGTTCCCGGCGCGTTACCCGACCTTGCGGGCCGCCCTGACCGCGGCTTGAAAAGGAGGCGAATGCGATGACCGGAACTATCAACGACCTGCGCCGAAAATTGCGATCGCTTTCCAGTCCAGCGAAGTCGGCCGGGCTGCGGCGTTTTTTTAAAACCGGGCCGGGGGAATACGGCGAAGGCGATCATTTTCGCGGCCTCACGGTTCCGGTTTTGCGCCAACTGGCGCGCGCCTATTCGCATTTGCCGTTGCGTGACGTCGCAGCCCTGCTCGACTCGAAATGGCATGAAGACCGGCTGCTGGCCCTGCTGTTGTTGGTGCGAAAACATCTAACCGCAAATGCGGCCGAACGGGATCGAATTTACAGGTTCTACCTGCGCAAGCTGCAGCGCGTGAACAATTGGGACTTGGTGGATTCCAGCGCCGAATACATCGTCGGACCGCACATGCGGGAAAAAGGGCTGGATGTGCTGCTGCGTCTGGCCCAAGACAAAAATCTGTGGAAGCGGCGCGTGGCCGTGTTGTCGACCTTTCACTTCATCAAGCAGGGAGAGTTCCGATTGGCCCTGCGAATCTGCGCACTCCTGCGGCACGATGAACACGATCTCATCCATAAGGCCGTGGGCTGGATGCTGCGCGAAATCGGCAAACGCGACGCGGCCGCCGAGCGGAAGTTTCTGGATCGGTATGCGGCCGTCATGCCGCGCACCATGCTGCGCTACGCCATCGAGAAATTTCCCGAGCGGGAACGCAAAAGGTACCTGGCCCGTGGGCCCATGATTCGCTGAGGCGAACCTCTATTTCAGCACTGGCACCAAGGCCGGCTCTTTCCCCTTTTCCTGATAGATGTAAACGCCGTCCCCCTGGACGCTATTCACGCGTTTTCCCGTCAGGTCGCGCAGCGGCAGATTCGCCGCTTGCAAGGCGGAAAGAGAGAGCGGGGCCATGCCGGTTTTCCGCCCCGGCAACACCGAGGATACCGCCGGCAAATCCGGCCCCCCCAGGGCATAGATCGGTCCGTCGCGGCTTACGGCGTACAAATTGCCGGCCAAGTCGGTTCCGAAGGAAGTGAGATTGCTGACCGTGCCTTCCAACGCGCTGTCTTGCACCGACACGCCGTCGGTTTTTACCGCCCACACCTTGCCGTTGTTGTTATCCCCCATGAAATACACGCCGTAAAAAGGTGAATTCGGATTGCCGCGATAGACGTAACCGCCGATAACGCAATATCCCGTGAACAGGGTCGAGGCGCCGTGCGTCGAGCCACCCGACCCATACCCAGTTGTTCTTTCCTTTTTCGTCGGCTTTTTATACCCGCCCGTTTGTCAATTGAACCCTTTATTCTTTTGAAGAGGTGGGGTCACTGGTTTTTCATTCGGTTTTAAATTTGGTAACTGCCTGCACATACATCTCCTTCTTCCGTGCCGTCCAGCCAAGTTTGAAGCTGCTTTATTCTTTCTGAAGTCAAATCCGTTAATGTTTCGCAGGCGCAATTCGGATACTAACAAATGCATTGATATTTAGACATTCGACACAGCTTTCACCCTTTAAAATCAAGATTTTCATGTCGTAAAAGTCCATATGTCATCGCATTCATTAGTAAATGCTACCATAACCCTCGGAAGGGTTTCTTTTCAATAACCCCAATGCAGCCATAAGCTGGTTTATCTATCAATGCCCCTTCTTTCCAGTTTAACCAGTCAAGCGCCCTTGCACTTTGAGTGCCTTTGTATCCTGCCTGCTGCATAACCCAATTTGCATAGGCGGAACACCAGGCCACAGCGTCACTGGTTGCTTTAAGGGTTGTGGAAGCATCATATTGAATTATTCTGGGATTGTTTCGCGGACCAGGAATTTCTTGCACCCCAATTTCTTCTCTAGCGATTGGTAACCAAGGCGGTTTTTGATTATCGTTTTTTGAATCCTCACTTTGCCTTTTGTCAGAACCACCCGTAGTTGAATCATACACTTTAGAGTCGGATGTTATCGGCGATATCTTATTCGACCCACCAGCCCCTCCCTCCGCCGCCTTCCCCCGAATAATCGGACGAACATGCGGCTTACACAAACTCACGATTCTACGCTTGCGGAAATGCGTTACCGTACTATCGTCAAAAGGACAACGATTTGAATACTCCGGCATGCCAAGGAAATATTGAAGATACGGATTCTCCGAAATCTGTTCCACAAGTTCCCTGTCCGTGATGGAAAGCTTGGTCTCTATCAGAAGAGCGCCCAAGGTCATCCGGAATGGATAAGTCTGCCGGCCCACTAGTCGGAATTTATCACTATACTGCTTCTCGAATTTCTCCCATGGGATAAGCCGTGAAAGTTTAACCCAGCGGTTTTCCGGGTCCAAATGTTTTGAAAACGGGTTATTAAATGATCCGAGTTCTAATGAAAGTTGATCTTCACCTTCGAAACTTTTCCGGTACATGTTGCTCCAGGGTTTTTTGGTAAATTCACCGTTTTTCCTGGGCTAAATTTATACCAAAAACACGTTTCATGCTTGATATCATTGGGTGAAGTGGATAGCGGCCTGAAAATCCAGGGGAAGATCGAAGATTAGAGAAGAAGATTGAGCAATCTTCTGGCCGGTGGATATTCGACTATTTGGAAACAGATCCCGGTGTTTTTAAATGGCGAATTTCATATCTCAACAAGCGAAACAAGCTCGGATATTCATGTGTAGCGATGTCATCAATCACCCAATGATTTCCTATAACAACGAGTTTCAATTGAACGTCATTGGCGAAACCGCCCACGAAAATATCGATCTTTACAAGATATTCGCCGTTTTTTTGACGAACCAATTTGTAGTCGTATTTGGAAATATTGTAACCGGGAAAAGTTGAATCATCGCATTGACAAAGGGGATCATAACCGATTCCATGCTTTTCTGAACCGATCCTGCTTCGTGCCCGCATAATATCAAGCATTCTTTGCGAAAACAAGGTGTCCCCTGCTTGACCCAGAAAATCCGGGATTTGATTATGGACGTAGCAATCGTAGAGGTTTCGTATAAAGGATTCCGGAGATGGTATCGGCCTAGGATCACAAAAGGAGATGGATACGGATAGAAAGAAAATAGAGATGGTGAGCTTACTCATTTTGCCAACGATAAATTTGGTGTGGTGGTTTCAAATCGCGATAATCCGGACCGCCCCGCATTTCTCTTTGAATAAAATCCGATATCCATAAGGAGTCCGTAAACATTGTGGCGTGTCCTGTCAAAGAGGCTTCGTGAAGTTTACTTCGATTTTTTTATCAGCGGTATAAAAACGCCTTTCTTTTTGAATTCATTGACAAGAGCGGGGTTCTCCACGGTTTCCGTATCAATTCCTTGATCGAGGATTTCCTTTTGAAGATTTTCGGGACCACCGAATGCTATTAAATATCGCTCTACTGCATCTTTTACTAAACAAAGGCCATCTTTGGTCGGCAGGTTTGAATATTTGCTCATCATTCCGTCGGGAGTTCCGAGGGCTTTCACCTTTCTGCCGCTCGTTTTAATAATTGCTCCAAAATCAGGATCCAGAATGCTATCGACTAGTTTTTGAGAACCTTCGTCCCAAAATTTGACCAAACCTGAAACGATGTAGAGGGTGTCTTTCGTCTGTGGGCACATAGCGAAAATCCATTGCTTCGGTTCAGCGTTTCCGCCGTTTTGAGAAATAATCCATTGCGGACATTTTTCAAAATTCACAATTTCAGGATCATAATGAATTGCCATGAAGGGGTCGCTCATGACATATCGGTTTACGTCATCGGAAAATGAATTTCCTGATATCAGTAGAGAAAAAAATGCAATTGTATTAATGCCGGTAAATTTCATAGGATACTTTTTGCTGCCGGTAATCTGGTCCTGGATAAATGCCTGGATGATATTGAAAGAAATCGGAAACCCAGATTTCTCCGTTAAACATTTGAATGTGGCCGGCCTGTGATTGTTGTCCAATATATGGTTGAAAGACGGCAATATCTCCTTTTTGGGGTAAGTAATTACTGTCCACGATCGTTACAAAACCATATTTTTCCAGGTAAGGTCCATATTCCTTGGCAAGCAATGGATGTGGATCGATATTGATGTGGCCCGCCAACAACGATTTTCGAACAGATTTTGCGCACTGACCTGGTTTTGGGGGAACTTTTAGCGCTTGAGCATTTAAATAAGCGATCGCTTTGTCCACGTCATAATTTTTGAGATCATCGGAATTTTCTGTTGAATTGGACTTATCGCTTTTCCCGTCACCCGTGTTTTTCGAACTTTCAGCGGCACTATCACTTTGTCCTGAATTTCCGCTGCTTTTTGACCCGGCCGCCGCCTTCCTCGAATTCTTCGTTCCTGTTCCCAACGGAATACGAACTATTTAATTTCGATATTTGCCGCCTTTTTCCAAATCGCAAGCAAATATTTACGGAAAATGGGTATTGAGTCCAGCGTGGAATCGGCTTTGAAATCTCCACCATAAGGGGGCTGGCCTCCAATTTGCATCAATGACTCTCCTCGAATCGCATATTTTTTTGTTCCTTCCCTCATTATAACTTTAGTCGGTCTAGGATCGAGGCCGCCGAAGCAAGCTACGCGATAGGCGACGGTTGATTCATCAATTCCGTTGGCATCCAAATCGGATATGGATGTCAACGAAGTTAAAAAGTCCGCATCGATATCAAGTCCTTCGCAATTCAGGAAATCCTTGATTGTCCATTCTTCGATCCAATCCTGACCCATGTTCAAAAATTGAATGGCTTGGAGTCTTACGAAAATGGAACCATCGGATTTTGAATGGGCAGTTCTCGTGAGGATTAAAAGGTGGTTTCCTTTTTTATCGGAAAACGAGTATTTCCCTTCGATTTTACCGTCGGCTTTTGCGATAACCTGTCGGGGAACGGATAGGGAGGTGTCGACCTGCGGGGCTGCAAAAGAAATAGATCCGGTACCAATAAAAAGTGTAAGAAGAAGGAATTTGTTTCCCATTTCCACTCTACCTAGTGCTGTTGGATCCTTTAATGTTAAGCCTGATTCCGAATGCAGTATTTAACTTCGCAGCCGATGTTGTTTTGAGAGCCGTCAGCGTTTCTTCGTGGTAATGATAATCCACCGGAATGTGGTAGGTTATTCCTCCTGAAAATCTTTTGAAATTGATTTGATCTGATTGATTACCGCCGAGAAGTATCGGTAGTCGTGTCGCCGATTCATAAGCGTATATGAAAGCCACGTGATGGTTTCCGACTACTGCAATTGCCCCGAAAATTGGCTGGTCAAGCAACAAAAAGTTCGGATCGTTTAAAAACGATCGGGCAAGTGCAGGAGGATGGGAAATTTTAAACCCTGTTTTTTGCAGACAATAATTAACGAATGACGCGCACCAAGGATGATCGTTCCCGATGAGATTAGGAATGTTAACCCCAACTTCTTGATGATAATTCATGGATTTGGAAATCTCTGATTCTAATTGTCCTTTCCATCTCCGTGCTTCATCTTCCGCAATTTGTAGCCATGGTGGTTTTTTTGTTAGAATCTCCCGACCCACCCCCCGCCGCCTTCTCCTTTTCCTTCTGCTTCGCATCCTCGCCGGGAAACCGAATCTTGACATGGCTCGGCTCCACCTCGGTCAGCTTCGCCTTGCCTTGGGTATCCAAACTTTTCCGCTTCTACCTAGTGATGAACTCTAATCCATTAATCTTCGTCTTCGTTTTCGTCTCTACAGTTTACAGCCGATTTTGGGACGGCCTCGAATTTTTCAGTCATGGGATTGCCTACCCATGCCCTAAGAACAATAGTCTTTCCGTTTTTTTTGGTAACTAGTGCCGGAATTATCTCGTTGATATTGAGCTTGGAAGCACAATCTGTAATATCAATGAAAATTCCTCTTTTCGACTTCCACTCGATTGCGTCAAGCACCCGATTTGAATCCGGACTTGGACCCGGATAATAAGCAAAACATAAACACCATAGATCGGGTTTTTCTGAAATTATTTCATAGCCCAGATCTGTTCTCTTCCCATCTCCGAAACTATTATTTTCTTCGGGCTTTAATTTCCCTTCGACGTACATCCTTTTAATTTCTTTGAGGTGATCAGGATTGTCTTTAGAAAGAATTTTGAAAGAATAATCGGCTGCATTGGCCAAGATATAAAGTGCTCCTGTAATTATAATTACAACCTTTTTAAAGGGTCTGTGCATATCAAGCATCCGAAGATTGATCCAAAAACGTTGCCGGATTGAGCAAGTCCTTTCTTCGCATATATTTTTTTTCTGATACAAAGTCGTAAGTGAGATTTGAATAGTCGGTCAAAAGGCCTTGGCTTTGATTATAATACATTTCAAAATGAAGCATAGGTCTAATAGTTTTAACATTTCCATTGTGATCAACTTTGCGTAATTCTCCAATCCAACCAATCAACTGACCTTTGCTAATTATTTCATCTCGTTTAAATAAATGGGGCATGCCTTTACATTGGTTTTGATCTGGAGGGTAATCGTACATTTCGGACGCCTGATTCCAAGGAGGTTGCACTTCACCATACCTAACTGTAAATTCCCCATGATTAATTTCGATTTCCCAGGTTTGATCATAAAAATTTGCATATCTGGCGAATGTCCCGTCCGCGACTGCATAAATCGGCGTTCCAAGTGGGGCATATAAATCGCAACCCGCATGAGCTCTCTTGCCACCATTCCTGGGCGCTCCAAATTGCCTTTCTCCCTCGCGGTATGAAAATTTTGTTTTAATGATCTCGCGCAAGTCCACGTCTAACGGGAAGCGCATATCCAACTTGTCAGGCGGTTTTTTCTTTGCCGCGCCAGTGTCTTCTTTTTCATCTGTCTCGTTTTTGTTCTTCCCACTTGATGAATTTGATGGACTACCCGCCGCTTTCTCCTTTTCCTTCTGCTTTTCGTCTTCACCCGGAAACCGAATCTTGACATGGCTCGGCTCCACCTCGGTCAGCTTCGCCTTGCCGCTTCCGTCCAGTTTTCCCTTTTTCACCTCGCCGCTGGGGAATTCCACTTCGTAATCCGCATTCGGAACACCCTTGTTCTTCGCGTCCAACAACTCGATCTCCAGGTCGTCGACAAAATGCATGTCATCCGATAACGCGATGACGCCGTTGCCGTCGCACACGAATTCATAGGTGGCCGGATCCGAATAGGTCGGGGGCGCCGCATCCGTAGCGTCGGCCGCGTCCGCGTCATTTTCTTCGACCCCCAGTTCTTCATAACTCGGCTGCCATTTGCCTTCGGCCTTGCCGCCTTTTACCGGCAACACCTGGCTGGCCACCCAGCGCCGCAGGCCGCCCCGGCACTGGTAGATGTTCACATACACTTCGGGGTGGTCTCCGAACAAGTCGGCTTCTACCGAAAACTCGGCGGCCTCGCCCATCTTCACCTTGCTCTTCTTCCACTTGGCGTTCTTCAGCGACAAAACGTGAATCTCGAAGCTCCCGGCTTTGGCGTAACCCGGATGATACCCTTTGCCTTCCACCGTGCTGCCGCCCGCGATTTCCATTCCGTTGGGGTCTTTGATGCGATAGCCCACGCCGGCCAAGGGTTTGCCCGCCGCGTCGGTGAATTCGCAGTCGATGATGTGGTTTTCCGTGGCCACTTCCGGCACCGGCGGAGGATCTCCCGCTTTCAAAGACTTGGGGCCCGTGGCTTTAGCCGCTTGCGCCGCTAATGCCGAGGCCGCGCTGGCGGCCTGCGAGCCGCTGCCCACCTCGCCGATGAGCACGGTCATGCATCCCATGATGATGGTCGAGGGCGGACCTACACACACGCACATATCGCCCAAGCGCGCCGCGGGTTTCTTGCCGATGAATACGCCGGTGCTGCCCAAGGTGATGGGCCCGCCCACATGGGGAATGGGCGGCACGCCCGGGGTCAGCATGGGGCAAACGTGCATGTCGCCCATGGTGGCGGCCGGCATTTTGCCGATGAGTACGGTCGGGCAGCCCGGGCCGGTGACCAGGCCGCCATGCGCTGTGCTGTCGGTCAATCGCGCCGCGGGTTTGCCCATGTTGCCTCCGAGGTTAGGTTACGAAGTTCCCCGAAAAAGGTAACCCTTCACCAATCCTGTGAATTGTGACCTACGTCACCCTGAAAAGCGCCAATTTTTGAATGCGTTCGGTTGAAAAAATTCTTATTTGCGAAGCCGTGATACTGTGTAACTCGAAATGGCACTCGGGATTCCAATTTTCTAGGCTTTCCAACAAGTGTTTTGTACCTGCACCGCGGCGGGCCTAAGGTGGTGAAATGAGCTTGGGAGCATTCAATGAATTCGAATCATATTCTAAATGCCCGGGGCCGGTCGGCGACTTCTCGGCAAGGCCTGTCGAACTCGTCCGCCTTCGGCGGATTCAAACATGTCCTCGGCGTTTCCGAGAAGTCGGGCATCCCGGCCTTTTATTCTATCGCATTGGATTTTTGGTTGTGATTTGAATCGCCGTGACTCGCAAAAATTTCATTCGCTTGGTTTTCTTTGCCTCCTTGGCCTTTTTCGCGTGGACCTGCAATGTTTCGAATTCCGGAGGAGATACCATCCTGACCCTGACCGTGGGCGATTCTCTCAAAGCCACGGCAGGTAAATACGACTCCATTCAAATCAAAGCCGTGGTGGTCAATGGCACCGACACCACGAATCAAAAAGTCGTTTTCCATGATGCCTACAAAGACTCTTCGCAACTTCAAAACCTGAATCTCGGGCATTTGCCCTCCAATAATTTCACAATCGTCCTCACCGGTTATCGCCATGATTCCCTGGCCATTATGTTGGAGCTGCCCTTCACCAACGGCAAGGCAGGTGCGCCCAAGCTCGACACGTTGATTGTGCCGGACACGGCGCATACCCAAAATCATAAGCCGCTGATGTGGTTGGCCCTGCCTGACAGCGGCAGCACCTCCTTCCAAATCAACGAAGGCGCAACCCTTGCCCTGCATGTCATGGCCAAGGATTCCAATGCCCAAGACAGCGCGCGTTTGCTGCATCTGCAAAACCCCTTGCCCTCCGCCTGCGGCAACCCGAGCTATGACACCACCAGCGGCGCGTTCAGCTTCAAACCCGCCTTTGCCTGCGTGGATTCGGGCGGCGATTCGGTAAGCGCCACGTTTAATTTCGTGACCGAAGATCAAAGCCATCCCCCGCTGTATGACACTCTGGACATACAGGTTACGGTGCTTGACTCGAATAGCGCGCCCAAGTGGAAAGCGGATTCAGCAAGCCTCGCCGGCAAGCAAGGCAAGGTGATGTCGCTTCGGCTTGACAGCCTGTATCTCGGCGATGCCGAAGGCGACTCGGTTTCATTCGCGGCTTCGCTCGGCTCCATCAGCCAAAACCCGCTCACTTGGTCTTTCACGCCTTCGTTCTCGGACTCGGGGGCGAAAACCGTGACCATTACTTCCACCGACAGCCACAAGCCTCCGGCATCGTCGCATCTGACCCTCCAGCTCAGCATCGCCGACTCGGTTCGTGTCTTGAAGGTGGTGATCAATTCGCCTGCAAACGGCTATGTTACGCGTGACAGCATTGTTATCGTGCGTTGGAGCGTGAACGGCGCGGCGCAAACCAGCGACACCACCGAGCATTTTTCCAAAGAAGGGCAAAACGGCATCACGCGCACTTACCACGATACCTTGACCAACAATGCGGCTTCGGATTCCATCACCGTGACTTGGGACAAGACGCCGCCCAATAAGCCCTCGGTTACGGCTCCAGGGTTAACGAAGAACCAAAAACCGACATGGACCTGGAAATCGGGTGGAAGCGGCGGATGCGGATATTACCGCTTTAAACTCGACACCGCGATTTTTTCGGACACCGTGGGGAAAGCCGATTCGTCGTTTACCCCCGCTTCAAATCTTTCCCAAGGGCGGCATGTGCTTTACATCGAGGAGCGTGATGTCGCCGGCAATTGGTCGGCCCCGGACAGCAGTGGAATCGCCAGAATCGACATTACGCCGCCGGAAATTGTCATTATTTCGCCCCCGGATAGCTTGGTGACCAATCAAAGCAGCGTGCAGGTTCAATGGAGTGTCGATGGTGTTGTGCAAGCTGCGGGAACAAAGTCTTTGAATGAAGGGGTAAATGTCATTGCAGATTCAGCTACCGACTCGGCGGGCAATTCGAGTTCGATGTCGATTACCGTGACGCGTAGAAGCAATGTGCTATTCGTGAACGCCGCGGCCATTGCCGGTGGCGATGGAAATTCGTGGACATCCGCCTACAAGTATTTGCAAACAGCGTTGGGTCGAGCTCAAAGCGGTCAGGAGTTGTGGGTCGCCAAAGGGATTTATAAGCCTGCTGCAGGGCGTTCCGACAGTGATACCTTTGACACCAGCTTTGTAATGAAAACGGGTGTCAATATGTACGGCGGGTTTTCAGGTAAAGAGGACGACCGTACTCTGCGGGACTGGGTTAGTAATGAAACCTCTTTGAGCGGGGAGCGCGGCAATCCCAATGACAGTACGGATAATTTGGGAATCATTGTTTTCGGGGCCGATAATGCGACTTTGGATGGATTTGTGTTGGAAAAGGCATATACGGCTGGTTATGAATACAATGCTGCAATGCAAAACGCATTTGTTTCACCTCAAGTGTTTAATTGTACGTTCCGCGACAATAATAATGTACAACAGCAGTACGGAGGCGGAGCGATGCTGAATAGTGGTTCCAACGCTAATATCCAGAATTGCATTTTCCTAAGGAATTCAAGCCAAACATATGCAACGGTTGTTTTATCAGGAGGGGCGCCGACTTTATCCAATTGCATTTTCGAAGACAACACAGGACCCTCAGGAGCTTTGGATATCGAAGATGGCACACCTGTCATTATGTCTTGTCAATTCATTAGTAACCATCCTTCATCAACAGGCGGTGTCGGAGGGGTTCGAATCAATTCCGGAAACACCACAATATTGAACACCCTCTTCTCCGGAAATGCCGGGAATTTAGGGTCGTCAGGAGGCGCAATATCTTTTACTGGATCGGTAAACTTAACCTTGGAAAATTGTGTATTTACTTCAAACTCGGCGTCAACGGGAGGCGCGATCTATGGCAGTGCTTCAACGTTAAATATGAGTAATTGCACATTTATGAATAACTCCTCAATGAATAATAGCGGTGGCGATTTATATCTAAATTCACCGACTGGTAGTGCCATGCAAGCTACTGTAAAGAATTCGATTTTTTGGGGAAGCGATATCTATCGCATCGTTGTCGCGTCAGATACAGCATCTGTCCCCGAAGGTATCGATAGCTTATCAATTAGTTATTCCGACATTACTGGCGGAACAAATTCCATTCAAAAGATTGGTGCGGGGGTTATACAATCGATGGCCGGTAACATAGTAGATAACCCTCTTTTTAAGAATTCCGCATCCCCCACCGGCCTCGATGGAAAATACTTTACATCCGATGATGGCTTGAATCTCTTTGCCCACAGTCCTTGTATCAATTCCGGCGACACCAATACCGCGGATCTTCCCGCCACCGATATCACGGGCGCTCGGCGTGTGCAGTCGGGCCGGGTTGATATGGGTGCCTACGAACAGTAGATCCGGCGATTCATTGAACCACCAGCAAGCTTGGTTTCAAATTGTTTCCAGCCGTTTTCAAGATATACATTCCGGCCTTCATATCTTTAGGGACTATTGCGTTATTTCGCTCGATGATCGCGACTCGCCTCCCGGCCAGGGAATACAGATTTGCGTAAATATAAGAGCCGAACAAGTTTGTGGGCAGTAGCGCCCCCGGAGAGGTTAATGTGGTATTTGCAAAATTTTGACGGGTGGATTTCGCGAACTGGGAAATTGCCGAAGGGACGAGATCCGGCCCCCCCAGGGCATAGATCGGTCCGTCGCGGCTTACGGCGTACAAATTGCCGGCCAAGTCGGTTCCAAAGGAAGTGAGATTGCTGACCGTGCCTTCCAACGCGCTGTCTTGCACCGACACGCCGTCGGTTTTTACCGCCCACACCTTGCCGTTGTTGTTATCCCCCATGAAATACACGCCGTAAAAAGGTGAATTCGGATTGCCGCGATAGACGTAACCGCCGATAACGCAATATCCCGTGAACAGGGTCGAGGCGCCGTGTTCGTAACTGGTGAAGGGCATCTGGTAGCCGGCCATGCTGCAGCCGGTGGCCGGGTCATAGCAATGCCCGCCTTCGACCACGTGCCAGCCGAGGTTGCTGCCTTTGGGAACCACGGTGGCCGCTTCCCACAAATCCTGCCCCACATGCCCCAGCCACATGATTCCCGTCACCGGATCGAAGCTCCATTTCCAGGGATTGCGTTCGCCCAGCGAAAAAATTTCCGGGGCATAGTCGGCGCTGTCGATGAAGGGATTGTCGGCCGGAATGCCGTAAGGTTTGCCGTTGGCCGGATGATCGACGTCGATGCGCAGGAATTTTCCCTGCAGCGAATCGGGGCTTTGCGCTCGGTTGAGTGAATCGCCATTGGTGCCGCCACCGTCCCCGGTTCCGAAATACAGATAGCTGCCCGTATCCTTGGGCGAGAATCCAATGGTGCCGCCATTGTGATTGGTGTAGGGCTTGTTGATGGTGAGAAAATGCACCGAAGCCACGGTCGTGTCCCGGCGAATAAGCGACGTGTCGGCTTGCCGGGCCACCAACCAGGTCGCCGCGGTAGTGGGATTATAGGTCAGATAATACTTGTGCGTCGTCGCGTAGTCGGGATGAAAGGCGATGCCCAGAAGACCCATTTCATTTTGCGCCGTGACATCGGGACCAAGGGTTACCGTATCCATCACGGTTTTGACCCAGGTTCCATTCTCTTTGTGCACCACGCTGACCTGTCCCAAATATTGCTCCAGCACGACGTAATATCCGGGTTTCCCCGGCATCTCGCTGAAATACAGCGGATTCTGAAAGGTGACCTGGTTTCCGAAAAAATTGGTGAAGGTCACCGTTGTCGGCAAAGGCGCGGCCAACCCCATGACAGCCATCACAAAAAGGATCGTTAGCGCCGTGCCAAAATTTTTATTACCCATGACTTCCCCCTGGCTGAAAATCCGCCCCCTCGTCTTGGTAAAATACCTTCGATCCACGCACGTGGGCGGCAGGGAAAATCACAGTCGATAAACGGCGAGAATTCCAGAATTTGGTTCGGCATTTGACACGAACCCTTTGGCCGCAAGTTTGATACGGCCTTCGTCACCCGGATAACGGGTCGAAACAGGCGACCTCGCGGCCGCCACCCAGCTCATGCAATTCGGGGCTGGCGCGCCGGCAGCGATCCTGAGCGCGGGGGCAGCGGCCGGCAAAGGAACAGCCTGGCGGCGGGTCGGAGGCCGAGGGAATTTCCCCGGCCAGAGGCTTGGGCCGGCGGTCGCGATCCAAGGTGGGAATGGCGTCGAGCAAGGCCCGCGTATAGGGGTGTGCGGGAGCGCGGAATAAGGCCTCGGCCGGCGCGCTTTCGACGATGCGACCCAGATACATGACCAGCACGCGATTGGCGATGGCCCGCACCAGCGACAGATCATGGGTGATGAAGAGCAAAGCCAAATGATGGCGGCGTTTCAATTCCAGCAAGAGGTTGACGATTTGCGCCTGCACCGACACGTCGAGGGCCGACACAACTTCGTCGCAAACCAGCAATTTGGGACGCAGGCCCAAGGCGCGTGCAATGCAAAGACGTTGGCGCTGTCCGCCCGAAAAGGCATGGGGAAAGCGATCGAGCATTTCGGGCTCCAGGCCCACCTGCCGCAACAATTCCGCCGCGGCGGGCCGCAATTCCGCCGGCGGAACCAGTTTGTGCACGCGCAGAGGTTCGGATAAAAGTTCGAAGACCGTCAGGCGCGGGTTAAGCGCGGAGTAGGGATCCTGGAAGACGATTTGAAAATCGCGGCGAAAGGGCTTCCACGCAGACGGTTTGCGGAGATCGACGCGCCGGCCGTCGAGCTCAAGTTCGCCCGCCGTGGGCGGCACCAGACCCAGCAGTGAAAACCCCAGGGTGCTTTTGCCGCAACCCGATTCGCCCACCAAGGCCACCACTTCGCCGGGAAAAATCGCCAACGTAACGTCGCGCACCGCCTGAACCTGCCCCACGGTGCGGCGCCACAAACCTCCGGTGATGGGAAAGAAGGTGCGGAATCGGCGCGCGGACAGCAGAGGAACGGAAGTCATGGCCAAGGTTCCCGCCCGAAGCGGCGTGCGTCCGCGGTTTTACCGTGGTTTGATTGGGACTTACCCGTTATGCGTGAAGAAGTGATTTGTGGCCCCCGAGTGAAAATATCCTTCCTGATCGACCGAAGATGTAGCCGGGGTGGCGCAGCGCGGACCCGGGTGGAAAAACCGCCCGTGCGTCCACGCCTAGAAAAGCCCTGCACAAACAGCGCTTCGGCGCTACGGTAGGGAAAAAATTAGCCGAGCTTTCCAAAGGCTTTGAACGAGGAAGCCGCTACAAGATACTGTTGTAGAAAGGTCGATCCCATCGGGGCACCGGATTTTACCGAGTCGAAGGTGAAACCAACATCTAATCATTGCGAAGGGTTTACCATGTCTAAAGGGGTATCCATCCGCCAAACGCTAAGCTTTTTCTTGATCGCAACTCTTGGCGTACCCCATCTCCACGCCGCCAGCGTAGCCTATGCCCCCATGCGGGGTTGGACCCCGAAGCAATATGTCCAGGATATGCTGGTCGGCTGGAACCTGGGCAATACCATGGATGCCACCCCCGATGAAACCAGTTGGGGCAATCCCGTGACGACGCAGGCGATGATCGATGCGGTGCATGCCATGGGATTCAAATTCATGCGGCTGCCGGTAACCTGGCAAGGCCATTTCGGCGGCGCTCCCAACTACACTATCGATCCGACCTGGCTCGCGCGGGTCGTGACCATCGCCAACTACGCTCTCAATGACAGCATGTACGTCATGGTCAATATCCATCATGACGGGACAACGGGCGGCTGGTTTCCCTTGAATGCAACCCCCGCGCAAGTGCCCGCGATTTCAACCGAGGTGGCCGCGATTTGGACGCAGATCGCCAATGCTTTCAAGGATTATGGAGATTACGTCGTCTTCGAGATTTTCAACGAACCCCAGAATGGGGCCCCCAATGAGTATGGCGGAGGGGATTCCGCCAGCCGCGCCAATCTGGCGGCCTACCAGAAGGCGGCCGTAAACGCCATCCGCGCCACGGGGGGGAACAACGCCACCCGCATGATCGTGCTGCAAGGCATTTCCGCCTCCCCCATCGCGGTCTCGGTCGGCACCATCCCCATGGTCGATGACAATATCATCGTCTCGATCCACACCTATGACCCGGTCAATTATTCCATGAATTGCAGTCCGAACACCTGGGGTTCCGCCTCCGATTCGGCCGGCATCCGAAGCGATCTGCAATCGGAGCAAGGCATGGTGGCCACGAAGCATGGGACCGCCATCGTCGGCGAATGGGGCACCGAGAATTGCGATGACCTGAATTCGCGCGTGCAGCATGCGTTCTATTACGCGCAACAATGCCGGATCTACGGCATGCTTCCGGTCTGGTGGGATGACGGCGCCTCTTTTCACCTCCTGAACAGAAAGACCAACCCGCCTTCCTGGGATTTTCCGACCATCGCGCAGGCGATCGTGGCCGGCGCCAAATCCGGAAGCTTTTCCAGCGAGAGCATCCGGCCTTCCGGCCCCAATGGGATTTTTTTGTTGAATGGGCTGACGGTGCAGGCGGGCGTGATCCATTATCGCGTTCCCGACGCGTCTTCGGTGACCCTGCGGCTCTTGAACCTGCAGGGCGCCGTCGTCGCGAACCTGATCCAGGCTTTTCTGCCGGCGGGGAATCACGCAGTGAAATTGCCGCTGGCATCGCTTTCCCGCGGCCGTTACATCCTCGAATTCCGGGCCGGGGCGAAGGTCGTCAGAAAGAACCTCGCTGCGTATTGATCGGCAAAAGACGACCTTTTCCGGCCGGCGAATCAGAGGTCCGGAGCGCCGGGTCCGAAGAGGTGACAGGCCACGCGATGCTCCGCCTCCACCCGGATCCAGGGGGGGTCGAGAGCGCAGCGGTCGAAGGCCCGCGGACAACGATCGCGAAAACGGCAGCCCGTGGGATAGCGATCCGGAGGCGGCACGGTGCCCGCAATCGGTTGCAGCGGTTCGCCACTGCGCGGCGAGGGCAGGGCCCGCAACAGCCCCTGCGCATAAGGGTGCAGCGGCCGTTCCAGAAACGCCGCTACCGGCGCCTCTTCGACCAAGCGGCCGGCGTACATCACCGCCACTTTATGGGCGTATTGGGCCACGAGATTGAGATTATGGGTGATTAATATCACGCTCAATTCGGAGGCGCGCTGCAGTTCGGCCACAAGATCCAGAATCTGCGCCTGCACTGTGACGTCGAGGGCGGTGGTGGGTTCGTCGGCCAGCAGCAGCCGGGGCCGCAGCAGCAGGGCATGGGCGATGAGCACGCGTTGCAGCATGCCGCCCGACAGCTCGTGGGGATAGGCTTGCAGCACGCGGCCGGGTTCGGAAAAACCCACGCGCCGGAGCAGCTCGGCGATGCGGGCATCGGGGTCGCCGGCGAAGGGGTGGTAGCGAAAGGGCAGCCGTAATTGGCGGCCGACGGGCAAGAGAGGATTTAGGGCCGCCGACGGTTCCTGGAAAATCATGGCGATTTCGGCGCCGCGCACGGCGCGCATTTCCTCCGGGGGCAGGCGTAGCAAATCGCGACCTGCAAATCGGGCCTGTCCGGAGATCACGGCTTCGGCGCCGCCCGGCAGCAGTTGCAGCAGCCCCAGGCAGGTCACGGTTTTACCGCAGCCCGATTCACCCACCAGGCCGAACACTTCGCCCCGGCGCACTTCAAAGCTTACGCCCTCGGTAACCGGAACCATACGGTCGCCGTTGCGGAACCCCAGTGACAGGTTTTCGACGCGCAGCAGCGGTTCATCGGGGCCGGCGGCGTCGGGCATGCGGCGAAAAGTACAATCCTCCCGGCCGGCGGCCCCGGCCACGCTGGAACTTGCCCGCACCCGGCGTAGGTAACCTGGCGGCTACACCCCGAGCAGGGGTCCGCAGCACTTCTTGAATTTTCGGCCGCTGCCGCAGGGGCAGGGATCGTTGCGCCCCACGTCGGTGTATTGTTTCTTGAAGGTCTGGCCGCGCACGCTGCCATCGTCGCGCAAGGCGCGGCAAAAGCGCGGCGCCGCGGCCTCCACGCATTCGCGCCAGGCTCCGGCGGCGGGATAGCGGCCGGTGTCGTGCAAATACCCGAAAAAACCCCCGAGCAAATCGGGCACGGCGCGTTTGGCCGCTGCGGGCAAATCGAGCCGACCCAAATCCTGCATGAGCACAGCTTCGGCCGCCTTGACCGTCAACGCTTCCAGCGTTCCGGCTCCGCGGTTTGCAGCCGAGGAAAAGAAAGCGCGCAACACGGATTCGGCAGATTCTTTCAAGCCCGGATCGACAAAAAGAAAATGCTCCGATCCGAGATAATCGGCAAGAAACGCTTCGGTTTGCGCCGGTAGCATACCCCGGGAAGTTTAACAAGCCGTCGTTGTGCCTGGCCGCGCGCTTCGGCGGGCTCGGTTTTCGCCGGGCCCTGTCGAAGGGCCCGACAGCTCCAGCCCATCGCGGGTGAATGGAGACCGGTGCTAGAATTGCATCTCCAGCGAAAACTCTTGCCCGGAAACCAAGTCCTGTTCGTCGCCCAAACCGTATTCAAAGGCGAATTCCACCGACAACGCCGGGGCGGCTCGCAGGCCGCGCGTGTCGATGCCGAATCCGGCCGTGAGGGTGCGCACCGATTGGGCGCCGAACACCTGGTGAAATCCGGCCCGCGCTGCGAGAATGCGGTAAAGCGTTTTTTCGGCGCCGATGCGGATATGTACGGGAGCCTCGGGCAGGCCGCGGTCGCCTTCGAGAAAAAACCGCAGCTCCCCCGGCGCCGTGGCCGCGGCGGCGGCGCGAAACTCCGGGGGCAAAACCTCGGACGCGGTTCCGTTGGTGAAATCGTCGCGCTCCCACAGGAAACTCAGAAGATCCCGGAACATGAAGGATACCTTTAGCCGCTCTTCCAACGGCACCACCGCGCCCACATCCAGCCCGAGTCCCGTAACCCGGCCACGCGCGCGGTCCTGGCCCGTGCCCTCTTCGCCCACCTGGGCCAGGTACAGCTTGCCGGCGGCCCCGAACCACACGCCCGCCAGCGCTTCGGTCCACGACCCCGCGTCATAGGCGCCGGCCCAACCTAAGGTCGCTTCCGATTCCAATCCGTCGCCGGCATAATGCAGGGCGACGCCCTGGCTCCACGACCCCGAAGTCGGCGCGGCGAAAGCCGCGGTCAAAAGCGGCGAGCCGTCGGCCGCCTGGCTGTGGGCCAGCACCACGTCGGGATGTTCGAGTAGGCCCAGCGCCGCCGGATTATTGAGCACGGCCAAGGCTTCGGGCATGAGGCCTGCGCCCGCGCCGCCCAAGCCCTGTGCCCGCGCGTCCAGCGGCGGCGAGGCGAAAAACCCGCGCAAATCCGATTCCGACCCCGAATCGGGAGCCAGGGCGAGCGGTGACGCCGAAACCGGATCGGCGCGCTGCTGTTCTTCCGCCAGGGCCACGCCGCCCGCGGCCGCCAGCGCGGCCAACAAACCGTAGCGCACGAAGCGCCCGTAATGCGTGGAATCACGCGGCGACAACCAGGAAACATCCTCCCACCGGCCTTCGGCCTCGACGTTTCGCCCCGCGGTCAAATCGGCGGCCGCCGCCCGCGCCACCGCCGGCAAGCTGTCGAGAGTCGCGAGGCGCCGCAAGGCGCGTAGATGCTCCGCGGCCGGAACATACAGCACCAGGCTAAGACGCAGCCTGCCATCGGGAGCGCGGCGCAGCGATGTCAGCAGTACGGCGTCGGCCTTGGTTTTGCGCGCCAGGCGCTCGGCGCAGCGCGGGTCAAAGCAGGGGCGTAGCTTCCCCGCCGACAAACGCGCTTCCACCGCAAAGGCCGCATAGCGGCCGGTTTGGCCCGCGCCCAAAATCAGGGCCGCCTGCAAGCCTGCGGGAACCGGATCCGTCGTCTGCACCGGCGGCGCGATCAGCACCGGTAATTGCGAAGCGACGGCCCGAACCGGAGTTCCGGCGCAACCCAACACCAGGCACAGGAGTCGGACGCCGAGGCTCGGAAGGCCCGCCGCCGGCGGAGAAATAACCGGATGCGCGCGTTTCATTCGAATACCACGATGGGTTTCACCAGGCAGCGCGTTTTGCCGCCGCCCGTCGGGGTCAGTATGGCCGAAAGCAGATAGCGCCCATTGCGCACGCGCCGGCCGTCGTCGTCGCGGCCGTCCCAGTAAACTTCGGACGGGGTTTTGGGGTAGGTCTGGTAATTGATCAAGGTGCGCACGGGTTCATTGGCCAGGTTGTAGATGCGCAGAGTCACCGTCACTTCCGAGCTACTGTCGGCTTCGGGGGTGAAGAGAATGCGCGCGCCGGGCCGGTTGTTGCCGTCGCGCACGGCCGTAACCCGCGGCGAAAAGGGGTTGGGAATGACTTCGAAATCGGCCAGCCCGAGCGGCGGCGAGGCTGCGAACAGACCGTAGTACTGTCCGTCGAGTCCGCCGACGCGGGCCGCCGCATAGGGCAAGCCGTATCCGTTCGCCGCTCCGCTGCCGGTGTCGGTAACCTCGAACCACTGCAATTGCGCCGCGTCGAAACGCCGGATGGCGGCGTAGCCCGAAAATCCCGCGTTCGGCGTTAACCGGATTTCGACGGAGTCGCCCAGAGCCGTCCCCTTCGGGTTGGAAAGTTCGTAGGCCAATCCGTTTTGCAGCGCCGATGTGGGCAGACTGGCGAAGGTACGCGCCAGGGCATGGGGAAAAAGCCGCAGCAGCCCGCCTTGGGGAAAAAGACTGTCGGGGCAAACCACTTCCACCTCGCGGGTGTAATGAAAGCGGTGTATTCCTGCGCCGGGCTGCAAGCTCTGGCCCACATTGAGGCCGCTTTGCAACGAATCGGGATTGGGAAACAATTCGGCCTGCAAGGCTCCGTTTGGCCCGGCCTGGCGCGCGATTACGCGCACCGGGCCGAGGAAGGTGCTGTCGAGTTGCAGCGATCCGTTGCGCACCGCGCCCGCTTCCGCCGGTTCCACCGCGAATTCGGGATTGGCCGCCAGCAGGGTGGGCGGAGTGGTGGTGGTGTCGAAAGCCGACACGTGCAGGGGCACGGGTTGTGGCCGGGAAAAATCCGGACCGCCGCCCAGCGAAGTCAGCGCCAGGCGGTTCACGGCCAGCGCCACGCCGCGCAGCAGCACCGGGAGCGACGCGCGGTGATTCGCGTAGGTGACGGTAACATACAGGCTATCCCAGCCCGTGGCCGCGACGGCGCCGGGTTTGGGAACCGGCACGGCGGCGTGCACCGTGCCGCTCAAGCCCTGCCACGACGAAAGGCTTCCGGAAAAACCCGCGGATAACCGCGCCGTCACCGTGCCGGTCCGCAGCACTCCGGCGTCGAGTTCGTCGCCGGCTGCGCTCCAGGCATGCACAGTGATGCGGCCGTCGGCGCCGTCCGGCAGGAGCAGCGAGTCACCCTCGGCCACGGTCAAAACGGCCAAGGCCGTGTCGCGCGGAGCGGCGATGCGATAGGGCGCACCCGTCGCCCCTTGGCCGTAGTCGCGGTTGCCGAAGCGCAAGTCGAGCGCGTATTGCAGCCATCCGCCTTGCGGCGGCGCGGGAAACACCGCCGTATCCATACCGGCGCGGAGCTGCGACGACGCCAGGACCAGGGTGTCCCATTTCCCCGCAGCCGCGGCATAAGCCACGGAACCCGCATCGGCCGCCGTGTCGAGATGGTAGGGCACCAGCACGCGGCCGCCCTGCATCAGGGCACCGGAGTCGCGCCAAGCGGGGAAAGGGAGCGCCACCGTGGTGTCGAAGGGTCCGGGGCCGGACACCAGCACGGAGTAAGCCCGCAGGGGCAGGGCCGTGGTGTCTTGCGGCTCGGCGTCGAGGAGATAGGCGCCCGCTCCCAAGGTCTGCTTCTGATCGGCCGCGAAGGTGGAAGGAAAAGGCGACCGCAGGCGCACGGTTCCCGGCAAGATCGCGGCCCCACGGCGGAACTGGAACGCCGCCTGCGACGTCGTTATGCGCAAAGTCAACTGCAACGTGTCGGGGCCCAGGCCCCGGGCCACGGCGATCACGGGTTCGGAATCGGGCGCATAACCGGGTAACCCACAGGTCACGGTATAGGTTCCGGCGGCGACGTGGCCGAGGTCAAAGGCAAAACGCCCCAAGCTGTCGGCCGGGGCGGCAGCCACCGGGGATCCGGTGATCGCCGCACCGGTTCCGGTGGGCAGCAGCGAGATTTGCAGGCGCGCCGGATCGACGGTCGTGTCGGGCCAAAGGCGCAACCGTCCCGACACCGAGGCGTACCGCAGCAAGGATAACCGACCCGTTACCGTCGACGGGGCCAGCGCCACGTGCACCTGGACCGAATCGGCATAGGTCTGGGCCTGCGATCCCGACAACCAATACCAACCCGTGTCTGCCGCCGACAACGCGGCCGCACCGTTGGCGTCGGTGAGGCCGGAGTTAGCCGCACCGCCGGACACGGATCGCAGCGAAACCGTCGCTCCGGGCAAATCGGCCGCGATGCTGTCGCCGTTCGGCAATTTCGTGATTTGGGTCACGTGAACATTGATCACCGAGGCGCCGGGCGTGAGGTTGAACACCAGGTTGGCCGCGGCCGTCAGCGAAACTGTTTGCGTCGCGGAGGCGTAGCCGGTTCGCGACGCGGCCACGCGGTAAACGCCGCGGGGCATAAACAGGTTGAAAAGACCCTGGCCGTCGGTGGTCAAGGATCGCAGGGCCGCGCCCGTGGTGTCTTCGAGGTCCACTTCGGCCGCGACAATCGGGACGCCGGCCGGCGTGCGCACCAGGCCCGACAGCGAGGCTGCCGACGGATGCAGGGTCACCATCCCGAGGTTCACCGACTGCCCTTCGGCCACGGTCAGGGCCGTGTCGGTTTCGTCGTAGTCGTCCTGGGTGAAAGCCAAACGCAGGGGGCCGGGAGCAAGACCGAGTAAAAAATTTCCCAGGGCGTCGCTGTGCGCCGTCACGGGGGAACCATCGGCTCCGATCGCCGTCACCGTTGCATTCCCCAACGGGCCGGAGGCGTCGGCCACGGAACCCGTCACCCGGCAGCGTGCGGCCGCGAGCACCGGGTCGAGGGTCACGGCGGCACCGCCCGTCAGCGATACGTTGAGCACCACGCTTGGGTAACCGTCGGCGGCGAAGGTCGCGCGGTATTGCCCCAGGGCGAAGTCCGTACTCAACCACCCCGAAGCCAAGGTGTACAAAGGCAGCGATGAGTTCGACCCATCGAGCGCCGCCACCGTGACGCGCACATTGGCGAGGCGCATGGTATCGCCGGAAGCCGCCACCGTGCGCGCCCCCAATTGCAGGGTCTGCACCGCCGCCGCATAGCTGAAAAAACTCGTGTCGCTGACGCTGCCCGCTGCGGATCCGGAAGACAGCGCAAACACCTTGTCGACGTAATTCCCCGGCAGCAGCACGCCCGCCGGGGCGAAGGTCGCCGTGGTGTCGGTGGTTTCGGTTTGCCATACCGGGCGCAAAATCGCGATGCCGTTTTCAGAGGCCGAGGCGTAGACGTAGATTTGATAGGTGTTGGCGTTTTGACCCGCGGCCGAAGACGAGGTCCAGCGAAAAGTGAGGAGGCTGTCGCGCGGGGCCGCGAAGGCCGTGCCCGCCGCCGGGGCCAACCAGCGCGGTGGCGAAAGCGCAGAGCCCGCCGCGGAATAAGTGAAAAACTTCAAGGCTTCGGCGCGCGTCGACGTGTTGAGCGGGTTGACGCCGTCGTAATTGTTGAGAATGGCGAGATTGTATGGCACGCCGGCCGAAAGCGGGGGAGCCTCGATTTGGGAAAAGTTTCCGGAAGGATCGGGATCGCCGTACAAAATGTGATCTCCTGACACGATGGCCTGCCAAATGATGCTGGCGCCCGAAACCGTGCCCGCCTGCGCGTCGATGTGCAAGGGCTGATCGGAGAGCAGCAGATGGTACGCGGGAACGCCGGGAACCGGCGTCCAGGAAATCTCGGGCCGCGCCGAAACGTCCTGGGTCTGCGGGGTCAAGATGACCGGGGCGGCGGCC
This sequence comes from uncultured Fibrobacteria bacterium, assembly GCA_963716395.1. GTDB lineage: Bacteria > Fibrobacterota > Fibrobacteria > UBA11236 > UBA11236 > UBA11236. The sequence continues at coordinate 1,165,893 of OY970309.1, read as the reverse complement.
GTGACCACGCGCAGGGGGAATTCCGGGGACAGGGCCGCTCCGTCCTGACAAGCGGCGATCACATAGTGAACGCCGAGCGAAAGTTGCGCCCCGGCCGCCGGCGTGAAGGTGAGTTGCAGCGAAGGCGGCTGCGCGACGGCCGCATCCACGACCTCGGACAAAGCCAAGCGCCCGCCGAGCGTGGCCCCCAATGAGACCGGTGCGGTATAGACCCCGCAAGAATCCAACGCCGCCGAGGTTCCCGGAGCCGGAGCCAGCGAAAGCGTCACCGCCGAATCCGACAACACCTCGGCGGGCGGCGCCTGCAGAAACAGCAGGGCGCCGCAGGCGGCCGGCAGCGGCAGCGCCAAGATCAAGGCGGCGGCAAAACGCTGCATACCCTCCTCAAAAGCGGTACCCCACACCTGTGCGCAAAGCGGGCACGGGCGTGATGTCGAAGTCCAGGTGGAATTGCAAAGGGTCGCCCCATAAGAATCCGAATTGCACCACGGGTGCCAGTGGATCGCCGTCCCATTCCCATGGCGAATATCCCGACAACAGGTTGGCTTGGTTGCGGTAGGAAAGGTTCAGGGAATGCAGGCCGAGGCAACCGTGGAAAAACGCCGTTTCCCAGCGCAGGAGAAACAGATTGTCGGCGGCCACCGCAGCGTCGAGATATCCCTGCGAATGCAGGGCCGTCGCATCGGTGTCGGCGGGCGAGGCTTCGGATGCGACGCCGAGCGAACCAAAGATTTTGGTGTAAGAAAGCTCCAGCCGGTTTCGCCACAGTTCCAGGGCCAGGGTGACGCTGCCGGGCAGGGTGAAGCGCAGCGGATCGCGAAACACCCAGGTGCGGGCATTGGTTTCGCCGTTGAGCAGGCGGCTCAGATTGGCCGGGGTCAGGAAGGAATCGGCCTGGGTGATTTGTGGTTGAAAGGTTTCGGCATCGATGAAAAAAGGCACCTGGTAGTTCATCACCATCTGCCCGGTGGCCTTTAAAGAAGCCGGCAGGCGCGCCACGGCGCGTACCGGTCCGGCCTGTACGGCCATTTCCGGGTTGTAGGCCACCCCGCGATAGGTACCGTCGGCGTTACCAAAGACCTGATCGGAAGTGTACTGTACGTCGAAAGCCAACCCCGACGTTTCCACTCTTCCCGCAAGATCCGGGCTCAAATCGCCGCCCACCGAAGCCAATACCTCGTGGCGGTGCACCTGGAATCCCACCCGCAGCCAGTCGGCGGGCTGCCAGGCATAGCCCAGCGTCATCGAACGCCAGTGCACGTCGAAAAGCAGCGGCAAATAGACGCTGCCCTTGAGCCGCACCGTTCCGGCGCTCAGCGTGGTATCGAGGGCGAAGGTGGCGTCACCCAATGCGGCGGTGACGCGCAGGCTGGCGTTTTCGCCGGCCGCGAAAAACAACACGCCCGGGCCCACCGGCGCCGAGGCGGAAATGCCGGCGTTGAGAACTTGCTGCACGCGTCCGAACAGCGAAGGCACCACGACGCTGGAATCGAAAAGCCGGCCGATCCAGCGCTGTGTGCCGCCAGCCGCATCCACCGGCAGATTGAAATCGGCGACGACTTGGCCTTGCCCGGCCGGATAATCCAGGGGGGAGCGCAGAAACTCATAAGAAAAAGCGCCCTGTAAAGCGGCGTCGGCGCGTCCGATGAAAAACAGAGGCTGTGCCTGGGCGGCGCGGCCGGCCAGCAATGAGCAGACGATGAAAACAACGCGGGGCGCCGGCGCCACGCAGCGAGTGTATCATTTCGCGCCTGCGGGGGCACGCGCGAAACCCATGGGAAACGCGGCGGTTAACCCAGTTCGCGGGCGCCCGTCAAAGCGTCTTCGACTTCGACGTCGCGGGGCATCCCCAGCGCCTCTTGCAGTTCGGGAAGCTCATGGATGTGGTGGCGCACGTCCGGTGAAAACCGAAACAGGGCCACGCGGCGCCGGCCCAGCGGGCAGACTTCGCCGGTGCGGGGATTGCGCGCCGGACGCGGCTTGCGCTCCTTGGTGTAAAAGGTTCCGAAGCCGCGGATTTCAACGCACTTCCCGTCGTACAGCATTTCGGAGATCACCTTCATGAACTGCTCCGCTGCGGCACGGGTTTCGGTTTGGGAATGTCCGCTCGACTTGGACGCCTCTTGGATAAGGTCTTGCTTGGTGATGTTTTTCAAAGCGACCTCCTACCCAACATATTGTGGTAACTGTGGGGGAAAATAACAACTGAAAGTATTGGCAAGCCCAAGCGCGGGAAAAATTTTGTGTAAGCCTTAAGGGTAAAATTTTCTTTTCCTGCTAAAAACACGCCTCACCTCAAGAAGTTCCAATCGGCCGTCGGGTTCAATGCCCTTGAACCTCGGCGTTCATCGATCCCATGCTTTGCGGCAGGCGGTGATCGGGACCGAAAACCAGAATCCGCGCGCAGACCGCCCCGCATTCGGTATGCGACCCGTAATACACGATGGTGCGACCGGTGAGATCCACCTCGACGGCGCAGCGAAAGGCGTTCTCCCGCGACAATTTGCACACCTGCGTCAGCATTTCCACCACATAATCATACGTGTGCTCTTCGTCGTTGAACAGCACCACTTTGAAAGGCGCGGCGGGTTGGGGCAGGGTGTCGGTCGACGCCTCGCGATCCGGCGCGACTTCTCCCTGCCCGCGCGGGGCCGCCGGGAGCGACGGCTTCATCGCGACATCACCTTATTCCAGAAATACGACCAGGCTTTTTCCTGTTCATCGGGTTTGAACTCGTGCCGGCCTTCGAACACGCCGTCGAAGTAGGCGTTGATGACGTCGATGCGCTGGCGCAGGAAAAACGGCTGCCGGCTTTGCACGAACACCAAGTCGTCGAAGACGTGCGGCGGCAGGTACACTTCGAGCGGGTTGTATCCCTTGGTCTCTTCGGCGAAGGACAGCACGGAGTTGAGGTAGCGGTTGAAAAAAGCGTCGACCAGGGAGCGGTTCTCTTCTTCGTGGTCGCCCATCAGCCTTTCGAACAGCGAAGTTCCCTGCCGGGTGCATTTCAACAATTGCACGAACAGTCCCAGCGCCGCGTCGTCGACTTTCTGCGCCAACAGCAGCAGTTCGCGCGCATTCAACGCCGCCAAATCCTCCAAAGTGCGCATGCGCCGTTCTTTGGACAATCCCGCCAAATAGGCCAGCATCATGCGTTGGTGTTCTTCAGGCAGCATGGAAATCCGGTTCCGGGCAAAGCAATGCCATAATATACCCCGCGCTTCAGGCCTGCGAACCCAACCCCGCCACCAAGTTTTTGAAGGCTTTCCCCCGTTCCTTATAATTGGCGAAAAGCCCGAAAGAGGCGCAGGCCGGAGACAACAGAATGGCGCCCGAGCGAATTTCCCGGCGCAGAAAATCCATGGCCTCCGGCAGGGAAGCGCAGCGCCGGCTGGCCCGGCCGGCCAAAGCTCCGGCTTGCGACAATTCCACTTCCAGCCGCTCCGCGGTTTGACCGAGCAATGCGACGGCGCAGAGGTCGGGTTCGCCCGCCAGCGCGGCCGCCAATTCGCCGAAGTCGGCGTGTTTCTCCGAGCCGCCGAGAATGAGTCCCAAAGGGGCGCCGCGCAAGGCGTGCACGGCCGCGATCGCCGCCTCGGGGCGCGTGGCGTACGAATCGTTGTAGTACGCGACACCCTGCACCGTGGCCACGAATTCCAGGCGATGCTCCAGGGGCGTAAACTTCTGCGCGGCCGTACGCACGGCTTGGGGCGATGCGCCGAGGGTCAAGGCCGCGGCAGCGGCAGCGGCCAGGTTTTCCAAATTGAAAGCGCCCAGCAGGCGCGTTTCCTCCAATCGCAGGTCGAAGCCGAATTCCGCAGAATGGATGCCTTCGGCGCGGAGGCGCATGGTCCCGTCGCGCCCCACGGGAATTTTATGCCCCTCGCCTTGCGCCCCGATCCAGGCCGACCCTTCGGCGTCGGCATAGAACACGCACCAATCACCCGGCCTTTGATGGCGCGTGAGATGCGCCTTGTGCTCCCAATATTCCACCTGCGAAGTGTGCCAGTCGAGGTGTTCGCTGGTGGTTTTGAGCACCACGGCCCCGGCCGGGCTTGGCTGCAACGTGGAGAGTTGGAAGCTGCTGAGTTCGAGCAGCAGCCGCTCTTCCGCGCGCCCGGTCTCCCAGGCGTCGAGGGGCGGAACACCGATGTTACCGGCCAGGCGGTGGGCGATGCCCGCGCGTTCCAGCATGGCCGATAGCAGCGAGCAGCAGGTGCCCTTGCCCAAAGTGCCCGTAACACCAATAATACGTTGGCGGCCGGCCAGAGAGAAGACCGCTTCGACCTGCGAGGTTAGCACGCCGCCCCGGGCATGAAAAGCCTCGAACTCGGGGCCGAAGGGACGAATCCCCGGAGATCGGAACGCGGTCTGCACCCCGGCGAGGCCGCGGAGATAATCCACCCCGCTGCGGAAGGGAATTCCGGCCGGCGCGTCGGGCGGCGGCGGTGCGCGATCCAAAATTTCGATACGGCGATAGCCCCAGGCCTGCAAATGGCGCAAAGTGCTGCGTCCTTCGACGCCGTAGCCGAGCACCGCAATGGGTTCGGGCCATTCAGGGCGTTTTTGCATGGATCCGCTCCGCCTCGAAAAACTCTTGCTTGTAGGCCCTACCCCCAAATCTTATATTCCCAAAAGATTTTTCGGTATGCATCCCCCCGTATACAGCGATTGTTCCCAACCGGGAAGGAAGATGGTTCCATGACTTCCCAACCTTTGTTGTTGACCCTGCTGTACGCCATTTCGGCCACCGCCGTCATCGGCGCCATCAATGCGCGGGATTCGGTGCGCATGGTGATTTCCTCGCTGCTGGCCATCCTGTGTCTGGCCGCGGCGGTTTTCCACACCAGCCGCTATCTAGCCTTGAACGACGTGGTCACGCCTCCGCCGGCTCCGGTGGTCGAAGCGCCCAAACCCCCGCCGCCTCCGCCTCCGGATACCGTGGGTCTGGCCGCTTCCAAGCGCGAAACCGCTCTGGCTCAGGGCCGGACGCAATTGCGCAGCGTGCTGCAAACCGCGCGACGTCTGCAGCAAAATCTTGCGTCGGTGAACCTTTCCGACGTGGCCGATGTCAGCGACGAGGAATATCAGACCATGCAAAACCACGCCCAGGCCTATTCTGCCGAAGCGCAAAACCTGAAACAACACTTCGCCGAAGTCACGGCCGCCTTGCCTCCGGGCCTTGAGGCTTCCTCCGACGCCATCAGCGCCGCCATCGAATCCTTGATCTCCTCCGCCCATAATTTGGAACGGTTCTTCAAATCGGAAGACGATACCGAAGAAAAAGAACGACAGGAAAATTTTCGCCACGGGGCTCAAGCCGCCGAGGCCGCACTGCAAAAAGCGGAGAACCGGCTGGGATCGGCCCCCTGATTCCCGAAGAATCCGCGCTTCCGCAAGGAGGATATATGTCCGAGGTTCCCGAGAGCCTATTGTACACCAAAGATCACGAGTGGATGCGCCTTGAAGGCGTGACCGCGACCGTGGGCATCACCGACCACGCGCAACGCGAATTGGGCGACATCGTCTTCGTCGAATTGCCCAAGGTGGGTGCGCGCGTGGATGAAGGGCAGGGCTTCGGCACCATCGAAGCCGTCAAGACCGTGGCCGATCTCTATGCCCCCGTTTCCGGGGTGGTGGCCGAAGTCAACGCCGAACTAGCCGGCGATGCCGGCATCATCAATCAGGATCCTTACGGCAAAGGCTGGATCATCAAGGTGACCGTCGAACACACGGCCAAAGAATTGATGGATGCGGCCGCGTATAAAAAGTTGATTTGAAATATTGGCGATTTTCAGAGACCGGCGACTACGCGCCGAAATCCGTCGGTGACGAAAGCGTTACCACGATTTCAAGGCCCGCAGGCGTGGCGTCTTTTTGTGCTGATGTGCCTCCATGCGCGTCAGCACGTCGGCCAGTGCGCTGACGGCCTCGGGAAGAAACGGCCCCTTGTTGAGCATGACGCATTCGGCCCGCTCGCCCATGACCGCGTCGGTCATTTCGGCGCGTGAGTGCACGCCGTCGCGCGTCAGTTTTTCCAAAACCTGGGTGGCCCAAATCACGGGCACGTTGGCGGCCTCGGCCAGCCACAGAATTTCTTCCTGGATTTCGGCCAGACGCAAATAGCCGATCTCCACCGCCAAATCGCCGCGGGCGATCATGAGGCCGAAGGGCCCGCGGCCGGCGGCCTGCACCATGATTTCGGGCAGATTGAGCACGGCTTGGCGGGTTTCGATTTTGGCCACGAGGGGCGGAGCAACCTGGCCGGGCCGCAGTCGCAAAGCCATCTCCTCTTGCAAGTCGCGGATGTCGTCGGCGTTTTGCACGAAGGAATATCCGATGACGTCGGCCGCGGACATGAGAAAATCGAGGTCTTCGCGATCCTTGTCGGTAAGTGGACCCGTGGGCAATTCCAGCCCCGGCAGATTGATGCCCTTGTCGGGTTTGAGCTTTTTGCCGTCGGGAGGAGCCTGTCGCACGCGCAGCCAGGCACCGGCGGGCTGGATTTTTTCCACCCGGCAGCCCAGCACGCCGTCATCGAACCAGAGTTCCGATCCGGGGCGCAGCGACGCGAAAATTGCAGGAAACGTACACGTTACGCTGGGGGCGGAAAAGCGCTCCGCGTCCTCCCGACGGCGAGCCAATAACAGGGTGTCGCCGACGAACACCCTTTTGCCCCGGACCGCGTTCACGGTTTCCGTGCGGATTTTCGGACCCGCCAAGTCCATGAAGATCCGGCTTTTGCGGTCGGTTTCCTTTTCGGCCCTGCGCACCGCGCGCAGCAGGGCCCGCCATTCGTCGCGGTCGCCGTGCGCGCAATTGATGCGGAATAAATCCACACCCCGTTGCAGCAGCGATTTAATCAGCGAAGCAGTTCTCACCGCCTCGGAAGGCAACGTTGCCATGATGCGTACGCGCTGCGGTTCGGGGTTCGGCCCCAACACGCGCCGGGCCTCGCGATCGAGCCGGCTTTCGCCGCGCAGAAATTCATCGCGCGTGGGATGGCGTGGTGTGCCCGCATCTTGGGCCAACGCCGCCAAGGTGGCCAGCACCGCATCGAGATTGGATAACACGCGTGATTCGCAGCGGCCCAGCGAAGACAAGCCGAACCGCGGCAAATCGGTTTGCAATTCCCGCAAATCCATGCGGCGCAGCACAATGTAATGCGCCAAGTTCAAGGCGCTCGGCAAAAACGAAGCGCGGCGAATGCGCGGCTTCCACCGCAGGAACATGGCTTGGCCTTCGGCCGCAACATGATCGCGGATTTCCCGCACGCGCGCAAACAACGTTGGTAGGGAAACCTCGCCCTTTGATTGGGTCAACGTCTGTATCATGCAGAACAAAATAACGGCGTTTTCCGCAAGGCTTTGCCGCCGCGGCGTGCCAGTTTGGCGCAACTGAGTTTTTTGAAATTCACAGGCAACGAAACCGAATTTGCAACGCGACTGCAATAAAAATCACCGCGAAAATTCGTCCCGCTTCTGCCGCGAGTTGCCGGCGCCGGATTCGGCGCGATGACGGAATCCCCGGGGCGAATTATTGCGGCGGATTGCCGCTGATGGCCGATTGCAACTGGGAGTTATCGTAGGTCACGAAGCGCAGCGAGAAATCGTATTGGATTTGGTTTTCGGCGAGCTTGGACATTTCCTTGTCGATGTCCACATTGTTGATTTCGCCGGGCAAGGTCGCATCTTTGGGCACCACCACCTGGGGCTGGATTTTGGCGACATCGGCGCCGGTGGGGATGGGCATCTGGTCAGGCTGATCGGCGTTGCCCGCGATTTTTTTTTGGAAAACCTTTTTCAATTCGTCTTCGAAGACCACTTCTTTGCGCTGATACCCGGGGGTGGTGGCGTTGGCGATGTTTTCGTCGATGACCCGGTTGCGCAAGGCGCCGGCGTCCAGGCTTTTATACTCCATTTGCCGGGTCAAACCGCCGAAGAGGTAGTCGCGTATATTCACAGGCCAGGATCAAGGCAATTTCCATACCACTCCTAAGCCGGCCGAAAATCGGGATTTCGAAGCTGTAAGCCAAAGCTGAAGGGAAAACTTCTCCGACTTGTAGGAATTTCCTTCCGTCCGCCTGCCGAAGGCGATTCGTGTCATTCTTGCACGGTTTTAGTCATTTGTCGCAATGGACGTTACGATGTCGAACGCAGCCGTCGGCAGAATCTTTTAGTTCCTGCGCCGATGGGCCGGATCGGTTCGGATTTGCAGCGGCAAGATTTTCACCGTTCCGGCATCGCCTTTGCTCACTTTTATGGATATGCAGGAGTTGACTCATCTGGCGCAAGAGGCGCTGCAAAAAGCCCAGGAGATCAAAGACAAGAACCGCGACGTCGAATTGACGTCTTTGCATCTGGCCTGCGGCGTTTTGCGCGTCGGCTTCGATGTGCTCGACGCCTCGCTGCGCGATTGCGGCGTGCAGCCCATCACCCTGGCCGAAGACGCCGAAGCGGCCGTCGGGCGGCTGCCTAAGGTCGAAGGCGCCGGCGGCGAAGAGCGGGTTGCCCCCGACGTACACAAGGTGCTGCGCGGCGCGCAGGCCATCGCCCGCGACCTGGGTGACAGCTATGTGACGGTCGAGCATTTGCTGCTGGCGCTCGTCGATCGCTCGGACATGTTCGAGTGGAAAAGCGTGGCGCAAAAACACCAGTTGAACTTTCACGCCCTCAAGGGAGCCATCATGCGGAATCGAAACTCCGGCGGCCAGGAAGCCCCGGGCGCGCATTCAGCCAACGCCGAGAACGAATACCAGGTGCTGGAGAAATACGGGCAGGACCTCGTGGCCCTGGCGCGCGCGGGCAAGCTCGATCCCGTCATCGGCCGCGAAGAGGAGATCCGGCGGGTGATCCGCATTTTGTCGCGCAAGACCAAAAACAACCCGGTTCTCGTGGGCGAACCGGGCGTGGGCAAAACCGCGATCGTGGAAGGGTTGGCGCAGCGTATCGTGCGCGGCGACGTACCCGAATCGCTCAAAGGGAAAAAGGTCTACAGCCTCGATCTCGGCAGCCTCATCGCCGGGGCCAAGTTCCGCGGCGAATTCGAGGAGCGGCTCAAAGCCGTACTCAAGGAATTGGAAGGTGACCAGGGCAACACCTTGCTCTTCATCGACGAACTGCACACCATCGTGGGCGCGGGCAAGGCCGACGGCGCCATGGACGCCGGCAACCTGCTCAAGCCCAAGCTGGCGCGGGGCGAATTGCATTGCATCGGCGCCACCACCTTGAACGAATACAAACAGCACATCGAAAAAGACGCGGCCCTGGAACGGCGCTTTCAGCCCGTGACCGTCGACGAGCCATCGGAAGAAGAAAGCGTGTCGATTCTGCGCGGCATCAAAGAGCGCTTCGACCGCCACCATGGCGTGCGCATTCAGGACGGTGCCATCGTCGCGGCGGTGAAACTATCGTCGCGTTACATCGCCGACCGCTTTCTGCCCGACAAAGCCATCGATCTCATGGACGAGGCCGCGGCCATGGTCAAGACCCAGCTCGACACCATGCCTGAAGAGCTCGACTCGCTGTCGCGCAAGCTGCTCCAATACCAGATTGAAGCAAAAGCCCTCAAATCCGAAAAAGACGACAAGAGCCGCGAGCGGCTCCAGGTCCTGCAAAAAGACATCGCCGATTTGAACCTGCAGGTCGAAGGCATGAAACGCCAATGGGAGGCGCGCGCCCGCTTCATCCAGGACGTGCGCGCCCGTCAAAGCGAAGTCGATTCCATCCGCCGCCAAATCGAGCAGGCCGAGGCCCAATACGATCTCAACCGCGCCGCGGAGCTGAAATACAAGACCTTGCGCGACGCCGAGAAAAAATTGCTGGAAGCCGAGGAACGCGCGGCGCAAAGCCGGGTGGGCGCTTCGGAATTCCATGAAGAGGTGACCGAAGACGAAATCGCCGAGGTGGTTTCGCGCTGGACCGGCATTCCCGTGACCCGGCTGCAGGAAACCGAAAAGGACAAGCTCTTGACTCTGCCCGCGCATCTGGGCAAACGCGTCATCGGCCAGAAGGACGCCATCGCGGCCGTGAGCGATGCCATCTTGCGCAACCGCTCGGGCCTGGGCCGCGCGCATCGCCCTATCGGCAGCTTTTTATTCCTCGGCCCCACGGGCGTGGGCAAAACCGAGCTCACCAAGGCCGTGGCCGAATTTCTGTTCGATAGCGAGGAGTACGTCATCCGCCTCGACATGAGCGAATACATGGAAAAGCATTCGGTGAGCAAGCTCATCGGCGCGCCGCCGGGATACGTGGGCTATGAAGAAGGCGGCCAGCTCACCGAGGCCGTGCGGCGCCAGCCGTATTCGGTGGTGTTGCTCGACGAAGTCGAGAAGGCGCATCCCGACGTGTTCAACGCGCTGTTGCAGGTATTGGACGAAGGCCGGCTCTCCGACAGCCAGGGGCGCACCGTGAACTTCCGCAACACCATCGTGGTCATGACTTCGAACATCGGGTCGCATCTTTTCGCGGCCGCGAAGAAACCCGTGACCGCGGCCGAACTCATGCCCGAAGTCCGAAAATTCTTTCGCATCGAGTTCATCAATCGCATCGACGAGATCATCGCCTTCCACCCCCTGTCGCTCGAGGAGTTGGTGGAGGTGGCCCGGCTGCGGTTCGAAGATTTGCGCCAGCGTTTGCGCGAGCGCGGCATCAGCGCCGAGATCACCCCCAAGGCCGCGCGCGCCATCGCCGAATTGAGCCATGACCCGCAATTCGGCGCGCGTCCCATCAACCGTTTCATCCAGACGCGGTTGGAAAACCCGCTGAGCCGCGCCGTGATCGCGGGCCAGCTCAAGGCCGGGGATCACGTGGCCATCGATTTCCGCGACGGGGATTTTCTCTTCAACGGGAGCGTCCCCAAAGCCACGCCGGCCAAAGGCGAGGGCGGCGACCCCGACGTGGAAGATGCCGTGTTCACCGAGGTTTAAAAAACGCGGCTCACCTCAGTACGATGTAAATCCCTGCCACCAAAATCAGGACCACGACGCCCAGGGCCTTGGCCAAAAGGCTGGGGCGCACATCGACGGCGAACTCCCGCCGTTGCAGCAGGACCGGCTCGGCGAGGGGTTTCACGGCCGTAATCACGCCCATCAGCGCAAGTAGGATCACAAAAGTAATGGCCATTTGGTTCAGAAAGGCGACGCTGGGGAACATCCACCGCTGAAACGAATAGATGAAGACGCCGCCGATGAGAGCGGTCATGGCCGCCGCAGTGGGCGCGCGCCGGAAGACGAGACCGAAGAGAAAGGCCGCGGTGATGCCGGGGGAAAAGCAGCCCCACAGCTCCTGGATGTAGTTGAAAACTCCGTGGAACCGCCCCGGCAGAGGCGCCAGCAGGCAGGCGAACACCGTGAAGAAAATCGTGGAGAGGCGGCCGACGACGACGACTTTTTTGTCGTCGGCCTCGCGATTGTAGAAGCGCTTGTAGAAATCCAACGTGAAAATGGTGGACGCCGAATTCAGAATGGCGGCCAGGCTGCTCATGATGGCCCCCGCCAGGGCGGCCAGCAACATGCCGCGCAAGCCGATGGGAATGATTTCCCGGATGAGGGTGGGGTAGGCCAAATCGCCGTTGCTGATTTTGTCGCGGAACAATTGATAGGCGATGATGCCCGGCAGCACGATGATGAAGGGGGTGAAGATTTTCTGCAGGGCCGCGAACAGAATGCCCAATTGCCCCTGGGCCACGGTTTTCGCCGCCAGCGCGCGCTGGGTGATGAACTGGTTGAATCCCCAGTAATAGATGTTGGGAATCCAGATGCCCAAAAGCAGCGCGGTCCAGGGAATGCTGGGATTATTCGCGGGCAAAATCATGTGAAATTTGTCGCGATTCTGATGAAAAAATTCCGCCACGCTTCCCACCCGGTGCAACCCGATGAGGGTGACCACGGCTCCCCCCAAGAGCAAGGCCGCGCCGTGCAGCAGATCGGAATACGCCACGGCCTTGAGGCCGCCGAAGGCGGTGTAGATACCCGCGCACAGGCCCACAATCCACACGCCGTAGGCAAGGTTGAGGCCGAACATGGCCTGGAGGGCGATGGCGCCCGCGTACAAAACCGTGACCATAACCACGCCGCAATACGCGATCATCATGTAAAAAGCCATCAAGGTGCGCGGCGCCGGGCCATAGCGGTATTCGAGGAATTCGGGCATGGTGTAGATGCCGAGATTCAGGTACAGCGGCAGCAGGAAAAACGCGATGAACACCAAGGTCGCGGCCGCGATGAATTCATAGCTCGCGATGGCGAGACCCGCGCCGCCGAAGGCCTGGCCCGACATGCCCACGAAATGTTCCGAAGAGATGTTGGAAGAAATCAGCGAGAACCCCACCAGAATCCAGCCCATGCCCCGGCCGCCGAGGAAATAATCCTGGGAGGTGTTTTCGCGGCGTGACTTGTACATGGCATACACCACCACGATCACGGAGAAAAACGCAAATCCCGACCAATCGATCCAATTCAATTGCATGCCGATTTCCTCGCGTGGGTGGGTTTATCCGCCGCTTTCAGAGACGGAGCGACGGGGTGGAAGTGAAGATGGTTTTCGCTCCGTCGGCCAGACGAAGGGGCCAGGCGGCAACCGGTTGGGAGCCGGGGAAGTTGGCGGGATATTCGCGCTGAATGGCGGCGACGGCCGGCTCCACCGCGTCGTCGCGCAACAAGGCGAGAACGCAGCCCCCGAAGCCGGCGCCGGTGAGACGCGCGCCCACGGTTCCCGGCACGCGCCGGAGAATTTCCACCAAGGCATCCAGCTCGGGACAGGAAACCTCGAAATCATCGCGCAGGCTTTGATGCGAAGCGTACAGGTTTTCGCCCAAGGCGTCGAGGTCGCCGCGCCGGAGCGCCGCACAGGCTTGTTCCACGCGCAGATTTTCCGTGACGACGTGCCGGAGCCGGCGCGCGATGACGGGATCGATCTCCGGCGAAGCGGCATGCAAAGCCTCCGCGGTCAGGGCGCGCAAGCCCAGTTGCCGCAGCGCGGGCAGCCGCGCTTGTAGGCTTTGCAACCCGCTTTGGCATTGGGTGCGGCGCAAATTGTATGCGGAATCGACCAAGCCGCGTTTCTTTCCGGAATCGATAACCATCCAGGTGTGCCCGGGAACGGCGGCGGGCACCGCCTCGAATTCCAAGGTGGCGCAGTCGAGCCGCAGGGCGTGATCGGCGATGCCCAAGGTGGAAATGAACTGATCCATGATTCCGCAGCGCATGCCCACGAACTCGTTTTCCGCCCGCTGGCAAAGCAGCGCCGTTTCTTGTTTGGGAAGCGGATGTTGCAGCAGATCCAGCACGGCCCGGGCCGTGGCCACTTCCAGCGCGGCCGAAGAAGAAAGCCCGGCGCCTTGGGGCACGTTGCCGGAAACGCAGAAGGAAAAACCGCCCGGTTCGATCCCGGCAAGGCTCAGCTCGCGCAGCACGCCCAGGATATAGCGCAGCCAACGGCAGGGATGGCCGGGATCGAAGTCGCCCACGCGAAAGCGGACCTTTTCGCGAAAGTCGAGGGAATACCCGATGACGATGTCTCCCGGAGCCTGGCGCAGAGCGAACAGCACCTGCCGATCGATGGCTGCCGGCAAAACCAGGCCGCCCATGTAATCGGTATGATCGCCGATGAGATTGACGCGGCCCGGGGCCGAGGCCACGAGATCGGGATCGGCTCCGAATTCTGCGCGGAACGTCCGGCGGATTTGCTCCAGCCCGTTCATACCGGGGCTTCCGTGACGCGACTTACACCGGCGCGCCGCAACTCTTCCGCCGATTCCTCGGGCCGGGACGGATTGATGATGTTCCCTCCCCCCGTCTCGAATCCGGCCAGGTATTTCAGCGTGTCGGCGGAGCGCACGGGCGGCGCAAATTGCAGGTGAAAATGCCAAGGCGCCGGATCGAGCCCCGCTTGGCAGGGAGCGTTGTAGAACAGGGTGATATTGGGAATGCGGCGGCCGAACAAGCGGTCGTAGCGGACCAGCACGTCGCGATACAGCTCGGCCAGGGCGCGCATTTCGGCGTCATCCAGCGAGGTCAAAAAGGGAACATGCCGCAACGGCATGAGGTGTACTTCGTATTTGAAGCGGGCAAAGGCGGGCACGAAGGCGGCGCAATGCTGATTGCGGGCGATCACCCGGCTTCCCTCTTTCAACTCTTTCGCGAGCACGTCGCAAAAAAGGCAGCCGCCGGATTCCGAAGTGAATTTCGTCGCGCTTCCATACATGGTTTGCGGAATGCGGGGAATGAAATCGGTGGCGTAGATCTGCCCGTGCGGGTGGGGATTGGAGACACCGATTTCCTTGCCCTTGTTCTCGAACAGCAGCACGTATTCCAGCCCCGGAAGGGCCGACAGCTCCCGGAACTGATCCGCCCAGGTTCGCAGCACCGCTTCGATGGCGGAGGGTAGCATCTCGGCCAAGGTGACGTTGTGCCGGGGATCGAAGCAAACCACCCGGCAAACGCCCCGGGCCGGCGCATCCAAGGTCAAAGACGGGAAATCGTTGTCAAACACAAAAACGCCGGAGTAGCGCGGGTTCACCGCACCCATCGATCGGCGTGCGCCGGGACAAAGGTGGCAGCCGGGATCGAATTCGGGCCCGGAATTCCCTTCGCTCCGCAAGACGGTTCCGTTCCAGGGCCGGGCGTCGGTGGCCGGAGCCAGGATCACCCATTCCTGTAAGTAAGGGTGCCAGATCTTGCTGGAAGCGGGAGGATGCATTGAGGTCGATCTTTTCACCGCGGAGCGGGGAAAGCATTCAATACTTGGCCGTAATCCGGACGATACCCCACCATTCCCGGGTAAAGGGCCAGCCGGTGTCTTTCATCAAACTTTCATAGGTCCAGCCGTTTTGATCCGCCAAGCGCAGGTGATCGCTCGCCATCTGGGCGGAAACAAACAGCCCGTGGCTCAGTTCCTTGCGCAGGTAAATTGACCACTTCCAATGATCGTTGGCGTAATCGGCGGGATCGTAATTGGAATAGCTGAAGTTCTGGTCGCCCGGCTGCGGCAAGCCTTCGCGCAACAGCTTTTGCCAGTCGTTGGGCCATTGGTTGCCGCAATATTCCACCTCCAGCCCCAGCACGTCGAGGAGGTGGAAGGCGGGAAAATCGAAACCCACCATGACGGGAATCCGTTGCCAGATGTCGCCGTACAGGAACGGGTAATCCTTCACGCCCAACACGGCGACTTCGGAGTAAAGCTTCATGTCGTCCGGGCCCAGCCAGGCAGGGGATCCCATGAGCGGCTTGGGATCCAAAGTGAATCGGCCCATCAGTTTGACGCCTTGGGAGGTGAAATAGGTCGTGGTGTGCTGGATTTGCGGATCGATATCACGCGAAAACGTCGTAGGATTCACATAGGAAATGCTGTCGGCGTTCTGCATGGTATTCAAATCGGTTTTGAAAATATTGATGGGGGCGGAGATTTGGTGTTGCACCCCGTTGGCATCCGTCCAGGTCTGGGCGGGAATCTGGATATAGGTGTTGTTGTCGCTATGCGGCGCTTCCAGGCTGGGACGCACCGGAAAGACATTCACCAGCGAAATGCCGGCGCCCAAGGTCAAAACTTTTCCGGCGCTGTAATCCGCCACGTAGGACAGGGAAAAATCCGACTTGGGAAAATACTTGTAATCGCTGGTCAGCAATAAATCCTGGTGAAATCCTTCGAAGGGCTTGTTACCCAGGCGGAATCCCAGCAGTTTTTCGGCGGGCAATTCGAAGCTGGTGTTGAGAATGAGGGGATAAATCCCGCTGCGGAACAGGTATTCGCCGAGGTTATGTTGATCCCTGTTATAGTCATAAATGAAATATCCCACCTCCAATTCCACCGGAGGATTTTGGACATCGCCGAAGGAGTAGATGGCCTTGGCCTCTTGCACGTAGGCGCTCGGCGAAGTGGTCAGCGAGGCGTCTTGGTTGAATTGTTCGGGAAAGGGGCGGTTGAAGGTGGCTTCGAGGGCCACGCGGGTTTTGAGCCGAGGACTCATGTTGTTTTCCAGGACGAATCCGCCCAAGACGTCATTGAACCAATCGCCTTTATAAATGTTGCCGCTATAATCCGCTTTCCATAAGCGGTAATTTTCGTAGTACACATAGCCGCTGGATTTAAAACCGAGAGCGGGCGTGGAATCCTGAGCAGCTTCCTGCCCCCAACACATGCCGATTCCGGTGATGAGCAGCCCCGCCATGCGCAGTATTTTGTTCTTCATCGTTTAATTCCTTCGTCGGAAACATTTCCCTCGCCGCTGCAGAAAGGAATTCGAAGCGCCGCTCCCTCCTTACGGTTTAGGTAAGGAAAGCACCGCGCCCATTTACGCCCATTTGTCGGTAAACAAACAGACCACGCATAGCCCGTCGGATGCGGCTCATGCCGAAGGCATGCATGCACCATCAATACCGGAGGTCGGTTCTGGATTCCGGCGTGACGACGCGAAGAATGCGGCTGCCGTCGGCCGAAAGCCCGGGCAAACCATATTCCGAAGCTCCGTTTCCGCTACGGCTCCAAAGCACGCGACCGGTGAGATCCAGGATTTGCAGACTGTGATAGCCGGGCAAATTCACACGGATGAAATTGGATCCCAATTTGATGCCGGAAAGATTCGTTGGCCCGGCCAACGGCAGGATCGGAACGGGGGTAGCGCTGAGCTTGACCACCACGATGCCATGCGAAGGAACCGAAGCGCTGTAGCTGCCGGTTTGGTTGGTCGCCACGTCGGTGTGGCCGTACAAATCGCGCACGGTCACGGATTGGCTGGTGGTCCAGGGGTAGGCGCTCCACTTGTTGAGATCCGACCAATTCACCGTGATGGTGGCGGTGGCGCCGGAGCGATTGAACAGGCCCACCGCGCGCGCGTTGCCGGTCAATGGCCGGGCCCATACTTCCAAGTTGTTGGCCGAGGAAATGCGCTGCGCCTGAATCCCCAGAGAATCCTGATCCACGGCGATTAACTCGGTATCGGTTAATATGGCTTTGGTGGCGGTCGACATGTTCGTCAAATCGTTGCCCGCGATCAAAGGCGCCGCCAACAGGCACCAGATGGCGAAATGCGATTTATCTTCATCCGGAGTCAAACCCCGGCCGACTTCCAACATATCGGGGTCGTTCCAGCCCCCCTCTTGGCCCGCAGTTCCGGGTCCGGAGTAGGTATATAGATTCACTTGTTGGTCAATAATTCCGGTAACCGATCCCCAACTGGCATTGATATCACCGGTGGTCCGCCACTGGTTGCCTCCATCCTGACGGCCCCACGTCCAGGGATTTCCCTGACCCCAATTGCAAATACTGAAATACAGGGGATGGCTTTTCGTATAGAAGGCGATGGAATCCCCTACGATCTTATACGCCGCGGCGGGATTCTGCTGTTGGGCGGTGGTGCTATTGCAATAATCAACTTTCACATAATCAACGCCCCAATTCACGAATTGCTTAATATCCTGGCCTTCATGGCCGAGAAGGCCCGGCCCCCCATTGCTGGCGCAGGTATGGTTACCCACATCGGTATAGGTACCGAACTTGAGTCCCTTGGAATGGATGTAAGCGGCCACGGTGGCCAGGCTGTTGTTGGTGAATTGGCTGCTGGCCTGAATATTTCCATTGGCGTCACGCCCGCCCATCCAGCAATCATCGACATTGATGTATTGATAGCCCGCCGCCGCCATTCCCGAACTCACCATGGCATTCGCCTGGTTTTCCAAGAGGGTCTGTGAGACATTGCAGGCAAAGTTGTTCCAACTGTTCCATCCCATGGCCGGGGTTTTCCCGAGTTGCGCAACACCGTCCGTGGCGGCCAAAGCCAAAGCCATCCCTCCGCAAACCCAGACATTCCGCACCATCCGATCCGTCTGCTTCATTTTCTCGTCCCCTTCGCGTAATCCGTTTATGTAATCGTTTGCATAGGGCAATATAATCCGCCGGCTTCGCGGCGTGTTTGTCTTTTCCGAATTTTTTCCTCGGTTAATGCGGCGGCATATTTTTGAAAACCTGGGGAATTTTGGCCCCGGGGGGCGATAACTAGGCGCTCGCGCGGATAACCAATTTGGTGCGGCATACGACCAACTCGGATTTGGCCGGTTTTCCCGCGCGGATTCTCTCCAACAGCATTTTGGCCGCGGCCACCCCGATCTCGTAGGCCGGTTGGGCCACCGTGGTCAGGGGTGGATTCAGCAAGGCTGAGATGGGATTGTCGCTGAACCCCGCCACGGCCAAATCTTCCGGGATGCGCACTTTTTCGCGGTGGCAGGCCCGGTACACACCCAAGGCCACAGGATCGTTTACGGCGAATACGGCATCGGGCCGGGGACGAAGCGCCAAGATTCGTTCGCCTTCGCTTCTGCCGTCTTCTTCTTCCAAGCCGCCGAAGATCAGATAGTTCGCAGGCGCGGAAAGCCCGTGTTTCTTCAACGCGTCTTCAAACCCTTTTCGGCGCAGTTTGGTGATTAGCAGGGATTCGGGGCCCGACAAATGGGCAATCCTCCGGTAACCCGCGCGAATGAGATATTCGGTCAAGGCGAACGCGGCCGCGTAATCATCGACCACGACCTTGGGGGCTTTCAGTTTTTCGGGCACGCGATCGAAGAAAACCACGGGAAGGTTGCGACGCATCAACTCGGAGAAGTGATCGGTGTCACGGGAGTTTTGCGCCAGGGAGACGATGATCCCTGCCACGCGTTTGGAGGCCAGCATGCGGGCATTGACGACTTCGCGGTCATGGTCTTCGTTGGACTTGCACAACAGCACGGTGTAGCCCGACTTGAACGCCACCTCTTCGATGCCGTCGAGCACTTCGGAGAAAAAGTGGTGTTTGATGGCGGGCACAATCACCCCGAGGGTGTGGGTGCTTCCGCTTTTCAGGCTTTGCGCGACCGAGTCGGGGTGATAACTGAGTTTCCGCGCCATTTTCCATACGGCGGCTTTTCGCTCCGCACTGATATGGGGATGGTCTCCCAAGGCGCGGGACACTGTGGCCGGAGAAATCCCCAGACGCTGGGCAATATCTTTGAGGGTCGTGTTTTTTTTCATGCGCGGGGGGATCGGCGAAAGAGAGCCTCCGGCGATTCCGCGCCGGCCTTTCCGTAGCTAATCGTAGTTACCTGCAGGGCGCCGACGCGGCCGAAACCCAACGCCCGCGCCAGGGAAAGGCGCATCCAGAGGAACGCTCCGGACCCCATGCTTCCGAAGGCAGATTCTTAATAAGTTAAGTATCCCTACTAAAACGATGTTCCCGGCGGTTCGGCAGCGGGAGCGTCTTTATTCTTTGCAAGAAGGAGTGCTGCGATGGCAATAAAAAGCTTTGAACCCAAACCCATGAAATTGAGCGTTCTCACCGCGGCTTTGCAGGAATTGACGCCGCGCGCGAAGCGCGATCCCGATCCCGATTTGGCCGTCGAAGAGTGGTTGCAATTCGCTAAAGATGTCGGTTCGCCGAATATCCAGCTTTCCGCGGCCCTGCATCCCAGTGAAAGCGATGTGCCGCCCGAAGCCATGCTCGATCCCGTGGCCAACACGTTGGATCTTCGCAAGCCCTTCACCAAGGAACGCGCGGCGCGCGTGCATGCGGCCATGAAAGCCACGGGCGTGGGCCTTTCCGACCTCGCCTATTTCGACAACCTGCTGCATCCCAACCCCACCGTCCGCAAGAAGAAGCTGGATTTCATGCTGCGCCTGTTCGACGCGGCCGTACTGCTCGGCACCGATGCGGTGTGCGGCTTCGTGGGCCGCAATCCCGAAATCGACATGGACCCGAACCTCGTCATGTTCGAAGAGGTGTTCGTGCCCCTGCTCAAAGAGGCCAAGGCCCGCGGCCTGGTCTACCGCGTCGAGCAATGCCCCATGCCGGGCTGGAACGTCACCGACAAATGGCATAACAACATCGCTTACGCCCCCGGGCCGTGGATCGCCTTGCACAAGATCTGCGAGAAGCACGGGGTGGGCGACCAGTTCCGCATCCACTACGATCCCTCGCATGCCATTTTGATGGGGCAGGACACGCGTTCGCTGTTCCAGTATTTGAAAGATGAAGGGTATAACTTCCTGATTGCGGGTTTCCACGTCAAGGGCCAGGTGGTCGACGCCAAAGGCGTGTCGGCCTGGGGTTACGGCGGACAAACCATGCAGCGCGGCGATTGGATGAACGGCAAACCTTCGCCCAACCCGGCCGATCAGGCCAACGCCTGGAAAAAACAGGTGGTGCTGTGCGAACACGAATTGCCGGGCACGGCCAAGCATGATCCGCTGGCGTATTTGCAGAACCGCAGCGTCGATTGGCTCGATCACCAATTGGCCGCGCGCGAACTGCTGGACATCGATCCCGCCCACACCTATTTGGTGGTGGAGCACGAATACCCGAAGGCCCGCATTCAAGACCAGGCCAAGCTCGGGCCCATTCTCAAGGGTTCGCTCGCCTTCACGCGCGCCATCGACGAGGCGGCCGCGGCCATGTTCGCCTTGCATCACGAAGTGCTGGCCGCGCAGGGCATTCCCGTGCAGGGCTTCGGCCGCCAAGCCTATCGATCGTAGGATGACCCTTTTTTAACATCCAGTATCCACAAACCTTTAGACGGAAACATTACCTATGGCACAAAACAAACTCAAAGGCGGCATGGTGGGCGGCGGCATCGGCGCCTTCATCGGCCCCGTGCACCGCATGGCGGCCACCTTGGACGGCGAGGCCGAATATGTGGCCGGCGCCTTTTCGCGGGACGCGGCGAAATCGAAAAAGTCGGGCGAAGAACTGGGGTTGGACCCCGCGCGCGTCTACGGCAGCTTCGCCGAAATGGCCGAGAAAGAAAGCCAGTTGCCGGCCGACCAGCGCATCGATTTCGTCTCCATCGTGGTTCCGAACAGCGGGCATTTCGCAGCGGCGAAAACTTGCTTGGAAGCGGGCTTCCACGTGATTTGCGACAAGCCCCTGACCACCACCTTGGCCGACGCCAAAGCCCTGCGCGAAGTCGTGCGGAAAAGCGGCAAGGTGTTCGCCCTCACGCACAATTACACCGGCTACCCCATGGTCAAGCAGGCGCGCCACATGGTGAAAAGCGGCTTGCTCGGCACCATCAACAAGGTGGTGTGCGAATACCCGCAAGGGTGGATGAGCGGACTTATCACCAGCCCCGGCAACGCCATCGGCATGTGGCGCATGGATCCGAAAATCGCGGGCGGTTCGGGTTGCATGGGCGATTTGGGAACCCACGGGGAAAACCTGGTGCGCTATATCACCGGACTCGAAATCGACGAGGTGTGCGCTGATCTCACCACCTTCGTCAAAGGCAACGGCCTCGAAGATGACGGCAACTTGCTCTTGCACTTCAAGGGCGGCGCGCGCGGCGTGCTCTACGCCTCGCAGATTTCTGCGGGCGAGGAAAATCCCCTGAGCATCCGCGTTTACGGCACCAAGCTCGGCCTGGAATGGAAGCAGGAAGATCCGAATTATTTGCTGGTCAAGGATCCGGCCGGCACGCAAACCCGCTACTCGAAAGGCAACAGCAATCTGGCCCCCGAAGCGCAGGCCGCGGCCCGATTGATCTGGGGACATCCCGACGGTTATATCGAGGCCTTCGCCAACATTTACCGCGAAGCCTTTCGCGGGATTCGGGCGGCCAAGGCCGGAGAGAAAATCCCCGTCTGCGATCACCCCACGGTCGAAGACGGCGTCATCGGGGTCGCCTTCATCGAGGCGCTTCTGGCCAGCAACAAATCCCACAGCAAATGGACGCGGATGGAAGTGTGAAAACTCCGCTCCCGGTGCTTAACCAAAAGAGGCGCAGATGGCACTGAAAATCGGCATTGTCGGCGCGGGATGGATGGCGGCCTATCACGTGGCGGGATTCCGCAGCGCCGGCGCCGAAGTCGTGGCTATCACCGACAAAAACACGGCCGCCGCCCAGCAAGCCGCGGAAAAATACGGCGTCTCCATGACCTTTGCCGAAGCCGGCGAAATGTACGGGGCTCTTCCCGATCTCGACGCCGTTTCCATCATCACGCCCAATGCCTTCCACCATCCGTTGGTGCTCGAAGCGCTGGCCCGCGGCAAGCATGTGTTCTGCGAAAAGCCACCCGCCCTGAACGCCAAGCATGTCGCCGAAATGGCGGATGCGGCCAAGAAGCAAGGCAAGACCTTGATGTTCAATTTCAACAACCGCGCGCGCCCCGAAGCCTACGCCCTGCGCGACTATATCCGTTCGGGCACGGTGGGCCGCATCAATTCGGCGCAAGCCACCTGGATTCGCCGCAACGGCATTCCGGGTTTCGGCGGGTGGTTCACCACCAAAAAACTCTCCGGCGGCGGCCCGTTGATCGATTTGATCCACATGATCGATTTGGCGTTGCATTTCATGGGATATCCCGAGCCGGCTTTTGTGCTGGGGCAAACCTTCAGCGATTTGATCGACAACCAAGAGTTCAAAGGGCCTTGGGGCATTCCCGACATCCAGGGCGGAGTCACCGACGTCGAAGCCGCCGCGCACGGATTCGTGACCTTCAAAACCGGACAGGTTCTCTCTTTGCGCAACTCTTGGGCCGAGATGAATGAACGCGAAGTGGTTTCGGTGGTATTCCAGGGACAGAAGGCCGGGGGCAAAATGCAGCGATTGTTCCGGGTCGAAGGCATCGACGCCACCAGCATCGACACCTGCGAACTGTACACCCAGGAAAACGGGTTCCCCGTGAATCGCAACCTCATTTTCGAAGGCGATGTGGCGATGGGCCGCAGCCGTTCGGCCCAAAACTTCGCGCTCGCGCTGCTGGGCCGGGAAGAGCCGCTGAATACGGCCGACGAGGCGGTGAAGCTGATGAAAATCATCGACGCCATCTATGCTTCGGCCGCCACGGGAAAACCGGTGGAAATCCGGTAAACGTCTTCCCTATTTCGGGTTGACGCAAGCCGGCGGATTCCACGCTTCTCCGACAAAATGGGGAGAAACGCGCCGCTGATATTCCCGAAATTGAATCCGTGGCCTGCCGACCCGCTGGAATCTGATTAGGTTAAAGATCGGTTAAGCGCCGAATATCAATCGCGGCGTTTTCCGATGCCCTTCCGTAACCTGCCCCGGCAGGATATGCGGCAGCAATTCCCATTAAAACGCGGCCCACCCAAAGCGGGGGAAAAGCATGGCAGTGAAAAAAACCGCTCGCATCCAAACGCAGAATCGGCCGCCGCTTCCGGTCAAGGTTCCCGCGTTGTGCGCCGTCGCCGTGCTCTGTGCCTGGGCCACCTCCCGATCGCATAAGGCCCACGAGGCCCGCAAATCGTCTGCCGACATGCTCTGCCAGCGCGGCAAATCGTTTTACGACTCGGGCGATATCAGCCGGGCCATTCCCTCTTTGCGCCAATGCGTGGATAAGGAACCCCGCAACCGCGATGCCTGGGAGTGGTTGGCCGATGCCTCTCTGGAAGAGGGCGGGTTCGACGAAGCCGTCGATGCCTTTGCCCAGGCGCAGGCCCTGCAGCCCGGCGACGCCGCCTTTCTGATCCGATACCTGTCGGCCCTGGAAGGTGCGGGCAAAATCGATCGGGAGGTCGACATTCTCAGTCTGCTGGTGGAGAAAAAGCCCGAAGACCACAAGCTGGCCGAACGATTTCTTTACGCGGTGGAAACCGCCGGCAAGGAAAAATTTCCCAAAGCCTATCTTGCGGCCTTGCGGGATCTGGCCCATTTCCCCGAAGTCGACAACGTGGTGTTGGAAAAACTCGCGGCCGCCGAGCTGCATGCCGGGGAGAACGCCAAAGCCGCGGCGGTTTACCGCCGCTTGCTGAAGAAGTGGCCGGAGACCGCGGATTATTGGGCGGGGTTGGGTCGATCGCTTGCCAAGAGCAACGGCAAAGAAGCGGCGGAATGCTACCGCAAAGCCGGGCTGTTTTCCGACCGCACCGACGACCGCGACGCGTACCAGATCGAATCGCAACGCTTGTCACAACCGGGAACAGCGCCCGGCAGCCGCGCAAACAACCCTCCGGTTTACCCGGGGAGCACCGCGTCCGCGGCGACGGACCGGGGACCGGCCGGCGAAAGTGCGGGCACACGGCGCGAAGCGATGCCGCCCGATTCGTCGTCGGCCGACGCCCAGGCGGCCTTGGGCCTGGCCCGGCAGCGGTTTCAGGCATACGATTATGCCGGCGCCGAACCCTATTTTCGCATCGCCTGCGCCGATTGCCGGGATGCCGGCGTCTTGGCGATGTTCGGCCGGTGCCTGGTGGAAGTGAAAAAGTTCGACGAAGCGAGGGCTGTGTTGCAGAAGGCCGTCGCTTTCGGCGACGCCGATCCGGAGGTGCAAATCGATTTGGCGCGCGTTCAAATGGAGCAAGGCGATGTCGACGGCGCCGAAGGTCGATTTAAAAAACTCGGCAAGAAATCGCCCGGCGATCCCGAACCCGTGTATTGGCTGGGCCGGGTCGCGCTCAAGCGGAACCAACCGGGCGTAGCCGAAGATTTTTTCCGGCGGGCGAACCGACTCAAACCCGCGGACGGGCGCTACGCCGAAGCCCTGGCCCGGTTGGAAATGGATCGCGACGATTTCAAGCAGGCGCTGGCGGCGCTGGACCCGGCGCAATCCGATCTGTCGCCGACCGGCCTGCTGTTGTACGGGGATTGCCTGGCCAAGAGCGGAAACCCGAACCAGGCCCTTTCGGTTTATGCCGCGCTCGAACGGCGCTTTCCTTCGGCCCCGGCGCTGGCGCACCACATGGACTTGTTGACGCGCCTGGGCCAACCCGAAAAAGCCTTGGAGCTTTCCGGGGGCTCTCCCTATTTGCATGCGGACGAAGTGCGTTATGCGCGGGCCAAGGCGCAAATCGCCCTCGCCGCCGCCCACACTTTCACCAGCAATCTCGACGAAGGCGAAAAGTTGCTGAGCCAATTGCTGGGGAAGGATTCCCACAATCCCGAATATCACTATTACCTCGGTTTGACCTACGCCCTGCAAAACCGGCTCAAGGATGCGCGCGGCGAATTCGAAGCGGCCCTCGGCTATCGGGCGGAATATCCGGAGGCGCTTTATCACCTGGGTCTTTGCCAGGTCAAGCTGGGGAATGAAGACGACGCGGAAAACGATTTCAAGGAGTTGTCGCAATACACCGATCCGGTTTGGGAGGCGCGCGGTTTTTACGGAATGGCTTTGGCTTTCGAGGCCCGCGGCATGCCCGAAGCCGAAATCCATCATCTGGCGCTTTCTCTGTTAGCGTCTCCCCTGCCCGAAGCCCTGGCTTTGCAAGCGCGCTTTCGCCTGCAGAAGGGCCAGATCGCCGAAGCCCAGGCCACGGCGCAAAAGGCTTTGGGAATCGATCCCCGGAACGAAGATGGCCTGGTCGCCTTGGCCGAAGCTCTGGCGGCCGGCAAACGCCCGGCCCAAGCCAACACGACGGTGCAACGGGGGCTGGCGGCCAAACCTTTGTCGTGCAGTCTCTGGGTGGAAGCGGCCAAACTCGCGCAGGAGTCCGGGCAACTGGAATCGGTTTCGACCAGCAGCCGCCGCGTTATGCAGCTTTGCCCGGAAGATCCCATGGGGTATTATTATGCCGGAGTCGCCGTGTTGAAATCCAAGCCCGACGAAGCCGAGCAATACTTCCGATCCTTTCGCAAGTGGGGCGGCGACAAGAAAATGCTGCCCGAGAACTGAGCGCGATCCGAACTTCACGCCCCGTTGGCGAAATGTGCGCGCGTGCGCTGCAATTCGTTTTGG
Organism: uncultured Fibrobacteria bacterium; assembly: GCA_963716395.1. GTDB lineage: Bacteria > Fibrobacterota > Fibrobacteria > UBA11236 > UBA11236 > UBA11236. The sequence goes on along the minus strand of OY970309.1, from coordinate 1,140,241 downwards.
AGCACGGGATCCGTCTCTTCGTCCGCCATGACCGCGATCAAATCCGCGACGGATGCGTCCGGAGGCTTTTGCCGCAGGGCGATCAGCACATTGCGGAGCATGCCTTTTCTTCCGGCCCGCGCCAGCGGCGTGCGGCGGAAGCGGCTTTGAAAGCCGCCGCCCGGGCGCAACAGCGACAGCCAAGCGGCCGGCGTCAGGGGCCAATCCGGCGGCGGCGAAGCCTCGCGGGCTTTGTGCTTGTGATTCCAGGGGCAAACTTCCTGGCAAATGTCGCAGCCGAAAATCCAGCCGCCGGTTTGATCCGCCATCGACGCGGGCACTTCGCCCTTGGCTTCGATGGTCCAATAACTGATGCATTTGCCGGCGTCGAGCCGGCCCGGTTCCAGCAGCGCGCCCGTGGGGCATTGATCCAGGCAGGCCGTGCATTGGCCGCAGAAGTCGGTGGCCGGCGCCTGTCGTGCTTGCAATTCGGCTGCGAGAAAAAATCCGGCCAGTAAAAACCCCGAACCCTGGCGTTTGTCGATCAGGCAGGTGTTTTTGCCGCGCCAACCCAGGCCGGCTTCGGCGGCGAGATCGCGTTCGAACACCGGCCAGGTGTCGGCAAAGCCCGCAACGCGGAGCGCCGGATCCAGTTCGGCCAAGAGTTTCTGCGCGGCGGCGAGAACGTGGCGGGCGCGGCGATGGTAATCTTCGCCCAGCGCATACGCGGCCACCCGAAAGCTTCCCGTATTCGCTCCCCAGGCCGCGGGCGGGCGCAGGGAAAACAGCACGGCGCTGCGGGCCCAGGGAAAAAGCCGCTGCGGTGACTGGCGTTGTTCGAGATGGGCCTCCATATACCGCAGTCCGGCATGCAGCCCCTGGGCGACCCAATCCGCGAGTTCTTCGGCATGCGGCAAAGGGCCGTTCACACCGACCGTTCCCCAATCCAGAACCTCGGGTTCGGCCGCGAAGAATCGATCCAACGCGCCGAGCACGGCTCCGGCGGGAGTCGACTTCGCGGGCGCGTTCACGTCTTTCTCTTTTTCTGCCGCGCCGCGGGATACAGCACGTTGTTCAGAATGAGACGGTACCCGGGCGAGTTCTTGTGCAGATCGAGATTGGTGGGCGGGTCGCCCACGGCATGCGAATAGTCTTCGGGGTCGTGCCCGCCGTAATAGGTGAATTGCCCTTTGCCCAAGGTACCATGCAGGTAACGCACGGCGGGCTGGCCCACCTCTTCGCCGAGGATGGTCACCGACGGTTTGATCAGCGACTTGGGAAATGAAGTGGCCAGGCCGTAAAACCCCTTGACGTAATCGGTGTGATCTTGCACCAGCATGGACGGTACAGGATCGATTTTGGGGCTGAACGCGAACAGGGAAAAATCATTGGCCGGCCGCCGCCGGAGCGGTCCGGCGTTGACCTGGTTATAGTCGAGATCGCCGAAGCTGGGCGACATGGGATCGGTATCGTATGTGAACCCCGTAAAGGCCAGGCACAAACTGTAATCGAGCTTCTTCCGGTAATTCGGATCCGGGGGCGTGCCGTCGAAGGGAACGCCCACCACGTCGGTTTTGACGGCGGCCAGGGCCATATCCAAGGTGATGGTGGCCAGGCACATGGCGAAGAGAAAGCCGCCTTTCTCCACATAGCTGCGAATAGCCAGGGCCACGGCTTTTTTCAGAACGGCGTCGCTGGAAAATCCCAGTTCCTGCGCGAGCTGCTGCTGGGCCGCGACTTCGCGCATGTACCAGGGCGCGCCGCGAAAGGCGGCGTAAAACTTGGAGTATTGCCCGGTAAAGTCTTCGTGGTGCAAATGCAGCCAGTCGTAATGGGAGAGCCGGCCCGCGAGAATTTCACGATCGTAAATCTTGTCATAGGGAATTTCGGCATAGGTTAACGCCAAGGTGACGGCATCGTCCCAAGGTTGCTGGGTCAGCGGCGTGTATACGGCGATGCGTGGCGCTTTCTCCAGGGGCACCGATTCCATGTTCGAGACTTCGATTTCATGGCGCAGGCGATCCTCGGCCTCGGGGTCGACGGTTTCGAAAAGCACGTCGCGGCGCACGGCTTCGCGCTCGAAGTCGGGATCATCGTCGAGCAAAAAACTGCCGCCGCGGTAATTGAGCAGCCATTCCACCTTGTGTCCGTGCGCCAGCGAGTAATAGGCGAGGCCGTAGGCCTTGAGGTGGTTGGTTTGGGTGAGGTCCATGGGAAGCAAGAGCTTGTCGGCCCATCCGGCGGTTTGCACCAGCAGGCATAGGAAAAGACCTCGAAGCGGACCGGGACGCGGCATGGGGATAAAGTAGCAGCCAAAGGTTGTAGGGCCTGCGCAGGATGAGCACCTTTTGCGGATTGTTCCCCGGAGCGTCGATGTCGAAAATGGGCCGCGCCTTGTGTGCCGGCGTTTGCCTGATACAGGGGCTGGCCGTGGCCAAAGCGCCCGGATGCCCGGCCTCCGACAGCCTCGTCGTGGCTTCGGTGTCGCTCGCAGGCCTGCGCATCACGCGGCCGGGTGTCGTGCTGCAGGAATTGCGGCAACGCGTGGGCCGAAAGTTTTCCTGCCGCGATTGGGAGAAAGAACGCAATCGCCTCAAAGATTTGGATGTGTTCGCCTCGGTGTCGCTGCAAGCCCGGTCCTTCGGCGACTCGGTGGCTTTGCGCTACCGCTTCGTCGAACTGCCGCCTTATGTACCGCTGCTCACCGTCGATAAAACCGATCAAGACGGCTGGAGCATCGGGCCGCATGTGCTGGCCCTGAATTTTCTCGGCACCGCCAAACAGGTCGACCTGCTGGCGCGCTTCCTCGGCACCACCGAATACCAGGCCTCGGTTTCGGGACGGCAATTATTCGGCCGACCCATCGAATTCGACGCCGCCTGGATACATGTCGACAGTTACAATCCCTACGATTCGTTCCACGAGTACTCCCATCGAATCAAGTGCGAAGGGTATTGGCCCTGGACCGAACACTTCGGCGCCGTGTGGCTGGGCGAATGGTATTGGATTCGCGGCGCCGACGGCATCACCTTGCGCTCCGGCGGCGACGAGGTGCCGCGGCTGGGCGCGGGTCTGCGCTTTGACACGCGCGATCGGGCCTATCTGCCCCGACGCGGGTTTTTCGCCGAAACCCGGCTCACCGAAAACGGCGGAGCCTTGGGCGGTCCCGCGGATTATTGGGAAGAGTTAATCGATGTGCGCGCCTATGCTCCGCTGTCGACGCGGCAGGGCTTGGTCGTCGACGGCCTGTATCAATTTCGCCGCGGACCGGCCGACGGCGAAGGGCGCTACGACGATTTTCACGCCGGCGGCGCCAATTCTTTGCGCGGTTTTTCCGAGAACTCGTTTCAAGGGCGCAGCGAATGTTTGCTGAACGCCGAATACCGTTTTGACCTGGTGACCGAAAGGGTGCAAAGTCTGAAGTGGTGGAGCCTCAACTACGCCGTGCAGGCCGTGGCGGGCCTCGATGCCGCCAGTTTGTGGAACGGCAATTCGCCGGCCCCCGGAGACTTCGCCCGCAGTGGTTATGTCGGCTTGCACGTGCTTTTGCCCGGCATCGAACGCCTGCGTTTCGAAGTGGGGAGCGATCTCCTACGCTTCAACGTGCAAGGCCAAATCGGGTTGTTCGAGAAAACCACGGTGCAGCGCTACACCACGCGTTGATTCGCCGCGCTCCGGCGAGCGTGGAACCATTCTGCTTTTAGATACTTTTGCCGCATGCATCCAGTGCGCTTCGCTGTATTGGCCTCAGGCGGCGGATCGAATTTGCAGGCTTTGCTCGAGCACATACGCAGCGGAGACTTGCCGGCCCAATTGACCTTCGTCGCCGGAAACAACAGCCGGGCTTTGGCGCTGGATCGGGCCCGCCAGGCGGGCGCGCCGGCCTATCACGTCAGCGAACGCACCGAAGGTTCCGAAGACGGCGTGGCCGCCAAATTGATGGAATTGATCGAACGGCATCCCGTGGATTTGTTGGTGCTGGCCGGATACATGAAAAAAGTTCCCGAAGCCTTGCTGCGCCGGCTGCCGAACCGCGTCGTCAACATTCACCCGGCGCTTTTGCCCGCTTTCGGGGGACCCGGCTTTTACGGGCACCGGGTGCATGAAGCCGTGATCCGGCGCGGCTGCCAGTTCACGGGAATCACCATCCACATGGTGAATGAAGCTTACGACGCCGGACAAATCCTGTGGCAGCGGGTGGTGCCGGTGCCTGGGGGCGTCGACGCTGACGCCCTGGCCCGGATGGTTGTGGCGGTGGAACATGCCAGTTACTGGCGCGTGCTGCGGGCCTTCGCCGCCGGCGATCTGGTGCCGACCGAAAGTTCGCAACCCGGCGAGGCGGTGCGCATCCATCCCGATTGGCTGCGGCGCATGCGCGCCTTGGATGCCCCGGCGCCATGAAGCGCAGCGCGCCGGAGCGAAATCTGTGGGAACATGATTGCACCTTGCGGCCGGCCTCGGGCGCGCTGGCGGGCATCGACGAAGCCGGACGCGGCCCTTTGGCCGGAAGCGTGGTGGCGGCCTGTGTGGCGTTTGCCGCGGACATGGAACCCATTCCCGGCGTGGACGATTCCAAACGCCTGAGCGCCGCGGCGCGCGAGGCGCTGTTTCCGGTCATCCAACAGCGGGCCCTGGCCTTCGGGATCGGCGAAGCGAGCTGCGAAGAAATCGATCGCCTCAACATTCTGCAAGCCACCTTTCTCGCCATGCGGCGCGCGCTGTCGGCGCTGGGCCTTCGTCCCGCGCTGCTGCTGGTCGACGGCAACCAAATGGTTCCGGGCGCGGAAGCGCCCCAACTCCCCATCGTCGGCGGCGACGGGCTTTCGGCGGCCATCGCCGCCGCTTCGATATTGGCCAAGGTCACGCGCGATCGCGCCATGTGTGCATGGGATCGCCGTTATCCCGAATACGGATTCGCGCGCCATAAAGGTTACGGCACCGTTGCACATCGCCGCGCGCTGCAACGGCACGGGCTGAGCCCTCTTCATCGCCTCTCGTTTTGCCGGGCGCTGACGGCCCCGACCGAACTGTTGACTTCGAAGTAACGTAAGGAGCGCGTCGCGGCGACTGCGTCGTCGGCGCGGATAGCATTTTGTAACATTGATGTGTCTTCCACTTCTTCGAATTGCATGTCTTCGCCCGTAAAACCATCGCTGTTCCGGAATCAATGGCTGGGACAAGGGATTCGCATCGGCTTGGGCGTTTTCGCCATCTATTTCTTTATCCACACCGGCGCTTTGAAACCGCATTTGCTGGCGCGGGCCATCACCCGCCATCCCTGGTGGTATGCGGCGGCCTTCTGCCTCTACGGTCCTATCTTGGAAGGGTTGTCGTTCCTGCGCTGGTTCTGGTTGCTGCGCGAAGCCAAGGTCGAGGTGTCGGCGGGCTTCGTGCTGAAGTTGCACATGATCGGGCTGTTCTTCAACGGCGTGTTGCCGGGCGGTAACGGCGGCGATATCATCAAAGGTTTTTATCTGTTGCGCGGCCGCGACAAAGCCGAAGGCGCCGCGGCCCTGGGCACCATCGTGATCGATCGTTTTGCCGGTCTCCTCGGATTGTTATGGCTGGGCGCCGTCACCAACATCCTCAACCACCATTTGTGGGAAGTGTCGCGCATGCTCAGCACCCAAATCGTGACCTTTCTCGGCGTCTCGCTCGCGTCGGCCATTTTCGTGTCCATCTATCTGTCGCCGTGGAAACCCGCCTGGCTGCACCGGGCCGCGCTCGAGCCCGGCGCGCATCCGCGCGGCAGTTTTCTCAAAGGGTTTCTGGCTTCCCTCGTGGCCCTGCGCGACGCGCCCCTCGTGTTCTGGAGCGTGATCGGCATCTCCATGCTGGTGCATCTCTGCCTGGTAGGAGTGTACGCGTTGTGCGCCCAGGCCTTGGAAATTTCGCTGCCCTTCAAACTGCATGCTTTCATCGTGCCCACTTTGACGTTACTCAACGGCATTCCCATTTCTCCGGCCGGTTTGGGAGTGGGTGAAGCGGGCGGGGCGCTACTTTACCACGCGGTAGGGGTAGCGCATGGGGGCATTGAGATTCCGGCGCTGGTGCACACCATCGTGTTTCTGATCGCGTTCCTATGCGCTCCGGTTTATTTTTTATGGGGCTCCGCGCAAAAGAAAATTGAATAATTAGATTGTCATTATTCAGATCGGATTTCATAATTCGAGCAACGAATTGAATACCGTTCTGTTCCGCACAAGTAATCCATCCGGAAGGAGCCCGAACACATGGAATCGATGCAAGAAAACCACGGGGCGATGGAATTCGACGCCGCCCCGCCTGCGGCGTCGGCCGTCAAGTCAGCCGCTAAAAAAGGCCGGGGTAAAAAAGTCGCGAAGAAGACCGGTAAGCCGGCTGCCAAAGTCGCCAAGAAGCGCGCGGCGAAAGCGAAAAGCACGGGCACACGCTACAGTCCCGAGTTCAAGTCCCAGGTGCTGGAATGGCTCCACGATAATCCCGAGCGCGGCAGCGTGGGCCAGGCGCTGAAAAAATTCGGCATTTCTTATATCTCCTTGCGGGGATGGATGAAGAAAGCCGGAATGGCCAAACCCGGATCCACGCGCGCCAAAAAATCGGTCGGCAAACGGCCGGGCAAAGCGGTGCGCGGGCGGTCCGCGGCGTCCGCGCCCGTTTTCGCCAAGCAGGCGCAGCAGAAGATTCTCAAGGGGTTGGCGCGCATGGCGCATGGCATCGAGATTCTCGCCGAAGGTTTCGGCCACATTACCTGAATCAAGCACTTCGCAGCGCGCGATTTTTTATTTCCGGCAAACCGCTTCCAGGCCTGGATGCGGTTTGCCGTTTCGCGTCTGCGCGAATAGTTCCACTATTTAGAAGCGTTCTCCTCTTCGCCTTTCAGCCAGGCGGTGGGATCCAAAGTGCGTGTGCCTTGTCGCACTTCGAAATAAACATTGGCGGCATCTGACGCCACCGCGGCGATTTCCTGGCAGGTTTTGACGCGCTCCCCGAGACGCACCCGGATGGCGCCGAGATTGGCGTAGATGGTGAAGTAACCCGAACCGTTGTCGAGAATGACACCGGGACCGTAGCCGGGAATGCGCGTAATCAAAGCCACTTCTCCGGAAACGGCGGCGCGCACGGGCGTGCCCGGCGCCGCCTCCATTTCGATGCCGAGGTTGCGGGTGCTGATGCCCAGAGAGGCGTGGTATTGCATGCCGTAACGCGATACCACCGGCCCGTCCACCGGCGCGCAATAATGCGTGCTCTTCTCGAGCACCAGGGCCTTGCGCCGGCTGCGTTGCCGTTCTTCGCGCCGCCGCTTTTCCAGAGCGGCGATGATGTCGTTGAGCGCGCGCGCGTTTTCCTGAAGTTGCCGCAGGGTCTCGGCCTTGGCGCTTTCGCTGTGCTCCAGTGCGTGCAAGGTGTTCTCTTCGTCGTTCTGCGCGCGCGTGTAACGCACCATCTCGCTCCGCCGGCGCTGCTGGAATTGGACCAACTCGGCGCGCCGCGCCGCGAGCTGGGCCAGGGTCTGCCGTTTGAGATCGCGGTCGCGGCGGCACTGTTCCGCCAGCGTGTGATCGTAGCGCACGATGCGTTTCACGAGGTAGGCGCGCTGGAAGAAATCGCCTTCGCCCAGGGGCGCGAGCAACAGGTTTTCGGGCGGCCCCGCCATGAAGAGAAGGCGCACGCGCTGCGCCATGACGCGCTGCCGCAACTGCAGGCGGCGGTCGATGCTGTCGAGGGATTGCCGCGTGGCCGCGACGGATTGCTGCAACTGTTGTTCCAGGACCTGCAATTGCCGGAGGTAGCGTTGGGTCAGGGCGATATGGCCCGACAGGCGATCCAATTCTTCCAGTGTGGCCGATTTGCGCGCCTTGAGCGCAGCCAATTCTTTTTGCCCGGCCTCCAATTGGCTGCGCAGGGCGTCGAGTTCTTGGCGTTGGTGCGTGATTTCGCGATCGTAATCGCGCAGGTTGCCGGCGATGCCGAGCAAGACGACGAGCCATAATCCCTTCAATCGGCGTTTCCCCGCAAAAAGGCGCGCACCGTGCGCATGCTGGACAACAAGGCGATGCCGGCCGCGGCCCCCATCAGCGCCGCCGACAACCGAGCCGTATGGGTTGACTGCAACAAATCCGGCGCCAAAAGCCGCCCCGCATGCAACAGGCCGATCAGGCAGACCACGCCCAGCAGACTGCCGCCCAGACCGAGCAGCACGCCTTCGAGCACGAAGGGCGTGAGAATGAACGCCTCGGAAGCACCGCAATATTTCATGTTTTCGACCAGAGCCCGGCGCGCGTACAGGTTGAGCTTCACGGCGTTGTGCACGATCAGCGCCAGGGCGCCGCCCACGAACGCCAGCAGCAGAAAGGAGCCCGCTTGCAGCGGCAGCCGCCAGCGATCGAGCCATTGCAAATGCTCGGCGTTGCCGGAAACCTCTTCGACTTCGGGGAAGAGCAGAATCCGCTGGCGCAGTTCGCGCACACGCGCGGCGGAAAGCGGTTTTTCGGACGGGTACAGCAAATACGAAGGCGGCAGGGGATTGGCGTCGAGATATTGCAGCATCTCGTCGCCGAACTCGCGCCGGAATTCGAGCAGCGCTTGGTCTTTGCTGACGAACACCACTGAATCGAAGCCGCCGAAGCGCAGCAGCTCCGCCTGCAAATGCGCCAGACCGGCACTGTCTTCGGCATCGGGCTTGGTGAACACACGCAGCGACACGGCCGCTCCGCCGCGCGCCGCGTCCAGCGACCAAACCAGCGAAAGGCCGCACAGCAGCACCGCCAGCACCGCGCTGCAAATGCCGATGGTGATGATCGAGGTGACGGAAAGAAAGCGGTTCGCCCGCAGGCCGCGAAAGGCTTCGAGCAACAAAAAGCCGAGTTGGCGGCGCATGGAGAAAAGATACCCATCCCCGTTTGGCCGTCGCTGCGCGGAACTAGGATGGCACGGCGATTTCCTTATACAGGCAGGTGGGGCGATGGTAGAGGTAAGCGCTGGGGTAATGCCGATGCGACCCTTGGGCCGCGAAGCCGATGCGCACCAGCGCAAGATCGGGCAGCGCCTTTTGCAGCGCTGCATCCAGGGCGAAGGATTTTTCCCAGGCCCCGGAGTCGTTGGCCGCCACCTCGCCGCCGCTGGCGAAACGCGCGTGAAAGTCGGCCAGGCTCAGGAAACTTCGGGACTGCGGCATTTGCGCCTGGGGAACGAGCTGCGTAATCCACAAGGTCGCGTTCAGATCGCGCAGCTTTTGCCGCAGGCGGAGCAGCCCGCGGTAAGTTTCGGTTTCGTCGCCCTGCCGAAACCCATGCAAGTCGTCGACCAGAATTGCGACGGGCGGCGCATCGCCGCCTTTGCGCCGATGACGCAATTGAAAATCGTGATCCAGATAATTGAACAGGCTTTCCAGGCTTTCGTTGGGAGCGCAGACGGGAAAGATGGGCGCGTCGGTGAACAGGCCGGCATAATTGCGCGCCCATTCCGCGGCGTTGCGGCCAGCCTGGCTGGCCTCGGAAAGCGGATGGGTTTTATACTGGCGGGCCAACGCCGCCAGCGCCAGATCGCCGGCCGATTTCTTTTTCGTAAAGGCCACCACCTGGCCCTTGCCCTCCTTGGCCCAGGGTTCGGCGCATTGCAACAAAAAGTCGAAGGCCAGAGCACCGGCGAAGGGATCGGCTTGCATCAGCATGACCTGGCCGCATTGCAAACCGCGGTAGCGGGTCGAGAAAGCCTGGCTATAGAGCGGCCAAGTCCAGCAAGCCTCCGCCGCGTGCTGAAAAGCATCAGCCAACTCGCGCACTTCTTCCTGTTGCTTGCGGTCGGAGAAAGCTTGGGCCTCAGGGGCGTGCGCGGTTTCTGACCGCGTCGATTTCATGGTGCCGACGCCGCCCAGCATCGGTTCGTCATCGCGGTCGTCCCACCCCTGGCTCAAACCCTGCAGGTTGGCGGGAGCGTATACGTCGACCCCGTTTTTCCGGGAGTCGGTCGGCCGCAGGCAAAGATCGAGCAGCTCGTCGAAATAACTTTCCTCGGCCGGGCGCGGCGGCGACAGGCTCCACACGGTAATTAGGTCTTTGTTGTCGTTGAACACGCCGGGCAGGCCCGGCACGGGATCGAAAACCTGACCCAGCGCGGCCGCGGCCAAGGTGAATTGCTTGTGTTCGGCCGGCGTCATTTCCTTGTCGACCCGCTCCAGAAACGATCGGGTCCAAGGGCCCAATTGCGAACGAAAGGCGTCGGCCCGATTCTGCAAAAGGCGCGGTAAAAAGCGCACCACCAACGTAGTGGGGTTGTATTCCAGCGAAAACGAATGCAGGCCCAACCGTTCCAAAATGCCGGTGACGGCATAAGCCATTTGCACCACGCCTTGCTGCGGGTCCGGTGCGGCGCCCAGCTCGCGCAAGGCGTCGGGACGAAAACAGAAGGAAAGGGTGGCGGAATGTACCCGGCTACTTTCGGTGTTGTGATCGATCAGGGAGCGGTCGAATTGGTTGTAGCTGCTGCGCGAGGGCAGACGATCCGGCGCATAGGCGAAGGGGGTGATTCCGAAATTGAAGCGGCCGAGATGCGGGTTGGCGGCTTCGCACAAAAAATCGGAATCATTGAAGAAGCCGCGGCCTTCCGACTTCAAAGTGCTCGGATTGAAAAGCGCAACCTCGATCAAAGATTGGCCCTGCAACGAAAGCGCGTCAAAAGTCGCCGTCAACTCCTGTTTGTTGAAAACCGAAGAAAGCATGTTCTCCCCTTTGGGTCACACGAACGGCGGGTTCCGGGACAAGTATCATTTTCCACCCTTTAGCCCGCGAAGGGAAGGGTTTGTGGAAATTCATCGCTTTCCGGCGCTCTAAAAGCGGGAATTTTCGGATCTGGATTTCCGTGTGCACCGAAATCGAAATGAAATCATCGATGGATCCAACGGCCGATCCTTTGTTTGTTTTTATCCAACCCTAGGCAAGAAAGGCGCGAACATGGCGCAAACGCAAGCAAGACAAACCATTCTGGGGGCCGGTGGCTCCATCGGTTCGCCGCTGGCCAAAGAATTGTCCGCCTACCCTGCAAATATCCGTCTGGTCAGCCGTCACCCGAAAAAGGTGAATCCCGATGATGAGCTTTTCGCGGCCGACTTGACCCAGGAAGACAAGGTGGAGCAGGCCGTGTGAAAGATGCGCGATGGATCGGTAACCCAAGTCGTTTAGGATTCCAAATCGGCGCAATTGATTCCCATTTCCGAGGGCCCGGGTGAATAAAAGGATCATAGATTGTCGGAGCAGATGTTCGGCCGTTTAGAGGAAATGAAGGGCCATGCCTGAAACCGCTTCCGTACCTTCCGAAGCTTTGCCCTACCCGGCGCCTTGCTGTAAAGATTGCCCCTGGAAACCTTGCCGTTACCTGGGGGGCAGCCCGCGCATACGGGGATTTCACTACCTCGGCCCCTGTCCCAGGCTGCCGAAGGAATGCCCGGCCTGGCTGAAAAACCAGACGCAGCTGGACCTCGAAAGGGTTTTGCAAAGGTTGAACCGCAACGAGTTGGAAGAGTTGTACCGCACCGGACCTCCCCGCGTCACGGGATATCCGCGCCGCCCCGAAGATTCTCCCCTTCACCTTCTCGCCCACGAAATTCCGCACCACCGGGAATCGTGGCTGGTGGTCGCTCCCGGCTCGCATCTCGACCATGCCGTGCACGCCCTGTATTGGGCCTATACGCGCGCCTTGGCCCGCGCCAACCCTAAAAGGAAAAAGTCCGAGGATGCGGATGCAGCGGCGGCGCAAAGCCAAGAGGCGGAACCGGCGCTTTTGAACCCGGGTTTTGCTTACATCGAAGACGATACCAAGCCCGGCAGTTCAGAAAGCATTCTCACCGAAGCCGCCATCGGCGACATCGTGCATTTCAAAGTCGATACCGACGGGCTCATGCCCGGCGATCTCATTCATTTCGAACTATTCCGCAAAGGCCAAAGCGGATCGGATGAAATGGTGAATACCTATTCCGGAACCGTGGGGAAAAAACGCAACGACCATGCCGCCGTGGCCAAATGGTGTGTGCCGGAAAAAACGCGCATGGGTCCGCTGAAGCCGGGCGATGCGTTCTACTTCAAGGCCAAAAAATCCTCGCCCAAGCTCGAAGTGAAGAGCGGGGGGTTGAAAATCACCGAGGATGATTTTGATGGCTGCATTTTTTATAGTCCGCGGAATGAAGAATACCTGATGTTGGAAGTGCAGGAGGACTTCAATGCCTTTTCGACCCATGTGAACAAATCCCAGGCTTTGCGGGGCAAAACCGCCGAGGCCTGGAAGCAAAGCGATTCCAAAGCGCGCACCCAGGAATTGGAAAAGGTGCGGAAAGAATGGGAAGCACTGTTCGAAGGCAAGCCCGGCGGCGATGTCGAAAAAGGTTTGGATGAATTGTTGACCGTGCAGAAAAACCCGCGTTGGGGCCAGCCGACGGATTTCGTGCACGTGCCTGCGGCTTGGCGCCAAGACGGCCGCAAAATTCCCGGGAAATGGGTCAAGGCCTCGGATCAATCCTTGCAGAAGCGCCTGGACAAATTGCTGAAGCGAAATAAAAGTGACGGGGAGGACAAATCCCTATGGAAAGGGAAACTGAAGGCCAAGTTGTTTGAAAGCGAACCTGTCGTCGGCGGCGTCTGGAAATGGCCGCGAAAGTCGGATCAAAAAACCAACCCTAACGATGTGTTTCAGTTCACCCCCGAAGCGGCCCTCGGGCGTTATGCCCTGGGTTATAGCGGAAAAGCGGAATTTGATCTCAAAGACAAAAAAATTTCCTTGCAGGCTTCGGGCGACGCGTCTTTCGCCTTGTTTGAGGGCAAACTTTCAGGCAAGATTTTTCTGCCCCAGCGCGAAGGATTGGATTTGCTGCCCACTTTGTGCAATCCCAAAGCCCAAAATTCTTGCCGCGAGAACAACGGTCAATGCCTGGTGCGGATCTGCATAGACGGCAAAGCCGGATTGTTCGTGGGCCTATCGGCCAACGGCTGCATTTCCTTTCCGGCCGTGGATTTGAGCCAGGACAAGAAATCCGACAACCAGGAATCGAAGTCCAAAAGTGAAACTTCGGCCAAAGCCGATGTGCATGCGGTGGCCGGCGTGCAAGGCACGGCCGGCATAACCTTCTCGGCGCAATGGAGTCCGGACGCGCACCAAGAATTTGCGGATTTGGCCGAGATCGAAGGCGAACTGAAAGGCACGGCCGGCGCTGCGGCCGACTTATCCTTTCATGTGAGTTATAGTGCCGGGCGGTTTCGTTTTCATTTTGCCTGGAGCCTGGCTTGGGGTTTGGGCGGCGGCAGCGGTTTGACCTGGGAAGTCGACGCCAAGCAAGGCTGCGAATTTTTAGGGCATTTGCTGTACTCCGTCGATTCTCATTATGTGAAGGAAATCGACGACGCCTTCACGGCGTACAAGAACTATAGCTTCGCCTTAGTCGCGGAATCGGAAAATAACCCTAGCCATGGGCGCCGATTATGCCATCAATCGGGTGAGCAATTTTAAACACTGGCTGTCGGAAAATCTGCATGATTTAGCCATCGTGAAAGAGCAAATTGTGGGCGCTCCTCTGCGCCAAACCATTTATAAAAGTGTTCCTCCCGAAGGTTTGGCCCAGGCCATCATCACCTTGATGCAAACACGCGAAGATGCGGATTTTCCGGTCATACTCGATATATTGAAATCTACCGAGGGGGCTTCGAAATCACCGAACGGCAATCACATTCTCAAATGGGTGTTGCGCTTTGTGTCGCAATTGCCTTTGCCGCCACCCGGATCGGGTGATGAAGATCCGGTGTCTGTAAAACAAAAAGCGGATGCGCTGAAGGCGGGGATAAAGCGGATTAAGAATTTGGAGCGGGCGAAGGGGTAAATGTTCGATGAGAACAATAAAGAGCAGGACTGCAAATGCCGGTTTTTTGTATCCGAATTTCATAATCTACTCAAAGAGAATGGGATTAAGATAGCTCGATTAATCTAAGGCTTTATGTTTTTCCTGTGTTAGTCATCTCAAACTATCTGCACATGCAAACTTATACTTGCGGAGAAAAAGAAAAAGTTCAAGCACGTTCCTATGGCGAAGTGGAGCTTCGCGTCGATTGCAGACTAATTAGAGGATAACATAATTTCGGTTTTCGAATATCAAAGGCGGATTCAAAATGGTATTGCCAGTTCACTATGATAGTCTTATAGCGCGACTAAAAAAACGACAGCAGTTTTTATCTTAACGGTAAAAAAAATGGAATTTGATTGTTCTGGGATACGCTTGGGTCAAGTATCGTGCGGAAAGGGAATTATCGAAACGGAATCCAAATCGGCAAGGAGTGAAGAATTACTATTCCCCCGGCCACCCATCTTTAATCAAAAACTACAACGACTCGGGTCAAGAAGAGGGCTTATGGCAGGAATGGTGGCCCAATGGCAATAAGAAATTGGTGGCGCAATGCCATAAAGGGTTAAGTTATTTCGGACGAAGAATATTTTCCAAACGGTAATTTGCGATCTAAAGGAAAGAACAGGCGTACCCGCGAAGAAGATCCGAGTCAAAGGGAGACGCGAAGCGCCTAATTTTTTCCGAATCATTTTCCCCGACCGGAAAATCAACTGGAAAAGTGATAAATGGAACCGGTGAATTGTGGACTTTCAGCGCTGAGCCGGATAGCTCACGCATAAAGCGTTATAGCGTCGAGCAAGAAATCTTCAAGAATGGCCTGCGAGTGCAGCAACGCACAGGCCGACGCCAAAACCGTGGAAAAGTTGCTGCAATAGATTTGGCCCAGGCCATCATCACCTTGATGCAAACACGCGAAGATGCGGATTTTCCGGTCATACTCGATATATTGAAATCTACCGAGGGGGCTTCGAAATCTCCGAACGGCAATCACATTCTCAAATGGGTGTTGCGCTTTGTGTCGCAATTGCCTTTGCCGCCACCCGGATCGGGTGATGAAGATCCGGTGTCTGTAAAACAAAAAGCGGATGCGCTGAAGGCGGGGATAGAGCGGATTGAAAAGTTCGGGAAAGGTGAAGGATATGTAGACGAAAGAGGGGATCCGGCGAAACGAAACGACGTTTTTCTGGCGCACATTCACATACTTTTAGAAACAAATTCGATAAAATGAAATTTCTGTTTTATTTAATCGCAGCATCCATGATAAACGCGAATACTGGTAACCCATTTTCATGTGGCGAATCGAATACTGTTAAAAAACCCTACGGCCTAGTAAAACTGCAAGTCGATTGTAGCTTTTTGTCTGATAAAACAGACAACAATATATCCGTATTAGAATTTAAAAACGATAATCAAAATGGCATTGCAATACATTACGATAGTCTTTGGCGCAAAAAAGACAGCAGTTTTTTTGTGGACGGAAAAGAAAACGGCGAATGTCTTTATTGGGATACGCTCGGCAACCTCGTTGGCCGCGAAAATCATCGTATGGGAGTACAGATTGGGAAGAAAGAATTCTACTATTCCCCCGGCCACCCATCTTTAATCAAAAACTACAACGACTCCGGCCAAGAAGAGGGCTTATGGCAGGAATGGTGGCCCAATGGCAATAAGAAATTGGTGGCGCAATGTCATAAAGGTGAAGTGATTGAGGACGAAGAATACTTTCCAAACGGAGTTTTGCGATTAAAGGAAAAAACAGCGTATCAGCCGAAGCCCTCAAAGGAAGACGCGAAGGTGGTTTTCTATGAAACTTTTTCACCCGCGGGAAAATCTACCGGCAGGGTGGTGAATGGAACAGGAGAAACGTGGCTATTCGATGCCAAGCCGGACAGCGTCACGCACAAACATCGCGTCTTGCACGAAGTTTATAAAGACGGCTTCGAAGTGAGCAATCAGGAGGCCGACTCACAAACCGTGGAAAAGTTGCTGCAATAGGTTTGGCCCAGGCCATCATCACCTTGATGCAAACACGCGAAGATGCGGATTTTCCGGTCATACTCGATATATTGAAATCTACCGAGGGGGCTTCGAAATCACCGAACGGCAATCACATTCTCAAATGGGTGTTGCGCTTTGTGTCGCAATTGCCTTTGCCGCCACCCGGATCGGGTGATGAAGATCCGGTGGCCGTAAAACAAAAAGCGGATGCGCTGAAGGCGGGGAAACAGTTGTTAAATAATTACGGGCTCGCAAAAAATCTTAAACCAACAGATAAATATCGAGATAAAGACGAGGACTTTTTATCAGATTTTGCTGACCTCATGCAAAAAAATGGTTTGAGTGGTTTATGATCAGGTTGCTGATTATCGCTCTTCTTTTTCAAATCTGTTTTTCGGATGAATATGAATGCGGTACCAGGGCAACATATTCAAAACCATATGGAACAGTTGAATTACGTGTGAACTGTAAACTCGACACGAATACGAAATTCGTATCCGAATATCAAAATGGCCGGCGAAGCGGGATATCCATGAGCTTTAACAAAACAAATTCAGGGCCTGTCCGATGGATAAAACACGATAGTTGCTTCTATGTGGAGGGGAAAAAGAACGGAAATTGTTTAGTCTGGGATTCACTTGGAAATATTGTTGAAAAAACCCATTATGTAAATGGATATCCCGTCGGAGTTCGCACAACATTTTACGCCCCCAATAAGCCGAGCACATTAATCACATTACAACGACTCGGGCCAAGAAGAGGGCTTATGGCAGGAATGGTGGCCCAATGGCAATAAGAAATTGGTGGCGCAATGTCATAAAGGGTGAAGTGATTGAGGATGAAGAATACTTTCCAAACGGTAGTTTTGCGATCTAAAGGAAAAAACAGGCGTATCAGCGACGAAGACCCGAGTCAAAGGAAGACGCGAAGCGCCTGGTTTTCTATGAAACTTTTTCACCCGACCGGAAAATCTACCGGCAAGGTGGTGAATGGAACAGGAGAAACGTGGCTATTCGAGTGCCAAGCCGGACAGCTTCACGCATAAAGCGTTATCGCGTCTTGCACGAAGTTTATAAAGACGGCTTCGAAGTCGAGCAATGCAGGAGGCCGACGCCAAAACCGTGGAAAAGTTGCTGCAATAGATTTGGCCCAAGCCATCATCACCTTGATGCAAACACGCGAAGATGCGGATTTTCCGGTCATACTCGATATATTGAAATCTACCGAGGGGGCTTCGAAATCTCCGAACGGCAATCACATTCTCAAATGGGTGTTGCGCTTTGTGTCGCAATTGCCTTTGCCGCCACCCGGATCGGGTGATGAAGATCCGGTGTCTGTAAAACAAAAAGCGGATGCGCTGAAGGCGGGGATTAAACGGATTAATGATTTTGGCGAGGGTGAAGGGTACTTTGATGAAAACAGAAGAAAACAAAACCGGAACGCTGGGTTTTTTGCACCAATTCCATAATTTGCTCGAAGAAAATGGGATTCAGTAATCGACTAATTTTGATTTTATTTGTTTTCCTCATTGTTTTGGGCAATGTAAACCATCTTCTTATACTTGCGGAGAGAAAAAAATTTTCAAGCGACGTTATGGGAAAGTGGAATTAGAAGTCGACTGTTCCGGCTAAAAAACGAATACGACGTAATTTCAGTTTTAGAATATAAAGGAGAAGTTCAGAATGGTATTCCAAGTTCACTATGATAGTCTTTGGAGAAAGAAAGACAGCAGTTTTTATATCAATGGAAAAGAAAATGGGGTTTCATTGTTCTGGGATTCCCTTGGTAATATTGTTGGACGCAGGGAATCATCGAAACGGAATCCAAATCGGCAAGGATGAAAATTACTATTCCCCCGGCCACCCATCTTTAATCAAAAACTACAACGACTCCGGCCAAGAAGAGGGCTTATGGCAGGAATGGTGGCCCAATGGCAATAAGAAATTGGTGGCGCAATGTCATAAAGGGTTAATTATTTCGGACGAAGAGTATTTTCCCAACGGTAATTTTGCGTCTAGAAAGAACAGGCGACCCGCGAAGAAGATCCGAGTAAAGGGAACGCAAGCGCCTAATTTTTTCCGAATCATTTTCCCCGACCGGAAAAGCAACTGGAAAGGTGATAAATGGAACCGGTGAATTGTGGACTTTCAGCGCTGAGCCGGATAGCACGTTAAAGCGTTATAGGGTGGAGCAAGAAATCTTCAAGAATGGCCTGCGAAGTCCACAACGCACAGGCCGACGCCAAAACCGTGGAAAAGTTGCTGCAATAGATTTGGCCCAAGCCATCATCACCTTGATGCAAACACGCGAAGATGCGGATTTTCCGGTCATACTCGATATATTGAAATCTACCGAGGGGGCTTCGAAATCACCGAACGGCAATCACATTCTCAAATGGGTGTTGCGCTTTGTGTCGCAATTGCCTTTGCCGCCACCCGGATCGGGTGATGAAGATCCGGTGTCTGTAAAACAAAAAACGGATGCGCTGAAGGCGGGGATTAAACGGATTAATGATTTTGGCGAGGGTGAAGGGTACTTTGATGAAAACAGAAGAAAACAAAACCGGAACGCTGGGTTTTTGCACCAATTCCATAATTTGCTCGAAGAAAATGGGATTCAGTAATCGACTAATTTTGATTTTATTTGTTTTCCTCAGTTTTGGGCAATGTAAACCATCTTCTTATACTTGCGGAGAGAAAAAAATTTTCAAGCGACGTTATGGGAAAGTGGAATTAGAAGTCGACTGTTCCGGTAAAAAAGAATACGACGTAATTTCAGTTTTAGAGTATAAAGGAGAAGTTCAGAATGGTTTCCAAGTTGACTATGATAGTCTTTGGAGAAAGAAAGACAGCAGTTTTTATATCAATGGAAAAGAAAATGGGGTTTCATTGTTCTGGGATTCCCTTGGTAATATTGTTGGACGCAGGGAACATCGAAACGGAATCCAAATCGGCAAGGATGAAAATTACTATTCCCCCGGCCACCCATCTTTAATCAAAAACTACAACGACTCGGGTCAGGAAGAGGGCTGTATGGCAGGAATGGTGGCCCAACGGCAATAAGAAATTGGTGGCGCAATGTCATAAAGGTGAAGTGATTGAGGATGAAGAATACTTTCCAAACGGAGTTTTGCGATTAAAGGAAAAAACAGCGTATCAGCCGAAGCCCTCAAAGGAAGACGCGAAGGTGGTTTTCTATGAAACTTTTTCACCCGCGGGAAAATCTACCGGCAGGGTGGTGAATGGAACAGGAGAAACGTGGCTATTCGATGCCAAGCCGGACAGCGTCACGCACAAACATCGCGTCTTGCACGAAGTTTATAAAGACGGCTTCGAAGTGAGCAATCAGGAGGCCGACTCACAAACCGTGGAAAAGTTGCTGCAATAGGTTTGGCCCAGGCCATCATCACCTTGATGCAAACACGCGAAGATGCGGATTTTCCGGTCATACTTGATATATTGAAATCTACCGAGGGGGCTTCGAAATCACCGAACGGCAATCACATTCTCAAATGGGTGTTGCGCTTTGTGTCGCAATTGCCTTTGCCGCCACCCGGATCGGGTGATGAAGATCCGGTGTCTGTAAAACAAAAAGCGGATGCGCTGAAGGCGGGGATAGAGCGGATTCAGGATTTTGGCAATGCAGTTGGATTTGTTGATGAAAATGGAGACCCACAAGAAGCGAATGCAGATTTTTTAATCGCGTTTAGAGCCTTACTGGCCCAAAATAATTTGGATAGCTTATGGTAATTCGTGTTTCCTTTTTTGGGATATTTGTTTTCCCTTGTTTCGTATGCGCTTATGAATGTGGACAAATTGAAAAGCACAAAACCACTAATGGTGAAATCGAATTAAGAGTTGATTGCGGATTATCTAAAAATTTTAATTTTGTTTCTGAATATAAAGGAAAAATTAGGAACGGGATGCTGTTAAGCTATGATAAAAAATGGAGAATACATGATAGTGTCTTTTTTATTGATGGTAAAAAAGAGGGCCAGTGTTTAATATGGGACACTCTTGGAAATATCATTTCTCGAAAGAATTATAGTAACGGAAAACTAAATGGAGAGTCCGAATCCTTTTACTCCCCCGGCCACCCATCTTTAATCAAAAACTACAACGACTCCGGCCAAGAAGAGGGCTTATGGCAGGAATGGTGGCCCAATGGCAATAAGAAATTGGTGGCGCAATGCCATAAAGGGTTAATTATTTCGGACGAAGAGTATTTTCCCAACGGTAATTTGCGTCTAAGAAAGAACAGGCGACCCGCGAAGAAGATCCGAGTAAAGGGAACCAGCGCCTAATTTTTTCCGAATCATTTTCCCCGACCGGAAAAGCAACTGGAAAGGTGATAAATGGAACCGGTGAATTGTGGACTTTCAGCGCTGAGCCGGATAGCACGTTAAAGCGTTATAGGGTGGAGCAAGAAATCTTCAAGAATGGCCTGCGAGTCCACAACGCACAGGCCGACGCCAAAACCGTGGAAAAGTTGCTGCAATAGATTTGGCTCAGGCCATCATCACCTTGATGCAAACACGCGAAGATGCGGATTTTCCGGTCATACTCGATATATTGAAATCTACCGAGGGGGCTTCGAAATCACCGAACGGCAATCACATTCTCAAATGGGTGTTGCGCTTTGTGTCGCAATTGCCTTTGCCGCCACCCGGATCGGGTGATGAAGATCCGGTGTCTGTAAAACAAAAAGCGGATGCGCTGAAGGCGGGGATAGAGCGGATTAAAAGGTTCGGATTGGGGAAGGGGTATTTCGATGAGAACAATAAAGAGCCGGATGCAAATGACGGTTTTTTGGATCAATTACACACTCTACTCAAAGAGAATGGGATTAAATAGTCGATTAATCTGGGCGGCAA
The DNA here is from genome assembly GCA_963716395.1 of uncultured Fibrobacteria bacterium. GTDB lineage: Bacteria > Fibrobacterota > Fibrobacteria > UBA11236 > UBA11236 > UBA11236. The sequence goes on along the minus strand of OY970309.1, from coordinate 1,119,530 downwards.
TGCTTATCCCCATTGCCCTTACTTCTGCAAAGCAAACTCCCTATACCTGCGGACAGAAAGAGACCTTAAGCAGGCCATACGGCCAAGTGGAGCTTCGGGTTCGTTGTGACTATTTAGCGGATAACATTATTTCGGTTTTGGAATATAAAGGAGGCATTCAAAATGGTATTGCCATTCATTATGATAGTTTATGGCGCAAACACGACAGTTGTTTTTTTGTTAACGGTAGAAAAAATGGAACCTTGATTTTTTGGGATACGCTAGGCGAAGTAGTGGGAAAGCGGAAGTTTCGAAACGGAATCCAAATCGGCAAGGATGAAAATTACTATTCCCCCGGCCACCCATCTTTAATCAAAAACTACAACGACTCCGGCCAAGAAGAGGGCTTATGGCAGGAATGGTGGCCCAATGGCAATAAGAAATTGGTGGCGCAATGTCATAAAGGGTGAAGTGATTGAGGATGAAGAATACTTTCCAAACGGAATTTTGCGATTAAAGGAAAAAACAGCGTATCAGCGCGAAGCCCATCAAAGGGAGACGCGAAGGTGGTTTTCTATGAAACTTTTTCACCCGCCGGAAAATCTACCGGCAGGGTGGTGAATGGAACAGGAGAATACGTGGCTATTCGATGCCAAGCCGGACAGCGTCACGCATAAACTATCGCGTCTTGCACGAAATTTATAAAGACGGCTTCGAAGTGAGCAATCAGGAGGCCGACTCACAAACCGTGGAAAAGTTGCTGCAATAGGTTTGGCCCAGGCCATCATCACCTTGATGCAAACACGCGAAGATGCGGATTTTCCGGTCATACTCGATATATTGAAATCTACCGAGGGGGCTTCGAAATCACCGAACGGCAATCACATTCTCAAATGGGTGTTGCGCTTTGTGTCGCAATTGCCTTTGCCGCCACCCGGATCGGGTGATGAAGATCCGGTGGCTGTAAAACAAAAAGCGGATGCGCTGAAGGCGGGGAAACAGAGGATCGATGACTTTGGATTAGGGAAGGGGTTTTTCGATGAAAATCATAATCAGCAAAAGGCAAACTACCCGTTTCTCGATCAATTCCACATTATCCTTCAAGAGAATAAAATCGAAAATTAAAATCTCAGGTTTGGCTGTCTATTTCTGATTCGGAAGCCTTTGGCGCACCCCTCTTATACTTGTGGAGAAAAAGAAATTCAAAAACGAAAATATGGTACGGTGGAGCTTCGAGTAAGACTGCGATTATAAATCGGAAAATATAATTTCCGCCCTTGAGTATAAAAATGGGACTCAGAATGGTTTCCAAGTTGACTATGATAGTCTTTGGAGAAAGAAAGACAGCAGTTTTTATATCAATGGAAAAGAAAATGGGGTTTCATTGTTCTGGGATTCCCTTGGTAATATTGTTGGACGCAGGGAACATCGAAACGGAATCCAAATCGGCAAGGATGAAAATTACTATTCCCCCGGCCACCCATCTTTAATCAAAAACTACAACGACTCCGGCCAAGAAGAGGGCTTATGGCAGGAATGGTGGCCCAATGGCAATAAGAAATTGGTGGCGCAATGCCATAAAGGGTTAATTATTTCGGACGAAGAGTATTTTCCCAACGGTAATTTGCGTCTGAAAGAACAGGCGACCCGCGAAGAAGATCCGAGTAAAGGGAACCAGCGCCTAATTTTTTCCGAATCATTTTCCCCGACCGGAAAAGCAACTGGAAAAGTGATAAATGGAACCGGTGAATTGTGGACTTTCAGCGCTGAGCCGGATAGCACGTTAAAGCGTTATAGGGTGGAGCAAGAAATCTTCAAGAATGGCCTGCGAGTCCACAACGCACAGGCCGACGCCAAAACCGTGGAAAAGTTGCTGCAATAGGTTTGGCCCAGGCCATCATCACCTTGATGCAAACACGCGAAGATGCGGATTTTCCGGTCATACTCGATATATTGAAATCTACCGAGGGGGCTTCGAAATATCATTACTACTGATTCCGAAAGTTTAATCGTCACTTGTTTATACGGACAAGATTCCGTTTCAGTTAAATGAATTTTTTTGCATACCCGTCAATCGAATACATTTGAATTAGGATCGCTTGCTTCTCCACATCCATTCAAAGACCAAAATTTGAACAGAGTTATTTAATTGTGCGTTATTTCACGGAACGGGGTTACTTGGAAAAGACGACACATTGAAGTTGAAATGATCTTCACCATTTTTTCGCGAGCGCAAATTGACCACGGAGATCGTCGCCTTTCTTGCCGGCCTGCGGAACTCGCCCGGAGCGACCCGACCCCTTCGGCGAAGGCGGATTTCCGAACTCAGACAATGTCCTCGGTTTTTCAGAAAGGCGGCGTCCGGCCCCTTGTGGCCGCTTGAACCGGCTGTGCGAATTGAATCGGGTAAAAAGCTTGTTGCTACCTTTTGAGTTGTGAACCGGCACCCAATTTTCGCTTTGACTTCGGCGCTGATTGCGTTCGCACCGTTTTTGTCGCCTGCCGCCGTGTTCACCATCGACGGCACAACGCGCCTCGACAATATCACCGTGCCGAACACGGGCACAACCCACATTCGTTTCGCAGGATTGGGCTACCAAAACCCGGGCAGTCTTACCGTAAGCGGCAACGGCAGCGACAGCCTCATCTTCGAGCGGGCTTCGCAAACCGATTCGGCAGTGGCGGTGAGTGGGGTTCTGCTCCATCTGCAAGGTCAGAAAGGGACGGTCGTCTTTCGTGGCTTGGCGTTCAAGCTGAATACCGGCGGCGCGATGTTTGATTCAACCCTTGAGTTTTAACCACAACCTCCTGTTCGACAGTTGCACGGTTCTCGGCGACACGCAAACACGGGCAAGGTTTTCGCCTGGGGCGGCGATGGCGCGAGCAGCATCAGCATTGCGAATTCGATGTTTTCAGCGACCGGGGCGCTGTCGCTGACGGGGGCTGGCAGCATCAGCATTGCGAATTCGATGTTTTCAGCGACCGGGGCGCTGTCGCTGACGGGGGCTGGCAGCATCAGCATTGCGAATTCGATGTTTTCAGCGACCGGGGCGCTGTCGCTGCCCGCCGATAGTACCATCACGCTTTCTAACAATCTTTTTAACTTCTCCGGGGTGTTGAGTGCATCGGCAACCAACCGCCTTGACATGAAATACAATACGGTGAATAAAACGCAGTTTTTATTAGACGGTAATTTAAGCGCGACCTGCAATATTCAAAACAATTATTTTGCAAATCCACCCGCGCAGAATAACATTACCCAAGATGGGTCACAGAAAAACATTATCCTAGTAACCAGATTTATAACACCGGATTCCGTCAGCAACAATGTGCGGTATTCCAGTTGGAATGGCTTCACAAGTTCTTTAGGGCAATCCATGTTCTCCGACTCCAGTAATACTGTTGTTTCCCCGTCGAAAGACTCGACCGTCGCCTGGGATTGGCAAATCCCAGGCGACAATTCGCATGGCGCCTGGAATGGCCCGAACCCATTGCCCGTCTTCAATCTTTTTCCGCCGGACAGTACAGTAACTTTTGCGCTACCCACGGGGAATGCGGTGTTCACGGTGGCGGCCTCCGTCTTTCCCCGCGTTCTGACCGCGTCGCTGGGCGCGGCGGCTTATGCCACGGCGCTTTCCGATTCGGTGCGGCCTTGGTTTGAAAAAGACACGACCTTGGTTTTGAACGGGTCGGCGCGGGTGAATTCGATTTCGCTTCCGGCCCGCAATGAAGGCAAGCCTCTGCTGTTCGCGCAGGTGGGTTCGACCTTCGTGGCCCAAAGCGTCGGTGTCGAAGGCGGTTCGGTTTTCGTAAACGGTTCTTCGGCGACCGGGTTCATTCCCGCTTTCGCAGGCCAGAATACTTTCCGGGGCAGTAACGTTCAGGTTACCGGACTCGGAACCGATACCACGGTGCGCTTTGATTCGGTCACGCGCGCGGGGCGCACCGTGTTCCATTCACCGAATACGCAACTGCCGACCGGATATGTTCCCCTGCTTTTGAGCGGCCAACCGATAGCGTATGATATCGCGACCGATGTCGAAGGCCAGGATTCGGTGCGCTGCATCTTCTACGTCGGGGTTGACACGGCAGCCTTGGCCAAAGACAGTATTGTCGCCTATTGGAACGCATCGAAAATGCTTCCCGTCAAAGCGGCGCTGAACAACCTGAGCGTTGTCTTGCCGTTCTCTCAAAATGCCAATATTGTGTTTGCGGTACCGTCGGGATCCCAGGCGGTTTTGCCCAGGCGCATGGCGGCGATTAAATTGCGCGAGTTTCCGCCTTACTCCATCGTCGGTCCCAAGGGCGCGTACCGGGCCGACGGGAAAATGCTGCCGTCTGTGCAACGTTGATTTAAAAGGATGATCGTATGGACGACGAAATAATCGAGGCAACCGCTGCGGAACTTCAAAAGGGCCTCTATCTCCGCACGGGACGGAAATATTCGATTCGGTTGATTGATGAAAGCGCAAAGAAAACAGATTATTCCGAAGAGTTCATCGTGTTCGCGTCAACGATTTACGGCGAAGCGGCCGCGCAAAGCCCCGTTGCTTGGCGCGCGATTGCGCATGTAATCATGAACCGGGTGGGGAAAAGGGAGTGGACGCGGTATAAAAATGTTCTGGATTTGATCAACGGCGGTGGGTTTGACGCGCATGATCAACGCAATGCGCCCTATGTTAAATGCTTCGATTATTTGAAAAATGAGTCAATCGAAAAAGACAGGAGCATTGAAAAATTCATACCCGTTATAAAACTTGTTTACGACAAAAATGATCCGGATTTAACTCAAGGGTGCCAGCTTTATTATAGCCCCAAAGCACAAGCGAAATGGCATTTGATGGATCCGAAAAAATATCGGAAAGAGCCTGATTTTGTGAATCAAAAAGTAGAAGAAGTCGAAATTCCGAATTTACTTCAAACAGATGATTTTAAATTTTATCGATATAAAAGTTGACGTTGTATTCGCGGCACTTGCTGCGATTACAATTGTCGGATTCAGTTACAAAAATGGTGATCCGAATGTCGCACCTAAAAGCGGAGCTTATTCCGAATATTCCATTTCAAAAAGTCCTATGAATCTTCGGTGTACGGCTCAAGGGTGTTCCGTATTCGTCGCACAAGCGGGTCGGCGCCCTAAATTCATCGAAGAGATGCCAGAAAACACCGCCATTAATCATTTCACCTCGGACGTCATGAAAATTACCGGGAGTTGCGGCAGTCCATGCGACATGACCTTTTTTTATCGATTGTCCGATTCCAAGAAATCGGAATTTTTTCCGGACATCCTTGCAGAAGATACGGAAACAATGTCAATCGCATATTTGACAGCCGACACGGTTCACGTTGAATGCATTTTCCCTTGCTCCAGTCCTTCACGTTCGTTCACTCCGCGTTTTTCAAAAAAAATTGCCGCCGTACGATTTGCGGTTGAAGAGGCGAGCTTCACAAAGGATGCCTTGATTTTGAAATATCTGAGCGGAGATGACTATGCAGAAAAGACGGATACATTGAAGTTGAAATGATCTTCACCATTTTTTCGCGAGCGCAAATTGACCACGGAGATCGTCGCCTTTCTTGCCGGCCTGCGGAACTCGCCCGGAGCGACCCGACCCCTTCGGCGAAGGCGGATTTCCGAACTCAGACAATGTCCTCGGTTTTTCAGAAAGGCGGCGTCCGGCCCCTTGTGGCCGCTTGAACCGGCTGTGCGAATTGAATCGGGTAAAAAGCTTGTTGCTACCTTTTGAGTTGTGAACCGGCACCCAATTTTCGCTTTGACTTCGGCGCTGATTGCGTTCGCACCGTTTTTGTCGCCTGCCGCCGTGTTCACCATCGACGGCACAACGCGCCTCGACAATATCACCGTGCCGAACACGGGCACAACCCACATTCGTTTCGCAGGATTGGGCTACCAAAACCCGGGCAGTCTTACCTTAAGCGGCAATGGCAGCGACACGTTGTATTTCGAGCGGGCTTCGCAAGCCGATTCGGCGGTGCAGGTGAGTGGTGTTCTGGCGCATTTGGATAATCAAGCTGGCATCGTGATTTTTCGAAATCTTGCGATTAAGCTGAACGGTTCCGGAATCTTGTTCGACACCAGTAAGATTAACAACCACAACCTCACATTCGACAGTTGCACGGTATTGGGCGATGGGCAGAACAGCCGCAAGGTTTTCGCCTGGGGAGGCGACGGCGCGAGCAGCATCAGCATTGCGAATTCGATGTTTTCAGCGACGGGTTCGCTGTCGCTGACGGGCGCGAGCAGCATCAGCATTGCGAATTCGATGTTTTCAGCGACGGGTTCGCTGTCGCTGACGGGCGCGAGCAGCATCAGCATTGCGAATTCGATGTTTTCAGCGACCGGGTCGCTGTCGCTGACGGGGGCTAGCAGCATCAGCATTGCGAATTCGATGTTTTCAGCGACCGGGTCGCTGTCGCTGACGGGGGCGGCAGCATCAGCATTGCGAATTCGATGTTTTCAGCGACCGGGGCGCTGTCGCTGACGGGGGCTGGCAGCATCAGCATTGCGAATTCGATGTTTTCAGCGACCGGGGCGCTGTCGCTGCCCGCCGATAGTACCATCACGCTTTCTAACAATCTTTTTAACTTCTCCGGGGTGTTGAGTGCATCGGCAACCAACCGCCTTGACATGAAATACAATACGGTGAATAAAACGCAGTTTTTATTAGACGGTAATTTAAGCGCGACCTGCAATATTCAAAACAATTATTTTGCAAATCCACCCGCGCAGAATAACATTACCCAAGATGGGTCACAGAAAAACATTATCCTAGTAACCAGATTTATAACACCGGATTCCGTCAGCAACAATGTGCGGTATTCCAGTTGGAATGGCTTCACAAGTTCTTTAGGGCAATCCATGTTCTCCGACTCCAGTAATACTGTTGTTTCCCCGTCGAAAGACTCGACCGTCGCCTGGGATTGGCAAATCCCAGGCGATAATTCGCATGGCGCCTGGAATGGCCCGAACCCATTGCCCGTCTTCAATCTTTTTCCGCCGGACAGTACAGTAACTTTTGCGCTACCCACGGGGAATGCGGTGTTCACTGTGGCGGCCTCCGTCTTCCCCCGCGTTCTGACCGCGTCGCTAGGCGCGGCGGTTTATGCCACGGCGCTTCCCGATTCGGTGCGATCGTGGTTTGAGAAAGACACGACCTTGGTTTTGAACGGGTCGGCGCGGGTGAATTCGATTTCGCTCCCGGCCCGCAGTGAAGGCAGGCCGCTGCTGTTCGCGCAGGCGGGCTCCGCCTTCGTGGCCCAAAGCGAAGGCGTCGAAAGTGGTTCGATTTTCGTAAACGCCACTTTGGCCAACACCTTCATTCCCGCCTTTGCGGGGCAGAACACGTTTCGCGGCAGTAACGTTTCGGTCACCGGACTCGGAACCGACACCACGGTGCGCTTTGATTCGGTCACGCGCGCGGGGCGAACCCTGGCCCGCGCGAGGGATTCACTGCCGCCGCAAAAACGCCTGCGCCCCATCGCCCGTAACGGCGAACCCTATGGCGCGGCTTTCGCCACCAATGCCGAAGGGTCTGGTACTCTAAAGCTTGGCCTGACCAAAGCCGGAGCCGGCGCGCCGATTTGGCCCGACTCGCTTTTTTTTAGGATTGGCAACGCGAGTTTCGTCCCCGCCTTTGACTCGTCCGGCTTTTGGTGGTGGAAATCGCCTTTCGCTTCGTCGTTCTCGGCGGCACTGGTCGAGCGGCTGGCCGTGGGTAGCGGGCGCGATACCGTGGCTTTTGCGGGCAATCATTTGTATTCCGCCACGGCTGCAGGCCATCAACTCTCCATCGACAGTTCCGCCTCGCAGCTCGACACTACGGCTTTCCCGAGCCAGGGGTATTTCTCCAAACCGTTTTCATTCAAGTGGCCCGGCCGCGCCGCGGGCGACACCTTGGTCGCGGTGTTCCGCAAAACCAATGCGGGCCAATCGCTGTTTGTGAAAAACGGAACACAGACGGCCGCTGCGGCCGTCATGAACGAAGACACGGCGTCGGTTGCATCGGCATTGGCGCTTGCCGACAGCGGCATGGTTTTCTTTTTGGCGCGCAAGTTTTCCCTGGCCGCGGGACAAACGAATTCATTCGCGCTGGGTCCCGATTCGGTGACGGGTCTGCTGTCGTCGACGCCCGGCGATTTCGCCCTCGATAGTACCTATCAGGTTACGGGTCTCGTCCAAGATACTTTGCGCTTTCTGGCGGTGCGCGGCGTGGTTTTGACGCATTTGACGCCGACCCAGGCTTATACCGTATTCGTCGCCGGTCTCGCACCCGTGCACCCTGCGCGCTTGGTCGCGTATACCCGTAACGCCGGCGGATCCTGGGTTTTGGACTCGGTGGCGCAAATTGGAAACCGCTATCGCCTGGCGCTTGTGCCCGCCGTAACGGCCCTGGTTGTGGCCGAGCGCCTTTCACCGCTTGATACCGTGCCGATTCATCCCGCGAAACCCGCCGTGGCGCAGGTTTCCAGCGGACAGCTCATCCTCACCCCCGCGCTCGATTCTTCCGAAAGCGCGCGCACTTTGTCGGTGTTGACGCAAGTGGAATTCGTGGATGCGGGCGGTACGGTGATGACCCTCACCGATTCGGCCGGTTTCGATTCGAGTTTGTCGGTTTCCATACCCACCGGGGTTTTGGGGGCGTATCGCATGGGGTATCGTAACTTTGCAGGTACGGTGGCGTGGGATGCGACTTGGACGCCGGCCCCGTTGAACCCCGCCGCTTTTACGGCCGCGGCGAACGCGGCCGCGCCCGCATTGCGCCCCTTCATCAAGAACTTGATCGGCTATCCACAAAACATGCCGGCGTCTGAGGTGTTGCAGGGCAAGTCGACCGGCGACAGCGTGGTGCTTAAAAGCTGGAATGGAACGGCCTGGTCTAATTTGCCGGAAACCGCAACTTTGGCCGCGGCCGGCGGTTATCTCGCGGGATTGCCTGCCGCCTGGAATCCCAAGCTCGACACCGATGGGCTTTCCGCTCTTCCGGTCGGGATGAATTTGGACTCGGGCTGGCATTGCGTGGCCGACCCTTTGCCTTTTCCCATTGCCGACGCGCGCATCGGCCTCGATTCGTCGTCGGTTTCCTATTTCTACGCGCTTAGTTGGACGGGCGATGGGGATTCGGCCAAGCCGTCTTGGTCCCTCGCCGATACGCTCAAACCTTTTCAGGGATACATGGTTAAAGCGTTCCGGCCTACGCAGCTCGCTTTTGATCCGTTTGTTTCGTTGCCTTTGGGCAAGCCCGCGGCGCCAGGCGGAATCGACGTGCAATGGAGCTTCGCATCCACTGGGCAAACCGCTATTTTGCGCCTGCGGAATTTCAGCCGACCCGCGCCGGTGCCGACTTTTTTCCACCCCGGGTTTTTCGCGGTATGGGATTCGCTGAACGGTTCCCTCAGCGCCGCCGTGAAACCGCGCCGGAATTTTTTTCTAGAAGCGCCCACAGCCGGTAAGGTGGCCGTGCAAGCCCACGGTAGCATCACGAATTGGGCCGTGTGGTCGCCGGCGCAAAACCGCTTGTTGCCCCTGGGTGACTCGGGCGTTATGGTTGCGGCGGGATGGAATGCTTTTCAGTTGGTGCAAATCGACTCCGCAGGGTTCGCCGCCACCGAATCCGAATTGCAACAAGAAGCGACGGGAGAAACGGGAATCCTGCGAGGGGCGCGCCGTTTGGGATCGGAAATGCAGATTGATTTTGAAGTGCCCGCGGCTTTCGGTATGGTGAGCGACGTGGATTTGCGCATGCTGGATGTTTCCGGACGGGTTCTGGCGGAAAAACGTTTCGGACCCTTGCTTTCCGGCGAGGACATGCTGTCTTTGGAAGCGCCGCGCCGCTTCGGCCTTTATTTCCTGCAAATCCGATATCGCGGAAGCGTCGGTATCCGAACCGCGACGCTCCGGTTTATGGACGGAGTCCAAGGGAATGGTTTGTGAAAAAAGTTTCGATTTTCATGTGCTTGTTCGGCGCCGCTTCTTTGTATGCTTTGACCTGCGAAGACGGAAACAGCCAGAGTCATTTTCTGCGCGGGGAAATCGGCCTTCCCGGAAGTTCGATTTCCCAGCCGTATTTACTGCCCTGCGACACCATGGAAATTCACTCCGGCGACACTTGTTTCATCCATCCCGGCGTCAAACTGCATTTCGACAAGATCTTCGATGGGAAGAATGTCGTGCTGGTGCAGGGCGTTCTGATCGCGGAAGGATCCGAAACCAATCCCGTTTATTTTTCCGGATCCCTGGAGGAATATGCGTTGGGCCTGCGTCCAGGCCCGGTCCGCTGGGGCGGTATCCGCATTGGCGAAACCGGATCGTTGCGCTTTCGCAACGTCCGCTTGTTCAATGCCGACACGGTTATCGTGACGCATTCGAAAAGCGTTACCCTGGAACACGTTTTCGTCAAAGGGTGTTTACGCATGCAGGCGGCCACCGGCGCGGCGCTGACTTTGGGGTATGACGGCGAAGATGTAGAAGCCCAAAATGGAGAGTTCGCAGCGGATTCCGCTTCGACCGTTACAGCCGCTTCGGGTGCTACGGGTCATCCGATGTGGAAGTCTCCCTGGTTATGGGGAGGGGTCGGCGCCGGCATGGTACTTGCCGGCGGAGGCGTTTGGTGGATGCTTTCCGCCTCAGGCAGTGGTGCCGGAGTTTCTCCACCCACGCCTCTCCTCTTTGCAGACGATCCGACATTGCCCCAAGCCGGACCACGCAAGCCGTAAAGGCCATGTGGTCTTTGCTTCTCGCGGGCCTGCTTGCAGCCTCAAATTACGACCCTGATTCGGTAACGGCTTCACGCTCTCGGCTTCCCTGTTTGGACACGATTCAGCTTCAGAAGCAATTCGAAGACGGTGATCTCAATGAAGTGTACGGGCGCTGGCTCAATTTCATTTCCTTGGCCAACGAAGAAAGGTTGCGCGTAGATCGCCCTTGTCTCATTCATGCGTATCGCATGCTCGGCATCCTCGATCTCGCGTTGGCCAAAGACACGATGGCGGCGATCCGGACTTTTTCCCGGTTGGCGCGCATGGATCCCGAAACCACTCTGTGGAATTTCAGTCTGCCGGAAGACATTCAAAGCTTCTGGGACGAACAGCGGGATCGCTGGGGCCCTCCGCTGACGGACGAAGAATTGTGGAAATTGAAATGGTTGCCGCCGCTTAAATTCGAAGAACCTCGCGATACCGCAACTTTGCGTTTACGAAACACATATAACGACAATCGCATTTTGTACGGTTTGGCCACCGATCCCGATTATTACGTGCGCATTCTTAACCACATCGGAGATTTGAATGATCCGGCCTTCATTCTCATGCGTGCCGAAGTGATGCTGCGCCTGGGATACGCGACCGGTAAGGTGCAGGCCGAGGCCGATCGTTTCTTGTCTCCCGCCAGCCGTCTCGTGGACGGGGACAAGCTTGTAGCCTGGCGGCAACGTTTGCAAACGCGAATCGACAATCCGAATCAAAAGGGGGCGCCATCAAATGCGGCTTCCGAAGAAGACAGGAGTCAATCGCGATGAATGGGATCTATCCGGTGATGGGGTGTTCATTTCCGGAATAAATCGCGCCTGTTTATATTTAGTGCTCCAAACCGCGGGAAATAAAACACGAATCAGGCATAGGAATCAAAGCCTTCATCGGGAGCAATACGATTTCAAAAAACGACGAATCAACCACCCGCAACGAAATTTCCCTGATCGCGCAAAGCCTGCTGGATACGTTTGAAAGAACGGGCGGCTTTGGACAAGCCCTTCGCCTTTGTCCCGTGCGTGACGCATTGTTCACCAAACGGGATTGGTGGATTGTTTTCAAACGGGTTCCCCGTCTGCGACTGTCTTTGCTTTTGGGCGCGCCCCTCTATCTTTTTTCCCGGCGCGAATCCGGCCATCACGGCTTTTGTTTGATCTCGAATCCCAAAAACCCGCTTTCCCTGCAACACATGTCCTTTTTCAACGATTTGTTGGTTTGGGAAGTATTGACCGAAGCGAGTCGATTCTTATCGGATGAGATCGTCGAACGCATTCGTCGCGGAAGCGAAAAGACCCTCGCCGGTCTGCATCGGCAGGGGGTTCCGGTCAAGCGTGACGAATTTTCTTTGGTGATGTACTCCTATTTTTCCCCCGTCGAATATGTTGAGAAGCGCCATCCCCTGTTTCGCTTTTTGGTGCGCCTCATGGACTTCGCCGTTCCCGACAACGACACCTCCAGCATCGTCTACTCCAGTTGCGCGTGGTTTGCCTCTCGGACACGACTTGCCTTGCAAGATCAATGGGCGCACGATTGGGAAATGTTCGTTCGCTTTCTCGGCGAACATGTATTCCGAAAAGGAAGGTTTGCAAAAGGCATACTCAACTATGAAAACGGCGTCGAAGAGAACGACCGCGGCGTTTACACCTGGATCTTTGAAAACAATAATGAAGTGGATGCTACTACGAATGTAAACGTTCTTGGTTATCTCGCAACTGCATTTCGGTTCCTTCACCGCGATACCCAAGCTTTGGCGGCCGAGATTTCTTCAGGAATATTCCGTATGTTGGGCAAGCATGCAGAAGAAGGGCGCTTGGCTTCTCTTCGGTTTCAGCAATACTATCCTCCAGGGGTGGCGCTATTTTTTTGGAACCGATTCTCCATCCTTTGGTCAGGACTTGACGTGTCCATTCAACAGCAAATGGACGAGGATGCCCAGTTTAAAGTTGTAGATGCCGCTTGGACGGAGTGGGCCCAGAAAATCTTTCTGGCAGTACCGAAACCATATAATTTTGCCGATTTGGTTTGGGCATCACCATTCTTGATGGAGAAGGGTATTTTCGAGCAAATGCCTGAAAGGCCATCCCCCGCGGAAGTGATTGGTAATCCATATTTGGAAAACGCCGATTACATTCATGTGTTGTATCCGGTGCGGTTGGTTTGTTTGGCGCCGGGAGTTCACTGGGCCGCCTTTCTTAGATCCAAGGTCATCGAAGCCGATAGAGAAGTAGCTAGCGCTCTTCATTAGTCTTGATTGGGGATGTGGCCCATATCCATTGGTGGCCAGCCCAAATCGAATTTGAAGCGAAGTGTACCAGTATTAAGGGTAGAAGGCTTTTGGTAATCTCCAACAAGTAGCAGTTGAATACAATAGGTCCAAAGGCCGAAAATGCAAATCCTATCGCTGCCGGCCAGGGAAAGGGGCGTATGGAGGCCAATCTACATGCATGACAGGTTGAGAAGGCGAGGCCGGTAACCATTGCGGCCGAGAAGTTTGAGAAGTCTTGGCGCATGGCGGAATAAAGAAAACCGCAATAGAAAATTTCTTCCGCGACGGGCGCCCAAATGAGCATGAAAGCCAATCCCACCAACTCTTGGTTCCCGAAGCCGGAATTGTGTGCGGAGGGGGAGAACAAGGATTCAACGGCGGCCGAAGGAGACCAAAAGAAGCTGGAATCCAACGCAAATCGGTGAAGGACGAGGCGCTCATAAATAAAGGTGCATAAGCCCAATTCCCAAATAACGTTGGCTGCCAGGACGCACAGTGTGGTCCACAAAATCCTCCCCCATACCGGTGTCGTCAGCATGGGAGGGAGACCCGGAAATAGAAACGGGATAGCGAAGGTTAATAATGCCGTGGCGGGGAAAAACGGAGCCCATCGTGCTTTTCGCGTTTCCCAGGTCGTAAGACCGCAAAGCAATACCGCAATTCCAAGGGCTATTAAGCCGGGATCGTTCAATTCAGTGAACGTACTAAACCCCGGTACGCGCTTTGCAGTCCAAACTTTTACAAATTCTATCAACAATTTAAGGCTATATCAATAATCTATCAACAGACATAAATTTTAATTCGGATAGATAACACCTGATTTAAATGGTTGACTCAAATTTTTCCACATAGAATAATCATCTATCCAAGCATTTATTCCCAAAACGGGAGAAACTATGGAAATTGTACTCCAAATTCTCTGTTCTTTTTTAATGGCCGCCGGGCTGTTATTCATTCTTCTTGATATCCGAACCAAATTCGATCGCAGCTTCGGATATTTTGGAGCCGCCCTGATTATGCTTTCTCTGATGGCGGCCATTGATATTTGGATTAGCCCTGGCCATGGCTCATTGGAGCACAAGCTGTTTTGGGAAAGAATGCTGCATGTCATTGCGGGCTTTTTTACCATCTCTTCAATCAGTTATCACCTGATCATGACGAAGTGGAAGAGTCAGCTTCCTTTGAAAATCATGGTAGCCTTTAACGTCGTTTGCCTCCCTCTTCTTTTTTCGAATTGGATGTTGGGGATTCATGAAGGCAAAGTGGAAGGAGGGCCATTATATTATGTTCTCTTCTTTCCGCTAGCACTTTATTATGTAGCCTGCGTCAATTACGTTCTGATCGCTGCGTTACGCCACGCTATCGGTGATGAGAGAAAAATCATCTGGTTCCATTTGGCCGGCTTTATAGTTTTGGGCGTTTCAGGCATCGCCGACATGACCGGAATAGTTAATCCCAATACCCGCATCATTCCCAGTTTTAAAATCATCGGGATTTTTACCATGGGAGTTATGTATGTCATGGTTTTCACCGAACGGTTCTTGCAACTTCTGCGCGATCGCAACGTAGCGCAAGAAAAACTCCAATCCGCCTACTCCGACCTGCAACAATCCCAATCTCTTCGCCAACTCGGCGAATCTACGGCTATCATCAATCATGAAATCAAGAATTACATGTTCATGATTTCCGGCAATGCCCAATTGATTCATGATATGGATTTGGTCACGGGGAAAGGTAAAGAGCTTCTGGGGCATATCATCTCATCTGTAACCAGGCTGCAAAATTTCAGCCAGGATATTCTTGAATTGTCGAAAACTCATATCTTGCGGGATAAAAAGCCCCTCAACCTTCCGGCACTGATTCGTGATGTGATTAAAGACAATTTTTCGGAAAAACGCGAGCATTTTCAGCTTCACGGTTGCGAACGCGATTATGAGGTACCGGGAGATTGGGATAAATTACACCAAGTTTTCACCAACCTCTTCGGCAATGCTTTTGATGCGGCCCATCCCGGCGAGGAACTGGAAATAAAAGTCAGGGTTTCAGCCACCACGAGCGTCATTTTAGTCACCGTCGAAGACAACGGAATCGGCTGCAACCAAGAGCAATTGAAAAATATGTTCAGAGCTTTTTTCACCACGAAAATCGGCAGTAAAGGCACCGGGCTGGGCCTTTCCATTTCCCGCACCATCATCGAAAGCCACGGTGGCCATATCAGTCTTTATTCCAAGAACTTGGCCGAGGATGGCCATCATGGCGTGAAATTTCAAATCACCTTTCCCAACTTCTCGGAAGATCTGGCCAAAGATTTTGATCGCAAATCACCCATTATGGTCATCAAAGAAGGGTTGCCCGATATTGCCGGAATTATCCGCGTGTTTCAGAATGTCTATGTCACCCCTTACTTCGTGCAAAATGTGAATGAACTATTACAGCAAAACTTTCAGCGCAAAGCCCTCTCCGTGATCGCCAGCGGAGAAACGATTAAAATGCATTTCGCCAAATTAAAGGATTCGTTTTCCAAGGTTTGTTTGCTCTCGGAGCAAAAAGGCTCGCTGTATGTTTACGACTTCGGCGGCAACAAAACCCCCATGGATTTTTCCGAGGAGTATGTGCTTCAGAACTTGGTAACCGGCAATTCCGCCGCGCAACGCATAAAGGAAAACGCGGTGCCCGAAATCGCGGTTTGAGACTAGCGGGAAATCAGAAAAAGTCCCAATCCGAAAACAAATAAATCGCCCTCGGCTAAGAAGCTGTTCCAGAAGCGTTGCCCGGGAACGAATTTGAACAGGCCGAGATAGACCATGGGATAAATCGACAGGCATTCCAAAAACGCGGTGCAACGAAAATTCAGCATGCCCGCTTTCCAAATAAAAACCAGAGCCGAGCTCCAAATCACATCCAGACCGAACAAAAGCAGATAACTGAAGCGGACGCCGTATTCCGTCGGCAAGGTCTTAATCCCGGCCGCCCGATCGCCTTCGAGATCGCGTACGTCGTCGAATAAGGTGTTGTTGAAACTGCTGATGAAAAGCCCCAAACCGATGAGAAGCAAAACCGGATTGGAAAAGGGCGAAACTCCGGAATAGACCGAAGGAATAATCACGACACTTCCCCCCCACAGCAGGGCCACCGAAAGGTTCTTCAGCCAGATCACTTCTTTAATGCGAATAAAAATCATCCGGTGATTTTTCGCAATCCAGGGAATCACCTTAAAGGAGTAGCAGACGCCGAATGTCAAGAGTACGGCGTGAATCCAATGGAATTTTTGCGTGGCGACGAGAAAAACGGCATCAGCCATAAGGATGGCCAAGGCCAATCCGAAATAAAAATTCCGGCTCATGTAAAAAACGATGCGACTTTGATCGTTCAGAATATCTTCATCCGAATCGGTGGTACGGTTCAGCAAATAAATGCCGAAAACGAAGGCCATAAAAACAAAAAGCACTCCGGGTGCAACAGGTACTTTCAAATAAGCATCCACTCCGGATACACATAAAGCACCCAAAGCGGATAAATACAACAAAGCCAAAATCGGCTTATATGTTCCAATCCAAGAAGCGAGCGCAGCCATAAAAACTCCTTAGAAGCGCGTTATTCGCAAAGAAAACTATGATCTGAAAAACCCCAGCGACAACTGGATTTTCTGGCAAAAAGGCCTAATAAAGCCTCAAATTCTTAAAAAAAGCTTTAAAACAGGGTGTACGGGGCTTTAAATTTTGCAGAAAACGGGTCAGAAATGAATTCGAAAGAAACGGTCAATTAAATATCAATTCCATTCGACGAAATCAAAAAGCGATGAAAAGACGGTTAAAGGGTCACATCGGTTAATTTCTTGTCAAAAAGGCGCTGAAACCACCCCGTCTTCCGCCCATAGCCATTTTTTGCCCCCGTCTTCGGATCCCAATTCAAAGCCGTGACCGTAAAGATTGATTTTTACCGAACCCAACACCTTTTCTTTGATGGCGATGAAACCGGGATGGTTTTGAGCGGAGCGCATGGCGCCTTCGAGTTCGCTTCTCTTTTGAATGACTTCCTGCCACTCCCGTTGCAAGTCGGCGTGCTTTTGCACCGAGGTTTTGAGTTCGGCCGCCATACGTTCGGTGATTTGAACATTGGGCTTGTTGGTCAAAGCCTTCATGCCTTTAAGCTTCTGCTCCAAGGCCCGCACCTGGTTTTCTTTCACCGCCGCCAAGGATTTCAGTTTTTCCAAATCCTGGCGGCGCTGCTCGGCTTCGCGGTCGATAATGCCGACTTCGGTATGCAGGCCTTCGCCCCCGACACCGGCAAGGTGGATGTTGCCATAAGCGGTCAAGCGTCCGCCTTGAATCACGCATCCCGAGGCTTCGGCATGTACTTCGCCCCCGGCGGCCTGGCAGTTGCGCAGCAATTTTTTGATTTCGAGAACGCCTTCGCATTCCAAATGCGCATCTTGCGCGGCGGTCACGTGCATTTTGGTTTTGGAGCGAATATGACTGCGGTGGTGCCCGAACACCGTTTCCTTGATTAAAACACCGCCTTGGCGCGAAGTGACACTGGAACCGTCGACACTGCCGTCAATCGTGACATCGCCGTCGGCCTCGACCGTGAAGCCTTCGCAGACGCCGCCCTGCACTTGCACCACACCGTGATAACGGATGTTGCCGGTTTTGAAACCCACGTCGCCTTTTACGATGTATCCATCGCCGATGCAAATCGCGCCGGCTTGGCGATAGAGAAACCCACCCGTGGCCGCAATGAGTTGCAAGCCGTCGGGAGAGGTTGTGACATTAAGCCCGACTTTGAACTGCGCATCTTTGCCCGGCTTGGGGGGAGTCACCTTGCCGAAAACGTCCATTCCCTCTTCGCCCAAGGTGGCCGGATGTTTCACCGCCAATACCGTTCCGGCTTCGACGGTATGGATGTTGTCGATGTTTTTATAATCCACGCGGCCATTCTGCAAAATTTTAGGTGTGATATCCGGATCGATTTTAACCATTTCTTCGATGCCGGCGTCTTTGCCCTCGACCACGGGTTTGGCCACGGCCAGAACATGGGCTTTGTCGAACTGCTTGTTGTCGATGATGTCGCGCAGCAAATTGTCGTCGACCGGCATTTTGATCTTGGTCCGGGCAAGGTTGGCCTTGAGCAAATCCACGGTCATTTCGATGGGCGTCAATTGCACCGAAGCCTTGATCAGCAAAGTGGCCCGCTCCGCGGAGACCCGAAGGTCGAGGTAGTCCTCGGGCCGCACCGCTTCGGCATCGGCTTTTTTGCTCGGCGTTTCCGGGGTCGCGACGGGCTTTGCAGCGACCGATTCCGGCGCCGTGGGCGGAGTTTCAGACATCGGTTTATTTTAGACTTCGGAAGCCCGAAAAAGCAAAAATCCAGGGCATAAACCCAAAAAAATTCCAGTTGTGACGCCAGGAAAAATGCTATGCGCAGCCGCGCGGGATTACATCGCCTGCAACAATTCGCGGCAGACGCCCACTCCCGCGGATTCGCCCGCCGGAGCGCCGATTTTTTGCCAGACGGCGGCGCTATCAAGTTCAAGAATTTCCTGCCATTCCGCTGGAAGTTTCGGTGGATGATGGCGGAAGTCGCCGGGAGTTCCGACCCATTCCGCATAAACCGGTTTTTGTAAAAGCAGATTGGGCAGGGCCGTCCAAGGATGGCGCAAAACCCGCCGTCCCGCGCGCAGGGTGATGGGGTCGAGCACGGCCCACACCCGGGCGGGAAGGCGGTGCAAGAAAAGCTCCAGGGTCATGGTTCCGGGAAAAGCCAGAGCCGCCGCAGCGCGGTTTTTGGCCACGGAAAAGTCAGTCAAAACCTCGGCGGAAAAATCCCGGCAATAGCGGGTGGCCTCCGCTTTCAGATGCGGCGGACTCAAGACGTCGACGCCGGAAAAATGTTTCAGCGCGGCGGAATTCGGCGGTGAGAACAAGGCTTGCAACCAGAGGGGAAGATTGCGCCGCAAGACTGTGCGCCGGCTTCCGGGGCACAGCAGCAGCCGGGAGCCCCGCACCCTGACGGGCGGTTTTGCGAAAAAATGTCCTGCGATCAGGTGCTGGGCCCAGGGCGCGTAAAACTCGCGCTCGAAGGGAAAAAGAACCTGCAGCGAAACGCCGCGCAGGGCCCGGCGTAAGCGCCGCAGGCGGGAAGCGGGACGGCGGTAGGCCCATAATTGCGGCGGCCCCACGTAATGCACGCGATACCCATGGGCGGTCGCCGAACGCGCGAGGCCGACGTTCATGCCGGGATAGTCGACCAGCAAAACCAGATCGGGAGCGAAGCGCCGCAAATTGCGCCGCAGTTCAAGATAGGCGCGCGCGAGAAAAGGCAACTGCCGCAGCGTGTCGCCCACCCCGTTGACCGCCAGGCGCGACCAGCCCGAAGTCGTCGGCAGCCCTTGCGCGGTGCTGAGCGGCCCCCCCATTCCGGCGATTTCCAGATCCGGGTAACAGGTGCGTAACCCTGCCAGCAACCGGGCCAGCATGCGGTCGCCCGAAGGCTCGCCGGCCACGGCGAATATTTTCATGCCCAGGCTTCGGGGTCGAGATCGGTGAGAAAATCCACCGTGCGATGTCCCGCATGCTCCTCGCCGCCGACGTCGTGGGGCCGCACCCAGACCGTTTCCCAACCCTGCGCCTTGGCCGTGGCGAGGTTGTCGAGGCGGTCGTCGGCCAGTACCAGGGCGTCGGTTTCGGGATGCCGTTCGCGTACGCGCCGTTCGACCCGGGCAAAGGCCGAAGGCTCGGGTTTGCCGGTCCATTCCACGAAGGCGATGTCGAAAATGCCGCGCAGCGCGCCGCCGTCGGCCACCAAATCGTGCAGGCCCAATGCCTGCAGGCAACGGTCGGCCCAATCGCGCCGGGCATTGGTGAAGACATAGGCGGGGCAACGAAGCCGCAGCAGCCAGGCGCGCAAGGCGGGGTTGCGCGCGGGTAAGTCGGCAGCGTCGACGCCATGCACAAAGTCGCAATAGGTTTCGCGATCGACGCCGTGCAAAATTTCGAGGCCTTTCAAGGTGGTGCCGAAGCGGGCGCACAACTCGCGCCGCAAGCTGTCGGCGGCTTCGCGGTCCAGATGCAATCGTGTCCGCACGAAGGCGGTGATGCGGGCGTCGACCGCGGCCAGGGTCGGCGAGGTCGAAGGGTACAAGGTGTGGTCGAGATCGAGGAGCAGCACGGTGCGCATGGCGTCGGGATTTCAAATTGCATATTTCGCGCATGCCGCTGCTGGCCGTCGAAGACCTGCGCATTTACATCGACAGCGAAGACGGGGTGGCCCGCGCCGTGGACGGCGCCTCGTTTTCCATTGCGGCCGGCGAGGCCCTGGCCTTGGTGGGTGAATCGGGCTGCGGAAAAAGCCTCACGGCGCTGGGCATCATAGGGTTGCTGCCGCCGGCCGGATATTTTGCCGGGGGCGCTTTGCGTTTCGAAGACCGCGATCTGCTCGCGTTGCCCGAATCCGAAAGGCGTCAATTGCGCGGCGCCTCCCTGGCCATGGTGTTTCAGGATCCCATGGCGTATCTGAATCCCGTTTTGCGCTGCGGTCCCCAGGCGGCCGAAGCGCTGCGCGTGCGCGGCGGTTGCTCGGCGGGCGAGGCCAAACTGCGCGTGCTGGAATTGTTCGGCGAAGTGGGGTTGCCCGATCCGGCGCGCCAATGGCGGCAATATCCGCATGAACTTTCCGGCGGCATGCGCCAGCGCGTGCTCATCGCCATGGCCTTGGCGCTGCATCCGAAATTATTGCTGGCCGACGAACCCACCACGGCCCTCGATGCCACGGTGCAGGCGCAGATTCTCCGGTTGTTGCGCGCGTTGGCCGAGCGGCGGAACATGGCGCTGCTGTTCATCACCCATGATTTGGGAGCGGTCCCCAACGTCGCCGATCGCGTGGCCGTGATGTACGCCGGAAAAGTGGTGGAGGTCTTGCCGGTCACCCGCCTGTTCACGTCTCCGCGCCACCCGTACACCAAGGCCTTGCTCGATTCCATCCCCGCCCGCATTCCCGCCGATCAGCCCTTGCGGGGAATTCCGGGACAGGTTCCCAATCCGCGCCGACCGCCTTCGGGCTGCCGCTTTCATCCCCGTTGTGCCCGCGCGTCGGAGCGGTGCGGGCGCGAAGAACCGCCTATGGAAGCGGGAGTGGCCTGTTACCACCCCTGGCCCGCGCCCTGAGCATGCCGGCCGCGACTCCCCTGCTTTCCGCCGCCGGGCTCAAGGTTTATTTTCCGGTGGGACGGAGCTTCTTCGGCCCGCGCACCTTCCTGAAAGCCGTGGATGGGGTCGACATCACCATTCGCCGTGGTGAAACCTTGGCCGTCGTGGGCGAATCGGGCTGCGGCAAGAGCACTTTGGGCCGAGCCCTGATCCGGCTGGGACCGGTATCTGCCGGAACCCTGCGGTGGGAAGAAAGCTTGGATGTGCGCGCGATGACGGCGGAGGCGCTGCGCGCCTTCCGCCGCCAGGTGCAGATGATTTTCCAGGATCCCGCGGCTTCGCTCAACCCCCGGCATAGTGCGGGAACTTTGCTGGCCGAACCCTTGCGCATTCATCACTTGGCAGAAGGCGCCGCGCTGAAAGATGAAGTTATCTCCCTGCTTGAATCGGTCGGGCTTGAAGCCGCCGACGCGCGCAAATTTCCCCACCAATTTTCCGGTGGCCAAAGGCAGCGCCTGGCCATTGCGCGCGCCCTGGCGGTGAAACCACAATTGGTGGTGGCCGACGAGCCCGTGTCGGCCCTCGACATGTCGGTACAAGCCCAGGTTTTGGGCCTGCTCGAAGATTTGAAAAAACGCTTCGGCCTTACCTATCTCTTCATTTCGCATGATCTTGGTGCGGTGCAACGCCTGGCCGATCGCGTGGCGGTCATGTATTTGGGCCATATCGTGGAGGAGGGAGAAACCGAAGCTTTGTTCCGCGATCCGCGCCATCCTTATACGGCCGCGCTGCTGGCGGCCGCCGATGCGCAGAGGCGCGAACCTCCGCTGGCCGGAGAAATTCCCAGCCCGGCCCACCCTCCTCCGGGGTGCCCGTTTCAAACCCGCTGCCCCAAAGCCGAAGGAATTTGTCGTGAGGACTATCCGCCTTGGGTGGACACCGGGGAAAACCGCGTGGCATGCTGGATTTACGCCGGTTTTTCAAATTCTCGAAAAGCGTCGTAAAATCACAAATTAAAACAGGTTAAAAAGCCTTTTCTATTTCTTAACCAGTGCGGTATATTACAGGAACCGGCTGAGGGAGAGCCCGGAACTCTGCAAAATAAAGGCGGATAGGGGGCATGCCTATGAAAACGGGATTCAATTTTTACGGCCAGAAACGCTACGGGGCGACGGGTTTTTTTGTCTTGAGCGCCCTGCTGGCCGTCGCGCAGGCGCAGGCCCCGAAACGTTGCGATTACTTGGTGAACTCCACTCCGGGAACCGGGGCCAATACCGCCTGTCTGGATTTAACGGCCTTGCAAGCCGGCGGCGCGGCGGTGCAAGTCGCCGACAATGCGACGCGCATCAGCAACAGCGGATTGATTTTATGCAAAAACGCCTTTACCGTCTCGACCGGCGGAGCGGCGGATGTGGTTTTTATCTACGATAACAGCGGCAGCATGTTATCCAAAGCCGCGTGGGTCGATCCGACCGCCGGCGACACGATTTTCTATTACGGTACCTGCGGCAATGGCAACGGCAATGGCAACGGCACCCTGACGTATCAAACGGTATTGGGTCCCCGCACCATTCCGGAATTGACCAATAACAACAGCTGCGGCAACACCTACGCCGGCGATCCTTACATGGCCCGGGGCAGCGTCATCAAGCAAGCCATCGATTATATGGCGCAGAATTCCACATTGTCGACGGCCGGGGCCATCGCTTTCACCAACACGACCGCCCATACGCAGGAGCCCTTGCAATTAAACAGCGCGGCGAATATCGCCCAGGTGGAAAATTCGATCGTATTGGACACCACAGGAGGCACTAATTATAATCCGCCGCTGTCTTTGGCCAAGCAATGGTTGAACAACCCCGCCTTGGCGAAAAACGCAAAACATGCAATCGTCTTTATTTCGGATGGCGCTCCCTCGGATAGCTATCTGAACCTGGTGGACGCGAGTATGCCTCCGGTCTACAGCATTTTTCTGGGCCGGATCAGCACGCCCGATACCGCCAAGTTGAAGCAGCTTTCCGACACCACAGGAGGGACGTTCAACCGCGTGGATCCCAGCAATGTTGCGGCCGTAAACCAGGTGATGCAAACCATTCTCGCGCAAATCCTCGTCAGTGCCGTGCCGCGATCCGTCACCATCACCAATACCACGGTGGGCCAAACCAGCGTGGCCGGAGGCATGTCTTTCGACGCCAACGGCAACTTGAACCTTGCTTTGGACAGCATTATCGCCCTGAACAAGGGCGCCAATACCATCACCGTCAAGGTCACCCAATCCGACGGCAATGTGGAGAATTTTTCCTTCAACATCAACGCCACCGGCCCTACGGCCGCACAGTCTACCGCCAGCCTGGAATGCTACGATCCAACGACCTTGGTGATGCTGAACCCCCAAGGCGGGCGGGATTCGGTGTACTCGGCGACTTCGAATGCGTACACCATTCAGCTCAAACGCAGCGGCACCGATTTGAGCTCGGTCACGATATCGGCCGCCTCCAAGGATTCGGCCTTGGGTTCGCGTTGGGGTGACTCGGAATACGTGGTGCTGCCGCAAACCGGCAGCGCCGGGGGCGTCACCACCTTTCAAAAATCCGAGCCGTTCAATGGCCGCGACAACACCCCCACGCCCAAAGATGGCACGCTCGAAGCCGATGCCAACGGCGTGGTGACCTTGTATTGGGTGCATCCGCGCGATCCGCGCGATTTTGCTTCTTATTTATTGCCCAGCAGCAAAATTCCGAGCTTGGCGGGAATTATTCAGGTGAACACCCTGCAGCCCGTCACCCGTGGTACGGACCTCGGTGGCGTCAACCCCAAAGACCTAGTCATTTACGCGGGCATCGACACCGTCATCCACCTCGCCAACGACTCGGTTGTGGTAAAAGGTGGTCAGTGCGTCACCAATTGCGGATTGGCTCCGTCTTTGCCGCCGAACCGGGGCATGAGCTTCGTACTCACCACCAAGGCGCCTTACACCTATCAGATGCTCGTCTACGACCATCTGGGCCAGTACGTGAACAAGTTCGCGGGAGAGGTCGACAGTGCCGCCTGGAATGCGGCCCGCACACCCGGTTCGGATTCCGTGGTTTCGGTGATGACGGTGCCGCCCGTGGCGCATGACGGCGGTCAGCTGGGCACGGGGGTCTACATTTTGAAAACCACCATCCATACCATCGCCGAAGATTACAACGACGGCGGCAACGAGTCGCATGTCACGGCTTCGACCTTTTCCTTCATCAAACGCGCAGGCTATTTGCATCCCTGACGTTTCCATCGGAGATGTTCGTTTCGGGTCAGCAAATGTACCGGAGCGTACGCGGGAATTGAATACGGCGGTTTCGGGCCAAGCCGGCGGTTGAATTGTCGTGATTCAAAGCAAATTTCGTGACGCGGTTTCATTTCCGCCCTGGAATGCCTTTTGCTCCCCTTTCAACCCGAATGGCCCGAGACGACGGGCACGAGTTTCGGTAGGAGAGGGGGAGAGAATGAAGCTGCGAAGCAAGGCATGGATATTGGCGTTTTTTCCTCTGGCCGCGGGAGCGGCCACCATCAGCGGTACCGTGACCGGGCGCGCGGGCACCGGTCCGTCGATGGCGCTGGACGGCGCCACGGTGATTCTCATCGACGCGAGCGGCGGGGCGCATCTGGATTCGACGGCCACCGATTCGGCCGGGCAATACACCCTCACCGATTCCACCTCGGGAGCGCGGCAGGTCGAAGCCGAATTCATAGGTTACACATCAGTTACCGGTAATGTAATGGTTACCAACGACATGGGGCGCTACACCTTGAATCTGAGTCTGACCGCGGTTCCCGCGCCGGGAAAAATCAGCGGCGTGGTCAAAGACTCGTCCAACCAGCAGGTGCTGGCCGGGGCGCAGGTGATTCTCAGCCGCACGGGCGGACTCGGGGCCGGCGGATCGTTCGCGCCGGAAACCCTGACCACGAATGCGCAAGGCCAATACGTCTTCGACAGCCTGGCCGCCAATTCCGGTTATGCGTTGAACGCGACGGCCACCGGCTTTCAGGCTTTGACCCGCACCGGAATCACCGTGGGGGACGGGCAAACCGTCACCGAAAACCTGGCCCTGCTTCCCATTCCCACTCCGGGAAGCATTGCCGGAACGGTGACCAACCGCGTCAACCAGCAAGCGTTGTCCGGGGCGCGGGTGATTTTGACGCCAGCGCGTGGAATCGGGATCGGCGGTGTCACCGCGCCGGATACCTTGACCACCGATGCCCAGGGCCAT
The DNA here is from genome assembly GCA_963716395.1 of uncultured Fibrobacteria bacterium. GTDB lineage: Bacteria > Fibrobacterota > Fibrobacteria > UBA11236 > UBA11236 > UBA11236. The sequence goes on along the minus strand of OY970309.1, from coordinate 1,094,127 downwards.
TTCACCTTTGACAGCCTGGCGGTGAGCACGGGCTATTCTTTGACCGTCACCGATTCGGGATTCCAGATGGCAACGCAAACGGGCGTGGCCGTGACCAGTGGCAGCGTCACCACCGAGAACCTGAGCCTGGTTCCCAACGGCGTCACCTCGGGGGCATTGGTCGGAGCGGTGCTCATCGGCGCCAGCCAACAGCCGGTGGCCAATGCGCAAGTGATCGTGACGCCAGCGCGTGGAATCGGGATTGGCGGCGGCGTCGCGCCGGATACCTTGACCACCAATGCGCAAGGCCAATTTCTTGAGGATAGTCTTCCCGCCTCCAACACCGCGTATACCGTGACGGTGACGGCAGCGGGCTTTCAAAGGGAAGTAAAAAGCGCGACCATCCTGGCCGCCGCCACCGATACGCTCGACTTTTTGCTCGTCGATACGGCTGCGGCCAACCGGGGCAGTGTGAACGGCTTGGTTCTGGGCGGCGCCCAGCCTCTGGCCGCCGCCCGCGTGGTGTTGTCGTCCCTGGGAGGCGGGGGTACCGTACATGATACGGTGCACACCGATGCCCAAGGGTATTACGTCATCCCCGATCTCGCAGCCGGAAACTACACCGTGACGGTCGCCGATTCGGGATACCAGAATGTGCCGGCCACGACCACCGCCGTGACTGCGGGCGAGACTTCGGAAATCGATTTTGCGATGACGGCCATTTCGGCGGCGGTGTTACCGGGTCTCCTCTCCGGAAACGCGTGGAGCGAACGCTGGAACGGAGGACGGCTCGAATTGGATTTCAACCCTGCGCAGCAAATTCGCTCCGTGCAGGTCTTCCGCTTGGACGGATCCCGGTTGCACCGGCTCATTCTGCCCGCCGGCGCAACCCGCCTGCTCTTGCCGGCCGACATCAAGCTTTCGGAGCGGGTGTATTTACGTGTGATCAACGGGATGTGAATCGTCTTCACAGGTCCGTTAAAAATCCGGGGGCGCCAGCTCCCGGATTTTTTTTCTACGAAAGCAAAGTGCGCAATAAACCCCGGCATAATCTCCCCGTCCAACCGTTGTTGGCGGCGAAATCGTCGGGTGTGCCCGAGGCGATTTGTTCCGGAGTTTGCACATAAGGACCGGGTGTTAATTCCGCGGCGCCGGTTTGCAGCCAGGTCGCGGCGATTTCGGGAAGAATTTCGGGATGGAATTGCAGGGCCACGGCCTTGTCGCCGAAGGCGAAGCCTTGATGGGCGCAGCCCTCGGATTGAAACAAGGGCACGGCTTCGGGCGGAATCGAAAACGTGTCGCCATGCCAATGAAAGGTTTTGAACCGTTCGGGAAAGCATTGGGCCACCCAATGGTTCTGAGCTTCGGGCAGGCGTTCCACCGGCCACCAGCCGATTTCCTTATACGTGTTCCTGGTGACCCGTCCCTCCAGCGCTTCGGCCATCAATTGCGAGCCCAGGCAAATGCCCAGCACACCTTTGCCCGCCGCAAACGCGTCTTTGATGGCGGCCTTTTCCGCCTTCAGCCACGGGAATTCGCCTTCGTCATACACCCCCATGGGACCACCCATGATGACCAGCAGGTCGAAAGCCTCGGAGGAGGGCGGAATGTCGCCCGCAAAAAAACAGGTGCGTTGGATCTGCGCATCCACGGCCGCAAAAATCGCTTCCATGGCGCCCAGGCCTTCATACGGAACGTGTTGGAATACGTGAATGCGGAAGGACATCGGATTTCTGTACGCAAAAATAATTCATCGTCGGACGCTCTTTCCGGCAACCTTGACAATGGCCAGATACCGGAGGTCGCATTCCGAAGCGGGTATCCGTACCGGCCGTGTCCAGCCAAACCCCGCTTCAGGTATGCTCGAGCAGATACTGTTCCACTTCCCGGCGCACTTCAGGACGGATTCCGGCGCTCCGGCGGCCCAAATGCTTCAGGTCGACCATGGGCACGTAGCGTGTATGGATGAACGGCCGCAACAGTGACAGGGGGACATTGCCGGGATTGTTGAGCAGGGCCAGGGGCACATCGCGGTTGGCGTAGCCCGAATGCAGAAAACGCGATTTGGCGATTTTGGAAAGCACGGGAACCGACCGGGTCATATTGGCCACGAACTCCACCATGCCCGGGCTTTGGTAGACCTTGGGATTGTTGAGCAGGGCTTCGAGCACCGAATCGCGGCCCATGTTCTGCGCCAGCAGCGTCTTCATGTCGAGTGCGCCTTCGTCGACCATGTGCGCATAGGGCCGCGTCAGCAGATCTTTGCCGATGAGATCGACGTAGGTGCGCTTGTGAAAATCGCCTTCGACGCGCGACCCGACCACTTTGAGGCCCATGCCCGTCAAAGCCGGCCGCAGCACACTCGCGGTTTCTCCGGCCTCCAGGGAAAAGCCACCGCCCTGCCACGATCGCAACGCATACCCAATCCAGACCAGGGGGTCGGGTTTTTCATTGCGCGCTTCGAACACATAGCGGCTCAAGGTCGCCAGCGCGATCAGATCCAGGGTCGGCACTTTTTTCTCGCGCTGCATTTCCACGGCCACAACCCAAGGCCGCAAATAGGCCGACGCCGATAGGTGCTGCACCCATTTGTTGAGTCCGGCTTCTTTAAAATGGGTTTCCAGGCTCAGGCGGGTTTCGCCTACGGTTTCGCCGGCTTCGATTTTATCGGCCAGGCGCAAGGCTTCGTGCAGGCCTTCGTCGTAGACGCGCAGCCGCGGCAGAATGCGCGCCATGGTTTTCATGTTGTAGGGGTCGGCGTTTTCCGAAAGCCAGTTCACGCGTTCGCGCAAGGCTTGGCCTTCGCTGCGGATGAGAAAGGTCACGGCCCGGATCTCGGCCTCTTCCAATTTTTCGCCCTGCAGCATGCGTTCGAATACTTCGCGGCCGCGCCGGACGAAGTCGGGCAGATCCAAGGTTCCGGTTTCCAGCCAGGTGCGCAACTGTTCGGCGATTTGCACTTCGGTTTCCAGCAGGGGCGCTCCCACCGTGATTTTGCGGGCCAGGCGCAGCAGACGCCGGCCTTCCAGGGCGCGCAATCCGGTTTGCCGATCCGATACGCCGGTGTTGAGCAGGCAAAAGGCGAAGCGCTCCATCCATTTCAAAGTCGGTTTGGCGTCGAGCAGGATTTTGAACAGGGCGTCGGGCCGGATGCGCTCTTCGGTGGCTTTGAAAAACCCGGCCAGCCTTTCCGCACCCGCGGCATAATCCTGTTCGCGTGAAATGCTTTCTTCGAGGGTGTTCCAGGGCGCGGGCAAAGGCATTTTTTTGATTGTACCACGCCCGGGCGCCTCCGGGCGCAGAGTTACTTTGAAGCCACATGCCTGCGAAAATGCTGGTGCTCACCGGCGGCGGAACCGCCGGGCATGTCATGCCCAATCTGGCCCTGGCGCCGGGCCTGCGCGCGGCGGGCTGGACGCTGCATTATTTCGGGTCGCAAGCCGGTCCCGAGCGCGGCCTGGCCGAAGCGGCGGGCATTCCCTTCGACGCCATCGCGTCGGGGAAACTTCGGCGTTACTTCTCGTGGAAAAATTTCGTCGATCCCTTCCGGGTGATCCGCGGCCTGGCGCAGGCCCATGCCCGCCTGGGCGCGCTGGGAGCGAACCTGGTGTTTTCCAAAGGCGGCTTCGTCGCCGTGCCCGTGGTTTACGCCGCTTTTTTACGCCGCATTCCGGTGGTGCTGCACGAATCCGATCTCACCCCGGGCCTGGCCAATCGTCTGTGCCTGCCGGCTTGCCGCCGGGTCTGCGTCAGTTTCCCCGAAACCCTGCGGCATTTGCCTCCGGCCCAGGCCATGCTCACGGGCCCGCCCTTGCGCGCCGAGCTTTTTCACGGTCGGCGCGACCCCGGGTTGGCCCGGCTCGGGTTCACGGACGAACGCCCGGTCGTGCTGGCGGTGGGCGGCAGTTCGGGTTCGTCGGCTCTGAACCAGGCCGTGCGCGCCGCCCTGCCGCGGCTTACCGAACGCTATCAGGTGGCGCATATCTGCGGTCCGGGCCGGGTCGACGCTTCCCTGGGGAAGCACGCCGGTTACCGTCAATTCGAATTTCTGCGTTCCGAATGGGGCGATGTCATGGCCGCCGCCGATCTGGTGGTGACGCGCGCCGGCGCCAACGCGGTGTTCGAATTCCTGGCCCTGCGCAAACCCTGTCTTTTGATTCCCCTGCCGGCCACGGCTTCGCGCGGCGATCAAATCCTCAATGCCGATTCGTTCGCCGCACGCGGCCTGGTGCATGTTTTGCCGCAGGAGGCCCTGACGGCCGAATCCCTGGCGGCGGCCGTCACAGCCTTGGAGCGGGACGCGGATCGTTTGCGCCGGGCGCTCAACGCCGAAGACCTGGCGCAGGGCAACGAGAAAGTGCTCGCGGTGATCGAGACGGTGCTGCGCGAATCGCAGGGCATCCACGCCTAAGGCAGCCGCGGCGATGATCCGGGCCGGCCTTTAGCTACCTTGGCTCGCCCATGCACCTACTGTCGCTGGCGCTTGATTTGTTTTTGCATCTCGATGTGCATCTGCAAGACGCCATTCGCCATTACGGCGTCTGGACCTACGCCCTGCTGTTCGTCGTCGTGTACTGTGAAACCGGGTTGGTGGTGACGCCGTTTTTGCCCGGCGATTCGCTGCTGTTCGCAGGTGGGGCCCTGGCCGCCAAAGGCGATCTCGAATTCTTTCTGTTGGCGGGCCTACTGGCCGCGGCGGCGTTCTTGGGCGACATCACCAATTACCATGCGGGCCGCTTCATCGGGCCGCGCATCTTCCGGCCCGGGGCCATGGTGTTGAAATCGGAGTACCTGGAACGCACGCACCGGTTTTACGAACGCTACGGCACCAAAACCATCATCCTGGCGCGCTTCGTTCCCATCGTGCGCACGTTCGCGCCCTTCGTGGCCGGCATCGGGCGCATGGGCTACGCGCGCTTTCTGTCGTTCAGCGCCGCGGCCGCCCTGCTATGGGTGTCGGTGTGCGCGGGATCGGGTTATCTCTTCGGCAATATTCCCGCGGTCAAGTCGCATTTTTCACTGGTGGTGCTGGGCATCATCGCCGTATCGCTGTTGCCCATCGTGGGGGGCGCCTGGCGCGCCCGTCGCCGCGTCCGCGCTTCCCGCACTTGACTCTTATTGATGCTTATAAAGTGTCGAGCGGAAAAGACGTTTGTTCCACCGCCAACGCGCTGCCTTTCACAAGCAAAGCATAACGGGGCCCTTCGGGCAGCAGGACTTGCAGGCTATACTCGGCGGTGTCTTGTAGGATGGCCGGTGGAACCGTGAAGAAGTTTTCCGCTTCGACGGCCCAGGTCAAATCCGTCCAGGACGCCTGCGTCGAGTCGGCGGGGCGCAGGCGGATTCCGACCACGCGCTCCGCGGGATTGCGGACTTGCACCAGGCACCAATAGGCATTGCTGCCGTCCTTGACCCATAGGGTCGGGGGGCCATTCGAGGTTTCGGGATAGCCGTCGCAACTGACCCACGACCATTTTCCTGCGTAGCGCCCCGGCAGATTTCCCATCAATGCTTGGGCCGGCGCGCCGCCCAAATCGATGCCGCAATATTCGTCCGGGCATTTATCCATGATGCGCACCACCGTCGATTTCCAGCCGGTCGCGGTGCGGACGCTGACCTCAGCGCATTGTCCGCAAATATGGCCGCCCTGCCATTGACCCTGCATATCTCCGGGGAGTTGGTTCACCTGGATGGCGGCGAATTGGTACACCTGGGTTTGTCCGTAATTACAGGCCCCGCCTTGGCTGGGAGCGGGGTTGGTCACGCTGCCGTAAGTGGTCACGTCGCCGTAACTGATCGAGTCGAGCACGGGATAACTGGGTGTGGAAGCGTCGCAAATTCCGGTGCAATGACCCGAGGTGTCGGTGTTGGGCGCATGCGAAGTCCCCGGCGGGGAATTTTCGGCATGATCCGTTCCGCAGGCGGCCAAGGCCAAGGCGCAGAGCCCGCAGCGGAAAAGCCGGGATGAAAGTTTCGATAATAATGGACGCAGCATCGTGTCGATAATTTAATCCCGGCTTCGTCTGCGTGCGCGCGGCTCCGCCCGCGGCGAAAGCGGAAACACCGAAGACCGGACGCTTTTCCCAACGATATCCCTAAATTCCGGCTGGTCCGGAAGCGATCCCGGCAGTAGTTTCCGGCTGGTCCGGAAGCGATCCCGATAGTAGTTTCCGGCTGGTCCGGAAGCGATCCCGATAGTAGTATTACCGCAAGGAGTAATACCACGATGCGGGTCACGGTCAAAGGCCAAGTCACCATTCCCCTTCGCGTGCGCGAGAAACTGGGAATTTTCCCCCAAACCGAAGTCGAGTTTGAATTACGCGGGAACGGGGCTAGGCTGGTGAAGGTTTCCGCCGGGCGGCCTCAGGGTCGGGGAAGCGAAATCTTGGCCAAACTCAAAGGTAAAGCCGACGCGGGAATGAGCACCGACCAGATTCTGGCGCTGACACGAAAACCGCAATGAAGGCCGTGTTGGTCGACAGCAATGTGCTGCTCGACGTCGCCACCAAAGATCCGAACTGGTCGATTTGGTCGAGCCAGGCGTTGGAGGCTGCGGCGAATGAAGCCCCGTTGGTGATCAACGCCCCGATCTACGCCGAAGTTTCCATTGGTTTCCGCAGAATTGAAGATTTGGAGCAAGCGATTCCACCCGCTGCTTTTCGGCGCGAGCCGCTTCCCTATGCGGCGGCTTTTCTGGCCGGAAAAGTTTTCTTACAGTACCGCCGTCGCGGCGGTTCGCGGCCCTCTCCTTTGCCGGATTTTTACATCGGTGCGCATGCGGCCATCGCCGGATACCGGATTTTGACGCGCGATACCCGAAGATACCGATCCTATTTTCCGACGGTGGAACTGATCGCGCCCCGCAAAATCCCGCGCTAACACGATTCGATGGCACCGGGGCAGACGTTTCGCTGCCGCGCGACCCCATCGATCACAGATATTTGTCGCGCAGGTAACCCAGAAAATACTCGGGGTTCAAGTCTTCGCCCGTGGCCTGGCGCAACAGCTCGGGTCCGGAGAATTCGCGTCCGTACCGGTGGATTTTCTCGCGCAACCAGCGTAACAGGGGAGTGAACTCCCCGGCCCGCAACGCCGGGGCGGGATCGCCCAACTCGCGCGCCAGGGCGGCGAAGAGTTGCGCCGCGTACAGATTGCCGAAAGTGTAGGTGGGAAAGTACCCGAACAGGCCGCAGCTCCAATGCACGTCTTGCAGAAAGCCTTCGGCCGCGGTGGCGGGGCGCACGGCGAGCAGCTTTTGCATGTCCGCGTTCCAGGCCTCGGGAATGTCGGCCACGGCCAGGGTGCCGGCGAACACCGCCTCTTCCAGAGAAAAGCGCAACGCGATGTGCAAATTGTAGGTGACTTCGTCGGCTTCGACGCGAATGCACGAGGGCGACACCGCATTGATTTGGGCCAGCAGGCCGGGCACCTCCACGCCCGCCAGCGCAGTCCCGAACGCCTCGCGCGCCAGCGGCAGGGTGCGTTCCCAATACGCGTGCGAGCGGCCCACCAGGTTTTCCCACAGCCGCGATTGCGATTCGTGCACCGACAGCGATACCGCTTCGCCCAAAGGCGTGCCCCAGGCCTCGGCGGGCAAACCCTGTTCGTACAGACCGTGCCCGCCTTCGTGCAGGGTGCTGAACACCGAAGACAGCCAATCGTCTTCGCGGTAGCGGGTGGTCAGGCGCACGTCGCCCGGACACAGACCTTCGGTGAAGGGATGCGCGCTTGCGTCGAGACGCCCGGCTTCGAGATCGAAGCCCATGTCGCGCAGCAGGCGTTCGTTCAAGCGGCGCTGCGCCTCCAAGGGAAATTTCCGTCCCTGCCAGGGCGGCGCGGGCGGCCGCGGATGCGCCGCCAGGATTTTTTGCAGCAGGGGCGCAAGGCCCGCGCGCAATTCCGTCAGCACGGGCTTCACCGTGGAGACGCGGGCGCCGGGCTCGAATTGATCGAGCAAGGCGTCATAAGGGTGCTCGGCATATCCCAGGCATTCGGCTTCGCGCCGCTTGAGCGCCACCAGTTTTTCCAGCCAGGGGAGAAATTCGTCGGCGGCGTTGCGGGCGCGCGCCTGGACCCAGGCCTGCTGCGACAGCGAGGCGGTGCGGGCCAGCTCGGCGGCCAGGGCTTCGGGAATTTTCCGCGCCTTGTCGGCGTCGCGCCGCAGCTCGCGTACCCAGGCTTTTTCGCGCGGCGGCAGATCCGCATCGGCCGCAGCTTGCGCGAGCAAATCCCAGAGGGCGGGGGCCGTAAGGCGCTGATGCAGCGCGGTGCTGAGCGCGGCCTGGCTTTCGGCCCGCGCGGCGCCGCCTTTGGCGGGCATGTGGGTTTCTTGATCCCAGCCCAGCAAGGCGCCGACCGCGCGCAAGGCATACAATTCGCGGCTCAAGCCGCGCAGGGCTTCCAGCGATGCCGTCATGGGAAAACCTCCATCGGTCGACAAGGTAAAAAGGCGGTGCGCCGCATTCGGCTGCACTCCGGTTGCGCGGCGCACCCTTCCGTAAAAGACGAAAGGGCAAAGGGGATTTCTAACTTGTGCCCCTTATGTACAAGTACATCATTTTCGGCATTCAAGGCAGCGGCAAAGGCACGCAGGCGCGCCTTTTGTGCGAAGCCTACGACTTCGTGCACATCGCCATCGGCGATCTCTTCCGCTGGCACATCGCCAACCACACCAAGCTGGCGGCGCGGGTGAACCGCGTCATTTCCAAGGGCCAAATGGTGGGCGAAGACCTCGTGGCCAAGGTGGTATCGGAGCGCCTCAGTTGGCATGACTGGAATTACGGCTTCGTGCTCGACGGGTTTCCCCGCACCTTTCCCCAGGCCGAATTCCTGTTCGAGAACTACAACATCAACGGCGTCATCCACCTTGACGCGCCCGACCGCCTGGTGACCGACCGCGTGCTGGCGCGCCGCGTGTGCTCGCGCTGCGGGCTCGACTACAACCTCATCGGCCATCGCCCGAAAACCGAGGGCGTGTGCGACGTATGCGGCGGCACGCTGGCGTTGCGCAGCGATGATCACGCCGAGGCCATCAAGAACCGCATCGAAGACTACCACGTCAAAACCGAACCCATGTTGCGCTTTTTCGAACGGCTCGGAATCATGATCTCGGTCGACGCCACCCAGGAGATCGCCAAAATCCACGCCGACATCACGCGCCAGCTCGGTCTGCCCAGCCCGCGGCCGCTGAATTCTCTGACCCTGCATTCGGAACGCCCGGCCGAGGAATTGCCGTCATGAAGGGCATCGTTCTGGCCGGCGGCGCGGGCACGCGCCTCTACCCCTTGTCGAAAGTCGCGAGCAAGCAATTGCAACCGGTGTACGACAAGCCCATGATCTACTACCCCCTGGCCACCTTGATGCTGGGTGGTATCCGCGACATTCTTCTCATTTCGACGCCGGAAGACACGCCCCGCTTTCGCGATTTGCTGGGCGACGGATCGCCATGGGGCCTACGCCTTGCCTACGCCGTGCAACCCCGGCCCGAAGGCTTGGCCCAGGCTTTCATTCTGGGCGAAGAATTCGTGGCTGGCGAACCCGTGGCCTTGATTCTCGGCGACAACGTGTTTTACGGCCGCATGAAACTCGACGAAATCGTGACGGATTTCAAAAGCGGAGCCATGGTCTTCGGTTACCAGGTCAAAGACCCCGAGCGCTACGGCGTGCTCGAATTCGACGCCCAAGGCCGCGCGCTCTCCATTGAAGAAAAACCGCGCGCGCCGAAATCGCATTACGCCGTGCCCGGCCTGTATCTGTACGACGGCCGCGTGTCGGCCCTGGCCAAAACCCTCAAGCCTTCGGCCCGCGGCGAGATCGAAATCACGGCGTTGAACAATCTGTACTTGCAACAGGGCGAGTTGCGCGTGTCGCTGCTGGGGCGCGGCATCGCCTGGCTCGACACCGGCACGCATGCCGCCCTGCTGGAAGCCAGCAATTTCATTTACACGCTGGAAGAGCGCCAGGGGTTGAAAATCGCCTGCCTGGAAGAGATCGCCTTTTTGCGCGGCTTCATCGACGCCGCCGGATTGCGCGCCGCGCTGGCGGCCATGCCCCGGTCGCCGTATCGCGAATACCTGGCACAACGCTTTCCCGAAGTTGGGTAGCTGGTCGGTTACGGTGCCGGCCATCGGCGGTCATTTCACTTTCAGCGTTGCGAACAAAGCCTTCGGCTCCGGCGTCCGGGTGCCTTGGAAAATCGTGGGCCGAACGCTTTCGACCTTGAATTTGCCTGTGAATAAGGCGCGAATATCTTCCGGCGCAAAGCGGTACGGCCCGAGTCCCGTCTCCGGCATGGCGGCGCTGAAGCATTTGAGAAACAAATAGCCGCCCGGATGGAGCAAGGAGGCCACGGCTTCGACGTAGGCCGGACGCGCCGCTTCTTGAAAAACGTGAAAGCAGCCGCGGTCGAAAATGCAGTCGAAGCGGCGGCCCAAGGTCGAATGCAAAATATCGTCCGCCAGGAATTCAACGCCCGGAATGCGGGCTCGGGCCCCTTCCACCGCGGCGGCGGAAAGGTCGGTTCCGGTTACGGTGAAACCCCGCTGCGCCAAAGCCGCGGCCTGGGTGCCGGGCCCGGTGCCCAAATCCAGGAACGCGCCACGGGTAAGATTTTTTTCGCGCAGCGCTTGATCCAAATCCGGATCCAGTTCCGGATAATACCAAGGCATTTCCTCGACCTTTTGTTCCGTATAAATTTTGCCCCAATCGGGAAATCGATTTTCGCTCATGGCTGGCCTTTCTCCTTCGCGGCCTGCATGAAATTACGCCATACGGCGTTGGGAATCCACACGCGGTGTACCGAAGCTTCGGCTTCGACGCTCGACCAGCCGCGCCGGCGGTGGAGATAGCAGGCGGTGAAACATGAAGCCCGATAATTGGCGGCGCAATGCACCAGTACCTTGCGCTCGTCGCACCGATCCATAATTTCAAGAAACCGCTCCAAGTCGCCGGCCTGCGGGCGCTCGAAGTCTACGGGAAGATGAAAATAGGCAAGACCCAGTTTCTCCACCGCGGATTGTTCGTCGGGTAAACTATAGGGCTGGCCCGCGAGCCCAAGATTGATGACGACGTCGAAACCCGCCCGTTTTACGTCCGCCAATTGCGCTTCATCCGGTTGCCCGGCCGTGGCCAGGTCGGGTTCGAGGGCGCGGAAATTTTTGATGTCTGCGAGCATGTTTTTCCGTCGACCGCGCCCTGAGGGCCGCGTGAATTAAGCGGTTGTGCCCGCCGATTTTTCCGCGGGCGGCGTTTTGGGCTTGACCAGCACCTTGTCGACCCGGCGCCCGTCCATTTTCAAAACTTCGTAGCGGCAATCGCCGGCGTTGAAAACGTCTCCGGTTTTGGGAATGCGCCCCAGCCGCGCCATGACAAAGCCGCCCAAGGTTTGATAGGCGCCTTCGTCTTCGCCGGGCAACGATTCCAAGGCCAGCAAATCCTTGAACTCTTCAATGGGCTTGATGCCGTCGATCAGCCAGGCGCCGTCGGATCGACGCACCGCGTCGGCGTCGCCGCCGTCGGCAAAATCGGCGGCCATGTCGCCCAGAATGTTGCGCAGCACATCGTCGAGAGTGACCAATCCCAGAATGCTGCCGTATTCGTCGCTGACAAAGGCCATGGTGCGGCCCGAAGCGCGAAAGGCTTCAAGCGCCTTGAGCACGTTCACCGAGTCGGGAATGGTGGGCACTTTCACCGCCAGGGATTTCAAATCCAAGGCTTCGCCGGCCAGGCGGCGGGCGAACAAATCCTTGGTGTGCACGACCCCCAACACCTGATCGAAGCTGCCCAGACAGACGGGGTAACGCGAGTGCGCCGCCTTAGCCACGGTGGCCCGCACGTCTTCGGTGGTGGCTTCGGCCGCAAGCCAGACGATGTCGGGACGCGCGGTCATAATCGAAGTGATGCGGCGCTCGCCCATTTCGATCACGCTTTCCATCATGTCCTGCTGGCTGGCGGCGAACACGCCGGCTTTGGCGCCCTGAGCCAGCATGACCGCGATTTCCTCCTCGGTGACCGGCGCCGGTTCGGGGGCGGGCTTGACGCCGCCAAGCCGCAGCAAGGCTTCGGTCGAGAAGGTGAGAAAAGCCACCAGCCAGCCCGCCACGCGGCTCAGTTTTTTCATGGGGCCGGCCAGAGTGCGGGCCACGCTTTCAGGTTGGCGCAAGGCCAGGGATTTGGGCAACAACTCGCCCAGCACCACCTGCAGATAGGTGACCAAAAAAAACACGGCGATCAAAGCCAAAAGCTTGCTGTGCGGCCAGCCGCGGATTTTAACGTCGAGCAAAGCGGCGGCGCGATCCGAGATCACGCCTTCGAGAATTCCGATCAGGGTGATGCCGACCTGCACCGTGGCCAGAAACCGGCCGGGTTTTTGAATCCACTCCAATGCCCGCCGGGCTTTGGCGTCGCCGGATTCGGCCCGCTGCTGCAAGCGCGTGCGGCGGCTGGCGACCAGTCCGATCTCGCCGACCACGAAAAAGGCATTGCCGGCCATAAGGGTGAGAAGAGCCAGGGCAATCCAGCCGAGTGCATGCATGGGAGATTAGCGGGGTTGGGCGTGAGGGAGCCGGCTGGGTCGGCCATTCATGAGAAGGGGCAAGTTAGCTTCGACCGGTTTCTTCGGCAAACCAGGCTTTGAAACCATCGTTTTTGACGCGTCTGCGTGCGGTTCTAACTAATTTTTACCACTCTTCAAATCCGGAGACAAGGCCATCTCGATGCATTTGTATCGCACCCATACCTGCGGGGAGTTGCGCAAAGAAGGCGTGGGTCTAACCGTGCGCCTTTCCGGCTGGGTGTTCCGCCGCCGCGATCACGGCGGGCTGCTTTTCCTCGATGTGCGCGACCATTACGGTGTGACGCAAGCCGTCATCCACCCCGAGCGCGGATTCTTCGATAACGCCACCCGCCTTCGCTATGAAAGTGTGATTACCGTAACGGGTCGTGTGGTGGCCCGCGAGGCCAATACCGTGAACCCGGGCATGCTCACGGGCGAAATCGAAGTCGTGGCCGACGCGCTGGAAATTCTTGCGGCTGCCGACCCATTGCCCTTTCTGGTCGACGACAAGGACGGCGGGCCCGAAGAGTTGCGGCTCAAGTACCGCTTTCTCGATTTGCGCCGGGAAAAATTGCACCGCAACGTGCTGCTGCGCAGCCGCGTCATCGCTTCGCTGCGGCGGCGCATGACTGCAGACGGCTTCGCCGAGTTCCAGACGCCCATCCTCACCAGCTCGTCGCCCGAAGGCGCGCGCGACTTTCTGGTGCCGAGCCGGCTGCATCCGGGCCGCTTCTACGCCCTGCCGCAGGCCCCGCAGCAGTTCAAGCAATTGCTCATGGTGGCCGGCTTCGACCGCTATTTTCAAATCGCGCCCTGCTTCCGCGACGAAGACGCGCGCGCCGACCGCTCACCCGGTGAATTCTACCAGCTCGATATTGAAATGAGTTTCGTCACGCAAGACGACATATTCGCGGCCGTGGAACGGGTCATCCACGGCGTGTTCGTCGAATTCACCACGCGCCACGTCGACGGCCTCCCTTTCCGCCGCATCCCCTTTCGCGAAGCCATGCTGAAGTACGGAACCGACAAACCCGATCTCCGCATCCCCATCGAAATCCGCGACGTCAGCGCCGTGTTTCGCGACAGCGGCTTCAAAGCCTTTGCCGGCGCGGTGCAAAGCGGCGCCGTGGTGCGCGCCATTCCCGTGAAAAATCTCGCTGCACAGCCGCGCAGCTTTTTCGACAAACTGGTAGACTATGCGCAAAGCATCGGGTCGAAGGGCTTGGCCTATCTCGTCTACGGCGAAGAAGGCGTGAAAGGCCCGATTGCGAAATTTCTGTCGCCCGAAAACCTCCAGGCGCTGGGCGAACAATGCGGGGCGCAAAAGGGCGACGCCGTGTTCTTCATATGCGACCAAGAAGCCGTGGCCGCCAAACTCGCGGGACAGGTGCGCGTCAAGCTCGGGCACGACCTCGGGCTCGTCGAAAAAGACGCCTTGCGCTTTTGCTGGATTGTCGATTTTCCCATGTTCGAATGGGACGAAGAAAACCAATGCATCGCGTTTTCGCATAATCCGTTTTCCATGCCGCAAGGCGGAATGGAAGCGCTCTTGACCAAGAACCCGCTCGACATTCTGGCCTTTCAATACGACATCGTGTGCAACGGCATCGAACTCTCGTCGGGAGCCATCCGCAACCACCGTCCCGACATCATGTACAAGGCTTTTGAGATTGCGGGGTACGGCCCGGAAGTCGTGGACCGCAAATTCGGCGGCATGATCAACGCGTTCAAGCTCGGGGCGCCGCCTCACGGCGGCATTGCGCCGGGCGTGGATCGCATGGTCATGCTGATGGCCGACGAGGAAAACATTCGTGAAGTGATCGCTTTTCCCATGAACCAGAAAGCGCAGGATTTGATGATGCAGGCGCCTTCGGAGGTGACCGAAAAGCAGTTGCGGGAATTGCACATTCACATCGATCCCAAGGTGCTGGCCGAGCTGAAGCAGGAAAAGACGGGTTAATCTCGCTTTTCGTCACGTCGTAAGCCCAAATGCGGGTTCACCCGGTTTTTGGACATGGCCGGGAATTCCGCCGCACCCGTTGCTCACGGCCTGAGCGCTGCGGGCGCAATCGTGATCGGGAAAACCCCCCGGTTCCGCTGAATCGCATAGAAATCGTGAAAGCGCGAAAAATCACAAACCAGAAATTTTTCCCAGCCCTACCTTTTGAATCGGAGGGGAAGCGAGGGACCGATGTTGAAGTTTCTGGCCGCGGCCATTTTTTGCGTCTCGCCGGCGGCGGCGCAAAGCTTTACCGTGCAATTGCCCGACTCGCTTTACGATCAAAGTTCGCCCGTGGTTTGGGTCAAACAAATCGCCCAATACTGTGAAGGGCCCTTATGGCAGCCGGCCACGGGAACCGTGTATTTCACAGAACAATTCGGCAATCAAACCCCCGATTGGCCGATTTGGAAAATCAAGCCCGGCACGGCGGACACCGGATCGATTTTCGTAACGACGCGGCAAAGCAACGGCCTCGAACTCGATCCGCAGGGCAGGGTCGTGGCCTGCCAGGATGGCCGGCTGGCGCGCTATACCGACGCGGGCGCGCTTGATACGGTTCTGGTGCAATCCGGGCAGAACGGCGTGACCTTCGGTCAGGCGAACGATCTCAGCATCGGGCCCGCCGGCGACCTTTATTTTACGGATTTGAACACCAATGTTTTTTATCTCAATCCTGCGCGCCAACTGGCCATCGCCGTCGGCAATCAGCGCTCGGCCAACGGCATTGAATGGCTGCCGGAACAAAGCGCGGTGTACGTGAACCAGAACAATCAGGTCACCCGGTATTCCGTGCAAAGCGACGGCACCTTGGCCGACGGAACGAAATTCGCGAGCGTGAATGATCCGGATGGCGGCACCATCGACACGCATGGCAACCATTATGTGGCCAGTTACATGCTGGGCGAATTTTTCGTTTTCAATTCCCAGGGCGACTCGTTGGGATTCATCCGCCTGAACCTCGCCAGCGGCGCCGGAGACACGCGTCCGGGCGCCCAGGGCAACACCGACAATTGCGTGTTCGGCGGTTCGGATAATACCACCCTATATATGACCGGTGATGGCGGATTATACTCGTTGCAGCTTAAAATTCCGGGGCGCACTTTGCCCAGTTCCACGGCCGTCAAGCCCGTGTCCCTGCAATCGCTTCCGCCGCGGCGGGGGATTTGGATCGATGCCTTGGGCCGCAGGTTTCTCCCCGAAAACCATGCGCGGCTTGTGCCCGCGCTTCGCATCCTGCGTTGACCGCGACGGCATGCCGGCCGAGGGTCGGTCGGGGTAAGGCCAAGCCCGGGGGATGTTTGCGAGTCGGTCCGGCTCGGAGAGAAGCGACCCGGTAAAATCCGGATCGATTGCGCATCGGATGCTTGGGCGGATTGATTTTTTATCGCCGTCTGTTTATGGTACTTGCATGGAAAATTCGGTGCGAAAATATTCGGCCGCCCTCGGCGTCAAAACAGGCAACGAGGGTCGGCTCCCCGCTCGCCGCGGCGCGGCGGATTCTTTCACGGGATCCAATCGCGGTAAGCGGCGATTTACGCAAGGCTTTAAAACCCAGGCCAGGTTTTGCAAAATTGAAAACCCAGGGCTATGAACGGCGCTGATAGCCGGCGAAGGCTCCCAGGATATGCCTGACGTTCTTCACGTTCCCAACCAGATGGCGTGGCCGCATTGGCTCGATGATGCCGCGACGCGCGATCAATTGGAGCGCGCTATTCTCCCCGCTTATGTCATGCGGGCGCGCTGGTATCGGTCGAAGACGCAAACCGTCTCGCGGGCGACCCTGGAAGCCTGGACGCCGCTGGCGCCGGCCGCGGCGGAAAACGGATCGGTGCTGGCCGTGATTCGCATCACCCCCGGCACGGGTGAAACCTATGCGCTGCCGCTGAGCCTGGCGCTCGCGTCACCCGAGCCGCCCTTGGCCGCGGTGATTTGCGGGGTGCAGGGCCACGATCGCGCCCTGTTGTTATGCGATGCCTGTTACGATGACGGTTTCCGCCGCGGTCTACTGGGGGCCCTGGAGGAAGGCCCGGGGCTGCCGCTCGGGAACGGTGTGCTGCGCGGCAAACCCACCGTGGCCTGGAGCCGTCGAACCGTTTCCGACGAAACCCTGACCAGCCGGGTGCTGGGGGCCGAACAAAGCAATACCGGGTTGGTTTTTTCTTCGGGCAGTTTTCTCAAGCTCTATCGGCGCTGGGAAGAAGGCGTGCACCCCGAGCCTGAGATCCTGCGCTTTCTCGAAGAACAGACCGCGTGCCGCGTGGCGCCCGAATTCCAGTCATGCCTGGAATGGGAAAGACCGGGCCGGCCGCCCATCACCGCCGCCCTGCTGCAGCGCTTCGTCGCTTCCGAAGGCAACGGCTGGGACTTCGCCTTGAGTCAGTTGGCGGGCGCGCCGCCGCAAGCTTTTCTCGACTGGGTCGGCGATCTGGGCCGGCGCACCGCGGAGTTTCACGCCGCGCTGGCCTCTCGCCCCGACCTTCCCGATTTCGCGCCCAAAACCCTTTCCGGCGAAGACGTGGCCGACTTTTCCGCGCAGGGTGTGGCTTTGCTGCGGCGCGCCTTGGCGCAACTCGAAACCCGGCTCCGCGACATTCCCGCGCCGGAAGACGCGGCGGCGGCGCGCGCGCTGCTGGAGCGCCGCGAACGTCTGGAATCCGGACTGGCGCTTGCGCCCGTCGGTGACTGGGGGCGCAAAATCCGCATCCACGGCGACTTTCATCTGGGACAGGTGTTGCGTGCGGCGGGCCGCATCTGGTTTCTCGATTTCGAAGGCGAAACCGGTCGGCCCCTGGCCGAGAAAAGGGGTAAACATTCGCCGCTGCGCGACGTAGCCGGAATGTTACGTTCCTTCCACTACGCCCTGCACGTGGCCGCCCGCGGGTCAAACGCCCCGGCCGCCGCCGAGTCCTTGGAGGCCCGTTACCGCGGTCTCTGCGCCGCCTATCTTCAGGCCTACACCGGAACCCCGGCCGATACCACCGCCTTGCCCGCCGCGGAAGCGGCGCGTACCGCGCTGCTGCGCCTGTTCACCCTGGAAAAAGCCGTTTACGAGTTGGACTATGAATTGAACAACCGGCCCGACTGGGTCGGAATCCCCCTGCAAGGCTTGCTTTCCCTGACCGAGGGTTGATCTTTCCCTGCGCTAATCCGAAGGCGTGGGCGCCGGCGTGACGGATTCCGCAGGTTTTCCATAGGCGCGCAAGGTCTGCATTTGCTCCGGTGTGAGGAAATGCACGGCTGCCGGTAGCACGCGAACTAGGAATTCGGCCACCCCTGCCAAGTCGCCCAGCGCTTGGAGGCCTTTCAATACGCGTTCCCAAATGCGGGCGTCCAGCGGATCTGCCTCGAACCAGGCCCGCGTCACTTCGGTTAAAGTTGTCGTATCGCCGCGCAGCAAGCAGAGGCTAAAGCGCCAGGGCCAGGGTGACACCGCGCGCCAAGGCCCCGGCCGCAACCTGGCGGCGAAGACCGCGGCCTGATCCCATTGGCCCGATTGCACGGCGGCTTGCACGCCTTCGGCCAATGCCAGGTCGCGCAATAACTCGAAGATGGCGGCATGCGACCCGGTTTCGAGAAAGCGGCGAAAGCAGAGATTGAGATCGGTGTTGATGCCCTGGCCCAAACCGATGGGAGCGAACAGCACGCTATAGCCCGGATCGACTTCGGCGGCCGCAGCGCTTTCCAGTTGCACCAGGCAATCGGAAACCCGTCGTAAAACCTCGACCCACTGCTTTTGCGCGCCCGCCAGCCCGATGCGAAACCAGGTTTTCACATGCATCGGCAACCCCGGATCGTCGAGCTGCGCGGCCAGCCGCGCCAAAGCCGCAGGCCGCGCCTTGGAATCGGGGGCGGAGGCGAGAAACAGAAAGAGCAGGCCGGGTGTGGCTTCGGCGGCCAGGCCCGGTAGGGAGGGTGCGAAGTGCTCCACTTCGTCGAGCGCTTCGGCCAACCCGTATCCCGCGCCCAGAAGACGCAGCTTGATTGCGGCCTTGCCTGCTTCAACATCGGCGCCTGCGGACGCCTCGCCCCGCCGCCAGCTCGAACCCAAATCGCGGGCTTGCTGCAGCACGCGCTCCAATTGCCGGGTCTGCGTTTGCTCGGCCACGGCAACCTGAGCGGCCCGACCGATGCGCGCCAGGGCTTCGGGGTCTTGCAGCCAGCGCTCGCAATCGGCTTCGAGGCTTTCGGGCCGGTAGGTGAGATAATGTTCGCCGGGCCGGAACAACAGCGGCGCCTCTTCATTGCCTTCTTCGACCAACACGGCGGCGCCGCAGGCCATGGCCTCGTAGAGCCGCATATTGGCTTCGCCGCGAATGCTGTAGTTGAACACCAGCCGGCTGCGGTTGAGCACGTTCACGTAGTCCGCGTCGAAGGCCTGGCGCAAATGCACGGGCCGCTGCCGGCACCACTGCGTCAGGCGATAGACCAGGCGGTTGCGCGGTGCATGCAATCCCGCGTTCAGGTTGCCGCAAAAAGACAGGTCCAGGTCGCGCGTCAAACCCAGGTTGTGGAAACGGGCGGGATCGTGGCCGAACAGGGGCGCATGCCGCACGTTGCCGACTCCGGCCCGGCGCAAGAGCCGAACGCCCGGCGTGTCGGTGAAGCAGAGGTCGAAACGCCGGCATAGCGGCGGCAAAAAACGCAGGCACACATTCCAATCTGTGATCAGCAATGCACGCGGGCCGCGGAATACTTCCAAATCGTCCGGCATCGGAAGGTATTCGGGGCTGAGAAACAGCAGCAGGTCCGGGTGGAAGCCCGCGGGCAACTGCTCCAGGATAGTGCGCAAGGATCGCCGTTCGCTTTCCGGTTTATAGCCGGCGGGATGGCGACCGCATTCGCCGAAATGTCGGCACTCGACTCCCGACAGGGCGGGCAAAGGCGTGTTGCTGAGGACTTGCATGGGGTCGGGCGCGAGCTTATTGTCGCACTTTTGAAATCGCTGCGGAAGCCGCCGGAGTACTCCTCCCACAGTCCGGGAAATCGGAATTTGTATTTTGCCCCACCAAAAAGGAGTCACACATGCG
Organism: uncultured Fibrobacteria bacterium; assembly: GCA_963716395.1. Lineage (GTDB taxonomy): Bacteria > Fibrobacterota > Fibrobacteria > UBA11236 > UBA11236 > UBA11236. The sequence goes on along the minus strand of OY970309.1, from coordinate 1,074,566 downwards.
CATCGGCATATTGGGATCGGGTGTAGTGGGTCAAACTCTGGGCAAGGGGTTTCTGCGTTTGGGGCGCGATGTCAAGGTTGGTACCCGCGATCCCGCCAAACTCAAGGCCTGGGCGGAAGAAGGCGGTCCCCAAGCCTCGGTCGGTTCGTTTGCCGAAGCCGCCGAATTCGGAGAACTCGTGGTGCTGGCCACGCATTGGTCGGGCACCGAGAACGCCGTGCTGCTGGCGGGAGCCGCGCACCTGGCCGGCAAAGTGCTGATCGATGTCACGAATCCGCTCGACTTTTCCCAAGGGCCGCCACCCCGTCTGGCCGTTTCGTACCCCGACTCGGCGGGCGCCAAGGTGCAGGGGTGGGCGCCCCAGGCCAAGGTGGTGAAGGCCTTCAACATCGTGGCCGCCAACTATATGATCGACGCCCGGTTGCAAGAAGGCGCCATCGATCTGTTCATCGCGGGCGAAGACCCCGCGGCCAAGGCCGAAGTTGCGGCCCTCGCCAAGGCCTGGCATTGGAACAGCGTCAACGACATGGGCGGCATCGCGCAGTCGTATCTGCTTGAAGCCCTCGCCATGCTGTGGATTCATTTCGGCTTCCGCCACAACCACTGGACGCACGCGTTCAAGCTGCTGCGTAAATAGCCGCGCCCTCCTTCGCCGTAGGCGGAGACCCGAGTACATTTCGGGAATGGTCCGACGCGTTTGTTGGTGCCTGGCTGCGGCCGGCTTGTGCGCCTGCGGCCGCAAAGAAACCGTGGCCCGCTTTCCCGAAGGCCAGCCCAAAATCGTGTGCATCTACACGGCTTTCGGCCCCAAAGACTCGCTGCATCTGCGCGTGGAAACCGCTTACTTTCTCAACGGCAAGCCTGAATTCGAAGCGCATTTCCACGGCGGCCAATTCGACGGCGAATACAAAGCGTATTGGGAGAACGGTCAAATCCAGTCGCGGGGGCGTTACCGGGCCGGCCGCCGCGAAGGCCCGTGGCAATTCTTCTTCAACCGCTATGCGCTGTCTTCGAAGGGCGCTTACCAGGACGGCCTGAAGCAGGGCCAATGGATCGAGTATTGGGAAAACGGCGAATTGCGGCGACGCGGCGCATACCGCGACGGCCGAGAAATCGGCACCTTTGTGGCCTGGAACCGCCACGGCGACGAGGTGCTGCGCACTTCGTGCTTCGCGGCCAACGACACAGGTCATTACCATTCGTCGTATGACTCGGGCGGGGTCTATGAAGACTATGCCTGCCGGCGCGGCCACATCGTGGGGCCGTACCTGGCGCGTTACCCGGACGGAACGGTGCGCGAACGCGGCTTCTACGACACTTCCGGCGCGCGCGATTCGCTGTGGGAATCGTTTCATCCCGATGGCCGTTTGGCTTCGCGGCGGCATTTCCGCGGCGGCCTCTGGAACGACAGCGCCCTGGGTTGGGATACGGCCGGGCGTGTGCGCGAAAGCGGTTTTTTCCGCGATGGGACTGGGGTGCTGACGCGTTTTGATTCGCTGGGCCGCGTCAGCGAACGCTATTCCCTGGTGGTGGGCCGGGAAGACGGCGAGCATTGGACCTATTATCCCGACGGCGGCAAGCGCCGGCGCATTCGCTACCTCAAAGGCGATCCCGTCGACTTGCAGGATTGGTTCGAAAACGGTGCTCCCGAAGCCCAGGGTGCCTTTCACAAGGGCAAGAAAGAGGGCTTGTGGCAACGCTGGGACCAGCAGGGCCGCCTGCGCGAAACCGCGCATTTCGTCGCCGGTGAATTGCAGGGCGAGCGCCGCTTCTTCGACAGCACAGGCCGCGTGCAACGCATCCAGGATTACGAACACGGGTTCCCCACGCGGGGTTCTTTTCCCGGCTTGCCCGGTGGGGTGAAGCGTAAAGCGGTAGGCCTGACGTCTGGAGTTGCGGATTCGGGAGCGAAATAAACGGCGCGCCCTTCGGCAAGCTCAGGGCGCGCCCTTCGGCGGTTCGGCCGGTTCGACAGGCTCACCGACCGAAGTGTGGGTCAGTTCGACAGGCTCGGGAACCAGGCTCACCGGACGAAGGACAGAGTCGGGTGGGTGGTCAAAGCTGGATGCGCGAGAAGAAATAGCTGCCGAGCGCGAGCAGGGCCGCCGTCAAGACGACCAGCGCACCCAGATCGGCCGCGAGACCGAATTGAAAACCGTGGGTCAAGGCGCCCCGTAATCCGTCGACGCCGTAGGAGAGCGGGTTGAGGCGAATGGCGACTTTCAAGATGCCGGGCACGCCCTGCATGGGGAACAGCGCGCCGGAGAAAAAGAAAATCGGCAACACCAGGAAATTCATGATAAGCGGAAAAGCCTGCATGTCTTCGAGCACCGACCCGATGGCCGTGCCCACGGCGGTGAAGAGCAGCGAGATCAGAATCATGAACAACAGCGCACCCGGCAGGCCCGCCAGGCTTTCGACGCGAAAACCGGCGATGAGGCAGATGGCGAACACCACCAGGCCCTGAATCAAGGCCACCACGGCGCCGCCCAAAGTGCGGCCCAGCATGATTTGCAGGCGCGACACCGGCGCCACCAGGGTTTCTTTCAAGAAGCCGAATTGCCGGTCCCAGATGATTTCGATGCCCGAGAACACGGCCGTGAACAAAATGCCCATGGCGATGATTCCCGGCGCCAGAAATTGGATGTAATTGCCGTGCCCCGCCTTCGCGAAGGTCGGGCCGAAGCCGAAACCCATGGCCAACAGAAACAGCAGGGGCTGACCCAGCGATCCGACGATGCGCGCCCGCGCGCGCAAATAGCGTTTCAACTGCCGCACGGTGAGGATGTATACGACGTGCATCAGCGCCTCCAGACCCGGCTCATGGTGCGCATGCGATCCGTGGCCGTCGACTCCTCTTCGCGGATGGAGGATCCGGTCAGCGCGATAAAGGCGTCTTCGAGCGACGCGGTTTGGGTTTGCTGCTTGAGCGCCGCGGGCGCGCCCTGCGCCACGATGGAGCCTTTGTCGATCACGGCGATGGTGTCGGCCACGCGGTCGGCTTCGTCCATGTAATGCGTGGTGAAAAACACCGTGATGTTGTGCTCCTGGCTCAGACGGCGGATGTAGTCCCAGATATGGTTGCGGGTTTGCGGGTCCAACCCCAAGGTGGGTTCGTCGAGGAACAGGATTTTGGGGTCATGCAAAAGGGCCCGGGCGATTTCGAGGCGGCGTTTCATGCCGCCCGAGAACTTCTTCACGAAGTCGTCGCGGCGATCCCACAGCTCGACCAGACGCATGAATTTTTCGATGCGCGTCCGCCGTTCCGACCCGGGCACGCCGTACAACACGCCGTGCAATTCCATGTTCTCGAAGGCGGTGAGTTCGCTGTCGAGACTGGGGTCTTGAAACACGATGCCGAAGGCGCTGCGCACCTTGTGTTTTTCCCTTACGGGATCATGGCCGTCGACGCGCAAATACCCCGAGGTAGGCTGCAAAATGGTAGTGAGCATTTTGATGGTGGTGGTTTTGCCCGCGCCGTTGGGCCCGAGAAAGCCGAAAATGGTGCCGGCCGGAACCGTGAACGAAACCGAGTTGACCGCGGTGAAGTCGCCGAATTTCTTCACCAAATCACGTACTTCGATCATATCGCTCATGTCGCGCTCCGGTCGCTCAGGGTTTCGCAAAGGTTCCAAAGCTTCTCTTCGCCGTCAAGGCCATGGTAGGGACATTCGCGCTCGCGGCGGTTGGACCAGAACTGGCCGTTGACACCCTCCAGGTCGGGAGCGGTGGCCAGCCAAATCAAGGTATCGGCGCCCTCCTCCGCCGTGCGTCCTTGCAATCCCGGCGCCAGGGTCTGCAACAATTGGGTTTGCACCGGGCCCGGAGACATGGCATTGGCCGTGACCGTGGTGCCGGCGAAGCGCCGGGCCCAGGCCCAGGTGAGCATGCGGTCGGCCTGCTTGCTTTGCGCATACGCCGCGGCCGCATCGTAGGGGCGGCGCTGGAATTCCACATCGTCGAGATCCAGACCGTAGGCCATGCCCGATGCGACGTTAATCACACGGGCTTTCGCGGCCCGCCGCAGGGCGTCTTGCAGCAGCTTGGTCAGCAGGTGATAGGCCAGCACATTGACCGCGAAGGTGGTTTCGATTCCGGCCGGACCGATGCGCCGCTGCGGCTCGACCACGGCGGCGTTGTTGATCAGCACGTCGAGGGCGGCATGCCTTCGAAGAAATTCCTGTGCCGCCGCACGGATGGAGGGGAAATCGGCCAAATCAACCGTCAAGGTTTCGACGCTGTCACCACCGCTTTCCTTCGCAATGCGGGCGGCCGCGGCTTCGGCTTGGCGCGCATTGCGGCAGGCCAGTACCACCCGCATGCCTCCGGCTGCCAGGGCGCGCGCGGCCGCGAAGCCGATGCCCCGATTGGCGCCGGTGAGGAGGCACAAGGGCCGAAGAGCGGGAGCGGGGGACGACATGCGAAAACGCTAGTTCTTTTTTACAGCGCTCGGGTAACTTCGGTCGCTTCGTAGCTGAAGATAGCGCGGGTCGACCGGATGCGTCGATTACAAACAAATGGAAACCCGAGGGATTCCGAAAAATGAAAGGAATTTTGGAACCTAGATTTTCCGAAATATCCGGTCCTTATTCGGGCCATTGGGCCAAGGCTATTTCGACCAGGCGAAGTAATTGCGCCCGACTGCCGCCATGTTGGATTTGCAAAGCCATACCTAAAATAATGATGAAATAATACTCCGCCAGGTCTTCGGGGGAAGTGCCAGGGAGAAGTTCTCCTTCTTCTTGGGCGCGAATAAAACGGGCTTTTAAAAGTTTGACCGCGACGTTGCGCTTTTCCGTGCAAAATTTTTGTGTGAATGAACTCGTTTCCGGGCTTTCCAAAGGGCTTTGCGTCATGAAGCAGGCCCCGGGACTTTTAGGGTCCGTCAGCATCATCACCCCATTCCGTAAAATTTGTTCCAGACCTTGACGCGCCGTGCCTGCGGCCAAAGTATCTGCAAATTGTTTTTCATGGATTTTGGTGTAATGTTCGAGGGCGAGACGAAACAACGATTCCTTATTGCCAAAAGCCGCATACATGCTGGTTCTGTTGATTCCCATGGCCTCGGTAAGATCCGCAAGGGAAGTCATTTCATAACCCTTATGGGAGAATACCCGCATGGCAGCATCCAGAGCCTCTGCGGTTGAAAATGCTCTTGGCCGTCCCCGTGGTTGCTTTAAAACCGGCTTTTTACCCATGATTTACACCAATGCGCATTTACTTACCGATAGATACAATAACCCCTTGACACGCTAAATTCAATTGCCTATATAAGTACCGATGGGTACAGAAATGTGTCTCTCGTTCCGGCCGGAAGCCAAACTTTTTCCCCTGGAAATTTTTGGCATTGCCGGCAGCGTATTTTTTGGGTCTAAATATGTACCGATAGGTAAGAAATAAAATAAGGAGGAATACCATGGGTAAGCTGGATGGAAAAATTGCGGTTGTCACCGGAGGGACCTATGGGTTGGCTTTAGCCAGCGCCAAGAAGTTTGTGAGCGAAGGCGCCTATGTCTTCATTACCGGGAGGGATCAACAGAAATTGGAAAAGGCCAAAAATGACTTGGGTGAAAACGCGTTTGGTATTCAGGCGGATTCGTCAATTCCAACTGACCTGGACCACCTTTTTCAACAAGTGAAATCCCGCAAAGGCCGCATCGATATCCTCTTCGTCAGTGCGGGAATGGGTGAACTCAATGTTCCCTTAGAAAAAATCACCGAAGAGCACATTCGCAAAACTTTCGATTTGAATGTCGTGGGAACCATCCTGACCGTTCAAAAAGCCTACCCGTTGCTCCGTGATGGCGGATCGATCCTGTTAACGGGGTCGATCGCCGGCTCGAAGGGGCTGGTGGGAATGAGCGTTTATTCGGCCAGCAAGGCGGCCATTCGCGCCTTGGGGCGGACGTGGGCGGCGGAGTTGGTTGGCCGAAACATCCGTGTGAATACGATCAGCCCGGGTCCGATTCACACCGCTGTTTTTGAAAATGTCCCACCGGAAATGCGGGAAAAGTTCGCAGCCTTCGTCCCCATGAAGAGGCTGGGAAATCCAAACGAAATCGGAACCACGGCGCTTTTTCTTGCCTCCGATGATGCGAGTTTCATAACCGGAGCGGAAATATTTGTTGATGGCGGTTTGGCGCAACTTTGAGGCGTGGTTCGTTCAGATTTAACCGGAGAGTTCACATCTTTCGGGGAAAGTCTTATGCGTGAGATGCGAGCGGTTCAGTACGATGCTTATGGTCCTCCTGAAGTCCTGCAAATTCGGCCGATTCCCATACCCGACCTGCAAACAGGACAGGTATTAATCCGGGTCGAGGCCAGCAGTGTAAACGCCGCGGACGTCTTGTTCCGCAGTGGAAAACTGAAGCTTCTCTCCGGAAACTCATTCCCTCGGGGGGCGGGTTTCGATTTTACCGGCGAGGTGGTTGGAGTCGGGAAAGGCGTCACAAACTGCAAAATCGGGGACGCGGTTTGGGGATTTCTAAAACCGACTCGGAATATCAAAATCGGTGCGACCGCGGAGTACGCCCTTGTTCCCGCCAAGGGTGTTGCTTTGCGTCCGCAAGGTATGGATGCGGTGGATGCCGCAGCCTTACCGGGTGTTGGAGGTGCCGCTCTTGGCGCTCTTCGGGATGGTGCTCATCTTAAGACCGGAGAAAAAATCCTCATCCGTGGCGGTGCGGGCGGGGTTGGAACGGCCGCGATCCAAATCGCGCATTCCCTGGGAGCCCGCATAACCACTTTGGTGCGTGCCGAGCACCTTGATCGCGTGCGCGATCTCGGGGCAGACGAAGCCTTTGACTACCGTACCACCGATCCAAGTGATTTGGGCCGGTTCGATGTGGTGATGGACCCGGTCGCGAAGAATATCAGGGCGTACCACAAGTTGCTGTCCCCCGGCGGTCGTATGGTGGTGATGACCGTGGGAGGATGGGGCGAGGCCGCTTATTTATTGGCATCCATTGTTTTTGGAAAGCGACGGGTTCGCTTTTTATCCAGTCCCCCCAACCATGAAGTGCTCTCATCATTAACCCGACTGGTTGAAGCAAAGGCCGTGGTTCCGGTTGTGGATGGCGTCTTTGCCATGAAAGACATCGCCTCTGCCCACCGATCCTTCGAAGCCGGGGGAGGATTTGGGAAGAGAGTGATCAAACACAATTAAGGGTCATTGGGCTCTTTTGTTTCCATGGCCAAGGAAAATCCGGGGTGATCCGGGGCGGCCATCTGTATTCTTAGCCTTACCATGAATCGATCGGATGCCAAGCCCCGCCGCGCGGGCAAGCCAATGGCCGCGGGAGAAGCTCCCGACATCCTCAACTACACCAATTACCGGCAATATCTGGTGGATTTCCACGCGGCGAAGCAGGCGGCCGACGCGAAATATTCGGTGCGGCGCTTCGCGCGCGAGGCCGGTTTTTCCAGCCACACCTTCCTGCGCTATCTGATGGAGGGCAAGCGCAATCTCAGCAAGAAAACCCTGCGCCCGCTCTGCGGGGTGTTGGGGCTTGCGGGCGCAAGGGCCGATTATTTCGAGAACCTGGTTTTTTTCAACCAGAGCGAGAAACGCGAGGAAAAGAATTTTTATTACCAAAAACTCATTCAATCCGATCACGCCGCGGGGCTGAAAAAATTGGCCGTGGAACAATTCGAGGTGTTTCGCAAATGGCAACACATCGCCATTCGCGAAATGCTGTCGTTGCGGGATTTCAACGGCCAACCCGAGTGGATTGCCCACCGCTTACTGCCGAATATCGATCCCAAGGAAGCGCGGGAATCCCTGCAACTCTTGCAAGCCGCGGGTTTGATCCGACGCCTGGCCAACGGGTATCGGGTCGTGGACGAGGCCATCACCACCGACGACGAAGTCATGGCTTTGTTTATCAAGAATTACCATGTGCAAATGATGACCTTGGCCGCGGAGTCCATGGATCGCGTCGACCCCGAAAAACGGGACATCTCCTCGGTGTCGTTTGCCATCCGCGAGTCGGAATTTCCCAAGCTGAAAAAGCAAATTCAATTGATGCGTAAGGAGTTGCGGAATTTCGCCGCCAAGGATCAGGAAGGCGAGCGCGTGGTGCAGGTGAACATTCAACTCTTTCCCCTGAGCGGAGAGGCTTGACTTGAAACGCGCCGGACGCATTCTCCGTGTTCTCACGGCCTGCCTGCTGGCAGCCTGCTTCACGGAGGTGGGCAATCCCGGCAAGGATCAGGAAGTCACGGCGGATTTCAGCATCGACTATACGGCCAACCCGCCGCCGCTGGCAAAAACCCAGAACCGCGCGGCGCCCGCAGACTCGGTGCGCATCCTCCAGTTTTATTTAAACGTGGTGGTCATCACGTATCGCACGGTGGAAAAAACCAACGGCACCTTGTGGAGCGCCGTGGATTCGCTGGGGATTCCCGTGGATTTCACCCATCAGGATACGACGGCGGTATTGCCGCCCCTGCAAGTGCCCGGCATCGCCTGGGAACAGGTGAAATTCAAAAGCCGCGTCCCCGATCACATTCCCTTGAATCCCGACACCGTTGATTTTGCCTCCTTCGCCGATCACGGATACATCAAGGGAACTTTGGACGTGGGCGCCGGACAAACGCGCTTTCTTTTCCAGTTGCCGGATATCTACCGCTTAAACCTCATCTATGATCAAAATCAACTCGACTTGTGGCAGGTGGGCGATGCGTACCATTTGCAGGTCAAGTTTTACCCGACGCCTTGGGCCCGCGGCGAATCCCTGGATACGGCCGAAACCTATGCGGACCGATCGGGAATGCCGCTGGCCGTCATCGACCTCGAACATAACCCGGATTTATACCAGCGCTTGGCGGCCGATTTCTTCAAAGCCTTTAACGCCACATCGGTCCAAACGGAGAACCCGTAATCTCAACGTATGGAACCAGGCCGCCCGGTTTTCCATTTGGCCCCTGCGTGTATCCGGGCAAGAAAAAGCAAACGATTCCAGCTTTGCGATCTGAACGGGAGACAAGCGGACTGCGGAAAAGCCGTTGCGGAGAGCCGTGCAAAAGGCGACTACCTTTTCCCGGCAGGCACCTCTAGCTCAACTGGATAGAGTACTGGCCTTCGAAGCCAAGGGTTGGGGGTTCGAATCCCTCGAGGTGCACCACGAAACCGCGTAAAAGAAAAGATTCCGGGAAAATTCAGGCATTGGGGGTCAAGGTGATAAGCCTTTCAACCCCCCAAATACCCCGCACAACTCCGAGAAAGTGGACGCTTTGTGGACACCCAAAAACAACCGTTTCACCGGGTGCCTTGGGCAGGTCTTCGGTAGCGGCTAAACCAATAGAGACAGGCTTTCCAGCCCGGTTTAGGCTCAACCATTGCCGACTAAATCCCAGGGGAAACAAGGCAGGAACTGGACACTTAAACGGGAGTGTTTCCAAACCTTTCAAGGGTGAACTTTGGCTATCGCTTTGGGATTTAGCCAGTCTTAAAAAAGAACTGGTTCCCGAAATAGCAGTTAACCAAATAATTGCGGCAAAATCTTATGGGCGGACTAGGTAGCGGAAATTACTGGCACTATGGCGCTCGCAATACCGTTGAGTCTTGCCGTCGTATAGACGTGCGCCGCTGGCAACGGGAGGGTTACCTTACGTCCTTTAATTGGTTTGGATGGCAATGGACCGTGGACGGCAAGAAAGTGGCGGATATTCAGGTCAAAACTGAAGAAGGAAAAGTGACGTTAATCTACCGTATCCGCCAAGGCGGGGGTGAATGGGAAAGCATCGAGGAACCGATCACCCTGGACACTACACGGGGCACTTACGGCGGCCATCGGGTTTGGTTTCGGTGCCCGATTGTAGGCTGTGGTCGGCGTGTGGCAATTCTCCATTTGGGCGACAAGTATTTCGCCTGTCGCCATTGCTATCGTCTGACCTATCTCAGTTCGCGCCAAGGAGCTTGGGATCGTTTATCAAACCAGGCGGACAAAATCCGAACGCGTTTAGGTTGGGAGCCGGGAATGGTGAACCCTCCCGGTAATAAGCCAAAGTGGATGCGTTGGAAAACTTTCGAGCGGTTAATCGACAAACACAATGACTTTGCGGGCCGATCCATTCAAGCGATGAGGATGAAGTTTGGCGAACTTGCAAACGAGATTTTCTTTTGAGATTGGCCACATCAAATACGACTTTTAATACTTGGGGAACGAGCCTTGAACTATTCCGTCGCTTGCAATGCTCTCGCTCCTCCACCTGTTTCATCGATAAATAGGGCCACATAATCGTCGAATTGGAAACGGCGATGCCGCGCTTGTCCAGTCATCTCCCGAATGACCCGGTACTCTACTAACCGTTGCACCAATTGGTTAGCCGCGGCGAATGTTGTACCGGTCAACGTCTTTACCTCATTGACGCTTATTATCGGGTGCCGGAAAAGGTGTTCTAGCACCTTGAGACCATTGCCGGCAACTCCGCCAAGATTCCGGGTAATGCTATCGCGCAGATTTTCGCGTAATCTCAGAATGCTCCGTGCGGTTTCGGTAGCTTGCTTGCTGACTTCGATGATTCCCTTCAAAAAAAATTCAAGCCACCCTTCCCAGTCTCCCGAATCGCGTATCGCCTGGAGCCTATCGTAGTATTCTTGCCTGTGACGCTTGAGATAATGTGACAGGTAAAGGACGGGCTTGTGCAACACTCCTCGCTCGCATAGCAAAAAGCTAATGAGCAGACGACCCACTCTACCATTGCCGTCCAGAAAAGGATGAATGGTCTCAAATTGAGCGTGGGCTAATCCCACCTTGATAAGTAACGGCATATCCTCCCGGCTGTGTATGAACTTTTCCAGTTCACCCAAGACATTCGGCAACTGATCGGGGGGAGGAGGGACGAAGGTCGCTTCATTGAGGGAACACCCGGAAGGGCCTATCCAATTCTGGCTACTCCGTAATTCACCGGGAGTAAGCCGGCCACCACGAACGCCCCGAAGGAGCTTTTCGTGGATTTCCTTAATCATGCGTACTGAAACCGGTAGATCCTTCAGCCGATTCAAGCCGTAGTTCATGGCTTCGATGTAGTTGATCACTTCCCGCACATCACTGGGACGATCCGGCGACAAAATGCGCGCCTCAGCGGCCAGTAGGTCTTGCAGCGAACTTTGGGTGCCTTCGATTTGACTAGAGAGCACGGCCTCCTTGCGCACATACATGAACACGAATAGGTCGGGATGGGGGAGGGTCAATACTGAACCGTCCAGGCGGCCTAAAGCCAGGCTTGCATCCGAAAGCATGGTTTGAAATGCGCCTTCCAGTTTTAGCGACGGATTCGGCGGTAACGGCGCAGGGATAAAGGCCCGATACCCTGTGGGTTGTGCGAGATATTGCCCGGCCCGCCCCGACGTTTTGAAAACCTGTGGGGTTTTCATGTTATAGCCGACCTTCCATAAGTCATGCGCGCTTTGTCCATGTTAAAGGCCGCCTTTAACATGGACCGTTTAAGCGGCCATGTTATACCGAGGCTTGAATTATTTCTCATTCCAATCTTATTCCCCTTCCCCTTCCACTTTGTACTCCCGAAACCCCTCAACCAATTGCAGGAACGACCCCGGCTTGTATCTCTCAAAGCTCTCTTGGTCCACGTAAACAAAGTCGTATTTCACGTTTTTCTGTACCCGGTTAATGTCTTCGCACCATTGCCGAAGCCGCTCCATTTTTTGCGGCACGTCTAGGTCTTCCTGACCTTTGGTTTCGACGATGAAAATCCGCTTGTCGGCCAGCTTGACCAGAAAATCCGGGTAATAGTTGGAGATGTCGCCATCTGCGTTCACGTAGTCCAGCTTGAAATTCACGGCAAAATAATTCTTGGCATAGGAGACCACGTCGTCGCACGCTTCCAGGAAACTTGGAAAAAGCAATTCAAAATGGCTGTCTCCAATGATGCGATTGAAGACGCTCTTTTTCGGGATTAGGTAGCCCTGATCTTTGACCACAAAAGGCCGCGTCTGTCGTAGCTTGATGGTGTCGCGGATTTCGGCGTCGCCTTTGTCCTGCACGGTTAGAGCGTTGATCGCTTTTTTGAAAGTCTCAATCAAAGTTTTTGTGGCGGCCAATTCCGAAAGGTTGCGCAAGGTGTTCGGGCTTTCCAATTCCACGGCGCGATCAAATAGCTCGTCTTGCACAAACGCTTTGACCTTGCCGTAGAGAACGTCATAGCCGCTGACCAAGCGCAAATCCTTCATGATGGTTTGCGTGAAATAGCCGATCACGCTGCGATAATCGGCAATGCCCGCCGTTTCAAGAATCGTGGTATGCGTCACTTCGCCGGTGGTGATGTCCTTGAAAACGATCTCCCGCTGTTCTTCTTCGCTGAATTGCCGGTAGGCGACCTTGACGTGATTTAATGCGTCGGTGTTCAGATCGGTCAGGTTCTTGTATTCCCGATAAACGCGCGGTGTCAGAACCGGGATTTCGATGTCCAAGGCCGTCGATGTCTTTTTTCTCGTTTTCCTTGTCAACTTCAACCACAAGCGGGGTTTTCGGCTTGGTGCCTTCGCCCATCGGCTTTTGCTCCAATTCCACGCCTTCGGCCTTTATGGATTCCACGAAATCCATGAAGGCATTGCGTGCCGACCACGCTGACATATTCTTCCACTCCGCCGGGATACATTTTGCGCAGGCCGCGCCCCAAAGTTTGCTCCGGTAGGATATTGCTTTTGGCGGCATAGGCGCGAAGGCCGACGATGGTGGTGACGTTGCGAACGTCCCAACCCTCTTTGAGCATCATCACGGAAATAATGGCCTTGTAGGGGCTGTCCAAACCGTCGATTGCATTGGCTTGGTCGCGCAATTTCTGTAACTCTTCCTTGTCCTTGCCCGAAGTGGATTCGGAAATCTCACCGTTCTTCTTGGTGTGAATGACCAGCACCGCGCCTTTCAAATCGGGATAGTTGCCTTCCAGATATTCGGCCACGTCGTCGCAGTTGCGGGTATCGTCCGTCATCACGAACAGAATGGCTTTCTTTCCCAGCTTTTCGTGTTCGGCATAGGCTTTGCGCCATTCGATCACGCCAAGGTTAATGTAGTCCGCATATTTTTCGGTGTATTTGGCGCTCTGACGCTCGATCAACTTGGCGCGGCTGGGTGCATCGGGCAAGACCGGATGTTTAACCACGTTTTGCCAAATGGCTTCCACCAGAGGGTAATCGGCCACGGTTTGCACGAAAATAGCGCCGTTGTTGTGCTTGGGCGTGGCGGTCACGTCCACTTGCAAAGACAGCGCCGATCCTTTTTGCTTTAGCCGGTTATGGATGTCTTCAATGGATTTGAACCAAGCCATGCGCGGATCGTGAATATGGTGCGCTTCGTCGTTGAGAACCATTAGCTCTTCGATGTCGCGCACGATCATCCCCAAATCCACTTTGGAATCGGTGGTCGCGCCGGTGGGCCTTTTACCCAAGAAAATAATCCATCGTGTCTTCATCATCGGGCGAAGCGGGAATGTCGTCTCCGGCATAAACGCGGTGGATGTTGGTCAGAAAGATATTGCCGGTGGGGCGCGTGATTCTGACTTCGTCCTGGACATGCAAGGTCAATTGGAAATCGTCGCGCCAATTTCGCCCGTCAAAGCCGTCGTCGGGAATGATGGGGTCGTCAAAGAAAATGCGAAGGCCCTGGAAATCCTTGTAAATGCGATCCAGGACGATGATGTTGGGAGCGATTACCAGAAAGTTCCGCGATAGTTGCGATTCCGGCTCGTAGAGCTTGTGGTAAAAACTCCAGGCCAGGGCCAGACTCAACACCTTGGTCTTACCCGCGCCGGTCGCCATTTTAACCACGAAGCGTCGCCACGTTTCGTCGAACATCCCCGCCGACACAGCGCCGGAGCTATCGAAGCGCATCAGGTCGAATTTGTCCTTCACTCCCACCACGTCGTACAGATAGACGATGGTTTCCAAGGCTTCGCGTTGGGCAAAGAAATATTGGAATTCAATCATGTTGCCGTCGCCTTTGGGCAACAAATGCGGAGTCGTGAACCACCAATTGAGCAGGCTTCTGCTTGTTTCCGTGGCCCCGGCATAACCGCCGTCGCGCCATGCCTTCACCAGCTTGCGCAATTCCGGCACCAAAGGCGGCATGAGTTTTTCCATGCTGGACTCGCGCAAGGCCTCGTCCGCCGGAAACCAGCGAATGGCCGGATCTAAAATGGCATGAGGTGAAAAGGGGAAGTCCTTATGCAAGGCCATTATTTCTTCCCCGCAATTTTTCCGATTTTCGGATCTTCGGTTAAAAGTTTCATTTGATGGATGGCGATTTGGTTCAGCTTACGCAGTCTATCTGCTTGCGGCATTTTTTCCTGAATGAACAGGGCGTTTAGGTTTTCCAGGTTGGAGAGACAAACAAGCTGGGTTATGTTCGCGTAGTCCCGGATATTCCCCTTTTGACCCGGATTTTTATCCCTCCAAACCTTCGCGGTTGTACCGAACAGGGCCATGTTCAACACGTCGGCTTCCGATGCGTAAATCAAGTTCATCTGTCGGGGAGTCAGCTCCAAAGGAATCAAATTTTCTTTGACGGCGTCGGTGTGAATCCGGTAATTGATTTTGGCCAGGGTGCGCCGGATGTCCCAGCCGAGTTGTTTGCCTTCTTCTTCTTTAAGCCGTTGAAATTCTTTTATCAGATAAATTTTGAACTCGGCGCTGATCCACATGCCGAATTCAAAGGCTATGTCCTTGTGCGCGTAAGTACCGCCATACCGTCCGGCGGTTGCCTTTAGTCCAATGGCCCCGGTTTTCTCGACCCATTCTTTGACGCTGACTTTGTAGCTGTTCAAACCGGCTTGATTTCTAATTACGGCGAATTCGCCATAATTAAAATTCGGGTTATACACCCTTTCCCAAATACCGAGAAACTCCACCGTGTTCCGGTTCCGGAGCCAGTCAGAGATAAAGAAATCTCCGTCCTTGGCCTTGAGCATGTCCGTTAGCGAGATATAGTCGTGGTTGTTCACGTTGATGATGGATATTTCTGTGCCCTGGACTTCGATTTTCGCCATTATTTTTTCCCGCCCACGTTCACTTCGACTATGGTCATGGTGTCGTTGCCGAAAATGTCCACCACCTTGACGGCCAGCTTGCGCCGTCCGGGATCGCATTCGTGAAAGACGCTGGTGAGTTCCAACTTGCGATCTTTTTTGGTGCGGAAGGATTGCCATTCGTTTTCAAAGATGTAATCGCCCGTCCAGCGCTCTTCCCATTCGCCGCTTTGCTCGTTTTTCACGCGCACGATTTCGCGCTTGCTCTCGAAGTCGAAATCCACCGACCAATAATCGATCCAATCCGTCCATTTCGGGGTCAGCACTTCGCGGCTGACAATGCCGTTCTTGTCTTTGCTTACCTTCACGATTTGGCCTTTTTCCACCACGATTTTGCTGGCCTTTTCCTTGAGCGAAGTTTCGGCGGCTGCGATGGAGTCTTGCGAATAAAAAACCGAGAAGTCGGTTAATTCCACCGCCACGCCGTTCTTTTTGACATGCGGTTTTACTTCGATAAAGGAAACATCGTGAAAAACCACTTGGTTCTTTTCCACGGCCCGCTTGTCGAACACTTCGGCGGGAATGTATTTGGGGGCGATGTCGATGCCCTTGGCGCGGGCTTCGTCCAGCACATTGGGGAATAATCCCATTTCAAATTCAAAGCCGAGAATGTCCACCTTGGTGATATGCTTCTTGCGGCATTCCAGAATTATCTCTTCCACAAAAAGGCGCGTCACCGGCATATTGACCGGCCCCACGGAAACCAGCCGCCCGGCTTTCTTGCCGTGGAAGGTGGTGAACCCTTCGGTTTTTTCGGCCCGGTAGGCGCGGAGAATCAGATCAAGAAATTCTTTTTCTTTTGCCGCCAATTGCTTTTGCTGTTCTTCTTCGCGGAGGTTGGGATTGACGCCGATATAATGCTGGCGTTCGTATTTTCCCAGGTTGAGGATTTCAAAAGCACGGTAATCTTTGTCAGCGGCCTTGAGTTCACGCTGTACGCCGATCAATCGCTTGCGGGTGGTGTGGATGGCGAACTTGCCGAGGTCGCTTGTGATCCACTTGCGCCCCAACTTTTCCGCCACCGCCGCCGTGGTGCCGGAGCCGCAGAAGAAATCGGCAACTAAGATCGCCTTGTTTGAAGATGATTTGATGATCGTTCAAGAAGGGTTTCGGGCTTTTGGGTGGGGTAATTAATTCTCTCGATAGCTTGCGAATTGATTTCGGAAATATCCGTCCAAAGATTTTGAATAGGCATACCCTTGAGTTCATCAGTAAAACTTTTTCGGCGAATTCTTGCGTCCTTGTTTTCAGGAAAGTGAAGTCGACCTTCGCGATCCCATTCTCCATTTTTTCTTTGGAAATCATCCAACCATTTGGTGGGGATTTATAGCCTTTATAATCGTATATGAGATTCGGCCGATATCCAGGATTGACCACACTTGTTGGCTGATAACGTTCCGACCATTCGAATCAATGTTTGTAAACCTGGTTTCAATATATTCCTGATATTCATTTGAATTGAGATTGTACTGAACATTTAGATTCGATTTTTCAGATATTGAGAAATAAAGAATCGTATCGGTACAAATCCCGAATCTATTCGATTCATGAACCGCGCTGTAGCACCAACACGTACGTTTCCAAATTATTTCATTTACGGAAATTTGAACTCCCGAAGATTTCATTCAAGAACCGCACGAATAAGACTATTCACGCGATAATCGCAATGCACATAAATGCTTCCATCTTCCGCCAGCAAATCCCGCATAATCATCAGCCGCTCATAAATCATAGAGATGAAAGAATCCGCGCCTTTGCCCCAAGTGTCACGGTAAGCGATCTCTTCCAAGATGCCGGGCTTCTTGGTGAAAGTATCGTCGCCGATTTCAATGTCCATTGAAAAATCCGCGCCCACGTCAAAAGGCGGGTCGATGTAAATGAGTTTAAGCCCGCCTTGCTTTTCGATTTCATCGCGTAGCGGCCCGTTTTTTAACGACGACAAGATCAATTTGTTGTCGCCCCAAATGAGTTTGTTCGTCCAACCCTTGAGTTGACGGCCCCGCGCATCGGTGGCGAAAATGTCGGTTTGTTGCTTGGTGTCTTCGGGCTTTTCGGCGCGGGGTTCGTCCACCTGCTCGATTACCTGGAAGGGCAAAACGATATTGCAAACCTCGTTGGTTTTGCCGTTCCAAATCAGTTCCACCTCGCGTTTGTCGTCGAATAGCAGAAAGCGGTATTTGTCGGGCAGGGGTTTTCCGGCTTCAACGAAGCGGATGATTTCTTGCTGTTCGGTTTCAGTCAGTCGGGGCATGGGTTATTGTTCTCGGATTTTATGGCGTCACAATTCTAAGTAGGATTTTAGAAAAAGCCTTTAATTCAACTTTCGGGGACAAGATTTTGCTTTCGCCCAAGAACGGAATTTAATTTGCTAGTCGTTTCTTTAAACCACTCGTTTAGCTTCCGCCCGTTCTTGTTCCCCGCCAACTTGGAGAGATTTTTTGAAATGGGCTTTCCGTCGGGCTTTTCAAAATTTGTACTTGCGATTTGCTGCCAGTCTTCGGTTATCATCGGCGGGCTAATCGCGGCAAGCCATTGGAATAAGACGGCCAATTGATTTTCCTTTCCGCGCCAAATGATTTTCGTATCCGCTTTTTCAACCGCCGAACCTTCTGATACGTTTACCCAATTTGGATCAATCAGTTGCTTCTCAGCCAAGTAATTCAAAAACGAAACAAATGCCGCATTGTACCCGCGCCATTTCATCCGGGAACGTAAAGTATTTCCGTCAAGGCCGATTTGGCCCGCATTCTTTTTCTTGTTTTCAATGCTGTCTTGACACCATTGCACCTTCTTTTCAAGGAAGGCTTTGCCCCAAATAAAATCCTCGGTTCCAAATAGAAACTTCCGTTCTTGCTTCATCCTATAAAGGACGGTTAATTCAAAATTGAAACGCGCATTTTTCCAATGCGCCAAAATGTTCTCGTCAAAATCCGAGTCGAATTTTTTCCCGGCTTTTTCCTCTTGCTCAGGGCTGGAATACTCAGCCTCATAAAACCTCTTGAAAAGAATGTCTACAAGTTCCTTTGCTTTTTCATCCGTTCGGTCAACAAACCAATACACCCAATCCGAAAAACCATCGGGGATGTCATGATATCTTTTATAGAGCTCTTCCTTGCTCAGTTTTTTTCCTGTCTCGGTAAGACTTTCTTTATTTGCGCTGTCCTCTATTGCATCGTCCATTTCATACTCCCAATTACCCTGCAATAGTAGCCTCCCAGGGCAATTTAAAGAGCGATAGATGTCGGTACATCAACCGCCATGGTATCGCACTTCCGGCCTCTTGATGGTTGATTGTGGTCATGTTTAACACAAGAGAGCATGGGGGCGAATACAATGCCTAAGCGCATGAATATCAAACTTTATCGGACGCTTTTGGATTCTGTCATTCACCGCGATGGCGATATTTGCCTGCTATGCCATAAAACCCAGTTCAAGCCAAGGGAAAGAACCCTTGACCACCTGGACGGCAGCAAGCAAAATAACCGTTTGGAAAACCTTCACCTTCTTTGCCGGGCCTGTAATTCGGCTGAAGGTAATCGGGCGCGCTCCAGGTGCCGCCTACTGACAGCCGAAACCCTGCCCGGATACCTTGCCAGCGCGGCCAAAACCCTTGCCTCCGGTTCCCTAGTGACTCAGGGGGAGAGGGAGGGGGAAAAGGCTGGCCGGGTGACTCCATTGGCCGATTCCCCTTCTAAAGTAGAGAGAAATAGTACCGGAAATCCTTTCACCCATAGGGAGGAATCCGTTTCAATCCCTAATTCAAGATTGATGGATGCCTATTTCCGCCTTTGGCTTTTCCAGCATGTTGGTGGGCAAGGGGGATCAACCCAAGAAGAGGCCGTAAATTCCGGCGCGGAATTTCTAACCCGCCAAATAGGTCATGGTAGCCCGAAAGTAACCCAGCGATATTTCGACAAGGTGATTAGTCCCGAAGGTTGGCTTGAGAAACGGGCTAATTCTTCTGGCCTATCCGTTTGGGTATTCCGCAAAAACATTGATTTCATTGCATTAAAATCGGAATTGGAAAAACGGGTGTTGGAGAACGGCGGCACTTTGACCTTTAAAAAATCATGGCTTAAAACTGAAACGGCGGAGGAATAGAAATGGAACAAATGGAACCGGCGCAAATGAACGCTTCGGATTTTTTAACCCCGAAGGAATTAGCCGCCAAAATGAATATGTCCCTCAAATTCGTGGTGACCCAAACCCAGGCCCGGCGCGTGCCGGGCCAAGTGAAGGTCGGGCGACTTTGGCGATACCGGCGCGTCGAAGTCGAAAAGCGTCTTCTTGCCGGAAAATTTCTTTTGGAAAAATGATTTTCACTTTCGGGGATTTTGGATTATGTTAGAAGAGCCTGCCCAGGGCACCCATAGCTAAGGAATGGCTATGGGTCTCAACATTCGGAAAATCTCCGGTTCTTCTAACGAATGGTCACTTGATGTTCGCGTCCGCAAGGCGGGCAAAGAACTTCGCAAGCGCGAAACCTTTCACGGCACCAAACCCAAGGCGGAGGAGCGTTTCCTAGAACTTCGCCGCGAGCTAAAAGAAGGTGCGGCCTTTATTTCCCCGCACAAGCCGGATACCTTCGGCGATGTTCTGCAAATCTACCGGGAAAAAAGCCCACCATTTTCAGTTCCCCACCTTTGCCGCTACAATCAACTTCGCCAGCATTTGGGCGATGTTCCCATTCCGGCCCTTCCCGATAGGCTGGAATCCCTTTTAAAAATTCTCCGCTCCAATCCCTCCCGGCTTCACAAACCCCTTTCCCTGGCCAGCCTGAACCGTCTCATGCAAATGGTCAATGCGGCTTTCAATCTCTGCGTTCGGCTCGAATTATTGGACAAAAACCCCATTACACGCGCGCGCTTCCCTAAACATCGGGAGGTTCCAAGGGATAGGGTTTTGACGGAATACGATAAGATGCGGCTTCAAAACATTATCGACGCGGAGGCTCCGCACCTTGGCCCCATTGTTCGTTTTGCCTTGCAAGTTCCTTGCCGGAAGTCGGAATTGATCCGCATGCGAAAAGAGGATTTGGATTTGTTCAACATGGCTATACGGGTTCGCAATGGGACCACTAAAAACCAGGAAGGCATTTGGAAACCTGTTCCGCCGGATATGAAGGACTATTTCCGGGGTATTCCCGCCGACTCCCCTTATCTCTTTTACCGTTTCGAAAAAGGGACCTACCACCCGTTAGGGGATTTCAAGACGGCATGGAAAAGGTGTCTTCGGCTGGCCGGGATTCAAGACTTCCGATTCCACGACACAAGGCATGTTTCCGCGTCGGCGCTGCTTGACGCTGGCACCCCCGAACAAGTTGTGATGCAAGTGGCGGGATGGCGAACCAACATGCTGAAGACGTACTACCATCGCGCTGGCAAAAATGCTTTGGGGTTGGTAAGATTTGGATTGGGTAGTGGACGCCAAGTGGACACTATCGAGGTTGGAGCGGCAAAAGTTTGCTGAATCTAACCGGAATCACGCGATTTTTTGCACCCCCTTTCGGCCTTCGAAGCCAAGGGTTGGGGGTTCGAATCCCTCGAGGTGCACCACGAAACCGCGTATCATTTATCCTCTCAGTTATGTGACCTCGTCTACCCTCAGGGTAACATGAAGGTTATCCATTCCGGCTCCGAAATTCCAGCAAGACGGTTTTGACATTTTGTCTCGGAAGGCGGTATGCTTACCGACACAGCACCTTCCCGAGGGATTCTGAAATGGAAAACCCCTTTTTCCCGCTCCGAAAAAAGCTGGCGATCCACAATGTGGTGGTCTTGGCGGCCGCCTTGCAGGGAGCGTGGTCCCAGAGCGCCGATACCTTGCCGGCGGCCGAAGCGCTCAAACAAATGAGCCTCGAGGATCTGATGAACATCAAGGTGACGTCGGTTTCCAAACATGCGGAAAAACTGAGCGCAGCCCCTTCGGCGATCCAGGTCATCACGGCCGAAGACATCCGGCGCTCGGGAGCCGTGACCTTGCCGCAGGCCTTGCGCCTGGCCTCGAACCTCGAAGTGGCGCAAATCGATTCACGCACCTGGGCCATTAGCGCGCGCGGTTTCAACAGCAATGCCGCCAACAAGCTGCTGGTGCTGATCGACGGCCGCACCGTTTATACCCCGTTGTATTCGGGCGTTTTTTGGGACGCCCAATACGTACCGCTGGCAGACGTGGATCGCATCGAAGTGATCAGCGGACCCGGCGGCACGCTGTGGGGCAGCAATGCCGTCAACGGCGTGATTAACATCATCACCAAGAAAGCGAAAGACACACAGGGATTTGCCTTGGAGGGCGGCGGCGGCAACTTCGAGCGTGATTTCGGCCAAACGCAATTCGGCGGACGCCTGGGCCCGAACGCCCAATACCGGGTTTATGGCCAGCGCATCGATCAAGACGGCACCTTGCTGCCCAACGGGAAAGACGGCGCCAACGGCATCGGCGTGACGCAAGGCGGTTTTCGTATGGATTGGGGACGCTCCGAAGCCGACAACCTCACGGCGCAGGGAGATTTATACGACGGGTCTATCGATCAGCCCGGCTCCGGTTTCGTGGACTTGAACGGACAAAACGTGATCGGGCGCTGGGTGCGCAAATTTTCGCCCCGGGCGGATATGCAATTGCAGGTGTACTTCGACCACACCTGGCGCAAGGCCGCTTTGGATTCGGCGTCGGCCTTCACCGAAGATTTAAAAACCTACGATATCGATTTTCACCATCGTTTCGAATTGCTTCCCGGCCAGAATCTGATGTGGGGGGCGGGATACCGCCTGATGCAGGACGACGTCACGAATTTCGCCTACTTCTCGTTTTTGCCCGGCCGCAAAGATTTGCACATCTTCAATGTCTTTGTTCAGGATGAGATTTCCTTGGTTCCGGATCGGCTCAAGGCGACATTGGGATCCAAGCTGGAGCACGAAGATTATGATGGTTTCAATCTCCAGCCGTCGACGCGACTGGCGTGGACCCTTAATGCGCGGCAAATGGTGTGGGGCGCGGTTTCGCGTGCGGTGCGAACTCCGAGCCGCATCGACGTCGACTACTACGCACCCACGCCGCCCGTGCCCGCCTCCGTTCCCCGCCTGGCCGGAGGCCCGGAATTCCAGGCGGAAAAATTGCTGGCCTACGAGTTGGGTTACCGCGCGCAACCATTACCGTCGCTCTCGTTTTCCGCTTCCGCCTATTACAATCGTTACCATGATCTCCGTACTTGGGAGCTGACCGCCCTCAGTCCGCCCACCATTCAATTCAAAAACGGACTCGAGGGAAATTCGCGCGGCATCGAACTCTCGGGCGAATTTCAGGCCACCTCGTGGTGGCGCCTGCGCGCGGGCTACAACTTTCTGAAAACCCATTTCTGGGCGAATCCCGGTGTGACGGACTTCGCCAATCCCCTGGGCGAGGCGAATGATCCATCGCATCAGGCTTCGCTGCAATCCATGATGGACTTACCCGCGGGCTTTCAATTGAACGGCGACGGTTACTACGTAGCCAGCCTCCCCAATCCGCATGTGCCGGCCCGCTTCACCTATGACGCCGGCCTGGCCTGGACCCACGATCACCTCGAAGCTTCGGTGTACGGGTACAATTTGGGCAATGACGAGGATCCCCAATTTCAGTTGGGCACCACCGTCGGCCAGAGAATTCCCCGCTCTTTCGCCGGCAAACTGGCCTATCGTTTTTGAGAAGCATTGAAGGCATGCCGGAACGATGCGCCCTAATCGCGAACCCGCCGGGCGAATAAAGGGGCTCGGGGCCATGAAACTCTTGTTCGCCTTTGTCTTGACCTGCTTGGTGGCGGTGCAGGCTGAAATCAAGACGGCGCCGCCTTCCAAGGAGTATCAGGTCAAGGCCGTGTTTCTGTTTCATTTCGCGCAATTCGTGCATTGGCCGCCGGCGGCGTTTTCAAACCCGCAGCAGCCGCTGATAATCGGCGTGCTCGGAACCGACCCATTCGGCGATTTTCTCGACGCCGTGGTCAAGGGTGAAAAAATCGGCGCGCGGCCCATTGTGGTGAAACGCTGCGGCAAGATCGAAGACGCGACCGATTGCAACATCTTGTTCGTCTCCGGATCCGACCCCCGCAAAATGCAAGAACTGTTCCAAGCCCTGAAAAACAAGCCCGTGCTGACGGTGGGCGAAAGCGACGACTTTGCGCAAACCGGCGGCATGATTCGCTTCGCCACCGAAGACGCGCATTTGCGCCTCAAGATCAATCTCAAAGCGGTTCAGGACGCCGACTTGAGCATCAGTTCGAAGTTGCTGCGTCTGGCCGACATTGTCGCGTCCGAAAAAGGCTGACTCATGTTCAAAAACCTGCCGCTGCAAAAACGACTGATGGCTCTCATGCTGCTGACCAGCGGCGCGGTGCTGCTGCTCACCTGCGGCGGATTTTCGGCCTATGAATTCCTCACCTACCGGCACACCACGGTACGGCAGCTTTCGACCATCTCGGCCATCGTCGCCGAAAACAGCACGGCGGCCCTGGCCTTTGATGACGCCGGCGGCGCCAAAGAGATTCTGGCCGCGCTCAAGGCTGAGCCGCATGTGGTAGCGGCCGCGTTGTACGACGCCAACGGCAAACTGTTCTGCATCTACCCTGAAGCCTCGGCCGCCGGAGTGTTTCCCGCGGGGCCCTCCGCCGACGGATACCACTTTGCACGCGGTTTTCTAACCGGCTTTCAACCCGTGGTGCAGGACGGCAAGCGCCTGGGAACGCTGTACGTCAAATCCGACATGAAGGCCATGGCCGATCGCCTGCAACTGTATGCCACCGTGGCCGGCCTGGTCGCCGTCGTGGCTTTTTTGTTGGCCTATGCCTTGTCGCGGACCTTGCAACGCCAAATTTCTGCACCCATCCTGAGCTTGGCCGACACGGCGCGCGCCGTGTCGGAGCGGCGCGACTATTCGGTGCGCGCCCGGCCGCAGGAAAGCGGCGAATTCGGTTTGCTCACCGAAGCGTTCAACCACATGCTCACCCACATCCAAGAGCAGTTGGCCCGTCTCGACTTGCTGAATCGCGTCACACGCGCCATTGGAGAGCGTCTCGATTTGGCCAGCATTTTCCAAGTCATGATCGGAACCCTGGAAGACAATTTGCCCATCGATTTCGGATGCGTCTGCATGTATGACAGCGCCGCGGAACGGTTGACCGTAAGCGGGGTCGGCGCCAAAAGCGCGGCCTTGGCCGTGAAAATGGGTATGGCTGATCACACACCCATCCCCATCGACCAAAACGGCTTGTCGCGTTGCATGCAGGGTGATTTGGTGTATGAACCCGACACTTCCCGGGTGATGTTTCCGTTTCCCCAGCGCCTGGCCGAGCATGGATTGCGCGCGCTGGTGATTTCCCCCCTGATCGTCGAGAGTAATGTGTTTGGGGCGCTCATTACCGCCCGTCGGCAAGCCGAATCCTTCAGCAGCCTCGACTGCGAATTTTTGCGGCAATTGAGCGAACATGCGGCGCTGGCCGCGCATCAGGCTCGTCTGTATGGCGCCCTGCAGCAAGCCTACGACGACTTGCGCCAGTCGCAGCAAACCGTGATGCAGCAGGAGCGGTTGCGCGCGCTGGGCCAAATGGCCAGCGGCATCGCCCACGACATCAACAATGCGATTTCGCCTGTGGCGCTGTATACCGAGCATCTGCTGGAAAAAGAACCCAACCTGAGCGCGCGGGCGCGCGATCATCTGCAAACCATCGCACATGCCATCGAAGACGTGGCGGCCACGGTAGCGCGTATGCGCGAGTTTTACCGGCAGCGCGAACCGCAGATGACCTTGGCGCCGGTGCAGCTCAACCGCGCGTTGCAGCAGGTGATCGATCTCACGCGCGCCCGCTGGCACGACATGCCACAGCAACGCGGGGCGGTTATCACGATCGAATCGGATCTGGCCCCGGATTTGCCCCTGGTGCTGGGCGTCGAAGGTGAAATCCGCGAAGCGCTGACCAACCTGTTTTTCAACGCATTTGACGCCATGCCCGAAGGCGGCACCTTGACGCTGCGCACGCGCGTGGCCGACGGCAAGGTGTTTCTGGAAATTTCGGATACCGGCTTTGGGATGGATGAAGAAACGCGGCGTCGCTGCCTGGAACCTTTTTACACCACCAAAGGCGAACGGGGCACGGGCCTGGGACTGGCCATGGTTTACGGGGTGGTGCAGCGACACAATGCCGAGGTGGAAATAGTGAGCGAGCTGAAACGCGGCACCACCATTCGCCTGGCCTTTCCGCTGCCCGCCGCCATTCCGGGACCGAATACACCTGTGCCTTTGAACGCCATGCCACCGCGGCTCCGGCTTCTCGTGGTCGACGACGATCCCATGTTGTTGAAATCGTTGAACGACACCCTGACCGACGACGGCCATAGCGTGACTACGGCCAACGGCGGACAAAGCGGCATCGACACCTTCATCGCCGCCGCCAAGGGAGATCGGCCTTTCGAAGCGGTGATCACGGATCTGGGCATGCCCTATGTGGATGGCCGCAAGGTGGCGTCACTGATCAAACAAAACTCGCCCGCGACGCCCGTAATTCTTTTGACCGGCTGGGGCCAGCGGTTGCTGGCCGAAAGTGACATTCCTCCGCATGTGGATCAGGTGCTGAGCAAACCTCCCAAACTGGGCCTGCTGCGCGCGGCCCTGGCGCGTTGCGCCGCGGAACGGAAGTCGTGACGGTTATGGACGAATCATCCGCATCAACGCCGCGCTTGTTGATCGTCGACGACGAGGTGCCCCAGATGCAGGCGCTGTGCATCACTTTGCAGGACGAAGGCTATGCGACCCGGGGGTTCACGTCGCCGCATGAGGCGTTGGCGGTTCTGCGTGCCGAACACTTCGACGTGATGCTCACCGATTTGATGATGCCGGGCATGGACGGTTTGAGTCTACTGCGCGCCGCCCTCGATTGCGACCCGGATCTGGTGGTGATTTTGATGACGGGACACGGCACCATCGACACGGCGGTGGCGGCCATGAAAGCGGGCGCGCTCGATTACATCCTGAAACCTTTCAAGCTCAGCGCCATCGCCCCCGTACTCGAACGCGCCCTGGCCTTGCGCCGCCTGCGCAGGGAAAATGCCACCCTGTCCCGGCGCGTCGCCGAGCGTACGGCTGAACTCGAAGCGGCCAACCGGGAACTCGACGCTTTTTCGCACTCGGTGTCGCATGATTTACGGGCGCCGCTGCGCCATATCGAAGGCTATGCCGGAATGCTGCTCAAGAATTTTTCGTCGGATCTGCCGTCCGAAGCGCAACGCTATGTAAACGTCATGGTCGAAGGCGCGCAACGCATGGAGCAGTTGATCGAGGATTTATTGCGATTTTCGCGCTTGGGCCGACAGCCGATTTCCCGGAAATCGGTGGACTTGGCGGCATTGGCCGGCACGATTCTCGATGACTTTCGCCGGCAAAACCCGCAGCGAAAAGTCGACGTCACGGTCGGGCATTTGCCAGCATGCTCGGGCGATCCTTCCCTGTTGCGCCAGGTTATGGAAAATCTGATTTCCAACGCGTTCAAGTACACGGGGAAGAAAGAACAAGCGGTCCTCGAAATCGGGTGCCGCGAAGACGATAACCGCAAAGAAGCCGATGGACCGGTCTATTTTGTGCGCGACAACGGGGCCGGATTCGATATGCAATACGCCGACCGCCTCTTCGGCGTATTTCAACGCTTGCACAACTCCCGCGAGTTCGCAGGCACGGGAGTCGGATTGTCCCTCGTCCAGCGCATTATCCGCCGACATGGCGGGCGCATTTGGGCCGAAGCCGCCCTGGATCAGGGCGCGACGTTTTATTTCACCGTTCCGCCTGCTCACCCTTCCGCTTGATAGATTTCCGGATTCTCCTTGCCTTCGACCAGAATTTCGGCGAGCAGCCCCTTACGAACCACACGCGACAGCGCGTGATCGACGAGCTTGATGGTTTCCGGCACCGGAAGGTCCATATCACCGACAAAGCAACTTCCCGGAGGAACGGGCTGCGTTTGCACGTACTTCAAAGGGGCATTGGCCAGCGCGCCCTGAGGCCAGCACCGGCTCCATACATTACCGATGGCGTGGAAACTTGAGGTCAGATTGGGGCCGCCGCAAACCATGAATACACGGATCGTCTCGCCCACCTTTGCTTTCAACGGGCCGAAGCGTCCATCGGTGTAGCCATCGACCGCACCGTTCAGCAATACGTAGTTGGGTTGTTCCTGCATCATCGACGGATAGTCGAAATGGACGGTCCCTTTGGTTCCAAACGGTTCCTTGGTATAGAGTTCATGTTGCCCGAAGTAAAATTCCCGATCGACTTTCGGCAACCCGCCGTAAGGTTCGACAAGAATCATTCCGAACATGCCGGAACTTATATGTTCGTCGAGATTGGGAACCGCGCAGTGGTAGATGAAGGCGCCGGGATACATGCATTTGAACTTTTCGGTTCGGCTTTGGCCGGGGCCGACCATGGTCGCTTTCGATCCTCCGCCGGTTCCATAAATCGCGTGCATGTCGATATTATGGGGACGCGTATTGTTTTTGGCGCTCTTGACGGTTAAAGCAACCGTGTCGCCTTGCCGAACCCGTATCATCGGGCCGGGAACTTGCCCATCCCAGGTCATAAAACTAAAGGTCGTATCGGCATCCAATTTGGCTTCGACCTGGATGGCTTCGATTTCGATGTCATGATGCATGGAATGATCGCGGGTAATCGGGGGCGGTAATTGCGCGGCATCGGCCGCGACGCTGTCGTGGATTCTAAGGGCTCCGTCCATGTCGGGATGGGCGACCGTGATCAGGCGCCCGGAATCGCCGCTTGTCTTCGTCTCGGCTACACTGGGGAGTAAAGCGCCGGCCAAAAGCGCCGCGCCGGTTCCGAACATGAAATTACGACGATTCGCATCAAAACTGTCTGATTTTGGTTTTGTAGACATCTTGAATCTCCCTTTTGTTTCGAATTGATAAGAAAGCCCGCCCGCGTTGGAAATGCGATGGCCAGGCTCCGGTGCGCGACTTCACAAATTGCAGGTGGACCGTCAAACCGATTTGTGTCGACGACCGGCGACTTCAAAAAAACAATTGGATGATCTCGTGGCAAATCGACCGCAAGGCCGACCATTTAACGACATGTTTGCGACAAGGGGTTCCGGATTATTTTCCGGTTCAGAAATTGTATTTGTAAACAGCCTTGATGAAATTGTCTTTCACCACGACATACGGAACCCATGAAACCGCCAACACCGCGCATTTTGAAGTTATAAAAATTCAACTTGTAATGGATCCACCCGAATCTCTTTGTAGACGCTGCCGTCTGCAAGGAAGGATTTCCAAATCAACAGCGGTCCGGTTTCATCGGAAGCAACCGGAACCGGATTCCCGGAAATCGAGTCCGAGCAAATAATAGCGCAAGTCAGTAGCCGGGAGTCGGTTGCGAGCGCCGAGTTTTTAAACTAAGTCCAGGTTCGATCAAGCGATCAAATTGTGATAGAATCGATTTCAAATCACCGGAGGCGCCTAGAATGAAAATTATTTCCGCATTTATTTTGTCCCTGTTTTTATTCAATTGTGTGGACAATTCGATAGATAGCCGGTCGATTCAGAATAACAAATACACCAACAGCGCCATCGGCCTATCCCTGCAATTCCCCTCCAATTGGCAACTCAAGCTCGATCAGAAATATGGCACCGTGAATGTCGATTTGGTGGCTCTTGGCCCCGCCAGCCAGAATTTTTCTCCCAATGTCAATATCATCATTGAGCCGCATACCGGAAGCGCGGTGATTGATTGGAGATCCACTTTGGATTCGGAGAAAGTGCAATTACAATCCCAAATTTTGGATTTGGGCAATTATTCGGACACCATTTTAACCTTGGATGGCAACACCTATGGCGAAATGAGTTATACGACGACTTCACAGGGGTATCCCCTCAAAATAAAACAGGCTTTGATCCTCAATAAAAACCAAGAGATTACCATAACTTATACCGATTTGTCGTCTCGGTTCGATCAGAATCTGGATTTTCCAAGCATCGAAGCGAGCATGGACATCTATTGATCAAGGTATAGGAAAATTTGTTTTCAATTTATTCAGTTTATGCAGAAAAAAATTCTGGTCTTTTCCTTGTTCGCTTTTCTGCTTGCCTGTGCGCCCCAACTCAAAGACCTACCCGTCGACTCCGACACAGCCGAAAGATCATTTATCTATGGCAAGGTGACCTGTGATATTTCCGGGGCGTCTGGGTTAAACCTTAATTTCAAGCACCAGGAATCCGGTAAAACGTTTGCATTTTCCAAGAATTGGTTTTATCTGCCGTTTAAAACCAAGGAATATGATTTCGTCTTGGAAGTCGAACCCGGGCATTACACCTTGCAAAACGTGAACATGACCCAATCCGGTCAGCGCGTCATAGTTCTTTACTCGAAATCCTTTATGGTGGAAAAAGGCAAGGGCGTTTATCTCGGCGCGCTCAAGTTTTCAGTCCAACGACGCGGTTCATTCCTGACGATGCCGCAGTTTTTGCAAATCGTCGATGAGAAACAAGCGCAAGACGAGGTCTTGAAAAACACCTACCCAAAAATCGATTTGGCGAATACTGTAAGCGCGCTGTAAAAGTCCGAAAGATTTGGTTTTTGATGGATTGGTTTTGGCCAAATAAGGAAATCAGACTCTGCATACAAAATGCGCCGTATTTGTAATACCGCGGCTGGCCTCCCGTCCGCCGAGGGCGGAGCGGGAGGTTGTGAAATGGCAGATCGGAAACCTCAAAAGCTGGTATACTTACTAATAAGAAAATCTTATCGGAGGGTTCTATGCCGCAAATGGAGTTCACCAGCATGTCGTCACGCGGTCAAGTCGTCATCCCCCAAGACATCCGCAAACAAATGGGTCTTGAGGAGGGAGTAAAGTTCATGGTGTTCAGCGACGGGGATAACCTGCTTATGAAGCCCGTACTCACGCCCAGCATGACCGCTTTTAAGAAGCTTTTACGGGACAGCCACGAGTATGCGCGGCGGGCCGGGCTGAAACGCAGCGACGTGAAGAAGGCCATCCAGAAAGTGCGTCGTGCTGGTAGTGCTTGATACCAACGTTTTGGTGTCCGGCGTCTTCTGGGGCGGTAATCCCGAGCGCGTTTTGATCGGGTGGCAGGAAGGTCGTTTTGAAGTGGTGGCCAGCCCGGGTATCGTCTGGGAAAATGCGGCAACCCTTCGTGACCTGGGCAAAGGCCGCAAAAGGTTGAGGAGTGGATCCGCATCATCCATGCTAAAGCACGTCTCATTATGCCGCCACACGAGGTCAAGCTTTGTCGTGACCCAAAGGATGACAAGTTCCTGAGTTGCGCGCTTGAGGCGCGCGTGGCTTGTGTTATATCGGGAGATCGTGATCTCGGTGATCTGGAAAAGATCGGAGAAATCCACATCTTGAAACCGGCGGCCTTTGTTCGGCGGTATTTAAAAAAACACGGTTGAAAAGAGAAAAAGCTTTCCCGCGCGGGCGGCCCGGGTCGTCGCAGGCGACTGAAACCGGCGGTTGACATAATGCTTGTGACAGGCTCGCGCCGGAGGCTTAGACCTGCTACCGGCGAGGTACGGTAATACGCAGAAACGCCGGGCGTAATCTGGAAGAGAATCGCAAGCCCTGCGTGCCGGGAGCAATTGCGCGGCGCATACCTTCTCCCACCTCAACAACGAAAAAGTGTTGCGGGGCATTTAGGCTTGGATAAAAGAGCGCCGTCGGCGTGGCGGGTGCCTTCCCACTGGGTAGGTTCACAACCGCGCAGTTGCTTAAATTTCTGGAAGGTTGACGGGCGGCAAGCGATGAATAAAAAGGAGGAACCCATGTTGTAATCACCCAACCAGGAGTGAACAACATGAGTCGTTCCCGCAGAAAGTCCCCGGTCATGGGGGTCACTTGTGCGCGGTCCGAAGAGGACGATAAGCAGCTATACAACCGAGCTCTGCGACGGATCAACCGCCGGAAGCTTGCCGAGGCGGGCGAGAACGCGATCTACCGCAACAAAAGGGAAATCATGGATGTCTGGTCCATGAACAAGGATGGGAAAATGCGTTTTAATCCCGAAATAGAGGCCAAGTGGATGAGGAAGTAAGCCGACCGAATCGGAAGGATGACGCAGCTTTCGTTTCGCAAATAGTGGCTGCTCATCAGACGGGAAATATTGGTTGAACCGCGATCAACCGTCACCAAGCTGAATAAGAGGAACCGAAGTGAAATTTACGGACGGCTGGTACACCAGACAGGAGTCGAACCTGCGACCTTCGGCTTCGGAGGCCGACGCTCTATCCAGCTGAGCTACTGGTGCCCGTCGCGAGAGACAAAAATAGCATTCGAGTCCGGGACAAACGGTCTTTAAAGCGCACCCATGGTGCGCCGCACCACCCAATACAGCGCCACCACGGTGATCGCCGCGCTGGCGGGCAAGGCGATGCGTTTGAAATACCAAGGCTTGGACCAGAACCAGCGCGTCAAAGCCAAAGCGATAACCACCACGGCGAGCAGCCCCAATTCCACGCCCACATTGAAGCCGGCCAAGGTCGGCCCGAGTTGGATCTCCGGCCCGCCCAATTGCCCCAAAGCCGCGGCCAACCCCAGGCCATGCACCAGGCCTAAACCAAACACGATGCACCAGCGCCAGAGTGAAACTTTGCGGAAGAAAAGGTTTTCCAGTCCGACGACGGCGATGGAAAGAGCCATCAATGGTTCCACGATGCGCGGCGTCAACGAAAGCGCCCCGGCCATCGAAAGCCACAAAGTCAATGAAAGCGCCGCGGAATAGGCGATGAATTGCAAGAGCAGCGGACGCAGGCCCGTTGCGAAGAAATACAATCCCAACACGAACAATATGTAGTCGAGCCCGTTGGTCAAAACGTGCTGAAAACCCAAGAAGAGAAAGTGCCCGGTGAGATTTCCGTTTGGTGCCGCCACTTTTTCCGGTTTGATTTTTTGCGCCCTCAACATGGCGTTCAAGGTGTCGGGATTCAGGGGAAGGTTGATGGTCTGATCCAGGCCGATCCAATGCTCTTCCACCAAGCTGTCTTTCCAATATAGCGCGACGCGCGAAATCGCCTGGATTCCGAATTCGGCGAACATTTGCACCGCGACGTTGAGGTTTTGGCTGTGAGGAGGCAGCACCCCGGCCAAAGTGATGTCGAAATTCGCCCGCCAGAAGTAGGCCGAATCGTCGGTGAAATCGTCGGCCGGGCCTTTGCCCCCGGGTTTCCAAGAAATCACATGCAAGCCATCGAGAAGGCGATCATCGACCTTGAGGCGCACGCGCGCGCGGAAATAATCCTGGGCTTCGGAGTCGAATATGGCCGCTTGCTTCGCCGTGATTTGCCGACCGTATTGGATGCCGGCGTGAAAGCCGAGGACGTTCATCAAATCGTCGTGATTCACATTCATGGCCATTTCGAGGGAATCCGGAGTGACGAGCCGGATGGTGGTGTTGGAAGTTCCGTTGGGGTGGCCCAATACCGGCGCCGCCGCCAAACCGAATCCCAAAATCCAGCGATGCAGCGACGAGGATCGCCATGCAAAAAGATTCGACACCCTGCTCTCCTAACGGGGGGAATTGGCGGCCGTGATGGCCGCAGCCCCTATCCCGGATCCGCTTGCGAATCGGGAGGTCTTATTCTACTAAGAACTTCGCGCCGGCAACCAAACCGGATTAAAAAATCCCGAGCCGGCCATTTGTTATTTAGGGTGCCTCTAATAATCGGTCCGCCGTAGGCGGAGAATGCGATTGTTAGAGGTACCCTTTAGTACTACCCATGGGGGATAGCATGAATCCTTGGGGCTTGATTACCGGAGCATCGAGCGGCATCGGTTGGGAATTGGCCCATTGCCTGGCGCGGCGTCGTATCAATCTGGTGGTCACCGCGCGGCGTCGCGACCGCCTCGAAGCCTTGGCGCATAAACTGTCCGCCGAAAAAATCGAAGTGCGGGTGCTCGATGCCGACCTCTCCGCGCCGGGATCGGCGGCGGCTTTGTGGCGGCGGGTCGAGGATCTCGGACTGCCCGTCGAAATACTGATCAATAACGCGGCCTTCGGTCTGGGCGGCCGCTTCGCCGCTTTACCGCTGGCCGAGCAAACCGAAATGGTGCAGCTCAACATCGTGTCGTTGATGGAATTGACCTGGCTGTTTCTTCGGCCTCGCCTGACGACCGGTTCGGGCCGGGTGCTGAACGTAGCCTCCACCGCCGCCTTCGAACCCGGGCCGCAGATGGCGGTGTACTACGCCAGCAAGGCCTTCGTGCTTTCTTTCAGCGAAGCCTTGAGTTACGAGCTGCGCAACACCGGCGTGACGGTTACGGCCCTGTGTCCCGGTCTCACCCGCACCGAATTCGGCCGGCGGGCGAAGATTCAAGACTCGGTATGGTCGCGCCTTTTCAGCGCCCGCGCCGACCGCGTGGCCGAAACCGGCTGCCGCGCTTTGCTGGCCGGCCGCCGCCGGGTCATTCACGGGTGGCCCAACCGCCTGGGCGCCGCCTTGGCGCAATGGGCGCCGCGATCCTGGGCCTTGAATTTCGTCGGCGCCATTCAGAAATCACGGCAAGATTGAAAGGGGTAAAGTCATGTTCATACGTCTGATGGGTTACCGCGCCTGGGCCAATCGGTTGCTCCTGGATTGGTGCGTGCCGACTGTGGTTGAAGACGCGTATTGTGTGAAGCTCGGTGCGCATATTCTGCAAAGCGAGGGCGTTTGGCTGGAGCGCCTGCTCGGCCTGGCTGCGGAAACCGAACCTTGGACGCCGTTACCGGTGGATCAATGGATGACCCGGCGGGAACAGAATGAGGCGGAATGGGCTGAGGTCTTGCGCGGTGATCTGGCGCGCCGGATTCGCTATCGCCGCCGCGACAACCAAGAATCGGAGTCCCGCGTGCATGACATTCTCGCGCAGATCTGTTTTCACAGTGCCTATCACCGGGGACAAATCGCGGCCCAGGCCAACCGGCTCGATCTGCATCCTCCCGCCACGGATTTCATCGTTTTCGCGCGACAATTTCCCGAAGATTGAAGCGTATGCCATCCGGGCCTGCAGGTTGAAGGGTTTTTGCGCCGAAAATTCAATTCCGGTGTGGCGCCGATACGTCGCGTTCGCAGGCCGCGACATACAGATCCCGCAGCCGTCGGAACACGGCACCGGGTTTGCCGCCACCGATGCGGCGCCCCCCAAAGCGCGTGATGGGCACAGGCCCGCGCACCGAGGAACACAGCCAGGCTTCGGACATGCGCGCCGCATCTTGGGGAAACACCTCGCCTGCGCGGCAGGCGATGCGGTGGCGGCGCAGCAGGCCCAGCAGCACCTGGCGGGTGATGCCGGGCAGAATGCCGGTGGAAAGCGAAGGTGTGATCACCGTATCGTCGATGACGCAAAAAAAACTCGCGGTGGAAAGTTCGGCGATTTCGCCGCGCGCCCCGAGCAGCACGGCTTCGTAGCATTGTTTGCGGTCGGCTTCGGCCTTGGCGAAAATGTTGGCCAGGTAATTGGTCGATTTGATGCCCGGGTCAAGCCCCGAGGCCGCCGCTTTGTTCACGTGCGAGACGGCTACCGCCACACCGCGCTCATACACCGCGGGTTCGGGCGCGGCCACGGGCATGACCGTGACGATGAGCGAAGGCGCGATATCCGGATCGATGGAAAGCCCACCCTGGTAACGCCCGCGTGTCAGCGTGACGCGCACCATGGCATCGTCCAACCGGCTGCGCCGGCACAGCCGGGCGATGAGGTCGCGCAGGCCGGTTTCAGAGATGGGAATCTTCAGCCGCAGACGTCGCGCCGATCGCGTGAGGCGCCGGAAATGCAAGGCCCAGAATTCGGGCCGGCCCCGCCGGGCGCGCACGGTTTCGAACAATCCGTCGCCCAGCACCAGCCCGCGATCGAACACCGAGATCGAGGCGCGCGCCGCGGGCAGAATGCGGCCGTTGACAGAGGCATACGCTCCGGCGGGAAAGCGCGCCGCCATGCTTACCAACGATTGTTGTCGAAGGGCGATTTGGGATTCATGGGGTTGCGGGCTTCGCTCTGCCGCAACAAACCGTTGTACAGTCCGAAGGAAATGCCGAAGGCGATGCGCGTGGCGTGGGTATTGAGCGATCCCCAATAGATGTCGGAGAGCGGCATCAACCCGCCGTGGCCGTCGGGAATGCCCGACAATCCCGCGGCCGCCTGAAAGTACAGGAGAAACGGATAATTGTGGTACACGACGGCGTTGACCTTGAGGCTCAAGCCCACGCTTTGATACCAACCGTCGGTACGGATTTCCGGTTGCCAGGCCGAGGGCGAAAACAGTTGCAAATCCCACAGCGGTCCGTTCCAGGCTCGTCCCGCCTCCCAAAAGGCATCGAGATACAGATCTTCGACCAGTACGGTCCAAAACCTGCGGTAGATATTGGGCCACACCGGCTGATTCATGTCGAAGCTCATGCTCACGGCATTCTCGCCCCCGAAGGCCAGGTCTTCGATATCGCGCAGATAGGGGTAACCGCGCAGCGTCAGCCCCTTCTGGAAAAACGAGTCAAGGGTGTCGGGACCCTGATTTTTGGTGGTCAAATTCCAATCGAGCAGGCTGCCCACGAAGCCCGAGGCCACCAAGGCGCTGTGGCGCGCCCAGGGCATGGGCAGGCTGTAGCTGAAGCCGCCGTCGAGTTCGTTCAACTGATAGGTGCGGTACACGGGCGACAGGGTGCCGTTGCTGTTGAAGGTGAAGGTTTGTGCAAAGGTGCCGTTGCGCATGAGGTCGCTTTGGCTCAAGGTGTAGGCCAGCGAAGCGGCCATGCCCGTGGGCGCCACCAGGCTTTTGTCGCTGTAATTCGAGCTGGAAAGGTTGAGCTGGGCGCTGGCGAACAAATCGCGGTAATAGGTGAAGTCGAAGCCCTGCCCGCCGCCCAGATTGTAGAAGTTGAAATCGTTCCAGGCATAGCCGCCGGTCAGGCTGACGTAATTGGTCTGGTCTTCGTCGCCCACGGCTTCGGCGTCGAAGAGGTTGTACGACGCCGAAGCTTCGGCGTCGCGGAAGGTGATGGCATAGTTCTGGATCTCTGCGGTGTTCTGTCCGGCGACTTGATCCTGTAGCGTGACGGTGTCGTCCGTGGTCAAGTTGCCGCGGAAATAGTCGACGCCCAAGGTCACGGGCGTGGAGTGGTTGGAAGCGCCGACGAAAAACTGCGACTCCTGGTCGGGCGACAATAAATCGCTGTTGGTGCCGAAGTAATCGAACCCGTTGCCGAGCTGCAACAGCAGCCCCGCATTGATTTCGTTTTTGAGTACGGGATCGTTCCAATATCCGGTCACGCCGCCCAGCCATTTGGTCTGGCCTTCGCGGGCGATGGGCGTGGTGGCGATCATCTGCTCGCCGTAGAGGATGGGCGTCAGAATTCCGCGCGTGGGCACGGGCGAATAAGGCTGGCTGTGCCCGGCGCAATCGATGGGTTCGATGGGTCCGAGCTTCACACGCCGAAAACGCACCCCGACCGGCCCGTGCGCCAGCGGCTTCAGGTCGTTGAGTAAATACAGCGAAAAACCGTCGGCGTCGTAATTGATGAAGGCGAGCCGCTTGCCCGCCGGATCGACCGCGGGGGCGAAGGCGCCGCCCACCACATTGGTCAAAGCTTCGATGGCATGGGTGGCGAAGGTGTAGCGGTAGATGTTGTAAATGCCGTTGGTGTCGGAGGAGAAAAAGAACGATTTGCCGTCCGGCGCCCATTCCGGGTCGCGCTGATCATAACGCCGCGTCAGCAGCGGGGTGAAGCCGGTGCCGTCGGTATTGATCATCCCGATTTTGCGCGAATCGAGATCGTAATAGGAAAAAAGGATTTTGCTTCCGTCGGGGGAAAACTTCGGGGTGTACACATTGAATCCGAATTCGTTTTCCGACACCGAATCCGACGGGAACAGGGTGCGGATGGAATCGGCCGGCAATTTGCGCCCGGAAGGCACGGGCGCGATGCACAGCTTGAAGCCGGCGGGTACGGCGCGCACAAAGGTGACGTGCTTGCCGTCGGGGCTGTAATTCGCCTGGTCGGCGTTCAGGTCAAAGGTGAAACGCTTTTCCGTGGGGTCGCGCCCCTCGAAAAAAGGCGCCTGCCGGCGCACATTGCGCTGGTACAGGTCGATTTTATGAATCCCTTCGGAATCGGTGGCCAGGGCCGAAGCAAACAGAAAGGTGCTGTCGTCGCGACCCACGTCGAAATACCCGTGCACGCCGGCAATGGGTTGGTAGCGTTCGTCTTCGGCCTTGGCGGTGTCGGCGATTTTCAAATACTGCAAAGTGGATCGAAAGGTTTCGCTGCCGGGATTGCCCACGAAAAAAATGCCGCGCCCCTGGTGATCCCAGCGCGGATAATAGTTGTAAAAGCCCGCCGAGGTGAGCTTCTGCCCTTCCACGGTGTGGCCCAAGGCCTGCACCTGTTCGGTGTAATGTTCGGTGATGTCGTTTTTCCACTCCTCGTACAACTCGCGATCGGAAACGCCCAACACCACCTTCGCCGCGCCGGAAAAGGTCTGGCGGTAGATGCGAGCGTTTTCGCTCCATAATTTGGGTATGGCGGCGTCGCCGTAGCGTTGCGAGAT
Source organism: uncultured Fibrobacteria bacterium (assembly GCA_963716395.1). GTDB lineage: Bacteria > Fibrobacterota > Fibrobacteria > UBA11236 > UBA11236 > UBA11236. Next base: position 1,036,957 of record OY970309.1, on the reverse strand, counting down.
ATAGCGTACCAGGGCGAAGCCCTGGGTGTAGGGGCCTTGTTCGTATTGCAGGCCGGTGCCGGTGAAGGTTCCCATGCGGTCGATGGAAATCAGCTTGTTGTTGAGGCAGGCCACGCGCAGGATCATGTCGCGGTGCGAATCCCAGGCGTCGAATCCCGCAATTGAAGACTCGTATTGGGCCACGCCTTCGGCGAACCAGTTAGGCTGTTCGGTGAAGGGAATGATGGTGGCCAAATTGCCCTGCACCGGAGCGTTGTAATAGCTCTGGTAGCCGATCACCAGGCCCTGCACAAAGGCGGGCAGCTTGCTGCCCGATTGGATGGAAACCAGATGCGAGAATTCATGCGTCACCACATCGCGAATCCAGTTGTGGGTGCTGCGCACGGGAAAATCCCAATCGGTCACCCACACATTCATCGAGTTTTCCAGGGCGTTGGCCCAGCCGTTCGAGTAGATGTCGTCGCGGATGGTAAACTCCACCTTGTTGGGCAGCTTGAGGCGGTAGCGTTGGATTTTTTCCTGCGCCACGCTTTCGGCCACGCCCGCCACGTAGGCCGCCACGCCTTCCAGCTCTTTGGGATAGTGGATGCGGAAATGCTCGGTCTCGACCGTGCGCCAGTCGATTTGGGCCGCGTTGCGGTTGAGGCTGAATCCCAGAGCCAGGGCGGGCAGCAGCGCGAGCCCTAGAATACAGGCGCGAATTTTCATCGGAAGGGTATAGTGTACAAAATCCGGTATTCTCCGCGGCCTGGAGGGGCCGAACGCGGTGGGCGCGCGCTGCGATGAAAGGGTTTCAATCCGTGGCCAACTAGTTAGGTTTGGCTGTCCGCGCGGGCTGGTCCGGCGCGGGTTCATTTCGATTTCCGGGAGTTTGTTTGCCCAGTTTCACCGAGCGCTACCACGAGTTGACCAAGTATCGCCCCGAAACCATCGACCGGCTGGGGGCCGTGCGCTGGGAAGATCAACCCGAGCCGTTCAAAGACGTACCGCCCGGCCGCAAGGTCGATCTGGTGCCGCATCTCAAGCTTTTGTTCGCGCATCTCGAAGCGCCGCCCGATTCCACCGCGCCCTGGCTGCAGGACGAGGCCTTGCCCGCCTTGGCCCGCCTCTTGTATTTCACCCTCGGCCTCACGGCCCGCCTCTCGGGCGGCGGCACCGATCAGTTTTTGCGCGCCGCGCCGTCGGCCGGCGGGTTGTATCCCACCGAGGTGTATGTGGCGGTGCGCGGGTTTGCGGATTTGCCCTCGGGCATCTACCACTACCATTCCCAGAAGTCGGCGTTGATACCGGTGTGGGAGGGCGACTTCTCCGCGGATCTACGCCATCACTTTCTCGATCATCCGGCCGCGGCCGGCCACTGCCTGTTTCTGTTCACCGGTATCTATAACCGCGGGGCGTGGCGATACAAGGAACGGGCCTACCGCCGTATCCTGCTCGATACCGGTCATGCCGCCGCCAATTTGCAGGAGACGGCCTTGGCCCTGGGTTTGTCCACGACCTTGCTCGGCGGGTTTTACGATGCGGGGTTGGAGGAATTGCTGTTCTTGTCCGCGAAAGAAGAGTTCCCCCTGCTGGGCGTGGCTGTGGGCCAGGCAACGCCCGTCGCCGCGGGCCAGCGTCCCGGCGCGCTGCCGGCCGAGTCTTCGCGCCGGGTGCAGGCCGAAGATTCGCTGCAAGTGCAGCAAAACGCCTGCGAGCGGCTGTATGCCGATTTGCCCTTGCGTTCCGCGGTTCCGACCCGGGAGGCGGGCATCGCATTCGACGCCGCGGGCTTCAATCCGCAGTCGGTGATCCTGCGCCGGCGTTCCACGCGCAAGTTCAACGGCGGTTCCCTGCTGCTCAAGGACGCCGAAGACATGCTGCGCTTCGCCTTTCGCGCGGCCGCCGGCGAGTGGAGTCTGGCGCCGGGGCAATTGAAATTTTATGTGGCGGCGTTCGCCATCGAAGGGCGTACTCCCGGGCTTTACGCGGTGGATCCCTCCACCTTAGCCTGGACGGCGCTGCAAACCGGCGATTTCCGCGAAGCGCTACGCGAGGTCTGTCTGGGTCAGGACCTGGCGGCCGAATGCGCGTGGGCGTGGATCGCCGTGGTCGACATTCCCCAATTGGTTTCGGTATACGGCGACCGGGGTTACCGCTACGCCTGCATGGATGCGGGCCAAATCGGCGAGCGCATCCAGCTCTGGGCCGTGCATCGCGATCTCGGCTCGTCGGGCATCGGCGGCTACTACGACGATCGGGCCAATGCGCTGCTGAACCTGCCGTTGGAATACGGAATTCTCTACATCACCTTGGTGGGTGTGCCGGAAGAGTAGGGAATGGATTTGCATTTTGATGCGGGCCAAGTGAAATTTGCTTTCCCATGACGCTCCGGTTGTATAACACCGCTAAGCGGCAAGTCGAAGATTTCGAGCCGCTCACGCCCGGCGTGGTGCGCCTGTATTGCTGCGGTCCCACGGTATACCACTTCGCCCATATCGGCAATCTGCGCACCGCCGTGTTCGAAGATTTGCTGCGGCGGGCGCTCGAAGCCGAAGGTTACGCGGTGCAGCATGTGGTGAACATCACCGACGTGGGGCATTTGACCTCCGATGCCGACACCGGCGAAGACAAGATGGAGAAGGGCGCGCGGCGCGAAGGCAAAACCGCCTGGGAAATCGCCGAGTATTATACCCAGGCCTTCTGGAAAGACTGGAAGGCGCTGAATCTCCTCTGGCCCAGCGCCTGGCCGCGCGCCACGGCGCATATTCCCGAGCAAATCGAATTGATCCGCACGCTGGAAAGCAAGGGCTATACCTATGCCATCGACGGCGACGGCATCTATTTCGACACGGCGAAATTTCCCCGTTACCCCGATTTCGCGCGGCTCGATGTCGAAGGCTTGCAGGCCGGCGCGCGCGTGGCGTTGGCCGAAGGCAAGCGCCACCCCACCGACTTCGCCTTGTGGAAGTTTTCTCCGGTCGAGGCGCAGCGCATCATGGAATGGGATTCGCCCTGGGGCCGCGGCTTTCCCGGCTGGCATGTCGAATGCTCGGCCATGGCCATGAAACTGCTGGGCGAAACGCTCGACATCCATTGCGGCGGCAGCGACTTGGTGCGCGTGCACCACACCAATGAAATCGCGCAGTCCGAATGCGCCACGGGCAAACCCTTCGCGCGCTATTGGATGCATGGCGGCTGGCTGCTCGAAGGGGGCGACGACGGCGGTGGTAAAATGTCGAAGTCGGCCGGTGAATTCGTCACCGTCGATACGTTGATCCAGCGCGGATACGGCCCGCTCGACTACCGCTATCTCTGCCTCACCGCGCATTACCGCAATTATTTGCATTTCAGCTACGGGGCCCTGGACGGCGCGCGCGACTCGCTGCGCAACCTGCGCAAGAAAACCGATCCCCTCATCGGTCGCACCGCGCCCGTGCGCTCGGATCTGGGTCGGGAATGGCGCGAGCGTTTTTTCGCAGCCGTGCGCGACGACTTGAATCTTCCCAAGGCGCTCGGAGTGCTGAATCTGATGCTCAAAGATGCCGACCTGCTCGAAGGCGAACGCGCCACGCTGGTGGTCGACTTCGACCGCGTGCTGGGGCTGCGCCTGGACCAGTCGGTGCCGCTTGAAACCGCGGCCGCATTGCCCGACGACCTGGCGGCGCTGCTTGCCGAGCGGCGCGAAGCGCGCCGGAGCAAAAACTGGGCGCGCAGCGACGCGATCCGCGCAGAGTTCCGCGCGCGCGGCTTTGCCCTCAAAGACAATCCCGACGGTACGGCGGTTTGGTCGGAGTTATAAACCGACGGCCACGTGACCCGTGTCATCTTGCAACGCCACGCGCGTGATTTTCAAGGATTGCCGCCGCGATGTATTTTATCGCACCGGAACCAGCGCGAACGATTTCGCGATTTCACTATTTCCGAGAAGGCGGATGCTATGCCGGCAATTTGGATGAACGACAAGGAAAAAGAAAAAGACGAAAGCCCCATGGCCTTGACCAAGGAGATCGTCGAATCGTTCCTGAAGCAACGCAGGATTTTTTTATGGTCGGTGGTCGACGATCAAAGCGCCGAGCGTATCGTGAAGCAGTTGATGTATCTCGACTCCCTCAATCAGGATGACATCACGCTCTACATCAACAGCCCCGGCGGCGTCATCTCTTCGGGTCTGGCGATTTATGACGCCATGCAGGCGGTGAAGTCGAATGTGTCGACCATCGTGTGCGGGCAGGCCGCCAGCATGGGTGCCGTGCTCTTGGCCGGCGGGCAGGCGGGAAAACGCCTGGCCTGGCCCAATGCGCGGGTGATGATCCACCAACCTTTGGTGTCGGGTCAGATGTACGGTCCGGCCTCGGATATCGAGATTCAAGCCGAGGAAATGCTGCGTATTCGGCAGACCTTGAACGAAATTTTGGCCAAACACACCGGGCATCCGATCTCCAAAATCGAAACCGACACGGATCGTGACTATTTCATGACCGCCGATGAAGCCAAAACCTATGGCATGATCGACGCCATCGAAAGTCGGATTTAAGCGCCTCAAAATTCTCTTTTCTTCCGCTTCAACCCATGTTAGAATGGGTTGACCTTCCCGGAATTTGCGCGCTATGACCGAAGCAACCGCCAAACGCTACCAGAAAATCGTCCAGGATTTGGGGCAAATACCGACCATGCCCACCATCGCCGCCAAGGTGATGCAAATCGTGAATGATCCCAAGTCGAACGCCGAAGATGTGGCCCGTTTCATCGCCAAAGACGTGGCGCTGACTTCCAAGGTGTTGCGGCTGGCGAACTCGGCCTTTTATGGAATTCCACGCACCATCTCGTCGGTGAATTCGGCCATCGTCATTCTGGGGTTCAACACGATTCGCTCCTTGGTGCTCTCGGCCTCGGTGCTCAAGGTGTTTCCGGCCAAACCCGGCACCGTTTCCTTCGACCGCAAGGCCTTTTGGAAACACTCTTTCATGGTGGGCATCGCCGCGCGCATGGTGGCACAGATCTACCGCCGGCGCAAACTGGTCGATTTGGAAATGGCTTTTTCCGCCGGACTGCTGCACGATGTGGGCAAACTCATCCTCGAACAATTTTCCAATGCCGAATATCTGCCCGTGCTGCGCACCGCGCGCGAAAAGGAATTGCCGCTGTACCAGGTGGAGAAGTCGCTGCTCGGCATTCACCATGCCGAGGTCAGCGGCATGTTGGTGGACAAATGGCAAATGCCCCTGGAACTGAAGAACCCGATTGCGATGCACCACACGCCGCTGGCCGAACGCGAACTTCCCGAGCTGGCGGCCATCATCCATTACGCCAATCATCTGGCGCATCTCAAAGGCAGCGGCTGCATGGACCGGGAAACCTTCGCCCCGCTGGTGCGCGAAGTGGAGGGAACTTTGGCGTTGGGAATGAGCGAAGAACAGATTCTGCTCGAACTCGATCGCCACATTCTCGAAGGCGAACCCTTTTTCAACCTCATCGAAGCCAATTGACGGGCCGCCCATGCCCGAGGCGCAAAACCCGAAGGCCGAAGCGTTCGTTCAGAAATATCTCGACGGTTTCCGCAATCCCGTTTTAATCGCCAAGACGCTGGAAGTCCTGCGCGATCCGGTTTGCTCGGCGCAAAGCCTGGTGGCCGTGCTCGAACGTGAACCGGGCCTGACTTCGCGGGTGCTCAAGTCGGCGAACTCGGCCTTGTTCGGCATGCCGCGTTCGGTGGCCTCGCTCAAAGCCGCGGTGGTGCGCCTCGGCAACCAGAACGTGGCGCGGCTGGCCCTAGCGGCCGGACTCACGCCCGGGCCTTCACCGGCGTGGGCCGGATATTGGAGCCACTCGCTGGCCGTGGGCTTGCTGGCCCGCCATATGGCCGGCTTTCTGGGCAAGCCCCCGCCCGAGCAGGAAGAATTTTTCAGCATGGGTTTGTTGCATGACCTGGGCATCTTGCTGGAAATCGCCGGCGGGGTTTTCCCCGCAGTGGATCAAGCCCTGCAGGTGTCGCCGGCCGCGATTTCCGACGTCGAAAACCGCGTACTCGGGTTCACCCACGGTGAAGCCGGAGCCTTGTTGGCGCGGCAGTGGAATTTTCCTGAAGAACTTACGCAGGTCATCGCCCATCACCATGATCCCGAAGCCGCAGGCGATTATGCCGCCGCCGCGGCGCTCATCCATCTCTCCGATCTCGTCTGCCATGGCTTCCAATTGTCTTTGAGCGATCACGAAGGACCGCCGCCCACTTCAGAAGCGCATCTCGAAAGGCTGTGCATCCCCCTGGAGCAATTGGTGCTGTTCGGCGAATGGTTGGAAGAGCGCAAGGCCGAGATCGCCGCGCTGGGCCAAAGCCTCGCCGGCGCCTGAGCCGCGCTTTATCCGCGGGTGCTATATTCCCGCGCCCATGGGTTGGATCGATAAAATCCGCCAAGGCCTGACGCGCAGCCGCCAGTCGATGGCGCGCGAAATCGCGGCCGTGTTCGGCAAGGGCAAGCTCACCGACGACGTGGTCGAGGCTCTGGAAGAAAAGCTCCTAGCCGCCGACATCGGGTGGGAGACGGCGCATGGCATTCTCGCCGGCGTCCGCACCCGCGTGCGCGGCCGAGAAATCGATGAAGCGCAATTGCTCGACGCCATGGCCGAAGAAGCGGCGGCGCTGTTTCCTGACGCGGCCGAGGATGCGGCGGTGGCGCCTCCACGCGTCATCGCCTTTGTGGGCGTCAACGGCGCGGGCAAGACCACCTCGGTGGCCAAGGTCGCGCATCACTTCGCAGGCCGGGGAGAGCGGGTGCTGCTGGCCGCCTGCGACACCTTTCGCGCCGGCGCCATTTCGCAACTCGACGCCTGGGCCCAACGCGCCGGGGTCGAGATCGTCAAGCATCAGGAAGGCGCTGATGCCGCTTCGGTGGCCTACGACGCCTATGCCGCCGCCAAAGCGCGGAACATGGATTATCTCCTCATCGACACCGCCGGACGTTTGCACACCAAAGACAATCTCATGGAGGAATTACGCAAGCTGGCGCGCGTGCTGCGCAAACATGATCCGGCTTTGCCGCATGACGTCTGGCTGGTGGTCGACGGCAATACCGGCCAGAACGCCCTGCCCCAATTCAAGGGCTTCGATGCGGCGTTGCCGTTGACCGGATTGATCGTCACCAAGCTCGACGGTACGGCCAAAGGCGGTGCCGTACTCGAACTCGCCCGCGCCTTCGGCCGCCCCGTACGCTGGGTGGGAGTAGGCGAAGGACTCGACGATTTGGTTCCCTTCGACCGGCAGGCGTATGCGCGCGGTCTGTTCGGATTGTGACGCAATCGGGGTTTTCTCTTACGCAATCATGACAAACAAAGGACGTGTTGGAGACGTTTAGGTTTCGCGCCGCGCATAATTTTGCGAACAAGGAGGGATGAATTGACAGCCAGGGATTCCCGCGCTAGTATACTCAAGGCAGCCTTGCTTTCAGGGGCGGTGATGGTGCTTGGGGCTTGCCATGAGGGGCGCTATCAGCCGGATGCCAAGTTTGTAGATTTGTATGCTGAACTCAAACTGGCATCAGTGGCGTCAATCGGGGATCCCGGCAAGGCAAATGAGGTCCGCAGGGTGATATTGGCGCAAAACAAAATGACGCCGGCGCAGTTTCACGAACATTTCGTGCAATTGGCGGATCACCCCGAAGCTTGGAAGTCATTCCAAGAAAGCGTGGTCCACCGCATCAACGCCTTGCAGCAAGATCAAAAAGGAGAATCCCATGGCCGGTGAATTCGTAGTGCAACTCGACAGCGAGAATTTCGAAAAAGAGGTTTCCCAGTTTGCGGGAACCGTATTGGTGGATTTCTGGGCCCCATGGTGCGGCCCTTGCAAAGTTGTGTCGCCCATCGTGGAAGAGGTGGCGAAAGACTATAACGGCAAGGTCAAGGTCGGAAAACTCAATACCGACGATGCTCCCGATATCGCGAGCCGTTACGGTATCCGCAGCATTCCCACCCTGATGTACTTCAAAAACGGCGCGGTGGTGCAGCAACTCGTGGGCGCCTATCCCAAAAGCAAGATCGTGGAAAAGCTCAGCGCGGCGATGTAAGCCATGAAACCTTTCGGTGCCCTCGGTCTCTTTCTCGTTCTCGCCGTGGCGACGCAAGCCAAAGATCCCGCCGTCATTCAATGGCAAAATTTTTCCTCCGGCATTCAGGACGCTAAATCCGAAGGCAAGTATGTCTTCGTCGACGTCTATGCCGATTGGTGCGAGTACTGCAAGAAGCTCGATGCCGTCACCTTTCGCGCGCCGCCGGTCATTACCGCCCTCGACCAACGCTTTGTCAGCGTCCGGCTCAATGCCGACGGCAACGAATCCGTGGTGTGGAAAGGCCAGAAGATGACGGCCAAGGATCTGGTCGCGATGTGGGGCGTCGAAGGCTTGCCCACCTTGCTCTTCATGAATCCCAAGGGCGAACTCATCGGCAGCTTTTCTTCATATGCCGAGCCCGATCTGATGGTGAAGCTGCTGGCCTACATCTCGTCGGGCGCGCGCGAGCGCAAGGTCAGTTTCGACGATTTCATCAAGGGTGCCGGTTGATGGAACTGGCGTTGTGGGGCGCGGCGGCGCTGCTCATCCACACGTACGTGGTGTACCCGCTTTCGCTGCCGGTACTGCGTTATTTCTTCGGCCTGCGGAAGCGGCGCGGACGTCCGGCCAACCCCAAGGTCTCGGTGGTCATTGCCGCCTACAATGAAGAAAAAGTCATCGAAGAAAAAATCCACAACTGCTTCGAACTCGAATTCCCCCGCGACCGCCTGGAAATTCTCGTCGGCTCCGACGGCTCCACCGACCGCACTGAATCCATCGTGGCCAAATATGCGCCCAACGTGAAGCTCTTCGCCTTTTCGCAGCGTTCGGGCAAGGCCGGCGTCCTAAACCAGTTGGTGCCCCGCGCCCAGGGCGAAATCGTGGTGTTCTGCGACGCCAATACCATGCTGCTCAAGAACGCGTTGCAAAAATTACTGGCGCCTTTCGAAAACCCCGAAGTGGGATGCGTGTGCGGGCATCTGATTCTCAACGATGCGGGCCACTCTTCCCTGGGGATCGGCGAAAGCATGTATTGGAACCTGGAATCGGAAATCAAAAAGTTGGAAGGTCGTCTCGGCATCGTGATCGGCGCCAACGGCGGCATCTACGCCATTCGCAAAGAACTCTTTGAACCGATTCCCATCGACCGCAAAGTCATGGATGACTTTTTTGTTACCACGCGGGTGCTGCAGGCCGGCAAAGCTGCGGTGTATGAACCGCAGGCCATCGGCAGCGAAGAAACCTCGCTCGATGCCTACGGCGAATTTCACCGCAAGGTGCGCATCAGTCAGGCCAATTTCAACCAATTGCCGCGCTATGCCGGGCTGCTGAATCCTTTGCGCCCCTTGGTGGCCTACGGCTTTTTCTCGCATAAATTGCTCCGCTGGCTCGCGCCCCTGGTGATGTTGTTCCTCCTGGTTTCCAATGTGGCGTTGGTTGCCACCGGGCCGGTATATGCCGGGCTGCTGGCCGCACAGGGGTTGTTCTACGGCGCCGCCGCCTTGGGTTTTCTCGCCAGCCGCGGCGCAAACAAACACAAAGCGCTTTTGATTCCGTTTTATTTCGTCTCCATGAACGCCGCCCTGCTGCTGGGTTTTTTCAAAGCCTTGTTCCTCAAAGACTCGGGAGCCTGGAACCGGGTCGAACGCGCACGTAGTTTGCAACCGGCCGTGTCGGTGCTACACGCTCCATCGCGCTTTCAGGCCGGCGAATATCCGAATTAATTCGGGTCGGGGAATTGTACCCGACTAAATTTGAAATGTGAGGAAATTTCCGACCATTTCTTGTACCGCCCTTGCTGCGTTTTTCCTGTTCGCGCCGTCCGCCTTCGGCGGCTTGGCCTTGACCGCCACCTTGGGCTCTCAGTCCTATGCGGGCTTCCGCGATCCGAATTTCGGCTACAGTTTTTCCGCCTATTACAAATTCGACGAACAGGTGTGGTTGGGATTGCAGTCGGGGCAGGGCGTTTCCGGTTTTCCCGACGCGGTTCCCCTGTTGGGAGCGGCGTATGTGCGCTTACCCATGGGCCGGGTCATCATGCCGGTGTGGACCGGTGAAGCGGGATACGTTCTCTCCCATCCCGGATTTGTATGGCGCATGGGGGGCTTGCTGGACATCCGCAACGGTCGCCATTCGAGCCTGCTTTTGGGATCGGAATTCGAACGCAATCCCGACGGTCGCGCGGGCGTGCTGCTGCGCGGCGGACTTTTGCTGGAGCTGTGATCGCGGTCTTGGCCGCGCGCCTCACTCCAATTTCTTCGCGGTGTCGTCGGGTCTGCGCACGTCGGGGGAGCGCCGGCGGAACCATTTTTTGAAAAAAGCGATGACCGCCAATACGGCCAGAATCAGGAATTTTTTCGCCGCCAGAAGCGCCGCCAGGGCGAGTTTGAAAAATCCGAGTTTGGCCAATACTCCGCCGGCCACCAACGCGGCCAACCCATATTTGGCCAGCGGATCGATCCCTTTTTTGTAATCAGTGTAACGGTTTCCCGGCAAAAAATCCACGCGGCCGAGCAGGTCACCCATGTCTTGCCGCACCTGGTTCAATTGCCGCATCGAGGCCACTACGTTCAGCAAGAGCACGCCTTTGCGCCCCAGAATGCGAATATTGTAATTGAGGGTGGTGTCGACGTTCTGGCCGAAGCGCAACGCCTTGGCCCAGTACAGTTTTTTCGCCTGCGCGTCGTAATACGGCTTTTCGGCCCAGCCCAGCAATTCCATGGGCGGGTAGCCATTTTTGCTGCGCGCGGTGTTGCCGACCTGAATTTCTTTCTGCATCTGTTGCAGCAACTGGCCGTAATCAATGGAGGCGGCATCATTGTCTTTGACATGGCCGTCTTCATCGTATTGCACCACGGCCGCCCAACTGCCGGTGTCAAGGGGCTGATGCCCGGCCGGAAAAATCATCCCCAGGATTTTTTCCTGATGCGGATTACCCCACAACTTTTCCAGAATGAAGTCGGCATCGTCCGGATTGACGAAGGTATAGGCGTTTCCCAGCGAGAGCTGGGCAAGATGATGGCCGAGCACCACGTCACCTCTTTGGAACTGGATACGCTGGTAACGCGCCACCAAGGCCGAATCATCGATGGCGGCCAATCCCGTCGAAACCAGCAGACCCAAAGCGGTCAGCAATGTTCTCATAGCACACCCCGAATGCAGTGATGGGCGTCTCAAAGTTACCTCGGTTTTTGTGCGGTCGAAAGGCCGGTGGCGGGGTTCCCAACGATGGCGAATCGCTGCCATTTGGGTTTTCTGATGTCCGGAAACCCGCCCGCTGGGATAGATTCTGGAGGAAATGCCAAGTTTGAAATGGAAGGTTGGGTCTGTGCTTTTCCTCATCGGACTGGCTCCGGCCGTCCTGGCACAAATCCCCGCCTTTCCCGGCGCCTTGGGGTTTGGCGCCCAAGCCACGGGGGGCCGCTTGGGTACGGTGTACCGTGTCACCAACCTGAATGATTCCGGAGCAGGTTCCTTTCGCGACGCGGTAAGCGCCGCCAATCGAATCGTGGTCTTCGCGGTCGGCGGCACCATCCAGTTGCACTCTGCGGTCTCGGTCAAAAGCAATATCACCATTGCCGGACAAACCGCCCCCGGAGAAGGCATCGGTTTTCGGGGTGGGGAGATTTCTTTTGCCAACTCCTCCAACATTATCTGCCGCTCCATCCGCATTCGCCCGGGAAGCGAAACCGCGAGCACCGACGACGACGCCTTAAGCCTTTACCGCGCGAAGAACATCATGATCGATCATTGCTCCTTTGAATTCGCGCCCTGGAACAATATCGACGGCGTCAGCGATGATTGGCAAAATTACCCCGTGACGGATATCTCTTTTCAATATTGCCTTATTGCCGATCCCATCGGTCAGCAATTCGGGGCGCATTGCGAATCGGTCAACAGCCAATGGTCCTGGTTCTACAATATTTTCGCGAACTCCCACAATCGCAACCCCTTGGCCAAGGTCAATGACGTCTTTGTGAACAACCTGCTCTATAACTGCGGCGCGGGATATACCACGCATACGAGTACAAATTTCCAACACGACATCATCAACAATTATTTCATCTTCGGTCCCGCCTCCCTGGGAACGGATGATACCTGGTATCAAATCGACAGCAATCAATCCATCTACGCTGCGGGAAATATCAAGGACAATAACCTCGACGGGATTCTTAACGGCGCCCCGACTTCGCCTTCTTGGTATCAGGGCACGGGCACCGTTTTGGCTTCCCCCTGGTCGACCACGCCTTCCGCTTCGATCTTTGATGCCAAGACGGCCTATCACCTGACGGTTTCCTGGGCCGGAACCTTTCCCCGGGATCAAATGGATTCGCTGATTCTTGGCCAAGTGCAAACCTTGGGGAGGGGCGCGACCGGGTTCACCGCCGGAACCACGGGTCCGGATGGCAACCTGTATACCAGCCAGACGCAAACCGGCTTGGGGAGTAACGGGTATGGCACCCTGCGCGGCGGCAATACGGAAACCGACAGCGATCAAGACGGCATGCCGGATGCTTGGGAACGGGCCACCGGGTCGAACAACTCGCTGGATGACGCGATGAAACTGCTGCCGGATGGGTATACGGCCATCGAGCATTACCTCAACTGGCTGGGCGGTTTCCACGCCCGAACCACGGCGGGGGCGCCCGTCACCATCGATTTGTCGCCATACGCCGCGGGCTTTTCCGGCGCCGCACCGGTCTTTACCGTCAGCGACTCGACCGGAGGGAGCGCGGTGATGTTGTCCGACGGCCATCAAGTTCGTTTTACCCCGGCGCAGGGATTTTCCGGATTGGCGGTTTTCAAGTTTTCCATCGCCGGAAACGATCAAAGTTCCTTTTCGGGAACGCTCTCGGTGCTCGTGGTGCCGGGAACAACGGAGGTGATTCGAACGGAATGGAAGCAACCGAATTCGCAGTTGCTCTCCGATCCGGAGACCCGGGTTCAGGCCGTCAGCGTTGATGGACGCACGATGATTTATCCTTCGCGCCTGCCGGTTCTCCACGCCCAGAGGGAAGAATTTTAAGGCCTGAAATACTGCGTCACGTTTATTCGCGCCCGCCCCGTTGGGACGAAACAGATTCGGCATTCAGCCGTTTTTTAAGGTTGCAAATTTCAATTCCAGGTATCTGCCGGGTGACGTTGCCGGGTTGCGATTTTCCCGGGTTCGCCGAGCGGGGTGCGCCGGGCCGTCGTGGAATTCCGGTCCGGCGTGGCGCTTGTTCCCGCCTTCGCGAACGCGCTACACTAAGGCATGCCGCGATTTTGGAATTCGGTCGCAAAGCGCCTGCTCGCCTCTGCCGGTTGGGAATTGCGCCGCTTTCGCCCCGGCCACGAGGGGCGGCGGCGGTATTCGAATTTCGGCGAGCAGGAAATTCTGCGACATCTGGTATCGATCTTGTCGCCCAACCTCCATCAGGTCGTGGACATCGGCGCTGGCGACGGATTTCTGCATTCGAATTCACTCGGTCTTTTCGACCTGGGGTGGGGCGGCGCGGCCATCGAAGCCGACGGCGAGCTCTTCGGCAAGCTGGCCTGGCGGCACCGCGCCGCGGATCGCATCGCCTTGGCGCACGTGCGCGTCACGCCCAAGAATGTGGTGCCGCTTTTGCAAGGCCTAAAGCTGCCGCGGGAATTCGGGGTGTTGAGCCTCGACATCGACGGCTACGACTACTTCGTGCTCGAAGCCGTGCTCGGCGCCTTTTCCCCGTCCATACTTTGCGTGGAGATTAACGAGAAAATCCCGCCGCCGCTGCGCTTCACGGTATTGTGGCGCGAAGATTATGTCTGGAAAGGGGATCACTTTTACGGGCAAAGCCTGGCGCAGGCGCATGCCTTAGCCGCGGAGCACGGCTACGTCTTGGCGGGGTTGGAGTACAACAACGCTTTTTTCCTGCGCCGCGAATTCCATCCCGAGACGGGTCTGACTCCGGAAGCGGCGTACCGTCAAGGCTACCTGGATCGGGGCGACCGCCTGCAAAAACTGCCCTGGAACCGAGACATGGAAGAGGTGCAGGGTTTGCCGGCCGCGGCCGCGGCGGAAAAGCTTCGCGCGCGCTTCGCCCCCTATGCGGGAAGGTATTCCTTGGAATATTGAAGGGCGGGTCCACTTCTCGTCATTCCGAACTTCGTCGAGACCTTTCCCATCGCCGTAACGCGCGTGTGGCGTTGGGCGCGGGCAAAAACTAGATTGCCGGCGGATGGAAGAGATGCCGAAATTTCTGGTGATCTCCGGACTGTTCCTGGCGGGTGCCGGAGCCCTACTGTGGTTACTGCAAGGCAGGGTGGGCTGGTTCGGGCATCTGCCCGGCGACATCCGCATCGAGCGCCCGGGCTTCCGCTTGTATTTTCCCCTCACGACCATGGTGCTGCTGAGCCTCGCGGCCAGTCTCGCGCTTTGGATTGTGAACCGCTTCCGGCGCTAAGGGTCTGTGAAAAAATAAATGCGTCAAACACCGAGGCCGCGCGAGAAAGTTCGCGGGCAAGGAACGACGACGAAGGCGTATCTGTAAAGGGATACGCCGAGGAGGAATGACGCGGCTCGCGGCTTTCGCAGCCGGCCGAATGTAGCAGGTATTTTTTCATAGACCCTAAACCCCGATGCGCGTGCGCGCCCAGGCTTCGGCGGCCGCAACGTCGGGAAGGTCGCCTTCCAGTTGCAATTCGAAGCTTGCGCGAATCAGATTTCCGAGTTCCGGTCCCGGTTTCATGCCCAGCGACAAAAGAAATTTTCCCGTGAGAAAGGGCTTGGGCTTTTGGCTCAGTACATCGAGCCGGCGGGATTGATCCAAAAGCCAATCCCCAGCCGGAAAAACCCCCTCCAGCGCCTCTTTCGCCGTGCGCCCCAGGTGATCGGCCTGGGCCACGCGTACCAGCTTTTTGATGTCGACGCGCAAGGCCAAGCGGCGGATGGCGCTCGGTTTCACAGTGTCACGCGCCTTGTGCAACAGGGCCGGCTTGAGATGCTCGCGCACGAACGCCACCACGGTTTCGACCAAATCCGACTCGCGCGTCATGCGGCCCAGAAAAGCGCGCGTCGGCGCTTCGCCGCGCACATCGTGCGCCGGGCTGCGCCAGCGGCCATCACTGCGCACCGTGCTGGCGGGCTTACCCAAATCATGGCACAGCGCGCCCAGCATGAGCGCCAGGTTTTCGCCTTCGCCTGAGGCCGAATCGCGCAGGCGCGCGGCCTGGTTCACGGTCAGAAGGGTGTGGGTCCACACGTCGCCCTCGGGATGCCAATCCGGTTCCTGGGGCACGCCCACCAGGGTGGCGAGTTCCGGAAAGAAGCGCAAAAGATCCAGGCGGCGCATCCATTCCAACCCCAACGCCGGGCGGTCGGATTTCAAGAGCAGTTTTTTGATTTCGCCGAATACCCGTTCCGGCGGCAATTCATGGATGGGCTGTGCGGCGCACAGTTTTTGGGTCGCGGGGTGGATGTCGAAACCGAAGCGGGCGGCGAATTGCAAGGCGCGCAAGGCGCGCAGGGGATCTTCGGAAAACGCCGACGAGACATGACGCAGAATACCGCGGCGCAGATCTTCGCGGCCGCCGTGGCAATCCACCAATTCCATATGCGGCAGCTTGTAGCCCATGGCGTTCACCGTGAAGTCGCGGCGCGCCGAAGCGCGGGCGAAGTCGAGACCCGGGTCGGATTGCACCTCAAAGCCGCGGTGGCCCGCGCCGGTCTTGCGTTCCAGGCGCGGCGTGGCGAAATCGAAGTTGTGGCCGTCAACGGCCATGGTGACCACCCCGAAGGTTTTACCCACCAAATTCGGTTTGCCGAACCCCTTCAAGAGCGCCAGCAGCGACTCCATCGACAGGCCGTGCACCTCGATATCAAAATCACCCGAGGGTCGGCCGAGCAAATAATCGCGCACCCAACCGCCCACGATAAAGGCTTCGCCGCCGGCGCCGCGCACGGCTTGCGCGATCGAGAGCAGTCGCTGGGGCAAAACGGCCGCTGTCACAGGCTGTCCTCTTGCGGCGACAGACGGCTTTCAAGTTTTTCGATGGTGGAAGAGTCGCGGTGCTGGGAGGCGATCAAACTGTCCTGGCAGGCCTTAAGCTCCTGCTCGGTGAAGCGTTTTTGATCCGCGCTCATGGTTTGATAGTTGATCCGGGCTTTGATCTCATCGCATTGCATTTTCATGGCCGGGGCCGCGCATGCACAAAAGGCAGCAGCCACTGCTGCTGTTCCAATTGGAAGAAGAATTCCTTGTTCCTTTACAACCAATCCGAATTTGGAGAAAATGACCATGCCAAGATTAAAATTGATTTTGGCCGCTCCAGGCTTTAGATTAGCCAAACTATTGTTTTTGACGTCAGACAATATCTAAATTCCCGCCTCCCTTTGTCCGCCGAAGACGGATAGAGCCGGTCCGCCTGGGGTGGACGAAGCGGGGGAAAGAACTTCGGGCCAACGTAGCTCAGCTGGTAGAGCAACTGATTTGTAATCAGTGGGTCGTGGGTTCAAATCCCTTCGTTGGCTGAATTTTGATTGGGCCAAAAATAGGAGACGCAGAATTTGAAAAGGGTCGATGCCCGAGTGGTTAATGGGGGCGGACTGTAAATCCGCTGGCTACGCCTACGGTGGTTCGAATCCACCTCGGCCCATTTCAAAAAATTGGAGGACGGAAGCGCTGAAATCAAAAAGAAACAACCCGGCGGGCGAGCTTAACTCAATTGGTAGAGTACCACCCTTCCAAGGTGGCTGTTGACGGTTCGAGTCCGTTAGCTCGCTCCACCCGGTTGTTTTCGGCAAAATCAAACCATCGACAGGGAGTGGCCCAGGAAAAAGCCGGCCCAAATAGCTCAGCGGTAGAGCACTTCCTTGGTAAGGAAGAGGTCACGGGTTCGATTCCCGTTTTGGGCTCCAGCTTTTCCCGGAATTTCGAAGGGTAAGTAACTGATTGATACCCAGGGGATTAACCAGGCAAAACCGATGCCAAGACGAAAATAAGTTGCTATAGTTCTCTGCCTTCAAAATCCAGACTTGCGACCCGGAATACCCATTAGGGAGGAATAAGTCATCATGGCGAAGGCCAAATTTGAGCGGACGAAGCCGCATGTGAACGTAGGGACGATTGGCCACGTGGATCACGGGAAGACCTCGCTGACGGCGGCCATCACCAAGGTGCTGTCGAAATCGGGATGGGCGACGGCCAAGAGCTACGGTGAAATCGACAACGCTCCGGAAGAACGGGAGCGTGGCATCACCATCAACACCTCGCATGTCGAATACGAGACGGCGAACCGGCATTACGCGCACGTGGATTGCCCGGGGCATGCCGACTATGTGAAGAACATGGTGACGGGCGCGGCGCAGATGGATGGCGCGATTCTGGTGGTGTCGGCGGCCGACGGCCCCATGCCGCAGACGCGCGAGCACATTCTGTTGGCGCGACAGGTGGGCGTACCCTACATCGTGGTGTTCATGAACAAAGTGGACATGGTGGACGACCCGGAACTGTTGGACCTGGTGGAGATGGAAGTGCGGGAGCTGTTGAGCAAGTACCAGTTTCCCGGGGACAAGATTCCCGTCATCCGGGGGAGCGCGGTAAAAGCGCTGGAAGGCGACACGAGCGAAATTGGGGAGCCGGCCATCCTGAAGCTGATGGAAGCGGTGGACTCTTACATTCCGACGCCGGTGCGGGCGGTGGACAAGCCGTTTTTGATGAGCGTGGAAGACGTGTTCAGCATCACGGGCCGGGGCACGGTGGCGACGGGTCGCGTGGAAGCGGGCAAGGTGAAGGTGTCGGAAGAAGTGGAACGCGTAGGTTTGGGCGAGAGCAAGAAGTTTGTGGTGACGGGCGTGGAGATGTTCCGGAAGCTATTGGACGAAGCGCAGGCGGGGGACAATATCGGCATCCTGTTGCGGGGCGCGGAGAAGCAGGACATCGAGCGGGGCCAGGTGTTGGCGAAGCCTGGGACGATTACGCCGCATACGCACTTCAAGGCGGAAGTGTACGTGCTGTCGAAGGATGAAGGGGGCCGGCATACGCCGTTTTTCACGGGGTACCGTCCGCAGTTCTATTTCCGGACCACGGATGTGACGGGTCAGTTGAACCTGCCGTCGGGGGTGGAGATGGTGATGCCGGGGGACAACGTGTCGATCACGGTGGAGTTGATCGCGCCGATCGCGATGGCCAAAGACCTTCGCTTCGCCATCCGGGAAGGCGGAAAAACCGTCGGCGCCGGCGTCGTGACGGAGATCGTGCAATAGCAGAAAGGAACCGAGGTCTGTAGCTCAATTGGTAGAGTAGCGGTCTCCAAAACCGTTGGTTGGGGGTTCGAGTCCCTTCAGGCCTGGTAACGAAACATGCGGCGGTTGCAGAATTACATCCGGGACGTTATCCAGGAACTCCGCAAGGTGACCTGGCCGACGCGGGACGAGCTGAAAGGGGCGACCATCACGGTCATCATTTTCACCTTGATCTCGATGGTGTTCGTGGGCACCGTCGATTTCGTCCTCGGGTACATCGTTCGGTTGGTGTTGGGTTGAAGACAGAGGGGTATGCAGACGTGAAAAAGTGGTACGTGGTCCATACCTACTCCGGTCAGGAAAACAAGGTGCAGCAGCACCTTGAAACGGTGATTGAGAAAAATGGGATGAAGGATCAGTTCGGCCAAGTGCTTTTGCCCATGCGCGAAGTCACCACGGTGCAGAAGGGAAAGAAAACCACGCGCGACAAGAAGTTCTTTCCCAGTTATCTGCTGATCGAGATGGAAATGAACAAAGACACCATGCATACCGTGACCGACATTCCCGGCGTGACGCATTTCGTGGGTGTGGAAAAACCCCAACCGCTGCGCAAAGGCGAAGTGGATCGGCTGCTCGGGCAGAACTCGCCCGAGGTGCAGGAAACCAAGGTCATGGAAATCCCCTTCCGCAGCGGGGAAAAGATCCGCATCAAAGACGGGCCCTTCAAAGATTTCGATGGTGTGGTCGAAGAGATCAATCCGGAAAAAGGCAAACTCAAGGTCATGGTCAGCGTATTCGGCCGATCCACTCCGGTGGAGCTCGATTTCGGTCAAGTGGACACGGTCTGACGCGCAACGGTTAGGGAGTTAAGGTGGCGAAGAAAATTACGGGATACATCAAGCTGCAAGTGCCGGCGGGTGCGGCCAATCCGTCGCCGCCCATCGGGCCGGCACTGGGCCAGCGCGGCCTCAACATCATGGAGTTCTGCAAGGCGTTCAACGCCGCGACGCAGGACAAGAAGGGCTACATCATTCCGGTGGTCATCACCGTGTACGCGGATCGCTCCTTCACCTTCATTACCAAGACCCCGCCCGTGGCCGAACTCCTCAAGAAGGCCATCAGTCTGGAAAAAGGCTCGGGCGAACCCAACCGCAAGAAGGTGGGCAAAATCACCGCCCAACAAATTCAGGAAATCGCCAAGATGAAGCTGCCGGATCTCAACACCGAAAACCTCGAAGCGGCCTGCTCCATGGTCGCAGGCACGGCCAAAAGCATCGGTCTCGAAATCGAGGCGTGAAAACAAGGCGGAGACGATGAAACGAAGCAAAAATTACCGCGGCCTCGCCGAGAAAATCCAACCCGGCACCGAGTACGAACTGGGCCAGGCCGTGCAGTTATTGCGCGACAATAACAAATTCAAATTCGATCCCACGCTCGAAGTGCACATGCATCTCGGCGTGGATCCCAAGCACAGCGACCAGGTGGTGCGCGGCAACGTCGTACTGCCGCACGGTACGGGCAAGAAGGTGCGCATCTTGGTATTCGCCAAAGGCGAGCTCGAGAAGGCCGCGCAGCAGGCCGGCGCCGACTACGTGGGCGCCGAGGAGATGGTGAAGAAAATCCAGGAAGGCTGGATGGACTTCGACGCCGTGGTGGCCACGCCCGACATGATGCCCCTGGTGGGCCGCATCGCCCGCGTGCTGGGCCCCCGCGGCCTCATGCCCAGCCCCAAGGCGGGTACGGTGACGGTCAATGTCGCCCAAGTGATCAAAGAGTTGAAATCGGGAAAAATTTCGTACCGCGTCGACAAGGGGTCCAATGTGCATGCCCCCCTGGGTAAACTGTCGTTCAGCGTGGACCAGCTTAAAGAAAATGCGATGGTGGTGATCGATTCGGTCGTGAAGGCCAAGCCTTCCACCGCCAAAGGCGTGTATGTCCGCAGCATCACCTTGGCGGGAACCATGACTCCGGGCGTGCGCGTGGATCGGTCGTTGGTGAAGTAGGAGGCCTCATGGCGATGGCAAAAAGTGAAGTGGTATCGGAATTGACCGATTCCCTGAAGGGGACCAGCGGGGTTTATCTCGCCGATTTTACCGGCCTCACGGTGGAGAAGGTCACCCTGTTGCGCCGAAACCTGCGCAAAAAAGGCGTGAGCATGCGCGTGGCCAAGAACACCTTAATTCAACGTGCGCTCGCAAACGTCGGCGTCCAGGGTCTCGACGGGTATTTGGCCGGGCCTACGGCCCTCATTCTTGCCGACAAAGAAGACCCGATTGCGCCGGCGAAAATGTTGGCGGATTTTCTCAAGCAAAATGAGAATGCCCTGGCCCTCAAAGGTGTGCACATCGACGGACAGGTTTATCCCGGCGAGCAGATGGAAACCTTGGCGAAGATGCCGGGCAAGCGCGAATTACAAGCCCAGGTCGTGAGTTTGGCTCTGGGCGCCGGCGGAAATCTGTTGGCCTTGTTCAAAGGTCCGGGCGCCAAGATTGCGGGTCAAATCAAGGGCTTGATCGAGAAGTTGGAAAAGGGCGAGGCCCTGAGTCAGCCGCAAGGCGAAAAGAGCGGAGCCTAAGCAGCGACGCCGGATGCGGCGGAGCGAAGACTGAGACAAACACTGAACAACAATCTCACCTACGGAGGAGAGCATTATGTCCGAAGCAACCTATACACCCGCCATCAAGGATCTCGGCGATAAAATCGTCGCCCTGTCCTTGCTACAGGCTAAGGAGTTGTCCGACTACCTGAAAAACGTGTACGGCCTTGAAGCCGCGGCCGCGTCGGCCGTGGCCATCATGCCGGCCGCGGGAGGCGCCGCGGGCGGAGAAGCCGCCGCCGAAAAGACCGAGTTCGATTTGGTCTTGGAGAGCGCGGGCGCCAACAAGATCAACGTGATCAAGGTGGTCCGCACCATCACCAGCTTGGGTTTGGCCGAAGCCAAGGCCCTGGTCGACGGCGCGCCGAAAACCGTGAAAGAAGCGGCCACCAAGGCCGACGCCGAAAAGTGGAAAAAGGAGCTCGAGGACGCCGGTGCCAAGGTCACGCTGAAGTAACTCTTTGGCCAAGACAGATCGCAGAAAAGCTCATTTCAACAACGCCTTGACCGCGTCGCGGCCACGGCGTTTTGCCGTTTTCCGGCGCGGCGATGCGCAAGGCCGGATCACAGTGGGCGGCCGTCGAATTACGGCGCGCAGCCCGGGAACGGAAGTTGGGTAACATGGCGGAAAGAAAAACGTATTCCTCGAGTCGGTTTAATTTCGAGCTGCCTTATCTGCTCGACGTGCAGGTCAATTCCTTCAACCGTTTCATCCAGGTGGGCGTCTTGCCCAAGGAGCGAAAGCACGAAGGGCTGCAGAAGATCTTCAAAGAGGTCTTTCCCATCACCGATGTTAAAGAGCAGTATTCCCTCGAGTTCGAAGGCTACACCCTGGGTGTGCCCAAGTACTCGCTGGAAGAATGCCAAAAGCGCGGCATGACGTACGCTGCGCCCCTGAAGGCCACCTTGAGCCTCAACATCTTTGAGGGCGAAGGGGACGAGCGCAAGTTCGTGGAAAAAATCACCAACGACGTGTATATCGGCGACCTGCCGCTCATCACCAAGAACGGTACCTTCATCATCAACGGCGCCGAGCGCGTGATCGTGTCGCAGTTGCACCGGTCGCCCGGCGTCAGCTTCGACGAAGAGACACATCCCAACGGCAAGCGGCTGCTCAAGGCCCGCATCATCCCGTACCGCGGATCGTGGGTCGAATTTCTGGTCGACGTCAACGAGGCGATGTACATCAACATCGATCGGCGCCGCAAAATTCCGGCCACCATCCTGTTGCGCGCCATCGGTTTTTCGCGCAACCAGGACATCGTCAAGCTGTTCTATGACTCCGAAGAAGTGTCGGTGCAGGGCGAAGGTCTGGAAGAAAAGGTGCTGTGGGAAGATGTGATCGATCCCGGCACGGGCGAACTCATCGCCGAGGCCAATACGCCCCTCACCGCCGTGATTCTCAAGCGTTCCTTGGAGGCGGGGCATAAGAAAATCAAAATCATCGCCGGCATCGATCAGAATCCGGTGCTGCACAACACTCTGAATGCCGATCCCACTTCCAACGAAGAAGAGGCGCTGTTCCGCATCTACACCTTGATCCGTCCCGGCGATCCCCCCAATGTGGCCACGGCGCGCACCTTGCTCGAACGCCTGTTTTTCGACGACAAGCGCTATGACCTCGGCGAGGTCGGCCGCTATCGCATGAACAGCCGCCTCAAGCTCGAAGTGCCCATGACCACCATGACCATGACTCAGGACGACTTCCTGGCCATCATGCGCTATCTCACGGGGTTGTTCGAAAACCAGGGCATTCTCGACGACATCGATCATCTCGGCAACCGCCGCGTGCGTTCGGTGGGCGAGCTTCTCGGCAACCAGTTCTCGCTGGGCCTCACCCGCATGTCGCGCACCATCCGCGAGCGTTTGTCGCTGCGCGACACCGAAGAGGTCACGCCCCAGGATTTGGTCAACGCCCGCACGGTGAGCACGGTGATCTCCACCTTTTTCGGATCGTCGCAGCTCAGCCAGTTCATGGATCAGATGAATCCGCTGGCCGAGCTCACTCACAAGCGGCGCATGTCGGCCCTGGGCCCGGGCGGCCTCACGCGCGAACGCGCCGGCTTCGAGGTGCGCGACGTGCACCACAGTCACTATGGACGCTTGTGCCCCATTGAGACGCCCGAAGGCCCGAACATCGGTCTCATCTCTTCGTTGGCCGCCTTTGCGCGTGTGAACCCCTATGGCTTCATCGAAACGCCCTACCGCAAGGTGAAGAACGGCACGGTGGCCAATGACGTGGTGTACCTCACCGCCGACCAGGAAGACGAATACAACGTGGCTCCGGCCTCGACCCATATCGACGAGAAGAACAAGATCGCCGGCGAATGGGTGATCGCCCGCCGCCAGGGCGATTTTCCCATGATTCCCCGCGATCAGGTGCAGCTCATGGACGTGTCGCCCAAGCAACTCGTCTCCATCGCGGCCGGCCTCATTCCCTTTCTCGAACACGACGACGCCAACCGCGCCCTGATGGGATCGAACATGCAGCGCCAAGCCGTGCCCCTGCTGACCACCGAAGCCCCGCTGGTGGGCACGGGTCTGGAAGGCCGCTGCGCCTATGATTCGGGCGCCATGGTGGTTTCGCAGCACAACGGCTCGGTCACCTTCGTCGACGCCCACACCATCGTGGTCAAGCGCGAAGAGGTCAAGAAGCAGGCCGCCGACTTTCTCGACGTGCCCGAGTACGATACCTACCATCTGCGCAAATTCGAACGCAGCAACCAGGATTCCTGCATCAACCAGAAACCGTTGGTGAAGGTGGGCCAGGCGGTGAAAAAAGGCGGCGTGCTGGCCGATGGGTCCAGCACCCAGAATGGCGAATTGGCCCTGGGCAAGAACGTGCTGGTGGGCTTTTTGCCCTGGAACGGCTACAACTACGAAGACGCCATCATCGTATCCGAAGAGCTGAGCAAGGAAGACACCTTCACCTCCATCCACATCGAAGAATATGAACTCGAAGTGCGCGACACCAAGCGCGGCCCCGAAGAGTTGACGCGAGAAATTCCCAACGTGTCCGAAGAGGCCCTGCGTCATCTCGACGAAAGCGGCATCATCCGCGTAGGCGCCGAGGTCGAGGCTGGCGACATTCTGGTCGGCAAGGTGACGCCCAAAGGTGAAACCGAGCTCTCGCCCGAAGAGCGCCTCCTGCGCGCCATCTTCGGCGAAAAGGCCGGCGACGTACGCGACAGCTCGCTCAAGGCCCCGCCGGGCATGAAGGGCATTGTGGTCGAGACCCGGATCTTTTCGCGGAAGGAGCGCGACAAGAAAACCAAAAAAAGCGACAAGGAACGCATCGACGAATTGCGTGAATCGATCAGCGGCCGCATCCGCGAAATCACCCTGGCGCGCGACAAGAAGCTGCTTGAACTGCTCGACGGCAAAGACGCGCAGGAAATCCGCGACGGATCCACGGGCGAATTGATCCTCGCCAAAGGCAAGAAGTTCTCGGAGAAGATTCTGCAGAAGATCAACTTCTCCGACGTCAACCTGCCCAACGGTCTGGCGTTGGAAACGCCGGTCAATGCCATCGCCGAGAAGGTGTTGCTGACGGCCAACGACATGATCCTGCGCCTAGAAGAGGAACTCGACAAGGAAATCGACAAAATTATCCGCGGCGACGAACTCAAGCCCGGCGTGCTGCAGCTCGTCAAGGTGTACATCGCCAAAAAGCGCCGCGTCTCGGTGGGTGACAAAATGGCGGGACGCCACGGCAACAAGGGCGTCATCTCCAAGATCGTACCGGTCGAAGACATGCCCTTCATGGCCGATGGAACCCCGGTGCAGATTCTGTTGAACCCGCTGGGTGTGCCCTCGCGCATGAACGTGGGACAGGTGCTCGAAACCCATCTGGGATGGGCGGCTTCGGCGTTGGGACTCAAGGTGGCCACGCCCGTGTT
The DNA here is from genome assembly GCA_963716395.1 of uncultured Fibrobacteria bacterium. GTDB lineage: Bacteria > Fibrobacterota > Fibrobacteria > UBA11236 > UBA11236 > UBA11236. The sequence continues at coordinate 1,012,237 of OY970309.1, read as the reverse complement.
CGACGGCGCCAGCTACGAAGACGTGATGGGCTTGCTCAAAGAGGCGGGACGTCCGGTATCGGGCAAAACCCCGCTCTTCGACGGGCGCACGGGCGAGAAGCTGCACAACGAGGTGACGGTAGGCTACATGTACATGCTCAAGCTGGGCCATCTGGTCGATGACAAGATTCACGCGCGTTCCATCGGGCCTTACTCGCTGGTCACCCAGCAACCGCTGGGCGGCAAGTCGCAGTTCGGCGGTCAGCGCTTCGGCGAAATGGAAGTGTGGGCGCTGGAAGCCTACGGCGCGGCCTACACCCTGCAGGAACTGCTCACGGTCAAATCCGATGACGTGATGGGCCGTTCGAAAATTTACGAGGCCATCGTGAAGGGCGAAAACGCGCCGCGCCCGGGCGTACCCGAGTCTTTCAACGTGCTCATCAAGGAAATGCAGGCCCTGTGCCTGGATGTGAAACTGCTGCAACACGAAGAAGAATTGGTATGACGGCGCGGTTAAAGAAGCCGATTTCGCGTCGCCGCACTGAACGGGATTCCGCCCGTTTGTTTTGGTGTGAAGCGCCGCTGCGCCGACGCTGTTCCAGGGTCGAGATACAAGGGAGAAGCCGATGAACGAGACGCAAGAAGCCACCGTGGACCCCCAGGACAAGGAAGGGATCAGCATTCAACTGGCCTCTCCCGACGTAATCCGGGGCTGGTCGTACGGTGAAGTGACCAAGCCTGAAACCATCAACTACCGATCGTTCAAGCCGGAAAAGGACGGCTTGTTCTGCGAGCGCATTTTCGGACCGGTGAAAAACTGGGAATGCAGCTGCGGCAAGTACAAACGCATCCGCTACCGCGGCGTGGTCTGCGACCGTTGCGGCGTCGAAGTGACGCATTCCAAAGTGCGGCGCGAGCGCATGGGCCACATCGAACTGGCCGTGCCCGTGGTGCACATCTGGTTTTTCAAGAGCCTGCCGTCGACCATCGGAGCCTTGCTCGGCATGTCGGTGACCAACCTCGAACGCGTCATCTATTACGAGTCGTACATCGTACTCGATCCCGGCGACACCGAACTCAAACCGGGTCAGCTCATTTCCGAAGACGAATATATCGACCTCGAAGACGAAGGCCGCCACTTCGACGCCAAGATGGGCGCTTCGGCCGTCAAGCAACTGTTGGCCGAGCTCGATTGCGAAACCCAGTCGCATGACATGCGCGCCAAGATCAAGACTGAAACCTCAAGCCAGCGCAAGCAGGATTTGCTGAAGCGGCTGAAGGTGGTCGAGGCTTTCCGCAAATCGCCCAACCGCCCCGAGTGGATGGTGCTCGACGTGGTGCCGGTGATACCGCCCGATCTGCGTCCGCTGGTGCCGCTGGAAGGCGGCCGATTCGCCACTTCCGATCTCAACGATCTGTACCGGCGCGTGATCAACCGCAACAACCGGCTCAAGAAGTTGATCGACATCAAGGCTCCCGAAGTCATCCTGCGCAACGAAAAACGCATGCTGCAAGAAGCCGTCGACGTCTTGTTCGACAACGGGCGCCGCACGTTTTCGGTCAAGGGCGAAAACCGTCGTCCCCTGAAGTCGTTGTCGGAGTTGCTCAAAGGCAAGCAGGGGCGCTTTCGCCAGAACCTGCTCGGCAAGCGGGTCGATTATTCGGGCCGCTCGGTGATCGTGGTGGGACCCGAATTGAAGATCCACCAATGTGGTTTGCCCAAGCCCATGGCCCTCGAACTCTACAAGCCCTTCATCATCCAGAAGCTGGAAGAAAAAGGCTATGTGCACACGGTAAAGTCGGCCAAGAAATTCGTGGAAAAAGAACGGCCCGAGGTGTGGGACATTCTTGAAGAGATCATCGACGATCATCCGGTGCTCCTGAACCGCGCGCCGACCTTGCACCGTCTGGGCATTCAGGGCTTTTACCCCAAGCTCATCGAAGGCAAGGCGATCCGCCTGCACCCCCTGGTCTGCACGGCGTTCAACGCCGACTTCGACGGCGACCAGATGGCGGTGCATTTGCCGTTGTCGTTCGAGGCGCAGCTCGAAACCCGCATCCTTATGATCGCGGCCAATAATATTCTGCATCCGGCGTCGGGACAGCCCATCGCCGTGCCTTCCCAGGATATCGTGCTCGGCTGCTATTACCTCACGGCCATGAAGCAAAAGGGCAAAGGTGCGGGCAAAATGTTTTCCGACGCCGAAGAGGCCATCCGCGCCTTCGACGAAAATTGGGTCGAATTGCACGTGCCGATCAAGGTCGTCATCGACGGCAAGCTCATCGAAACTTCGGTGGGCCGCGTCATTCTGAACCAGGTGATTCCCAAGGAACTCGGCTTCCTCAACAAAAACTTCGACAAAAAGACGATTTCGCAAACCATCGATCGCTTCTTCCGCCTGGTGGGAAACGAGCGCACCTGCCACTTTCTCGATGCCATCAAAGATTTGGGTTTCAAGTGGGCCACCCGGGGGGGCATGAGTATCGCCATCGGCGACATGATCATTCCGCCCGAGAAATACGAGATGATTCAGCAGACCAAGAAAAAGGTCGACAAAGTGGCCGAGTTGTACGAGAACGGCGTCATCACCGACGGCGAACGTTACAACCAGATCATCGATCTGTGGTCGCACACCACCAACGACGTGGCTTCGCTCGTGTACGAAAAGCTGGCCCAGGACCGCGACGGTTTCAACCCGGTCTATATGATGGCCGTGTCGGGCGCGCGCGGCAGCCGCGAGCAGATCAAACAGTTGTCGGGTATGCGCGGCCTGATGTCGAAGCCGCAGAAGAAAATCACCGGCCATGAAATCATCGAGAATCCGATTCTCTCGTGCTTCCGCGAAGGACTCAACGTGCTCGAATATTTCATCTCGACGCACGGCGCCCGCAAAGGGTTGGCCGATACGGCGCTCAAGACCGCCGACGCCGGCTATCTCACCCGCCGCCTGGTCGACGTGGCCCAGGATCTCGTGGTCAACGAAGACGATTGCGGCACAGTGTTGGGTCTGGAAATGCACGACACCACCGAAGGCGACGACGTGGTGGTGGCCATCGCGGAAAAAATTCTGGGGCGCGTGGCCTGCGATGACATCTACCATCCGGTGCAGGATGAAGTGCTGTGCGCGGCCGGGCAACTCATCGACGAGGCCGTGGCCGAACGCATCGGCCAGGCCGGTGTCGAGGCGGTGAAAGTACGCTCGGTGCTGACCTGCGAAGCCGTGAAGGGCGTTTGCGGCAAATGCTACGGCCGTAATTTGGCCAACGGACGCATGATCGACATGGGCGAAGCCGTGGGCGTGATGGCCGCACAATCCATCGGCGAACCCGGCACCCAGCTCACGTTGCGCACCTTCCACATCGGCGGCGCGGCCTCGCGCATGACCGCCGAATCGCACAAGAAGTCGAAGTGGGAGTGCAACGTGCACCTGCGGGACGTGGAAACCGTGACCTCGCGCAACGGCGAGAAGATCGTGGTCTCGCGCTCGGGTGAAATGTCGCTGATCGACGACAACCGCATCACCAAGGTGCGCTATGTAGTGCCTTACGGTTCGGTGCTGAAAGTCGGCGACGGACAGTCAGTGAAAACCGGTACCCAGCTTTTCGAGTGGGATCCCTACAACACGCTCATCATCAGCCGGAACACGGGCAAGGTCGAATTCGACGGACTTAAAGATGGCGTGACCTACGCCACCGAGTTTGACGACGCCACCGGCATGGAACGGCTGCGGGTCACGCGCGATAAACGCGCCCGTCTTCACCCCCATCTCAATATCGTGGGGGACGATGGCGAGAGGCTCGGCCGGTACTCCATTCCCGAAAACGCCTATCTCCAGTTCCGCAACGGCGACACCGTCTCCGCCGGAGATGCACTGGTGAAAATCGCGCGCGCCGCCGGCAAGACCCGTGATATCACCGGCGGTCTCCCCCGCGTGGCCGAGCTCTTCGAGGCCCGGCGGCCCAAGAGTCCGGCCGTGGTTGCGGCCATCGACGGCATCGTGGCCTTCGGCGAAGTCGAACGCGGCCAGCAGCGCATCACCGTGTCCGACAACGAAGTCAAAGAGTCGTACCTCATTCCGCGCGGCAAGCATGTGACGGTGCATCCGGGCGATCGGGTGCGCTCCGGCGACAAGTTGTGCGACGGACCCATCGATCCGCACGACATCCTGCGCATTTCCGGCGACGCCGAAGTGCAGCGCTATCTGGTGGAAGAGATTCAAGCGGTCTATCGTTTACAAGGTGTCACGATTTCAGACAAACATATCGAGTGCATCGTGCGTCAGATGATGCGCAAGGTGCAGGTCGAGAATCCGGGCGACTCGGATTTGCTCGAAGCCGAGGAGATTTCCAAAGCCCGGCTGCGCGAGGAAAACCGGCGCGTGCAGGAAGCCGGCGGCCGGCCCGCCACCTTCCGCCCGTTGCTGCTCGGCATCACCAAGGCGAGCTTGGCTACCGACAGCTTCATCTCGGCCGCGTCCTTCCAGGAAACCACCAAGGTGCTGACCAACGCCGCCATCGCCGGCAAGGTCGACACTTTGGAAGGCCTCAAAGAGAACGTGATCATGGGTCGCCTCATTCCCTCGGGAACCGGCAACCCGCAGGTCAACAACATCCGGGTCAAAGATCTCGACGCCGAGGCCGAAGAAGAGGCCGCCGCGCGGGCCGCCGCCGAGGAATTGGAAGGCGAGGCGGGCGGCGAGGAAACGCATGTGCTGTCTCCGGAGAACGCCGGTCCGGCGTAAGCATTGACACTAAATGCGCGTTTGAGGTAACTTTCACCACCCAAAAACCGGAGTCCGAGTGCCGACCATCAACCAACTCATCCGCAAGGGCCGCCAGGCGCAGCGCAGCAAAAGCAAGGCGCCCGCGCTCATGGGCAGTCCGCAGAAGCGCGGCGTTTGCACGCGCGTATATACCACGACTCCGAAGAAACCCAATTCGGCCCTGCGCAAAATCGCCCGCGTGCGCCTTTCGAACAAGATGGAAGTGACCTGCTACATTCCGGGCGAAGGCCACAATTTGCAGGAGCATTCCATCGTGTTGATCCGCGGCGGACGCGTGAAAGACGTTCCGGGAGTGCGCTACCACATCATCCGCGGCACCCTCGATACCTCGGGGGTGGAAGGCCGCCGCCAAAGCCGTTCTCTGTACGGCGTCAAGAAGCCCAAGGCTGGGGCCCCGGCCGGCAAAGCCGCGCCCGCCGCCAAAGGCAAGAAGTAAACCGCAAGCCCAGGACTTCCCATGTCAAGACGGAAACGAGCCGACCGGCGCCGCATCTACCCGGATCCGCGTTACAACAGCACCTTGCTGACACAGTTCATGAATGTGGTCATCAGCCGAGGCAAAAAATCGGTGGCCGAGAACATCGTCTACACCGCCTTGAAGGAATTCAAAAAGAAGGTGGGCGGCGAAGAGGACGAACTCAGTCTTTTCAAGTCCGCGCTCAACAACGTCAAACCCACGCTCGAAGTGAAATCACGGCGCGTGGGCGGCGCCAATTATCAGGTGCCGGTCGAAGTTTCGCCTGCGCGGCGTACGGCATTGGCCTTACGCTGGCTCAAAGACGCGGCCCAAGGTCGCAACGAAAAAGACATGACGCGCCGTCTGTCGGCCGAATTGATTCAGGCCCTGAATAACGAAGGCAACGCGGTCAAAAAGCGGCAGGATATCCACCGCATGGCCGAATCGAACAAGGCCTTCGCTCATTTCCGCTGGTAACAACGCGTCCATTTTTGGAAAAGCCCGCCGCCGGCGGGCTTTTTTGTGATGTCCCGCATTACCAAATCCGCGTCGGCGACGTCTCAGGGATTGCGAAGTAATATTGTCCCGAGCGTCACGGAATGAAAAAAATCCGCGAGACCAGGTTCCTCACTTTTTTCTGTCTATGCCTCGTTTCGTCCTGGGGCGAAGCCATTCACCTCAAAGACGGCACCGTTCTGCAGGGGGAACGAATCCGCAGCGACGACAGCGTAGTGGTGATTCGCACGCCCGATCTGGGCGAGGTACGTGTGCCGAAAACCGCCCTGGCCGACACCTCGACCCCGAAGCCGACTGCCGCGCCGGCTCCCCGGCAAAACGAAGCGACGGAAAACGCCGCCCGATCGATGGTGCTGATGCCCACGGCCTTTACGCCGCCGGCCGGCACCTGGTCTTTCGATGACTTCGAATTGGTTTTTCTGACCATGAGTTATTCGCCCACCGCCACGACCTCGCTGACCGTGGGCGCTTTGTTTCCCTTCGATCCGGCCGATCTCGAAGCCTACACCTTGGGGTTCAAGCAGCGTTTGTTTCAAACGCCCGCCAAGAATTTCGCCTTGGCTTTGACCGGCGATATATCCCTGTTGTCGGGATCGAATACCAGCGATTTCCCCGGAGTTTGGACGGCGAATGCGGTCGGTTCCTATGCTTTCAGCGGTCCGGACTCCGGTTCGGATTTCGCAGACCTCCATGTGGCTGCCGGTGGAGCGGGTTCGTGGGAGCAAGCGAACGGCGGCACCGAAACGCACAGCGCGGTGTCGCTGGCTGTGGGCGGTGACCAGCGCGCAACCGCGAACGTGGATTTTCTCGTTGAATTCCTATGGGGCGGCGAGTTTCTAGGCACCACGCAGAACGAATCGATTCTCAACCTCGGGATTCGCATTCACGGCCAGAGGCTCAGCGCCGCCATTTGCGGCTTTCGCGTGCTGAGCGAAGATCTGGGAAACCTGCTGTTGCTGCCGATGATCAAAATCGGCTATTCCTTCTGACTTTCCGACCGACGCGGCGTCCGGTCCGACGTCGGGCGGCTATTCTATAATAAAACCCCCATGGCGTCTGCATTGGAGAACAAGCGCAACATCGCCATTTTGGCCCACGTCGACGCGGGCAAAACCACGGTATCCGAGAGGTTACTCTACTTCAGCGATACCATCGCCGGTCTGGGCGAAGTCGACGAGGGCTTGGCCACCATGGATTACCTCGAAGAGGAAAGGAAGCGCGGCATCACCATCGAGGCCGGCATCGCCTCGTATACCTGGAAAGGCGTGCGCACCACCTTCGTCGACACGCCCGGCCACGTCGACTTCGGGGTCGAAGTCGATTTCGCCCTGCAATCGGTCGAAGGCGTGATCTTGGTCATTTCGGGCCCGCGGGGCTTGGAGTCGCAGACCTTGGAAGCCTGGGAGAAAATCCAGCGCAACCGCAACCGGCCGCTGTTGTTCATCAATAAACTGGACGTGCCGGGCGCCGACTTCGGCAAGGTGCTGGAACAAATCCAAATTCTGTTCAAAGTCCGGCCGGTGGTGCTCACCTTTCCCGTTTATGTTGACGGAAAAATCGACGGCGTGGTCGATGTGGCGCATCAGTTGGCCCTGTTCCGTTCCATGGAAAATCCGCGCAAATTGATCAAGGGCGACATTCCCGCCGCGCAGGCCGAAGCCTATCGAACGTTCCGCCGCGAATTGGTGGACTTCGCCTCGCGCTTCAACGACGCGGTGCTCGAAACCTACGTGCAGGGCGGTGAAGCCGAGGCCGGTGCGCTTTTGCAAGGCGTGCGCGACGGAATCGCCCAGGGCGCGGGCGCGCCGGTGTTCATGGGATCGGCACTCAAAAATGTGGGCATGCGCCAATTGTTGAACGGCATCAACCAATTGCTGCCGCCGCCGACCGTGCCCGACGACGCCGAAGAATCGCTCGGCTTCGCGCTCAAACTGCGCTGGTACCGGGGCATCGGCAAAATCGTCCTGGCCAAAGTATTTTCGCCGGCAGTTACCTCAAAGTTACCGGGCACACGTTTTTTCCGTGTGTTCGCCGAGCATCTCGAGGAAATCCACGCCGTGGAAGCCGGCGACATCGTGGCGTTGCAGGCGCCGCAGGTCTACCCTATCGGCCGGGTGTTGCGCCCCGGCGCGGCGGATCGAACCCATCCCAAAGGGTACCTCCCCCTGCTGCAGGCCCGTCTGGAAGCGGCCGAGGCTGCCGACTCCGAAACCTTGCGCCGGGCGCTGGAGGAAATATCCGGAACCGATCCCTCCATCCGGATCGAACCCGAGGCCGCCACCGGCGGCTGGATCATCCGCACCGTGGGCGAATTGCAACTGGATGTGTTTTGCAAGCGGCTCAAAACCGAGCACGGCTGCAATGTACGCGTGGGCGCGCCTTGGGTACGCTATTTGGAAAAGCTGAAGCGTCCGGCCACCGGATGGATCCACGCCGCCAAAGCCTTCGGCGCCGAGGTCGAGTTGGAACTGGACGCAATTCCACGAACATATGGTGACGAAAATCACATATTGATTCCGGAGGACGCCGGGGCGGAAGAGGCCGAGGTGCTGCGCGACTGCTTCAAATCTTTCTGCACCCAGGGCGTATGCGGTTACGGCGAAATCGCCGCCTTGGAGCTTGTCGTTCGATCGCTGCGCGGCAGCGTGCGCCCCCTTCCCCTACCGCTTTTGGCCAAGGCCGTTACCGATGGGATGCGGCTGAACCTGCTGTGCGCCCAGTTTGAGATCTTTGAACCGATGATGAAGCTCGAAATCATCGCGCCGGAGGAGTTCTGCGGAGCCATTCTTTCCGATCTCGCGGCCCGCGGAGGGGTGATTCGCAAGATAGATGCCGACGGGCGTAACTCGGTTATCCTTCTGGAGATACCCTTGGAGAACACTTTTGGCTATACTACCTTGCTGCGCTCCCTTTCCAAAGGGTTGGGGGTTTTCGTCCTGACGTACGAGAAACACGGCGTCAAACGGCGGGACTGAAAACTTCGGAAGTCCTTCCTTCGCGAAGGAAAACAAAAGTGGAGTCCGGGTGGAAATCCGGCGAGTGGAATTCAAAATAGAGGAGTGGCAATAGCATCATGGCGAAGGCCAAATTTGAGCGGACGAAGCCGCATGTGAACGTAGGGACGATTGGCCACGTGGATCACGGGAAGACCTCGCTGACGGCGGCCATCACCAAGGTGCTGTCGAAATCGGGATGGGCGACGGCCAAGAGCTACGGTGAAATCGACAACGCTCCGGAAGAACGGGAGCGTGGCATCACCATCAACACCTCGCATGTCGAATACGAGACGGCGAACCGGCATTACGCGCACGTGGATTGCCCGGGGCATGCCGACTATGTGAAGAACATGGTGACGGGCGCGGCGCAGATGGATGGCGCGATTCTGGTGGTGTCGGCGGCCGACGGCCCCATGCCGCAGACGCGCGAGCACATTCTGTTGGCGCGACAGGTGGGCGTACCCTACATCGTGGTGTTCATGAACAAAGTGGACATGGTGGACGACCCGGAACTGTTGGACCTGGTGGAGATGGAAGTGCGGGAGCTGTTGAGCAAGTACCAGTTTCCCGGGGACAAGATTCCCGTCATCCGGGGGAGCGCGGTAAAAGCGCTGGAAGGCGACACGAGCGAAATTGGGGAGCCGGCCATCCTGAAGCTGATGGAAGCGGTGGACTCTTACATTCCGACGCCGGTGCGGGCGGTGGACAAGCCGTTTTTGATGAGCGTGGAAGACGTGTTCAGCATCACGGGCCGGGGCACGGTGGCGACGGGTCGCGTGGAAGCGGGCAAGGTGAAGGTGTCGGAAGAAGTGGAACGCGTAGGTTTGGGCGAGAGCAAGAAGTTTGTGGTGACGGGCGTGGAGATGTTCCGGAAGCTATTGGACGAAGCGCAGGCGGGGGACAATATCGGCATCCTGTTGCGGGGCGCGGAGAAGCAGGACATCGAGCGGGGCCAGGTGTTGGCGAAGCCTGGGACGATTACGCCGCATACGCACTTCAAGGCGGAAGTGTACGTGCTGTCGAAGGATGAAGGGGGCCGGCATACGCCGTTTTTCACGGGGTACCGTCCGCAGTTCTATTTCCGGACCACGGATGTGACGGGTCAGTTGAACCTGCCGTCGGGGGTGGAGATGGTGATGCCGGGGGACAACGTGTCGATCACGGTGGAGTTGATCGCGCCGATCGCGATGGCCAAAGACCTTCGCTTCGCCATCCGGGAAGGCGGAAAAACCGTCGGCGCCGGCGTCGTGACGGAGATCGTGCAATAGGCTGAAGATTCGGAAGGCCGGGCCTGGCGCCCGACCTGTTCTGTGAAATCGGCAAAGGGATTTACGGACTAAAGAGAAGAGGTTCGTGCTGTGGCTGGACAAAGAATCAGAATCCGACTCAAGTCGTTCGACCATCGCATGATCGATCGGTCGACCGCCGACATCGTGCGCACCGTGCGCAACACGGGCGCGAAAATCGTCGGGCCCATACCCTTGCCGACCAAGAAGCGCATTTACACCGTCCTTCGTTCCCCGCATATCGACAAGACCTCGCGCGAGCAATTTGAAATGCGGACCCACAAACGCCTCATCGACATTCTCGACTCCACCCCGCAAACCATCGACTCGCTGATGAAGCTGGATCTGCCGGCCGGCGTCGAGGTGGAAATCAAGGTGTAAACATGCTCGGAATCATCGGAAAAAAATTGGGCATGACCCAGATCTTCACCGCCGAAGGCCAGCCGGTGCCGGTTACCGTGGTGGAGGCGTTGCCGACCACGGTGTTGGCCGTGAAGACCAAAGACAAAGACGGTTATCAGGCCATTCAGGTGGCCACCGGAAGCCGCAAAGACAAGCATGTAGCCAAGGCGCAAAAGGGCCAATTCGAAAAATCCGGACTGACGCCGGCGCGTTGGATCGCCGAGTTCCGCCTCGAAGATCTCGCGGGCTGGGAAGTCGGCAAACAATACGACCTTTCGATTTTCAACGAGGACAAAAAAGTGACGGTCACCGGCACCAGCAAAGGCCGAGGCTTCGCCGGCACCATCAAGCGCCACAAATTCAAGCGCGGGCCCTCGGCCCATGGTTCTAAAAACGTGCGCGCGCCCGGATCCATGGGTGCGCATTCCTATCCGGCGCGCGTCTTTCCGGGCAAACGCCTGGGCGGGCACATGGGCGTCGAGCAGAAGACCTACAAGAATCTCGAGGTCGTGAAAGTCGACGTGGAAAAAAATCTGCTCTTCATCAAAGGCGCTCTGCCCGGCGGAACCAACGCCAAGGTGATTGTGAGGAAGCAACATGGCTAAGGCGAAGTTGCATGCGCCCGACGGCGCCTATAAAGAAGACATCGATCTTCCCGCCTCGCACTTCGAGCAAGAAGTGAGCGAGCCCGTCATGTTCCAGGCCGTATACGTGTACCTCTCCAACCAGCGGCAGGGCACGCATAAGACCAAGAGCCGCTCCGAAGTTTCGGGCGGCGGGCACAAGCCCTGGAAGCAAAAGGGCACCGGCCAGGCGCGCCAGGGATCGAATACGGCCCCCAACTGGGCGCGCGGCGGCAAGGCGCATGGCCCCCTGCCGCATAAATATTCCCGTGACATCAATCAAAAACAGAAGCGCAAGGCCTTCGTGTCGGCCTTGAGTCTGAAGGCGCGCGAAAGCCGGGTCTATGTGTTCGAAAGCATCGGAATTTCCGGCCCCAAAACCCGGGATCTCGCCGGCCTACTGCAAAAGGCCAGTCTCGCGGGGTCTAAAAACCTGATCGTGGTGGAAAAACCCGAGCGCGATTTGCTGTTGGCCGCCCGCAATCTTCCCGGTGTGAAAGTCGAACGCGTCCAGGACATGCACACTTACGGATTGCTCAATTCCGACAACGTGGTCTTCACGGCCTCGGCCCTGAAATCGCTGCTCGAAATGCGCGGAGGAGCGGGCGTATGAAACCATTGAATCGGATTCTCGAATTTCCCCTGCTTTCCGAAAAGTCGCTGGCGCGACGCGCCGCCGCTAACCAATACACCTTTCGGGTGCCGGTGTCGGCCAATAAAAGCGAAATCAAAAAAGCCGTGGAAAGCCGCTTCGATGTGAAGGTTATGGCGGTGAACACCCTGCGCGGGCCGGGAAAGATCAAACAGGTACGCGGCATCCCCGGACGTCGACCTGCTTGGAAAAAAGCGGTCGTGCGTTTGCAAACCGGCGACACTATCAAGGAACTCGAGTAAGCAGGACAGAAAAAACCATGCCGTTGAAATCTTATCGACCGCTGACCGAAACCCTGCGTTACAAGCAAACGCCGGACTTTTCGGAACTGACCACGGACAAGCCCTACAAACCGCTGACGGTCGGACGCAAAGAACACGCCGGCCGCAACCATCGCGGCATCATCACCATGCGCCGCCGGGGTTCCGGACACAAGCAGCGCTACCGCGAGATCGATTTCCGCCGCGAGCGCGTGGGCATTCCGGCCGTGATCGAGACCATCGAATACGATCCCAACCGCACCGCCTACATCGCCCTGGTGCGCTATCAAGACGGGCAGCGCCGCTACATCATCGCACCCGAGGGGGTCAAGACGGGCCAGACCATCGTGGCCAAAGAAGATGCAGCACTGGAACCGGGAAACGTGTTGACGCTGGGCAAGTTGCCGCTCAACACCTTCGTGCATAATATCGAATTGCGTCCGGGCAAGGGCGCGCAATTGGCGCGTGCCGCCGGCACCCAGGCCGAACTCGTGGCGCGTGAAGGCGATTACGCCCATCTCAAGCTTCCCTCGGGAGAAATCCGGCTGGTGCATGTGAATTGTCGCGCCACCATCGGACGCGTGGGCAATACCGAGCACAACAACGTCGTCAGCGGATCGGCGGGCCGATCGCGCTGGCTGGGCAAGCGTCCCAAGGTGCGGGGTGTGGCCATGAACCCCATCGATCATCCCATGGGCGGCGGTGAAGGCAAAACCTCGGGCGGCGGACACCCGGTTTCGCCCTGGGGCAAAAAGGCCAAAGGCAAAAGGACCCGGAACAACAAACGCACCGATCAATTCATCGTGCGCCGCCGACCCAAGAACGTTTAAAAGGAATCGTCATGCCTCGTTCACTCAAAAAAGGCGCCTTCGTCGACACGCATCTTTTGAAAAAGGTGCAGGGCTCGGGCCAAGGCGGCAAGAAAACCGCCGTCAAAACCTGGAGCCGCCGTTCGACTGTCACGCCCGAATTCGTGGGACAAACCATCGCCATCCACAACGGCAAAACTTTTATTCCGGTGTTCATCACCGAAAACATGGTCGGACACAAATTGGGCGAGTTCGCGCTGACCCGCACCTTTCGCGGGCATGTGCGCTCGGAAAAAGCCAAACCCGCGCCGTCCGGCGGCGCCTCGAAACGGTAGGCGGAGAAAATTTATGGAAGCCATCGCCAAAGCCCGGTACTTGCGGTCATCGACCAATCGCATGCGCCAAGTCGCCGACATGATTCGCGGAAAATCCGTGGATGCGGCCTCGGACCTCTTGTTCGGATTGAAGCCGCGCAAGAAGGCGGCGCGCATGCTCGACAAAGTGTTGAAAGCCGCGGTCGCCAACTGGCAGGTCAAACAAGAAGGCACGGGTCGCGGTAAAACCCTGGTCGTGAAGTCGGCTTTCGTCGACGCCGGGCCGCTGGTCAAGCGCACGCGGGCACGGGCGCAGGGCCGGGCCTTCCGGATTGAAAAAAAGCTGAGCCATCTCACCGTCGTGGTGTCGGACTAGCGGAGGTAATGCGTGGGACAAAAAACCCATCCGATTGGATTCCGTCTCGGAGTCATCAAGACCTGGAATTCGCGTTGGTACGCGGAAAAGAATTTCGCGGATCTCCTATATGAAGATCTCGTGATCCGCCGCTATCTGCGCAAGCGCCTGGGCCATGCCAGCCTTTCCAACGTCAGCATCGAACGCACGGTGAAAGAAGTCACCATCGGCATTTTCACCGCCCGCCCCGGCGTGGTGATCGGCAAGAAGGGCGAAGAAGTCGAACGGCTGCGCGGAGAATTGCAGCATCTGACGGGCAAAGAGATTTACATCAACATCCGCGAGATCAAACGTCCCGAAATCGATGCGCAGCTCGTGGCCGAAAACATCGCGCGGCAATTGGAAAAACGCGTGGCTTTTCGCCGCTGCATGAAAAAAGCCGTGGCCAGTTCCATGCGCCTCGGGGCCCAGGGCATTAAAATCGTTTGCAGCGGACGACTCGGCGGCGCCGAAATCGCGCGCACGGAAAAATCGCGTGACGGCCGCATTCCCCTGCAAACTTTGCGCGCCGACATCGATTATGCGCAGGCGCGCGCCGAAACCACCTTTGGCACCATCGGCATCAAGGTGTGGATTTTCAAAGGCGAGATTTTGAAGAAAGACGAACTGAGCTCCCAACACGAGGGTGAAAGGGCGCTGGCCTGATGTTGAGTCCGAAGAAAGTCAAATGGCGCAAGACCCAGAAGGGCAAGATGAAAGGCACGGCGCCTCGCGGAACCACCTTGGCCTTCGGAGAATACGGCATTCAGGCGTTGGAATCGGCCTGGGTCACCAACCGCCAAATCGAAGCGGCGCGCATTGCCATGACCCGCAAAATCAAGCGCGGCGGGCAGGTGTGGATTCGGGTTTTTCCCGACAAACCCTTCACCAAGAAGCCGGCCGAAACGCGCATGGGTTCGGGCAAGGGCAATGTCGAAGGCTGGGTGGCGGTGGTTTTGGCCGGCCGGGTCTTGTTCGAGATGGGCGGCGTGGATCGTGCCCTGGCCCTGGAGGCCCTGGGCGTGGCCGCGCAAAAGCTCCCCATCCGTTGCAAAATCGTGGAGGTGGAAAATGGCTAAGCCGGCCGAGTACCGCGAAATGGCCTCCGACACCTTGGAGGCCAAGATCAAGGAAATGGAGACGCAGTTGTTCAACAGCCGGCTACAGTCGGTTTTGGGCAAGCTGGAAAACACCGCGAGCCTGCACCATTTGCGGCGCGACATCGCGAGGTCGCGCACCGTGCTGCGCGAGAAGAAAGGGCAAAAGCCGTAACGGCCTGCGCAGAAGATTATGGAAGAACAAACCAAACGTGTGAATCGGCGCAAGGTGCGCGTCGGTCTCGTGACCAGCGATAAGATGAACAAGACTATTACCGTGATCACGGTTAACCGCAAGTCGCATCCCTTATACGGCAAGACGGTGCACAACACCGTGAAGTTCAAGGCGCACGACGAAAACAATGACGCGCACGAAGGCGACACGGTGGAAATCATGGAAACCCGCCGCTTGAGCAAAGACAAGCGCTGGCGCCTTTTGCGCATCGTCGAGCGGAAGAAGTAGGGGACGGGCGATGATTCAGCAACAGACGCGGCTCAACGTGGCCGACAACTCCGGCGCCAAAAAGGTGCAGTGCATCAAAGTGCTGGGCGGAACGCGCCGGCGTTATGCCACCTTGGGCGACATTATCGTGGTGTCGGTGAAAGACGCGACGCCCACCAGCGCGGTGAAAAAGGGCAGCGTGCAGCGCGCCGTGGTGGTCCGCACCATCCGCGAAGTGAAACGCCGCGACGGTTCTTCGATTCGCTTCGGAGACAACGCCGTCGTCATCGTCAACGAAGCGAAAGAACCCAAAGGTTCGCGCATTTTCGGACCGGTGGCCCGCGAATTGCGCGACCGCCAATTCATGAAAATCGTTTCGTTGGCTCCGGAGGTGATATAAATGGCGCTCAAGCTGAAGAAACTCGACCAAGTCCGGGTGATTTCCGGCAAGGCTACCGGCAAAACCGGAAAGATCGTACGTGTGTTCAAAGACACGGGCCGCGTCCTCGTCGAAGGCGTGAACATGGGTAAGAAGCACCAGCGCCCGACGCAGGAAAATCAGCAGGGCGGCATCGTCGAACGGGAGCTGTCGATTCATATTTCCAACATCGTGCTGGTGAGCAAAGAAGGCGATCCGGTGAAGGTCGTGCGCCGCGTTGTGGACGGCAAGCGGGTGCGGGTCGAAAAGAAAACGGGAAAGCCCCTGGAGTAGGCGGAAGGAAGCATGGCGAAGTTGAAAGAAAAGTACCGCACGGAAGTGATTCCGTTTTTGGTCAAAGAACTGGGCCTCCGCAATCCTATGGAAGTGCCGCGCCTGGAAAAAATCGTGTTGAACATGGGCGTGGGCGAGGCTGCGAGCAATCAGCGCCTCATCGATGAAGCCGTCACCACTTTGACCGGGATAACCGGGCAGAAGGCGATCACCACGCGGGCCAAGAAGGCCATCTCGAATTTCAAACTCAAAGAAAACATGCCCATCGGCGCCAAGGTGACCTTGCACGGCGACCGCATGTGGGATTTTCTCGAACGCCTGATCTCCATCGCCCTGCCGCGTGTGCGCGACTTTCGCGGCATTCCGCGGCGCGGCTTCGACGGACTGGGCAATTACACCTTCGGAGTCAAAGAGCTGATCATCTTCCTCGAAGTGAGTTACGACAAAATTACCCAGGTGCTCGGCATGGATGTGACCTTCGTGACCAGCGCCAAGAACGACGAAGGTTGCCGCGCGCTGTTGCAGGCGTTGGGGATGCCCTTCCGCAAGTGAGCGGGGGCGTAAAAAGGAAAAATCATGGCCAAGCGATCGATGATCGAAAAACAGAAGCGGACCCCCAAGTTCAAAGTCCGCGGTTACCACCGCTGTCGGCGTTGCGGTCGGGCTCGCGCCTTCTTGCGCAAGTTCGGGCTGTGCCGAATTTGCTTTCGCGAACTGGCGTTGCAGGGCGACATTCCCGGCGTGACCAAGGCGTCCTGGTGAGAACCGGAAAGAGAGAACCAATACGATGAGCCGAGTAAACGATTCCATCAGCGACATGCTCACGCGCATTCGCAACGCCACCATGGCGGGGCGCCGCGTGGTCGAGATGCCGGCCTCGAAGCTGCGCCGCGAAGTGGCCAAAATCCTGGTGCGCCAAAACTTCGTGGAGAAATTCGTAATTCTCGACGACGACAAGCAAGGCTGGATGAAGCTGCTGCTCCGCTACACCGACGGCCAGCCCGCCATTCAGGGCCTGGTGCGCGTCAGCTCTCCGGGCGGACGCACCTATGCCGGCGTGGGCCGGTTGCCCAAGGTGAAAAACGGCTTGGGTGTGGCTATCGTCTCCACCTCCAAAGGGGTGCTGACCGATTATGAATGCCGCCAGCAGCGCGTGGGCGGCGAAGTGTTATGCAAGGTTTGGTAGGAAGAGAGGAATTTCGATGTCTCGAGTTGGCAAGGCGCCCGTGAAGATTCCGACCGGCGTCAAGGTGAACATCCAGGGCCGCACCCTGCAGGCCGAAGGGCCCAAGGGCAAGCTGGCCATCACGCTGCACGAACGCGTTTCGGTGGTGCGCGAGGGCGATGTCCTGGTTCTGAAACGCGCCTCCGAAGCCAAAACCGACAAGGCCTTGCACGGCATGTCGCGCGCGCTGGTCTACAATGTCATCGTCGGCGTACACAAGGGATGGACCCGCGAACTGGAAATCCGCGGAGTCGGTTATCGCGGCGAGCAAAAGGGCAAGGCCGTCAATCTCTTGCTCGGCTATTCGCACCCCATCGTGTACCAGCCGCCGGCGGGCGTCACCGTCAAGGTCGACGGCAACGTCAAGCTTATCGTCGAAGGCGTGGATCGCCAGGCGGTGGGCCAGGTGGCGGCCAATCTGCGCGGCTTCAAACCGCCCGAGCCTTACAAGGGCAAAGGCGTGCGCTACGCCAACGAACAAGTCATCCAGAAAGAAGTGAAGAAGACGTAACCCTACTACGGTTGCCAAACCCACAAGGAAGCCATGTTCGCCGATAAATCCCTAGTCCGCCGCAAAACCCGCAAGGCACGCCATGAGCGCATCCGCAAGCGCCTGGCCGGTTCGGCCGAGCGCCCGCGTCTATGCGTGCGCCGCAGCCTGAATCACATCTACGCCCAGATCGTCGACGATCAGAGCGGGCGATCTCTGCTGCAGATTTCTTCGCTGGCTCCGGAAATCCGCAAGCTGCGCGAAGAGAAAGCCAAGGTCGAAGTGTCGAAAGAAGTGGGCCGACTCATGGCCCAACGCGCTCTGGAGCAAGGCATCAAACAGGTGGTGTTTGATCGGGGCGGATACCTTTATCATGGCCGGGTTAAAGCCGTGGCCGAGGCCGCCCGCGAGGCCGGCCTCGATTTCTAACCAAAGGACGCATGTTGGAAACCGAAAACAAAACCGAATTTCAGGAAAAGGTTGTCGCCATCAACCGCTGCGCCAAGGTGGTGAAGGGCGGACGCCGCTTCAGCTTCAATTCCATCGTGGTGGTGGGCAACGGCAACGGCCGCGTCGGCATCGGCTCGGGCAAGGCCAATGAAGTCGCCGAGGCCATCCGCAAGGCCACCGAAAATGCGCATAAAAACATGGTCGACGTGGTGTTGCGCGAAAAAACCATTCCCCACGAAATTTATGCCATCTTCGGCGCGGCCAAAGTGTTTATGCGCCCCGCTTCGCCGGGTACCGGCGTGATTGCGGGCGGCGCGGCGCGCGCCGTGCTTGAACTGGCGGGCGTACACGATGTGCTCACCAAAAGCATTGGTTCCACCAATCCCCACAATGTGGTCAAGGCCGTTTTGGGCGGACTGATGAAACAACGTTCGCGCAAAGAGTTTACGGCTTTGCGCCAGGGATCGAAATAAGTCGGGGCAATCCATGGAAACGCGCCTAAAAATCACCCAAATCCGCAGCTCCAACCGCTGTCTGGAAAAACAAATCCGCACCTTGGAGGCGTTGGGCCTGCGGCGCATTCGCCATGCCGTGGTGCAGAAAAAATCGCCCGCGCTGGAAGGCATGCTCAAGGTTGTGGGGCATCTGGTGCGGGTCGAGGAGGTTTCGGCATGAAGCTCAACCAATTGCGTCCGGCCAAAGGTGCCATGAAAAAACGCTTCAAAGTCGGGCGTGGCACGGGATCAGGCATCGGCAAAACCTGCGGCAAAGGCCAAAAGGGCGCCGGCGCGCGCAAGAGCCCGGGCGCGGGCGGCGTCGGTTTCGAAGGCGGTCAAAACCCCTTTCAACGTCGTGTTCCCAAACGCGGATTCAACTCCCATTTCCCCGAAGTGCAAATCGTCAACCTGGGCGTTTTGGACCAGCGCTTCACCGATTCGGTGACACCCGCCGACATGGTCCAGGCCGGCCTTATCGGGCGCGACGACCTTCTGGTCAAAGTGCTCGGCAAAGGCAAGATCACAAAACCCCTGCACGTGCGGGCCAACCGGTTCAGCGCTTCGGCCAAACAGGCTTTGGAAGCGGCCGGAGGAAAAGCCGAGGTCATTTAACCGTGCAAGCCCTTCAGGGTTTTCTCAACGTCTTCCGCATCAAGGATTTGCGGGACCGAATTTTTTTCACATTCGGTCTTTTGGCCGTGTATCGGGTGGGCAGTTTCGTGCCCCTGCCCGGCATCAACAACCACGCCATTTCCGCTTTTTTCAACAACGATCGCAACAACCTATTCGGGTTGTACAACACCTTCGTGGGCGGCGCGCTGCAGCGCGCGTCGGTGTTTTCGCTGGGCATCATGCCCTACATTTCGGCCTCCATCATCATTCAAATCATGGGCTCGGTCATTCCCAGCGTGCAAGCGCTGCAAAAGCAGGGCCAAGAAGGCCGCAACAAGCTCAATCAGTGGACGCGCTACCTCACCATTCTGATTTGCTTCTTTCAGGGATTCGGGGTCGGCAATTGGTTGTTCAGCCAATCGACTTCGACGGGCCAAAGCCTGGTGCTCGGAGGCATGAGCCGAATGGGTTTTACGCTCTTGACGGCCTTGACTTTAACGTCGGGCAGCATGTTCATCCTGTGGCTGGGCGATCAGATTACGGCGCGTGGCATCGGCAACGGCACTTCGCTGGTGATTTTCATCGGCATCATGTCGCGCATGCCCACGGCGGTGTTCAGCGAAGCCGAATTGGTGCTGACCGGGGAACGCAGCGTGCCCATGCTGGCGGTGATTCTCGTCATGGTGCTGGCCATCATCACCTTCATCATCTTCATCGATCAAGGCACGCGCCGCATTCCCCTGCAAAGCCCCAAGCGCGTCGTGGGCCGCAAAGTCATGGGCGGCCAGAGCAGTTTCTTGCCGTTCAAGGTGAACACCGCCGGTGTCATGCCGGTGATTTTCGCCTCTGCCATCCTCTTCGTGCCCATGCAACTCGCCACCTGGGTTCCCGACTGGAGCGCGGCCCAGGCCTTCGGCGCCGCCTTTCTTCCCGGCAATTGGGTGTACTCGGTCAGTTTCTCGCTGCTCATCGTGTTCTTCGCGTACTTCTACACGGCCATCATCTACAACCCCAAGGAAATCGCCGACAACCTCAAAAAATCCGGCGGCTTCATTCCCGGCGTGCGTCCGGGCCGGCGCACGGCCGAATTCATCGATCAGATTTTGACACGCGTCACACTTCCAGGTGCAATTTTTCTGGCCATCATCAGTGTGGGGCCCCTGCATTTGAAGCAAGCCCTGAACCTGACGTTTTACATCGGCGGCACTTCGGTGCTCATCGCCATCGGCGTGGCGCTGGACACACTCCGCCAGTTCCAGACGCATTTACAGAACCAGCATTACGACGGCTTCTTGCGGCGGGGCAAAATTCGCGGTCGCAGGGGATATTAGTGTCGAAACAAGAAGGAATTCAGGTCGAGGGACGCGTGGTCGAGGCTTTGCCGAACGCCATGTTCAAGGTTGAATTGGACAATGGACACGTGATTTTGGCCCATATCAGCGGCAAAATGCGCAAGAACTATATCCGCATTTTACCGAATGACCGCGTGTTGTTAGAATTGTCCCCCTACGACCTGACCCGGGGCCGTATTACATATCGGCACAAGTGAAGGGTTGGCAGTCATGAAAGTCAGGGCATCGGTTAAACCGCGTTGCGAACATTGCAAAATCGTGCGCCGCAAAGGCGTGGTGCGCGTCATTTGCAAAAAAAATCCGCGGCACAAGCAAAGGCAAGGGTAATCCACATGGCACGCATTGCAGGCGTCGACATTCCCAGCAACAAGAGGTGCGAAATCGCCCTCACCTATATCTACGGCATCGGCCGCCGTAACGCGCAAGTTATCCTGGAAAAAGCCAAGGTCGATCCCGCCAAAAAAGCCGGCGACCTGACCGAAGACGATGTAGCCAAGCTCCGCCGCGTGATTGAGTCGGGCTACCAGGTCGAAGGCGATTTGCGCGCACAGGTAGCCGTCAACATCAAGCGCCTCGTCGATATTGGCAGCTACCGCGGCCTGCGCCACCGCAAGGGCCTGCCGGTGCGGGGGCAACGCACCAAAACCAATGCGCGCACCCGCAAGGGCCCGCGCAAGACCATCGCCAACAAGAAGAAGTAGGATTCCATGGCCGAAACACAGACACCCGAGAAAACCAAAGCCCCGGCCGCCGAAGCCGAAGGCGCCGCAAAAGAAGGCGACGCCAAGGCCAAGGTCAAGAAGGTCAAGCGCAGGGTCGACGTACAGGGGCTTTGCAGCGTGAAGGCCTCGTTCAACAACACCATCATTTCCATCAGCGACGCCCGTGGCAACGTGGTCTCCTGGGGTTCTCCGGGCAAGGTGGGGTTCAAAGGTTCACGCAAAAGCACACCTTTCGCCGCCCAGGTGGCCGCCGAATCGGCCGCCACGGCCGCCTATGAAATGGGCATGCGCAAGTTGGATGTGAGGGTGAAGGGTGCCGGAGCCGGTCGCGAGTCGGCCATCCGTGCGCTCAAGATAGCGGGCATGGAAATCATGTCCATTAAAGACGCAACCGGCGTACCGCATAACGGGTGCCGTCCCAAAAAGCGCCGCCGCGTCTGAGCGGGAAATCAATTACCGAGAGGGATCGATCCAATGAAATGGAAAGCGCTGCACATGCCCAAGGGCCTGGTCAAGGAAAAAGGCGATTCAAAATACGGCAAGTTCGTCATTGAACCGCTGGAACGAGGCTGGGGGGTGACCCTTGGCAATGGTTTGCGCCGCGTGCTGCTTTCGAATCTGCAGGGAGCGGCCGTGGTGTCGGCGCGCTTCGATGGCGCCAGCCACGAGTTTTCGACGCTCGAAGGCGTAAAAGAAGATGTGGCCGAAATCCTGCTCAATCTGAAGCGACTGCGGGTCAAATTACTTTCCGACGAAGACGCCACCTTGCGCATCGACGTGTCGGGCGAAGGCGAAGTGCGGGCCGAGCACATCGAAAAAAACCCGGCCGTACAAATCCTCAATCCCGATTTGCATCTCGCCACCCTGAGCAAAACCGGCAGCCTGACCATGGAATTGCGGGTTTCCGACGGCCGCGGCTATGTGCCGTCCGAAGAGCTGAAGCGTGAGGAAGATCCCATCGGCGTCATTCCCATCGACGCCAACTTCAGTCCGGTTTCCAAAGTCGCCTACGAGGTCTCGGACACGCGTGTGGGCCAGCACACCGACTTCAACCGGCTGGAAATGGAAGTGTGGACCGACGGCAGCATCGACCCCGAAGACGCCATGGCCTACGCCTCGAAGCTGTTGGTCGATCATTTGGAAATGCTGATCAATTTCGAGGGCGATCTCGAAGCCCCCGAAGAGGTGGTGCGCGACGAAGAGCGCGAACGCGTCAAGCAATTGCTCAAGATGCGCGTCGACGAGTTGGAATTGTCGGTGCGATCCAGCAACTGCCTGCGCTGCGCCAACATCCATACGCTCTCGGACTTGGTGCGTAACCAGGAAAGCGAAATGCTCAAATACAAGAACTTCGGCCGCAAATCGCTGATCGAATTGAACGAAGTTTTGAGCAACATGGGGTTGCGTTTCGGCATGGATGTCGACTATTACCTCGGAGACGAACAGTAGCAGCCGCGGCCGGAGGCTCGGCGCGGAGCGCCGTCCGGCCCAGCAAGGAAACACGCCATGAGACACGGAGTCGTCCGCAACCGTTTGGGTCGCAATACCGACCATCGCCGAAGCATGCTGAACAATCTCGCCACGTCGATACTGCGCCAGGGACTCAAAGAAGAGCCTCTGGGCCGCGGGGTGGTGACCACGGTGGCCAAAGCCAAGGTGGTGCGCGGGTTGGTGGATCGACTCATCACCTATGCCAAGAAAGGCGATTTGTCGGCCCGGCGCCAGGCCGCCCGTTTCGTCAAAGACCCGAAAGTTCTGCAGGAACTGTTCGGCAATTTGGGACAGCGTTACGCCAAGCGCGCCGGGGGGTATACGCGCGTTTTGAAATTGGGCGAACGGCGCGTGGGCGACAGCGGCGAACAGGCCCTCATCACCTTAGTGGAAGAAGAAATTAATCCGCGCAAGCCCAAAAAGGCATCCAAAGCCGCAGGCAAATCCAAGCGACCCAAGCCGTCCGGTAAAAAATTGAACATTACCAAGAGCGAGTCCAAGACCGAGTCCGCAGTCGATTCCAAACCGGCCGAAGCGGCTACCGACAACGGCGAATCCGCGCCCGAAGCCTGAATCCGGGCTTTCCCATTTTAAAACCCCGCCTCCGGCGGGGTTTTTGTTTTACGGCCTGTTCCCGGCGGTTAATTTAATTCGCATGTCTTCTTCGGATGCGGATGTGGCGCCGGCCATTGCCGAAAAACTTGAATTGCTTCCTGCGTCTCCGGGCGTGTACCTGATGAAGAACGCCCGGGGCGACGTGATTTACATCGGCAAGGCTTTGAATTTGCGCAACCGCGTGCGCAGTTATTTCACCGGCTCCGCGGCCGACAACCACCTGGCTTCGCATGTGCTGCGATCCGCGGCCTACGACATGGAGTGGATCGTCACGGCCAACGAAGCCGAAGCCCTCATTCTCGAAGCCAATCTGGCCAAGCGGCATGCGCCCCGCTACAACGTCGAGTTAAAGGACGACAAGCATTATCCGTATATACGTGTCACGGTTTCCGATACATTCCCGCGCCTGGTCGTCACGCGCCACGCGGAACGCAATCAAGATTTGACTTTCGGCCCCTTCACCAGCGCCAAGGCCATGCGCAAAACCATTCAGTTCCTGAACCGGGTGTTCCGGCTGCGCGATTGCGAACTCAAACTGCCCCTAGCCGAACCGGTGCGGCCTTGCCTCAGCTACCATCTGGGCCGCTGCGACGCGCCCTGCGCCCATCTCATCGACGCAGGCGCTTACCGCAAGCTGGTCGATGAAGCCGTGCTGCTGTTGCGCGGCCGGCGACATGAATTGCAGGCCACGCTCGAAGGTTCCATGCGCCGGGCCGCGGCCGAGCAGCGCTTCGAAGCCGCGGCCCGTCTGCGCGATCAGTTGCGCGATTTGGAAACCGTGCAGGAACGCCAGCGGGTGGATTTGGGCGCCGATCAGGAGCCGCGCGATTTGATCGCGGCCCAGCGCCTGGGCAAAATCGGCAGCGTGGTGGTACTCGAAGTGCGCGAAGGGTTCTTGACCGACCGCAAGCATTTTGAAGTGCATGCGCCCCTCGACCAGGACGAAAGCGCCATCCTCACCGGGTTTCTCAAGGTCTATTACCTCGACCGCAATCCGGGCGCAATTCCACGCGAAATTCTGCTGTCGCATGCGCCGGTGGAAGAAGAGAACATGGAGGCCCTGCTGCGCCAAATCCGGGGCGCGCCCGTGACCTTGGAAATACCCCAGCGCGGCGAAAAGCACCAACAAATGCGTTTGGCTACTGCCAATGCGGGCGTGCAGCTTACCGAATACATCGCGCGGCGCGAACGGCGCAACCGCCAGGATTACCGCGTCACCGCCCTGCAGGAGGATTTGGGCCTGCCGTCGCCGCCGCAGCACATCGAAGGCTTCGACATCTCGCATCTGTCAGGTACCGATACCGTCGCCTCGCTGGTGGTGTTCGAGAACGGCCGGCCGGCCAAAAAGCAGTACCGGCATTTCAACGTGAAAACCGTGGAGGGCATTGACGATTTTGCCTCGATGCGTGAAGTGGTGGGACGTCGCCTGCGCCGGTTGCGCGAAGAGAACCAACCTCGCCCCGACCTCATCCTCATCGACGGCGGCAAAGGCCAATTGCGCGCGGCGTGCGAAGCCTTACTGGAAACCGGTGCCGAAGAGGTGCCCATTCTGGGATTGGCCAAACGACTGGAAGAGGTGTTTTTGCCGCAGCAACCCGAGGCGGTGCTTGTTGCCCAAAACCTCGGCGGCGCTGCGTCTCCTGCAACAGGTACGCGACGAAGCCCATCGCTTCGCCATCACTTTTCAACGCAGCAAACGCCCCGCGCGTCTCACCGCCTCCTGGCTCGACGCAATTCCGGGTGTGGGGGAAAAGACCAAGATGAAATTGTTGCGGGCCTTCAAGTCACCAACCCGGTTACAAGCGGTCTCGCGCGAAGAGCTGACGCGCGTGGTGGGCAAGGCCTTGGCCAAAAAAGTTGCGGGTGCCGCCGCCGATCGCGCTCGCGGCGAAAGCTAACGCCGTTTCCGGGTTTTCTTGGCGTTCCGTCCGCGAGTGCGAGTGGTGTAATTCACCTGCGCTTCGCGCACCCAGGTGTCGAGCGAGGGATCCTTCAGTAGCTCCGAAGGGGTGGTTTCGAGCGCCACGCAGATTTTATACAAGGTCGTGAGCCGCGGATCGTTTTTACCGCTGAGAATTTCGCTCAAGGTCGATTTGGGAATCGAGTTTTCATGCGCGAAAAGCTCAACGGTTTCGTAACCGCTTTTCAGAATTCGCTGACGGAGCTTGTCTCCGAAATGACTGAGAATATCCAAGGGTATTTCTCCAAATAGCCGGCTGCAAAATAAGGTTTTTCATCAACTCCTGCGTTCGCCAAGTCGAACGCGGCACCCGGGTCAAGTGCACGAAAAAGTCCGTCGTTTTTGACCGAAATTACGGTGGAGGGAGGTTGGCCGCCCCCGCTTCCGCCAGCAAGTCCGTTACGCTCTGCTCTATATTGTCGGCGAGACTGATGGCGGTCACCATGGCCGCGGTCTTCACGCCCCGTCGAAACAGCTCCCCCACCTGCGCACGGGCGATGCCGCCCATGGTGCACCAGGCGTGGCGGGTCATGCCCGCCAGCCGCAACACTTCGTCGATTCCCAAAGCGTGGGTATGCGGTTTGGTCCGGGTCGGAAACAGGGGCCCGATGTTGATGTAATCCAACGGCCGGTCCCCGGCCGCTTTGACCTCAGCCTCGTTATGGGTCGAAAGCCCAATCACCGCTGCGGGGCCAAGGCGCCGCCGCGCCTCTTCCGGAGGCATGTCCTCCTGACCCAGATGCACGCCGTCGGCGCCGATCTGCCCGGCGAGCTCGACCCGATCATTTACGAGCAGGACGGCCCCATGCCGGCGGCACAAGGCCAGGGCCGCGGCCGCTTCAGCGGCGAAGTCGGCATCGGACAATTCTTTGTCGCGGTATTGGATCAATTGGATCCCCCCGCTCAAGGCCGCGGCGATCACGTCGAGCTTGGAGCGGCCGCCGTTTAACGCGTGATCGGTTACGAAGTAAAACGGGGTGCGCCCCGGAAGAATGACGGAGTTATTCATGTGCGCTTCCGCCGGCAAAATACCAAGGCCGGGTTGAGGCGTCTTCTCTATTCGGTGACAAGCACCTCAACTTCAACGCGGCGTAGAATGTCGGCGCCGGCGCAATAACCGGGACGGAGCACTTTGACGACGCGCCCGCGCCCGCTGGAAAGCTTGATTCCCGAAGTGTGGCGCGTGGCGTCGAATACCGAACCCAAGGGCACTTCCAGCACGGTGATTTCACCCGTGCCCAAATAATCGATCAAGGTGGTTTTGGCCCGGAGCAAAGTCGACCGCGCCGAGGCCACGTCCGCGGCCATCGCCTCCAAGGCCGCCTCCAGGGCGTCCAAAACCGGGAGTATATGCCGGCCCACCACGATTTCGAATTCGCGGCGCAGGGCTGTCGCCAAGTTCCCCATTTCCCGCGCCGGACGGCCGTACAATTCGGTCAATTGCGTTTGTGCATACCACCAATGCGCGCAAACCGATTCGATGCGGCCGAGTAAATCCGCGGGCGAATGCGGAAGCCGTTTGCCGCGCAGATCGGCCATGGTTTTGGCGATGGTTTCTTCGCCGGCCTCCTGTACACCCACCGGCGCAAAGGGAGCGGGAAAGCGGATTTCATTTTCGGAAAACGGCAACGAAACCAGGCGCCGCAAGCCCCCAAAGCAAAAAGCCAGGTGGGGCCGCAGCGGCATGGCCCCGGTTTGCGCTTCGGCTTCGAGGCCGCCCAATACCGCCTCAAGGGCCCGCAAAAGTCCGGGCCGGCCGCGTTTCAATCCGTCGCGGCGCTGCTGCCAGCGATGGCATTCGGCCCGGGTTTCCAAGAAAAAAGTCCGTTCGTGCTCACGAAACGATTCATGCGCCGCATGCACCAGGGCCAGGGCGCGCCGCAGTTCGGCTTCTACCAGTTCGCCCTGGCTTTTGCGGCAGCTTTCCCACAGAAAGGGAAGCCGTTGCCGCAAACGGGCTTGCTGTTCCGCCCACGCTCTTTCCGAAACGAAGAATTGCGGAGTCCGTGCCGGTTTCCGCCCGGATGGGGAAAACGGAGTTTCGCTTGGAGCCATGCGTCGTCGCCCGGAACGAAGAAAGATCGGCCGCGCGTCAAGGGAAGATTGAAGACGAAACCAGCATCGAAAAGCGCCCCTCAACGCATTCGCCACAGCGAACGCGGACAGAAGCATAGTCAAGAATGTGATCTTACGTCATGGGTGAGAAGATTGGCTCAGAATAAACCCCGCCGCGGTTTCGCGAGTTTCTCAAGCCCGGCGGTGAGGATCAGCGCAAGCCTTCGAGCGGGCTTGAAGCCGAACCGTAGAGTTTGCGGGGGATGCGGCCCGCCAGATAGGCGTCGCGTCCGGCTTCGCAGGCCAGACGAAAGGCGCGGGCCATGCGCACCGGATCCTGCGCGCCGGCGATGCCGGTATTGCACAAGACCCCTTCGACCCCCAGTTCCATGGCCCGGCTGAGATCCGAAGCCGTGCCCATGCCCGCATCCACGATGATGGGGCACGTCAAGGATTCGCGCATGATGCGGAGGTTGTTTTCGTTGAGCACGCCTTGGCCGCTGCCGATGGGCGAGCCGGCGGGCATGACCGCGGCCACACCCAAATCTTCCAGCCGCTGGGCGAGCACCGGATCGTCGTTGGTGTAAACCAATACCGTGAAGCCTTCGCGCACCAATTCCCGGGTGGCGGCGTAGGTGGCCAGGGGATCGGGCAGCAAGGTTTTGGCGTCGGACAGCACTTCCAGTTTGAGCAGATTCATCCCTTGCGCCCGTGCCAACCGCGCAATGCGCAAGGCGTCTTCGACGTTGAAGGCCCCGGCCGTATTGGGGAGCAAAACGTATTTCTTGGTGTCGATGTAATTCAGAATGTTTTCTTCTTCGGGTCCGTTGAGTTTCACCCGCCCCAGCGCGACGGTGATCATTTCGGCGCCGGAGGCAAGATGCGCTCTTTGCATAACCGCAAAATTCGGATATTTACCCGTGCCAACAATCAGCCGCGACCCAAAAGTATGGCCGCCGAGAACGAGAGGTTTGTCTTCCATGACCGAAAAATGCTCTCTCCACAGGGTGGCGGCAAAAGCTTCGCTGTAACCGCCTTTCTCCTTGCCTTCGACACCCCTCGTCAAGCTTGGGAACCGGTTCAGGCCGCGTAAGCCCTAGCAGGACTGACGACGGGAGCCGTTAATTAGAGGTATCCTGAAGAATTGCAGAAAAAAGTCCGAAAGGTTATCTTTGTAAATTCCATTTTTCGCAGTTGGGGCGCAATTATGAAGGCCGAGATCCACCCGAAATACACTCCGCAAACTTTCTCCTGCTCCTGCGGCAACGTGATTGAGCTCCGATCCACGGTTCCCGGCCAAACCATTGAAATCTGTTCCAATTGCCATCCGTATTACACGGGCAAGCAGAAGATGATCGACTCGGCGGGCCGCATCGAGAAATTCACCTCGCGTTACACCAGCGTGGTGGGCGGCAAGCGCAAGACCCGGAAAACCCCGGCCAAAACCGCAACGCCTTCCGCCGAATAATTTCCATCCATGGCCTCTGCCAAATTCCTGCTGCTGCGACTGAACGCGGGAATGGCCCAGTTGCTGGCGTACCAGCCCGAAACCGCTATCGGCGGCCAGGCTGTGATCGAAGGTGTGCTCATGCGCAGCGCCCATCGCCTCTCCGTGGCCGTGCGCGCGCCGGATGGTTCCATCGCCCTGCAAAGCCGTCCCTTTACGCCTTTCTCGCGACGCTTCCGGTTGCTCGGCTGGCCCATCTTGCGCGGCGCGGCGTCCCTCATCGAATCGTTGTACATCGGCATCCAGGCCTTGAACTGGTCGGCCGGCGTGCAGGAAACAACCCCGGAAAAGCCGGCGGCGAAAAGTTTTTCGGAACCGGCGGGGGTGAAAAAGAAGGCCCTGGCGGCCGTTCCGCTCTTGATTTCCTTCGCCTTGGCCCTGGCGCTTTTTCAGCTATTGCCCTACGCGGCCTCCGCGTGGATAGTGGGCGGCGATCGCCTGCATCCGCAAAATCCCCTGCTCTTCAATGGAGTGGCGGGGGCCATTCGCATGGTGTTGCTGCTGACCTATATGTGGGGGCTGTCGCATCTTCCCGACATTTCCCGAGTCTTCCAATACCACGGCGCCGAACATAAATCCATCTTCGCCTACGAACGCAAGCGGGGGCTGGGGATCGAGCAGGTGGCGGGCGAAAGCCGCTTTCATCCGCGCTGCGGCACATCGTTCATTCTGATCGTGGCCCTGGTGTGCGTGTTTTTCTTCTCCTTGTTCGACTCCTTGTTGCAACAGGGCTTCGGGATCGTCTATCCCAATTTCTTCGCCCGCTTTCTGACCCATTTGCCGTTCATTCCCCTGGTGGCCGGGCTTTCCTTCGAAGTACTCAAGCTGTCGGCCCGCTTTCAGGACGCGCCCTGGGTGCGGCCGCTCATTCTGCCCGGCCTGTGGTTGCAACATATCACCACGCGCGAACCCGACGCTTCGCAACTCGAAGTCGCCGTCGCTTCGGTGAAGGCGTCGCTCGCCTAGCGCGGGCCGCCGCGGCTCCGTTTCTACTTTTACCCCCGCATGGATCTCCGCGATCAAGCGCGTAAAGCCGTCGCGCACAGCGAAGAAATCGAAGCGCAATTGCAAAACCCCGAGGTGCTTTCCGACCGGGCCCGTATGACCGGTTTGTCCCGCGAGCACAAGGCCCTGCAGGAATTGGTGCAACAATCCCGCACCTATCTCGGCTTGCTGGCCGAGTTGCAAGAGTGGCGGCGCGCGGTCCAGGATCCGGCCGATGGGGAATTGCAGAAGCTGGCGGAGGAGGAAGTCCGCCGCCTGGAAGAAGCCGTTCCGACGCGGGAAAAAGAATTGGAATGGCTGCTGATACCCAAAGATCCGGCGGATGTCCGCGGCGCCATCCTGGAAATCCGCGCCGGCACAGGCGGAGATGAAGCCAGCCTGTTCGCAGGCGACTTGTATCGCATGTACGGGCATTATGCCGAAAACCGGGGCTGGCATCCCCATCTCGTCAGCGCCAGCGAAGGCACGGTGGGTGGATTCAAGGAAATCGTGGCGGAAATTCCCGACGAGGGCGTCTACGGCGTGCTCAAGTACGAAAGCGGAGTGCACCGGGTGCAGCGCGTGCCTGCCACCGAAGCCCAGGGCCGCGTGCACACCTCGGCGGCCAGCGTGGTGGTCATGCCCATGGCCGATGAAATGGACGATCTCGAGATCAAAGACGAGGAACTCCGCGTCGACACCTACCGGGCCGGCGGCGCGGGCGGCCAGCACATCAACAAAACCGATTCAGCCGTGCGCATCACGCATTTGCCCACCGGCCTCGTAGTCGCCTGCCAGGACGAGCGGTCGCAGCATAAGAACCGCGCCAAGGCCATGAACCTTTTGCGTTCCAAATTGCTCGACGCGCGCCTGGCCGAGCAGGAATCCAAAGAGGCCGCGGCGCGCAAGGCGCAGGTGGGCACGGGCGACCGCTCCGCCAAAATCCGCACCTACAACTACGCCCAGGGCCGCGTCACCGATCACCGCATCGGGCTGACGCTGTACAAGCTTGAGGCGGTAATGAACGGCGATCTTCAGGAATTGCTCGATGCCCTGGCCGTGGAGGCGGGAGCAGAAAAACTGCGCGCGCTGGAACGCCGGGGTTGAACGTCGTTCCCGGTCGCGCATGCCTTCGCCTCCACCCTTACTCGAAGTTTTGAACAAGGCCGCGGCCTATTTGCAGGCAAAAGGGGTTCCGCAGCCGCGCCTCGACGCCGAACTTCTGCTGGCGCGCGCGCTGGGCCTCAAGCGGCTCGACCTGTATCTGCAATTCGACCGGCCTTTGACGGAGCCGGAACTTGCGGGTTACCGTGACTTCATCCGCCGTCGCGGCGGGCGCGAACCCTTGCAGCACATTCTGGGCGATGTGGAATTCCGCCAACTGACCTTGCGCGTCGACCGCCGGGCCTTAATTCCGCGGCCTGAAACCGAGGTGCTGCTCGACGTGTTCGGCCGGCACCTGCCGGCCCGGCCGCAGCCGCGGGTGCTCGACGTCGGGGTGGGAAGCGGGTGCATCGCCCTGTCGATTCTGCGCGAATGGCCCCATTGCGAGGTAACCGCTCTTGACGTGTCGGAAGATTGCCTAACGCTGACGCGCGAGAACGCCGCACGCAACGGACTCGCGCTTCCCGAACTCTTCCGCAGCGATCTCTTCGCCGGGCTTCCTCCCGATCGGGTGTGGGACGCGGTTGTGTCGAATCCGCCTTATGTGGCCGCGAGGGAGATTCCCATGCTGGAGCCCGAGGTTCGAAATTATGACCCGGTTCAGGCTTTGAACGGTGGAGAAGGAGGTTGGGAGTTTCCCTTGGCCTTGTTGCACGCGGCTTTTTCCCGGGTGGCCGACGGGGGGATTTTTTTGATGGAAATCGATCCGCCCCAATTCGATCTCCTTAAAACCAAAGCCAGCGAAATCGGTTGGACGAATATCACCGGCCATGTGGATTTTGAACAAAAAATCCGGTTCCTGTTGGCCCATCAGGCTATGCCACTCATTCCCATTCCGGCTTAGTCTTTCGGCATTCTTCGACAGATTCGAGCCTTCCTTCGTTACCGCACGGTGCAGTAAACCGATGAAATAAGCGGAACTCAAAAAAACGCAGAAACGGATATCTATAAACATTATATCAAACCATGTTTATAGTTTCTCCGGGTTAAACCAAAACCCCTTACAAATTCCTTAAAATGCGCTAATTCATAAGGGAATATTTTGAATGTTTATTCAACCAATATGTTGAAAATCACCCAGGAGGGTCGGTTTACCAACAGGAGACTCCGAAACCCTTCGGCAAAGGGATTTTCCAGGTTTGAGGTTCGTTATGTTGGGGTTCGCTCCGAAAGGCCCTTGCGATTTCGCCAATTCCTCGCATCCGCCGGAATATCTCTCACCGCCGGTCCACCCTCGGCGAAGGGAGTAGTTTATTCGAAAATCACGACCCTATAAGCTCCTGGATCTGCCGTACCCCAACGGCGGTAAGCAGGGGGAAGGACACATATTTTGGACTTCTGGAAAAAAATTTCTCTTCCAAAAAGTTGGTGGATTTTTCTTCTGGTGGTTTGCGGCGCTGAAGTAGGTTGGTCGCAGCCGCCGCGCGGCCATCCGGTAAAGCCTACGGCCGATGAGGCCGCCAAGTTGGCCAAGTTGAAAGGCAACCTGAAGGGTTTCATCGTCTGGTCGACTTCACGGGATGAAAATCACGATATATACAAGATGAACGCCGATGGCATCGACAAACATCCGCTGACCCATACCAACCATACCGATTGGTATCCGCGCATTTCGCCGGACGGGAAAGAAGTGATTTTCACTCGCTCCAAGCTGGATTGGTGCAACGAAGAAGAAGCCAACAAGCCCGAATTGTGGGATACCTGGGTCATCAGTTCCGATGGCCCGCCGGGAAGCGAGAAACTGCTGATTCCCAATTCTACCTGGGCCGTATTTACCCGCGACGGAAAGGCGATTATCTACTCGCGCGGAAAAAACGTGTACAAGTGCCAGCCGGACGGAACCGGTGAAATAAAACTGGCCGACGGCGACAAAGAGTTGAAAGGGGGCATCGCTCAGGAACCCGCGCTGTCGGACGACGAACGGTTGCTGGCACTCACCTTGCGGGGATCGCAGCGGGAAACCGGCATTTTGAATCTTGAAACCCGCAAGTGGTTCACCTCGGGGGGGGGGTGCGAATTCAACTTCTTCCCCGGGATCAACAAAGACGGCACCTACCGGGTGCTGCGGGTGAATCAAACCGGTATCGGAGGAACCCAAATTTTCGCCTTTAATCTGACCCATGATGGAACACATGGAAAAATCGAAGGCGATGAAATCAACGGAAAGTCCATTCGCTTCATGGATTTGCCGGGACGGCGTTCGCATGAATATTTCCCCCGGCTTTCCAACCACGCCGATTATCTCATCTGGGCCGCGACCCAATACGGCCATGATCACGACATCGCCGATTATGAGATCTATCTCTGGAAAATCGGCACCCCGTGGGATCAGGCCGTGCGCCTGACCTTTCACACCGGAAACGATCGATGGCCCGATCTCTACCTCGATTAGCCGGATGTCTTTGTGTTGCGGGCCTGTTCTTCGCCTGCAATAAACGCGAAGCCAAGACGGTGAACGCTGCCGACCTTCCCAAAACCGGCAGTTTGGCCGTCGAAGCGCGTTTGTTGGATTTGCCCGCGCCCTTCCCGGCCAATGATCTCTACAACTACGTCTTTATCATGAAATATCGGGTGCTCAAGGTGTTGCGTGGACAGTACGACGACAGCATCATTCTGGTGGGACATTACAATCCGCGCTTTGCGCGCCCCGACATTCACGACGACATGGATTCGCTGGTCGACGGCCCGCTTACCTCTTTTCAACCCGGTGACGTGCACCTGCTGGTGCTGTCGAACCTCGACTCCCTCGGGGTGACACCAGCCATTGAAGACAATTATCCCCGCGATCCGCATACGCGTTATTTCGCGCGGTGGGTGGCCAAGGAATAATCGGGTGGGACTGAGGCCCTCGCGCACAAACCGCTAAAAATCCTGCTCTGAAAATAAGAGCGATATTTTCAGAGCATTCCTCCGGGCCGGTGCTCTGCGGGCTATAATTGGGCTCATGCCCGCGCAACGGCATGAACCGCAGGACATCAGGGATTATTCCGATTACCGGACATTCCTGGGTGATCGCTATCGCAGCTTGAAAGCCGCCGACCGGCGCTTTTCCCATCGCTATCTGGCCCAAAAAGCCGGCGCCCAATCCTCGGGTTGGTTCGCCGATGTTCTGGCCGGTCGGCAATCGCTCAAGGCCAGATACCTTGCCCCGCTGGCCTCGGCCCTGCGCTTGGAGGGGCGGGAGCGGGAATTCTTGCAAACCTTGTTGGAAATGGAAAACGCCGAAACGGCAGAGCAAAGGGCCGCGGCTTATGAAAAATGGCTGCATCTCAAGGGCGTAAGGCAAGAAACCTTGCGGCGCGATCAACTCCAATACTTCGATCATTGGTACTACGCGGTTTTGCGTGAATGGTTGCTCATCCAACCCGCCGAAGGTCTGAAGACCCTGGCCACGCGCCTTGATCCGCCCATAACCGCGCGCGAAGCCGGACACGCGCTTTCGGTCTTGAAACGGCTCGGACTTTTGCTGCCGGGAGCACCGCCGGTTTTGGTCAAAGACCCCACGCTCAAATCAGCACATTGGAAGCAACTGCAAAAAGATTTCACGCGCTTGGCTTTGTCGGCCCTGGAGCGCTTTTCCAAAGAAGAACGGGATTTTTCGGCCTTGACCCTGGCCTTCTCGCCCGAAGGTTTGAAAAAAGCTGGTGAAGAGATTTCGGCCTTGCGCAAGCGACTGCTGATTTTATCGGAACGCGATCGCGACAAAGATCGCGTCTATCAATGCCTGTTTCAAGTATTCCCCTTGTCTCGATCCGCGGAGAAAAAAAATGGCTAAGTCGAAAAAACTACAGGGACTGGCTGCGGCTTTATCCGCGCTCATGCTGTTCGGCTGTTTCAGCACCACCGATAACGGCACGGAGATTCCCAACGAGTTGGCGGGGAAAATCGTGACCCAGGACGGAAAGCCCGCGGCCCAAGCCAAGGTCACCTTGTATCCCGTGAATTACGTGCCGGGTGATACATCCACCAACCAGGCCGTGAAATTCACGACAACAACGGATACGAGCGGAAATTATACTGTCGCCAAGATTTCAGTTGGGCAATACAACATACTCGGGTCCAAAGACAGTCTGCTGTCTTTTTCCGATTCGATTTCGATCACACAAAGCAGTTCCGCTCTCCCCACCGACACTTTGAAGGCTCCGGGGTCGCTGACGGGAACCGTGCAATTGCAACCGGAGGATGATCCACGCACGGCCACGGTACAGGTGCTGGGAACGGATGAATTCGTCAACGTGGATTCCACGGGGTATTTCACCTTGCCGGCTTTGGCCGAAGGGGCATACCGCCTGCGCGCCTTCACCACGCTTCCCTTGTACTCGCCTTTGTATCAAGGGGTATCGATTACCTCCGGAGTCGCCGATACCTTGCCGAAACCCTTGGTGTTGTTTTACTCCGGCATACCTGTTGTAACTGGAATCAAAGCCAGCTTGGATACGGCCGCCGGCGTCGCCAAGATCAGTTGGAACCCAGTGACGTATTCCAGCCTGCTCGGTTACCTCGTATACCGCGACTCGTCCGGCGCTTTGACCTTTTCGCAAACGTCCATCAACAAGGCGCGTGTCACCGATACTTTTTATTTGGACACCCTTTATCGGACTTCAGCAGATACAACTTCGCAAACCTGGGAATATCGCGTTCGGGTTCAGGAAGTTAACGGGAATTTAGGCAACACTTTCGAGTTTGCAACCTTAAACGCCGTGCCGCCGCGCATGGTGCAAACCGCGATTCAGATGCGGGTGTTGGGAACTCATGGAGATAGCGCGAGCATCAAAGATACCGTCCGAATCGTGGCGGATTTCAATAATCCCACCTATGCAAATCAAAAGTTGGCTTGGTTCGTAAGTGGGTCAGCCGATACGCTTCGCAGCCATGGTGTAAATGCAAAATCGGGATCGGATACCTTGGTTTGGATTGCGCCCGATACGGCAGTAAACCAAATACTTTCGATCCACTTCCTCGACTCTGGCCGGAAGGCAATGGGCCGATTCTTTGAAGCTATTCGTGGTTTTGGATCCGCCGGTGGCGAATGCGGGAAAGGATACCACGGCTTCGTATGGAACTTCTTATACCTTGCAAGGGACGGCCACGGATGAATTCGGGCGCATCGTGAAATGGGAATGGGATATTGGTGGAACCGGCCAATTCATTACAACGTCTTCCGGCGATACTACCATTACTTTACCGGAAATCTCGGTCACAAATTATTTGTGTATTCTGCGAGTTACGGATGACAAAGGGGTGAGTGGTGTGGATTCCGTGAAATTGAATGTGGTTCCGTCTAGGATTGTCGGAAGTTTGAGTGGCCAACTTTTAACCGCCCCTATAATTTCATGGGGAAGCGGACTCGTTTACCCAAGCGGGTGTGATTCGGTCCGAATTTTCGACACGCTTAACGGCACAGATTCCAGCCTCTCCACCTATACAATGAATACTCATGTCTTTGGTTGTGCTTCGGTATTTTCGGACGGGAAGTTGTATATCATGGGCGAATCCTACCCTAATCAGGGAAATTACGACACATCAATGACTATTTACGATCTCACTTCAAATACATGGAGCGAAGGCCCTTCTATTCCGGTAAATGACAATTACGCTTTGGCAGCGGCCAATGGACAGGTTTATATGCTAGGACAGGGAAACGGACTAACCGTTTTACCAACAATCAGAGAATTCGATCCAAATTCAGGGACATGGACGCGCAAAGCCGATTGCCCATCCAATCTTTTTTCGAATGCTCCAAATGCAGTATGCGAAAATGGCAATAAGGTTTACGTGATTTTCGGCGGAGTCCATATCCAGGGGGAAGAATATGATCCTTCAACTGACTCCTGGAGTTCTCTGCCTTCTATTTCAATCTCTCCAATTTTTGATTTTAGCGTCGCTTGGTTGGACGATAAACTTTATATTGTCGGCGGAGTCGATCCGACTTTCCAACTCGCTTATAATGTTGTAGAGGAGTATAATCCTATTTCAAATCAATGGAATCAAAAACCATCGCTCTTAATTTCTCGCGCTTCGGCCACTACCATTGGTCTTGGAAACAGGCTTTTTGTGTTAGGAGGTTTTGATGAACGGGAGCCTTCACCCGGCAGTTGGTTTTCAGAACCCGTGTTATCTGTTGAAAGCTACAAACCCTAAGAAGTGCAGGCCTCATTCAAGAGTAAGAGTAAAGGTGCCACACTAACTCCATGTTGTTTGGCGTAATCCGTTTCGGTCTTCGCATTGTGGCAACACTTGGCGTGGTGCCAGACCTACTCCCATCCTGCCCGCATCCGCAACACCCCGGTTACGGTAGACGGCAGTTCCAACCGGCCATCCGTGACGGGCTTGGCCCTGGCGCCAACTCCAAACCTTCTCGCCCCGCAAGTCGTAGAAATCGGCGCGCACCGCGCCGCTTGGCAAAGCCACCGTGCGATTCAAACCGGCCATGACCAAACGGGTGATCGGAGCCTTGGCCGCAGGCGTTTGCGGCGGCAGCACCGGGTCCGGCGTGCCGATATAATCGAGACGCACCAGGTTTCCGTTTCCGGAGTTGTTGGGATATTCGCCGTTGTCGCCCCAGTCGAGAAAATAAAACGCTCCGTCCGGCCCCTCCACCATATGGATGGGATTGGTGATGGGATTGGATGTGCTCTGATCCCAGAAGGTTTCGATGGAGTCCACCCCGCCCGTGTCGTTCAGCGCCACGTCGCGAACCTGACTGCGTTGAAAATCGAAAATGAAAAGATGATGGTTGTAATAGCGGGGGATTTTGTTCACTGAGGTGATGGAAGGGTCGGAGTAATACACGAATCCCAGCATGGAGGCCATGGACCCATTCGACCCAAACATGGGGAAGGCCGATCCCGCCGCGTTATACGGATACCAAATCAAGTCGGATCGGCCCGGAGGCAAATCGACGATGCCGGTGTTGTTGGGAGAGGTGTTTTTGATCGCGTTGGGGTTGTAGCGGGCGCCGCCGACATTGGTAGTGTAATTGTAAGCCTTGTAACAAAAGTTACTGTCATAGACATCGCCCCGGCAATACGGCCAAGTGTAGTAACCGGGATTTTTAGCGAGAGCGACGATGTCATAGCCGCGCGGTCCCTGATTGGGATCGTCGGCCGTGGCGTTGGGACCGGGTTCGGCCCAGTATAGCCAATTGGTTTCCCGATCGATGGTGATACGGAAGGGATGGCGAACCCCCATGACATAAATTTCATGCCGCACCTTGCTGATGTCGTCGGAAGCGGCATTCCAATTGGGATTGTAGGAAGGGTCGTTGATCTTTTCCCACAAATTACCGGCGGGAATGGTATAAGTGCCGTTGGCTTCGGGGTGGATGCGCAGGATTTTTCCGCGCAAGTCATTGCTGTTGGCGGCCGAGCGCTGAGCATCAGAATCGGGGTGGGCGGGATTGCGGGGCGAGTAGCCCGTGATGGTACCCGAGAAAAAGTTGTTGGTGTTGTCCGCCAGGCCGATGTACAGATTGCCCAACGTATCAAAGGCCAGGCAGCCCGTGGTATGCTCATTGGTGGAGGTCAGGGTGTACGGTATGGAAAGCAGGTCGGTGCGCGAAGTCAAATCAAGCAGATCGTTGGAGGCGATGGTGAAGCGCGACACCACGATCTCCTGACTGGGGCTCAAAACCCCGAAGAGAAGATAGGCGTAACGATTGGTGGCGAAATTGGGATCCAAGACCATGCTGTGCAAGCCGTCTTCGCGCACATTGGAAACGGTCAAAGTAGCGACGGTCGACGTCGATTTGGCGACCGGATCATAAAGTTTGATGGTGCCATTCTTCGATAATTCATAAATCTTGCCGTCGGGTAGAAAACAGATCTGGGTGGGGTCGGCCAGATTGCTCATCAAAATCGTGGTGCGGAAATCGGAGCGCGGAGGTGCTTGGGCCGAAAGGGTTGCGGAAAAAAGCAGAACCGTTCCCGCGCCCAATTTTATAACCGATGAAAAGCAGGTGGTTTTCATAGAGCTATAAAATAAGGCCGAGGGCGGAAATCAGCCCGTCAAATATGGTCGGGTTTGGGATGTGGCCGAAAACGCTTGGCGCGGAAGGATTCAGAACCCCAGCTTTTCCGGCGTCAAAATCAAGGTGATTCGGCCCGGCACCGGGCTGGCATTCATAATCAGTAAATAGTTGATGGCGCTATGCCGCCCATAGGCTTGTTGCGCGCGCGCGTCTTCCAGCGGAAAAACGTATTCTTCGATGCGCTTTTGCCCTGATTCGACGTCAGGCACGATTTTTTGGCTCCCGACAATCCAAATGACTTTCCCCGCGCCAAAGATGTGGGCCGGCAATTGACTGCCCGACGCCGAAGCCAGCAACACCCGGCCGTCCTGGGTGACCGCATGCACGCTGCCCACCGCGATTTCCGGGGCCGACCCGAGTTTTTTCTTTTCTTGCGGCGACAAGGCGGAATCACCGAGCCGGGGGCGCACGGCCCGGGGATACCCATTCAATACCGGCGGGATTTCCAGGGTATCCAAAGTGCGCGAGGTCATGCTCATGACTTCGGCGTCTTCGGGCACCAAGGAAAGTAGTTTGTCCCGGGCTGCCGCCCCGTTTTCCACCGCCAGGGCCTCGAATCCGCGGCTGCGCAGAGCGGCCACGGTTTTTTCCATGATTTCGGGAGTTGCCGGGCTATCGTAGGCCATACTGTCCTCCAGGGAATCGGCGTGCAATTTGAAATGAATTGAATTGAATATAGGTACCGCGAAAAATCGAGCGCAACTCGTTCTCGTTGCC
This sequence comes from uncultured Fibrobacteria bacterium, assembly GCA_963716395.1. Lineage (GTDB taxonomy): Bacteria > Fibrobacterota > Fibrobacteria > UBA11236 > UBA11236 > UBA11236. The sequence goes on along the minus strand of OY970309.1, from coordinate 972,644 downwards.
ATGGACTCGAAGCATGAAGGGGCCGAGGGTTGATACCTTTGCGGCCATGGCCGGACCGGGAAGTACTTGCACGCGCCGTTTTTATCTCTGGACAATTCCGTTGGCCTGTGTCGGTATGGCGGCCCCGGCGCAGGCCTGGGGCCCGGTGGGCCATGAAACCATCGCCATCATCGCCGCGGATCATTTGCGCCCAGCGGCCCGCAAAAAGCTCGCCGCGATTTTGGGGCGCACCACTTTGGCCCGGATTTCGAATTGGGCCGATTGGATTCGACGGGAAAGGCCCGAAACCGCGCCTTGGCATTTCATCGATATTCCCGATCGCGTCCCGGTGCGCGAATCCGACGAACCCAAATTCTGTCCGGATCACGCCTGCGTCGTGGATCAAATCGAATTGGACGCGGCCGCCTTGCAAAGCGCCGCGGCTTCCCGGGATCAAAAGCTCGAAGCCTTGAAATTTTTGGTGCATTTCGTGGGCGACGTGCACCAGCCCCTGCATTGTGCCGACGACCACGACCGCGGCGGTAACGAAAAGTTCGTGCGCTTGGGCTCCGAGGCCGATGGCGAAGACGCGCCTCCCGTCCGCTTGCACGCGTATTGGGATCATCTGCTCGAGATCCCGACCACCGATGATCCCGGAGAGTTGGCGCAGCGGTTGGAGAAACAAATCACTCCGACCGAAGAGCAAAGCTGGCAAAGGGGAACGCCGGCGGATTGGGCTTGGGAGAGCTATCTCATCGCCAAACGCGACATTTTTTCCGAATTCAAACCTGGCCCGACGCCCGCTTCCGGAGTGCCGGTGCCGTCGGATTACGCTGCGGGAAAGATGCGGCGGATTGTCGACCTGCAGTTGGAAAAGGCCGGAATCCGCCTGGCGTATATGTTAAACGCGATTTTCACCTCATAGCCGCGCCAGTAGAAAGCGCGCCAATCCCAGCATGATTTCCCGCCAGACGGGAATGGCTCCGGGCCGGGGTGCGGCCTTTTCTTCGTCGAAATACAAGGCGCGGTTGATTTCGCACATCAGACCGGGCACGCGATGGGGAAAATCGGGCGCGGTATAACGCTTCAATAAATAACCGCCGTCAAAGGGCCGGTTCAAGGCCGCGAAATCGCCATCGCGCCAGGCGGGAAAAGCCCGGCCCACGGCTGCGGCGGCGAAGACCAGGGCCGGGCGCGCCAGGTCGGGGTCGAGCGACACGGGCGCGCCACCGGTCGGATCGCCGCACGTATCTCCAAAGTTACCCAAGCACAGGGCCGGGCGCGCCTCCCCGGAGTCCGGTCCCAGTTGCGGGCCGCGCGCCGTCATGGAATGGCCGTCGAGATACAGCCGGATGCCGCCTGCGGCCAGCCGCGTTTCCACCGCGCGGTGGAACGGGTCGTAGTATTCCCGCAAACGTCGCTCGCGTTCCACCTCGGGGATGGCGTAGCCGGGACGATACAGCGGGCGCAGAGAGAAATCGGTGACTTTGATCACCCCGTTGGGTCCGCCTTCGTCGCGGGCCCGGTTCAGGTCGACTACGAAACGCGAGAATCGCGCCGTGAAGACGGCCGCGGCGGGCAAGTCGTAGATGGCGTCGGTACAAGGGTCGCCTTCGGTGAACAGCCGACGGCGCAGCGCAGCCTTCGGATTCGCCGCATTCCCGCATGCGCGCGAAAATGTCCTCGGGCACCGCGCCGGAACTATGCGGCACCGTGACCAGCAGGGGCAGGGTTTCGGCGTTCAACGACGTTCGCTCCAAGCGCGCAGCAGCCCACCCCAACGGGCGCGCACCGACGCAGGGGATTCGTCGAAATGGTTGACCAGGATGGCGAAGGCCAGCAGCCGGCCGGATCGCGTCTGCAAGTATCCGGCCAGCGAGGCCACGCCGCCCATGCTGCCGGTTTTCGACCACAGCCGGCCGTTGAGCCCGTCGGCGTATTCCGCGGGCCGCAGCGCGCACAGTTTTCCGCCCAGCAACGTTTCGCGCCAGTCCGGAAACCAGGGCTGGCGTGCATAGGCCCGCAGCAATTGCGCCAGGGCCGCGGGCGTCACGGCGTCGCGGCGCGAAAGTCCATTGCCGTCGGTGAGACGCAGCTCCCGCGTGATTCCCGGCGCCATCCGGTCGAGCCAGCCGTTAAGGGCGCGCAGGTTTTCGGCGCGGGTCGCGCCGCCGCCGGCCAGGGCCAGCAATTGCGCCGCATACAGGTTGTCGCTGTAGCCGTGGAGAATGGCGAGAAGATCCAACAGAGAAGGGGAGAACTGCGTCGCCAGGAGCACCGTGTCCGCAGGTAACACGAGCGTTTCGGCCAGGGGATCGGGGCCGCGCCCGCCGTCGGGTCCGGGACCCGTCACCGCGATGTGATGGAGGCGCAGAAAATCTTCGAAGTCGCGCGCGCAGGTCCAGGCGGGATCGGGCAGACTGCCCTTGATTTCCAGCGGTTGCCGCCCTGCGGGGCAGGTGCCGACCACCAGCCGCGGCGTGTTCCAGAACGCGCCCAGGATATTGCAGGAATCGGGGCTGTACGGCGCCGAGGTCTGCGCGCGGATTTGAAAGTGCGACACCCCGATGTGCTCCGGATAGACCCCGACTTCGGCGAGGGCATGGTCTTTTTCCGCGGAGCCATCCAGCTTCAACGTGTAGGTATTGTCGTGAAAGCACAGGCCCGAAGGGGCCGCGCCGTAGTAGTTCCCCACATCTTCCCACAAGTCTCCGGGGTCGGGACCGGTTTCGGGCAAGGCCGAAGCGTCGCCCCGCACTTGGCCCTGCACCGCGCGGATGCCCGCCTTTTCCAAGGCCGCGGCGAACAACCCGAACACCGAATCGATGCGCTGCGAAGAATCGCCGCGTTCCGAGCCCAGGGCCGGATTGCCGGTGCCGCGAATCCACAGATCGCCGTGCAGCACCCCGTCTTCGAGGCGGCCGGTGCGATACAAATAGGTGGGCCAGCGGCGCGCCGCACCGAAGCGGTCCAGAGCGAATCCGGTCACGGCCAGCTTGGCCACCGACGCCGGAGTCAAGAGGCGGCGGCTGCCTTTTTCGGCCAAGGTGCGGCCGCTGCGCACGTCGAGCAACACGTAACCCCATTGCGAATGGGCGGGCGGATTGAGCCAGGCGTGGCCGGCCGCCGCTTTGGGCGGCGTTTGGGCACGGACGGCATGGGTGGAATCGGGAGTCGCGGCGTGCAAAGCCGAAATCCCCGCCCAGGCCGTGATGAAAATCCAAAGACCGCGCACGTGACCAATTTAAAATTCGTCGGAGTTTACCTTTTCCAAAATATGGAATCCGCAACCGGGCGCACCGTGGCGCAAACGCGCACCGAGTCATCGGAAATCATTCTCCAGTCCGATCTCAATTCGCTGGGGCATCTCTTTGGCGGCCGACTGGTGAGCATTCTCGACAAGGTGGCGGCCATCAGCGCCATGAAACACGTGCAAGGCCCGGTGGTGACGCTTTCCATCGATCAGCTGGTGTTCCGCAAACCGGTGCGTTCCGGCGCCATTGTCACCGTGTATGCCAGCGTCAACCGCGTCTTCCAACACTCGTTGGAAGTGGGCGTGGTGGCCGAATCGCTGCCGCCCGGGGGAACCGGGTCGGAGCATGTGTGTTCGGCCTATTTCACCTTTGTCGCCCTCGATCCCGCGGGCAAACCCACGACCATCGCGCCCGTCGTTCCGGAAACCGAAACCGAGCGACGGCGCTTCGCGCAGGCCGGCATCCGCCGCGATCACCGGCTGGCGCTGCAAACCCAGTTGGGCAAACGGTAATCGCGATGGCCGAGCCCAAGGTTGCGCCCGCTTCGCGCGCCCGCGTGCGCGTGGGCTTGTGCCAAATGCGCGTCTATCCGGGCGAACCGGCGCGCAACGCCGAAGCCTTACTGCGGCGGCTGGAGGAACACCGGGGGCGCGTCGACCTGCTGGTCTTTCCCGAAATGTGCCTGCCCGGCTATTTCGTGGGAGACCTGTGGGAACGGCCGGCGTTTCTGCGCGAGTGCGAAACCTGGTCGCAGCGCATCGCCGAAGCCACCGCCCACGGACCGGCCGCGGTATTCGGTACCGTGGCCGTAGACTGGAACGCCAAAGGCGAAGACGGCCGCCCGCGCAAGTTCAACGCCTTCGTGGCGGCCGCGGGCGGCAAAGCCTGGGAGCATCCCGCGCTGGGCAAGCCCTTCGGCGTCAAAACCCTGTCGCCCAATTACCGCGAGTTCGAGGAGGCCCGTCACTTCTATGATACCCGCAAGCTGGCGCAGGAAGCGGGCCGCCCTTTCAGCGATTACCTCGAACCCGTGGCCTTTGAGCTGGGCGGCGGGCGCTTTCGCTTCGGGGTGGTGCTGTGCGAAGATGCCTGGGAAGACGATTACGCGCAAAAGCCCATGGAGGTGCTGGCGCGCAAACGCCCCGACTTCGTGCTCAACCTGAGCGCCTCGCCCTTTACGCGCGGCAAGAACGATAAGCGCCACCGCGTGTTCGGGGCCAAGGCCAAATTGCTGGGCGCGCCGCTTGTTTACGTCAACTGCGTCGGCCTGCAAAACAATGCCAAGACTTTGTTCACCTTTGACGGCTGCAGCACCGTGTACGGCGGCGACGGCGCGATGCTGGCTGAAATGGAGGCCTTTGCCGAAGGCGTGGCCGTGGTCGAACTCGAACAGGGCCGGCCCCTGCCCGCCGCGTTGCCGCCGTCGGCGCCGCCTCCCGCCGCGCCTTTTTCCCTCGCCGAAATGCACGGCGCTCTGCGCTACGGCGCCGAAACCTTTCTCGCCTCCACCGGCCGGCGCAAGGTGGTGGTGGGCATTTCCGGCGGCATCGACAGCGCCGTGGCGGCGGCCCTGTACCGCGAGTTTCTCGGACCGGAGGAATTGCTGCTGCTCAATTTGCCGAGCCGTTTCAACAGCGCCACCACGCGATCTTTGGCGCGGGAACTAGCGCAAAATCTGGGATGCCTGTTCGCCGAGGTTTCCATCGAAGAGGGTTTTGCGCTTACGCAGCGGCAGGTGCACGGCCTGGAGGCGGTTGCGGCCGACGGCGCCCGCGTGCGTTTGGAGTTGGAGGGACTGGCGGCTGAAAACGTACAGGCGCGCGACCGCGGCAGCCGGATTTTGGCCGCGGCGGCGGCGGCCTTCGGCGGCGTTTTTTCCTGCAACACCAACAAGGCTGAACTGACCGTGGGCTACGGCACCCTGTACGGCGATCTCGGCGGCTATCTGGCCGTGCTGGGCGATTTGTGGAAAAGGGACGTGTATGCCCTGGGTCGCCATCTCAACGCCGAAATCTACCGGCGCGGCGTCATTCCCGAGGGCATCTTCTCTGTTACTCCCTCGGCGGAGTTGAGCGCGGAGCAGGACGTCGATGCGGGCCGCGGCGATCCGCTGATCTATCCCTATCACGATCGCCTGTTCTTCGCCTTCGTACAGCGCTGGAACCGCGCTTCGCCCGAGGAAATCCTGGAATGGTATTTGGCCGGCAGCTTGGCGCAAAACCTGGATTTGCCCGCCGACCTCGATCTCGCAAAACTTTTTCCCACCCCGCAAGCCTTTCTCGACGACTTGGAGCGCTGGTGGAATCTGTACAACGGCCTGGGCGTGGCCAAGCGCGTGCAGGCCCCGCCGCTGCTGGCGGTCAGTTCGCGCGCCTTCGGGTTCGATCACCGCGAATCCCTGTTGGCGCCCGCCTTCACCGAACGCTACCGGGTGCTCAAGCAAACCGCCCTGGCCGGAACCGTCGCCGCGTAACCACAGGCCTTTTAGCCGGCCATGAGCAGGCCGTTTCCCGCCTCGCTCCCCCACGCATTATTATTCTACCCGCCCGGGTCTCCGGTTCCGGGTGAAAGGGAATCCCCATGTTTGCCGCGGCTTTTGCGTTGCTCGCCCTGGCCGCCGGAACCCATCTGGTTCCGGTCAACCCCGACAGCCTCGGACCGTATCAACCGGTATTTCTGAACGCGCCCGGCACCCGCCTGTCGAACTGCGATTCGACCGCGCTGTATTCCACCCTGGAACGGAGCGCGACGGAAAAAGACCATGGCCATGACTCGGTCGTGTATAATCGCTTCCTCGCCGGTGGGCATCCGGTGCGTCAGCTCACCTTTTTACGCGCCGCAGGCGACACGATCTTTCTGCTCGCCACGGTGGAAAAAAATCGCGACGTCGATGATTATGCCAAGTTTTGCGTGGAAAAAAATGCCATCGGGGTGATGTTTGCGGAGCGAGACATTGTGCCGCCGTCGGCGCGCCGCAAGGACCACCGTGGCCGCGGGGCGGAAGGCAGGGCCGAACTGGTCCCGCAGCTCATTATTGTTGCTTTGGTAGTGGCCCTGATTCTGGCGATTCAGTATTGGGGTTGAAGCGCTCCCCCGGGGAATCGCCGCGATCCGAAACCTTTTTTTCCAGCCACGCCGTAAAGGTGAAGGCGCTGCCATGTCCGGGCCGGCTGCGCACTTCGATGCTGCCGTGCATGAGGGCGGCCAGACGTCCCGCAATCGCCAGCCCCAATCCGGTGCCTCCGAATTTCCGTGTGGTCGAAGCGTCGAGTTGGGAAAAAGGTTGAAACAGGCGGCCCATTTTTTCGGACTCGATGCCGATACCCGTGTCGCGCACTTCGAGCGCCACCTCGACCTGATCCCCGGTTTCGGCGCGAATGCCGCCGATTAAGGTGACCCCGCCCTGCCGGGTGAATTTCACCGCGTTGGAAGTGAGGTTCAGCAGCACCTGCCGCAAGCGGGTGGGGTCGCCGCGCACTTCGGCCGGAAGCCGGTTATCGAGTTGCAGGCTCAAGGTCAGGCCGTTGCGTTCGGCTTCGGGCCGCAGAAGCTCGGCGGTTTCGTTGAGGACGGCGGGCAGATTGAAGGCGACCTGTTCCAATTCCATCCGGCCGGATTCGATTTTGGAGAAGTCGAGGATGTCCTTGATGATGGCCAGCAGGAGATTGCCGCTCACCTCCGCCATATCCATGTAACGCAACTGTTCCGGTGGCAGCGAGGAATTCCGCAACAACTGCACGGCGCCCAAAATCCCGTTCATGGGCGTGCGAATCTCATGGCTCATGGTGGCCAAAAATTCCCCTTTGGCCTGGGATGAGGCTTCGGCGCGTTCTTTGGCCGCGCGCAGGAGCAGCAAGGAACGCTGATGCGACAAATAGATGAGCAGGGTGCAGCCCGAGAGCATGACGGCCACGGTGGCGGTAATGCACAAGTAGAAGAGATGAAGGGAGGCAGGCGAAAACGGGCTGGTGTCGCCGAGCCCGAAAGGGCCTTGGAGCAACGTCCATAGCGCAACCGGCAGAGCCATGCACACCATGATTTTGCGCATCTCGCTGATGTGAAAGAGCATGAAAGGGCTGATCAAAGTGAAGAAAAAGGCGTATTCGATGCCGGTGGCTTTGCCTAGGAGCGCCGTATATACGAATACGGCGATATTGACCGACCCCAGCAGGCAAAAACGCGCGGCATCGTAATAGCGGAGAAAATTGCAGGTGACGGATAGGACGTAGGCCAGCATCAGCACCGGCACGAAGTCCGCCGCCAGCCGCTCATGCAGGGCGTAAAGCAGGAAGAGGTAGGGGAATACCAGGGCGCCGAGCGTGACCGCGGCCAGGTTGGTCACGCGCGTGTTACGAGCCAGGTTCTCGTCGAGTCCGGAATGAACTCCCAGATCGCAAATGCGAGTCAGTAGCTTCGTCCCCGGCAGCCGCCGCCACCTCGGACGATCCAGGGAAGCGGGTTCGCGATCTCCGTCCGGATTGCGGGGCGGGTCGGAAAACGGCGGCATCGCGGAAGCCGATGTCATGGATGGGCTTGGGCCCTGGCGGAGGGGATCATGATGAAGCAAAAGGGTACCAAGCCGCCGGTCGCCGATCAAGACATTGACAAGATTTGGAAATGCCAGGCGTGGAAAATGCAGATTCGGCGGAAATGGAGGGCGGGGCGGATGCATTGCTATTACAACGCGTCGACTCTATAATCATGCCATCTTCTTTTTTGGGGAGAGAAAATTGGCAAACGGTTCCTGGGAAACCACTCTCCTCGATCGCATGCGTCTCCAAGGCGATGCCGCCGCTGACGCCGTCGCCGAAGATTTCATCCGCGCGGGCCGGGTCGGAGAGCTCAATGCGGTGCTGGGAAAAATTCAAGGGTGCGGCGACGCCTTTGCCGGTGCGCCTCCGAAGCTGCGCGCCTTTCTCGAACAAAACGCACAGTTGCCGGCCTGGGCCGATGCCGCGCGCATCCGGCAGGCGCAAAACCTGTTCAGCTTGCATGGCCCGGTGTTCGGGGTGGTGATGTTGTTCAAATCGCTGCCGGTTCTTTACGCGGGCGGCCGGGGGGGCGCGCAGGTTTTGACCATGACCGGCAAGCTGACGCATCATTACCGGCAGCGCGCTTCCGAAACCCTGCGCTTCATCCTCGACGTGATGGAGCCGGGGGGGCTCGGACCCGGCGGGCGCGGCTTGCACACCGCCTTGCGCGTACGCCTTTTGCACGCATCGATTCGCGGTTATGCCGGCGCCACGCCGGAGTGGAATGCCCACCGGGATTGGGGCCGGCCCATCAACCAGGAAGAGTTGGCCGGCACCTTGCTCGCCTTCTCTGTCCTGACCCTGGACGGCGTTACGGCCTTGGGGGTGCGACTTTCCCCTGCCGAAGTCGATGCGTATTTGCATGCCTGGAAAGTCATCGGCCATGTACTCGGGTTGGACGAGGCTCTGATGCCACGCTCCCTGGCCGAAGCCCGGGAATTGTGGGCGGTGCTCGAACGCCGCAACTTTTTCCGCACCGACGACGGGGTGCGGCTGATGGACGATCATGTGAAATTTCTGGAACAGTTGCTGCCGGGCGGCCTGCTCGATCGCGGCATTCCGGTTCTGGTGCGCTACCTCATGGGGCACCGGATTTCCAACCTCCTCGACGTTCCCCAGGCTTCGCCGCCGTTGACCTTCGTGTTTTTTCTGCGCGATCTCCTGAAATTGGAGCGCGTGGGGTTTTGGCTGTTCCCGGCGCTCAGCCGGGCCGGCCGCGACATCAGCATCAAATTGATGGAGGGGTTGCAGCGCTACTGGAACGACGGGCATTCGCAACCTTTCCACATTCCGAACGGCGTCAAGGGCTAAGGCGTGGCGGGGATGAAATGAACATCGTCGTTTGCCCCGATCACCCGGGCCTGGTCAACGACCCGGCGCATTTTCTGAATCTCATCGACGTTCATTGCGTGCTTTATACGCCTTTCCAACTCTTCCTTTTCGCCGGAGGTTGCCTGTTGTGGGTGGCCGCCTACGCCATTCTCATCCGCAATTCCCTGAAGCGGCAATATATGGAAATGGCGGCCGTGGCCGTGTGCAGCAATTTTGCCTGGGAGTTCACCTGGTCGTGGCCCTTTCACACCGACATGGGTTTTTTTCTGGTGTGGACCTATCGCGCCTGGTTCTTCCTCGACATCTTCATCTTCTGGCAATTGCTGAAGTGGGGGCCCAAGCAAATCTACCAGCCGGCGCTACGCGCCCATTTCAAGCCCGTGGCGGCGGCCACCACGGTGGGTTTCGGCGTTCTCTATTACCTGTTCGTGCGCCAAGGCATGGACACGTCCATCGGGGCCAATTCGGCCTACCTGTGTCAGTTATTGCTGTCTTCTTCCTGCATTCTGCTGCTGCTCGGCAGCTCCGGGGTGGAAGGATTTTCCGGGGCCGTGGCCTGGCTCAAATGTGTGGGCACGGGCATGAACACCGTGATGATGATCCTGCATTACCCGCAAAACCATTTTCTGCATGCCCTGGGGATTCTGGCTTTCATCGTCGACAGCACCTATATCGCCGTGTATCATTCCCGCCGCCGCCGTAGGCAAAATCCGTTCGCGGCGCCTGTGGCCGCCGGGTAACGCCGCCGGGCGGCGCCTCCTTTGCGGCGTGTCGAGCGTGTATCGTATTTCCATGCCCCGGATTTTTTGGGCCGCGGCTTTGTCGGCGCTGGCCTGCGGGTGGGCCGACGATATTCCCCCGGCCAAGCTCGATTTGATCGAACAGGCCGTGGCGGCGATGAATCTCAAGCCCAAATTCGACGATTTTCTCGACGCAGGCGTGGCGGTGGAGGTGCAGAGAATCCGCAATGATAATCCAGGCCTGCCGGATTCGACGGCCGAAGAAATGCAAAATATCATTCAGTCGGTTTATGCGTCGCATCTGCAAGGGGACAACGGGTTGTTCCCGCAGCTGTATGCGGTTTTCGATAAATATCTCACCATGGACGACTTGCAATTCGTCATTCACTACCACGGTTCGGATGGCGGGCAGCGCTTCGCCCAGGTGATTCCCCGCATTCTCGACGAGGACATGAAAATCGAAACCCGGTGGCGCGAGCAGTTGCGCCCGGCCGTCTTGCAGGCTTTGCAGGATCGATTCGGAAATACCGGATGGAAAATCGAGATACCCTGAAGCTCACAGGGGTTACGTCTTTCGCAGGTTAGAAGGACACGCGGTGGTCGTGAAAACCATAAACGTCGGAATTGGTTTGGGTGGAGGTAACCGCGACCGCACCGCGAGTTCCGCCGCGTAAGATGGCGACTTGCGAACTGCTCAGCACCACGAGATGATCGTGATCCGCATATCCCTGGATATGCACGGTGGCGGCGCCGCCGGCGTTCATCTGGGCCGGCGTGACAAAGGCCACGTGTTCGGCGCCGGGATGATCGGGAAGGCCTACGGATCCCAGGGCGCTGCCCGTCGGCGGCACGGTGCCGCCCGGGCCCGACAAATCGGTACCGCAGCCGATAAGGCTTACGGCCGCCGCCCCGGCCAGGGCCGCCACCGCCACTCCCAAAAATTCGCGCCGGCTCGGGTCAAAGCCGCCTTCGTTGGCCTGGGGCCGGTTCGTTTCCATGGCGGGAATAAAGTACCATCCTAAGGCCGATGGCAGGGGCGGATCCGAAACCTTTCAAATTTTAGTTAATATTGTTAACTAATGGTCGCAAGCCTATGAAGGTGCGGTTTTTTTCCCTCGATCGGTTCCGCTTCCTGCTCTTCCAAAGATACTGGCACCGCACCGGCGGCATGCTCGGTTTCGCGGTGGTGCTGGGAGTTCTAGGCGGCGTGACCGCGGCCATTTTCAAAATTTCCCTCGACCACCTGCAAAATTTACTTCTCAACCGCTTTGCGGGGTTCCCGTTACATACCGCGGCCGCGATGTTGCCCCGGTATCTATTCTTTCTGGTGCCGGCGGTCGGGGGGCTCCTGTGCGGACTCCTGGTATACAACTTCGCCCCCAACGCCGCCGGCGTTGGCACCGACGCCCTCATCGACGCCTTTCACAACCGCGGCGGCAAAATCACTTTGCGCGACGCCATCGTGAAATTCGTGGCATCTCTACTTACGATCGGCTCGGGCGGAAGTTCGGGTTACGAGGGGCCCATCGCCCAGGTCGGCGGGGGATTAGGTTCGACCATCGGTACCTTGCTGGGACTGCCGGATCGGCACCGGCGCATCCTGCTGCTCACCGGCACGGCGGCCGGGCTGGGAGCCATTTTTCACGCCCCCTTGGGAGGCGCCTTGACGGCCGCCGAAATCGTTTACAAGGAAGACTTCGAATCCGAAGGGTTCTTGCCTTTTGTCGTGGCGTCGGTAATCGCCTTCAGCTGCTTTTCCCTGATCACCCACCAGACTAAACCCTCTTTGCCCTTGTCGGTGTACCCCTTCACGCATGTGGCCGAGCTGTTCAACTATGCCCTGCTGGGTTTGATTTGCGTTCCGGTTTCCTGGGCTTATGTGAAAAGCTATCGCGGAATCCGGACCTATTTCACGAACTTGAAGATCAAGGCCTATTACAAACCAGCCCTAGGTGGGTTGGCGGTGGGTCTTATTTCCTATTTGTGCCCGCAAGCGGTGGGCAACAACTACGAATGTTTGAGGCAGGCGGTCACCGGTTCCATCGGTTTCGGCCTGTTGCTTTTCATCGTGGTGGCGAAAATCGGCACGACCTCGTTTACCATGGGGTCGGGAGGCTCCGGCGGCCTTTTCGGTCCTTCGCTTTTCATCGGCGGCATACTGGGCGGCGCCGTGGGCTTCGGTCTGCATGCTTTGGATCCTGCGCTGGTCGCCAATCCCGGATCCTATGTGCTGGTGGGAATGGGGGCGTTTTTCGCAGGCGCGGCCAAAGCTCCGCTGGCCGGCCTCATCATGGTATGCGAGATCACCGGCAATTATGGGTTGTTGCCGCCGCTGCTCATCGCCACCACTATTCATATTCCCTTGGCGCGCAACTGGTCGATTTACGACGGGCAACGCCAGAACAAATTTTCCTCGCCCGTGCATGAACATGCCCTGCGCGTCGACGTGCTCAAGCGCGTGGTGGTGCGGGAAATCATGCAACCCCGCGGTGAAATCGTCGTGCTGCCCGCCGACGCCAAATCCAACGAAGCTTATGCCAAAGCGCGCTATGCCGAACAAGATGTCTTTCCAGTCATGGGCAAGGAAGGCCAGATCGCCGGATTGGTGTCCATGGCCTCATTGCATCTCACGGCCACCGAATCGGCCGCCCAGGATTTGATTCTGGTCGGAGATTTGATGACCGAAGCTTTTACCCTGAACCCGGACATGGATTTGCACCAGGCCCTTTCGCTGTTCCTGAAATCCGGGGCGACCCAGCTTCCCGTGGTGACAGCGGGGGAAATCGTGGGGATGATTCGCTTGCACGATATCATGGCGGCCTATGACCGCCGTACCCAGGGCGTCGCCCGGGCGGCGTAAGGGTACCTCTAAAAATCGCATTCTCACCCCCCAAAGGCGGACCTCCGGCGGACGGATTATTAGAGGCACCCTTAAGAAGGCCCATACAAATTTCAGCAACGCGCCGTCGGCGTTGCCCACCTTCCAATTTGCCAACGCAGGAAAAACCCGGTATCCCGGAGATTAGAAAACTTTCACGTTTCCCTACGGGGAATCGCTGGGAGGCGGAGGGGGCGGCGGAATGATGAGAACTATGCCGGTCAATTTGCCGTCACGTAAGGACAGTGAACTCCAGGAACTCGTATCCACCTGCCCCAGCCTTTGCTTGGCATCGCTTTTGACTTCGCCTTTGGTATCAAGAAAATCCTTGCGCTCTTCGGGGTCGACATAGCTCAGGGCGCGCTCCCAATTCTTGTCGTGGATGGACCGGAAGAACTCTTCGGCGGTGCGGTGCAGTTGATCCGATTTTTGCACCCTGGCGGGTCCGGCGGTGACGAAGCTGTCGGCGGACGCGGCCGCTTCGCTGGTCTTGACCTCTTGCGGCGTAATGGGCGGGCCTTCCAGAGCCACGGGCAGCATGGAGCCAATTCCGCTGATCTTTCCGTCTTTCACCACGACATCGGGGTTGTGATCCATATCGTCTAGTTGCAGGGCTTCTAGGCGGGAGGCGTATTCGGGTTTGAAATTTCCGTTTTGATCCAGGAACCGGGTCTGTTCGCCAGGGCTCATGAGATTGACTGCTGATTTGAAATCCCGCCGGGAAACCGCGAGAGTGAAGGAGGTCAGAACATCCAATCGCTGGTTTCCGTTATGCGGAGTCATTCCCAATCTGCCCTGGGAACAGCCCGTTCCTAATGAAAGCAAGGCGGCGGCCAGCAACGGCCCCGCGAAATGGGACACCGCGTGGCCCCTCTTTCTGGTTTTCCCCGGCGCGGCAGCGGTTTTTTTCATATTAGTTAATTATGATAACTATTACACTTATTAACCTACTGAAGCGCCCGCGGAAAGTCAAGGGCGCGCGGATGTTAAAAATCAGGTCAAATCCAAATAAATGGACTTGGAAATTCCTCGAAAAGAGGGTGTGTTGTTACGTTGGCAAGCCATGAAATCCAAACCGCCCGGTGTTTCCAAAGAGTTGCCGCTGTGGTTGCAGCTGAACAAGGTTTCCAAACAATATATGGAAGCGTTGGCTGCACGCTTGCAGGGCCTGGGCATTCGCCGGCACTATTTCCTGCTGGCGGTGATTGCGGAACACGGCGGAAAGTTGACGCAGCAGGAACTGGCGAACCTGCTGGAAATCGATAAGGTTTCCATGGTGGGAATTTTGGATTACTTGGCCGCGGCCGGATTCATTCGCCGCCGTCCCAGCCGTACCGATCGTCGCAAGCATTTAATTGTCTTGACGCCCAAGGCTGATAGGGCGCTGCCCAAAATTCATCGGGCCATCGCCGAATTAAATCAGCGGGCGCTGCGCGGGTTGCCGACGGGGATTGCCGCGCATTTTTCCGGGGTTTTGCTCCGCATGAAACGGGCTTTAGTCGAGGCGGCGAAAGAATACCGCCTCTCGGTCGTGAGCCGCCCTTCTCCTTCCCGGCGCCGCGTTTCGGCCCGGAATGCGGTCAAGATCTGACCGGTTTTGTTCGAGTCATGGCACCACCTTTGCGGGTGTCCGGTTTGATTCGAATTGTTGAGACCGGGTAACAAATCGTTTCACGCTCCCCGCCATCGCGGCAAACCCGCCTCCGCGCCATTCGGTCTTGATAGTTTGAAAGAACCCAAAAATCTGCCGGGTTCTGAAAGTCTGTAACATAAATGTTTCAAACATCACACATGGAGGAGCCGATGCGCAAAGGGATGGATGAATTCGATGATTGGCGCCACGCGGGATGGGGTCGGACGACTCTGTACGAAATGCCGGACATTTCTGAAGCGGAAAACGAATTGTTTCCGCCGGCCAAGGTGTTGAACGACGAAGACGGCTTTTTGCTGCTGGCCGAAATGCCCGACTGCGGCCGCGAAGACGTGCGCATCGCCTTTCGCCACGGCTTGCTGGAATTGTCCGGCTGTTGCCGCGGTGCGCACCCGGCCGGCTTTCACAAAACCTTCCGCCTGCCGGGAGCCATCCGCGCCGAAGACATTCATGTCTGGTTCGAAAGCGGTTTCCTCTTCGCCTGGCTGCCGAAATACAAATAGGGGCGTTTCCGGCCTCTTCAGCGTTCGCCGAGATAGGCTTCTTGCACGCGGGAATCCCGGGCTAAATCGCCCGACGTCCCTTCCATCACCATGCTTCCGGATTCCAGTACATAGGCGCGATGGCTGTGGCGCAGCGCCAGATGCGCGTTCTGCTCCACCACCAGCACGGTGGTGCCTTCGCGGTTGATGGCGTCGATACCCTGATAGATGGACTTCACCAAGATCGGCGCAATGCCCAGCGACGGTTCGTCGAGCAACAGCAGACGCGGCTTGGCCATCAGCGCGCGCCCGATAGCCAGCATTTGCTGCTCGCCGCCGCTCAACGTTCCCGCCACCTGGCGGATTCTTTCTTGCAGGCGGGGAAACAAGGCGAAGGTGCGTTCCAGGCTGCTGCGGTTTTCAGCGGCGCGGCGCAGGTAACCGCCCAGTTCCAGATTTTCGCGCACCGTGAGATTGGCGAACACTGCGCGGCCTTCAGGCACCAATGCGATGCCCAGGCCGACGATGCGATGGGTGGGAATTTTCAGCAGCGAACGGCCTTCGAACAGGATTTCACCGGCTTCGGGGCGGACCAAGCCGACGATGGATTTCAGCGTGGTGCTTTTGCCCGCGCCGTTGGCGCCGATGAGGGTCACCATTTCGCCGGCGTCGACTTTGAGATGCACGCCGCGCAGTGCTTGCACGGCGCCGTAACGGCAGGAGACGCGGCGGAGATCGAGCAGGTGGGACATCCGGAAATCAAACAGCCAACGGCAAAGCGTGAAATTTAAATTGTAAAATTTGGATACGGTAATCACATGTAATAATTGCGCGCCAACAGGGGGGTAAGGCTGGAGCCACACAACCGATTCGCCCGGCCGAAGGGATCGCGGCTTTTCCCGAACGGCACTTTGAATTTTGCCATGGCATCGGCGTCACTCTTCCCCCAGATAAGCGCGCACCACCTTGGGATCGCGGCGGATTTCCTCGGGCGTGCCTTCGGCGATGCTTTGGCCGTATTCCATGACGTGTACGCGTTCGCAGACGCCCATGACCACCTTCATGTTGTGCTCCACCAACAGAATGGTCAGGTGGAATTCGTCGCGCAGCCGGCGGATCAATTGCATGAGGTCCTGCGACTCCTGCGGGTTCATGCCGGCCGCGGGCTCGTCGAGCAGCAGCAGTTTGGGCCGGGTGGCCAGGGCGCGCGCGATTTCGAGACGCCGTTGATGGCCGTAGGGCAGATGGCGCGCCTCCTCGCCGGCATAGGTTGCGAGCTGGAGCAGCTCCAGCAGATGCCGGCAGAAGTCCTCGGTGTCGCGTTCGCTGCGCGTAAAGCCGGCGGTGCGCCCCAAGGCAGCCCATAGCGAGGGATGCGCGCGCAGATGGCAGGCCACCTTGACGTTGTCGAGCGCGCTCAAGCCGCTGAAGAGGCGGATGTTCTGAAAGGTGCGGGCCACGCCGAAACCGGCGATGCGATGCGGCGGCAGCCCCCCGATGGAGCGCGTTTCCAACGCGATGGAACCCGAGTTGGGGGCGTATACGCCGGACACCAGGTTGAACAGGGTGGTTTTACCCGCGCCGTTGGGACCGATGAGCCCGAACAACTGTCCCGGCGCGATGGCGAACGAAACGTTCTGCACGGCCGTCAGGCCGCCGAAGCGGCGCGTCACGCGGTCGAGGCGCAACAGGGCCATCAGGAATCGCGTTTGCGGCCCAGCAAGCCGGCGGTGCCGAGCAGTCCCTGGGGGCGGTAAATCATGATGAGGATGAGCGCCAGCGCGTACACCACCATGCGGTACTGCGCGAATCCCCGAAAGGCTTCGGGCATAACCGTGACCACGATCGCACCCAATACGGCGCCGGGCAAACTGCCCAGGCCGCCGAGCGCGATCATGATGATGATCTCGAAGCTTTTCACGAAGGTAAAGGAATTGGTGTGCAGGTACATGGTGAAATGGCCGAACAACCCACCGGCCAATCCCGCAAAGGCCGCGGAGAGCACGAAGGCCATCACCTTGTAGCGGGTCACAGGCACCCCCACCGCTTCGGCGGCGATTTCGTCTTCGCGGATGGAAAGCAGGGCGCGGCCGAATCCCGAGCGCACCAGGTTGCGCGAGACCACGATGACCGCCAAAACCCCGGCGTACACCCAGAAGAAATTGCTGAGTTTGGGAATGCCGCTGAATCCGCGCGCGCCGCCCACCGCATTGATGTTGAGGATGAGCACGCGGATGATTTCGCCGAACCCCAAAGTGACGATGGCCAGGTAATCCCCGCGCAGGCGCAGCGAGGGAATGCCGACCAGTAATCCCGCCGCGGCCGCCGCCCCGGCGCCGACCGCCAAGGCCGGAAGCAGAATCAGGGCCGGCTGCACCCATTGGGGCGCGGCCCCGATCAAGGCGTGCAGGCCGGGACCGCCGTATACGGAGACGCAGGCCGCGCTATAGGCCCCCACCGCGAAAAAGCCGGCATGGCCGATGGAGAACTGCCCGGCGACGCCGTTGATGAGGTTCAGCGACACCGCCAGCATGATGTTGATACCGGCCAGCATCAGAATCTGGTAAAAGTAGGGACCTTCGCGAATCGGGCCTGTCAGCAGAAATGCGTCCACGCCGCGGCTGAACAAAGCCAAGCCGGCGATGGTGCCGAGTATCCACAGCCAGCGCTTCACAAGCGACCCTGTCGGGGGGCGCAAGGCAATTTGCAACGTGCAAAGCGCCCGATACAAATTTTGCCAAGCGAATTGGAGATGCGTTTGCATTCGGGTAACCGTGCACCCTCGAATTCAATTTGAACTTCGCGCTTGGAAATTTTCATTTTCTATCAATCACACCTTCTCAACAGTTCCCTTGCCGAGCAGGCCTTCGGGCTTGAACAGCAGGATGGCGATAAGAATGAGAAAGGCAATGGCGTCGCGGTAGGTCGACGACCCGTATCCCGCGACCAGGGTTTCGGCCAGGCCGAGAATCAACCCGCCCAGCACCGCGCCTACGATGTTGCCGATGCCGCCCAGCACGGCGGCCACGAAGGCCTTGATGCCGGTGAGCACCCCCATGAGCGGATCGATGCCCGGCTGGTTCAGCGACACCAGAATGCCCGCGGCCGCGGCCAGGGCCGATCCCACGGCGAAGGTGAGGCGAATCACGCCGTCGGTATCAATGCCCATGAGTTTGGCGGCTTCAAGGTTGAACGAGACGGCGCGCATGGCCTTGCCGGTTCTGGTGTAGTACACGAAAACGCTGAGGCCCGCCATCATTGCCAGCGCCACAGCCAGCACGATGACCTGCTGGTTGCTGAGCGACAACCCACCCAGGGCGATGGGCCGCGCGGGAATGATTTGGGGAAAGAATTTGGGATCGGCGCCGAACACGAGTTGCCCCAGGTTTTCCAGGAAGAGCGAAACGCCGATGGCGATGATGAGGGCGGTAAGACGCGGGGCGTTGCGCACCGGCCGGTAGGCGAAGCGTTCAATGAGCATGCCCAGCACCGCGCAACTCAGCATGGATATGGCCAGGACCACCGCGGTTTCGCTCCAATGCCCGCCGGGCAGCCGCCCGTGCAAAACGCGGCTGGTGTAATATCCGACGAAGGCGCCGACCATATAGATGTCGCCGTGCGCGAAATTGATCAGGCGCAATACGCCGTAGACCATGGTATATCCCAAGGCCAGCAAAGCGTAGATGCTGCCCAGGGAAATGCCGTTGATGATTTGCTGAAGAAAGGCGTGCACGGTTTTCCCGGAGGGCAGTGGAACCGGAAAAAAATTAGAAACGCCGACGAGGCGACGCGTTGGGTATCTTTTTCGGAACGCATTCCGGGAGAGTCCTCATGAACAATTTTTCCATTTCCCCTTCCTTCCCGCGCCGCTGGCGCGCCTTCGTGTTCGGCCTCTTGGCGCTGGGCCTGGCCGGCTGCGGCTATAACCGCTTTCAACAGCTCGATGAGCAGGTCAAGGCGCAATGGTCCGAAGTGGTGAACCAATACCAGCGACGCGCCGATTTGGTGCCCAACCTGGTGCGGGTGGTCAAGGGCTACGCAGCCCACGAAGAGAAGGTGTTCTCCGAGGTTGCCGAAGCCCGCGCGCGGGTGGGTTCGATTCAGGCCACGCCGGCGCTCATCAACGACAAGGCCGCTTTCGCGAAGTTCATGGCGGCGCAGAGCCAGATGACCGGCGCGTTGTCGCGCCTCATGGCCGTGTCGGAGAATTACCCGCAGCTCAAGGCCGACGGCTTGTTCCGCGATTTGCAGGCCCAACTTGAAGGTACCGAGAACCGCATCACCGTGGCGCGCGGCCGCTATATCGATGCCGTGAAACAGTACAACATTCTGGTGCGCTCTTTTCCCTCGAACCTGACGGCCAAGTGGTTCCATTACACCCCCAAGGCCAATTTTTCGGTGGAGAACGAAGCCGCGATTTCCACCGCGCCCAAGGTTGATTTCGACACGCCCCCGGCCGCCGCGCCCGCATCCCCGGCCCATGATTAACCGGCGTAACCGGCGCGTGACGCTGGCCTGCGTCGGCGCGCTCGGATTGCTGGGCCTGGTGGCGACACCGGTGCGGGCCATCGACCTGCAACCCATCCCTCCGCTAAGCGCACGGGTTACCGATGAGACCGGCACCCTGTCCGCCGATCAAATCGGCACGCTGGAAGCGCAATTGGCCGCCCTGGAAAAAAGCAAGGGCGCCCAAATCGCGGTGCTCATCGTGCCGACGACCAAGCCCGAGGCCATTGAGCAATATTCGCTGCGCGTGGTCGAGGCCTGGAAATTGGGCCGGAAAAAAGTCGACGATGGCGTGCTTTTCCTCATCGCCAAAAACGATCATGCCATGCGTCTCGAAGTCGGCTACGGCCTCGAAGGCGCCTTGCCCGATGCCTTGTGCAACCGCATCATCGACGAAATTGCGGCCCCGCAATTCAAGCAGGGCGATTTCTACGGCGGCATTCAGGCCGTGGTGCAGGCCGTGGGCAAGGTGGTTTCGGGAGAACCTCTGCCGCCGCCGAAAACACCCCCCGCTTCCGGTCCGGGTCGCTTTCCCCTGCAAACTTTGTTGATTTTGGCTATCGCCGGAATCGTGGTGTTGCGCATGTTGTTCGGCCGCATTTTCGGCGGCGCCTTGGGCGGCATTCTGCTCGGATTCGCCATCTGGTTCGTGCTCGGTTCGCTGATACTCAGCGTGGTGCTGGGTTTATGCGCCTTTGTGTTCGTGCTGATGGGCGGCGGGGGAATGTTCGGGGGCGGCGGCTTTTATCCGGGTGGTTTTGGCGGCGGGGGCTTCGGCGGCGGGGGCTTCGGCGGCGGCGGTTTCGGGGGCGGCGGGGGCTTCGGCGGCGGTGGCGGCTCCTTCGGCGGCGGCGGCGCCTCGGGGAACTGGTAGGTTACTATGGACTGGAACGTGACACGTTGGATGCGACACGAATTGCACGGGCGGCGCGCCTTGCGCCGGGCCCTGCCCAAAGCCGCCTTGCAGCGATTGACGCAGGCCACGGCGGCCAGCGAAAAGCGGCACAGCGGGCAGGTCCGGCTGGCCCTTGAAGCCGCGCTCGAATTGCCGCGGTTGTGGCGCGGGGTGACCGCCCGCGAGCGCGCCCTGGAAGTTTTTTCGCAGCTTCGGATTTGGGATACCGAAGCCAACAACGGCGTGCTGCTCTATCTCCTGTTCGCCGACCGGCAAGTCGAGATCGTGGCGGACCGAGGTGTGCACCGCGTAGTCGGCGCCGCCGTCTGGCGGGAAATCTGCGGGCGCATGCAAGCCGCCTTTCGCCAGGGCCGTTTCGAAGCGGGGTTGGCCCAGGGTATCGCGGAAGTGACGGAGCAGTTGGAACGGCATTTTCCCCATGCGGACGGCGGGCGCAACGAATTGCCCGATGCGCCGGTGATTCTTTAGCCATGTTGCCCCGGCCCTGCGGCCCACGTCGCCCGCCGGGGAGATGAGGAACCCGTGAAGCCGCGCCGATTGCTAATGGCCGGTTTCGGGCTGCTGGGCGTGTTGTCCGCCCAGGGCGCCGGGGATTCGACGGCGGTCAAAATTTTGCAGACCATGCTGCGTGCCGTGCCGCAGGTGCGTGATTTGCGCTTCGAATTGCGCGATTGCGAACGGGAGGGCACCCAGACGCACCGGGGTGATGAAACCGTGACGTTGGCGCTGCATCCCTTGCGCCTGTATGCCAAAATCATCGCGCCCAAAAGCGGCGTCGAAGTTCTGTGGGATGCGGGCCGGTTCGGCGGCAAGGCCCTGGTGCATCCGCGCGGGTTCCCCTTTTTTACCGTCAAGCTCGATCCTTACGGATCCGCATTGTGGACCGGGCATCACCCCCTGTTCGACGTACAGCCGGGATACATCGCCGCCATCGTGGCCGCGGGTTTGCGAGAGGGGCTGTACCAGGTGCGCAACCTCGGCCTCGACAGTCTCGACGGTCGCCCGTGCGACCGCATCGCCCTGATCGATTCCGCTTTCGGCGAGGACACGCTTCCCGTGGAAAAGCCGGAAAGCGTGCTGGATATCGCAAAAAGTTTTCAGCTTTCCGCCTTCCGGATTCTGGGCGAGAATCCCGGCCTTAAACCTTTGGCGGAAATTCCGGCCGGCCGCCGCCTCCTCGTCCCCACGGCCTATGCCCCGCGCCTCGAGGTGTGCGTCGATCGCGCCACGTCCCTGCCGGTCATGGAAAGCGTGTCGGATGGCCACGGGTTGTTCGAACGGTATGAATACCACTTTTTGGAATTGAATCCGCCGCTGCCGTCCGACGCGTTTTCGGAGAACAACCCCGAATATCACTTTCGCTAAACGCGGCTGGACGCGGCATGACTTTGGCGCGCGCCCCTTGTAATTTTCAGAGGTGTCGTCGACCAGCATCTCTTCGAAAGGAATTCGCATGCGATCCCAAAATTTCGTCTTCCTCGCCGCCGCCCTGTTCTGCGCCCCGTTGGCTGGCGCCAATCCTCCCGCCGCCGATTCGTCCGCTCCCATGCATGCCGCCCATCATAAGATGTGGGAGCACCACGCCATGATGGGTCACCCCATGATGGGGCCCGCGTGCCCCATCGACCTGCGGGGCCCGCAAATGGTGGCCACCGCCGACGGGGGCGTCATCGTGCTGTGCGGCATGCATCTCTACCGCTACGACAAGAATCTCAATCTCAAAAAGAGCGAAGAGTTGCCTTGCGCCAAAGAAGAGGACATGGGAAAGGGCGACGAGGACATGGGGCCGGAGCATTGCGCCTGGCAGGGTCATGACGACGACAGCGCGGCGAAGAAGACGGCGCCCAAGCCGCCGGAAAAGAAATAGCCCGCTTTACTCGATCCGTTGCCAGGTTTGCGAGCGGCCCAGCAGCGAAATTCCCAAATAGCCGCGGACCAGCAAGGTGCGTCCGGCCGGCCCCAGGCGCAGAAGGCAGCGGTAGATTTTTCCGTTCGTCGGATCGAGAATACGCCCACCATCCCAGGTATTGCCGTCGGGACGCAGGCCCCAGCCCACCACCATGCCCCGGATGCGCTGGTTTTTGCGTTCGCCCGGACAGCGATCACAAAGTTTATTCTGGTCGGCCCCCCGGCCAGGCGGGGGGAGCAGCGAATCGACGCGGATGGCCAGCGCGCCGTCGACGGAATAAATCGATACGATGGATTTGGCCAAACCGGTTTTGTCGTCGAAGGTTTTCCAGCGGCCCACGGGCGTGGTCGCCGCTCCGGCGTGCGCCACGGCCGCCGCTCCCAACAGGAGGACGAACAGCAACAAGCCCGAAGAAGGCCGGGGGGCCGACAGCCGCTGATCGCGTTTGGAGTCGTCGACCGGGTCGAGATGGATATTGATCACCCAGGTCGCGCGATCCAATTCGCGAATGCGCATTTCGATTTCGTCGGCGATGCGATGGGCCAGGCCCAGGGCGATCTGTTCGTCGAAAACCAGATGGAATTCGACGAAGTTGGTTTCGCCGGAGCGGCGGGTTTTGAGTTCGTGCACGCCGTTCACCAGGGGCGAATGGCGGGCCGCCGTTTCGCGAATGCGCAGCACCAGGGGATCGGGCAAGGCGCGATCGAGCAGCATATTGAGCCCCTTGCGCAAAAGCGGCAGGGAAGCCTGGGCGATGTAGACGGCCACCGCCAGGGCCAGCAGGGGATCGATGGCATTCAAGCCGGTGAAACGGATGGCGAGCATGGCTCCCAACACGGCGGCGTTGGAAACCAAATCGGTGCGGTAATGCAGGGCGTCGGCTTCGATCACCAGGTTGCCGCTAGCGCGCGAGACGCGCTGTAAATAGATCACCAGCGCCATGGTAATCGCCAGCGAAACCGCCATGGCGGCCATGGCCCAGCCCAGGCCCGCGGGCGACAGGGGGCGGGGATGCAACAGTTTTATAAAGGCTTCGCGCGCGATCCAGGCCGCCGAAGCGAGAATGCAAAGGCCTTCCAGCGCCGCGGCCAGGCCTTCCATCTTGCCCCGGCCGTAGTTGTACATTTCGTCGCCGGGTTTTTCCGCACTGCGCACGGCCACGGCATTGAAGGTCGAAACCATAAAATCGAGAAAGGAATCGGCCGCCGAAGCCAACACGGCTACGGAGCCCGAAAACCATCCCACCGCGAACTTTCCCGCCACCAGACCCAAGGCGGTGAGTGCCGACAGAAGGGTGGCTTTGCGGGGGAGGCTGAGCGATGCGAGGCGCATGATGAAGGGGCAAAAATAGAAGCCGTCATGGACTCCGGCTGGTGCGAACCCGGCGATTTCGGTTTGTCCGCTGGGAAAATGCGAAAATAAGTCGCATGTCCGCCAGCGCGCCTTGGCTTTTGATGTTATGCCACGAATTTCCGCCCGTGGGCGGAGGGTGCGGTCGTAACCTGTATTCTTTATGTTGCGAGCTTTGGCGTCGGGGATTGCGCTTTGAAATTTGGACGGCTGCCACTCCGGCGGGCGTATCCGCTCCGGAGTTTCCTTTTCCCGTCCTTCGTTTCGACCTCGGGCGGCGCGCCATGTTTGAAACCAATTCACTGCGGCTGCTGCGCTATGCAGCGGCCGTGCAGATCCAATGCCGGCGGGTACGGCATCCGCCGGCCGCCGTCTTTTCGGCCATGGCCTTTCCCGCGGGATGGGCGGGCGTTCGTCTCAGCCGGCGCTGGGATGTGCCGCATTGGGTGTGGTACCATGGCTCCGACGTGCACGGCGGAAAAGCGAACGGCCCCAACGGGCCGATACGGTGGTATTTGCGTTGGCTGTTCCGCGGCACGCAGGGAAATTTTTTTGTGTCTCAGGATTTACTGACCATGGCCGAAAAAGCCGGAAGGCCGCCGCATCCGCGCATTCTGCCTCCCTGTCCGGCGGAAGAGATGGCGTCCCGGTTTCCCGCCGCCGCGCCTTCGGCGCCGTATTTTTTGTGGGCCGGAAGGCTGGAACCGGTCAAAGCGCCGTTGTTATTTGTTCAATCCGTCGCAATTCTTAAAAATTTGACTTCGCCCCCTCCCCGGGTGCGCATGGCGGGAGACGGTTCGCTGCGCCGATCCGTATTGCGCGTGTCGAGTCCGCTGGCGGATGTTTTGGCGCTGGAGCCGCCGCTGGCCGCCGACTTGATGGTCGAAGCCCTGGGCGGCGCGTATGCCGTCGTGCTCACCTCGCGCATTGAAGGCTTTTCGACCTTGCTGTTGGAGGCGGCCCGCTTCGGCGTGCCGGCTGTGGCCGGCGACGTTCCCGGCGTGCGCGAGTTCGTGGGCCACGAATCCAATGGAATTCTGGTGCGCCCGGGCGACCCCGGGGCCTTGGCCCACGCCATGCTTCGTCTGTGGATCGACCCGGACCTGCGCCGCCGCCTCGGCGACCAGGCGCGCCGCGACGCCGCCGCCTTCACGCCGGCGCGCAACGCGGAGTGCGCGCTGGAGGCTTGGCGCGCCTTCGGGGTGTCGGGAATGCCGGTTGCGGCCGGAGCCGCGGCATGAGCCTCACCGTGATCGTGCCCGTGTATAACGAGCGCGCGGCGCTGCCCGATTTTCATGCGCGCCTGCAGGCGGCCTTGACGCACTGTGACATCCAGCCATGCCGGATTTTATATGTCAACGACGCCTCTACCGACGGGTCCGACGCGGTGCTGCGCGACCTCGGCGCCGAAGTGATTTCGCTGGACCGCAACCGCGGCTACGGCGGGGCCATCAAAACCGGCATTCTGCACAGTACTTCCGACTATCTGGCCATCATCGACGCCGACGGCACCTATGATCCCGAAGACATTCCCCGCCTGTGCGCGCATCTGGGCGAATGCGACATGGCCGTGGGCCAGCGACCACGCGAGCGTGGTCTGCGGCGTCTGGCCAAGGGATTTCTGCAATCCACGGCTTCCTATGCCGTGGACTATCCCATCCCCGACATCAACTCGGGCCTGCGCGTTTTTCGCCGCGACCTGGCCCTGCGCCTTCTCCATCTTTTACCCAACGGTTTTTCGCTGACCAGCACCATCACGGTGGGCGCGCTGTACGCCATGTATCGCGTGCGGTACCTCCCTGTCGCCTATGCCCGGCGCACCGGGGTCTCGAAAATCAAACCAGTGTCGGCGCTGTTCAATTTCACCTTGCTGCTTTTGCGCACCATGGTGCTCTTCAACCCGCTGAAGTTCTTTTTGCCCGCCTGCGGCGTCATGGCCTTGTTCGGCCTGGGTTTTCTGGTGCGCGATTTGATCGCCGCCGATTTGGCGCAGGGCACCTTGCTGCTGCTCACCAACGCCTTCATCCTGTTCGCCATCGGCATGCTGGCCGAAGCCATCCGCCTGCGGAATTGAAGCGCGCGCATGCGGCCGTTTCTCCTCACCGTGGACGCCGAGCCCGACGACGTGGCCTGGCAAGGCCTGTCGCATCGCGTTCCCTTCCACTTCGAGAGCTTGCAAGGGCTGCGACGTTTCGCGGAAGTGGCCCGCGTCCTGGAGTTGCGGCCGACCTTGCTCGTGACCTATTCGGTGGCCGCCCACCCCGAATTCCGGCGTTTGCTGGCGGAGACGGGGTTGGAGGCGCGCAGTGAAATCGGCGCGCATTTCCATCCCGCCGACACGCCGCCGTTCGGACCTTGGGATGCAGTGGCCCGCGACAATCTGGCGCGCGTTCCCGACGACGTGCTGCCGGAAAAGTTCGCCCGCTTGCACGAAATCCTGACGCATCACTATGGGCCGCCCCGCAGTTTTCGCGGCGGCGCCTGGACTTTGGATGCGCGTGTCTTGGGCCTCTTGCGCGCACACGGTTACGTTGTCGATTCAACCGTGACGCCCGGAATTTCCTGGCTGGCGAACGCCCGGCCTTCGTATTTGCGTGCGCCGGCGCGGATCTATGCGCTGAGCGAATCCGATCCCTGCGAACCGGGCGACACGCCGCTGGTGGAGATTCCGGTTTCCATTTACGCGCCGCGGCGCCTGCCGCGCTGGCTCGAAACCGGCAAGTTGGCTTCGCTCTCGACGATGCCTTTATATTCGCGGCGCATGCCGCTGGTGTCGATCTGGCGGCAGATGCGGCCCGACGCGCCGGTGTGGCTGCGTCCGGCCTTCAGCAGTTTGAACGCCATGCGCCGCGTAGGGGCCTCCCTGGCGCCGGCCGGCTATCTGCAGGCCATGTGTCATTCGAATGAATTCTGGCCGGGGGCATCGCCCTATACCAGCGACGCCGCGGAATGCGATGCGTTCTTCGCCCGTCTTGAAGGCATCGGCCGCTGGGCTCTGGAACATGGGTATCAGGCTGCCACCTTGATCGAAGCCGCGCGTGCGCTGGCGCCGCAATCCGCGCCCCCATGAAGACGAGCCGCGTCACCGTGCGCCGCGCGGCGCGGATTCTGTTGACCTTGCTGGTGGTGCCGCTCTTGTGGCTGCCCCTGGATCATCGCGAGCTCGCGCACGTGCTGCGATCGGCTTCGCCGGTGTGGGTGGCGGCCGCGGCCCTGGCCTTTGCCGCCGAACTGCTCGTCTCTTCCTGGAAAACCGCCTGGCTTACGGCGGGCCGCACCACGGTGCGGCTGCAACTGCGCATCAATTGCGTCAAGGTGTTCGCCAATCAATTTCTGCCCGGCGGGCTGGGCGGCGAAGCCCTGCGCGTACTCTGGATGACGCCCCATACCGGCAGCGTGGGCCGTTCGGCGGCTGCGGTCTGGCTCGATCGCCTCAGCGGCTTTTACGTGCAATGGACGGCGACCTTGGTTTCGTTGGCCGTGCTGCTGGGTGTGTCGGCGCGGGGAACCTTGCGCATGCTGGCCGCGGGTGCGGCGTTGGCGGCGGTGGGAACCTTCGCGTTACCTTGGATTCTGCGGCGCCTCCTGCCTTCCTTGGCGGGTTGGATGCGCCGCCTGGGCGGCCGCGATTTGCCGGGTTCGGGCCGCGACGCCCAGGAGTTCCAGGCCGCGGGAAAAGAGATCTGGGGCGATGGCCGCCGGCGCCTGGGCCTGCTGGTGCGGGCGGCAATGATGCAGGTCACCTTGGTGGCCTTGACCTTGGCCGCGGGGCGGGCGGCGGGGGTCGCGGTTTCGGTGTGGCAGGCCTCGCCCATCATGCTCTTGGGCACGCTTTCGACCCTGGCGCCTCTCACCGTGGGTAACCTGGGAGTAACGGAGGGGGCCTTTGCCGCGGGATTCGTCTTTTTCGGCTTTCGCCCCGAGGCCGGGGTCGCGGCTTCGCTGTGGATGCGCCTGGTGCTGTCTCCGGCCGCGGCTTTCGGCGGCTGGATTTTCCTGCGCGCCGGCATGGGCCGCGCGGCCGCGCTTCGAGGCTCGGCGCCGCATGCGGCGGCTTGAAGGCGGAAAGGGCTCGCACCCGCCCGGTCCCCGCAGGCCGAACGGCGAACGGGCCGAAAATGCCTAAATGCCCCAGGATGGCGCCGACCCTTTTTCCGAATCCGGCGCGGGTTTTATACTTCCAAAGGCCGGATTCAATCCGGAGCAGTTTTTCGCGCATCCTACGGACCACAGCATGAAAATCAAACCCGGAAAACCTTATCCCCTGGGAGCCACGTGGGACGGGCATGGCGTGAATTTCTCGTTGTTTTCGGAGCATGCCACCCGCGTGGAACTCTGTCTGTTCGACGCGGCGGAGTCCGAATCCGAGGCGCTCCGCATTCCCATCGAAGAATCCACCGACCAGGTTTGGCATGTCTATGTGACCGGCCTTCAACCCGGACAGTTGTACGGCTTTCGTGTGGACGGGCCGTATGATCCGCTGCAAGGTTTGCGCTTCAACAACAACAAGGTGCTGCTCGATCCCTACGCCAAAGCCATCGGCCGGGTCATCGATTGGTCGGACGCCATGTTCGGCTACCGCATCGGCGACGAGGCCGCCGACCTCTCCTTCGACACCCGCGACAATGCGTCCGAAGTGCCCTTGGCCGCGGTGGTGGAAACCGCCTTTACCTGGGGCGACGACCGGCCGCCCAACACCCCCTGGCATAAAACTTTCATCTATGAACTGCATGTCAAAGGCTTCACGCGCTTGCAGGCGCGCATCCCCGCAGGCAGCCGCGGCACCTATGCGGGCCTGGCGACCGAGGCCGCCATCGATCATTTGCGGAACCTGGGTGTTACGGCCGTCGAATTGATGCCGGTGCACTTCCACTCCAATGACCGGTATCTGACGGAAAAGGGACTGTCGAATTATTGGGGCTACAATTCCCTCTCCTTTTTCGCGCCCGATCCCCGCTACGCGCGCGGCCTTTCGCCCAACGACACCGTGCGCGAGTTCAAGACCATGGTGCGCGCCATGCACTTGGCCGGCATCGAGGTCATTCTCGACGTCGTCTACAACCATACCGCCGAGGGCAACCATCTCGGCCCGACGCTGTCGTTGCGCGGCATCGACAATACGGCCTATTACCGGACCGTGAACGGGTCGCCTCGCTATTACATGGATTACACCGGCTGCGGCAATACCTTGAACATGCGCCACCCGCATGTTCTGCAATTGATCATGGACAGCCTGCGCTATTGGGTGTTGGAAATGCATGTCGACGGATTCCGTTTCGATTTGGCGACGGTGTTGGCTCGCGAATTGCACGAAGTCGACAAACTCGGCGCCTTCTTCGACATCATCCACCAGGATCCCGTGCTGTCCCAGGTGAAGCTGATCGCCGAGCCCTGGGATTTGGGCGAGGGCGGCTATCAGGTCGGTAATTTTCCCATCGGTTGGACCGAGTGGAACGGCAAATTCCGCGATTGCGTGCGCCGCTTCTGGAAAGGCGACGGCGGGACCGCCGCGGAATTCGCCACCCGCATCACGGGCAGCAGCGATTTGTACGAAGCCAGCGGCCGGCGGCCCTATGCCAGTATCAATTTCGTCACCGCCCACGACGGATTCACC
Source organism: uncultured Fibrobacteria bacterium (assembly GCA_963716395.1). Taxonomy (GTDB): domain Bacteria; phylum Fibrobacterota; class Fibrobacteria; order UBA11236; family UBA11236; genus UBA11236. The sequence goes on along the minus strand of OY970309.1, from coordinate 943,501 downwards.
TTGCATGATTTGGTGAGCTATAACGAAAAGCACAACCAGGCCAACCGTGAAAACGGCCAGGACGGAGAGAGCCACAACAATTCCTGGAATTGCGGCGCGGAAGGCCCCACCGACGTTCCCGAAATCATCGCCCTGCGCGAACGGCAAAAGCGGAACATCCTCGCGACCCTGCTGCTCTCCGAAGGCGTGCCCATGATCTCGCAGGGCGATGAGATGGGGCGCACCCAAGGCGGCAACAACAACGCCTATTGCCAGGACAACGTCATTTCCTATGTGAATTGGGAGTGGGATCGGCATCAGGAAGAGTTGTTTCGCTTCACTCTCAAGCTCACGGAAATCTGGCGCGCCAACCCCGTCTTCCAACGCCGCCGGTTTTTTCAAGGACGCGCCATTCGCGGCGAAGGCGTCCATGACATTCTTTGGTATCACCCCAGCGGCCGGGAGATGACGGACAAGGACTGGTCGGCGCCGCATGTCTTGTGCCTGGGAACATGGCTGGTCGGGCATGCCATGAAAGAGATCGATGCAGAAGGCAATCGCATCGTCGGCGACTCCTTTCTGATGATCTTTAATGCCAAGCATTTGCCCCATGCCTTCACGTTGCCCCGCCCTCCCGCGGGAATGGCGTGGCAAAGGGAAATCGACACCTGGTCGGCGGAAACCCCGGCGGTGAAGTTGCGCATCGGGGCCAAATATCACATCAAGGAACGTTCTTTCGCCCTACTCCGCCTGGTGAAGAAAATCGGATAGACCTTGGCATTGGCAAAGAATGGAAACGAAATCCGTGAGGCCGCAATGCGCATGACGCCACGCCGGCCCGGCTGCCATTGGGAAAGTCGAGACGGGAACAAAACCGCGGTTTTCTCCCTCTGGGCGCCGGCTGTCGCATCGGTCGAACTGCTGCGCGGCGCGGAGGCTGCGCGTTACCCCCTGCAAAAAGACGCAGAAGGCTATTGGAACCTGCACCTTCCGGGGATGCGGCCCGGCGAAACCTACGGCTTCATCGTGGACGGCCGCGGGCCATTTCCTGATCCCGCTTCACGCTTTCAGCCCGAGGGGGTGCACGGCCTTTCGCAAGCCGTCGACTTGTCTGGTTTCGCCTGGCAACATCCGCGCCCCCGCCTTCCCGTGCCGGCCCGCCGCAGCGTGTATGAATTGCATCTGGGCACCTTCACTCCGGAAGGAACGTTCGCTGCGGCGGCCGCGAGGCTGGAAGACCTGAAGCGCCTCGGCGTAACCCTCATCGAACTTATGCCCGTGGCCGATTTTCCCGGCGAGCGCAATTGGGGATATGACGGCGTGGCTTTGTTCGCGCCCGCGCGTTGCTACGGCACGCCCGAAGCCTTGTGCCGCCTCGTCGACGCGGCGCATGGCTGGGGGCTGGGCGTGATTCTCGATGTCGTCTACAACCATTTCGGGCCGGACGGCAATTACACCGGAGTCTACAGTTCAAATTATTTGAACCCGGAAAAATCCACCCCGTGGGGAGCCGCCGTGAATTTCGACGGCATCGATAGCCGGGCCGTGCGCGATTTTTATGCGTCCAATGTGCGGCAATGGATGGGGGAATACCGCTTTGATGGGTTGCGCTTCGACGCCACCCACGCCATTCTCGATGCGTCGCACCCGCATATTCTGGCCGAGCTGACGCAAACCGCTCGGCAAACCGCCCGGCAAGCTGCGCCGGAGCGGGAGTTGCTGTTGTATGCCGAAGATCACCGCAATCCCGCCGCTTTTCCGCAACCGATAGAAAAAGTCGGCATGGGATTCGACGGCGTCTGGGCCGATGATTTTCACCATCACCTACGCCGTCATCTGGCCGGCGACCATGAGGGTTATTATGCCCACTTCGACGGAACGGCGGAACACATCGCGCGAACCTTGGCGCGCGGTTGGTTTCGCGACGGCAGCCGAACCGAAGGATCTTTGTCGGAGGGCAGCAATCCCGACCCACTGGATTACAGCCGCTTTCTGATCTGCATTCAAAACCACGATCAAATCGGCAACCGGGCCTTCGGTGAAAGGCTGCATCAGCAAATCGCTCCCGATCTCTACCGCGCGGCCTCGGCGCTGTTGCTCCTGGCTCCGGAAACGCCCTTGCTCTTCATGGGGCAAGAATGGGCCTGCTCTTCGCCGTTTCAATTCTTTACGGATCATTCCGCCGCCTTGGGCCCGCTGGTGACGGCCGGGCGTCGCAAGGAATTCGCCGGGTTTTCCGCCTTTCAAGATCCCGCAGTCCGCGCCACCATTCCCGATCCGCAAGCGCTAACGACTTTTCAGCGCAGCCGGTTGCAATGGGAAGAACGCGGCGAGGACCCGCATCGCGGCCAGCTGGAATTTTATCGCGCCTTGTTACAAATTCGCGGCGCACATCCCGCGCTGGACTCGGTGGATAAAAAGGATTTTCACGTGCGGCCCCGCGGAGCGGAGGGCCTGGTCTTGATCCGCTCGGCCGGGAATCGGCATCTGCTGGCGGTGATTTGCCTGAGCCCGCAGGGGATGGCCGTTGAGCTTCCGCCGGCCCCCGCAGCACAGCGGGAATGGACGCCGCTTTTGACGTCGGAAGATAGGGCCTTTGAATCGAATCCCCGCGACATTCAAGTCGGCCGCGGGGCGGAGGGCGCCCCCACCCTGAGTTTTCCGCGCGGCGGCGCCTGGATCGCCGAAGCATGATTCCCCATTCGACCTATCGCCTGCAACTTCATCAGGGCTTCGATTTCGACGCCGTGCACGGCCTGATCGCGTACCTTCGCGATTTGGGGATCGGCGCGGTGTATTTGAGCCCCATTCTGCTGGCCAAACCCGGCAGCCGGCACGGCTATGACATTTGTGATCATCATCGCATAAACCCGGAACTGGGCGGTGAAGCGGGCTTCGAACGGCTGGCACAAGCCCTGCGGAGCCACGGCCTGGGATGCCTGCTCGATTTTGTGCCCAATCACATGGGCGCCGATCCCGCCAGCAACCCCTGGTGGTGGGATGTGCTTGAGAACGGCCCGTCTTCGCCCTTCGCCGCTTTTTTCGACATCGATTGGGAGCCCATCAAACCCGACTTGAGAGGCAAGGTTCTTCTGCCCGTGCTGGGCGACCAGTATGGACGCGTCCTCAATCGGGGCGAACTGCGGCTGAGCATCGAAGCGGGCGCCCTGGTGCTGTGCTATTGGGAAAACCGTTTTCCCATCAATCCGCGCATGGTGCCCCTGGTCCTGGGCATGGGTCTGGGCGGTGAAATCGACCGGCTGCCCTTTGATGCCGACGGCGATGCGGGCATGGAGTATTTGAGCATCCTCTCCTCGCTGCGCAACCTGCCCACCTATTTGGAGACCGACCCCGCTCTGGTGCGCGAACGCCAGCGGGAAAAAGAAGTCGCGCGCAAGCGGCTGGCCGAGTTGATGGAGCGCTCGCCGCCCGTCGCCGCCTATGTCGAGCAACGCATCGCCGATTTCAACGGGCGGGGAGAGGGCGACGACCGCTTTGACCGGCTGCACGATTTGCTCGAAAGGCAAACCTATCGCCTGGCTTTTTGGAAGACAGCCGGGCATGAAATCAATTACCGCCGCTTCTTCGACATCAATAGCCTGCTCGGGGTGCGTATGGAGAATCCGGAGGCATTCGCGGCGACCCATGAGAAACTGATCGAACTTTTTCGCGCCCACCGGATTACCGGCGTCCGTCTCGATCATATCGACGGCCTGTACCATCCCGCCGAATACCTGCATTGGCTGCGCGCGGCCTTGTCCGCGGCCTCGCCGGCGGCGGTCCCGGAAATTTCGGCCGGCACGGTGGGGGAAGATCAGGCCGACGCCCCGCCCTATGTGGTGGTCGAGAAAATCCTTACCGACGGCGAATCGCTGCGCGCAGACTGGCCCGTGCAGGGAACCACCGGCTATGAATACCTGAATGATATCAACGGCCTGTTCGTGAACCCCAAAGGGGTGCGGGTGCTCGAGACTTTTTACCGCCGCTTCACCGGGTGGAACGGAACCTTCGCCGAAGAAGTGCGCCGCTGCAAGCGCCTGATCCTGGCGACCTCCCTGGCCAGCGATCTGAATGTTTTGGCCAATCAATTGGATCGGCTCTCCGAGGCCGACCGGAACAGCCGTGACTTCACCTTGGAGGCCCTGCGCGACGCCTTGCGCGAGGTGATCGCCGCCTTTCCCCGTTACCGAACCTACGGCAGCGAAGCCGGGTATGCCCCGGAAGACATGCAGGTCATCGATCGCGCTTTACAGTCGGCCGCCCAGGCCAACCCCGCCATGGACGATTCCATCTTCACTTTTTTGCGCGCCGTTCTCCTGCCGTTCGAGCCGTTGCCTGCGCATGCGCCGGGGGCCTCCATTCCCCAAGCGGCCCGTCTCGCCTTCGCGAATAAATTCCAGCAATTGACTTCGCCCGTGCAGGCCAAAGGCGTGGAAGACACAGCTTTCTACCGCCGCGCCGTCTTGCTTTCCCGGAACGAAGTCGGCGGAGATCCCGATTCCACCGGTCCGGACGCGGGAGCCTTTCACGCCCAGATCCTCTCCCGCCAACGCCATTTTCCTTTCGGCCTGATCGCTTCGGCGACCCATGACACCAAACGCGGAGAAGACGCCCGGGCGCGCCTGAACGTCGTGGCGGAAATGCCGCATGAATGGAAACGGATGGTGAGCCGGCTCGCGCGCTTTTCGCCCTGGCTCCCGGCGCGGGTGAAAAGCGCCGTGCGCATTTCCAAAGAGGATGAATACATCCTGCTGCAATCGCTGGTGGGCTGCTGGCCCATGGAGGCGTCGGGAGCGCCGCGGGAACCCGAGGCGGACTTTTCCGGGCGCGTGCTCGCATTCCTGGTCAAAGCCGCCCGCGAAGCCAAGACGCATACCAGTTGGATCAATCCCAACGCCGAGTATGAAAATGCCCTGCGGCAACATCTGGAAGGGCTCTTGTTCGGACGGGGAAGAGAGCGCTTCACCGCCGCGTTTTTTCCGTTTGTGAGTACCGTCGCGAGGCTGGGAGTACTGCGATCGCTGGGCCAGGTGGCGATCAAATGCGCCCTGCCGGGAGTTCCCGATATCTATCAAGGCACGGAGAATTGGGATTTGTCCCTCGTCGACCCGGATAACCGCCGGCCGGTCGACTTCGAGGCCCGGCGGGCTCGCGGGTCTTCGCTGGAAGCCCTGCTGCAGCCGGAGGACCCGATTTCGGATCGCCGCGAAAAAACGCTGGCACTGCTCTCCCAATGGCCGAGCGGAGCCGTCAAGTTCTATGCCTTGGCCCGTTGCTTGCGCTGGCGTCAGCGGTTTCCGGATTTGTTCCTGCGCGGCGCGTACCTTCCCTTGACCTCGGCTGGCGTGGCCAAGGCGCCGTGGCTGGCCTTCGGCCGCGCTCGCGGCGAAGAGTTCCTCATCGCCGTGACGCGGGTCTTGGGTCCCTCTCAGGGCGAACCCTATCCCCACTGGCTCCCCACCGGGGATCCGGAATCCGACCGGATCCTGCTTCCGCCTTCCCTGTCGCCCCCGCGCTGGAGCAACCTTTTCACCGGGACGGTGTTCGAAGTCCAGAGCGGGGTTGGGGGAAGGGGTTTGGATATGCAGGCCGTCACACAAGACTTTCCCATCGCCTGGCTGATCGGCTGCCGGGACTAGCGGAACCTGCCGTCGGCGCCCCAAAGCGATGACCGCGCGACCGGCGTTTTCAGGGGTACGTCGCTGCAGACGGCGGGTGGATCGGGGGATCAAGCGCAAATAAAAAGTGGAATCGAGCGCCGCCGCCGTGTCCCAGGAAAAACCTGCGGCGCGATAGCGGCCGAGGGCCGTGCGCACATCGGCCGTGCCGTCTTCACCCCGGCGCAAGGCGATGAGGCGCGGGTGAAATACCCGTTCGCTGCGGGCGAACCACGCGGTGTCATACAACTCCTGCAGGCCCACGCAGCGACGGTTGGCGGCAAAGTTCATTTGACATAGGCTTTTGGCGTAGTACAGACCCTGCGGCGGCAGCAGGCGACGTAAAGCGGCCAGATGCGCCGCGACGGCCGGGGCCGCGCCCGGCATTCCGCGGTAATGGCGTTCGTAGAAGCGATGCGGATTGACGACGGGCAGCAGCAAGGCGGCGACGCAGGCGGCGCGCAGCCAAAACGCCGCGGCGCGCTCGCGTGTTAGAAGGTCGACGAAACGCAAAGCGTAGAACACGCCCCAACCGTAGACGAAGGGGAGGTAACCGCTGAAATACCGCACGCCGGCCCAGGATCCCCAGGCCGCATAGGCGCAGGCCGCGAACGACACGGCGAACCCGGCGGCCACGGCGGAGGGGACGATGCGGCGGCGCAGGGCCGGAAGGGCCAGGCCCAGAATTAGACCGAGGAACAGGCCGAGGAGCGGCACGATTTCCAGGCCATGGTCGAAAAAATGCAGGACGCGGAAAAAGCGGTAGACTCCGACTCCGGTGCGCACCACGAGAAAGTCGGCGGCATGGCCGGCGAGATATTGGACCAGGTTCAGCGTATGCGGTTGATCGGCCTGATCGCGCAGCAATCCCGCCGAACCCGCGACGTGGAAGGGGTTGCCGAACCAAACCGCGGTGCGGATCAGCCAGGGTGAAGCCACCGCCAGACAGGTCACACCCGCCGCCCCCAAGCGGTTCCAGCCCAGCCGCATGGCTTTTCGATCGCGGGCGAATTGCCACAGCACGCCGGCGAAAAGCAACAGTCCGTTGGGCCGCACGAGATAGAGCAGGCCCGTCGCTCCCCCCAGCGCCATCCACCAGGATAAATGGCGCCTTTGCTCCGGGCCGCCGTCGGCGGCGCGCAGGAACAAGGCCAACCCCAGTCCAAACAGGCCTTCGGTGTAAATCCCCGCATTCCAATGCAATTGCAAAGGCGAACAAGCGGTGAGCAGGGCCGCGGCGAAAGCCGGCCAAAAGCCCAGGGGACGGCGCAACACCGCGAACACGGCTGCCACGAACAGAAGAAAGATCGCCGAGGTCACTGCCAGGGCGCAGGTGTAAGAAGTGCCAAACAAGCGGAAGGCCGCGGCCAAAAGTAAGGTCAAGCCGGGAAAGCGAAAGTCGTCGGGACGCGGCAAAGCATACGGCCGCAGCCAATGGTGTTCGAGCCACAGCGTGGTGAATCCGTGGCCCTGCGCGACTTGCGCGGCCACGGCCATCCACGAGCCTTCGTCACCGCTGGGGAAGCCGGCGGCCTGCGTGCGCAGCCGCAGAAAATGCGCGGACGCAAGCAACGGCAGCAGCAAAGCCGCCCACTCCCATCGCGAACGGCGCGTCAGGCCCGCCGCGGTCCGATGCTGGGATTCAGGGGGCAATGGCCGCATCGCGTTGGAATCGGTATGATGTCGAAGGCATTCCGGGATTATAGCCAAACGATGAAGCTGGAACGGAACTGGTTCGGAATCCGCTGCGAAGAATTCTGGTTCAACGCACCGGGATATGCGGCGTCGCCGGCGCCGGTGGTGGCCCTGCGCGCGTTGGAGCCTCCGGCGCGTTATGACTGCCGCGTGCCCGAGGCCACCTGGATGGTGCCGCTTTCCGGCCACGCAGACGATTGGATCGCGCGTTTTTCCCCGCGCACGCGCGCCTCGATCCGGCATGCGGAAAGGCATTGCGTGCTGACGCAGGCCATCAACGCAGGCGAGCGCCGCGTCTTTTTCGACGCCCAGCGGGATTTTGCCCGCGGCACGGGCCTCTCCATTCCCGGCCCCGACGAACAGCAGGTGCTGGAGGTGTTTCTCGCGCGCGACGCAACCGGCAAGTTACTGCATGGCTGCGCCTTTCTGCCTTTTCCCCAAGCGGGTCTGTACCGTTACCGCTATAGTGTGGCCGTCGCCAAAAGCCAGGCCAACGCGGCTTTGCTTTTTGCGGCCATGCGTCGCGCCCAGGTGCTGGGATGCGGGCGCTTCGACCTCGGCGGGTACGTGCCCGGCGCCCGGGCCGGGAGCAAGGATGCGGCCATCAATTTTTTCAAAGAGCAATTCGGCGGAGAGTTGGTTTCCGTGCATTTTTGCCTGCGCGCCTCGCCGCCCTTTTTGCGTCTGGGCCTGCGCGCTTTGAACCCCGTGGTCTCGCGCCGCGGCGCATACCGTGCCTTGGAAAGCCTGGCGACGTTCCTTGCTCGCCGTCTGCAATCGGCCGAAAATAAAAGCCCCGCGGACACCGCGGGGCTTTTGTGACGGAAGGCAGGGTCACGCGCGCGTTACTAGCCCGGCTGCGGGGTCGTGCGCAAATACGGTTTGATCACCTTGTAGCCCTTGGGAAACCGCTTTTTCAAATCTTCGGGGTCCTGCAGGGCCGGGGAAATGACCACGTCTTCGCCCTTTTTCCAGTTCACCGGCGTCGCGACTTTGTAGTTGTCGGTGAGCTGCAACGAATCGATCACGCGCAGGATTTCGTCGAAATTGCGGCCGGTTGAAGCCGGGTAGGTGATGGTGGCACGGATTTTCTTGTTCGGGTCGATGAAGAACACCGAACGCACCGTGAACTTGTCGTTGGCCAGAGGGTGGAACATATCGTACAAGGTCGCCACCTTCTTGTCGCCGTCGGCCAGAATGGGAAAATCGACGTGCGTGTGCTGGGTTTCGTCGATGTCGGGAATCCATCCCCGATGCGATTCGACCGAATCGACCGACAGCGCCAGCACCTTGACGCCGCGCTTTTTGAACTCGTCTTTGAGCTTGGCGGTTACACCCAATTCCGTGGTGCAGACGGGCGTGAAATCAGCGGGATGCGAGAACAGCAGAGCCCAATGCCCGTCGATGTAGTCGTAGAAATGTATCGGCCCCTGGCTGGATTCCTGGGTGAAATCCGGGGCGGCGGATCCGAGTTGCAGTGACATGGTTTCCTCCTTTTGGGATCGTGATGTTTTATGAATACAAAATGCGTCAATGCGGCAGGCGTTTCTGCATCGCCCCGTATCCATAGGTGCCGAGCAAGGCGCCAGCCAAGGTGAAAAACGCGAAATATTCCCCGCTGCCGATTTGGGTGAAAATCGGGCCGGGGCAGGTGCCGGTGACAAACCAGCCGATTCCGAAAATTGCGCCCCCGAAAAACAGACCTTGGGAATAAGGTTTTTTCGGAAGATCGATGGGTTCACCCGCGAGGTTTTTGGCGCCGAAGCGCCTGAGCAAAAATACCGACAGCGCGCCCACGGCCACGGCCGACCCGATGATGAGATACAGATCCGGCTCGCGGAAATAAAACATGTTCCGGATTTTGAACCAGGAAATGACCTGACTCTTGGTCAGGACGATACCGAAGTAAACGCCCATCAACAGACCGAAGAAAAGTTGCCGCGGTCTGCCGACGCGATCGGCCGCGACGGAATTGGGCGGCGGAAGCGGGGCGTTTTTTTCCGAAGGCTTGTATTGGGCTGCGGAGTTCATGTCGGCCTCAAGGAAGAAAGTGTTGCCATAGCTTGAGCGCGCCGGCGGCGGTCAGGCCGCCGCCGAAAAACGACAGCGTGGCGTACAAGCTGGTGATGGATAAATTGGAAAGCCCGGTGATGGCATGGCCCGAGGTGCAGCCGTTGCCGTAGCGCGTGCCGAATCCCACGAGAAAGCCTCCGGCCAAAAGAATCACGGCGCCGCGCAGGCTGTGGTACGAGGCGGGAAACAAAGGGGCCGGCGCGGCCGATAAGAAATGGGCCGCGGCAAATCCGCCCAGCATAAGGCCCAGCGCGAACAATACGTTCCAGAATTCGGCGCGCCAGCGGTTGTGCGCGAAAAAAGCGATTTTGGTTTTGGGCAGGGCCAGGCAAACGAGATGACGCAGGTTGCTGGAAATGCCGAGCGGCTTGCCCGTGAGCAGTAACAGCAATGGTACGGCGAGTCCGATCAGCGGCCCGCTTACATACCAGGGCCAGGGTTGTAGAAGCGCCTTCATGCCGAACCTCCGGTTTCGACGCCCGCGGCCGCGGAGGCGGCGGCGGCTTTTCGGCCTTTCCGTTCCACCCAGGTTTTGATCGCCAAGGTCACCAGCCCCAGAAAGCAGAGGAGCGAGGCGGCCGCAAAGGCCTGGGTATAGTTGAAATCGTTGTAGAGAATTTCGATTTGCAGCGGCAGAGTGGTGGTAGCGCCGCGGATATGGCCCGATACCACCGACACCGCCCCGAATTCCCCCATGGCGCGGGCGTTGCAGAGAATGACGCCGTAAATCACGCCCCATTTGATGTTGGGCAAGGTCACGTGCCAGAAGGTTTGCCAACCGTTGGCGCCCAGGGTCAGGGCCGCCTCTTCCTCCTGCGATCCCTGTTCCTGCATGAGCGGAATCAACTCGCGCGCCACCATGGGAAAGGTGACGAACAGGGTCGCCAGCACCATGCCGGGCACGGCGAAAATGATGGTGATGTGGCGGGCTTCGAGCCAGGGGCCGAGCCAGCCTTGATGGCCGAAGACGAGCACGTAAACCAATCCCGCCACCACGGGCGACACGGCAAAGGGCAAATCGATGAGCGCGGTCAGGATTTTTTTCCCGGGGAATTCGAATTTGGCGATGGCCCAGGCCGCGGCCACTCCGAAGGTGAGATTGAGCGGCACGGCCATGGCGGCGAGGCACAGGGTGAGTTGGATGGAAAAGATCGTGTCGGGATCGGCGAAGGCATGGAAATACGCTTTGAGTCCGTGATCCAAGGCATTGGCGAACACCGCCGCCAGGGGAAGAAACAGCAGGAAAAACAAGTAGCCGACGGCACCGGCAATCAATACGGCCCGGAACCAACGCGGTTCGGTGACGGCGGCGCGGGAAATGCCCGCGGGGTTGGCCGGTTTCATCGCACCGGCTCCCGACCGCCCACCCATTTTTGCAGCAGGTTGATGCCCAGAAGCAGCGCGAAGGACAGCACCAGCATGGCCGCGGCGAGGGCGGTGGCCGCGGGGTAATTGAACTGGCCGAGTTCGTTGACGATGAGCAGCGGCACGATTTCGGTTTTCATCGGCATGTTGCCGGAAATGAAAATCACCGAGCCGTATTCGCCGAGCACGCGGGCGAAGGCCAGCGACGCGCCCGTAAACAGCGACGGCAGCAGGGCCGGAAGGATGACGTGGACGAAGGTCTGCCGGCGGTCGGCCCCGAGCGAAGCCGCGGCCTCTTCAGTTTCGCGATCGAGATCTTCGAGCACGGGCTGCAAGGTGCGCACGACAAAGGGAAGGCCGACAAAGGTCAGGGCCACGCCCACGCCCAAAGGCGTGTACGCCACCTGCACGCCAAAGCGCACCAGCAGGGCGCCGATCCAGCCCGTGGGCGCATAGATCTCGGTGAGCGCAATGCCGGCCACGGCCGTGGGCAAGGCGAAGGGAAGATCGACCATGGCGTCGAGCAGGGCCCGACCGGGAAAGCGGTAGCGCACCAGCACCCAGGCCGTAAGCAACCCGAACACGGTGTTGACCAAAGCGGCTATGGCCGCCGCGGAGAAGGTGAGACGGAAGGCAGCCAGCACTTCGCGATCCGTGAACAGAGCGCGGAATTGCGGCCAGGTCAAATGCGCGGCCTGGAAAAAGGCGGCCGCCAGCGGAATCAATACGATGAGACTCAGATACAGCACGGTGAATCCCAAGGTCAGGCCGAAACCGGGAAGAATCGAATGTGACTTACGTCTCGAAACAATTTCATCCTCCGAGGTTGCCGCAGCCGTCGTCGCGCCCATGTTATCGACTTTCCTTTTCGATTTGATCAAAGACGCCGCCGTCGGCGAAATGGGTTTTCTGGGCCTTGGGCCACCCGCCGAATACGGAGTCGATGGTGAACAGCTTGAGCGGCGGGAATTGCGCGGCGTATTTGGCGGCGACGGCCAAATTGCGCGGGCGATAGAAGTTGCGGGCCGCGACTTCCTGCCCCGCGTCGGAATACAAATAGGCCAGATAGGCGTGCGCCATGGGCAAGGTACCGTGTTTTTCGGCCACGCGCTGCACCACGGCGACGGGCGGTTCGGCCAGAATGCTGATGGGCGGAACCACCACGTCTACCCGATCCGGCCCCAGCTTATGCACCGCCAGCAACGCTTCGTTTTCCCAGGACAACAACACGTCGCCGAGGCCGCGTTGCACAAAGGTGGTGGTCGATCCGCGCGCGCCGGCGTCGAGCACCGGCACGTTGTGATACAGTTTGGCCACGAATGCCCGCGCCCGGGCGGAATCGTTGTGGTTTTGGCGTAGGGCATACCCCCAAGCCGCCAAATAGGCCCAGCGTGCGCCGCCTGAGGTTTTGGGATTGGGCGTGATCACCGACACGCCTGGTTTCACAAGATCGTCCCAGTTGCGGATGTGTTTGGGATTGCCCTTGCGCACCAAGAACACGATGGTCGAGGTGTACGGTGCGCTGTGGTCCGGGAGCAGGCTTTGCCAGTTTTTGGGGAGAAGCTGCGCTTTGTCGGCGATGGCGTCGATGTCATAGGCCAACGCCAAGGTGACGACGTCGGCGTCGAGTCCGTCGATGACGGCGCGTGCCTGTTTGCCCGAGCCGCCGTGGGATTGGGCGATGATCACGTTCTGGCCGGTCGAGTCTTGCCAATGCTTGGCGAACACGGAGTTGTAATCCTGGTACAACTCGGCGGTGGGGTCGTACGAGACGTTCAGCAGGCGAACGCTTCCGGCTGCGGCGGGCCCGACGGTCAGGAGCAGGGCCAAAACCGCGCGTTTTTTCCGGCCGGTCGACCGCAGGAAAGAGGCGAAAGTCCGATGGTTGAGTTTCATGGTGCCCAAGGGATGGAAAGAGTGGTGATCCTAACGGTCAGATGGCGAACATCAGCGCCTGCTCGTCGCTTTCCGACTCCTCCATGACCGCCAGGGCCGCCAGCGAGGTGCCGTCCAGTATCTCCGAAGTTACGTCGCGGACTTTTTTCATGACGCGCCGGATACCGCAGTTTTGAAAGTCGACGCATTCCGGGCATTTCTCAAAGGCCGTCACGCTGACGCAAGGCACCAAGGCCAGCGGGCCGTTGAAGGCGCGCACGATGTCGCCCACGCGAATGCGGCGCGGATCCTTGGCCAAGGCGTAGCCGCCGGTTTTCCCGCGGCGGCTTTTCACGATGCGCAGGTTCTTCAGCTCCACCAGGATTTGCTCCAAAAATTTGCGCGGCAGTTTCTGGCGGGCGGCGATGTCGCCGATCAGTACCGGGCCGTCGCCGGCTTTGGCCAAATAAATCAGGGCTTTCAAAGCATATTTCGTGCGCATCGAAATCATATCATACTAATCCTATATGTTTAATAATAAAAAATGTAATGGCCCAGTGTCAAGCCCTAGGCAGAACCAGCGTTAACCCGAAAGCGGGAATTTCGGATTCAGGAAAATGGGATTTTAATGGGCTTGATTAAGCCGGGCCGGATTCGACGCCCAGCGACATTTGCTCGGAGTCGGGTTCGGGTTGGGTCAGGGAGCGCACTTCGCCGCCCGGGCCGATTTGCGGCAAGAGCGTTTGCGCATTGAGAATGCCTTCGAAGTCGGAAAGCCGCGGCAGGTCGTCGGGGATGCGGTTGATGCCGAAGTACCGCAAGAACTCGCGGGTGGTGCGGTAGGTGAAGGCGTTGCCCATGGCGTCGGAGCGGCGGCCGATGTCGATCAGTTTCTTGTCGAGCAAGGTTTTCAAACTGCCGTCGACATGCACACCGCGGATGGATTCGATTTCGGCCTTGGTGATGGGCTGCTTATACGCCACGATGGCCAGGGTTTCCAGCGCGGCCTGCGACAGCCGGCGCGGGGGAGGTTCTTTGAACAGCTTGCGCACCCAGGGAAAATATTTCGGCGACGTGCGCAGGCGAAAGGTGCCTTCGGCCTCGATGGCTTCGAAAGGCAAATCGGCATCGGCCAGCATTTGGTTCACCGAATTCAACAGGCGCCGCAGCCGGGGTGTATCCCACTCTTCGCCAAGAATGTCGCGCAAGGTCCGCGCGCTTTGGTATTCACGCGCCGCAAACAAAAGCGCACACAACAGTTTTTCCGGTTCCGGGGTCCAAACCGGATTTTCCTCTTCCTCTGCTGCTTCTTCCCCGACCTCGGCGGATGCGGCTTCAACCTCGACTTCGCCGACCGGAGGGGTTTCCCCATCGCCGTTGTCGGCGGGCGGGGCGCCGGGTTTCGGGTCCTCATCGGAGAATTCGCTCTCAGGAGTTTCGCGGCTTTCGGTCACGCGTCGCCCTCGCTTTCGGTCACCGGTTCCGAACCCGCATCCGGCGCCGCCACGGCCCGCAACGCCGTTCCCGAGGGCGGCAAAGCGTCGTCGGCATCGGGCGTTGCATCGTGTTGCAACTCCGCAGCCAGATCGGCGATCACCTTTTCCCACGAAGTCTCGGTCTTGCGATGGCGGATTTGCTCCTGTACCCAATCCACCAGCCCGGTGCGGAATTCGGGCAAGGGGTCGAGTTCGGCCGCATCGGCTTGCGCTTGCAACTCCGGCATCTCCTCGGCTGCGACGGCCGCATAGACCCAAATCGCGCCCAGGCCGCGATGCTGCCGCAGATGAATGCGGTCGAGCTTGCACAATTCCAAAATCGCCATGAAGGTGACGACCTTGGCCATGCGGCGGGGGTCGCCTTCGAACAGATCTTCAAAGAGGCTGCGCCGCCGGCGCCGGAGTTCGGATTCGATGTGCTGCATGCGATCTTCGATGGTGACGTCGTCGATCTCCACTTCATGCACGGGAATGCGCGGCGCCTGCACCAAGGCCGCGCGGAAGGCGGTGAGCAGATCGTAGATGCCGGCCTCGCCGCCCTCTTCGCTTTCTGCGCCGAACACCACCTCAGCGCAGCCGCGGGGAAAAGCCCCGAAATGCCGCGCCTCGATGGCGCGCAGCGAGCGGGCCGCCTCTTTGAATTTCTGGTATTCCAGCATCTGCGCGATCAGGGCCTGCCGGTCGAGCAGATATTCCATCTCTTCCAATTCGTCTTTTTGATCCGCGGGCAGGAGCTCGCGCGCCTTCAGGCGCATGAGGCGTGCCGCCATCACCAGGAATTCCCCGGCATGGGCCAGGTGCGCCGCGTCCAGGGTATTCAGATATTCGAGGTATTGGTCGGTGATGTCGGCAATGGCGATGTCTTTGGGATGCAGTTCGTTTTTTTCCACCAGGTACAACAGCAGATCGAGCGGCCCTTCGAAAACCGGGAGCCGCACCTCGTAGGCGGGATCGAGCAGTTGTTTCAGCGCGGTCATGGGGTTCCAAAGTGCAAATTGAAATCCCGAAATTCACGCGCCCCGGTCGCGCCGGAGCGGGTGCCGGTCCGCCTCGATTCCGAAGCGGAGTTCCTATTCCACTGTGACGCTTTTGGCCAGATTGCGGGGCATGTCGACGTCGCAGCCGCGCAGCACGGCGATGTGGTAGGCCAACAGTTGCAGCGGAACCACGGTCAGGAGCGGGCTGAGCTTATGCCGCGTTTTGGGAATGCGGATCAGGTGATTGGCCAAGCCTTCGAGCTGCCCGTCTTCGGCGTCGGTCACCGCGAGAATACGGCCGCCGCGCGCTTTCACTTCCTGCATGTTCGACAGCATCTTGTCGAACAAATCGTCGGTGGGGCAAACCACCACCGTGGGCATGTCGCGATCGATCAGCGCGATGGGCCCGTGCTTCATTTCCGCGGCGGGATAGCCTTCGGCATGGATGTAGGAGATTTCCTTGAGCTTCAGCGCGCCTTCAAGCGCCACGGGATAATTGTAGCCGCGGCCCAGGTACAGAAAGTTATGGTGATCCTTGTAATGCGCGGCGATGGCGGCGATGGCCTGGTTTTGTTTGAGGATCTCCTCGATTTGCGCGGGAATGGATTGTAGTGCTTCACAGATACGCCGGCCGTCGTCCTGGCTGATGCGGCGCATGCGGCCCAACAGCAGGGCGATCAAGGTGAGTACCGTAACCTGCGAGGTGAAGGCCTTGGTCGAGGCCACGCCGATTTCGGGCCCGGCGTGCAGATACACGCCGCCGTCGGTTTCGCGCGCGATGCTGCTGCCCACCACGTTGCAGATGCCGAGCACGGTGGCGCCTTTTTGCTTGGCTTCGCGCAACGCCGCCAAGGTATCGGCGGTTTCGCCGGACTGCGAAATCGCGAACACGATGGTTTTGGGGTTGATGATGGGGTTGCGGTAACGGAACTCCGACGCGTACTCGACTTCGACGGGAATGCCGCTCAAATCCTCGATGATGTATTCGCCCACCTTGCCGGCATAGAATGAGGTACCGCAGGCCACAATGATGATGCGCTCAATGCTGCGCAACTCCGGGGTCAGGAGATTGAGGCCTTGCAGGTTGGCCGTGCCGAAGTCGGGCAGCAGCCGGCCGCGTAAAGAATTGATCACCGTCGCGGGTTGCTCGAAAATCTCCTTGAGCATGAAGTGGGGAAAGTCTCCTTTGGCCACCTGGTCGGCGCGAATGTCGAGGTTCTGCACTTCGCGGTGTACTTCGGTTTGCGCCTGGTTGGTGATGCGGTAGCCGCCGTTCACCTCGACCATGTCGTTGTCGTTGAGGTACACCACTTTCTGGGTATGTTCCACCACGGCGGACGCGTCCGAAGCCAGAAAGAATTCGTGTTCCCCCATTCCCAACACCAGCGGGCTGCCGCGGCGCGCGCCCACCAGCACGCCGGGTTCGTCGGCCGCGATGGCCACGATGCCGAAGGCGCCGCCCAAATGCGTCATGGCCTCGGCCACGGCCCGGGCCAGACTGCCGCGGTAGAATTTGGCGATCAGGTGCGCGATGACTTCGGTATCGGTTTCGGACCGGAAGGTCACGCCCTCCTGCTTCAGCATTTCCTTGATCAAGGCATAGTTCTCGATGATGCCGTTGTGCACCACCGCGATTTTGCCGTTCATGCTGAGATGCGGATGCGCATTTTGCACCGAGGGCGCGCCGTGGGTAGCCCAGCGGGTGTGCCCGATGCCCGCGGTGCCCCGCAACGGATGGGAGTGCAGCGCGGTTTCGAGTTCGGAAAGTTTGCCTTTGGCCCGCACCAAATCGAGATGATGATCGGTTTGCACGCACAGGCCCGCGCTGTCATACCCGCGGTATTCAAGCTTGTGCAGCCCGTCCAGCAGAATCTGAGCCGCCTGGCGCGAACCGGTATAGGCGATGATGCCGCACATATCAGAAAAAAATGCAATTCGGTGCCGGCCGGAGGCGGCTTTTCACGCGCGGGGCAAATTTTCGGATCGACGCCGGCAATTTTCCTTTCATCCCAACTCCTGTTCCACGGCGGCGCATAGTTCCGCTGCGGCCTGCGGCGTAGGCGCTTCGGCGAGGACGCGCAATACGGGTTCGGTGTTCGACGGGCGTACATGCACCCAGCGCCTGGGCCAGGCGAAGCGCAACCCGTCGCGGCGATCGATTTCGGCATCGGAGAAGGTCTTTTCCAGTTGCGCGTAAATGCGCTGCGGGTCTTTGCCGGCCACCGCGAATTTGCGCTTGTCGATGTGGTAGGCGGGAATTTCCGCCACCAGTTGGGAAAGCGCGCCGCCGCGTTCGGTCAAAGACTGAAGGATCAAGGCTGCGGCCAGAATGCCGTCGCGGCCGTAATGCAAATCCGGCAGGATGACGCCGCCGTTGCCTTCGCCGCCGATCACGCTGCCGTTCGCCTGCATGGCTTTCGCGACATTGATTTCGCCCACCTTGGTGCGCGTCAGCGGCACCCCGTAGCGCGCGGCCAAATCTTCGTTCATGCGGCTGGTGGAAAGGTTGATGGTCACCGGGCCCTTCCGGCGGCGCAGCATGAAGTCGACCGCCAGGGCCAGCGTGTATTCTTCGCCGATGGCCGTGCCGTGCTCGTCGACCAAGGCGCAGCGGTCGGCGTCGGGATCGGTGGCGAATCCCAGATCGCAGTTTTGCTCGCGCACGCGGCGCGCGAGATCGGCCAGGTTTTCGGGCGTGGGTTCGGGGTTATGGGGAAAGCAGCCGTCGGGCGTCACATGCAGGGCTTCGACCGTGCACCCGAGTTCGCGCAGCAAGCGCGGGAGGATCAAACTGCCGGCGCCGTTGACCCCGTCGTAGGCGACCTTGAAGGCGCGGCGGCGGATGGCAGCGACATCGATTAAGGGCAAATCCAGAATGGCGCGCAAATGGCCCTCGTCGGCTCCCGCCTCGGATCGCAGCGAACCGATGCCGGTATGGCCTTGCCAATGAAACTGACGCGCGTCCACGGACGCGAAGAGGCGGCGCACCTCTTCTTCGTCGAGAAAAATACCCTCGGCGTTCAGAAATTTGAGCGCATTCCATTCCGCGGGGTTATGCGACGCGGTGATGATGATGCCAGCGTCGGCGCCTTGCTGCAGCACCGCCATTTCCACCGTGGGCGTCGATGCCATGCCCAGCAGGATGGCTTGGGCGCCCGAAGCCTGCAAGGCCGCGGCCACGGCGGCCTCGATCATGGCGCCAGTGGGACGGGTATCGCGGCCCACCACCACTTTTTTGGCGCCGAGCTGGCCCACCAAGACGTTGACGTATTCCGCCACTACAACGGGATTGAATTCCGGACCGACCACGCCACGGATACCCGACACCGAACGCATGAGACCGGACATGGGGCGAAGATACGATGCTCCGGATCACGCTGTCAATGTCGTGGCCGGTCCGGAGCGGACATGTAAATTGAATTCCGCAGCCAGGAGAAAGCATGTCGACTCGTTTCGCCCTCATTTCGCCGATCGCCATTTTTGTCGCCGGTTCTATCGCCGGTTTTGTCACCGTTGGGACCGCCGGTGCCGGTATTACGCCGCAGGTGAGTTACCACTTCGACCCCCCGAGCTTTCGCGGCGACTCGTCGCAATTGGTGGTGCACGTGGTTTTGCCCCCAGACTGGCACATTCAATCCTTCGCGCCGCTCGACTCGTTTTTGATTCCCACCGTGCTGCATGCCGAAGGCCAAGGTCTGGTTTTCGGCCAACCCGTCTACCCCAAACCCGAATTCGAGGAGATTCCCGCCTTGGGCGGAAAGGTGGCCTTGTTCCAAGGCGCCTTCGACATTCGCACGCCGGTCAAGGCCAAGGGCGGCAAGCCGAGCGCCGCGGCTTTGAAGACCGTGAAAGTCTCGTTGCGCTATCAGGCCTGCAACAACACCCAATGCCTGCCGCCGCGCGAAGTCGCAGCGCAGCCGGCCGGACCTTAGGGTCCGCTTCGGCCGGTTTTGGCGCGACGGAATTGTGTAATTCCATTCACCGTGGATTCTTTTCATTCACCCTCCGGTCTGATATCCCGTCTTCGGCGGACCGACCGGCCCGCCGAAGAGGGTGAAACCCGAAGCGCACGAAACCGAAGCTGTAGGGCTTGATGGGGCGGCGAAGGTGAAAACACGGATTGGACGAAGTATCCGGATTAGTCCGAATACTGGGTCATCGGTAAGCTACCCTGCGGGAGAAAAGATGGGCTATGTCTTGGGCTGGATCGGGCGGCGATTCTGCCAGGGGAAAGTGAAATGAGGGCGAGGAAAATGGGGGAGTCGTGCTGGCATTGAGGCCCTAGGATTGGTAGGTGGAAGCCGGGGCGGACGGCCATGGTCGGAAAACAGGGTTTGATTTACGTACGCATCGCGTGGAAGGCGGGGAATCTGTCCTGCAAGTTTGATGTGAAAATTGGTCTATTTCTGGAATGAATCCGAAGTCAGACTCAACGCCGGTGCCGATTGGGCCAACCCTCGAATTGGATAACTCGGCACCTGCCGCGGGCCATGCCAAGGTTCTTGGCGAACTGTCCCGGCTGATGCGCGGCGTCGCCGAGGCCCGGGAACAGGCCGCGCGCAATGAAAAGCTTTTAGTGCAGGCCCAGGAGCGTTTCGCCGCGGAATTCGTCCCCTTGCTGGAAAACGTCGTTCGGTGGAAACGGGCCTGCCTCACCGCCTTGCTGAACCAATTGAAAGCGGGTTGGATGAAACCCCGGCAAGCGGCCAAAATCCACGATGCGGTGGAATGGTTGATCTTCGAACTCGAGGAAAACTTTGATCAGGATCTTTCGGATCTACGCAAAGATTTTCTTGTGCTGCCATGTCTAAGCGACGAAGAAGGGGAAGAAATCCGGGCCGGCACCGAAGAATTCGGCGCGAGTTTCGATGAGTTTATGGGATTTTTTGAACCCGGCCCCGGCCCCGAACCCGAGGACCATCCCGGTCGCTATCGACAGCAAAAACGCGGAACCGGCGCAAAGACCAAGGCGAAACAACGCGCGGAGGAACAAGAGCAATCCCTGCTCGGAGACATGCGCGGGCTGTATTTGCTGCTCGCGCGCGCCTTGCATCCCGATAAGGAAACCGACCCGGCATTGCGCGCGGAAAAAACCGCGTGGATGCAGAAGCTTAGCGCGGCCTATCAAGCCCGTAACCTCCACGGACTCTTCGATATTTTGGCGCGCAATCCGCTTAATGCCATTGGCCCCTATCTCTCCGTGACGCCCATCGCAACGCTCAAGGCCTATGCCAAGCGCCTGCGCCGCGAAGTCGCCGCCTTGCGTTCCGAAGCCGACGCCATCTTGGAAAAAAGCGATCCCCGCGTTTCCAGTTTTTTCACGCTGGCGCGTTTCAACGAACACCTTTTCCGCCAGGAAATTGCCGCCGTCAAACGCCTGTCGCAGGCGACGCGCTCCAATGCGAAGGGATGGTTAACACGCGAAGGGGTGCTGGAATTAATCGAGTTGCTAAAGACGCGATCGCCGGTAGAAATACTCTAGCGAAGCTCCGCTCAATTGGAATCGAGTTCGGGGCCGGCAAGAATTTTCCTTCCCTGGCCTGCGGAATTCGTCCGGAGTCAGCGCGCCACCCCTCGACTGGGTTCGACACGCTCACCACAAGTCGCTCGGGGAAGCGGTGCGATTCGAAAAACCGGACTCGAACAGGGTCACCTCGATATGTTCGGTACATCGCCTCGGCCATTTCAGGAAAATTCCTGCTGTCCGGACCTTAATATTGCGAGGCCGTTTGCCGCGCCATTTCCGCCACCTGATCCCTTAATTTCACGGGACCAAGCACCTCGACCTCTGGGCCCCAGCGCAAAATATCCCGTACCAATTCGCGGGAATCTCCATAGGGAAATCGAAGCACCAGAGCGTCTTGATCGCGGGATTTTTGCTCCAGAGGGTGCCAGGTTTCAGCTTCTGTCTCTTGGGCGGCGTAACCAGTAAACCGCAAGATGGCCGTATGTTGAGACGTACCGCTGAAGATACCGTAGGAGGTGGCGAAAAAAGCGTCACGCTCCGCCCGGGGCACCGATTCGGCCGGCTCCGCCAGCAATTCCAATCGCCGGATTCGGGAAAGAGAAAAAATTCGCAGTGCCTGACGCACGTGACAAAACGCATCCAGGTACCAGTTATCGCGGTAGCGTACAAGTTTCTGAGGCGAAACTTCGCGATCCAGGAAATCGTCTTCATCGCCGTAACGGATGCGCAATTTCCGGTTGCTTAAAAGCCCTTCACAAGTCTGACGCAGGATGCCGGGACGAATGACGCGGGCGTGCATGGGCAAGAGAGCGATGGCGGTCTGCAACTTTTCCCCATCTATTTTCAGCCGGGAGGCCATGGTCTCGACGCGTTTGCGGAAGGGGCCGATGATTTCTTCCAGGGCTTCGGATTCCGGCTGGCCAAGCCAGGCCATGAGGCCAAGCAAGGTTCCGAGTTCCCCCTCCGAAAGCCAGGCAAAGCCGGGGAGTTCGAAGGCACTTTCAGAGGCGAACGCGTAAAACCCCCGGCGTGGTGAAGTTAAGGGGGCGCCCAATTCCTTCAACTTCTTCAAGACGCGGTACACCGTCGGCCGGGAAAGTCCGGATTTACGTTGCAAGGTGGGAAGGGTGATCCCGGATTTTTGGGATTCCGAAAGCAACCGATGGATCTTATGCAAGTGAGAAATGGATTTCATGGAATATTCCGTCTCAGTTTCTGAAACTGGAAGCAGCCATGCAACGGTTCATTTGTGCAGTAGGTAACGCCGGTCTCATTCGCTGAGACGAAAATTAGACGCAGAAGCGACCGGCGCGCGCTGCTCGCGTCGGTCCCGACTATTCTTGACAGCGGACGAAGTAAAGGATGTCGATGCAACGCTATATCGCGCATGTGCGGAAAGACTCTGCCACCGACAAATGGATTGAACATACCCTGGAAGGGCATTTGCAAGAGGTCGGAAGGCGCTCCGGGGAGGCGGCACAAAATTTCTCTTCCCACGACTGGGGCTATTTGGCCGGACTTTGGCATGACTTGGGAAAGTATAAGGCGGATTTTCAGAGTTATATCCGCTCGGCAACAGGGTATCGGATAGATGCCCACCTGGAAAATGTTCCCGGCAAGGTGGATCACAGTACTGCCGGAGCCATTCACGCCGTACAAAAACAAAAAGGCATAGGAAGAGTTCTAGCCTACCTGATTGCGGGCCATCATTCGGGACTGCCCGATTGGTTCAAAGACAAGGCGGAAGGCTGGGGATTAGAAGAACGTCTGAATGAAACCCGCCATCTTGAAGAAACCCGAAAGGCGGATATTCCCAAAGAAATTTTGGAAGCCGCTTTACCGGCATCCAAGCCGCCTCAGGATCCTGAGCAAATTCATCTGTGGATACGCATGCTTTTCTCCAGTCTGGTGGACGCGGATTTTCTGGACACCGAAGCCTTTATGGATCCGGAGAAGGCCGAGAAACGCGGTCCTACTTCCACCTTGAAGGAATTGCACGTCCTTTTCCGATCCAAAACAGATGAAAGAGATGCCGAATTGAAGGCCAAAGGGAATTTCGAACTTCTGGTCAACAAAATCAGACGGGAAGTGTTGGCGGATTGCCGCAAGGCGGCGGATCTCGAACCCGGCTTCTTTTCCCTTACCGTTCCAACCGGCGGCGGCAAAACCCTTTCTTCCCTGGCCTTCGCGCTCGAACATGCTCTGAGATACGGCAAACGCCGTGTCATTATGGCTATACCCTTTACCAGCATCATCGAGCAAGCGGCCCAGATTTTTTCCGAGGTCTTAGGGTCGGAGAACGTCCTGGAGCATCACAGTAATGTGGATTTGGATCGGGAAACCGTGGGGGGCCGTCTCGCGGCCGAGAATTGGGATGCGCCGGTTGTGGTCACCACCAACGTACAGTTTTTCGAGTCGCTCTTCGCCTCGCGCACCAGCCGGTGCCGCAAACTTCATAATATCGTGGATTCCGTCATTATCCTGGACGAAGCCCAGATGTTACCGTCCGAATTTTTGGCACCTACCTTGTCGGTGCTCAAAGGATTGGTCAAGCATTTCGGGTGTACCGTGGTGTTATGTACCGCCACCCAGCCCGCCCTGCTCGGAGAAATCGGCTCGCAAAAAGCCCGGTTCCAGGGGCTCGATTGCGACTCAGTCAGGGAAATCGTCACAAGCCCGGCCGAGCTGGCCGTATCCCTGAAGCGG
Organism: uncultured Fibrobacteria bacterium; assembly: GCA_963716395.1. Taxonomy (GTDB): domain Bacteria; phylum Fibrobacterota; class Fibrobacteria; order UBA11236; family UBA11236; genus UBA11236. The sequence continues at coordinate 920,211 of OY970309.1, read as the reverse complement.
GTCCAATTGCGGTTTCAAGGGCCGGAAAAAATTGATTGGCCGAGTTTGGCCGGTGAGCTTTCGGGACATCGGCAAGTTCTTTGCATCGTCAATCGCCGGCAGGATTGCCGCGAGCTTTGGGAAGCGGTCAGGCAGGTATCGGCGGAAACACCAGTTCATCTTTCGGCCCTGATGTGCGGGGAGCATCGCTCCAAAGTGATTCGGCGCATCAAGGAGGATTTATCCCAAGACAGGCCACTGTGTGTGATCAGCACGCAACTCGTGGAAGCGGGGGTGGACATTGATTTTCCCGTGGTATTCCGGGCCATGGCTGGGCTGGATAGTATCGCCCAGGCGGCCGGACGATGCAACCGGGAAGGAAAGCTGAAGGAGAGGTTGGGCGAAGTGGTGATTTTCAATCCGCCGAAACCCTCTCCATCCGGTCTTTTGCTCAAAATGGAACAGGCCGGTTCCGAGGTGATACGGACTTGGCCGGATCGATCCGGCCTACTTTCCCCCGACGCGTTCCGGAAATATTTCCAATGCTTCTACCGGGCAGTAAATGATTTCGGTCGCAAAGATTTCAAAAGTTACGGTTTTGAAGATGCAGGTGAAGGCGAATGCCGATTTCAATTTCGCTCAGCGGCGCAATGGTACAGGCTCATTGATGAACAAGGATACCGAAGTGTCGTGGTGTGGTATGAGTGGCAATCTGATTCGGATCGGTACTCCAGCCGAAAAATCCTGGAGGAGTTGCGTTATGCCGGCCCTTCTCGCGAGCGCATGCGTAGGCTGCAACGGTGCCTAGTTAACGTCCCTGAGCGCGTATGGCAAAAACTCCGAGACCAAGGAAGTATTGCGGAACTGAAAGGACCCGAGGGCGCGATGGGTCTATGGGCTCAATGCGTGGATAATCTGTATGATGAAACCTTCGGTTTGCGCTTGGATGGTCCGGAGGATTTCATTTGCTGAATTTCGACATTTCCCGAGCCAAGCCGAGCACCTCCTCGAAGACATCCTGTGAAAGCCACATGCCGGCATTCCGCACTTTGTGGAGTACGGAAACCGGGTCGGAGAGAATCCCCTTGCGCGCGGCGCGCAGGATGACACCCAGGGTTCCGCATACCGGAACTCCAAGACTTTTGGCGCAACGGCGGGCAGCCCAATCGTCCAATACGGCTTCGGTTCCCGGATGGGCCAAGGCATACGTCAGCACCGAAGTTTCGCCCGGTCCCAAATCCCATGCGGTCAAGGATGCTGCAGGCGGATCCACCGATAGCACCCGAATCCATGGAGTATTTGAAATACGGTCCTTCGATTCGGGCTTCGCGAGGATTTCATCGACGACCGGCCTTGGAATAAGGATGGTGCCGAACAAATCACGTAATACGAAAAGATACCCCGCTTCCCCGAGATGGATTACGGGAGAAGCGTTGACGACAGACTCAACCACTCAGGGCTTCCCGGCGAACTTCATCCAAATCCACATGGAAAACGGGGATTTGAGCCTTGGCCAGTTCGTTCAGGAAGATCGCGCGACTCAGGCCCGCGATGTGTGCCGCTTTTTCCTGGGATATCAAGCCTTTGGAATACCACAATATGGCCGCGGCCAAAGGCAATTCCCGCGCGATTTCCTCGGGAGAAAGCCGCAACGCCGAAAAGATGTCCTCAGGAACCTGCACCGAAAGAGTCGTCATGTTTTCAATAATACCCTTTGCATCAGCGTGGCACAACGCCGGGAGGGCACGGTGTACCCGTGAAATCCGCTCCCCAAGGAGGTTTCTTGACCCATACGCGAAAATCGTTCTGTTTGAAAGTAAGAGGCGATTACGCCTGTTTCACCCGCCCGGAAATGAAGGTGGAACGCGTCAGTTACGACGTGATCACGCCCTCGTCGGCCCGGGCGATTTTCACCGCCATATTTTGGAAGCCCGCCATACGTTGGCATGTCCGCAAAATCGAAGTGTTGCAACCCATTCGTTGGATTTCGGTGCGGCGTAATGAAGTGGGCGCCGTGGCCAGCGATCGGGCAGGTTCTGAAATTCTCATCGAGGATGCCCGCCAGCAAAGGGCTGGACTATTCCTACGCGACGTAGCCTATCGGTTACATGCTGAGATGGAATTCATTCCGCCTTCCATGCGGCCCAAGGTTTTGAATCCGGTTCCGGAATCATTGGTTGACCCGGAAGAGAAAGAATTCACCGCACATTGCGCCGAAACGGCCAAAACCGGTAAAGACGAGAATCCCGGGAAGTATCACGCCATGTTCGAGCGCCGAGCCGCGAAAGGTCAATGCTTCAACCAGCCCTATCTCGGCTGTCGTGAGTTCAGTTGCGCATTCCGTTTCATTCCCGAAAGCGAATTGGCTTCGGAGCAAAAGGAAAAGCCGCCGATTGCGGAAACGCGGGAATTGGGTTTCATGCTTTTCGATCTGGATTTCCAGAATGAAAACGATCCGCAGCCTGCGTTTTTCCGGGCGAAAATCGAGCAAGGGATTATCGAAGTACCGCCTTGGGACAGCGAGGAAGTGCGGAAATGATTTTGCAGGCGTTGTACGAATATTACCAACGCAAGGCAGCGGATCCGGAAAGTGGGATTGCACCGGAAGGATTTCAGTGGCAGGATATTTCGTTTGTCGTCGTTATTGATCGTGATGGGCAATTTGTGTCTTTAGAGGACACGCGGGAAGGGGAAGGACGGAAAAGACGGGCTAAATCCTTCCTTGTACCGGTGGCGGAAAAAAAAAGCGTGAATGTTAAAGCGAATCTGTTGTGGGGCAACGTTGAATATGCCCTTGGTGCCAATCCGCGTGGTAGGCAAGATATTTCGGAGCGACATGCTGATTTTCTGCGTCGATTGTCTTCCGATATCGACGAAAACCCTGATCGCGAGATTCTTTTACGGTTTCTCGCTTCAAACCCCGTAGCTCAAATTGAGAAAAGCAAAAAGGATGAGGATAGATGGAAGGAGGTCTTGGATTCCAATCTAAATGTTCTTTTTAGGATCGATGGTGCAAGAGATGCTTCTATTTGTGAATCACTTTCAACCCATATCCGTAGGCCCGGTTCGAAAGGTGCGGGAATCTGCCTTATATCAGGATGCAAATCTTCGGCTGCCCGTATCCATCCTTCGATTAAAGGGGTTCGAGACGCTCAGTCTTCGGGTGCGGCACTAATTTCGTTCAACCTCCCGGCATTCAGGTCTTTCCGGAAGGAGCAAAACTATAATGCTCCCGTAAGTGAATCGGCAACCTTTGCCTACACCACGGTTCTGAACCTCCTCCTGGGAAGGGATTCAAAAAACAAGGTCCAAGTTGGCGATGCAACAACAGTTTTTTGGTCAGAAAAGAAGACTTCGTTTGAGGAAGTCTTTTCCTTTCTTTGGAATGCTCCACCAAAGGATGACCCGGATCGCGGCATTAAGGCGATGGAGACCTTGCTCCGTAGCCCATTCACTGGCACCGGAATTCCCGATGGCGAAGCCCGTTTTTTTGTACTAGGACTTTCTCCCAATGCCGCCCGTGTCTCAGTGCGTTTCTGGCATGCCGGCACCGTGGCTGAATTTTCCGGCAGAATCCGTCAGCATTTTCAGGATTTGGAAATCGTCAAGCCCAAGAACGACAAGGGGAATTACGCGCTGTTTTTCCTGCTCTCGGATATCGCAGTCCAGAACAAAACTGAGAACGTTCCGCCGAATCTGGCGGGTAGCGTCATGCTTTCCATTTTGACGGGAACCCCTTATCCTGCGACTCTTTTGCAGCAGGCAATTCGGCGCATCCGTGCCACGCAGGACGTGCGGCGTACGCAAGCCGCCATTCTAAAAGCTTGCATCAACCGCCAACATCGGCAGCAGAACAATCCCATTCAGGAGGAAATTACCGTGTCGCTAGATCTCACCAATACTAATTCGGGTTACCGTCTTGGAAGGCTTTTCGCCACCCTGGAAAAAATCCAAGAAGACGCGCAACCCGGCATCAATACCACCATCCGCGATCGGTTCTACGGAGCCGCCAGTTCCAGTCCCATTAGTGTTTTTCCACAATTGTTGAAGTTGAAGAATCACCACTTGGCCAAATTGGAAAACCCTGCCTTTCGAGCCGTCCACGAAAATCGGCTGACGGAGATTTTCGGAGGTTTGTCTCCAGACATGCCGGCCCACCTTTCCATGGAAGACCAAGCCCGCTTCGCCGTCGGCTATTACCACCAACGCCAGGCCTTTTTCACCAAGCCCAAAATATCCGAGTAACTAAAACCTCAAGGAGAAAATTATGAGTAATATCACCAAGCGCTACGACTTCATTTTTCTGTTCGACATTCAGGACGGCAATCCAAACGGCGATCCCGACGCCGGCAATCTTCCGCGCATCGACGCTGAAACTGGCACGGGGCTTGTCACCGATGTATGTCTCAAAAGAAAAATCCGCAATTTTGTCCAACTGACGCAAACGGAAGGACAAAAACCCAAAAGTGGGTACGACATTTACGTCAAGGAAAAAGCGGTTTTGGGGAGAGCCCATAATGCCGCATTCACCGACCTCGGAATTGCTTTGGGAGAAGAAGGCAGAAAACTCATTCCGGACAACCTGAAGACCGAAATAGAAGATTTCATTTTGCCGGAGGGATTGAGCCTTGACGAGGACGAGGAGAAACTTTGGTTAGTCGTGGCCGCTGATGCCGATGTCAAATCGATTAAGCAGGCGATAAAGGAAACCAAACCTGGAAAGGATCTCAAGAAATTTCTGGAAGATTCTTTAAAAGGCGTGAAAGCGCGAAAACCGACCGCCGAAGAAACAGGTAAAGGGCGCGATTGGATGTGTTCTCATTTTTACGACATCCGGACCTTTGGCGCTGTTATGTCTCTCAAATCGGCCCCTAATTGTGGTCAAGTCCGCGGACCCATCCAGATGACCTTCGCCCGCTCGGTGGATCCCATCGTGGCCCTGGAACACAGTATCACCCGCATGGCCGTGGCCACCGAAGCCGAGGCCGAGAAACAGGGTGGAGACAACCGAACCATGGGCCGTAAATTCACCGTTCCATATGGATTGTACCGCTCCCACGGTTTCATTTCCGCTCATCTCGCCAATCAAACCGGCTTTTCCGAAGAGGACTTGAATCTCTTTTGGGATTCACTGGTTAACGCTTTCGAGCATGACCGATCTGCGGCCCGTGGACTGATGTCTACGCGTCCTTTGCTTGTATTTGAACACGCCACGGCTCTCGGCAATGCCCCGGCGCATGCCTTGTTCGAGCGTGTCGTGGCCAAGCGGAAAATCGGCGTAGCTGGCGAAGGTGGCAAATTGCCGCCTGCCAGGGCATTCGAGGACTACGAGGTCACGTTCGACGGGAAACCACTACCTGCGGTCGGATCAAGTGCCGATGCCGGAAACGGCGTGAAATTGTTGCGGATGGCTTGAACGTGGAGGACCCCACCCACATTGCCCTGTTCCGGGGCAAAGAAATCCGCAAAACCCTGCATAAGGGCGAATGGTGGTTCGTCATTGCTGACGTCGTTTCGGCCTTGACCGACTCAGTGAAACCGGCGGGATACGTCAAGGATATGCGCCGACGCGACCCGGAACTGAACCAAGGGTGGGGGCAAATTGCCACCCCCCTTTCCGTCCAAACGCCGGGAGGTCTTCAAAACCTTAATTGTGCCAACACCGAAGGCGTTTTCCGCATCATCCAGAGCATTCCTTCGCCCAAGGCCGAGCCTTTCAAGAAATGGCTGGCCAAGGTGGGATATGAGCGCATTCAGGAAATCGAGGACCCCGAATTAGCCTCCAAGCGCACCCGGGCTTTGTACAAGGCCAAGGGCTATCCGGACGACTGGATCGAAAAGCGCATGCGGTCCATCGCCATTCGGGAAGAGCTGACAGGAGAGTGGAAAAACCGGGGAATCCAAGAGGAGAAGGATTACGCCATCCTGACCGCCGAAATCTCCAAAGCGGCCTTCGGAGTCACGCCATCCGAATACAAGCAAATCAAAGGGCTCAAGCGCGAAAACCTTCGCGACCATATGAACGATTTGGAATTGATCTTCAGCATGCTTGGTGAAGCGGCCACCACCGAGATCACCCGCACCGGAGACGTTCAGGGTTTCGAGCCGAACCGCAAAGCCGCCAGGGAAGGAGGTTCCGTAGCCGGTAAGGCCCGCAAAGCTCTGGAAAGCCGTACGGGGCGGAAAGTCGTTTCTGGACAGAACTATTTGCCGGGATCAAAAACCCGAAAGCTGGCAAAACCGAAACCGTGACCACCACGGCCCACCGTGAAGAAGATCTGCATCCGATCTCGGCTTTGCAGCACATGGCCTTCTGCCCGCGGCAGGCCGGGTTGATTCACCTTGAGCAAGTCTGGGAGGAAAACCAGCGCACTGCCGAAGGCCGGACCTTGCATGAACGGGTGGATGAAGGCTATCGGGAATTCCGCCGGGGGTTGCGCCAGTTTTCCGGGGTGCGTGTTCAGTCTTTGAAATTGTGTTTGTACGGACGTTTGGACGTGGTGGAGGTTGAAAAGATAGGCGATACGCCGGATACGGCATCATTCCTTGGGTTAAGCGGAAATTGGAAAATTCGTCCGGTGGAATTCAAGCGCGGCGAACCCAAGGAATTGGATTGCGATCGGATTCAACTTTGCGCCCAAGCCCTGTGCCTGGAGGAGATGACCGGGGCTGAGATTCCGGAAGGATCGATTTTCTATGGAAGAATCCGCCGAAGAGACGAAGTGGTTTTTGATGAGGCCTTACGCATCCGCACCCGGGAAACCATCACCGCCTTCGATCACATGATGTGTTTGCGACAGTTGCCGCCCGCTATCTGGAAAAAAGGCTGCCGCTCCTGTTCGTTGATAGGAATTTGCCAGCCGAAAAGCGCGGCGCCCGCAAAGGTTCAGGCTTACCGCCAGGAGCTACTAGGATGAAGCATGTTCGCAATACGCTGTACATGACCTTGGAAGGGGCTTATCTCCACAAGGATGGCGAGGCGGTTACGGTACGCAAGGATAGGGAAAAAGTTGCGCAATTCCCGCTTCACGCGATCGGTGAAATCGTCTGTTTCGGTTTCGGCATCGGCGTGTCACCGGAACTGTCCGAGCATTGCGCTCGTGAAGGCGTGACCGTCAGCTATTTGCATGGCAATGGAAAATTCCTGGCGCGACTGACGGGGCCGGTACATGGCAATGTCTTACTGCGACGGGAACAATATCGCCTCGCGGACGATCCGGCGCGCTCGTTGTCGATAGCCCGCTGTTGCGTGGCGGCCAAGATTCAGAACCAAAGGGCCACCTTGCTGCGTTTTCTCCGCAACCATCCGGAATCTACCCGATCGGCGGAAATCGAAGTCATGTTAAACCGCATGGAGAATTGCCTTACCGGGGCCAAGAAAACCGATTCCGTCGAGTCGCTGCGCGGCATAGAAGGCGATGCCGCCGAAGCCTACTTCTCGGTATTCGACGCGATGCTATTGCCGCCGGAATCTGAATTCCGCTTCAACGGCCGAAGTCGCAGGCCGCCGACGGATCGTGTGAACGCCTTGCTTTCCTTTGCGTATTCCATTCTTGCCCTGGATATGCGCTCCGCTTTGGAATCGGTGGGGCTTGACCCCTATGTCGGATACCTTCATGTGGAGCGGCCGGGGAGGCCATCGCTGGCTTTGGACTTGATGGAAGAATTCCGGGCGCCTTTCGCAGACCGATTGGTGTTGAGTTTGGTGAATCTCAAGCAAGTCAACCGCGAGGGGTTCATCGTGCAACCTTCAACCGAGGTTGAAATGACTGTGGAAACACGCAAGACGGTTCTTGCCGACATTCAAAAAAGAAAACGCGAGACCATCAAACATCCTTTCCTGGACGAGGATTTGGATGTTGGGCTCTGTTTCCTGACCCAAGCCCGGCTATTAGCTAGGCACATTCGCGGAGATCTCGAATTCTATCCAGCCTTTCTTTGGAGATAAAATGCTGGTGCTAGTCAGCTATGACGTTTCCACCATTACGGCCGCAGGGCGGAAACGTCTTCGGAAAATCGCGGAAGCGTGTGAAGATTTCGGACTTCGAGTTCAAAATTCGGTATTTGAATGCAATCTCGATCCGGCTCGTTGGGAAGTGTTGAAAACCAGGCTTTTGGGGATTTTAAACCAGGATCAGGATAGCCTTCGCTTCTACTTTCTTGGATCAAATTGGGAACGAAAAGTGGAGCATCATGGAGCCAAAAAACCGCCCGATCTAGGGGAATTGATTATGGTTTAATTGAGTCGCTAACCCCCAGTTCCATCGAGACCCTGGGCAGGTTAGCGATGCGGATCTCAAACAGGATTCCCGCTTTTTGAAAGTTTAAAAAGAGTAGTATCCGTTTATATCACCTTGTGAGGGAGGTTAGCGATTGATCTCTCTCGTAACCTTATTGTATCGGTGTTAGATTCAATCGCTATCGCGCCCCGCGTGGGCGCGTGGATTGAAACTCAGCGCTGAAGCATTGACCGCCGCGGTCGATGATCGCGCCCCGCGTGGGCGCGTGGGTTGAAACATGCAATATGTCGGAACTCGATCAAACGTGCTGATATCGCGCCCCGCGTGGGCGCGTGGGTTGAAACTACGCAGCTTTGGAATGATGCCGATTGGGCGTATCGCGCCCCGCGTGGGCGCGTGAGTTGAAACCATTGATGGTCAATAGGATCATCGGCGTGAATATCGCGCCCCGCGTGGGCGCGTGGATTGAAACATCTAGGTACGATCGCTTGCCGTTCAATTGAGCATCGCGCCCCGCGTGGGCGCGTGAGTTGAAACATCATGCTCGCAGATCGTATAGGCGTTGCGAATATGATCGCGCCCCGCGTGGGCGCGTGGGTTGAAACTGTAGCGTGATCGCACGCATGGCACTATGCGGCAATGCCGCATGCATATCGCGCCCCGCGTGGGCGCGTGGGTTGAAACTGTCATATGAACTGCCGGCATTGGCGATATCGCGCCCCGCGTGGGCGCGTGATTGAAACGCCCCGCGTGGGCGCGTGGATTGAAATCGCGCCCCGCGTGGGCGCGTGGGTTGAAACTGTACGGTAGCTCGCTAATGCATCGATCGCGCCCCGCGTGGGCGCGTGGTTGAAACGACGATAGTCGTGCAACTGTCGACCAGCGTGATGATCGCGCCCCGCGTGGGCGCGTGAATTGAAACCATCAGATATCGCGATGCTAACTCTGCCGATCATCGCGCCCCGCGTGGGCGCGTGGGTTGAAACTAGCATCGTGATCGCGATTATGGCTCACGGCATGATCGCGCCCCGCGTGGGCGCGTGGATTGAAACCATGTACCGCAACGAGCTATGGATCCGATATCAGTGATCGCGCCCCGCGTGGGCGCGTGGATTGAAACCGAGCGATCCGAATGATATACGGCTGAACGCAATCGCGCCCCGCGTGGGCGCGTGGATTGAAACTCTCGACGCTTACGGGCTGCGATTACTGGTACTGATCGCGCCCCGCGTGGGCGCGTGGGTTGAAACGCAGCATTACGCCACTGGCGCTCGATGCTCGCTAATGATCGCGCCCCGCGTGGGCGCGTGGATTGAAACGCTGCTCGCAATTGCGATGGTAACGGCCTGCGATCGATCGCGCCCCGCGTGGGCGCGTGGATTGAAACGCATCGTGAGCGACTCGGTACTAGAAGAGCTATCATCGCGCCCCGCGTGGGCGCGTGGGTTGAAACGTACCTGATGTCTGGCATGCTCGACGCATTGCAGATCGCGCCCCGCGTGGGCGCGTGGATTGAAACACTAATGAGGGCGCTCGATGTCGATACCAGTCTGCAGTCGCGCCCCGCGTGGGCGCGTGGATTGAAACCTCATCGGCTGGCACGTGCGACTGCAATCGCGCCCCGCGTGGGCGCGTGGATTGAAACAGCAGACCATCGATGACGCGACGAAATCGCGCCCCGCGTGGGCGCGTGGGTTGAAACCATCGTGCGATGGTGCCGATCCGTACGCTGCGATCGCGCCCCGCGTGGGCGCGTGGGTTGAAACTGTCCAAGCATGCAAGTCGATCCGGCAAGCTCACGATCGCGCCCCGCGTGGGCGCGTGAGTTGAAACTGGAAAATGCTGCAGTCGGGTTTGACTCGCGCAATCGCGCCCCGCGTGGGCGCGTGAGTTGAAACTGTTCATGCCTATACATCAGGCGGTATTGGAAGATCGCGCCCCGCGTGGGCGCGTGAGTTGAAACCTGGCAAACCATGGGAAGAGGCGAACGCGCTAAATCGCGCCCCGCGTGGGCGCGTGAGTTATACCGGAAAGCAAAAGGGGATTATAATCATTCCGGCAGCAGCACCGCTTCGAGATCGTACTCGCGTGCGCCGGTAACCCGGGCGCGGCGAAAGCTTCCGATGCGGGCGTCGCCCTCGCCGCGAAGCAAAACGCGGCCGTCGACTTCGGGTGCGTCGCCCTGGCTCCGGCCCACGAAACCGCCCGGCGCTTCGGGGTCGGCTTCGTCGATCAGTACGTCCAGTTCCGAACCGACGCGTGCCGCATTGTCTTCGCAGGCGATGGCGCGCTGCACTTCCATCACCCGTTCCAACCGCTCCTGCATTTTTTCCAGCGGAACCTTGGGGGCGAGATCGAAAGCATGCGTGCCTTCCTCGTCGGAGTAGGTGAAACCGCCGAGATGGCGAAAGCGGGTTTCTTCCACGAAGTCGAGCAAATCGCGCACGTCATCTTCTTCTTCGCCCGGATATCCCAGCAGCACCGTGGTGCGCAAGGCGATGTCCGGCATGGCCGCGCGCAGCCGCGCGATTTGTTCGCGCAGACTTTGCCGCGTGGTGTTGCGCCGCATGGCCTTGAGCATGCGGTCGCTGGCATGCTGCACCGGCAGATCGACATATTTGCACACGCGCGGTTCCGAGGCCATGACGTCGAGCAGGCCGGGAGTGAGAAAGGCGGGATAGGCGTACATCAGGCGAAACCAGGCGATGCCGGTTTCGCGCACCAGCCGCCGCAGCAGCATTTCGAGATTCTCTCCGCGTCCGTTCTCGCGTCCGAAAAAAGTCAGGTCTTGCGCGATCAGCGAAATTTCTTTGACGCCCCACGCCTCCAATTGCCGGGCCTCGGCCACCAGCTCGTCGATGGACCGGCTGCGCTGCTTACCCCGCATGCCGGGGATGGCGCAGAAACCGCAGACGCGGTTGCAGCCTTCGGCGATTTTCAGATAGGCGTGATGCGCCGTATCGCCCATCAAGGTGCGGGGCGCGGCGCCGAAGTCGCAATCCGAAGGGGCCGCGGAATTCAATCCCAGGCGCGCCAGGATTTCTCCGGGCCGGTAGGTGCCCACCCACAAATCGGCTTCGGGAATTTCGCGTTGCAATTCGTCGCGGTAGCGCTGCGACAAACATCCGGCCACCACCACTTTTTCTCCCGGAGTCTTGCCGCCCAGCACCGAGAAAATTTCCTGAAGCGATTCTTCTTTGGCCGCTTCGATGAAGCCGCAGGTGTTGATGACCGTGACCTGGGGAGCCTCTCCCCCGTGCGCCAACGTGAAGCCGGCCCGACCGAATTCGCCCAGAATATTTTCGCTGTCGACCTGATTTTTGGAACAGCCGAGATTGACGATGCGAACTTTTCGGCCGGCGGCGGATATCACCGAGGTTACCAGCCTTCGACAGCCCCGCCGGTATCTTTGGGCGTGGCGGGCACGGCGGAATTCGTCGCGCCCGGCGCGGGAGTGGAATCGGTTACAGGGTTGCCCCAGGAATTGTTTTCCTGCGGAGTGGCCGGCTCGCTGGGCGCCGGCGGTTCGGGTACGCCGACGGGTTCCGACGCGGGCGCGGTCGCCGTCGCCGTCGCCGGTGCGGTGGCGGATTCCGGAGCGGCCACCGGTGCGGAAGCAGGCGTGGAGGAGGAAGGAGATTCTACCGGCGCTGTTTCGGGTTCCGCTGAAGGCGGTGCCGAAACGGCCGGGGTCGCCACCGGGGCTTCGGCGGCCGGAGTTTCGCCGCTGTTTAGAGTGCGGTGATCGTTCTTTTTCTTATCGACCCAAAAGGCATAGCCCGCCGGTTGCAGGGTATTCTTGCCGAAGTCATAGGCGGCGCGGAGCGAGGCGAAATTGCCGATCCGGACCCGATAATAGGTCCCCGAGAGATCGGGGGTGGGATTTTCCACATCGGCGACATAACTGGGATATCCGGCGTCTTGCAACTTCGCGGCCAGGCGATGGGCTTGCCGCTTACGCTTGTAAACGGAAACCTGTACGACATAATGTCCGGTTTTCGTAAATTCGCCAACGGGGGCGGAGACGGTGGCTGCCGGTGGCGGTGAAGCCTGCTGAACCTGCTCCAGGTTGGGCTCTCTGGGCAAATTTGTGGCACTGTCGGCCGGAGCAGCCATGGTCGAGCCGGGAGCCGGCTCGATGACTCCCTGGCTCTTTTCTTTTTTACATGCAGTTGCCAGCCATGCCCCGGCTATCACTACCGTCCATGCCGTCAAACGCTTCACTTCTGGCCCCTTGTTAAGGATTCACCGCATCAAAAAGAAAGATTTGTTCCAAACCATAAAATTCACAACATTATAGGCAAACTTGCAGGGTGAAACCGAATAAATTCGTACAGGGCCCCGAAATTTTTTAAATTCGGACACCCCAGACTTTAATTTTTGGTTTGGGCTGGAAAGTCAAGCCTGAAATCACCGTTTCCTGCGTTTTTAGTGCTGTCCACTGACTTGTAACTGGTTCATTTTTATTGACATAGGCATGGGCGTGGTGATAACTTTTGTCGGCCAAAAGACGGCAAAGAGCAGCTAAGAAAAGAGGTGAAAAGAGAAATGACTGGAGTAATCGTGCGTCCCGGAGAATCGTTTGAAAAAGCATTGCGGCGGTTTACCAAAACCTGTGAAAAATCGGGAATCCTTTCCGATGCCAAAAAAAACCAGCGATATGAAAAACCCTCGGAAGAACGGAAGCGGAGACTGAACTCCGCCATTCGCAAGGCCATGAAAGAGCGAGTGGAATCGTTACATTAATCAAGATTAAAATTTTGCGGGAAAAGGCTCCGAGGGCGGAGCCTTTTTTTGTGGCCGGGCGCGTTTCAGATTTCGTTGATAAGCAACGGTTTGTTGGAGTTCAATTTGCTTTCGAAGTAATTGAAGACGCAGCACTCGCAACGCTTGCCCTTTTCGATGTTGATCAGAAACCGGTCCACATAGCGGCGCGTGATGAAAAATCCGCGGCCATGGTAATCGAAGACGCCGTAGGGCAGACCTCGCTCGTCATGGGTGGTCTGCCGATCGAGCCAATACAAAACGGTATTCTTGTCGAGCTTACCGCCGCGATCCAGCACCGCCACGCCGGCTTTTTCCCGGTCGAAGCAGGCGGTGACGATCACGGCCTCTTCTTCGGGCACGCGAAAATCGCGCACCCATTCCTGTTTGTTGTCGCCTTGCTCGCTGCGTGCGCCGTAAAAAAGGGCGTTGGTCATGAGTTCGAAGAGCACCACGCGGAATTTCTGGGTGCCTAGAGGGGCGGTTTGGTCCGAGACGATGACGTCGGCGATTTCGTCGATTTGACCGGGCGATTGCAGAATGAATTCCCGGCGCGAATGCGGTTCGAGCATATAGCGATCGATGCCGAATATGGCGTTGTGTAACAGCGCGGAAAGAATATCGCGCAATTCCTTGAAATCGAGCGGTACCGATTTGGTGATGACATTGCCGACGTTGTGATCGCGCGCCATGCGCATGTAATCGTCGAGATGGTACGAGGTCATCAGCACTCGTTTGACCTTGGGATACTCCTGCTCCAGGCGCTGCAAGAGCTCGAAGCCCCCCATGCGGGGCATGTTGATGTCCGACAGCACCATATCGAAAGGCGCGGCCGCCAATTTTTCCAACGCGTCGACGCCGTCGCCGGCCAAGGCAACCTGCCACCCGAACAGCGTCAGGGCTTCGGCGATCATTCCGCGAATGGCGATTTCATCATCGACGACGAGAATGTTGAACATTGGCGGCAGGCTTGAACGCGGCCACGAGGGCTGCGCGGTTCCTATTTCGGTTTGAGACCCGGCTGAAATTCAAACACCGGAATAAGTATACGTCTCTCGCTATTCGTCGCGCAACGCCGGACGCGTGTCTGTCGGGGAAGGTACATTTGGCTTTTCTCCATAAAACGGGAGCGAAGCCGGCGGGCATGATCGGGCGCATTTTTCGGGTCGCGGCGTATATGTTCCGCCACCTCTTTTGGTATGCCGCCTGCGGTCTTGCCGGAAAGGGCCGGCGCCGCCAATTTTTGTCCCAGGCGTATGTGGCGTGGGCGCATTATGCCCTGCGCGTTTTCGACGTCGCCCTGCAGGTGGAGGGACGCGAAAATTTTCCGGCGTCTTCGTCGCGCCCCCGCGTCTTGCTCAGCAACCATCAAAGCCAAATCGACATTCCCGCTTTGGTGGCGGCCACGGGTGAAACGATTGGGTTCGTGGCCAAACAAGAATTGGGGCGCATTCCCCTGCTCGCGTATTGGATGCGGCAGGTAGGCTGCGTGTTCATCGACCGCGGGCGGCAGTCCAACGCCCGCAAAGTGCTCGAAGAGACGTCGGCGCATTTGGGGCCGAACGCCTTGGTGGTTTTTCCCGAAGGCACGCGCAGCAAAAGCGGCGCGCTCCTGCCCGTCAAGCTGGGCGGTTTGCGCATGGCCGTGCTGGCCCGGGCGCAAATCATTCCGGTGCATGTGGCCAATTCGCGCAATGCCTTCGAGGCCCGCCCGGCGCGTGCGCGGGTGCCCATTCCGGTGCGGGTGCGGTTTTTTCCAGCCCTGGATGCGCAGGGTTGGAAGGACGGAAAGCCCGCCTGGCTCGAGGTCAAGGCCTATCTGGAAAAGTGCTGGGCCGCCGGCGAAGCCGACTGAGCGAAGCTCTTTCGATCACCGCAGGCAGGCGGCACGTGCGCCCAACACGCGTTCGGCGAGACCTTCGAGAGCGCGCAGCACTTCGGGAGGCGCGTTCCGCATCGCGCCGAAAAAAGTCCGCAATTCCGACGCGTTCATGGCCGGGAACATATGGGCCAACATCATCTTTTTGTCCTCGGGTGAAGTATTGGCCACCGACTGCCGCGGGAAATTCGCCAACTCCGCGTCGGTGAAGCGTGCGTGCAACGCCGGGAGAATTTCCGTTTCCTCCTCGTCGAGATGTCCCAGGTACTGCGCGATGAAACGATTCAACGCCAGATAGAAACCGTACAGCGACTCCGTGGAATCGAGCCGGGTCGAGCTTTCGACCAGACGTTTGGCCTCCGCTTCCAACGCGCCGTGAACACCGCGCACGCGCGCGGCTTCGGGCATGGACTTGGCCTCCATGTCGGGCACGAGATAGCGGTCCTCGTTGCCGGAATGATGATCGAGAAAGTGGAATACTTCCCGCGCCTTGCGGGCCAAGTTTTCCATTTCTCCAGGCTGGTCGGCGTCGGCAGACCCGGCCTGCACGGCGAGTTCGAACAACGCGTTGCGCAAGCCCTTGTGCACTTCTTTAAAACCGTTCAGTCGTTTTTCGGCGGCCATTTTTTCCTCCAGGTTGGTGACCGCATCCAGGATAGTCGAAAATATTTCGGACTCATTGTAAAAACCCGACACCTTGAATGGCTCACGGCGTCGGCGGACGCAAGCGATCGGGTCGCGAGGCGCGCAAATCCCGGAGAAACGCCGCCGGCGTGGCGCCGGCGAAGGCGCGGAAGTCTTTGATGAAGTGGGCCTGGTCGTAGTAGCCCACGTCGAGCGCCGCAGACGCGCGTTGCGGGGCGGCCGTCATTTTTTGCAGCGCGGCCCGAAAGCGGGCCAGGCGCGCGAAGCGCTTGGGCCCGACGCCGATCCATTCGCGGAATTTCCGCTCGAGTTGGCGATCGCCCAAACCCAGGCGTCGGGCCGCGTCGGTCACCGCGAAGATCTCGGGTTGCGCTTGCACGCAGCGTACGGCGCGTCGCAGCAGGCCGTCAGGAGCGCGCGCGCGCACCCGCGGCAGCAGAAAGAGTTCCACCGCGCGAATACGATCGGCGTCATGCGATGCGGCCTGCAACTGTTCCAACAATTCCCGCGTGGGCGCGGGAGCCAGCAGCGATTCGAGTCCGACGCTGACGCCGGCCAACTCTTCCATGGGCGCGGGCAAAAACGCAGCCGCGCCCCAGGGATGAAAGCGCACGAGCACCGATGCGGTGCCGGGAAGGTTCCGGTACCGTCGTGGGCCGGATTGGATTCCCGTTATGCCGGAGGTTTCCAGCAGCACCTCCTCCGACGCGCCCACCGCGCGAATGCGGCCGCGGTATTGAAACCCCATTACCGGTTCGAGATCCGGAAGCACGGAATAGGTGTCGACGGAAAAATCGGCTTTGATGATTTCGAAGCCGGAGACCCAAGGGCTCAGCGCGTCACAGGGGCGATACGTGCGGGTCGGCATGCACACCGCGCTCCGGGCGGCGTCGAGTCAGCGAGGGTCATTCGCGATTCGGGGAGGCAGCCCGGGCAAAAAGCGATTCCGCTGCTTCGTCGGCCCGGTACGACGAGCGCACCAGCGGGCCGGATTGGCAGACGGCGAGGCCCGCCGCTAAGGCGAAGGCGCGTAGCGCGTCGAACTCTTCCGGCGTCGCATAGCGTTCCACCGGCAAATGCTCCCGACTCGGCGGCAGGTACTGGCCCAAAGTCAGAATATCGACCCGCAAAGCGGCGATATGGCGGATGGCGTCTTCCAGTTCGGCACGGGTTTCGCCCACTCCGAGCATGAGGCTGGTTTTGGTGGCGAAGCCCCGGGCCTTGGCATGGCGCAACACCGCGCTGGTGTCGTGGAAATTCGCGCGTCCGCGTACGATGCGCTGCAGGCGCGCGACGGTTTCGAAATTGTGGTTGAGCACGTCGGGCTGCGCGTCGAGTACGCGGTCGAGCAAATCGAGGCGGCCCTGCAAATCCGGAATCAGCACTTCGATGCGGGTGTCGGGATTTTCGGCCCGCACACGGAGAATGGTTTCGGCCCAAATCTCCGCGCCTTGATCGGGCAGGTCGTCGCGCGCCACCGAGGTGATTACGACATAGCGCAAATTCATCCGCCGCACCGAGTCGGCTACGCGCTCGGGTTCTTCGCCATCGTAACTTCCGGGTTTCCCTTTGGGCACGTCGCAGAAGCGACAGCCACGCGTGCAGGTGTTGCCCAGAATCATCAAGGTGGCCGTGCCCTGCGCCCAGCATTCGCCCAGATTGGGGCAGCCCGCGCTTTCGCATACCGTGTGCAGGCGGTGGCCGTGCACGATGTCGCGCAGGCGGGCGAAGTCTTGGCCGCCGGGAATGCGGGCCTTGAGCCAGGCGGGTTTGCGGGCGATCGGCGCGCTCATGGAGCAAAGATACAATGGGGAGCGCAGACGGATTGCGGCCCGTGCCCGCGCGGTCAACCGGGAAGCAGGCGGCCGAACCCCGACAGGCCGGCGCGGTTCCAGGCGCGGTAGGTCGAAACGCCCAGCACGCCGTCGATGCGGCCGCGGTACCAACCCTGCTCCCGCAGCCGCGCTTGCAGTTTTTCCACCTGCGGCCCCTGCGATCCGTAACACAAACGTTGCGGGGTCTTTTCCGCCGCCAGGGCCGCAGCGGCAGCGGCGGCCGGCAGCAGCAGCAGGGGAAAGTTTTTTTGCCCCGCGGCGTACACGTGGTCATGGAAGATTTTCCAGGCGCCCCGGTTGGGGCCGGAGTCGGCCAGGCGCGGACAATGCGGCAGCCCCGCCACCACCACGCAGCCCGCGCTGTGGAAACCCGTGGTCCGGGCGTCCAGGTTTCCGGCGCTGTGGAGATTGTCGTAGGGGTTGCCGAAGTAGAGCGGATCGCGGCGCGTATAGGGCGGCGCATGGGCGCTGCGCCGGTAGAAACGGTAGCCGGTTTGCCGCAGAGCCGCATGGCCGGAAGGGCGGCCTTGCAAATGCTCGCCCGGCTGCAGGTCGCGGTAATATCCCGGCTCCAGTTGATTGGTGCCGCGCCCCTGACTGCGGCCGCGTCGCGCCGCGGCCCGAAGCACCGCGTCGCGATGCGGTACGGTGGAACCCGCCGCCGCGAAAATTTTTCCGGCACGGCGGTTCCACAGGCCGACGGTGCAGCGCAGGTGCGCGTAATCGACTGCGGCCGTTTGCAGGGGCAGGGAAACAAACCAGGCGCGCGGCGGCAGGAGCGGCAGGCAACCGCGCAAGGCGAAGAGCACCGTCTCTTCCGGCGGAAGCGGCACGTTCCAGATGGCGAACAGGCGCCGCACGCCTTCGGGGTTGAGTTCAAACCGCATGGTTGTGTTTCCGGTTGCGAATGTATCAAAGTCGGACGGCGTGTTTTCCGGTGCGTTTCAAGTTGGGAAGCAAGTCGGGAAGCGACACGCTGGAAACGGGTTCCCCACCGCGTTTTTGCGGTCTGCGAAAGCGATTTTGCGTTGGCATCCGAGTTGCGATTCATGCAGACAGCAACGCGGTCGCAGGATCGCAACCGAAATCAAAAAAAGGAGAACTATCATGCTTACCTTGAATACAACTTTCGCACATCCCGCCTCGTGGGTCGATCGCTTTTTCGACGACTTCGATCGCAATTGGGGCTATGCCCGCCGTTCGGGTTTCACCCCGGCCGTCGACATCACCGAGGAAAAAGACGCCTTTGTGCTGCGCGCCGAACTTCCCGGCGTGGCCAAGGAGAACCTGACGGTTGAAATCAAAGACAACCAATTGGTTTTGAGCGGCCGCAAAGAAGCGAAGGTCCAGGGCGTTGCTCAAGGCAGTGCTCAAGGCGAAGAGGGCCGTTACCGCTACGTCGAATCGCGGTCGGGGGAATTCTCGCGCACGTTTGAATTACCACGCAACGTCAAGACCGACGCCATTGAGGCCGAACACAAAGACGGCGTGCTGCAATTGCGCATTCCCAAGGCCGACGAGGCCAGGCCCAAAACCATCGCCATCAAATAACTCCGGTGAAGAGGGAGAGCGGGAACGGCGTCTGCGCCGTTCCCCTTTTTACTCGGGCGTAAGCCCTCAAGACAGCAAATAACCTTTGGACTTGAGGTAGGCAAGCACCTGCTCCACGCAGGTGTCGAGGTTCTCGGCGCCGGTTTTGAGCGTCAACTCCGGCGCTTCCGGAGGTTCGTAGGGCGAAGAAATGCCGGTGAACTCGGCGATAAGACCGTCGCGCGCCTTGCGGTACAGGCCTTTGGGGTCGCGCGCTTCGCAGATGGCCAGCGGCGCGTCCACGAAGATCTCGACGAAGTCGGATCCGATGAGATCGCGGGCGATGCGGCGGTCGGCGCGGAAGGGCGAGATAAAGGAAACCAGGGCCAACAGATTCGCCTCCCAGAACAGCCGGGCCACATGCGCCACGCGCCGGATGTTTTCCCGGCGGTCGGCGTCGCCGAAGCCGAGATCGGCGCACAGCCCGTGGCGCACGTTGTCGCCGTCGAGCAAAAAGGTCACCTTGTCGAGACGGTTCAGGCGCGCTTCGACGGCTCCAGCCACGGTGGATTTTCCGCTGCCCGAAAGCCCGGTGAACCACAACACCGCGCCGCGTTGCCTGGTCACGCGCACGCGATCTGCGCGCCGCAGGCTGGATTCCTGCCGCACCAGATGGCGGCGGGCGGGATCGCCGAACGGCGCAGGCGTCGCGTTCATGTCGGCACGGCCGGAAGCCGGGAAAAGGCCGCGTCGATTTCCTGCACCCAAGTCGCCGCGTCGGCCTCGGAGCGGATTTGCAGGTGCGGGCCGGGCGCGTCGAGCCCGGCTGCGGAAGGCGACTGCACCCACAGACACGGCACCGGCGCCAGGATTTCCGCCAGCGCGCGCGCTTCGGCCGCGTCGAGATCTTCGACATCGAGCAACACGGTAACGCCCACGGTACCCAGGTGGAAGGCCGCCTCGCCCAGTTTTTGCAACAGGTCGGTGCGGCCCAACTGCTGTTGTTGCGAAGCGGCGCCCGCTTCGGCCGCGGTTTCGGGCAGCCCCAGCAAAGCCACCGGTTTTTGCCGCCGGCGCAGGTCGGCCTCGAGAGCGGCCGCAGCGGCGCCGGCGCCGGAAAATACCGCCACGCGCCCGGCGGGAGCGGCTTCGCGGCGATGCAGGCGGCGGTGGGTTTGCACAGTTGCGGAGGCGGCTTCGGCGTCGGAGGCCAGGGCCTCGCGGATGATGCCGCCGCCGGCGATTTCGTATTGATCGACGACCACGAAACGCCCCGTGGCTTCCAGCGAAGAGGTGGGGTCGAAGGCGATGGGTTTGCGCAATTGCAGGATGCAGTCGGCTACGTCGTGGCGCTCTACGTAATCCAGGGCATGCGTTTCGGCCGCGCTCTCCGACGCGTCGATGAGAAAATTGATATGCAGCAACCGCATGGCCACCTTGGCCGTACCCACCTTGAGGAAATAGTCGCGGTCCATGCGCAGCGGCGCTTTCCCCATCCAGAAGACGTTGGCGCGGATGCGGTTCGACACCTCGGGCAGCGGCTCGCCCGCGCGCGCCATGATTTCGCCGCGGCCTACGAAGATCTGGGTCTCCAGCGTCACGCCGGTGGAATGGCCGGCCTGCACTTCGCTCTGCGGCGGGGTGTTGAAGCCCTCGAGGCTGCGGACGCGGCTGTGTTTGCGCGAAGGCAGAAACACCACGTCGTCGCCCACGCGCAGGGTTCCCGACTCCACCCGGCCGCTCACCAGGCGGCGGCCGTCGCCGCGGGCCGTAAACTTGTACACGTCTTGCACGGGCATGCGGAAGGGCTGGCCCGTTTTGGGCGGGGCCTTTTCAAAAGCGTCGACCGCGGCCAGCAAATCCGGTCCCTTGAACCAAGGCATTTTATCCGAGGGACGCACCATGTTTTCGCCGGGAAAAGCCGCGATGGGTACGAAGAACTTGGGCACGGCGCCGAGCCGGCCCAGAAAGGCCATGTATTCGTCGCGGATATCCTCGAAGACCTGGCGGGAATAATCGACCAGATCCATCTTGTTCACGGCCACCACGATTTGGCGGATGCCCAGCATGGAAAGCAGGTAGCCGTGGCGCTTGCTGTTTTCCTGAATGCCCTCTTTGGCGTCGATGACCAGCACCGCGGCTTCGGCGCGGGCGGCGCCCGTGACCATGTTCTTGAGAAACTCGATATGCCCCGGCGCGTCGATGATGACGTAATGCCGCCGCTGCGATTGGAAAAACGTGCGCGCCGTGTCGATGGTGATGCCCTGGGCCTGCTCGTCTTTCAGGGCGTCGAGCAAAAAGGCGTACTCGAAAGGGCGCGCATGGCGCGCGCAAAAAGCGCGCACCGATTCCAGCTTGCCTTCGGGCAGCGAACCCGTGTCGGCCAAAAGGCGGCCGATCACCGTGCTCTTGCCGTGATCGACGTGGCCGACGATGACGATATCCATGCGGGGTTGGCCCGGAGCGATTTTCGCTGCGGCGGCGGGAGCGGCCGTCGAGGTTTCCGTGCCCATCTTGCCTCCGGCTACATGTACCCGTCGCGGCGCAGGGTTTCGAGGCCGCCGCCGTCTTCTTTGTCCTGCGCGCGGCCCGAACGCTCGGCCATGTTGGCGAACTTGCCGGTTTTGAGTTCTGCCACGATTTCCGCCACGTTGCGGGCCTCCGATTCCACCGGCGAGGTGCACGGATAACAGCCCAGCGAGCGGTAGCGTTTGCCGTCGCCCTGATTGAAATACAAATCGATGATGGGAATATGTTCGCGTTCGATGTATTCCCAGATGTTGAGCTCCGTCCAGTCGAGCAGCGGATGCATGCGCACGTGCGTGCCGGGCGCGAAATCGGTTTTGAACTGGTTCCACAACTCGGGCGGCTGATCGCCCACATCCCATTCGTTGTTTTTGTCGCGCGGTGAAAAGTAGCGCTCCTTGGAGCGCGAGCCCTCTTCGTCGGCGCGCGCGCCCACGATGACGCCCGTATACGGCTCGCGGTTCGCGTCGGCATCGTACCGCCCGGTTTGTTGGTTCATACGATAGCGCCGGGCTTCGCCCGACAGCGTGCGCCGCAGCGCGTCGGACTTCAGCGCCTTGCAGCATTGCAACCGCGTGAGCTTGCCGTCGGGAAAGGTTTCCCGGTTGCGCACGGCCTCTTCGTTCTGGCCGTATACCATATTCAAATGCCACTCCAAGGCTAGGCGATCGCGGTACGCGATCATGGCGGGGATTTTGAAACTGGTATCGATGTGCACCAAGGTCATGGGCACATGGCCGAAAAAGGCTTTGCGCGCCAGCCAGAGCAGCACCGTGCTGTCTTTGCCGATGGACCAGAGCATGGCCAGATTCTTAAAATTGGCATAGGCCTCGCGCAGTACGAACACGCTTTGACTTTCCAACTGGTCGAGATGATCGTGGGCCATGGTGACTCCGGGCTGCATAATACATATAAATTTAGTCAGTTTAAACCCTTTGGAAAAAACCCATAAAATCTGCTCAAAACAAAATAAATCAGCTTTGATTTGCTTTGGGTCTAGGCCCCTCGTTTTATTTCATACAAATATGATATGTTATCATTGCGGGCAAAACTCCCCGGCCGCGTACTTAACTCCGGAGCGACGGTAACTCTCGCGATACTACCGTCCGTAGGTGGCCGTGCCTCGGCCCGATTTTGTCCAGCAACGGAATGCGGCGCGGGTTGCGGCTTCAGGTTTACTAATTTGCGGCACCTGGATTCGGGGCGGGCATGGCTCTCGGCGGCACCTTGGTCAATCTTTCGACGTTTCTGCTCGAACGCAACCGTTGGAGCCAGAAAGGACCGTCGTTGCAGGTGTCGGAATGGATGGAGCCCATCGCCGAAGCCGGGTACTCCGGTGTCGAAATCTGGGCCCCGCATCTCTTTCTGACTTCGCGCTCGGAATGGGAAGCCATTCGCCGGTTCTCGCAGGAATTGGAACTTCCCGTGGTCTCTGTGCGGGCCCGAATTCCCGTCGACGCCGGCGATAAAAGCCGCCGCCAGCGCGATTTTCTCCTGGAAGCTTCCGACTACTTCGAACCGCAAGGGCTGAAATTCTCCCCGGCTGACGGGGGCGAAGCCGCGTCGGAACAACTGGCCTGGGTGGGGGAATGGTCGCGCGACTTGCCGCGCGGTGTGGGCCTGGTGCAAACCTTCGAAGCTTCTGAAGCGGCTCCCGAAGCCATCCGCCAGGGCCGTCGCCTTCTGGGCGCGCGTTTTCGCTGCGCGCTCAATCCCTTTTCGCGGGATGCCGACGTGGTGGAACCCTGCCTGACCGAGGCCGGATCGTCTCTGGTCGATCTCGACATTCGCATCGAGGTCGGCGGGCGCTACGGATCGCTGCGCGATCGGCAGCCGGCGTGCTCGCAGGTGGCGGTTTTATTGGGGCGCAGTGATTTTAAGGGGTCCTGGACCCTGGCCGGCGCGCGGGGAATGGGTGCTGCGAAGGAAAACAGCGACGATCTTTTCGACGCCGCCGAAGAAGACCTTAATTTCCTGCAGGAAGAGTTGGAGCGTCTCCGCCTCTGACCAAACCAGATCAACCGGACGGCCCCCCAAGGCCAGGTCCGGGTGAGAAAAAATCCGCCCGAAGATCACGCGGATCACGCCCCGCTTCAAGGCCGGTTCATCAGCCAGGCATACAAGGCGCGATATTCTTCGGCCTGTATCGCCCGCAACGCCGTGCCGGCGGATTCCATTTGCACGGCTTGCAGCATCCCCGCCGCGGAGAAATGCCCGCCGGGGAAAACGATTTTTGCTAAAGCGGGTTCGGATTGCAGCCAGGGGAGGCGGGCTGGACTCAGGCCGGCGAAAGCCGGATGCTCGCCGGCGCGTTTCAGCCAATAGGCCGCGTTGCCATAATCGCCTTCGCGCCGGTGGACCAGGGAATGAATGAGATCGAAATCGGCTCGGCCTTCCTGCGTCTGCACCCCCTCATGGGCCGCGTCCCAGTGATCATGCCAGAGAAGCGCCAGCGCCAGGGCCGCGGCGCGCGGCTCCGCCGCGAATTTGCCATGCGCCGAGACCGCGCGGTGGACGGCGGCGGCGTCGCGGGTGCCGGGTCGTCCGGCGCGGAGTAAATGCGGTGGATTGGATGGCGGAAGCAGGGCCTCCAGCCTTGGGTCGAAGTCGGGCGGTATCGACATGGAAGGATGCGGATTTTATTGATTTTTAATCGATTCCATTAGAAATATTTCTTTTAAATAAATAAAAATATCTTGATTATTTATAAAATAAGTTCGTAAATTATTACTAGTAACGATCGCCGAAGAATTAACTTCGGCCGAGGGGGATGAAGTGAATAATCGCGTTTTCATGCGGCCAGTACGGGGCGAAATGAGTATGGGAACGGGTTGTTTGTTTTATCTAGAAAGGATGCCAATTTGAAAAAGGCCACGCGGAAAAAAGGGAATACGGGGAAACGTTATAGTGTGGAAGAACGCAAAAAAATCATCGCTTTCGTGCGCAAGCAGGGTCGGGGCGGGATCACCGCCGCGTGCCGTCAGTTCGGCGTTTCTTATATCGCCCTGCGTCGGTGGATGAAAAACGGCGTGGCGGGGGCTCCCCGTAAAGGCCGAGGCGGTTCCGGCCCTTCGGCCCTGGATGGCCGTAAACTGCGCAGTCTGAAAAACGCCCTGACCAGCGTCAAATTGCTGCGGCGTCAGGCGGGCAAAATCCAAAGCGTCTTGCAACAACTGGCGAAATAAATACCCGCGGCGCCAGTCCGCATACATCCTCCGCGCCGTCGCGTGCGGAGGGTTGCTATGGTTTTCCCCATGAGTCTGCAGGCTCGTTTAATTTTCACCTTCGCCGTGCTGGTCGTGGTGGCGGCCGCCCTGATGACGTATTTCCATGTGCGCAACGCCCAACGCCTGCTGGCGGAAATCACCGAAGATCTGCAGGACATCGGCAACACCGTGCATTTGTCTTCGGAGAAGCTTTCCGCCGATCAGGGTCCGGATCGCGAAGTGCTGGAACGTTTCGTCAAAGAAGCCGCCGCGCAAAAAGACGTGCGCGAGGTGCATATCATCAGCAGCCAACAGGAAATCGTGGCCAGCAGCAACCCGAGTAAAATCGGGCACAAGGCGAAATGGTCGGAGAAGGAGATGGCGAAGCTGGCCGGCAAAGCCATCATCATTCGCGAGGATCTCGGCGCCAGCGACACCGGCGCCCGCAATCTGCGCTACGAAGTGCGCGTGCCCATCGTCCGCAACCAGCGCGTGATCGGCGTGGTGCAGACCTCCATCGTGCTCCGCGACTTTCGCGCCCTGGTGGCCGACGCCCTGGTGCGCAATTTGGTGGTGGCGCTGGCCGCCTTGTTTTTGGCCTTTCTCGCGTCTTCTTATCTGCTGCATTTGCTGAACCAGCCGTTGCGCACGCTGGGCACCGCTTCGCAAAAGGTGGCGCGGGGCGAATTGAATCTGCGGCTGCGGGCGCCGCCGCGCAACGACGAGGTCGGCCGCCTGTTCACGGCCTTCAACACCATGGTAGAGCGCCTAGCCGAGCGCCAGAGTCTCGAAGACAAGTTGCGCCAGTTGGAACGGCAATCGCTGGTGGCTGAGATGGCCGCGAGCCTGGCGCATGAAATCCGCAACCCCCTCAACCTCATCAATCTCACCGCGGGTCACCTGGGCGATACCTTTGCGCCGGCCGATCCCGCGCAACGGGCCGATTACCAGGAGCTGACCAAATCGCTCCAGGCCGAAGTGCATCATCTCAATCAGGTGGTCCACCACTTCCTGTCGGTGAGCCGTCCCGGACGCCTGCGCCAGGAAGACTTCGGGCTCCGCGACGTGCTGGAAGAGGCCGGGGCGCTGTTGCGGCCCCAACTGATCGCCAAGAACGTCGAGATCGATAACCGCGTGCCCGCGTCGGCGCAATTGCATGCCGACAAGGAACAGGTGCGTCTTTTGTTCCTGAACCTTTTGCTCAATGCCGCCGAGGCCGCGCCCGCGCAGGGTCGCATCGAGGTGGAGGCCGAAACCGCCCCCGACGCCGAGGCCGGCCGGGCCTGGGTCGAAGCCCGGGTGCTCGACAACGGGTCGGGAATTCAGACGGAGGATTTGAACCGGGTGTTCGATCCGTATTTTACCCGCAAGGAGTCGGGCGTGGGATTGGGGCTGGCGCTGGTGCGCCGCATCGCCGAAGAGCATGGCGGGCGGGTGCGCGCCTTCAACCGGTCGCAGGGCGGCGCCTGCTTCGAAGTGCGGCTGCCCGGAAAGGCGTGATGGCGCGCATTCTCATCGCCGACGACGATGCGGCCCAGCGCCGAATTACGGCCAGCATCCTGAAAGCCGAACGCCACGAAGTGGCGGAGGCCGGCAGCGCGGAAGAGGCCCTCGAACTTTTGCAGCAGCGACCCTGCCAGGTGGTGCTGACCGATATGCGCATGCCCGGCCAGGGCGGGCTGCATCTTTTGGAGTCGGCCCTGAAGCTCACGCCCGCTCCCGAAGTGGTGGTGGTCACGGCGTTCGGCAGCGTCGACACCGCGGTCAAGGCCATGCGCCTCGGGGCCTATGATTATCTCAACAAACCGCTGGATAAAAACGAGTTGGTGCTGCTGGTGCAGCGCGCGGCCGAAAAATGCGCCCTGCGGCATGAATCCACGGGGTGGCGCCAGGCGTCGCAAGCCGCCATCGGACAGGGGTTGGTGGCCGAATCCGACGCCATGAAAGCGATTCTCGAAACCATCGACCTGGTGTCGCGCAGCGATGCCACCGTGCTCATCCAGGGCGAGAGCGGCACCGGCAAAGAACGCGTGGCCAAGCTTATCCACGCTAAAAGTCCGCGCGGCCGCAAACCCATTCTGAGCATCAATTGTTCGGCCTTTCCCGAAACTTTGCTGGAAACCGAATTGTTCGGACATGAAAAAGGGGCCTTCACCGGCGCGTCGGCGCGCAAGATCGGTTTGTTTGAAGCGGCCGACGGCAGCACGCTTTTTCTCGACGAAGTGGGCGATATGCCCCTCAGCCTCCAGGCTAAATTGCTGCGCGCCATCCAGGAAAAGGAGATCCGCCGCGTGGGCGGCGTGGCCTCCCTCCCCGTCGACCTCCGCATCTTCGCGGCGACGCATCGCCACCTGCAGGACAGCATTCGCCAAGGTTCTTTTCGCGAGGATTTGTTCTACCGCCTCAACGTGATCCCCATCGTGATTCCTCCCTTGCGCGAGCGCCGCGAAGACATCGCGCCCCTGGCGCGGCAATTCCTCGGGCATCCCTCGCGTCGCAAGGCCATTTCCGACGATGCCATGGACGCGTTGCGGCAATACGATTGGCCGGGAAACGTGCGCGAGTTGGAGGCCTTGCTCGAACGGGTGTGCGTATTGACGCGCGGCCAGGAAATCCAGCGCGGCGATCTTCCCCCGGAGTTGCGGAATCCCGGCAACAAAGGTGCGGATGACCGCGGCGCGGCGGGCTTCTCCCTGCCCGCGCAAGGCGTGGTGTTCGAAGATGTGGAGCGCAGTCTGATGAGCCAGGCCTTGGATCGCAGCGGCGGCGTGATGGCCGAGGCCGCCAAGCTGTTGGGGATGACCTACCGTACCTTCCAATACCGGGCCATGAAATTCGGGCTCAAGGGCCATTGAGCGCCGGGCGGCGCTTGCCTTTTTCATCAGATTCAGTATTCATACTATCCTCACCTTGACCCCTTGTTTTCGGAGGTAATTATGAAATACGCCGCTGGATTTTTCTCGGCCCTGCTCGCCGTTCCCATTCTACTGCCCCTTCCGGCTTCGGCCCGAGTGCGCGAGCACCTGGCGATCGGCACCGTGACGGCCGTGCAACCCAAAACCAAAATCCTTACCGTGCATGAAGGCCGCAAACGCGAAGTCGAAATTCAAGTGCCGGTCACGGCCGCCATTCAACAGGGCAAGGAAATGCTGTTCTTCAGCCAGATCCAACGCGGCCTGCGCGTGTCGGTGCATTATCAGGAAGACGGCAAGCAACTGGTGGCCACCGACGTGGAGGTGCTTCCTGGTAGAACGGCGCATCACCGGCGCTAGCTGCGTCCGGATTCACTTTCCACCATGCATCCGGCTGCACCAAATGGGTTGGTGTGCAACCCATTTGGGATGAATCCATTTTAATCCGCTTTCGTGGCGCCTTTTTTGCACGAAATTTCCAGATTCCTTATGGCACGCGCCTTGCGCTAAGGGGTGGCAAGCTTCCGAGTTGGAAGAACAAACAGGAGTCATTTCATGAAAACTTACGCTTACGCACTTTGCGCGATGCTCGCCCTGCAAGGGGCGGTACTGGCCGACGCCGCCACCAAAACCGAACATGCGTCCAAGGTCAAATCCATGTGGATGAGCGGTACGGTGGTCTCCACCGACGCGGTCGGCAACACCATCGTGGTCAAAGGCAAGAAAGACCAGGATTCCTTCTCGGTTCCGGCCACCGCCAAAATCGAAGAGGGCAAGAAAACCGTAGCCCTGGCCGACGTTTCCGCCGATTCGCATGTGAGCATCAAATACACCGAGGCCAACGGTCAGAAGGAAGCCTCGCTGATTAAAATTCATCCCGCCCATAAGACCGGCAAGATGAAAATGAAAAAGGCCGAGGCCGATTCGGCCAAGTAGGTTCGGATAGGAGATCGGGTCAGAGGCCGCCCTCACGGGCGGCTTCTTTGGTTTAATCCTGATCCATCGACAGCACGGCCAGAAAAGCCTCCTGCGGAATTTCCACCGTGCCCACGGCCTTCATGCGCTTCTTGCCTTCCTTCTGCTTATCCAGCAACTTGCGCTTGCGGGTAATGTCGCCGCCGTAGCATTTGGCCGTCACGTTCTTACGCAGGGCTTTCACCGTGCTGCGCGCGATAACGCGCCCCCCGATGGCAGCCTGAATGGCCACTTCGAACAACTGCTGCGGAATCAATTCTTTGAGCTTGGAGCACAGGGCGCTGCCCCAATGATAGGCCTTGTCGCGATGGATGATCACCGAAAAGGCATCCACGGGATCGCCGTTGAGCAGAATATCGAGTTTGACCAGATTGCTTTCGCGGTACCCGATGGGCTCGTAATCGAATGAGGCGTAACCCTTGCTGGCCGACTTCATCTTGTCGAAAAAATCGAACATGATTTCGCCCAACGGGAACTCATAGGTGAGGTCGACCTTGTCGGGGGTGAGATACTCCATGTGCGCGAAAATGCCGCGTTTTTCCTCGGCCAGCTTCATGATGCCCCCCACATAATCTTTGGGCACGATGACGTGGGACTTGACGAATGGTTCTTCGATGCCTTCGTAATGACCGGCATCGGGCAGCTTGCTGGGGTTTTCGATGGTCAGGATGCGGTCATGCGGCAGTTTGACGTGGTACTCCACATTGGGCACGGTGGAGATGACGTTCATGTTGAATTCGCGATCCAGGCGTTCGCGCACCACCTCCATGTGCAAAAGCCCGAGAAAGCCGACGCGGTAGCCGAACCCCAGGGCCTGCGAGGTTTCGGGCTGCCACGACAGCGCCGAATCGTTGAGGGCGAGCCTTTCCAGCGCATCGCGCAGGTCTTCGAAGTCTTCGCTGTCGACCGGATAGATGCCGGCGAACACCATGGGTTTGATTTCCTGGTAGCCTTGCAGCGGCCCGGCCGGCAGCCGGCGGCGATCCACGATGGTGTCGCCGATTTTGGTGTCGCGCACGTTTTTGATGTTGGCGACCACGTAGCCGACCTCGCCCGCCGCCAGGGCCTGGGTGGGAATGCGCTCCAACGCCAGCACCCCGAGTTCGGTGATCTCGAAATCCTTTTCCGTGGCCCACAGGCGGATGGGGGCTTTTTGTTCCAGCACGCCGTCGAACACGCGCACGTAGGCGATGGCGCCGCGGTACGAATCGAATTTGGAATCGAAGATGAGGGCCCGCGCGGGTGCGGCGCGGTCGCCGGTCGGCGGGGGTACGTCTTCGACGATGCGGTCGAGCAGCGCGCGCACACCGATGCCTTCTTTGGCCGAAACGCGGAGGATGCGATCCGGATCGTAACCCAGGAGTTCACCCAGATTCCGGGCGATGTCGTCGGGATGCGCCGAGGGCAAATCGATTTTGTTCAGAATCGGTATCAGGGTCAGATTGTGGCCCAGCGCCAGATACAGGTTGCTCAGGGTTTGCGCCTCGATGCCCTGGGTGGAGTCGACCACCAGCACCGCGCCTTCGCAGGCCGCCAGGCTGCGCGAGACTTCGTAGGTGAAATCGACATGTCCCGGCGTGTCGATCAGGTTGAGCCAATATTCCTGTTCGTGATATTCATAACGCATGCGAATGGCGTGCGACTTGATGGTGATGCCGCGTTCGCGCTCCAAATCCATGTCGTCGAGCACCTGGTTCTGCATTTGCTTCGGGGTCACCGTGCCGGTGATCTCGAGCATGCGATCCGCCAAGGTCGACTTTCCATGGTCGATATGCGCGATGATGCAGAAATTGCGGAGGCGGTCGGAATCCGGACGCAGCAAAATGGCAGGCTCCTCGAAGGGGGTCAAAGTTACCTAAAATGGAATGGCGCCATCTTCGCGGCGCGCCGGTATTTCGAGCCCCCGGCCGCATCGAGGCCTTGCGATTTTTGTAGATATTAAGGATTCATTTTTCCGACGGGAAATAGGGCCCGGCTGTGAGGGGAGTTCCATGAAAGGATTGTCCGTGGCGAAAATTTTCATCGCGCTGTCGGTGGTGTTGCCGCTGACCGCATTCGCCCAACTTAAACCCCGCCTTTTCCACCGCGATTATTCCCACACCAAGCAGATTTTCGCGGAGATCACGACTTCCGAAGGCACCATGAAGTTCGAACTGTTTTTCAAGGATGCCCCCAATACCGTGGCCAACTTCATCCATTTGGCCGATACAGGTTTCTACAACGGCCTCACCTTTCACCGGGTGATTCAGGGTTTCGTCGTGCAGGGCGGCGACCCCAACGGCGACGGTACGGGCGGCCCGGGATACACCATTCCCGATGAGCTTTCCTCCACGCTCACACACGAAGCCGGCACGCTTTCTATGGCCAATGCCGGACCCAATTCGGGCGGATCGCAATTTTTCATTTGCGAAATGCCCCAGAAATTCCTCAACGGCAAAAACACGATTTTCGGAAAATTGATCTCCGGCTTCGACGTCTTGACGCGCATCGAAAAAGGCGATCCCATTTTGTCCGTTAAGATCACGGAAGTGAAAAAGCCATAAGGCAGCGGGCGGGAGTGATGGGAGATTCGAAAAAGAAAAAGAAGAAACGCGAAAAGGCGCACAATAAAGCGCTCCAAAAGGCGCCTGAAAGCAAGCCCGCCGCCGCCCCAAAAAGTCAAGTAAAGAAATCTGCGCCGGCGAAGACGCCGGCTGCGAAGAAAAAAACCGCCGCGGTCAAGCCGAAAAAAGCCTCCGCTCCCAAACCGCCCGACTCGGGCAAAGCGAAAAAGCCTGTGACCGCAAAAAAAGTCCCGCCCGCTAAAAACCCGCCGGAGAAAAAAACGGCGTCCTCATCGAAAGTCGCCGCCAAACCCGGCGCGGAAAAGTCCAAACCGGCGGCGAAAGCGGGCAAACCCGCGAAGGCCCCCGCCGAGGAAGGCAAGAACAGCGCCGGCAAAGCCAAGCCGCCGGCGGCTAAACCGGGCAAACCTGCGACCGCTTCCACCGAGGCCGCCAAGCCGAAGGCAGGCAAGGCTTCCCCGGCCGCAAAACCGGCGGTGCCGGTGAAAGCAGGAGAGGGGAAAACTCCACCCAAAGCTGTCGAGGCGAAAACCAAATCCGAGGCCAAACCCGCCGCCGCGAAAAAAGCCGATCCGAAATCCAAACCCGCCGACCCCAAATCCAAGTCCTCCAAACCGGCCAACCCCGCGCCGCTTCCGACCGCGGCCGACGGGAAAAAAACCGCGGCGGTAAAGACCGCGGCCAACGAATGGGAAATTTTCGGCCTGGATCCGGCCCTGAAGCGTCCGCCCAAAATATTTTTCTTCGAGGTCAAGCCCGGCACCGAGCGCGTGATCAAGCGGGGCGACAAGTCCTTGGCCAATCCCGCGCCGCTCGACATCCAATCGCGCCGCAAGGGAACCACCGCCGAAGAAAGCCCCGAAGAATTGGTGGAGCGCATCGAACGCGAATTGGAGCATCAGTTCTTCGTGAAACGCAATGCCGTGAAACCGCAGATGTGCACCAAATGCGGAATCAATCCGGTGTCGCCGCGCTTCACCATTGATCGCGAACTGGGTTATTGCGATGATTGCGCCGAGATTCTCCGGTTGGGAGAAACCAAAGAAGCCCGGCGCATGGAGTTCAACCCCTCGGTCATGAAATCCGAAAGCGACGCCAAACCCGCCCCCGAAGAGGGCGACGGTCACGGCCACGAGGAGGAAGGCGGCGCCGAAGCCGCGCCGGATGCCGATTGAGTCGCGGCCTGCGCGTATTCTTCTGCCTCTGCGCCCTGGCCGTCGCGGCCGCGCATAGTCAAAACCGCAAAGTCTTGGATTTAAACGGACTGCCGCTGGTGGTCGACGATACCTTTCCCGCCGACGCCTACGTGCGGCAGCAGGCGCGCTTTTGGGTGGAAATTTACTGGCACACCAGCGCGGACGAAGGCTGGCTGCATGATCCCATGTATCCGTCCATCCTGTTCCGCAAGGTGGCGGCTCCGGCCGCCGAGGGGCGGCGCTCCGTGCAGACCGCATTGCGCAGCCTGCAAGCGGATCTCCGCGCCCTGGAGCACCGCGACACGACGCAGTGGACCGCCGAGCAGCGGCGGCTGCATGCCCTGATTCCGCCGGAATGGGACAGCACGGCCATCGAACTGTGCGCGCAGCGGGTGCGGTTTCAACGGGGCTTGCGCGATCGCTTCGTGCAGGGGTTGGAGCGATCCTACCGCTACCTGCCCCTCATCGATTCGATATTCGCCGCCGCCGGCGTGCCCGGCCGCTTGCAATATCTGCCGCATGTGGAATCGTCTTTTCATCCCGATGCCTATTCGCGTGTGGGCGCAGCGGGCATGTGGCAATTCATGAAATCGACCGGCCGGAAATTCCTGAAGGTCGGCTATTACATCGACGAGCGCCGCGATCCGCTGGTGTCGACCGCGGCGGCGGCGCAGATGCTGTCGCGCTGTTACGGGATCGTCAAGAATTGGCCGCTCGCCGTGATGGCCTACAACCACGGGCCTGAAGGCGTGGCCAAGGCCGTGGCCGTCACGCACACGACCGACATGGGCACCATTCTGCAAAGCTATTACTCCAACACCTTCGGGTTTGCTTCACGCAACTTTTACGCCGAATTTTTGGCGGCTTCGAGCCTGGCTATGCTGGCCGACAGTTTATTTCCCCATCTGCAGAAGTGGACGCCCCTGGCCTTCCAGATCTGGACGCCGTCCAAACCCGTATCGACCCGAGCCGTGGCCGACGGCGCGGGTCTTTCGCTCGCCGACCTCGAACAATTCAATCTGGCTTTGCGCCCGTCGATTTTCCGCAACGGCGCCTGGCTTCCCAAGGGCTACCATCTGCGGCTGCCCCTGCACATCGACACGACCGCTCTGGCCGCCCATCTCGCAGCCGCGCGGTTGGCCCTGGCCGCGCGCAAGCCGGTGACGCCGCCCGCGACCACGGTGGCGGACAAAGCGCGCGCCCAGCCGACTCTGGCGGCGGCGGCTCCGCCCGCCGCTCCCGTGAAACGGCAAACCTATCTGCGTCCATCGACGCCGTCGTCTCCGGCGCTGGTCCCGCGCTATGCCTCGCAATCCGAGGCGCTGGCACCCCCGGCGCCACCGCCGCCCGCGCCGTCGCCACCGCCGCCCCCGCCCCCGGTTCCTCCTTCGGAAATCGACGTGGATTCGGCTTTTGCCCTGCAACTTTCCGATTGGGAAACAGTGGCCCATCCCTGGGATCGCTTCGACCCGACGGTTTACCATCTCGAGCATCAATACGCCGACGGCGTGCTCACGGTGCGGGTCGGCCCCGAAGAAACCCTGTCGCATTTCTCCGATTGGAGTGGTCTGTACGGCGCCGAAATCCGGCGCGAGAACCATCTGCGGCGGCATGATTTCCACATTGGTCGCGTCTTGCATCTGCGGATGGATTCGGCCGCCGCCGCTGTTTTTCTGCGCCGCCGCGAAGAATACTTTCGCGGCCGCGAGGAGGATTTCTATTCCCGCTACCACGTGGACTCGCTGGAGCCGCTGGTGGTCACGCGCGGCCTGAATATCTGGAGCTTCGCCCAGGATCACGACATTCCCTATTGGCTGTTCCTCAAACATAATCCGGGCCGCGCGCTCGATTCCTTGATGCCGGGAGACACCTTGATGTTACCGGTGATCGTCGAAGGCTGGCGGCATTGGGGGTTTACGCGCTACGCCAATACCCGGGATTACCTGAACGGCGTGCGCCAGTACGTAGCACAGGCAGGGGCGGCGCCATGACCGGGGCGGCGCGGCGCGAACCGGGCCTCGACGCTTTGCGCACCTTGGCGGTGTTGGGCATGATGTCGTCGCATACCAGCCGCATGATTTCTTTCGCGATCCGCCCCGCCTGGTGCTATGACGCGCTTTTGTTCGAACCCCTGATTCCCACCTTGTTCCTCATGCTGGTGGGTGTTTCGCTCACCTATTCGCTCGCCAAAGCGCCGGACGCCGGCGCTTGGTATCGCCGCCAGGCACGACGGGCGGTGGGATTGTGGCTGATTTCCGCGGTGTTTTTTTCCCTGGAAGAAAACGTGCGCTGGCCCGACGTCCTGGTTTCCAGCGGCATTCTATGCACCATTGCCTTTGGCATTTTGGGCGTCGGCTTACTTGTGCGCCGGCGACGGCCGGCCTGGTGGCTGGGCGCAGCGCTGGCGTTCGGCGTCGCGGCGTTTTGCGCCATCGACCGCGTCGGCGGCCACCCCTTTCTCTGGGTATCGGGGGACAGCCCGTGGTTCCCGCTTCTGCTCTTTACCTTGGCGGGCGCGTTGTGGGGGTTGGCGGCGCAACGCGCGCCCCGCATCGTAACCTGGCTGATACTGCCCGGCCTGGCGGCCGCCTTGTATCTGCCCTACCGCTACGGATGGGAGCCGCTGTTTACCGCGCCGCTGGGCCGCAGCGACGCGGCCCGCCTGCTGGCGCCGCCGCTGTTCGGGCGCGGCGCCCCGCTCCACGTCGGCTACTACAACTTGCGGCCGCTACTGGCGTTGCAATGTCTGGGCGCGCATGTCGCGACGCTGGGGCTGGGGCGCTGGGTGCGTCTGCCAGAAGCCTGGTGCCGGCGGTTTTTCGCCTTGGGCCGCCATGCCTTGGGGGCTTATATCCTGCATTTGTTTTTGCTGGCGCTCATCGTGGTGCGCTTCGGCATGCAGCCTTTGCACACGGCCTGGCTGGGCGATACCGTGCTGCTCGGCGTGGCTGCAACCTGCTGGGCCTGGGCCCTGGCCCGCGAACACGGCTGGCTACGTTACCGGCGCGGTACCCAATCGTCGACGCCGGAAACCGCTTCCAGATCGCGCGTCTGCTGACGCTGCAGGGTGCGGCGCAGCTCTTCGAGCCGGTGACGCATGGCGCGTATCTGCACCGCCGCACGCCACACCAACACCGTGACGAAAAGCAGGAACAAGGCTGCGCCGAAAAATACCACGTTCAGTCCCCGCTCCATGATTTGGCTTCGATCCATAGTTTGCCCCGAGACCTGAAAAATAGCCGCGGAAAGCGGGTTTCGAAAACCCTACTTTCCAAACTTGAAGTTACACGCGGCGAGGCGAAGGCTGCCGCTACTAGGCGGCGGTGCGCCGATCGGTGCTGGTGAAAATGCGCGCCGCGCTATAGGCCACGAATCCTTCAAACCGGGCGCCCGACGGCAGCCGGTGGCGCAGGGCGAATTCGTAATAGCACCCGGGAATGTCGGCCGTCTCATCAGCAAAACCGACGCGTACCGCGGGCGCCAAGGTGGAGCTTTGCTCCAGGTACACCTCCGGGCCGCCCTTGATCTCGCCGCCGTCGGCGTTCAGCGCGAAGCCTTGGGCTTGCAGAAAAGCATTGAGTTCCCGCAGCGACGCGAAGGTGTGCAGCGCATTGGCCGAAACCGTGAAATGGTTGGCGCCAAAGCCGAAGGCCGCCAACCAGGCCGCATATTCGCTGGCGCGCGCCAGGGCTTCGTAATCGGCGCGCGCGAGGTTCCAGGGCCGGCCGGCGGCGCACCAAAACGGATCCGCGAGAAAGGCCGGGGAGATTTGATTGAGCAGGCCGAGCAGGATGGAGTGCAGCCCCGCCGGCAGGGCGGAGGCGAGCAATTCGCTGAGGAAGATTTTGGGCCGGGCTGCGTCGGCATGCTGCAGATGCACGGCGCGCACGTGCCGATCGGGAAAGTCGTAGGCGCCGCCGAAGGCATAGCCGAAGCGCAGAAAGACCCGCGAAAGCGCGTCGAGGCCGACCGCGGGCGTATCCAAGGTGCGGAAGGCGATGTGATCGTTGACAACGGTTTCGCCGCGGGCCGAAAGCAAGGCATGGATGCGCGCCGCCTGCGGATTCAGCGCGGCGTAGTCGCACCATAGGCGACGCATCAGGAAGTCGAAGTCCGCCGGCATGCCTTGGTTATACAACTTTTACCGCAATCCTTCCGGAGGCCGTTTCCCCGGGTTGCGTTAACCTGGTGAACAATAAGGTCCAAAAACACAGCTCCAGGTTAAACAGCGGAATTTGTAGGGGCAGCGGCAGGCTGTACACCGCGGCCACGGCGGGAATCCACACCAGCCAGCACGACAAAACCGCGGGCGGATAGGCTTGCCGCGCCAGCAGCCGCCAGTCGGTGCGGAAAAACCCGGCGCTTTGGAATCCTGCTTCTTTCCAGCGATAGGCGATCAACATGATGGGAATGGACCAGAACGGCGTATACACCATTTGATCGAGGAAGACCTTGCGGAAGACGGTGGCCACGCCGGGCCGGCCGCCGAACAGCCAGGCCTGAAAGCGGTAGAACAAATCGACCTCAAGTCCCTTATAGCCCCAGAAGGAAAGATGGAACCAAAGGTGCCGCATGGGATTGGCGGCGCGCGTGTCGGCCCGTGCATGCAGATAGGCGAAGGGAAAGAGTCCGCCGCACAGTGCGGTGGAAACGAGGCTGAATCCCAGCCCGAACTCGGCCCGCCAGGCCGAGAGTTCCGTCAGCCATTGCCGCCAGGGCGCCAGAAAATAATAGGCCACCACCGCGCCGATGGCCAAAGCCTGCAGCATAAGCCCCGGCGCCGCCAATTGGCGGGCCGTTTGCGCCCACGCGCCGCGTCGCATCTAGGCTTTCGGAAAAGAAGACGCGGGTTTCGGGGTTTTGCAACGGACGCACTTGTATTGGCCGTCCCAATCGCGAATCCAGGCGTGCCCCTTGGTGCACAAATCGACGACCTTGGGTTTATGAAACAAATTTTCCAAGTCTTTTTTGATTTGTGTGTGTTGTATCGGTTTTTCCCGTTGGCTGCGTTCGAACAACTTGTCGCGTTCGTCGTAATTGGAAGATCCCCGGTAACCCATGTGTACCCCTTTGCGTCTGAAACTTAACCGCATACGCGCCGGCCGCGCAAGCCCGGTCTTAAGGCGACGGAAGCGATCGAAGGGCGGGCGCCGGCAGCACGGCCACACCTTCGCCGGTTGCATATCCGCGCCGGCCCAGCAGCGATTCGATTTCCGCGCCGGTGAGGCGGGCGTCGTGTCCCAGGAGCAAGGCCAGACCCGGGGCGCGCATACGGGGGCGCAGGCTGTAGTCGGCGCGCACAGCCGCGGGGCGGATAGGGTTGCCCGCGGCGTCGACCGAAAGCACGGCCTCGAAGTCGGAGCCCTGCAGTTGCTTCAGCGAGTTGAGATCGTCGTCGGACCAGCGATCGTCGGGCGCGCCGGAGAAGTACCAGTTGCTGCCATTGTCGGCCACGATGAGACCATACTTCTTCATGGCCCGCAAAATGGGCTGCACCGAGGCGGGAAACCCCGTGGTGTCGAAACCCGCCTTGAGGCGGAAGCGCTGGCCCATCGACGGGGCGTTGGTATCGCTGGTGTTACCCGCCTGATGGCGGGCCGGAAATAAGAAGCGATGTTGGGTAAACTCCGCCGTCATGCGCAGGGCGTGATCGATCTCTCCCCGGATCTCGGTTTCGTCATAGCGCACCAAGCCGGCCAGAATGGGAAGGCCGGCGGCGTCGGCCGAAGTCCAGGTGGCGGGCCGCAGCGAATCCGACCGTAAATTGAACACCGCGCCGCAATCCGCACTCCAACCCGAGTTCTGGGGAAAGGCGTTGTCGAGTTCGTAGAGCATGTGGGCCGAGGTGTCGACCACCAAGACGTGGCGATCCCCGGTGCTTTGCGATCCGCCTTCGATAAAGGCGTCCGGCGGAATCGGATACGGGCCCGGATCGCTTTCGTTCCCATAGGCCGTGAATTGGATGGGGACTTTCGCGGCGCCCGCGCCCACCGTGTTGTAGGGGATGCCGTTGGGCGCGCCGAGATATACGGTTCCGAAATCGGGATGGAGATCGGTGCTTGCGCCCACCCAAGCCACCAGGCTGTCGGAATTCGGCGCGAGGGGAAATTGCGAGATGTCGTAATGCCAGGCGTTGTCGGCGGGAAAGATTTGTTCATTCAATAAGGACGGGCAACGGATGGCTTGCGGAAGCGCTGTGGCAATTCCGCACGCGACGATGGCGGCCCAACGCGATTTTTCCATGCAACCCCACCTGAATCGACTTTAATCGTATCTGTCCGGGGCGCGGGAAACAAGGCCCAGCAAGGCTTGGGAAAGCCGAGTTTTTTCGGCTCACGCGTCGGCGCGATTTAGGGACGGCCCACAAGGCCGCCTTCGAATCCGGGTTGGCGAGGCCGGGCCATATCGTTTATTAATTGGCTCCGGCGCCGGTCGCGCCGGTCGGGGACAGGTTATCGGAACGGGAAAGAAGCAGAAATCCGGCGATTCCGATTCCCACCGTCAGTGCGATATCGCCGACCACTTTCCATTTGACATTGGAACCGGACGGGGAAGCCGGAGCCGCCGTCTGCGAAGACCGAGACGGACGCGCGGCCGGCCGCTCGGTGGGCAGATCGGCGGACTCCGGCGCCGTATAGATAAAGTTATCGAGGGCGGCGCCCCGTTTCCGGAAAGCCTCGCGAAAGGCTGGGCCGCGGAAGGCGAAGGCCAGGGGCTGCCGGATACCGGAAGGGTCGGAAGCCTCCTGCATCGGCAGCGCGCGTGCCGCCGATGGGTAGGTGTTCGGCCCTGCTGCGCTCTGGGCCTGGGCCGATCCGCAGGCCAGACCTAAAAGCAGGCAACCGGCCGGCCAGACGTTTCGCACCCGTGGCATCCGGCGGATGGCCTTTCCCGGCCTGGATGAACCAAGGCTTTTGGTGGTGGTTTTTGCGGGCAGCGCGCTGGTATCGAACCTTTTCATATCGTGGACCCCGGTGAACCCCGCCGCGGCATGCAGCGCGGCGGAAATGCTCTAGGTTTGTTCCGCAACAATAAATTCGGGCCGGATATTTCCCCGCGCTTTTCAAGCGGTGTCGTATGCGAAGATTGCATCGTTTGACCCGAAAGTTGGGAATCCATCCGTAGCATGCGGTAGAGTTTTTGGGACCGTTGGGAATTGTGTGGTTTTCCTTCCGCGCCGCGTGGCGGTTCCCCCGTAATGCCTTTCCACCGCGCCAGCACCCGATGGCGACGCGAAATCAATCGAAGCCCGGCGCCGCGAAGCGGGCCGCGCGCAGAAACCGGGCCCGGCCGGGCGTTCTACCTTTTCCGCCATGTCCGACACGCCCATGATGAAGCAATATCTCGAGATCAAAGCAGCCTACCCGGATAGCCTGCTGCTCTACCGCATGGGCGACTTCTACGAATTGTTCCACGAGGATGCGGTGACCGCGGCGCGCGTACTGGGCTTGACCTTGACGCGCCGCAACCACGGCGGCAAAGATCCCACGCCGCTGGCGGGCTTTCCGCACCATGCGGTGGAGCGGTATTTGCCCAAGCTCATCGCCGCCGGTTACAAGGTGGCGGTATGCGAACAAACCGAAGACCCGGCTCTGGCCAAGGGCGTGGTCAAACGCGAAGTCACCGAAATCGTGACGCGCGGCACGGCCTTGTCGGAAAACTATCTCGACGCCAAAACCAACAATTTTTTGGCGGCCGTGTATCCGGGGGAGAACCGTTACGGCTTTTCCGCCCTCGATCTCAGCACCGGCCAGTTCTTCGTGGCCGAAGGCAGCCTCGAAGAGGTGTCGGGCGAAGTCGACCGCCTGAACGCGCAGGAGCTTCTCTACCCCGAAGCCGTGGAAATTCCCCCGGCCTTGAGCCGCCGGCCGGGCCGCGAACGCCTTCCCCTCACCGCCCTGTCCAAGGGCTACTTCCATCTCGATCAGGGCGTCGCCCTCTTGCAGCGGCATTTTCAGGTGCAGTCGCTCGAAGCCTTCGACTGCGCGCATTGGCCGTTGGGCCTGCGGGCGGCCGCGGCCGCTCTGGCCTATGTGCGCGAAAGCAAGAAGTCGGAGTTGACGCATCTGGTCAAGCTCACGCCCACGCGTTTCGAGCGCGCCATGACCCTCGATGCCGCCACCGTGCGCAACCTCGAATTGGTGCGGCCCCTGCACGGCGATGACGAAGACGGCACCCTGTTCCACCGGCTCGATCGCACGGTGACCGCCATGGGGGGCCGGCTGTTCAAGCATTGGCTGACGCATCCGCTGCGCGACCGCGCGGAAATCGAAACGCGCCTCGACGCGGTGGAAGAAGGCCTGCGGCGACCTGAAGCCGGGCGGGCCTTGCGCCAGCATTTGCAGGGGGTGGGCGACATCGAACGCATCGTGGCGCGTGCCGGAGCCGGGCGCGTGAACGCGCGCGATCTGTTGGGGTTGGCCCTGTCGCTGGTCGAAGCCGGCAAGGCGGCCGAAGTGCTGGCCCGGCTGCAAGCCCCTTTG
This sequence comes from uncultured Fibrobacteria bacterium, assembly GCA_963716395.1. GTDB lineage: Bacteria > Fibrobacterota > Fibrobacteria > UBA11236 > UBA11236 > UBA11236. Next base: position 879,477 of record OY970309.1, on the reverse strand, counting down.
TACGCGGAAAGCCGCCGCGCGCTGGCGGCGCTGGGAACCCGCGGCGCCGAATGGGCGGTTTTGTTCACCGAGCATCCGCCGCTCACCGTGCGTGAAGGCGGTATGATCCGGCCCGGCGCCTTTCCCGAACTCGACGCCTTGCATGAGGGCATTCGCGCCGGACGCGAGTGGCTGAACGGACTGCAGGCGCGCGAGCGCGAAGCCACCGGCATTCCCAGCCTCAAGGTGGGATTCAACAAGGTGTTCGGGTATTACCTCGAAGTCACCAAAGCCCAGGAAGACAAGGTGCCGCCGCATTATTTGCGCAAGCAAAGCCTGGTGGGCGGCGAACGCTACATCACGCCGGAGATGAAGGAGTGGGAGAGCCGCATTCTCGGGGCCGAAAGCGAAATCAACGCGCTGGAATACAAATTGTTCTGCGGCTTGCGCGAGGCCGTGGCGCGCGACGCGCCGGTGCTGCTGGCGGCGGCGGCGGCGCTGAGCGTGGTCGACGTGCTGCAATCGTTGGCCCTCAACGCGGCCGAACTGCGCTTTTGCCGGCCCGAGATCGCCGCCGAGGCGGTGCTGCGCATCGTGCGCGGCCGGCATCCGGTGGTGGAAGCGCTGGCCGAAGAGGGCGCCTTCATCGCCAACGACGTCGAGCTCGATGCGGCGCAGCGGCAGATTCTGCTGGTCACCGGCCCCAATATGGCGGGCAAGTCGACCTACCTGCGGCAGACGGGGCTCATCGTACTGCTGGCCCAAATCGGTTCGTTCGTGCCCGCCGACGCCGCCCGTATCGGACTGGTCGACCGCATTTTCACGCGCGTGGGGGCCTCGGATCGCCTGGCCAAAGGCCAGAGCACCTTCATGGTGGAAATGATCGAAACCGCGGCCATCCTGCGCCACGCCACGCCGCACAGCCTGGTGCTGCTCGACGAAATCGGCCGCGGCACCAGCACCTATGACGGCCTGTCGCTGGCCTGGGCCATCGCCGAGGCGCTGCATGAAAATCCGGCCCTGGGGGCGCGCACTTTGTTCGCCACGCATTACCACGAGCTGACGCTGCTGGCAGAGAAACTGGCGCGCGTCCGCAACGTTCAGGTTACGGTGCGCGAAACCGGCGGCGAGGTGGTGTTTCTGCACCGGGTGATCGAAGGCGCCTGCGACTCCAGTTACGGCATTCAGGTGGCGCGCATGGCAGGAGTGCCCGAACCCGTCATCGGCCGCGCCCGGGAAATTCTAGACGCGCTCGAAGCCGGCGGTTCGCCGCTGCGCCCCTACGCGGGCGAAGGGCGCAGCGGCAGCCGCGAGACCTTGCAGCAAATCGACCTGTTCAAACCGTCGGGCCACGGCGCCGCGGCCGCGGAAAATCCGCGGCATCGCGCGGTTTTCGAAGCCCTGATGGCGCTGGACGTGAACAGCTTGACCCCGGTCGACGCGCTGCTGCAATTGGTGCATTTGCAGCGCGATGCGGGTGCCGATGCGGCGGCTTCATCGTAATCATTTAAATTCCACTTTAATTCGGTATCAGTATTTAAAATCAGATATTACTGGACATATAGTCTGACTTTGTAATCAATTTTTGTTTTTTATTTGACAGGCACGCCCGCAGCCATTATGCTGGTGTCGGGCCGGATTTCCATGGACGTTTATTCCTTCGAAGACTATCGCCAGTATCTGGCCGCGGCCTTTGCCGCGCTGAAACGCGCGCGCCCCGGGCTTTCGCAGCGCGCTTTCGCAGCCCTGGCCGGTTTCGCCAATCCGGGTTTTCTCAACGATGTACTCAAAGGCCGCCGAACCCTGAGCGACGCGGCGGTGGAAAAAATGCTTCGGGCCTTCGAATTACGCCCGCACGAGGCCGAATACTTTCGCCTGCTGGTGGCCTACGGGCAAAGCAAAAAACCGGCGGAACGCCAGGGCCTGTACGATCAAATGCTGTTCCGACGCAACCGCAGCAGCTTCGTGCGTTTGCATCCGGGCGTCAGCAAATATTACCAGGACTTCCATTACCCGCTGCTGCGGGCCGCGATTCAAGTGTGTGATTTTCGTGGCGATTATGAAAAACTAGCGCGTTTTCTGCGGCCGCCCGTGGCCCTGCCGGTGATCAAGAAATGCGTGCGCGAGCTGTGCGCCTGGGGCCTGGTGCGGCAGGAACGTGACGGCCGCTATCGCGTGGTGTTCCAGAACCAGGAGCCGCCGCCTTCGCTGGGCGATCTGGTCAAGCGCCTGAACCGCGAATGGGTGGTACAGGCCGCCGACGCCTTGTTCGCCTTCGACAAACGCGAGCGCCATATCAGCAGCAGTTTGCTCACCGTGGGCGAAGCGATGTACGCCGAAATTATGCGGCGCCTCGAAACATTCCGCGAAGAAATTTTCGCCCTGGCCCAGCAGGAGGAAAATCCCGATCGCGTGATGCAATTTTCCATCCAGTTTTTTCCCCGCACGCACATGCCGGAGGCCAAACCCCATGCGTAAAGTCCGCTTCCGCCTGGCCGTTGCGGCCGTCACCGCCGTGCTGGCCGGCTGCCTGACCCGAACCGACAGCCCCACCGCAGGCGTCGACGATTTTCCCAACAGCGTTTATGCCCGCGTCGACGGGTTTCTCGGTCAGGCCCAGCCAACCGCGGCCTTGCCGACCATTCCGGCGGACGCGCAGGGTTTTCTCGGCGCGCCGGCCGCCGCCAAACTTGTGGCCCCCACGGAAATTGCCGCGGGCAAAACCGCTTTGGCCAAAAGCGCGGCCGCGTCGGGGTCGTGGAGGGTGGCTTTCGATTCCACCTTGGTGGATCCCATCGTCGGCGACACCTTGGGGGTGGCGCATGACACCTTGTACGGCCTGGGCACGGCGCCCGGGCAAGGCGTAATTTACCGGGCGAAATCGGCCATCGTGTACCGCTCCGGTGCCTTCGACTCCGTAGTCACCGAAGATGCCGACGGCGACAGCAACATCGCCGCCGTGCCCGGACGCGTCTGCAAAAACCAAGTATGGGTGGCGGCGGTGGACTCGGGCGTGGAGCAAGAGGCCTACTTGCTGCAAGGGCCGGGCCCCGACAATGATTTCAACACGCAAAACGACAACATCTATTATGCGGCGCGCTGGTGGAAGATGCGGGGCGCCGACACCTTGGCCACGGCGGTGTATGCCAGCGTCGATTCCGACAGCGTGGTCATCGACAATGCCGGTGCTTCCCTGGTGGTACTCGATTACCGTGCCTGGAATCCGCCCGGCCAACCGGGTGTGGCGCTTTCCACGATCCGGTTGCAGTGCCGGGTGCGCTACCAAACTCCGGCCGAAGTGCTGGGCGTGTCGGGTGAAAACCAACTGACCACCGGAGGCCGGCAGGAATTCGGGCTTTTCAATGCCCAGGGCGGTCCCGATCTCGATCTCAACGACACCGTGCTGGCGCGCTTCACCCAATTCGGTGCGCCCGGCGACACACTGGATTCTTCGGCGGCCCAGGCGCGCATGACCTTGGGCGGCACCTGGGATCGGAAAACCGACGACAGCACCTATGCTCTTTCGATCACGGCGGCTTATCGCCTGGGCGATGTGCGCAACGCCGTATTCTCCTTCACTTCATCCACACCCCTGCCTTCGGGAACTGCGCCGCGCGATGGAACCGTGTCGCTGCAACTGGACTACGTGGATGCTACGGCCCTCACGCTGACGGGCACGCTGCAGGCCGGGGCCTTGACCGCCGACGTCACCGACCGCAACGGCCAACATTACCACGCCGTGTGGGATGGGGACGGCCGCTTGCTGTCGGTGGCGGTGCAATAATGAATGGCCGTCAGGCCTTGCCGTTGGACGAGGGGTCCGGAGGCTTGGGCGCGAAATGCGTCTTGGGATCGCGGATGCGTTCCAGATATTCCAGGGCCTTGTCGCGCCGGCCGCGAATCATGTACAGCGCGTAAATATGCCCGTATTCGGTTTCGGCGTCGCGAGGCGAAGCCAGATAAGCCTCGCGAGTCGTACCGGAAAGAAAGAGATAGCGCAGTTCTTCTTCGGTGGGATGATGATCGAACAGGGATTCGGGAGCTTCCATCGCCCGGATTATACTCCAAAAATGCGCCCCCATCGGCCATGCACCCATTTCGGGGGTGAGAAGGGCGGCCCGTCCGCATTTTTGCTACGCAGCTATTGACACCGGTGGGATAATAGCGGTGGGAAAAACCGCTATGCCGAAACTCCGCCGCTCCTCGCCACGAAATCCAGTGTCCTCCCGGGCCCGCGCTTGGGGACTGGCCGCCTTGGGCCTGACCCTGCTGGCTCTGCCGGCCCAGGCCGCCCGCACGGCCGGAAACGAACGGGCGTTCGTGTCCCAGGTCGAAGCCGCGCTTCACAGTAACCTCCCTGATACGGCGGTGGAATCGCTGCTCAGCGACGCCGAGCAGCGCCTGCTGCAAGCGCCCAAGAACGCCGAATATGCGCAGGCGGTGGGATTGCTGCATGCCCGCCTGCGGCATTGGGAGAACGCGGTCCTGCAATTGAGCCGCCTGGCCCGCCCTTCGGCCGAGGCCTTGGCCGCGCTGGCGCGCTGCTACTACGAGCTGGGAGAATACCGCCGCGCCGCCGAGGTCATGGCGCGCAGCGGCGATCCCGCGCGCGCGCGCGACACCTGGCAACTCTATTGTCTCAGCCTGCAGAACGCCGGGCGCCGCGCCGAGGCCGCGGCCCAATGGGAACGGTTTCGCCAGCACTACCCCATTCCACTGGAAGGTTTGGAATTTCTGCGCGATGAATACCGGAAGCCCGGGGCCGGGCATGCGGAAAAAGCACGGCTCGTGCTGGAGGATTTGATCCATCTCAAAGCCGGGTCACCCGACCTGCCGGCGTTGTGGCTGGAAGCCGCGGCCCTGTATCCGCCGACCGATGCCCACGCCGTGGAGTATCGTCAGCGTTACCTGCGCGTGCACCCCGAGGACCGGGCCGTGTGGCGCGATGTGGCGGGGTGCTACGCCGCGCAGAAGAACACGGCCCTGGCCGCCGAGGCCTATCAAAAGGCCGTGCCCGGCTATTTCAACGACGGCGCCTTTCTGTTCCAGGCCGCGGCCGCGGTGGCCGCGGTGAACCCCACGGCCGGCGCCGTACTCTATGCCCAATGCCTGCCGCTGCTTCCCCATGACCCGCGGCCGGCGCTGGAATTGGGCAAGCTGCGCGAAGCCCTGCATCAACCCGATTCGGCGCTGGCGGCCTATGCCGAAGCGCTGCGCCGCGCGCCGGGACTGGACGAAGCCAAGGATCGCCTGGCCGCGCTGGCGGGCGCCTCTAAGGATCCGGGAGCCTGGCTGCCGCCGTTGGTGGCGGCGGAAAAGAAAAATCCGCGCGACGATGCCCTGCAATTCCGCATCGCCAAACTTTATCTTGCCGGCGGCGACACGGCCCAAGCTTACGAATACCTGAACCGCGCCCTGCGCAACCGCCCCGATCGCCGCGAGTACACGGCCTTGCTGCCCTCCGTCATCACGCAGGAGGCGCAAATCGCCCGACACTTCGCCGCCCTGGAAGCGCTGCACCGCGGCGGCGAAAACTCGCCCGAACTGCTGGCCCTGTTGTGTCGCGGGTACTCGCTGTTCAAAAAACCGGCGCTGGCCGTGGAGGCGGCGCAGGAACTCTTGCGCCGCGATCCCGTGCGCCTGGCGCGCATCCGGTCCGCGCCTTTCGATGCGCAGGCCGTCAAGAACGCACCCCTGACCTTGCAATTGTGCGACAACTATCTCGCGGGGCATCCCAACGACGTTGAAGTCCGGCGGCTGCAGGTGGAAACGGCTTCGGCCCTCGGGGCGCCCGTGGAAGCCCAGCGCCGCGACATCGCGGCCCTGATGTCGCAGGACCCCACCGCCGACGAATGGCTGTTGCGTCTGGCCAAGCTCGATCTTCAGGCCCGCGATTCGACCGCGGCCTTCACCCATGCCGACGCTTGGACCCATATCCATCCCGACGATCCCGACGGCCAGGAAATGGTGCGCGTGTTGGCGAAGAACCACAAGGATCGGCAGGACGCTTATCTGGCCTCGCTCGATCGCCTCTCGCGCCTCGATACCGCGCGCCACGCCGAGTTCGAAATGGATATCGCCGCGCATTATCTGGCCAGCGGCGACGCCGGCAAAGCCGTGGAAATCATGGGCCAGTTGGCACCGCAGCTCCCCAACGACGCCGCCTTCTGGCATCGCTACGGCATGGCTCTGCAACAACTGGGCCGCGACGCCGCGCCCGAGGCCCTGGAAAAGGCCTGGCGCCTCGAACCCGGCAACTCCCAATACGCACTTGACTTCGCGCGCGGCCTCCGGGGCGATTCGGCCCTGGCCGCGAATGTGCCCGTTCTGCGCCTGGCGCTGCAACGCGATCCGCAGTCGCTGCCGCTGCAATTGGCCTATGCCCATGCCTGCTATCTGGCCGGCGACGTCGGCGCTTCGGCGGCGGCGTGGCGGGCGGTGGAGCCCCGCGACCCGGCCGCGGCGGCCGAAGACTCGACGGCGGCCCTCGCCTTTCTGAAAACCGGCCGCCCGGATCTGGCGGCCCGGCTCCTGGAGGCGCACACGGCCAAAGATCCGCATGATTTGCGCGCCCTGTCGCTGCTGGCCGATCTCTATGCCCGCGCCGGCAAGCGCGCCGACCAAACCCAGGTGTTGGAAAAGCTGGTGCAGGAGGATTACGGCTACGGCGACTACCTGCTGCGCCTGGCGCGCGAACAGGAGGCGGCCGGCCGCCATGCCGACGCCACGCACAACTATTCTTTATGGTGCTTTCGCCACCCGGAGGATCGCGTCGCCCTGAAGGAATACCATGACGCCGCCGAGGCAAGCCGCGATTCGGTGTCGCTGCTCGACGCCTTACACCTGTTGACCCAGTTTCCCGACGCCGACCGCGCCTACCGCTTTCAGCAGGCTGAAATCTTTTACCTGCGGGGCGGCGATCCGGCCGAACTGGAACGCCTGGTGAAGGACAACCCCGACTACCGCGAAGGGCGCATCCTGCTGGTGCAGGAATACCATTCCAAGGGCGATTTCAAAAACCTCGCACGCTTCCAGGGTTTTCTGGAGCAGGAGACCCAATCCTCTTCCGATTTACTGGAGCCGCTGGCCGATCTGCAGGCCGCGCAGGAAAAATGGGACGCGGCCGACAAGACCTATTTCACCTGGTTGGGCGTGCACCCCAAAGATGCCGAGGTGTACGCCAAGGTGCTGCGTCTGGCCCAGGAACACCAGTCGCCCTATCTGGTCTCCATCTTGCGGATGGGACTGGCGCAACACCCCGAGGATACCAAGCTGCAAACCGCCTATGCCCAGGCGCTGGGAAAAACCGCCGGCGCCCTGCCGGTCTATCAGGCGCTTTTGCAGAAGAAGCCCGACGATGTGAATCTCTTGAAGCCGGCCGCGGAGATCGCCCGCTCGCTGGGCCGCAAAGATCTGGCGATTCCCTGGTACCAAGCCTGGGCCAAGGCCGATCCCGACGATCCGGACGCGTGGCACGGGCTCATCGCGCTGTACGATCCCGTGCGCGATCGCGCACGCCTGGCCGACGCGCTGGCCGGGCTGCACCGCCTCGATCCCAATGATCGCGATTTGTCGCTGCGCCTGGGCCAGACCTACGAAGCCCTGGGCCAATGGGATTACGCCCTGGACGCCTACCAAGGCGCGTTGTACGTGGACCCCACCAACAAATCCATCCGCGACAAGGTGATCGCCTTGCTGCGAACCCATGCGAGCAAAGAAACCGCCACCGACATGCTCACCGAAATCCAAACCCTGGATCACGGCGCGCATGAGGCCCAGTACGAATTGGCGCGCCTGTACGTGCAGCGCGGCGATCGCGAAAAGGCCTATGCCTATTTGATCGCGGCTTTGGAGCAAAGCCCGCACAATCCCGTTTACCTGGCGCTGTTGCCCCATACCATCCAGGGCCAGACGCAGATACTCAAGCATTTCGACGCCTTGGTGAACCTCGCCAAGAACCCGGCCCTGAACCGGCGAGACACGGCCAACGTCGATCTCTTATTCGAATTGGGCCAGGGGTATGCGCTCAAGCAGCAATGGGACGCCGCGACCCGGAACTACGCCCTAGTCGATGCGCTCCGTCCGGAACTGTTGTACGGCAACCGCGACGTGCTGGTGACCTGCTTCAAGGGCAAGAACTGGCCGCTGGTGGCCGACCTGTCGGTGCGCTATTTCAAGCTGCACCCCGATTTCGACAAAGAAATCCTGCAAATGCAGGTGATGGCCTATCAGAACACGGGAAAAAGCGATGACGCTATCCGAGGCGTGCTGGAGCAACTGTTGACGCTGGACGAGGACGACGCCGGCGCCTTGCTGCGGCTGGCCGAACTCGACCTGCACGCGCGGGATACGGCCTCGACCTTGCAGCATTTGCGCGCCTGCCTCATGACCCATCCCAACGAACTGCGCGCTTACAGCATGATGCTGCCCCTGGTGGACAACCGGCCCGACGAGGTGGCGACCTATCTGGTGACCCTGGAAAAGATCGCCCTGCTCGACAGCACGCGCCGTATCGACTGTTGGGAGCGCCTGGCCAACCTGTACGAAGGGCACAAGAATTACCGCGAGGCGCACCGATTGCTGTCGCGCCTGGTGCGGGTGCGCCCCAAAGATCCGACTTTGTGGTTCCGGCTCGGTAAGATGCGGGCCGAACTGCAATTGGGCGACATGGGCACGGCCATGTTCCGCCGGGCCTGGGAACTGGAGCCGCAGAACCTGACCTATGCCCGCACCTATGCCCAAACCCTGCGCACGCGGCCCGAGATCGCCGCGCGTCTGGATCTGTTCCGCTTTCTCGATGCGCACGCGCCTCTGCCGCAAGAAACCCATGGCTTGGCCATCGGCCTATTCTATCACGGCGATTACCCGGCGTCGGCCGCAGCCTGGGATCGCTTCTTCGCCCGTCAACCCGATGCCCGCACCGACGTGGAAATCGAAGCCGCCCAAGCCTACTGGCGCACCGGCCAATGGGCCAAGGCGCTGCCCTTTTATGAAATGCGGCTGGAGCACACCCTCCGTCCGCTGTATGTGCTCGATACTTTGGAGGCGCTGTACGCGCATGTTGGCAATGAAGACAAGCGGGTCAAGGCGCTGCAGCACCTCGTGCAGTTGGATCCGACCTACAAGGATTTTCAATTGCAATTGGCGCAGGCGCGCGAAAAGCACGGGCAACCGGCCGTGGCCGTGGATTTGTACGGCCAATGGACGGCGCGCCATCCGCGCGACCTCCCGCCGCTGCTGTCGATGCGCCGGCTGGCCGATTCGCTGCGCGACACGGCCGCGTTGGAAACCGCCTTGCGGGACTTGGTGCAATTGCCCAAGCCGCAAGCCGCGCATATCTGCCAGTTGGCCGAACTCGATTATCTGCAAACCGGCGCGCTGGAACCGTTGGAACACGCGGTGAAAATCGATCCCGCCTTCCGGCGCGGCAAGCTGATTCTGGCGCGCGAATATTACCGGCGCGACGAAGTGCCCAAACTCGCGGCCTTTGAGCCCGAGCTGGTGGCGGCCAGCGCCACCGATCCCGATCTACTGGAATTGCGGGCCGATCTGTACGCCTACCAGAACAAGGCGGGTGCGGCCAACACCTGCTATCTCAACTTCTTGCGCCATCGCCGCGACGTCGCCCGCAGCGGCGACGAAGCGGCCCGCGCGGCTTTTCACGATGCCCTGGAAAAAAGTTGGAGTTACGCCCAGGCCACTTCGGCGTCGACCTTGCCCGAATTGCTCGAATTGGGCAACCAGGTTTTTCCCAACGATCCCCGCATCGCGCATGCCCTGGGATCGGCGCTGGGCAACACGCCTAAGGCCGTGGCCTTCGACGCGCAATGGCTGGCGCAACATCCGGAGGACGCCGAGATGCTGCCGGACGCCGCCGAAACCGCGGGCCACCTTCAGGATTGGCCGCATGCCCGCGATTGGTATGGCAAGTGGGCCGAAGCGCAGCCTGCCAACCTGCCGGCCTGGCAGGGGTTGTTGACGGCCGCGGAAAAACTCGGCGACGCTCCCAATCAATTGCGGGCCTTGCAGGCCTTGGCCGATTTGCAACCCGACAATGCCGCGGCGTCATTTGCCCTGGGATCGGCCCTGGTTCGCCAGGGCGAATATGAGCGCGCGCTGGAATATCTGGGCCCGGCCGCCGACATGCAGCCGGGCGATAAAACCTACGCCCGCGCGGCGCAAAACGCTCTCGAAACCCTGGCCGAATCGGCGCTCAAAGCCGGCGACCGCGCCAAGGCGGCCGAGTGGTACGCCATCTTATTGCAACGGGATCCCGGTCACCCCAAGGCCAGTCTGTATGTAGGGTTGGCCGATGCAGAGAGCCAAGATTTTGCCGACGCCGCACCGCTGTTGCGCAAAGGTCTGGCGCAAAGCACCGAGCCCGCGGCCGTACGCGCCGAGGGCTATCGCGATCTCGGCCTGTGCGCCTCGGCCTTGGGGAATGCCGAAGCGGCACATGCGTCTTTCGTGCAGGCGCTGTCGTTGAACCCGGAGGATTCCGTGGCGGCCGCGGATAATCTCGATGCCGTGCAAACCCTGAACCGCCTCGCCGATTTACCGTCGGCCTATGCCGCCGTGATCCGCACCGACTCGAACAACGTCGACGCTCTGGGCGGCTTGGCCGGGCTGCGTCTGGCGGCAGGACAAAACGCCGAGGCCGTGCGTCTGTTGCGCCGGCTCGCCAGCTTGCGCCCCAACGACGCGGCGGTGTTTGCGCAATACGGAGAAGCTTTGCTGGCCCTGAATCGCAACGACGTGGCCCTGACGGCGTTGACCAAGGCCTATGACCTCGGCGATCTGCGCCCGGAAGTGGTGGGCGACCTGGTGCGCTTGCATCGCCAGGCCGGCACCTTGGATCAGGCCATGCCCGTGCTGGAGGAATGGCTGCGGCAAAGCCCCAACGATACCGCCGCCGCGGCTTTCGGCGCCCAATTGGCGGAACGCCGCCGCGACTGGAGGCAGGCGGAAGAAATGTGGGCGCTGGCGGTGCAGGCGGCGCCGGCGCAGGTGGCCTACAACGAAGGGTTGGCGCGCGTGTACGAGCGGTTGGGGGAATATCAGGCCGCGGCCGACTTGCTCGAACCGCAAGGCGCGAAGCTCAGCGGTGCCGGCTGGGTACTGTTGGGCGATGCCTATGCCGCGACTCCGGATCCCGACAAAGCGTTGGCCGCCTACCGCAAGGCCGAAACGGCAGGTGCCGCACGCGCAGCGGTGGCGGCCGAATTGCGCATTGACGTGGCGCAAAAGAACGTGGTCGCGGCCCAGCGCCTGTTGGCCGCGCATCCCGAAACCGCCGGTGATCCCGAAGTGACGGCGGAGCAAGTGCATCTGGATTTGCTGCAACACGATCTGGAAAAAGCCCTGGCCCTGGCCCAAGGCATGGCGACGGCCCATCCCCGCGAGGCCCGGGCCCAAGCGCTTCGGGGTGAAGTACTGCTGGCACGGCATCAGGGCGCCGAAGCGTTGCAAGCCTGCTCCGACGCGGCCCAGCTCGACACGACTTTGTGGGCTGCGACTCAATGCACAGGCATGGCCGATCTGCAATTGGATCGTGCGGAAGAGGCGCGCACCGTTTTCTTCGCCCTGGGCGAGAAATCCGATCCGCATGCGCGGGCGTTGGGCCTGTGGGGCTTGGGCGAAGTCGCGCGCCACGCCGGCCATGAGGCCGATGCCAAGGATTATTGGGTGCAGTCGTTGTCGCTGGCGCCGACGGCCCAAGGCTTCGCCGATTTGTCGCACCTGTGCCTGCGGCTCAAACAAATCGAAGACGCAGAGGTCTACGCACAACGGGCGCTGGAGATCAACAGCGACTTTCCCGACGGCATCGCGGCTTTGAGCGAAACCATGGTGGCGCGATCGCAGGAAAAAGACGCGCTGGATTATGTGCAAGACGCCTTGCGTAAAAATCCCGGGTCTTGTGATTTGCAGCGCGAAGCCAATCAGATTCAGTTGGAGCGGGGCGACGTGCAGGCCCTGGCCCAAAGCAGCGATCAAGCGCGCCAGGTGTGCCCGGATGATCCCATGGCCTGGTATTACGCCGGTATCGCGGCCGCCAAAACCAACGACTCCAAAGATGCGGCCTCGCATTTCGCCCATTACAAAGCTTTGGGCGGCGATCCCGAAAAAGTGCCGCAAGGCTTTTGAAACTCCGCCTTCAGAGCGAAAGCCGGTTTTCGGCCCGGCAGCCAGGCAAGCGGTTTTGCCAGTGGCGAAAAAACACGAAACGTAATCATTATTATGTCTTTAAATACAAATTTTGGATTGAAAATCAGCCATAAAACACAATAAATAGGGATTTAATGCGCATTATTTGTAATCATATATATGAAAATACTTTTACATCCGGTGTGAGCGGTGGTAGCTTTACCGACAGGAACGCCGCCACTTTCCGTTCCAAAGGAGTCACTATGCGTCTCTCACTCCGTCTCGCCGCCGCCGCCCTCGCCTGCATTTTCGGGGCGTGCATGACCGACAACAACAACAACGATACCCCCGCGGTTACGGGTGCCATCGATCCCGCCGCCTTGGGCCAAAGCTTGAACGCCGGCGCGGCCTATCTCGGCGCCTGGCAGCAAACTTCGGCCAATCCCGCGGCCGCCGTTTCCCTTCCCACCGCCGCGCTTCCGACGCCTTCGGCGGGGAATGCCTTGGCCAAGCCCGCGGCCTTGGGTAAGCCGGCGGCCGTGGGCGACACGGTCACCTACACCGACACGAGCACCATTCCCGCCGGTTACGTTACGGTCTGCATCACGAAAAAGAACCAGCCCACCTTGCTGCAAACCACCTATGACACCATCGTGGTGCGTTGGGATGCTCAGGCCCAAGACACCATCGCCGGCAACGAAAACATCTTGCGCCTGTCGGAAACCGTAACCGGCCCCCTGGCCACGTTTCGCACCGAAGTGCGCGACGCCGACGGCGACGGCCTGGTGAATTACGTGCCGGGCCGCCCCAACCGCGTCGAGATCAAGCTCACCTCGGAGCAGTCGGTGCTGGGGCAAGACGTGATCGAGGCCGCGGATCTGGCGGTCGATCCCGGTCCCGACGGCAATTACGATTCGTTGCATCAGGCCGATAACCTCATCGACAAGGCGGCGTGGTCGCGCACCGTCAACGGCCAAGTGCAGGCCACGGCCGAGTTTCTCGACGCCGACGGCGACGGCGTGGTCGTCAACAACGACGGGGTTTCCATCGTCACCGTGAAATACTGGCAGTTAAAACCCGCGCCGGGAGTGGATTCGGAATCCGCCACTGCCCGCGTGTTGGCGCCGGGCTATGCCCAACCCACGGTGCCCATTACCTTCACGTACACCCAATACCTGAGCAATGGCCGCATCAATCAGGCGTATGTGCGTAACTCGCAAGGCGGCGACTCGCTCATTGCCGACGATACCACCCATCTTTTCCTGACCACCCAGGTTTCCAACCAGAACGACACCTTGCAAGCGGCGCAAGTCGAAGTGGTGTTCAACCCCGGCTCCGACTTGAACAGCGATTCCGACAACGTCTTCTACGGCCTCAACGTCACGACCCAGAAACGCCTGGGATGGGAACGCGCGGCGGAATTCCATTTCACTTCCGCCACGCCGGTGCCGTTCGGACAGAACCCGACCGCGGGTAACTTTTCGGCCGCGGCCACCTATGCCAATGGCCAAACCGCGACCTTGGCCGGCAGCTTCTCGCCTTCGGGATATCAGGCCACCTATACCGATCCCAATGGCAACACGGTGAACGTGACCTACAACCCAAGCGGCCAGGTGGTTACCAACCCTTGACCAGCGCACCACGTAGCATCAGGCCGGGGCTTGCGCCCCGGCCTTATTTATAGCGCTTTGCTAGCTTCCTAGGAATGTGTTTTCGATTCGCCCGCGCATCCGCGGCCTGGCTGTTGTTGGCGGCGGCTCTCTCCACCGCGGCGACGCAACCCGGATGGTCGGAAACCTTGCGGTTACGCATCGGACCCGACAGCAATGCCTGCGGACTCACCTTGCCCAAACGTCCCGGCCATCAGGCCGTGATTCTCTGGCTGCATGGCGGCATGCGTTCCGACAAAACCACCAAGGGCTGGACCGCGCTTCTGCCGCTGCTGACGTACGCCCCGCCGGGCGCGTATTACCTGTGCAGCCCTTCGGCATTCGCGGGTCAAGACTGGCTGACGCCGCCGGGCGTGGCCCATATCGACGCCCTGCTCGACTATATCGCGCTGCATTATCCCAAGGCGCGGCTGCGCGATTTGATCCTGGTCGGCGTTTCCGACGGCTGCCTGGGCGCCCTACATTACGCCGAAGTCGGGAAATACAAACCCGTGCATTTCGTGCTGTTTTCCTGCTTTCCGCCGCTGGCCGTGCCGGAAAACGAATTGTTTACCCGGCCCGAATACACCACCACGCGTTGGGACGTGTTTCAGGGCGGGCACGACCGCCTGTTTCCGGCGCAAATCGTTTTTCCGCTGCTGCGCCAGTGGCATCAAGTCAACCCCAAGGTGACTTTGCACCTTGAGCCCGACGGTGAGCATGATTTTTCCTGGTGGGCGGATCACGTTCCGCAGGAAATCCGCAACCAGTTTGCCGTCTCCGGCCCGGAATAGCCGGGGGGGCGGCGCCCCGGATGCCGTCTTCCACCAAATTTCATGGCATATTAATGCGTGATTTACGGCACGGACGGAAATATTTTCGCGGATCCCAATGATCCCGGGTATTACAACTATTATTTCCGGTTTTCGATACTTCCCCCTTTTCGCCTTCGGAGGAGATCCATGGATCCATTCACCGACGCCATGAACGATTTATTTGCTTCCATCCAGTCACATTATCTCGCCTACCTGACGGCCGTGTCGTCCATCGGCGTGCTGAGCATGGCGCTGATCCAAATGCTCAAGGACTTGCTGCCCTTGAAAAGCACCTTCCAGCGCTTCGCGCTGCGGCAATGGATATTGAAACAAATCCGCGCCGAAACCATGGCCCCGGCCCTGACCCAGGCCGCCAAGAACGCCCGCCAGCATGTCAAGCGCGGCGAGGCGCCGGCCGATCCCGAAGAGCGCTACCGCAAAGCCGAACAGGATTTGATACTGCTGGCCACGGCGGGCGATGCGGGCGCGCTGTATGATCTCGAAACCGAACAATTATGCGGACAGATCAACGCCGCGGTGCAGGTGACGCTCGACGGACCCTGGCGCTATCCCGAACTGTTTCAATGCCTGGCGGCCAAGGCCGACGACCAGGACGTCGAACTGCTGCTCCAGCATGTTACGGGCCAGAAGCTGCATGACGCCGCCGGCGCCTTGACCGAGGAGGGCAAAGCGCTGCTGGAAGCGCGCAACCGTGTCACCCACATGATTCAGCGCAATGTCGACGCCTTTCAAATCGAATCCGGCTACCGCTGGCAATGGTGGATGAAGCTGCTCGCGCTGGCCCTCAGCTTTATGATCAGCTTCGCGGGACTGATCCTGCTGTGGAAACACGGAGAGGTCCACGGCCTCGGACGCTTTTTCATGGCGATTTTAATCGCGGTCTTGAGCGGATTTCTGGCTCCGGTGGCGCGGGACGTCATCGCCGCCGTGCAGGCGCTGCGGGATTGAAAGAAAGAACGCATGGCCGACGCGGAATACGATCTCCCGCTTTTAAACAGCCGTCAGCAGGCCGAGGGCGGCGGCTTGGCTTCCGCCGTGAGCGAGGCCGGGCTCGGCAATTTCAGCCTGCAGGGAAAATGCCGGGTGGTGATTTTAATCCACGGGTTCAATGTGGACGAACCCGGCGGCAAAGCCGCCTACCAGCACCTGTGCCAAAACCTGATCGCCATCTGGGGCTTTCCCGCGCCGCTCAACGGCATGGTGGGATTCCTCTGGCCCGGCGACGTGAACAGTCCGCTTTCGCCCTTGGCCTATCCCTTTCAGGTGCCCAAGGCCGAGGCCACGGGAAAACTGTTGGCCGATTACTTGGCGGTCTTTTCCGGCCCCGCATCCATGCCCCTGGAAATCGTGCTCATCGCCCATTCCCTCGGTTGCCGCGTGGCGCTCGAATGCGTCAAAGCCTTTCCCACCTCGGTGGCCGCCAAGCGCGGATCGGCGGTGATCAAGGCGATTTGCCTGATGGCGGCTGCCGTGCCCGAAGGGCTGGAGCATCCGCAACGCGACTCCGATGTGCCGTCCGATCGGTGGCTGTTTCCAACTTCGGTGGCCTTGCCCGATCGGCTGGTGTTGCATTCGCGCGCCGACGATGTGTTGCATTACGCCTTTCCGCCCGGCGAATTGCTGGCGGGCGAAGGCTTGGCCACGGCGGTGGGCCGCACCGGAGGCCCCGCGGGCGTATGGAATGGCGGCAAAGATATGACGTCGTTGCAATACGGCCACGGTTCGTATTGGGTCGGAACAGAAAGTGCCGCCCAGATCAGCGGCTTGCTCGGCATGGCGTCGCCGAATGATTTGGTCGACGCGCTGTTGCCCACGCGCTCGCTCCCGCCGTCCCGGACTTTGCCTGAGAACGCGATTTCCGAGCGCATCCTGAAAACCCGGAGTATCGGGTTCGGCGGGTGATGGGGAGAGGAGTGGCTTGGCGGCCCGTGCGAGAAATTCGATCAAATAGCGAGATCTTGATGCGGGTTTGATTCAGGTCGCAACCGAGGTCACGTGATCGCGGGCGGAAAGCTCGGTACGCAGCCGCCGCCCGACCCGGCTAAGGAGATGCGCTCCTGTGAACAAGTCGTCGGCCTCTACTTCTTCCATCTCAAAGCTTCCTTGATCCAAAACCCGTCAAAGCATGTTACTCTGATTTAGAGATCGACATATTCGATATATTTTAAAGGTGGCCTCTATAGGTAACAGCATGCTGTCAACCGCCCGGCTTCGGCTACGTCCGCCTCCGGTGGGCTAATCCCGGGCCGTCTGCGCTATCCTTCGCTTTTCGAGGCTTCGTTTGACATATACCCCGATATGGGGTATACTGCTTTTGGTGGAGTACCGGGTCACTATCAGGAACTCGGCCCTTAAAAGCCTTTCCAAGATGCCCCTGGAGGTTCAACAGCGGTTCGAGGCTCTGGCGGGAGTGCTTAGAACCAGCGGCCCTACAGGCCCGAACGGCTGGACGAACTTCGGCAAGCTGAAAGGCCGGAAGAACAAGTATCACTGCCACCTGGCGCGAAGCCACGGCTACGTGGCCTGCTGGGAGCATCAGAAAGAGATCATCGCCATCGAGGTGTATTATGTCGGTAGCCACAAAGACGCGCTCTATTGATCTTCACTTCCGTTCCGGCACCCCTCGCCGTGTCCTGCAGGACGTGCGGCGGCGTTATGCCCCTTATCTCCTCAAGGAGGAAGATGTGGCGGTGGAATATTTCGAGACTGAACTGCACAAGCAGGTTTCGGCGACCATGAAGGCGGGGCTTTGGGTTAGGCACCTGCGCGAAGCGCATGGATGGTCGCAGGCTGAACTCGGCGAGAAGCTCGGCGGTGTGAAGGCCGCCCGCGTCTCCGACTTCGAGAACAACCAGCGTGCCATCAGCAAGGGCGTGGCCAAGGATCTCGGCCACCTTTTCAAAGTCTCGGCGGACCGGTTCATCTAGCCTTTTTCGTATTGGCATTTCTACATCAGTTGGGATGCTTGGAAATCCACCTGCCTACTGCCGCATATTCCCAGACGATGCTCGGGCTGGCCACCACTTCAAAACGACCTTCCTGCCACCCGATCAAAACGCGCTCGGGATTACTGTCTCAGCGTCTGAAATAATCTGGCAAATAACCCCGCCTTTTATCATCAAATCCGGAACATTACCCTTGCTGCCATATTGCCAGAAATTACTCTCCAACAACATCTTGATGGTAAATCGTTTCTTGTAAAACGTGACCCGGTGAAATACCGCTGGAAACGGTTCGGCTCTTTATCTGTGTGGAATCAAAGGCGATCTTGACGATATAGCTCTCCGAAGCATCACCGCCATAAAGCGTGAGGCCCCGCCCCTTTCCCCCTATTCTTATCTCCGCTTTATTTAAGTCGGCTAGGTCAGCGAATATTGATCGCTGAACAAAGAGCGGGTTACCATCCACCGTGATGTCGACCTGATCGACAATGCTGCACGGGTACCTGCTGTAAGTGCAGTTCGATTCGATTACAGTCGGACGAGGATCACTTTGTCTCCCGATTTGCACTTCATGTGTCTTAAGCTTCACTTGCACTGTCGACTTTCCAGCAGTTGTTTCGACAAACGTTTCTCCCTTTGGAGCTACTTTAGTTGAGTGTTGATCTGCCTGTGCAGAATTCATAGTTGCCAAAGCGATTCCCAAGCACGCGAGAATGCAAGTGACTTTCATGGCACGACCTTGAAGCAGTTGTCTCCACTATTACAGATTCAAATTCGAACATTCTTGTTGAAAACGGGAAAGCCTTCGGAAGAATTGTGTTTGTCGTTAGCATGTGGTCCGTGAATCAAGAAACCATCACGTTCATACATTTGATTATTCGGATTCGGAGTCAGTCGCATAGAGCCTGGAAAGGTTACACCTGCTTGAGTGGTATTTGTGTGCTGGGGGCCGATCGTATATTGCCCGTGTGACAAAGGGCTGGTATCCGGAATATTCTGCATCGACGGGTTATTAAGACCCATCCCGTAGCCGGCATAACCAGTCCCGACGTATGCGGAGCCTTCGTTGTCGACAAGCGTCAATTTTTCCGTCGATTGTCTGTAAATCCAGCAAAGGCCAAAAGGATCGATATAGATGACTGGGTTCCCACACGCGTATTCGTATAAATTCAACCCTCCCCAAAACTGAATTGGATTTCTACTCGAATACCGGCTAGAACTTAAATCCACAACTACTGCACTTTTTCGGTGGAATTGCATGAAACCATATTCGCCACCTAGGAATTGCAGGCTTTTTGCATGAAGGGCATTTCAACTCCAATACAAAAAGAATCCAACACCCAATCCAAACTAATACCAAAAATAGTAGCGGCTGAAAACGCAAAGCAACTAGCCCGGTCAATAGGGACACTACGGTAAAACCCATTATTCCAAACCAATATTTTATTCTTACGCGCATGAGTGACCTTTTTAGTTACAATTGGTACCTTTGTTTCCATTAGTATTATCACCACCATTATTTCCACCATTACTACTAGTACTTTCGGATTGTTTTCCATTTGCATTAGCAGGGTGTTGAAAAAGTCGATTTATGTACCATGTATGTTACCCACGATCTTTGAAATCTGAATGAATTCGATACTGGGAGATCATTTTCAGGGTGCCAAAAATCCTTTTTCAACACCCTGTTAGGTGAGGAAGTTTCGGTATTCGTTTGAGAACCGGATACCCCAAAACCCTCACTCGGTCCCGCACTGAATCCCCAAAAATTACCATCACTGTCAAAATGAGCAGAAACTTCAATTCCAAATCCAGAGAAGGATATATTGTTAAAGTCTCCTGCAAAATCATTTGCGGAACCTCTACCTATCCCAAACTCCCATCCCGCGCTTACATTAGCACCAGTAGATTTCCCTGAGTAGTCATACGTTCCACCAGAACCATTTGAAAAATCCCAGTACGGGCCCGATCCGCCTGCAACTCCGGATGGTCCCGCAGCCGCATTAAAGTTCGGCCCGGCAAATACCACAAGTAAGCCAGTTGGGTCAAGTACATTTACTGGTTCATTCATACAGTATCGATAAAGATTCGACCCTCCAGCGAACCCAATCGGATCTCTAGTAATCCACCTGCCAATATCACTGGCATAATCCCTTGCCCCAAACCGCACCAACTTCGTATCCTCGTCATACAACCCACCTGCGAAACCAAACGGCTGAAATCCGGGATTGCTATCGAGGGTGACGTTTCCGAATTCGTCGTAATCTATCTGCTGTACTACGGCTCCTGTTGCGGTATTAATCACAAACCTCGGACTTCCTAGATGATCCGAAATAATCCGGTACGTAACCCCACCCTTGATCATGAGATCGGGTACATTGGACCTGGATCCATACACGAATCGGGCCACAACATTGCCCGACCCATCCAACTCGGCCACCGGATTCAATTGGTTCTGATATAAAAATTCCTGCACCAAAACGCCATTCACCTTTTTGCCCACTCGCCGGTTCTGTCCGTCTATCACGTATTGAATATCGGTTCCACCCGGTAACTGTACCTCGGTCAAGTTTCCGAACACATCGTAATTATAAGTGGTCGTCTGGCCGGTTTCGGTTTTGGTTTGCAAATCCCCGTTGTTGTTATAGACCTTATGAATCCCCTCATTTTGGTAACCTAGATGTTTCCTCGCCTTCCAATCCTTATTTGGCGCGGCCTGCAAGGCCGCATAAAACCAGATGTTACAAATATCGCAACACCTGCAACCCTTTTAAAATCAAGCGCTTATTCGAAATGAGGGGATTCATAAGGAAACACCTCGAAATTGATTCCTCGAAACTTGCTACAAGTTGTTTATTCATGCCGTCAATGGCTTGAGTTTATTTTCGTCGGCCAGATTTTTTTAAAAGTTGGCTTTAAAAGAAAAATCGAATCTACCACAATCAGTACAGGAGTGTAGTGATGCGCAGTAATTTGGACTTCTAAGTTACCACAAATTTTTATTTTTTTATTTTGATTTTTTAAATTTAATAGCCAATTCCAACTTGCTTGGTCTTTAGGTATGTATTGAAGTGAATCTCCGATCGTTTCATCCCCCAATGCAGAATCAATAGCTTGAATTGGATGCCTAATTTTAAGACCATGAACTTTCACATTAATTGGTTTTTCACCTGAAGAATCGACAATAACAAATATTTCGTTTTTGCCTTCGAGACAAATCTTTTGCTTTACGCTATATGATTCTGTACATAACACATTGATGTAAAATAAAAGTATTGCGAATATATATTTCATTGTCCGCACCCACAATCGTTACCGTTAGAAGGCTCTGGAATTGAATCGCCGGTTTTCCACCCCTCCTCCTGAGCCATAGCTTGTTGAAGTGCATCAATCTGGTCACCAACATTTCCAGCCGTATCAATACCGAAAGAAGCCAAGTTGTCAAGATATTGTTGAGTATTATTCTCAACAGGTGGAGCGTAATCCTGAACCATATCGGTAACCGACATGTTTCCATATGTTTCAGCTAATACGGCCTTTTGCGCTTCTATTCCAGCTTCAATTGTGGGGAAGACCGCCATACCGCCATTTTGCCCAACCGCTCCAAGCTTAATTGCCTTTGCACCGGCCCTAATATTTCCGGGATTATTATTTCTCCATGCTTTTGATCCCCCTTTCTTTGTATAACATGGGTAATGAACGGTGCCACCTAGACCATTAGGATCAGTCAAATTAATCGGATCGTTTTCGACATAAACGTAAATGTTTGTCCCGCCTCTGAATCGAATTGGATCTTTGCTCGTCCACCGGCCATCTACTGAAGAATAATCCCTCGCCCCAAACCGCACCAGTTTCGTATCCTGATCATACAACCCACCCGCAAATCCAAAGGGCTGGAACCCAGGGTTCGAATCTTCCAGAATATTTCCGAATTCATCGAATGACATTCGTTGCACAACAGTGCCGTCGGAGGAATTCACTACCAACCTCGGGCTGCCTAAATGATCCGATATAATCCGATACGTCAATCCGCCCTTGATCATCAAATCCGGCACATTCCCCTTGCTGCCATAAACAAACCTCGCCACAACATTCCCCGCACCATCGAGTTCGGCCACCGGATTCAGTTGATTCTGGTATAACTCATGGCGAACCAGGGAAGATAACCCAACAATCAGAACAGGAAGTTCACTACCTCGCTGATCGTCTTCATATCCTTCGGAACTTCTCGTCCACCGGATTCCTTGATCACGAAGTCGGTCAAGTCCTCCATTCTTACGTTCACCGCGCTCCACTTTGAACCGGGACACAAATCGGCAACCCGGTCATCGGCCCGAAGTTTTTTGGGTGGGATAACCATCTTCTCGGAGATTGCGGTCCATAAGTGCAATAGGCGATCTTTATCTCGACCCGGAAAAGATTTGGAAAATATTTCCTCAAGATCCAAATCATTCCTGGTTAAAATCCCCTCGCACGTCAGATGTCCGTCACGATTTTTGGGGCGACTCGTTGCGGCTTTGAAGGCGAACACCACCGCCACAATCCCTATCAGTACTGCTGCCAAATACATTTCAGTCCGAGCACTGAATCGCACAGATAGCAAGCGAGGTGGCGAGATAGCTTGCAAAAAAGGCGGCGGCCAAGTCCGCATAAGGATTCAAAGCACGACCAAGATTACGAGCCATGGGGCCGATTGCAGGTACAAAGAACTGGGCGACGCTTAAGGGGGTAGTCCAAGGGCTACCGCCCATTCCCTCGCTTATGGCAGCAGCCCTACCAAGCTTGGGTATGGAGATGCCCGGCAAACTGAGTGCCAAACCAGCCAACGCCACATCCGCGCGCTGATTGTCTAAGCAATCAGACATGCATTTCTTATTGTCTTTACATCCCGCGCCAACCAAGCCGGTTGGATCAATGCGATTTATAGGGTCATTGACAACATAGGTGTAAAGGTTCGGGCTTTTTCCAGCGAACTTTACGGGATCCTTTGTGCTCCACATCCCACTTTCCGCCGCATAATCCCTTGCCCCAAACCGCACCAACTTCGTATCCTCGTCATACAACCCACCTGCGAAACCAAACGGCTGAAATCCGGGATTGCTATCGAGGGTGACGTTTCCGAATTCGTCGTAATCTATCTGCTGTACTACGGCTCCTGTTGCGGTATTAATCACAAACCTCGGACTTCCTAGATGATCCGAAATAATCCGGTACGTAACCCCACCCTTGATCATGAGATCGGGTACATTGGACCTAGATCCATACACGAATCGGGCCACAACATTGCCCGACCCATCCAACTCGGCCACCGGATTCAATTGGTTCTGATATAAAAATTTCTGCACCAAAACGCCATTCACCTTTTTGCCCACTCGCCGGTTCTGTCCGTCTATCACGTATTGAATATCGGTTCCACCCGGTAACTGTACCTCGGTCAAGTTTCCGAACACATCGTAATTATAAGTGGTCGTCTGGCCGGTTTCGGTTTTGGTTTGCAAATCCCCGTTGTTGTTATAGACATAAGTCGCGTTGCCATATTGGGTCAGCCTATCCTGATCATCATAGGTTCCGTTTGTGGTTCCGGAAGCATCGACCTTGGCCAGCCTGTTCCCATTGGCGTCGTAGGAATAACTTGTTGAATCCGATCCATCGCGCTTGACTTGCGTCAACCTTCCCGCTAAATCATAGGTGTAAGTATTTACATGCGTCACGCCCTGAACCGTTTCGGTGTCGGTGGTGATACGTCCCAATTTATCGCGACCAAAAGCGTACTGGTAAACGGGGTTCCCGCTGGCATCGGCCTCGTAATCACTCATTTCGCCGAATTCGTTGTAAGCCAGTTGATCGCTGACCACGCCGATGGCACTTCCGGTCAATCGGCCGTTATGCACATCGCGCGTCAGGTTGAGACTGCCGGCCTGAGTGAGCAGGCCGTCGTTGTCATACCTAAAGGTCACCGGGTTTGATCCGTTCACGCTTTGCGTGGTGACCCAGAAATTTGCGTCATATCCCACTGCCATGCTCCCGTTGACGGCGCCCGACCAGGAAACGGCCGTGGGCAGAAAGCCGTCATAACTGTAAGCCAGGTTTTCGCCGTAAGGCGAGGCCAAGGTTTGCAAGTGGCCCGTAATGGAATTATAGCCGAACGTGAAATCGCCGCCGGGGGTGGTGATCGAGGCCACCCGGCCCGCGTCGTCATAGTTGTAATGAATGTCACGGCTATCGGGCCGGTTCACATTGAGTAATTGGCGATCGAGATTGTAGCCATTTTGCGTGGCCCAAAGCCCGGTGCCGAGCGGTGGCGGCGAATAGGTTGCTTCGAGGTCAATGGGGGTATAGGTGAAATCATGCTCGGGTTTTCCCGGCGGTGTGATCGAGGCCACGTTGCCGTCGCCGTCATAGGTGAACAAGGTGACGCGGGCGTCACTACCCGTGCCTTGCGTCATCGAGACATCTACGAGCTATGACACAAGCTATAACGACAATTAGGCCGGGAACAACTCACGGAAGCGCAGGGAAGATAAATGAAGTTGCGGCGCGTGAATTCACCTGTTGGCCAGCTGGATACCTCAGTTATTTCTTAACCCCGAAGAAACGCTGAAGTCCCGGAAGCGATTCATTCAAAGAGCCTAAACAGCTATCTTTCGACTCATTTAACTTAATATCAGTTACGGCTTGTATTTTTTGAATTCTGATATTTATTGCTCGAACCGCTTTCGCATATGTGTTGTATTTCGGGTCGTCGATATCAGGGGCTCCGCAAACATTTTTATTCATCCCATAGCGTTTTAAAATGTCTTCCGCATTATACTCCAAGGCGTCTCCAATTGCGAACGATAACTCCTCGGAAGAACCAGCATCAGATCCCGGCCTCAAAGCGTCTGCTACATCTAGCCATTCCGCACTTCCATTTGAAATAGCCTTTAATATTATCAGCCACAACGAGTCACTTTCCCATAGTCGCTCAACTTCGCGCTTTGGTCCCATAATATTTATTTCCCTAAGAATAGTGGGCGGGGTAAGGCAATCTGATCTTTCGCAAATTTTTATACCTGAAGTATCATTTTCCTTATTGGCACCAGCTGAGCAGGCTAGTATTGAACCCCACCCGAGAGCTATATAAAGTGTTTTGGATTTCATGATCAATTAATACGCATTCCTTTAAGGTACAACTGTGACGGTATTGTGACCCTCTTCATGAGACATCGCATTGTTAAAATTATCCCTAGTATTATTTGATTTTGCTGCTAAACATCCTTCCGAACAAGTTGCCGGGTTTGTGCATCCATGCGTCTCAATACCACTCCGCCCCTTCATATCTGTACCGGCGTCAGGAGTCATCCTCCTCCTTCCGCCACCAGGCGCTGTTGGCGGGCCTAAAGTATAATGACCTTGTGGTGCAGGTCCTGCATAAGATTCATCGCTATGATTTGGATTATCCTGACAGTCTCCAGTAATACAATTTGAACCATTGTTCCCTGAAGTCCAATTCCTACTCGAAATATTATTGTTTCCGTCATCAGAAATGCACACCATCGTATGTGTACTAGTGTAATAAGTACATTCGTACAGGCCTAAAGGATCTATCCGATTCATTGGGTTGTTCTTAACATAAGCATAAAGATTCATTCCAAAATTGAGTCCAGCGGGATCTTTGGTAATCCACCTGCCAATATCACTGGCATAATCCCTTGCCCCAAACCGCACCAACTTCGTATCCTCGTCATACAACCCACCCGCAAACCCAAACGGTTGAAATCCGGGGTTGCTGTCCCCAATCACATTCCCAAACTCATCGTAATCCAACTGCTCCACCACGGCTCCCGTAGCGGAATTAATGACAAGTTTCGGGCTGCCAAGATGATCCGAAATAATCCGATACGTCACTCCACCCTTGATCATCAAATCCGGCACATTCCCTTTGCTGCCGTAAACAAATTTAGCCACCACATTCCCCGACCCATCCAACTCGGCCACCGGATTCAATTGGTTCTGATATAAAAATTCCTGCACCAAAACGCCATTCACCTTTTTGCCCACTCGCCGGTTCTGTCCGTCTATCACGTATTGAATATCGGTTCCACCCGGTAACTGTACCTCGGTCAAGTTTCCGAACACATCGTAATTATAAGTGGTCGTCTGGCCGGTTTCGGTTTTGGTTTGCAAATCCCCGTTGTTGTTATAGACATAAGTCGCGTTGCCATATTGGGTCAGCCTGTCCTGATCATCATAGGTTCCATTCGTAGTCCCCGAACCATCGACTTTAGTCAGGCGATTGCCGTTCGAATCATACGAATAGGTGGCCGTCACAGCGCCATCTTCTTTCACCTGCTGCAACCGGCCTGCCAAGTCGTATGTGTATTCGAAAACGTGCGTGACGCCCTGAACTGTTTCGGTGTCGGTGGTGATGCGTCCCAATTTATCGCGGCCATAAGCACATTGATAAACGGGGTTCCCGTTGGCGTCGGCTTCATAAGCGCTCAACTCACCGAATTCATTATACGCAATCTGATCGCTGACCGCGCCGACGGAGCTTCCTGTTTCTCTGCCATTCTGTGCATCGCGCGATAGGGCGAGATCCCCCGCTTGGGTAAGCAAGCCGTCATTGTCATAGGAGAAATCAACGGCATTCGCGCCATTCACTGTTTGCGAGGTCATCCAAAAATTCGCGTCGTAGCCCCCGGACACGCTTCCATTCACGGTTCCCGACCAAGCCACCGAAGTCGGCAAAAATCCGTCATAGTTATAGCCGAGGGTTTCAGAATAGGGTGAAGACAATGTTTGCAAATGCCCGGTCGTCGAATTATACCCGAAGGTATAGTCTCCGCTTGGCGTGTTGATGGACGAAACCCTTCCGGCCGTGTCGTAGTTGTAATGAATGTTGCGATTGTCGGGCCGATTCACGTCGAGCAATTGCTGGTCGAGGTTATAACCGTTTTGCGTGGTCCAAAGCCCGGCGCCGAGCGGTGGCGGCGAATAGGTTGCTTCGAGGTCAATGGGGGTATAGGTGAAATCATGCTCGGGTTTTCCCGGCGGTGTGATCGAGGCCACGTTGCCGTCGCCGTCATAGGTGTAATTCACCTGGCGGCCGTCAGGCATGGTTTCCTGGGTGACCCGTCCTGCGCCATCATAGGTGAAGGCGAAGGTCCTGTTCTCGGCGTCTTGAATCGCAGCCAGGTAGCCGGCGTTGTCATAGGCGAAGGCGGTGACGCGGGCGTCGCCACCCGAGCCTTGCGTCATCGAGGTCAGGCGGCCACGGTCATCATAGGAGTAATTCATCTTGTCCACTTCGGGCACGTCGCGCTCCACCACCTTGCCGAACTGATCCACGATAGAAGCCGTGCTCCGGCCTTCGGGCGAAGTGGCCAGCCATTCGCGGTCGGAATTATCATAGCGCGTCAAGAAGGCGCGGCCGTTGATGGTGTTGGTATCGGCGAAACTTGTAAGGCTTAAGAAATTATTCGGGTCGGCCAAGGTCGCACTCTGGTTTTCATAAACTCGTTGCGTCAATCCGCTGGGCAAATCGGTCAGGGTGACCGTGGGTACCATGCCTTGAAAAGCGAGTTGCGGGTTGGGCCCGAGAACGACGCGTGTTTCCGTGCTGTCGGGATTGTCGGTGATGACAACGCCGGCCGCTGCGGTTTCGGTGGTGGTGACCAATCCCGCGGGATCGGTGTTCACCTTGACCTTGCTCAAATCCGGGGTGAAATCGGTTTCATAGGAATGGATGCGCCCCAAGGCCGAGGTCAATTTCGATACCCAGCTTTGATCCGGCATGGTCTGTTTTGCCACCGTCGTAAACCCGCCGGCCGGATCCTGATCTTTGGTTAAGCGCCCCTCGTCGTCATAGGTGAAAGTATGCACTTGGCCATTGGGCGTTGTGTAGGTGGCCATGAGATTGCCGTCGGTGTAGGTAAACGCATGGGTGTCGTTGTTCGGCAAGGCAATCTGGGTCAGGTTGCCGTCGGCGTCGGTATTGAGTCGCAAGCTTTGCCCATAGGCGTTGTGAAGGGCCAGGGGCGCGCCATTGGCATCTCTCTCGATGCTTGTGGCATTGCCGTACGGGTCGGTGATTTGGGTCAAATCACCGAAGTCGTCATAACTGAAATTCAATAATTCCTGGCCGGTATAGGCGTTATAGGTTTTCAAATGGCGGCCTTCGGGGCTGAAGAGATAAACCTCACTGCCGTCGGACGAGGGAATGGAAAGGTTTTGATCGGTAAAGGCGGGAAATTGCCCGATGATTTTTCGCACCAAACCTTGGCCGCCGAATAAGCCGAGATAAACATTGCCGTCGGGATCCACGGCAATGCCTCGGGGTTCGCTGACATTGGCCGCCAAGACCGGAATGCCGTCGTCGGTGGCATCGCTTCCTCCGCCGGCCAGCCGATTGACGATGCCGTTTTCATCGATGAAACGAACGGTGCGATTAAGTTCGTCAAAGAAATAAATGCGGGTTCCGCCGTCCTTGGTATTGAAAACCTTGACGCGCGAGGTGACGATTTGCGCCTGCAAGGCGGGGCCTCCGTCGCCGTCGGTGCCGGATGTGCCGTTTCCGGCCACGGTGGAGATGATCCCAGCGGGATTGACCTTGCGAATGGCACCCCCGACGGCGTCGGCGATGTAAATGCTGCCGTCGGCCGCCACCGAAACCCAGTCTACGCTGATATTGACAGAAGTGGCGGGGAGCCCGTCGGCGTAACCGCTGCCCCCGCCGGCCACGGTATGGATAATGCCGTCCGGAGTCACGCGTCGCACCAAATTATGGTATAAATCCGCGATGTATACGCTGCCATCCGGACCGATGTCGACGTTATGCGGATAGGAAAGGCTGGCCTGGGTGGCGGGACCCCCGTCGCCGTATCCGGAGTCGGGCGAACCGCCCCCGGCAAATACCGATAATTGGCCTTGCGGGGAGAGCTTCCAAACTTCTACGCCGCTGCCTCCGTCGCCCATATACAAAGAGCCGTCCGGCGCGGCTTTCACCGTATACCATTCGTGTCCTTGGGCGACGGTGGAAATATTGCCGTTCGGATCGATTTTACGAATTCGGTCGGAGCCTCTTTCGGCCAGGTAAATGGAGCCGTCGGGGCCGATGTCCATATCGTTGATATTGGAAAGTTCGGCGTTCAGCGCCGGCCCCCCATCCCCGCTATAACCATTGGTGCCTTTGACGCCGGCCACAGTGTAAATCGCGCCGAGCAGGGTTTGCACCGAGCGATCCTGGCCGCTGCCGAGATGCAAAATGCCCGAAGTCGGATCGTAACTGTGATGGGAATCCAAAGTCCAACCCCGGCCCACGTCTTCGATTTCGGGCGCGCCCAAATAGCCTTGATAACTGTCGCCCATGAAATAAATCGACCTGGCTTGAATCGGCGTAATACTGGGTAGGCCGTTCAACCCGAAACTGAAGCACGGGGTTACGAGATTGCCGCTTTGACCGCAGGACGGCGAGCCGGAATAGACCGGAGTTTGATAGGCAAGAGGGTATGCGTAATCTAGGGTATACGAGTAGGGTTGCCGACCGGAGAGATGCCTCCCATAAGCGTCCATGCCGTCCCAAGTAAAGGGAAAAACGATATTGGGCTGGGGCGGAAAGGTATAGGTAAACGTTCTGCCGGCCACGAAGACATGCAAGTTGATGAATTCGACGCTGGCCGGAAGCGACGCATCACTGACATGAATTTGCAGGGTGTTCCAGCGCGGGGCCGGCACGCGATCGCTGCGGTAGTGAAGACCGGGAAAGCCCGGTACCGCAACGTCTTCGCCTAAGGATTGGGTCTGGCAATCGATGTCGGACCCGCTCACGACGTCATCACCCTGCCCGCCGCCGTCGCCGCAAGACCCCGAGTGATCGTGATCGGGATCACCGGCATTGGGATTGGCGGCGTCGGGCGGCAACCCGGGCGGGTAATTGTAATCGTAGGAGGTGAAATGCTGAACGGGCACGCGCCACAGAGTTTGCCCGGGCGAATAAAGCGTGGCGAGTTTGGTTCTTTCCTCGTCGGTGATTCCGAAATCGGCGAGTCTTTGCGCCGCGGCAATGGTTCCGTCGGTATCCACCACCACGTCGGCTTCGCCGTTGGTGATGCCGGCGATGCGGATAACCCGCCCGTCTGCGGTGGGAATCCATTGCCCCTTGTGCGGATCGAAGTAAGCCGAAGGCACATCGTACCCCACGGGAATATTCAAAAAGTTCTGCACGTAATTCCAAACCGGATTGCTGAATTGCACCTGGGTGGCGCTCGCAGCCTGTGCCTCGTCTACGGTAAATTCCACGGCATAGGTATAGGCGCTGTTGGGAGGCAAATTTCCCGGCATGGCTTTTTGACCGTTGGGCCCCACGGTAAATTCGGTGGCGCGTACGTGCATGGAACTAAGGGTTTGCATGCCACCGCCGGGCAACGTCATGGTGGCTTGGGTGTTGGTCGGGAACAGCAAGGTGGCCTGACGGACGCCGCTGGAATCGGAGACTTCGCTGCCCTGCGCGACTTGCATGGGTAAAAGCGGGGCCAGGGAGATTTGGCTGACCGCAGTGTCGATAGAAACCATGACCACGGTATCCACCGCATCGAATTCCTGCCAACGCGGATGCAGGCTGCGCTCCACGGTCAAATAATTTTGGGCCGCAAAAGACACCGTGACTTGGCCTCCGCCGTTGAGGGCCAAATCATATTCGCCGTCGGTCCGGGTCACCGTGCTGCCGAATTCGGAATGCCCCAACAGCGAAACCGTAACGCCGGGAATGGGGTTTCCTTGCTTGTCCTGCACTACCCCGCGCAAAACCGCGAGGTGAACGGCATTGATGGCGCTGTCGGCCACACCGGTTTGAATGGCATTCGGACCCTGGAAAAGAAAGGCGACTTCGGAAATCATGCTGGTGGTCTGTTCAGCCGGCAAGGAGGGGGCAATGGTCGCCGGATCGGGCGGCAATTGGTTGGCGGTCGTGAACGAACCTTGCGGCCCGCCGGAACTCATGTTGTTCAACGTATCCACGGCGGCGACGGTAAAGGCGTAATGGGTGTTGATGAGAAGACCGGTCGCCGCATAATCGGTTTGGTTGCCGGGCAAGGTGGCGAGCAATACGTCGCCCTGGTATACCAAATAATGCAGGATTCCATGGCCGGATGGGGGGGCCGGCCAATGCAAGGTTATGCTGGACGCCTGGATATCCGTGGCGGTTATCTGTGTTCCGGTCGGCCAGGTCGGGGAATTCGTGATATAAGTCACATGAATGGTGTCGGCGCCGACATTTCCCGCTGCATCGGTATTCGTCACCACAATTTGATTTTCCCCTTCCACCAAGGTGAAAGGAGTGGGTGCTTGCGGCTGCCCATCCACCGTATACTCGACCTGAATCGGGTTGCCGTCTTCCAGGGTGGCGCCATCGACCGGAGAAGTAATGTGAACCACCGGAGGTTGCGTGTCGAGAGTCACAGTAATTTCAGCCGTCCCGGTATTCCCGGCCGAATCAGTCGCGCTTCGGGTGATGGCGTTCGCCCCTTCCACCAGAGTTTCGGTCGTTTGCGTGGTTTGATTCACCCCATCCACCGTCCATGCCACCGGAACCGATGTTTGATTGGTGTAAAATCCGTTGGCCGGGCTGGTGATTTTGACGACGGGCGGCGTTTGATCGCGAACCACGGTGATCGAATCGCAAACGCCATCTGAACAGCGAATGACCTCGTTGTTTCCTTCTACGGTGAGATTCTCCGTGGTTTGCGAGGTTTGGCTCACGCCGTTGATGGTCCAGGCCACGGGAATGGTGCTCTGCTTGGTCAAAAAGCCATTGGAGGGGCTGGTAATCGCGACGACGGGTAGCGAAGCATAGGGAACATCATGCACGCGCACGTCGGGCTCGAAATTCAGGGAATCGGCGTACACCGCTCCGGAAAAAGTCGTTCGGGAAAAAACGTGCACCTGCGCCCAAGGCGCTACCAAAGTGCCCTGGAATTGCATGTCGGTCCCCACCGTCAAGGCGCTGGGTTGCCGGCTGAAGAACTCGATTTTGTCGGGAGAGGCGGTGCCGGTGAAATTGAATTGCGTGCGATCACCGAAAGCCATATTGACTTTGGTATACACCTCGATAGCGCCTTCCGAGGGATCGAACTCGAATTGGCCGTCGGCATCGGTGGTCAAAGATTGCAAGGCATAGGTGCCGGAATGCAGTTTCAACCGTCCATTTCCGTAAACATGCACGTCTTTATAATTCCCCGGCGGAAGATCCGTAGTGACACCGGCGTATATCGTGATGTCCTGAGACCCGATGGAAAAAGTATCCTGGGGCAAGTTGCAAATCGGGACCGACGCGTTTTGTTGCGTGTTGCCGGTGATTTGGGCGCCGGACTGTAAGGTCACCGAGCCGCCGGAAGTCACATGGCCGTAGACCGTGGATCGATCCATCAAGAGGATATTGCCGTGCGACGTCACATCACCCATGAGCTTGGCATCCTGGCCGAGAGTCACGGTGCCGTTGGAGCCGATTGTGCCGGAGTAAAGGCTGTCGCGATCACCCATTACGGTTTGAGCCTTGGAATATAGGGCGTAGCCGTCGAGGCAGCCGGGGAGCCCGGCCCGCGCCATCAACGCGGTAATCAGAACGACTCCCGGAATTATGCTTCTGCCGTTAAAGCCCCCGCGAAGGTCGGGTAAAAGGCGCATGCTCGAACCCGATCGTTTATTGTGTAAACCAAATTGACGGGCTCTCACGCGCGAGTGTGATGTCCGCCACGAATAAATTTCGATCTCGTTTCCGAGATTAGACGGAAATTAAAACCGTATTGTGAATATGGTCAAGCGGATTTTTGCCAAGTCGCGGAAAAAATAGATTTGAAACAAAAATGTGATTTTCGATAAATATTCAAATGTGTTGGCGATTTTGGTTTTAAAAATCCATAAAATTGGTTAACTCCAATAACTATTCACATCTTGTCAACGGGGTTTGCCGGGGCTGGTAGAGCTTTCGGAAATGGGCCTGAATATTGCTGTATTCGTCTGTTTCGGTTTCCATCCGCCGGATGGCGGGTTCACGCTCAAGCCGCAGCCGGCCTCCGGCGAAACCGGGGCGAATCGTACCTGCTACGATCCGGTAACCAGAACGATACGCTTAACGCCCGAGAAACGGGCCGGGCCAAACCGCCAGCAAGGCTACGGCCGCGCCCAACACCCAGAGCGGCACGGTATCGAACCATCCGAGCCGCCCCATGGCCGGCAAATCAGGATCGGCGGCCGAGATATAGGCTTCGCGTACCGGCTGCAGGTAGTAGTACAGCGAAACCACGGCGTTGGCCAAGGCGATAAAGACCAACGGGTAATGTCCGCCGGCTGCGGCCACGGAGAAGAGCTGGAATTTTCCCAGAAACCCGGCCAGCGGAGGAAGGCCCGCCAGCGAGAACAGGCTGAGCAAAAGCAGCAGCGCCAAACCCGGCCGCTCCAGCGACAGGCCGCGGAACATGCGCAAGGTTTCTTTGCGCCGCGGCCCGCAGGAACGCATGACGTAGAACAAGGCCAGATTGGCCGCGCCGTATACCCACAGGTTGAACATCAGCGCGTTGCGTCCGCGATCGGCCGCGCCCGTGAAAGCCAGCAGAAAATAGCCGGCCTGGGCGATGGAGGAATAGGCGATGAAGCGCCGCATCCGTGTCTGCCGGATGGCGCCCAGGTTTCCCGCCGACATGGTGATCACGGCCGCGGTGGCCAGCACCGGATAAAAGCGCGCGCGCAGCGCGTCGAGCGGCCCGAAGAACAACACGGCCAGAGCCGCCAAACCCGCGGCCTTGGAAGCCACGGATAAAAAAGCGGTCACCGGCGTGGGCGCGCCTTCGTACACGTCGGGCGCCCACATCTGGAACGGCACCGCCGAAATCTTGAAGGCCAACCCGCCGAATACCAGCAGGGTTCCCAGCCACAACGCCGGCCCGGGATGTGCGGCCGCCGCGGCCAGGGCCGCGTACGACAAACCGCCCGAGGCGCCGTACAACAGCGAAATGCCGAAAAGGTTCAAGGCCACGGCCAGGCCGGCGGTGACCACCAGTTTGGACGCGGCTTCGACCCCGTCGTTTTGGCGCGATTGAAATCCGGCCAAAGCGAATAACGGCAAGGTTGCCAGTTCAAGCGCCACGAACAGGGTGAGCAGGTCGCGCGCCGACACCAAGGCGAACATGCCCGTGGTGCAGAAGAGAAGCAAGGCGTGAAACGCGCCCGGACGGGTCAGGGCGGGACGTCCGCCGTAGGCGGATTCTTCGTCGCCGCGGAAATAGGCGGTGGAAAACCACTGGGTAAACAGCAAGGTTACGGTGAAGAAAAGCCGCCAACGGTATTCGTGCGGCCCCAGCACATAGGTGGGCCAGCCCGCGGACTCCCGCGGCCAGGTCAGGAACAAAGCGGCCACCACCAGCGCGCAGCCGGCCATGGCCACGCGCCCGCACAGGGCGCCTTCTTCGTCGCGGCGTCCGGCGTCGACCAGCAATACCGCCACACCCGTGGCCAGCAGCAGAAGATCGGGCAGGTAGGGGGCGTTCATCCGCGATTCAAATTGTTCAGGATGGGAATGAGGGCGTCGTCGAGGCGCACCGCCATCCATTGTGGGAACAATCCCATGGCCACGATGCCAAAGAGCAGCAACCCCAGCGCCCAACGCTCGACCCGGCTTGCGTCGGCTCCCGGAGCCGGGCCTTTGGGCGGGCCATGCAAGACGGCGTTCACCGCCCGCAACAGATACACGGCCGCCACCACGATGGAACCCAGGGCCAGCAAGGTGCCCACGCGCATGGCCGGCGTCGCGCCCAGAAAGCCGCCCAGGAAAATATTGATTTCCGCGGGAAAGCCCGAGAATCCGGGCAGGCCCAGTCCGGCGAAACCAGCCAGCACCATGCACACTCCCAGAAAAGGCACGGAGCGCATCAGGCCGCCCATCGCGGAAATTTGCCGCGTGTGGGTGCGTTCATAAAGCATGCCGATGACGCAGAACAGGGCGGCGGTGATGAGGCCATGCGACACCATTTGCAGCACGGCCCCGCGCAGGGCCGTGGCGTTGAGCGCGCATAATCCCAGAAACACCAAAGCGCAATGCGACACCGACGAATACGCGTTCATGTATTTGAGATCGGTTTGGCGCGCGGCCACGAAGGCGCCCCATAAGGCGCCGGCCACGGACAGGGCGAAAAAGGGTCCGGCCCAATAGCGCGCGCCTTCGGGAAGCAGGTACAGGGCCAGACGCAGGCACCCGTAACTTCCCAGTTTCATGTGCACGCCGGCCAGAAACATCGACACGGCCGTGGGCGCCGAGGCGTGGCCGTCGGGCGACCAGATGTGAAAGGGAAACAGGTTGCCCAGAATCGCGAAGCCCAAAAACAGGGCGGGAAATGCCCAGTGTTGGAAGGCGAGATCGAAATGAACCTGCGCCAAGTCGAGCAGGTTGAAGGTATGCGCGCCGGCTTCGAAATACACGCCCAGAATGCCGAGCAGCACCAGCGCCGATCCCCCCAGCAGGATCAAGGTGAGTTTCATGGCCGCGTATTCCTTGCGCCCCGTGCCGTACATCGCGATGAGCAGATAGGTCGGGATCAAAGTCAGCTCGTTGAAGAAGAAGAAGGCGAGCAAGTCAAAGGACATGAAGGCGCCGAAGGTTCCCGCGGCCAGCACTTGCAGCAGAATGAAAAACTCTTTGACCCGCGACTCGATGCGCCAACTGGCCAAGGTGCCGCAGAACACGATGACGGCGGCCAGCAGCATGAGGAACATGGAGATGGCGTCGACGCCCACGAAATACTCGGCCCCGATTTTGGGAATCCACGGCACCTTCACCACGAACATCAAATCCGAACGCGTGGCGCCGAAATCGGCCATGGGTCCGGCCCAGGCGAAACGCGCGGTGAGCCAGGCCACGGCCAAGAGGTTGATGCCCGCGGCCGCGGCCGCGAGCTTGCGGATGGCCTGTTTGCGCTCGGCCGGAATCGCCGCCAAAAGCAGCGCCGCGCCCAGGGGAAAAATCCAGACGAAGTTGAGGGTCCAGGTTTCCAGGGGAAAGCCGTTCATCGCCCCACCCCTTCGACCCAATAAAAAACGCACAGGCCGAGCAAACCCAGCGCGGAATAAAATTGCAGGCGGCCGTTTTGGAAGGTGCGGACCACCCAGGCGGCGGAGCGGACCAGCCAGGTTCCGCCATCAAACGCTCCATTCACCACGCGGCGTTCCACCGTGGCCAGGGGTTGCGCCATGCCGCGCAGCCCCACGCGGCGGCCCACGTACAGCCAGACGGCATCGAGATAAAACTTGCGCGCCATCCAGCGATACCACAGCGGCGAGGTCGCGGTTTCTCCCGGCTCGAGCCGCCGTTGCACATACAAGACATAGGCCGCGGCGATGCCGAGCGCGGCCATGCACAGCGCCGCATAGGGCAGCCAGCCATGGCCTGCGGGAATCGGCGGCGTTTGACCGAACCAGGGCGGCGCGGGAAAGGGACGCACGCAATCGAAGTACCAGCTCTTGGCCGCGCCGCCCAACACGCTGAACACGGCCAGCGCCAGCATGGGCAGCACCATCACCACGGGTTCGTGGTAGGCGTCATGGCCTCGGGGCGCATGGTCGGATTGCGGTCCGTGAAACACCAAAAAGAAATAGCGGAACATGTAGAAGGCCGTGAGGCCGCCGGTGGCCAAGCCGACGGCAAAGGTGAGGCGATGCCCGTTGGCCAGCGCCGCCATCAAGATGGCGTCTTTGGAAAAGAATCCGGAGAAAGGCCATACGCCGGAAATGGCGAGACAGGCGATCAAGGTCACGAGATAGGTCCACGGCAGACGCTTGCGCAAGCCGCCCGCGTCTTTGAGCTCCTGTCCGTGCACGGCGTGAATCACCATGCCGGCCGACAGAAAGAGCAGGCATTTGAAAAAGGCGTGGGTGAAAACGTGGAACAACGAGGCGCTGTATCCGGCCGCCGTGGCGTCGCCGGGCTGGGCCACGCCCAGGGCGAACATCATATAGCCGATCTGCGACAGGGTCGAAAAGGCCAGTATGCGCTTGAGATCGGTTTGTGCGCAGGCCACCAAAGCCGCGAAGGCCGCGGTTACGACGCCGGTGAGTTCCACCACATGCAAGGTGGCGGGGCAGGCGGCGAACAAGGGGAACAGGCGCGCGGTGAGGTAAACGCCGGCCACCACCATGGTGGCCGAATGGATCAGTGCCGACACCGGCGTCGGACCTTCCATGGCGTCGGGCAACCACACATGCAGGGGAAACAGCGCCGATTTGCCCCAGGCGCCGGCATACAGGAAAATCGTGACGATGAATAAAAGATTGACGGAAACTCCCCCGAAGCCCACGGCGCGGTTCAGTACCTCGGCCGTGGCCGCCGTGGTCAAATGGCTGAAGTCGAAGCTCTGGGCGTTGAGTCCGGCGAGCAGGAGCCCGGCCAGAAAAAATGCGTCGGCCAGGCGCGTGAGAATGAAGGCCTTCTTGCTGGCCGCCACGGCCGACGGCTTCTCGTACCAGAAGCCGATAAGCAGATAGGAGGCAGCGCCCACCAATTCCCAGAAGAAAAAGGTCTGCACGATATTGTGGGCCGCCACCAGCCCGAGCATGGTGAAAGTGAAGAACGGCAGCAGGGCGAAGAAGCGCCCGGCGCTGCGATCCTCCCGCATGTAGCCGACCGAATAGAGGTGCACCAGAAAGGAAATGCCGGTGACGATGCAGGTCATGGCCACCGACAGCGCGTCGAGGTAGTAGCCGAAATCGGCCGCGAAGCGCGGCGCAGGAAAGGGCAGCCAGGCGTAGTCGAAAGCCAGCGCGGCGCCGGCCGGAAACAGCGTAGGCCGGTAGAGGATTTCGTCGCGCCAACCCACGGCCAAGGCCAGCGCGGCTACAAAGGAAAAACCAATTAAAATGGTGGCTACCGCAGCCGCGGTGCGGGCGTTGCGCCGCCCCAGCCACAGGCCGTTGAGCAGAAAAGCCGCCAGCGGGAGAACCAGAACCGCGTAGGCCCAGAATTGCAGCGAGGGCGAAACGCCGTAGAATTGCAGGTTATCCATGCAGGTCGGTCAGCTCCTCGACGTCGATGCGCCGACGGTTGCGCTGCAACGCCAGTACAATGCCCAGTGCCAGGGCCATTTCGGCCGCCGCCAGCGCGAAGACGAACAGGGGAAAGGCCGCTCCCGCCGTGGCGTCGCCGCCCCCGAAGCGGGCGAAGGCGGTAAAATTGATGAGCGCCGCGTTGATCATCAATTCCAGGGACATGAGCACGGCGATGAGGTTGCGGCGCGTCAGCAGGCCGAACACGCCGATGGCGAACAGGGCGGCCGACAGCGCCAGGCAGGCAGGTAACGTCAAGGTTTCGCCCCTTTGCCGCCGGCGTCGAGCCCGCGGGCCAGGGCCAGCGCGCCCACCAGGGCGGCCAGCAGCAGCACCGAGACGCCTTCGAAGGGAATAAGAAATCCGGACGGACCGGGATCGAGCAGGCGGGCGCCCAAGGTCGCCAGCGAAGCGAAGTCCGCGGGCGCGGCACCGCCCGCCAAGGCGCGGGCCTGGTGCAGCGCCACCGTCAGCAGGGCGAAGACCGCCCCGGCGGTCAGCAAAGCTCCGGCGGTTTTCCACCGGCTGGGCGCGGGCATGCGTCGGCCCAGATCGGTGGTCAAGAACACCGCGTAAAGCACGAACACCATGACGCCGCCGATGTAAACCAGCACTTGCCCCAGCGCCACCAGCTCGGCGCCCAAAAGCAGGAACAGCGTGGCCGACGCGAACAGGGTGGCGAGCAAGGCCAGGGCCGCGTGGAACAGATGGCGCAACGTCACCGTGGCCAGGGCCGAAACCAGAAGGGCCGTCGCGATGAGGTAGAAAGCCACGTCGCGCATCATCCCCGGCCTTCTTTTTGATTCAGGACGCGGAGCAAATCTTCGCGGCGGAAGGTGGCCTCTTCGAAGCCATGGCCCATGCGGATGGCGTCGAAAGGGCAGGCTTCGATGCAGAGGTTGCACAGGGTGCATTGCGAAAAGCGGTAGATGAATTGGCCCAGCACGCGCTTTCCCGTCACGGTTTTGGTGGAGAGGATGGAAATGGTGCCGTTGGGGCAGGCCTTTTCACACAGCAGGCAGGCGGTGCAATTGTGATCGCCGTTCTCGTCATGCGGCATTACCACCTGGCCGCGGAAGCGCTCGGGAAATTTCAGGGTGGCGCGGTTCTCCGGATACTGGCGTGTGACCACGCGCTTGGGGTGGATCAAATAGCGCAGGGTCACGCCCATGCCCTGGAACAGGCTGCGCAGGTCGGCCCACAGCGAGGGACGGGGAGCTGAAGCCGTCTTCATGGGAGGACGCACCTCAGGGTGATTAAGGTTGCGGCGA
This sequence comes from uncultured Fibrobacteria bacterium, assembly GCA_963716395.1. Taxonomy (GTDB): domain Bacteria; phylum Fibrobacterota; class Fibrobacteria; order UBA11236; family UBA11236; genus UBA11236. The sequence continues at coordinate 840,592 of OY970309.1, read as the reverse complement.
ACAACAGATTCCCCAGCGACACCGGCAGCAGGAATTTCCATTCCAACGCCAGCAGGTGATCGATGCGCAGGCGCGGAAAAGTCCAGCGGAACCACATATACACGAAGATCAAGGCGTAGGTCTTGAGCAGAAACCAAACGACATAGGGAATGGCGGCCAGCGCGGGATCGAGCCCGGGAATGCCGAATTGCGGCGGCAGGTATCCGCCCAGAAAGAAGGTGGCGCCCAACGCCGCGGCCGCGAACAGATTGATGTATTCGGCCAGAAAGAAAAGCGCGAAGGCCATGCCCGTGTATTCGGTGTGAAAGCCGCCGGTGAGTTCGGATTCGGCTTCGGCCAGGTCGAGCGGACCGCGGTTCAACTCCGCGGTCGAAGACACCAGAAAGAGCAGAAAAGCCAGCGCGCCCGCCCCGGGCAATTTGAGAATCCACCAATCCCACAGCCGCCCCTGCTGCGATTGCACCACGCCTTGCAGCGACCCCGTGCCGCTGGCCAGGACCACCAGCAGCAGGCAGAGGATCATGGACAGCTCATAGGAAAAAAGCTGCGCCCCGGATCGCATCGATCCCAGCAGCGAGTATTTGCTGTTGCTGGCCCACCCGCCCAGCAGCACGCCCAGAATGCCGAGCCCCGATACCGCGCTGACATACACCACGCCCGCGTTGACGTCGACGATTTGCAACTGCGGCGCCAGCGGCAGCACGGCCAACACCAGGAAGGCCGCCGTCATCGGCAGAATGGGGGCGAGAAAATAGGCGACGGTATCGGAGGCCTTGGGCCGGATGTTTTCTTTGAAGAGAAGCTTGATGGCGTCGGCCACGGGTTGGAGCAGGCCGTGAAAGCCCACGCGCATCGGACCCAGCCGCGCCTGAAAGCGCGCGCAGACCTTGCGTTCCAGCCAGATCAGGAACATGGAATTGAGCGAGATGAAGGCCAGCATCGCGACCAGCCCGATCACCAGGTTCACCGCCACCGCCGCCGGCGCCGGCACATGCGCGCGTACGAAGTCGCCCGCGAAATTTCCGCTCATCGGTCGATGTCCGGAATGATGAGGTCGAGGGTCGAGAGAATGGCCACCATGTCGGCGATCTTGCCGCCTTGGGCCATGACCGGCAGGGCCGAAAGGTTGGACATTCCCGGCGACCGGCTTTTGATGCGATAGGGCTTGGCGCCGCCGTCGGACACGATATAGGTGGCGTACAGGCCGCGCGCGGTTTCGACCGCGGCGTAATGGCTGCCGGCCGGCAGGCGGAGATTGGGCTTTTCCTTGGCGCGGAACGGGCCTGCGGGAAACGACGCCGCCGCCTGCTCCAGAATACGCAACGATTGGCGCATCTCTTCGATGCGCACGCCATAGCGGTCGTAGCAGTCGCCGTTTGTGCCCAGGGGCGCGTCAAAGGCGAAGCGGTCGTACAGCGAATACGGGTCGTGCTTGCGCACGTCGAAATCGACCCCCGAAGCGCGCGCCACCGGCCCGGTGCAGCCGAACGACAGCGCCTGGGCGCGCGTCAGCACGCCTACGTCCACGGTGCGCTCGCGCATGATGGGGTTGCGCGTCACCAGGGTGTCGAATTCGTCGAGCGAGAATTTCATGGCTTCGATGATTTCGCGCACGCGCGCCAGGAAATTTTCGGGCACGTCGGCGAAGCCGCCGCCGGGGCGGAAGTAATTCATGGTCAGGCGTGCCCCGCACAGCTCTTCGAACAGCGCTGTGATTTTCTCGCGCTCCTTGAATCCGTATAGAAAGGCGGTGACCGCGCCCAGATCCAGCCCGAAAGCGCCCCACCACAAAAGATGGCTTTGGATGCGCTGGAGCTCCGACACCATCACGCGGATGTATTCCGCTCGCTCGGGCACCCCCATGCCCAGCGCCTTTTCGATGCACAGGCACACGCACAGGTTGTTGATGTGGCTCGACAGGTAATCCATGCGATCGGTGAGATGGATGTACTGCACGTAGGATTCGTTCTCGCCCATCTTCTCGATGGCGCGGTGGATGAAGCCCAGGTGCGGCACCACTTCCAGCACGGTTTCGCCTTCGAGGCGCAAGACCAGTTTGAGCACGCCGTGCGTGCTGGGGTGCTGCGGCCCCATGTTGAGGTAAAATTCGCGGCTGCCGTCGGGCAACGTGGCGCCGGGCGAAAACCCCGGGGGCAAGGTCGGCCGCGCCCCGGAGCCGGAATCGATCAGCATGGCCGCCGCCGCGCGGCCCGGGAAATCCGCCTACGGCGGACGCCCGCGCGCCTCAAACCCGCAGACCTCAAACCCTCAAGACTCAATACGGCCTCCGTACCATGCGGGTGACGTCGGTGAAATCCTTGCGCAGCGGGTGGCCGGGAAAATCGTCTTCGAGAAAAAGTCGCCGCAAGTCCGGATGCCCCAGAAAGCGGATGCCGAAGAAATCCCACACTTCGCGTTCATGCCAGTCCGCGCCTGCGTAGCGATGCGTCAGGGTTTCGATTTCGGGATGTTCGTCATGCGGCAGCGCCACGCGCACGAACACTTTATGCCCGTGCTCGACCGACTGCAAGTGCACGACGAGGTCGAAATGATCCTTCCAATCCACGGCGGTGATCTGGATCAACAAGTCGCAGCGAAGACGCGGATCCTCTTGCAGGAATTCCACGGTGGCAAGATAATCCTCGCGCGGCACGCTCAGTTCGAGAACGGCGTCCGGGGCCATTTTGGCAAAAAAATCGGACGTGGGATCCGCCCCGCCGGGCAAGGCAACCGCCGGAATTTTTTCGCGCACCGCGGTGAACAGGGCTTCGGGGTCCATGCCGCGCCGCGGCGTGGGCCGGCGCGGAACCTCGTCGAACTTGACCACGGGCGCGCGCTTGTACACATAGCCTTTGTAATCGGGATTCTCGGCCTTGAATTTTTCCTGGGCTGCTTTGATCTCGGTCTGTTTCTGTTTTTCCGCTTCATCCCAGGCTTTGGCCGCTTCGGTCATGGGGTCGGTGAAAGGGACGGTATGCACGCGGCGCGGACCCAAGGCGGCGCGCAATTTCTTGTCGCGGATGAGGCGCTGCAATTGCAGGACGCCGTAGAGCAGGGCTTCGGGCCGCGGCGGGCAGCCGGGAACGTATACGTCGACGGGAATCAGGCGGTCGGCGCCTTTGACCACGGAATAGCTGTCGTAATAAAAAGGGCCGCCCGAGATGGTGCAGGCGCCCATGGCGATGACGTATTTGGGCTCGGGCATCTGTTCGTACAAGGTGACGAGGCGCGAGCCCATTTTTTCCACGATGGTTCCGGCCAGAATGATGAGGTCGGCCTGGCGCGGCGACGCCCGCGCCACTTCGAGTCCGAAGCGCGCCCAGTCGTTGTCGGAGGCGCCGGTGGCCATCATTTCGATGGCGCAGCAGGAGGTGCCGAATACCAGCGGCCACAGCGAATTGGCGCGGGCCCAATCGGTGATGAACTCGACCGCATTGGTGAGCCGCAGCGCGGGTGCTTCGGGAGCGGGCAGCGGCACCGGTTGCGTCATGGGTTCAACTCCATTCCAGCGCCTTTTTGCGGCGCGCGTAAAAGAGGGCTACCCCCAGCACGGCGATAAAGGCCGCCACTTCGGCCCAGGCCAGGCCCGCGCTCACGCGCGGTACTTCGCCCCGCACCGCCGCGCGGAAAATTCTCAAGGCCGGAAACAGGAACAAGGCTTCGACGTCGAAAACCAGAAAGACCAGGGCGAAGAGGTAGTACCCCAGCCGGAACTGCACATGTGCGTCGCCGATATTGGCTTCGCCCGATTCGTAGGCTTCGTATTTGCGACCCACGTCGCGGCCCTTGGGGGCGAACCAGCGCGACACGATCAAGGCGCCGGCGCCGTAGACAATGCCGACCATTCCGAAAATCACCGCCGGCAGATAATCCGTCATGCCGTGAACCTCCGGCGCGTGGTTCCGTTCATCCGGGAATTTCCCCGGCCGCCGGCTGTAGGGAGGATGGTGCCGTCCATTCGAGATACATTCTATAAAAAACCAGGGCGTGCACGATGATGGCGAGGGGCGTCCAAAAAAACGGAATCCACGCCTGCGGAAACCCCATCCAAAACTGGTGCACCTCGTAAGGCAGCCGCACCGCGGGAAAATCGGGATCGGCGAGCAGACCTTTGATTCCCAGGGAAAGCGCGGCGGTCAATCCATAGGCGTTCCAGAACAACAGCACGAGGCGGTACCACAGGCTTTGGGGCCGATAGACCAGCCACAGCAAAGCGGCCAGGCCCGCGGTGAAGACTTCGCCGATGGCCAGGGTCATACCCAGGGCCGGCGGCAAATCGCCCTGGAGTACGGCCAGCACCAGCACCGCGCCCATGACGCGAAACAGCGACCAAGCCAACAACGCGCGCAGCGACAGGCTGGACACCCCGCGCGCCATCGTACCGTGTGCGGCCAAATCCAGCGCGGCCAGAATCCACGGCAATTGCGCCCAGCCGAAATAGATCCAGAGGTTGGTGCGCGGCTGCCAAGCGCGCGGCGCGTACCACAAGAAAAGGTTCAGGGCGGCGAACCAGGCCGGCAGCCACCAGCGCCCGCGCTGCAAGGCCGGCGGGGCCAGCCAAAAAGCCAGCCACGTGCCGAGCACGATGCCGGCGTCGCTGAGCTGCGTCAAACTCCAGGGCAAGTTTTGCAGCAGGTCGTATAAAGACAAGGCCGCTCCGCCTTCCGCTCACAGCGCGTTTTGGGACAACAGCACCAGCGAGCAGGCCGCTTCGGTTGCAATGCCCGCGTCTTGCAGGTGTTGCTGCAAGGCGGGATTTTCCGCGCCCGGATTGAAAATCACTTTTCCCGGCCGCAGGCGCTTGAGATCGGCTTCGAGCCCCGCACTGGTCTGCGCGTTCACGTACAGCGAGATCACGTCGGGGCGTTCCGGCGCGGCCGACAGCGCCGGCAAGACGGGCCACCCATCGATAATGCGCAGGCGGGGATGCACGGGAATGGGTGCGTAACCTTCGCGTTGCCGCAGCCGTGCGAGCAACTGATGGCTGGTGCGATCGGGTTTGTCCGATGCACCCACGATGACTACGGTTCTTTTTTGCTCCCCATCCATTTTTCCCCCGTCTTGCGGGCGCCCCTCATTCTCGCCTTCTGGCAATGGTACAAAACCGCCCGGGCCGGCCCTCAAGCTTTGGAGCCGCCTTTGCTCTTGGCCCCGGCCGTCGCGCCGGAACGAAATCCGAACACCGCGCCGCACAGGCCGCCCAGGAGGTGCGCGAAATGCGAAACGTCGTCGTGGCGGAATCCGGCCGTGACTTCGCCGGCGAGATACAGCGCCACCACCAAAATAAACGTCAAGGGAATCTCGCCCGGCTTGTGGTTGGCGAACGATCCCAGCACGATCATCATGAACACGATGCCGCTGGCGCCCATGAGCCCGGTGTTGAAGAACAGGGTGTTGAGCACGCCCGTGGTCAAAGCCGTGATCAGGATCATGATCAGCATGGCCTTGGCGCCGTATTTCTCCTCCAGCACGGGGCCGATGAGCAGGATCACCGAAAAGTTGGCGGTGAGGTGGGCCAGGTTCTTGTGCCCCAAGACGTGCGACACCAGCCGGAACCACGACAGCGGCGAGCGGAATTCGAAATGCGGCCAGGCCGCGAAATACATGGGGGCGATGCGCCCGTGCGAAGCCACGTCGGCCACATGCACCAGGAAAGCCAGCAGCGCGAAGGTGAGAACGACGGGGGCGTTGTAGGTGGGCAGCAGGCGGAGTTTCATGCCGTCACAGTGCGTCGCGCAGGCGCAGTAACTCGTAAGTCAACAGGCCGTGGGCCACGGACACGTTCAGCGACTCGACCGGGCCGCGCATGGGGATGCGCACGGCCGCGTCGGCTTGATCCAACAGGTTTTCGCCCACGCCCGCCCCTTCATTGCCGAAGAGGAGCGCCACTTTGCGGCGCAGCTTGGCTTGGCCCAAGGTGATCTTGGCATGCGGCGACGTGGCCACCACCGAAAAACCCTTGGTGCGCAGAAAATGGATTTTGGCCGCCAAATCTTCTCCGGTTTCCACCGGCAGGCGCAGCAGCGAGGCCAGCGAGGCGCGCACCACCTTGGGGTTGTAGGCGTCGCAGGTGCCCTTGCCCAGCACCACGGCATCGAGGCCCAAGGCCGCCGCGGTGCGCAAGATGGCGCCGACATTGCCGGGATCCTGCACGCCGTCGAGCAGGGTGACATAATGGGCCGCATTCCAGTCGGGCCGCAAGGCGGCGAAATTGGCCACGGCCACCACGCCTTGCGGCGTCTCGGTGTCGCATAGGGCGGCCAGATCGCGCGGATGCACTTCACGCGTATGCACCCGTTGCCGGCGCAAGGTTTCGAGTAGGGCCGTGTCGACGAACCCCCGCGCCGCCAGCACCAGATGCAGCATGCCGGGTAACACGGCCGCGACGTCGGCCACGTTCTTGGCGCCTTCGATCAAAAAGCGCGATTCGCGCTGCCGGCCTTTTTCGTTCCGCAGGAGCAAAAACTTGCGCACTTCGGGCGCCATGCGGTCGTCGAACCCGCGTTCGGGGGGCCGGCTTCCGCGGCGATCGCCGGGCGGCGCAAACCGTCCCGGCGGGCGCGCTGCCTGCGGCCGGAACGCTCCGCGATCTTTGCCTTCCCGCGCGTCGAATTTGGGGCGCGGCTTAAAGGGGCGTACGGAACGGCGCGGCTCCGGATTCCGGGGCGCGGCCGGCGGCAGGAATCCCGGCAAATCAAAGGCGTCGGGAGTTTCCGGCTTCGGTTGGTTTTCGGCCGGACGCGGCGTTTCCTCTGCGCGATTTTCCCCGGAACCGTTTTCGTCGGCCGTCATGGCGTCTTTTCCAAATTCACTCCGTCATGTCCGGGGAAAAGCAATCGTTTCAAGCCGCGTGCCCGTCGACGGCCGAAACCTGGTGCAGCAATTCCAGCGCCTTTTTGGCGATGCCGTCCGCGTCCATGCCGAGAATGCGATGCAAGGTGGGAACATCGCCATGGGTCACGAATTCATCGGGAAGCGCGACGTGTTTTACGGGCATTTCCCCGCGTCCCAGATCACGCAACAGGCGCGCTACGGCGTCGCCGTATCCGCCGTGGGGAACGTTATCCTCCACCGTGAGCACCGCGCGATGGCGTGCGAACAAATCACCGTAGGCCTTGGGGTTCAAGGGCTTGACCGTGCGCACATCGACCAAGGTGGGGCGAAAGCCCTCTTTCTGCAACGCCGCGACGGCCTGGCGCGCAGAGGCCAGCATAGGACCGACCGCGAGCAACAACAGGTCGTCGCCTTCTTCGAGCACATGCGGAATGCCGATGGGCAGCGCTTCGAAAGGCCGTTTTTCATCGGGGGCGTAGGCGTTGCCGCGGGGATAGCGCAAGGCGATGGGACCGGCGTCGTATTGCAAGGCCGTATACAACAGGTTGCGCAATTCCTTTTCATCGCTGGGGGCCAAAATTACCATGCCCGGAATCAGGCCGAGATAACTCAGGTCCATGGCGCCGTGATGCGTGGGCCCGTCGAGGCCGACCAGCCCCGAGCGATCCAGCACGAAGGTCACGTTGAGATTCTGGATGGCCACGTCGTGCACGATTTGATCGAAGGCGCGTTGGAGAAACGACGAGTACACGGCCACCACGGGCTTGAGGCCGTCGCAGGCGGCGCCGGCCGCGAAGGTGGTGGCGTATTGCTCGGCGATGCCCACGTCGTAGACGCGGGCGGGAATTTCGGCCTGCATGATGTTGAGCCCGCAGCCTTCGAGCATGGCGCCGGTGATGCCGATGATGCGTTCATCGGCCCGCGCCAGTTCGAGCATGGCCTCGCCGAAGACTTTGGTGAGCGACGGCACCTTGGACGGCGCGGCCTTGGGTTTGCCCGATTCGATGTCGAAGGGGTTGGAGGCATGCCACTTGATGGCGTCCTGTTCCGATTTCTCCCAACCATAACCTTTGGTGGTCACCACGTGTACCAGGTTCGGACCCGGGAGGAGCCGCACGGCGGCCAGAATTTCGATGAGTTCCCCGAGGTTGTGGCCGTCGACCGGGCCGAAATAGCGCAGGCCGAGATCCTGGAAAAATCCGCCGGGCATGAGCAGGCGCTTCAGGCCGTCGTCGATGCGCGACGCGATTTTTTGCAGGCCCTTGCCCTGCGGCAGCTTGCCGGTGATTTCCCACACTTCGTCTTTGAATTTGTTGTAGGCCGGGTTGCTGATGATGCGGTTCAGGTATTTGGAAATGCCGCCCAGGTTTTTGGAAATCGACATGCGGTTGTCGTTGAGCACGAAAACGATCTTTTCCTCGATTTCGCCGGCGTTGTTCAAGGCCTCGAAGGCCATGCCGCCGGTCATGGCCCCGTCGCCGATCACCGCCACCACGTCGTGATCTTGCCGGAGCTTGGTGCGCGCCACCGCCATGCCCAGAGCTGCCGCCAGCGACGTCGAGGCATGCCCGGCGCCGAAGGCGTCGTAGGGACTTTCGTCGCGCCGGAGAAAACCCGACAGCCCGCCGAATTGTTTCAAGGTGTGGAACTCGCGGTAGCGCCCGGTAATCAGTTTGTGGGGATAGGCCTGATGGCCCGTGTCCCACACGATCTTGTCGCGCGGGGCGTCGTACACCTTGTGCAGGGCCACGGTCAAATCCACCGCGCCCAGATTGCTGGCCAAATGCCCGCCCTTGGCCGCCACCTGGCGCACCACGGTGTCGCGCATTTCACGCGCCAATTGCTTCAGCTCGTCGAGGCTGAGCGTTTTGAGATCCGCGGGCGAGTGAATGTTTTCCAGCATGCGTGTTTCCGGCGACGATGGGTCGGGTAAGGGTCAATGTACCCGGGTGAAAATATACCGGCCCAGTGCTTCGAGCACGGCGCCGTCGATGGGCAGAAGATGCAAATCGGCCACGGCCGCTTCGATGAGTTCGGAGGCCCGGCGTTTCGAGGCTTCCAGCCCGAGGATGGAAGGATAGGTCGCCTTGCCGTTGGCCAAATCCGATTTTGCGTCTTTGCCCAGGGTTTCGGTGGTTTGCTCCAAATCCAGACAATCATCGATGATTTGAAAGGCCAGGCCGACTTGCAGGCCGATGGCACGCAATCCCTCGACGACCTCGGGGGCGGCGCCGGCCATTTGCGCGCCCATCACCAGCGCGCCGGCCAAAAGCGCCGCGGTTTTATGGCGGTGGATGTAGTCGACCGTGGGCAAATCCACGGGCCGGCCTTCGCTCAAAATGTCGACGACCTGGCCGCCCAGCATGCCGTTTGATCCCAGCGCCTCGGCCAAGGTGGCGACGCAGGCGGCGTTGCCGCTGCCCGCCACGAGTTCGAAAGCCTGTACCAGCAGGGCGTCGCCGGCCAGCACGGCCACGGCTTCGCCGAATACTTTGTGGCTGGTGGGCCGTCCGCGGCGAAAGTCGTCGTCGTCCATGCAGGGCAAGTCGTCGTGGATGAGCGAAAAGGTATGCGTCATTTCCAGGGCGCAGGCCGCGGGCAGCGCCGCGTCGCCGGTGCCGCCGCAGGCTTCGAAAGCGGCCAGACAAAGCGCGGGCCGCAGGCGTTTGCCGCCGGCGAAGACCGAATAGCGCTCGGCTTTGTGCAATTCCACCGGTACGCTTTGCTCTTTCGGCAAATACCGATCCAACGCCTGGTTTACGCGTTCGGAAGCGTAGCGGAGATACTCTTCCGCCAATAAGGAGAGATCGGTTTTTTGCGAGATCACGATTTGTCGATTAAAAATAAGAATTCTTTATGCGGGGCCTTCGCGGCGCGCAACCATTCCGAAGTCCATTTCATACCCGCCATCACATGCTCTTTGTAATCGATTTCGACGCTTTCCACCAGCTTTCCGGCCGCCGTGAGGGCGGCCAGCAATTCTTCGGCGGTCGTCCTGCCGCCGGAGCTGTATGACAGCAAAATATGCCGGGCCGGGGCGGTTTGCAGCAGCTTTTCCACCGCGGCCGTGGCCACGAAGCGCCCCTGTTCGTTTTTCCGAAAATCTTCGAACACCGAAGCGGCGGACAGATCGGCCGAATCGCGCCGGCGCCCGGCTTTTCCGAACAAGGCAGGTTTGTCGAAGCGGCAAATCGAGGTCCACAGGTGATAATACGCGGCATAGCGGATGCGCGACGAGGGCATCTTTTCGTTGTTCGACCCGTAGGGCGGATCGAAATACGCCAAATCGACGGCGAGGTTCGCTTGCGCGTCAAACACGTCCTGCTGCAAAACCCGGTGATCGTCCGCGCGCGGAAACAGGCGCGGCAGTTCGAGTTTCATGGTGCGGTAGGAGCGTGGCGCCCAGACCTCAAGATAGGCGGCGAAATGGCCCAAGGTACTGTCCACCGCATCCATGGCCAGCATCAAAGCGGTGAGCGCCACGGATTTTTCGATTTCGTCCATAGCCAGGGTTTCGAGCTCTTCGCGTATGGCGTCGAGTTTGCGCGTGTTGTGCCGCTGCCAGGGCTTCTTCAAACCATCGGCTCCAGCCGAGCGGCCGTCCCGGGGATCGCCGCCGTAATGCTCGGTGAACCATCCGTCCCGGCCCGGCAAGGCGTTGAGATGATCGAACAAGGATTGATAGGAAGGGGCCGGGCGTGCGTTCATCAGGTAGCAGGTTCCGAACACGCGCGACCAGATGGCGGCGTCGTTGGCGATCACGCGGAATCCGCTTTGGGCCAAGGCCTGCGATACCCGGGTGGTGCCCGAAAATCCGTCGAATACGCTGCGGGCTCCGGTTTGCCGCGCCAGCCGCAGAATATGGGGCAGAAGTTTGCGCTTTGATCCGGCGTACTTGACGCCTTCGGTGTGCGGCGCCTCGGCCGCGGAGTGGTCCGCGGGTTGCGGACGCAATAGGGTGATCAAGGTATCGTTTCCCCGACTTTTCCCGGCGGTCCGCCCGAGGCGGACGATCTTCAGAATTCCGGATCCGGATTTTGGATTCCGGCCGCGGCTTCGGCGGCGCGCAACGTGTTGCTCAGGAGCATGGCGATGGTCATGGGCCCGACCCCGCCCGGAACCGGGGTGATGGCCGCGGCTTTGGCCGCCACGCTTTCGAAATGCACGTCGCCGCACAGGCGATAGCCCTTGGGCGCAGAGGCGTCGGGGACGCGGTTCACGCCCACGTCGATGACCGCGGCCCCTTCGGCCACCATGTCGGCGTCGATACATTCGGGCCGGCCCATGGCCGCCACCAGAATGTCGGCCTGGCGCGTGAACCGGGCCAGGTCGGGCGTGGCGCTGTGGCACACCGTGACCGTAGCGTCGGCGCCCTCGGCTTTTTGCAGCAGAAGGTTGGCCAGGGGTTTGCCCACGATGTTGGACCGCCCCACGATCACGACATGGCGGCCGCGCGTTTCGAGGCCGTAGCGCCGCAGCAACACCTGCACGCCCCACGGCGTGCAAGGCTTGAAGCCCGGGCGCCCCAGCATGAGATTGCCCAGATTCATGGGATGAAAGCCATCGACGTCTTTTTCCGGCGCGATGAGGTTGAGGAGATTTTCTTCCGGCAGGTGTCGCGGCAGGGGCAATTGCAGCAGAATGCCGTGCACGGCCGCGTCGGCGTTCTGGCGCAATAGGTGATCGCGCAATTCGGATGCGGAAATCGAGGCCGGCAATTTATGCGTGACCGCCTGCATGCCAACTTCGCGGGCCGCCGCGTCTTTGGCCGCTACGTACACCTGGCTGGCGGCGTTATAGCCCACCAAGGTCACACTCAACCCCGGAGTCACGCCCCGGTTACGCAGCGCTTCCACCCGGGTCTTGAGCTCGGCGCGGATTTCCCGCGCGGTTTTTTTGCCATCGATCAAAATCGCCATGCCGTCTTCCTTGCCGAAATCAACTTGGGGAAAACTAGAACCTAGCTGCCGGCCCGGCCGCAGCCAATCTCAGACGCCGGAATGCCGCCGCCAGCCATGGTAGCGGCGCGAAGCTCCCCAGCACAAGCGCCATCATCAGCAGGGCAAACCACAGGACGGGACCGAAACAAAGACCGATGAAGGCATGCATGCCCAAGGCCGCGATCAAGGCGGGCATTCTTGTTTTGGGCCAGGAAAACCACAGCGGGGCCAAGGTTTCCAAGGTCAGCACGCCCTTGGAAAGCCAGGGCCAGGCCGCGGTGGGAATATGGTTGGCCACCCAAGGCGTCAGAAAGGTTTGATACGAATCCTGCATGTGCGTCCACAGCACATAGGGATAGGTCAGCCAATCGCCCTGTAATTTGGATATGCCCGACAGGCAATACAAGATGACCAGCAGGCATTGGAAGTAGCGCACGTTGCCCCAGGTGACCCGATCCGGAAGCCTTTGTCCGCGACGGGCGGCGCGCCAGGCGTCCCACCCATAAGCCGCGCCACAGGGAGTGAACACCAGGCCCGTGATCAAGGCCGTGCCGAGTTTGTTCACGGTGAACGCCTCCATGCGGTCGGCCAACGAAGCGTATACCAGGCAGGCGAGAAAAGTGATCAGCGCGGTGCGTGTGCGGTAGCCGGCGGCGGCGGCCAGCGCCGACAAAATGGTGACTGCGGCGAACACCCACGACAACCAGACCGGCATGGGCGGCAGGTAGAAAGGCTGGCGCCAGTCGCGGCCCTCGATGCGCGGCACCCAGAAGCCGTTGGATCCCAGCCAGGTATCGGCGTGGATGAGGCGCAGCATTAAAAACCCGAGCACGGCCAGGGGAATGCCGATGCGGAAAAAGGCCAGTCTTTCTACGGGCTGGGGTGCGAAGAAGATTCGCTTCCAGCTTGCCGTCACGGGGCTTCTCCGCAGCGGCCGATGCGCATCTCCAGGGGGGTGTAATAGAGCACGTGCAATTCTGCGGGCGGAATGCTGTCCAGCGGAGGACGCCGAAACCGCTCGACCGTCTCGCCGGGATGGGGGATGGGCGCGTCGACCAGGAGAAAACGCACGCCGCCCACGGGTTGGCCGGCGAATTCCTTGCCCTGCGCGAAGTGACGGGTCAGATAGTCGTCGAGCGCGCGCATGGTGGGACGATGGTTATGGTAGAAGTACAAGGTGCGGTGGAAGCGGCTCTCCTTGGTTCCGGCCAGTACCGGGAAGTAGGGCGTTTCATCCGCGGGCGCGAAACGCTGTTCGCCGCATAGCCACGCTTCGGCGCGATAATCGATGATGTGGCGGTCGGCGTAGGGGAAAAGCCCGCTCATCTGCGCGAAGAACAACAAGGGTCCAGGAATCCAACGATACGCCGCGGGCGGATCAAAGCGATCCAAGCCCATGATGCCGAAAAAAATTAGGGCAGCCGCAATCAAAGCGCGGCGAATGCGCCGCGAGCCCCAATTGGCGGCCACCGAAGACGGGGAGCGCCCCGCGTCTTTTCTCTTGCCGCTCACGTGCAGTTCCCCTTTCCCGCGGCCAAAGGATTCGGTAACTTCCGCCGCATCCCCTTAGGCGACGATCGGAACCCGACGCGTGTGGTGGCTCCGGCATAAAAAGGCCCTGCCGGCTTACCGCGCATAAGTCTCGGACCTTGCGTTTGAAAAGGGTTGATAAGCCCCGGCTGGTTCGCGCTTCCCCGACGGGGGGGCATGCGCTAGACAACCGGAAGACTCAATCTGTTCATTTCAAGGTTTGTAAAGTCGAGACGCATGACGCGAGCGACAGGGCCCTTTTTTACCGGCTTCAACGCAGGGGCGCCAAGGCGCGATCCAGCGTATCGGTCAGGCTTTTGGCCTGTGCCAGCATTCGGCGCTGGGACTGATCGTGTTCCTCCAATCGCGATTGCAGTTCAAAGACTTCTCCGGCCACGGTGAGCGCGGCCAAAGCCAGCAAACTGAACTTGTCTCCGCTGAGCGACCCGCGACCCGCGGCTTCGATCTTACCGTTGAGATAATCCGCCACCTGCTCCACCACCCGCTGCGGTTGATCCGAGCGCAGCGAAATGGCTTCGCCGCCGATGCTCACCTTGAGGGCTTGCAGGGTCATGGGGCGAGCGCCGCTTCCAGGCGCGAAACCAAGCCGCGGATGCGCTCTCCCGCCAGCGAGATGTTTTCGGATTTCTGCCCCAGCTCGCGCCGCAGGCCTTCGGTTTCTTCATGCCGTTCGGTCAATTCTTTTTCCAGATGGCCGGCGCGCTCCAGCGCGCTATGCAATTCGGTTTTCAGGGCATCGCGTTCGCGTTTCAAATCCTCGATCAAGCCCACGGCCTGATCCACCTTACCCGCCAGTGCTTCGAATTCACCCGTTTCCATGACCTCTCCTATTCTAATGCCCCACCCGCGCGGGCGGTATGGGAAAACACACCCCGCGATTGTCCTGGAGCCGACCCCCGGAAAATAAATTAGGAAGCCCGCTATTCCCGCATTTGGGCTACTTGATCTGAATCGCCGGGTTTTTCAACAATTCCGCCTTCAGGCGTTCGTGCAGCGCGTTGACTTCTTCGTCGGTCAGCGACCGGTCGGAATGGCGGTAGAGGAAGCTATAATGCAGCGCCTTGTGGCCGGCGGGCAAACCCTGGCCGCGGTACACGCTGTTGAGGCGCACCGTTTCGAGCTGGGGCCGGTCCGGCGGTAACGCCGATAATACGTCGGCGTGGCGCACCGCTTCGGCCACCACCACGTTGAGGTCGCGCACCACGGCGGTATGCAGGCTGTAGGGCGCGAATTGCCGGGGCCGGCGCGGGCCCAAAGCCTCGAGGCGGATTTCGGCCACGGCCACGGGCTGGCGCAAGCCGTAATCGGCCTGTACCTTGGGATGCAAAAGGCCGAGTTCGGCGAAGGGCCGGTCCGCCGCCGGCGCGTACAGGGCGGCCGATTCCCGGGGATGCAAAAATCCCGCCTGGGCGCCGTATTGCCAGCGCGCGGTCACGCGCAGAAGATCGAGCAGGTTTTCGACCAAGCCTTTGAGGCGCGCGAACTCCACCGGGGAAGTGGTTCCGGAAGAGGTTCCGTCTCCGACGCCATCCCATCGACCCATCAAGGCCAGGCCCAAGACCGCCTCTTCGCGCACTCCCGCATCGCGCGCGCCGGTTTTGGCGCGGCGGAAAAAGGCGCGGCCGATTTCGAACAGGCCCAGATCGCGCTCCTGCGTGTTTTGATTATGCTCCAGGGCCTGCAGCAAGGCCGGCAAGGGCGTGGTCGGCAAGAGGCTCCATTCTTCCGAGATCGGGTTGCGCAAGGCCACGGCGTCGCGGCGGGGATCATCGGCCGTCAGCCGCAGGCGCTCCAGGGCGCGCGGCGAGGTAAACCGCAAGGTTACGGCTTCGCAGCAGCCGAGATCGCGCAAGGCGCGGCGCAGGGCCGCGGCCGTTTCTTCGCCGGCCGGCAGCGGGGCCGGCCGCAAGGGAAAGCTCGGCAGCAGCGCGGGCAGCGAGTTGTAGTCGGAGAGTCGCGCCACTTCTTCGATCAAATCGACTTCGCGTTCCAGGTCGCCGCGAAAGCCCGGCACCTCGAAGCGCAGGGTCTCGGCGCCGCGGTCGACGCCGCGGATTTCGATGCTGGCCAGCAGCGCGGTGATGCGGTCCGCCGGAAAGGCGAGGCCCAACAGTTTTTCCACGCGCGCCGGCCGCAGGGAAACCGCGCGCGGCCCGACGGGATGGCCCGGCGCCCGGGCTTCGACCCGGCCTGGGGCCACGCGGCCTCCACACACTTCGGCGATCCGGGCCGCCAAGGTGTCGCATACGCGCGCTGTGGCCAGGGGATCGACGCCGCGTTCGAAGCGGTACGACGAATCGCTGTGCAGTGCATGCCGCCGCGCCTGGCCGCGCACCGTGCGGGGTTCGAAGTACGCGGTTTCGAGAAATACCTGGCGCGTGTTTTCCGTGACACCGCTGCTTTCGCCGCCCATGACACCGGCCAGCACCTGGGGATTTTCCGCGTCGGCGACGACGAGGTCGCGGGCGTCGCAGCGGCGCGATACGCCGTCGAGCGTAGTCAGGGTCTCGCCGTCGCGGGCGCGGCGCACCACGATGCGGCGCCCTTGCAATCGATCCAGGTCGAAGGCATGCGTCGGCTGGCCCCACTCGAGCAAGGCGAAATTGGTGAGATCGACCACGTTGTTGATCGACTTCTTGCCCACCGACGCCAGGGCCTGCACCAGCCAGTCGGGACTGGGCCCCACGTGCACGTCTTCGATCACCCGCCCCACATAGTGCGGGCAGGCGCTTTCGTCTTCGACCCGCAGATCCACCCGCTCGGCGATGGGCTTTCCGGTTTCGGCTACCGCCAAATCGGGGTAACGCAGCGGTTTCGCAAAGCGGGCGGCCAACTCGCGCGCCACGCCCAGGTGGCCCAAGGCGTCGGGACGGTTGGGCGTGACGTTGATCTCGAAGGTCGCGTCGCAGAGCCCGGGAATTTCGGCCAGGGGCGTCCCCGGCCGGGTGTCGGGCGGTAGCACCACGATGCCGTCATGCGCCGGGCCCAGGCCCAGTTCGTCTTCGGCGCAAAGCATACCGAACGATTCACGGCCGCGCAATTTGGCGGGTTTGATGATGATTCCGCCCGGCAATTCGGCGCCCACGCGTGCGAACAAAACCTTCTGGCCCGCGGCCACATTGGGCGCGCCGCAGACTACGGAAAATTCTTCGACCCCGTCGAATACGCGGCACAGGCGCAAGCGGTCGGCTTCGGGATGCGCTTCGCAGCGGCGTACTTCGGTCGCCACCACGCCGCGCACGCCGGCGCCGCGTTCGTGCCAGGCTTCGACCTCGAAACCCAGCGCGGTCAGTGCCGCCGCGATATCGTGTGCCGGCGCGTCGAGATCGACGTAGCGGCGCAGCCAATGCAAACTGATGAGCATGCCGCCTCGGCCTTCAGAATTGCCGGAGAAAGCGCGCTTCGTTGCGCGTGAGCAGCGCGATATTAGGAATGCCGTATTTCAGCATGGCGATGCGATCGATGCCGAAACCGAAGGCGAAGCCGGTGTAACGCTCGGCGTCCCAACCCACCTGCGCGAACACAGCCGGGTCGACGCTGCCGCAGCCGCCGATTTCAATCCAGCCCGTCTGCTTGCAAACGCGGCAGCCCTTGCCACCGCAGAAAATGCACGACACATCCATTTCGGCCGAGGGTTCGGTAAAGGGGAAATAGCTGGGCCGGAAGCGCAGGCGCGTGTCGGCCCCGAACACGTGCCGGGCCCACAGGTACAAGGTGCCCTTGAGATGGGCGAAGGAAATGCCTTCGTCGACCACCAGCGCCTCGACCTGTTGGAACATGGGCGAATGCGTGGCGTCGTTGTCGACGCGGTACACGAATCCCGGGGCCAGCATGCGCACCGGCGGCTCGCGGCGGCCGAGCAGATAATGCACCTGCACATTGGAGGTGTGGGTGCGCAGCACCACGCCGTCGTCGACATAAAAAGTGTCGTGCATGTCGCGCGCCGGATGTTCGGGCGGAATGTTGAGGGCCTCGAAGTTGTACCACTCGTGATCGACTTCGGGTCCTTCGGCCAGTTCGAACCCCAGCCCGCGGAAAAAGTCGATGGTGTCTTCACGTACCTGGGTCAAGGGATGCAAATGACCCAGTTCGGTGCGCAGGCCGGGCAAGGTGGGGTCGGCGGCGCTTTGAGCCAACTGCGCTTCGATGTCGCGGTTTGCGGCCTCGGCTTCGAGCCCGGCGAAGTTCTGCTCGGCCAAATCGCGCAGTTCGTTCACCGCCTTGCCGAAGGCGGGGCGGGTTTCGGCGGGCATGCTGCCCATGGCGCGAAGCAAGCCGTAAATCTCGCCTTTTTTGCCGAGGTATTTGGTTTTAAGCGCGTCGACGGCGAGGATATCGGGAGCGGCCGATACCGTTTTTACATCGGCCAGCAGCCGCGATTTCAGCGCATCCAGGGGGGCGGTGGAATCCATGCCGGCTTACGCCGCTTTGGCCATCTCCACCAATTTGGCAAAGGCGTTGCCGTCGAACACGGCCAGGTCCGCGAGAATCTTGCGATCCAATGCGACTTGCGCCTTTTTCAACCCCGCGATGAAACGCGAATACGTCATTCCGAGTTCGCGTGCGGCCGCGTTGATGCGCACCGTCCACAGCGAGCGGAACCAGGCCTTGCGATCCTTACGATGGGCGTAGGCATATTGCCCGGCGTGATCCACGGCCTCTTTGGCCAGTTTGAAATTGGATTTGCGGCGGCCGTAATAGCCTTTGGCGGCTTTGAGAACTTTTTTGCGTCGGGCCCGGGCCGGGACGCGGTGGGTGCTTCTGGGCATGATTCAATCTCCTGCGCGGATTACTGCAGCAACATGCGTTTGATGTTGGCTTCCATCGAAGGGTCGACATAATGCGGACCGCCGATGCGGTTCTTGCGCTCCGGCTTTTTTTTCGCATTGATGTGGTTCAAATTGGACCCGCGGTACTTCACGCGGCCCGAAGCCGTGACCCGAAAGCGCTTCTTGGCTCCGCTATGTGTTTTCATCTTCGGCATTTGTTCCTCATTTCTCCGCGACCTCTTAGCTTTGCGCCGCTTAGCTTTGCGCCGCCACCGGCGTTGGCGCGGGGGAGACGGGCAGCGTCGTCGGCGTTTCTTGCGCAGCCGGCTTGGCTTCAGCTTTCTTGACCTTGCCAGCGGTTTTCACCGGGGCAAAGATCATGGTGACGTTGCGTCCTTCCACCACCGAATTATTTTCGGCCGCAGCCACACCCGCCAGATCCACGCCCATCTTTTTCAGCCAGCGCGATCCGTAATCGAGGTGGGCCATTTCGCGGCCGCGGAACACCACGGTGGCTTTGACCTTGTACCCTTTGTCCAGGAATTCTCTCGCCTGAACGAGGCGGTAATTGTAATCATTTTCACCCGTTTTCGGATGGAATTTGATCTCTTTCACCTTGATGACGTGCTGTTTGGCCTTGGAAGCCTTCTGTTTTTTGGAGATCTCATATTTGTATTTGCCGAAATCCATGATGCGGCAAACGGGTGGAGCCGCGTTGGGCGCCACTTCGACGAGATCGAGTCCGCGCTCGCGGGCTTTTTCCATGGCCTGCGCAACCGCCAAAATACCGAGTTGGCTGCCATCATGATCTATCACACGGATTTCGGGAACGCGGATGTGTTCGTTGATGCGGATGGTTTCTTTGGGGGGACTATAAAAGGGACGTCGTTTTAGCAATCTGATCCTTTCTTGGCGGGGGCTTTCGCTTGGTTGCCGGCGCTCCCGAAAACTTGCGACTAAGGCTTTTTTCGACCTTTACCGGCTGCATCCAATCTAAATTTTTCCAGCATTCCGTCTAAACTAAAGCTGCCCAGATCGCCGGTTTTGCGTTGGCGCACCGAAACCGTGCCGGACGACACTTCTTTTTCACCCACGACGAGCAGGTAGGGAACCTTGTCTTTTTCGCCTTCGCGGATTTTAAATCCGATTTTTTCATTGCGAACGTCCACCGCGCAGTCAAAGCCTGCATCGTGGATTTTGACCTGAATGTCTTGGCAGGCAGCGGTGAATTTCTCCGACACCGGCAAGATGCGAACCTGCTGGGGATTGATCCAAAAAGGCAAGTCGCCGGCGAAATGCTCGATCAGAATGCCGATAAAGCGCTCCAGCGATCCGAGAATGGCACGATGCAACATGGCCGGGGTATGGCGGGCCGAATCCGATCCCACGTATTCGGCGCCGAGAAATTTGGGCAAATTGAAATCGACCTGAATGGTGCCGCATTGCCATTCGCGGCCGATGCTGTCGCGCAAGGTGAATTCGAGTTTGGGTCCGTAAAAAGCGCCTTCGCCCGGATTCAGTTCGTACTGCATGTCCGCGGCGCGGCAGGCAGCCCGCAAGGCTTCTTCGGCCAAGTCCCAGGTGGCGTCGTCGCCGACGCGCTGCGGGGGGCGATCGGCGAGTTTGACCAGAATGTCGCGGAACCCGAAATCGGCGTATACCTCTTGCAGCAGGCGGCAAAAGTCCGCCACCTCGGCGGAGATTTGCTCGGGCGTGCAGAAGATGTGGGCGTCGTCTTGCGTGAAACCGCGCACGCGCATGAGCCCGTGCATGGTTCCGGCCAGTTCGTTGCGGTGACATTTGCCGAACTCGGCGATGCGCAGGGGCAGGTCGCGAAAACTTTTCAGGCCCTGATTGAAGACCGCGATATGGCACGGACAATTCATGGGCTTGAGCACGTATTTGCGGTTTTCACTTTCGGTGAAGAACATGTTGTGGGAATAATTCCCCACATGGCCCGACTTGGTGAACATGCCGATATCCACCACTTCGGGGGTGCGCACTTCGACATAGCCGCGGGCGTCGAGCTTGGTCCGAATGTAATTCATCAGGTTCTGGTACAGCCGCCAGCCGCGGGCATGCCAGAAGACCATGCCCGGGGTGTTTTCGTCGAAGTGGAAGTAATCGAGTTCGCGGCCCAGCTTGCGGTGATCGCGCCGCTTGGCCTCTTCGATTTGAAAGAGGTGGGTGTCGAGCTGCTCCTTGGTCTGAAAAGCCGTGGCGTAAATGCGCTGCAGCATGGGGCGCTTCACGTCGCCGCGCCAATAGGCGCCGGCCACCGACAGCAGCTTGAAAAACCGCAGCTTGCCGGTGGAAGGCACATGCGGCCCGCGGCACAAATCCGAAAACGAACCCTGGCGGTAAAAGCTCACGCTTTGATAATCCCAGCCTTGGAGCAATTCGACCTTGTACGGTTCGGCATGCTGCGGATCCTTGAAATAAGCGATGGCTTCGGAGCGCGGCATTTCATAGCGCTCCACGGGAATGTCACGGGCCGCCAATTCGGCCATGCGCTTTTCGATGGCCGCGAAATCCTCGGGCGTGAACACATGTTGCGAATCGAAGTCGTAGTAAAAGCCGGTGTCGATGACGGGGCCGATGGTGAGCAGGGTGCCGGGAAACAATTCGGTGACGGCCATGGCCATGAGATGCGCGGTCGAATGGCGGATGATTTCCAGGGCCTCGGGGCTTTTGGAGGTAATCACCCGCAGCGATCCCGACGCCTCGGGTCGAAAGGAAAGATCGACTTCGGCGCCGTTCCATAGCGCCGCGAGGGAATCGCGGTACAATCCCATGCCGATGGATTTCACCGCTTCCGCCAACGGCGCGCCGGCTTCGGCTTCCAGGGTTTTGCCGTCGGGCAAGGTCAACGAGATTTTTGCCATCTTGAGTTTCCGTCCGCTCCCGCCCGTCGCGTCCCCGGGGTAACCCCAAGGATGCGGGGTGGAAGAGCAAGGTAGAACGGGCCGCAGAGGGTTGCAACAAGGTGCGGGCGCAGAAATTACCTTGACCCCAATGCCGAATTCCGCGGCGCGCCGCGCTCCTTACTCCGCAGCCGAAACACTGAAACTGGCCCGCGCCTGCATCCAGGCGCTCAAGCCCTATGTGCCGGGGCGTTCCATCGACGAAGTGGCCGCGCAATACCACCCGCCGCGTATCGTGAAATTGGGATCCAACGAAAACCCCCTGGGCGCCAACCCCAAGGTGCTGCGCGCCCTCGCGCAGGCGCTGCCCAAGGTGTCGCTATATCCCGACGGTTCCAGCCGCGCCGTGAAAAAAGCCATCGCCGCCCATTTCCAACTCGAACCCGAACAGGTCATGGTGGGCAACGGTTCCGACGAAGTGCTGCTCATGCTGGCGCTGGCCTTTTTGCGTCCGGGGGAAAAGACGGTGATTTCCGAAAACACCTTTTCCGAGTACGAATTTTCCGGACGCGTGCTCGCTGCGGAAATTCTCAAGGTGCCTTTGCGCGGCTTGCGTTACGATCTCGCCGGCTTCGCCCAAGCCTTGCGGGGCAAGCCGAAAATGCTGTTCCTGTGCAACCCGAACAATCCCACCGGCACCTATTTCACCCATGCCGAGCTGGAAGCCTTGCTGCGCCAGACACCGCGCGGTTGCCTGGTGGTGGTCGACGAAGCCTATTCCGAATACGCCACGGCGCGCGATTTTCCCCGTAGCCTGGAATTGCGGCGAACTTATCCGAACCTGGTCATCGTGCGCACTTTCAGCAAACTGTACGGCATGGCCGGCCTGCGCCTGGGTTACGGCTTGGGCGATGCCGCGCTGGTGCGCGAAACCCTGCGCGTCAAAACCCCGTTCAATGTGAACCTGCTGGTGCAAACCGCGGCCGTAACGGCGCTGCGCGATCGCGCGTTTGTGCGGAAATCATTGGCGGTGAACCGTCGCGGCAAGGCGCAATTGGAAGCGGGGCTGAAAAAACTGGGCCTTAAATTTTTGCCCACACAGGCCAATTTCATTTGCTGGCAAACGCCCC
Organism: uncultured Fibrobacteria bacterium; assembly: GCA_963716395.1. Lineage (GTDB taxonomy): Bacteria > Fibrobacterota > Fibrobacteria > UBA11236 > UBA11236 > UBA11236. Next base: position 818,504 of record OY970309.1, on the reverse strand, counting down.
GCCCCGCGGTGGAATTTTGCGAAGACCTGATGAAACAAGGCGTGATTACCCGCGCGCTACGCAGCTTCGGACTGCCGGATTGGTGCCGGGTCACCGTGGGAACGGCCGCTCAGAACCGCGCTTTTCTCGCGGCCCTGAAATCGTTGCTCTAAAAGAACCGGGTCGGAGAATATCTGACCTTCCGCTTGAAGTTTTTTGCCGCCTTCCCGGTAAACGGGGAAAAATTTGCTGGGCCGGCTGAAGCCAAGCTTGACCCGAAACCTCGAAAATTTTTCAAAACGAGCTTTGAAAACGGGTCGAAACTTTGGTACCGGAATTGCTTTCTAGGCCGACGCGTTCAAACCCGCCCAAGACCGGAGCGCAAAAGGAGAGAACCATGTTGGCAGAAACCCTGGAAGTCATCGACAAGAGAGAAGACCCGCTCGTCAGTATTCGCGATGCCGCTAAAATCATCGGCGTGCCCACCCATACCATCCGGTATTGGGAAAAGGAATTCGCGGATTTTCTCATTCCCACCCGCACTTTGGGGAAACAACGGCGTTACGGTGACGAGCAAATCGATCGCCTGCGCACCATTTTTCGCATGCTCAAGGAAGACGGCTATTCCATCGCCGGCGCCCGGCGCGCCTTGATCAAGCAGAATCAAGCATCCAATGTCAAAGACAGCGACATGGATTCGATCAGTGCGGAAATGGCGGAAAAAATCCTGGCCCTGGTGAAACATGAGCTCCAGGTCGCAGCCTAGTCTTCCCGTGCCCCGTTTTTCCGTCGTCGTCGTCGCCTACAACAGCCGCGAAAACCTCCCCGCCTGTAGCGAGGCTTTCCGGCGCGCCTTCAACGACGCTCTCGATTGTGCCGAACTCATCGTGGTCGACAATGCCTCGCGTGACGGCACCACCGACCTGTTGCGCGGCCTTGAGGGCGTGCGCGCCGTGTACAACCTCGAGAACCTCGGGTTTGCGCGCGCCTGCAACCAAGGCGCCCGATTGGCGCGTGGCGAGTTTCTGATTTTCCTCAATCCCGACGCCCTGTTGACCCGCCACGCCTGCGAAAGCATGGCGGCTGCGTTCGCCGATTCCCAGGTGGGAGCGGCGGGCCCGGTTTCCAATTATGTGGCCGGCCGCCAGCGCCTCGATCACCATTGGCCCGCATCGGCCGGCGAACTCGCCGCGGTGGGCGGCGCCACGGCCCTCGATCGGGCCGAAGCCGTCGCCGCTGTCTTGCGCCGCGAACATGCCGGCGCCCTGATCGAAACCAAGTTGCTCATCGGTTTTTGCCTCATGCTGCGCCGTGAAGAGTACGCCGCGCTGGGCGGCATGGATGAAAACCTGTTTCTGGGCAACGACGATTTGGAACTGTCGTGGCGGCTGCGGCGCAAGGGCCTGCGGCTGGTCGTGGCCCGCGACGCCTTCGTTTTTCACGAAGGGCAGAAAAGTTTTCGCACCGAACCCCGGGGAGACACCGATCGGTTGGTGCAGGAATCCACCGACGCCTTGTTCCGCAAGCTGTCCCGCCATTACGGCGGAGACGACAAAGTTCCCGGCCCCGAAATGCTGTGGGACATGCAGTGGTTCCGGCCCTCGCCGGCCGCGCACGCACATTTTTCGACCCCAACCCAGGAGGCCGCCATGGCGACCGACGCAACAACCCGCCCTCCGCATTGGACCCACGTGGTGGTGCTTCCGCCCGCCGGAGACACCGAAGGCCTGATGCGCGAAACCCTCGACTCGCTGCCCATGCGCGGCCAGGCCGACGTCATCGTGCTCAATCGGTCGGCGCAGACCGGCTTTTTGCCGCCGGGCGGAGATCAAGTGCGCAAGCTCGATGTGGGGCCGGATTTGCCCCTGGGCCAAGGGCTGCGTCTGGCCGCGCACATGGCGCGCCATACCCACCTGTTGCTGCTCGATGCGGGCCTGTGTTCATCGACCCTGCTCAACCAATGGCTGGAAAAACAGGATGATTTTTCCGGCGCGTTCTCGCTCGACGTGTGTGCGGCCGAAAACGGATCACGGCTGGTCGCCGACTCTCTGCTGGCCCTGGCCTGCCGGCGATCGTGGCTGGAAGACCATCTGACCGAACCCGAGCTGGTGCGCGTGGCGCGTCTGCGGCTCACGACGTCGGCCGCGCCGGCCGGTGCCCCGGCGTTGACGCTGCGCGCCGAATTGCAAACCGCCTCGACGGCCGAAATTCCATTCGACCCGAACGCGGGAGGATTGTTTCTGCACTATCCCGAAACCCTGCGCGATCATTTGCAAGAGGCCGAAAATGTCGGTTTCGCGGGCTCGGCGGTGGCACCCGTTCCCGTCGCAGGGCCGGGCGAAGGCGTGGATTTGCGCGGAGAGAAAATCGCCCTGGCCCGCCAGGATTTGCTCGTCCTGCGCGTGTCACCCGATCTGGTCGACGCCCTGCCGCAGCGCCTGCGCAATCTGCGCGGCCAGTTGAACCGACTGCGGTGCCTGGTGGCCATTCTCAATGCGAACCAGGCCCTGGGCCGGCCGCGTCATCCGCGCGGTTTCGAAACGCCCGTCGACGTGACGTCGGAAGGCGTCACTGCCGCGTTGCGGTTGGCGGGATATGACGTCACCGCCGTGCGGCCCTACCACGGTTTTCCCGGCCGCGCCGACGGCGGCCCGCGCGTGGGCTGGTGGCAGCTCGACGCCCGCCCGCGGGCGCAGTCCCACCGCCTCGACGCCCGCGTTTCCATCATTCTGCTCGGTTTCAACCAAGTCGAATACACGCGCCAATGCGTGGAATCGATCCGACGGAATGTGCGCCAGTCCTACGAACTGATTCTGATCGATAACGGCAGCCGCGATGGCACCTGGGAATATTTTCAGTCGGTGCCGGGCGCGCGCTGCATCCGCAACGAGGATAACCGGGGCGTGGCCGCGGGTTGGAACCAGGGCCTGCGCGCCGCGCAGGGCGACTATGTGCTCATTCTCAACAACGATACCGTGCTGTTTCCCGGAACGCTGGAGCATTTGGTGCGCCTGTGTGAAACCGATCCCTCCATCGGCATCGTGGGACCGCGCTGCAACCGCATCGCCGGCGCCCAGGCCGTCGAAGGCGTCCCTTACCGCTCCCGGCCCGAGATGGAAACCTTCGCCGCGGAATGGCAGCGCGAACGCGATCTGGCCAGCGCCGATTACGATTGGCTCAAAGGCGTGTGCCTGCTGATCCCGCGCGCCGCCTGCGAAAAGATCGGGCCCTTCGACGAGCGCTTCGGCAAAGGCAATTTCGAAGACGACGACTATTGCCTGCGCGCGCGCTATCTCGGCTACCGCACCTGCATCGCGCACGACAGCTACATCCACCACTACGGCAGCGTGTCGTTCGGTCAGGAGGACGCGGACTGGACCGCGCTCATGCAAGAAAACGAGCGCAAGTTCACGGCCAAATGGCAACACGGCGCCACGGCCGTGGGCGACGTGCAATTGCGTTTCGCCGCTTCGGCCGAGGTGGAAGGCTGGATCGCCGAAGGCCATGCCGCCTATGCGCGCGGCGACCTCGATGCGGCCCGCCGGTCATTTCTCCGCGCCGCCGACGCCGATCCCGGCCAGGCCGAAGTGCTGAGCGCCCTGGGCGCGTTGTGCTTCCATCAGGGCGAATATCGCGACTCGGCCCTGCTTTCCATCCGCTCCCTGATTCGCCGGCCCGAAGACAAGGACACCGGCATGAATGTATTGGACGCCTTGCGGGCCTTGAACGGCGAAGTGTCGGAATCGGAAAAAGCCGCTTTGCGCCAACGTTTTCCCGCCAATTCGGCGTTTGCCGTGACGCCGCAGACTTCGTGGACGCCCGTGGCCGCCGCTCCCGGCGATTGGCGCTCCGCGGTGGAAGAGCTGATTCGCGGCGGGCGCTTCGACGAAGCCCTGAACCGCATCGAAACGCAATTGCAAAGCGGCCGCGATGCGGGCGCCTGCCACAATTTCATGGGCGTCATCGCCGCCGGCTTCAACCGCTTCGAGGAGGCGCTGGATTACTTCCGCCAGGCTGCGGCTCAAGATCCGGGCGAAGCCAATTTCTCCTTGAACCTGGCCGAAACCTTGATTCGGCTCCGGCGGCCGTCCGAAGCGCAGTCGGTGCTTGAAACCGCCGCCGGAGCGCGGCCGCACAGCGAATATCCTGCGGCCGCCGAACAACTGCGGCGCACGCTCACGCAGCCGGCGCCGGATTGGGACGCATTGTTTCTTTCCTGGGACGTTAATTCCCGCGCCGAAGCGGCGCTGCGCGCCGGAAAATCGGCCGAAGCCGAAACGCAGTGCGCCCCGCAGGCGGAGGCGCATCCCGGCGATTTCCGCGCCTGGAACAACCGCGGCGTGGCGGCCTTTCAACTGGGCCGCGCCGATGAGGCCTGGCGCTGTTTTGAACGCAGCTTGGATCTCTGGCCCGACTGGGACGACGCCCTGGCCAATGCCTTTGACGCGGCTTTGGCCACGCGGAACAAAGAGGCGCTGGCGCGCCGGCTTGAGGCCGCGCTGCGCGCGCAGCCGGATCACGTCCTGGCCCGCCGCATGCAGCGCCATCTGGAAGGCGAGGGAGAAGCCTTGTATGCCGCGCGCGCCTTTGACGAACTGGAAGCCGGCGCCGCGCTGCTGGAAAAAGCCGAGTCCGATATGAAGGCGGGGCGGCCGGCCGAAGCCTTGCGCAGCTTTCTCGACGCCGTGGAAAAGCGCCCGGAAAATCCCCAGGCCCTGAACGGTTTGGGTATCATCGCCTTTGCCCAGAACCGCTTCGACGACTCGTTTCGTCTGTTCGAACAGGCCGCGCGTTTGAACCCGCAGGATCAGGACATTCTCCTCAACCTGTGGGAGTCGGCGCGCGCCGTGCGGCGCGAAAGCGACGTGCGTCCGGCTTTGGAGCAGTCGCTCCACCGCCACCCCGAATTCCACGAGGTGCGGCAAATTTTGAGCGGGGCGGTTTGACCCCAGCCCGCGCCGCGGCGCGGAAGCGAATCGGAAAGGGATTTCGTGAGCCGAGCATCCGATTCCGCCCTCACGCCCAGCCTGTCGCTGGCCGTGATTGCGCGCGACGAAGCCGCGCGGCTGCCCGCCTTGCTCGACGACGCCGCCAAAATTCCCGGTTTGATCCAATCCGTGGTGGTCGACACCGGCAGCCGCGACGGCACGGCCGAGGTGGCGCGATCGCACGGCGCGGAGGTGCATGACTTTTGCTGGAACGATGATTTCGCGGCGGCCCGCAATGCCGCCTTGGCGCAATGCCGCGGCGATTTCATTCTATGGCTCGATGCCGACGACCGCCTGCCGCCGGAAACCGCGGCGGGCCTTCGCGAACTGCTGTGTGCGCCTGCGGCAGCTTGGCGGCTGGTGGTGCGCAGCCCGCGCGAAGACGGCGGCGGCGACGTCTTCCGGCAAATCCGACTGTTTCCCAACCGGCGCGGTCTGGTCTTCGAAGGCCGCATCCACGAACAACTGGGCACGGCCTGCGCGCGTCTGCACCTACCCGTGCGCGAGACGGATCTCGAAGTGGTGCATACCGGCTATGCCACCCCGGAACAGCGCGCCGCCAAGGCGTGCCGCAACCTGGATTTGTTGCGCCGCGAGATGACCGATCATCCCGGCGACCCGGCCGTGGCCATGGCCCTCGGCAACGCCTTGTGCCAGACCGGCGCTCCGGCCGAAGCCCTGCGCATTTTCCGTGAGCGCCTGGGCGAATCGCCGCACGATCCGCCCGAACACCCGTATCTTCGGCGTTTCCCCTGCCTGATCGCCGAATGCTGCGAACGCCTGGGCGACGCGGCCGGGGCGGAACGCTGGGACGCTTTGGCCGACAGTTGGGAGCCGGAGCACCTTTTGCCCGCCCTCCGCAATGCCAAGCGCGCCTTGGGTCGCGGGCGATTCAAAGGCGCCCTTACGATTTTCCTCTCCATCGCCCACCGGCCCGCCGGCGTGGGCCTGTTGGCCGCCGACAACGCCTCGGTGCGGCGCAACGCGTTGGGTTATGCCGCGCTGCTGGACACGCAGGTGCACGGAGCGGCGAAGGCGGAGTCGGCCGATGCCTGTTTGCGGACCTTGCTGCGCGAAGGCCTCGACCCGCTGCCGGTGGATTCGCTGTTTCCTTTCGAGTTCTTCCGCGATCGGGGCGACGCCGAAACCCTGCGCGCCTATGCCGAAGCCCGGCTGGCGCGCCACCCCGAGGATCGGGCGTTGGCCGAAGCCTACGCAGCTTACCGACGGGGACGGCCCGAGGCCGCTGGGGAACAACCCGAACCTTCCGCGCCGCCCAAAAAAATCACCGCGCCCGAGCCCTTGCACAAGCGCTTCGGCACCATCCGCGCGCCGCTGCCAAGCCCCTATCCGCCGGGCACCTTGTCGGTGGTGATGATTGTCAAGAACGAGGCCGGCAATATCCGTGCGGCCATCGAAAGTTTTCGCCCCATCGCCGATGAAATCGTGGTCAACGACACCGGGTCGGACGACGGCACCCAGGACCTGTTGCAGGAATTGGGCGTGCGGTGGTTTCAAACGGTATGGCAAAATGATTTCAGCCTGGCCCGTAACCAGGCCATCGACCAGGCCCACTGCGCATGGGTGCTGTGGCTCGACGCCGACGACCGCATTCCCGCGGATCAATACGAGAACTTCCGCAGGCTGAAAACCGCGCCGCTCGACCGCGCCTTCGGGTTTCAAGTCATCAATACCCAGGCCGGGCTGCCTTTGGGCGGGCGCTTCATGCAAATGCGCATGTTCCCCAACCACCCGCGCTTGCGTTTCCGCTACCGGGTGCATGAACAGGTGCTGCATGCCCTGGCCGAAATGGGCCTGCATTGCTTTTACACCGCCACCTCCCTCCACCATACCGGGTACGAAGATCCGGAGCTCAAGCAGAAAAAGGCGCGGCGCAACCTGGAAATCCTGGCGCGCGAAGACGCGCGCGTGGCGCAGGAGCCGTCGTTGGCCATGAGCGTGGGGGATTCGCATTTCATTTTGGGGGAATGGGAGCAGGGCATCGCCGCCTATACACGCGCCTTTGAGATTCCGGGTGGCCGCGAGATCAACTCCGACGTGTATTCCGAACTGCCGGCCTGCATCGGCCGGGGCCACCAGAAACTGGGGCGTTACTCCGAAGCGCTGGCGTGGTTCCGGCGCAGCCGCGACTTGCAGCCGGAAAAAATCGAACCGGCCTATTACGAGGCCGAATGCCTGCTGGAAATGGGGCAGCCGGAAGCGGCGGAAAAAGCTTTCGCCGCCGTAGCCGAAATGCCTTTGATTTTTTCGGCCACGGCTTCGCAATTTGACACCGTGCGCATTTTTTCGCTTTGGCATGGGGCGCGCCTGCAGGCCGGGCGCGGCGCGGAAGGCGAAGCCATCGCTACCTTGCGCCGCCTGAACCAAGCCTATCCGCAAGTGGTGGAAGCCTGGCATTTTCTGGGTCAATTGCTGCGCCGGAAGGGTGAACGCGAGGAGGCTGCTGAGTGTTTTGCCCGCGCGGCGGAGTTGAACGCCGGCGCCTTGGAGGCCGTGCATCGCGATCGCCTGGATCTGCTGATCGAACTGGGCCGGCGCGAAGAATATGCCGCGGCGTTGGCCGGGGCCCGCGCGGCCTTTCCCGCGGCTGCGTTTGCGACTTGGCTCGAAGCTCCCACCCGCTCGGCCGCGAAAAAGCCGCGGCTCAGTTTGTGCATGATCGTGAAAAACGAAATGGCGAACCTGCCCCTGTGCCTGGCCGACGCCGAAGGCCTGGCCGAAGAGGTGATTGTGGTCGACACCGGCTCGGGCGACGGCACCGACGCCTGGGCCGAAGGCCGCGGGGCCACGGTGTTGCGCACGCAATGGCAGCATGATTTCAGCCGGGCGCGCAATCTGTCGCTGGATGCCGCCAGCGGCGAATGGATTCTCTGGCTCGACGCCGACGACCGGCTGCGGCCCGAAGACAAGGCCGCCCTGCGCGCGCTGGCCGAGCGGCCGGCCGATCGGGCTTACGGATTTCTGGTGCAGAACACCGGCGACGGCGGCGCCACCGGCACGGTGTTCCACCAGATTCGCCTGTTCCCCAACCGGCCGGAGTTGCGCTTCACCGCGCCCGTGCATGAACAGATTCTACCCGCCCTGGAAAAGGTCGGATTGCCGGTGGAATATCGGACGATCCGCATTCTGCACACGGGTTACAGCGACGCCGCGCAAGCGCGCGCCAAGCAAGCGCGCAACCGCGCGATTCTGGAAACCCAACTCCGCGACGGTCGCGACGTCACGGCCGTCACCCATTACACCTTGGCCATGGCCTGTCTCGATCTCGATGACCCCGAAGCTGCGCTGCGGCATTTCGCCGACGCCCGCGCGGCGGCCGCGCGCACCGATTCCAATCCCCATATCGCCGCCGCGGTTCCGGTCAAAAGCGCGGTGGCCCTGGCCCGGTTGCGGCGTTACGCCGAAGGCCTGCGGCTGCTGGAACAATCCGGGGAAGAAACCTGGAAGTTACCCGAAGCGCGGCTGGTGCGCGCCCAATTGCTGCACGCCTTGAACCGGCGCGAACAAGCCCGGGCCGACTTTGAAGCGCTGCTCGCCGTCGAATCGGGGCCGGCCTTCATTCCCGTGGACTTCGCCATGTTGAAGATCAAAGCCCTGGAATTCCTGGGCGGCTATTGGCATGAAAAAGGGCGTGTGGATTTGGCCGTGCGCCTTCTCCAGGCCGGCTTGGCCATTCCAAAGGGAAAGGGCTTTTCCCGGGAGGATTTGCAACGGTATTACGCCGACGCCCGAATTCCGGTTTCGGTTGTGGCTTCGATTTGAGGTTTTTGATTGAACTTTTTCAAAGCGTAGCCGAAATTTGCAGGATTTCCAGGAGTCAAGGTTAAAGTAACCTGGCATCCCACCCGATAAATTTGATGAAGGCCCAAGATGGGGAGGTTCAGCCGGAGGGCTTTCAGTAGGATGGTGTGTCATGGATTCTCCGCAAATCGTTTCGCAAGTGGCGCGGCTGGTCAGCCAGCGAGCGTTGCTGGAAAGAGATCCGAATAAGGATGCCAAAATCCAGCAAGAGCCGGTTGAGCACAATCAGGATCAGGTCGACCTGACGCAAACCGCGGTGCAATACACCCAGGGCGCGACTTCAACGCAGGGTGGCAACGCGTATCAAAACGAACAATCGATGAAGGTCGAACGCCTGAAGTCTTTGGTGCAAAGCGGGAATTATCAGTTGGACGACAAAACCGTGCAAACCATTGCGGCGCGTATTGCCAAATTGTTTATCTGAGGCTTTGAAATTGTTTTGTTCGCCGCACCGATTGCGGCCCCCCGTTTGATAGCTTTTTAAAAACTTATTGCCAGCCTGGCACATCCGCGTTTTGGCCGCGAATAGGATTGTCCGAGAATGTCACTCTCTGTCCTTTTAGTATTTTTTGCCCCGCCATGCTGAAAAGGGCATCGAAGTGATGGAAAGCAAAAGTTTGCTGACTCAAAGTTTGCTGAGCGCGAATGCGCGCAAGTGGCTATTGGAAAATTTCGCCTTGGGCGTCAAAAATTACTGGTTCACTTTTATCGCCGACTCTTCCAGCGCGTTGTTTTTCCTGGCGTGGGACCTTTTCGCCAAGCATGAGCGTCCGTTGTTCGCGTTGGCCGCTTTGGCGCTGGGATACTTTCTCTGGGGCCTGACTGAATACATCGTGCACCGTTGGGTCTACCATCAGCCCGACGGCATTTTCGGCGACGGCCACCGCATGCACCACGAAGATGCCTTGGCGCTTATCGCCATGCCCTGGTTCATGACCACGATTTCGGTGTTCGGCCTGTGGTACGTGGTCGCCGAAGTGCTGCGCGTTCCCCGTTTTTCCGCCGGATTGGCCGGATGGTTGGCCGGATACGTGTGGTATTCGCTGGTGCATCACAGCCACCATCACTGGGATATCCGCAGCGTTTGGATGCGCAAGCTCAAAGCCTACCACCGCATCCACCACCAATTTCCCGACCGCAATTACGGGGTGACCACGCGTTTTTGGGACGATGTATTCCGCACCCGCTTCCAAAAGTCGAAGGGGCGTCAGACCGCCGAGGAACCGGCGGAGTGGACCGGCGCCCATGTCACGGCCGAACAACCCGGCGCCGTCCACGAGGCGGAACGCATGGCGGCGACCACCGAGCCCTGACGCAGGGCGGACGGCGCCCACCCGACCCGGTTTTGATTCCCATTCTCGATCCCTCGCCGGAGAACCTGGACCGCGCGGCCGCAGCCTTGCGGCGCGGCGGCGTGGTGGGCATGCCCACCGAAACCGTATATGGTCTGGCCGGCAGCGCTTTCAATCCAATCGCCCTGGCCCGCATCTTCGAAGTCAAACGCCGGCCCTTTTTCGATCCGCTCATCGTGCACGTCGCCGAGCGCGCGCGGGTCGACGATCTGTGCGCGCGCCTTCCGCCCGACGCCGAAGCGTTGATGGCGCGCTTCTGGCCGGGACCATTGACCTTGGTGCTTCCCAAGCGTCCGGCGGTGCCCGATCTCGCCACCGCGGGCTTGCCCACCGTGGCATTGCGCATGCCCGCGCATCCCGCGGCTCTGGCGCTGTTGCGGGCCGCGGGCCCCTTGGCCGCACCCAGTGCCAATCCTTTCGGCGGCCTGAGTCCGACCACGGCCGCGCATGTCGCGGCGGCCCTGGGCGACGGCGTCGACTGCGTGCTCGACGGCGGGCCCTGCGCCGTAGGTGTCGAATCGACGGTCCTGGGTTGGAATGCCGCCGGCGAACCTGTGCTGCTGCGCGCCGGGGGCGTCGTGGCCGAAGATTTGGCGGAGACCCTGGGCCGCCGACCTTTGCCGCCAGCCGAACCGAGTCACCCAAGTGATGCGCCGGCCTCGGCACCGGGCCAAATGCCCTGGCATTATGCGCCCCGCACGCCGCTTTCGCTGTGGCCGGAAAATGCATCGGCGGTTCCGGCTTCGGCGTCGTCCTGCGGTTTGTTGTGGTTCGGTCCCCATCCGCCCGCGGGATTCGTCCGCGTGGAAAACCTCTCGCCGGCCGGCGACCTGCGCGCCGCGGCCGCCGAGCTTTTCGCGGCGCTGCACCGGCTCGACGCTGCCGGCTGCGTTCGCATTTATGCGCGTCTGCTGCCGGAGAGGGGTTTGGGGCGCGCGGTAAACGACCGCTTGCGCAAGGCCGCCGCCGCACCGCGGCAACCGTAAACCTTCGCGCTTATTTTCACCTCTATTCCCGCATCAATTCGTCGCGGTAAGCGTGCACGCGCCGCCAGCCGTCCGCGGGAATCGCCGCGCCCGTCACCTGCACGACTTCGGCGCCGAGTTTGCATCCCAGGCGCGCGGAACTTTCCAAACCGAGCCCATGCTGCCAGCCGAACAAAAATCCCGCGGCCCACAAATCGCCCGCACCGGTGGTGTCGACGGCGGTGACGCCGTGCGCGGCGACGTCGGCGCGCTCGGATCCGCGCGCGGCCAAGGCGCCGTGTTTGCCGCATTTGACCACGGCCAGATTGGCGCGCTCGGCCAGAAAAGCCAGCGCGTCGGATTCGCCCAATCCGGTGTAGGCGCGCGACTCGTCTTCGTTGGCGATAACGAGGTCGATGCGCCGCTGGGCCAGGAGCGCGTCGATGCGGGCCCGACAGGCTTCGACCACTTCGAACGAGCTGAGGTCCAGGGCCACGCGCACGCGATGGCGGCCCGCCAACTCCAACACGCGTTCGACCACGGGAAAATTGAACAGTAGGTAGCCCTCGAGGTACGCCCAGTCGGCGTCGCGCATGTCGGATTCTTCCAGGTCGTCCGGATGCAGTTGCGACGAGGCCCCCAGGTGGGTGAACATGGTGCGCTGCGCATCGGGGGTGACCACGGACAGCACGTGCCCCGTGCCCGCATCCGGGGAAATCCGCAGGCGGGCCTCGACACCGGCCTGAGTCAGGCCGGCGTGAAAGGCGTCGCCCAGCGCGTCGCGCCCCAACCGCCCGATCAGACGCGCGCGGGCTCCCAGGCGTCCCAGGCCGACCAAGGTGTTGCAGGCCGAACCACCCGGAACCATGGTGGGCTCGGCTTCGGTTTGCGCCAGGGCGGCGCGAATGGCCTCCGCCTTCACCAAGGTCATGCCGCCCTTGGCCGATCCGAGACGGCCGACAAAGGCGTCGTCCTCTTCAATCAGCAGGTCGACCAGCGCCGCTCCGACCCCCACGGTCAAATTTCGCAGTTCCATCGCATTTCCCCTTCGGCCTCGGACATTCCACGACAGGTTAGGAAACCAATCCCCTGCCGTCCGCCCGATGCGGACCGCAGGCGGGCCGAAGGGAAAAGCTACCCTTCGGGTCGGCGTTACGTCAGCCATCGGTTTTCGTTCCGCACGCCGCGGTTGGCAACCGGTACGGCCGCGGTGGTCCTGCCACCGGGCAATCGGGAGTCCGCCTATATTATGATCATCGCTGCGGTGGCCGGCCGCTGAGAACCATCGCATCAACATGATTTTCTTCCGCGTCCGCACGTGCTGCGTGGTAGGACTGACGGGGTTGCTTGTCGCCGCCGCCTCAGCCGCCGACTCGCTCTCGCTGTTCGAAATCCGGGACACCGCGCAGGTGCGCGCCTTCTGGCGCGCTGCCGATGCCGCCGGCAATCCCCCGCCGGGAAATTACCAGGTGCTGGTGCGCCGTCCCGCCAAAGACACGGCGCATCCCCAGTTGGTGCTGTTGCGCGCCGGTACGGAGATTCAGGAATTACCCGGCTTTGCGCTGGCCTTGTTGGGGGGCACCGTCCGCCGCGAGGAGCCCATGGGAACGCCCCGGCCATCCGAAACCAATGTATGGCGTGGCCTGTGGGATCGCCGGGACAGCGCCTTTGACTGGCTGCAATGGCCGACCGGCGTCAGTCTGGATTTTCAGAGCGCGGTGACCTTGGTCAAAGGCGCCGGTCCCGAGTTCGATCGCCGGGTGGATTTTGTTTGGCGGGATCGGCCCATCCGGTGGACGTCTTTCGAAGTCGGCGTGCACCGCAGCCAATACGGCGGCGGCCTGTCGCAGCAGCTTCTCGATCCGGCCGACACCGGAAATGCGGGAGCCTGGGGCCCGGGATATTGGTGGTGGCATGCGGCCGTAGGCGTGCCGGGTGTGAAGTGGGAGGTCGATCTCGCCGACCGGCCCTTTCCCGAGTTTTACTGGATGGACATCGATGCGTCGCATGCGGCGCTCACACGCACATCCGGCGTGCTGGTGCGTCAATGGGAGAAGGGCGTCACGCTGCCGGGCAATTTGTCCCAGGCCCTGCATCTGAAATTCGCGGCGCTGCGTTACTCCATCCATTTCGATGGCGACGCCTACCGCACTCCGGTGCAGGAAATCGGATTGGCCGACCTGGCATCGCCCTTCGGCCCCTTCGGCTTCGGCTTTCTCATCGGCGGCGCGATCTACACCCAGGTGCAGGCCGATTTCTTTCCCGCCGACTTCGGTATCCCGGTTCCAAAATCCTTCCCCAGCGCCGTGCGCTTTACCGTACTGCATTTGGAATTGGCCTTCCGCAACAAAGAAGACGTCCACCTCAACGCCGCCGTGCGCATCGATTGGGACAATCCCCTTCTGCGCCGGCCCGGAGTGAAACCATGAACGCACCGCCGGTCTCCCCGTCTTTCCAACTGTCTGAAAACCCGCTGGAGCAGGCGCAGCGGGCTTTACGCCGCATTCGCAAAACGGCGCGCATCTGCGCCAGCTTTCCCCTGCCGCTGGTGGCCGCGGCCACGGCCGGGGGATGGTACATGATTCAGGGGAATTGGCTGCAAGACCGCTTTCTCTTTTTCTTTCTCGCCCTCATTTACGGCATCTTCGTGTTCGGCCAACTGCTGGCGCTGGCGCAGATCCGGCGCCTGTTGCCGGGCGTGGCCGGCACCGAAAAAGTGATCGAAGTGCTGCGCGCGGCCGGCGACGAGCCCGACCTGGAAGCGCTGCGGCAAACCCTGCTGGAGCATACATCCGGCGGGCATTTGCGCGATCTTCTGCTGCGCTGGATCGAACTCGGTCTGCGCGGCGAAGTCGAAGGCTCCGACGCCTTGCTCGACAGCGCCTGGGAGCGCCGCTCGCTGGGCGACAGCCGCGCCCTGTCCTGGCATATCTCGCTTAACCGCACCACGCTCAAGCTGGGTTTCCTGGGCACTTTAATCGGACTCATCCTCACCTTTCCCCCCATGAAACGCGCGGTACTCGGCCTGTCGGACAGCCAGGGAGAGTTCAAATTCATCGCCGACATCGCCAAGGCCATCGACGGCGACCAATACGCCATTCTGAACACCCTCATCGCCACGGCGCTTTCCATCTTCATCGAATTCGTAACCGTGCAACTGCTCGAACGCGTGCTCAACGGTTTCGACATGGTGAACTCGCATATCAACGACTGGAATCTGACGCGCCTGCAGCCGTGGATTCGCAAGCATTACGGCGCCGAGGCGCAATTGCATGCTTTGGAGGATCGCCGGGAAAAAATGGAGCACTCGCTGATGCATGCGCAGCAGGCGATTGAAACCCACCTGAGCAAGCTCACCGAGGCCTTGCGCAACTCGGCGACGCAGTTGGATCAAATCGCGCGCATTCAGGCGCAGGTGGGCAAACGCGTGGGCGAACTGGGGGATTATGAAAAGCAATACCGGACCTTTCTGGCCGCCAAGCAGCAGGCGGCGGCGCCGCCGGCGCCGGGGGAAGCGTGATGCGACGGCGGCGGCGAACCCTGGACAACAGCGCGGCCCTGGGCGAGGCCATCAGCTTCGAGGACATTCTCACCATCATCACGGTGTTGTTGCTGTTGCGCATCATCTTCATGGTGCCGCTGGTCAATCTCGACAAGGCCAAAACCGTTACGGCCAAAACCGATTTGTACTGGTCGCAAGAGGCCGTGCACATCCTTTCGCATGCTTCCGACGACAGCGCGGCGGTGCAACCCTACCGGGCGGCCTTCGGACTGGGTGACGCCAAGGCCCTGTTCACGCGTCTGGGCGATACGATTTACATCGAAGCCGCCCAAGCCGACAGCAATCTGCTCATCCTGCGGCATTTGCCCGACGCCGCCAGCTTTGTCGCCTTGCGCGTGCAGGGCCAGGGCCATACGCACAGTTTTCGCCGCGGCCGCGTTTTGTGGAGCCAGGATGAAGGCGAATGGTTCGTGGGCGCCGACACCGTCGACTACGGTTCGAGCCCGGAGTCCAAGGCTATGGAAGCCGCCTTTCGCCAATGGACCAAACGCACGCGGGGATATTGAAGAGGAAGGCAAAGTGCCAAGCGCAATGATCACAGAGCAAAAAGATCGCTGCGCGCTCGGGCGGCGGCATCGCTTCCTGCGGCGTAGCGGGTCCCGCGTTTTTTCCTGGGGCAGTTTGATCGTCGCCCTGGGCTTTTTGTTTCTCCCGGCGCGGGCCGACAACGGCAATGAAGCGCTCAACTATTACGGTTTGCTCACCCTTTCGGACTCGGCGGTGGGGGCGCGCCTGGCCGCGCGCTTCAAGGCCGTCGGCCAACCCGTATTTTTGGTGCATGATCTCAGCGCCGGCCTCGGCCAGGGCGATATCATGCGTTTCCAAAACAAAGCCGTGCTGGTAGATGGCGACGTGTGGAACACCTTGCAGGCGGAGAACGCCCTGGAAAAATTGCGCGCCGCGCCCGTCGTGCGCGTGCAGGGCCAGACCCGCAGCGCGTCGTGGGAACAGCGCGCCGCCCTGGTGACGGGCCCCCGCGAGCGCAAGGCCTTCAAGCTCGGCGCGGAATTGATCAAGGTGTTCGAAGACACCTTCGGCGGCGCGCCGCTGCGCAACCAGCTCACGGTCGAATTCCATGACGGGTACCTCACCTTGCTGGCGCCCGCCGCCCTGCTCGATCAGTTGCGGTTCACGAGCGTGCGGCGCGTGGCCGAACGGGGCGGACCGCGCATCGTTTCGCCTCCGCCCGATTCGCTTTTGTTTGTGGGCCAACCTTTTTTCTATCAGGTCTGGGCCATCGATCCCACCGCGCCCGCAACCGACCTGACCTACCGTCTGCAGGGGGATCTGCCGGCGGGGCTCACCTGGGACGCGGCCCGGCACGAACTGCAGGGCACGCCCACCGTAGGCGGCCGCTTTCGCCTGACGGCCGAAGCGCGCGATGCCAAGGGCGGCCGCGACACCTTGGGGTTTTCGCTGCGCCTGCATTTCAACCGTCCGCCCCTGTTGGCCGCCACGCCTAAGCCGGTGGCGGTGATCGGCCAGCCCTGGCGCTTTCGCCCCGAACCCGTCGACCCGGATCACGCGAGTTACTTGCTGCGCGTCTGGCCCACGGCCCTGGCGCCCGGCATGCGCTTCGACCCCGACAGCCTGGAGTTGGATTGGACGCCCGACAGCACTTTGGCCGGGTCGCGCCAGACATTTTCCCTGGCCGTGCAGGACCCGTTGGGGTCGCGCCGGGATTTCCAGTATGCCGTGCAGGTGATCACCCCCGACGAGATCCCCTGGTCCGGGCAAATCCGGGTCGACCTGCCCTGGGACACGTTGCTCCAGGGCCGGTCCTACACTTGGAAAGCCGGCGCCACCGCCGCGGCCTGGGCCGCGCAGGGTGTGGTACTGCAGCAGGTCGAAGGTTCCGACAGCACCGCCTTCGCCGGGGGCGTGTTGCATTTGCGCCCCATGCAGGCGGGCACGCAGGAGCTCGATTTTCATTTCGAAGTGCAGGGGTCGCTTCTGGTGCACCGCATTTACCTGCCGGTGCGCCAGGCCCAACCGCCGCAATTCGTGACCGAACTCGCTGCCTGGCGTTCCCGCGCCGGCGATCCGCCGCTGCGCTACCGGCCCGTGGCCGTCGACCCGCAGGGCGAGCCGGTGACGCTGCACGCCGAAGTGCCTCCGGGCAGTCCGATCCAATGGGACGGGCGCCAGCTGTCCTTCACAGCCGGCCGCCCCGGAATTTATCCCGCGCGCATAACGGCCACGGACTTGGGCGGTCAGACGGCCGAACAATGGGTGGCCTTTCGCGCCGATCCGCCGCCGCGCAAGGTGCGCTGGTTTCTGGAGAACCGCGTGCAAAGCGATATGACGGCCTGGACGGTGACCGCCGATTTCGGTACGGGTCGCATCGGCTTGTACTCGCCCAATCTCGGCCAGGTGCTGAGCCTCTCGGCCCAATCGGACCGCGAATATCCCTTTATCTTTTTCGGCGGCAACCTCATGGGGCGCGATCAAGAGGCTAAAGGCCGGCGCTTGTGGACGGATCTCGGCTTCACCTTGCGCCTGCCCGCTGCGAATATCGCCACGGGCGGCGTCTACGGCCGCATCGAAGGCGAATGGGCCTTTTCCCATTCGCTGATTTCCTGGGTCGAGGCCGAGTTCACGGGCCACGTGCATCAGGCTTTGGTGCTGGCCGACACCGGCAGCTTCCGCCTGCTCCTGCGCGATCAGGAGATCAACCAGTTGGTGAATCAATACTCCGGGGTCATCGGTGAAATCGTGAACCAAAGCACGGCCGACGACAATGCCGTATTCTTCAGTCGCATCGAAGCCTACAGCAGCTTGGGCCAGGGCTTTTACGCGGGCCCGTGCCTGTGGCGCGAGGATCTTCCCATGGCACAGAAATTCTACCAGCGCATCGGGGGCGGCCTGCGCTATAAGGATGCCATCGGCGACTTGATCACCCAATTCTCCCTGCATGCGGGCTGGGGCCCGGGCGGCGCGGGTTACAGCGCCTACGCCAACATGCTCCTATCCCTGGGGGCTGGCTTCTAAGGGTTTGTTCCGTTCGCACCACCCCCTTCGCCCAGGGTCCGCAGGCTGCGGAGCCAGAACTTTCACGGGCCCGGTTCGCTCCCGGGGTGGGGTCTATCGGGGCGGCTGCGACGGCGCTGCCGCGGAGGAGTCGACCCGGGCCGAATCGGCGGCGGGCTTTGCCATCTGCAAGGCCATGCGTGCCGTCAGGGCCACCGCGTCGTCGGGGTCTTTCAGCAAGGGCGTCACGGCGGTGGCCAGCAGGCGCGGTTGCACCTGGGCCAGGGCCGTGATCGCTTCGCGGCGGATGCGGGGGCTGTGGTCCCGGCACAGCGACACGAGCAACGGGGCATAGGTGCTGTCGCGGCTGGTAGCGATGGCCAGGAGGGCCGCCACCCGTTTTTCGTCGGTCGCCGAAGTGTCGCGCGCGGCTTGATTCAGCACGGCGTGGGCCTTATCCTGATAGGCCAACAACTTGTTCACCTGCGCGCGCACGGCGGCGGGATCCACGTTTTCGCTTTGGTACAAATCGACCAGCACCCGAAATTCGGCTTCGGGGCCTTCGAGCGCCAGACCGCGGTTGCCGTTGGCCAATTGATACATCGCGTGGCGCGTCACCTCCTGTTCCGATTTCAGGGTGGCCAGGTTGTCGTTCAACGCCTCCAATTGCCGGGCCTGCGTGCGGTTTTTTTCTTCGAGATCGGCGAGGCGTTCGGCGAAGGTGCGGTGATCGATTTTGGGCATGAAGGCGAACACCGATAGCGAGACCCGAATACCGGGACTGTCGTAGCCGTTGGTTTGGGGTTGGGCGGGCGAGAAATAAAAACCCCACTCGCCGTTTTGGCGCAACCACGATTGCACTTCAGACAGCGCCACGGTCAGCGAAAACAGATTCTGCATCCGCCAGGACAGGCCCAGCAATTGATGGAAATCGGAAAAGCGTTCGAAAACTTCATACGAAGCCACGGCGTCCGCGCCCAGACTCCATTCCAACCCGCCGTAAAATCCCACCGGGCTTTTATTGGCGCCGTTGAGCAGCGACGCGCCCAAGGTCAGCCGGGTGTTCGGGCTCAGATGCTTGGCCGCGCCGAAAAAGGTTTCTCCGCGCATGCTTTTGTTCAGCGAATCGGGCAAGCCATACAGATAGGCTTCCTGGCTTTCGAACAGGTTGCGGATGCCGAACACCACGTCGGGCAGATAGGCGTCCTCTTCCAGCAGCAAGGCCTTGAGGCCCAGGGAAAATCCCCGGCCGTATTGAAACGAAAGTTCGGCGCGGTTTTCGAACCCGAAGGCCAGGTTGCCCTGATAATGGAGCATCGGGGAAGCCGCCGTATCGCCCGAATCGGCGCCGGTGGGAAGGGCCTGGGTGTTGTAATACAGCATGTCGCCGCTCAGGCGCATCTGGGCGTGACGTAACACGCCGGTTTCAGGAAGGGCGAGAAAGACGGGTGCGCTAACGGTGCCGGTTGCGTCCGACCGGTCGGCGCCGCGGCCGGGCAGCGCCGGCCACAACAACAGCAGCAGCGGCGTCCAGGGCGGCGGCCTGACGCAAAATTTCCACCTCGTCGCGGGACAGGAGGCGCGAAGCCCCCTCCGGCAAATTTCCAAGTTCGACTCCGCCAAACGCGATTCGTCTCAAGTCTACCACCCTGTGTCCCAGCGACGCCAACAGCCGCCGGATTTCGCGCTTTTTCCCTTCGCGCAAACCGAGTTCAAAGCCTTCGTTCCCGAGGCGCAGGGTGGCGCATTGAAAAATCACTCCGGGTTCCACTTCAACGCCTTGCCGCAGGCGACGCTGATCGTCTTCCGACAGCGGCGCGGCGGTGCGCACGGCATAGGTGCGCAGCACGCCGTGGCGGGGATGGGTCAAGCCCTGCGTCAGCGCGCCGTCATTGGTGAAGAGCAGCAAACCCCGGCTGTCGCGATCGAGGCGGCCCACCGAATGCAGGGCGCGCCAATCTTTGGGCAGGAGGTGATAGACCGTGGTGCGTCCATGCGTGTCGCCGCGCGAACACAACACCCCGACGGGCTTGTTCAGCATGCCGTACACCGGCTCGGATGGCGGGTATACGGGTTTCTCATCCACTTCGACGCGGTCGCCATCAACCACGGCCTGTGCCAAATCCGCGTCTTCGCCGTTCACCCGCACGCGGCCCGCGCGAATCAACTGCTCCACGGCGCGGCGGCTGCCCAGGCCGCACCAGGCCAGATAGCGGTTGAGCCTCATGGCGTTGCCTTCCCGCTTTCCCAAAGCAGGCCGTAGCGCAAGCCGCGATCCGAAACGCGCAACGCGGCGAAGCCCGTATGCTCCAGAAAGGCTTCGCAAAGCGTGAGGCCCGCGGGAAGGATTTCGCCCCGGCCGGTTTCGAGTCCCGGCAATTTATTTCGATCTGCAACCGACATCACATACAATTCGCGCCGCCAACGCCGCACCCTGTCCACAGTGGCGGTGAAGCCTTCCACGCGTTCGGCGTCGAACGTCGACAAGCCCTGTTCGAGCAGGGCCAGGGCCGAGGCCGTGCCGCCCACGGCCACCAAAGCCGCGCCGGGCGAAGGCTTAGGCAAAACGGAAAAGGCTTCGGCCGCGGCTTGCAGGGCGGCATCGGAATCCGATGCGAATCGTTCGGTCATATTCACCGCGCCGACGGGCAGAGATCGGCCCCACGATCCGGCATTCACTTCGGTGCTGCCGCCGCCGATGTCAAGCACCCACAAATCGGGATCGGAATACAGCGAACGCACGCCCTGATAAGCAAGCCGCGCTTCCGCTTCGCCGCTCAGAATGCGGCAAGGCACGCCCAATTGTCGGGACAAGGCGTCGAGCAATTCCGCGCCGTTCGCGGCGCGGCGAAAGGCTTCGGTGGCGGCCACTGCCGCTAAGTCCGCGTCCTGCGATCGAATCTCGGCCTGAAACCCGGCCAACACAGCCGTCAAATCCGCAAACGCGGCGGGGTCGATGCGCCCCGTAGCCGCCACGCCCCGGCCTATGCGCGGGGTGGCGATGCGTTGCGCGACGGGGATCAATTTTGCGCCGTTTATGCGGCCGATGAGAAGCAAGGCCGAGTTGGTGCCGATGTCGATCACGGCGCGCAGGCTCACGCGGGCGGAGGCTCCATCCCCAAGCGCGCGGCGAATTCCTTGGCTAATTCGCTCGGCTGGGTCAGAAACGCGCGCGCAATGGCCACGGCCGCATCCACGGTTTCGCTGCCGAAACGCTCGGCCCATTCCGCAACCAGGTCCGCCGTGCCGCTGCCGAGGGGTTTGCCGGCGCGCATTTCCCGCGCCATCGATAGCGCCAAGCGCATGCCCAGGCCCGCGCGCAGCTTTTCCGCATCCGCGGTCTGGTCGATCAGGGAATCCAGGCGCGCCAGGGCGGCGTCCACACCTGCGCCATCGGTCGGAAAATTCACCGCGACGCCGCCATCGGAACGGCGCTTAACCGATGCGAACCTACGCGCACGGCGAAATCTTCTTTCGCCACCGGTTCGCCACGCAACGCCTCGGCATCGACGTCGAGCAAAAGGCCGAAGGCGGCGAATGGGCTCACGGTGGAGCCGCTGGGCTGAGTTTTGAGGCGCAGGCACAAATCGCCGTCTTGCAAATACACCTCCAAGGCTTCGGCGTAAAGGTCGAGAATTTTTTCGCGATGCGAACCCGCCGCCACTTCGCCCGCCTGATACCGCTCCCAGGCCGCTTCCAAAGCGGGCGCGCCGCCGCTCCAGGCGCGCGACAGGCGGTAGAGCACGCTTTCAACCACGGGCACGCGCGGCGCCGGCAAGGCTTCGAGCCCCGTCACTTCCAGGCCTTGCGGCATACAGGCCGTGAGCCGTTCGCACCAGGATTCGGGATCGCCGGGCAAGGCCCGGTCGAGTTCGATCACCAGCGGCTCTTTGCGCGCGGCCAAGCCCAGAGGCAAGGCGCCGGTATTCTTGATCAAGGGGCGCGGGTTGAAGCCTGAGGACAAGCGCAGGGGCGCGCCCAGGCGTCGAAAGGCTTTGACGAACAAATCCAAGGTGTTCTGATGCGCGAGGAAACGCGCCAACCCGGTCTTCGCATACAGAAGCAAATACGCAGACGAAGTTCCGCGGCGCGCCTGGCGTTCGGCCGCCAAGGCCGCGATGGCGGCGGGATCCCGGTTCGGGGCCGGGTAACGCTGCGGTTTCGGCGACAGTTGCGTGTCGAGGCCGTTGCCGGGAATGCCGCATTTCTGGCACGCGCCCCATTTGCAGTCGGGTACGGGCGCGGCGTCGGCCTGGAACATTTTCTTGTACTCGTTTTTGAGAAAGCCTTTGTTGGCGCCGGCATGGATGAAATCCCAGGGAAACACTTCGTCCAGCGCGCGCGCGGCTTCGAACCGGGCCGCATCATAGCCGTGCTCTTCCCAGATTTTTTCCCAGCCCGCGAAATCGAAATGCTCGGAGAACGACTCGAATACCTGGCCGCGGCGGTAGGCGGCGTCGATGAGGGCCGACAGGCTGCGGTCGCCGCGCGAGTAAAAGCTTTCGACCCGGGCCAGGCCGTAATCGGCCCAGGTGATGCGCACGCCCGGGGTTTTGCGAAAGGCTTCGCGCACGTAACGGATATGTTTCTCGGCCGTGGCGGAGTCGACGAACGCGACCCATTGCATGGGCGTCACCGGTTTGGGCACCAGAATGCCGATGTTGGCGTGCACGGTGTTGCGGGGTCCGTATTTGCGGGCGATGGCATACAGGTCGCGGATCAGCCCGCAGAAGGCTTCCATGTCTTCCAGGGTTTCGGTGGGGAAGCCGATCATGGTGTAGAGTTTGATGTTGCGGAAACCGCTTTGGAATACGGCTTCAGCGGCGGCGCGCATGTCGTCGTCGCTGATGGTTTTGTTGATCATGCGGCGGATGCGCTCCGAGCCGGTCTCGGGCGCGAAGGTGCTGCTTTTGCCGCCGGTCAAGGCCGCGGCTTTGCGCGCCAGCCCCTGGCCGAAGCTGTTGGCGCGCAGCGACGGGAGCGACAAATCCACGCCGTCGAATTCTTCGCGGTCGACGAGCGCGTCGAGCACCTGCTCGATGGGTTGGTAGTCGGCCGTCGACAGCGACAACAACCCGAGCTCGCGTTCGCCCGTGGCCGCCATGCCTTGCCGCGCCAGGTCGATGACGTCGTCGGCCGGCAGTTCGCGGTTGGGGCGATACCAATAACCGGCCTGGCAAAAACGGCAACCCTGGGTGCAGCCGCGCATCACTTCCACGGAAAAGCGATCATGCACGAGCTGGGTATGCGGCACCAGGTTGCGCACCGGCGTGTCGGCGGGATCGAGCTTTTCGACCCAATGCCGCTTAATGCTTTTGGCCCGGAGATATGGGCCCTGCGAGCCTTCGATCACCGGCACGATTTCGCCGCGGGCGTTGCGCGTGGTGGCCAAAAACCGCGGCACGTACACGCCGGTCAAAGCCGCCGCCTCGCGCAGGATGGATTCTTTCGCTTTGCCTTCGCGGCGACCTTGTCCCAGAAGGCGCAGCAGGCGCGGCGCCAACCCTTCGCCGTCGCCGATGACAAAGAGGTCGAAGAAGTCGGCCACGGGTTCGGGGTTGGCCATGCACGGCCCGCCGCCGATGATAAAGGCGTCGGCTTCTCCGCGGTCGCGCGCAAAAGTTTTGAGTCCGCCCAGTTCCAGGACATAGGGGACATTGGTGTAATTGAGTTCGGTTTGCAGCGAGATACCCACGGCCGTGAAGGCCGCGATGGAGCGGTACGATTCCAGGGTGTACAGCGGCAAACCCGCCTGCCGCAAGGCTTCGGCCATATCGGGCATGGGCGCGAAAGCGCGTTCGGCCGCCAGGTCGGCTTCACGGTTGAACAGGTGGTACAGGATCTTGGTGCCGTTATGCGACATGCCGAGCTCATAGGCGTCGGGAAAAACCAAGGCGATGGAGGCCAGCACCGCAGCCGGGTCTTTCACGATTTGATTGGCTTCGCCGCCGATGTAGCGGCCGGGATTTTTCACGCACGGCAGAATGCGGGGCAGTGCGGAGGCGATGGTTGTGGATGTCGCGGTCATGGGCGGGGAGTAAATCTACTTCGCCCCAGGTATGGTGGATTGAGGCCGGAGCGCTACGCCCCGTACTTTTCCGGGGGATTTTCCCTGACGGTCAGCGGCAATCCCACGGAAGCAAAACCTTCCAGCACCACTTGCTGCATGGTTTCCCGCCCGCCGAATCGTTTTTGCGCGTCCAAGATTTCCAATCCGGCCAATCGACCCGCGCCGTCGTAATCCGCTGCGATGCCATCGGCCAGATGTTTGGTGGTAACCGTGGTTTCGCTGAATATGATGCTTAATGCATCCGCTTCGGCGTCATAGCTGATTTTCATGCCACCTCAAAAGTAGTAGGTATAAACGGTGACCACCACGATCTCCCCGGCCTCTTCGACGAATACGGGGCGCACCTGTTTGGTGGCATAGAGTCTGTCATTCCAGTTTGATTTGTAGGGAAAATTCTTTCGGCAATCCAGGCGCCCAAGTTCCGCATGGCCCCACGGACAAGTGCGGATAGCTTCTTCGACCTCGGCCACGGTGAAGCCTCGGCGAACCTTATAACCCAGGGCGTGTTTGGAAAACCGAATAGGTTTCGCGGTCATGGGAAAAACATGGCCCCTCGAAACGAAGGTTTATGTGCTGCGGGTCACAGGGAGCGCCCGCTGAACAGCCGCTGAAGTATCGCATTGTGGGGCGCAAACCCGGGGAGGTGAATTTATAACTTTGCGCCCACGGTCAACAGATCTGGAAACTCATACGATGGCGGAAAAATCCTTTCTCCAAGCGGTCGCCAAGGGCAAGGCGGACATGGATATTTCGCGGCTGGTGGAAACCCATCCCGAGTTGGATGGAGCCTTGCCCGCGAATGTGCGCCGGGCGCTGGACGCATGACTTCGCCCGCGCATCCGGTGGCCCGCCCCCGCAAAAAACCGAACAAGGTGCTGCTGCTCGATCGGCAGAAATGCATTGCCTGCGCGGGCTGCGTGGGCACCTGCCCGGATTTGGCCCTGGACATGTACGGGGTGGATTTGCAGGTGTTCCAGGAACATTGCACCTATTGCACGCTGTGCGTGCGTTTCTGCCCGGTGGGAGCCCTGGCCATTGAAAAACTCCCGCTATGACGTCGTTGTAATCGGTGCCGGTCCGTCGGGCAGCATTTGCGCCCGCAACCTGGCGCGGCGCGGCTACCACGTGCTGTTGTGCGAAAAGCGGCCGGTGGTGGGCGTGCCCGTGCGCTGCGGCGAAGCCACCGGCCCGCAAAAGCGGCTGGCCGATTTCATGCCGGTGAATCCGGATTATCTGGAGACCAGTATCACGGGCGTCATTCTGCACGGCCCGGGCGGCATCGACATTCGCTATGACGCGAACAAAGAACTCGGTGTGATGCTCGATCGCAAACTCTTCGATCAGGATTTGGCGCATCAGGCCGAACGCGAAGGCGCCGAACTGTGCGTCGACGCGCGCATCAGCGCCGTCGGGCCGGCGCAGAACGGCGCGCGCAGTGTCACCATCGAATATGGCGGCCAATCCCATGCCGTCGAGGCGGCCATGGTGGTGGGCGCCGACGGCGCCGAAGCCCTGAGCGGCCGCTGGGTCGGGCTGAAAACCCGGCAACTTCCGCCATACACCTGCACGGCCATCGAGTTGCGGATCAAAGCCGAAGACGCGAATCCCCACCACCTCACCTTTTGGCAGGGCTACGACAGCATCAACCGGGGCTATATCTGGGTGTTTCCCAAGGTCAAATCCAAGGTCGTGAATCTGGGCTCGGGCGAGCTCATGCCCAAGCTGGGGGCGAAAAACATGTACGACCTTTCCCTGGAGTACAAAAACAAATTGTTCCCCGACGCGGTGGTGGAAGAAGTGCACGGCGGCTGCGTGCCCGTAAGCGGCAACCTAACAGACTATGTGGCCGATCGCTTTCTGCTGTCGGGCGACGCGGCGCATCACACCAATCCGCTGACGGGCGGCGGCATCATGGCTTCGATCGTGGCCGCCGACACCGCCGCGCGTTGGATCGACGCCGGTTTCAAAGCGGGCGATCTTTCCCCGGCGTTTTTGCGGCAATACCAACAGGAATGCTGGGATCGTTTCGGGCGCAATCACCGCAAAGAAGCGCGCATACGCGATTTCGTGCTGGGCCTGCCGCCCGCGCATCAGACCGCGTTCTACGGCATTTTCCGCGGCATGGTGAACCGGGGCTTTACGCTGCCGGCCCGCGCCCTGGGGTTCGCGCAACTGGGCCTGTTGGCGGCGCGCAATCCCAAGCTGACCAAGAAGGCGTTTTTCCGCGCCTGATCAACACTCGGCCTTCGACAGGCTCAGGCCGCTACTCACCCGGGGCGCAAATTTTCAAAGGGTCTCACCGTGAGTTGGATTGATCGCGGCCCATGCCCTGGCGCTTGCGGTGCCGCTGGTGACCCACAACCGCCGGGAATTCTCGCGGGTACGCGGACTTAAGCTGGAAGATTGGACCGTGCCGTAACCCGCACGTAATCTTCCGGCAGAAGGGCGGCCAGCGGCGCCATCCATCCGGGAAACACGCGGGTGACCTCGTGCACTTCGCACACCCCGCTGCCGCGCCGGCACACCGCTTCGCAGCCGCATTGCAGGGCCTCGGCCACGACCCGGCCGAAGGGCTCGGGTTCGCGCGTGCAATGCAAGAGCAGATGCGCTGCTTCCAGCGCCGGTTGCAGGTCCGGCCACGCGCCGAAAAACCTTACGCGCCCCCGCAAGTCTGCGCGCGCCGCGCGGGCGCGCAATGCTTCGGCGTAACGCGCGTATTCCGGGGCCGGATAAATCACCTCGCCGTAGATGCGAAATTCGGCGTCGACGCCGCGCGCCAGCCAGGCGGCGGCCAGATCGAGAAACACATCCTGCCCTTTGTAGGGGGCGAAGTACGCCGCATGCGCCACAATCCAGGGAGGCCCGGCGCGACGGTTCGGCACCACGGATCGCGGCAAAAGCACCCGCGGATACACCACTTCGGCGCCGGGATAGTCGCGCGCCACGGCGCGGCTGTTGGCGCGCACGCGGCAGCCGCAAACCCGGGCCGCCCCGGCGATGGCGCGGCGCAGAACGCGCGGCCGGATGAAATCGCGCACGTCGAACACAAGGCGCCGGCGCAGCAGCGGCGCCAAGGGCAAGCAGCGTGCATGGCTTTTGACGCCCAGGCTGATCACTTCGGAAGCGCCGCGCAGCCTGCGCCACAGACGCCGGCAGTCGCCGGGCCAAGTGAGAAGCCAGAGCGCCAGTGCCGGCCCGCGGCGTCGCATTCCCCCGCGCTGCGTCCAGCCCCGCAATGCGGAAGGTTGCGGGAACAGTTCCCAGGCCTGCCCCCGCGCGGCGACGGCTTCCGACAAGCCGCCGGCCCGCGGCACCAGGAACAAGGCGGCACCGGCGGGCAAAAGTTCGAGCAAACTGCGTTCGGCCCCGCCCAGTTCGGCGCCCGCTGCCACCACGATACACGCCGTCGGGGTCATGGAGACCGGGGCGCCGGCGCCTTCAGGTGATGTCGCGGGGATTGGTGTAGTCGATGCCGTTCTTCCAGGCATGGGTGATGCGCATCAGCCACTCGCGCTCTTCCTCTTGCAGGTCTTCGAGGCGCTTGTCCTGGTACATGTTTTCCACTTCCTGCATGATGGGACGCCCTAGGGCGGTGCGGGAAAGGAGCATGTTGAGCACCACGCAGAAGTAATAGTTCTTGATGCGGATCAGGCGCGAATTGTCTTTGATCTTGAGCTGGTTTTCGAAGCTGGTAAAGGCTTCGCGGTAATAGTTCTCGCCGTCGGGGTGCATCAAGGTTCCCAGCAAGGCGCAGTAGATGCCCGCTTGTCCATAGGATCCCTTTTTGCCCGCCAGAATCAGCCCGTTGCAGCATTTGTTAGCCAGGAGCAGCGATTGCATGACCCGATCTTTTTTGCGAAAAGGCGAGTCGAAGCGCATGTCCACGTCTTTGGCTTCGGGCACCAGGCGTTTGCGTACCGTGATGGAGCGCGCCAGGATTTTCTTGGATTCTTCGGAGTACGGGTAAGGCGCGTCGGGCGCCGGCGCAAAGTCTTCGGGATCGCCGGAGGCGAAAAAACAATAGGGGCAGACCATCACGTGCGACTTGAGAAAATCCCAAGCGTCATATCCGCCTTTGGCTTTGTATACGGGATAAGCGCCATGGCTCCAATCCTCGGAAAACCCTTCGCGGATGGGAAGGAAGACATGCACCTTTTCGTAGCCGCAGATGTAACAGCATTTGGTGGCGGCCCGAAAGGGGAGTTTCTTGCCCGTGGCCGGATTGATCATGGCGTCGCCCGCGTTGAGGCGCCGCTGCTGTGCCACCGCGTCATTCAACACCTTTTCCAAAACCGCGAGGTCGAGCGGTTTGATGAACAACTCCAGGGCGCCCAGAGCCATTGCGTCTTTTTCCACGGCGTGGCGCGGACGCGCCGTGATGACCACCATGGGGATTTTTTGCCCCAGGCCGCGCAGCACGCGCATCACTTCGAAGCCGTCGGCCTTGGGAAGAACCAGATCGATTACGGCCGCCGTGTAATTCACGCCGCTTTTGAGCAGGCGAATGGCGTCTTCGCCGTTATAGGCGCATTGCACCTGATACGAAGATTGGAGTTTTTTTTCGATGATTCCGGAAAGCGCGCGGGAATCTTCCACCAGAAGCAAAGTCGGTTTTTCAGGTTCGGCCATGGAGGCAGTCGCAAGAAACGCGGTCAGGGGGTATTATAAGGCTTATTGTATTTTTATCGCAGTCGGATGTCGAGTCCGAGGCGGAAAAGGCCCGCAATGCAAACTTCTGGGAAAATCTCCGAACGGTTGCCTCCCCCCGCCGGCGCTACCAGTCACATGCCCTATCTGGTGGCGAACGGGCAGCGCTTTCCGCTGAAGTCGGGCATCAATTTCATCGGGCGCGATCCCATGTGCGACGTTTTTATCGGCGATCCGCATATATCGCGCACGCATGCCTCGGTGGATTTGGTCAGCGACGGCACCATGACCCTGATGGATTTGGGATCGACCAACGGCATTATGGTCAATTCTCAGCGCGTGCCCAGTGCCATTCTGAATGCCGGCGACAGTTTTACCATCGGCCAAACCCTATTTAAAGTTCAAGTCGATTAAGGGTTAAGCAGGGTTCAGGCGGTCCGCACGCCCTTTGTAAGTTATTGGTTCCGAAGAATTTTCGTTTTCATTTTCAAAGGGGCTTCCGAACGATGGGCAGGTTTCGGTTATTTCCCAGCGCAGCGCGGTTTTGGCTGGTGCTGGGGTTGGCGGGCGCAACGTGGGCGCAGGAAACCCTGAGTTCGCTGCAGCGCGATTTGGATCGGGTCGAACGCGAAACCCAGCGCGAACAGCAGATGCACAAAGACGAATTGGCCCGCGCCGCAGAATTCCAGAAGCGGAAAACCGAAAGGATGGATGCGCTCAAGCAGCAAATGCAGCTCACCGATGCCAGCATCGACAGCTTGAAACGCGAAGCCGCGGTGCAGCGACGGCGCGCGGCGGGATACAAGAGCCAGGCCGCCTCTTTTCAGGCCAAGCAGAAGCAATTCCGGGCGGCCATCGGCCAAGAGATCGACACCATGATGGTGTGGCTGAACCGCGACTTTCCCTATCAAAAGGAAAAGCGGCTTTCCGACTGGCAGGAGTTGGCCAAGGCCAATCAGGAAGAGTCGCTCCCCGTCGACGAAACCCTGGCGCGGCTGTTTTCGCTGGTGCAGGCCTCGCTCGATTTCGGACAGGACACCGAAGTGTACCCGGGCGTGTACACCGCCACCGACGGCGGACATTGGGAGGGCACCTATGTGCGCCTGGGTGCGGTACTGCTGGCCTTTGCGTCGAGCGACGGCAAAGAGCTGGCCTATCTGGCCAAATCCGATTCGGGTTATGTCTGGCGCGACCATAGTTTGAATGAAGACGACAAGACCGGGATTCAGACCGCCATTCAGGTGGCTGAAAACAAGGTGTCTCCCCAATTGGTGCCGATGCCGGTTGAGGTTCCCGCAAGCGCGGCGGTGCGGCCATGAAGCACCTCGGAGTTCCCGCCGCCGGAATGTGGATTGCGGTGCTGGCCGCGGGCCTGCCGAGCCTTGTGCGCGCACAGGTGGCCACGGTCAACGATCAAAGCGACAAAATCGCCGGGCTCAAGGCCGAGCTCGACGAAGCTAAGCAAACGCGCGATCAGGTCATCGCCAAGCGCTGGCAAGACAAAGAGCTTGACGTCGAGGCGCACGAACGCTTCAATCAGGATTACGACGATCTCAAGTCGAAGCTGGAACTGAAGATGCAGGCGGCCGATCAATTGCACGCCGATATCCAGAACCTGCTGCAAGACGCCGAAGAGGCCGAAGCCCAGGACGAGGCTGCGCGCGTGCAATTTTTTTCGCTGGCGTCGACCCTGCACGATAAGGCGCGCGAGCTTTCGGGCACCTTGGAGCAGTCATTTCCCGCCCGCATTCCCGAGCGCATCCAGGCTTTGAACCAGGTGCTGCAAAGCGCCGACACCAAACGCGAAGCACCGGGAGAAATCCTGGCGGATCTGATGGATTTCGAACGGTCGGAACTGGCCCTGACCCGCGCCATCACGCTGGAAAAGCGGGGCTTCACCCGCGCCAACCGAACTCCGGGCCAAGGGTTGCTCCTGCGGCTTGGCACCATCACCGAAGCCTACCGCGATGATAAATCGGGACAGGTGGGCTTACTGCTCCGCAATCCGCCCAATACCGCGCTTACGCCTTTCGACTGGCGCGAAGATCTGCCGCCCCAGACTTCGCAGGTTTTGGCCGACGCCATGCAATCGCTGGAGCGGGATCCGGGCAAACCGGTGCTGTTGCCGGTGGACGTGCTGCTGACCCAAAATTCGGTCAAGACCTACACCCATGAGACCCAACAGAATTTCGTGGTGCGTCTTTGGACCGCGGTCAAAACCGGCGGTTTCTTCATGTGGCCGTTGCTGCTCATCCCCTTCGTCGTGATCGGCTTGTTCTTCACGAAACTACTGCAACTTTTGCGGAGCCGCGCCGGCACCGCGCTCTGCGCCGAAGCCTTGAACCGCCTCGAACGGGGCGACATGTCGGGCGCGCGCGAACTGTGCGGCAAGAAACCCGCCAGCCTGGTGCTGCGCGTACTGGGCGCCGTATCGGAGCTGAAGCCGACTCTGGATCGCGATCAGGCCGAGAAAACCGTACGCGAATTGATGCTGCACGAAGTGCCGCGTCTGGAACGCCACCTCACCACGCTGTCGGTGCTGGCCGCCGCCGCCCCGCTGCTGGGCCTTTTGGGAACAGTGTCGGGACTGATCGCCATGTTCCAAATCATCACCCAGCACGGCGTCAACGATCCCAAACTGCTGGCGGGCGGCATCGGCGAAGCCCTAATCGCCACCGAAACCGGCCTGCTGATCGCCATTCCCACCCTGCTGGGGCACAATTTTCTCGCCAACCGGGTCGACGACCTCGTGGCCGCGGCCGAATTCCATGCCATGAAGGCCTTGAACGCCCTCTGGCCGAGGGGATAACCGTGGTCTCGGGCCTCGTTCCGCTGGCCGAAAACGTGCTCTACCTCCTGCGCCAGGGCGGTTGGGTGATGGGGGCGATTTTCCTGGTGGGCCAGGCCGGCTGGTTCTTCGTGTTCGAACGCTGGTGGCATTTCCGGCGCCAGCGCTGTGCAGTAACGCGTTTGTTACAGGGGCCCGAAGCGGCAGCCGAAGCGGGCGCGCTGGAGCGGCAGCTCCTCTCCGATCCGCGGCTGCGGGGACTGTTCGCCGAAGTGGTGGCCGGCCTGGCGGCCACGCGCGACCAGGGGCGCGCGGCCATGGTGCGCAAAACGCGCGAGGTGCTGCAGGGCGCCGGCACCCGCCTCTACCGCCATCTGGGCAGCATCGCCGTGCTGGCTGCGGCCGCACCGCTGCTGGGATTGACCGGCACCGTGAACGGCATCATGGCCACTTTCCACGCCATCACCCGGTACGGCGCGGGCAATCCCGCCATGCTGGCCGGCGGCATCGCCCAGGCCCTGATGGTCACCGAAGCCGGGCTGGTGGTGGCCTTTCCCCTGCTGCTTTTGCACGATCAACTGCAAAACCGCGCCGACGCCATCGAGGCCGAATGCGTGGCCGGCGCCACGGTGCTGATCCGCCGCTTTTCGTCCGAGGCGTCCGCATGAATTACGGCGACGAATTCGGGCTCCGCCGCAAACCGCGCCGCGCCGCGGAGATCAACCTCATCAACATGATCGACATGTTGTTTTTTCTGCTGGTGTTTTTCGTGTTGACCAGCAGCTTCACCCAGGAAACCGGCATCGACATCTCCAAGCCCAAGGCCAAGACTTCGAAGACCCTGCCCAAACAGCCGCTGCTCATCGGCATCACGCGTGACGGCGGCATCCACATCAACGAAAGTCCGGTGAGCCGCACCGCGCTGGTCGACGTGCTCAAGCATTACGTCTCCGAAGATCCGGATCGCGCCGTGGTCATCGTGGCCGATCGCGACGCCGTCATCTCCAAAACCGTGGACGTGCTCGACGCCTGCAATCTCGCCCATGTCAAAAGCGTTTCCATCTCCACCCTCAAAGAGTGACGGCGGCCCGGAAGCCAAGGTCTCGCCGGCCCGGAATTCCGACGTCCTGGCCCTGCCCCTGCTCTTTCTGCTTTCACTGGCCGTGAACCTGGCCTTGTTTCTGGCCGTGCCCTTCATGCAAGCCCTGCTGCGCCAGCGCGCCCTGCGCGCCGAGAAGAAGCCGCAGGTGGTGGAGCGGCAACTGGTGTTGGCCGAACCGCCGGTCGAAAAAAGCGTGAAGCGTGAAATCCAGGAAATCAAGGTGGCGTCGGTGCGGCCGCCCAATCTGACCCGGAACCGGCCCTCGCTGCCGGGCGGCGGACTTAAAATCGACTTGAGCCCGGTGGGTGGTGCGGGCCTGGAATTGGTGTCGGGCGGCGATCGCAGCGGCCTGTTGGGATCGGGCACGGGCGGGGGCCAGGGCGCGGGGCTCGGGGCCATGGTGTATGAACCCGGCCAAACCGACGAAGACGCCCGCATCGTGGGGCCGGACCCGCAGCCGAAATACCCCCCGCGCGCCGAACGCGAAGGCGTCACCGGCTACGTCGATTTGCTGTTCGTGGTCAACGAAGCCGGGTTTGCGGAACAGATTTCCGTGCTCAAAGAGGATCCCCAAGGTTACGGGTTCGCGGCCTCGGCCATCGCCACCTTGCGCACGCTCCGTTTTCAACCGGCGATGATTCAGAAAACGCCGGTTCGGCAAAAAGTGCGGCGCCGCTACAACTTCGATCAATAACGGATTTTTCGTCATGCGAACCCCACGCACCTTCCGTTTTCCGGCCCTCGCGGCGCTGCTGCTCTCGGCCTGGAGCCTGACCGGGGCGCAAAGCGTGGATAAACCGCCCGACGCGGCGCCTAAAGATCCGCTGACGCTCGGCAACGCCTTGTACGACAAAGGCGATTATTCTGCCGCCGCCGCGCAATACCTGAAGGCCACGCGCAACGCGCACGGCCTGCAAAGCTCCTTCGCCTGGTTCAACCTGGGCAATTGCCAGGTGCAGGTGCATGCCTACCCCAAAGCCATCGTGGCCTACCGCCGCTCCCTCGAAGAAGCGCCCAACTTCTCGCGCGCCTACCAGGTGCTGGGCGACGTGTACTATACGCTCGACGCCATTCCCGAAGCCGTGGTGGCCTACACCCATCTCGAACACCTCGAAGAGACCTCGTTCCACGCCCGGCAAATGCTGGGCGAATGCGCGCTCCGGGTCGACGACGTCACCGATGCGTTACGCTACTTCGACGCCGCCGCGCAAATCGACCCCGAGGTGCCGGACCTGTATATGTCGATGGCTGAAGCCGACGCCAGCATTCGCGATTACCCCGCGGCCGAAAAGGTGCTGGACGAGGCGCTGGTGCGCATGGAACGGCCTACGGCCGATGCGTACTTCTACCTCGGGCAGATTTACGAGCTCGACAGCAACACCGTGAAGGCGGTGCGGGCTTACGAAGAAGGCTTGCTGCTGGCGCCCAAGCGCGCCGACTATTACCTGCGTATCGCCGAAATCCACCAACACGAGGGCGAGGATTTTCTCGCCTTGCTGGCGCTCGAAGACGGCATTCGCGCCGGCGTCGATCAGGCCGATTTTCATTTGCGCCGTGGTCTGATCTATTTCGGGCAGCGGCGCTACGATCATGCGCTGGAAGAATTCCTGGCGGCCTACCGCCTGGGCGATGGGCGGGGCAAAACCGGGATCAAAAACGTGGTGGCCGCGTATTTCAATGCCGGCGACAAGGATTTGAGCCAGGCCGCCGCTGACAGTCTGGCCGCGATCCGCAACCGGGATTGAAATTTCCGCGGGATGCAAAACTAGGGGAAGACCACTTTAAAGGGCGAACGGAAGAAAACCTTATCCGGCAAAGAGCGGTGTTGGCAGTCCTTTGACGCCGGGTTTGAACGAGAACAGGCTTCCGGCCAATGGAAACTTTTTCACATCTTCATCGCGCAGGCCGTAACGCGCCGTGGTGATGTAAAGCGTGTCCAATTCCGGGCCGGCAAAGGTGCAACTGGTCACATTGGGAACCGGTATCGGAACGGTTTGCAACAGTTCGCCTTTTGGCGAGAAGCGCGTGATCCGCGCGCCTCCAAAGTGACAGACCCAGAGACAATCTTCACGGTCCACCGTCATACCGTCCGGTCCCCCTTCGCCATCCTGCAACCGGACAAAAGGACGTTTGTTGCTGATCCCGCCTTCGCTGTTGAAGTCGTATGCGTAAACGGTTCCCTTCATGGTTTCCGTGTGATAAAAAGTCTTGTTATCTACGCTGAAAGCGGGGCCATTCGAGCAGATGTATCCGGCCTCGATTTTTTTAATCGACAGATCGCCATCCATCCGGTAAAGACTTCCGGTTTCATCCCTCCAGTTCGCCTCATCCACAGTTCCCGTCCAGAAGCGGCCATGCACATCCGCCTTGCCGTCATTGAACCGGTTTCCGGGAATGTTGGTTTCGAATGAGGCGATGATTCGGGGTTTCACTTCGTCGGACGTGAAATCGAAAAAGGCTAGTCCATGCCGCGTCGTGCCGACGAATCCTCCCTGCTTTCGCTCCGCCAGGCTCGTCACTTCCGTGTCGAATGACCAGGTCTTGCGCGTGCCGTCGGCAAGGGAAAGGCGATGCACTTTCCTGCCGACCACATCCACCCAGTACACGGCGTTCTCCCGAGCCACCCATAACGGACCTTCACCCAGGATCGCCGGAATTTCCCAGACGCATTTCACATCGGCCATGATTCACCCGCCGTATTCGCAACGCAAGGGTTGACCGTTCAAGGCCCGTTCCACTTCCTCGGCGGCGAATCGTTGCAGTCGCACGATGCTGGCCGCGCTGTAATACGCGATGTGCGGCGTCAGCACGGCATTTCTGCAGGTTCGCAGCGGATGATCCGGCTCCAAAGGCTCGTTCTCGAAAACATCGATGCCCGCATGGCCGATTTCGCCGCGGTCAAGGGCGGCGGCCAGCGCGCGCGTGTCGATGAGGCCGCCCCGGGACGTGTTGATCAGAATGGCGTGGTTCTGCATGGACCGCAACCGGGCGCCGTCCACGAAGTGATGCGTTTCCTTGTTCAACGGCAGATGCAGGGAAAGAACGTCGGCCTGCGCGAACAATGCGT
Source organism: uncultured Fibrobacteria bacterium (assembly GCA_963716395.1). Classification (GTDB taxonomy): domain Bacteria; phylum Fibrobacterota; class Fibrobacteria; order UBA11236; family UBA11236; genus UBA11236. Next base: position 783,192 of record OY970309.1, on the reverse strand, counting down.
CGAGTGAAAATTTTTCCACGCCGATTTCCTTGAGGGTCTTTTCATCCACATAGGGATCGTACGCCGCCAGTTTGAATCCGAAGGCGCGCATGCGTGCGAGCGCGGCCCGGCCTATTCGGCCCGCGCCGGCGATCCCGAAAGTCATTCCCTGGCACGACCGCATGGGGGTCGGCGTGGCGGAGGGCCAATGGCCCCGCCGGATGGAACCGTCGAGAAAGGCAATTTGCCGCAGCAAGGTCAAGGTCAGGGCGGCGGCGTGATCGGCGACCTCGTCGCTTCCGTAATCCGGAACATTGCATACGCGCACCCCGTGTTTTTTCGCCGCCGCCAAATCGATGTTGTCGAGTCCGATGCCGTATCGGACGATGACCCGGCATCGCTTCAGATTTGCCAGCACCGCGTCGGTGATGGGCGCGTATTGCACGAACAAGGCGTCGGCATCGGCGGTATGGGCGATGACTTCTTCAGGGGTTTGGCATTGCAGGATGGCGAGCCGGTGGCCATTGCGGCCGCACATTCCTTGCTCTTCGGCAAAGGAGGCGAAGTTGCAATCGGTGATGACGACGTTCATGTCACACGGCGTCCCGCGTCAGCTTGCCGTTGACCTTGCGGTGGATTCCAAACGGGTTTCCGTTTTTCACGGCGTCCGGCAAAAGCGCATCGGGTACGTTTTGATACGCCACGAAGCGCGCAAAGCGGGTGATGGCATCGGCGCCCACGCTGGTGGAGGAAGCTACGGAGGCCGCGGGATAAGGCCCGCCGTGCTGCATGGAAGGAACGACTTCGACGCCGGTGGGGTAGCCGTTGAAGAGAACCCGTCCGACTTTCTGCTCCAGGATTCCCAACAACACCGGGGCCTGGGCATCCGATTCCGTCGCGTGAATGGAGGCGGTCAGGTTGCCCGCCGTCTTTTTTGCGATCTCCGTCATTTGATGCGCGTCATCGCAGACCACGAGCAAGGTCGCCGGCCCGAAGATCTCTTCCGACAACGCCGGATCGGCGAGAAAGACCGCGGCGGTGGTTTTGAATAAAACATTCGGGGGAAAAAGAATGTCGTCGCCCACCGGAACGGGGTTGAGCCACTCGACATCGGAACGTTGTGACATTCTGGAAAGCGCGTCTGAAAACGCGCCGGCAATGCGGGTGTGCAGCAAAACGCCGCGCGCCTTCTCTGCGAATTTCCGCTTCAGCAGTTCTTCGAACTCCCGGTTCTTCAACGTGACCGCCACGCCCGGTGAAGTGCAGAATTGACCGGTGCCCAGACATGCCGAGGCGCTGAGCCCTGCGGCGATGGATTCGGCCCTCGTCTTCAAGGCGTCTTCGCAGATGAAGACGGGATTGATGCTTCCCATCTCGGTGTAAACGGGAATGGGAACTTCGCGGCTCGCCGCAAGGTCCATGAAGGTGCGCCCACCCTGCAAGGATCCTGTAAAACCCACAGCCCGGGTGAAGGGATGCTTCACCAAGGCGACGCCGAGATCATGCCCGTTTCCCAACAACAGCGAAAATATTCCCTTGGGCATGCCGCAGGTCTTGATCGCCCCGTCCACGGCGTGGCAAAAAAGTTCCGACGTGGCCGGATGAAAGGAATGTCCTTTCACGACCACCGGATTCCCCGCGGCCAGCGCCGAGGCGGTGTCACCTCCGACGGTTCCGAAGGCGAACGGAAAATTGGAGGCGCCAAAAACCACCACGGGACCTATCGGCCGCAACATGCGGCGGATGTCCGGCCTGGGCACAGGCTGCCGGTCCGGCTGCGCGGTGTCGATGCTGGCTTGCACCCATTCGCCGTCTTCAACCAGTTGGGCGAAGGCGCGTATCTGTCCGCACGTCCGGGCGCGTTCCCCGGTTAGGCGCGGGAGGCCCAATCCTGTTTCCCTGTCGGCGGTTTCCAATAATTGATCGCCTAGGGCTTCAATCTCGCCGGCGATGGCGTGCAGGAATTTTGCGACGGAATTTTTAGCGAGTAGCCGGTATTTTTCAGCGGCTTCTTGGGCCAACGCCAGCGCGTGTTCCACTTCCGCCGCTCCGCAACTCGTGTAGGCAGCGACGATTTCACGGGTGCGCGGATTTTGCGACTGAAAAGATTTGCCGCCGGGAGTCACCCAGTCGCCACCCACGTAGGATTGCCGCTGCAATGGAATCATGGTGGCGACCCTCTCCGGTTTTTCATAGTAATCGCTTTTACAAAAGCCCGCGGTCCGCGAGGTTTTTCATCAATGCGGAAATGCCGAATTCCCACGCAGGAGCTCGGTGGCAATGCGTCACCGTGTTTTGCAATACGCCCAATTTTTTCGAATGGATGCCGACGACGTCTCCCGGCTTGTGGGTGAAACCCTTGCCCTCGCCGCCGCGGTTCTGCGTGGGCGCGAACAACGTGCCTGTGAACAAGGCGATGCCGTCCGGATACTGGTGATTTTCGTTGATGGTCTGAGACACCAATTCCAGCACGTCGCGGCTGATTTTCTTCATCGGACTGGTTTCGGAAAGCCTGAACCCGTCATCCCCTTCGATGGTCAGCCCCACGTCCTGATTGCGCACATGATCCAAGGTGAAGCTTTCGTCGAAGAGACGGATGAACGGGCCGATGGCACAGGAGGCGTTGTTGTCCTTGGCCTTGCCCAGCAGCAGGGCGCTGCGTCCTTCGATGTCTCGCAGATTGACGTCATTGCCCAGGGTGGCGCCCACCACGTTCGCCTTGGCGTTCACCAGCAGAACGGTTTCAGGTTCGGGATTGTTCCATGAGGAAACGGAGAGAATTCCGATTTCGGCGCCCGGTCCCACGGACGAAAGGGGCTGGGCTTTGGTGAAAACCTCGACATAAGGCCCGATGCCCACTTCAAGATATTGCGACCACAGTCCTTCCGACTTCAAGGCCGTTTTCAATTCCTCGGCTTTCGCCGATCCCGGTTTGACGCTGGAAATATCCGCTCCGATGCGCTCCTTGATCTTCCCTCTGATTTCGGCGGCTTTCTTGACATCTCCCGCGGCGCGTTCTTCAATGACCCGTTCCAACATGCTGACGGCAAAGGTGACGCCGCAGGCTTTGATGGCTTGTATATCCACGGGTGACAGAAATCGGGGGAGGCCGTTTGCGGGCGAACGGGTCATGGTGTTGGCCATGATCTCTGCATAGCTTCCGAGGCGTTTCAGCTTGGACGCATCGGCAACTTTGGATGAAAAACCGTTGTTGAGCAGTTCCGCGCAGGTGGGCGCAATGGGGGAGAGATCAAATACCCCTTCCTGAGTGATCCAAACGGGACTCGGCCCCGCGATTTTCTGGGAAGCGGAGGCCGGAATCCAGGCCCGGCCGAGCAAAGTGCCTGTGAAACCGTCTTGGGGTAAAAACCGCTGATAGTTTTCATTTTCAGTCACGTTTCACACCTCTGAAAAGGGACGTTAAAAAAGTGCTGAAATATGCGAATTATATAAGGATATTGAACACATTCTCGGGTGTCTATTCGCTCCGCGCCCAATAGGGGGCGAAGCATCGCGGATGGCGTTGGTGCCCCGGTGTCCGCTAAATCGGGGAAAGCCTGCTTTGCACGATTTTTCTTCGCACTTTTTTTCGGCCAATGAGTGTTTGGAAATTCTTAGGCTACAAAAGTCGTTCAGTGACGTTGTCGGCGCCCATGATCGTCCTTCAGCAAGGAATGCGTCCGTACAAACATCCCGGCAATTTGGAAAAGATATTTCGGATCTAGAGGTCTTACCATCCGTGCTTGATAAAATGCTGTCGCGCTTCGCGCATGCTATGAATGGGAAATAAATACGGCAGAAAAACCGAGCATAAGAAAATCGGAAGGATCGCTTTTCGTCGCTGAAGGAAAATGGGGGCGGGCGTCCACAAAAACCGGGCGTTCGCATGGCCTCCGCATCCTGCGGAAGCTACGTTTCGGCCGGAATGGAATGCAACGAGAACAACAAAATACCTGGAGGGAAAAATGGATCCGGTCATTCATTTTGAAATGCCGTTCGACAATCGGGATCGCATGGCGAAGTTTTACCAATCGGTTTTCGGTTGGGCCACCGAAAAGATGGGCGCCGAGATGGGAAATTACGTGATGGCCACGACCACCGAAAGCGGAAAAAAAGGTCCGAAAAAACCCGGTGCGATCAACGGGGGATTTTTCCCGAAGAGCGCCGACGGACCGCAGCCGGTTCCGTCCATCGTCATCGCCGTGGCCGATATCAAAAGGGCCATGAAGAAAATCGCCGGCGCCGGCGGCCAAGTTCTCGGCGAACCCATGCCGATACCCGGCGTCGGAAGCTATGTGTCGTTCCTGGACACCGAGGGCAATCGTTGCAGCGTTCTCATGCCGCTGCCGCCGGCGAAACCCGCGAAGCCGGCGAAGAAAAAAGCCAAATCGAAAGCGAAATGAATTTTCTCCCGCGCGCGCCCGGCGGTGCGTCGCGGCGGGTCACTCGGTTTTTCCGTCCGGCGGGAACAATCCGGCGCGGGCCCGCTGCTCCAAAAACAAATCGGCCAGGACCAAGGCCGCCATGGCCTCGACCATAACCACGGCCCGCGGCAACACGCAGGGATCGTGGCGCCCCTTGGCCTGGAGCACGGCTTCGCGGCCCTGTTTGTCGACGGTGCGCTGCGGCCGCGAAATGGTGGCCGTGGGTTTGAAGGCCACGCGGCATAAAATCGGTTCGCCGTTGGTGATGCCGCCCTGCACGCCGCCCGAGCGGTTGGTCTCGGTGCCGATGCGGCCGCCGCGGTTCGCAAACAAATCGTTGTGTTCGCTGCCGCGCAGGCGCGTGCCCGCGAAGCCGCTGCCGATTTCAAACCCCTTGGTGGCGGGCAGCGACAGAAATGCGCGCGCCAGTTCCGCCTCGACCCGATGGAATACCGGCTCGCCCAGGCCGGGCGGCGGATTTTTGATCACGAGCTGCACCACGCCGCCCAGGCTGTCCTGATCCTTGCGCGCGGCTGCGATGGCCGCTTCCATGCGCGCCGAAGTTTCGGGATCGGGACAGCGCGCCAGCGAGGCCTCGACCTGATCCAGGGTCACGGTCACGGGATCGATGCCGGTTTCTTCGCGGCCCACCTGCTGTACGAAGGCCAGCACTTCGGCGCCGCAGGCTTGGCGCAAGAGTTTGCGTGCAATGGCCCCGGCCGCCACGCGTCCGATGGTTTCGCGCGCCGAGGCGCGCCCGCCCCCGCGCGGATCGCGGAAACCGTATTTCAGGTCATAGGTGAAGTCGGCATGCGAAGGCCGGTACAACTCGGCCATCGCGTCGTAATCCTGCGAGCGGGCGTCGGTGTTTTCCACCAGCAGGGCGATGGGCGATCCCGTGGCGCGGCCCAGGTAGCACCCCGAAAGAATGCGCACAGTATCGGCTTCGCGGCGTTGCGTGGTCAGCTTGCTTTGCCCCGGACGCCGGCGGTCGAGGTCGGCCTGGATTTCCGCGGCGGCAAGCGGCAGGCCGCTGGGGCAGCCGTCGACGACCACGCCCACGGCCGGCCCATGGCTTTCGCCGAAGGTCGACAATTGGAACAACCGGCCGAAAATGCTCGACATACCCCAAATATAGGTCGCCGTTACGGCGGCCGTGGCCGGCCGGTTGCGGAAGGCAGGCGCCGCCCGGCCGGTCCGGGTTGACAAAATAATCGACTAGAAAGTAAAATACTCCACGGTCAATTATTTCAGAACGAGGACAGATGGTTTCCGCCCCGCTCAAGCCCAAATGGAGACGCAAGGCCGAGGAACGGCCCGAGGCCCTGTACCAGGCGGCCTTGTCGGTGTTCGGGCGCCGGGGCTACCGCGCCACGCGCCTCGAAGAAGTGGCCGAAGCCGCGGGCGTATCCAAGGGCACCATCTACCATTACTTTCGCAACAAAGAAGACTTATTGGAGCGCGCGCTGGAATACAAAATGACGACCATGCTGGCCCTGGCCGAAGCCGCCGTGGAGGAATTCGAAGGCACGGCCGCGGATCGCCTACGCTTTTTGCTGCGCCGATCCTGGGACCGCTGGTCGCATAAGGATTGGGGCCGCTTCAACAAATTGCTCCTGGGCGAAATCGCGCATGAATTGCCGGCCTTGTTCCGCCTGTGGGTGCGCAACGGCTTGATGCGGTCGTGGCGGCTGGCCGAACGGGTCATCACCGAGGGGCAGCGCCGCGGCGAATTTCGCCCCGACGCCGACGCGCGCTGCATCGCGCGGCTTTTGCATTCGGGGTTGTCGCAACAGGCGTTGCTGCAAATCCACCTGGGCGTCGGCAAATGGGATCATCCCGCCGCGGCGGGAATGCTGGCGGCCGCTTCGGATTTCGCGATTCAAGGCCTGGCCGTGCGGCCGGTGCGGGGAAAAAAAGCATGAAAACTATTTGCCTGGGCCTTTGCAGCTTTTTCGGCTTTTTTGCCGTTGCGGCATTACCGGCCGCGCCGGTTCCGTCGGCACCCGACACCTTGCGCCTCAGCTTGCGCCAGGCCATGGAAGCGGCGCGCACGGGATCGTTTAAAGCGCGCCTGGCCCTGTCGCAGACGCGGGTCATGGCGGAAAAAACCGAGGAGGCGCGCGGGGCGTTGATGCCGCAATTCGGCGCTACGGCCTCGGATGTGCGGCGCTCCTTCGACCTTCCCGCTTTGATGGGCCAGCCGTTTCAAGGTTTTCCTGATCTCGTCGGCCCGTTCAACGCCGAAGATGCGCGCCTCAACGGCCGCATTTCCCTGCTCAATGCCCCGGCCTGGGAACGCTATCGCGCCGCACAGGCCGATCAAGCGTCGAGCGGTTTGGACGCGCGCGCGGCGCGCGACGACGCCGCGACCATGGCGGCCGCCGCCTATTTGTCGCTGGAACGAGCCCGCGCTTTGATCCAGGCGCGCACGTTGGAAGTGGCCATGGCCCAGCGCCTCGATACCCTGACCCGCGCGCAAAAGCGGGCGGGCGCGGCCAACCAGGTCGACGTGTTGCGCGCCCAGGGCCAGCTCTCTTCGGTCCAAAGCATGCTGGACGCGGCCACCGGCCAGGAAGAACAGGCGCGTTACACCCTGCTGCGCGTGCTGGGCGCGCCCCTGACGGCCTATCCCGTGCTGGCCGACACGTTGTCGCTGGAGACGCCGCAGGCGGCGGATTCGGTCGACGACCTGTTGCCCGGCGCGGTGGCGGCGCGTCCCGAAGTGGCGGCCGCCGACCAGCATGCCGAAGCGGCCCGGGCCCAACTGAGTGCGGCCAAGTATGATTGGTTTCCGACCCTGGATCTGTATGGCGATTACGGCCTCAGCGGTTTGCAATTCAGCGCCAACGCCAAGTGGACCGAAACCATCGCGCTGCAGTTGAATTGGAACCTTTGGCAAGGCGGGCAACGCGAGGCCCGCATCGGCGAGCAGCGCGAGAAGGTGCATGAAGCCGATCTGGAACGCCGGGACGCGCGCACGGGCGTCGAAGAGGATATTCGCGCCGCGGCCGCGGGGATGCGGTCGGCGCGCGATCAGGCCGTGCATGCCCTCGACCGCGCGCGTTACGCCGACGAAGAGGCCCGCCTAGCCGAAGAGCGCTTCCGCAGCGGCGAATCGGGCAACCTCGAAGTCATCACCGCGCAGGGCAGCGTAAGCCTGGCGCATGAAGCCGCCATCGATGCCGTCTACACCTACAACCGGGCGCGTCTGGAATTTTTCCGGGCCGCCAACCGCCTGGCGGATTTTTAACCACTCGGAACCGACTATGACCACTTCGCACGAACACAAACCCGCTCCCCGCCCCAAAGGCAACCGCATCCGCAATTTCGTGCTGCTCGGCATCCTCGCCGTCGGACTGGCGGCGGGAATTCCCGCCCTTTGGTACCGCCACACGCATGAAACCACCGACGACGCCGAGATCGAAGGCCATATCCTGCCGGTGCTGCCGCGTGTCGGCGGCTATGTGGAAAAGGTGTATGTGATCGACGATCAGGCGGTGCAGGCCGGCGACACGTTATTCACCATCGATCCCGACGAGTTGGAGATCAAAGAGCAACAGGCCGAAGCCGATTTGCTGGCGGCCAAAGCCGTGGCCAAAGGCGGCGTGGCGGGCGCCGGCGCGCATGTCGCCGAAGCCCAGAAGACCGCGGCCGAGGCCGATCTCGAAGCGGCCAGAGCCAATCTCGACAAGACCAAAAAAGATGCGGATCGCATGCGCACCTTGATCCGCCAGGATATCGTGAGCAAGGCGCAGTTGGATGCGGCCGAAGCCGCCTACCGATCCGCTCAGGCCGCCTACCGGGCCGCCGCCGAGCAGGCCAAGGGATCGGTGTTCAACACCCTGGGCGCCAACGCCCAGGTCAAAGCCGCCGATGCACGCCTGGCTGCGGCGCAGGCGGCTTTGGACGCCGCCAAATTGCAGCTTTCCTACACCGTCGTCACCGCGCCCACCACGGGACATATCGCCAAAAAGAATCTCGAACCCGGGCAATTGCTGGCGCCGGGACAGCCCGTCATGGCCATTGTCGACGCGGCGCCGGTATGGGTGGTGGCCAACCTCAAGGAGACACAGTTGCAAGACGTGAAGGTCGGGCAAGCGGTGGAGGTGGACGTCGACGCCTATCCCGACGCCAAGCTCCATGGCCGCGTCGAAGCCATTCAATACGCCACCGGGGCCCGCTTCAGCCTGCTGCCGCCCGACAATGCCAGCGGAAATTTCACCAAGGTGGTGCAGCGCGTGCCGGTGCGCATCACGCTCGACACGGCGGAGGAACAACGTTGGGCCTTGCGGCCCGGCCTGTCGGTATCGGTGGCCATCGACACCCGGAGCGGCTCGTAACCTCGCGCGCGGCGGCCTTGCGACCATGAAGATCGGACTGGAAAAATGGATCGTCATCGTCACCGTGGTGTCGGCGGCGTTGCTCCAACTCATCGACACGTCCATCGTCAACGTGACGCTGCTGCAGATGATGGGCAGCCTGGGCGCCACGCTGGAAGATATCAGTTGGGTGGTGACCTCGTACGCGGCGGCCAACGTGGTTATGATCGCCATGGCCGGCTGGCTCTCGGCGCGTTTGGGCCGGCGCAACTACTTCGTAGCCTCCATCGTGCTGTTCACCGTGTCATCGGTGCTGTGCGGCCTCTCCACCAATGTCTGGATGCTGGTCACTTTCCGCTTTATCCAGGGTATCGGCGGCGGCGGCCTGCTCTCGACCTCGCAGGCCATCATCGTCGAGAACTTTCCCAAGGAAGAGTTGGGCTTGGCCAACGCCATCTACGGCCTCGGCGTGATCATCGGCCCCACCATCGGGCCCGCGTTGGGCGGCACCATCACCGATCACCTCTCCTGGCATTGGGTGTTCTTCGTGAACGTGCCGGTGGGCATCATCGCCACCATTTTGACGTTGCTGTACGTGAAAGAGCCCGACGAGCTTCCCCCGCGCGGCGCCATGGATTGGGCGGGCCTCGGCCTTTTGATTCTGGGTGTGGGGGCTTTGCAGGTGGTACTGGAACGCGGCGACGCCGAAGGCTGGTTTGATTCGCGTCTCATCCTGGTCTTGACGGCGGCGGCGGCGGTGGGTGTGATCGGGTTTATCTGGCGCGAACTGATCTACCCTTTTCCTATCGTCGACTTGCGCTTGCTGCGCATCCGCAGCTTCGGGGTGGGATCGCTGTTCAACTTTATCCTCGGCTTCGGGCTGTACGCCTCGGTGTTTGTAATTCCCGTCTTCGCGCAGAACTTCCTGGGATTCACCGCCACCGAAACCGGATATCTCCTCGTTCCCGGCAGCCTGGCCACGGCCGTGATGATGCCCATTATCGGCAAAGCCCTGCAAAAACGCGCGTCACCGGTGCTGCTCAGCGGCATCGGCTTCATCATCTTCTACGTATTCACGCGCATGTTCACCCACATGAGCGCCGAGTCGGGTGAAGCGGATTTCTTCTGGCCGCTGGTGGTACGCGGCTTGGGGCTGGGGCTGATTTTCATTCCGCTCACCACACTGTCGCTGATCGACCTGAACGGCAAAGACATTCCGCAAGGCACGGGCTTCACCAATATGGTGCGCCAACTGGGAGGCTCTTTCGGCGTGGCCCTCATGGCCACCTTCATCGAGCAGCGCACCACCTTTCACAAAAGCATTCTTTCGGCCAATGTTACGGCTTACAGCATCCCAACGTTGGCCCGTTTACGCGGTATGGCCGGGGCTTTTCTGGCGCAGGGGGCCGATCCGGCCTCGGCGCGACAGAAGGCCCTGGGTCTGATGAATTTCACCGTGACTCGGCAGGCGGCCTTGCTCTCTTATCTCGACGCCTTTTTTCTTGTCGGCATTTTCTTTTTGATTTGCATTCCGCTGCTACTTTTGTTCCGGTCACGGCGCAGATCGGCTCCGGTACGCGCCGTGAGCCTCGCGGCCGAATAAACCGCGCATACATCCACATCCCGGAAGGCTAAGTCCCGGAATGTTAAGGAGTCGGAATCACGACCGGGTTCAGGTCGCTTTGACTTCGGACTGAAATCCCTGTTTGCCGTGGGTGCCGTCGCAAAAGGGCTTATTGGAGCTTTGGCCGCAGCGGCAAAGAAACACGGGTTTGCCCGCGCCCAAATTGAAGGGATGCCCGGCGGCATCGCAAACCTGGAACTCGCCTTCGATTTTTACCGGCCCGTTTTTGAGTATGGTCGCCATATTTGCCATGGGAAAGTCCTCCTTATCGTTCGTGTTGTTGATATACGTTCTAACAAATAAACAAACAAGGGGAGGCCCGTGGTGTTTTCGGGGTATGCCGGAAGGTGCCCGGTTTTTAACCACAGCTCCCGACGGGTCCAAGAGATGGCGATTTTAGCCTTCAAACCCCAGACAAAGGGAAAATTTCGCCGGTTGCAGGCAAAGTGCGGCGCGTCGACCCGGCCGGGCGGAGTTATTATCATCCTGAGAGGGGGAACCATGCGGCCGGACCCGATGCGGAGCGAAATTCAGACGCTGCGGGAGAAGTGGCAAGGCCAGCCCGCGGCCTTTTTATACCAGGAGCTTTCGGATTTTCTCTTCAAGTCGGGAAAAATTCCGGCGGCATTGAACCTGGTCGAGCGCTCCTGGAAAGAGGCGTCGGAGGAGGAGACACCCGACCCCAGTCCCGAAGAAGGGGCCTGGTGGTTCCGCCGCGGCCTGGAATACGCCGACGCCTGTCTGTACGAAGAGGCCTGTGCCTGCCTGAACCGCGCTTTGGAAGCCGGTTGCGAAAACTTCGAAGCCCATTATTGCCTGGCCGGTTTGTATAAGAGCCTGGGACGCACGGGCGAAGCCAAGACCCATTGCCGCAAATCGCTGGAATACAATCCCGGCTTCGCGCCGGCCTATGTGTTGTTGGGATCCATCGCCAAGCTGGAAAACCGCTTTGACGAAAGCGCAGCGGCGGCCAAGAAAGCGTTGCTGCTGGATCCCGAATGCGCGGCGGCCCATTACGACTTGGCCTGTTATTACGCCCTCTCCGGCCAAGACGAAAAAGCGCTGGTGGCCTTGGAAATGGCTTTGGCCAAAGGGTTCTCGGATTTGGACTGGGCCAGCGGTGACCCGGATCTCGCCGGTATCTGTGGCCGCCCCGAATTCAAGTTGCTGCTCGCAACCTACGCCGCCAAAAAATCCTGAACATCCGCTACCCCGAAGTGCGGCGGCTTCGCGCCTGACCAGGTTTGCGTGACTGCGTGGAAAAGCGGAGAGGGATCGCGCCACGCGGGCAAAAATGATCGGCTTTGGCATTCCCCATTGCGCGGCGCAGTTGCTATATTCCGCCGGCCGATTTTATCGGTTGCTAAGTCCTTGCGGCATCAAACTTTAGCTGCCGGACAACGCCCCAGGTTTTTTCCGTGAAGGATTTAATGCTCGCATGAAAAGGGATACCGGACTCCGCACCGTCGTGTTGTGTGTGGTGCTGCTCTTGTGCGGGTGGAGCCTCGTGCCCACCTTGATCGTGTTCAGCAAGAAGAACGACCCCAACCTGCCGCTCGAAAAACGCGCGCGCGAAATTTACAAGAAAGATCATCCCACTCTCGCCTCCAAAGCCCTGAACCTCGGCTTGGATTTGGCGGGAGGCACCCATATCATCGTTGAGATCGACAAATCCAAGCTCGACAAATCGGCGCGCCGCGACGTGCTCGATCGCTGCCTCGAAATCATCCGCAACCGCGTCGACCAGTACGGGTTGAGCGAGCCCGTGATTACCAAGTCGGGCGACAACCGCATCGTGGCCGACCTGGCCGGCATGGACGCCGAAGACGCGCGTAAACTCATCGGCGCCACCGCGCGCCTGGAATTCAACCTCGTGCCCGAGGCTCAGGAATTCAAACCCGTGCTCGATCGCCTCGACGCTTTTCTGGCCGCGCGCAACACGGGAAAATCCGGGGCCTCGACGGTTACCGCCGTCAAACCGACGAACCAGGTCGAGAACGTATTCGGCCGGGTGGTGCAAAGCGACACCACCCACCATCGCGATTCCACGCAATCCCTGGACACGACGTTGGCGAAATCCGATACGGGTAAAAAAGGCGACACCTCCCAGGACAGCGGCGCCGCTCTGGCCGAAAATTATTTCCACAACCGCCCTTTCACCTCGCTCTTGGTGCAGGTGGGGCGCGATATCGGAGTGGCCGAACCGAACGTGGAAAAGATGAAACAGATTCTGGCCGACTCCGAAGTGCAACAGGTGATTCCGTCGCATTACGAATTCCTGTGGGGCCGCGAAGTGGAAAAGCTCGACAACGGACAGCGGGTGCGGCGTCTCTATATGCTGAAGAAGCGCCCGGAAATGGACGGCTCCACCATCGATGACGCCACCTTCTCGCATGTGCAAGGGGGCATGAAGGCCGGTGAACTCGAAGTCGAGCTGACCTTCAAAGGCATCGGACCCAAGGAATTCGCGCGCGTGACCGGAGCCAACATCCACCGGCAATTGGCCATCGTGCTGGATTCGGTGGTGTATTCGGCGCCTGAAATCCAGGGCCGCATTCCCAACGGCCGGGCTTCGATTACCGGCATCAATTCCATCGCCGAAGCCAAGCAATTGGCGGTGACCTTGCGCGCCGGGTCGTTACCGGCGCCCATGAAGATTGCCGAGCTGCGATCGGTGGGCCCGAGTCTGGGTGAAGAAAACATCCATAAAGGCTTTCTCGCCGCCATTGCGGCTCTATTGCTGGTGGCCATATTCATGGTGGTGTACTATAAGGGCGCCGGTCTCATCGCCGATCTCGCGCTGTTCCTGAACGTCATCATTCTTTTCGCCGTACTCTCGGCCTTTCACGCCACCTTGACCCTGCCCGGACTGGCAGGTATCGCGCTCACCATCGGTATGGCGGTCGATGCCAACGTGCTGATTTTCGAGCGTATCCGCGAAGAATTGCGACTGGGTAAACCGCCGCGTGCGGCCGTCGACATCGGGTACAAAAAGGCCTTCAGCGCCATTCTCGACTCCAACGTCACCACGCTGGGCACCGCCGCCATCCTCTATTACATCGGCGTCGGGCCCATCAAAGGTTTCGGCCTCACCTTGATGATCGGCCTTTCGGCCTCGATGTATACCGCCATCGTGGTCACCCGCTTGGTGTTCGATTATCTGCTCGTGCGCCGCGACGTGACCCATCTCAGCATCGGCAAAGGCGTCAAGTGGTTCCGCACCGTGGATCTCAAGGTCATTCCCTGGTCGCGCTATTATGTGGGCCTGTCGGTGGCCGTACTGCTGTTGGCCTTCGGGGCCATCGCCGTGCGCGGGCTCAACTTCGGCATCGATTTCACCGGCGGCCATGTGTATCAGGTGCGCTTTCAAAGCCAGCCCAATCTCGAGCGCATCCGTAAAAACCTGTCGGCGCAGGGCCTCGAGGATCCCCAGGTGCAAACCGTGGGATCGCTCAGCGACCACAGCATTCTGGTCTATCTGGCCAAGGTGGCTACCGATTCCACCGCCAAAGAACGTGTGCAAAAGGCGGTTGGAACCGGAACCATTGAAAGCGAAGACACCGTGGGTCCGTCGGTGGGAAAAGACCTGCGTCTTTCGGCTTTCTGGTCGATCTTCGCCGCACTCGTCCTGATCGTGTTATACATCTGGTTCCGTTTCGGACGCAACGGCCTGGGTTTCGGCCTGGGTGGGGTGCTGGGCGTCATCCACGACAGCTTCATCACCTTGGGCCTGTTCGCCCTCTTCGGGCGCGGCATCTCGCTGGACTTCGTGGCCGCCATTCTGACCATCGTCGGCTATTCCCTCAATGATTCCATCATTATTTTCGACCGCATCCGCGAATTGACGGCCATTGCCAGCCTCAAAGAGAGCTTCGCCACGCGCGTCAACAGTGCCAACAACCAGTGCCTGAGCCGCAGCGTGATCACACATGTCACCGTGTTTTTCACCGTGTTCATCCTGGCCGTGATGGGCGCTTCCGAAGTGCGCGATTTCAGCATTGCCATGGTGATCGGCGTCGTCGTGGGCACCTATTCCACCATCGCGGTGGCCTGCCCCTTCGTGGTGTGGTGGGATAACCGGCGCTTCAAGACCGCCGTCGCCAAGAAATAAGCGACCCCGTATACCGGCGGGATTCCGGCCGAGGGACGAGGCCGGGCATCGAGAGTCGCGCCGCGTGGATTGACAGGGCCGACAGGGTGTAGAAACGCCCGCGCGGGGCCTTCCCGAAAGACCTCAGATTTTGCGCTTGTCTTTTTCGATCATGGCGTAAGCCGAGTGATTGTGGATCGATTCGAAGTTTTCCGATTCGACGATGTAATGAGCGATACGCGCATCTTTGTTCAGCAGATGGGCGGCGTCGCGCACCATATCTTCGACGAATTTGGGATTGTCATAGGCGCGTTCGGTCACGAATTTTTCGTCGGGCCGCTTTAGTAATCCGTACAACTCGCAGGAACCTACCGACTCGACCAAGTCGATCAGGTCTTCGATCCACACAAAATGCGGGCCCGGGGCCAAGAGGGCCGTGATGGTGACATGCGAGCGCTGATTATGCGCCCCATAATCGGAAATTTCCTTGGAGCACGGGCAGAGCGATGTGACGGGTACCACGACCTTCAGCGTCATTTCGGTGCCGCGGCGGTTGGTTTCTCCGATAAAGGTCACATCGTAATCCATGAGGCTATGCACGCCCGACACCGGCGCGCGCTTATCGACGAAGTAGGGAAAACGCATTTCGATGCTGCCGCGTTCGCTGTTGAGGCGCGCGATCATCTCGGGCAGCATTTCCTGGAACGATTCCACGGTAATCTCGTTATCATGCCGGTTGAGAATTTCGACAAAGCGGCTCATATGCGTGCCCTTGAAGTGGTGCGGCAAATGCACGTACATGTCGAAGTTGGCGATGGTGTGCTGTTCCCCGCCGCTGCGGTCTTTGACCCGCACCGGATAGCGGATGCCTTTGATGCCCACCCTGTCGATGCTGATGCGGCGTGTGTCCTCAAGGCCCTGCACATCGGCAATCGACGCCAGGGAGTCGTCGGAGGAAGGGACGGAATGGATCATAATCGGGCCTCGCCAAAAGTGAATGACGCGCCCGCAATACGCAAGCGCCCTGGGGAAATATCCCTATTTACCGCCGCGCTCGCAACCACAAGGCGATGAAGGCGCCTTTAAAAATCGTTGAAACGCTAATTTCGCGCGTTTCCGAATCAAGGTTCCGAAGTTTGGGGCGGCAGATCGACGATGAGGGCATCGCCGGCCGGATCGGATTGCAGGACGGCCTTGAGCAACGTCGCCAATTCCAACACGCGCAGTTTGAATTCCACGTCGTCGTTGGTGGGGTTGGCCAAGTCGACCACGAGTTTGTTGATACCGACGTCTTTGACCTGAAGTACGCGGTGGCCGTTGAAGACGCTGGATTGCTGATTGCCCTTCTCGTAATCGAGTTGCAAGAGCGCGGCCAGCGCCGCCACCTGGGTGGAATCGAGCCGATGCAGTTTCTCGCAGGTCATGGCATTGGCGGAGAAGTAAACGTCCTGGCCGAACTTGCGGAAGATGAGCACCTGTCCCGCATAACGGGGCGAGTGCGCGATCTGTTCGGCGATCTCCTGGCAACTGGCTTCGGTGATGACACTGCCCGCGCGGCGGTGCATGTTGTGGGCGTCGTTGCGCAAGTAGAGATAGGCCCCGATGCCGGCCGCCAGAATTATCACCGCGGGGAGCAGCCGGCTCCACAGGGATTTCTTGCGCACCTCCAGGTGGCCGGCCTGCTGCGCCTGGGTTTGCAGGCGGGATTGCAACGAGGTCAAATCCAGCTTCACGGTGGAAAGCTCTTGGCGCGTTTGTTCCAGCCTTTCGGCCGATTTCATCACATCGGTTTCCAGTAGCACCTTTTCATGCAAGGCCTCAAGCGAAGCCCAGGCCGCTTCCAACTGCCGTAAAAACTGGCTGGGTCCATCGAACGAACACAGCACCGAACGGAAGGTGGTGAACAGGGAGAGGAATTGCTGGCGGGCCGGATCAGGGTTCACCTCGAGCGTGCGCGACAATCGCATTTCGGCCATGGTGGCGGCGTCCATCCACTCTTCGAGCGAGCGCAACGCCTTCGACGCTTTACGCGGGGCCTCGACCGCGGCGATGAATCGGCATACGGAGATTTTGACATCGGTGAGCTTCACCTTGGCGCGATGCAATTCGACCGATTGCTGCTGCACCTGTTCCTTGAGGTCGCGGTATTGCTTTTCCGTTTCGAAGCTCAGTTCGCGTTCTTCTTCCACCCACGACTGGAAATCGGCGAGTGCTTCCAGCAGATGGCCGGCCTGGCTGATTTCGCTTTCCAAAAATTTGTTGACGGTGGCGTAATGCGACGCCTTTTCGCGCGCCAGCGCTTCGGTGGCTTTGGCCAGAAAGTCGCGGCGGGGTTGCGCCTCCAGAAACAGCCGAAGCACATTGGGCACGGCCGGTTCGACCTCAATCACCTTCATACACAAAAACCCACAAGCGAAAAGGTTGCGGCAAATCCGGCTCCTTCAGTGTGATTAAAGTATTCGGATCCCGGGGCTTCGGCGTTTTGATTTTGCCGGTTTCCCCAGAAAAATTCCGGCCCCAAGCAAAAATCCCGACCGTCAGAGTTTAGTCAAAACGATACGTTAGCCCCGGAATGCGCCAACGCCAGGCGGTTTCTCCGTAAGACCACACCGGCTCCATTTCCGGCAGGGGATTCAAGGCCCAGCGCATGGGCGCGTCCGACCTTGTCTCCCGCATGGCCCTTTTCCCGTCGGGCGCCGTCATGTCCATGGTCAGGAGATAGGTCGCCCAATACCCAATCCACGACCCGCCGATCAGCGAACTGGTCCACGCAACTTTCTGGTCGCGATCCGAGGCCTGCTTGTCGTAGAGCAATAACTCGAGGCCAGCCCCCATCAAGGTGCCGCCCAAGGCCCCCAGCATGGTGTACACCGATCGCTCTTCGGTGTCATGGCTGGGATAAAAGAAGAACACCCCGGCGGTGAACCCGAGCGAAGCGCCGAGCACCGCGGCGCCGGTCCAGGGCCGCGCCGACGAGGCGTCGGCCAGAGCCGCGCCTTCGAGGCCGGCCAAGCCTCCCAGTACCGTTTGCGTGGCGATGCCGAGCGGGGCGCCCGGCGCCATGTCGGGGCCGCTGCGGTAGAAGTCGGCCACCGCCTGGCCCATGGCGGCGAAGCCGACGCTTTGGCCCAATCCCAGGCGCAGGATGTCGTTGGAATGATCGCCGGGATGCTCAAAATAAAGCGTCGGGGTGATGAATCCGAGCAGCCCGTACCCCAAGGAAAATTTGAACTTGGTGTCCAATTGCCGGGGATTGTTTTGATATACGTCGCCGAGGTGGTAGCCGTACCACAGCCCCAGCGGGTAGGCGATGGCCCCCAGCACGGATCCGATTTGATACCCGTCGCGAAAATTATGCGTAAACGCCAGGGGCAAGGCCGTGGCTCCGTACACGGCCAGCGAGGGCTCGTAAATCGTGCCCTTGAGATGGGCGTCGGAGAGGTCGAGTCGCCGCGACAGCCACACATGGGCGCCGAAAGCCAGGGGCGCGGTGATGAGTGGAGCGGCGATGAGCACGCGCGGTTGATCCGCTCCGTAGGCCAGGGGAAACGCCAATCCATACACATAGGTTGAAAGCGCGGTTTGATAACCGACATAGGCGAGCCGGTTCGCAGCCTGCGAAGGGCCGGGGGAAGCGTTTTCCCAAGCAGCGTCCGCGGCCGGCGTTTGGGCACCCGACGCAGCCCACCCGAGCAACACCGCGAATGCGGTTCGGCGCACGGAAAATACCGACCACGCGTAACACGTATGGTTGGATGAAGGGCGTGTGAAAAGCATTAAAAATCCAGCAGTTCCACGTCGAATATCAAGGTCGCATTGGGGGGGATCACCGGAGGCGCACCTTGCGCGCCGTAGGCCAGGTTGGGCGGAATGATCAGAATGCGGCGCTCGCCTTTGCGCATGTCGAGAATGGCCTCGTCCCATCCGGGGATCACCATGCCCAGGCCCACCTTGAATTGAAAGGGTCGGCCGCGATCGCGCGAGCTGTCGAATTTCTTGCCGTTGGCCAAGGTGCCGGTGTAATGCACCGTGACCAAGGTTCCACGCGCGGGCTTGGGTCCGCTACCCGGATGCGTGATGATGTATTTGAGACCCGAAGGCGTGGTTTTGGCCCGTTTTTCCAGAGCGGCCAATTTGGCTTCGCCTGGTTTTTCCTCATGCGCTTTTTCGCCTCCGACTTTTTTGACCAGGGCCTGGAATTTCGCCTCGGTGGCGTGGAAGGCTTTGGCGTTTGCGCCCATGCGCTCAATGCGCACGCTGTCCATCTTGTCGCCGACCTGGATGGCCCGCACCACGTCCATTCCATTCACCACCGACCCGAATACGTTGTATTTCCCGTCGAGATTCGGCTCGGGGGCGAGGGTGATGTAGAACTGGCTGCCGTTGGTGTTGGGTCCGGAATTGGCCATGGCCAGAATTCCCGGTTTGTCGTGTTTAAGTTCGGGGTTGATTTCATCGGGGAATTTGTACCCCGGTCCACCCATGCCGTTGCCTTGGGGATCGCCTCCCTGAATCACGAAACCCGGCACCACCCGGTGAAAGGTGAGCCCGTCGTAGAAATGCTTGACGCCGGCGCGATTGTGTTGCTTGGTGCCTTCGGCCAGGCCCACAAAATTGGTGACGGTGAGCGGCGCTTTTTCAAAGTCGAGCCGGCAGGTGATGAGGCCTTTGTTGGTGTAGATGTCGGCGTAGAGCCCGGGCGGCAAGCCCTTCGCAGCCGGTGCGGCCAGGCCCAGGGACGTCGCCGCCAAAATCGCGGACCAAAAAATCGCTTGGATGTTCACCTTCACCTCCGGAAAAGCACGAATTGAAAAAATGCAAAGTTAACCGGGGCCGAACAATTTTTTTTGGAGGGGTAAACGGCGAATTCAATCTTCGACCCGAATTTGACAACGACACCGGGCCACAAAATCATCCGCCGAGCGTTCCACCGAAACCCGGTCGTTTCCACAGGCCATGACATAGCCAATCCGGTCGTTGTTCTCCAGCGGCGGGCGCACGGAATCTCCGGATTTTTTCAAAAGTTCAACGTGGCGGAGGTGAGGGTCGCTCAGGGCGGGTAACTCGACATGCTCCAGTACACCGGCACGATCCGCCGTAATCCACCGGCTTACCGCGATTTGGTCCGATTGGACCGCAGGGGGGAATGTCGTTTCCCCCAAATGCAAGGCGATCAGATCGGCATGCAGCGAACGGTTCAAGGCATATCCCACCAGCCGGGGAATTTTGGCGCCGACCAGCCGGGGATTGATTTCGATGAGACGCAGTCCCGCGGAAGTGATCATCAACTCCGTATGCGCCGCGCCCCAATCAAAGCCGACAGCGTCCAACACCGAAAATACGTAACGCTCGATACTTTCAAACTCCAGGCGGTTCGGCTGGAAACACCCTCCGCGAATGGCGAAAGAGGGCGGCGCGAAAAATTGTTTTTCATGGACTCCGAGGAGGCAGTGGCGGCCGTCCGCCGTCAGCGTGTCGCAACCCAGGACCGTGCCGCCCAGGTAGCGTTCGACCAGCAGTCGATCGTTGGCCTTCACGCCCAGCCCATAATCGACCCGGCTGGGCAACATTTCTTCCAACGGGCTCAAGCGGGGATCGAGATCTTCCGGGTGGCGCAAGACCACGATGTTCTGCGAGCCGTAGCCGTCCGCCGGTTTAATGAGAACCGGTAACCCGAGCCGGGTCACCGCCGTTTGCAGTGCCGCATTCGAGGTGGCCAAGGCAAAGGCGGGTTGCGCGATGCCGCATTCCGCCAATCGCCGGCGAACCTGGAACTTGTCGCGCAATAGCGCGGCGCTGACGGGGTTCACATGTCGAAGCCCAAGCCGCTGTGCCAGCCGCGCCGCCTCGGGCAGGCGGGTATCGAGGAGACAAAGCACGGCGTCAAATCCGTGCTTTGCATGCGCTTCCAACACGCGCAGCTCGACGGTTTTATACTCAAACGGATTGACTTCAATCCATTCTCGCGCCTGATCCAGTTGCGCACGAATCGTCTTGTGACGCCGGTAATGATCCAGATCGGCGGTTAGAAAGGTGAATTCATCGCCGCGCTCAAGGGCGGCGCGCAGGATGTCATCGTCGTTGCCGCCCGGCAATTCCAGCATGAGAAGATGCGCCATGGCCGTGAAGTTCGGGTTGGGGCTTCAAACGCTTGCGGCGAGCCGGAATCCCATGGCATAGGTCGCCGATTTGGGGTTATGTCCATGGCGTCGCCGCGTGCGTGCCAGATCGCGAAAGCGGGCGAAACTGCCGCCGCGGGCAATGCGGTAACGGCCGTGGATTTGCGTCAAATGATCGGAGACGAAGGCGCCTCCCGGATAGGGTGCATAATCGTCGGCAACGTATTCTTCCACGTTGCCCGCCATGTCCTGGACGCCGAAGGGTGACGCGCCCTCCCGAAAAGCGCCCACGGGTGAAGTGGTGAAAAGCCCGGTCTCGGCGGTATTGGCCAGGTCGGGCTTGAAATCATCTCCCCACGGAAACTCCCGTCTTTCGCTTCCGGCCGCGGCCCATTCCCATTCGGCTTCGGTCGGCAAGCGAAAATCCCGGCCCGTTCGCTTCGCCAACCATTGCGCATAAGCGTCGGCCGACGCGGGGCTGACCGTGTAAACCGGATGGTTGGCGCGCTCGCGGGGGAAGCGCCGGAAATGCCAACTGGAAGGCAGCTCTGGATGCCCGGTCGCCACAAGAAACGCCCGGTATTCGGCGTTCGTGACTGGATAGCGGGCGAAACGGTAGGGGGGCAAAACCAAACGGTATGGCGGGCACTCTTTTTCGATCCAACTTCGATCGAGGCCCAATCCCGTAAACTTATCCAGCACGAGAGAAACCTCATCCGCCGCGAGCCCCAACGTTGCCTCGCCGCCGGGAATATCCAGCATCTCCGGCGTTTCGGGGCAGAGGCGGGGATCGCCGACCAGTGCCAGCAAATTGCCCGCCGCAATGCGTTTCGCCAGGGGGCTCTCGATCTCCGACAAAGTGTTGAGCAAATCAAACTTCGTCGCGCCCTGCAACTCGGAATAGGACCGTGTCAAGTCGTCATCCAAACGCGCAGCGAGGTAATGCCCGGGCAAGCCCAGCCTTTCGCGGTCGGTCATTTCGCCGCACAGGGTGTGCGAAAAATGCGGCCAATGCGGCGGGGGGGAGGACGCAGGCGTCATGCCATTTCGTGGCGTTCGCAACGAATCCGCAGGCAGGCCTCCGTCACTTGCAAAAAACTTTCGCAAGCGGCGTGCAGGCGATCTTCAAAAAACGGATCGAAGGAAAATTGATTTTCCATCCAGACTTGATCGGCATAGGGAACACAAATGGTTTCGGCCGCCACTAGGCAGCCGACATACGCGAAAAGAGCCCGCGCCTGGGGCAACGCCACGGCGCCGCCGCTCCATCCCGTCGACGCGCTGCACAACAACAGCGTTCGTCCGGGAAAGGGGTTTTTGCACTGCGGATCGATATGCGCCCAACGCGAGATCCAATCGATCAGGTTTTTCAAATAGGCCGTGGGTTGTCCGTTGTATTCGGGGCTGGCCACGACCAGACCGTCGCAGGCTTGAAACCGGTGATGCAGCGCCGCCACGCGCTCCACCAGGGCGGGTTGGGTTTCCAAATCCTCATCGAAGAACGGCAAGTCGACCTGGGCGGGTTCGAGAAAATCCACCCCGCAGCGCTCTGCGAGACTTTGCGCCAAGAAGCGCAACAGCCTGGTGTTGAAGGAATCGCGCCGGAGGCTGCCCGACACGAATAAAAGTTTGCTCATGCCGCTACGGGATAGATCGTACCATTGTAGGAGGCGGCGAGAAAACGCTGACGCGCGTCGTCCCAGGCGATGGACGAGATACCCGCGGTGGTCGGCCGATGCAGCGAAGTCCAGCGCAAATGAACCAAATCGAAGAGGGCCAGCGTGCCCCCATAGCTTCCGGTCAACAGGGCCGTGTGCGCGTCGTCGACGCCCAGGCATTTCACCGAATTCGGATGCGGGCTGGGGAAGACTTGGACTTGGCCGGCGTCCCAAAGGCGTAAGGTGCGATCGCGTCCGACGCTGGCAAAACGGCGGTTGCCCAAGGCGCAGCCCGCATTGGCGATGCGATCATGGGCTTTGTCGACGCGCTTCACTAGGGACCAATCCGAGATGCGGTGCCAGGCGATATCGGTCGAGGCGCAAACCGAAAACAAAAGCCCGTCGCTGCCGCACAAGCTTTTTACTGCGTTTTCATAAACCTTGAGTTCCGCAACGAGGTTCATGCCGCCGCGATGTGAATCGGGCTCCAGGATCAATATTTCCCCGGTATAGGTTCCAACCGCGAGCTGGGGGGCGCCGTTATGGTCCCAGGCCGCGCCGCAATTGAGCGGGGAGTGGTGTGTATACAGAACCCGGCCGGTATGGGCGTCGAAAAGTTTTCCCATTTGGCCGCCGGTGAATACCCGGTCCCCGGCCGCCACGAGAAAGTTACACAGGCTGCCCATCTCCGCCGCGGGCTCACCGTCGATGCGGACTTGTCCCGCGTCGCCGACGCTGTAGATGTTCCCGGCCACATTGAGAACGGCGTTGATGGCCTCGCCGGCGGCGACTCCCTGCACGTCCCATTGCGCGGATATTGGATCGAACAGGGCATAGGTCGACCCGAATGTTCCCGTGGCAATCCGCCCGTCCTCCAAGAAGGTGGCGGCCCGAGCCCAGATGGTTTCAGGCAGGGTGGTGCGAATCCGCTCCTCCAGGTCCCTTTGTCCGCCGATATTCCAGACACACAAGGTACGGTCGTAGCTCAGCGAGACCAAAGAATCCTGCCGGGCATTCAAAGCCACTTTTTTGACCCCGGCGCCATGGGCGCGCACGAAGCGGACGCAACCGTTTTGGACGATGGCGATGCGACCTCGATCATCGCCGGCGTAAATGACTCCCTGCGCATCGACCGCAACGCTGTCGGTGCGTACCTGCAAATCGGTGGTTTCCCAGGCGGCTCCGCCGACGGCATCCCAGGTTCGGAGGGTTCCGTCGACGCTGGAGGAAACCACGTACCGTCCGTCTTTGGTCCAGGATAGCGAAAGCACATTGCCGGTATGCCCGCGCAAGGTGTGCAGACATCGCCCTTCCAAATCGAAAATTCGGACGCAGCGGTCCAAGGCGCAGGTGGCGATGCGGCTGTCGTCCGGCGAAAACACCGCCATGTCGACGTCGTCGCCATGCCCCGGCAATACGGCCTGTAATCGCAGGGTCGGCACCGACCAGACGCGGGCGGAATAGTCGCTGCTGGAACTGACCAGCCAGCGGCCGTCATGGCTGAAGGCGCAGTGGTTGACCAGGTGATCATGGTTGGCACGCGCCAGGGCTTCGCGATTGCCGGCATGCCACAAAAGGATCCGGTTGTCGTAACCGGCGGTGGCGATGTACCTCCCGCTGGAGGCGATGCCGGCGATGGGCCCAAGGTGCCGCATAGGAGCGATGCGGGAATCGCGCTATATCATGCCACGGTATTGACGAGAGACCCGGTTCCATAGCTGTTGGTAACCGGAGGTGTTGCGGTTGTCGAGGCCGCATTCGCTTGGGAATTCTGCCCGCCATGGTGGTGATGATGGCCGCCGCGTTGGCTCATCAGGGTTTGCATCGCCTGCTGGGCCGCGGTCAGATTGCCGCTCTGTAAAGCTTGACCGAGTTGGGCCAGGGGACTGTTGCTGCTGACATTGCTGCTGTTGCCGGACAAACTTGAAAATGCCTGTTGGGCCGCGCTGAGATTGCCCGACTGCAATGCCGAGGTCAGATTGGAAAAGTTTTGTTGGCGTTGTTGCCAGTTTCCGACGGCCGCACTTTGGCCGACTCCCGCCGAAGTTGATCCACCGATACTCATCCCCATGAGTCTCTCCTTACTTTGCGGAGGATGTCTCCTCCCCTGGGAATTTTATCGCCTGGATTTGAATTTCCTTGAGTCGGAAAGGGTTGGAATGAACGGCAAAGACTTCGCTTTATTTTTGAAGTTAGAGGGTTGAATTCGTTACGTTACGATCGAGAAAGACTCGGCTCTGCCGCCCCAAACTTTGGAGAATTTTTTTGCAAAGCCAGCCGTGCCAACGGGGAAAAATTTTATGGGAACCTCTCATAATGAATTTCGTAAGTCCGCCGAAGGCGGAAGCGAGACCGAGGCCAAGCAGGAGCGCGAAGTCCGCCTCAGGCGGAATATGGCTTGAATATCGCCGATGTAGCGCGACGAACTTGGCCGAAGTGTCGGAGCCGATTCGAGTAGAAAGGCATTATGAGAGGTACCCTTAGGTCGCGGGCCACCAGTTCCATTTTCCGGCCAGCTTCATGATGGCGGGTGCGAGCAAAATGCGGAGGATGAAGGCATCGACGAGAACGGCTACGGCCAATCCCAATCCCAGCATCTGAATTTCAATGGTCCGCGAAAAGGCGAAGGCGCCGAACACCGAAGCCATGATCAAGGCCGCGCTGGTGATGACGGGTCCCGTGGCCGTCAATCCCTCGGCCACCGAACGGGTGTTGTCCCGGTTCTTGAGATACCCTTCGCGAATGCGATTCAGGAGAAACACCTCATAGTCCATGCTCAGTCCGAACAGGATGCAGAACAGGAGAAGCGGAATGGAAAGCGGAACCACCCCCGCCGGCCCCGGCATTCCGAACAGGGAATGCCCGTGACCCAACTGGAAGACGTAAACCACCATCCCGTACCCCGCGCCGACCGAAAGCGCGTTCATAAACAGAGCTTTGAGCGAAACCAGCGGCGCCCGAAATAAGAGGAGAAGAATGCCGAGGGTGGCCGCGAGCACAAAAAGCACCGTGGGCGCATAAGCGGATTCGGTGGCGCGGTCGAAATCTTCGGATTGCACGGCCTGCCCGCCCTCGCGGATTTGGAAGAGCCGCTGGTTGACCCAGGTCGGAATTTCCCGGGCCAATCGTTCCGAAGCCGCTAACGGGGTGCCGTCTTTCAGCACCACCTGCAGCAACAAAGAACGCTCGTCTTGGGAAAGAAAGAATTGCCGGACGAAGGGCATATCCTCCAGAGCGCCGTCCGGATCCGCATATAAATTCTGATACTTCACCAAGGGCTGTGAGTCGCTCAAATCCACCGGCCCGAATAGATGCGACACGATCGGCACGCGCTTGATGTGCGCCGACAGGGCGTAGAGATCGGGAATCCGCTCCGGCTTCAGCACCGGGCCGCCGTCGCGCGTGGTCAGCATGACATCGAGAGGCGAAAGCACCCCCTGCAACCCCATGGTGCGCAGCATGGTAAAGCCGCGCGTGAACTCCATTTCCTGCGGAATGAAATTGCCTTCCGGAAATCCAAAGCGCGCGGCGTGGGCGGGCCAGGATAAAGCGGCAATGGCACTCAGGCCGGCGATCACCGCCCACGGAGCTCGGCGCATCAAACCCGCGGACCACCAGGCCCAGATGCGGTTGCGAGGTTCTGTTCTCCGGACCCGGAAAGCCAGCGCGCGTTCGTCCAGTTTGGGTCCCAGCCAAACCATGAGGGCGGGGAGCAGCGTCAAAGCCGCCATGAGCGCGATCATTACCGCCAAGACGCCACCCAGTCCAATCGATCGGGTTTCCATTTCCGGGGTGAACAGCAGGCCGGCCAATCCAATTACGACGGTGATTCCGCTGTATAAAACCGTTTTACCCGCAATGCCCATGCAGGCGATCAAGGCGCGCTTGCGTAATAGCGGGTGCGCAACGCCTCCTGCGCGGAGAACCATGCCGGCGAGGGATTCGCGGTAGCGGTGTACGAGCAGGAGGCTGTAATCGATGCCCACCGCCAAACCGATCATGCTGGAGGTGTTCTCCACCAGATTCGAAACTTCCCCATGGCGCGCGATGAGGAACACAACTCCCATGCAAATGATCGTCGCCAGAATTCCCAGCAGCAGCGGAAGTCCCGCCGCCGTCAGCGATCCGAAGGTGGCCAGCAGAATCAAAAGGGTCAAGGGAATCATGCGGACTTCGGCGGTACGCGCTTCCCGGGCGTTAAAGCGGTTGAAATCGTACGAGAGCGCCGCACGGCCCGTCACCGCCCAGCGCAGGCCGGGATCTTTTTTGCGATAATGTTCCAGGATGGGATTTACCCTCTGACGAATGGCGGAGACGGCGTGATCGGCTTTTTGAATGAACTCCGTCTTCACCCCGATGAGCGCAATCGATCCGGTGCCGGGGATCGGAAGCAGGCGCTTGTCCAACATGTGTTCCGAGGTCATCACTTCGGTGACCTGGGGTAAACCCGAGAGAGATTGCTCCACCTCACGCAGGATTTCGGTTTCGGTGGAATCCGAATCGGATTGAGGTCGGGAAGATTTTAGGGTCAACACCAGCAATTGGGAATAGGGATTGTCGAAATCCTTGGCCAGAAGGCTGTCGGCGGCATACGACGGGCTATGGGGAATGTCCCCGGATCCGCTTGACAGGCGCGTCGGCGCCCGGAGGGCAAGCGGCAAAGCCAGCAGGAAGACTGCGCCCCAAAGGCCTACGACCAGGCCGGGGCGCGTCGTAACCAGGGTTGCCAGACGCCAAGCCCAGTCGCATGCGGCCGTGGTGTCGGTCGCGATCTTTTCCAATCGTTTTGTCCTCTCTGCGGAAAGTTTCCATCCTCGCAATGCGGACTGGTGTCTTTATGCGGGGATGCTCGGCGATAAGGGTCCTGGTTGGTGTGCGGAAACTTTGAACCCCCTTCGAGGCTTCAGGCGGAATGAAAGCGTGGGAGCCGTGATCGGGAGAGGTGCGGTGGAATTGTCAATTTGGGGACTCGGATCGCATGGCATAATGGAAGGCCGAAGAAATGGTGGAAGTCCATGCGGGAAACTACCAAACGGAAAAACGGCGCTCCATTTTTATTAATACAGTTTCGCCGATTCCAAATTATTCGAATTAAAAAAAATTCGTTTGGCGGAAAGGTCAAATCGTCCGTGACGACGCCGAGAAATATCCGTCGAAACGCGCGTACTGGGGAGGTTTCGTCCTTCATCAATCCTGCTGGAAGGCCCGGCCGAGGTTTCAACTTGCCGGGGCGATAAGTCCGACGCTTGCAGGCTTCGCACGCCTTGAAGCAAAAAGGGTTCAAAATCAAGCGGGTGCAAAATTTATAAACCGGGTTTAATCATCAAGTCGAAGTTCTTGGCACCGATAAAAAAGGTGAGCGCATGAGTTCGAAATCCACGCCAACGAAAGCCAAGCCATGAATATCAATTCCATTACTTCTGCCCCCGGTTATTCCGCGAACCCGGCCGCGACGGAGCCGCCTTCCAAAGACAGCGACGGCGATTCCGATCACAGCGCATCCCAGGCAAGCGCGACGTCAAAGCCCCGGAATACTCCGGCGGCGACGGTCCAGATCAGCAACACGGCCCAGAAGATGCTGCAGGAGGCGACGGAAACCCCCACCCAAACGCAGCAAGAGGCCAACAGCGGTGACATCCAGGCCAAGAAACTGTTGGCCAAAGAAGCGGAGCAACAAGCGCAGCAGGGAAATTAAGCCGCCCGACTCGGCGCCTGTCGGCGCCGCTTAACTTCGATTGAATCCTTCACAGCGAAAAAGCGAAATAGGCAGCACGCTGCCCGTTGCGAATTCCGGCGGTGGTTTGAATTTTGCGATAGCCGAAAGTAATGGTGGGATTGGCGCGGAAGTCGATGCCGAAAATTTCGACGCGGCGAAAAGGAAAGCCCGCTTCCAGCGATTGCGGATCGGCAGCGAAATTCCCACAGACCATGCGCCGCCAGAGGCGATACATGCGCAAAGCGTTGAACGAGTAGGCAATATTCGCATGCCGTTCGTCGCGCTCACCGGCGGAATCGACGCGATGGCTGCGGCCGCTGCTAAAGGGTACCTCTAATGATCGGCTTTCGAAAGCGAGGCCGAGCGAGAAGGTCGCCGGCAAGGCGCGCGAGAAAGGTGGTATGGCTTGAATATCGCTCCGCCTGCGGCCGACAACGAAGCCGGAGGCCTTCGTCCGCCGGAGGCGGAGCCGCAGCCGGAATGCGATTATTAGAGGTACCCTTAATTTCCGACGCGCGCCAATTCGCGCTTGCGCGCCGGCGGAATTTTACGCCGGCCTTCTTCGGCCAACATTTTCGCCAGCCATGCGCCGGTATGCGATTCCGGCGCGGCGGCCACTTCTGCCACCGTGCCCTGGGCGATGATGCGGCCGCCGGCGTCGCCGCCTTCGGGGCCGAGATCGAGAATGAAATCGGCGTTGCGCACGATGTCGAGATTGTGCTCGATGACGAGCACGGTATTGCCCTGCGCCACCAGCGAGTGCAGCACGATCAGGAGCTTGCGCACATCTTCGAAGTGCAGTCCGGTCGAAGGTTCGTCGAGGATGTAGAAGGAACGCCCCGTGGAGCGGCGCGACAATTCCGCGGCCAGCTTCATGCGCTGGGCCTCGCCGCCCGACAGCGTGGTGGCCGATTGGCCGAGCTTGATGTAGCCGAGGCCCACCTCAAGCAAAGTCTTCAGCTTTCCGGCCAGGGCCGGCAGATTGGCGAAAAAGGCATGCGCCTCTTCCACGGTCATGTCGAGCACTTCGGCGATGGACTTGCCTTTGTACAGCACGGTGAGCGTATCGCGGTTGTAGCGCTTGCCCTTGCACACCTCGCAGGTCACATACACGTCGGGCAGAAATTGCATTTCGATGCGGATGAGCCCGTCGCCTTCGCAATGCTCGCAGCGCCCGCCTTTGACATTGAAGCTGAAGCGGCCCGGCTTGTAGCCGCGCACCTTCGCCTCCTGGGTCAGGGCGAACAAATCGCGGATGCCGGCGAACAATCCCGTGTAGGTGGCGGGATTGGAGCGCGGCGTGCGTCCGATGGGGCTCTGGTCGATGACGATGGCCTTGTCGAGATGCTGCAACCCTTCGACGGAGCGGTACGAGCCGGGTTTCTGGCGGGAGCCGTGCAGTTTCTGCGCCAGCACCCGCGCCAGCACGTCGTTGATCAGCGACGACTTGCCGCTGCCCGAGACGCCGGTCACGGCGATGAATTTCCCCAGGGGAAACTCTGCGGTTACTCCTTTTAAATTGTTGTGCGCCACCACCGAGAGCTTGAGGCTTTTGCCATGGTGGTCCACCGCCCCGGCGCGGGGCGCCAGGATTTCGGCCTCGGCCTGAAGCGAGGCGCGATCGATGCGCCTGCGGCCGCTGAGATAGGCGCCGGTGTCGGTATTGCCCGAGGTCGTCAACGCCTCCGGCGTGCCGCTGAACACGACGCGCCCGCCGTGCTCGCCCGCACCCGGACCGATGTCGATGACCCAGTCGGCCAGGCGAATGGTGTCGGCGTCGTGCTCGACCACCAGCACGCTGTTGCCCAGGTCGCGCAGATGTTGCAGGGTTTTGAGCAGGCGGTCGTTGTCGCGTTGGTGCAGGCCGATGGAAGGCTCGTCGAGCACGTAGAGCACTCCGGTGAGGCCGGTGCCGATTTGCGAGGCCAAGCGGATGCGCTGCGCTTCGCCGCCCGATAAGGTGCGCGCGGTGCGGCTCAAATTGAGATACGCCAGCCCCACGCTGAGCAGAAAAGTGAGCCGGCTGAGGATTTCTTTGAATACCTGTTTGGCGATTTGCCGCTCCTGCGGCGACAGGTCGTCTTCGTCGGCGCGGATTTTCGGAAAGGAGTAGAAACGATACAGGCAGGAATCGGGCATAGCGCCGGCGGGTTTGCCTTCTTGCAGGGCGCGTATCCAGTCGTGGGCCCGGTCGATGGAGAGGCCGCCGAGATCGGCGATGTTCAGGCCGCGCAAGGTGACGGCCAGCGCTTCGGGTTTGAGGCGCAAGCCCTGGCAAGTGCCGCAGGGCTTGTCGTCCATGTATTGTTCAAGGTCGCGACGTACGCTCTCGCTTTCGGTCTGCTCGTATTTCTTCTTCAGAGATTTAACCACGCCGTCGTAACGCGCATGCCAGGTGTTGGTGTGCCCCGAGGCCGCGCCCCATTTCAGCTTGTAGCGCGTGTCGCCCGTGCCGTGCAGTATGAGTTCGAGATGCCGCTTCGACAACTTGCCGAGCGGCGTGTCGAGCGAAAACTTCTCGTCTTTGGCGATTTGCTTGAGCAGTTGCATGTACCACGAATCTTCGTTGTTCGCCGAACCGGCCCAAGGCAAAATGCCGCCGTCATTAATGGAAAGATCCGGGTCGAGCACCGCGCGCGGGTCGACTTCTTTGATGAAGCCCAGGCCGTTGCAGGCCGGGCAAGCGCCATGGGGCGAGTTGAAGGAAAAGCTGTGCGGCTCGATTTCGGGAAACGATTGCCCCGTGGCCGGGTCGACCAGTTTTTCCGAAAAGAACAAATCCTCTTTCTGTTCCGTGAGGTTGACCAGCATTTCGCCTTCGCCGTGCTTGAGCGCCAATTCCACCGAGTCGGTGAGGCGTTTGCGGAACTCGGTTTCGCCGCCGGCCCCGGCGCGGATGACGAGGCGGTCGACCACCAGTTCGATGTTGTGCTTCACGAAGCGATCCAGTTTGATTTTCTCTTCCAACTGGTACACCTGTCCGTCGACGCGCGCACGCACGAAGCCTTGCGCCAGACAGCGCTGGAACAGCTCTTCGTAAGTCCCCTTGCGATCCTTCACCAGCGGGGCCAGGAGCATGATCTTCACGCCTTCGGCCGCGCGGCGGCTTTCGGGCAGCGCCAGGATCGCGTCGACGATCTCCTGCACGCTCTGGTTTTTGAGGCGCTTGCCCGAGGCCGGGCTCCGCGCATGCCCCACGCGCGCGAACAACAGGCGCAGATAGTCGTAGACCTCGGTGATGGTGCCGACGGTGGAGCGGGGGTTGTGCCCCGCGCTTTTCTGATCGATGGAAATGGCGGGCGACAGGCCGTCGATCAAATCCACGTCGGGCTTTTCCATCAAGCCCAGGAATTGCCGCGCATAGGCCGACAGCGATTCGACATAGCGACGCTGCCCCTCGGCGTAAATGGTGTCGAAGGCCAGCGAAGATTTTCCCGATCCCGACAATCCGGTGATCACCACCAGCTTGTTTTTGGGAATGTCGACGTCGACGTTCTTCAGGTTATGGGCGCGGGCTCCGCGCACGCGAATGTGGGTGTCCATGCTATCCTTTGCGTTTCCCGAAAACCCGCCTAGTGAAAATTTGTGCAGTAAAATAGCGTTTAAACGCCCGGCTGGCAAGGCGAAGTCGGCAATGTCTTGTGATCAAAATATCGATTCAAAAAAATGTTGCGCGCCCGGTCGCGCGCGGCGGGTCACAGCGGCCAACTGCGCGTGGAGCGGCGCCCGACCCGCCACCAGGCCGCTTCCCAGCCGTAACGCCACAGCGGTTTTTCCGTAAAGGCCCGCAGCATGGCCGCGCCATCCTGCGCCGTGAAGGCGGGGTGTTGGCCCACGCAGAACACCGGCTCCCAAAAGTCGGGACGGAATTTGGCCTTGAAGGTTTCCAGGCCCGCGAAAGAGTACCAGGGGGTGCCCCAACGCCGCGCCGCATACGCCAGGCCGCGGAACCACGCGGGATTGTATTGGGGCGGCGTGGCCGAACGGCGCGCCAGCGGCGCCAACCCCAAGGTGATGCGGGAATGTCCCTGCAACGCCGCGGCCTGGAAGGCCGAAGCCACCACCAGTTCGGCGCAGCCGTTGGGCGCGCCCGGCGCGCGCGCAATGATGTCGATGCGCCACAGATCGTGAAATTCCGATCGCGACCAGGTGAGAAAAGAGGGAATGCCGGTCCGGGCCTCGGCGGCCCACACCCCCTGATCGGGCCAGGGGTTGAGCAGAAAGGGATCGGTCAAAAACCGCAAGGGCGGCATGCCTTTTCCCAACAACCAGGACCGCAGGCAGGAACGTAACGCGTGGGTTTCGGTGGGCGCCACTTTCAGAAAGCGCGCGCGCACACCCCGCCGTTCCACGCGGCGGATTTGGGATTGCACGGCCGGCGGAAAAAGCCGGCGATGCACCCAGCGCCGCAAATCGAAGACCGGAAGATCCCCGATATGCAGCGATCCGCGCCGGCCTTCGGGATCGAGGCATTGGCGGAGGGAGCCGGGCAGGCCGAAATACAGGATGCGAAGGCGCTCCCGGCGGCACTCACTTTCGAACTCGCGGATCAAATCGCGCAGACATTCGCGGTGGCAGCGGGGTTCGCCGGCCACCACGCGGTAGCGCGGCAAGGCCGAATAGTTAAGGCCGCCCAAGCCCGTCGGCGACACCCACTCCGTTAATCCCAGGGGACGGAACGAGGCCGGCCGCGGCGGCGCGACGGCAATGGGAACGGCGGGTTTGCGCAGAACCATGGGCAAGCCTAAGTATAGACCGAGAGACGCCTTTCCAGACCCTTTGCGGGGTAGTTGCGTTTTTTCAAAGTCCATCGGTGTTGATCGTATTTGCGGGATTCGACGCTGCGCCGCCTGCGTGAATCGCCATGAATTGGCGAAGGCGTCAAAGTGCGGACAAAAATTTCGCGGCGCGTGAATCCGTCTTTCGTTGGCGGTATGCTATAGACATGCAACGGGAGGGGAGGACGACCATGAAACGGAAACTGTTGCTGGGATTCGCTTCGCTCACTTTGGCCGCATGCGCGGGCGGCTTCGCGCCTTCGCAGAAGACCTTGAATGAACGCCTGGTGCAGGCGGCCCAGACGGGTCAAAACCAGGAGGTAATGGCGTTGATCAAAGCCGGAGCCGATCTCGAAGGGCATGATGCCGAAGGCTTCACGCCCTATTTGGCTGCGGCCAGCACCGGCCAGCTTTCCACCATGAAGCTGCTCAAGGGAATGGGCGCCAAAACCACGGTGGATGAGAAGTTCGAAGACACCCGATTCATCGCGCAACTGCATTAATCCCACCGGCCGGTTTTTCCGTTGCGGGAAAAGCCGGCTAATTCGTCTTTCCCGGCCCCAGCAAAGATTCCAAACGTCCGGCCGAGCGCAAGAGATCGATGCGGGCCTGCGTGGCGTCGTAGGTCGAATTCTCCATTTGCGTGACGGCCGAGAGATATTGGTCTTGAGCGCGGCGGGCATCGAGATAGGCCAGCGATCCCGACTTCCATCGGGTTACGGTCAACCCCAGATTTTCCTCGGCATACCCCAGACCTTCGCGTTCCAGCACCAGCGCCGAATCCTCGGCGTGGAAGTTTTCATACGCCTGGGTCACTTCGGCTTCGGCCGCCTCCAGCGCGGCTTGTTCGCGCAGGTCGGCCGAGGTCACGGCCAGTTTGGCGCGATGGTAGGCATGCCAGGGCATTTCGCCCGTGAACAGACTCCATTCGGCCTGCAGGCCCAGGCTGGGCCCCAAGGTACGGTTCTCAAGCACCAGACCGGCGTCGGATTGCGTCAAGCCGAAATTGTATCCGGCCAAAGCGTCGATCTTCGGGAGCCAGGATGAAACCCGCAGTTCCGCCGACACCCGGGCCAAATCGAGATTGGTTTCCGCCAATTGCAGATCGGGACGGTGATCGGGCAATCCGCGCAGCAGGGTTTCGAGATCAAGCTGTTGGTCGGGAAGCGCGACGCTGTCGACGTCTTCGGTGACGGCGCGGCTGCGTCCGAGAATTTGGCCCAGCGTCACGCGCGCCGATTGCAGGGCCGAATGTTGGTGGATCAAAGCGGACCGATCCGCGTTCCAATCCACATGCGCTGAAAGCAGGTCCGAACGCGAGGCTGCACCCACCGCGAAGCTGCTTTGCAAGATGCGCACGCGTTCGCCGGAAATTTCCGCCGAGGTGTCGAGTGCGCGGTGCAAACGTTCCTGCCGCACCAGGTCGGCGTAGGCGAGCACCACGCCGGACACCAAATCTTCCTGCGAACCCGATTCGGCGATGCGCGCCTGTTGCCATTGCAATTCCAACCGGCGCCGTGACAGCGGCCCCGAAAATCCCTGGAACAAGGTCCAATCCATATTCACGCCCGCGTCGGCGGCGGTGGAACGGGTGGGATTTTTGTCTTGGACGACGTTTCCGGTGCGCTCCTGATGTGTGTCGAGCCAGCTTTTGGAATAGCCGCCTGCGGCCGTCAGGGTGGGGAGGTAAGCGGCGATTGCGGAATCGTAGGTGGTTTGGGCGAAATAGGTGTCGTAATGTGCCGCCCGGTAGCCGGGGTTGTGCGCCACGGCTTCCTGCAAGGCCTGCGTCAGCGTCAAAGTCGCCGCGGAACTGGCGGCTACGCAAACGGCCCCGGCCCATGCTATGGCTTTAAGCAGCATGCGCAGGTCCGGAATGGCGGGCTTTGTGGAGCAGCATGGTCATGGTGGGAATGACGAACAAAGTGAGCACCATGCCGAAGATCAGACCGCCGACCACCGCGATTCCCATGGGCCTTCGGCTTTCGGCTCCGGATCCCGTAGCCAGGGCGATGGGCAGCATTCCCAAGGCGGCGGTCAAGGTCGTCATGAGAATCGGCCGCAGACGCGTCTCGGAAGCCTGCATGACGGCTTGCTCCAGGGGCAATCCCTTTTCCACGTTCTGGCGCGTGAACTCGACGATGAGAATGCCGTTTTTGGTGACCAGGCC
Organism: uncultured Fibrobacteria bacterium; assembly: GCA_963716395.1. Lineage (GTDB taxonomy): Bacteria > Fibrobacterota > Fibrobacteria > UBA11236 > UBA11236 > UBA11236. The sequence continues at coordinate 748,312 of OY970309.1, read as the reverse complement.
GATGAGCATGACCAAACCGATTTCACTGAAAATATTCAGGGTTTGGTGGAAAATAAACAGCGTCAACAATGCGCCGAAAAGCGACAGGGGCACGGTGAGGAGAATGATGGCCGGATCGCGGAAACTTTCGAACTGCGCGGCCAGCACGAGATAGATCAAGACCAGGGCCAGAATGAACACGAAGATGAGGCTGGAGGAACTTTCGGCATAGTCGCGCGCCGGCCCGGCCAATTCGGTGGTGAAGGACGAGTTCAACGTTTTTGCGGCGGCCCGGCGCATGGCCGCGATGCCGTCCCCCATGGCCATGCCCGGCGCTAAGGTGGCGGAAACCGTGGCGGAAAATGCGCGGTTGTAATGGAACAGTTGCGGCGGCGCCGCATGCTCATGATACTGAATCAGGTTTCCCAGGGGAATAAGGTGGCCGTCGTTGCTGCGCACCTGGATGGCGTTGATGTCGGCGGGCGCACCGCGATAGGCGTCGGGTACTTGCGCCAGCACTTGGAATTGCCGCCCGTCTTTCAGGAAATAACCGACCCGCGACTCGCCCAAGGCCAGCAGCAAGGCCTGGGCGACATTGTAATACGACACACCGAGGCTGTTCAGCCGATCCCGGTTAACGGCGATGTCCAATTGCGGCTGGGTGAACTTCAGGTCCTCATCCACCATTCCGAAGGTTTTGTCTTGGCGCACAACGGCTTCAAAGCGGGGTAGCGCCTCGGCCAAGCTGTCGAAATTGGGGGCTTCGATCACGAATTGCACGGGCAGGCCGAGATGGGAGCCACCGGTCTGAATGGTTTCATCCTGCGTCAGAATAGCGCGTGCCTGGGTGATCTTCTTCACGACGGGATACAGGGTGTTCACGATTTGCTGCTGGCTGCGCGAGCGTTTGTCGGCATCTTTGAGAAATACGCGGGCGAAACCGGTATTAGTCCCGCCGTGAAATCCGATCACCGACAGAACGCCGTCGGCCTCCGGAATCTTATCGGCCAAGCGGTTCAATTGATCCACGATCTTTTCCGTGACGCTGTAGTTGGTGCCTTCGGGGGCGGTGACGATCATATTGAAATTGCCGCGATCTTCCAGCGGTGCGAGTTCCGATTTCAAATTGTGAACCAGAAGAAAACAGCCCGCGAACGTGGCCAGGATCAAGGAGGTGGCCAGCACCCGATGGTGCAGAACCGCGCCCAAGGCGCGGGCGTAACCGGTGTAGAATTTTTGAAACGCGGGTTCGGTGCGCATATACAGACCGGAATGCTTGCGGCGCAGAATGCGGGTGGACAGCATGGGCGTCAGAGTCAGGGACACTACAGCGGAAAGCACCACCGATCCCGCCACGGCCAGCCCGAATTCGCGGAACAGGCGGCCCACGAAACCGGACATGAAAAACAGGGGCAGAAACACCACGGCCAGCACTGCCGTGGTGGATATGACGGCCAAAAAGATTTCTTCCAACCCACTGTAGCCCGCTTGCAGGGGCGGTTCACCGCGTTCGATTTTGCGGTATACGTTTTCCAACACGACGATGGCGTCGTCGACCACCAAGCCGATAGCCAGCACCAGGCCGAGCAAGGTGAGCACATTGATGGTGAATCCCGCGCTGTACAGCAGAAACAGCGAGCCGATTAGGGATACGGGAATGGCCAAAGCCGGAATCAGGGCGGAGCGGACGTCACGCAGGAAAAAGAACAGCACCAGCATCACGAGCAAAAAGGCAATCCCAAGTGTTTTCGCCACTTCTTTGAGCGATTGGCGCACAAACGTCGTGCCGTCGAAACCAACATTGATCTTTATGTCGGGCGGCAAATCTTTTTTGAACTGGGCATAGCGTTTGTAGAACTCGTTGCCGATAGCGATGCTGTTGGCGCCGGGTTGGGCGATGAGCCCCAAGCCGACCATAGGCGTTCCGTTCATTTTCAATGTTGAGCGTTCGTTCAGCGCGCCCAGATGCGCCTGGCCCACGTCTTTGAGCCGGACCAAACCACCGTTGGCGGCCGAGCGAAGCACCAGATTATTGAAGTCCTCCGGGGAATCCATCAATCCGGGCGAGTTGACCGTGAGTTCAACGGTTTTGCCTTCCAAAAGTCCGGAAGGCAATTCCACGTCCTCTTGGTTCAAAGCCGCCTGCACGTCGTCCAAGGTCAGGCCGTGCGCCGCCAGCTTGACGGGATCCAGATACAGACGCATGGCGTATTGCTTTTCACCCCAAATACCCACTGAAGCCACACCGGGAATGGTCTCCAGGCGTTCAGCCAACTGGGTGCCCATGTAGGATACGTCGAGTATGTCGCGCGTGTCGCTTTGCACCGTCATGAGCAGAATGGGAAAGGAGTTGGCATCGGCCTTGGCCACTGTCGGCGGATCGGCGTCGGCCGGCAGGTTTTTGATGACACGGGAAACCCGATCGCGCACGTCATTGGCCGCGGTTTCCAGATCGGTGGCCAGCGTGAATTCCACCGTGATGGTGCTGCTGCCCTCACGGCTCACCGAGGAGATGGAGCGGATGCCGGCCACTCCGTTCACGGATTCTTCCAGGGGCTCGGTAATCTCGTTGGCGACCACGTCGGCGCTGGCGCCCCCGTAATTGGTAGTCACGGTGATGATGGGCGGATCCACCGAGGGGAATTCCCGGACGCCCAGCTGGGGAATGGCGATAATTCCGAGCACCCCCAAAAACAGGGAAATCACGATGGTGAGGACCGGGCGGTCGATGCTAAGATGCGACAGGCGCATGGATTAAGAATTGATTTTGGGTTTGACCGGTATCCCCGGATGCAATTGCATCAGGCCGGATACCAGCACGGTGTCTCCGGCCGACAAACCTTGTACTGCCTCCACGGCTTCGGGAGTGCGCGTACCCGGACGAAAGACCTGTAATTTCGCCTTTCCGTCGCGCACCAGCCAGACCTGGCTTCCGGCCGAACTTTCGACCACGCCCTGGGCCGGAACCCACAGCGCTTGGGTCGCATGCACCGGCACTTCCACTGTGGCGAAGGCTCCCGGCCGCAATCCGCCCTTGGGGGCGGGACAGCGGGCCCGCACCGTCATCAGGCGGGTGCTGGGATCGAGAGCGGGTTCGATGGCGAAGATGGTGGCGTTCAGGGTGTCTTTGCGCCCGGTCACCGTGAATTTCACTGGAAGTCCGATCCGAACTCCGGCCGTCTGATCTTCGGGCACGGAGAATTCGATCCGGAAGGAATGCAAATCCTGCAAGGTGGTCACCTTGGTGCCGGGTTGTAAAACCGATCCCAGTTCCACCAGCCGCAATCCCACATCCCCGGCGAACGGCGCCCGGATTTCACACTTATCCAATTGGGCTTTGATGAGCGCGGCATCGGCCTGGGCCGATTCCAGTTGGGCACGCGCCTGATCGACGTCCTGCTGGCTTACGGCACCGGCCTCGAATTGCGGCTGCATCCGCTTTTCCTGCACCTGGGCGAGCAGCAATTGCGCTTTGGCTTTCTCATATTGTGCCCGCAGTTCCGAATCGTCCAGCTTGACAAGCTCCTGCCCGGCCGCCACATGCCCGCCTTCGGGAAATCCGATATGCACCACTTTGCCAGAAATTTCGGTTTGCACATCGACCTGGTGTTCGGCCAGCACGGTGCCGGTGGCGATGACATTGGAAGTGACCGTGGCGGCGTTCAAAACGACGGCGGCAAGGGCTTCCGGCGCGCCGCCACGGGCCTTGGCTTCGCCGGAATCCGCCGCATGCCGGTTGCACGCCAGCAATCCGAAGCCGGCCACCAGGCAATAAAGAAAGGGATGGGGGCGCATGGCGGCTTTCCAAGAAAGGTGGAACTTGGGAAGCTATAAAAAAAGAAAATCACAAAAAGACGTTGTAACGATCAATTACAATGGGGTTGCGGACCGTTGCACAACGTCTTTCGGTCGCTCAATACCTTCTAGCGGCGACAATGTTTGGGGCTTGTCCCCTCTAGTAGCGGTAATGCTCGGGTTTATACGGCCCGTCCGCCGGCACGCCGATGTATTCGGCCTGTTTGGGACTGAGGCGGGTCAGCTTGACCCCGAGCTTGGCCAGATGCAGGCGCGCCACTTCTTCGTCGAGCTTTTTCGGCAACGTATACACGCCCACGGGCCGGGGGTTGGTCCACAAGTCGATTTGCGCCAGGGTCTGGTTGGTGAACGAATTCGACATCACGAAACTCGGATGTCCCGTGGCGCAGCCCAGATTCACCAGCCGGCCCTCGGCGAGCAGATACAGGCAGCGGCCGTTGGGCAACATGAATTTGTCGACCTGGGGCTTGATGTTTAAGGTCTTCACGCCGGGCAGCCCGCGCAATCCCGCCACGTCGATTTCGCTGTCGAAATGGCCGATGTTGCAGATGATGCTTTCGTCCTTCATGGTCTGCATGTGCGCCACGGTGATCACATCGACATTGCCGGTGGTGGTGACGAAGAGGTTCCCCTCCCGGGCCGCCTCTTCCATGGTGGTGACCTCGAAGCCTTCCATGGCGGCTTGCAGCGCGTTGATGGGGTCGATTTCGGTGACCAGTACGCGCGCGCCATAGCTGCGCATGCTGTGGGCGCAGCCCTTGCCCACGTCGCCGTAGCCGGCGATGACCACGATTTTGCCCGCCACCATGACGTCGGTGGCGCGCTTGATGCCGTCGGCCAGCGATTCGCGGCAGCCGTAAAGATTGTCGAATTTGCTTTTGGTCACGCTGTCGTTGACATTGATGGCGGGAACCAGCAGTTCGCCTTTTTGCAGCATTTGATAGAGGCGGTGCACGCCGGTGGTGGTTTCTTCCGACACGCCTTTCCAGTCGCGCACGAAGCGGGTCCACAGGCCGGGATGGGTTTGCAAGGTTTTCTTGAGCAGGGCGAGAATGACGCCTTCTTCCTCGCTGCCGGGCTTGCGGTCGAGGAAGGCGGAATCTTTTTCGGCCTTCACGCCCCAATGCAACAGCAAGGTCGCGTCGCCGCCGTCATCGACGATGAGCTGCGGCCCGAGGGCTTGGCCTTCGGCGCCGGGATGACATAAGGCCTTGAAGGTGCAGTCCCAATACTCCTCGAGCGACTCGCCCTTCCAGGCGAACACCGGCACGCCGGCCGCGGCGATGGCGGCCGCAGCGTGGTCCTGGGTGGAGAAGATGTTGCACGAGGCCCAGCGCACGTCGGCCCCGAGTTCGACCAGGGTTTCGATGAGGACCGCGGTTTGGATGGTCATATGCAGCGATCCCGTGATGCGCACACCCCGCAAGGGTTTTTGCGGTCCGTATTTCGCGCGCACGGCCATGAGTCCGGGCATTTCCTTTTCGGCGATGTCGATTTCTTTGCGGCCGAAATCAGCCAAGGAGAGATCGGCGACTTTGAAGTCGTTGGTGGAGGCGGGCTTCGGGGTGGCGGTGGTGGTCATGGCGGGCCTTTCCGGGTCGCGTGCCGACGTCGGCGGAGCCGAGGCGGCGGGATTTTGTGTTACTTGAAGGTTACGGTCTTGCGGAGGGAACTCTCGACTGCCGGCGGGACGGCGGCCCAGCCGGTCATACCAGCACCGGCTCCGGCAACTTGACGCCGGCTTTGAGGTGCGGCGCGGCGGCGGATTGCAGCGCCGCGGCCTTATCGGTGCGTTCCCAGGTGAACGCCGCTCCCTTGCGGCCGAAATGCCCGTGCACCGCGGTTTCGCGGTAGCGGGGCTTGAGCAGATCCAGGGCGGTGATGATGCCGCGCGGCGTGAGATCGAAGTGCTCGCGCACCAGCTTTTCCAGGGCTTCGGGGGCGACGCGGCCGGTGCCGAAGGTTTCGACATACACCGACACCGGTTGGTGGTAGCCGATGGCGTAGGCCACCTGCACTTCGCAGCGCGTGGCCAGCCCCGCAGCCACGATGTTTTTGGCCACGTAACGCGCGGCATACGCCGCGCTGCGGTCGACCTTGGAAGGGTCCTTGCCCGAAAAGGCACCGCCGCCGTGGCGGCCCATGCCGCCGTAGGTGTCGACGATGATCTTGCGGCCCGTCAGTCCGCAGTCGCCCATGGGACCCCCGACCACGAAGCGGCCGGTGGGATTGATGAAGTAGCGGGTGGCGGCGTCGAGCAGGCTCGGGTCGATGACCTGCTTGACGCATTGCTCCACCACTTCGCGGGTGATGGTTTTATGGTCGACCTTTTCGTCATGTTGGGTCGAAAGCACCACGGTGTCGATGCGCTTGGGTTTGCCGTCGACGTATTCCACGGTCATCTGCGATTTCGAATCGGGGCGCAGCCAGGGCAAGGCGCCGCTCTCGCGCAGCTTGGCCAGGCGTTCCATCAGGCGGTGCGCCAGATGGATGGGCATGGGCATCAGCTCTTCGGTTTCATCGCAGGCGAAGCCGAACATCATGCCTTGATCGCCGGCGCCCTGCTCCCGGAACAGGCCTTCGCCTTCGGATACGCCCTGCGCAATGTCGGGGCTTTGCTTGTCGAGCGCGATCATTACACCGCAGGTTTTGTAATCGAAGCCCTTGGCCGCATCGTCGTAACCCGTGCGGCGCACGGCTTCGCGCACCGTGTGCTGGAAATCGATGTTGGCCGTGGTGGTGATTTCGCCGGCCACCACCACCAGGCCGGTGGTGATCATCGTCTCGCAGGCCACGCGGCTTTTCGCGTCTTGCGCGATCATTGCGTCGAGGATGGAATCGGAAATCTGATCGGCCATTTTGTCGGGATGGCCCATGGATACGGATTCGGAAGTGAAAAGGTGTTTGGACATGGCGAGTCTCCTGATGCCGAAAAAAGCCGCCGTCAGGCGGCGGTCGAGGTAATATACCACTTTTTTGCCAAGCATACATCGATGAATCGCGATGTATCGATATTAATACCCACGGCCCCAAAAATTCTCCAGGCGATACAATCCCAAGCCTTGGGCCATTTCAATTTTGTGGAACGCGGAAGTCATGCGTCCGTCTCTGGGCTGCGTCAGGGCCGGAAAACCCTTGCCGGCGGGTTCCCGAGTCCGGGGCGATCGGACTCCAAAGTCAGGCGGAATTTTCACCGCCTATTATTTCGGGCCAACCCCTTCCAAAGGTTCTCATGAAAATCCGACTTTTCCTATTTGCCCTGGCCTTCAGCCCTGGCCTTACCGTCGCGGCCGCCGCGAAAATCAAAACCATCTTTGTCATCGTCATGGAAAACACCGATGCCGATTCCGCCGCGCCCCATGTCCCTTTTATTTACGGGAACACCACGAGTGCGCCTTATATCAACGGAGAACTCATTCCCGATTACGCCATCGCTTCCAATTTCACCGATGAATTGCCTCTCCCCATTCCCAGCGAACCGCATTATGTGTGGATGGAGGCCGGCACCAATGTTTTCCCCGACCGCACCTTTGTCGACGACGCCCCGCCCTCGGCCAAGAACAGCACCCGCAGTACGGCGCATCTGGTCACCCAGCTCCGGCATGCCAAGCATCCCATCGGGTGGATGTCGTACCAGGAAGGCCTGGATGCGGTTTCGGGAGCCTGTCCGGTCGACGCCTCGCCGGCGGGATTCTACCAACCGAAACACAATCCTTTCGTTTTTTTCCAGGACGTGGCCGGTCACCCGCCCTCCCAGACCAACGCCTATTGCGCCGCACACCACAAACCCTACCGGGATTTGGCCGGCGATCTCGCGGCCAACAAGGGGGCGCCGTACAATTACCTCACGCCGAATCTTTGCCATGACATGCACGGAGCGGCCGGGTGCCCGGATCCCGACAACGTGCAGGCCGGCGACGCGTGGCTCAAGGCGAATCTCCCTCCGCTGATCGCTTATTGCCATGCCCACGAAGGCGTGATCTTCATCACGTGGGACGAAGGGGCGGTCACGGCCAAATTGCCCTTTTTGGTGATCGGCGCACACGTGAAAAAAGGCTATGTCAGTAAGGTGCGATACGATCACGGTTCCCTGCTCAAGTCGGTGGAACGCATCCTGGGCGTTCCGGTGCTGCCTCGGGTTTCCCAGGCGCGCGATTTCTCCGATTTTTTCGAACCCGGCTATTTCCCCTAGTGCGAGGCCGCCTTTATTTTCCGGGCAGGAGGAAATAGGTTCCCGCGGGATCCCGAAGCTTGCGGCCGGTCGGGGTGAAGAACGCAGGTGGACTTTCGTGTGTGCCTGACAGCAACAGGGGTCGGTGCGATGAAGGACGCGGTTGAATGCTTACCGCCGCGGCCGGGTCGAAGGTGGGCCAGGCTTGGGCGTTAAAGTAAAGATGGCGGATCTGCAAACTGGCCGGATTATTGCGGCCGTCATAAACGTGATAGATGAGGTAATAGTTCCCGTTTTCAACGTACACGGATTGCCCCCCTCCGGGAAATCCGGAGCCGTCGCTCAGCGGGGTGCCCCCTCCCGAAACCAAAGGCAGCCCGGCCGTATCGACATAGGGCCCGGTCACTTCGGTCGCCCGGCCGTAGCGCATGTTATACGTGCTGCTCGTCCCCTGGCAGCAGACATCCCACGAAGTGAACAGGTAGTAGTATCCGCGTGCATAGACGATGAAGGCCGCCTCGATTCCCTTTCCCCCTCGTCCCGCGAGGTTCACGGGTTGCGCAGACGCGGTCGGTTTTCCGGTTTGCGGATCCACGGGGATGAGGAAAATCCCGTTCCACCAGGAACCCCAGGCCAACCAAACGTTGCCTTGGGCGTCGCTGATGCTGTTGGGATCGATGGCATTGTCATTGACCGAATAGGTTGCGGACGTGATCACCACGCCCTGATCCTGCCAAGCGCCGGCGGCCAGGGAGGACCGTGTGGCCAGACCGAGGGCGGAGGTCTGGGAGCCGGAGGAGGAGACGGCATAATACAGCCAATAGGTGCCGTTGCGGTAACTGATGTCCGGCGCCCACAGATCACCGGGCGCATTGTTGGGAACCGTTGCAGCCTGCCAGGATGGCCGGGAAGAGAGCGCTGAACCGGCGTTGGTCCAGTGCACCATGTCCGGAGAGGTTTTGCACGGGATCAGATTTCCGGTTTGAAAGACGTAATAGGTACCGCCTTCCTTAACCAAGGAAGAAGGATCATGAATCGCAATGTTACCGGTCGGATTCAAACTCTGCGCGCCCGCGGAGAGGCCTAGCATCGACAGGGCAATGCCGAGTACTGCGGACGAGAATGGGAGGTGAAAGGCAAAACGTGTGAAAGGCATACGACCTCATGAATGAGGTAATGGCGAGGTCTTTCAGCCGGGTCCGGTTTTTAGGGGAATTCGCAAAAAGTTACTTGGTTCCGATCATAAACCCCCACGCTCTTCCCGACGCCTGGGGGAGATTCGGCCCGCTTCGATAGGGATCGCCAGGCGTCCAATTTCTACCGCCTACGCATGCTGGGCGTTCCCTAACTGTATAAGCTTTGACCGTCGCACGATTTCTCCGCTATCTTCGGACCCGGCTATTTTGCAGAGAGTCCGCTCCTCTAAAAAAACCGGGACACGTGTTTTTGGGGTCCCGCCGGGTTGGCATTGCATGGGGATCACGATCCCCGAGAACTACTTTTGCGGAAGCATGCCAACCTACCCCATTTACCTGCCGCAAGAGGCACTAAATGAGTTTTGCCGGAAGCATGGGATCCACAAGCTATGGCTCTATGGATCGGTTTTGACTGAAAATTTTGGGGCGGGAAGCGACGTGGATGTGTTGGCGGAGTTTCATTCCCATATTCATCCGGGTTGGAGCATGTTCGCTTTGCACGAAGAGCTCGAGCCCATTCTAGGACGAAAAGTCGATTTTTACACTCCAGAAGATTTTCGCCCTTCACGTCGGGCAGAAATCTTGTCAAAGGCCGCCTTGGTTTATGGGGAATAATCCCGACCCCACCCGCAACCTATGGCATTTCGAAGATATGCTTCAATATGCGGGCGAAGCCGTTTCCATTTTAAAGGGGCGATCTCTGTCGGAATTGGAAAACGATCGGGTGACCCAATTGGCGCTCTTGCGTTGTATTGAGGTATTCGGCGAAGCCGCAGCTCGTGTACCTCTGGCGCATCGTCCTTTCTATCCGCAGTTGCCCTGGAAAGAAGCGGTCTCCACCCGCAACCGGCTGATTCACGGCTATGACGCGGTTCGTCTGGACGTGGTTCATGCCATTGTCTCGGCCGAGTTCCCCAAAGTGATTCCGCAACTCAAGGTCATTCTTAAGAATTTTTCACAGGAGGGCGCTTGATGAATCCTCACGCTCTCCCCGATGCCTGGGGGCGGTTCGGCCCTTATGGCGGCAAGTTTGCGCCCGAAGTTCTCATGCCCGCGCTCGAAGAGTTGGAGGCGTATTACCGGACCCTGGAAAGCGATGCGGAATTCCACGATGAATTGAACGGTCTGTTGCGCGATTTCGTGGGCCGCCCCTCGCCGCTCTACTTCGCCGCGCGGCTCACGCAAAAATGCGCCGGCGCCAAGATCTATCTCAAGCGTGAAGACCTGAACCATACCGGCGCGCACAAGATCAACAACTCGCTGGGCCAGGTGCTGATCGCCCGGCGCATGGGCAAGCGGCGCATCATCGCCGAAACCGGCGCCGGCCAGCACGGCGTGGCCACAGCCACGGCCGCGGCCCGCTTCGGCATGGAATGTGTGATCTACATGGGCCGGGTCGACATGGAGCGCCAGGCGCCCAATGTCTACCGCATGCGCATCCTGGGCGCCGAAGTGGTGCCGGTGGATTCGGGCTCCATGACTTTGAAAGACGCCATCAACGAAGCCATCCGCGACTGGGTCACCAATATTCACAGCACCCATTACGTCTTCGGTTCGGCCTTGGGACCGCATCCCTATCCGCTCATCGTGCGCAACTTTCAGAAAATCATCGGACAGGAAACCGAAACCCAACTACGCGAACACGAAGGCCGCCTGCCCGACGTGCTTGTGGCTTGCGTGGGCGGCGGCAGCAATTCCATCGGTCTGTTCTGGAACTTTCTCGACCGGCCGGCGGTGCGCCTGATCGGCGTGGAGGCGGGAGGCGAAGGCATCGCTTCGGGCCGGCACGCGGCCCGCTTCGAAGGCGGCGTGCTCGGCGTACTGCACGGAACGCGCAGCTATGTCCTGCAAACTCCGCAGGGACAAATCGCCGAAACCCACAGCATTTCGGCCGGGCTGGATTACGCCTCCATCGGACCGGAACACGCTTATTACCGCGATCACAAACGCATCGAATACACCTCGGCCACCGATCGCGAAGCGCTCGACGCCTTCCACGCCCTGTGCCGGCTCGAAGGCATCATTCCGGCGCTCGAAAGCGCGCATGCCGTGGCCCACGCCCTGAAGCTGGCGCCGACGCTGCCGCCCCAAACCTTGATGGTGGTCAACCTTTCGGGCCGCGGCGACAAAGACCTGCAAACCGTCATGAACGCCGCTCCGCCGGAATCGGCGGGGCCGGGAGCGGCGGCGGTTCCCCATTCCGCCGGTTCAGGGGCGGAGGCATGAGCAACCGCATCGACGCCGCCTTTGCGCGCCTGCGCGCCGCGGGGCAGAAGGCCTTCATTCCCTACATCGCCGCCGGCGTGCCGGGCTGCGACGAAACCGTGCGCATCGCGCTGGAGTTGGAAAAGGTCGGTGCCGACGTATTGGAACTGGGCTACCCGTTTTCCGATCCCATGGCCGACGGCGCGGTGAACCAATTGGCCGCCGCCCGCGCGCTCGTTAACGGCGTCACCGACACGGCCTATCTCGACATGGTGCGGCGCATCCGCGCCCAATCGCAAATGCCCATCGTCGTGTTTTCGTATTTGAACCCCATTTACCGGCACGGGTTGCGGTCCTTTGCCGAAAGGGCCAAGGCCGCGGGCGCCGACGGTTTTCTGCTGGTGGATTTGCCCGTCGAAGAAGCCGACGACATGGCCGCCGTCTGCCGCGATCTTGAATTGCGCCTCGTCTTTCTGGCCGCGCCCACCACCACGCCCGCGCGCCTGCAACGCATTCTGGAAAAAGGCAACGGCTTTCTGTACTACATCTCGCGCACCGGCATCACGGGCGAACGCGAGGGCTTTCAGGCCGATTTGGAAGAGAAGCTGACCGCCGTGCGCCACGCTTCACCAATTCCGGTGGTGGTCGGTTTCGGCATCTCCACGCCCGATCAGGTGCGCGCGGTGTGCGCCCTCTGCGACGGCGCCGTGGTGGGTTCGGCCTTGGTCCGCCGCACCTTGGAGCCCAAGCCGTTTGCGGAAATGCTCGCGGACCTGCGCGCCGTGGCGGCGTCGCTGGCGGCTCCGACCAAGGCTTCGGCAAGCTCAGCCGGGACGGAGCGGGCCTGATGGATTTGGACGGCTGGCGCGGCCGCATTGACGCCCTCAACGAAAAACTGGTGGAATTGCTGCACGAGCGCGCGCGCTGCGCGCTGGCCATCGCGGCCTTGAAAAAAGAGATGGGATTGCCGATCCATGATCCCCAGCGCGAACGCGCCGTGCTGGAAAACGTGGTACAACACGGCCGGGGTCCCCTGCCCGACGACGCCCTGCGCCGGATTTTCGCCTGCATCATGGAAGAACACCGCAAGCTGGAGGATGCCGGTTGAACGCGGCGCCGCGCACTTTGGCCGTGGTGGGCCTGGGGTTGCTCGGGGGTTCCCTGGCCGAGTCGACACGCCGGCGTTACCCCGGCTGGCGCCTGCTCGGGATTTCCGGTCCCGCGGCGGTGCGTGAGGCTTTGAACGCCGGCCTCATCGACGAGGGCTTCGGCTACGATCGGGTGCGCGCGGCTCTGGAGCGCAGCGATTTCGTTTTTTTCTGCACGCCCATCGATCACATTCTCGGCCTGTTGCGCGACTTTGCCGACGACCCGCCGCGGGTCAAAGCCGGTGCCGTAATCGCCGACGTGGGCAGCACCAAGGAGGCGATTTGCGCCCTGGGTGAAGACGCTTTTCCGCCCGAATGCGGCGCGACCTTCATCGGGTCGCATCCCATGGCCGGCTCGGAAAAAACCGGCCTGCGCGCGCGCGACGGGCATCTGTTCGAGAACGCCGCCTGGATCGTCTGCCCGCAACAAAACGCCCCGGAGTCGGCGCAAGCCGCGCTGACAATCCTGGAAGAATTCATCCGGGGATTGGGCGCACACACCTTGCGGTTGTATCCGCAACACCATGATCTGGTCGCGGCCCTGGCCTCGCATCTGCCGCAACTTCTCTCCACGGCGCTGGCGGCCTACGTGGGCGCGGACGAATCCTGGCCGAGCGTGCTGCAGGTGGCGGGCGGCGGCTTTCGCGATATGACCCGTCTGGCGGCTTCGAGCTTCGCGGTTTGGGAACCCATTCTGCGCACCAACCGGCGCAATCTCGAATTCATATTGCCCACCTTTCGCCGCGAACTCGAAGCGCTGGAGATTTCGCTTTCCAAAGACGGCGGCGAGCAGTTTTTTCAAGAGGCCAACGCCCTGCGCGCCAAATTCACCGCGCCGCGCAAAGGCTTCACCGCGCCGCTCACCGAAATTCTGGTCGATCTCGTGGACCAGCCCGGCGCCTTGCTGGCGGTTTTGTCGCCCCTGGCGCAGGCCCGGGTCAATGTGCTCGACGCCGAAATTCTCAAAGTGCGCGAAGGCGAAGAGGGCGTGCTGATGCTAGGGTTCCGCACCGGCGAAGAAGCTGCTTCCGCCTTGCGCTTGCTGGCGCAAGCGGACCATGCGGCGCGACTGCGCTGAAGCTTTCGCGGCGCTTGCCAATATATCACTAGAGTGATATATTGGAAGTCATGCCGACCCGCATGAACCGAACCTTGATTTCCTTGCCCGCGCAGGATATGCGCTGGATGAAAACCATGAGCAAACGGCGCGGCCAGTCCATGGCCGAAATGGTGCGCGAGGCCGTGGCCGAATACCGGGCGCATGCCGAGCAGCTTCCGGACCGGGGCTCGGCCTTGCAGGCCACCGCGGGCATCTGGAAAGAACGGGGTGTCGACGCCCTCGCCTACGTGCGTAAGCTGCGTTCGGAATGGGATCGGTGAAGCCCCTTTATTTGCTCGACACCGTCATCCTGATCGATCACTTTTCCGGGTGGAAAAGCGCGACCCGCTGGCTTGCCGAAGTGCGGGCGCGGCGTCAGGCGGTGATCTCGGTCATCACCCGCGCCGAAGCCTTGGCCGGGGGAGACGAGGCCGGGCGGGATGTGGTGGCGGCTTTTCTCGATGAGTGGGAATGTTTGCCCATCACCCTCGAAGTCGCCGACCTGGCGGCCGCGTTGCGGCGCGAACACCGTTGGAAATTACCCGATGCCTTGCAGGCGGCCTTGGCCCGGCATCACGGCCTTTTGCTGGCCACCCGCAATACGCGCGATTTCCCGGACGGAAAGCATGACTTCGTGAAAGTACCTTACCGCCCATGATCGAGGCGCCGGTGGACGAGAAAACCGTATGGGAAATCCGCCGCAGCCGGCGTTTGCGCGGAAGCTTGGAGTTGCCCGGCGACGCCCACCTTTCCCTGCTGGCCGTGGGCCTGGCAGCTTTGAGCCCGGGGGAAACGCGCCTCGGGAATTTGCCCCAAGCCCCGTGGTTCCAATCTTTCCGCGCGGCGCTGGAATCCTGGGGCGTGGGATTCACACCCTCCGCTTCCGACCCCGGCGTGCTGTTGATCCGCGGCGGCGCTTGGCATCCGGCCGACGAACCGTTGACGGCGAGCCATGACCTGGCGGCATTAATCCTGGCGGGAATCGGCGGCGGTGCCGGCTTGCGTCCTGCGTTCTTGTATTCCGCCGAAGTCGGCGAAGACGTGAAAGCCTTGCTGGCCTCCCTGTATCCGCCCGAGGCGTCGAACCCCGATTTCGAGGCGGAATTTCGGCCCGGTGAATTGCATCGCCAGGCCCGGAATTTCTGCCAGCCCTGCGAGCACAAATGGGACGATGGTTTGGCCAAGACGGTTTTGATCTTCCATCACCTGGCCGCCGGCCAAAGCCTGGAATTGCATTTGCAGCGCCCCGGATCCGATTTGCTCGAATCCCTGCTCCCGCACTTCGGCCTCGAAGCCCGGATCGAGCGCGACGATGCCAAAGATGCCGACGAATTGACGCGGCGCATGGCGCGCCAATTGCGCGCCGCCGGAAAAGAGCCGGTGACGCGCCTGAAATTGCCGGCCGGCCACCCCGCGCCGGCGACGCTTTCCCTTCCGGGCGATGTGGGCGAGGCCGCGGTGGCCGCGCTGGCCGCCACCGTGATCAAGGGTTCAGATCTCTTGCTGGAAAACGTTCTGCTCCATACCGGCCGCGGAGCCATCTTCGCGGCCTTGCGGCGCATGGGGGCCGACCTCGAAGTACTCCAGCGGCGCGAGCGCCGGGGCGAAGTCACGGGAACGTTACGGGTGCGCGCGGCGGATTTGTTCGGCAAGCGTTTCGACGCCGAGACCCTGGCCGACGGCCACGACGAAGCCTATCTGCTGCTGGCGGCCGCGGCCCTGGCGCAGGGCGAATCGGTGTTCCGCGATTTGGATTTTCTGCGCGGAGGCCCGGTGGATCGGCTCAAAGAGTTCGTGGCCGCGCTCAAGCGCGCGGGCGTCGAAATCGGCGAGTTCGAAGACGGCCTGGTGATCCGCGGCAAACATGAGTTCGACGGCGGCGCCTACGACGCTCTGGGCCATGCGGGGTTGGCCGCGGCCTGCGCGGTGCTTGGGCTCAAGTCGCACGGCGCCTCGACCTTGGCGGGGGCGGAAGCGTTCGAGAACCGCTACCCCGACCTGCGGGCGCGGCTCGAAACCCTGGCGGGGGGAGAGAAAAATTCATGACGCGGAGGCGCGACGCCGATCCGGCCATCACCGTGCCGACTTCCGACATCCGGGTTTTGGGCGTGATGGCCTTGCGCGGACGCATGGACGCGGCCATGGCCGTCGTGCGTGCCTTCGCCGCCGATCATCCGGACGTGCGCGTGCATCTCAATGCGTATCTAAAAAATTACGCTGATCGCAATATGAAACCCGCGGGCGACGCCTTTTTGGGCCGCCGCGTCGACGCCCTGCTGTCGCTGGGCGGCGATGGCAGCTTTCTGTCGGCGGCCCGCCTGGTGCGCGGCCAGCAGGTTCCCATTTTGGGCGTGAACCTGGGACGGGTGGGATTTCTGGCCGACGCCACCTTGGCCAATCTGCGCCCCATTCTCGAAGAGTTGCTGCGCCGCGATTACACCCTGCGCCGCCGCATGCTGCTCCACATCGAGCATTGGCGCCCGGCGGGCCCGGGGCGGCGCGGGGCCAAGTGTCTGTGGCGCGATATCGCGCTCAACGAGGCCGCCTTCACCGGCGTGATGGGCCATCAAATGGTGGAATTGGCGGTGACGGCCAGCGCGCGCTTTCTCACCGAATACCGCGTCGACGGCCTGCTCATCTCCACGCCCACGGGTTCGACCGCGTATTCGCTTTCGGCCGGCGGGCCCATCGTCCACCCGTCGGGGCAATCGCTCCTGCTCACGCCCATGAATCCGGCCTCGCTGTCGGTGCGGCCTTTGGTGCTGCCCGACTTCATGGAAATCGAAGTGCGCAGCGTCATGCCCAAGGACAAAACCGTGAATCTGTACGTCGACGGCCGCCACCGCGAACGGGTCGCTCCCGGCGACGTGGTGCTGTTGCGCAAGCATCCCGAAGGCCTGCGCATCATCCGTCCCCACAGCGGTTCGTATTTCGAATCGCTGCGCACCAAGCTCGGCTGGACCGGCAGCCGCGACAGCGCGGGAATGCGCCATGCTCAAAAGCCTTAGCATCCGCGATTTCGCCATTCTCGACGCGGTCGATCTCGTTTTCGAGCCGGGCTTCACGGCCATCACGGGCGAAACCGGCGCGGGGAAATCCATCGTGACCGGCGCACTCAAACTGCTGCTCGGGGCCAAGGCCAAATCCGATTCCATCCGCCGCGGCGCGGACAAATTACGGGTCGAAGCCGTCTTCGATCTTCCGCCCGATCCCGAACTGCGCGCCGTGCTCCAGCGCCTGGAATTGGACGCCGAAGAGGAGTTGACCTTGGAGCGCGAGGTGACGGCGGCGGGAAAAAGCCGCAGCCGCGTGAACGGCACCTTGGTGGCCTTGGGCGATCTCGAAGCCGTGGGCCGGCGTTTGGTCGATCTGCACGGGCAGCACGAGCAGCAGGGCCTGCTCGACGCCGCCCACCACGGGGCGTATCTCGACGGTTACGCCGGGCTCGGCGACGAAGCCGCCGCATTCGGCCGGCGGTACGCCGAGGCGCGCGCGGCTGACCAGGATTTACGCCGGGTCGAAGAAGACGCCGCGCGGCTGCGCGAGCAAAGCGAATTTTTGCGCTTTCAATTCCAGGAACTCGACAAGGCCGGATTGCAAGCCGGCGAAGAGGAGCGTCTCGAAAGCGCATTGAAAATGCTGGCGGGCCTGGAAAAAATCACGGCCGGCCGCGCCGCCTGCCTCGACGCCTTGGAAGGCCCGGCCGGCGCCTTGGGTGCGCTGGGCCGGCTCGAACGGGAATTGCCGGCGCTCTTGCGTCATCTTGAGCCGACGGCCCTGGCCGGCGAAGCGGAACCCGTCGCCGAGGCGAACGCCGCGCTGTCGGGGTTGCGCGACGCGCTGCGGCGTCTCGACGTGCCCGAAGCCGCCGAGCCCGAACGCCTCGACGCGCTGAACGCGCGCCTGGCCCTGCTGCAACGTCTGCGGAGCAAATACAAAACCGATTTGGACGGACTCATCGCCCTGCATGATCGCCGCGCCGAGGAGATCGCGCGCATGGAAAACGCCGGGGTGGAAACGGCGGCGCTGCGGGACCAGCGCGAAACGGCGCTGGCGGCCGCCCGGAGCGCGGCCGCGGCTTTGTCGGAAAAACGCCGGCAGGCCGCGCAGCGCTTCGATGCCGCCGTCACGGCGCGCCTCGGGCAATTGGGCATGGAAGGCAGCCGGTTGGAAACGCGGGTGCAGGCGCTGTCGCCCGAGCAGGGATTTCTGGGCTTGCAGGCGAACGGCATGGATGCCGTGGAATTTTACCTGGCCGCCAATCCCGGCGAACCCAGCAAGCCGCTGCGGCAAAGCGCTTCGGGCGGCGAGATTTCGCGTGTAATGCTGGCGGTCAAAGGCGCGCTGGCGCACAGCGACCCGCGGCCGGTGCTGGTGTTCGACGAACTCGACACCGGCATCGGGGGAAGCACGGCCTTGCGCGTGGGCGAAGCGTTGGCGGAATTGGCGGCGCATCACCAATTGCTGGTCATCACCCATTTGCACCAGGTGGCGGCGCAGGCCGAGCGGCACTATTGCGTGGAAAAACATTTGCAAGGCGGGCGCACCGTAACTCGCATGTTTCCTCTGCGCGAAAAGGAGCGGGCGGCAGAATTGGCGCGCATGATGGGCGGCGAAAGCTCGGAAGCCGCCCTGCGCCATGCCCGTGAGTTGCTGAAAAAAAGCGGCTGACGCGAAAATCACCCCCTGGCTGCCGCCGCGAGTTTTAGAAACTTGTATTTCATGCTAGGTTCCCATATCGCTTTCGCAGGAGGATTCCATGTTCCATCATTCCGTCCGTCGTACCGTGACCCTGTTCGCCGCCAGCCTTTCCCTCTTGTCGGCAGGAGTCGCCTTCGGCGCTACGACACCAGCACCGGATTCGATTCAGGTCGGGCAAATGGCCCCGGACTTTCAACTCCCCAATCAATCCGGAATCGAAACCAGCCTGCATCAATTCCGTGGCCACTGGGTGGTGCTGTATTTCTATCCCAAAGATTTCACCAAAGGCTGCACCTTGGAGGCGCATAATTTCCAGCACGACTCTTCGCTGTACGCCCAAGCGGGCGCCGTGATCGTGGGCGTCAGCGTCGACCCGGTCGGCTCGCATCAAGGGTTCTGTTCCCAGGAAAAGTTGGGATTCAAATTGCTGTCCGACACGGCGGCCACGGTGGTGACGCGATACGGTTGTCTCATGCAGTGGAAGGGCCATACGCTGGCGGCCCGCACGACCTTTCTCATCGACCCGGCCGGGAAGGTGGCCAAAATCTACCGGGGCGTAAAGCCGGCCGGCCACAGCGCCGAGGTGCTGGCGGACCTGGCGGAATTGCGCAAGTCTTCGCAATACAATGAGTAAGGCGTCGCCGGCGTGCCCAGGTATGGCGGGGCTCCCGCGACTGTAACCTTGTTGTGACGTCTCATTAGCGAGACGGTAACATTTCCGACCTACACTGGGGATGTGTTTCCGGGTCGGCGGTCTGCATGCAAATTCCTGGAACGCGGCAATCCCCGTTGCTCCTTAAATTCCTGCGCCCGCCCGCGCCGCCGGACGGGTGCCCGTTTCCCCGGCGCCGGAAGGCGCGTGGGTGTCGGTGCGAAGGCGGGCGCGCGTGGTTAGGGTGCTGTACGGCATCCAGGGCGAAGGCCGCGGGCATGCGACCCGCAGCGCGCGCATCGTGCGCGCCTTGATGGAGCGCGGCCATGACGTGCTGGTGATGACGGGCGGCGACGCTCTGTCGGTGCTGGATCCCCGTCGCTTCCGGCTCATGGAGATCCCGTTGCTGCGCTATCGTTTCACGGCCCGCGGGGCCATGTCTTTGTGGCGCACCTTCGCCGGCAACGTGGTTCCGTTGATCCAAATCGGGTTGCGGCACAGCGCCGCCTTTCGCGCCGCCGAAGAGCAGGCCCGGCGCTTCCGGCCCGACGTGGTGATCTCCGATTTCGAACCCATGGCCTGCCGCCTGGCGCGCTCTCTGCATGCGCCGCTGGTGGCCGTGGATCACCAGCACTTCCTTACCGAAACCGTGCTGCCGCCTCTGCGCGGTCTCGGCAGCCGCCTGGAACTGTGGGTGTACCGGTTCTGCACCCAACTGTTGTCGGGATGGCCGCGGCGCATCGTGGTCAGCTCTTTCCATCACTTTCCCAAGCGACGGGGCAGCCGCGCCGTATTCGTGGGGCCGTTTTTGCCGGTCGACCGCGAGAGTTATCCCGCCGCCGACGGCGCCGTCGTGACGGTGTACCTGAAACACCCGCGTTACCTGGGAGGACTGCTGCCCGTCCTGGCCGCGTTGGGCGAACAGACGTTTGAAATTTTTTCCGGGTGGACCACGGAACAATTGGCGGCCGAGCGGCCCGGGCATATCCGCCTGCGTCCCATTTCGCCGTCGGGCTTTCTGGCCAGCCTGGCCCGGTCGCGGGCCTTGCTCACCACGGCCGGCAACCAAGTCTTGGGCGAAGCCATCGCCTTCGGAAAGCCCGTGCTCGCCTTGCCCGAAGCCGACGTGGTGGAGCAGGAACTCAACGCCCTGGCCCTGGAGCGCAGCGGCTGCGGCATGGCCTGCGCCATGCACCGCTTCACGCCCGCGGTGTGGGGCGACTTCGAAGCGCGGCGGGCGGCGCTGTTGCGCGGCCTGGAATTGTTCTGGAAGCGCCATCCGCGCTATGACGGTTTGGACGCCACGCTGCGGGTGATTGAACGCGTGGCCCGCGCCGCCGCCAAAACCCGCGCGGCTGCCCGTCGGGTGCCGCAGCCGGTCTGGCGTCCGGCGTAGGCATCTCTCCGAAGTCGAACGGCTTGCTCGCCGTGTGCCCGGAATCTCTAGCACGTTCCGCCGTCGGCCAGGCGTCCGAAGCGATTGGAGACGGAATCGATGGGCGGTTTGAGGGCTTTGCGGATCGCTTGAATAGCTGGAAAATCGCGGGCGAAAATTTTTCGTGCGCGTATTTTTAGTACGCAGCGCAAATTTTTGGCGGTCCAGAATTCAGGCCAACAATGAAAAACAAACCGATTTCGTAGGTCGCGCAATCGCGCATGATGGAAAGAGAAAGGCATGGCCGTGAGAACAACTTCCGACGCAACTTCGGTCTCAACAGGTGTGTTTCCCAAGCGGTTTTTTTCACTGTGGTTCCTCTTCGCCGCCTGTTCCGGGGTTTGGGCCCAACCCTGGACGCTCACTTCGCCGAATGATTCGGTTGCGATCACGGTGAAACAAGCTGTGATTTCCAGCCTCTTCCCCAATCAGACGGATTGCTATTACCAGGTTTCCGTCGGCGACTCACTGGTCTTGGATTGGTCGCCGCTGGGAATCATAACGAGCAACCAAAATTTTGTCTCCGGCCTGACCTTTGTGAGCCAGACGGACTCGGTGATCCACGAGCAATACTCCCTCCCCAGCGGAAAAAGAAGCGTGTATACCAATAACGCGAACCAAACCACCTTGCTTTTCAAAAACGCCAACAACAGCCAGGTGGCCATGGTGTTCCGCGCCTACAATGACGCCGTCGCCTTTCGGTATGAACTGATCGGTAACGGGAACGCTACCATCACGGGCGAGCAATCGGGTTTCAACGTGGCCACGGGAAGCGCCGGATGGGTGCAGAATTTCTCCGGTTATTACGAGGCCACCTACGATCCGGGCACCGTGGGCACCAGTTATAAGTCCGAAGATATGGCCTTTCCGGCCCTGTTCCATGCTCCGAACGGATCCTGGGTTTTGCTTTCCGAAGCCGCCGTTTACGGGGACTATTGCGCGAGCCACCTGAGTCTCCTGGCGAATGCGGCGAACGTTTTCATGGTGAAATTCCCGCAGGCTTCCTTGTCGGGAACCCTGCCTTGGACGACGCCGTGGCGGGTGGCCATGGTGGGAGCGACCTTGGCGCCTATCGTGGAATCGTCGGTCACCGAGGATCTCAATCCCCCGAATGAGATCACGGATATGAGTTGGATCAAATCGGGGCGGGCCGCATGGTCCTGGCTGTCCCAGGGAACCGGGGATTTGTCCTTGCAGCAAACCTACCTGAACTTCGCGCATCAGACGGGATGGGAATACAACCTGACCGACGACGGATTCAATCAATCCCAAATGCCCCAGTTGATGCAAACGGCAAATCAGGATTCGGTGGGGGACGAACTCTGGTACAACTATTCCGCCGTAAATACGCAGGCCAAGGAAGACGCCATCTTCTCGCAAGCCCAGACCTGGGGCGTTAAAAGCCTCAAGATTGATTTTATCGGCAGCGACAATCAGGCCACCATGCAATGGTACGACATGACCGCGCTTAATTTGATCAAATACAAGCTGATGGGCACTTTGCACGGGGCCACGGTTCCGAGGGGCCAACGGCGCCGATGGCCGAATCTCATGACCTGGGAAGCTGTGAAAGGGGATGAATACTACGGCCGCGGGTTTCCCGGTCCCGGGCACAATTGCACTCTGCCCTTCACGCGCAACGTCATCGGGCCCATGGATGTCACGCCGGTTCTTTTCACCACCGGAATGTTGACCAATGGCGTTCCCTCCGAAAGGACCACCACCGACGCCCATGAACTGGCCTTGTCGGTGATTTTTGAATCGGGTATTCAGCACTTCGCCGATAACCCGGCCTCGTACCAAGCCAGCGTGGGATATCCTTTTCTAAAGACCGTGCCTTCGGCGTGGGACGACATCCATTTCCTCAGCGGCAATCCCGGGCAAAGCGTCGTCTTGGCGCGCCGCAAGGGAAACGATTGGTATGTGGCCGGCATCAGCGCCGTGGCCGCGCATACCATCTCGGTTCCGCTCGACTTCATTAAGCCCGGAACCTATTCGGTGGATTTGTACCGGGATTCAGCAGGCACGGCGCGCACCATGGTCAAGCAGACCTTGTCCATCCAGTCGTCAACTCCCTTGTCGATCGCGGTCAACACCGACGGTGGTTTTGCCTTTAAAATTCCCTCGTCCTATAACGCTTCCAGTTCGATCCGCCGACCCGGTTCCCCGAACTCCCGCCCGACTCCAGGGGCGGGACAATATTTTCCGAAATTCAATTGTGACGGCCCTTGCATTTCCGGGCATGACCTTCGCGGCCGGTCTTTCCCCAACCGACCCGGGATCGATGCGGGCATCCCGCCGCCGGCGCCCGCTGCGCAGGGCAAGAAATAGCGAAGGGAATCGCGTCAATACGGCACTGCTTAAATTCGGATTCATAAACTCCAATAATGTATGGAAAATGGAGTTATTTACTCCCGATTGCTAAGGCCTACTTCGGGCAAAAGCTCTTTTCTTTTCGGCCCCAGGGGCACGGGAGAAACCACCCGGGCACGCAGGCGTTTCCCAAAGCCCTCTACCCGGATCTGCGGGAGGCCGAACTCTTCACCGACCTCCCGTTTCGAGTCACAATCAGGGTTTGACCGGATTGCACCTCGCGAAGTTTGCCGCCGGAATCATTGCGAAGCTCTCTTTGGGAAATAGATCTCATTTTCCCGGTATAGCACATGTAGCATATCGTAGCAATTGGCTTGGCTGGAATCCCGGGCTTAACGGGGTTTGAAAATGGCTTTGGGTTACCTCACCGGCGAGAAGCTGATCCATTTCGTGCGCAAGTGAAAAAACGAACCGTTGTTCCGGAAACAGCTTCCTTATTTTCTCCCAGGGGAAAAAACAACCGGTTCAATTTGGGCAGATGGGACAGGGCTTTCAAAAATATTCCGTCTCAGATTTTGGGCTGAGAAGCGGCTGGTTCCCAAAGCGTTGGCGCGATGTATCATGAAATGTCTCAAATCGGAATACGGAAAACACGACCCGATTTCTACTGAAAATCCGCCCAGCTTGAAATCTCTTATTATAAGTATCAAATGGAATTTGAAATCAAAGTTGGAGAAGCCGGCGGGCCGTAAACCCGCCGGGGCATTGCTTCCCGGCCCGGCCTAAGGCAACGGCAACAAAAGCGGAAGACCATGCTGCTGGACGTAACACCGTTACTACGGTATCGCGAGTATCGCCTGCTGTTTTTCGGCCAAGGGGTATCGGCCGTGGGGAGCATGCTGACCTTTGTCGCGCTTCCTTACCAGCTTTACCACCTCACGGGATCCTCTTTCGCCGTGGGCATGGTGGGCGTGGCGCAATTGGTTCCGCTGCTGCTGACCGCCCTGCTCGGCGGCGCCTATTCCGATGCCTGGGATCGGCGCAAACTGCTGTTGTCGGCGCAGGGAGTGCTGGCTCTGTGCTCGCTGGCGTATGGTTTGAACGCCATGAGCCGGCATCCCCAAGTCTGGCTGATTTATCTGCTGGCGGGGCTGGCCTCGGCGGCGAACGGTTTCCAGGGTCCGGCTTACCACGCCATGACGCCGCGTTTGGTGGATCGCGCCGATATTCCCGCGGCCAGCGCGCTCGATTCGTTGCAAAACACGTTTGCCCAAGTCGCGGGCCCGGCCTTGGGCGGGATTCTCATCGCTTCCGCCGGATTGACCGCCACGTATTTCTGCGACCTGGCGAGCTTCGGCGTTTCGATGGGGGCTCTGGCGGCCATGCGCGCCATGCCCGCGCCGGCGCATTCGCGTCCCCCCAGTTTGGCCGGCATCGTCGAGGGCCTTCGCTACGCCTGGAGCCGCGACGAGTTGCTGGGAACCTATGCCGTGGATTTTCTCGCCGTGGTGTTCGGCATGCCCATGGCCTTGTTCCCGGCCGTGGCGCAGGGCTTGGGCGGCGCGCGGGTCCTGGGGCTGCTGTATTCGGCGCCGGCCGCCGGCGCTTTCCTGACCTCGCTGTTGAGCGCGTGGACCCGGCGGGTGCGCCGCTACGGAGCGGCGGTGATACTGGCCGCGTCGCTTTGGGGGCTGGCCATGGTCGCCTTCGGCTTTTCCCATCACCTGTGGCCGGCCTTGTTTTTTCTCGCGCTGGCCGGCGGAGCCGACACGGTGAGCATGATTTTCCGCACTACGATTTGGAATACCACCATTCCTGATGGTTTGCGGGGCCGGTTGGCCGGCGTCGAAATGGTGAGCTATATGAGCGGTCCTTTGCTCGGCAATGCCGAGTCGGGTTTGGCCGCGGCCCTGACCAACACGCAAATCTCCATCGTCTCCGGTGGAATCCTCTGCGTGATTGGGGTCGCGATTTTTTCCTGGTATCGCCCGCGCCTATGGCGCTATGACAGACGGGAAGGACCCCGGCCCAACCCGGCCGCAACGGACCGATAAACGCCCGCGGGCGTCGATCACGCGATTTGAAACGCCGAGAAGTCCGCCGCTTCGAGCACCACCTCGCGCACGGCCTGCAGCAGAGCCTGGCGGTTTTGCCGCAACGCGGCGTCGGGATCGTTGACCATGACCGCGTCGAACAATTCGGCTACGGGCGCGCGCAAGGTGGCCACCGCTTCCAAGGCCTTTTCCCAGGCCTGGTTCCGGGCCGCGGCCGTGACTGCGGAACCGGCCTGTCCCAGCGCGTGCAACAGTTTTTGCTCGGCCGGCTGCGCCAGGTTTTCCGGGCGTAACTCGCCGGGCACGGTGTCTTTCAGGATGTTGCTGACCCGTTTGAAGGTCTCGGCGATTTCCCGGAAACCCGGCCGGCCGCGAAAGGTTTGCAAGGCGTGCAGGCGCGCGGCCAACCCGGGCAAATCCTCCCAGCCGGACTTGGCGCCGGCGGCCGCGTCGAAGGTGTCGGACGGCACGGCCTCGGGCAATCCCGAACGGCCCGCTTCGGCGAACAGGGTTTGCACCCGGCCCCGGAAAAATGTTCGCAGGGCATCGATTACACCCGCGTGTTCCGCCACGGCGATTTCGGATGCGTCGAATTGGTCCAGGGCCGATTGCAAGAGATCGCCGACGGGAAGGCGGATGCCCGCGCGCAACACCAAGGCCGCGCAGGTCCAACAGGCGCGGCGCAGGGCAAAGGGATCGGCCGAGCCCGTCGGGGCTTTGCCCTTGGCGAAGAGCGCGACCAAGGTGTCGAGGCGGTCGGCAATGCCCACCAAGGCGCCTGCGGCGGTTTCGGGAAAGCCGTCGCTTTGGTTACGCGGGCGATAATGATCGGCGATGCCGTCGGCCACGGCGGGGGGCAGGCCGTCGGCCAGCGCATAATGGCGCCCCATAATGCCCTGCAAATCGGGAAACTCGCCCACCATCTGGGTGGTGAGATCGTTCTTGCACAAGGCCGCGATCTGCCGAGCGGCGGCGATGGGAGCGGCCGGCCATTCC
Organism: uncultured Fibrobacteria bacterium; assembly: GCA_963716395.1. Lineage (GTDB taxonomy): Bacteria > Fibrobacterota > Fibrobacteria > UBA11236 > UBA11236 > UBA11236. The sequence continues at coordinate 722,547 of OY970309.1, read as the reverse complement.
AGCCGGCGGCCCAATTCGTCCACGAGGTTTTCCACCCGCCGGGTCTTGTGGTAAAGGCTGCCGCCGCCTCCCAGCTCTTTGAGAAAGACCATGCTCTTGAGATCGTCGCGGCGGTCGGCCAACTTCTTCTTGCCGTCTTCGCGCAGAAAAAACTCGGCGTCGGAAAAACGCGCGCGCACCACGCTTGCATTGCCTTCGCGGATCAGGCCGTAATCACGGGCCTCGGTGTTGGCGATGGCCACGAAGAAATGGCTGAGCTTGCCGTCGCCGGTTTGCAGGGCGAAGAGCTTCTGGTGCTCGCGCATTTCCGACACCAGCACTTCTTCGGGCAGGACGAGCCGGGCCGGGTCGAAGGCGCAAATCACCGGCACCGGATACTCGGTTAGATACGTCACGGTTTCGAGCAACTCTTCGTCCACCCGCCAGGTCAGGCCTTCTTTGTCCGCGGCTTCGCTTAACAGCGATCGAATCAGCTCCCGGCGTTCGTCCGCATCGGCGATCACCGCGGCCTCGCGCAGCGCCGCCAGATAGGCGGTGCGTTCGGCGGCGATGGGAACGGGGCGATTGTGCAGAAAGCGGTGGCCGCGGCTTTGTTCCGTGCTCTCGACGCCGGCAAAGGCCATGGGAATCACGCGCTCGCCGAGCAGCGCCGCGAGCCAGGTTACGGGCCGCACGAAGGGGGTGCCTTCGCCGTCACCCCAGCGCATGGTCTTGTACCAATGGATTTCGGCGAAGATTTTGGGAAATATTTCCGCCAGGATTTCCAAAGCTTCGCGGCCCGGTTTTTCAACCTCGGCGCAGAGATAGTTGTCTTTGATTTCCAACTGATCCGGCGTAATCCCGTTTTTCTGGGCGAAAGACAAAGCCGCCTTGCTCCACTGGCCGGCCGCGTCTTGGGCCAAATGCACGGGCGGACCTTTGAGCGCCAGCTTTTGATCCGGTTGCCGCAGCAGAACCGCGCTGATGGAAATGGCGAGGCGGCGCGGCGTGGTGAAGATCTTGACATCCACGGGATTGAGCAAGGTCGGCGCGAGATGCTTTTCGATTAGGGCGGGCAGATCGCGCCGCAGCGGCCCGAACACGCGGGCCGGCATTTCTTCGACGCCCAGTTCGACCAGCAGCGGCGCGGTGACGCCGGCGGGGCTGCGGGGCGCGTTCAACAGCTCGGCGCTCAGTCCGGCGCGCATTTCACCCGCCGCTTCTTCGGCCGTGTTTCCGGTTGCGTTGCCGCCCGCCGGGGTTTTGAGCAAGGGATAGCCCAAGGCCGCCCGGTGTTTATTCCAGGCTTCGGCCACGGATTTCGCCAAGGTCCGCACGCGCAGGATATAACCCTGCCGCTCGTTCACCGACACCGCGCCGCGCGCATCGAGCAGATTGAAGGCGTGGCTGGCCTTGAGGCAATCGTCGAAAGCCGGCGCGGGCAAATCGGCGGCGCACAGGCGCAAACATTCCGCTTCGAAACGGGTGAACGACTCGGCGTGCAGGGCCGTGTCGGCGGCTGCGAAATTGTGCCGGGAATATTGCACCTCGTTGTCGTGGAACAAGTCGCCGTAGGAGTAACGGTCGTTGTACCTGAGCTTGAAAACGTTGTCGACGTGCTGCAGATACATGCACAGCCGTTCGAGCCCATAGGTGATTTCACCCATGATGGGTTTGAGATCCAGGCCGCCCACCTGCTGGAAATAGGTGAACTGGGTGATCTCCATGCCGTCGAGCCACACCTCCCAGCCCAAACCCCAGGCCCCGAGCGTGGGCGACTCCCAATCGTCGTGCACGAAACGAATGTCATGCAGCGAAGTGTCGACGCCGATTTCGCGCAGCGACCCGAGATAGAGATCGACGATGTCGAGCGGGCTCGGTTTCAGCACCACCTGAAATTGATAGTAGTGCTGCAATCGGTTCGGATTGTCGCCGTAGCGGCCGTCCTTGGGGCGGCGGCAGGGCTCGATGAAGGCGGCGTGGAATGGCTCGGGTCCGAGCGCGCGCAAAAACGTGGCCGGGTTGAAAGTAGCCGCGCCTTTTTCCAGGTCATAGGGCTGGGCGATGAGGCAGCCGCGCTGGCCCCAATAGCGTTGCAAGGTGAGAACGAGATCCTGAAAGTTCATGAGCGGGTTACCCCAAAGCCTGGGCGAAATCCCCGAGCAAATCCTCGGCGTCTTCGAGGCCCACCGACACGCGCACCAAAGATTCGGCGATTCCCATTTCGGCCCGTTTCTGCGGACCCAATTCCCAGAATATTGTTTGTGCGACGGGGATCACCAAAGTGCGTGCATCGCCGAGGTTGCTCGACAGCACGCCCACCTGCAGGCGGTCGAGGCAGGCGAAGGTGTCGACCTTCGGGTCGAGTTCGAAGCTGAGCAAGGCGCCGGGGCGCGCGAACAGGGCGCCGGCCCGGGCGTGCTGGGGATGCGAGTCCAGGCCGGGATAATGCGTTTTCGCCACCTCGGGATGGCTCTGTAACAGTTCGGCCAGCTTCTGCGCGCTGGCGCAGCAGCGCTCCATGCGTAACGCCAAGGTTTCGGAGCCTACCGACAAAACATGCGCGGCTTCGGGGGCCAAGGTGCCGCCGAAGTCGCGCAACCCCTTTTTGCGCAATTGCAGCAAGGCCCATTGCTTCGCGTCGCCGCCTTTGTAGAGATCGAGGATGTTCGGATATTGGGTCCAATCGAATTGGCCCAAATCGGTCATGCTGCCGCCCAAGGCGTCGCCGTGGCCGCCGAAATATTTCGACAGCGAATTCCAGGCAAAGGCGGCTCCCACGGTTTTGGGCAGAAACAAATACGGCGTGGTCATGGTGTTGTCGATGACATACACCAAACGATGTTCCCGGCACAAGGCCCCGATGGCCTGCAAGTCGGCCACCTGGGTCACGGGATTGGCGATGGTTTCCACCAGGACCAGGCGGGTTTCGGGCCGCAGCTCGGCCGCCACATTACGGGCGTCGGTGGCGTCGACAAAGGAAACCGAGGCCCCCAAGCCGTTCAAGGTGTTGAGCAGACTGGCGGTATTACCGAACAGGTAGCGGCTGGCCACCACGTGATCGCCGCGGCGCAGCAAGGCCAGCGCCAGGGCCCCGAAGGCCGCCATGCCGGTGGCGAAGCACACCGTGCCCACGCCTTGCTCCAGGGTGGTGACCTTGGCTTCGAGCGCTGAAACCGTGGGGTTGGCCTGGCGCGCATAGGCATAGCCTTTGGCGCGGTTCTGGAACACCGCGGCCAAATCTTCGGCCTGAGCGTACCCGTAGGCGATGGAGGTGTGAATGGGTTTGTGCAGCGATCCGTGCTCGGGGTGGCCGAGGCGATCGCTGTGCAACAGCGAAGTGGTGAATCCTCTGGGTTTCATGGTAACCCGAAAAATGTATTTCTTGACGCCGTCGCGGCCGAGGGGATTACAGATTGCCGATGGTGAAGCCTACGAAATAGCGCGGTTCCTGCACGTTGCGCAGATAGGCTTGCGGCGAAGCATATCCCTGCGCGGCCCAATCGCCGTAAAATGCGTCACCGCTGCGAAGCTGATTGTAAGGCATGTAGACGGTTCCGTACAGTTCCATGGGAATCTGATGGTAGAACAAGAAGGTGACTCCAAGCTTGCCACCGTAGTCGAGCAGCAGGTGTTGCTCGCCGTTCTCCAAGGCCTGCGCGATTTCATCGGGGGTTCGGTTCAGCGCCGCGCCGGCATCGCCCATCAAACTGAACTGCACCTTGTTCAGCGAACTGAGCGGCGAAGGATAGGGCAGGAATTTCCGAATCTTCACGGGCACATCGATTTGCACATGCGCCCAGCCCATGGCCGTCCCCGCGAGCACGTCTTGACCGCGGTAAATGAAACTGTACGGATACCCGGGCATCATGTACAGACCGAGCCGATACGGCATGACCCAGAGATTGGGATGGGGGACCTCGACCGTGGTGTCGTCGCCGGGATAAACCGCCACAGTGTCGGTGACGGTCGGAAATTTGTGCGTGAACATGCCGAATTGGTTTTGGAAAGACACTTGAAAATGGGTTCCGGCCGACCAGGACCAGAACCAGCCGAAATCGGTTTGCCAGGGATTGAAATCGCTTTGGGGAAATTCATACAGCGGCACCGGCTGACCTTGCGCGATGGCCAAGCTGCGCGCCGCTTGCAAAGAATCAGTGGGCACGGGATCCAAAGCATAACGCGTCCACCATTGCCCGAGATCGGCAAAGAACCCGAGGTAGCGCGGCAGCGGCGTGGCGAAGGCCGGCACCACCCATTGCACGGCGACTTGGTCGAAGAAATGCCGTTGCAGGGAGGCGTCGAACAGATGGTAATTCTGCGCGAACCGCTGCTGTTGCCCCGTGAGCAGATCGGTGAGCGTCGCGGTTTCAGAGGCGTCATAGGTCACGTTTTCGTTCCAATAGCGGCCATACCACAATACCCCGATGAAGCCGGGACCCAGACGCATGCCGTTGAGCGGCAAATCCATGAAGGCCGAAGCCATGTCATAGGCGTAGGTCACCTGGTTTTGGGCCTGATCGTCCAGGCGCGCCGGATCGGCGCCGGTGGTCGTGGGAATGGTGTCGATGATCCCGCTGTTGGAATTCAAGTGGCGCACGTCATGGGTGAAGGTGTAAGCGAGGTTGGGGGTCCACCCAAATCGCTGGTGCCAAGTCGTGACCCCCGACCAGGTGCCCGCGTACTCCGCCCCGTAATCCAGGGGTGTTTCCAAATCCGCCCGCTTGGACAGATAGCCCCCGAAGCTCTGCGCCAAGCCGCCCGACAGCGGGCCGAGCGCGAGGTTGAGACCCACATTGAGGTTGAGGCTGGTCAAGTTGGTGTCATTGAGGAATTGCGGCGACAGGTCGAGATAGGGCGAGATGTCCCAGGCCACCTTGCGCACCGTGGGCTCGTCGGTTTCGGCGACCTTGGTGTAGTCTTTTTTTTTGGGGCGCTCCACCGGCAGCGAATCGGCGGCGGCCGGCCAAACTCCCGCCGAGTCGAGCGTGAGCGCGGTGCGGAACAGCGTGAAGTGCTGGTGCGCGTACCCCTGAAAATAGAGGGTGTGATCGCGCAGGAGCGGTTCGAGCGCTTGCGTGCGATCGCGCGTCAGCCGGTAGAGCACCGAGTCATGCGGCAGCCGCGCGAACACGTTGAAAACGCCGTCGCGTTGGTTCGACGACACCAGCAAGGTATCGCCCGCGAAACGCAGGTCGCGGTAAGATCCCGGGCCGAGCGGCGTTTCGAAGCGGATGCGATCGCCCCGGGCCAAGTACAGCGAGTCGGGAAATTGGGCCGAGTCGTCGAGTGAAGCAAACGCGTCGTAACCCGGCGCGTCGGCGGGAATGGCGGCGATGGCTTCCCGGCCTCCGATGCCCAGGGTGAAATAGATGCTGTCGCCCCGGGGAGTGAAGCGCGGGTTGTACACCTGCTCGCCTTCGCGGAAGCGGGTAAGCTGGTGGATGCGCCCCGTACTGTCGAGCACGGCCACATTGGAGCTGCCGTCGTCGAACATGGAGAACACGATGGTGCGCGGCAAAATGGGATGGTAGCTCGCATCGCTGGCGCGGATGTTCCAGGTGAGGCGATGCCATTTTTCCGCTTCGGATTTGTCGGTCCGGAATTCGTATTCCCAGATGTCGCTGTAGGGTGAATACCAGTCGTTGCGCGTGGTCAACAGGCGTTTGCCGTCCCGGCTGAATTCCAGGCCGGCCGAATAGATCTCCTCGCTGTGCCCCATCGGCCGGTCGATGGGTTGCCGGGCGTATTCCACCGGCAAGGGCGCGGCCCGGCGCAATAGGGGATGGCCGGCAAAACGCAAGAGGGTCGGCAGGTTGAACCCCTCCACCAGGGGTTGGGCCGGATTTTCCGGCAAGGGAACGGCCTTTTGTGCGGGGGCGCGCGGCAGGGTCACCGTAGCCGCCGAATGCCCCGCGGACTGGCCGTCGAGTTCCTTCCAGTAAATCCAATTGAGGGGTGCCTCGCGATTCCCGTTCCCCAGCCAAGCCAGGTACCGACCGTCGGGGGAGAAGGCGAGACTTTGGTTGAAACTTCCGGTGATGTCGCGATCGACCACGGTGTCGCGGGGCAGGTATTGGAAATCCCCGTAGCGGTCGATCAAGGTGCTTTGCCACTCGGCGTAAAGGTCGGGCAGCGATTTTCCGAACACCGTGCGCACCGCGCCGTCGAAATTGAAAAAGGGTTTGGGAAAAGCCAGCGCGCGCACTTGGTCCAGACCGTAGCGGTCGCGCAAGTAACGGAGAAAGGCGAAGCCGGTATTATACACGCGCTCGCCCTGCAGCCAGTCGCCGTCATAGGTTTCGATTTCCCCCAAGGTGGGCAGCGAATGGGTGAGCCATGCGTCGCGCACGATCATGTCGCGCTGCGAATCCCAGGTGTCGAATCCCGCCTGCGCCGATTCGAATTGGGCGATCCCCTCGACCCACCAGCTCGGCGCCACCAGGGGCACCCACGGCAGCAGCAGACCCCAATTGATTTGGCGGTTGAAGGTGTAACCGCCCAAGGTGGCGTCGTCGAAAATCCACAAGCGCGCCTTTTGCCGCAGGCTGAACACATGCGCGATTTCATGCGTGGTGACATTGCCCACCCAATTGCGCCGGCCGCGCACCACCCAATTCAAATGGGGCAAATAGATTTCGACCCGCGAGTATTCGTAAATTGCGTCGCCGTTGGCGTAATCTCCCGGATCTTCGAGGAAAATATCGATGGTCTGATAATTGTCGTAGGCATCATAGGCGCGCGCCAGAGTCGGCCACACGGCCTCGGCGACCTGCAGCACTTCGCCGGCCACGTCCGCATCCCTTTTTGCATAGTAGATGCGGTAATGGTGTGAAGTCGTTTCCAAGACCTGCGGCTTTTCCCCCCAGGCCGCACCGGCGGCGACGACGCCTAACCAGGCGAGCAGCCGGAACTTCAACCTCGGCCGGGACATGCGCCGAAAATCTAACTCGCCGGGTCTGGCCGGGTTGCGGACTCCAGCGAGGGTCCCAACGTTTCCGGCAGACGGGTTTGCCCTCGGGTGGGTCCGTTCCCGCACCGTTCCGGACCGACATCCGTCCGTTGATACTCCGCTTTGAACGGGAACGGGCGCCCACTCACGCGCATGCCACGATTCTTAGTGGCAAGTCGCCGCGATGCTTTATGACGCGCTTTCCCTTATTTGATACTTTCCCCCCCGGGTAAGGGCTGTAAAAACGAATACTTACAAGTTTCGAAGGAGAAAAAATGAGCGATTCCAAAGGCATCCATGACCACCCACTTTTCAAACTCGGAAAAGCCAAGGCCAAACGCGATAAGCGCAATCTCATGTTCGCCGCGATCCTGAAGGCGGCTCCGAAAATTCCCACGGAATACGATTTCGATCTCACGCACAAGAACATTCCCCTTCCCATGTTCGGCAATGATCAATACGGCGATTGCGTCATGGCCGGCCGGGCGCATCAGACCTTGCGCTTCGAATTGCTCGAGCAGGGCAAGGTGCTCGACATTACCACCCAGGACGTGGAGAACGAGTATTTCAAAGAGTCCGGGGGTAAAGACACGGGCCTGGTGGTGCTGGATTCGCTCAGCGATTGGCGCAAACAAGGTTGGACCGTCGCCGGCCAGGACTATAAGATTCAGGCCTATTCGGAAATCGCGCCGAAAAACCACAACTTGGTCAAGCAGGCCGTTTTTCTCGACGTGGGCGTGGGCTTGGGGCTCAACCTGCCGAAATCGGCCCAGGCCCAATTCCAGGCGGGCAAGCCGTGGGACGTGGCGTCGGGCAGCGGTTCAGCCCCCGGTTCGTGGGGCGGGCATTACGTATACGTCTCGGGCTACACGACCAAGGGGCCGATGTGCATCACCTGGGCGCGTAAGCAGCAGATCACCTGGGCCTTCCTCGACAAATATTGCGACGAGGTGTACGCCATCATCGACGCCAAGGATACGGCCAAAAAGAAGAAGGCGCTTAATTACGCCAAGCTCAAGGAGTTCCTGGCCCAGCATTAATCCGCCTGATTTTAGGGTCAAAATGCGGCGGACTTCGTCTGCCGCATTTTTTTTGCCCACCCGAATTGATCCCGCCGCTCGGTAGGCGTCTATTTCAATTCCAATTTGACCACGTCTTTGTTCTTGTGCACGCCGACGTCGAGGTCTTTCAGCAACCCGTCTTTCAGGCTGTAAATCCAACCGTGGATGGAAAGGTTCTGCCCGCGTTTCCAGGCCTCCTGCACCACCGTGGTCTGGCACACGTTGTAGACCTGGCTCACCACGTTGAGTTCGCACAGTTTGTCGACCTTGGCTTCTTTCGATCCGGCCAACAATTTCCGGTTCTGCAAGTAGATGTCACGGATGCTGCGAATCCAGTTGTCGACCAAACCGTGCGGCCGATCTTCCATGGCCGCGCGCACGCCCCCGCAGCCGTAATGACCGCAGACGATGATGTGCTTGACCTTGAGGATGTCGATGGCGAACTGCAACACCGACAGGCAATTCATGTCGGTGTGCTTGACCAGGTTGGCGACGTTGCGGTGCACGAACAGCTCGCCCGGCAACAGGTTGACGATTTCATTGGCCGGCACGCGGCTGTCGGCGCAGCCGATCCACAAATATTCCGGGGATTGCTGTTTTGACAGCACCTTGAAAAAATCCGGCCGGTTTTTCAAAATGCCGGAAGCCCATTGTCGGTTTTGTGCGAAGAGATGCGGCAAAGTTTTCATCGGCGAGGAAAAATAGGAAACGGGGTAACGGGCCCGCGGTCGGGAGGCTTTGTGGGGCTTCCTCCGCAAGTCGGGCCACGAATACCTCTGGAGCGCCCCGATTGAAGTGGGCCTGTATAACCAGGGCCGTCATGCGGGGTACAATAAATTTCCGGAAAGACTGCTTTGCGCAGTAAAAAATAAAATCGTTAACGCAATTAACGAATTCGGCCCTCCCAAAACGCCAACAACCGCCGTGGGCGGAGACTTATATTCAAATCCAAGCGAAAGACGAGAAGCTGCGAGTCCTGGGAGAGGCGCGTGCGAAACAAAAACGACATCGGAATTTTCGTACTTGTCTTAACCGCGATCTCGTTTTCCGTCGGTCAATCGGTGGACGGCGGAATGGTCGTGAATGGGTTGCCGAATAACGCCCTTACCGCCCAGGAGCAGGCCGATGGTTATCAATTGCTGTGGAACGGCAAAGATTTTTCCGGATGGCTGTTGAATACCAGCACCACGAATCCGAGTCCGCCCACGGCCGCCGCCAACTGGAGTATCGTGACCCTCAAAGGGCTGGAAAGCAACGACACGCACGAAAGTACGGACCCCGATTCCAACATATTGGAAGTGGCGTCCAGCGGAGCCAGTCTCTTTACCAGCGACAGCACCTATCTGAATTTCGATTGGAAAATGGAATGGCAAACCGTCGTGGGATTGCAGGGAAACAGCGGAATGCTGATTCGTTATCGCAATAGCGTAAATACGAACAACAATTATTCCGCCCCGGAATACCAGCTTTGCAATTTGGAATGGGCCTCGGAATGGAAGACGCTCTTGACGACGGCCGGAGCCGATTATGACATGCTTCCGCTTCTCCCCTCCCGGCGAAATCCGGATCTGTCTCCCTCGTGGTGCCGAGCCGAAGGGCATTGGAATCAATCCCGCATCATTTCCTTCGGTGCGCACACGGCCCATTACGGGAACGGTTTGCGACTCATGGAATATCAAATGTTGACGCCCGTCTGGAATGCGGCCTATAACGCCAGTAAATACAAGGGCCTGGGCGTATACAATACCGTCCACTCCGGCAGTTTTTACATACAGGATCATGGGGAAAAGTGGATGAAATTCCGCAACCTCCGGGTGAAAAGGCTGACGCAGAATCCCTGGGGGCCGGATTCCCCGTATTTGAATAAAGATTCGGCCGCCATCGGAGATTCCGTTCTCATTGATACGTTGACGTTCGCAGACGATCTTTTCCCGGCCGCCACCGCGGTTTCCCCCAATACCATCGTTCCCAAAGATGCGACGAAAATAAACGCCACCCGTGACGGTCTCTCCATTCTGTTTTCCGAACCGGGCGATTATTCCCTCAGTCTGGAAGATGTGCGCGGCTTTCGCTTCGCGACCTATCAAGTGCATCATTCGAATTGGTTCTTTGTTTCGGGCCGATTTTCCCATTCGCCTCGCATTCTTACCATCTGGAAGGGCGACAAAAAAATTCAGGAAAAAATCATCGGGGTGAAATAATTCCGCCCTAAACCCACGGACAAATCGCCTTTCGCACCGCGCCTTCTCATAAAAGAAGCGCCTTCCCCGCTACTGAATTCCGATCCGATCAGGAGGACCGAAATGTTTGCGAAATTCACCGCTCCGTTCTTCGCGCTCTTGGCGTTGCCCTGCCATCTGCTTTTCGGGGAAGATGCCGGAGACACCCTGGAATTTTCCAGGCCCACTTTGTCCATGTCACAGGAAGCGACACAAGTGAGGCGAGGCGGGGAATACATAAAGGTCGGGGGAAATCTCAATGATATCTGGATGCTTCCGAGCAGCGGGGCCATTGATTTTCAAGCGGAAAAAAACCGGCGGTTGGGGCTGGAAGTCATGTTGGCCGCCACCTATTTCGCCTCGCCGGTGCAGTACGCCGCACCGCAAAATTATGTCCGTAACATCTCGGTAACCTTGCCTCGTCTGGATGCGAGCTACGTCTTTGGCGACCTCTCCCGCCCGTTTTTAAAAGCGGATATCGGCATTTTCAATTACAAATACGATGAATACGCCCGGAATTTGGGCGAGTACATGTTTCGCACCTGGGCCTATCCCGGTATCGTGGAGACGGGCGGAAATTTCGGCTATGTCGGCACCAGTAGCGTCACCCTCACCGGCCTCAAGCTCAGCCAATCCCTGGGAATGTTCTCCCATGAATTGTTGGCTACGCTCGAAACGGAAATGACGCCGCTTTACGATTTGAACTTAACCTACATGGCGCGATTCAATTATCACGATGTCTTTAAAATCGGGGGAGGTATTCAGCTGGCGCGCGCCTTGAGCGCAAATGCGATCCCGGAGATGAGAATCCACTATTTTGCAGAGAATGGCGCCTGGTATCCCTACGATAATGGGGCCGGTGGAATTGTGGGCTATGATTACTACTCAAGCCTGGAGCAGGGAATCCGCGACAAGCTGAACTCACCCAGTCTTTCGCCGGCGGATTCCGCCCGATTGGACGGGGTATGTCAATGTTCTTCCCAGGGATCGAAGAGCGGCCCGCTTTCGCCGGCGGATTCAACAAAATTGGTCGACGAGTTTGCCAAGGCGGCCTTGGGCGACGCCGTCATCGACAGCGTGCATAATGGCCAACTCAATCCCCAAATGCACACGCTGACCGCCCAGGCGATCAAACCCGTTCTGTATTTTTCGTTTGACCCAAAATCTTTAATTCGATCGAATCTTCTAGGGCCAAAAGATTTGGTGCTTTACGGCGAAGCGGCTGTTCTCGGCGTCAAAAGCTATCCCGTTTATTATACGGATATTTGGCGGCGCATCCCGATCATGCTGGGTTTCAATGCCCCGACATTTAAGCTGTTGGATGTGCTGTCGATCGAGGTCGAGTATTACGGTTCCCGCTGGTTGCCGACTTATATCTCCCCAGCGGTTCCGGCCTATAACGCCATCCCGGTGCCGTTCTTCAATGCCAGCCCATACTATCCCAGCGATTGGGATAAGGATAATTGGAAATGGTCGGTTTATGCCGAGCGATCCCTCACCTCGGGCATCACGCTTTCCGGACAGGTTGCCAGCGATCACGCCCGTACCTGGGATTGGGTGACCTTCGGAAAAACGCCGTGGGAAATGTACACGTCTCCCAGTCAATGGTATTGGGCTTTGAAGTTAGGCGTGAAGATTTAGGCTCCGGAGAATCCGTCGCTTCCCCGCCCTGAATCCTGTCGTCATCAGCGACGGACGCGGGCGTTTTGAAAATTACGCGGTGACCTCTTCCGCAACCGAAGCTTCGCGCCCCGCCCCTTTGATTCCCTTCAAGCGAAGGAACTCCGGCATGGCCTTATAATGCGGGTCCAGCGGGTAGCATCCCGACTTCAAGCCGTTGCGGGGAGCCGTGGTGCAGTCGGAAAAGGTGCGGCAGATGCGGCGTGCTTCGACACGGCCCTTTTCCAGAGTATCAACGATGATCTCCGGATAGGATAGGATCATGCGCCCCAAGCCCACGATGTCGGTATAACCCTGGCGCACCAGAGCCTGCGCCACCTGAGGCAGGAACTCCTGCAAATAGGTCAGGCCGGAGCTGATCAACGGCATTTCCGGCACGGCCCGTTTGAGGGTGCGGACCGCGTGCACTTGCCGCGCCACGCCGACCAGCGGATCTTCGGGCGGATCATATCCGTCGGAGGGCGGATACAGCGCCGGGCGTTGGATATGCGGGTTGTAATAGGGCGAGCCGCAGGATATGTTCACGACGGCCACGCCCCACGCCTTGAGCATATGGAGATAAAGAACCGGTTCCCTGAAATCCGGTTCCAGCGGATCTTCGGAACGAAGTCCGAATCCGTAGCGGTAAGGGAGTAGGTGGCGGAAATCTTCCGGTTCACCCATCGATTTTCCGACTCCTTTGCGGAACGGCACGATGTCAAAGGCCGACAGGCGTACGCCGAGAATCAGTTTGGGCGCGGCCTGGCGTATGCCTTGGATGATTTCACGGGCGAAACGCGTACGCTCTTCCAAACTCTCGCCGCCGTAAGGGCCGGGGCGAATGAAGGCCGAAAGAAATTCGTGCCCCAGATAACCGTGGCATTGCTTGATGTCGACAAAAGGCGCGCCGCTTTTTTCGGCCAGCACCGCCGCCGACACGTAATCGTCAATCAAGCGCCGAATATCATCGTCGCTGAGCACGGGTTGCGCGGCGGGCAAATGAAACCGGTCGTCAAGAATCGGATGCCGGTAAACCAAGCTTGGCTCCAGCACCGACTTGTCATGGGGGCGCGCAAAGCGCCCGGAGTGGGTGAGTTGGTAGCCCCACAACAGATCGTCCGCGGAACCGAACCGCCGCCGATGCGCCTCCAGCGCGCGATCCACGGCGGCGCGGATCAACGGGACGTTTTCGGAGGAGAGTACGATTTGGTTCGGATTCGCTCTTCCGTCCGGGCGAACGGCCATGGCTTCCATGCCCCAGAGAAACTTGGCCCCCGAAGTCCCGAACCGTTCCCAACGTCGGATCACATCTTCGGTGGGCTTGCCGTCGGTGGTGGCATCCCACCCCTCCATGGGCTGGATGCAATAACGGTTGCCCACTTCGAATGCGCCAATGCGAATCGTTTGGGACAACGGCGAATGCGGAGCCTTGGCGATGACGTCTTCCACCGGCAAATCCAAGTTCAACGCCGCGGTTCTCTCGCGAAAGGCGGATGGGTTTTTCAACGCCGTGAGTTTTTTGATTCCCATAACTTCAGATTGCGCGCATAAATTTGTGGGTATATTATATCTATCGAACAATATTTATGCTGAATATTTTCGCAAAAAGAGTTTTTCAAGCAATCATATATCGTTAAAGATCTTTTTTCTTTCGGAAACATGGTGTCGGCAAGCCGGATCGGATTAGAAAATTCAACGGGGCATTTTGGGCCCGGGATAAAAATCCGCTGCAAAAATCCGCGCCTTTTCCGGCGACGGGTGCAAACGCGTTTCCCCTTTCGGTTCGGCAAATCCCAAATGACGGAAATGCCGGTTTTGTACCTGCGTTGCGACTTGGAAATCAATGGTCAGGCGCGAGGGGAAGGTGTTACCGCATCCGGAATCCCTCCTTTATGGTTCGACAAAAGGCCGGACAAAACGCCACAAGATAATGAACGCGATCTCCTGATTTCCGTGGCCGAAGCCGCGGCGACCTATTCATTGCAAGCGCCGGAAACGGCGTGGGAATTGCATTGCGCCGTCACCGAATCGGTGCGCACCAAATTAACGGCCGCCGGCATGGCACCCCTGGCCGCGGGATTTGGGCCGGCCTTGCTGGAAGCCGCGGTGGTGGATGGTGTCTGCCGGCATGTCGGCCTGCCTTTCCATGCCGCCCTACGCAGAGGCGTCTTAGGGCTTTCCGCGGCACTCGCCGCCAGGCTGCCGGAGTCGCCCACCGCCTTCATGCGTTTGCGGCACACCGTCGGATTGGCCGACGCGCTGTCCGCCGCGGATCTTCACGAACCCTTGCTTGATGGGCTGCCGGAAACATTGCAAGAAGTGGTGGAGGTTTATGCGCCGGGATTTTTCAAGATCAAGATCAGCCGCGACGCCGAAGAAACATTCCCACGCTTGCGGGGCATTGCGGAAATTTTGGATCGTAGCGCAGGGGATTACCGGGTCACCTTGGACGGTAACGAGCAATTTTCCGACATGGGGATCTTCGCGTTGTTTCTCGAACGCCTCCGAAACGACTTCGATCTTCGCAACTTTTCGGCGCGCATTTTGTGGATCGAGCAACCCGTCACGCGGGACCAAGCCTTGAATCCCTCAGGCCGCGCCGATGTGCTGCGCGTCGCCGCATTCAAACCCGTGATCATCGACGAAAGCGACGGCGAAGCCGACGCCCTGGAACGCGCGCTGGAATTGGGCTACGCGGGCGTTTCGTCGAAAATGTGCAAAGGGCTGTTCCGTTCCGTGTCGCATTTTCTGAAACTCCGGGAAGTCGAGGCGCAAGGCCGCACCGGACTGATTCTTTCCAGCGAAGATTTGACAACGGTGCCCCTTTTGCCCTTGCAGCAGGATTTGAGTTTGGCCGCCGCTCTGGGGTTGACCCACAGCGAACGGAACGGACATCATTACATCCGCGGGTTCGAATTCCTGTCCCAGGCCGAACGCGAGGACGCCTTGAGAAATTATCCGTCGCTGTACGAACCCGATCCGGTTTCGGGGGCCAAGGTCCATGTAGAACAGGGGGGATTCCGGTTGGGCGAGGTGAATGCCGCCCAGGGATTCGGGGCGTCCACTATTCCGGATTGGGAAGCCATGGAACCTATCGCCTTATCGGCTCCCTCTTTCACTAAGGACGCCCCATGACGGTCAATCCAACGGCCTCGCCTTCCGCCCGCGCCATCACCGCGGCCCAATGGCTGGCCTTGATCGCCGCCACGCTCGGCTGGACCTTCGACGGTGTGGAAATGGGTCTCTTTCCCTTGGTGGCCCGCCCGGCCATGCTGGAGTTCACCGGCTCCGACGCGGCCAGCGGTTTTTGGATGTCAGCCATTATCGCCGTGTTTCTGGTCGGCGCGGCGCTGGGTGGAATGCTGCTCGGGTGGCTGGGCGATCGCATCGGTCGCACGCGCGCCATGACCTGGAGCGTACTGGCGTATTCCCTGTTTTCGGGTCTGTGCGCTTTTTGCGGCGCGCCCTGGCAAATGGCGACATTGCGCTTTCTCGCCGCCTTGGGAATGGGCGGGCAATGGGCCTTGGGCGTGGCCTTGGTGATGGAAGTTTGGCCCGCCCAATCCCGGCCTTGGTTGGCGGGCGTCATCGGCGCTTCCGCCAATGTGGGATTCATGGCCATCGCGCTGCTCTCCTTGGGGCTGACCCACTTCTTGGCCGGAATGGCGAGACTGTTAAACGCGATGTTGCCGCCTGCCGCGGCCAACGCCTTGGTGGCCAACGGCAGTTGGCGTTTGCTCATGCTGCTCAGCGCCTTGCCCGCCCTGCTCACATTTTTCATCCGCCTCTTCGTCCCGGAATCGGAAATGTGGGCACGGGTCCGTGAAAAGGAAACGCAAAGCCCCCGCCTCGGCGATTTGTTTCGTGGAGGTTTGGCGAAGTTCACGGTGATCGGCGCATGCCTCGGCGCCGTGGCGCTATTGGGAACCTGGGGTTCGGTGCAATGGATTCCCTCCTGGGCCGACAAGCTCACGCACAAAATGCCGGGCGTGCGCGAGACCGTGCAAATGGTTTCGGGTTTCGGCGCGGTCGTATTCAGTATCGGCGTGGCATTGTGCGCGGAAAAAATGAACCGGCGCATCGCCTATTTCTCGCTCTCGTTGTTCACCCTGCTGGCATGCGCCGTGCTGTTCCGCATGCGTCTGCACTACGGCGGCGGATTTCTCCTTGGGACTTTCCTGGTCGGCGGACTCTCGGCGGGATTCTACGGCTGGCTGCCTCTCTATTTGCCGGAACTGTTCCCCACGCGCGTGCGCGCCATGGGCGCCGGCTTCACCTTTAACGCGGGCCGGTTGTTGGCAGCCGCCGGCACCTTGATCAGCGGCCAATTGCTGCGCCATTTCTCCGGGGATTATGCGAAAATGTGTTCCATCATCAGTCTCGTCTATGCGGCCGGAATTTTCCTCATTTGGTTGGCTCCGGAAACCAAAGGAAAATCCTTGCCCGCATGAGTGAACGCCCCGGCCAATAGGAATCGATATGACCGCAAACAATTACGACTTCACCATTCTGCGAACTTTGCGCAAAACGCAGAGTTATACGATTCTCGACGTGGCGGGCCATTCCGGCATTTCCACCGCCGTCATCTCGCGCATCGAGCGCAATCAGGCCATGCCCGAACTCGAAACTTTGGCGCGGCTTGCCAAGGTGTTCGGCATGTCGGCCACCGATTTGTTGGGCTTGGCCGAACGGCGCTCGGCGCAGACGGCCACGACGCAGCAATACACCTCGGGCGGCTTTCAATTCCAAAACATCAATTTCATGAATCTGCAGTTTTTTATCGGTACGGCGCTCACCGGGGCCAAGGTCAGCCGGCCGGAAATTCACCACAACGACATCGAAGTCTGCTGGGTGGTCAATGGCAGTATCGAAATGACCGTGGGGCCCGACCGGCACACCTTGAAAGAGGGCGACGCCCTGCAATTCGACGGCATGTTGAAACATGAATACCGGGTGCTGCAAGACTGCAAAATCATTTTGCTGCACCTGCACAAAGGCAAAAAGATGTGAGGCAAAACGATTCCAGGCGACTAAGAACAGCCGGCCAATTTCCAGCAACGAGCCCATTCCGCGTACGTTACACCTAAGTTACCTTCCATGAAAGTTCAAGACCATCTCCAACCCGCTGATCTCAAGCCCAAACTGGCCCGGCTATGGGAGTTGTCGGCCGCCAAAATCCGATCGCTCGCATCGACCTGCCCGCCGGGATCGGCCGCGCCCGTATACACCGTGGCAGGACGGTACACGGCCCGCGGCTGGACCGAATGGACGCAAGGCTTTCAATATGGATCGGCCGCTTTGCAGTTCGACGCCACCGGGGAAAAATTTTTTCTGGATCTGTGCCGCGATCACACCGTGCAGGTCATGGCGCCGCATCTCACCCACATGGGCGTACACGATCACGGCTTCAACAACGTCAGCACCTATGGCAACCTTTGGCGCCTCTGCCGCGAAGAGCGCTTCGAGGCCTCCGAGTACGAGAGACACTTTTACGCGCTGGCGCTGAAATGCTCCGGCGCGGTACAGGCCGCGCGCTGGACCGCGCTCCCCGACGGCGGATTCATCTACTCTTTCAACGGTCCGCATTCGCTTTTCATCGACACCATGCGATCGCTGCGATCCTTGGCGCTGGCCCATCGACTCGGTCATGTCTTGATGGGTGAAAACGACGTCCACATTTCCTTGCTCGGCCGCTTGCTGCAACACGCCCAAGCCACGGCCCGGTACGCTGTTTATTACGGCCAAGGCCGCGATGTCTTCGATGTGCGCGGCCGGGTGGCGCAGGAAAGCATTTTCAACGCACGCGAGGGCCGTTACCGCTGTCCCAACTCGCAGCAGGGCTATTCGCCGTTCACGACCTGGACGCGCGGTTTGGCCTGGGCCATGCTCGGATTCGCCGAAGAACTGGAATTTCTCGACACCCTGCCCGACGCCGAATTCGAACCTTTCGGCGGCCGTAACGCCGCAGTAACTCCTTTGCGCGCAGCCGCCGTCGCCACCTGTGATTTCTGGCTGGTGAATACGCCGCGGGACGGCATTCCCTATTGGGATACGGGAGCGCCCAACCTGCACCGCCTGGGCGACATTCTCAGCCGACCCGCCGATCCCTTCAACGCCTTCGAGCCCGTGGACAGTTCCGCCGCCGCCATCGCCTGCCAAGGCTTGCTGCGCCTGGGCCGTTGTTTGCAGTCCGACGCCGCAGCCGGGAATTACTTTCAAGCCGGACTCACCGTGTTGGATCGCCTGCTCGAAGAACCCTATCTCAGCACCGATGCCGGCCATCAGGGCCTGTTGCTGCATTCGGTTTACCATCGTCCGAACGGCTGGGATTCCATTCCCAGGGGACAATCGGTGCCTGGCGGCGAAGCCAGCCAATGGGGCGATTACCATTTGCGCGAAGCGGCCTTGTACGCGCAGCGCCTGGCCGAGGGGCAACCCGACCTCGCTTTTTTCGGGCCGGCAGGGGGCGAATGAATAATCGCGTGGCCTTGATCACAGGCGGAACGCGCGGCATCGGCGCCGGCATCGCGGCGGCCTTGGCCCGCGATGGTTTTGACCTGTGTCTGTGCGGCCGACGGGCGGCGGAAGAGGTTGAACCCGGTTTGCAAAGTCTGCGCGATGCGGGCGCCAAGGTGCTGTATCTGCGCGCCGATATCGGCGAAAAGGCCGATCGCGAAGCATTGTTGCAAAGCCTTCGTGCCGGGCTGGGCGCGTTGCACGTGCTGGTTAACAATGCCGGCGTGGCCCCCGAAGTTCGCGCCGACCTTTTGGACGCCGGGGAAGACAGTTTCGAACGCCTGCTGCGCATCAATTTGCAAGGGCCGTATTTTCTGACCCAAGGCGCGGCCCGCTGGATGGTCGCCCAGAAACAAGCCGACCCCGCCTGGACGGGGTGTATCATCAATGTGACGTCGGTTTCGGCCGAAGTCGCCTCGGTGAATCGGGGCGATTATTGCGTCAGCAAGGCGGGGCTGGCCATGGCCGTCAAACTGTTCGCGGCGCGACTGGGCGAGTTCGGCATTCCGGTGTACGAGATCCGCCCCGGAATCATCGCCACCGACATGACGGCCGCGATGAAGTCCAAATACGACGCGCTGATGGCAAACGGCCTTTTGATCGAGCCGCGCTGGGGCCGGCCCGACGACATCGGCCGCGTCGCGGCCGCCCTGGCCCGGGGCGACTTGCCGTACGCCACGGGAACCGTGATCCACGTAGACGGCGGCCTGACCGTTCCGAGGTTGTGAGTTGGAAGACGTATTTGCGGCCCTGGAACGCTCCGCCCTGCTGCCCGTGCTGACGGTGGAACGCGTCGAAGACGCCGCGCCCATCGCCGAAGCCCTGATCGCCGGCGGACTGCCCGTGGCCGAAGTCGTTTTTCGCACCGCCTCTGCGGCCAAAGTTCTCGCGGCCATGGCCAAGGTATCGGGATTACTCCTCGGTGCCGGCACCGTGCTGCGACCCGAGCAGGTGGATCAAGCGCTGGACCTGGGCGCGCGCTTCGCGCTCGCACCCGGCTTCAACCCCAAGGTGGCGCAGCGGGCGCTCGACAAACGACTACCATTCATCCCCGGCGTTTGCACGCCGTCGGAAATCGCCCTGGCCCTGGACATGGGATTTACGGTGCAGAAGTTTTTTCCCGCCGAACCGGCCGGCGGTGCGGCCTATCTCAAGGCGGTGGCCGCTCCGTTCCGCGGCGTGCGCTTCGTGCCCACCGGCTCCATCGGCCTGCCACAATTGCCGGCCTATTTGCGGATGCCCTCGGTGCTGGCCGTGGGCGGAAGCTGGATGGTGGCGCCGGAATTGATGGTGGCGCGCGACTTCGCCGCCATCACCCGGCTGGCCGCGGCCGCGGTCCAAACCGTCCAAACCGCGAGGATAACTTCCAGGTGACGGAAACTTTCCAGTGACAAAAGGCGGACGCCGATGAACCTGAACCCGAAACCCCAAGCCGCCTGCGCCTTTGACATCGTGGCGCTGGGCGAAGTCATGCTGCGGCTCGATCCCGGCGACGCGCGCATCCGCACCGCCCGCTCTTTCCGGGCTTGGGAGGGCGGCGGCGAGTACAATGTCGCGCGCGGACTGCGCAAGTGCTTCGGCCTGCGTGCGGCCGTGGCCACGGCCTTCGCCGACAACGAAGTGGGCCGCCTGGTCGAAGATTTCATTTTGCAGGGCGGCGTCGATACACGCTTCATCTTGTGGCGCCTCGACGACGGCCTGGGCCGCAGCGTGCGCAACGGGCTCAACTTCACCGAGCGCGGCTTCGGCGTACGCGGCGCCGTGGGCGTTTCCGACCGGGGTCACACCGCAGTTTCCCAGCTCAAGCGCGGCGACTTCGATTGGGAAAACATTTTCGGCCGCCTGGGTTCGCGCTGGTTTCATACCGGGGGCATTTTCGCCGGTCTCTCCGAAACCGCGGCCGACGTGGTCGAAGCAGCCATGCTGGCCGCGAAAAAACACGGCACGGTCGTTTCCTACGATCTGAACTACCGGCCCAGCCTGTGGAAAAGCTACGGCGGCCCCCCGCGCGCGCAAGCGGTGAACCGCCGCCTGCTGCGCCATGTCGACGTCTTGCTCGGCAACGAAGAGGATTTCACGGCCGGCCTCGGATTCGACGTACCCGGTGTCGAGGCGGACCTATCATCCCTCGACAGTTCCAATTTCAAAAAGATGATTGCGTCGGTAACTCGGGAGTTTCCTACCCTCAAAACCGTGGCCACGACCTTGCGGACGGTCAAGTCGGCGGGCAGAAACGATTGGGGCGCGGTGTGCTGGAACCAAGGGGCATTTTATGAAGCCCTCCTCCGCCGCGATCTCGAGATTTACGATCGCGTGGGCGGGGGCGACAGCTTCGCTTCAGGCCTGATTTACGGCCTGCTGGAAAAAGGCGACGCGCAGGCGGCGGTGGACTACGGCGCCGCGCATGGGGCGCTGGCCATGACCACGCCCGGCGACACCTCGATGGCCAGCCTGTCCGAAGTCGAGCATTTGGTGAGGGGCGGCGGTGCGCGCGTGACGCGATGAAAGCCCCGTCGCGGTCACCCAGCTACTTGAATCCGTCGTCTAAAAAAGCAGGAAACGACGATTAAAAGAATCATTGCCGGCGCGCGCCTGCAAGAAATAAAGACCGGAGGGGAGATCATCAAAGCGGTATTTGCGCGCTCCTTCGCCCCGGGCGAAGAATACTCTACGACCGCGAATGTCGAGGACTTCCACGGTGTGTTCGCCGGGTTGGGTGAAGGTAACGTGAAAAGTACCGGCCTCCCCGAGGCTGTTACCGACATCACCCTCAACCCGGATGGAAGTGGTTTTTAAATTGACGCAGGCGCCGGCGCCGGAATCGGTGGCCTTCGGATTGTATTCCAAATAAGATGAATCCATGCATCCAGAATACCCCGCCGCATAGCGCAGAATTCCCAGGAAGGCGCCGTCTACGAATTTTCGCAAATTAAGATCCGTGGAGGTACGGGTCGTATCGGTGTGGAACATGGAATTCAAAACGAACCTCCCTCCGAGTGCTTCACGCGCCCAGGCCATAGGCTGAACTTCCCCGGCCAGGTTAAAGCCCGCCGAGCCTGAGAAATTGAAGGCGGATCGGTGCGTGGTCCACATCATTTTCGTACCCGGGACTTTCCCGGGATCGGCGAGATAGGTGTACCACTCATCGTTCCACGTAATCGAATAGTTCGCGGGATACGGCGTTCCATCGCTGGACCTGGCCAGATCGGTTCCCACCACGCTGGAGTCGACATAAACCGGACCGGTGGCGAAACCGGCCCAAGTATCGTATTGCACACCCATTAGACTGTCGTACCAATCGGGATAATTTCCACCCCATTGATTCTTCACGCATTGGTGAAAGCAGGCCATGCCGTGGTTGTCACCGTACCACGCCCGGACCGCGTCCTTTTGAGCCTGCGTCATTTGGGTTCCGAAATTGAGGGCATTGAAGAGTACGATGGCTTGATAGTTGGTGAGGTTGCCAGTTGTGAAGGCCGAAGGGTTGCTCGTGGTATCCACGCTGAAACCGTAATCGGCGCCGAGCTTGATGAAGTAGCCGTCCCAGGCGGGAGTGTTGGCATGGTCGGAAGAATATCCGTAGGAGTATACCAGCACGCGTTTGAGGTTTGAAGTGACGGGGCCGTTTTGGCCCGGAGAAGGAGTACCAAGGCAAGCGGTAATACCCACGCTTAAAAGAATTTTGTGGTCCATTTCCTTCACTCTGAGATTTGAAACTCAACTTTCCGGGTGATGCGCATGCGCGTTTAAACCCGGCGTTAATTGAACGCCACCGGCCTGACGTAGCCGTGTTTCCCTTGGCGAACTTGCAGGATATACAAGCCGCGTCCCGGCGCCGGGAGGGTGAATTCGTTCGGATTGAAACCGTTCTTCACCTCGACCCGGGCCCCGTTGAAAGAGCTTAGCGCCACCGTGTAGGCGCCCTGCAGGTCGACCTGCACCTTGACTGCGTCGCCCAGCAAGGTCTGCTGAACGCGATCTTGCATGAACTTGTCCACTTCGCGATCGGCGACGCTCGTGGGAGCCGGATCGAAAGGCACCGTGGATTGGTAGTTATGGGTGAACCAGGTCTGGTCGTAAATCAAGGGACTCCCGCCGGACTGCGAGCGGATGCCGGCCGCGGTGATTACCAGGACGCGGTCGATGACGGCCTGGTTGCCGATATTGAGAAATACGCGCGTCTGATCGGTGGAAAGCTGCACGCCGGTAATGGCAGGCGGCGTCACGGAATTGTTGCCGGCGCCATAGCCTTGTTGCCGTTTTATTTGCCATTCATGCAAAGTGAAGCTTCCGGCTACCGCCGACGCCGTGGAGACGGGTTGGGAAAACACGACTTCCACTCCGTTGGCGCGGGAATGAACGCTTAAGATTTCAAAGGAGGCCTTAATCACAGAATCGTTGAAAGCGATTTTATAGAAAGGCTGGGCGGAGTTTGCGGCCGGCCACGCTTCCCCCGCCTCCCCGAGAGGGCCCAAAGTACCCATGTAGATGTTGTTGTGGGTGGGATCCCAAACCAGACGGTTGGGGCATGGAATCGTCCCGTTGGTGGAAATTCCGGAAGTGAACCATTGCACCGAGCCGTTGTAATCTGCGGAGATACCCGTGCCTCCATTCACGGGATCCAGGGAAACACGCGAGATACCCTCTTCACTGCAATCCCCCATGATCCAATCGCCCTGGTAGGGGCCGCGATCCATGTAAAGCGGCTGGGCGGTGCTTTGACTGTTGCCGTAAGTGGGACCCACGGCGACGCTTTGCAGAAACCAGGCCGCCGGCGGTTGATAAGGCAGGGTTCCGGCGGTATTGGCGATGCCCGCCCAGTTGTCGGTGTACCCCGCATCCTGGTGCGTGCCATAAAATTTGTTCAGCTTGATGATGTTAAAGGCGCAAGAAGGATTCCAGCTTCCCTGGTTGTCCGTGAACATCATCACGCCGTTGGGTCCGCCCCCGCCGCCGTTGGGCGAGCGCAATCCGCCGGCATACTTGGTAAAGCCTCCGGAGCCGTCGGACTTCCAGGCGAGCACCGAACCCGAGTAGGGGCCGCTGGGATTCGCGTCCGCGTAACCGCCGGGGATCATGGTTCCCGAATACGGCGCGTAATACATGCCGTCATAGTAGATCGGGCAAAAAATAAAAGTGTGATAAGGAAGAGTCGGCGTGGAGGGCGGCGCCGCCAACACCAAGGTTCTATTCGCGGAAGTGTTGGAGGGATTCAAGCTGGTGACTTTGTAAACCCCGTCCAAATCGACGACCATGATTTCATCACTGTCGCCCACGGCGACGCCTGTGGGTTCGCGGAATTGAAGGGAGAGTGGCCGGATGGTGGGGTTGGTCGCCATATTGCTCACTAACCACACCCCTGCCTGGGAGTTGGGTGAAGGAGGGCTGAAATACTGATCTTGGGAGCGCAGCCATACCATGTCGCCGGTGGATAAGAACGCCAACCCCATGGTGCTGACATTTCCCAGGGCCGGAATAGTACTGATGGTAAAACCCGGATGCGGCCCAAGATTCAAATAGGCGTCGCTTTGGGCGGCGGCCATCAACCACGGCGCTTGTGTCGCCAACAACACACCCACCACCATCCCAAGTTTCGGCCTGCGTACAAGACTCATCAATATCTCCCCGCTTATTTTGAAACTGAATGATCCAAAAATAGCGGGGGTATTGATTTTAAGCCCGTAAATTATGGATTATAAGCACATCGTTTCATTCAAACGAGCAATAAAAAATATGGTTTCAGTAAGGCGTCCGAGCGTTTTGAAGTACGAATTCCCCCAGGGTCCGAATTCGGATTTTGGCATCGCTTTGCTCGACGGGGCTTCCCGAAAGCGGATTGGGAAAGGGGCGATTTTGCCTGCCGCAGTGACCGAAGCGGACGGAGAAGGGCAACGCGAAAAAGATCACTCCCAGGAGGTTACATCCATGTGACGATCCCGCTTTTAAGCAGAACGCGGTGATCTGGAAGGAGAGAAAGGTTTGAGACAGATTTCGGGGTTAGCCTCGAAATCAACGGTTTGGGACATCAAATGCAGAATGCTGGTAGCGGGTCAGGGATTTGAACCCCGGACAAACGGATTATGATTCCGCTGCTCTAACCAACTGAGCTAACCCGCCCCAAGGGAAAAGCAATAGTAGCTCCGGGCCTGCGGCCATGGCAATGCGCGGGACGGGTCCAGCCGAGCCCTTATTGCTGCAAGTGTGCCAACATCGGGGATTCCAGCGCGAAGAAGGTTTCAAATACGCTGTCTCCGGCCCGGTTCAAGCCGGTTTGCAAATCGTCGAGAAATTCGTGCAACCCGCCGGCGATGATTTCCTCGACATTGGAATAGGCGATATGCGCGCGCAGGCGGCTCAACTGCTTTTCCGCGGAGTTGCGGAATGAACCCATGGGCGTGCCGGAAATCGCCAGCAGCGATTCTTCGGCGCGCAGCAGGCAAAAGAGCACGGCGCGGGGAAATTCCCGGTCGAGCACCAGAAAGTCAACCACCTTTTCGGGGTCGATGCGCCCATGCCGGCGGCGGAACATTTCGTAGCCGCTCACCGAGTGCAAAAGCGCGGCCCAAAGAATGTCGTCGACCACGGATCCCACGTCCGCCGGGTCGGGCAGCAAAATGAAATACTTGACGTCGAGAATGCGCGAGGTCTGGTTGGCGCGTTCCAGATAGCGGCCCAGCTTGAGAAAGTGCCACTCTTCGCCGCGCGACATGGTGGTTTCCAGAATACCTTCGAACAGGTAGCTGGCCTGGCGGATTTCGCTGTAGAAATCATGCGGAGATTCCTCGGCGCGTTTGTGCGCTTCGGAAGAGTGCAACCAGTTGTAAAACTTGTTCAGATGTTCCCAGGCTTCGAGCGTCAGGCAGCCCCGCACCTGGCGGGCGTTCTCGCGCGCCCGGCTCCAACTCGACAGGATCGAGTTGGGATAGTTCACATCGAAGGTGAGAAAGCGCAGAATGGCTTCGCGCCTCTCGACATCGCTGTGAATGACTTCGCCGTAGCGCTCGCGAAAGAGCGCCTGGTCTCCGGCCGCCGCCACCAGCGGTTCCCACTGCCCGCGCAGCGCGCCCGGCGTGTCGAGCGAGGCGTGCAGATTCACGTCGACCGAGCGCGCCACGCTTTCGGCCCGTTCGATGTACCGGGCCATCCAGTACACCGATTCCGCGACGCGACTCAGCATGCCGCCGCCGCCGCGAGTCCGACTTCCACCGCCGGCGGAACCGCCGACGTCGGCAACACCCAGGTGTCTTTGCTGCCGCCGCCCTGCGACGAGTTTACCACCAAGGATCCTTTTTTCAGGGCGACGCGCGTGAGGCCGCCGGGCATCACGTAGATGTCGCGGCCGTACAGCACGAAGGGCCGCAAATCCACATGCCGGCCTTCGCAGCGGTCGCCTACGATCACCGGCGCGCGCGACAACGACAGGGTGCGCTGGGCGATGTAGTTGCGTGGGTTTTCCGTGATGCGCCCCGCCCATTCGCGCAGTTTCTCGGCCGGGGTATGCGGTCCGATGAGCACGCCATATCCGCCCGAATCGTTGGCGGTTTTGATTACCAATTCCGCCATGTGCTCCAAGACATAGGCCCGCTCTTCGGGAATCGAACACAGATAGGTTTCGACATTGGGCAACATGATTTCTTCGCCCAGGTAATACGAGATGATTTTGGGAACATAGGCGTAGATGACCTTGTCGTCGGCCACGCCCGTTCCCGGCGCATTGGCGATGGCCACGCGGCCGGAGCGGTACACGTCGAGCAGGCCCGGCACGCCCAACAGCGAATCGGAACGAAAGGCGCGTGGGTCGAGAAAATCGTCGTCGATGCGGCGGTAGAGCACATCGATGCGCTTGAAGCCATGGGTGGTGCGCATGTACAGCCAGCCGTCGCGTACCACGAGGTCGCTGCCGGTCACCAACTCGACGCCCATTTGCTGGGCCAAATACGAATGCTCGAAATAGGCCGCGTTGTAGATGCCCGGCGTCAAGAGCGCCACGCTGGGGGTGCCCGGCCGTGAATGCAGAAATTGCAGCATGTCGAGCAATTGTCCGGGATAATCGTCGACCGGCCTGGGGCTGACGGCTTCGAAGATTTGGGGAAAGGTGCGTTTCATGACTTGGCGGTTGCCGAGGACGTAGGAAACTCCGGAAGGGCAGCGCAAATTGTCTTCAAGCACATACAGCTTGCCGTCGGCGTCTTTGACTAAATCGGTGCCGGTGATATGACACCACACGCCCCGGGGCGGGTTCAAGCCGCGGCAGGCCTTGCGGTAGCCCGTGGCCGACAGCAGAATTTCGGCCGGAATCACGCCGTCTTTGACGATGTTCTGATCGTGATACACGTCATCAAGAAAAAGGTTCAAGGCATGTATTCTCTGCCGCAATCCCCTTTCGATGAAATTCCATTCCACCGCGTTGATGATGCGCGGCAAGATGTCAAAGGGAAAAATCCGCTCCACCCCCGAAGGGCTGTTATACACATTGAAGGTGATACCGAGATCGAAAAAGGCTTTTTCCGCGGCTTGTTGCCGGCGCAACAGCTCACCTTCGGGCATGTTCTCCAGATTGCGCATCAGCAATTCTGCCAAAGTTCGGGGTTTGCCCGCGCCTTCGAACAATTCGTCGTAAAACCCTTCGGGATTGTAATCAGACCATTGCATATTCACTGCCCTCCCAATGCCTTATCAGCAATTTCGAATCCATCGGCCTGTTCCAGATACTTGCAGCGGTTTTGTGTGAAACGGGAAGAACGGGTCGAAGATTACCCGGAACGTTTGACAAATTGGAACAAAGAGTATGACAGTTGCCATCCATTCCCTTCATCTTCTCCCAACCCGTTGCCGGCCACCGGCCTGATGGCGCGATGAAGGGTGTCGTCGCGTATCCGGAATCGAGTGAGCAAGGCTGTGGCTTCAACCTTGGCGAAAACTAAAAACGCAAATCAAACCGACGGAGTATCGGGGCGGTGCGGAAGTGCGTCGAGGCGCGATCTGAGAATGGGGAGAAGGCGATGGCAATCCCGCCGTAGCCGCAGGCATACGGGATCGGTTTCTGGCACCGCATGAAATTCGGCGTAGTCGTCGAAAATTTTTTCGCCCCTCTGCGCATCTTTGCGCAAAGAGTTTTTCGCCCCACGTTGCAATGCTGCGAACAGGCTTTCGGGAGCAAAAGCGTTCGGAACGAAATCGTCCCAGCCGGCCCAGGCCGTGTGCGATGGTTCCGCCGGCCAAAGCAGGTTCCGGCAAAAGGCGGCTTGCAAATATTCTGCGTAGGCGGCCATCGCCCTGGGAAGGCGTTCGGCCCGCATCCAATTCCGACCCAGTCCCGGAAGGTCGTTTTCGGAATACCAGGTTTTGGAATTTCCCGGTTCGGCTCGGCGCAAAACCGCCCAGGCGGCTCGCACGTTTTGGGCGATGCGCGGAGCGAACATAGCGGCGGCCAAAAAGGTTCCGGCCAGCGGCGAAGTTTCGGGGACCAAGTCTTCGGCCGCCAATCCCAGTCCCGCCGGATTGCGGTCGGCGAATTTATAGGCGTTGCGCAGCAAGGCGTAAAGATTGTCCGACCACATCCACCCGGGAAAAATTTCGTTGCGGTCCGCGGCGTCGGCCGGCGCCAAGGCCGTGGGCGCCGCGATCAGGGAGAAGGGAAAGGTCAGACGTTGCGGCGCCGTTGTGATTCCCGTCGCGAATAAGGAGTACGGGGCGCGGGAAAAATCAGCCGGAAATTTCACCGCGCAACCCAATCCGAAAAAACCGCCTTCGCCGGGGCGGATTTCCTGATCGGGTTGGCGGCCGGTATGGTTACTGCCGAGCATGGCGCCATAGCCGATATTGCCCCGGCCTTCCGGCCACAAAGCCCCGATGAGCAGGGAAGAATGGTGAAACCCGACCAGCGGGCCCACCAGCGAGGCCGTGATTTCGCCTTGGGCGGCGCGGGTGCAGGGACCGAGCACGGCATCTTGCAAATGTGCGCCCCGTTCCAGCGCCGCAACGGGGAGCAACAGCCCGCGCACGGCCTGCGCGCCCGAATCCAGCCAGGCGCCGGGAGCTAGTACCACGTCTTCGGCCAGCACGGCGGAGCCGGCGCGGGACGGCGCCGCGACGGTGGAGTCGAAAATGCAGCGCGTCATGCGTGCAGCGCCGCGAATCGTCGCGCCGGGGCCGAGAAAGCAATCCGTCACCAGGCCCGAGGACTCCACGAGGGCGCCCGGGCCGATCCAACTGAAGCCGGCGCCCAGATTATCGAGTTTGCCGGCCAACACCTGGTGCAGCCTCGCTTGCTCGGCGGAGGTCAGCGCAACCATGGCGGCGCAGTCTTCCAGGCTCCAGCCATCCCACAGCCAGATGCTGCGGGCGCCGGTTTCGCTGCCCGGGTGCAAAGCAACGCCCAGGCAAAACCGCGATCCGGGTGTTCCCGTGATTTCCGTAACACGTCGGATGCACGCCGTATCTTCCACCCACACCCGTTCGGCCAGCGTCGTGTCTTCGATCACGGCCGCGCCCACCGAGGCATGGCGCAAGCGGCTGCGCCAAAGCCGGGGAGCGCCGCCGCCCAGGCGCAGAACCACCGGGCCTTCGAAGCGGTTTTGACGCACAGCTTCGAGGTCCCCGCGGCCGATCACGCGCACCTGGTCCCAGGCTTCGCAGTAATTCCCCTGGGTTTCGAGGGCGATCTGTTCGGCAGGATCGAGCGGGCGGGAGGCTGCGCAGGCGGCTTGCCAGCGGTCCGCGTCATCACGCAGGCAACGCAGCGCCGCCGACGCGGCGCATACCGCTTCGGCGCGTCGGAGCAGCGCCTCTACTGCGGTCTCGTTCGCCATCGCGTCGAAAATAGAATTTGCTCCGGTCCGGCCCGAAATCGACGCCGTCTGTCGCGCGGCTGCTACTATTGCACCATGGCGGATTCGGTCGGAGCTTTTTTCGACTTCGACGGCACCTTGATAGAGGGCGACAGCATTCTTTACTGGCTGCGCTTCTATTACCGCCGGCGGCCCGGCCGCCGCTGGTTTCAAATCGCCAATGGGATCGGCATGGCGCTGTTCGCCCTGCGATTCTTGAGCAGCCACACCTTGAAGCGCATTTTTTTTTGGCCCATGTCCTTCGAGGATCCGGCGCGGCTTGAGGCGTTGGCGGCGGCCTTTGCGCGCGAAGATTTGGCCTTCCGCCTTTCCCGTCCGGTACTGGAGCGCCTGTGGACCCACCATTATCTCGGCCACGAAGTGGTGGTGATTTCGGCCAGCGCCATCTTTTACCTCAAGCATATCCAAGGGATTCTGCCGCCCTGTTCGGTGCTGGGAACCGAACTCGAATGGCGGCGTGGTGGCTTGGGTCTGCCGCGCTATCGCGGCGGCAATTTGCGCGGTCAAAACAAGGTCGAGCGTCTGCGCGCCGGCGGCTGGACCGAAGCGGGGCGGCCGGACTTTGCCTATTCTGATCACCATCACGACTTGCCCCTCTTGCGCTTCGTGCGTTTTCCGGTTTGCGTGCGCCCCACCCGACGGCTGCGGCGGGTGGCCAGGAAAAACGGGTGGACGGAGTGGGACGTGCCCCTGGCGCGGTCTCCGTTCCGGCGCAAACTGGAAGCGTTATGCCTGTTGCTCTGGGCCTGGTCGCCGGAACACATCGACCGGGCCGAAAGCGCGGCTCTGCCGGGCAAACCCCGTCAGGACGAATTGCCTCCCTTTGTGCGGGGACAGGTACGCGCTTTGCGCGACCTGGTTAAAGCCCGCGATCCGGGGGCGAAAGCGGAGGTCTTTGACGTTCGACGTGCGCCCGGAGCCGCGGCGCCCGAAACCCGGCCGGTCGCGGAGGCCACGGCACCCGAAATTCCGCCCGATGAATTCAAATCGAAATAAAAGTCACATCTTAAAATCAGCGCGCGCCTTTGCCCAGCAGCACCACCCAAACGGTGCGCAAAATGATGGACAAATCCAGCGGCACCGACATGTTCTCGAAATACCAGAGGTCGAACAACACCTTGGTTTTCACGTCTTCGAGGCTGGCGTCGTAATGGTGCTTGACCTGGGCCCAGCCGGTCAACCCGGGCTTCATTTTGAGCCGGCGCAGGTACAACGGCACTTCGTTGCGCAATTGCTGGATGAAATGTTCGCGCTCGGGCCGCGGACCCACCAGGCTCATGTCGCCTTTTAAAATGTTCCACAACTGGGGTAACTCGTCGAGTCGCATGCGGCGCAAGAAGCGGCCCAGGCGGGTAATGCGCGGATCGTTCGCAGCCGCCCATTGCGGCCCGGTTTTTTCGGCGTCGGTGCGCATGGTGCGGAATTTGTAGAGCCGGAAGCGGCGGCCGTATTGCCCGATGCGCTCCTGCGCATACAGGGCCGGGCCGGGAGAATCCAGCCGCACCAGCGCGCCGATCAACAGCAGCCACGGCCCGCCGACCAGCAGCCCCAGCGCCGCAGCTCCGAGGTCGATGAGGCGCTTGAGATCGGCCTCCCAGGACGGCATGTGTTCGGGAAACAGCTCCTTGAGCGCGATGCCGTGCACCGCATTGGTTTTGAAATGGCCGGCCGCCGCGTCGTACAAATCCGGCACGATGAAAATGGTCACCGGGAATTCCGCGGCATAGGAGAGAATGCGCAGGATTTCATTGTGCGAAGAGGATTCATGGCTGATGATGAGGCCGCCGGCGCGCCGCGCGCGAATCAGCGTCGGCAACTCGGCGTATTTTCCCAACACGGTGGCCCGGCCGAAACTTTGCCCGCGCAGGGCCGGGTTTTCGTCCAGGAAACCCTCGACCTTCCAGCCGAGTTCGGGGGCCGATTCCAGTTCTTGACCGATGCGTTGTCCGGCCTCGGTGGCGCCCAGTATGAACAGGCCTTCCTGACCCACGCCCCGGCGTAACCAAGAGCGCACGAAAATTTGGGTCAGGAGCCGCAGGCCGTTCACGGCAACCAGAAAGGTGACCCAATAACTGAGCATGCTGAAGAGGCGCGTGGCTGTGAGCACCTGGGAGAGACGGTGCCGGCTCCAGGCTTCGAGCACATCCGATCCTGTGGTCACGGCCAATACCAGCAGGCAGAACAAGGTGACTTCTTTCGAAACCACCGCCATTTGCAGGGCGCGCGAATGCAGCGACCAGTCGCGGTAAAGCCCGGAGAAGAAGAAGTAGGCGATGCCGCCCAGGCTCAGCAAAAACGCGGGTTGGGTGAATTCGGCGAAGCTTTTGAACGGATCATAGGTGGCCGGGAAAAAACCGCTGCGATAGCGCAGCCAAAAGATGCCGGCCAGGGCCAAATTGATGGCGGCCAGATCGGAGAGAAAGGCCAGGTACTTGGCGAGTTTTTTAGCCGACATGAGAAATCATTCGTCCCGGGGAACCAGAACGGCCGCGAACTCCTTCCGCCGCGTAATTTACACGGAACCGAGGGCCGGCTTTACAAGCTTTTTGAGGCGCGTATTCCCCAGGTCAAGGTGCTGAGGTTTTTCTCGCCGAGCGGAAAGGTCACATTGATGTGGTTCACCACTTTTTGCACCGAGCGGGTGGCGCCCAGCAGCAGGCTGAGGCCGAGCGCATAGTGCAGATTTCCCAGATCCACCTCGTCGTTGGAAGCATAGGCGTTACCCGCGTTGCAGAATACGGAAAAGGCGGGCACGACGGTGCCGAGTTCAAAGGGCGGAAACAGGCGTTGCTCGGCGGTGAACAGCACCGTGGCTTTGCCCGCGTAGTAGAAGTTGGGAAAGCCGTTCAAGCCGGCCTCTTCGCCGAGATAAAGCTGCTGGCTGGCCGTGGTCGCAAAGAGATCGTTGAATTGCGCGGTGGCCACCGAAGCCGTGAGCGCGACGGGTTTCCATTGGAACTCGGCGTAGGAGGCGGTGGAGCCGTTGTCCACATCGCCCTGCGGAGACAGGAAATAGCTCACGCTGGCATTGCTGTTGAGAAAGAGAGCGTTGAGCCAGGTGTCGTTATACACCGCCGTATGGGTGAATTGCCAATCGGGATTGGTGGCGCCCAGTGCGGTTTGATTCTTGGCCACCGACGACGACAGACGCCAGCCGGTTTCGAGATTTTCGCCCCATTTCAAATTCTCGAAGTTGTAGACGGTTTTGTAGGCGTATTCATACAGGCTGAGGCTGACCCCCAGCAATTCGTCATGGCGCGCATCGAAGCCCGGCGCTGCGAAGGGACGGCCCAGAGCGTGCCAGATCACGGTGTCGGCGATGTCGAAAATGCCGCCGTGCAGGTAGCGATCCTCGCGTTGGTAAAAAGGCGTGATGGAGGATTTCAAATCGTAGCCGAACGAGCGGGTGACGCCGGCGTAGGCGTGATGCGTGTCGACCCGCGTCCATTGCCCCAGCAAATTGGTGACGCCCAGACGGGATTGCTCCGAATCGGGCAGTCGGCCCTGGTCTTGCAGCCGATCCAAATCATTGCCGCTGAGATAGAGGTTTTGCGCCGATTCAATGCCGTCGGTCGAAAGCGAAAAGGCCCATTGGTCGGTGCGCGCCAGCAGCGGCTTCGCCACCGACACCGCATACGAATAGCCGTCGGAAAGCCAGGAGTATTGGGTGGAGAGCTGGAGCCGCAAGGGCGTGAAGGCGGTATTGTTGAATTCGAACAAGCGGCTGTCGCGCTCCAAATCGTGGCCGATATAGAAGCCCACCTGTTGCCCCGTGCCGAGCAAATTGCTTTCCACCGGGCCGACCCACCAAATCCATTTCCCGCCGTCGCGGCTTACCGAGAACGCCGGCACCGTGGTCCATTGATCGTAGGTCGTCACCTTCACCGCCAGGCCGGAATCAGCCAGCGGCTTGACCTCGATAATCGCGTCAGCGAGGAACTGTTCGTCGCGCAGGCGCTTCTGGGTTTCGCGCAGCAGGTCGTCGGTGACGGTGTCGCCCACGCGGAACAGCAGCCGGCGTCGCAAGGTGGACGGGCGGGTTTTGATGTGCAGCTTGTCGCCCCATGCGTACAGCGACCGTTCGGCCTCGCTGTGCACGGCGGCGCCTTCGAAAGCGTCTTTGATGTCGAAGTCGATGCGGACCACCCGTCCCCGGAAGCCCGGGGGCAAATCCCGCACGCGCACATATCCCGGCGTCGGGGTGAAGAAACGCAGATCGCCGCCGTAGGCGGCCGGTTTGCCGAGCGCCAACATGAGACACGCCAGGGTAACAAAAACAACACGAATCATGCGAGTTACTGGTCCGAGGCCGGAAGGGAAAGCGGGCCTGTAAGCCGGGTTCTGTCTCTTCCACCCCCTTGCGGCGGCGGAAGGGATGGCCATCCCTCTGGGATCCGTCTTGCGGCGGACCTCAAGCGACCTACCCGGCAGCCTGTTCCGCGGCGCGCAGCGCCGGGAACCGGGCGGACCGCCCTTGCAGCTGCCCTATTTGGTCTTGCACCGGATGGGGTTTGCCCTGCCACCCGCCTCGCGGCGGGTGCGGTGAGCTCTTACCTCGCCGTTTCACCCTTACCCTTCGATGTCCCGCCGGAGGCGGGGCGCTTCGGGCAAGCCCGGAGCCTCGAAGGGCGGTTTGTTTTCTGTGGCACTTTCCGTCCCGTTGCCGGGCCTGGCCGTTAGCCAGCATCCTGTCCTGCGGTGCCCGGACTTTCCTCCGGCGGCTTGCGCCCCCGGCGGCCATCCGTCCCGCTTTCCCCGTCCATTTCATCAACACGCTTCACTCCGGCGTCGATCCGCGCTGCGACTCCGTCACCTGTTGCCAGCGGCGGTAATCGGCGTTCGCCTCCAACGCCGCCTGCAGCTTGCGGCCGCGGCGATCCTCCACATCGAGGCAGCGCTTACCGTCGGTCTGCGCGCGCCACGCGTCTTCGAGTTGCTGCTCCAGACCGTATTTCCGCTCCATCAGCTTTTCCACCTGCGGATCGTCGGGCCCCGCCGATCCTAGCTCGGCGTCGCGTAAGAGCGAATCCACCCGCGCAAAGTCGGGATTGGATTTGCGGCTCCTGGCCAGAAACTCCCGTTTGGCGCGCAGGCAGTCGCGCCAGTCTTTCTGCTCGTCCGGTGAAAAGGCGGAATGCGCATACGCCATTTTCAGGGAGTCCATTTTTTGGCGGGCCTGGGCCACCGTTTCCCGGGTCGGCGAAGATTGTCCGAACGCCCAGACGCACGCCGTCGCGACCAGGATCTCACACCAACGGATTTTCATCACGCGAAAGATACCAAGGCGCGCGGCCAATACCCGGCCGGATCAGGGGTTTTGCATGCGTTTGGCCGCCGCGGCCAGGCACAAGGTGGCGCCGACGGCCAAAGCCGCCAGGGCCAAGGCCAACGCTCCGGGATGGTCGAACAGCGGCGGCGCCGCCACGGCCACGGCCGGAAACAACAGCAGCAGAAAGACGCCCGTAACCTGCGCGGCGCTGCGCACCGATTCGCTGCGCAGGGAGATCAACACCGACAGGGCGCAGAAAAACACCGACAAAAAAGGCGTCAACAGCAGCGGCGCGCACCACGTCAAGGGCCCGGGTGGCGGCGATCCCAAGGCGGAGGACAGGATCAGCACGATGCCCTGGCTCACCCAGCCGACGGCGAGGGGAAAGGGCAAGACGCCCAGCACCTTGCCTGCAAACAGGTGCGCACGCGGCAACGGCAGGCATTGCAGGGTTTCCCAACTGCGGCGTTCTTTTTCACCGGCAAAAGTGTCGGCGCCGAGCGGCACGGCCATGGAAGCGCCGATCAGGGAAATCACGGCCAGAAACGAGCGCGTCAGCACCCAGCGCTGGAAGGGGTCGACGTTGAGCCAGAACCATGAAGCCACGTTCAGGGCGATGAGAAAAAGCGGCGCCACTCCGAAGGGAATGAGAAAGCGGGGATCGCGCAGTACCAGGGACCATTCATGGCGTGCGATGCGTAGGGCGTTGTTCACGGTGCGCCCTCCTCTACCGTATGCCGGTACAGCGATTCCAGCGTACGGCGTTTGGGTTCGGCGCGCAATACCCGGCCGCCGCCGCGCACCGCGAAAGCGACCAGATGCGGCAAGGCTTCGGCGGCATCGGGACCGCGCAGCGTCGCGATCCAGCGTAGGCCGGCTACAGCAGGCGATACCGCGCACACCGAGCGGAAATGCGCCGCGATTTCAGCGGACGCGGCGTCGGCATCGAAGGCGTCGGCCACTTCGAGTTCGGCGGCATCGACGGCGGCATCGAGCTGGGTGCGATCTTCGGTGTGCAGCAGGCGGCCGCCGCGCAGAAATCCGTAGGTGTCGGCCCATTCCTGCATTTGCTCCAGGCGATGCGAGGTGACCAAGGCCGTCGCGCCCTGGGAAACGTGGGCCCGCAGGAGATCC
The DNA here is from genome assembly GCA_963716395.1 of uncultured Fibrobacteria bacterium. Classification (GTDB taxonomy): domain Bacteria; phylum Fibrobacterota; class Fibrobacteria; order UBA11236; family UBA11236; genus UBA11236. The sequence goes on along the minus strand of OY970309.1, from coordinate 686,908 downwards.
AGGGCCAGCCGCTGCGCGCGCGGGTCGAGGTATTCGGTGGGTTCGTCCCACAGCGCCAGGGGCGGGCTGTGCAACAGTGAACGCATCAACTGCACCTTGCGCCGGTTGCCCTGCGAAAGCTTGCCGAGCCGCAGCGAGAGCGATTCCAATTCCAGGGCCGCGGCCAGGGCCTCAAGACGCTGTTCGGGATGCGGGATGGCGTAGAAGCCGGCGAAGAACCGCAGGTATTCGCGCGCATTCAGGCGATCATAGGCGCCGGGGCTCTCCAGCAGCACCCCCAGACGTCCCAGCAGCGCCGGCGGCATGCCGCTCCGCACTTCGGTGCCGAGCAGGCGGATCGACCCCGAGGCGGGGTGCAACAGGCCCGTGAGGCAGCGCAGCAAGGTGGTTTTGCCCGCCCCGTTCGGACCCAGGAGCGCGTAGATGCGGCCGGGCCGAATCGCGAGCGATACGCCGCGCAGAGCCTCGGGTGCGGCGGCGCGGCCGGGGTAGCCGGCATGCAGATCGGCGACCGCAAGCGCCGGAAGCGATTCCGCCGAAGCCGGCATGGTATTGCGCGTGTTACCCGGCCACGTGCAGGTTTTCCACTAGCACGTCGGGCACCTTGACCGAGGAAAAAGCGTCGGAATAACGGTCGGAAAATTCCCGGATGCGGAGCAGGAGGTCGAAGAAATTCGTGCTCAATGTCACGCGATCCACGGGATGCACGCGCCGCGCGTTTTCGTACAGGAACCCCTGGGCGCCGATGGAGATTTCGCCGGACACGGCCGAGCAGCCCGATCCGCCTTCGAGCTTGACCACGTAAAAGCAGCCCGGCGCCTCGGCCAGGAGCGCCTCCAGCGGCCGGGTCCCCGGCCGCACGCGGTAATTGGAGAATCCGGTTCCGGCTTTGCCCGAATAGCCGCGCGTGCCCGTGCCCGTGGGCGCACGCCCATCTTTCTTGGCCGCTTCGAGGTTGTACAGATAGGTCTGCAGCACGCCGCCGCGCACCACGTCGAGCCGCTGCGCGGCCACGCCTTCGCCGTCGAACAAATGCGAACCCGGCGCGCCCGGCACCAGGGGATCGCTGACCAGATCGAAAGCCGGAGAGGCGATGGTTTGGCCCAGCTTGCCCTGGAGGCGCGACTGGCCTTTTTGCACGGCTTCGGCGTAGAACGGCGAAGCGAACATGGCGAAGAGTTGCGGGCTGACCCGGTTCGAGAACACCACGGGATAATCGCCCGACGGCAGGGGCGATGCGCCCAGCAATTCCACGGCCCGTTCCACCGCCACCTGCGCCATGGTCTCGGGGTCGAAGGTGAAATCGCGCCCGCCCCGGCTGTACACGCCCATCTTGCGTTCCTCGCCCTGGCGGGCCACGGCGCCCAGGCCCGCCGACGCGGCGTTGGAGCGGCTTTGGTAGAACACGCCCTTGGAATTGCCCACCAGCGACGAACCGCTGCTGCGCGACACGCCGAGATAGGGCACGTTCTCCACGCGCGCGTCCTGCTGCCGCGCCAGGACTTCGAGGCGCAGGCCCAGGGCCTTCATGTCGTCGAGCGACACTTTTTCCAGATCGGGACGATAGAGCTCCAGATCGAGATCGGGCAGCGCGGCCGGTTCGGGCAACTCCAATTCGATCGGGTCGGTGAGTTCGGTATGGCCCAGGGCGTCGTCGACGGTGCGCGTCAGGGCTGCGGGCGTGAGGCGTTCGGTGAAGGCGAATCCGGGCCGGCCGCCGCGGAACAGGCGCACGCCGATACCGCGCGATCCTGAGATTTCGGTGGTCTTCACCTTGCCCTCGAAGATCTCGACGCCCAGGCTTTCGGATTCGCCGGCTACGGCATCGTATTGATCCACGCCCCGGCGGGCGGCTTCGGAACAGGCGAATTCCAGCGCTTCGGCCGGAGTCAGGGCTTGGTCGGCGTTCACCGGCCGCCCACCAGAATGCGGTCGACGCGCAGGGTGGGCTGGCCCACCGTGACCGGAATGTTACCGCTGGAGGCGCCGCACATGCCCGCGGCCAGTTCCAGGTCGTCGGCCACCATGGAGATGAGCGGCAGGATTTCGGGACCCTTGCCGATCAAGGTGGCGCCGCGCACGGCTTCGGCGATTTGGCCGTGGCGGATGCGGTAGGCTTCTTCGACCGCGAAGTTGAATTCGCCCGTGGCCGGGTTCACCGAGCCGCCGCCCATTTTCTTGGCGTACAGCCCCTCGTCGACGCTGGCGATGACCGCGGCGGGTTTGTGCGGGCCGGCCGCGATATAGGTGTTGCGCATGCGCGACACGGGCGCGTACTGATAGCTCTCGCGGCGCGCGCTGCCCGTGAGCGGCACGCCGGTTTCGGCCGCGCCCACGCGATCGCTCAGGTAGGTCTGCAGCACGCCGTTTTGGATCAGCACGGTTTTTTCGGCAGGCCGCCCTTCGTCGTCGACCGCCACCGATCCCCAGGCCCGGGCCAGGGTGCCGTCGTCGACGGCCGTGACTTCGGGGTGCGCGATGGGTTGGCCGATTTGGCCCGTGAACACCGAGGCCTTGCGGCGCACCGCTTCGGTTTCAAGCAAATGCCCGCAGGCTTCGTGGAAGATCACGCCGCCGAAGCCGCTGCCCATGACCACCGGCATCTTGCCGCCGGCGACATAACCCGCGCCCAGCATGCGCGCGGCGCGTTCGGCGGCATCGCGGGCGTAGCGTTCGACGTCCAGCGCTTCGAAGAATTCGAATCCCTGCTGGCCGCCGGGCGATTCGCCGGCCACGAAAATTTCGCCGCCGCCCTCGGCGGTGACGCTGACGTGAAACCGGCAGCGCGTGCGGGTGTCGGTGACCCACAAGCCGTCGCTGTTGCAGATCAAAACTTCGGAAACCGTGTCGGCCGCGCGCGTGTGCACCTGGACGATTTTGTCCGACAGAGCGCGCGCCGCCTGATCGGCACGGCGCAACAATCCGAGTTTTTGGGCCTGGCCGACGTCCCGCGGGTCGCGGGTCGCGCGGTGGCGGCGATCGGCCGCCGGCTTTTGCCAAGCCGGCGTTTGCGGCGCAAGCCCTGCGACGGCGCCGCGGCTTGCGGCCAGGGCCGCGACGAGACTCAGCCAATGCGCCTCATCCTCTTTGCTGGTATGGGCGTATAAGACCTGCGATCCGAACAAAAGCCGAATGCCGATGCCGTAATCGGTGCCGGCCGCCGCGGATTCAACCTTGCGGTCCTTGTAAGATACGGCCGCGTGACGGGTCTCTTCTTCGAACAGTTCCACGAAGTCGGCGCCGTGATCGCGGCCGGCCTGGAGCAAACGCGCTGCTTTTTCCGGATGCATGAGCCCTCGAAGTTCCCGTCTTCCCTCTGCGCGCGGCGTGCCTTGTGCGACCACACCCGTTATGGCCGCGGCGGCCGGATGGGAATCAGGAATATGATATTAAAACAATGGGCCCGGCATGGCCAATGCCCTTCAGAAATAACGCTCCAGCACCTTGCGGTTGGCGATGAAATAGTCGATGCCCGAGAGCAGGGTCGCCACGGTGACGATGGACATCAAGGTATACGGCGTGTAGGCCCAAATCGTGGGCCAAACCTTGAGATCGGGATGGTAGCGCATCAGCAAGGTGTCGACGATTTCCAGTACTAAGATGGCGATCACGGCGATGCCTTGAATCACGGTTTTCACCTTTCCGCTGCGGCGCGCGTCGATGGTCACCCCCGCGGCCGCGCCCAAGGTGCGCAGGGTTTCCACCGTGGACTCGCGGAAGAAGATGATGGCGACCATCCACACCGCGGCGTAACCCGACGCCAGAAAACACAGAAAAATGGTCATGTTGGTGATCTTGTCGGAATAAGGGTCGAGGTATTTGCCCAATTGACTGACTTCGCCCCGCTTACGCGCCAAATAGCCGTCGAGTCCGTCGCTGGCCAGAAAGAAAATGGCGAGCAGCGCCGCCAGAATCTTGAAGATGATGTGGTTGTCCTGGTACACGAGATTGTTGTCGTAAAAAAACACCCAGATGAAAACCGGCGAGAGCAGAATGCGGCTCAAGGTGATTTGGGTGGCCAGCGACACGGGTTTGCGCGAAGCCTCGTCGCGGTAATAGAAATACAGGTAGCCGATGCTGGTGGAAAAGATGAAGAGCAGGCTCACCACCATGGCGATGCGCGAAAAGTGCGCGGGATTCCAGATGTACAGCACCATGGTGACGATGAGCGAGAGGTTGGTGGCCTTTCCCCAGAACGTGCGCAGGGGTAGGGTGCGGCCTTCTTTGAGCAGGCTGATGGAGAAGATGAGGTAAAAGATGTTGCGCAGGGTCAAAGTGACCAGGCCGATGCACAGAACGGTGGGAAAAGGTTCGAGCGGCGCCCACAACAGGCGCAGGAACAGGACCAGAAAGATGACGTTGACGATGAGCTTGTCGCCCAGTTCGAACCAGAACAAGGTGAAGGGGTGTTCGATGTCGTCATGCCGGATTTTGAACGACGCCCAGGCGCCCATGAAAAACGATCCCGAAAGCAGCAGGGTCGCCCATAGGTTGCGATGCAGAAACAGGCCAATCAGGGCGCCGAGGAAAAACGCCAGCCGGGTGGCCACAAAGACCCGACCCACGATGCGCTGCGGTTCAAGGGGATCGTGGGAGGCGGAATCGGAAGCGTTCATCGCGGAGCCGGGAAGGGAAAGTCCTGGAAGATGATAATTATTCCCGCGGCTGTGCGTGCCCGGGTGCACGGCGGATCAGGGATTCATGATGGCGCGGGCTCTTTCGGCTTCATTGCTTTGGGGGCATTCCGAAATGAGTTCCTGCCATGCGCCGTTGCGCTTCTCCACGTCTTTTTGCTTGTCGAAAATCAGCCCGATTTTAAAACGGGCCGCGCAGGTCTTCGTACCCTGGGGAAATTCCTGGATCACCCGCTGATACATTTCCAAAGCGCGGTCGACTTTTTGGCCCTGAAACAGGCATTCGGCCATCCAGAATTCGGCCAGTTCGCGATACGAGCCGGTGGAATCGTCTTTTTCGTAAACGGTTTTGAATCCATCGTAGGCCAGGCTGTATTTGCCGCGCACGTAGTCGTCGCGGGCCTGGCTGTAGAGATTGTTCAAATCCAACCCGTTTACCAGCTTCACCGCTGGGGCGGCCCCATTCGCGGCCTGCGCCGTATCGGCCGCCGCGCCCGAACCTTCAGGGGACACCACGATTTTGCGCTGATCCAACCGGTCGAGTTTTTGGCTGAGCTGGTTCAGGCGGTATTGGGTGGCGTCGATGTCGGAATGCAACTGCTGAATTTGGGTCTGCAAATCGCTCAGCATGCTGGTGAGGTCGGCGCGCATTTTACTCGTGCTGCCGCCTTGTTTCAAATTGAGGTCATCCACCGACTTCTGTACGTCGGCGACCTGTTTCTGAGTAGTGTGGATTTGAACGGCTAAGGAGTCACGCACGTCGCGCAACTCCTGGGTTCGCAGCAGAGTGATTTCGGAACAGCCGACCAGCAGTCCTCCGCAAAGGACTGCCGGCCACAAAAGCGCCGTTTTGCGCATTTGACCTAAAACGTCGTGGTGAATTCGTCTCGCCGGTTTTTGGCCCAGGCGGCCTCGTCATGACCTTCCACCGCCGGCTTTTCCTTGCCGTAGCTGATGATGGACATGCGGGAAGCCGCGACGCCGTAACTGGTGAGATAATCCTGCACCGATTTGGCGCGGCGTTCACCCAAGGCCAAGTTGTATTCTTCGGTGCCGCGTTCGTCGGTGTTGCCTTCGATGCGCACCGTGATTTCCGGCACTTCCTTCATCAAGTCGCCGATGGCCTGGCACGTGGCCTTGCTGTCATCGGTAAGTTCGCTCTTATCGTAAGCGAAATAAATCGGCTTGAAGGTTTCGGCGATGCGCGCCTGAATGTGTTGACGGTGTTCCGCTTCGGTGTCGACCGGCGGCGGCGGCGGCGTCGGGGCCGGCGCCTGAACCTGAGGCGCTGCCGGTTCCGGCGGAGGAGCGGGAGGCGGCTTTTTGGCGCAGCCGAGGATGAAGGCGACACCGAGTAGGCCTAGCAGGGTCCATTGTTTGGCTTTCATGGGTTGCTCCTTACGCTTTTCCGGAAATGGGATGGTTTAACCACCAAACTAAACAAATCCTGGAGCGATTTCAAAATTTCAACTTGGTATCAGTCAGTAACCCGACCACGAGGGCATCGAGTTTCCCCCGGAATAACTGATCCGGGTCACGTTTTTGCCGTCGGCATCCATGACAAAAATTTCCGGGGAGCCCGTGCGCGTCGACATGAACACCAGGTGCCGGCCGTCGGGACTCCAAGACGGATGTTCATTGCTGCCCGCGCCGGTGGTGAGCTTCACCGGATTGGAGCCGTCGGGCGAAATGGTGTAGATGTTGAAATTGTTGCCTTCGTCCATGGCGGCGAAGGCGATGCGATCCCCCTTGGGCGACCAAGCCGGTCCGCCGCAATAATTGTAGTCGTAGGTGATGCGGCGGGTATTGGATCCGTCGCGATCCATCACGTACAGCATGGGTTGGCCGCTGCGGTCGGACATGAAGACGATTTCATAGCCGTTGGGGGACCAACTGGGCGAGGTTTCGATGCTCTCCGAAAAAGTCAGGCGCGTGGCCTTGCCGCCGTCGACGGGCCGGCGGAAAATTTCGCTGTTGCCGTCCACGCTCGACGCATAGGCGATTTCCTTGTCCAGCGGATCGTAACTCGAGGCGCTGTTCATGCCTTTGGAAGGGTATACCAGTTTGGGATTCCCACCCGCGGTGAGATCGGCCAGAAAGAATTTGGGCACGCCGGCGGCGAAACTGGTGAACAGGATTTTATCCTGGGCGCCGAGAAAGATGGGTCCGAGGTTGATCGAACCGTTGTGCGTGACCTGGTGCGAGTTTACGCCGTCGTAATCCATGACGTAAATCTCCTTGCCGGCGCCCCGCTTTTTGACATAGGCGATGCGGGTCTGCGCAATGCCTTTTTCGCCGAAGAGCTGGTAGACCAGTTCGTCGGCGAACTGGTGGGCGGCGCTGCGCAATTGGTTCGCGGGACCCGAATAGACTTTGTTCAGAATGGGTTGGCCCGAATTGATGTCGTCGAGTTCGCATTGCAGCATGAATTTGCCGTCGTCGAAGGCGTACTTGCCCTGCAAATAGGCCAGGGCGCTGTCCTGCTTGAACTGCGCTTTGGAAAGCGTGTCGAGCAGCACCGATCGATCCAGTCGAAATCTGCCGCTGAAGCGCAGGTCGTTGGCCAACACCGAATCGGGCGATTGCTGATAAGCGGGCGGCGCGCCTTTGGTGCAGGGGAAATCCACGAAGCCCAGGGGAATCACATCGGCGCCTTTCTGCTCCGAGGTGATGACCACGTCGGCGGCGAAGGTGGCGGAGAGACCAAAAAGCAGGGCGAAAACGAAAACCCGCACGGAGAGATTCCGTGGAAGGCGAACCGGGGCGAAAGGCTTATTGGCCCTGATAAACGAATTCATAGCTCACCTGCAATACGTCGTCGGGAAAGTTCGGGGGAATCGGGGGCGTGTGGTCGAGGCGTTGGATGGTTTGTTGCGCGAGTCCGTCGAGCAGGGTGTTGCCCGACCCTTGCGACACGCTGATGTTGGAAATGGAACCGTCGCGGGCCACGGAAAAGTTCACCACGGTTTTCACCGTGCCTTGGATGGAAATGCCCGAAGGCGGATTCCAGTGCGACTCCACCATTTCTTTGACGCGGCGGGCCCAAAAAGAAAGCCGCGGATCCGAGGGGACATGCGACACCACGGTGGTGGTGATCTGCGCGCTTTCTTTGGCTACGTCCTGCATCGGCTTGGTGGTGTCTTGGTCTTGGCGGACGTGTTTCGGTTCGGGACGGGGGCGCGTCACGGCTTTGGGTTTGGGCGTCAGCCTGGGCGCTTCGGGGGCGCGGGTTTCCTCGGGTTTGGGCGGCGGCGGCGTGATGCTTTTCGGCCGCAGCGGCCGCAGCTTCGGAGGTTCGAGCGCCACCAGGTTGAAGGTGGGCACGGTGACCGGGCCATGGGGCGCGAAGAGATGCAATAGAAAAAACCCCGTCAACGCCGTGCTGTGCAGCAGGGCCGACAGGGCCATGGCCAGCCCCGAGCGCTCCGATTTCCAGCGTTGGGATCTTTGGGTGGGAGGGGCCGGTGCCATGGCCGCGCCTCAACGCCGCTCCTGCACCGTGGGGTCGGTGAGGAAACCGAGGCGTTGCCCCCCCTGCCGCTGCACGGCAGCCACGATTTGCATCACGAAGCCGTAGGGCACGGTTTGATCGCAGTTGATGATGATGGCGGTTTGGGGATCGCCCGTGAAGACGGTGCGGAAATCTTTTTCGAAGTCCTGAAGATCCGAGGCAACCTCGTTGATCAGGATTTCCCGCTGTTTGGTGATGGTCACCTCGATGGCTTTTTTCTCCTCCAGGCTGGCGGCCTGGGTTTTGGGCAATTCAACCTTGACGCCCTGGCTCATCAAGGGTGCGGTGATCATGAACACGACCAGAATGGCGAAGATGACATCGATCAAATTGATGATGTTCAGCTCGGCGTTGACCTTGAGCGATTCGCGGCGCCGCATGGGATGCTCAGGTGCGCGTGGCGCGTTCCAGGGCCAACAGATCGCCGCGCTTGAAGGCGCTCACCACTTCGGAACCGAAGCCGTACAGAATGGACTCGGATTTGCGGTTGAAACCCGCCGAGGCGTTATACCCCAGCGAAGCGGGTATGGCCACGCACAGACCGGAAAACACGGCCATGAGGGCTTTGGCGATGCCGGGGGCCACCACGGTGATGTTGGCCGAACCCTGTTGGCCGATTTGGTAAAAGGTATCCATGATGCCCCACACCGTACCCAGCAATCCAATCAGCGGTCCGGTGGCGGTGCAAAAGGCGAGATAGGTCATGCCGCGTTCATTGACCTCTTTTTCGCCGTCCACAGCGCGGTCGATGGCCTCGTTCACCAGTTGGCCGCGCGCCTCCAGGGAATCATACGACACGTATTGCGCCAGCCCTTCGATTTCATTCAGCGCCCCCTGGGTGATGCGTCCCATGGGAGTGCTGGGCAGGCTTTTCATGAGCTTGACAAAATCCTGCAAAGCAGGCTTGGCGCCCAGCAGCATTTCCCATTTGGAATAGGAACGGCGCTTACCGCCATGGCTCAGCCATTTTTGGATGAGGAGGGTCCACACCCCGATCGAAAGCAGAAACATGACCCCCACCACGGTCCAGGTGGAAACTCCGGCTTGGCTAAGGATGGTCAGGAATGCGGATTCATGCATGGGCGGTTTTCCTTTGCGAAGGGCTCAGGCTTCAGGGCGACTCACATCCTCGGAAGCTCGTTCGGCATCCCTCGTCAGGCGGGGGAACCGGGCTCGGACCTTCCGCCGTTGGCGGACCGATGATGAAAGGCCCTCTCAAAATAATCGTTCGATCCGGTTCGGACGATGGGGGCGCGCGCAATCGGAAAAGGCGGCGTCGACTGCGGCCCGGCCGGATCAGGCCAAGGTAGAGCGCAGGCGGTCGATTTGCTGGCGCAGCACCGGGTCGCGGTCGGTCATTTGCTCCACCCGCTTGATGCTGTGGATGACGGTCGAATAGTCGCGGCCGAAGGCCAGACCGATGGTGTGCAGCGAATTGTCGGTGAGTTGGCGGGCCAGATACATGGCCGCATGACGGGGTTCGGCCACGTTCTTCTTGCGCGTCTGCGACGACAACAGCGCCGGGGGCAGGCCGAATTCGGCGGCCACGACTTCGATGATGCGTTTGATGGTCACGCGCCGATTTTGATTGCGCAGGGTGTCGCCCAGGATTTCCTTGGCGATGTCCACGGTGATGGGCGTATGGGTGAAGTCGGCGTAGGCCGACAGCTTGATGAGCGTGCCTTCGAGTTCGCGCACGTTGGAGGTGACGTGGTTGGCGACATAATTCAACACGTCTTCATTGACGCAGGAATCGCCGTCGAACTCGGCCTTCTTGCGCAGGATGGCGAGACGGGTTTCGAGGTTGGGCGGCTGCAGGTCGGCCAGCAGACCGGTATCGAAACGCGACAAGAGGCGCGCGTGTAGACCCTGGATTTGCGCGGGCGGCCGATCCGAGGTGATCACGATTTGGCGCTCGAAAGATTGCAACACGCTGAAGATATTGAAGAACTCGTCTTGCGTGCTTTGCTTGCCGGCCAGGAATTGAATGTCGTCGATCAAAAGAATGTCGGCGTCTTTGTACACCTTGTAAAAGGCGCGGGAATCCTTGTTCTTCTGCACAAACTCGATGTATTCGCGCGTGAATTCCTCGGAGGTGCGGTAAACCAGCTTGCGCACGGTTTCATTTTCGCCGCAGAAATGCGCGATGGCTTGGAGCAAATGGGTTTTGCCCATGCCCGTTCCGCCGTACAGGGTGAGAGGGTTGAATTTGTTGCGGCCCGGAGCCTGTGCCACGGCCATGCACGCCGCATGGGCCAACTGATTGCAGTCGCCGATTACAAAATTCTCGAAGTCGTAGGCGGTGTTGAGGGGAACCGACACGTCGACGAACACCGCAGCCCGGCTACGGGCCGGTTCTTCTTCCACCGGCTCGGGCTGGAACACGGACAGCACCGGGGCTTCGGCCACTACGAACACCACCGGCATCGGGCGACCCAGAATTTCGGCCGCCGCGCCTTCCAGAATCGCCTGGTAATGATGCTCGACGTATTCCAGCACAAAGGCATTGGGCACGCTCACGTCCAGGCGGTCTTTTTCCACTGCGGCCAGGCCGAGATGGGTGAACCAGGTGTTAAAGGCGGTTTCGGGAATGCGCGTGCGCAGCAGATTGAGAAGTTTGTTCCACAGAAATTGGGGGGATAGGTCGGATTGAATGCTGGCTTCCATGTCGCGGGAATTCCTCAAGGGATTGATAAGATAATTTCGATTGTTTCCTTGAAAGTGTAAGCAATTCCAGAAATATTTTTCCTCATTTTGTCCCGGCTATGCCGAGGGAGAGCCGCCCAATGTCTTGTTTACATCAAGGCTCGTCCACAATGAGTCCACAGACTTTTTCAACGCTTCTGGGGATTTCACGTCCATCATAAAGAATTCTCTCAAGTTTGTGCAACCCGCGCCGAAGTGAGGAGAAACTCCGCCACCTGGGTCGGCGATAGGAATGAAATGCCCGTACCTTCCGTCACGAATTCGCAAATTTCCCCTCCCGCATTTGCCGCAAATACGAGGGCGAACCGTTCCGCCCTCTTGGGTTCGAAAAAGGCGGATTCCGGTTGGCACCGGAAGAGCGGAGATGTCGTGGAATTGTCGGGATTAATGCCGGGGCTACCCTCGGAAGCGGGGGCTACCGCCCCGGGCACGGGCGGCGCAACGCCCGCAATTGCGGATTCCGTGCCTTTGGCCGAGAGCGGCCGGTGGAAAATAATCGCGCAAATGCAGCACGAGTTGCGTCAACAATGGATGGCTTCGGTGGGACAGGCATTGGCCACGGCCGGGTGTGCCGGCGACAGCTCAGCTCCCGATTCCGCGCCGGCGTCCATCCCCGTGATCGAGAGGCAGGTGGAAATGACGCCGGAAAGCGCTGCGGCCGCCGATTCCCAAGCTCCCCAAACGGATGCGCAAAATTCCCTCTCCGGCCTGGACCCTTATTGGAACGCCGAAAACACGTCCGACCGCATCGTGGATTTCGCCATGCAATTCGCCTCGGCTCACGGCGCCGATCCGCAAGCATTTGTCCAAACCATCGTGGACGCGGTGAAGCAGGGATTCCAAACCGCGTCCGCCGTGACCGGCGATGTGCCGGGCGCGGCCGGGCAATTGACGCGGGATACCTTTGACGCAACCAACAAAAAGCTCCAGAGCCGACTTGAAGCCTGGCGGTCCACCCTCTATAATCAGCCCGTCACCGCGCAACCCGAGGCTTCTGATGCCGCGTCGTGACGACTGAAAATGGAGATGGTATGGAACTGCGTATCAACAGCAATGGAAAAGTGGCCCTGTTCATCATCAAAGGCAAGGTGGGCTGGGACAATTCGCGGATTCTCGACACCCAGATTTTGAAAATGGTGGAGAAGGGCTGCACCTTCATCGTCTTCAATCTCGATGAAGTGACCTTTTTGTGCAGCGGCGGCATCGGCGCCCTGATCTTCAACATGAAGAAGGTACAGGATGAGGGCGGCGACGTTTTCATCGTCAGCGGGTCCGATTACATCCAGTTTCTGTTCGCCACCATCGGCTTCAACCAGATTTTCGAAGGCCGCCTCTTCGAAACTTTCGAAGACTTTTCGGAAACCGTGCTCTTGCCCAAAGGGATGTCCCTGAATCCCTTCGGCAGTTATTCCAGCCTGATCCAAACCGAAGAAAACCATCGCGGCGAAAAAATCCGCACCGCTGCAGCCTGATCGCCCGCCCGGTTCGGTTCCGCTTTCAGCTTCGCTTTTCCGCCCGCGGCTTTTGCATTTTGTGGGCGATGTCCCCGCCGATTCCGCTCTTGAAATTCCGGCCCATGCTGTTGCCCAAACCCTGGGGCGGCGACGGATTGACGCGCGTGCTCGGCAAAGGCACGCCCGGAGCGACGGGGTTGGGGGAGTCGTGGGAGCTTTCGGATCGCCCCGAAGCCGAAACCCGGGTCGACGGTGGCGAATACGACGGCGTGGGTTTGTCGGAGTTGATCCGACGCCATGGCCGCGATTTATTGGGCGAGGCGGCGGGGCGTTTCCCGCTGCTGTACAAGTTCATTTCCGCCCGGGAAAAACTTTCGGTGCAGGTGCATCCCGGCGCAGGATCGGATTTGGGTGAAGCGAAAACCGAATGCTGGTATGTGGTCGCGGCCCGGCCCGGGGCGGAATTGATCGTCGGGGTCGCTGGCCGCGGCCGTTCGCGCGCCGAGCTTCTACGTCTGCTGCAATCACCGCGCTGCGAAGAGGCATTGCGGCGCTGGCCCGCGCGGCCCGGCGAGGTGTTCTTCATTCCCGCCGGCACCGTGCATGCGATAACCGAAGGCCTTTTGCTGTACGAAGTGCAGCAGAACTCCGACACCACCTTTCGCCTGTATGATTGGGGCCGGGTCGATGCGCAGGGGCGGGCGCGGCCGCTGCACCTTGCGCAAGCGGCGGAGGTCGCCGACCTGGAGGAACATACAGGTTACGCTATTCCGCCGCTTACGGTGGAAAAGGCCTCGCATCGCGAAGACTATCTCGTGGCCTGCCCTTACTTCGCCCTGGTAAAATGGCACGGGCTGCGCGGCCCGGTCGAGTTGGAGACCCGCCGCAGGTTCCGGGTGATCAGCGTTCTCAGCGGTTCCGGCACGATCACCGCCGCCGGCGGCGCCGCGACTTCGGTGTCCAAAGGCGATACGGTATTGGTGCCCGCCTGCCACGACGCCGTGGAATTACGGGGTGCGAATGGCTTCGAAGCGATTGTGAGTTTTGTCCCGCAGCTTGAAGAAGAGGTGCGGGCGCCGCTGCGGGCGGCCGGCTATGGCGAAGACGCCATCACCGCCTTATTCGGGCCGACGGGTTACGGCGCGGTCTAAGCCCCAAACAAAAAACGCCCGTCGCGCGACGGGCGTCGGCTGCGCTTGAGGCCGGTTCAGAACAAGAGGGTGAAGCGAATGCCGTCCACGACGCTCAAGCGATCGCCGGTGGTGTAAAATTGGAAGTCGGGGGAAACCTGCATTTCGGCCCCCACCCGCACGCCGATGGCGAAATGTTGCATCAAAGTGATTTCCGGCTGCAACCCTGCGACCAGGGCGAACTGGGCGCTGTTATTCGCCTGCGGCAGCTTATTGAAGACCAGGCCTCCGTAGAAATAATTGTCCACCGCATTCCAATGCTGAAGTTGGCCGAGAAAGGTGGCGGAAAGTCCCAGCGAAAACTTTTGCGAACTGGTGGCCGCAGAATTATCGAACCGCATGCCGGCGCCCAACTCAAGGTTTCCGTATTCGCTGAGGCCCAGCCTCACTGTGGCCTGGCCCAGGTTGCTGTCATATCCGATCCCTTTCAATCCCACTTCGGCGGCATGGGCCGACAAAGCCAAGCCGAAGGCAGCGGCAAGAGAAGCGAGCTTATGCATGGGAACTCCTTTGTGTTTTGTATTGTGAGGAAGCATGAGATCAGAAAATATTGCGATGCGGTTCTTTCATCAATGGGTTGAATTGTAATCATCGCCGATAATTGTCGAAGAGGCAGTGAAGTCGGCATAATTCGGGGAATGGCGCCGCAGAGGTCTGCCTGCGGCCGGGAATGCGTTATGTCGCTGAGCCGCATACCCCCGTGAGATTTTTTCGAGAGGTCTGCATCGCCGTCGGGGGATGCAGACTCAAAGCTTCGGGTTTAGAAATACACCGACAGCGTCAATCCGCCGGTATTGGAAATGGCGATGGTGGAGGTGGAACCCTCTTTTGTCGTGATGGTGGTGGCCCCCGTGGTCGCCGTTTGATCGTAATGCGAAGTCAGGCCATACCCCAGTTGGTATTCAGCGGCCAGGCTGATTTCCTTGGTCAAGAAGAACTCCACGCCCGCAATGCCACCGAGGCCCAAACTCAATCCGGCGTCGGAGGTGCCGGCATTTTTTGTGGTGGTTTGCTGTCCGCCGGCGACATTCACCACGGACTTCACTTCGGTCGTGGTGCTGGAGACGTCCAACATTCCCCCCACGTAAGGGCTGACGCGGTTCGCTGTCAAATGATATTCGAGCCCGGCGTTAAGGCCATAGGTAAGAGCCGAATTCGAGCCGTCCGTTCCACCCGTTACATTGGAGGGAGTACTCGTATTGGTGCTCGCGAATTGAAGGCCGCCGCGCAAGGCTGTGACATCCGTCAAGAAATATTTGGCACCGACGCCACCGGCATAACTGCCGGCGCCAAGATTATTTAAACCATTGAAAGTGAAAAGTAGGGCCTTTGATTGCCTGCCGATCGAGGTCACTTCCTGTGCAGAAGCGAAAGAAACCGCCATCGCAATGACCAGTACATTAGCCATCAAACGAGTTTTCATGAGGTGCTCCTTTTGGATGTCGACAGAATGAAGGGAAAGTGGAAACAGAAGTTAACAACTCCTAGCAAATGAATTTCACGCCGAGGCCTGAGTTTACGAATTTTAATCCTTTTCTCGGCCTTTTTATTTTGACAAGAACTTATGCCCGAAACGCCCCATCTCGGCTTCGGCCTCGGCCTGCGCATTCCGCATTATGAATACATCTTCGAGCATTCCCCGGCTGTCGATTTTTTCGAAATCATCGCGGAGAATTTCATGCACACCGACGGCGTGCCGCTGTACAACCTCGACCGGGCGGCCGAACGCTATCCGCTGGTGCTGCACGGTGTGTGCTTGTCGTTGGGATCGGCCGATGCCCTCGATTTCGATTATCTGCGCCGCCTCAAAGCTCTCGCCAAACGCGTGCGCGCCCCGTGGTTCAGCGACCATCTCTGCTGGACCCGCTTCGGCGGTCATCATTACCACGATTTGCTGCCGCTCCCCTACACCGACCGCGTGGCCGGCTATGTGGCCGAAAGGGCGCGCATCGTGCAGGATTTCGTCGAACTGCCCTTCGGCATCGAAAACCTCTCGTCGGTGGTCGAGTTCTCCGAGAATGCCATGCCCGAATGGGAGTTTTACCGGGCCGTGGTTGCAGGCGCGGGCTGCCGCATGATGCTCGATGTGAACAACATCTATGTGTCGTCGCGCAATCACGGATTCGAGGCGCGCGCCTATCTGCGCGGTCTCGACATGACCCGCGTGCTGCAAATGCATTTGGCCGGGCACTCGGATCATGGCAGCTATGTGCTCGATACCCATGACCATCCGGTACGGGATGAGGTGTGGGAATTGTACCGCGAAGCCTATGCCCGGTGCGGCGGCGCGCCGACCATGGTGGAATGGGACGATCGCATTCCGCCCTTTCCTGAAACCCACGCCGAGGTGTTGAAAGCGAAGCGGTTGGTGCAGGAAATGAAGCTCGTTACTGCCTCAACGCAAGCTGCGTGAGCGGCCGTCCCTCGGCGGGCTCGGGAGTCGTCCGCCGATAGACGGACCGATTATTCCAGAAAATCGCGGATCCGCGCCGCTTCGGAATTTTTATCCGCGACGGTGGGCGTGAGGGGCGAAGCCTGCAGCGAATCGAAGGCGGAACAATCGCCGCCGATGCATTGGCCGTGCTGAAAGGTCAGGGATCGCACCGAGGTGGTGTCGTTTTGGTCCCAGATTTTCACCGTCCCTTGGATGGCGCCGTTGGCGTAGGTCACCTCCAGACGAGGCCGGCCGTCTTCGGTGTAAAGTCTCCACACGCCGTCGGGTTTTCCCTGATGATAGAATTTGGTCCACTTGTTCGCCCCGTTTTCATACCAGGCCTGCGCCGAGCCGTCCTTCAGCCCGTTCTGATATTGTGTCACCTGCGCGGGGCTGCCGTTCCAATAAAACTCTTTGAACGGCCCCTGCAGCACGGTATCGCCCTGGGGCGTGCGCCGAATGAACCATTCCTTCCAAATGCTTTTGTTGGGATGCAGCACCACATGCTGTTCCAGGGGCGCCTGCTGCGAGCAGGCCGCCAACAGTCCAGCAACCAGAAGTCCGCCGCGCCGGATTTTCATGCCGTCTCCTCGCCTGGGGGGTACAATATTTCTGCCCCTTGCAAAAGGTAGCTCACTGCGGCCACGCCTTGACCCGCGCCAGCATGTCTTGAAAGGTTTGCCGCTGCAGCAAAGTGTCGGCCGCCGTCAGGCTGCCGGGGTCGCGGCCGAGAAGGCGGGTGAACACGTGCAGGTGCGAGTCCACCATCTCGGCCTCAATGCGGCTGCCATCGCTTTGGCGAATTCCCTTATCGATGTAAAGCGCGCTGACCGGGTCGGAGGAGGCGTCGTACAGCGCCTTGTACTCCTTGCAGCGCGTTCCCGCCGGCAGGTAAAAACCGTCGGTCAATTCGTTTTTCACCAGATTGATCAGGGTGTAGAGCTGGGCCAGCGTCTGCGAAGGCCGGTTCACGTACCAATGCGCGTTTTCGGTGCTGTCGCCGGGGCTTGGGCTATTGGCGATAATCGGTTCGAGAAAGTCGACCGCCGACAGAATCTTGGCCGACGGCACCACGATGGGATCGATGAGGAAAATGTTTTCGGGTTTCGGCAGCGAATCAAAAGCGTGATCATGGACGAATTGCAGAATCAAGGTGCAGCCGGTCGAAGAGCCGGCCAGGGACAAATGCTTGTAGCCCAGGGCGGCCAGCGCCCGGTATTCGTCGAGAATCGGCTGTCCCCAATCCTGCCAGGTGCTGTTTTCGAAATCGGCGAAGTTCGTACCGTGGCCGCCCAGCAGCACGGCCGAAACCAGCACGGTTGAGTCCCAGTCTTCCGCCGAATCTTTGAATTCTTTCCACTCGTAGGTGGTGGCGGTATAGCCGTGCACTGCGATGATGACGTGCTTGGCGAAATCGGCCGAGTCGGGGTTGGGCAGGCGCACCGACAACAGGGAGTCGTGCGCGGTGGAATCGGTGATCAGGCCGCCGCCCATCCAACTGTCTTCGCACGTCTGGTCGCAAGTCACCGGGTCGAGTTGGCAGGCCGACCCCAGCAAGGCGGCCGTGGCGCAAAGCAGGAAAAGACGGATTCGCATGGGGGGCCTTCTTATTAATAGAGCAGCATGGTCAGGCCCAGCGAGAAGGGCAACGGGTACACGATCGACGAACTGCTGGTCGGGACCTGGTAGCCGAAGGTGTAGTGCAGGGTGTAACGGCCGGCCGCGAAATTGAGGCACAGGCCGACCCGGGCGCCGAATACAAACGTAGTGTTTTGCAGCGGCGCGAGGTCTTGGAATTCGGTGTCGTAACGCTGGAAGGCCGCGTCGAGTTCGACCGTGGGATCGAAAAAATCGCGGCGGCGGAAATGCCAGGTGGGCGAAAGCAAAAACCAATCCTGCCGCACCACGCCGCCGAAATCGGGATCGCCCTTGCTCGTCCAGTACGGAAACGATCCGGAAAATTTATGGGACTGGATGTAGGCTTCGGGCCGGCTGGTGAGATAGGCGAAGCGCAATTCGAGCTGATGCTCATAGAGATCGTAGTTGGAATACCCCACATCGACGCCGGTCAGGTAATCGTTACCGGGTTCGCCGTCAACAAATCCCTGCACCTGGGCTCCCACGTCCCAGAGGCCTTCGTCGAGAAAGGTTTGGGCGGCGGCCGGCACACCCAGGAAAATCGCCGCCAAGAGGGTGCGCCGCGCGCTTTTCAGAAAGGAGAAACCATGCGTCACGCCAAACCCCATGGCCGGAGGGAAAACCCGGAACAGGCCCGGCCCGACTTGCTCCGAAAATTTCAGTGATGAAACGAAGGCGCAACGCCCCGGCTTCGCCGGCCTTCGTTTAAGGGCACTTTCCATCGTCGACGCGCGAGCGAAAACGGACGTAGACCGACCGTAGCCCAACCGTAGCCGAAAAGCGATGGTGAGAGGTACCCTTTAGTCTTGGTCAATTTACTCTACTTTTCCGCATCACGCCCATGATAACGCTCCCTGCAGCCATGAACGCCGAAGCCATCGAAACCCGCTTGTGGGCCTCGGCCGTCAATGCGGCGCAGGCCGCCGGCTTGGAGTTCACCGTGCCCTGCGCCGAGAACGTGCGCGATTTCATCGGCGCTGGAATCCTGACCATGCGCCGCGAAGGGCGGATGTCGGAGAGCGATCTTGAAACCGCCGACATGGCTTTGGGCCGCGTGGTGGGCGAAATGATTCGTAACACGCGCACCTTGGGCGGCCAGGCGAAGTCGGGTCAGGTCTCGGTGATTCGCGAAGGCGCCCTGGTGCAGGCCAAACGTCTCGGTGGCCTTTGGCCCTTTTGTTAATCCGCTTCCCCGTGTCGAAAGATCTCCGGGGCGCATTGCAGCCCGGAGCTTTCCCGCCGGCCCATGTCGGAGTGGGTTTTTCGACGCCCGGCTAAGGCTGAGACTGGTGGCGCAAATACAGCGCCCCCAACGGGGGTAACGAAAGTTCGAGCGAATGCGGCAGATGGTGCATCGAGGCCGGAGCCGAGGTTTTGCCGCCGTAATTGCCGATATTGCCGCCGCTGTAAAGATCCGAATCGGTGTTGAGAATTTCGGCGTAGAATCCGGGCAGCGGCACACCGATGCGGTATTGATGGCGCGGAACCGGGCTGAAATTGAATATGCACACCACGGTTTCGGGCGGCTCGCCGGTGTCGCCCACGCGGGCGCGGCGCAGGAACGACAGCACGTTCTGTTCGCGATCGTGAAAATCAATCCATTGAAATCCTTCATAGGAAAGATCCAAGTCATGCAAGGCTTTTTCGCCGCGGTACAGGCGGTTCAAATCGCGTAGTAGGCATTGCAGGCCGCGGTGATACGGGGCAGCCGAAGCGTCGAGCAAATGCCATTCGAGCGAACCCTTCACGTTCCACTCGCTCCATTGCCCGAATTCGAGTCCCATGAAGTTCAGCTTCTTCCCGGGATGGGCGTATTGATAGGCAAAGGCGGCGCGCAGATTGGCGAATTTTTGCCAATCGTCGCCGGGCATTTTGCGGGGCAGCGAACCCTTGCCGTGCACAACTTCGTCATGTGACAGCACCAGGACGAAGCGCTCGCTGAAGGCGTAGGACATCTCGAAGGTGAGCAAATCCTGGTGGTGGTTGCGGTACACCGGGTCTTTGGACAGATAGGTCAGAAAATCGTGCATCCAACCCAGGTTCCATTTGAAGGCGAAGCCCAGCCCGTGGTGGTCGAGCGCATGGGTCACGCCGGGAAAGGCCGAACTCTCTTCGGCGATGATGAGGCGGTGCGGATGCCGTTGGGAGACCACGCCGTTCAAGTGCTTCAAAAATTCCACCGCCTCCTGGTTGATGTTGCCCCCTTCGGAGTTCGGCTCCCATTCCTCGGGGCGGCGGGCGTAGTCGAGATAAAGCATCGACGCCACGGCGTCGACGCGCAGGCCGTCGAGGTGAAACTCTTCGAACCAATACAGGGCGTTGGCGAGCAGAAAATTGGAAACCTCGTGTCGGCCGTAATTGAAGATGCGCGTCCCCCATTCGGGATGCTGCCCCTTGCGGGGATCTTCATGGGCATAGAGCTGGGTGCCGTCGAACAACTCCAGCCCGTGCAGGTCGACGGGAAAGTGCGCCGGCACCCAGTCGAGGATCACTCCCAGGCCCGCTTGATGACAGGCTGCGATAAAGGCCTTAAACTCTCTCGGCGAACCGTAGCGGCAAGTGGGGGCGTAATAACCCGTGACCTGGTAACCCCAGGATTCGTCCAAGGGATGCTCCTGCATGGGCAGCAATTCAAGGTGGGTGTAACCCAAATCGCGCACATAGGGCACAAGGTGCTCGCTCAGTTCGGCGTAGGTGGGAAAGGTGCCGTCGCCGCCGAAGCGCCGCCACGATCCCAGATGTACTTCGTAAATGCTGAGCGGCGCATGCTCGGCATGCCGGGCCGCCCGTCCGGCCTCCCAGGCCTGATCCTTCCAGGCAAAGGGCTCCGGGTCGACCAACACCGAGGCGGTGCGGGGGCGCAATTCGGCGGCGCGGGCCAAGGGATCGGTTTTTTCCACCAGGGCCCCGCCATGCGTATGCACCAAAAATTTGTAGCGTGCGCCGGGAGATGCGCCGGGCACGAAAATCTCCCACACACCCGAAGCCGCCAGCCGACGCATCAGATGGCTGCGGGGATTCCAGCCGTTGAAATCTCCCACCACGGCCAGGCCGCGCGCATTGGGCGCCCACACGGCGAAATGCACGCCGGCCAGACCCTGATGTTTCATGAAATTCGCGCCCAGTTTTTTCCACAGTTGGTAATGCGTGCCGCGGTTGTAAAGGTAGAGGTCGTAATCGGTGAGAACGGGCAGATGCGCATACGCGTCGTCGTACGCGGTGGTTTCGCCCGCATGCAGGGTGGCGCGCACCCGGTAAGCGAAGAAATCGCGGCGTTCCGGAAACAGGGCTTCAAAGCAGCCCGTGCCCGAGGCGTTGTTACAGGCTGTGACGCCGCCGTCATGCTCGATTTCCACGGAGCGGAATGCCGGGTTGAAGACGCGGATCAATCCCATGGTGCGGCCTTGGGTTTCGACCTGGTGGAAGCCCAATTTGGTGAAGGGATCGGCACATTCGCCCGACTCCAATTCGTGCAACTCCGAGGTGGAAAGCAAACAGCGGCTCATGGTTTACAAAGTATACCCAGGGGTGCGACGAAGGATGAAGAAATTGAAAGTGAAAAAAATCGGGCCGCCCGACCCCGCCCACCGCGTGCGTCGCACGCGATCAGGACGAAGGGTTCGGCCGCAAAAAAAGCTGGCGGAATGGACGGGACTTGAACCCGCAACCCCTAGCGTGACAGGCTAGTACTCTAACCAGTTGAGCTACCACTCCGAAAACAGCGAAAACAACTTGGTGGGCGTTGTAAGATTCGAACTTACGGCCTTCTGCGTGTAAAGCAGACGCTCTAAACCGACTGAGCTAAACGCCCTCACGCGTATCCCGCTCCCGCTTGCTCCAGCCTTTCCACAAGCTCACGGGCAAGACCACGAGAAAGGCGAAGAGAAGCACGAATGGGGCCACGTTCAAGGCCAATTTATTCCCGGCCGGTTTTTGCCCCAGTAGCCAGAACCCTACGACCAGAAGCACCAAGGCGATTCCGACTCCGAGAAAGTTCTTTTTGCTGAAGAAAGGCTGCATGGCTGAAGTCCGTTGTCGTTCGCCGTTGCTAATCGGCGCAGGGCCCAAAGCGGGGTAAAGTTAAGCGCGATTCGGCCTTTGATCAAGTCGGGAATCGGACCGGATACGGGCTTTCCCTCAGTTCGGCGCCCCGTCGCGTTCATAGGCTTGGATGACTGCGCGCACCAGGCGGTGACGTACCACATCCTCGAGTCCCAATTCGATTTGGCCGATGCCTTCGATGCCCGCCAGGATTTTGCGCGCATGGGCGAATCCCGATTTGGCGTGGATTTCGAGATCGACCTGGCTTTCGTCGCCGGTGAGCACGGTTTTGCTGCCCGCTCCGATGCGGGTCAAAAACATTTTCATCTGCGCGATGGTGGTGTTTTGCGCCTCGTCGAGAATGATGAAGCTGCGGCTCAAGGTACGGCCCCGCATATAGGCCAGGGGCGCGATCTGGATGATGTTGCTATCCCAGTACTCCCGGAATTTTTCCGTGGGCAGCATGATGCTCAGGGCGTCATACAGCGGCTGCATATACGGGGCAATCTTTTCACTGATAACGCCGGGCAAAAACCCCAGGCTTTCCCCCGATTCCACTGCCGGGCGGCAAAGCATGACGCGCTCCACGATTTTTTTTTCCAGCGCCTGCACCGCCATGGCCACGGCCAGAAAGGTTTTTCCGGTTCCGGCCGGTCCGGCCGCAAACACCAGATCGTGCTCGCGGATGACGCGCAGAAAATGCGCCTGTCCCTTGGTTTTGGGCTGTACGGCATGGCCGTAACGATCGATCAAAATGGGTTTTTCCAAAGCCGGCGCGGGCGTCGTGGCTCCTTGGTGTCCCGGACCGTGCGGCGGACCCAGCAACTCATCCATATAGAATTCGGAAAGCTGCTGGCCCGAACGCAGGGCCCCTTGCATCCATTCCAGGGCCGCGCGCGTTTTCTGGATGGCCGATTCGTTTTGGGCTTGGATGATGATTCCCGGGAGCCGGGTCAAGAGGCGTACCCCGAAGGCTTTTTCCAGGCGGACGAAATTCTGTTCGCCTTCGCCGCCGATCCGGGTTTTCTCTTCGTCCGACGCGGGTAAGGTAAAGGTGACCAAAAGCGGCTTTGACGGGTGGGTGTGATTAATAATAGAGCTTTTATCGCCGAAGAATGATGGTGGGGCTGCGTGGCTGCTAATATTTTAATCCGTGGCGGCTGTTACGGGTTGACCGACCCCGCCGTGGGTTTAATAATTTTAAATGATGCCGGTTCACGGAACATGGCCGACACAGGGCGGCGGATTGAATCGGCGAGGAGGCATGACCCATTTTCTGTGACATGCGCGGTTAACCCCCCCTTCCTTCGCGTTTCGGAGCCTCAAGCAATATGTTAGCGGATTTGCGCACTATCGTCGAAACCGTCAAGGGTACCGTGGTCGGCCCCGAGTTGCTGCATGATTCGGTGGAAATGGCGTTTATCGGATCCGACCCCAACGAATTGACCGATGATTTCACCAATGTGCTGCTGGTCACCAACCTCGTGCACACGCGCTTGATGCAGGTCGCCGAAGAAGTCGACATCGTGGCCATCGTGTTCACCAACAACCACATTCCCGCGCCCAAGGTGGTGAAGCGGGCGCAGGAATTGGAAATCGACCTCATCACCACCCAACTCACTTTGGAAGAAGTGCACCGTCTGCTCAAGGCCGAATTCGGAACCACGTTGGAGATCAAGGCGCGCCTGCAGCCGCATTAAGCGGCACCTCTAAAAATCACATTCTCCGCCTGCGGCGGACGATCGGCTGCGAAGGCCTCCGGCTTCGTTGTCCAACGAAGGCGGAGCGATCTTCAAGCCACATCGACTTTCTCGCGCGCCTTACCGTCGACCTTCTCGCTCGGCCTCGGCCTTTGACAAGCTCAGGCCTCGTCCGCCTACTGCGGGCCGATTATGAGAGGTACCCTTAAAGCCCTCACTCCACGTTCTGCAATTGCTCGCGGATGATTTCGAGATCTTCTTTCCAGCCCACGCAGATTTGCTGGATGTCGGAATACTGGCTTTTGTTGCCGAGCGTATTCACTTCGCGCAGCATTTCCTGCTGTAAAAAGCCCAGCTTTTTTCCGGGCGCGGCCGGTTGCGCCAGCGTCTCGCGGAAATGCTGAAGGTGGGCGCGCAACCGCACGATTTCTTCCTGCACGTCGAGCTTTTCGGCCAGAATGCCCACTTCGGTCATCAGCCGATCTTCAGCGGCGGCGCGGCCGGCGAGCAGTTCTTCGATGCGGGCGCGCAATTTCGCGGCCACTTCGGAATTGCGTTTGGGAAGCAAGGCGGCCACGCGGTCCAAGGCCGGGGAAAAAGCGTCGATGCGCTGTTCCAAGTCCCGGGCCAGCGCTTCACCTTCGCGATCGCGCATACGGGTGAGTTCGGCGACGGCGCGGCGGAATACCGGCAATATGCGTTCGGCCACGGTTTCCGGCGCTTCGACGGAACGCGTGTCCTGTACCATGTCGGGTACGCGCAATAAATCGACGACGTTCACCCGGGCGTCCGATCCGACGGCGCGCGCCGCCTGCTGCGTCAAGCGCACGTAGGCCGCGAACAAATCCGCATTCAGGGTGACACCGTTGGCGCCGGAACCGTGGCGCTGGTAATGCACGTGGCAGGTTACCGAGCCGCGCGCCACGTAATTTCCGATTTCCGCGCGCAGCAGGGGTTCAAGGTACAGCTGATCCTGGGAGGCCCGGCACTGGAATTCGAGAAAACGGTTGTTGACCGACTTCATTTCCACGGTGACCCCGTAAGCGGCGGCCGATTCTTCCGCCCGCCCGTAGCCGGTCATGCTGCGTACCGCCATGTGTCCTCCTTGGCCGTCACGCCGGCCGCGTTCGCTAATGTAATCCCGCCATCGCCCGCGGCGCGCGCGCCGTGAACTTCGCGTGCGGGTTGGCGTAAAGAGTCAAGTAAGCCATGAAGTTTGCATGGCCGCCGCGATCGGACTTTCGTTTCGGCTGGAACGCGCCGATATGGAATTGGTACCATCAACCCATGTCCCGGAGGATTCCCATGGATATACCCGTCACACCCGCTTTTGGAGAAAGCGGAATGCAACATCGCCTGGATCGGCTGAGCCCGGCCCAGAGGCGCGTGATCGCCTGGGCGGTGATGGAATACCGCACGCATCGCGAAGAAAACGATGCAAAGATCACACAGTTTATCCTGCCGCTGGCCGAAGCGGGGTTTGATTTTCCGCAGATCCGGAACCTGATGGAAAAGCTCCCGGCCCAGTATCCGCTGGACCACCGCCACGTCTATTTCGACTTCCGCCTGAGCCGCTGGATGCGCGTGCTCGAACCGCCGACCTTGCGCGAATGCCTGGAAGACTACCTCGAACACGCGCCCACGCGCGCCGAAGCCCTGGCCTTCATCGAGCACGAATGCCGCGAGTTCTTCCAACTTCACGGCCGCGCTGACTGGAGCATGGCGCCGGCGCGCTAAAACGAAATATTGGCCGCCACCGACAGGGGCGTGAGTCCCGGTCCCAGCGAATAGCGGTTGGGGCGGTCGAAGTCGGAAAGCGCCGCATCGACCATGCCGTCGAGAACGGCATACAGATAAAACAGAGACATGCCCCAGTAGTATTGGTTACGGCGCTTACGGTAGAGCGTGCGATCCAATTGCAATTGGTTCAGATCCTGGAGGGGAGTCTGGCCTTGCGCCTGTTCGGCCTCGGCCGTCGCCACTTCGCGGTTGAGCGCCTCCACCACGTTTTGCCGCGACCAGGCCGAGAGCGCCGCGCCGCCCAAGCCCATCCAGAGCAGGCCGAATTTTCCGTAGCGGCCGTTGTACAACTGCCCGCCGCCGGGGAAAAGAATGCCGTACAGCATGGCCCGCTTCACCGAACGCACGGGCGGATTGGGCTCGCGGCTTTGGTGCACGATTTCCATCGCGTCGGCCAGGCCGTAAAAGTGCAAACCGATGGCCCAGGCCAATTCCGAATTGGCCAGATCGGCCTGGCGCAAACGCGTATCGGCTTTGTTGCGCGCCAGCGCCACCCATTTCAGGAAATCGCCTTGCGCCGAAGGGTCGAGCGCCGAACGGCCTAGGGCCGCGTCAGCCGAGTCGAGGTAAGAGCTGGTTTGGCGATCCCAGAGCGGCAGATCGTGGAAGTAGGCCGAAAGCGATAGGCCGAAAAGCGCGCCTTCCAAGCCCACGAGAAATGCCCCGCGTACCGGATGATGTCCGTAGAATTGTCCGCCGCCCGGAATCAAGGCTCCGAGCAACAGGGCCTTGGAATAGGAAAGCGGCGGGTTGTCGACCTGCCAGTCGTGCAACGGCAAACTGTCGATGGCGGGAATGCCCGAAGGCGGACGCGGGTCGTCCGCGTGCGCCGAAAGTGCGCCCACGAGAAGCGCCATCAGCAATGCCTTGCGCGCGCCGGCGATTGCCGAGGATGCCATGCTGCCGAAAAATACACACCCGGAACTCCCTATATTTCTCCGATGCGCATCGGCCTTGTCAATATCGGCGACGAACTCCTGCTGGGAAAGACCCTCAACACCAATGCTTTTGATGCGGCCGGCCTGTTGGCCGAACTCGGGCATGAATTGGCCTTCGCCTGGGTGATCGGCGACGGCCTCGAAGCCATCCAAGCGGTTTTGCGCAGCGCGTTCGCAGGCGATGCGGCCTTGCGCTGTGAGATGCTGCTTGTGACCGGCGGGCTCGGCCCCACGGCCGATGACCGGACGCGGGAAGCCGTGGCCGGATTTTTGGGAGTGCCGCTCGTGTTCAGCGCCGAGGCCGCGGCCTGGCTGTCCGAACGGTTGGGCGTTTCCGCCGATGCGATTCCCGCCGGCCAACACCCCCAGCTCGAGATACCTTCCGGCGCGCGTGCGTTGAGAAATCCGGCGGGCACGGCCTGCGGCTTCGCCTGCGAACGCGCCGGTGCGACCCTGTTCGCCCTGCCTGGCGTGCCGGCGGAATTCCGCGCCCTGTTCGACGCCCATTGCCGCCCGCTGCTGGAGCGGCGCGACGCTTCGCTGTTACGCCGGCGCATCGTCACTTTCGAGTTACCCGAAAGCCGGCAGCGCGAATTGCTGCGGGGCTTTGTTCCGCCGCCGCCGTTCCGGTATTCGTCTCTGCCGACCGAATCCGGCGTGGTCATTGCCCTCGAAGCCTTCGTGCCTCTGAACGGATCCGCCGCGTCCGCCGCGGTGGAAACGCGCCTCGATGCGGCCTGGAACGACTTGCTCGGCCGCCTGCCGCCGGAATGCATCGTGGATCGCTCCGGATTGCCCTTGACCCAAGCGGTATTGCAATTGCTGCGCGACCGCCGCGCCACGGTAGCCACGGCCGAATCCTGCACGGCCGGCGCCCTCGGGTATCTGCTCACCGAAACGCCGGGCAGTTCCGCCGTGTTTCGGCAAGGTTATCTGACCTATGCTGATGAGGCCAAGACGCAAATGCTCGGTGTGTCTGCGGATTTGATCGCACGCCATGGCGCGGTTTCGGAGCCCGTGGCTTTGGCCATGGCCCGCGGTTGTTTGGCGGCGGCCGGCGCCGACTATGCTGTGTCCATCACCGGTATTGCGGGGCCCGAGGGCGGAAGTCCGGAGAAACCCGTGGGCCTGGTTTATATGGCCGTGGCTTCGAAACGCCAAGCCGAAGCTTACCGATTTCAGTTTCGCGGTGATCGCAAATCCATTCGCTGGCGCAGCGCCTACACGGCTTTGAATCGTCTTAGGTTGTTTATTTTCAATGAGTTACCAGAATAAAATTTTCTGCTCAAAAAGGCATTGCACAAAAGAGCAGTATTTGTTAAAATACTCGCCATCACCTTGCAGGAGTTGCGCATGAGCACCAAAAAAACCTCGCCCGTTCCCGAAGAAACCGCCAACAAGCAGCGCGCCGTGGATACAGCCGTGGCGCAAATCGAAAAGGCCCACGGCAAAGGCGCGATCATGACCTTGGGGTCGCAAGAGGCCCTTGACGTTCCGGTGGTGAGCACCGGCTGCATTCAACTCGACATGGCGTTGGGCGTGGGCGGTTTGCCCAAGGGCCGCATCGTCGAGATTTACGGCCCCGAGTCTTCGGGCAAAACCACCTTGGCGCTGCACGCCATCGCCGAAGCGCAAAAGAAGGGCGGCATCGCGGCCTTCATCGACGCCGAGCATGCGTTCGACGCCCTATACGCCCGCCGCGTGGGCGTCGACATCGACAACCTCTTGGTGTCGCAGCCCGACACCGGCGAACAGGCGCTCGACATTTGCGAGACCTTGGTGCGCAGCGGCGCCATCGACATCATTGTGGTCGATTCCGTGGCCGCCCTCGTGCCGCAGGCCGAGATCAACGGCGAGATGGGAGATTCGCATATGGGCTTGCAGGCGCGCCTCATGTCGCAGGCTTTGCGCAAACTCACCGGCATCGTAAGCCGGTCCCAATGCTCCCTCATATTCATCAACCAATTGCGCATGAAAATCGGAGTCATGTTCGGGAATCCCGAAACCACCACGGGCGGCAACGCGCTCAAGTTCTACGCGTCGGTGCGCCTCGACATCCGCAAGGTGGCGTCGCTCAAAGAAGGCGAAAACGTGGTGGGCAACCGCACGCGCGTCAAGGTGGTTAAGAACAAAGTGGCCGCTCCGTTCAAGCAATGCGAGTTCGACATTCTCTACGGCACCGGCATATCGCGCGAAGGTAGTCTGTTGGATTTGGCCACCGATTTGGAAATCATACAGAAATCCGGCACCTGGTTCTCTTACGGCAAAGAGCGCATCGGCCAGGGACGCGAGCGCGCCCGTGATTTTCTCAAGGAAAACAAAGAGATGGCGGCCGAAATCGAAGGCAAAATCCGCCAAACTTTGATCTCGGGTCGCGATGAAATCAAAGCCAAGATGAGCCAGCCTTCCGGTTCCGGCGAAGACAACTGGGACGACCTCCGCGTTTCCAACGAAGCGTAACCCGGGCTTCGGATGGGAAAAACGAGGCTACCTTGGCGGCACGCCGAGGTAGCCTTTGTGTTACAGGGCCGAAAATGAGCACCGAAGCGCGTCTCGGCAAAAGTTGTAGCTATAAAACCGCGAATCGGAGAGAATGATGACGACGTTCAGCACGTCTCGGGAAATTCCAAAAACCTTAGAAGAAGTATTTGCCGCTTTCCGCCATCCGGAACGTCTGGCCCGATGGTGGGGGCCGGCCGGTTTCACGAACACATTCAGCGTTTGTGAATTTAAAAACGGGGGAACCAAGGTATCGATTGACTATTGAACTCGTCGCCTCGGGAGAAAACACTTTGGTTACATGGTCGCAGGAATTCGAAAATTCGAAAGTTGCCGACAAGAGCAAAGGGATTGTCATTTCTGCTAACGAGCAAAACCTGGACCGACTGTGGGCGGAAGTCCTGCGCAAGTAGGCGGCGGCTATCCTAATCAAAAACATGGAATGGCGAAAATAATGATGTCCGATTCCTGCGGGTCGTCTGCCTTAGCGCGAACCCAAATAGGTTTTGCCATCCGCCCAGGCCGTGGGGACAGTTCGCTTTCTTTCAAGCCGCTACGATCCTTGGGGAGCGCGCGGCGATGAGGAGTGGCAGTTCAAGATCGTGAATCGGAGGCTATTACAATAAGGCGGAGTCGAAAATTAATTTTTCTGAACGATTTCAAAATAAGACGCATGCTGCCGCTCCCCACCGCAAAACAAGGTTAACGAGAATACTATGGCGAAGAATATCGCGAAAAATAATTCGAATCCCAAAATCGATGCTGTTCTAAAAGCAGCCAAAATGTGGCGAAAAGAAATGGAGAGGTTGCGAAAAATTGCGCTCGGCTGCAAGTTGACCGAAGAATTGAAGTGGGGGTGGCCTTGTTACTCGTTGGAGAAGAAAAACATCGTGTTAATACACGGCTTTAAAGATTATTGTGCGCTCCTGTTTTTCAAAGGCGCTTTGTTAAAGGATCCTGGGAATATTCTGGTCCAACAAACGGAGAACGTGCAAGCGGCGCGTCAAATTCGGTTCGCCAATTTCCGGGAAATAGTTGGGATGGAGGCCGCGCTCAAAGACTATATCCATCAGGCCATTGCAGTGGAAAAGTCGGGTTTAAAAGTGAATTTGAAAAAACCTGCGGAGTTTGCAGTTGCCGAGGAGTTTAAACATAAATTGGCCGAAAACCCGAAGTTGAAAATGGCCTTCGAGGCGTTGACCCCGGGAAGGCAAAGGGCCTACCTGCTGCATTTTTCCGCGCCCAAGCAATCTGCAACCCGGGCAGCAAGGGTTGAAAAATACGCGCCGAAAATTCTGGCTGGAAAAGGGTTAAATGATGATTAATCGCTCTCGAAAAATAATGGCGAAAGGGTTTGATCGGGCGGAAAAGCGCGCGTTTGGTCAGTAGGACGAGGCGCTTGGCATGCAGTGCTCATCGCACCGCAGGCCAAGCCGGATGGGGCGCCCGAGTCCGGCCGGGCCAGCAAATATTTGATTCGAGACTCGTTGTTGACTGAAAAAATCAAATCAAGTGTTGATTATTTCGAGTTTGCCGTTTCCGCGGCCAAGGTAATCTCCTTTTCCGCTTCGCGAAGCAGCGCTTCGGCTTTGGCCGCATGCCCCGCCAAATCATAATGATTCGCCTTCTGGGCCCGTACCATGGCGGCAATAGCCATTTTTATTTTGTTATGGGCCTCATCTAAATTGCGGTGGCCTTTCAGCGGCCCCGCCATCAAACTACTCGTCATAGTAACGGCCATAAAGGCAATTGCTAGTTTTTTCATAGTTCCTCCTGGAGATTGTTGGTATGCTTATCTCCAGTATTAATTTACTTTCCCTTCGGCATTTTTGGATTTTGTCTTGGTTCCGTTCTCCGCATTTTGATAGTCGGATTAAATCGGGGTAATTATCACGACTTGTTCCACGGCGGTTGAAAATTTAGCCGCGAAGTTTTACCCGTCGTTGTCCCAACAAAGAAGGCAAGGAGCCGAAATTTTGAATACATTCGCCAACCCAAAACATCGGAATTTGCGCAGTCGTGAACGAATACATTACACCAAGTGGGGCGTCATTTCAAAGTCAAAGTCTTTCCCGGCACACTAAGGTCTGAAGCCTGCGCTAAAAGGCTGACGATGCGTAAGACATGGATCAATTCGAATTGACCCGCAATATTTCCTGTCGGTGATCGGCGAAGAGCAATTTGACGAAATAAATACCTTTGGGTTGTCCGGATAAATCCAACCGCAGAGTTTGGGAACGCCACAGGGCCGACCAAAGCGGTTTTCCGAATACATCGGTGACTTCGAGTTGCGCGCTTCTTCCCGGATATTGCTGGCGCAAAATAAAGATTCCGGTATCTTGGGCGGTTTCGAGCCTGGTCCGATACGACGGCGCAAGATTTTGAATTTGCGGCTCCTGAGAGTGTGTGCGGAATGTATCGGCGATTTCCTCAGGGGAGTCGACACCGAAAGCCGTGTTAGGCTGCCACAGGGAAAATCTGTTTGTCGCAAGTGATTCGGCGGTGCGCGATTTACCCGTGTCGTTGGCAGTCCATCGCATCCAGGCATTGCGCGGCGGAAAAGAATTCGGGCTGTCGCTCGGGGTGGTATTGGTCAAAACCAAGCGCAGAGTCAAGTAGGAAATGGGAATCAGGAAACGCATATTTCCTCCCTAATAATTTCGTTCCGGTCCATGACAACAAACGCGCCGCACAATCCAGAAAATTCAAATTTCAAATTGGTCACATTAATGCTTCAAACGTGCAAGCCATATGCCAAGGCGTATTCAGGGCGATTCCAGGGAAAATCCGCTAATTTTCCGAACCACGTTTTAACAGATTCAAATCACGATGGACACAAAGAGCCAATGTCAATAAACGGCAATCCACAGGGTATGAGGCGCAAACCCCAATCGCCTGAAATTCATATGCGGAACGAAACTGGCGCTGCGTTTAAGACGGGAATCGCTAGGGATGTTGCATAGCCATACGCCGCGCCATCTCTTCGGGAGAAACATTTTCGATGTGGGTGGCGATGGTCCAATAATGCCCGAAGGGATCCTGCACCGTGCCGCTGCGGTCGCCGTAAAATTGATCCGCCAGCGGCCGCTTCACTGTGGCACCCGCTTCTACGGCGCAGGCAAACGTCGCGTCGGCGTTTTCCACATACAGGCAAATTCCGAACGTCGAACCCTGCAACGACAGCGGGCTTTTGGCCAAGGCATCGGGCATGTCGGGAAATTCATCGGCCAGCATCAGGCGGGAATTGCCGATTTGGATTTCCGCATGTCCGATGCGGCCGCCCGGCATGTCCAGACGATAAATTTCCCGGGCGCCAAAGGCTTTTTGATAAAACGTCAAGGCTGCGGCGGCGCCGGCAAGGGAAAGATAGGGTGTGATCGAATGATATCCGTCGGGAATGGGTTGTACGGCTGGTGACATTTCGACCTCCGCGGGGTAGGAATAGCAACATAGACAATTCAAATCGATCTAAAGTATTCTCAACGGGAGGGGGTATTCGATGCAAAGCCTGTGGGTCTCGATGGTCATGATGTGTGCGCCGGCCGGAGCGGCGGCGAACGATTCGGCGATCGATGCGCCGGCATCGGCGCTTTTGGAACAAGCCGTCGCCAATCAATACCCGGGTCATTATTCCTGCCAGGTGGTTTGGGTGGAAAACTCCTTGGCCCGCGGCCATGATTCGCTGGCCGGCCGGGCCGATTTCGGCGACTCCGCCGGCATGCGCAGTCTGCGTTTGCAGAATCGACAAGAAGCCTACGAATGGTGGTCGCGCGATTCCGGCCAGGTGCAATGGTGGAAAAACGACGTCACCGATCGCCTGTACCGCGTTCCCTTTCATTCCTACAAAAAGCCGGCCTTCGGCACCCTATTCACCTATGAAGACCTGGCCAAATTCCCCGCGGGATATTTTCAGGATCCCGAATCGTGCAAAAAACTGGACGAGACCGATTCTACGGTGCAGCTCAGCGTGCGACTCAGACCGTCGGTACAATCGCGTTACGGTTATCTTGACGTTACCATGCAGAAAGCGCCGGTTTTGGTGCGGCGCGTGGTGTTTTTCAGCCCCGACGGCAAACAGCTCAAATCGTTGGAAGTCGGCGACTACCGGCCCGAAGGCGGCCGCTTTTTGCCCGAGAATATTCTCGTCGTCGAGGGCGACAGCCTGGCCTCGGTGCGGCTTTCGCTGAGCCACGCGGAAGTGGCGCCCCTGCTGGCCGGCGCAACTCCTGCTGCCGCCGTTCCCCGATTCAGCCGCTTGCTGAGCCCGGCTTCGGTGGTTTCCGAAGCCGACGGATCCAACGCCCCCAATTAATCGGGGCGGGTTAAGGGTCCGTTAAGACATAACCGCTCCATTCGGTCGAAGATGCATCCTGCCAAGCTGTCCGCCTCTGGCGGACTCGGCGCTTACATACTCCCGGTATGCGCGCTCCTCGCGCCTTGCCTGGCGGGCGACTCTTCGCCCTCGCTTCGCCCTCGCTTCGCCCTCGGTGTAACGCAGTGATTTCTTAACGGACCCTAACGCCGACGTTTGATCCGTGTCCGTTGCGGCGCAGGCGGGGGAGAAGAAAGTTCGGCCGTTGGAATCGCGTCGGCCCCCAGGGTTCCCATCAAGTCTTCGAGAAAACCCGGCTGGCGACATTCCTTCAATTTTTTCTGCGCGAAAGCCAGGCGCTCGCGCAGTTTCAAATCGTGCGCCATGCGCCGATTGGACGGGTCGGCTAAAAAACCCTCCACATAGGCCAGGCGGCGTTGCCAATGGTCCACATCGCGGCGTTGTTGGCGCTGCAAACGCGCACGGTACCAGTCGGATTGCAGCAGGGCGTCGCGCGCAAATTGCGCGCGGAACTCGCGGGATTCCAACGTCATTCCTTCGTAGTCGCCGTGCACCATGATGTGCAACAGGGCCTTGAGCGGGGGACAGGCGGCATCGATGCTGCCGTCTTCGAAGTAGTAACGCGCGGCCTGGCGCTGGCCGGATACGATGTTCTCCACCCCGTCGACGAAGTCGCGCAGGCTTTGCTTTTCCGGCGCCAGCATGTCTTCGGGAAACACCAAGGTGGGTTCGCTGAACATGCGGCCGAAAAAGGCATGCAGGAACCGGGTGTTGATGCGGTAGCCGAGCCGGCCGGCCGCGATGGTTTTGCGGTTGAAGGTGAAGTCCTCCATGCGGGTCAAAAAACCGCGCTCGATTAGTTTGCGCGCGTCGCGTTCTTCGGACGACAACCGCGCCCACATCTCGGGCATGAGCAGGCTGATGTCGTGATCCACACGGTACTTCGACCCGATATATCCCGCGGGAGTGCTGAAGATCTGCAAGTCGGTGAGGATGTACGACACCAGCGCATTGTTGAGGTCATGCACGGGCCAGAGCGCGTTGAAGGGCGATTTGGTGAGCGCGCCTTCGGAACCCGCACCCGTGGTCGACGGCGATTTGCCCGACAGGCTGGCGATGAAATCCATGAACGCTTCGGGCAATTCTTGGAAGTGCAGGGGATTATACACGGCCAGGGGTTTGATACCGGCCTTGCGATCCGGGGGATTGTTGCGCCGGCCGATGAGCACGGTTTGCGCCGGCGTCCACACGGGATCGGAGGGCGAGAGGCCGCGGCGCAGGCGCATGCCCATTTCCGCGATGTGGTATTGCAGGGGATGCAGCACGTCGGGCCGGTCCTGCAGATAGCGCACATTGCCGGTGGGTTTGCCCTGCACAATGCGCGGCGCGTTCGAACACACGAAATAGCCGCGGTGGTTTTCGGCCACCTGGCGGATGCGCGCGCGCATGGGCGGAGTGAACCGCTCGAATTGGATCACGTGATCGAGCAGGCGCCTGGCTTCGGAGGCCTGCAAGGGCTCGAAATTCGAGATGAAGCGCGCCGAACCGGCCAAATCGGCCTCGGCTTGATGGTCTTTGCCGGGTATGATGGCATCGTCGGGGCGCTGGAAAAGACGGTACTCGCAATTCTCCACGAACTTGAAGCTGACGCGGCCATCGGCCAGGGGTGACGGCAGCACGGTGGAAACCGAGATGTCGTCTTCGACTTGCAGCTTCTGCGCGGGCACGTAGTCCATGCGCAGGCGGAACACCATCCAACTGCCGTCTTCGCGTGTGCCGCATTTGAGATAACCGTTGACCAGATGGCGGTGGTGGAACACGAGTTCGTTGCCCGGCCGGCCGTCGAGCACATCGACGGTGAAGTGGCGGTGGTAATCCTCGCCCCATTCCGGCAGATGGCCGCGCTTGACCAGGAGCGCCAGGCTGCGCACATGCGGCGGAATGCTCCGCAGCCAGCGGTTGTACGCCTCGGTGTATTCGGGGGAAGGCGTCAGCAGACGCACCACCGATCCCAGCGATCGTTCGGGCGAGAGAAAAGGCCGCGACGGGCCCTTGCGGCGGCGCGGTGTGTTGAAACGGTCGCCGTAGTCGCGGCGCAGGATTTTGTCGACCTGTTCGAAATCGCGCGGCAAATCGCGCACGTAAACGTGGCGGTATAGCATGCCGTCGGCTACCGACTTCGAGATCTCGCTTTTGCCGCCGCCCGACACGGTCGACGGCTTGTGACACAGCGTGCCTTCGGCCACCGTTCCGATGAGCCGCCAGGTTTCCGCGCCGGGGTGTTTTTCCATGCGCACCTTATACCCGCTCGGATACAGATACACCTTGCCCGGCAACAAGGGAATGGTGACGCTGCGGCCGCCAGACTCCCAGGCGATGCGCTGGGTGGGCAAATCCATGTCGGCGTCTTCGGGTATGTAAATCACGTGGGGAAATTTCTTGTCCACGGCGTAACCTTCGGGTTGCGGCTCGATCGCGCCCTCCAGTTGCCGCAGTACCTGCTTGAAGGTGAATCCGTTCAGGCGGATGAAGCGCAAGTCGCCGCGCACCGAATCGCCCAGGTTGTAGCTGGGAAAGACCAGGGCGCCGCCCGAATGCTCCTCTTCGCTGCGGCCCACGAGGTTGGCCGCAAAGCCGATCTGGGTCTTGACCTCTTTCTTGCCGTAGCCGAAGTAATTGTCGGCCAGCAAGGTGACGATGAATCCCTCGCCGGTGCGAAAGGTGGCCTTGAAGGCCTGGCCATCGTTGTACAGTTCGTCCTCTTTTTTCCAGCACATGCCGTCGCGCACCTGGCGCGGCGTGGCGTCGGCAACGCGTGGAAGGCCGAGTTTCTTTTTGGTGAGCCGGGTGAGGTGGGGAGCCAACAGCACCAGACCCGACACGCCGCAGAAATGTTCGACGTCGAGGCCGGGGTCGTTTTCGGGCAGATACGGGTCGCCGGCGTTGCCGAAAATCGATTCCACGAAATCGAGGTTGCTGACAAAGCTGCCCGGCGCGAAAAACCGGATTTCCATATCCTGGTAGGGCGCGAGGCCCGGCACTTCGGGCGACACGCGCGGCCGCAAAAGCAGCGAGGTAAAGGCACGCACCGGATGCCGCAGCGTCGAAGTGAAGGGGAGCGCCAGCAATTCTTCGGGCGGGTGCGCGGCGTGCCAGAAGAGATG
Source organism: uncultured Fibrobacteria bacterium (assembly GCA_963716395.1). GTDB lineage: Bacteria > Fibrobacterota > Fibrobacteria > UBA11236 > UBA11236 > UBA11236. The sequence continues at coordinate 650,866 of OY970309.1, read as the reverse complement.
CGCGAACACCGCGCGCGGCACGGCCTTCTTGTCGGCCGGAATGGGCAGCCCGCCTTCGGAGACGTGGAAGGTGCCGGCCGTGGTGCGGCGATCCGAGGCCGGATTGTGGAGCACGCCCTGCGCCACCCGGTAACTTTCAAGATACTCCGACCGGAACGTGTCCTGATCGGGGGGCAGCGACAAGGTGCGCGCCAGGCCGTGAAAATCCATGTGCAGGGTGTGATGCGGTAACGCCACCTTGCCGGGGCCGGGCGATTTGATGTCGCCGAAGTTGCGATCGAGACAGTCCTGCAGGCGGCGATCGGTGGGACACAGCGGTTCCGGGAACGACCGGAATTTGGCCTGGATTTTCCGGATCAAATCGGCTGACAGCGAAGTGAACAAAGCGTGTTCGCTTTCGGGATAGGGTCGATACCCTGTGGCCATCAGCTTGAGCTGGATGATGGGGAGAATGTTGTTGTATTCCGGAAGCACGGATTGATTGTGCTTGAATCCCAATTGCGCGGTCAGGTCCATGGCGAAAACCCTCGGTGACTAATTGCAAAGATGCATCCCGGAGCGGGGGCTGTAAAAATTTCACCTTGAGGCCGCGATGATTTTATTGGAAATCGCAACTACAGAATGCTTGGCATTTTTTTACAAAAAGAAAATCCATGGTGGACGTTACGGGCTTGTTTGATCCGCAGCTTTGAGATCGCCGTGATCGAGATATAAAGGTGGAAAATACACGCCCAGTTTTTGACGCCGCCACCACACGCCCGGGGGTGCGTCCCGCCCCGCAAAGTGGTAGCGGTACAAATCACCCTTGATAGAGCGCGGGGGCTTATGCGGAAAGGGGTTGCCCGCGATGAGGCTCAAAGCTCCGGGGCGGTTTTGCAACAATTGCCACACCAGGCGGAACAGCCAGGGATTGTCTTCCGGCGATTCCATGGCCGCAAACCACATTTGCCAATCGAGGCGCAACTGGTAGGGGGCGACCACGCAGGGCCGCCGGTTCACGCTTCCCGGTTTGCATTTGAATTCATACTCGCGCCAATGGGCCGTATCCGAAGCCGGATCCTCCCGGGTGCCGGAAAGAATGATTTCGTTGCGCTCCCGCCCCACGCTGCCGAAGGCTCCATAGGCATTGACCAGATGCAGCGGATCGAATGAGGCGTTCATCTCTTGGTTGGGGCTGACGAGATTCCAGGCGGGCCGCACGCTGAGCACGGCCATCACGGCCAGCAGTGCCCGAACGATCCACACCCGCACGCGGCCCGTCGCGGCTGTTTCCGGCGGCGCGGAATCGGTGGTCTTCCGTCCCGCCAGCCACCGGAACACCGGGCGCGGCAACACGCGGCGCCACACCCCGTCGTCGAAACAGGCAAAGCAGATGGCGATGGTGGCGTAGTTGAGCCAGGAGAGATTGCCGCTCAGGATCAAAATCCCCTGAAAGAATATCATCAAGGCTCCGGCCAGAATTCGCAGGCGGCGCGGGCCGAACACCAGGAAGGGGATGATCACCTCCACGAACAGCGAGCCGGCACTTTCGACCCGATGCCAGGCATGCGGCAAATGATACAGCCAGGGACTGAGCGGGTTGGGTAACGGCTGGGTTTCGTAGTGGTAATCCATGCAGGTCAGATGAATCCAGCAGGGATCGCCGCGCAGTTTGATCATGCCGGCGCCGAACATGAGGCGGAAGCACAGCCAGCGCAAGAGCCAGAACACGGCGCGCGCCGGCGGCGGCTTTCGCAGCGGGTAGAACCCGATGCCAGCCGGGCAGAGGAATAAGGACAGAAATCCGGTTTCCAGCAGCAGGGTTTCCCAGCCGTAGCCGTAAAACACCTGGCCCATGTTGACGATGGACTGGTAAATGATCCACAGCGCCAGCAGCAGGGGAAGCGAAGCGCCGGCCAAAGCCGTAAAGGCCGCCAGGCCTACGCCTGTCCAGGCCAGGGCTAAAAGCCAGGCGTCGGAAACATGCCACCAGAAAATCGAAGGCAGATGGAAAAATGCAGACCAAGTCGACCCGAAATATTCGATGCCGCGCGTGCGGAATCGATCCATGGGCAAAAGCCCGTTGTGGCCTAAAAGCGGAAGCAGTTGATTCGCGGCCACCAAGAAAGCGATGCAATACAAGGCGCCTTGGCAGCGCAAGAAAATATCGCGCGACACTTCATAAGCGCAATCCGAATCGCGGATTTTGCACAGCCAGGCAAAACGGGATGGACCGGACAAAACTGCCTGACGCTTTCTTGAACCTCGCTGAAAAGGTAAGTCGGCACAAAGGGGCCGGTCGCATCGCGATGAGGAAAAAATGGGGCGAAAACCATCGGAACGCGGCGCCGGAGTACCGTTGCAGATACCCCGGTGAAAACTCGGAGGTCGGGTCGGAAAGCCGGTTAATCGCCAATTCGCGGTACCCGACGCGTTCTAATCAATCGCGAAGCTTTTCGCTTTTTTCCAATCCACGGGATCGCGCAGGGCCCAGGTTTCGACATTGCGGGCCGCCTCGCCCGGCTTCAAGGTTTTCTCGGCCCCCATGGTTTCCATTTCAAACATGAAATTTTTCGGACCGATGTAAAAAGCCACGTTGCAGTTCAACGGGTAAGGCGCGCCGCGCACATAGGGCGAATGCTTCCAGAAGGAAATTTTCTCCGCGGTATCGGTCATACCGATCAATCCTTGCGGGGCCTGCACCATGCGTTTGCTTTGCCGCCCCGCAGGCTTGATGACCATGCAGTGTTCGGTCATGGAAATCTGGGAGTCGTTGATACGCGAGGTTTGTCCGCCGCCCCAGGTTCTGGGAATGACGATGGCGAAGGTGTCCCACGCGCTGTGATCTCCCAGGGGAATGCCGTAGCTGGTGGCTCGGGTCGGAACGGTGCAGGTTAAACTCCAAACGCCGCCCGACCAGAGCATGCTGCCCGTATTGACGATGGAGTTGTTCACCTCGAACGTCGCCTCGTCCAACACTCGAACGGCGAGGGATTTTGCGATCCCCAAAGACTCGGGAGCTTCCACCACCACGCGATTCTTGTTTACGCGTACTGCGCACAGCGCATTGTCCGCGGCATAGGTTTCTTCGGCTTCATCGGCTCCGGGACGCGTGGCCCAAATGCGATGGCCGCCGTGCAACCGCCACTCTTTGCGGCGGTGTTTCTTGGCGTCATCCCAAAACAGAAGATTTCGCGTTTCGGCTTTGCGCGTGAGGGCGGACAAATGCGCGATGCGAGGTCCGGTTTCGGTAACGAGGATCATGCGGGCCCGCGTCGTCTTGATTTCAACGGCGGCGTGGCCACCGAAAGTTGTGGGGCGAATGTTCATACTGATTCCTTTTCCTGGAAACATGAAAAATAACTCTGCCCTGTCGCTCGCCTTCGTCGCTCGGACCGTAAGCGGATGCTCGCGCGGACTCGGCCTTCGACGGGTTCAGGCCTCACCGATGTAGGCGAGCCGATCAGCCGCGTTACCCTCAATCGGAGATTGGAAAAAGGGGCTTGCATGCAAGCCCCCTTATTCGAACTGTTCGCGGGCCGGCACCCGCCTCAGGCGAAGGCTACCAGGTAAAAGTCCATTCCGGCAGGCGCAGCGGCTCGCCGTTCCGAAAAGCGGATTGGTGGGCCAGGATTCCGGAACAAGTCCAGTTGGCCGCCTGGACATGGTTGGGAAAAGGTTGGCGGCCTTCGACCAGCGCCGATACGAAAGCATGGACCAAATGCGGGTGCGAACCTCCGTGCCCGGCGCCCTGGATGAAGGAGAGATGGGCATTGTCCTTCTCATCGTAAACGCCTCGAGTCGTGAAAGGCTGGATTTCCGGCGGCAGCAGGTGGGCGAAATCCGGCACCTTGACCCGGGCGGGAATTTCGTGTTCCGGTTTCTTCGCGGTGTGGAGGATCGGCTGTTCTCCTTCGACCAGCGGCCATTCGAAAGTTTTCTTGCTTCCGAAGACGTCGAAGCTTTCCCGGTACTGCCGCGCGGTATCGAAAAGGGAGCGGTAAACCCGGGCGGAAAGGTCCGATCCGCGGAACTTGATATGGCAGCTTTCCACCGCGAAGGGGGAGTTGTAATTGCCGATCAACTCGTGGCGGATGGTGCCAGAGCCGAAACAGGAAACAATTTCCGCATCGGCACGGGTCAAGGCGAGACAGGGCGACACACAATGGGTGGCATAGTACATGGGCGGAAGTCCGGGCCAATAATTAGGCCAACCGTCCATATCCTGATGGTGGCTGGCTTGCAGAAACTGGATTTTGCCGAGCTCGCCTTTTTCATACAGGTCTTTCAAGAACAGGAATTCGCGCGCGTAAACCACGGTTTCCGCCATCATATAGGTCAATCCGGTGCTGCGCACGGTATCCACGATGGCGTGGCAATCTTCCACCGTGGTCGCCATGGGCACGGTGCACATCACGTGCTTGCCCGCTTTCAGTGCGGCAATGGACATGCCGGCGTGGTCGGGAATGGGCGAATTGATGTGGACGGCGTCCAATCCCGAATCTTTGAGCATTTCCTCGTAGTCGATAAAACGCTTTTCCACTTTGAAGGCGTCTCCGACTTTCTTCAGCTTCTCCGGATTCCGCTGGCAGATGGAGTGCATGTTCGCGTGGGGGTGCTTCTGGTAGATGGGGATGAACTCCGCCCCGAATCCGAGTCCTACGATACCGATATTGATTTTTTTGGCCACTGATTACCTCCCTTTTCCGTTGGGTATTTCAAAATACATGGCATCGCGGTCGGACAGAAGCCTTTTCGAGCGGGAAAATTGCTTCCAAGCGGATGGGGCTGATAAAGATTGCCGCGGGTAAGCGGTTCCGAATTCGACCCGGTCTCCGGGTCAGGTTGGGCTTCCGCCATACCGCAAATAGGGCCGGGAAATATTTTGAATCTCGACGAATCCTCAATAGTAACGTGTATGATACGTATGGGTGGGCCGCAGAAACCCATGCGGCCGATGGAAGCCGGTTTTCACTAAACGGCTATCGGCATTTTTCTCCGGGGTGAGAAAGCGAAGGTTGGCGAGGCGTCTTTTACGGTTCCGGTTGGAATTTCAAGGATATTGGAAAAGCGGGGACGGGATTTTTTCAACCGGCGCAACCCGCGCACAAATTTTATTTCTAACAGCCATTTCGTGCCGAATTTGATTGGATCAAACGAATATTCGGAACGTCGATTTATTCATCATTCGCATGTGCATCCACTTTGGATTTCGCGCCAATTTTCACTACTTCCCTTCCTCCTGGGAAAGGTCCCGGGGAAGGGCGCGGAATTCAAAAAATTGCCGGAATCAATCGCCGAATCGGTAGCTAAGAATATTATTTGGATTGATCACTAATTTTGTGAGTTGGTAACACTTTGGAAACATCGATCCGATAAAAAAAAGATCGAATCGATTGCTTACCTGATTTTCTCTTCTTCTTCACTGGGATATTTCGATTCTTCTGATTATTGTTTCCGCTCATCACGTTCAAACCGGCTCGAAATTCAGAGAGCTCGGAGGACAAAAAAAGGAGTGAGAATATGCCAACACCCAAGACGATTCTTTATTCATCGATGGCTTTAGCTGCATTCGTCGCTTTGTCGAGCGCGGATGATGCTGCCTCGGCGGATACGCCCAAGGGTGCCCCGATTGTCAAAGTGTATGCCGATTGGATGTATAACTTCCAAGACAATGCGGCCCCGGCCTCGCAATTCGATTTGACCCGCGCCTATTTCGGATATAAGGAAGATTATGCCAACGGCTTGTCGGGTGATGTGAAGTTGGATGTGGGTCGCGGAATCGGTGGCGATACCCACTATACCGCATTTTTGAAAACTGCTGGTTTGAAATGGAAAGACATTCTTCCCATGACCACGGTGCAGATGGGTTTGGTGGGAACCAATGCATTCGATGCCATCGAAGGATTCTGGGGCAACCGATTCGTAGCCAAAACTTTCATGGATCAGAATGGTTTTGCAAATTCGGCGGATTTGGGAGCCAAGCTCGCCGTGAACGTTGCCGATGGTCTGACGCTCAATGGAGAATTGTTGAACGGCGAAGGATACACGAAACCCCAGGCTTCCGACGGAAATTATATGGGTACGCTTTCCGCCGAGTATAAAATGAGCGGTTTCGAGGCCATCGCGTATTGGGACACCTATAATAAAAACACCGCCCAATCGCAAATGACCTATAGCGGATTCCTCGCCTATGAAATGAAAGACGTGTTCAAGATCGGCGGTGAATATGACTATCAAACCGCGAATGGTGGAACCAAGGATCATGACTGGGGTGGTTTTTCCGGAAATGCGGCCTACTACATTCAAAAAGGCCTCTACGTCTTCGGTCGGTTTGATTATCTGAGTTCGAAGTCCATAAATGGCATCGATTGGGACAAGGCTGGCAAAGACGGAAGCCGAATCATTGGTGGTTTGGATTATGACCCGGCCAAAGGCGTTAAAATTGCGGCGGATTTCCAGGGGTTCGCTCCGGCTGCCGACGGCGCGAAATACCAGCCGATTGCCGAACTCAACCTTCAGTACGCTCTCTAGTCTAAACGCGAAATGTGAACGCGGTTGCCCCATCGGGGCGCCGCACCTGACAACCGGCACGGGGATTAATCTTCCCGGCCGGTTTTTTGATCTCGCCATTTTTGGTTCGTAGATATTCTTTCCCGCGAAAACCAACGCGCGTTTGATTTCCCTTCCGGGATTCCGAAGCTTTTCGGTTGTTTTTCGAAGCGACGGTTACTTCGCTCCAAGAAACTCGTCCTGCAGGCAAGCGGAACCATAATCCCAGACGATGCATTGGCCGGACCAAAATCCGAGCCGACAGGCGAGCCGCGCCTTTTTTGTTCTGTTCTTGCTCGAAGGGTTTATAGGATAGAAGTGAACCGGAGCCTAGAATTGGGCGCTGTGCAGTTCGGGCTTTTTAGCGTCATCGACGCCATCTGGCTGGCCTGCTCCGATTATTTTGCAAAGCCCAACCGCCCCGTTGACGCTTTGCTTTTGTCGATCCGCCGGGGCACGAGTTCCAGGACATTTGCACCGGAATTGGAACCGGGCTTGATGGCTTGGATTTTTCGCCGACGTCCCGCTTTGACCCCCGCAATTTGGGTATCGCTTCAACCCAAAAAAGTTTTTGATCACCCCTGCGCGCGCTTACCGGAGCATTCCTCATCGGAGACGGCGTCCGTCATACGGGCATTGCTCCGAATGGCGAAAGGCCAATCCGATGCTGGACCGCCGATCGGGCCAAACTTGCATGATCAAATGAATCGGTCAAAAGTCACACCGGATAAGACGCGCGCTCCCATTTCGCGTTACCGAACGCGGTGGATCTGCATCGGTTCACGTCGAGCCACCGAAAATTTTTTGATAGCAAAGGGTTAGTGAACTACCCCGTACTCCGCATCCGAAGGAAGTGGTGGACGGAATAGTGAATGAAATTACCGGAGTTCCAGCAAGGAGCATTCAACGCGTCTAATCCCTTCCTTCGGCAACCGCAGCGCCCCGGGTTGCGGTGCACTGCGGCGGCGGTTTCTCAGCCTTCGGTGGAACAAAAACGAATGAGATGGGTTCTAGTAACTCACCCCAATCGGAATGCTTCCGCTTTGTATCCCAATTCCGCTGAACGGACGGTACACGTAGAAATACAACGGATTGTGCAAACCTTTGGCCGAAGCCTGGGACCATTGAAACCGGCTCTCGTCGTATTCGGAGCGGAACACAACTTCTCCACGAATGTTGTAAACCACCAGTTCGCCCGAAGGCAATTGACCGTAGGGCTTCAATGCAAACCCATCTGCGGTAACATCGAAATGCACGTCGTTTCGAGGTTGCGAAGACATCGTGGCAGGTTGCTGCACGGCGGTGGCATAGGTCGGAGTGCAAGGCATGGATGCCGAAGTCGCAAGACCGGCTGATTGGACAGCGCTCGTGGCCGCGGCATCCACATTGGCGTAGGTCGACCAAATCGGCGTGGGGCTGGTAATTTTGGGCGAGGCCGCCAAGGCGAAGAGGGCTTGCAGGCGCACATGTCCATGGACATCATTGACCATGCATGCATCGCTGATAGCCTGCGCTGTGGCTGCGGTTCGGGGCATGGCCATCAATACGTTGCGCCGCGTTCCCCAGGCCGGGTGGTGCAACAAGGTATCCAAGATGGGATTCCAACGGGTCGGGTTGGCGGTGAATTGACCCAAGCCGTTAAGTACCCATACGGCATGGGTCACCGCCGGATCGTTGCCGATGGCGTCGACGGCGCGGCTGGTCTGTAAGATGTTTTGCAACAAGGTCAAAGTGGCCGTGTCAATGGAGGCGCCGCGGCCTACCAGCAGGCGCTGGGCTTGCATGCGCCACAAGAAGTTTTGATTGGAAAGCGTCGCCACCAATTGGGCATCCGTGGCGTTGGTGAGATCGAGAACGGGGTCCAAAGTCGCGTTGTCCGGAACAATGCGGTAAATGCGGCAGCGCGTTTTGGTGCGCAGAGCGTTAACCCACGCCCCGCCAGGTCCCGATGGAGAGGCAGGGTTGTGGAGAAACAGGTAGTTGTACCAATCCAACACCCACAGCGCGCCGTCCGGACCGGTTTTGACCAGAATCGGGGCCACCCAAGCGTCGGTGGAGGCGAAGATATTCGAAGTCGAGGGGCCGGGAAGACGAATGGCGTTCCAGCCACTGCCGGTATTGCTGCCGTTGGTGTTGACAGCCATGCTGTCTTGATTGCACAGCTTGCTGGCGCCCTCACAAACGAAGGACATGCGGCTCCAGTATCTTTGCGGGAAAACTCTCGAAGTGTAAAAGTTGTGGCCGGATGTCGCGGTAGAAACGCTGGCGGTTCCGCTTCCACCTGCGGTGGAAAAATCCCACAAGTAGCGATCGCCCGTGATCGGATAATAGGCGTTGGCTGGGCTTCCATTACTAGTGATATCCGAGATGGAAGCCAATCCGTTGCCGATGGAAAAGCTGGAATGGGATGAGCCCGTAGCACCGGATTGGAAAATTTCTCCGTCTTCCATTTGACCGATGCCATGCGCATTTGAAGGCCCGGTGGACCAAACCTGAAAATTCGTGGTGGCGTCGCCGATGGCCGTATGCTGAAAGCGCCAAACGCTTCCATTGCCGCAATTCACGCCATTGCCCGCGTCACCGTTCGAAGTCGTGCACGTGTTATAACCTGTATGCCCGTAAACCCAATTATCCAGACCATACATGAGGCTATTTATTCCGCCATGGGTATCATAGTTACCGGTGGGGCCCATGCCCTGCCAGAGAATTTTAGGTGTGCCCGCATGATCATTGACATTGGGAAAGAAAACCAGATAAGGACCCATGGCAACCACTACGCCGCCATTTACCACTTCTATCCCTTGGGGTAGATTCAGGCTGTCCTTGAAAACCGTGGCCTTATCCATGACGTGGTCGCCATTGGTATCCTCTAGTATGAGAATGCGGCCAAGCCCACCGGTGAACTTGGCATCGTGATTGTTACCGCTGGCGGCCACGATGGTATTGGGATAATCCCGCGGTTCAACAACCCACATTCTACCCCGCTCATCGAAAGTAAAGGACTGGACATAGGCGATATTACCCGGCATGGTTTCGTCGGCCCAGAGCTCCAAATGCATGCCGGTGGGCACCTGAATGCAATTGATGGATGAATCTGCCGGTAAAGGGTTTTGAAGCGTCCCGGTGGGAAACTGTGAAGAGGGCGTCGGTTTGATGGGAAATTGGGACCAATCGTCCGAAGAAGGCGCGTTATAGCGCGTCAAAGTCGGACAGGATCCGGATTTCATTATCGGTGTGGCGCTGAATCCCAATTCCAAAACGCAAAAAAGCGCCACGGTAAATCGCATACTGTCCATCATTCTTCCTTTCGATGAAATCAATCCCCAAGTATCTTCGGAGTTTTTGTGGGCCTGAAGTTTAAAATATTTCGCTTCCAAAAACTTCTTACCATCTCAATCCGCCGTAAGGGAAGCTCGTCACGAACTTAAACGCAGGCTGTTTCCCGCACCTTCACCAGGACTTTTCGATGGGTTCTAAACATCTTCGAAAATATATCCCACTCCCGGCCGCCTTGCTGGCCGAATTTGAATTTGTCTGGAGTTAAATTTTTATCCGTATTGGCAATTTCAAGCTCTTTGGCAAATTCCCGGGCTCTTCCGAGGCTGAAAAATTGTTAAATCATCCGTGGGGCAGGGGTGCCGGGTAGGGGTGATTGTTAATGTGAGCGCCGTCGAAATCGTATCGGCGCGTGTCTTATCGGGGGAGTCGCGCATGGGCGCGATGAGTGATACGATTCAACAAGGAGTGGGATGATGGGTTCAATCTCTGAGGCGAAAAAGCGCGGGAAGTTCAAGCCGGCTTTGACGACATGGTGCTTGCGCGATCAAGCTGATCATTGGCCCCTCGAAAAAGTCTGCACCGTGGCCGTTGATTTTGGGGTGTCGGCCTTGGAGGTCGTTTCACCGGAGGAATTTCCCCTGCTCAAACGGTATGGACTCGTCTCCGCCTTGACGAACTCACATCTATTTGTGCGGGGGATGAATAACCCATTGCATTGGGATGAGTGTCTGGGCAAGCTGGAGGCATCGATTAACGCGAACGCGGAGGCGGGCTTTCCTAATGTCATCACTTTTACCGGATTTGCCGACACGCGCGTACCCGAAGAGGGCGCCCGGCCGGGCAGCGTTGTCTCGCGGGAAGAAGGCCTGCGCAATTGCGTGGAAGGCTATAAAAAGATTGTCGGACATGCGGAAAAGCAGAGGGTCACGATTTGTCTGGAGCCGCTGAATTCAAGGGATGGCGCCAGCATGAAAGGTCACCCGGGATATCAAGGCGATCATATCGACTTCTGCTTGGAGGTGATCGACAAAGTGGGATCTCCCGCCCTCAAATTGCTCCTCGACGTCTACCATGTGCAGATCATGGACGGCGATCTCATCCGTAGGATTCGAAACCTGACCGGAAAAATCGGGCATGTGCAGGTGGCGGGTGTGCCTGGCCGCGGCGAAATCGGATCGGGACAGGAAGTCAATTATTCGGCGGTCATGGGCGCCATTTTGGATACCGGGTATACCGGTTATGTCGGATTGGAATTCATCCCCACCCGGGATCCGCTCGCCTCCTTACGCGAAGCGATGACCATATTGGACGTTTGAAACCGGGGTGCCTCAACCCCTCTCCATACTCCGGCGAACTCCGATGGGTTTAAAAAAAGAGAAGTGAGTCCGTTGGACGATTTTCAAGCCGAACGGGCTTAACTAGTCACAGAAGAACTAAAAAAACATGAGCGTCAGTGATTCAAGGCTTTATATTTATCCTTCGCTTCAAAATTCTCGGAGGCACGAGTTGTACAAGGGAGCACGGTAATGAGGAAAAAGTTAGACCCGCAACCAAAGGTATTTTGTGCAATGGGGAGCGTATCGCGAAGCATGAAGGTTGGGCTGCAGCCCTTGGTTTTAGGGTGCTGTCTGGGCTTGGCTTTACCGCTCATGAGCCAGGCAGATTTGGTGCGAAATCCGACCTCCGTGGGCGCGACTTTCGATTTCGGCCAAATCGTGCGCGGCTTTGCGCATAGCCAGCAACTGGAGCAAAATGAAGATGACCGGGTCGTGAACCGGGTCGGCGTTTATGTCACACAGTCGGGCACCTATGCCGACCGGCTCAGCGTGCAATTGACGGTCGGCGGGCTATTCTGGTATGCCATTCCCCGAGGAACCACCTACATCGATCATCTCGTCAAATTCGGACCGGGCGTGGGGCAGGCGCAAGGCCAATACAAATTCGGCAGCGACCCCAAAAACCCCGCGGCCACCTTGCAATTCGGTTTTTTCCCCATGAAGTACAACCCGGACGCCAAAAATCTGGGCGAGTATCTGTTCCGCGGCAGCGCCTACCCAACCTATATGCAAACCGGCGGATGGTCCATCATCGATAACGCGCAATATTTCGCCCAGGGCGCTCGGCTCACCGTGCCCATGCTCGGAGGGGCGATCACCAACGATTTCACCTTGTTCATGGAACGCGATCTCGAGCCCACCGGCGATTTGGATCCGGGCTACCTGATTACGGTGAAGCCCGCTTCCTTTTTCGAATTCGGCGGCGGCGTGGTTTTTACGCATGCACTCCCCTTTCAAAGCGAGAAAGACATAAGCGGAAATGGCTATTCCGCATGGGGGTATGATCCGAATACCGGTTTACCCCTAAACATGGATACCGTGGCGGCCACCGATACAGCCTATTACACTTTTCACAGCATCAAATTGATGGCGCGCGCCAGCGTGGATCTCGGCATGCTGTTGAATACAGACGCCATCGCTCCCGGAGATTTCAAGTTATACGGGGAGTGGGCCTGGCTGGGGGTCAAGGATTACCCCTATTACTACAAAGACGCTTACGAACGCATGCCGGTGATGATCGGCATCGACATCCCGACCTTCAAATGGCTGGACAAATTGTCCCTGGAAACGGAATACCATTATTCCCGTTACCAGGACAACTTGGAAAGCGTGTTGGTCGGACCTGCGCCCATACCGGCCGCCTCGGGCATATACACCCAGCATTACGACAATTTCAAATGGTCCATTTATTTTCGCCGACACATTATTCAGGGCGTTTCCTTGGTCGGGCAGGTGGCCAATGATCATTTCCGTCCTTTCGATTTGAACGCCGCGCCGAGCACGTATCCGGTTACGGACAATGAAAAATTGCCTTGGCATGATGGATCATGGTATTACCTGCTGCGGCTCGAACTGGGAATGTAAGGGAGTTGGGAATGAACTCCTTGAGCATACGATTTCAATTTTGCCTGGTGCTGGCCTGCGCCGCCACGAATCTGCATGCCGATTGGGAAAATGAGCCCAATGAAATCGGAGCCTATATGGACTTGGGGCAAATTGTGAAGGGCTCCTATTACACCGCCGGAACCCAGGATAATGCCAAAGGCATTCCTTTGTCCCGCACCGGCGTTTACATGACCTATGCCGGTATCTCGGATAAAAAATTCGAAGTGCGGCTTACGGCGGGTGGCCTGTTCTGGTATTCCTTTAGCAATGGCGGAGAAATCAGCGATCGAATCCTGCAATTCGGGCCCGGCGTAGGCGAAGCGCAGGGGATTTATTCCTTCGGCGACCCTTCGGATCCCTCGGCCAAATTGCAATTCGGCCTATTCCCCTACAAATACAATCCCGATGCCAACAATCTGGGCGAATACCTTTACCGCTGCGATGCCTATCCCAATACGATTTGGAATGGAGGCTGGTCCTATCTCAATTCCGCCGATTACCTGGCCGAGGGAGCGCATTTCAACCTTCCCACTTTCGGAGGCAAGGTCATTCATGATTTCACCCTGTTCATCGAAAGAGGCATCGAGCCCACCGATGATTTGAGTCCCGGCTATACGGTGACGATTAAACCCACGAGCTTTTTGGAATTCGGCGGAGGCCTTGAATGGGCGCATGCCTTTTCATTCAATCCCGACGCGGTGACGCCGAAGGATTTGAATAACGCCTACAGCAAGTCCACCAACACCCCTTACAGTCTTGCCTTATCCAATGTGGGATCGGTTGCCAACCTGGACCCGACCAATCCTCTCTACCCCATTTACCGCGCCCACGACTCGCTGTATTGGGTACGCGATTCGCTGACCCTCACAACCCCAGCCAGTCAATTGGGTTATTATACCTTCCAGGCCGTCAAAGCCATGGCCCGCATATCCTTGGATTTCGGATCCTTGTTGAACATGCCCGACCTCATCCCTGCGAACAGCTTCAAGGTTTATGCCGAATGGGCCATGCTGGGGATCAAAAACTACCCCTATTATTACAAAAATCCCTGGCAACGCATGCCGATTATGGCGGGCGTGAATATCCCAACCTTCAAGCTCCTGGATAAACTTAACTGCGAAGTCGAATATTACAAATCCGACTGGGTGGACGATATTTCTTCGGTTTATAACGGGAATGGATTTCCGCTTCCCGCCACCCCAACCAATCCAAATGCGCCAACCACCAAGTGGCGTTGGTCCGTTTATGCCAGCCGGCATATCACTAAAGGTTTGAATATCTATGCCCAGGCGGCCAGCGACCATGAACGCCAACTCTATGCGGGTCCGGGTGGGGCCGATTACAGTACCGTGTCTTCCACCCCGTTCAGCCGGGACTGGTATTACATCATCCGCCTGGAATACGGGCTTTTTTAGTGATATTTGAAGGAATTTTCACCTTCGTTAAAAGGAATTCGGCTGTATTTTAAATCGTCTACATCATGGGGATTGTCTCTGGGAGGATAAGAGGATTATGAAACGAACAATTTTCGGAATTGTTTGGGGCGCCTTAGTTTTTTTATTGGCTGGCGGGGTCCAAAACACCAAAGCCAGTGCCATTTACGACACCACCATGCCGGGGCATAATATCAAGCATGTCGTGCTTTATTCCTACGCCGTGTCGGGAGGGCACCCGCAAAGCCGGGCTTATGCCAGGCAGATGGTGGCATACTTCGCCAGGCATTACGGTTTCCAGTTGGATACGGTGGGCGGCAGTGGTCCATACGCCTTCACCACGGCGAATTTGCAGGGCGTGTCTTTGCTGATGGCCACCAATGGAGATGGCAATGTTTTCACCACCGATGCCTCCCAATCCGCGGTGATCGATTACGTGGAAAACAAGGGCGGTGCGCTTTTCCTGATTCACGCTTCGGCGGCATTCATTCCCTGTCCGGTAAACGGGCAGGAGAACATTGATGATCCCAGTTGCAAATTTCTCGGACGCGCCACCATTCGCGAATATAACCAGCACAATAATGCTGGAACACCGGCGCTGATTTATGCCGATTCCGTATTGCCAGGCCCGGTGCCGGGAACCGGCATCACTTCCCCTTATAGTTGCCCAGGCCAAAGCCAGCAAATTCCCTTGATAACCACAGATCACCCCCATGGCATCAAGAATCCGGAAAGCATGAACATCTGGCTAAGCAAGGACGAAAGCGGGCGCACTCTTCCCCGTTCTTTCACGGCCAAGGATGAATGGTATACCTACCGCACAAACTATGAAAATGTCCGCGCCACAGCCCCCCGCATTTATGGAACATCCCCATCCCAGGGAAATGCTCTCAATGGCGTGATCGGCGCTTCGGAAGGCAGCGTAAATGTACTGTTCACTTTGGATGAGAACCACGTGGGTAGTGCTGCCACGAACGGGGGGACGGGTACAAGCATTCCGGCTTGCCCCGTTTTGGGCAATCACCCAGAAGCCTGGTCGCGCAAAATGGGCAAGGGTATTACCGCTTACAACATGATGGGCCATGATGAAAATGAAGTCGGTTCCAATGACGTGATTTTCACCCAGGATGACAGCATTTACTATCAAATCGACTGGCGCATCATGCGGTATTTGGCCGGCGACTTTGCCGGTTGCATGGATTCAAATTATGTCGAATACAATCCCGAGGCTACGGTACGCTTGTTGACGGGGCATGATTCGGATTTGGCAGCGGCCTCCAAAAATCCCAGCATTTATCCTTGCCAAACCCCCAAAACGGTGTCGATTGAACCCGTAGGCAGCGACCAAAGCATCACCGAGGTCAATTCCACCAGCCGCGGCATCGAAATCATTATGAACGTGTATGGAACATATCATATCCTGGTCACCGATTTGAAAGGCAGCAAGGTCTATTCCAATACCGTGATGGGTGGTTTCAACAGAAAAATTCAGGTTTCTGCCCTTCCCATTGGTACCTATTTCGTGCGGGTGAACATTCCCAAAAGCAAATATTCGATTACCAAACGGATTAGCTTGTATTAGAGCATTTCTCGGTCGCGGGTCTCTCTGAAAAAGGCCTTCCCAATATGGGTGAGGCCTTTTAGTTGAGAAAAATCAAAGGGCCAATTTCGGTTTGCGTTCGGCAATTTTCCCCATTCTGGCTATAGCGGCAGTCGCACATAGTCATCCCAGCGGAGCCACCAAGATCAAGTTACGTCTCCTGGATCATGACTCGTTCACTGTCACGGTGCAGGTCCACCACGATGATTTCACCTATATCTTGCCACACAAAATTTCCTTCGAACTTGGAACCATAGTCCCGGATGAAGTGCGCGGTTATCAAATGATGATGGAAAATTACGAACGCGCCCGGATCCACCTCTCCGTAGACAACCACCCGATCGACAATCTTAAAATCATCCGATGGAAACCCGGCGGCAAAGGTCCCAAGGACGATCTCACCCACGATGAAAAGGCGTTTTGGATTGGTTCCTTTACCTTCACATTCTTGGGCAAACTTCCTCCGCCGCCCCGGAAAATGCTCTCGTTCAATGTGCAAATGTTCGCCGAAATGAGTTTATGGATAGGAACTGAACCCACTTCGGAAGTATCCTTTTACTGGCATAACGCCTTGCTGGATCATCAATGGTTGGGGGTCGACCAAATCCTGCGGGAACCCATATCCGCGGATTCCCTCACCTCTCGGATGCAAAGATCCGCGCATGCAGACGGCTCGACGACCATGCCCTGACCAAACAACCCCAATGAAAACCGCCCTTACTTGTGGGATTGAATAACCCCAATCGGGGTAAATTGGATACAGCCTGTGTTCGGCCGCTTTCTAGGAACGATTGAGGTGAGCCTGTTTGGCGTCCCGAAAATTCAAGGAACTTTATAAGGATCGGCTAAGAAAAAAACTTCGTTTCGCCGCGGTAATCACACTAACCGCGGCTGCCCGTCCGACGACTTGATTTGCCTCTCCACGCGTTTCACCGCATGACGCGTGGCGATTACGCCTTGTGCGCCACGCGGGCGCACGGGCAAATCTTCGAAGTTGAGGGGGATTTCGGTGCGGATGCGCGGTTGCGGCACGAGGTGAATCACGACTTTGTCGACCAGCCCGTCGGGTTGAATGGCGAGAAAGTGCACCTTGCTTTGTGCCGAACCCTTGGTCAAGTCGTATTGCTTGTCGCGCGTGAGACCGCCGATGAGAAATCGCTTGGCCATCGTCGCGCCGCCGCGGCCGTCGCGATACAGCATGTTGTAAACGGTCTTGTCGTCGGTGCGGTCGAATTTGGCGGCGTACACCACCTTGTTGCCGACAAAGGATTTGTCCGACACCTTGGTCACGCAAAAAGAACCATCTTCCTTGAAGGCGATGATCTCGTCGAGCGATGAGAATTCTCCGATCAATTCTCCGTCGCGCACCGAAGTTCCTACAAACCCGTTCTCGCGATCCAGGTAAACCTTGAGGTTCGAGAGAATGACCTCGGAAGCGTCGATGGCGTCGAAACGCTTGAGTTTGGTTTTGCGTTCGCGGCCCTTGCCGTATTTATCCAGCAGGTTTTCATAATAGGCGATGGCGTACTTGGTCAAATACTTGAGATGCTTATCGGTTTCCTGAATTTGGACCTGCAAAGCGAGAATTTCTTCCTCGGCCCGCTGGGCATCGTAGCGCGAAATCCGGCGGATGGGGATCTCGACCAGACGCTTGATGTCTTCATCGGTGACGGCGCGCAAGAACTTGTCTTTAAACGGACGCAACCCCTTATCCACCAGGGATACGATGGCTTCCCAGCTTTCCGCGATTTCAATCCTGCGGTAAATTTTTTCTTCGATGAAAATCTGCTCCAGCGATTTGAAATGCCATTTTTCCTGTAAAGCCTTTTTCCGGATTTCCAGTTCCAGCCGCAGCAGCTTGACGGTATGCTGCACCGACAATTCGAGCAATTCCGACACGCCCAGAAAGACGGGTTTGTTTTCGAGAATGATGCAGCAATTGACGGCGATGGAAACCTCGCAGGCGGTAAAAGCGTACAGGGCATCGATGGCCTTGTCGGGATCGGCGCCGACGGGCAAGTGCACCGTGATCTCCACGTCTTTCGAAGTTTTGTCCTCGATTTTTTTGACCTTGATCTTGCCTTTGTCATTGGCCGACACGATGGATTCGATGAGCTGCGAGGTGGTGACGCCGAACGGCGCTTCCACGATGGACAAGGTGCGGTTGTCGACCGCACTGATTTTGGCGCGCACCTTGAGGCGTCCGCCGCTTTTGCCGTCGGTGTATTGCGAGGCGTCGACCTGTCCGCCGGTGGGGAAATCCGGCAGCAGTTTGAACGGCTCTTTTTTCAGCACCTTGATGCAGGCGTCGAGAATTTCCCGGAAGTTATGCGGCACGATGCGGGTGGAAAGCCCCACGGCGATGCCTTCGGCGCCTTGGGCCAGCACCAGCGGAAACTTCATGGGCAAGAGTACGGGTTCAAGGTTGCGGCCGTCGTAACTGCGCTGCCAGGTCGTGGTGGCGGGGTTGAAAGCGACTTCAAGGGCGAATTTGCTGAGCTTGGCTTCGATGTAGCGCGGCGCCGCGGCCGAATCGCCGGTTATGGGGTCGCCCCAATTTCCCTGCGTATCGATGAGCAGACCCTTTTGCCCCAGATTCACCAAGGCTTCGCCGATGGCGGCATCGCCGTGCGGATGGTACTTCATGGTGTGGCCGATGACGTTGGCCACTTTGTGGAAGCGGCCGTCGTCCAGTTCGTACAAGCTGTGGAGAATGCGGCGCTGCACCGGTTTCAAGCCGTCGACCAAATGCGGCACGGCGCGATCGGTGATCACATACGAGGCGTAGTCGAGGAAATACTCTTTGTACAGGTCCTGGACATGCGGTAAATGATCGGGAAGAGATTTTGGAGTCATGATGTCAACGGGTTCCACACACGGCGGAATTCGAAGTCCTTAAAGTCTTTCACGTTCACGGTGGCGAATTCGTCCACGCCTTGGCGGATCAAAGCCAGGGCCATCCTCCCATCATCGGCGCGGCGACGGGCGAAACCCGGTTCTTCCAGCTTGATCCAAAACGCATCATGAAAGTCGCGACTGTCATGCGGAAAGCCAAGAACCTGCCAGCGTGGATGACTCCGCCAGGCGTTGCAGCTTTCCACCGCCTGAACGGGAGTGCGGGGTTTGATCATGATCGCAGGATTTCGCAACAGCACGTAAAGCTCCAGCAGGACGAATTCAGAAATCGCCACATCCTCCCGGTCGTTCAATCCCGCGATAAAGGACATCGCCCGTGTGAAAGCGTTGTTTCGTTCGTCCGAAGCCGCGAGCAGGATATTGGTGTCGAGCGACAGCATGAATCAGGGGTTGAGTCCCCGCAGGGCATGTTTTTCCCGCTCTTCCGCCAGGATTTCGCGCAGTTTCGTCAGCTCGACCTTCAATCCACTCTTGAAGGTGGGAAATTTCCAGGGCCGCGGGGATTTTTTCCCTGCAGACGGGTAGCGATCCAGCAGCAGCTCCAGTCCGCGTCGGGTCATTTCGGCGAGGGACATCTCTTTTTCCGCTCCGAAATGTTTGGCGCGCCGATAGAGCGCGTCGGGCAGTTGAATTTGGGTCCGCACCATACATCAATCCTACATCTACACTCTTTTGATGTCAATTTAGAGCAAACGGCCAAGCGCCCAATTCAGGGTGAAGAAATCCCGCACTGTCACTGGATCCGCGATTTCTTGATTACCGGTTCGCGTTGTCAATTTTCCGGTTGGGATTTTGGGAAGGGCAATTCGTCTTTTCACTCTGCGGCGCCCACCGCGGCTTTTTCCCGGGCGAACGCTTCCGGATTTTCTTCGACCACGTCTTCTTCGACCCGCAAATTCTCCATGATGAAGTCGCGGCGTTCAGGGGAATTCTTGCCCATATAATATTCCAGCACTTCGCCGATTTTCTGGTCGGGCTTGAGCAGCACGGGTTCGAGGCGGATGTCTTTGCCGATGAAGGCGGAGAATTCATCCGGGGAAATTTCGCCCAAACCTTTGAAGCGGGTAATCTCCGCGTTCTTCCCCAGCTTGCCGAGGGCCGCGGCTTTCTCGGATTCGTCATAGCAGTAAAAGGTCGCTTTTTTATTGCGCACGCGGAACAGGGGCGTTTGCAATACGTGCACATGGCCGCGCGCCACCAGCTCCGGAAAGAATTGCAGGAAAAAGGTGAGCAGCAACAGCCGGATATGCGCACCGTCGACGTCGGCATCGGTGGCCACGATGATTTGATGGTAACGCAGCTCCTCAATGCCCTCTTCGATGTTGAGCGCATGCTGAAGCAAGTTGAACTCTTCGTTTTCGTACACCACCTTTTTGGACATGCCGTAGCAGTTGAGCGGCTTGCCCTTGAGCGAAAATACGGCCTGGGTGTTGACGCTGCGCGCCTTGGTAATGGATCCCGAAGCCGAATCGCCTTCGGTGATGAAGATTTGCGACTGGTCGCGCAGCCGGTGGTTGGTGTTGTAATGCACGTTGCAATCGCGCAGTTTGCGGTTGTGCAGATTGGCTTTTTTGGCGCGCTCATTGGCCAGTTTGCGCACGCCCGCCATTTCCTTGCGTTCATGTTCATTCTGTTGGATGCGCGCCAGCAGGGCCTTCGCGGTCTCGGGATTTTTGTGCAGGTGCTGCTCCAGGCGTCCGCGCACGAAGTCGGCCACCCAGGAGCGCAACGAGTCGCCTTGGGCGTTGTAGGTTGTCGAGCCGAGTTTGGTTTTGGTCTGCGACTCGAACACCGGTTCGTGCATGCGGATGGCGATGGCACCCACGATGGAGCCGCGCACGTCCGAAGCTTCGAAATCGCGCTTATAGAAATCCTTGCAGGCGCGGATCACCCCTTCCTTGAAGGCCGCGAGATGGGTGCCGCCTTCGGTGGTGAACTGGCCGTTGACGAAGGAGAAATAACGCTCCCCGTAATTGCCGTCATGGGTCATGGCGGCTTCGAGATCGCCGTCTTGAAAATGGATGATGGGGTAGCGGATGGTGTCGTCGGTGTGATGGGCCAACAGATCGAGAATGCCGCCTTTGGAGGTGAACTTCTGCCCGTTGAAGTTGATGGAAAGCCCGCTGTTCAAATAGGTGTAATAGCGGATGCGCTCTTCCAGGAATTCCGCTTCCCATCGGTACTTGGGGAAAACGGTCGGGTCGGGCGTGAAGCGGATTAAGGTTCCGTTGCGTTCGGTGGTCGGCTTCTCGCGCTCGTCCTGCACGAGTTGGCCCTGGTTGAACTCGGCCGACTTGGTGCGGCCGTCGCGAAAACTCTGCACCCGGAACTGCGACGACAAGGCGTTCACGGCTTTGGTGCCCACGCCGTTCAGCCCCACGGTTTTCTTGAAGGCCTCGCCGTCGAATTTTCCGCCGGTGTTGATCTGCGACACGCAGGCCACCACCTTGCCGAGGGGAATGCCGCGGCCGTAGTCGCGCACCGACAAGGTTCCGTCGGCGGCGATGGCGATGTCGATTTCCTTGCCCGCGCCCATGGCGAATTCATCGATGGAATTATCGACCACCTCTTTGAACAGCACATAAATGCCGTCGTCGGGGGCCGATCCGTTGCCGAGCTTGCCGATGTACATGCCCGGGCGCAGCCGGATATGTTCCACCCAATTCAGCGATTTGATGCTGTCTTCGTCGTAGCGGATTTTTGCGTCGCGGGCTTCGGTTCGGGTTTCCGCCATGTTTCCTCGTCGGTCCCGGCGCGGTGGGCATGCGAACCGGCGCAGGGTACCATGTATGATACCATCAATCGATCACAGACAAGGTATCCTTGCAATCGGGGCATGTCAACATCCGCGGGTCTGCAACTGGTTTCGGGCGGCCCGGTAAGCCCGCCGTACGCGGGGCTAAGATGCTGTCCGCTGGGAAGATAGGCCAGGAGGAGGGGCCGGGATGAACTCGGACCCTTCAGGGTCCGGGTTCGGGAACGCGGAACACCTGGTATTGAAACGACGGCTGGCGGCCGCCGCCAGCGCCGGCGCCGGCGCGCAACAGCCCCACCACGTCTTCGGAATCGAAGGACGCCACCGAGCCCGTGTCGTAAATCAACGCCAGGTAACGCGGTAGTGACGGGGGCGCGGAATGCGGCCGCGAAGCGAAGACCGGCTTGGGATCGCCCTTGCCGAAGCGGCGATCCTCCGGGCTCGACCAGAGTTCCTGGGCCACGGGTTCGGGCAACCCCGCGTAGAGGGCGAACACGCGTACCGCATAATGGCCCGTGTCGCGGACGGCGATGGTCAGCGAATCGCCGGGGTGGAAGCCCGCGTCGAGGTAGCGCCACCCGTCGCCGGCGGAATGATAGAGCAGATCCACGGCCGTGCCGTTGCCGCCGGCCTGGAGAAACGTGGAATTGGCGCCGGGCTTTCCGAACCAATGCGCGGTGAGCGCGAAGAGGAGCAGGAGCAGCACCAGGGCCGGCAGGATGGTGGAGTAGCGCACCCGGCTTCCCTGTCGCGATCCGCGGTTGAGGAACACGCGCTCCCAGCGCGGGCGCAAGACGGTATTATCGCGCGCTTCCAACTCCTGCAAGCGTTGCTGGAGCGACGGATTTTTTTCCAGCAGCACTTCGAGTTCCTGTTCCTCTTTTTTCGACAGGCGTCCTTCCAGGTATTTCTGCAAATGGAGATCGGTAAGCATGGTGCGACCGCGTTTTCCAGTGGTCTCGGCGGCTGAATTCAGCCGTTCAGCTTTTCCGCCAGGGCCAGCGCGGCGTAGGTCAGAATGGCGTCGGCCCCGGCGCGGCGGATGGAGAGCACGGATTCGAGCATGGCCTGTTCGGCATCGAGCCAGCCGAGCCGGCCGGCCGCCTGGATCATGGCGTATTCGCCGCTGACATGGTAGGCCGCCACCGGCACAGGCACCGCGGCCTTCACCGCGGCGATCACGTCGAGATAGGGCAGGGCCGGTTTGACCATGACCAAGTCGGCGCCTTCCTGCACGTCGAGCAAAACCTCGCGCAGCGCTTCGCGGCGGTTGGCCGGATCCATCTGATAGGTTTTTTTGTCACCGTGTTTGGGCGCCGAATCCAGCGCTTCGCGGAAAGGCCCGTAAAACGCCGAGGCGTATTTGGCCGAGTAGGCGAGGATGCCGACTTCGGTGTGGCCGGCGCCATCCAACGCCGCGCGCAGATAACCGACCCGTCCGTCCATCATGTCCGACGGCGCAATCATATCGGCGCCCGCCTCGGCCTGGCTCAAGGCCATGGCGGCCAGAATGGGCAAGGTTTCGTCGTTCAGGATTTTTCCGTTTTCGACCAGCCCGTCATGGCCGTCGCTCGAATACGGGTCCATGGCCACGTCGGTAATCACCGTGATCTCCGGCACGCTCGATTTCAAATCGCGCACCGTATTCTGCAGCAATCCGTCCGGCGCGGCGGAGGCCGAGGCCCGGTGATCTTTGCGCGCCGCGGGAATCACGGGAAACAGCGCCACGGCCGGAATGCCGAGCTGGGCCGCGCGCCGGGCTTCGGCCACGACGCGATCGCGGCTCAACCGGAAGACGCCGGGCATGGAGGCGACGGGAACGCTTTGGTTTTTCCCTTCCGTCACGAAGAGCGGCAAAATGAAATGGCCGGGATGCAGACGCGTTTCGCGCACCAAGTCGCGCAGCGACGCGCTTTGGCGGTTGCGCCGCGGGCGGAGGGACAAGGAAAATGCGGAGGGTCGCGCCGCTTGGGGATTCGCGGCCATGGGCTTAATCCAAAGCCGCGCGGATGGCGTCGCCCACGGCTTTCAAGACGGCGGGGTTCGAAGGTTGGGCGCGGCTGAAACTCAAATCGCTTTCCTGCTGCAGCGGAACCAGATGCAAATGCGCATGCGGCACTTCGAAACCGGCCACCATCATACCCACCCGGCGGCAGGGAACGGCCCGCTTCAAGGCCGCGGCCACGCGCTGCGCGAAGGGCAGCATTTCGGCCAGGGTTTCGGCCGCGAGATCGAACACATCGTCGATCTCGGCCTTGGGAATCACCAAGGTATGCCCCGGGGCAATGGGACGGATGTCGAGAAAGGCGAAAAGTCGATCGCTTTCCAGGATTTTTTCGCAGGGAACTTCGCCCCGGAGGATGCGCGTGAAGATCGAAGCCATGGTCGATCCGACGCCGTGCCCGCGCTTACTTCACCTCGCGGTGCAGCGTGTGCTTGCGCATGTAGGGGTTGTATTTCATCTTCTCGATGCGTCCCGATTGCTTCGACTTGTTCTTGGTCGTCATGTAGCGGGAAGGCGGCATGCCTGCGGCGCGGGCTTCGGTGCATTCGAGCGTTACCACAACGCGTTTTCCTTTGATCTGCGGCATAGCCACTCCATTCGACTTGAAGGGGTCAAAAGCTAGGTTTTCGCCTCGCGGGCGGCAAGAAAATCAAGGCATTATACGATATGCGGACGTATGGGGTTTTGGGAACCGGAGCCGTGGGCGGCTATTACGGGGCGCTGCTTCGCCAAGCGGGTTTTCCCGTGCGGTTTCTGGCGCGTTCCGGAGCCGAAGCTTTGCGTCAAAACGGGCTCAGGGTGCTTTCGCCCCGCGGTGATTTTCATCTCCCAGAAGTCGAGGTTTATGATCGGGCCGAAGCCATGCCGCCTTGCGATGTGGTGTTGCTGTCGTGGAAGGCCACTTCGAATTCCGCTTTGCCCGAGGTATTGCCGCGGGTCGTAAAACCCGACGGAATGGTGGTGGTTTTGCAAAACGGGTTGCATCCCGAGAATGAAGTGATGAAAGCCCTTCCCGGCATTCGGGTCGTAAGCGGCCTGTGTTTTCTTTGCTGCCGCATGGCCCGGCCCGCGGTGGTGGAGCATCAGGATTACGGCGCCATCACCTTGGCGGCTTGCGCGCCGGCTCGGAGCGACGCGGCCCTCCCACTTTGGGTGCAAAGCATCGCGACCGATTTTGAACAGGCCGGCATCGAAATTCGCCTGGAAAGCGATTGGAAGGCGGCGCGCTGGAAAAAATTGGTGTGGAACATACCGTTCAATGGCTTGACGGCCTTGCTGGGTGTCGACACGGCCGAAGTTTTGCTGCGGCCGGCTTGGGTCAAGTTGGTGCGTGCGTGCATGGACGAAGTCGTGTCCGGCGCGCGGCTCGACGGCGTCGATCTCAATGCGCGCTTCGTCGAAAAAATGATCGATTCGACGCGCGCGATGAAACCCTATGAACCCAGCATGAAATTGGACCGCGATGCCGGAAGGCCCATGGAAGTGCAGGCGATTTACGGCGACCCAATCCGTCGCATCGAGTCTTTGGGCGGCCAAGCGCCGGTGTCGCGCGTGCTCTATGGGCTGCTGGCCGGAATCGACGGCAGCAATTTCTGATACTGCGAATTCCGCTCCACCGGAATCCGGCCTTGGGAGCGAATCGCGTTCTGTAATACTTCCACCGAAGCGGCGGGATGGTCCGGTCCGCCGGCCATGGAATAGATGCGGGTCGAGTCGTCGACCGTGCCGTCGAGATCGTCGACCCCGTAGCCCAAGGCTTCGGCCGCCAATTCCAACCCCAACATGGGCCAGTAGGCTTTGAGATGCGGAATGTTGTCGAGAAAGAGACGGGCTACGGCATAATTGCGCAGGTCTTCCTGCGGCGGGATTTCCGGAATCCGGCTCAGGGCATTCGCCTCGTTGCGATAACGCAAGGGAATGAAGGACTTGAAACCTCCTGTGCGATCCTGTAGGTCGCGCAGGCGCGCCATGTGATCCACCCGATGGGCGTAGGATTCGACATGGCCGTAGAGCATGGTGGCATTGGAAAGCAGTCCCAACTCATGCGCCCGCTCGTGCACTTCGAGCCAGGTTTGCGCCGGCGCCTTGCCGCCGGCAATGACCCGGCGCACTTCGGGGTCGAAAATTTCAGCGCCGCCACCGGGCAAAGAATTAAGGCCGGCCGCCTGGAGCCTTTCCAAAGCCTGGGCCAAGGTGACCCGGCTCTTTTTGGCGAAATAGGAGATTTCCACCGCAGTAAAGGCTTTGATGTGCAATTCGGGTCGCAAGGAATGGATGAAGGCGCACAAGGCCTCGCCGTATTCGACCCCGCGATCCGGGTGCACGCCGCCGGTGATGTGGATTTCGGTCAATGCGCCGACGGGATAGCGCTCCAAGCGCTGCCGCAAGTCTTCGAAAGAGTGGTCCCAGGCTCCGTCTGCGGCCGCGGTTTTCGGCGCGCGGTAGAACGCACAGAATTTGCAAGCATATATGCACACATTGGTGGGCTCGAAGTGGATATTGCGGTTGAAATAAGCTTCGCGGCCATGCCGCAATTCCCGCTCTTGATCGGCGCGGGCTTGGAGCCAGGGCAGCGGCGCCCACGAATAAAGAAATACGGCATCGTCCCGGGTCAGCCTTTCACGTCGACCCAGCTTCTCACCCAAATCCTGCAAGCTTTGCTGACGATCTTCCTCATTTTGGGTCCAAGCCATTCCAGGAATTTTACCAAGGAATAGTCAATTCGCGTGCCTCGATTCGGATTGACCCGGGTTTTCGCCGAATTACCCAAGAAGGGAAGGGCCGAAGTGACGCCTATTTATATTAGCCTGCTGCTTCGCGCGATTACGAAGCCGGTTTTCGGCCGCAACCCAAGGAATCTTTGCCATGCCCAATGAGACGGTGGACGAATTAAATGTGAATTTTCACGACGAAGACGGAACCCTGCTGTGCAAGCAGATGGACAAAGAGGTGTTGACCAAGGGTACTTGGGCCACGCTCATGTTCAAGTACCAGGATTTGGACAAAGCCTCCGGGAACTATAAGGCTCCCAAGTACTCGATTCGCCGCTACCAGAAGCGCGACGGCGAATATCGGGTCAAAAGCAAATTCACCATCTCCTCTCCGGCGCAGGCCGCCAAAATCTGCGAGGTTTTGACCCGCTGGACCCAAAACGAAACCGGCGGAGAGGCGACGGAAACCGAGGATTAAGCTTGGCGGCGAAAATCGCCTTGCTTTTTGAGGCCGGGCAAAGTGTCCCCCATTCCGGCTCCTTGAAACGGCTGGCGGTAAAAATCGCCCAGGGTGAAGGCGTGGGTTCGGCCCTGAACGTGGTGATTTGTTCCGATCAAAAGGTCCGACAATTGAATCGCCGGTTTCGTGGGCTGGATAGGGTTACCGACGTACTGTCCTTCGACTGGGACGACCCGGATTTTGCCGGGGAAGTGTATATCTCCAATCCACAGGTACGCAGGCAGTGCCATCGCTGGAAGAACAGCTATTTCAATGAATTAAAGCGGGTGATGACCCATGGAATT
Organism: uncultured Fibrobacteria bacterium; assembly: GCA_963716395.1. Lineage (GTDB taxonomy): Bacteria > Fibrobacterota > Fibrobacteria > UBA11236 > UBA11236 > UBA11236. The sequence continues at coordinate 623,890 of OY970309.1, read as the reverse complement.
TTGCATTTATGCGGTTACGACCATATTAAATCAAAGGATCGCGAAATTATGCGAAAAAGGGAAAATTTATATCTAAAAACCCCGAATATTTTATAAAAAGGCCGTCTTTACGCTATGGAAACCCGCTTTTCCGGTGAAGTATATTTGCATGACCTCTATGACCCGTGAAGAACCAGGGTCCGAAGAGGGAATAGTCGAGAATCGTTAGCCGATCCTTATGGACTTTCCCTCAGCGGCCACCGCCCTAATCCTTTTTGTCCTTTCTTTGATGCTCGGAGGGATTCTCAGCGGGGTAAAATCGATATTGAGTTTTTTTCAAAAACAAAACCTCGATCTTTCCCTTTCGCCCGACTCCGAAAGAATTGCCAAATGGGTGGATCAAGCTTCGGCGACGTGGCATCGACCCGGATTTTTCGAATCCCTGGTGCTGGGCCGCTTTCTGGCGGACTGCCTGGCCTTGTTTTTCGGAAGCTCGTTATTGGCCAACCTGTTTCCCATAGACTGGGGTTTGGCTTTTTTCCTCAGCGGTTTGGCAACTTTCGTCCTCTCCCATTGGGCCATGCCTTTGGCGGCGCAAGCCTTCGCCCCTTCTTTGGGCGGGGCGGCCCTGGTTCTGTATCGGGCCTACGCCTTTGTTTTCATGGGATGGATCGGTGCCGGCTTGTTCCGGTTGAATGAAGGCCTTTCCCGCCATTTCGGCACCCAATCAAAGCTCACCTTTTTGCGGCACAACGGGTTGAACAACGTGCATCGTTCCGAGCAGGAAGGTGAGCACCTGGATCGCAGCGGGCTGAAAGAGGAAGAACGGGAGATGATCCGTTCGATTTTCGATTTGCGGGAAACCCAGGCCAAGGAAATCATGACCCCCCGGGTCGACGTGGTGGCCCTGGAATTGAAAACCCCCTATCTCGAAGTCATGGACCTCATCACCCAGGAGAAGTTCAGCCGCATCCCGGTGTATGATGAGAATGTCGATCACATCAAGGGCATTCTGCATGTCATGGATTTGATGGGATTGCCCGCTTCGGCGGCCCAAGAAGGCTTTCGCCTGCAGGATCACATTCGCGAGGCGTACTTCGTGCCCCGCACCAAGAAGATTGGCGATTTGATGCGCGAGTTCCGGCAAAAGCACGTGCACATGGCCATCGTGGTCGACGAGTACGGCGGCACGTCTGGTCTCATCACCTTGGAAGACATTCTCGAAGAGATCGTGGGTGAAATCCACGACGAAGATGAAGTCGAAACCCAGCGCATCAAGAAAATCGAAGATGGAGTCTACCTCGTCGACCCTATCATCTCCATTTCGGATCTCAAAGAGGAGTTGGGCATCGATTTGCGCCCCGAGGATGAAGAGGTGCATATCGACACCTTGGGCGGCTTCATCCTGTACGTGCATGGACGGGTGCCGCAAAAAGGCGATGTCATCCGCTACAAGGATTTGACCTTTGAAATCGTGGAAATGGATGGCAATAAAATCGAGCGCATCCGCCTGCAAATCCACGCCCTGGCCGACGCCGAAGCCAAGGCGTAGCCGGTTTCAGCCTTGCGGGCCGGGCTTGGCCGCCGTAATCCGAAAACCCCACCATTCATTCAGCGTTATTTCTTCGGCGATCCCGAAGCTTCGCCACGGGAGTTTCGGCCGCCAGAACGATTGATCTTCGACGCGTTGCCCGGAAACAAGGAGCGAACCGCCGGGCCGAAGTAAAGCGAAGATGGCGCCCAGCAGCGGAAAAATTTCCGCACGGATCATATTGCCTACCGCCAGATCAAAAACCGGATCATTGCGCAAAGCCGCCAGGGTGCCGACGAAAAAGGCGGCGGTCGCCGCGCTTCCGGTCGGGTTCAATTCGACGTTTTCTTTCAAGCAAGGCCCGGTGACCGGATCGGCGTCGAATCCTACGGCCAGGGCCGCTCCCAGGCGGGCCGCATACAAAGCCAAAATTCCGGTTCCGGTGCCCACGTCCAGCACTTTCCGGCCCACCAGGTTCTGCCGCTCTAGGAGCAGGGCCGCGATGCGGGTCGACTCATGCGTTCCGGTGCCGAAGGCCATTTTGGCTTCCAGCCGAATGACATGGCGTGCCGCCGGGGCCTCGACCCAAGGTGGGCAGACGGTGAGCGCCGGTGTGACCTGCACCGGCGTCTGACGCGCGCGCCAGCTTTGATCCCAATCTTCCCACGGGCTTTCGCCCCGCTCCAAACCGGCGCGGGCCCCCAAGGCCGCGCAGGCTTGCCGGCACAGCTCGGGATCGTCGAAAAATCCGCACACCCGAACCGCTTCGCCGCAGGCCTCCTCTTCGGTGCCGAGCGCACCTGATTCCATAAGCCGATATTGATCGCTTTCGGCGGCGGCAGGTGAAGAGACGAAGCGAATCCAGTAATAAACGGTCGGGATCGACATGCGATGCTGGTGGGCGTTGCGGGGGAAAGATACCCGTCCGTCAGGGTTTCGTCGCCAGTCCCCGAAGACGGAGTTTCGCTCCATCATTCCGCCATCCCGTTCCGGAGTCGGGGCCCCGGGAATACAGGTTTTGACCCTACGATGGGAAGTGCGTGGGTCGTCTGGACAAAATGGAAATAAATCCCGGAGCCGCACCCGGGGAAGCCGGGGCAGGCCCTAGCTATATTTGACGGGCTTGTAGAGTTACACCTCTGAGAACCCGGCATTCGGTTTTTCAGAAGGGAGCCGGGGTTTTGAAGCAACTTTTGCCACCCATCGATTTCGCTTCGGCCTTGTACGAAGCGCGGAGTTTTGCGCTGCCGGGATTGGATCGCGTGCAAGCCATCATGGAAGCGTTGGCCGAAAACGCGCCGGGGCGTCTGGCCGAGTATTTGCGCGACCTTTTGACGCGCCGCGGCAAGCGCATCCGTTCGACCTTTTTGCTGCTGCTGTCGCAAACCGGTGATGCCTTCGATTTGGAACGCGCAGCCCGTGTGGGCGCCGCCTTGGAATTGATCCACCTGGGTTCTTTGATCCACGACGACATCATCGACGGCAGCGACCTGCGCCGCAACGAAAAAACCGCCCATCAGCGCTGGGGCAACCGGATGGCCGTTTTGCTCGGCGATTATGTGCTGGCCAAGTCGATGGAATTGATCTGGGCCGATCCCGATCCGCGCCTGCCCCGCAGTCTGTGCCGCGCGTCGAGCCGCCTGATCAAAGCCGAAGTGCTCGAAATCGAGCGGGCCGGACGCATGGATTTGAAGGTGGCCGAATACCTGGAAATCATCGAGGGCAAAACCGCGGCCTTGCTCGAAGCCTGCGGCGAATGCGGCGCGCTCTTGGCCGGCATGGAAGAACGCGGGCAGCGCCAGGGCGCGGCGCTGGGGCGCGACTTCGGCATCGCCTTTCAAATCGTCGACGATTTGCTCGATTTCGGTATCGGCGGCGAACACCTCGACAAGCAGACCTTTTCCGACGTGCGCAACGGTTTTCTCACCTTGCCCCTGATTCTGTTTTTTTCCGAATGCGCCGCCGAGGAACGCGCGCGGATGCTGCGGCTGTTGGAACATCCCCACCAGGATTTGAACCAAGTGCGGATTCGGGATTTACTCGAGGAGCATGCGTCTTTTACCCAAGCCCGCAACATGGCGGTGGATCGCGTCCGGGCCGGCCTGCCGTTTCTGGAAAGCCTGCCCGACACGCCGGCCGCCGGCCATTTGCGCCGGCTCTGCGCGCTTATGACAGAACGCACTCTTTAACCCACGCTTGAGGAGGTGAAGGATGTCTTCCAATATCGACAGCATTTTGCACGAATCCCGCAAGTTTCACCCGCCGGCAGCTTTCACGTCCGAGGCTTCAATTCAATCGCTGGAAGAATATCGTCGCTTGCACCGCGAGTCTTTGGAGCACCCCGAGGCGTTCTGGGGCCGGGTAGCGAATGAGTTGCATTGGTTCCGCCCATGGGATCGCGTGCTCAATTGGGAAAATCCGCCCTTTGCCAAGTGGTTCGAAGGCGGCAAAACCAATATGTCTTTCAACTGCCTCGACCGCCACTTGCACACCTTTCGCAAGAACAAGGCCGCGATTCTTTGGGAGGGCGAACCCGGCGACCGCCGCGTGCTGACCTATCTCGAATTGCACCGCGAGGTGTGCAAGTTCGCCAACGTGCTGAAGGCGCAAGGCGTAGGCGCCGGCGACACCGTCGCCATCTATATGCCGCTGGTGCCGGAATTGGCTATCGCCATGCTGGCCTGCGCCCGCATCGGCGCCATTCACTCCATCATTTTCGGCGGGTTCAGCGCGCCGGCTTTGGTCGATCGCATTCGCGACGCGGCCTGCAAGGTGGTGGTGACCGCCGACGGCGGCTGGCGCCGCGGCCAGGTGCTGGCCCTTAAGCCCACCGTCGACGAAGCGCTCAAGAGCACCGAGACCGTCGAGAGCTGTATCGTGCTGCAACGCACCGGCAATGCGGTCGCCATGGAGCCGGGGCGCGACGCCTGGTGGCATGAACTCATGGCCAAGGCCTCCGACCATTGCCCCGCCGCCGAACTCGACGCCGAGCATCCGTTGTATATCCTCTACACCTCGGGCAGCACGGGCAAACCCAAAGGCATTCTGCACACCACCGGCGGCTATATGGTGGGCGCGTACCTGACCACCAAGCACGTCTTCGATATCAAAGAGGAGGACACGTATTGGTGCACGGCCGACATCGGCTGGGTGACGGGCCACAGCTATGTGGTGTACGGGCCGCTGTGCAACGGCGCCACGTCGCTGATGTATGAAGGCGCGCCCAATTTTCCCGATGTCGATCGCTTCTGGAGCATTGTGGAGCGCTACCGGGTGAATGTGTTCTACACGGCGCCCACCGCCATCCGCTCCTTCATGAAATGGGGTGACGAAGCGCCCAAAAAGCATGACCTCGGATCGCTGCGCCTGCTGGGCTCGGTGGGCGAACCCATCAACCCCGAAGCGTGGATTTGGTACCATGAAATCATCGGTGGCGGGCGCTGCCCCATCGTCGACACCTGGTGGCAAACCGAAACCGGCGGGATCATGATTACGCCGCTGCCGGGCGCCATTCCCACCAAACCGGGTTCGGCCACTTTGCCTTTTTTCGGCGTCGATGCGGCCGTGGTCAACGACAAAGGCGAAGAATTGCCGGCCGGGCAAGGCGGCTTTCTCGTCATCCGCAAGCCTTGGCCCTCGATGCTGCGCACCCTGTGGGGTGATGATGCGCGTTACCGCGAAGTGTATTGGAGCCGCTTCGCGCACAAGGGTTATTACTTGGCGGGCGACGGCGCCGTATGCGACGACGAAGGCTATTTCTGGATTCTGGGACGCATCGACGATGTGCTTAACGTATCGGGACATCGTCTTTCTACCATGGAGGTCGAGAGCGCCTTGGTGGCGCATGCGGCCGTGGTCGAAGCCGCGGTGGTGGGTTTCCAGCACGAGGTCAAAGGCGAGGGCGTGGCCGCTTTCGTGACCTTGGGGCCGGGCGAAGTCAAGGGGCCGGACATGGTCAAAGCCCTGCAGAAACATGTGCGCAACATGATCGGCGCCTTGGCCGTTCCCGATCAGGTGCATTTCACCGAAGCGTTGCCCAAGACACGTTCCGGCAAAATCATGCGCCGCCTTTTGCGCGACGTGGCCAACGGCGTCGAGTCACAGGGCGACATGACGACCCTGGAAGATCTGAACGTGTTGGCGCGTCTGCGACAACAAGAAGAAGAGTGAACCACCCGGCGGGGCGCCGGATTTTAGCAAAGGAAAAGCATGAAGTTAGCATACGTCTGCTTGGCTCTGTTGGCGTCCGCAACCCTCGTATCGGCAGCCGACGCCACCGACACCGCGTTCGGGTGGAAACGATCGGCGAACGGCGAATTCAGCCTGTCCCAGATCTATTTCGATAATTGGGCTCAGGGCGGAGTCGACGCTTTCAATTGGGGCATCCATCTCGACGGCGATTTCACGCTCGAAAGGCCCCATGACAGTTGGGAATCCAAAGGCAAGGCCGAATACGGCCAATCCCAATTGGACGGGCTGTCCTCGCGCGCTTCCGCCGATGAATTGGATTTGGAAACCATCTACACCCGCAAAATCGGAGTATGGGTTAACCCCTTCGCGGCTTCCGCGCTGCAGTCGCAATTCGCGCCCGGCTATCTCTACAACGACACCAACATGACCCGACAGCGCATCGCCGGCATTTTCGATCCCACCTATATCACCCAGACTTTGGGCATGGGCCGCAATTGGCAGAATGCCTTGAAACTGAGGTTGGGTGGAACTTTGAAAGAAACCTTCAGCGCGGCGCGCTACGGATACGCCGACGATCCCAGCACGCCGCAAATCGAAACCTACAAGATCGAACCGGGCGTCAGTCTGAATGTGGCCGCCAAGCAAGGTTTGATGGAAAACATTCTGCTCAAAACCGCGCTCGACGTCTTTGTCAACTTCAAGGGCGTTGACGCCATCTACGGACGCTGGCAAAACCAGGTCACCGCCAAGGTGAACAAATATATCAGTGCGGATTTCGACTATGAAATGCTCTATGACAAAACCTTGTCGTTGAGCCGGCAAATCAAAGAGAGCTTGGCGATTTCGGTTTCATTCCTGACCCTTTAAAGCAAGGAGGTTGCGATGCTGAAGGAGTTCAAGGAGTTCGCTCTTAAGGGCAATGTGATCGACATGGGCGTCGGCATCATCATCGGCGCCGCTTTCGGAAAAATCGTCTCTTCCCTGGTCAGCGACATTCTGATGCCGCCGCTGGGACTGCTCATCGGCAAGGTGGATTTTTCCAACCTGTTCCTGAGCCTTTCGGAAAAACAATACCCGAGCTTGGCCGCGGCCAAGGCGGCAGGTGCGGCCACCCTCAATTACGGCATGTTCATCAACAACGTCATCGATTTTGTGATGGTGGCCTTTGCCTTGTTCATCCTGATCCGCTGGGTGAACCGGCTGAAGAAGCCGGTTCCCGCGCCGCCGCCTCCCGCGTTAAAAGACTGCCCGGAATGCCTGTCGCATATTCCGGCCTTGGCCAGGCGCTGCGCATTTTGCAGCAGCGTCGTCTGAAGGGTTCGGCAGGGTGACGCGGAGAATCCGGCGCTTGACAAGGGGTATCGAACCGGTTACTGTAAAACCAAATCGAGATCGATAGGAGCTTCGATGTCCCCTCTCACCATTTCTCCCAAATACCAAGTCGTCATTCCGAAAGAAGTGCGCGAAAGCATGGGATTGAAACCCGGTGCCAAGGTGCAGGTGTTCCAGTTCGACGGCCGGATTGAAATCGTTCCCATCCGGCCCATGAAAGAAATGCGGGGATTCGTGCGCGGCATCGATACCGATGTGCCCCGGGAAGTCGATCGACTGTGAATTTGGTGGACTCCTCCGGCTGGCTGGAGTATTTCGCCGCCGCCCCCAACGCCGGCTTTTTCGCCTCGGCTATCGAAGACTCGCCGCGGTTGATCGTTCCCTCGATCGCGTTGCTGGAAGTCTTCAAGATTATCCTGCGCCAACGGGACGAAATGCAGACTTTGCGGGCCGCCGCTCAGATGCGGATGGGGAAGATCGGGGAGTTGGACGAAACCGAGGCTATCGAAGCGGCGAATCTCGGGGTCAGGCTGCGGCTGGCCCTGGCCGACAGCGTGATTTTGGCCACGGCCCGGATTTCCGGGCTACATTGTGGACGCAGGACGACGACTTCAAAGGTATGGACGGGGTGCGTTACTGTGAAAAAACGAAAAAACGAAAATAGCGGCTATGACCTTTGAGGAAATGTGCGCCTTGGCGCGGCAGCGCAAGGTCGAAATGCCCGCGGGCAAATCCACCACGGCCCTGTTTCAAAAAGGCGTGGACGGCATCGGCAAAAAGCTGCTCGAAGAAGCCGCCGAAGCCTGGATGGCGGCGCGCTTCGAGTCGCGCGAAGCCCAGACGCTGGAACTGTCGCAGGTACTTTATTACGTGGCCTGCATGCTGGCCGAAAAGGGGATTTTCCCGGAAGACGTGTACACTAAATTATGATTAAGGTTGCGATTCCAAACAAAGGGCAGCTTTTCGAGCCCACCATGGATATTCTGGCCGCCTGCGGCTACCAGGTGCGCAAATCGCTGCGTAGCCTGAGCACCCTTGATACCGAAAACGGGGTGGAATTCTTTTTTCTGCGTCCGGGTGATATTCCCATCTACGTGGCCAACGGCATTCTCGACGCGGGCATCACGGGCAGAGACTTCGTGGCCGAAAAGGGCGTGCAGCCGGCGCGGCTGCTGGATCTCAATTACGGTGCGTCGAAGCTGTGCGCGGCCGTTCCCGAGGCCAGCAATTTACGCGACTTGCAACAGTTGGCGGCGGTGCGCATCGCCACCTCGTTTCCCGTCATCGTGAAGAATCACTTCGGCGGCCACGGGCAAATCGTCGAACTCGAAGGCGCGGTGGAAATTTCGGTGAAGCTCGGCATCGCCGACGCCGTGGTCGACATCGTCGAAACCGGAACCACCTTGGCGCAGGCCGGCCTGCGCATTCTGGGCGCGCCCCTGTTCGAATCACGCGCCGCGCTGTTTGCGCATCCGGGCCGCGAGACGCAGGAAGAGTTGTTGGTACTCAAAAGCCGGGTCGAAGGCAAAATCCTGGCCCTGGAATACATGATGGTGGAATACGACGCGACTGCAGCCACGTTGAAGCCGGCCTGCGCCATCACTCCCGGCATCGAATCGCCCACCATCACGTCGCTGGCCAAAGACGGGTGGTTCTCCGTGAAATCCATGATTCGCAAACGCGAGGCCCAGAAAATCCTGGATGCCCTCGCCGCCTTGGGCTGCAAAGGCATCGTGCTCACCACCATCGACAGCGTACGGATTTAAGGGCCGCGCGGGCTACTCGATTTTGAAAATCTCCCGGTGCCCGCCCTGCACCAATTCCATATAACCCTGGAACAATTCCGCCACCTCGGGCATCGATGTGAATACTCTTGCCAGATCGGTGTAATGCGGGATGCTGTCGACTCTTCCCCCTCGGAATAACGCCGTTATTTCTTAACGGCCCCTAAGTGTGTAACGGCAGACACAAAAAAAGCCCGTCCATCGGACGGGCTTTTGGCCTGCGGATTTTAAATCGACTACTTGCCGCCCAAGTATCCGGTCACGCCCTCGCGGGTGGCTTTCATGGCTTTTTTGCCCTTGGTCCAGTTGGCCGGGCACACTTCGCCGTGCTCTTCGCTGAATTGCAGCGCGTCGAGCAAGCGGATCACTTCCTCGACATTGCGGCCGATGTCGCGGTTGTGCACGACCTGGGCCTGGACGAACCCCTTCTTGTCGATGACGAAGGAGGCGCGGTAAGTGATGCCGGCGCCTTCATCGAGCACGTCGAAAGCGCGCGAAACTTTTTTGTTGATGTCGGAGATGATGGGATAGGTCACACCCTGGATGCCGCCGTCGTTTTTCGCGGTGCGCAGCCACGCCATATGCGAAAACTTGGAATCGATGGAACAGCCGAGCACCACCGCGTTGCGGCTTTCGAACTCCTTCAGCGATTCCTGAAAGGCGAGGATTTCGGTGGGGCATACGAAGGTGAAATCGAGGGGGTAGAAAAACAAGACCACGTATTTCTGTCCGCGGTACGACGAGAGGGTGATCTTTTGCGAAGTCTGGCCTACGGCCGCGTCTTCGGTGAAATCGGGAGCTTCTTTACCAACCAGAACTGCCATGGTTGCATCCTTTCGATGAGGTTTGAAAGAGGGAATATATAAAACGGTCCGTGGCGGCTTGCGGCAAGTAAAAAGCGAATTTTGTTATGATTGGACATTGTCCAGAAATTGCAGGTGCTCCCCATGACGACCGCTTCCAAGGCCAAAAGCAAAGCCATCAAATCGGCCGACGGAGCCGATTCCCAAGCCGACCTTGACCCCATCAAGGCGGCTTTTTTTCGCCACCTGGAATTTTCTTTGGGCAAAGACAAATACTCGGCCACGTCCTACGACAAATATCTGGCCTTGGCCTACACGGTGCGCGAAAAACTCATCGCCCGGTGGATTCAAACCCAGCAAACCTATTACACCCAAGACGCCCGCCGCATCTATTACCTCTCCATGGAATTTCTCATGGGCCGCACCTTGGGAAACGCGATGATCAACCTGGGCGTCGAAGAAACGGTGCGCACTACGCTGTACGATTTGGGCATGGACTTGGAGGATTTGCGCGAACAGGAATTGGAAGCCGGCCTGGGCAACGGCGGATTGGGCCGTTTGGCGGCCTGTTTTCTCGACTCCATGGCCACCTTGGAATTGCCCGCTTACGGCTACGGCTTGCGCTACGATTACGGCATGTTCCGGCAAAAACTGAAGAACGGCTTTCAGCAGGAGCACCCGGATAATTGGCTGCGCCTGCCGAATCCGTGGGAGATCTCCCGCCCCGAATATACCGTGCCCATCCATTTCAAGGGCCGCGTGGTCACGCGTAAAAACGCCTCGGGCGGCGTGGTATTCGAGTGGGTGGAAACCGAAAATGTGCTGGCCTGCCCCTTCGATACGCCCATCCCGGGCTACGGCAACAACACGGTCAACACCTTGCGCCTGTGGTCGGCCAAGTCGGCCGACGAATTCGGGCTGCATTATTTCAACAGCGGCGACTATCTCGAAGCCAGCAAAGATATCGCCCTGGCTGAAAGCATTTCCAAGGTGCTGTATCCCAACGACTCCTCGATGAACGGCAAAGAGCTGCGCCTCAAGCAGCAGTATTTCCTGTGCGCGGCCACTTTGCACGACATCATCCGGAGGCACAAGAAATTCCACGGCGATTGCAGCCGGCTGGCCGACAAAGCGGCCATTCAACTCAACGACACGCATCCCGCCATCGCCATTCCGGAAATGATGCGCATCCTGGTCGACGTCGAAGGCTTCTCCTGGGAGCAGGCGTGGGACATCACCACCCAGATCTTCGCCTACACCAACCATACCCTGCTGCCCGAAGCCCTGGAAAAATGGGGCGTGGATTTGATGAGCCGGCTGTTGCCGCGCCATCTGCAAATCATCTTTGAAATCAACTACCGCTTTCTCAAGCAGATCTCCTGGAAGTATCCCGGCGACGTGGAGCGCCTGCGCCGCATGTCGCTGATCGAAGAAGGCGAACACCGGGCGGTGCGCATGGCTTCCTTGGCCATCGTGGGATCGCATTCGGTGAACGGCGTGGCCGCGCTGCATACCGAGCTGTTGAAGTCGCATGTGGTGCGCGATTTCAACGAGATGAGCCCGGAGAAATTCAACAACAAAACCAACGGCATCACCCCGCGGCGCTGGCTGCTCAAGGCCAATCCGGGCCTGGCGGCACTCGTTTCGGAAAAGATCGGCGACGGTTGGGTGCGTGATTTCAACCGTATGCGCGATCTCGAACGCTGGGCCGAAGATGCCGAATTTTTGCAGCGCTGGCAAACCATCAAGCGCCAGAACAAACAGCGATTGGCCGAAGTGCTGCTGCGCACCCAAAACGTGACCGTCGATCCCGACACCCTGTTCGATGTGCAGGTTAAGCGCATCCACGAATACAAGCGGCAAATCCTGAACGCGCTGCATATCATTCACCTCTACAACGAAATCAAAGCCGGCCGCGGCGGCGGCATGCAGCGCCGCACCTTCATTTTCGGAGGCAAGGCGGCTCCGGGTTATTTCATGGCCAAACTGTCGATCAAGCTGATCAACGCCGTGGCCGACGTGGTGAACGGCGATCCCGACTCGCGGGGGCTGATGCAGGTGGTGTATCTGGAAGATTACCGCGTGTCGTTGGCCGAAAAAGTGTTCCCGGCCAGCGACTTGTCGGAACAGATCTCCACGGCTGGTACCGAAGCCAGCGGCACGGGCAACATGAAATTCGCCATCAACGGCGCCCTGACCATCGGCACGCTCGACGGCGCCAACATCGAAATCCGCGAAGAGGTGGGCGAAGAGAACATCTTCATCTTCGGGCTTACGGCCGCCCAGGTCTTGCAGAAAAAGACGGCGGGCTACAATCCCGTGGAATACATCAACAAGGATCCCCGCCTCATGGCCGTGATCGATCTCTTCCGCACGGGTTATTTCTCGACCGACGACGCCAACCTGTTTTCGCCCCTGCTCGACGGCCTTTTGTACCGTGATGAATTCATGCTCATGGCCGATTTTTCCGACTACGCGGCCTGCCAGCGGAAAGTCTCGGAGTTGTACCGCAACCCCGAGGCCTGGACGCGCAAGGCGGTACTCAATCTGGCGCGCATGGGAAAGTTCTCCTCCGATCGCACCATCCAGGAATACAATCGCGACATCTGGCATGCCCAACGCATCCCCATCGCCCTTTCCGGGCCGGCTTAGGATGCCACCGGGCCGGCCGATCCCCATGCGCGACGCCATCATCATCTCCACCGTTTCCGACGATCCCTTCGCCATCGACATGGGCCACATGTGCGGCCAGGCCGAAGACATCGCCGACCTGATCTCGCTCAAGACCTACGCCAACACCGAATTCTGCCCCCGCTACATCAGCGACGAAAACGATTTGGAACATATCGGCCGCTCGCTTGAGGGCAAGGCCGTGGTGATTTGTTCGGCCGCCAGCAACCATACGCGCGGGTCGCTGACCTTCCGCACCTTGCTGCTGGCGCGCGCCGCCAAGGACAACGGGGCGCGCAAGGTGATTCTGGTCGAACCGGATTTGTTCTTCTCGGCGCAGGATCGCGGACCGCATCGCGGCGAAGACGAAGAGGGCCGGCCCATTCAGGATTTGAAAAAATTCGACGGCCAGCCGTTTACCGCCAGGCTGTACGCCGAACTGCTCAAGACCGCCGGCGTCGACGCGGTCATCACCGTGCACAACCACAGCGGTAAGGTGCAGAAGCTGTTCAGCCGGACTTTCGGCGGCGAATTCTACAACCTCATTCCCGACGAAGTGTACGCCGACTACGTGAAATACTCCGACATGGTGGTCACCGGCAAAGACGGCGACAACCTGGTTTTGTGCGCGCCCGACATGGGGGCCATGCCCTTCGTCAACCTGGTGCATGAATCCTTGGGGCTCTCCAAGGTGGCCCGCCTAGTGATGGAAAAGCAGCGCAGCAGCGAGCGCCAGGTCAGCATGAGCCTGAGCCCGCTGTCGGACGTCAGCCTCGCGGATTTGGAGGGCAAGGACGTTCTCGTGCTCGACGACATGGTGCGCACCGGGTCGACCATCATCGAGTGCTGCAAGCTGTTGCGCTCGGGCCGGCCGCACAAAATTTGCTTCGGCGTCACGCATTTCTATTCGTCGCCCGAAGGCCGGGAAAATCTGAATTCCAAGCAGCTCGACGAAATCCTGACCTTCAACACCATTCCTTCGGTGTTGAATCGCGACAGCCAGGGGCGCCTGCGGAAAAAAATGGTGGTGCTGAAAATCGAGAAGTGGATTGCGCGCTTTCTCCTGCGGCATCTGGGACAGAACGCCGCCAAATTCGACCGTGATTTCTATTCGGTGGACATGTCTTCCAAAAATCCGCGTTGGCGCCCCAATCCCAGTCCCTGGCGATGAAGGTTTTCCTCTTCTCCCATCGCGGCGCCCTGGGCGACTTCGTACTGACCTGGCCCGCCCTCATCCATCTACGCTGGAAATATTCGGAGCACCATTTCCTCGGCGTGGGCAAACCGGAGCACATGCGGTTGGCCCGGGAAATGGGGTTGGTCGACTCCTGGCTTGACTGCGAAGCGGCCGAACTGCTCCCGTTTTTTTCCGGAGAAGCGCTGCCCCAAGCCCTGGCCGAAACCGAGTCGGCCCTGCTGTGGATGGAAGATGACCCCAAGGTGCGCGCCTTGCTCGAACCCCAATGCGCAGGGCCGGTGCGGCTGCATCCGCCCTTTCCCGGCAACAACGATCACGTCATGGATTATCACCTGCAGAGCCTGGCCTATTTCTCGCTTCCCGTGATACCCGATCCCGAGCCGTATCTCCCCCTGTCGACGGAACGCGCAAGTTACGCGTTGATCCATCCCGGAGCCGGATCGGACAGCAAGCGCTTCGATCCGGAGTTCTACGCCTTTCTGGGAAACGAGTTGAAGGCGCGCCGCTACCCCGACACCCGCATCGTGCTCGGTCCGCAAGAAGAGACGCTCCGGCGGTACTTCCAAAACCGCTTTCCGGTGGAGGAGCCCGCGACGGTATCGGATTTGGCCAAGCTGGCCGGTCCGGCCGCCTTGTTCATCGGCAACGACAGCGGACCGAGCCACCTGGCGGCCGTGCTGGGCGCCAAAACCCTGGCGCTGTACAAAAGCACCCTGCCGGCGCAATGGGGGGTGCGCGGGCGGGCGGCCCAATCGCTCGAAGCCGCCCACGAAGCCATCGCCATGACCCGCATGCAAAAAGCCCTGGCCTGAAAGGCCTCGAATCTTGGACATTTGAGAATTAGGCCGCGCCGGCTGGTTTTGGGGTGCGAAGTAGCGGGCTTTCGATCCCCGAAAAGGGGAAAATTCGGGTTAGGCATCACTTTTCTAAGTTTTTGAAATTGGGTGTCAAGTCCCGCGGGAGTGCGCCAGCGCGGGAAGTCGAGGTGCAAAGCATGGAGTTCGGCCGCTACCGGATTCTCAGTCAATTGGGCCAGGGTGGCATGGCCACGGTGTACCTGGGCGAAGATCCATTGCTCAATCGGCTGGTGGCCATCAAGGTTATTCAGTCCCATCTCAGTTCCAACACCAGTCTCATCGAACGCTTCACGGTCGAAGCCAAGACCATCGCGGCCCTGCGCCACGTCAACATCGTCGAGATTTTCGACTTCGGCGTTCAGGACGATCAGCAATTCCTGGTCATGGAATACATCGACGGGCAAAGCCTGCAAATGCTGTGCACCGCCATGGCCGGACAACCCATGCCCGACACCGTGGCCGCGGCCGTCATTTGCCAGGCGGCCGAGGGACTGACCTCGGCGGAAAAACACGGCGTGGTGCATCGCGACATCAAGCCGGAAAACCTTTTGTTCAACTCCGAAGGCATTCTGAAAATCGCCGATTTCGGGATCGCCCACATTGCCGACGAGCAATCGCGCACCCAAACCGGTGCCGTGCTGGGTTCGCCGAATTTTATGTCGCCCGAACAGATCGAAGGCGTCAAGCCCACGCATAAAACCGATTTGTTTTCCCTGGGCGGCGTGTTTTATTACTGCCTGACCGGCAAGCTGCCTTTTACCGGGCCTTCGATTCCGGTCACCATGCGCAATATCTGTGATCGCCCGCATCCTCCGGTGCGGGAGCAAAATCCCGGCGCCGATCCTTTTTTGGCGGATGTGATCGACGCCATGCTGCAAAAGACCCCGGAGGCGCGGGCCGACGGCGCGCGCTGGCTGGCCAACCAATTGCGCGCATGGTTGAACAGCCGGGGCATCGTCGACATCGTCGAACATACCCGAAATTTCATCGGCCAAATGGGTCTGCAAAATGGCCGCACCATGGTGGAACCCAAAGGCATGGGTTCGTCGAAGTTTTCCCGGCCCGGCTCCCAGCCGGCTTCCGGCGCGCGCGGCCGCAGCGGATTCGTGCTGTCGGCCAAAACCCCTCCGGGTTCGGGAATGGGGGCGGCTTCCGGAGGCGTGAACACCTATTCGGGCCATCCCACCACCGGGGCCATGGGCCCCTCATCGCGCTCTCCGCTGGTCTGGGTCGGAGCCTTGTTAACCATCGCCATTTTGGTCTTGGCCGGCGTCCTGCTCTGGATCAAGTTCGGCGTAACGCCCGCCCTCATCGTTTCGGCTCCCAAGTCTACGGCGGTTTCCGCGAAGCCTCCCATGGTTGCGGCCAAACCGACCGTTCCGGCCGCCCCGAATCCCTTGGAGGTTCCGGAAGAGCCTCCGAAGCCGGAGGCCAGGCCCGAACCGCTGGCCGCCGAACGTCCGATCCATCGGCCCATCAAGATCCATCCGGTGCGCCCTGCCGAACCGCAAATACAGCGGCCACCCGCCGAGCCCGTCGCTTCCGCTCCCAAGACCGGTTGGATTTGGCTCAAGTCGGCGCCGCCTTTTGCCAGTATCACCATCAATGGAAAAGCCGAGGGCGAAACCCCGATGAGTTCGTATCTGGAAGTGCCGGCGGGCCCTTGCCATATCGAGTTGGTACACCGCTTGGCACCGCCGATGGATACGACCATAACCGTTGCGCCCGGAACACATGGGGTCTATAAGTTCATGCTGGAACGCTGAGGATTTCTTTGCGGCGCCCTTCATCGAAACTATTATTTGGGCCGTCCTGCCTGATCCGGTTCCACTGTTCATCCTGTCACGGGTTTGAACCGGTTGTTCCGAAGACGGCGGAGCGTTCCACCGGAGGATGAACGAATTATGAAGAATTTTAATGCGGGATGGTTGGTCGGGGCCGCATTGTTCGCCGGATCGTTGCCTGCACATGCCCAGGTGCAATTGTTCGAGTCGGATGTTTCGGCCATTCATCCCTATCTCGGCGTGGAGTGGAACTCAAACATCACCCAGCCATCGGTGGGATTCGAATACGACATCGAAGGCCGCACATCGCTGGGCTTCGAGGCCTCCAAACCCGTGTCCGACACCATCTTGATTCCGGGTCTGAACGCCTATACCATGCACCCGTGGCTCGAATTCGAATTCATCGAGCCCGGCAACCTGAAGGTTTTTTCTTTCGCGGTGCGCGGCGACTACATCTACGAAGACGTTTCCAAACCCGACGACAATTACAACTCGTTCACACGTTCGCGCACGGGGGCCGGGCCGGTCTTCGCCCTGCGTTATCCGACCAGCCCCGATATGACCGTGATTCCCGAAGTTTCGTATGAACTCTTCTATGTCAAATGGCGTACCGAATATCTCAACGCTCCCGATCCGAGCACCGGAGGAACGCAGAACCTGCATTATTCCGACGCCAATGTCTGGCATGAATTCATGGGTGGGGTGAATCTCCTGTACCGCATCAATGAAGTGAGTTCGATCAATTTCGAGCCGAAGGTGGTGTTACGTCTCGGTCCCGGAACCCAAAGCTCTGATTTGTTCAATCTGGACGCGGTTTTCGGGTACGCTTACTCGTTTTAACAAATCTTCGAAATCAGCCGCCGTCGCCGGTGTGCGAGTTCATCGCACCGGTTCGGAGGGTTTCCGGTCCGCGCGCAGTGACCTCGGTCTTTAACGGACTTTAGTCCCGTTCATCGCTGCGGACAACCTCCACTCTTCGGTTTTCCCGGCGTCCGCGCGCGGTGTGGTTGCTGGCGATGGGATTTTTCGATCCCATGCCCACGGCCGTTAGATGTAGCCGATCGATGCCGTGCAGAATCAGGTAGCGCCGGATGGTTTCGGCACGGGCCTGGGTCAATTCCAGTAACCGGCTGGCACGACCCCGGTCGTCGCTGTACACGTGGATCTCCAGGTGCACGTCGGGGCGGACTTTCAACATGTGCAGCAGGGTGTCCAGTTCCAGATAGGAATCGACGGTCAAAGCCTTGGTCTCACCTTGGAAATGCACTTGCGGCAAGGCGATGTGATCGGGAAAAGGCGCCCGTGCGGCGGTGGTGTCGGAATCGGACTTGGCCACCGGACAACCGGTGTTGTCGACAGGGCCGGATTGATCCGGGCATTTGTCCGACCCATGGCAGACGTCGGCGTATTTCGCGGACTGGCCGCTGGTCGCCACCCAGGGATCGCAGACGCCGTCTTTGTCATTATCGGGATCGGGGCAACCGTCTTGGTCTTCAAAGCCGTCTTTGTCTTCGGCATCATTGGGGCATTTGTCCCGTGAATCGAGAATGCCGTCTTTGTCATTATCGAGATCGGGACATCCGTCCTGGTCTTCAAAGCCGTCAAAGTCTTCGGGGTCATTGGGGCATTTATCCGAGCCTTTGCAGACGGCGGCATACTTGGCGCTTTGACCGGACGCGGCGACCCAGGGATCGCAAATGCCGTCTTTGTCATTGTCGGGTTCGGGGCATCCGTCTTCGTCCTGGAAACCGTCTTTGTCTTCGGGGTCATTGGGGCATTTGTCGACCCCGGTGCAGACGTTGGCGAATCGCGCGCTCAAGCCGGCCTGGGCGACCCAGGGATCGCAAATGCCGTCTTTATCGCTGTCGGGATTGGGGCAGCCCGCGAATTGGAGCAAGCCGGGTACGGTCGGACATTTGTCCTGGTCATCGGGAATACCGTCGCCGTCGGAGTCTTTGGGGAACAGCGAACCGGTCCAGCTCACCTGCACCACCACGGACACATCGGGGAGAGCACGGGCCGAATAGGTGGCAACGCCGCCGCCGGGTACGGATTTTTGATAAGGGAAGAGCGGCCGATCCGAAAGCGTGAATTGCGCCCCGCCGCTGGCGGAAAAACCGTCGTCGCCGTTGAGGGAAATGCCGGCGGTGGTGCGCAGATCTTGGCGGATAAAACTGCGCACACCGTTAAAGCCGGATAGCGAAGCCTGCGAAGACAGGTCGCCGAAGAATCCGAGCCGCGGAGATGCGAGCCATTCCAGCGAGCCGTTCCACAGCGCGCGATCGCCGCCCAGCCCTCGGGGCAAATGCCAATAGCCTCCCGACACGTTGAAGCGAAAGGGCAGGGAAAACCGGGCTTGCGAGAGATCCACGGTGATGATTCCCAGCCCCATTTCAGTCAGGGCTTTGGCGGAATAGGTGTCGTGGTTGAAACCGCGGCCTGCGGTATCGACCGCCAGGGCACTGACCATGGGCAGAAATCCCTGGCCGGCATTCGAGGGAACGGTGAGGCCACCGGCCAGCGATAGGGCCAGCACCGGAGTTGGCAGCGGTGCGCGCACCTTGGCCAGAAGCTTCAGGTCGCCCAGCGCCGTGGCATTCAGCACGGAAGCTTCGGGCGGATCGGCGATGTTGTTCATATAGATCGGCAGCGCCAGACCGAAATCGAAGTTCCCGCCCAGGCCCATGGCCGCATGCAGGATCAGGCCGCCGCTGAGCAGATCTTGGAACGAGGCCGTGTCCGGGCCGCCCGGTGTCAGCAGCAGGTAACGGGGCAACACCTGCGAGGCATCGTCGTTGCCGAAGGCGGTGACGCCCACGGAAATCGCGCCATGATCCAGGGTTTGCGCCGAAGGCGAGGCATAGGTACCCGGCAGACCTTCGGGGGTGCCGGCGGAGATTTGTGACAGGAAGATGCCGAGGAAGAAAATCGCAGGAAAGCGCACCACGGCGAAAAAATACCAACGCACGCCGCTTCGCGCATGGATAAATTCGGCGAGGTTGCATGGCCGGTTCACTTGTTATACACTAAGCCGTCCCGATGGATGTCCATCGGCACCCTTCCGCCTCCTGGATTACATGACCAAGAACGTTCCGCGCAAAAGAATCGAGCAGATCGAAAACCTGCCGACCCTTCCCGAAGTCGCCAATCGCCTGATGCGCATCATCAACGATCCCATCACCACAGCAGCCGATGTCGCCAATCTCATCGCCCGCGATCCCAGCTTGACCTCCAAGGTGCTGCGCTTGGCCAACTCGGCTTTTTACGGCATCCCCCGCACGGTGACCACGGTGCACAACGCCGTGGTTATTCTCGGACTCAAAGTGATCAACACCATGGTGTTCAGCATCACCGTGGTCAAAATGTTCCCGGGTGACGGCCGTGAAGAGGCGCTGAACCGAAAGCGGTTCTGGGCCCACTGCCTGGCCTGCGCGGTGCTGACCAAATTGCTGGCGCAGCGCATGCGCCGCGTCACTTTGTTCGATCCCGAGGAATGCTTTTGTGCCGGGCTCATCCACGACATCGGCCGGGTGGTGCTCGATCAATATTTTCACGAGGAATTCGCCCAAGCCTTCAAGCGGGCGGGATCCGAAAAAATTTCCCTGGGCGACGCCGAAACCCAGGTTTTGGGATTCAGCCATACCGACGCCGGCGAATGGCTGACCGCGCGTTGGGAGTTGCCCCACGAGATTCGCATCCCCATCATCTACCACCACCGTCCCAGCGAAGCGCCGCAGGCGGCTGACGTCACCGCCCTGGTGCACATGGCCGACGTCTTGTGCTACCAAATCGATTTCGGCACCCCCGGCATCGAATGTCCGCCGAAGCTCGACGCAGGCATCGTGGAGCAATTGGGCTTTTCCGAGGAGGAATTGGCCCAACTGCGTGCCGAAGCCCTCGAAGACATCGACAAGTTCAAAATCGTCCTCGAAATTTGACGCCCCGCCGGGCCCGTGGAATCACATTCGCTCGCCTGCTTCGGCCTTGCGAATCTTCTACCTTGGTCGCCGGGTATGGGTTTTTCGGGCTTTCACATCGATTTGAAAAAGGGCGACCCCGGCCGGTTGCGGGGCAAACTGGTGGTCTACGTGCGCATCGAAGGCCGCGACGAAGCCAACAAAGAGCCGGATGAAGCCTCCGGATCGCTGGAAGCTTTGGTGCGCAACGGCATTCTGGCCGTGCAGGCCAATTATGTGGATCAGCGCAACATCCGCGATTTTTTCAAGAAGGAATTCGGCATCTCCTTGGAAAAGGGAATCCAGGAGGTGATCGAACAGGCGCGCGAAACCGGAGGGTTGGAGGGCGCGCTCGACCCCGAAGCCGTGAAAGAAAGGCTTGAGTCGATGAAGAATGCCGACTTCATTCCCATTCCCGCCAAGGTGGCGTTCTTTTCTTCCGAAGAGGAAATGCTGGAGCAGGATGCCGACATTTATTGTCTGGGCGCGTTCAAGGTGCTGAGCCACGCCCATCTGTGCGTGAACTCATTCCCCATTCTGTACCAGGCGTATTACCGCGAGCAGGAACATCGCGAGATGGAAAAAGAGATTTCCGAACTGCTGCTCAACATCGAAAGCCCGGCCAAGCCCGGCGCGACCGCGGCCCCCGCCCACGCCGAAGATTGGAAAGAGCATCTGCTCAAGGTATTGATTCCGCGTATGATTTACACCCGCGGCCAATCGTCGGAGCATGCCCACGCGGTCACCGAATTCGAAGGGTTCATGCAGGATTTCGGGTTTCCCAACGACGCCGCCGCCATTCTCAAGGTGATCGAAAGCACGAGTAAATTCGATGCAGCGGCCCTGCGCCGACTCGAACTTTTGGTGTCCAAGGTCGAAGCCCTGCAAAACGAAGACTACGAACGCCTCGAAGCCATCCGCCGCGAACTCGCGGGCCTGTGACTACCGGCCGCAGCGGCGGATAACGCCAGAGTCGGGCCGTTCATGAGGGCGGTGTGTAGGTTTTCAGCGCGCACTCCCCGTCGGCCATCTCCACGTATTGCAGGCGCTCCAGCCACTCCCCGGTGTTGACGTAAATCCCTTCGGGCAGATGTTTCACGAAGCCCGCATGCACGTGTCCGTGCATCACGATGTCGTTTCCCTGGCGCAACAGGGCGCGCGCCGCGTTTTCGTAACGCGCCAGGTGGCGCGGAACATTGCCGTGCCGGTCGCGCGAGAGTTTGCCGACCGCCAGCGCCAGGGCCATGCCGAGATCGGGGTGCAACGCGCGGAACAGGCGGCCGGCCAGAGGGCTGCGGATCACCCGCTTGACCAAACGATAGGCCCCATCCCCCGCATCCATGCCGTCGCCGTGCAGCAGCAGCAGCCGGCGGCCCTGGACTTCGACGGCCAATGCATCGGCATGGGTGGCGACGCCCAACTGTTCGCGGAAAAAGGCGCCCAAGTCGAAGTCGTGGTTGCCGGCGAGGTAATGCACCGGAATACCACGGCCCGTGAGATCGCGCAGGGCGGCCAGCACGCCGAAGTGGTGCTTGGGTATGTAGTGGTGGTATTCCATCCAGAACTCGAACAAATCGCCGAGAATGAAGACCTGCTCGGCGTCGTCGGCGCGGGCGCGCAAAAAGGTTTCGAAGAGTTCGGCGCGGTGCGGATGCGACTTGGGGTAGCGCGCCCCCAAATGCAGGTCGGAAATGAAAAACGCGCGGCGCGACACCGGATTTCCAAAGATCTAGGCGGGGCTGGTCGCCGGCGGAATTCGTAACCTGAACGCTACAGTGGGCATTGGATGTTTTCCCCCGGCAGGTTGCCGCCGCCGGCGGCGAAGGCAGCCGCCCGGGGCACGAGCCGGTAATCTAGTTTATGGGCTTCGGACGTTCCCGCATGCGCATCGAACCCACTCCACATCCCCTGCACGTGCTGGTGTGCACCAATGCCCGCCACGACGGCACCCCTTCATGCGGCGATTCGGGAGAGGCCCAGCGCGTCTTCGAGGAATTGAAGGCGCGCTTCAAGGCGGCGCGCCTGCCGGTGCGCGTCACCCGTACGGGTTGTTTGGGACCTTGCGCCCAAGGCCCGAACATCATGTGCTATCCGCGTGGGGTCTGGTTTCAAGGCGTGGGCGAAGCCGATATTCCCGCCCTGGAAGCGCAAGTGCGTGCGTGGCTGGGGCCAAGTTCGACGGATCCGGCGTAAATCAAGCCGGACCGGTTTCCGCTTCGCTTTCCGCGCGATTACACCGGCAGCAAGGCTCCCGTGGTGCCGGCATTTTCCGGCGAGGCCAGCCAGGCGATGGTGCGCGCGATGGCCGACGGTGCTGTCCACCGGGAAAAATCGGCTCCGGGCATGGCGGCGCGGTTGGCGGGCGTATCGATGGTATCGGGCAGTACGGCATTGACCCAAATGCCGTCGCCGCGCACTTCGTCGGCCAAGGCTTGTGTCAGGGCCGCCACCCCTGCCTTGGCGGTCACATAAGCGATTTTACCGCCGGGGTGTTCCACGGCCGCGCGCGCGGCCACGTTGACGATGCGGCCGCCTTTTTCTCCGGATTGCCGCATCTGCCGCACGGCTTCGCGACAGGCGATAAAAGCCGTGACGGTATTTACATTCCATTGCGCCGCAAACGCGGCCAGCGACGTATCCTGCACCGGGGCCATGCTGAATCCGCCGGCCACGTGTACCGAGGCCCACAGCGCCGGCAGCCCCGCGTAATAGCGCGCGACGGCCGCTTCGTCGGTCAGATCGACTTCTTGTCGCGCGGGAGTATGGCAAATCGCGCCGGCCTGCCGCAGTGCGTCGGCCACGGCCGGGCCCAATCCACCGTGGGCGCCGGTGATGACAACATGTAGGTTCGCAAGCATCCCGGGCATAATTCACCTCGCTTTTGTCATCAAGATATTATTGCGCGCGGGCAACCGTGATATAATGGCGGCGGAGCCGGCCGGGCCCGACCCGACTCGCTGAGAGGGCCGGGTTCCGGCCGACCCGAGCATGGGAATCGTCCGACTTTATCTGGCACTGGCCGTACTTGCCGCTCATGCGCAATGGAATCTGCCGGTGCACGACGCCCGTCAGGCCGTGCAAATTTTTTTTCTCATTTCCGGATTCTACATGGCGCTGGTACTCTCCACGCGCTACGCTTCGCGACGGCAGTTCTATCTCAGCCGCTTTTTGCGCATCTATCCGGTGTATTGGGCGGTTTTAATCGGCGTCGCGCTTTGGTGCGCGGCGGCCGGACTGCATTTTCATCGTTGGTTGGAATTGGCGCCCTTCCGCTATCACCCTTTCGATCAAAACGGCGGGGCGGGTTTTTGGATGGCGGCGATCTCCAACCTCACCCTTTTCGGGCAGGATTGGGTTTTGTTTTTGCAGCACGACGTCGGCCAATCGCTGCGCTTTGCGGTACATGCCAATCTGGGCCGGACCCCGCTTTTCGTTTACGAAGTCTTTCCCCAATGTTGGTCGGTCGGGCTGGAGCTGACTTTTTACCTGCTGGCCCCCTGGTTGAACCGCCTGAAAAGCCGCTGGTTGCTGCTGCTGGTGCTCGCGACCTTCGCGGCCCGCTTCGCTGCCTTTCGCGCGGGGCTGCGTTTCGACCCCTGGGCCTATCAATTCTTCCCGTTCGAATTGGGCTTGTTCGTGCTGGGCATGCTGGGCTACCGCTTTTATGTCCGCGCGCTGGCGGAGCGTCATGCGCCCGCATGGAGTCGCCTCGGCTCCGCCGCCGCCATGACTTGCGTGTTACTGGCGCTGGTGGCCCAGGCCGCCGCCACCCGATTCCTGGGGCGGTGGCTGGGCGTGCATCCTGCGCTGTACCTCAGCTATGCGCTTTGGCCGTCGGCCCTGGCGGTTTTGTTTTGGCTGTTTGGAAAAAGTCGCGCCGACCGCTTCTTGGGCGAACTCTCCTTTCCCGTTTACCTTGTGCATCTGGCGGTGCTCGACAACTTGGTGCAGGCCTTTCGCCATTTCTCCGTTGACGCGAAATACCTGGGCGTCGTCACAGCCGTGATCTCCGTAGCGCTGGCCGTTCCCATTTACCGCTTCGGCGTCCGGCCCTGGGATCGCAAACGCCATGCGCTGGCCCATGTCCGCGGCGATCCCTGAACCCAATCGATGTGCGCGGCGGAGGTCCGCGGCTGCGCGACTCATTCCGCGTCCAAAAGCTCTCGCCAGGCCAGGCTTTCCGGCAGGGATGGGGCCAGATCGGGCCATTCCGGAAAGGCGCGGAGAAAAGCCGCCGGCACTTCGAAATCGGTTCCCGTGATACCCATCCCGTTTTCATCCCGAATGTCGAGATGCAGGGCATGCAGCAGGTGATGGGGCGCGCCTAGTGCTTCCAAATCGGCGGAGGTGAGCGGCGTGGACATGCGTTTCAGATAAAACCGGCCGTCGCATCCGTAAATTTTGTCGCCCCGCACGGGAAATCCCCCGGCCGCGCAATGGGCGCGGATTTGGTGCTTGCGGCCGGTGAGGGGGCGCAGCAGCAGCAAGGCGCCGGAGGGGCTCAGGCTCAGACGGCGGTACAAGGTGCAGGCGGGTTTGCCGGCGGGATGCGGATGCATTTTGCTGCGGATGGGGTCGGCGGGGTTTTCCGCCAGGGGAAATTCGAGGCGGCCTTGCGCTTCGGGTTCGCCGCGCACGCCGGCCACATACAGCTTGCGCCAATGCGTTCCGGGCCGGGTGGGAGCCAGGCGGCGCAAGGCTTCGCGTCCACGGGCGAACGCCACCAGACCGCTGGTTTCGACGTCCAGGCGGTGCAGGGGCGACCACTCGCGGCCATGCCGCAACCCATGCAAGTTCGCCAAAGTGTGCACGAACACCTTGCCGGTTTTATGCACGGGCAATCCCGCGGGTTTGTGCAACAGGGCCACGCACTCAGCGCGGACGACGTCGTGAAAATCCAGCGGCACCGCCGGTTCTTCGTAATCCTCCAGCGCATATTCGACGCGCGCGCCCACGGCGAGTAGGGTTTCGGGGGTGGCGGGTCGGCCTTCGACGCGGACGTGTCCGTCGCCGATGCGACCAAGCCATTCCGGTAAGGTATGGTAGGGGAACCGTGCGCTCAGGTATTCCGCCAATCGCGCTCCGTTCTGGCCGGGCGGCACGCGGTGGGAAAAGACCGCAACCACCCGGCGCGTCGATTCGGGGCTGGGGACCTCCGAGGGAGCACCGGCTCCAGGAAGCAGGGCGATCGCGGGGCTATTTCTTGACGAAGAGATTGGCTTCGTCCAGAATCATTTTGGGGGTTTCGTCGGGATCGAAGGTTTTGTAGCGTACGTATTCACCTTTGGAGTCCACCAGGATCAGCAGGGGAATGGTGCCGACACCGTAGTTTTCACCGAACACCCGCTCATCGTCTTGGAATACCGGCATGCGGATGTTGTAGTCGCGGATGAAGTTGCGGATGGATTCTTCCGGGTTGAATTTGATGGCGATGGCGATGCTTACGAAGCCCTTAGCCGACAAATCGTCGGCCAGCTTTTGCACATAGGGCGCGGCATGCTGGCAATGGGGGCATTCCGCCGAGAAGTAGAATACCAGCAGATTGCGGTTGGCGAATTGCGACAAATCGAGATTCGCTTCGCTGATGGGCTTGACTTTCAGGCTGAAATCGATATGCGCGCGTTTTCCGGACTTGTCCAACTCAAAAGTGGGCGGAGGGGGAGGCGCAACCGGCCCCTGAACCGGACCCCGATCTTGGGCACGAACGGCCATGACGTTGGCGGCAACATAAAACGCGGCTAAAATCAGAGAAGTGCGCATGGATATTCCTTGCCTGTCGGTGGGGATAAATAAGATACATGTCACGTCGACTTATGGACAAGCCGGGCGTGGGATCCGGTGCTAAGAGCCGTGGGAAGAGCCGCGGGTATAGTTCCTGGGGACGGAAGAGGAAAAGCGTGTGAAAATGCCGGCGGACCGAGTATACTTGCAGCGCATGTCCCCAGGGCTGAGAGGTCCGTTTTCCTCTTTCGGGTCCGGGGCGTCTGCGACCGTGCCGTAAGGAAAAAACGGTTGGACTCACACAGCACCCCTTCCGACCCCGGGCAGGAATATTCCAAGCTCAAGCAGCAGAATATTCAGCTTCAGCATTTGCTCAAATACAAAGACGACGTGGAAATTCCGGAGCTCAAGCGCCAGGTGGCCCAATTGCAATCGGAGTTTCAATCGGTTCAGAACGAGCGGCTGGAGTCGGCGAAGCAGGAAGACTTCGTGGAAAAAAGCACGGGCATCATCCACCTCGATGGGGAAAACCGGGTGGTGAAGATCAACCATTACGCCTTGGAAATTCTGGGTATGCCCCTCACCCAATCCCTGGGCAAACCCATCCGCGAATTGGGGGCGTCGACCGCTTCGGGGCGCCTCATCTTCGCCGACATCGATTATTACCTCGAACCCGAGGGCCGCGAGAGCGAATGGGAAAAAGAGGTGCAGATTCAAAGCGGCGAAAAGCGCTATTACCACTTTCGCAGCTCCCTCCTGGCCGGCACGCGCATCATTTCTGCGACCGACATCACCGATCTGCGCATCTGGGAAAGCCGGGTCAAGGCCATCGTCGGCACTTCCAAGGACGGCATCGCCCTGGTCGATGAAGGCGGCATCATCCGCTCCACCAATGCCCGCTTTGGCAAAATGTTCGGGCTCAACTGGCGGCAATTCATCGGCATGCAGTTCTACATCGCCGCGGATTTGCTGCAATACCATTTCCGCCAGCCGCAGGAGTTCGTCGACTTTTTCGGCGCCATTCAGCGCGATCCGCAATTGCAACGCGAGGGTCTTTTTGAAATGGTGCTGCCGCAACCGGCCAGCTATCAGATCTTCACCCGCCCCATCGTCGACGAGCAATCGCGCCTGATCGGTCGGGTGTGGTTCATTACCGACGTGAGCCAGTTCAAGGAAATGGAGCACAAGCTCATCGCCAACGCCCAGGAACTCGAAGACAAGGTGCGCCAGCGCACCGAAGAGCTGTCGGTGCAGAACCAGGAGCTCATGCGCGTGCGCCATGAGACCGAAGTGGAACTGGAAATGGCCAAGCAGGTGCAGCAAGGCATGCTGCCGCGCACTTTTCCCGACTTGCCCGGCTATGAATTGGCCGCCGACTATCTGCCCACGGGCCAGGTCAGCGGCGACTTTTACCATGTGGGCATGCTCGAAGGCGATAACCTATTTCTGCTCATCACCGACGTTTCGGGTCACGGGGTACCGGCGGCCTTGGTGACGGCCATGGCGAAAATGGCCTTTGACCGTCATGTGCGCGGCGGCCGTTCGGTAGGCGAGGTATTGGCCGCAGTCAACGTGGATCTCTGCGCGGCCGTGAAAACCGAGCATTATCTCACCGCCTTTGCCGGCCTTCTGCACGTGCCTTCGGGCACGCTGCGCTATTGCCGGGTCTGCCATCCCTATCCGTTCATCCTGCGCGGCCGGGATAAAAGCCTGGAACGGTTGGAGGCGCGCAGCGGGTTTTTTCTGGGCATGTTTCCCGAAACCCGCTTCGAGGAAAGCACGGTGGTGATCGAGCCCGGGGATTTGCTGTTCATGTATACCGATGGGATCACCGAAACCATGAATGTGCGCGATGAGCTGTACGGCCGCAAGCGTCTGGAAAACCTGGTGACCCGCATGGCGCCGCGCCCCCTTCCTGAATTGCTGGGTGAAGTGCAGCGCGATCGCGATCGGTTCTCGGAGCATCGTCCCAATACCGACGACATTTCTTTATTTGTATTGCGCCGAACGGCAGAATCTTGAAGCCCGGTTCCGCGGAGGAGATTAACCATGAACGTTTGGGTCGTGGGCGGAGCCGGCTATATCGGTTCCCATGTTTGCCAAGCCCTATTGCGCGCGGGGCATACCGTGGCGGTGTTCGACAACCTCTCCACGGGCGCGCGTGCGAACCTGCCCGCCGCGGCGGTTTTTCGTCTGGGCGACGTTCTCGATCTTCCGGCTTTGCAGGCGGCGGCGCGCGAATTTCCCTTCGACGGGGTCATCCATCTGGCGGCGCTCAAAGCGGCGGGCGAAAGTATGACCGCGCCCGAACGTTACAGCCGTCACAATATCATCGGCACCCTGAATCTGCTCGAGGCCGTGCTCGCGACCGGCATTCCGGCCTTGGTGTTTTCCTCCACCGCGGCCGTGTACGGCGAGCCGCAATACCTGCCGCTGGATGAACAACACCCCACCCGGCCCGAGAATTACTACGGCCACACCAAGCTCGTCATCGAAGGGTTTCTCGAGTGGTACGGCCGCTTGAAAGGCTTGAAGCATGTCTCGCTGCGGTATTTCAACGCCGCCGGCTATGACCCCGACGGTGGGATTACCGGGTTGGAGAAGAATCCCGCCAATCTCCTGCCAGTGGTGATGGAAACCGCCATGGGCTGGCGCCCCAAGCTGCAGATATTCGGCAACGACTATCCCACGCGCGACGGGACCTGCGTCCGCGATTATATCCACGTGGCGGATCTGGCGGCGGCCCATGTGGCCGCGCTCGACCACCTGTCCCGCGGCGGGGAAAATCTCACCTTGAACCTGGGAACCGGCGCCGGCATTACCGTGCTGGAGATGGTGCGCCAGGCCGCGGCCATCACGGGCCGGCAATTTCCCTATGAAATCGTGGGCCGGCGCCCCGGCGATGCGGCGGCCGTGGTGGCTTCTTCGCAGCGCGCTGCGGATGTATTGGGCTGGCGGGCGCACTCCAGCGACGTGGAAACCCTGTTGCGCACCACCTGGCAGGCCTATCAGGCCAACGCCGCCCGGCGGCCCGCGGCGGCTGACCCGGCCCAGGCCACGAGATCTTCCGGGTCTTAATTCTTGGGAGCCGCGGCGGCTAAAGCCGGGGCGGATTCGCTGCTGATGCGATCGCCGCCGTTCTGTTTGGAGAAATACATGGCCTTGTCGGCGCGCGCCAGCAGCCGCTGGGCCGCGAATTGCGCGTCGGCCGGTGGCACGTCGCAGTCGGAGGCGATGCCGACGGAAAGCGCGGTGGGGTTTAAATTCACCTTGCGGAAGGCTTGGAGGATACGCTCGCAAATGGCGCAGGCGCCTTCTTCACGGGTGTCGGGCAGTACCAAAACGAACTCGTCGCCGCCCATGCGGAAGGCCGAATCCATGCCTTGGCGGATGGCCTGTTTGAGAATGCGCGCCAGTTCGATGAGGAGGCGGTCGCCCGCCGGGTGTCCTTGGGTATCGTTGTAGGTTTTGAAGTGATCGACATCGAACAGCGCCACCGACAGCGCGCGTTCGGGAAAGCGGCGGCGGGTGCGGCACAGGCGCTTCATCTCTTCGTGCAGATAGCGAATGTTGTACAACCCGGTGAGCCCGTCGGTGATGGAGAGATGCAGCAGCTCGTCGTTCTTGCGCTTGAGTTCGTCTTCGAGAAACTTGCGCGCGGTGATGTCGGCGCCGTTGAACACTTCGCCGATGACTTCTCCCTCTTTGTTGCGCATGCGGGTGACCCACAGCGACAGCCAAACGGCGTCGGGACAAGCGGGACAGCGGGCCCGTATCTCGGGCAATTCCGCGGCTCCGTAATCTTCGACTTGGTGCAACAGCTTCAGAATGGCGTCGGAGTCTTCGAAAAGGGTTTGCACTTCGACACCCAGAACGTCGGTCTGGCTTTGGCCGAAGGCCCGCGCCGACCCCTCGTTGAATTTCATGACGCGATGATCGGCGTCGGTGGTGAAGATGATATTTGCCGATCCGCTCACGATGCCTTCGAAGTACCAAGCCTTGGCTTCCAGCCGGCGGCGGTTGAGCCGTGACAGATCGAATTCGCCCCGTTCGCGGCGCTGGTGCCGCAGCAAAGCTACCAGCAACACGCCTAGGATAAAGGCGATGGCGGCATGAATGGGAGCATGCGCGCCGCGGCTGTAAATCCAGGATAAAACCGCGGGCACGACGCAAATTACGCCTTGCCAGAAAGGCGATTTTTCCAAGAACTCAAACATGGGAAAACCGATACTCGAATTTTACCCCATGGACGGTTGGGAAACAATGTGCAAATTCCCCGTTTCGCCACAGGCGCGCCGCCAGCGCTGCGCCCGCAAGTGCAAATGCCGGGGCAACGGCAGCACCGGTAGCCCGTTTAAGGCGATGCGGTAGGCCTCCCATACCAACGAGGTGCCGGTTTGCTCCGCCCAACGGCGCTCCTCTTTTTCAAGCAAATTTAAGTTGTCACGGTTGGGCGAAGATTGGGCGGCATCCAACGCGCGCCCCAGGGCGGTTTCGGGTGCGGCCGCCGGCGGGTGAGTCAGCACACGCAGCCAAGTTTGCATGTCCGTCTGAAAAGGATGCAGCCGGCCCAGCCGATCGCGCAGAATTTGCATGCCGGTCGCCATATCCCAATCGGTGCGCCAGACGGATCCGGCCGGCAAACCTGCGGCGGAATCGTGCAGGAGCAGGTCGGCCACGGCTTCGGCCGGCAGCGCTTCCAGTTCCGGGCAGGGATCTTCGAAGTGCAAATCGGCGGCAAAGGAAAACCGGGTTTGGATCACGCGATGACCGAGCCCATACGGCCCGGTTTCAACCGGATTGCTGGGCCCGAACAGGGCCAGCACCGGCGTGCCCACAGCCGCGGCCAGATGCATGACGGCCGTGTCTCCGCATACCACCTGCCGCGCCGCGCCGCACAGTGCGGCCACCGAACGCAAGGTGGTGGCACCGCTGAGATCCGCATACTCTACGGACTGGCCGGAAGGCAGCGCCGCCACGATAGACCCCACGAAGTTCTTTTCTTCTGCGGAGCCGGTGAAGACCAAGCGTTCGCCGGCTGCGAGGCAAAGCTGCGCCAGGCGAATCCAGCGCACGGCCGGCCAGCGTTTGCCCGGAAAGGCCGCGCCCGGATGCAGCAGCAAAAAGCCGCGATGGGGAAAGGGCGCGGGACTGGGAGGCAGGTCGAAAATCGGCCGCTGGGCGAGGTCGTGATTCCAGGGTAGACCCAGGGCCTCGGCCACGGCCAGGCGATAGAGATCGACCGCATGAAAAGGGTTTCCCTCGCGCTGGGCCGGCACCGCGGCCAGATGTTCCAGAACGCGCGATCCGAATTCGAAGCGGCTGCCGTCTTTGAGCTCCAGCCCGATTTTGCGATCGGCGGAAACGAAACTTTGCACCAGCCCACCCAGACGACCTTGAAACAGGTTAACGGCCAACCCGTAGCGGAGGTTTTCCAGATCCGTAATCCATTGCGACACGGCCTGCACGGCGCCGGAAAAATTTCCCGACCCCTGCAATCCACGCCAGGCCGGTCCGGGCAAAGCCGAGACCGCACGGAGCATGGGAACGTGTCCGACTAGGTCGCGACATTCTTCACCGGTGATGAAATCAATCGGCGCCGCGGGAAACCGCCGCCGCCATTCGGCCGCGACATGCAAGGCCATGACCACGTCCCCGGGGTTATGGGGCATGAAGAGCAGCAGATCGGAATCAGGCATGCCCGTATTTCAATTCGCGACGCGTGCGCGCCAAGACGAGATAGGCGGTGAGCAAGAGAATTTGTTCGGCGCGGCTCAGGACCAACCCCGCCCGCAGCCGGCTTTCGAGATCGGCCGCGCGTTGCCGCAGCTCCTCTTCCTGCATGTTTCCAGAATGCCATGTTGTAATAAGCAAAAACAAGGCCGCCGATCCGATTTTTTTGGAAAACGGGGCGGATTGTGGTGTATCTTTGTGGCATGGCCCGCTTTGCAATTGCTTTTGTCTCCGCCAAACCTGCGCTGATCCATCAGGTGGTGGAAATGGATTCGCGCGACGCGGCGCTACGCTATTTCTTTCAGCAATACGTCTCTCAGGGCTATACCCAAGACGCCGAGGGGTATTCGTATTTCCTCGAAGACTTCAACAGCTCCGACGACCCCATGGGCAGCGTGCTCGAAATCTGAACGCGTGTGCCGGCACTGTCTCGCGTCGCGGTGTTGATGGGGGGCATTTCCCCCGAACATTCCGTTTCGCTGGCTTCGGGCTGCGGCCTGTTGGCGAATCTCGACCCCAATCGTTGGCGTGGATTTCCCGTTCTGATCTCGCGGGATAACGAATGGTTGTGGCCCGCGGCCGATACCGGCGCGGTCGCTGTGACGCCGAAGCAAGCGGAAGCCTGGCTGCATGTTCCGCCGCCAGATTGGAACCGCGCCCGCTTTCCCCGCTTCGCGCGTTTTCCCGAAGCGGAAATTTTTTTATTGGGGCTGCACGGCGTGGGTGGCGAAGACGGACGCTTGCAGGGATTTTTGGAAATGGCCGGCCAGCCCTTCACGGGCAGCGGCAGTGTGGGATCGGCCCTGGCCATGGATAAAATTCTGGCCAAGCAGTCTTACCGCGCGCACGGCATTCCCACCGCCCCCTGGCTGGTCCTGGAAGCCGCCGCGTTCGGCGCGGCGGGAGCGGATCGGGTGGAGCGGGAAATCGGCTTGCCGGCCGTGGTCAAGCACCCCACCGGCGGTTCCAGTTTGGGCGTGGCCATCGCGCGCGATCGTCGCTCCTTGGAAGAAGCGGTGGCTGAAATCGGCCGCGCCAGTCCGCGGATTTTGGTGGAAAGTTTCGTGCCGGGCCGCGAAGCCACCTGCGGCGTGCTCGACGGCTTCGGGGCCTTCGCGCCCACCGAAATCCGGCCGCTGCAAGACGCCTATTTTTCCTTTGCGGCCAAATACCAAAAGGGGCGCACGCAAGAAATCACTCCGGCCGAATTTCCCGATGAGGTCCTGGCCCAGGCGCAAGACCTGGCGCTGCGCAGCCACCACGCCCTGCGGCTCTCGGTGTATAGCCGCACCGACCTCATCTGGACCGGAAAGGATCTGTTCGTGTTGGAAACCAACAACCTGCCCGGCTTTACCCCCCAATCGTTTCTGCCGCAGCAAGCGGCCCACGCCGGCCTTTCCTATCCCGACCTGTTATCGCGCATCCTCGACGAAAGCCTGCGGCGGTGGCCCGGGTCGTAGGTCTGCTGCTCGATCTGTCCCAGGCGGGATTCGCCGCGGCCGTGGACGCGGATCTCGGTGTGCGCTCGCGCCTTTGGCGTCCGCCCCGAACGCGGCATGACGACGTGGGCGATTGGGTCGAACAGGGGTTGCGGCAAGCCGGCGGCGCCTTTTCGGATCTCGAATGGGTGTGCGTGGGCGTGGGCCCCGGCAGCTTCACCGGCATCCGTATTGCCCTGGCTTTTGTGCAAGGGTTGGCTTGGCCGCGCGGCCTGCCGATGTTTGGCTTCACTTCCTTCGCGGCCCTGCTGCTGTCGCGCGATTCCGCGCCGGGCCGGCGTGCAGTAGCGGCGATTCCGGCCAATGCCGGCCGGTTCTATGCCGCCGAAGGGTTGCACGATCCCGGAGTCGTGGTCGATGCCGACGGCCTAAGGCGCCGGGGCGGTCCCGACGCCGATCTCATCGCATCCCACGAAACCGAGGAGTTACGGTCGGCCGCCGCGGTGTACGGGTCTTTGACCTGCGTGCACGACACCTGGGACGTCGCCCGGGTGATACGCCACGCGCGCGAGACGGGGGAGGGCCCTCTTCGTCCCTATTATCTCCAGCCATCGGCGGCCGAAGCCAAAGCGGCCGCGAACGCCGCGCCGGCGGGATTCACCATCCGGCCGTTGCGCCCCGCCGATTCGTCCGCGGTGGCGGCCCTGGAGCGGGTTTGCAATCCGCTGCCTTGGACCGAGGACGCGGTGACTTCGCTGGCCGGGGACGGATTGGAGCGCCGGGGTTGGGTGGCCGAGGAAACGTCCTCGGGTCGCCTCGCCGGCTATCTCGGCGCGGGAACCGTCGCCGACGAAGCCGAAATTCTGATCGCGGGCGTGGACCCGGTTTTCCGCCGCCGCGGCCTGGGGCGCGCCCTGCTGGCGTCGCTGCGCGAAGACCTGTCCCTGGCCGGAATCCGCGCGGTGCATCTCGAAGTACGCCGCGGCAATGCGCCCGCCCTCGCCTGGTACCGTGCGGCCGGTTTCACCGAGCAAGGGATACGGCGGGGTTACTATGCCGACACCGGCGAAGACGCATTGCTGTTCGCGCTGCGCCTGCGCCGGGATTTGCCACCGGCCCCGGGCTTTTTACATTGACGCGCATGACCCAAGCCGTACTTTCCACCCGCCTCGGCGACATCACTTTGGAATTCTTCGAAGACTGTGCGCCCGGGCATGTCCGCAACTTTATCGATCTCGCGCAGCAGGGGTTTTACGACGACACCCTGTTCCATCGCGTGATTCCCGAATTCATGATCCAGGGCGGCGATCCCAACAGCCGCCAAGGCGACCGCCGGCTGCACGGCACCGGCGGCAGCGGGAAGAACCTGAAGGCCGAGTTTTCGCAGACGCCGCATGTGCGCGGCGTCGTCTCCATGGCGCGTTCGGCGCATCCCGATTCGGCCTCTTCGCAGTTCTTCATCGTAGTCGACGATGCGCCCCATCTCGACGGACAATACACCGCCTTCGGCAAGGTGATCGGCGGCCTGGAGGTGGTTGACGCCATCGTGGCCGAACCAACCGATCACCGCGACAACCCCGTCAACCCGGT
This sequence comes from uncultured Fibrobacteria bacterium, assembly GCA_963716395.1. GTDB lineage: Bacteria > Fibrobacterota > Fibrobacteria > UBA11236 > UBA11236 > UBA11236. Next base: position 589,322 of record OY970309.1, on the reverse strand, counting down.
GGCGATGAAGGTGCGCGTGATCGACGCCGCATCCTAACCTTGCCCATCCGCACCCGCACTCCCGTACGCCCGCCCAAGCGCCTCACCGGAATGCGGGCGGTGACGTGGTTTTACTTCGCGGCCGTGACGTTGGCGGCCGTCGTCGCCGTGTGCCTGTGGAGGTCGGGAACCTGGCTGGTGCATACCGATCCCCTGCCGGCGCATGTGCGTTGGGCCGCGGTGTTGGCCGGCGAGGGCCGCGATATGGAGCGTAGCGAAGCGGCCTTTCGTCTGTTTCAAGACGGCCGCTTCGACAGTCTGATTCTCTCCGGGCCGCGCACCTTCAAAACCCATTACGAGTCGGAATTTTCCTCGCAACTGTTGCGCGCCAAGGGTTTTCCCCGCGATCGCCTGTTCACCTTGCCCAACGAAGCCACCTCCACGGCCGAAGAGGCCGAAGTCCTGATCAAGCAGGCGCGGCTTTTGGGCATCGACACCTTGCTGCTCATCACTTCGGAGTACCACACGGCGCGTGCGCGCCGAATTTACCGGCGCTTCGCCGGCGGGTCGCCGGTGGTGTTCGTGTACGGCGCCGAGACGCCGGATTTCGATCCCCAGGCGTGGTGGACGTCGCGAACGAGCAAGGAAATCTGGACGATCGAGTGGGTTAAAACCCTGAACAGCGACTGGGAATTGCTCGGCAAAAAGCCGCTGCGCGGCGCGGCCGAATATGTGCTGCTGGATCCCAATCCCGTGCAGGGCGGTGATGCGGGCGCTTTGGGACAATACTTGAATGAAGAGTCGGCCGCTGCCCGAAGCGATACGGTGGTCGCCGACTCGGGCCGTTCCGTTACGCCCGTTCCCGATTCGGCGGCGCGGCCCGACAGCCTGCGCGATTCATCGCAAACGGTTTCGTCCGGCGCCAAGACGGCGGGGACCGACTCATCCACTGTGGTTGGAAATGCGGCAGAAAAAGGCGCGCCGGCGGGTGGTCACAAGGCCGGCGGCAAGACCAAAAGCAAGGGCGGAAAATCCGCGGCCAAGTCGAAAAAGAAGAATTGATGCGCGAAAAAACCCGATCCGGGTCAAGCCCGTTTTAGCTCCGCTTCCAGGGCGGCGATCAGACGTTCATCTTCGGGCTTGATGCCCGGAGCGAAGCGCCGCACGGCCTTTCCCACGCGGTCGATCAGGAATTTTTCGAAGTTCCAGGAAATGTCGCCGTGGCCTTTGCTCCCGAAGCGCGCAAGATTTTTCACCTTGTCGAGCAGGCCGTCGGAGGTTTCGGCCTCGGGCAGGGCGGAAGTGAGAGCGGCATAAAGCGGGTGCTGCCCGTCGCCTTTGACGATGATTTTGGCGAAGACCGGAAATTCAACGCCATAGTTCACGCGGCAGAATTGTTGGATCTCCGCATCGGTGCCGGGTTCCTGCCGCAGAAAATCATTGGCCGGAAAGCCGACCACCATGAGGCCGCGATCGCGATAGCGCGCATACAGGTTTTGCAGGCCCTGGTATTGCGGAGTAAAGCCGCATTTGGAGGCGACATTGACGACGAGCACGACCCGGCCGGCGAATTCGGCCAGGCTGGTTTCACTGCCGCCGGCGCGCAGGAAGGGGATGGATAGGAGAGGCGCAGCCATGATCAGGAACCTACCAAAATTCCATCCTGAAAAAAATTCGGATCGGAAGTGCCGTTAACGGGCCAACTGTTGAATCAAATTGGCGAACAGGGCATCGGCCAAGGCGTTCTTGCCCAACTTTCCGAACAAATCATATTGGCAGAAAATCACCTTACCTTTGCCGAGGGGGGCCACGGCCAGGTCGACGCCCCAGCGGATTTTGCCTTTGGTGCCGGGCGTGGTGACGAAGTTGAGGCTGCCCGCATGCGTTTCACCGGGCGGTACATGATCGAGGCTCCATTGCGGCTGCACGTCGGCGTAGGTCTGATCCAGCAGACCCGGCCCCGGCAAATCCTTGAAGGCCGGACTCGGCAGGAGATAGTGGAAATTTCCTTGCGGCCCGCCGCTGGAACGGAAGCAGGTGAGATCGGCGTTCCACGCTTTGAAGGCATTGAATTTGCGCATGTCTTCTTCGGCCAGCGGGCCCAGAATCAGAGATCCGCCGTTCTCCGTGCGCTTCAGGGCTTGGCGCAACGCGTCTTCGGGAATATCGCCCATGCCCGAAGCCACCGAGATGGGCGCGTCTTCCTGGGTCGAATACGAAACCGCGTCGGGAAAATTTCCCAGCAAGGTGACCTTTTTCAAAACCGCGTCGAGCTTGACCTCGGGGGGCACGAAGAACACCTCTTCGGCCTTGCCGGCTTCTTTGCCCTGCCGGGTCAAGGTGAGGTCGAAAGTGAAGCGCCCGCGTTCGAACCCCACGGGAAATTTGAACCGGCCCACGGCGTTGATACCGGCCCGGGCCTTTCCGTTCTGCGATTCCTGGTGCCAGACCCGGCCATTCGGACCTTTGACGCGAAATTGAATGGCGTAGTCTCCCAGCAGGCCTTCGTTGAATAGATGCACCTTGATGGCCGCCGAAGAACCTGCGTAGGGCGTGCGTTCTTCGGCTTCGGCGAAGACGTGGATGGGCCGGTTCACGCGCCGAAAGGTTTCGAGCAGCGCCGTCTTGGGCGCACGCGTCCAGTCCGCCAGGCCGGTGAAGTGCAGGCCGTAATCGCCGTAGGCTTCCACGAGGTACCCGGAAATTTGCGGGTTGGTGAACAGGGCTTCGATTTGGCGGGCCACCGCCTCGCGGCCCAGCGCGTCGGCCGCGACGAAAAAATCGTCGACGTCTTTGCAGAAGTCGAGCCCCTTCTCTTTCAAGGAGGTTCCCAGTTCCTGCAACCACTTGTTCAGGTCTTTGTAATCCTGGGATCCCGAAAATTTTTTCGCGGTTTCGAGCAGCGCGGCAGGGCGGCCGTAAGCTGGTACCCCGATGCCGTCGACGAGCACCTTGCCCGCCACTTCGTCTTTGAGATAATTGTAACGTTCCCAAAAACTTTTGTTGCCGTGGATGCCGTCGGCGATGGCCTTGCCTTCTTTGGACGAGCAATAGCCCGAGAGCATGGCGTAGGTGCGTTGCGCCACGGGATAGTTCAAGCGGATTTTGTGACCTTCGAAGGGGGAAATCTGTGCGGCCAGCGGTTCGTAGACCTTGCCCAAATCGATTTTGCCGCCGCCCAACGCGTCGAGGTAAACCGAACCCAGGTTGGAAAATACCGGCCGGGTGGGATCGCATTCGGCCGTGAAGCGCAGCAGCTTATTGCCGTTTTCCAGCACCAGGGATCCGTTTTCGGACCCCATGACCCAGCCGAAGATGCAGGGGTGGTGGCCATCGCGGTCGACCAAAGCCTGGATTTGTTGTTTGACACAATCCAGGCCTTCTTTGCTTGATTTCTGGTTGAAGCAAGAGGTTTCCTGCAGCACCAGCAGTCCCATTTCGTCGCAGATTTCGAGTACGGCCGGGGGCAAGGGAGCCCCGGATCCGCGAATGAGGTTGAACCCGGCATCTTTCAAGGTCTGCAATTCATGCCGCAGGTCGGCGGGAAAAGCCGGCAGGCCGTGGTGAAAGGGGTAAAACTGCGCAAAGCCCACGCCCCGAACCTTGAAGGTGGCGTGGTTGAGCTTGAAGCTGCCTTTGTCGACTTCGACGCCCCGCATGCCGAAGCGCACCTTCGCCACCGGTGACCCCGGAACCGACACCTGCAAGGTGTAAAGAACCGGGTCGGCGGGACTCCACACCTTGCTGCTCTCGAATTGGAGATTCAGCGAAAAAATTCCGTTCTCCCGGTCGAGCCGCACATTCTTCACCAGCACGCCGGTTTCGCCCGCGGGATTGGTGATGGCGAACGCCACTTCGGATTGGAAGCTCTTGCTGTTGATAAAACGGGTCTCGACGGTGATGCGATCGGCTTCGTAATCGGGCAGCACATTCACCGAACGGATGATGGCCTTGATGCCGGGAATCAAATCCACGGGCCCCAGCAAGCCGGCATAATGCCCTTTCTGATAGGGCGCACCCAAGGGCAATTCGGATCCGGGCATATCCTGGATTTTTCCCTGCCGATCCAACCCCTGCACGCGGATCACCAGCAGATTCGGGCCGGCGGGCTTGAGGGCTTTGCTGGCGTCGACGTCGAAAGGCACGTGGCCGATGACCCGCGTTCCCAAATCCACTCCGTTGAGCCAGACCATGCAATGGGGGTGGGGCATGTGCAGCCGCAGCAGAAATCGCTTGGCCGCGTCTTTTTTATCAAAAGAGAATTCCTTGAAGTAATAGCCGATAAAAGCGTTCTCGGGGTTCGCTTCCTGGGCGAAGAGATGGGGCAACTTCACCTTGCGCAGATTGTCGGGTTTGTGCCGATGCCATTGATCGATGAGGCCGGCGTCGAGGGCGTCGAAGCGAAACTCCCAATCTTCTTCAAAACGAATGATTTCAGTCATGCTGAATCCCCGATCCGGCTGTTCTGGGAGGCAAGCGCCTGGAGGCGCTTATTTTAATTGATAAGGCTGCGAAGGTAGAAAAAAGCTCCGATTTAGTCACGATTTTGAAACAAGCCGGGCGGAGAGATTTCAAGGTCACGGACCGTCGAGGCGCGGCGGATGACTGCCCCAAGGCGCGGAGGCGATCTTCGTTTCGGATCGCCGGGGAAAATTCCGAAGGTATCACGTATGTTTCCCATGCGAGGGTAGTCGCGATCGGGCGGCATGAAAAATTTTTATTTCGGGGCCGGGCATCATTCGCATGTCCTTCGAAATCCGCAAGGTTGCCGACGTGTTTCGTGATGCGGTTTTGAGGCGACCCACAAGCCGGATTCTTGTTCGATTTTCCGAATTTGAAAGCGAACGGCGTACGCTTTGGTACAGCGGGGTGAACGCAAAGGTGCAGGTGAGCGGGCGCGGAAAAATATTGATCAAAACCTCTCGCTTGAAACTAATGCCATGCGTAAATTATTCCGCAAGGCGTCAAGCCTAGAGAGAATCACGACGCCGGCGTATGATTCACAACCAAAGAAACAAAGGGGAAAAGAGATGAACGGGAAAGCATGGAAACCACTGGCGATTTGGGGCGGAGGACTCATCATTGTGAGCTCCGTAATTGGATGTATGGGAACTGACAGCCCAACCGCGGCGACCTTTTCGCCGAATTCGAATGCCGCTTCGACGTCGGCCCTCATGGTCGCCGATACGACCCGGGCCCATCACAACATGGACTCGATCTTCACCGATAGCCGTCATTTTCTGGATTCGGTGTTGGTCCAGGGCCATCACGGCATGGATTCGGTGGGAATGAAGTGCGATACCGATTCGGCTTGGGCCGCGCATACCGGCAAGCTCGACTCGGCGCTGTCGAAAATCCACCACGACATCGATTCAACCGACACCGCGTTCAAACTCGATTCGGCTTGGGCGAAAAGTCGTCATGACTTCGACTCGGCGGCAGCGCGTAGCATGATGGATTCGGTGTTGGTGCATTGGAAGGTCAAACTGGATTCGGTTTGGGCCAGCCATCCCGATTCGGCCTGGACCACCCATCCCGATTCGATGTGGACGAACGTCAACCTCGATTCGATCTGGGCGAACGCGGCGAAGATACGCGACTCCATCGAAGCCAAGTATAAAGCCGATTCGACTCTGGACACCCTGCGGTTCGGCATGGGCATGGGCGGCGGGTTTCCCCCTCCCTTCCATCGCTGAGAGCAGCGCTTCATAAACAGAAGACGGCGGATTCATCCGCCGTCTTTTTTTTGCCCCTTCGGGATTGGATCCGCGCGGCACCCGATCGCCGCGCAACAAGGTAACGACGTTCCCTGCGGAAATATTGTTTACATCGACTTTCATTTACTCCTGGGGTATATTACTCCCCTGAACCTGCAACGAAAATCCATGATGGTTCCGCAGGTGAGTGGGAGAAGGAAAAATCCGCAGCAAATAAAGAAGGGGGGAGTGTTATGAATTTGCAAGCTTGGAAATCTTGGAAAGCGATGACCGTTCTGGGCGGCCTGGCGCTGTCCGGCGCCATGGTGGGATGCATGGGGAACGACGGTTCGCCCTCGTCGTATGCGCCGACGGCCAACAGCGCCTCGGCCCGGGTGGCTTCCGACTCGTCCGACTCGGGTGCGGTTCCCACCGGCGTCGACTCGACGCTGATGAGGATCCGGCATAATATGGATTCGGTGCTGGCGGTGGATCGGCATCTTCTCGACTCGATAATGCAGTCGAGCGGAATGGATTCCATTCGGGCCGCGCGCCGGGAGAAAATGGATTCGGTACTGGCGCTGCGCAAGGCCCACCGCGATTCGGTGTTGGATTCGCTTTTCCATGCCCGGGATTCGATTGCCGCGAATTGGAAAATGGATACAACGGCCGATTCCTCGCTGTTCAGGTTTCATGGCGGATTCCACCGCTTTTACCGCCGGTTCCGCCGGTAGCAGCAGGGATTGCAAATCCGGAATTGAGACGGCGGATCCGTCCGCCGTCTTTTTTTTGCGCTATAAATGGTTGAAAAGCGCGCCCCGGCCTCAGGGTAGGCCGAAATGCAAATACCAGTTCACCAGGGGGCCGCTGAAGCGGGCGGCCAGCAGCACGCCTGCGCACAGAAAGGGGCCGAAGGGAATATGGCGCTCCGCATTCAACCGACGCGCGAGGAGAAGCGGCAGGCCGACCAAAGTGCCCAGCACCGAAGCGACTCCCAGCCCTAAGAGGGCGGCTTTCCACCCGAAGCAGGCGCCGGCCAAGGCCAGCAATTTCACGTCGCCGAAACCCATGGCTTCTTTTTTCAAAAGGCGCGTCGACACCGCGCCCACGGCCCACAGCGCCAAGCCGGCGCAGAAGCCGCCGGCCAAGGCTTGCCAGGGCGTGAGCCCGCCGGGAAGAAAGGCCAGCGCGAAGGCGATCAAAATTCCGGGCAAGGTCAAGGCGTCGGGAATCAGGTAATGGCGCAGGTCGACGAGGGTGATGGGCAAGGCGCAGAGCGCGAAGTACAAATAGGCCGCGGCCGATCCCGGCGGTTGGGGATGGCGGAGCAGATCCCCGACGAGCAGCGCGGCCCACAATCCGGTGGCGGCTTCAACGAGCGGGTACTGCGCGCTGATGCGGGCGCGGCATTGCGAGCAGCGGCCCCGCAGCCACAGCCAAGACAAGACGGGAAGGTTTTCCCAGGGGCGGATGCGATGCCCGCATTGCGGACAGCGCGAAGCCGGAAATACGATCGACTCGCCGCGGGGCACGCGGTAAATCACCACGTTGAAAAAAGATCCGAGCATGGATCCGACCACGGCGGCTACCGCGATCACAAAGGGGTGGGGCCAGGCGGAAAGCGGCATGGGACAATTATACCTTCGGCGGATCGATTCTTCGCCCGGCGATGGCATCCCCCGCGTGCAGCCGACGGGCGTTGCTCAAATCGAATAATCGTCGTTGAAGACCTTGACCTCTTTCGGGGTCGCAAAGGCCGCATCGCCTTTTTTCAAACCCAGGGTCTGAAATTCCTCCGCGGAAATTTCCACTTGCAGTTGTGTGCCGCCGGGAACGGTCAGGCTCACGCGTGTGGAAAGCCCCACGGTACGCACGTGCGCGATGACTCCCGGGATGGAGGCGGGGTTTTCGCGGAAGGGTTTGAGCGACAGATCATGCGGCCGCACGAACACCGCCTGCGCGCCCGGGGTTTGCGGCGGCGCCAGCTCCAAATGCCCGGGAACTCCGGCTTCAAGGCGGGTATGGAAGATGTTCACGTTGCCCAGAAAATTCATGACAAAGGCGTTGGCCGGATGATGGAAGATGTCTTCGGGCGATCCGATTTGCTCGACGCGGCCGCGGTTGAGAATGACGACGCGATCCGAGACTTCGAAGGCTTCGTCCTGATCGTGGGTTACGAACACCGACGTGATGCGAATCTCGTCGTGCAAATTGCGCAGCCAGCGGCGCAAATCCTGGCGCACCTGGGCATCCAGCGCGCCGAAGGGCTCGTCGAGCAGCAGCACCGAAGGACGCGCGGCCAGCGCGCGCGCCAAGGCCACGCGCTGTTTCTGACCGCCGGAGAGTTGTGCCGGAAAGCGCTCGGCCATACCCTGGAGTTGGATCAATTTCAGCAAGGCGTCGACCCGCTCGCGGATTTCGTCTTTGGGCCGTTTCTGCATGCGCAGGGAAAATCCGATATTGTCGCGCACGCTCATGTGGCGGAACAGGGCGTAATGTTGGAACACGAAGCCGATCCGGCGCTCGTGCACGGCCAGGTCGCCGGCCCGCCCGCCGTCAAGGCGCACTTCGCCGGCGTCAGGCGCTTCGAGTCCCGCGATGATGCGCAAGAGGGTCGTCTTGCCGCAGCCCGAAGGGCCCAGCAAAGCCACCAATTCGCCATGGGGAATTTCGAGCGAGACGCGGTCGAGGGCCTGGGTCGACTCGAACCGCTTGGTCACTTCCTGGATTTCAATGCGCATGACGATCCGATTGATCGGGAAAAGTAAATCCTTACGACGGCCGAGCCGCCGGCGTCGTCTTTTCAGAAAGCGATTTTGCCCACCGCAAGCGAATAGGTTTCGGTCGTGGTTTTATCCTGGGCCGTCACCACGATTTTGATGCTGATGTAGGCGGGGTAGGCGATGGACGCCGACAAGGTTCCCGACGGCACCGGCGCCCCATTCACCGTCACCTTAGCCGAGCTGTCGGACGTGGTGGGCCGCACTTGCACGGAATCTCCAAATGTCGTCGCCGAGTAGGATAGAACGTTGTACGCAAAACTCGGGGTTAAAGTCAGCAGGGTGTCGTTGTTGTCGAAATTCGCGCCCATCAATTCGAGATGGGAGAGACTGGCGATGTTGCTGTAGCGGTGGAAAACGCGAATGGTGTAGGTCAATTTCGCGACGCGGTTTTCGGCGATAACCGTGGCGCTAATCACGGATGGCCCCGGGGGCGGCCGCAGGTTTACGGTTCCGCCGCCGGGCAGCGAATCGGTTTCCAGCGGCAGGTAAATCGTATCCTGGCCCACGATGGCGGGTTGCTGGTAATTCATGACCACCAGGGCATTGGAATCTTGCGGCTCGGGGCCGAAGTTGAGCACGCTGTCGGTATACGCCAGCGTGTCGGTATAGAACGCATTGGGAATGGGATTCAAGAGGATTTGGGGGGTCAGGCTGTTGTTTTTGTTGAAGTACATCTGTTTCAGAGTGTCGTTGGCCGAAGGCGTGCGCGTCACCAGCAGGTTGTACAGATCCACATCGCCGCTGGCCGCGACCACCTTGATCTGAACCAGGTTGTCTCCCACTTGCAGGGGAAAATCGTAGACGCCCGCCGTACCCGTGTAGGTGACGCTATCCAAAGACACCGACACCGTGGCGTTGGCGTCGGCGGCCTGGGCGGTAAGCCGCAGGCTCGATTTTACGCGCGGTACGGTGACCCGATAGGAAAAGCGGTTGGGAAGAAAGGTGCTGTCGAGCGACGCCGAGTCCAGCGCGAGATTGGTAAGCAGGGCGTTGTTGGAAACCCGCTCAACGGTGACGGTATAGGCGGTTTTGGTTTTGCCGTCGGGCGCGGTCACGGCCACGACGATGGGATTTTGGCCCACCAGAAGGGCGATGGGTCTGGAAGCCACACCCGAGGTCACCGGATTGTTGTTCACCGTGATTTGGGCCAAGGCATGCCGGGCCGTCGCGGTCAGGGCAATGCTGTTGGTGTCGACGGTGGCGTAATAGGTGTTCAGGACGGGGTCAAAGGTCGGAATCAGCGGGCCTTGGGAGAGGCCGAGGTTTGACAGCGAGGCGTCATTGCTGGCCGCGCGCGATACCGCAATGACATAGGTCTTGGTAGTCGTTTGATCGGCGGACGTCACTTTGAACCGCAGCGTTACCGTGCCGGTGGCCGGCACCAAAACCTCGTAGCCGCCGTTTTGCGGCGCGAGCGCGGTACTGTCGAGTGTGACGCGAAGGACGGCGCTCGAATCCATGGTCGCGGGAGCGAAGGCCACCGAATCCGAGTCGGCGGGCAGCACCAAAGCGTAGCTGAGGCTGTCGGGATTGAACGTCGGCGACAGTCCCGCCGCACCGACGGCCAGGGATTGCAGCCGGGCCTCGCTGCCCGCCGCGCGCTGCACCTTGATGGTGATGCGGTTCTCGGCGCTGCCGTCCTTCGCCGCCAGGGTCAGCATGAAATTTGTGGTGCCAACCGGCACCGAAAAGCCGGCGGAGACATCGGAGCGCAAGGTATCGCCGTTCCAGAGCAGAAGCACCGACGAATCGGCCGTAGCCGTCACCGAGAGGGATGAGGCACTGTACGGTGCCAGCAGGTTGTAATTCGAAGTCAAAGGCGAGAAGCCCGGAACCAAGGTGCCCGCGGAAAAGCTCAAACCGGTCGGCAGTAATTGCGAAAGAGAAGGGGATTGCGACACGATTTTCCCATCGGCGTTCACCAGGAACGAAGACGCATACAAGGTGTCACCCTGCGCGTCCAATCCGAAAATTTGCACCCGGAAGTTCGCCGGAATGCTGTCGGGCACCGTGTAAGGCGCGAGGGAAGAGGGATTGTTCAGCTTGCCGTTTTGAATGGTGTCGTATACCACGGTTTTTCCCGTGTCGGTCAGGGTGATGACCACGCTGTCATAGCTGACCATCGAGTCGCTCAGCTTCCAATTGATGGTGCGTTCGATTTTTTGGTTTCCGGTCATGCAGCCGTTGCATAACCATCCCACCCAGAGGGCGGCCAGCAAGATTCCGAAGGTTTTCATAGTCAGCGGCAACCCGATTCTTTCAGTTACCGACTTTGATGCTTTGCGTTACGATCGAAGTGCCGCCGGAGGACACCCACAGCACCAAGGCTGTTCCCAGGGCCACCGTGCCGGCGCCGCCGGCCACCCACATCCAGGTCCGCGAAGGCCGTTGGGTGGTCTCCGATCCCGCAGCGTGCGGATTTCGGGCCTGGGCTTGGGACGCGGCGGTGGCGGCCGAATCCGCGGGCGTCATGTTTCCCGCCGAGGCGGTTTGGTTGGCCGCGGCAGGAAGCGGATGGGGAGGCACCTTGGCTTCAAGCTGCAAATCATGGAACATGGCGTTGATGCGGTCGCTGGCGCCCAGGGCGTCGATGGTGGCCGAAGGGTCGAGGGCGAGCATGCGACGCAAATCGTTCTTTCCTTTTTCCCAGGTCTGATCATTGGCCGCCCGCATCACACCCAAATACTTCAAACCGAAGGCACTGTCGACATGGGTGATGGGAGTGGGGCTTTCAAAACGGGATGCAATCCATTTGATGTCTTGATCGAAGTCGCCGGCCAGATACAGGGCTTTGACCTTGGTGGTATCGAGCGGATCTCCACCTCCGGCGGAAGCTGCCGCGACCTTGCCGGTCAAGGCAAGGAGAACGAGCAGCAAGACGTTCCGCATCATGCAAAACCTAGTTTCGCGGGTCGGGTTTGACCGCGGCGATCAAGCCGACGATTCGGCGGTTTCGGCCGGTTGCTCGGCGGCGGCGGACATGGGCTCTTCGCCCGCGGATTCGCCCTCGCTTTCGGCTTCCGGGGGCATTTCAAAATCGCCTTGGGAAAAGTTGAGGGTAAAATCGTCTTGGCCGTCGCCGCTGACGAAAAGATGGGTGTAGGTCTTGCCTTCGGCCATGGCGCCCAGCAATTGCCGCGAAATTTCGGGCATGAGGCGCTGATCGAGAATGTTGTCGATGTTGCGGGCGCCGCTTTGCGCCACCGTGCAGAGATTCACGATTTGCTTGACGACGTCTGGCGCCACGGCAAAGGCCAGCTTATGCCGCTCCATGAGCCGCTTCCCCAGCTTCATCAGCTTGAGCACCACGATGCGGCTAAGGTGATCGGGGCCCAGCGGCAGAAAAGGCACGACCTTGCAGCGGGCCAGCAGGGCGGGCTGGAAATGATCGGTGAGCTCCTGCAAAATGGCTGCGCGAACCTGATCGAGGTTTTCCGCCTGACCCGCATTCCAGAGATCGGTAATGGTGTTCAGGCCCAGATTGCTGGTCATGAGGATGACCGTGTTGCGGAAATTGATGTCGCGGCCTTCGCCGTCGCGCAGCGAGCCTTTGTCGAACACCTGGTAGAACATGTTGAGCACGTCTTTGTGCGCCTTTTCCACCTCGTCGAGCACCACCACGGTATAGGGCCGTTTGCGCACCCCTTCGGTGAGCACGCCGCCGTCACCATAGCCCACGTAGCCGGCGCTGGCGCCTTTGAGCTGGGTCACCGACATACTGTCCTGGTATTCGGACATGTTGATGGTGACCACGTTTTTCTCGCCGCCGAAGAGGATGTCGGCGATGGTCATGGCCACCTCGGTTTTGCCCACGCCCGAAGGGCCGGTGACCAGAAACACGCCCAGCGGCTTTTCCGGCGGCGTGAGCCCGAGCTTGGCCGCGCGCAGCGAAGCCGCGATTTCGGCCACGCTTTCATCCTGGCCCACCACGCGCTCCACGATGGTTTTTTCCAGGTCGAGCAGAGACTGGGCTTCGTTCTTCAGCATGTTGCCGGCGGGAATGCCCGTCCATTCCGAGATGATTTGCGCCACCACGGCCGGGCCCACATGCGCATGCACCAGCGGGGTTTCGCCCTGCAACTCTTCCAAGCCTTTCCACTGCTGATCCAATTCGGCGCGCAGACGCGCCACGTCGTCGGCGTCGACGGCCTGGCCCGCGGCGGGTTTCTTGGCGGCTTCGAGTTTGTCCTGCTGCGCGATGATGGCCTTCACCGCGCCCAATTCCTTTTCCCATTGCCCCGTCAGCTCCGCGGTTTGCACCTTGGCGCTTTCCAGCTTCTCGCGCGCATGGGTCAGGGCTTCGATATTCATGAGCGCGCCCGTGGCCTCGTCTTTTTCCAGGGCTACGATTTCGATGTTCAAATTCTCGATGGCCTGCTCCAGGTTCACCAAGGCGGCTGGCTTCGAGGTGAGGCCCATTTTGACGCGCGCCGCGGCGGTGTCGAGCAAATCCACGGCCTTGTCCGGCAATTGCCGTCCGGCGATGAACTTATTCGACAGCTCGCAGGCCGACTTGATGCCTTCGTAGGTGATCTTGACGCCGTGGAAAGCCTCGTAACGTCCGCGTAACCCGCGCAGCATCACGGCCGCGGTTTCGGGAGTGGGCTCTTCGACCCGCACCATTTGGAAGCGCCGGGCCATGGCCGGGTCTTTCTCGAAGTACTTGCGGAACTCGGTCAGGGTGGTGGCGCCGATGATTTTCAATTCGCCCCGCGCCATTTCGGGTTTGAGCAGATTGGCCGCGTCGTTCTGGCCCGCCTCGCCGCCCGCGCCGATGATGGTGTGGGTTTCGTCGATGAACAGAATCACCGGCTTGGGTGAAGACTTCACTTCTTTAATCACGCCCTTGAGCCGGTTCTCGAACTCTCCCCGCACGCCCGCGCCGGCCTGCATCAGGCCCATGTCGAGGTTGCGGATTTCCACGCCTTTCAGGATGTCGGGAACATTGCCTTGGGCGATGCTCAGCGCCAGGCCTTCGACCACCGCGGTTTTACCCACGCCGGCTTCACCCACCAGAATGGGATTGTTCTTGCGCCGCCGCGACAGGATGTCGATCACCATGCGGATTTCATCGTCGCGTCCGAAAATCGGATCCATTTTTCCCTGCCGCGCCTGTTCGGTCAGGTTGACGGTGAATTGCTGCAGGGCCGAGCCTTCGGCCGGCTGGCCGTCGGCGCCGCGGCCCGCGCCTTGCGGGGCCTCGTTGGTTTCTTTGCTTTGCGAAGTGATCTCGTCGAACTTCGCCGTTAAGGCGTCGGGCGAAATCAACGCCAACTGATCGGCCAGACCCGGCGACAATTGCGCCGAATTGCGGCGCATGGCCAGAAGCAGTGACGCCGTGCGGATTTGGCTTTGCCCCAGGTTCAGCGAAGACTCCATCCAGGCCGCTTCGAACAGGTTCATCATGGCCGGAGAGAAAACCGGCTTGCCCGTGTTACCGACCTTGAGTTCCTTTAAATCCTGTTGCAGGGCGTTCTTGAACAAACCGCCGTTCACCTTGAAATAGGCCAGGATGTAGCTCAAATCCCCGTGGCCTTCTTCCAGCGCCTGCGACAAAATATGGCTGGCCGTGACTTCGTAATGCCCGCGCGTCACCGCCGCTCCCACCGATCCTTCCAGGCAGGTGCGCGTGTATTTGTTCAGCTTTTCGAGCAACGATCGAAGCGACGATGCAATCATGGCGAACCCCGGGGGTTGAAAGCGGAAAACCTAGCAAGCCCGCGCCGGCCGGGACTAGGGTAGCCCCAAGTTCGGTGCGGCGGTCCGGGAATTCTTCCGGATTTTCAGAACGTTACGGTTTCGGACTCCCGGGGGAATTTCCGGAAAACTATTATTCCGCGAATGCGCGTTTGGCTCGGAATCGGTTTACTGTGCGCCGGCGCCTGGGCGTCGGGCTATTTGTCTTTGGAAACCAATCCTTCCGGCGTCGAGGTCTGGTATTCGACTTCGGGATCGAACCAGATGCAATACCTGGGCGATTCGCCGCTCGATAGCCGCGAATTGCCGGCCGGCACCTACAACCTGTGGCTCATCAACGGCAAAGACACGGTGAATGTTCCCGATGTGGCCGTCACCGACGGGGAGCATACCCAGGTCAAGCATGACATGCCGGCCAATTATGGCGCCTTGAAAATCCACACCGATCCCGATTCGGGGGAAATCTGGTTGGACGGCGTGAAATTGGGGACCTCGCCGTATTCCAACAATCTGGTGCTGCCCGGCACCTATACCCTGAAACTGGTGCCGCCGTCGGCCATGTACCGCATGCGCGAGGAAAAGGTGAATGTGCACAAAGGCGATAGCTTGAACTTCGAGCGGCCTTTCAGTTTCAGGGATAAATCCTTTCTCGAAGAGAACCTGTCGGTGCGCCCCTTTGTCGTGCAAGTGGAAGAGGGATATCAATACACGTCGGTGTTCGGGACCATCGACTCCAGCGGCAAGCGCCACAACTTTGCCGATTCGAGCAAGGAAAAACAAAGCGACTTCCCGCTGACTTTGCGCATGGGCTTCCCCTTCGGGCTGGAGGCTCATTTTCAATTGCCCTTTCACACCTATTCCCCCAGTGGATTGCCGGCCGCACCCCTGCCGCGCGATTTGGCTTTCGGCTTGAAATACACCTACCGGCCTTTGGGAATAGGCCTTGATGCCAGCTACAGTGTGGGAACTTCGTTGGCCAACGGCGGTTTCAACCACAATCGCCTGATTCTGACGGCCATCGGCGATTACGCCATGAACAAGATTCTGCTGCAAGCCAACGGCGGCTATCAATTCCACTTTGCCGACAACGACAGCAGCGACTGGGTTCCCGGAGACGTGGCATTTCTGAATGCGCGCGTGGGCTATGCGGCGGACTCGTTTCTGCCTTATCTCGGCGTGCAGGGACATTTCACCTTGGATGGAACCCAGGGTGACGCCACGGTATCCGGCGGGTATCTCGTCAGCCTGGAACCGGGATTGGTGTTCGATGACGCCGATCTCTTTTCCCTGCAATTGGGAATTCCCTTCGCGGTCCTGGGCCAGAACGACAAGGAGTATTGGGCCATTCATTTTTCCGCAGCGGTGCGCTTCGGGTTTCATTAGCACCCATCTTCATCCGCGGGTCCAGAAATAACGGCGTTATACCGAGGGCGAAGAGTTGCCCATCCGCGGCAGAGGATATAATCGCCAACAAACCGCCAATACCGGAGCTTCGCGCTCCTGCCAGTTCCGAGGAAAAAGTCGACTTTAAAACAAAATGCCCCCGGCGACATCGCCGGAGGCATTTCACCCATCCGGGGTTGCAAGCTCAGCCTTCGGTGGTGGCGTTCACTTCCTCTTCGTCGAGGTCGAAGCGGGGTTTCTTCTTCAGATGTGTGCGGCGGCCGTGTTGGATATCGCCTTCGATTCCGAAGCCGGGTTCCGCAGAGTTTTCCGATTCGGCCGTAGTGACCGGCCCCTCGTTGCGGACGGGTTCGGTCTCCACCGTGGAAGGCAGGGGGCGCCGCGGCGCCAAGGGCGCCATTTCATGTGCCGCCGGAGACGGCGCCGATGATTGGGGTTGCGGGCGGGCTCCGTCGGCCGGAGCGGCTTCGCGGCCTTCGGGCTGCGGTTCACGCGGCGGCCGGCGTTCGCCGTTGCCGCGGTCCATGCGGTTGCGATCGCGATCCCGAAAACGATCTTGATTGCGGTTGCGATCCCCTTCGTGGCGTTCGGGGCGGCGCTCCTGCCGATCGCGGCCTTCCTGGCGATCCCGGCCTTGATCGGGCCGGCGTTCCTGCTCGAAACGATCCCCATGCGGACGGTTGCCGTGTTGGTGTTGCGGCCGTTGCCCGTTTTGCGGGGGACGATTTTGCTGGCGGTTTTTTTCGGCGATAAGTTCGTCGATCTTGACCGGTTTGAGTTTAAGGTTCGGGGACATTTTTTTCACGACGGGCTGTTCGAGCAGATATAAGACGGTTTTCATTTTCGCGAACAAATAGGCGCAAAGCGCCACGGTGCAGGCCGAGAGGGCCAGATTAAGGTACAGAAGAATGTGATCCATGTTGTTTCCTAGGAATTGGTTGGGGCCGTTCGTACCTCGTTCTCATTCCGGAGACGGGTTTAGTTTGTCGGCCATGCGTCCGGTTTGAAATTCCGTCTTTCCGGGGGACGCAAAAAATCCCGGCGACGGAATACGGTACTGCTTTATTGGGAAGGGGTTTTGGAATGCGTCGCCGCAAATTCTGCGGCCAGCGTTTTTTCGGCTTCGGTGGTGCTATGAACAGCGCCCACTAGTCTTACCGCTTGCCGCGTCAGGCTGTTGATTCGGCTTATCAGAGATAGCACCAAGGCGCAAAATATCAAAAAACCCAAACTCAATAGAATTTTAAGAAGTACCACCGAGTTAAGTTAACACATTGCCAAATTGAATGCAAGGATTGTCTACTGCACGTCTTGACAGGTATTTATTTGTGCAGTAGATTCTGGTCAACCGGGAGGTTTTGTGGAGAATTTGTGGAAAACAACGAGCGAGAGAAAGCCTCTGACCCCAAGGCAACGCGAGGTTTTCGAATTCATTAAGGAGCGCATTCAAAGCACCAGCCGTCCTCCCACTTTGCGTGAAATCGGAGTGCGGTTCAGTATAACCTCCACCAACGGCGTGCGTAGCATTCTGCATGCCTTGTCGAAAAAGCAGTACATCGAACGCGCTCCGAAATTGTCGCGCGGCATCGATCTTCCCGAATTCGATAAAACCGCGGAAGCGCGCGAAGGCATTGTGGAAGTTCCCATTTTGGGAAAAGTGGCGGCGGGCCGCCCCATTCTCGCCGTGGAAAATCTCGAAGGCACCGTGGTCATGGATCGGGAATTCCTGATGCGGCAGGAAAACGTCTTCGCCCTGAAAGTGCAGGGCGACAGCATGCAGGATGCGGGTATCATGGACGGGGATCTTGTGGTTGCGCGGCAACAGCGCACCGCCGATCCGGGTCAAATCGTCATCGCCTTATTGGGCGAAGAAACCACGGTGAAATATTTTTTCCCCGAAGGCGCTTATATCCGGCTGCAGCCGGCGAATGACGCCCATCGGCCCATTATCGTCGACGCCTCGGTTCCGGATTTTTCCATTTTGGGCCGGGTCATTGGCGTCATGCGCCGCTACAATTAGTTTCAGGAAATGCAGCCGACCCGGAGCAGCTCCGGAATTTTAACCGCGGTGCTTCTGACCGCATGCGCAGTGTCGAAGCCCAGCGTGAAGGAAGGCGCCTATCCTTCGGGCCGCCCGCATTACCGCATCGAACTCGACGCCCAAGGCCGCAAACAGGGGGCGGAAACCTGGTGGTACGAAAACGGGTTCAAAAAATTCGCAGCCCATAACGACAGCGGGGAAGAGAACGGGACGATCGCGGCTTGGTATCCCGACGGAAAGCCCTGGTACCGGGGGTTCGAGAATCACGGCCGGGCGCAAGACACCTTGACCTACTGGTATCCCAATGGTCGGATCAAGATGCGGGTTTTGTTCGAAGCGGGCAGACAAATCAACCGTTGGGATTACGATTCTACCGGAACTTTGATCACGCCGCAATCTTTGGGCGCCGCGGCCGCGCAGGCTAGGCGCGATTCATTAAACCGCCTGCGCGAACAGGGCATTCGGCAATGGAGCCGGCGGGTGCGGGCCGCCGTGGAGCAATTTTGGGTGCTGCCCAAAGCCCTGGTGAAGAAGGGCAATCATGCGACGGCGAAGATTCGAGTAAGCCGAAATGGTGAAATCCTGAGCGTGTTGTGGATCGAAAAAAGCCCTTCCGCGGCCTTCAACCGCCTAGCGCGCAAAGCCCTGCTCAAGGTGCGGCGCTTTCCGGAGTTTCCCGCGTCGGTGCCCGATGCTGATTTGGAAATTCAGTATGACTTCGTGACACCAGGAGCCTCGTCATCGGAGCATGGCACCTTGAAGTTGCACGGCGATCCGCCTTAATTTTTTCGACGTGGCCGGTCGGCCATTCCGTCACGTATGCGGCAGCATCTCGATTTTCGCCGCCAAGGCAAAATCGCTTTCGGTCAGGCCGTTGATTTTATGCGTCCAGAGCGTGACGCCCACCTTGCCCCAACGCAGATAAAGATCCGGGTGGTGGTTTTCGTGTTCGGCCACGGCGCCGATGCGCACGGTGAAATCCAGCGCGGTATTGAAATCGGGAAAGGCGAACGATTTTTCCAGGTGATGGCCGTCGACGACCTTCCAACCATGCCCCAAATCGCCTTGTAAGCGGGCCAATTCCGATCCGGCCAACGGGGGCACGCCGTCTTGGCAGGGGGCGCAGTTTTTTTTCGCGAGGTTCGCGCATTGATCTTCCATGAGGCCTCCGGCGTAAGGGGTTTGAATTTTGAATAAACTAGTTTTGCGGTTTTTCATCAAGCGGAGAGAACGACCATGGGCAAGGTTTTGATGATCGGCGCGGGCGGGGTGGGCCGGGTGGTGGCGCACAAATGCAGCCAGGCGCCCGAAGTGTTCTCCGCGCTGTGCCTGGCCAGCCGCACGGTTTCCAAATGCGAGGCCATCAAGGCGCAAATCCTGAAACGCCGGAATTTTCCCATCGAAACGGCGGCGGTGAACGCCGACGACCCGGCCGAGGTGGTCGCTTTAATCCGCAGGTTCGAGCCGCAACTCGTGATCAACGTCGCGCTTCCATATCAAGATCTCGCCATCATGGATGCCTGCCTCGAAACCGGGGTGCATTACCTCGACACCGCCAATTATGAACCGCCCGACGTGGCCAAATTCGAATACAAATGGCAATGGGCCTATCACGAACGCTTCCAGGCCAAGGGCCTGATGGCGCTGCTGGGCTCGGGTTTCGATCCCGGCGTGACCAACGTGTTCTGCGCGCACGCGCGCAAGAACCGCTTCGACGCCATCCACTCCATCGACATTCTCGACGCCAATGCCGGCGATCACGGCCATCCCTTCGCCACCAATTTCAACCCGGAAATCAATATCCGCGAAGTCACGGCCAAGGGCCGCTATTGGGAAAGCGGCGCGTGGAAAGAAACCGAACCCCTGGCGATGCACAAGACCTGGGATTTTCCCGAGCTCGGTCCCAAAGAGATGTACCTCATGTACCACGAAGAGTTGGAATCGCTGGTGAAAAATATTCCGGGTCTGAAAAACCTGCGCTTCTGGATGACGTTTTCCGACCGTTACCTCACCCACTTGCGCGTGCTCGAGAACGTGGGCATGACCTCGATCAAGCCGGTGCGCTTTCAGGGGCAAGACATCGTGCCGCTGCAATTCCTGCAAGCTGTGCTCCCCGATCCCGCCTCGCTGGGCGTGCGCACCAAGGGCAAAACCAATATCGGCTGCTTCATCGAAGGCGTCAAGAACGGCAAACCGCTCAAGACCTATACCTATAACGTCTGCGATCACGAGGCGGCCTACGAAGAAACCGAATCGCAGGCCATCTCCTACAC
This sequence comes from uncultured Fibrobacteria bacterium, assembly GCA_963716395.1. Classification (GTDB taxonomy): domain Bacteria; phylum Fibrobacterota; class Fibrobacteria; order UBA11236; family UBA11236; genus UBA11236. The sequence goes on along the minus strand of OY970309.1, from coordinate 569,449 downwards.
CACGGGTGTGCCGGCCATGATCGGCGGGCTGTTGATGCTGACGGGAAAATGGCGCGGGGCGGGCGTGTTCAACATGGAGCAGCTCGATCCCGATCCTTTTCTCGAAGAGATGAACCGCCGCGGTCTGCCCTGGACCGAAGAGATTTGGCACGAAGCGTGATCGATGTCAAATTGAATATTCCAACTGCGGCATGGGCGCGTCAACGCTTTCGGACGGTGCGATGAAGGCGGGGTTCGTTTTTCGATTCGCCTGTTGACCTTTGCCGTTCGCATGCGCATGTCCGACCCCATCCCGCTCGACCTCGCCGCCGTTCCTTCGCCGGCCTATGTGCTGGAAGAGGCGGCCCTGCGCCGTAACCTTGCGGTGCTCGATCGCGTGCAGCGGGAATCGGGCGCCAAAATTTTGCTGGCCCTGAAGGGCTTCGCGTTTTGGAGTGCTTTCCCTTGGATGCGCGAGGTGCTGCATGGCGCCACCGCCTCTTCGCTGCACGAAGCGCGCCTTTCTGCCGAAGAGTTCGGTCGCGAAACCCACGTGTATTCCGTGGCCTATTCCGACAATGATTTTCCCCACATTCTGAAAATCGCCGATCACCTCGTCTTCAACTCCTTCTCCCAATGGCGCCGCTATAAGACCCGGGTCAAAGAGTCGGGGCGGGCCGTATCTTGCGGGATACGGGTGAACCCCGGGTACTCCGAAATCCAGACATCGTTGTACGATCCCGCCGCCCCGCATTCGCGCCTGGGCGTGGTGCGCGCAGAGTTTCGCCCCGACGAACTCGACGGCGTGACCGGATTGCATTTTCACGCCCATTGCGAAAACAACGCCGACACGCTGGAACGCGTCGTCGCCTCCTTTGAAAAGCTTTTCGGAGAATTCATTCCGCGCATGAACTGGATCAACTTCGGCGGCGGCCATCACATTACCCGCCGCGACTACGACGTCGACCGGCTCATCGCCGTGGTGAAATCCTTTCGCGCGCGGTACGGTGTCGAGGTTTATCTCGAACCCGGCGAAGCCGTGGGCTGGCAAACCGGACCCCTCGTGGCCACCGTGCTCGACGTCGTCCGCAACGGCCTGGACATCGCGATTCTCGACATCAGCGCCACCGCCCACATGCCCGACGTGCTGGAAATGCCCTACCGGCCCGCCGTGCGCGGCGCCGCCGAAGCCGGCGTGCACGCCCACACCTATCGGCTGGGCGGGCTCACCTGTCTGGCCGGCGACGTTATCGGCGATTACAGCTTCGCCGCCCCGCTGCGCATCGGCGATCGCGTGGTGTTCGAAGACATGCTGCATTACACCATCGTCAAGAACACCACCTTCAACGGCGTCAATCTTCCCTCGCTGTGCATTTGGACTGCCGACGGGAAATTGCGGGTGGTACGCAAATTCGGGTACGAGGAATACCGCAACCGCAATTCCTGACCCGGATGCGGCGGCGCCGGCGCACGGTTTTTTCGTCCGCAAAGGATATCTTAAACCCATGAAGCGTTCGATGGGTTTCGGCTTCGGAGTAGCGGTTCTCTGCACCACGCTTTTCGGCCAACCGGGTCTACGCCCCGCCGCGGTCGACTCCGCCTTTTGGGCGTGGAAGCCGGTTTCGCTTCAGGGCGAGCGCATCGATCTGGGCCGCTTTCGCGGCAAATACATTCTGCTCGATTTCTGGGGCGAATGGTGCGAGACCTGCCGCGAAGAAACGCCTTTCCTACGTCGGATGCGTGAGCGCTATCCCCGCAACGGCCTCATCATGCTCGGTTTGCTCAAAACCTATAACCTCGCGCAGGCCAAGGCCTGGGTGGCGGAGAACCACGTAAATTGGCCGCAAATCGAATTGCCGCCCACCTTCGAAACCTATTTCGCGATTCAGAAATTCCCCACCAATCTGTTGATCGCGCCCGACGGCCGCATCGTGATGGATGGCTTTGCCCATCACTACCAGGATTTTTTGCACCGCATGGAAATGGTCGACTCCATCGGCATCGAGTAAAACGCGTCTCTTCACCTGGCCCCGCTACCTCGGCGCTTTAGGCGCCGTCATTCCGGCAAACGCAAATCATCGATGATTTCGAACACCAGCACCTGGCGGCTCCGGCCTTTGAGTTGGGTGGCGCCGAGCATGGCGGTGCGAAAGCGGTGCTTCACCTTTTCGTGCACGGCTTCGGTGACGAGGATTTGGTCGGGCCGCGCGATGCCGCACACCCGCGAGGCGATGTTGACTGCGTCGCCGATGGCCGTGTATTCCATACGGGTGCTGGTGCCCACCGAACCGGCCACGGCTTCGCCGCAATTGATGCCGATGCCGATGCGGATTTCGGGCAGGCCGCGGCGTTTCCATTCCGGGCGGATTTGCACCAGGCGCCGGCGCATTTCCACGGCGGTGGTGACCGCCGCCAATTCGTGTTCGGGCAGGGCGAAGGGGGCGTTGAACAACACCATCATGCAATCACCGATGAACTTATCCAAGGTGCCGCCGCCGTGGAAAGCGACGTCGGACATACTGGAGAAATAAGCGTTCAAGAGTTCGGCCACGGTGACCGGCGACAGCGCTTCGGCCAGCGGCGTGAAGCCGCGAATGTCGGCGAACAGCACGCTGAGATGGGTTTTCTGCGATTGCAACGCCTGGCCGCCTCCGCGCGTGGCGATGATTTGTTCGGCCACGTTGGGCGAGACGAAGCGCTTCAGGTGTTCGCGGATTTCGGCTTCGGCGCGCAGCTTGCGGTAAAGCTCGGAGTTTTCAATGGCCATCCCGGCAATGCCGGCCGCGTTCATGGCCAAATCCAAATCTTCGCCGTTGAATTTCGCCACGCTTTTTTTGCTGTCGAGGTAGATGACGCCGAACACCCGGCCTTCGCTGTGGATGGGGCAGCACAGGGCGGTTTTGATATGCAGTTGGAAAATGCTCAGCGAGGCGTCGCGGCCGCCGTCGGGACCGGAACTGCCCGCGTCGCTGTCGAAGAGAAAACCCGACTTGCTTTCCAGCACGCGCGAGACCAAGGTACGTGAATACAGATGCGCATCGAGGTTTTCGCGACGGCGTCCCTGCGCATAAGCCAGATGCGTGTGGATGCGCTCGGGATGTTCGGGGTCGGTGACCAGAATGTATCCCGTGTCGCATTGCACGGCTTCGAACAGCAGCAGCATGATGCGGTCCAGCAGGTCGGCGATGGGAAGCGCCGCCTGCAACTCGCGCAGGCATTGCTGCAAAAGGCGCAGGCGGTGGCGCTGGGCGTCGTCGCCGGTGATGTTGCGCTCGCTGACGATGCTGAAATCGAAATGACCTGGGTCGAGTTCCACCGAGGTGCCGCCCGATCCCGCCTTCCGCCGCAGCCGCAATTCGGTTCCCCCCAGGGCGAGGGTCTGGCCCGGTCGCCAAGCCGAGTTCGACACGCGCCGGCCGTCGAGGAAAACCCCGTTGGTGGAGCGGAGATCTTCGATTTCGACACCCGCTTCCAAGACGCGAATCCAGCAATGGCGCGCCGACACGCGCGGATCGTCGAGTTCAAGCCCGCAACCGGGTTCGCGGCCGGCCAAGGTGTCCCCGTCGGGTAGCTCGAACGTCGACGCCGAAGCGGCGGGGCGGCGGATGTCAAGAATCCAGCCGGACATGGGGGAATATTAAATCCTGAACCTGGGCCGCAAACCAGAAACGGGGCCGCGCGTGATCCCATGACCGGAGAAAATCACTCCGGCTTGGCTACCTCTGAATTTTTAGGGCCGCCAGCGTTTTGGCGCCCGCCGTCAGGCGAACCAGATACACCCCATGTCCCAAGGTTGCGGGCAAAGCGGCTTGATAGCGGCCCGCGGGCATGTCGCCTTCAACGAGCACCGCCACCTGCTTCCCCCGTCCATCCACGACCGCGAGTTTTACGAAATGGCTTGCCGGGACTTTATAGGAAAGAACGTTGTTTGCATAGGTGATGCCGGTTTGGGAAGAAACGGGGGAGGCGTCGGGCCGGCGCACCGCGACCACGGCGTCGGTGTCATCGAGCACCGCGAAATCGAACAGGGAGTATCCCAGCGCCGTGTTCCCGCGCTGCGTGCCGTACATGCGGACATAGCGGGCGGTGGTCGCGGGGAAGGTCTCATCCGTCACCGAGCGTTTCCCTCCCGCCGTGGTGGTGAAAACATTTGTCCACTCCGCGGCGTCGGTGGAAACCTGAATCTGGAAGGCTTTGGCGTACGCGGTGTCCCATTTGAGAATGACCCGATTGACGCTCATCGCGCTGCCGAGGTCCACCTGGATCCACTGCGGGTCGCTGGCCGTGCTCGTCCACCGGGTATTGGTGAAGTTCATATAGGTTGTGGAATCTGTCACGTTATTGGCGACATTGCCGCCGGCCGAGGAGGAAGCCGTGGCGGTTTTGTGCAGGGCCAGATTCCGGGAATAGTCGAACGGCCGCCACAGGCCTTTGTCCAACTCGACCTCCCAGTCCTGGTAATAATTCATGACGAGCGAATCTTTGGGGCTGAAGGTGATGGGCAACCAGGCAAAGTCGCCCTGCCGCAACTCATTGGGCTTAATCCAGCGGTCACCGTCATACATGTAGACGGTTCCCTGTGTTCCCTGGATGGGAAACACAAAATCATTCTGGGTGTCCCAGGAATTCGTGGAGCCGGGAGTGATCATGGGCGTCAAAGTCGTGGTCCACGGCCCCGCCAGGTTGGATGCGGTGTAGTACTGCGTGGCGGTCGATTCGGTCCAAAGCGTGAGCGACGTCATGAAGTAATAGAGACCGTTGGACTTCATCATCGATGGCCCCTCGCGGGAGCCGGCGTTCCATAACCACATCCGTTTCGACAAACTCAGATAATCCGGTGACATCAGGGCGAAGGCGTGCTGAGAGACACCGCCGGAATTGGCGCCGGGAATGCTATCCCAGACATAGCACAAATACGCCTTGCCGTCGGCGTCTTGATACACGGACATATCGCCAATCTTGGAGCCGAAGACCAGGCCGGACGATTGCAAGGTAAACTTCCCGGTGGGCGTGGTGGAAGTGGCGATTCCCAGGTGGGCGCCCGCTCCCGAAGAGTCGTTGTATTTCATGACCATGACGTATTGCTGGGTGGAATCGTTATACACCACGTCCATGCGGTTGGTCGATCCCGAGGTGGTGAACAAAACGCCTTGGTTGGTCCAATGCATCAAGTCGGCGGAGGTATAAACCTGCTGATCTTTGGAATTCGCGCTGCCGTACCAGTAGTAGGTATTGCCGAATTTGCGCAGGCAACCGCTGCGGGTGCCTACGGGATTTCCGTTCTGGTCGATTTGAAAAAAATCGTTATGAATGGTGGCCCAGGCCGCCAGCGCTGGCATGGCCAAGCCGAAGAGTACCGCGGCCGCCAGGCCTATCCGAAAGTAAAAAGCGCTTTTTCGGGATGTCATCACGGGCTCCCCCTTTGTAGTCGAAATGGAAAATTCCGCAATGGTTCAATGGCTCTGGCAAATTTAGTGGATCCGCGTTCGATCCTCATACCGAATTTCAATTTATCTCACCTCAGTCTTCCGGAGTTGAGGCGAATTGAGCTTTTCCACCGCCCCAATTCCCCTTCAGGGTTTTCCCCCTTCGGATTTCAGTCAAACGGTGTTCGCCGGACTTGCAGCCGAATTTGGATCCGCGAAGCATGCCCCGCTTAGCGGAGCAATCCCGTTCGCACCAATTTGGAATAAGACGTGCCGTCATCCAAGGTGAAGTCGATTTTCCAGATATACACCCCTTGTCCCGCGAGCATGCCCTTGCTGTCCCGTCCATCCCACACCAAATAGCTGCTGTAACCCAACGGCCCCAGACGCGCGGCATTATCCAATTCACCATGATAACCGAAGGACTGTGCGAAGGTTTCGAGAAAATTTCCGAAATGATCGAAGATGTGCACGCGCGCCAGGTATTTCCCGGCGCTTATGACTTGGATGAGAACGGTACCCGATGAAAGGGGTTGGCGCGTATTGGGGTCGGAACCGGTAGCGGGTTGACCCGGAGTTGGGAGATTCGTCTCCCGAAAGGGTTGACCGGGGACAAATCCCACCGGAGGGATCCAAAGGGGTGACGTGGCCAGTTCCGGGTTTGCGGGTCCGCCCCCGGACACGGCGGGATAGCCCGCTACCGAACGGATGACCTGCGGAGCCGTGGGGCCGATAATGCGCACCCCCAAGGGCGGAGGCACATTGCCGGGCAAATCCAAAACCGTTCCATCGCCTTCGAGAAAGGCGCAATCTCCGGAAACGGGATTCGCCGCCAGGGGATTGAGAACCAAGGCAAAGGCAAGATCGCCCGGAGCGGTTGGCGTGGTTTGCAGCGCGGTGACCGGAACGGTCTGACTGTAATCCAAGCAATGATCATTCTGCCATTTGCCATAGCGCAGCAGCGAGGGGAATCCCGTTTGCAAGGGTTCGCTGACGGTGACGGTTAAAGTATCGGGAATGCGCGTGACGGTATTTCCTGTGACGACAGGTGTTCCCAATCCGCCCAAGGCGATGGTTGCCGATAGGGGAATCGCGCCCATGGAATCGGCCAAGTGGGGCTTTTGCCCGCCGAATATGGTGTCGGAAGGAAAGGTCGCTTGTGGTTGTCCGCCTGCGGGAATGGAGGTCAACCCCATTGGAAACTCGGCCCCGGAGAAATCCGCCACCACTATGGTTTGTCCCGAACCCGGGAGAAAAGAGAGATGCGGCGGCTTGGAATTGATCAAGTTGGGAGCAACAGCGTTCCAGTATACGGGGCCGATGGAAGCAGGTAAAGCGGCGAGGGGACGGGTGAAAAGAAAGCGCGCCTGATCGGCAGCGCCATTGCCGTTCACGTCCAGCATCCAGGCAGAAATGATGGTGTCGATGGGCGGCGGCGGAGGAGGCGGAGGAGGCGGAGGAGGCGGTGGTGGCGGTGGTGGCGGTGGCGGCGGTGGTGGCGGTGGAGGAGGTGGGGGGACTGCAACGGTATCCAATTTCAATACGGCGGTGACCGTGCCCCCATCGGGAATTCCATTCGCGTCATGAGAAGGCGCGGTAGCGGTTATGACGGAGGGCAGAGTAACTTCCACGCTGTTATCGGAGGGGGTGGCCGGTTTTTCCACTAAAGTGATTTCCCCTCGCCACTTGCCCTTGCCTCCGAGAGTCACGGTCGGGGTGTCCACGGTGAGGATTTCCAGATCTCCCGCCGCTCCGGCGCCATTGGCAACCGTCAGCGTTATTTGCTTGGACAAACCCGCTACATAGTCGTCCATAAAGGTCAGGTAAAGCTTGCCCTTGGCGGGACTCCATACGTCGCCGGGGCCAAGACCGTTCCCGCTGGAATCGGTGAACTCCAGGGAAGGACTGCCATACGAGCGCGCAAAGGAGGCATACATGATGGCGTCATAATCGATTTGATGCGCCGCTTGCGGGTCGGCCAGGAATTGCGGCTGATAAGACAAGGCCACGCCCCGGCGCAGCTTGTCTTGGAAGGAAATGATGACTTGCAATTCACGTGGACCGGCGATGGTATCGGTTCCGTCGAAGGCGCGTTGAAAGCCCAGGAAGGTCACATTATTGGCATAGGCGGAGTCCACGGAATACTTATCCGCATCTTCCTGGCAGCGGTAATTCTTGGTGGAATCGGCCCCGGATTGTGGTTCTTCGGGGTAGAAGAAAAGTCGATTCACGTGCAGGCTGTCGACGGTGTTGCGGATCACGCCGCCACCCCCCAAGGTGTCGGATTTTCCATCCAGGTCAATCCACAGGCTGGTGGTGGAATCACGGTATTGGGTGGCGTCGCCCATAGGCTGGGGAAAGTTGTCGACATTCGTAAGACCGAAGGTCCTTTCGGCCAAGGCGGCGGCGTCGTCGCCGATGGAAACCACGCCGATCCCGGAATCCACGGCGTTGTTCAAGATGCCATCGATGTATGGGCCGCTTTCCGTGGTCCACCCCGCGTTCACATGCACGATGACGTTCGGTAATTTTCCGGGCCAGGCGGCCAACACATCGGACCACTGGGTGGTTTGGGATTCACGGTATTTTACGTTGGGGACGCCGGTGAGGGATTTAAGCACGAAGTTCCGCGTCTTGATGCCGACGCCGCTGGTCAAATTGCAATTGCCAATGGCGCTGTCATTGGAAATGATGAGAACCCGAACGGTATCCTCGTAGGCCTTGTCCACGCGAATGGTGGGTTGCGTTAAGGCGACACAAGGAAGCAGGCAAAGGGCCGACCAATAAGTCCTAGAATTGGGGGCAAGTATTTTCATGCGTTTTCTATCTGTGTAAGAAAATTTGCTTTTGCGGTAAAATATATCGAAAGGGGCCATTCCGAATCCCATTTATCCAAGTCGAGTCCGAATGTTTTCCAAAATCCATCAATGCATGATTTCTCCGGTCAAATTCCGACGAGTTCCACCCGAATCGAGAAAGGGAGCGGGGAATTTAGCGGGACGTGGGAGGCGATTTTGAGGTTGAATCGGGTCGGTGCGAAGGACCGCACGCCGACCAAATCCGAAGCCCCAAGTTTTGCCGAATGACTCGAAAGAACTCCATCGTGAAGGATGTCGTTTCCGTAGGTTATGCCGGACCGGAAGAAAAGGGCGACGCGCTAGCCCGGTGCATTGCGACGCTAATAGGTGAAATGGGTTTTCTGATGAGAAAAAGGCTTTTGCTTTACTGGAATGCACGATTTCATTGACGAATGAATTACGGGGTGAATACGTTTTGCCCGATCATTCAACACAACCCCCCCCAAAGGTGAACCCTATGAAAAAATGCGGACTTCCCGTCCTGATGATTCTTGCCACTTTCCTGACCGTCAAATCCTCACACGCCCAGGAGTCTTTCAAATTGGGCGACAATGTGGTCAACGCCAGCATCGGCTTGGGCGGTTTCGCCGGTTCTTACGGAAGCACCTCTTTGCCGCCCATCAGCGTCGGCCTCGACCACGGCATCGCGGATAATTTCTCCGTGGGAGGCCTGGTGGGCATCGCGCGTTCCAGTTGGGATTACCCCGGCTATTCCTTTAGCTACACCTATATCGTACTCGGAGCCCGCGGCACCTATCACTTCGGCGATCTGCTCAAGCAAGCGCTCAAAGGCGCGCCGCTTGATCCCTATGTCGGCGTGACTTTGGGATACAACATTGTTTCCGCCTCCTCTTCGGGGACTTTGGCGGCAGGCGCGTCCGCGTCCGGAAGTTATTTGCTTTTCGGGGCGGATTTGGGCGCGCGTTACTGGTTTACACCCAAGCTCGCGGGACAGTTGGAGCTGGGCTACGGCGTCGGCGTCATCAGCTTGGGTATCGCCTACAAGCTCTGATTTGCAAGCGGCGGGCTGGTAACCTAAATGTTACCTGGCCCGCAACCTTCCAACCCCATTCCTCTCGCCACCGCGCAAAAGCGGGGGGTACGTTGTACGCGCTCGAAATGTTTCCGGAGTCCTACTTTCGCCTGACGGTTACGGTGTGAAAAATCGCCTCAATCGCCAAGCCGTCCAGTGCGAATTCACTCGATGTTGATTTTCCGAAGTGGCCGCTTTTCCATCCTCTTTCGCGGAATACCGGTCAGGCCATGACCGATGGTTTACACGTTCTTCACGCCTAAGACATCACGCAGCAATACCGCCTCGCTAGGTTCCTCACAGACGCGGGCGAAGCGAACGGCCGTTTCGGAAAGACCGAGAGCGCGCCGCTTTGCGCGTATAACTAGTCACCCCGGGCCGGCCGAAAGGTTCGACCTGGTTCGAAAAGGAGGAACATTATGCACGGATTACGGAAACATGGGTTACATCCAAGGTACTGGTTCGGTCGCGTGCTGCCTCTGGCTGCGGCAATAGCTTGGTTGGCGCCTTCCGGTGCGGCTGCCCACGAAAACCGGCGCGAGGGACCGTCCTGCCATCTCCGTTCCGCACAAGGTGATATTCAGCACGTGATCTATATCCAATTCGACAATGTGCATCTGACGCGGGACAATCCGAATGTCCCTTCGGATCTGGAGCAGATGCCGCATCTCTACGACTTCCTCAAGGGGCATGGCACCATCCTTCAAAAGCATTACACGGTGCTGATCTCGCATACCGCGGGCGGCATCACCAGCTCGCTGACGGGCCTCTATCCCGACCGCATGGGAATCAACGAGTCCAACTCCTACGACTACTATAACGATTCGAACGGAATCCCGACCTACACCTCGGCGTTCAAATACTGGACGTCTCCGGTCGCCGCGCCGGTCGACAACGATCCGAACATGGTCACCACCGAAGGCAAAAATACGCCCGCCCCGTGGGTGACTTACACGCGCGCCGGCTGCGATGTCGGTAACGTTTCGGTCGCCAATACGGTGCTCGAAAATGCGCTGGCCGGCGCCTTCAAGGCCGGGCCGAGCGATCTCTATTATTCCACCAAAATCGGCGATACCCGGATCGATCCCTACAGCACCAGCGGTTTCCAGGCCGGCGACGGCATCGTCATCGACCAGGGCGCGAATCAGGAAACGGCCACCATCGATCACCTCTCCGGTTATTACGTGTACCTGACGGCGCCTCTCGCCAAGGCGCATGCCCAGGGCGTGGAGGTCTGGGAGCCGGCCGTGGATCCGGTCAATCATACCGGCGACCTGACCACCACCTTCGGCGCCGGCTCGCCCGAGTGGCAAGAGGGATTGAACTCACAAACCGCGCCCTACGGCTCGGCGGCCGCGACTCTCGCCATGACCGACTTCGTCGGCATCGCCGTGCATTGCGCCCAAGGCGGGTCGAGCGTTTGTGCGGACAACGCCCACGCCAAGCCGGATTTGCTTCCGCAGGAGCCGGGCGGCTATACCGGCTACCAGGCGCTGTTCGGCGCGAAGTACGTCAACCCGGCCATCGCGAACGGTTCGCCGGCGGTACGCGACGTTTACGGAGCCCAGCCGATCGTAGACGCTTTCGGCCAGCCGGGATTTCCGGGTTTCGACGATATGTCCGCGGCGACCACGCTCGGTTATGTGGCCCAGATGCAAGAGGCCGGCATTCCGGTGACCTATGCCTATATCTCCGACCTGCACGACAATCACGACGGCGGCGGCGCTTATGGCCCCGGCGAGGCGGGATACGTGGCGGCGATGAGGGGCTACGATTCCGCATTCGCGGTGTTCTTCCAACGGTTGGCGGCGGACGGGATCAACAAAAGCAATACGCTGTTCATCGTCACCGCGGATGAAAACGATCATTATGCCGGTCAACAGGCGCAGAACTGCGACGGCATCAACACGCCCTGCCGATACAACACCGTGGGAACCAAGCCGTACCATGGACAATACGACCTGACGAACGGCGGACAAGACGTTTCGACGTGGACCGGACCTTCGGTCTGGCCCCTGGTGGGCTTGAACGGGCCGCTGGTCGGCGAAGTCGGCTACGATCTATCGTGGCTGATGGGAAGCAAGATCGACAACACCGGCTATGACATCTCCTTCGATTCGGCGCCGAGCTTCTATATCGACGGTCAGCCGCAGGCTGTGGACGCGACCGGCAACGTGGTCGTGAATCCGGTGCTGCGCGATTTCGAGCACGCGGCCGCGAACCTGAAAGCCTTCGACCCGTATCTCGACGGGACGCAGTTAACGCCGGTGGCACGTTATCTCGTCGACGCTCCGACGCTGAAGGCCCTGCATATGATCAATGCCGATCCGCGGCGGACGATGTCGTTCACCATGTTCGCGCAAGAGGATTATTACTTCCAGACCTACAGCCCGTGCTCCGGCAAGAGCGAGGGCTGCCTGAACGACAGCTACGCCTGGATCCATGGCGACTATGCCAACGACATCGGACAAACCTGGCTCGGGATGGTCGGCCCCGGTGTGAAGAACGAGGGCATCGACCGCTCGACCTGGACCGATCACACCGATATCGTCCCGACCGTAAACGCGTTGCTCGGGTTGACCCCGGACTATCAGCCGGATGGCCGCGTCATCACGCAAATCCTCAAGCCTGCCGAGTCCGGATTTTGCAACGGCAAGTCGTTCACCGAGTTGGGCGACCTCTATAAGCAGTTGAACGCGCCTTACGGCGACTTCGCGCATGCGCTGATCGTCGCTTCGACGAACGGTATCAAGGGCGACGATGCGAGCTACCTCGCGACGGAGAAGCACATCCAGCAGCTTACCTCTCAGCGTAATGCGCTCGTCCAGCAAATGCAAGACGCGCTCGATGGCACGCAGGCTAACGGACGTCGCGAATATCGGATCGGGGAAGGCGGGCGCCACCAGCGGCTGATACGTGAAGGCCGTCAACTGCTGCAGGCAGCCCAGGCGTTGGCCGGTATTTAAGCTTTAGCTTACGGATCTGGAATATCATCAACAGGGCCGAGGTAATCTCGGCCCTGTTGTCGTGCCTACTTCGTAAGCGGCGAAATTTTTTCCCCCAAGACGTCGACCCCGGATTCCAAAATTTCCCAGCCCCAGGAATTGGAAGCGGTTCCCGGTTGCAACTTTATTTTCTTAAGCCGTAAGATGGGCGTCGGCCCGTGGAATTTCGACGTATCCACCGGCGCCAGCTTGGAAACGATATAGGCCAAGGCTCCGACCAGGCCTGCCTGCATATCAATGCAGGGCTCCATGATCTGATAATTGTCCCGCGTATCCTCGCCGGCGATGGCGGAAGGGTCCAAGGCTCCCCCGATCAAGGATCCCTGCTCGGCGTTGCGGGCGGGGATGGGGATTTCCGTCGTGGGGTGTTCGGCCAGGTAGACGTTGCGGTGATGCGGGTGTTGCGGAGAATGCGTGCAGCCCGAGCAAAATCCGGTGATGAAGCTCTGCTGGGCGGAATTGGCCCCGAGGATGAAATCGATCTGCTTGTAGATGAAGTCGTCGTAATCCGGCACGCCCTTGGCCTGGTCATACAGTGCGGCGATGAAGGCCGCGTCGGCTGGAAAGCGCATGCGTCCCCAATCGTCGCCCACCTGGGTCACCCCGGCGGCGTTTACGTTGCCGGAATAGCTTTTCAGGAATTGGCCGTCCTGATTGAGCGCGTCGAGTTTCGCCGACTGGCCGAGATAAACCCCCAGGTTGTAGAAGGCGAGGTCGTCGTTGTTGTTGTAGCAGAAGATGTAATAGTGCCATTTGGCGTCGCCGGCATGCGCCAGAGCCTGGTCCTGGAACGACGATTCTCCCGTGGCCTTATACAGTTCGGTGGCGGCCGTGACATAATCATCGCCGGCGTTGGCATTGGCCCCGTAGAACCCGCCGTTGGCCGTGGCCGCGGTGTTGGGCAGTTTGCCTTGGGCGTATTGGAAGGCGTAACGCGCGTGTTGCAGGCATTGATCGGCGTAGGCCGGGTCGAATTTCCGGTAAGCGCGCGACATGGCGGCCAAGGCCGCCGCGCAAAATGAAGGCATACTGGCGTCGTTGGGATTCTTCCACACCGGGCGGGAATGATCCGATTCGCCGCCTTCGTCGGCGGTGTACTGCGTGCTGTAATAGCCGCTGGTCACCCATTGGGCGTGTTCGCCTCCGACCCCCGTGCCGCCGTCGCCTTTCTGGTAATAGAAGGTGGAGGCGTCGGGCGTAGCCTTGATGAAAAAATCGGTGGCGTATTTCACCTCTTCCAAGATGTCGGGAATGCCGTTGGGAGTGCCGTCACCCCAATTCCAACTGTGCTTCGCCCGGTAGCCGGAGTACGCCGTTCCATCGTAGAGATCGTCATAGCCGGTGGGAAAAGCCAGGTAACCGCGAATCAAGACGTAGGCCGAATAGAATTGCGTTTGCCCGAACATGGGAAAGTCCCCGCAATCATGCCATCCGCCCGTGAGGTCCAGACCGCTGTCGCTATCCTTCACATAATCGTTCGAATAGGTATTGTCGGCCAGGAGCCAATTCACCCCTTTGCCCGATCGCTGCCCTCCGTAAAAACGTGTGGTCATCCACAGCGCCTTGCGGTAATCGTCGACGGTGAAGGCTCCCGCTGCCATCAAGGGCGAGAGGGCGCTCAGGCAGGCCGCGGTGGCCGCAAAAATTCGTATTCGCAAACTCTCCATCCGCATAAAATCTCCTCGCTCGTTTTAGTGGAGACGAATCCGGCCGGCGTTCAGGCGGGTGAGAAAATCCCAGGGATCATGGCCGATGTCTTCGTTGCTGCGGAAGCTGCTGCCGTGCCCGGATCATCGGCGAAGCATGCGCCTCAACCAAAGGCGCCATCGCCGAAACCACGGCCAGGCAGAGGGTGTTTTTGATTAAGAGGCTTAACTATTAAAGCGGGTCACACCATGCCGGTTGTTTCGCTCCGGCATAACCCTCACGGCGTCGGATCGAAGGCGCTGATTTCGTTCCGATTCAGAACTGCGTGATGAACTTCCACGCTTCCGGAGGATCCCAACTCGTCGACTGGCCGGGATCCACCGGCTGCCACCCGTGCGGGCCGTTGAATACGCAGTATTCAGTGGGGTGACCGGCGGAGCAGCCTGGGTAAATCGTGCACGTATGCGGCTGGCCGCTGGCCGGATAGTTGGTGGAATTGGGTTCGGGCGTGCATCCGTTGATGGCCGCGAAATTGGCCTGGATCGTCTCCCCCGCGATGGGAGAATTGGCCGGCAGCGAACCACGGTCCTGGCTGGCCTGAGACGCGTAGTACGCGATGGGCGTCGTAAGGGTTGTGGGGCAGGAATTGGTGAGATCCGCTCCCGAGAAAAAGGCGACGGCGCGAAATTCGCTTGCCCGCGTGCAGGCGATGGCCATGGCCATGCCTCCGCCGAAGCTGAAGCCCGACGCGAAGACGCGGGTCTTGTCGATGCAGAGATTGCCTTCGACCTGGGCGAGGATGGAATCGGTGAAGGCCACATCGGTGTTGCTCCAGGTTCCGGCGCCATCCGAGGCGTTGGGCGCGACGAATATGGTATTGGTAGGATCCATCGTCGCGAAGGTGAAGTAATTGCTGTTCGCGACATCGCTCGCGGAGCCGCTCGACCAGGAATAGGCGATGACCAGACGGTAAGGGTGGCTGTTTGTGTACTTGCTGGGCGCAGCCAGTATGTAATTGCGGGTGGCGCCATTGAACTGCAGGGTGAGGGTCCCGTTTTGAAGCGTCCGCGTCTTTCCGCACCCGGCGCTGGTTAAAATTTCTCCTCCGGCAGAGTCCAGGCTCACAGTGAGGGTGGTGTCGTAAGAAGAAAGCGGTATGGATTTCGTCGCGAACCCCGCTGCCGAGGCCTGGAGCGTATCGATGACGGCCGCGACTTTGGCCAATCCGGCGCTCCTCCGGGAGATGTTCACCAGCGCCGGTTTCGCCGCAGGATTGTCGTTTCGCATCCCGAAGTAACGAAAATTCTCCGTATGACCTCCGATCGCAGCATGCACGAGGACCAGGTTCTCCGCGGGAACCATCTCCGCGATATTCAATTGATACACGCCCGCCGAGGCGTTCGCGTTTGCGGCTTTCGCCAGCAGGTGGCCCTTCACATCGAAAACCTCGACTTGGATGGAAGCGGGGTTAGCTACGAACAGATTCAAGACGCTCTGGTTCAACGTAATGGGACCGGCTGAGGGCAGCGTCGACCCCTTCACTGCGGTAAGATTTTTGGTGATCGAAAAGGCGCCATCGGATCCGGTCGTGTCCGCCAGCCCCTGGCCGACGATTGCAACGACGGCTTTGGCTAACGGATTTCCGGCGGCATCGGTGACTTTACCGCGCACGTTTACGGTTTGGGCGTTGGCGGCCAACCCCATCGAGAGGCAAAAGCATGCGATGATCCGTTTGTTCATGACCTACCCCGAAAAAGAAGAATTTCCCGATTGGGTTCCCACCATACATTAGCGGCGCATTCCATTTTCCGCTTGGGCCATTTTTGGCCTTTTTTCAATTTAAGGATTTCTTGCCTCATCAGTCGGTCTGCGGACCGCCTGTGATGGAACGCAAGAAGGAGTGTGATTTTTTTTGTTTGCAAACATTCAACCAATACCGCCGCTCTCCTACGGCGCGACACCTTGAAGATGAAATTCCGGGCGAGAGCGCGATCAACGAATTCGTCCGCCCGAGGCGGATCTTCGCTGGACGGCGGTGGCTTATGACTGTTGCGATTCGATTATTTCAAAAACCGAAAGCGTCGGCTCGAGTCCAAGGGACTTAAATAAAACAATTCCTTCAGGAGATGGGGTTGCTGTTCGATACTCCATCAATTTGTCTTTGCTTTTCCAGACGGAGATGACGCTCCACAGGTTTCGATTTTTGGCATTCTGAGTTAAATAGGTGCGAACCATTTGAACGGGTATTTTCTTGATTATTTCCGAATATTTTGATTTCAGCAGATCCCATTTACTTTCTTCGACGTCCGCTTCTAAAATCGTCATAATCATGAGGGTGTTCCTGTTTGCTCTTTTTATTATACGCATTCATCCTTCGATCCCATGTTTTAATTTTCGCGGATATCATCCGGTTTTCGGGATTTGGTAGAATGTCAAAACTTGGCTTCCGGCAAATCGCATGAACATTCTTCGTCGTCGATGCCCTTTTATGCGCACGCTTAAATTTTAGCTTCGCTTCCGGACTTACGCCTGCATCATGAAATATGTATCGTCCCGATCCAATACGACAAAACCCAATCCTTCAAAGAACCGTTTCGCCCCTAAATTTATTTTGAAAACATTTAATTTGAATTTTTTCCCATCTTTCTTCGCCTCCTGCAATAATCCACCGAGTAAATTCCGGCCTATTCCACGATTTTGAAATTCCTGCACAACAATCAGCATCCAGAGGTAATAATCCGCGGAACTTTTATCGATAATCAAAAATCCGCAATAGTGATGATCGCAATGTATTAGTTCGATTTTTTCCAGGGGAAATCCGCTTAAAAATTCCTTTGTTTGTAATTCTTCGTTCCAGCCCCATATTTTGGAAATATAGGGAAGCATTGCATCTTGGTAGGTTTTGAACAACAGTCCGAAGTCTTTTTTATTTGCAAGCGTAGTGGTAATTGTCATCTGAAATCGCATTTGGCAGACAGAAACGGGCCGATGGCAGAGATCTCCTTATCGCGTAATCCGATTCACGCTGCGGGCGACGATTTGCCGATCTTCGACGCCGCGGCATGCGGGTACTCCGAACTTTCGGGTACCAGGCGCGATGGATTTAGTTACGGATGGGGAGCACTTTCACGATACAGAGCCCGTGAGGAAGGCTGCCGGAAGTCCAGACGGGGAGGCCTTGTGCGGACAAGTACCCTTCGGCGACCAGCTTGCCCACGAGGTTGTGCACTTCAAGATGCTCAGAGCGGCCATAGTGGGGAAGCGTCACAAAATTTATTTCCGACCCGAGTGAAATAAAGGTTCCTCCGTTAGGCGCCGAAACGTCGCGGTTGCCGGTTTGGATAGTACTCGCGGCGCTTCCGTAGCCGGCTTGGGTGATATTGACCTGGATGGCATTCTCGGTGGAATCGGAAGGGTAGCCGGAGACGATGGCTCCTTCGTAAAATGTTCCACTGGCCAGGTTGAAGTTGGTGGGGCAGCAGTCCCCGCCGCTTCCGAGAACGATGGCGCCCTGCTTCTTCATCGGATTATATCCCCCCGAAGGGAGGGCGCCTTTGTAATAGGTGTCTAGACCGCCGGATTGGGCATTACCGCCCATCAAGGTGAATTCCGTCGTTCCGTTGTTTTTCAGGATGGCGGTGACATAAGTGTTGGTGTCGGTCGGATCATTGGGATTACTCTTGCCGCCGCTGCCTTGGGAGAAGAGTCCGTACTCAAGATCGGCCATCACCCAAGGACCCTTGCCGGCCCCGATTTCCCAGCTCAGGATAGCGCTGAAGTTGATCGCGTCCATGGCGCCCGCGCCATCGGGCAATCGATTGGTTTCACTGTTCCCGTAGTCGAAGCAACAAGTGGCATCATAGTGCTTACCGCTGGTCACCATGTAAATGCCCTCGGGCGCGCTACCGAGGGGAACGCCCGACGCGGAACCGTTCCTCCAATAGCTCATGCCCTGCTGGATATACAGCGAGTAGACTTTGTGGCCGCTGACCATCAGCGACTCGCTGGTTGCGACGGCGGGGTTGGCGACGCCGCCCACCGAACTTCCCGTTCCTTGGTATTCGACAAAGTTGCCCTTTCCGCTCTGGTCGTAGACTTTGGTAATAACACATTGCGTATTCTTGCAGAACGCGTCTTGTGCGGGGCCGTCGGCCTCGCCCCCAGGGCTGAGGGTTTTGATGTCCAAAGTCGTGTTGTCCGAGGATCGTCGGACTTGGTAAAGGGCCCCGTCGAAGGCGCCATAAAGAGCACGAATCGTGCTGTGAGCCGCGATACAGGGAGTTCCTGCCGCGAGGTAGATGTCGCAGGGCCCGGTCGCACCAGAAGCCTGCCGCCAAGTCGGCAGTACGAAGACCATGGCCGCGGAAATCAAAATCCAGTTGCGGAATCTTTGCGCAATTTCCAACGCTTACCCCCTAAACAAGTGAAAAATTGTACTCCATCCAAACCTCGCCACGGATATCGAACTAGAATTCCATGTTTTGGCTGTGATGCATCACAAAACGGCTCAGACCGAGCGAACATTTATAGTAAGCCTTACCGGGCGTTTGCGCCTTGCAAATTTCAAGAATTAGGGCAGCCGAATTTGATTAAGAAAAACGGCTTTGCATTGCAAATGCGGGAACGATGCGGAACCTTGATAAAGCGGATCGCAAATATCCCCTGGAGTCGACGGGCTACGGGTTCGCACTGATTTTTCGCCGGTGATCGCCTACATTCTTTTGGATGCCGCTTGCCGGAAGGGTGGGACGTCGCCATTGGTTCATGCAACCCTTAAAGACGGGCAATTGGAAAATCGCAGGGCTTTTTTTATTAACCTTTGACGATTCTGCCATCTGCAGGAAAGATCAATCTTATTGTAATCAAGGAGAGAGGAATGAACGGATTGGGAATAACCAAGAAGATTTTGGCTGTGGGTTTTTTGGCCGGTTGCATGATGACATTAAGCACATCGCTTACGGGTTGCCTGACTGATTCTAAGACCACGGCCGTGTCCGATTCGACGCCCATGCTTGCCGAACAAACCCTGATGGTCGGCGCGCAGGGAAATACGACCTACGGCAGCGCCGTGGATCTGGACGCCAAGAAAGTCCTGCTCTCCTCCGCCGCCAACGCCGCGCAAAGCTCCATCGACATCTTATTCGTTTATTCCGGGGGGAATTTGCAAATCATGAGTCCCGTGGCCGCCAAGAAGGCGGGTGATGTGAATTTGGCCGCGAATTATGATACGACTCAAATCAAAGACACCCAATTCGCCGCAATCAGCACCAAGCCGGTTAGTTCTCAAGCCGCCGACACGATTTTCTCGCAGACTTACAAAGTCGATTATGATTACGCCTTTGAAGGCGAAAATTTCTTGGTGAAAACCGGAAACGGAAAACTTGTTTTCGTGAATATCACCTCGGTAAACGGCAACGATTCCACCGCGTCCGCAGAATTCACGATTGCGCAAAGTGCACTGTAAGCATTCGCTTCAATGTTGCGATGCAAAGCGCCCCGGAAGCGGGGCGCTTTTTACATATTCGGGATTTTCTCAATAAATACAGGCGTGGTGGAATAGCGGATTTTCGCCGCGAAGCATTCGTGGTCCTGCGTCGGGGAAATGTCGCCGAAGCGGATTGAGCTTTCCTGAGGAGGCGCCTCACACGTGGGCGCTCGGCGTAATGGGCCAAAAAATTTACGGCGTTATGGCGATGGTTCCCCGGCGGATGGGGCTCCCGTTGGTTCCGGAGAGGATGAATAAGCCCAGGCCCGGAGGCTGGCCATGCAAGGCTACGCGCGAAGCGCCGGATCCACCTACTCCCTCGGCCTGCGCGAGCACGCGCCCCAAAGGCGAACGCACCACCAATCGATAGGCCTGTCCTTGCGGCCAGGCAAAAGTGAATTCACCCCGGGAGGCAGACCAAGCCAGGCTGCTGGCAGAGCTCAGCGGGCGAATCACCGGCGCGCCTGCGGGGATCGAGCCGGCGACCAGGACGTCGTGATCGAATACCGGAATCTTACCCGTCACCACGAGATCGCCACCGGCCTGCAAGCCGGCATAGGACGGATCGTTCGTGGGATCCCAAGCGCCGGCTTTGGCGTCGGCCGGCAGCGACAGACGGAACTGGACCTCTTTGGAGTATTCGGACTGGCCCCCGGGATAAATCAAAGCGCCGGTGAAATCGATCAAGACGTCATACAGGTTCTTGGCGGCATCGGCGGTTTCAAGTACGGGAGGCTGGGCGGAATTGTCCTGGTTGTAGCCCATGGTGAGGGTGATATCCTTCAAGGTGTAGCCGGCGGCGAACACCTCGCTGAGGTCGACGTAGTAGCGGATTTTCAGGTGATCGCCCATGCGCGCCGGCCACGCCGTTTTGTTCATCACGTGGGCCGAGATCTCGGTGAAGTTCGGGCCTGAGTTGTTGATTTTGGCCGCGACCGCGAATTCGGTATCCGGAGTTTCGGGTTGCGGGAAATTGGGCAACGGATTCCCACCGTATTCCTGATACATGCGCGCCAACGCTCCGGCGAATCCGGCATTATAATCGCAGGCCGGCTCGGTTTGCTGGTAATTCTGGCGGCTGTCGGTGAAGGAGTCGTCTTGAGCGGGGCCTCCCACCAAGGCCCCGTACAAAATGTGGCGGGTTTGCACGGGCACGGTGATATTGTCGGCCCAGGATCCATGCGCCGTGCGATGGTGGGGATAGGCGGGCCAATTATTGCCGAATCCGACTTCATAACTGCGGTTCAAGGGGTTGTCTCCCAAGGCGTAATTCACCTGGCTGACCGCGAAGTCGTGGTAGCGTTGTTTCTTCACGGGGTCGGTCACCCAATCCGAGTAGACGAAGGCGATGAAGGCCGTGTTCATGGCATAGCGTAGCGGTCCCCACGTATCCAACCAAGCTAGGCCGCCGGGCGTATAGGTAATCTTCTGCCCGTTCACCCCTACGGTCCAATAGTCCAGCCAGCGCTCCGCATCCTGCATGTATTCGGCCTTGCCCGTGAGTTTGGCCAACAGCACGTAACAGCCGTAAGACTTGTCGTCCCAGGACAGCGTCCACTTGTAGGAATGCGTAGTGGTTTGCGACTCGGTCGACAGGCTGTCGTAATCGGCTTCAGCTTTGGCCAGGTAGGATGAGTCGTTGGTGGCCCGAAACAACCAGATGGCTCCCCACACGAGTTCATCGTTGTAACCGCTGTAGGAATTGTAATAGGCCTGCGCTCCGGCGATGGCATCGGAATACTTGCCCCGATACTTGTCGGCGAAAGTATAGAGCTGCTTGGCATGGGTCAGGAGCATGTCCGCGTAGGCCGCATCGCTGGAGCGAAATACCATGGAGATGGCCGCCAGGGCGGCCGCCGTTTCGCCCGCCAGATCCGATCCTGGATGCGCCGCATCGATCTTGGCCGAAGGCCGCGCCATCTGCATGACCTCGGCGGCTCCCCACCAGGCATGATCCAGATTACCGTCTCCCACCTGCCCGTAAAGCACGTTCGGTTGAGGATGGCATTTGACGAAGTAGTCGGCCACCCAGCGGAGGTTGTTCATCAGATACGGCATTTGTCCGCTCTGGGTGTAGGCTGCGCCGTATGCGATGGCGCCCCAGGCCAGCATGGTGGCGCTGCCGGCCATGGGAAAATTGAACTTCACATTGTCCCCGGCGTCGTACCAACCTCCCGTCAAATCCAATCCGGCGTCGCTTCCGTCCTGCAGGGCCGACGGGCCTTTCCAATTCAGTCGGTTCCAGGCCGGCACGGGCCCGGAGCGCTGGGCTTCGTAGAAAAGAATGGCCTTCTGCAGGGCTTCGCCGTAATCGAACGTGGCCGCGGCCGTGGGGATGGCCAGGAGGAAGCCCATAGCGGCGAGACGGAACAAGCAGGCGGATGCCAACCCCTTGCGCAACGAAGAAAATCCGGTCCGGCGGCGGAGAATCCGGATGGGAAGTCTGCTTGTGTTCATCGGGTTCGTGCTCATCCTTCTCCTTTGGCCGGCGCGGAGGCGCATCCCGGCCCCCTGTAACATACAAGCTACTGGCGCTGGAACAGCGGCGTCATGGCCCGGCCCCGCACGGTGCGCCGCCCGGCTGCGTCCACCATCGACCCAGAAACCTGGGATAGGGCCCGCGCCTGACGCGCCGGCCGAACCGCCATTGTTCCCGGCGGATCGATGAGCGGAGCCATGTAGGGCTTGAGTTTGTCCAACTTCCATTGCACCACCGTCGTCCAGTCGTAATTCAGCAGGCCTCCCGTATCCCCCGAATTGGGATTGAGGCACCAGAAAGTCCAGGAATAATTCTTGCCCATGTATTGGAGAAACGCATCAAACCACTCTCCGGCCTTGCCCGAGTCGGCGGCCGTATCCAGGATGCCGAATTCGCCCACCAGAAGATGGTTCTGGTTGCTGTTGTACAGGTATCCGAAATACTTGTCCCAAATGGCCGGCATATTCTGAGGGAAATTGGGATCCGAAAACCAGGTTTGGGCGAACACCTCGGGCCCGTATTCGTGGGCCGAATACACCAGTTTTTCCGGGTGACTCAAGACCACCGGGGCGGCCTGGGCGCCGGTTAAGTTTCCGCCCCACCAATACGCGTCGCTCCCCACCTGCTCCACACCTTCCACCACGATGAGCACGCCGGGGTTCACCGCCAAAATGGCGTTCCCACAGCGCTCCGCGGCCAGTCGCCAATCCTGGGCCATCACCCCGGTGCCCCATTCCGCTCCGCTATCCTGAATCGTCCCATGGGGCTCATTGTTCAGATCGCAGGCCACCACGGTGTTGTCGCCCTTGTAACGATTGGCCAGCATCACCCAATCGGAGATCCATTTCGCCTCCGGCACCGCCGCCGTATACCAAAGCATTTCGTTGGCGTACCCGTCGGGAGCGCGGGAGTGGTCGTCGAGAATGACCTTGAGCCCCAATTGCCGGCATCCTCCGATGATGATGTCCATGACCTGCAACGAGTTCTTCCCTTGCAGTTCCTGATTGATGGCTCCGTTGGTGATGCCGCGATAGGGATCGCTGCCGTAATAGGTGATGCTCTGGGGCATGGAGTTCGAGTCGAGCATGCTGTCGCAGAACGGCAGGCGGATGCAATTGAACCCCATGGACTTGATCTGCATGAGCATGCCCAGCCAATCACGGGCCCACAGGCCATGCGGCGCCATGTTGCTGGTTTCGAACCCGAACCAGTTGACCCCGGTGAGCCGCACCACGTTCCCCGCCGAATCCAGGAGCTTATTTCCTTCGTGATGGAGATAAGCAGCCGAAGACGGCGTCGAGCAAAAGGCGGCCAGAAGAAAATAAAACGAATAACGAAAAACCGACACAGTCACTTTCTCCACCCAGCGGAGTTGAAAATCATCCGCGGGAAATAGGCGCGTTTCCAATCTTTTTATTGTAAACCATTCAGATAATGCATCAGGAATGCGCGGAAGATACAGTTGGATCTTCATCGACTGCACCCGTTTTCTTTACGCGGTTACTTCGTTTCACGGCCGCATTACCTGCCAACAACTCCTCCCATGGGCCTACTTTTATTAGTAGGAATGGTCGCGAAAAAGTTCTGGAAGGCGGGGGGATTGTCGCCCTGGATTTTTAGTCCGCACAAGGCTGAATCTTCTCCATGACGTGGGGACCCGACGTACGGGGCGATTGTAACGGGAACATTTAAGATCACGAAAACGAAAGGAAGTTTGCCCTTTGGCGCCCGCCGGGCGAGGCCCCATCCACCCGGAAGGGATGTTTGCGTTATTTGGTGGCGGCAGGCCGTTTCGAGCGCAGGCCCAATTTTCCTCGGATGCGGCGCACCAGGAGATGCGGAAGAATTGAAATTGTTTGCAGGAAGGATAAGGAATTCACTGCCGCGGACTCAACCCGGGTGGAGATCGCTTGCCGCTGCAAAAGCGGGTGAGTCGGGAATACAGTGCGCCTCTGGGAACGAAAGGCGGGTAAGTCGAGTGGCTATCGATCCGGCCCGAATGTAACACAAGTATTACGGTAACATTAAAGATATCCGGAGCCTGCCGGGTAAAACGGTCTCAAAGGGGCTTGATGATCAGGAGGCCGGACCCGAAGCGCTTTCCCCATGCGGCCCCGCCCAGAACGGCTTTCCCGGCGATGCGCTCACGCCCCAACTCCCGGCCGGAGGCGGAATAGATGGCCACGCCCGTGGAATTCACCTGCCATTGCGGCGGGATGGAAAAAATGCCGTTTCCGGATACGCAGCGGAATGCCGGTGCCGCCTGCAGTCGGATCGAGAGGTTCGGGGAGGTCGACGTGACCGAAGCCGCGGCGAAGGCGTCGGAATGGAATTTCAGGATGGCAATTCCGGAAGGTCCGGTGAAGTCGGCCGTATGCCCATTGCCGGCCGCGGAATCGAATTCCACCGGAATTCCCGTGCTGACCAACAGGCTGCGCATCGCCAGGTTGTAGCTCCACAACGGTCCCATGGGGGTATCGTTGGGGTTATCGGCCATATGCACCTTCATGCCCAGTGTCTTGAGCGTATCCGCGTTTTTGCGCACGAAGGTGAAGGGGTAATAATTGTTGTTGAAGTAGTTCGAATCGCTCCCGAATATCTGCTGGGGAATGGTTTGATCGAATTGCTGAGTGCTCAGCGTGTCCCAATCGACGAGCGCGGCGATATCGGAGCAGACGTGGCCGAACAGGTCGTAATGCTTGAACGCAAGCATCAGCGCGCCGAATCCACCCATAGAAACCCCGTCGACGCCGCGGTGGCTCCGGTCGGGAAGGGTGCGAAACAGGGAATCGACATGGGGGATTAATTCCTGCACGATGCTGGTTTCACACATAACACTGCCGTCTTTCGAATCGGCGTAAAAGCTGTTGCCCCGACCGGAGACGAACACCATGATCATCGGAATGAATGCCTTGGAGAGGATGTTGGACTGCAACACCGAGGCGTAGGGCAGGTTGCCCCATTCATTGCCCCCCATGCCGTGCAGGGAGTACACGACGGGATAACGCACGGTGGTATCGCTGTTATAACCGGGCGGAAGATAAATGATGTACCCGATCGTGGTCTTATTGGCCGCGCTGTAGAAAGTCAGATGTTGGCAGCCGGTAGGCAGGGTTCCGCCATTCGGGTTATTCCAAGGCTGTGATTCATCGGCGCAAAGCGCGCCGCAGCAAACCAGCGCGATCTGAAATCCCGACAGGAAAAAACGTCTCATTCCTCTAAAGATATTACGCTTCGGGAAATGGCGCTGTCGGCAATTCGCCCGCCCCGTTCTCGCTATCCGGTCGAAAAGGCGAAAAGGGGGGTGGGTCCTACCAGAAGGCTCTACTAGGGCAGGAAAACCAATTGCCGGAAGGTGTGATGGCCGCTGACCAGGGTGCAAAGGGTGAGGCCGAAGGGCAAATTGCCGCGTGCGATGGTAACCGGTGTGTTTCCCATGCCGCTGCGCACGGCCCAAGGTGACTAAATGGTGCCGTTTTGAATGGCCCTTAGGGGATGACGATTTTGGCCGAGACGATTCCAGACGTTCCGTCGTTCGCCAGAACTTGGTACACACCGCCGGGCTTGCCGGCCAACGGGAAGCGGCCTTTGATCGCGGTACCCTCCGCCACCAGCCGTCCCTGTTCATCCACGATCCGCACGCGGCTCTTCTCATTCACTCCTTGCAAATGAATCGCGTCGTCGGCGTACCAGGCTGATAGGACGGAGCGGCGAATGGGAAACGATGGGCGTGACAACCCGGTGCTCGTGGACAAGGTGAACTTCTTCAAGAAAGCCCACACCTCCTCGCTGTTGTTGACCTTGGTCACCGAGTCCATGGGCCATTCATGCGGCCCGCCTTGGATGGAATCCGCGATGACCTCGGCGCCGTTCCGGCAAGGTCCCCAGTCGAGGCGGGTCACCACGGACTTCGGGTGGTCGGCAGGGTACGGACGCGTTACCGTGGGCGTCGCGGGGCATCCGTCGAGCTGGGCCCAGGACTGCGCCCCGGCGAGGAACACACTCGCCGGAAAAATATCCTTGGTGCCGAAGGTTACGAACATGGGCAACGCTCGGGCCGGGGAACAGGAGTCGGGGATATTCCCCGAAACCGGGGCGATGGCGGCGAACTTATCGGCATCGTCGCAGCCGAGGATATGCACCATGGCGGCTCCCTGGGAGAAGCCCGTCACGTAGACGCGGTTCGAATCGGGATGGTACCGGGCGCTGATGGAGTCGAGTAGGGCAAGGATGAAGTCGATATCGGTCGTGCCGGTCTGGTCCCAATTCATGTTGACGGCGTCCGGATAGGCAACGAGGAATTTTTCCCGATCGGCAATCGGATCCATCTGCGTTAAACTCTCCTGCTGAGCCCCGGTCATGCCATGTCCGCACAGCATAAACATCAAAGGCGGGTTGGCCGGAAGCCCCGTGGGGACGTGCAGGATATAGGTGCGGGCCGTTCCGCCCACGTGAATGGTCTGCTCCTGGGCGGAAGCGCCACCCGCCAGTGCGGTGAGGGAAAGGGCGGCCAACAAGGTGAGGTGTCGCATAAAATCTCTTGGGGAAGAAGAGGATAATCGGGATCCGGCCCTACATGATTTCAAACCATCTTCTCCGATCATTGCTGCAAATTTATCCGCTGGTTTCACTTTTTACCGCTGGGATTTCAAGCAATGCGCGCTATCCGGCTACCGATTCCGTGGAACCGGCAGAACAACGCCGCTACAGGGAAGCACCCGGTGATACGACGATCGTTCTTTTGCTCCATTCCAGGTGGTCACCCCAATAATCGTTAAAACATCGAAATGCTGGCCACCGAATTCGATGGAAACCGTGTTGAGGCGGCGGATATCCCGGAAATGTCGTTTTAGTCAAAAAACCGAAGGCGAAATCCGTGATTGCTCCATAAATTAACGGTCAATCGGATAGAAACATTTTTTTGAGGTGCGCCATGAGAAAAATTGTCGCTTTCGGGTTTATAGCCGTTTGCGGGTCAACCCTCCACGCTCAAACCATCAATGTGCACGGCAAGATTTCCAATTCAGCCGGGCAGCCGGTTATTAGCGCCGTGGTTCAGTTGGTGCAGCAAGGCTTGAAAGACACAACGGGTTCCGATGGGATGTATTCTCTGTCCAAGAACAATACCGCCGTGCGGGGCAATTCGGGAGCAACGCCCGCGACGATCACCTTCGAGAAAGGCGTACTGGAATTGGCCGTGAGCAAGTCGTCGGCGGTCAAGGTGGAGACCTTCGACGTGAAGGGGAATCTCCTGGAGAGGGAGGCCCTGGACAAGGCTTCACCGGGGATTTATGACCTGAACCTGGCGGGAAGACTCCCGGCGGAAAACATGGTGGTCGTCAAGGCGACGGTGGGATCGCAGGTGCAAACCTTTCGCTATCTCCCAAATTTCGAAGGCAATGCCGGCGTCACGGGTTTCACGGGAAAGTTCACCCCAGCCGGTGCCACCTTGGCCAAGGTGGCGGCCACCGTCGACACGCTCAAGGTCTCGGCTTCCGGGTTCGCGACCCAAGCCATCGCCCTTTCTTCCTTTGACACGACGATCAACGTGACCCTGGATTCCTCTGATCGATGGGGCGGCCCGCACAACCCTCCGGTGCTGAGTGCCGGTTGCGGCAAACCGCTGGGATCGCTGAAATCCGGCGCCTATAAGATTACGAGCTCCAACCAAACGCGGACGTATATCATCGACATCCCCACCAACTATGACATGAACCATCCCTATAAATTCTTTTACTGTTCCCACTGGATTGGCGCAAAGGCGCAAGATGTCGTCGGCCAGGACTACTATTGGCTCAAGGATTCGGCGACCGCCGATAAAGATCCCGCCATTTTCCTAGCGCCTCAGGCTCTACCGGGAGATGCCACACTATCGAATAATCCCGGGGGAACGTGGTCTACCAATACGCCCGTCGATCAAATCTTTTTCTCCGACCTCTTGGACTATGTCGAAGGGAATCTGTGCATCGATACCACGCGTGTTTTCGCAACGGGGTTCAGCTTCGGCGGCATGATGACCTATTCGCTTTCGACGACGTTTCAGAGCCGGATTCGCGCCGCCGTGGGCATCGCCCCGGCCAATTACAACATCTATCTGCCCAATCCCCTGCCTCATGATCCCATCGCCTGGATGCAAACAACCGGTATGAGCGATGGGACTTGTCCATGGGTCAATGGGACCAGCACCACCCAGGGCTCGAAATATATTGCCTTAGGGCGCGGAGCGGACAACGGCTGCGTGGTTCCGTCGAATATCCCGACCTGGACGACTGGCCCCCATCTCTGCTATGACTTCCAAGGGTGCAAGACGGGATATCCCGTCAAGGCCTGCACCTTCAATGGACTGCATACGAACATCAACAACGATCCCGGCAGCAACACAAACTGGATTCCTGCGGAGTCCTGGAAATTCTTCTCGCAGTTCTGACGGGAAGGCGCTGTTGGCGCGGCGTATCTGACGGCCGGGGCGTCGCTTTTCCGATCGGGGCCGTACCGGTTTCCAAGCCGGTGGGCCTGTATGAAGGTTTCGCCTCCGCTTGAGAACCGACGATGACGAGAGACTGATACGTTTCGGATAGGGCTTCTTCCATTCCCGCAAATCGGGTCGCCCTTCGGGCTAAAAAAAATCGGCGGGCATTTTTTTCTTCCACCTTTATATTGACCGATATTGAGGGCCTGTTTCGAGTATGCGATTAAAAGTGTTCTTTCGACACATTGAGAGGCTGTCTATTTACTCGTTTAAACAAGAGTCTTGGGCGCGCCGGTAAATAGGCCCGAAGACTCAAGGGGGAGATCATGGCAAATGCATTTTCCAAGCGAAATCTCGCGGCATTTCTATTCGTACCGTCCATCCTCTTCGCCCAGGCCGTTACGGTAAATTTTGATAGTACGGATCAAAAAATCGACGGCTTCGGGGCCAGCAGCGCCTGGGAAGGCGCGTTCAGCTCTTCTTTGATGGATGCCATTTTCAATAACGGCGCCAATCAACTCGGCCTGACCATACTTCGCTGCCGCATCGCCTATGATGCCGACGCGTCCAATACGGCAACTTGGGCCGATGAAAAGTCCAATGCGACGTTTGCCAAAGCGCGCGGAGCCATGGTATTCGCCACGCCCTGGTCGCCACCCGAATCGTTGAAAGTCTATAACGGCGATATGGTCACCGGTCATCCCGAAGAACACGGTTCCATCAATACGGCCAAATTCGCCAGCTTTGCCGCCTGGATGAAAGCCTTCTGGACCTATGTGGGCAACACCAATATCGATATCATGTCCTTGGAAAACGAACCCGATTATGCGGCGCAGGCCAATTATGAAGGCTGCTCCTGGACCGCGCAGAATTTTCTGGACTTCTGCAAAACCTATGCTCCCCTGATCGGAAAGCCGATCATGATGCCGGAATCCGCGAGTTTCAACTGGGCGCTTTCCGATCCCACGCTGGGCGACAGCACGGCGGCGAAGAACGTGAGCTATATCGGCGGGCATATGTACGGGGGGCAGCCGAAGGTGTATACCAAAGCCATCAGCCTCGGCAAACATGTGTGGATGACGGAATGGAATGCAACCGATTACAGCGCCGCCGGCATCATGGTGCTGGCCAAGCAAATCCTGGATTGCATGTACAACGACTTTAACGCCTATGTGTACTGGTGGATGACCGCCAACGGCAACGGCATCATCTCGACCGCCGGTGTTCCCAATAAGTACGGTTGGGTGCTGGCCTCATTTTCCAAATGGGTCCGTCCGGGATTCTATCGCGTCAGCGCCACCTACAACCCGCAATCCGGCGTCTACGTCGTGGCCTTCAAGGGGGCGCAAAACGTCATCGTGGCCGTGAACAACGCGACGTCGTCGAAAAGCCAAACGTTTACCTATTCCGGCGCGACGGTGACCAGCGTGGAGAAGTACACCACCTCGAGTTCCAAAAACATCAGCGACGACGGTGCCATTACCGCCACGAGCAATTCCTTCACCACCTCACTGGACGCGCAAAGTGTGACCACCTTGGTCTCCGCCGGCACCGTTTCCATGATTCTCGTTCCGAAAGCAGAAGGCTATTCCCTGGTCAAACCGCTCGGCGCCAATCCCTTCGGAAATGTGCTGTACCTGCTCAATGGGCAGCGGGTCATTCTCACCGCCCACCGAAACCCGGGAGCCGATGTATTCGTTGTACCGGGAAAAACCCCGATCGGCATCGGCACAGGTAACCCGCCGCAGGATTCCAACCCATAAGGCAGTTTGCCGGCGCGTGAAGGATCCATCCGGTTGACGGGGGATCATTCCGCGTCCCGGAATTCGGCCGCGCGACGGGAAGTTCGGCGTTAAAACGGCTATTTTTAGCCGGCGACAGGGCCGATGCAGCTACGGGAAGACAAGGGGAAAGCGTGCGACTCTCACAGATGGTTTTGCTTTTGTTGGCGGGAGCGGTTGTTTCCCCGGCCCAGGTGGCGAAACCCATCAAATGGGCGTGTATCGGAAACAGCATCACCGCCGGCTATCCGCAGGTAAGCCTGGCCTATGCGCCCCGGCTCGCTACCTTGCTCGGGCCGCAGTTCTCGGTGCAGAACGACGGGGTGAGCGGCACCACCTTGCTCAAACAAGGCGACATGCCTTATTGGACGCAGGGACTGTTGAATAACGTTTTCTCCTTCCAGCCCGGCCTGATCACCATCATGCTCGGTACCAACGATACCAAGTCGCAGAACTGGAAATACGGGTCGCAATTCGTGACGGATCTGACGGCGATGGTCGATACGTTGCAGGGCATTTCCTCGCATCCCAAAATATGGTTATGCCTGCCGCCCCCCATCTTTGCGAATTCCTACGGCATAGCCGATTCCATCCTGACCAAGTACATCATTCCCGACATCAAGCAGGTGGCCGCGGCCAAAGGGTTGAAGGTGATAGACGTCAACACCTCTTTGCAGGGCCGATCCGACCTGACCTCCGACGGCGTCCACCCCACGGCGGCCGGTTCCGATTCCCTGGCCGCGGCCTTTTACCGCGGCTATTCCACCCAGGTGACGCGCGTGGCTTGCATCGGCAACAGCATCACCC
Source organism: uncultured Fibrobacteria bacterium (assembly GCA_963716395.1). Classification (GTDB taxonomy): domain Bacteria; phylum Fibrobacterota; class Fibrobacteria; order UBA11236; family UBA11236; genus UBA11236. The sequence continues at coordinate 538,480 of OY970309.1, read as the reverse complement.
AATATGTCGGTACCGTGTCCGGGGCGCAAGGCGCCGATTCTTACACCTCGCAATTGAACATGCTCTTCGGCCCAAGTTATCTGACGCAAAACGACGGGGTGAGCGGCACCACCTTGCTCAAGCAAGGCGACATGCCGTATTGGACCCAGGGATTGTTGAAAAACACCTTCGCCTTCCAGCCCAACGTCATCACCCTCATGCTCGGCACCAACGACACCAAGTCGCAAAACTGGAAATACGGGTCGCAATTTGTGGCGGATCTCACGGCGATGGTGGATACCTTGCAGGGCATTTCTTCGCATCCGCAAATCTGGCTGTGCCTGCCGCCCCCCATCTCCGCCAACGGCTACGGCATCGTCGATTCCATCCTGACCAAGTACATCCTTCCCGACATCAAGCAGGTGGCCGCGGCTAAAGCCTTGCAGGTGATCGATCTCAACACGCCCTGCCGAAGCCTGTCCTCTGATTTCGCCGACGGGGTGCACCCCAACGCCCAGGGTCAGGATACGTTGGCGCACGTCATTTACCGGGCCCTGACTTCCCCCGTTCCCGTCCTCAACCCCATCTTTTCCCAACGATCCGCGCGGCAATTACCGGGCAACGGTTTACCCGCGGCCACGGAGGAACAAATTTTTTCGGTGGACGGGAAAAAGGTTTCCGCAGGCGCGCCCGTGGGGCCGCGGCCCGTTACTTCGGAGATACGGGTGAAACAGAGTTCCACGACGGCGGAAAGCCGTTAACCGGCGGGGCCGGACCGGCGAAGGGAATGTTATGTTCGAAACTGCGGGGCGCGAACGGGCGTCACTCCGGATCCTCACTACCAGGAACAAACCCATGTCAAAACCATTCATCCGCCTTGCATTGCTGAATGCGTTGGCCGCTCTTCCGCTGTTTGCCGGGGTTTACCCCGATGCGGGTCCGGCCAACCAAGGCGCTTCCAGCGCCACCGACTTGCGCAACATCGCCTTGGGAGAAATGCGCTTTTCCGACCCAAGTCTTTACAACCTCTATGATCAAGGCGGATCGCCCATTGGCCTATTGGATACCCATACCGAGCATGTAAGCGTCGGACTGGGTTTGCTGAATTCCAGCCGTTCCTCAAGCGGAGACTCTTTGCAAATCGGGAATCAGAATTATTACCTCCCCGAAGTCGGTTTTTTTCAGCCGGGAGTTTTTGCCGCCATTCTGTATTACCAACGCCAGTCGGAATCATATCAGTCTCCATTGGGCGACACTCTGGACGAAGGCAAATCGCTTTTCGGCTTCGACCTGGCCGCGGGGCCGGCCTCGGGCCTGTTCCGCATCGGCTTCGGCGGACACGCCCTGCTGGGCGGCCTGGATTATCCCGGCGGCGATCACCGGGTTTTATTGGGTGTGCCTTCGCTGCGTCTCGACGTGGCCAGCCGCCCCATCCGCGACGTGGAAGTGGGGGGGTTCGTAGGTTTTTCCGGCCTCTTCGACAGCTTGCAAAACGTGAACGGTACCCTGGAACGCGTGGCCACTTTAACCCTGCCGCGCTTTGGGTTTTTGGCCGACATCGACAGCTTGCGCGGCACGCCGCTGACCGGCAACGTGGTGTTGGAGTTCGGCACAAATCGGCAATTCGGAGAATACCGGCAAGTCAATCAACCCGGAGTGGTGTATCCGACCATCTGGACGGGAACCTGGGATTTGCAAACCCAGTGGCTGTATACCTGGCAATGGAATGATTTTCACATTCAGCCGGCTCTGCGCTTTGCGCATGCCTCGGAAAACGCCCAGGGTTATGTTGGCATTAAGGGCAACCAAAATCCTTTCAAAAAAGGCGCGGAAATCGACGGCATGGCCTGGACGCATGATATTAACGATTTCGGGTTGGGCGGAACTTTCGCATACCGGGAAATGGTGGATTTGCTGTGGGAATGGGAAACCGCCGGTCATACCTTCCAATCCGACACCACGGTGGATCGGAGCTATTCCCGTTTCTCCCTCGGGGTGGAAAATCACCTGGAACAAATCGAGGCTTTGCGCATCCCTTCCGGCATCACCCTCGCCGTGCGCGTGGGATGGACATATCGCCAGGAGGATGGCACGGATCCCGGCTACGAGGATTATCAATTCGATCCGTTCCTACTCACCTCTCAGGCTTCCGGCCGCAGCGGCTTCAGCGCGCCGGACCCGGGTCATCCCGTGGACTACAGCAGTTTTCATGTGGGCCTCGGGGCGGGATTCCTGGAAAAACGCTTGAACCTCGACGGCTTGCTCAGTTTTCCTGGCCGCAAAGAATCGGTGCTTCCGACCTCCCGCAGCGAAGATATCACGGGATTGGAATTCGGGCTGCAGGCGACCCTGCGCATGTTTTAACCGCAAGGTTAACTTGCACTCCGATCCGGTACGTGGGCGGCCGGCCTTTCAGCCCCGTGTACGGGTCTTGAAAGCGCCGGTGTTGGGCGCATCGGGACACGAATCGGGCCCGAAGTACCGCAGGATGACCAAGGGCTCGGTGCCGATGTTCTCGAAGGCCACTCCCTGCACCGCGGCGTCATGCGACACGAAGGCTTCGTCTTCGGTCATTTCGCCGAAGCGAATCATCGACGGGCTTTGCAGCCACAGCTTGTTGGCCCGGCCCACGCCCTGCACGCAGATGAGGCCGTAGGCGCCGCCATCTTTGATGGTGGTCTTTACGCCGGGCATCAAAGTGGTTTCCTTGGCCGTGAACAGCTCCTGGCCGTCGAACTTCCCGTACACCACCCACTTGTCCGCCCAGCCTTCCGCCGCCGAGTCGGCCGCGGGAATGGGCTCGAGATAATGGTGATCGCGGAAATGGGTGTCGAGATTCGCTTCCCAATCGAGTTGGTCGACGAGAAAGTCGAGGTCGAAGCGGCGCTCGGGCGGAAAGTCCTTGGCCAGCAATTCCCAGTCGATGGCGCGCCCTTCCACCATGCTCTGATAATACGCGAACACGTCGCTGCCCCATTGGGGTTCGAAGGTCACGAAGGAACCGGGCGCGTGTAGAATGCGCGCGGGCACATGCCAGCCCGTGCCGGGCTTGAGGCGATAGGCCTTGGCCAAATCGAGGAGCCCGTTGTCGCCCTTGTTCCAGTCTTCCAGGCAACGGCGCACGTCGGCCTTGGTCACCCCGGGTTCGAGCCCGAAGTAAGTATGCGGGAAGTTATTCCCGATGGAATTCAACTGCGGCGGAAAGTAATAGCCCTCGGGTTTGCCTTCGCGGCCCACGGCCTTGGCCTGCTCGGGGCTTTGGTGCATGTGATGGGCGATAGGCCCCTGGTTGTCGAAAAACTTGGAGTACACCGGCCAGCGCTGGTACTTATCCCACATCTTCTTGCCGATGAGACTCACGCCTTCGGCGGCGACGGCCTCCAGCAAGGTGATGCGTTGGCCTTCGTGAACGACGTAAGACAGGCCCTCGTCGTCGGCGCGATTCTCATTGCCCGCTTCGGTGGTCGACGCGAACCAGCGCTCGCAGATGCCGCCGCGATGGGCGCCGAGCGCGTAGACATCGTCGGGATGGAGCTTGATGCGGCGGCCCGGAATCATGAACACGCGCGGCACCCAGCATGGGGCCAGGCGCAGCACGCCCTCCCCGGCTGCGAGCGCGCGCTTGACATTGACTTTTTTCCCGCTGGCCGGGATGGCGACTGCCTCTGGCATGATGTTTTTCCCCTGATTGAATCGGCCGCCCAGGCCGGATGAAGTTCGGGTGGCAAATATAAACTCGCGCCATTCCGGCCGGGACGCTTCGCATGCCGTTCGTTTTTGGCGCGAAGTCTGAGCCTGGCTCCCGAGGCGGTCGGGGGAGGTCGAAGACGGAGGCCGACCGAGAATCCGCAACGATGCGCTTACCGACCGGTTATGGCGGTAGGCCGGGCGGCAGGGTGTGCGAAAAAACGCCGCCTTCGGGCATGAACTTACCTCGGCAAGAAAGACACAAAGAGAATACAGGTTCGGGGCGCCTGTATTCCGGAAGCAAGTATGAGAAATTTGAGTATTGTGGATAAACTTTGGCCTGTTGGTTTTTGCCTGGCCTTATTTTCAGCCGTATTAAGCCGCCCGGTTTTTGCGCAAGATTCTCTCAACGCCCTGAATGGGAAAATCGTTCACGTCTATAACCCCTTCATCTTGTTCTCGCCTTCGGTGCCGTCTTTCGATGTTAACTACGGCCCCACGCCCATGACCCAGGAAGGAACGACGAACTGGTACACTTACACCATCACCGGTTTGGCCCAATACGGGAACGACAATTTCGATTTTCGCAACGCGCCCGGAAACACGGTGTGGGGGAAGAACGGCTTCGGAACCAACTCGACCTTCAGTATCGCCGATTTTCAAGGCGCGAGTGAAATCTGGATCATCACCGATCCCAGCGGACCCGATTCGGCCGCGCCCTTGATTTTAACGCATGCCCCTGAATTGGTGCACATCTTGAATCCTTGGCCGTTGGACGGTCCGGAAATCGTGATCAACGGGAAAACGGATTCCATGCTGCTTGATCAGGGACATTGCAACTGGTTCAGCCAATACATTTTGACATCGGATACCGTGGGCGCCTATTTCATCAGCGTCAGCAGCCCGGATTCCACCTGGGGGAAAGCCGGATATGGAGATAAGTCGCCCATCGACTTGACCGCCGCCTTTGCCAAATACGGAAACGAGTTGTGGATAAATTCCGAAAACGGAACTATCACCGCCGCATTTCCGAATATCGAGGGGATTTGCTCATACCTCATGGCCGCCACGGTGCATGACATGTCCGCGCATTACAATCCTGATTATGGTCCCGGATCCGTTGGGAACGGCGGGAATGGCCCGACTTTGGGAATGGTGGAAAACCAACTCGGCGCGGATCAGAAACCCGTGCCCACCGCCACTACGCTCGCGCAATCCCATTTTCAAACCTGGTTCAATTCCGACAGCACCATTCCCATGCCGTACAAGGGGTATCAAACCTGTGTCGATTTACCCATGGGAAAAGCCGGCAACGGAGAATGGCAATACGACTCGTACAACAATTCCAACCACTCATTTTTCCCCATCGACGACTTCAATAAATTGGATGCAAACGATACGGGCGCCTGTTATGATAGTCGGAGTGGGGGAGGCTGGCCCCCGGCCGATTCGTTAGCCCACAACTTCGGCTTTTGCATGGAAACGCATGCCACCTTCATCTACAAGCCCGGCCAGGTTTTTCAGTTCCGGGGCGACGACGACGTATGGGTGTTCATCAACAATAAGCTGGCCTTGGATTTGGGCGGAAGGCATGTCGACTTGCCGGGCAGCATCGATTTGGATCAGCAGGGACTGACCCCGGGTCAGAAATACAATTGGGACTTCTTTTACTGTGAACGACAAAAATGCGCGTCCAGCCTGCTCATCAAAACCTCCATTTACTTCAATCAGTTGCATGAATTGGATGTGAAGCCGGGCGTGCTGCAACCCGACGGAAGCATTCTGTATACGGTGTTCAAGCGCAACGGAGGTACGGGGTCTTGCGAGAGTTCCGCCGATTCTTTGGTGACCGAATCGGCGCCTGCGTCCTTGGTCTACACCTTGTATCCTGTGAACAGTTCCACCGCGATTCAAAACCTGACCGATTCGGTCACCTTCGGCGGCATCCGCATCAGTACCCCGAATATTTACGTGGATACTTCCAAAATCCGGGGACTGGCCCCCGGAACCTACCGCATCGTCACCTACGAACCGACCAACACCAAGGTGCTGGCGCAAATCACGTTCACCGTGTCGGCGCATAACTTCGTGGAATTGGTGCCGGCCGTGGTGGACACCTCCATTGGAACCTTGGTTCCGGTGGTCGCGGAAAACTGGAACGGGGCCGTGGTGGATTCGGCCGCGTCCGCCTACCAAATCGTGATTCCACCGGGATTGCTGGTATACCATGACCAAGCCAAAACCACACCCGTGGCCAATCTGGCGATATTGACCACCAAAGCCACGGGCTTCGACACTTTATGGGCCACCGGCGATCCCAACGCCTTGACCGACTCCACCTACAAAATGAACACCCTGGGTTCGGCCAAACAGGTAACCTTGACGTTTCGCCTGCCTCCCATCATTTTGCCCAAGGTGGTGGCGGCGGGAGTTTACGACGACAATGCCGACGGCATCGCCGATCGGATTTCCGTCACCTTTGACAGCTCCATCGCCGCGGATTTGCCGAAGCAGGTGTCGTACCAGTGGCCGGGTGCTGCCAGCCCCGTGGTGGTTACGCAGGCCAACCTGGCCGCCGATTTGGATAGCGGGGCGTCCGGAAACACCCTGACGTTTAAAGGGGTTTTCACGGCGGCCGTACAAACCTCGGGCGCCGGAACCTTCAAGTTCACGTATCCGGCGCGCGGAAAAGATTCGACGCAATCGGTTCCGATTCAGGATCGCATGGCCCCCATCGTTCTGTCCGCGGAACTGCTCCCGGGTAACACCATGGATACTTTAAGGGTGGTGTTGAGCGAGGGGATTGCGACGAACGCCCTGCAATCTCCCATGGGAAATCTTTTTCAGTTCAAGACCGCCCTCGACAGCGCCGGGCAATTCATGCCGCCGCAATCGCTGAGCTGGGGCGCGGGCGATTCCATCGCCTTGTTGGGCTATGCACCGGGGCAAACCCCGGCTCCCATTCCGGGCGACCTGGTGCGCATCGCCCCGGGGCCGGGAGGCGTGGCGGATGCCGGCGGTAACGTCGCCGGAGCGAATGCCCGCTACCGGGCCATTACCGGAACCACCCTTTCCACCCTGGAAACCGTCACCTTGAATCGGGGCGTGGAAATTCCCGAAGCGTTGCGTTTGGCCCCGGCCATCCTTCCCATCCGCGCCGAGTTGACGGATTCCGCGCGATCCATCGAAACGCGTACGGGCCGCATGGGCCATTTGATCAAAACCGATTTGGCGGACTATCTGATCCATGATGATTTCACCTCGGTCGACATCTCCAACGTCCGTCTCGATTACGACGTGGCTTACTTCACCAATCTGGGCGCCTACGTGAACTCGGGCAGCGGGGAGATCAAATGCACCGACGCGATCTTTGAAGGCGATTGCACCTTGCACCGCGGCTACGTTTTCATCGGTTGGAATTACACTTCCAAACACGGTGAGCGTATTGGAACCGGAGCTTACATCGCCCGCATCCACTACCAAATTATCGTGAACAACACGGTCATGCCGTATTCCCGCACGGAGATCTGGGGAATTGTCCGCGAGGATTAGGTTCGGGCTCCCAGGACGCCGATGAGTTTTTCCCGGCGCACCTGAATTTCCCCAAGAATTTGTGGCGGTCGATCCGATGCGGGCAAGCAGCGGCTCAATTATTCTTCGAAAAAAGCCAGCGGGAATGGGGAGGATTGCGAAAAGGCCTCGATTAGTCTATCCTAGACCAGTTACAATTCCCGCTATTTAGTACCCGATTCAGGAGAAAACCTATGCCGATGATCCGAACACCCTTAACCTGGGCGATCGCTGCCGCAGGTTTTCTTTGCCTTTACGGTTGCATCAGTTCCAGCAACGGACCTTCGACCGCCGATCAAAACGCCTCCGATGCCGCCGTGAACCAGGCCAACGCGGAATTGAGCGGCACCGTTACGGATCTCAGCAATATTTCCCAATTCCAATACGGCAAAGAGGATTTGACCTCTTTGAAAAACTCCAACGCCGATTTCCAACACGCCTTGCAACTCAATCCCGGCAACGAACAAGCCAAGGTGGGAGCCGCTCTCACCGGGGTCTTGTTGGCGGCGCAAAGCCCCGGCATCAGCAATCAAATCAATCATACGGTAGACGCCGGATCTCCCCTCAATCTCGAATTGCCGAAGCAAGCCCCCCTGGCCCGTCTCGCCGTGGTGCGGGCCGTGGCGGCGCAGGATACCATTCCGGAGTTCCATCAAATCCAAGACAGCGTGGCGGCCATCCTGCTGCCGGCCTTGGAGGATGCCATCGCCAAACTCACGGATGTGTACAACGATCCCAATTTCTCCATGACCTTGACCATCGACAGTTCGGCCCGCAAATTGGGGCACGCCGAAATCGCCGTGCTGCTGGCGGGATTCAAGACGACCCATGCCCTCTCCACCTTGCTGCTCGCTTATGATTACGATATCGACGACAGCGGGTCGTACGATTATTTGCGCGTACTCGACAGCATGGGGGTAGACAGCCTGTCGCAGGTCAGTGACTTCTCCACCTTGCCGCAGTCGCAAAAAGACGCCATCAACACCCTGACCGGCCTGCTCAAACCCGGATCTCCGTTCCTGGCCGTGCGGCCGGCCTGGCAGGCCAAACTCGCCGGCGTGGATGGTGAAATCAACGACGCCCTGGCCGTGCTGCAAAACGGGTTGGCCGCGGTGGAGGCCCAAACCGATCCCGATTATTTATTGCATGTGTGCCCCGGCACGGGACTGGGCAGCGATTGCATCGAAAGCGGGGATTTGAGCCAGGCCGTGACGGGGGTGGACTCGGTGCAGAAATACATGACGCAGCCGTATTCCGTGTCGGTGGGAGACACCACCATCTTGGTGAACTTCGCGGCCTATTTCAACGTGCAGGATTATAAGAAGCTGCTGCCCTATTACAACTTTTACGATGTCGGCGATTGGAGCGCGGACAAACCCGTGATTTATTTCACCGACGCCGCGGCCAACGAAACCGGCAATCTCAAAACCGTCAGCGATATTCTGAATCAGGCGGATTCCTTGAATACGCCCGCCGCCGATGTAATCGCGCAACTCAAACCCATTATTCACTGGCAAGATCCCACCTTTCAGGGTTTTCTGCCGGGCGGCACCGAGGACAAGGTCTGGGCCATCGTTCTGAAAGAGGCCGAAGCCGGGCAAGGTCCCTTGCCCAAGGCCTCGGTCTCCGGCTTGATGAGCGAGAATTTCGCCCTCTCCCTGCTGGGAACGAAATAAGGCCTTTCCCTTCCCGGAAGCAAGGCGGATCGCGTTGTGAAATGACCGAGGTCTGCAAAAGAGGCGGGCTGCGGGCCCGCCTCTTTTTTTTTCTGCCCGCCGTGCTGGCGGGGGTTCACCCGGCCCAGGCTTGGGAAGATCTGTTCCAGTCGGTGACGGGTCTCGATCTCGATCGCCAAATCTGGATGCCCTCCGATCCCTGCTCCGGGGAAAACCTGGTGGATGCGATTCCCGGCCTAGCGCGCGAGGACGCGGAGTGCGTTTCCGGGCCGAAACCCGTCGGCCCGCCGGTGTCGGCGGCCGTTACTCTGAACGATGAGGATCTGCTCCGCAAAACCGGCGGCTTTGCCGTTGCCGAAGGCGCCCTGTCGTCGGGACTCGCTTTGCGTTTGCAGCCCGTCGCGGGGCTGGACATCCGCAGCACGTTACAACGAATCCGTTGGGATCGTCGCCTCGGCGACACTTCGCTTTACGTCGATCCGGGAGGCGCCGCCTGGGAATCGCAGACCTCGATCTCGGTTCCCCTGATTCCGCGACTGGTCCCTTACGTGGCCGCCGGCTGGAATTCGGAAGGCGGCTGGGAAAATGCCCTGGCCTTGCAAGGACACGCCGGCTTCGGGGTGTCGTGGTCGCTGGCCACGGGGACCGAAGGCACGGCGTTTCCCGTGATGCTGAAGCTGGAGGATTACCGGGTCCTGTCCGTACCTTTTGTGTTACGGGAGGATTTTCACGCCGCGTCGGTGGGGTGGAAGTACGGGCCGCTGGAGGCGGCCTGGTCCGGGCGCTTGCGGGTATTGAATCTTCCCAACACCGAAGGCATTCTCTATAGCTTATCCGACAGCGGACGCGTTTGGGAAAACACCGCGAGTCTGGCCTGGGCCGATTCCGGATCGCGGGGGCATTGGCGCGCCTCCGGAAAATGGGAACAGACCTACGGGGAGCATGTTTTTCGGGGCATCCGCAGCACCGATAACCTGTATCAATTCGGCTATGAGCAAGGCCAAAACCGCGATGGCGACGCCCGCATCGATGTGCGGGCCGGAAAAGGCCCATGGGAAAGCGGAGGCTTCGCGGGAATCTCGCGCCTGGATTGGGACGCCTTTCGGCCGCAAGCCGCCTACGGAAAATATTTCTGGGATCGCAACGGCGTGCTCGACTCCTATGCGGGAAACGTTTTGGATCTATTCGATTCGCAAACCTGGCTATTCAACGGAAACCTTTATTTGCGCCAATGGACAACCGGGGCCTGGATGGCCCGAACTACGGCGCATTGGCGGTGGAAAGCGGGCTTGGATTACAGCGTTGTCGACCTCGAAGCCTTCGGAACCTTGACGAAAAAAAATTCCGAGTTCCTCATCGGTTACACCTTGGACGATTACAGCCAGGATTTTCCCGGAGTGCGCGCCCAATTCATGACGCCGGAATTGGGACTGACGGCACATTGGGGCCGGACCTTCGTGGAAGCTTCGGCCGCGCAAGCGGTTCCGATACGCGTGGAATTTCGCCGCCTTGCAGGCGAAGGCCAAATTACCTCCGGCGGAAGCCCCTCCGGATCGTATTCAGGCGGTACCCGTGCCTCCCTGCGCATGGGGTGGGGAGTATTTTAGCGCATGCGGCGGAACCCTAACATTCCTCGTGCCGGAAAATGCGGGAATTATGCGGCCGGCTCCTGGACGGGGCCGTTCAAGGAGCGAAGAGCTCAGGGAAGGCAAAAAACGAAAAGGAGGCTACTCGAACGGGGATTTCTCATGTGATCCGGGCACTTCCGCTATATCATTTGACGAGGGCCGGTTCGCTAAAATCCCACGAGGAGGGTTAAGGGATGAGGGGTGTTGTCTCAGCTTTGACAACTGAAGTCGCTTTGACCGCAGCGTTGGTTGCCGGTCATGCCTTGGGGGCGACGGTTGCGGTGGATGTCAACACGCACTACCAGACGATCGATGGATTCGGCGCCTCGACGGCGTGGGGCTCCTCGATGAGCGCCACCGATGCCGACCTGTTGTGGGATACTACGACCGGCGCCGGGCTTTCGCTGCATCGCATTCACATCAGCGGCGGCACGACCAGCGAGACCAATATCGCCAAGCTCGCGGTGGCCCATGGCGTCAAGGTCTGGGCGGCACCTTGGGAGGTAAAGGCTGCGGATGTCACCGGCAGTCCGCCGACGCTCACCAACCCGCAAGATTGGGCCAACACCCTCGTGAGCTTCTTGACGACCATGAAAAATGCGGGAGTGCCGATTTATGCCCTCTCCGCGGAGAATGAACCGGACAGCAAGGGCGCGAACAACACGACTTCCTATACGGCCGATCAGATGGCGACATGGGTGGGTAGCTATTTGGGACCGGCCCTGGCCGGTACCGATACCAAGCTGATGGCTCCGGAGACGGAGAACTGGTACGGCATCGGTTCTTATTTGACTTCGTTGCAGAACAACGCCGATGCCTGGAAATACACCTCGATTGTCGCGACCCACGAATACGGCGGCAGCCCGGCGGCCTATCCTCAAATCGCCCAGGCCGGCAAGCGATTCTGGGAAACCGAGATCTACGATACGGATAACAACGAGGACCCGGGCATGGGCAGCGCCTTGCGGGTGGCCAACCTGATCCATCAGGCGCTGACCATCGCCAACATGAATGCCTGGCATTTCTGGTGGGTTTATCCCTGCTGCAATGATAATGGCGCCCTGTGGGACAAGAACACGAATCAACCGAGCAAGCGGCTGTGGGTGATGGGAAATTACAGCCGGTTCGTTCGACCCGGCTACGTCCGCATCGGTGCCACCGCCGCGCCCGCGACTGGGATCACCATATCGGCCTACTATGGCGCGCAAGCCGACCACGTCGTCATCGTGGCCGCGAATACCAACACTTCCGCGACTTCTCAGGCCTTCACCATCTCCAATGCCTCCGCCCTCAAAGTGACGCCTTGGGTGACCGACGCCACCCGGAACCTCGTCGCCGATGCGAGCTTAACCCCGACGGGGAATTCGTTCACCTACTCCCTGCCCGCCCAGAGCGTGACCACTTTGGTCGTGAATGTCGACAGCACATCCTCCGCAGTGAAGAATGCGGAAGCGGGAGGGCTTTCCACCGCCAAGGTGTCTGTCAGCGGATCGGCCTTGCAGATCCAATTCACCGCACGCGCAAGCGGCCCAATATCGGCGCGGCTTTTTAATCTCAAGGGAAGACTCGTGCAGGCCATCCACATTCAGACCCGATCCGGTGAAACCTATACCCAACGCTTCGATCTCGTGAACCAACCCGAAGGGCTTTACCTGTTGAAGATCAGCCATGCCGGCAGAGTCACCAACAGTGCGAAGATTCTTTATCTCGCCCATAACGCCGCGCTGCTGGATTGATCCCCGGTCTGCGGCGAATCGTCCCACTGGCAAACGGAATGACATTAGGTTTATGCATCTCTTTCACAGCCACCCAGCCAAAATGAGGAAAATAATGGTCGCAGCTTCGTCTCCCTTTGCTCACCCCCGTTCCCTCCTGAGCGCGAACGGAAGCCGGTGGATCTTTGGATTCTTCGCGGCCGTGTGCCTACTGGCCTATCCGGCGCGCGCTCAGACTTTTACCGCCGCCGATTCCGGCTGGGTGCCATTGTTCAACGGCACTGATTGGACGGGCATTTATGGACGGGATTGGGGAAATCCGGGCACCATCACGCATCCCCCGGGCTCGCCTTGGCAGTTGCTCTACACCGGAACCGACACGGCGACCATCCGTGTGACCGCCACTTCGCCGGACGGCAATATCGGCACGGATAAAACCTCCTACAGCCACTACCGGGTGCGGGTTTGGCAAAAATTCGATCAGCTGGCGGGAGGCAACAATTCGGGCATGACCTTTCATACCGACGAAAGCGTGATCCGCATGAGTAATAATTGGCCCCGCTCCATCGAGTTTCAAATGCAACAGCAGGATGCGGGGGGCGCCTACTCCATCCAACAAGTGACGTTCACAACCCGGGTCAACGGCAACAATTACGCACCCACCGGCGGCACCACCGTCCAGGCCTGCGAACATGGTTGCAACGCCCGCAATTACAGCGCCACGCCTCTCATTTCCAACGGTTCGAACGGCCAAACGCGCTGGCTCAAATATGAGCTCGTGACGCGCGGATCCGACACCGCCTATTACTTCATCAACGATACCTTGGTGTTCAAACTTTGGAATATCCGCATCTTCAACGATCAGCAAAACGGAACCCCCGATGGGCCCTATGATCACGGGGCCATCGGTTTGCAATCCGAAGGAGCGGTGATCAATTTCCGCCACTGGGAAATCATGGAGCTTCCTCCCAGCACGCCCGAAACCGCGAATTTTCTGCATCGCCTTTTCCTGGATCACCCGGATTCCGGCGAGACCCTGAAGGCGCAAGCGGTTTACGCCATCAAATGGCGCAGCCTCGGGACCGCCGATTTTTCCAAGGTCAATCTGGAATACAATACGGGTACGGGTTGGGAGACCATCGCGGATTCGGTTCCCAACACCGGCTCCTACAATTGGACCGTGCCCAACGAACCCACCCAAACTTTACGGCTGCGGATCAGCGGACCCACCTGGGTTTGGGCCGATTCGAGCGCGGGGATCAACACCATCCAACCGGCCACCGGCATTCTTTCCCCTTCCCTCCATCCGATTTCGTTTATGGTGCAGGGGAAAGGTGAAATCTTCGCCAATGTCGCCTCGTTCCAGCGCCTGGACATCCTCAATGTGTTCGGCCAGCGCGTGCGGACCTTTTCCATCGGGAGCAAGAATTTGTTTTGGGATCTTACGGATCGCAACGGACATCGGGTTTCGCCCGGAATTTATTTCACGCAGTTGCGTGCGTCCGGCTTGACCCGCACCGCGCGTCTGCTGGTTTTTTGAACGGGGATGGCTTGCGTGGGCCGGCGCACCCAGGCGGCCGGACCTCGCATTTGGCGTGTTGGCCAGCGTTGGTTTTGAGGGTGAAATTCCCCGCCCGTCGTTATTTTAGCATCGGGTGAGAGCCGGAATTTCTATGCGCAAGTTCTTATCAATCACCTGGGTCGCCTGCGTCGCCGGATTGGGCTTGCTTCCGTCCGCGGCCCAACAGCGCCTGGTGATTTTGGATTCCAGTTTGGTCTCCGCGGTCTGGTCCGGCACCCCGGTGGATTTTTCTCTGATCGACAATGCCGGCGATTCGATTTTCGCGACCTATTACGACAGCAATGAATATATGACCGTAGCCATGCGGCCTCCCGGCACCGGGTCGACGTGGAAATACAAAAAGTTGTCTGCTCAACTGGGATGGGACAGTCACAACTATGTGACCTCCGTTCTCGACGACCAGAATTTGCTGCACGTCAGCGGCGACATGCACGTGGCGCCCCTGGTGTATTACCGCTCCGACGTGCCCGGTAACATCGACAGCCTGAAACCCATCGCAAGCATGATCGGCACGCAGGAAAGTTCGATGACCTATCCGGTTTTCTTCCGCGGCACCCAGGGAGAATTGCTGTATATGTACCGCGACGGCGGCAGCGGCAACGGCAACGAATACGTCAATCGCTGGAATCCCGGCTCGAAAACCTGGACGCGGTTATTGGGAACCGCGCTCTTCGACGGCCAGGGCGCGCGCAACGCCTATCTCGGCGCTCCCAACGCCGGACCGGTCACCGGACCGGACGGTTATTACCACCTGTTTTGGTTTTGGCGGGAAACGCCCGACGCCTCCACCACCTTCGACGTCTCCTACATGAAAACGCAAAACCTGACGCAATGGCTGACCTGGGCCGGAGCCCCGGTGACCCTGCCGGTGACCCTTTCGACTCCCGGCGTGATCATTGACACGGTTCCGGAGCAAGGCGGTTTGATCAACCGCGGCCAAATCGGTTTCGACGCGCAAGGCCGGCCCATCGTCACCTACCACAAATTCGATTCCACGGCGAATGGATACACGCAGATTTACAACGCCCGCTTGGAAAACGGAAAATGGCAAATCCACCAAACCAGCCACTGGACCTATAAATGGGACTTCGGCGGCACGGGAACCTTGGTGCTGGAGGTTCAATTCGGACCGGTGGTTTTGAATTCCGACGGAACGTTGACGCAATGGTTTTACCACTGGCTGAGCGCCGCGGGTCCGGTGGAAACGGGGGTCTGGGTGCTGGACCCGAATACCTTGCAACCCGTGCAAACCCTGCCCGATGCCTATTGGCCGGCTGATCTCGAAGTGGTGAATAATCCGGGCATGCAGGTGAATTGGGAGCAGGCCGTTTCCCAAGTCGATCCGACCCTCGTGTACGCCTTGCGCTGGGAAACCATGCCCAACAATCAGGATCTGCCGCGCAATCCGATTCCGGCCCCCACGCGCTTGATGTGGTATAAAATGAAGAATCCCAATGTGGCGACGGCGATCCTGCCTTCGCTCTCCCCATCCGAACCACGGCCGGCCAATTGGTACCGATGGCCTCTCTCCCATTACTCCCTGTTGGGTCGCAGGTTGAATCCGAACGCGCAGCCGGTGTGGTTGCGCAATCTCCCTTAACTTTCGGGCGCGTTAAGCCCCTTCCGCCATTCTCAGCGCCGCACGCCGCGCCCGCATCGGGATGCGCTTGGGATTCCAGAAATGCATAATCGCGAAGGAAATGACGCTGAAGGAAGCACAGACCAAAAACACGGAGCGGAAACCGAAGCGGGAACTGAGATATCCAAACAACAGGTACCCGACGATGGCGCCCGCCCGGTTGGCATTGGAATAAATATTGGTCGCAATCCCGGCCAAATCGGGAAGAAAATCCTGGAAGAAAGTGATGGCGACGCCGCTCGTCACGGCCACCACCGCCGTATTCAGGATTTGGATGGGATAAATTTGCCAGGGCGCGCGCACCAGGAACAAGCCGCCGAAGTAAACCGCCGCGATGACCATGGAGAGGCGAATCAGTTTGGAAACCTCGTGCCGTGTCGCCAGCAAACCGACGTAAAACATCACGGGAAGCTCGAAAATCGGCGCCACGCTATAGGCGATGCCGACCTGCGTTTCGCTTCCGTGCAAGGTGTTTAAAATCATCAAAGGCAGATTCATCATCGACAGGGTCGAACAACTGAAGAACAATACGAACCCCGCGAAATGGGCCACAAGACCGGGAATGCGTACCAGCGACCGGGTGGAAATCTTCGCGACCGCTCTTCGGCTTTGGGCGGAAGGTGGAATCGCGGGAATAAAAAAGATCACGACAATTACAAACATCGCGAAAAGGCCGGCCGCCGCACAGTAAAGGGTCGTGAAGGAGTGGTGATTCAATATCCAGGCCGAAATCGCGGGGCCCACCACCCAGGAAAGCGAGAAAAAAAGGCGGAAGATGTTCATGTAGAGCGGAGCTTCTCCGGCGGGAATGTCATTGCGATTCAGCACGTCGCGGGCATGGGCGAATAATTGGCCGAAGCTGATGGCGGAGATGCCCAGCAAGGTGGAGCCGATGATCAGCAACAACCACACCTCGCGTACAAAGGCATAGCCCAGATAACCCGCCACCCCGCAGGTGCCGCCGAGGATCAAAACGGTTTTGCGGGAGAGCCGGGAATCCGACCACTTCGCCAACAGGGTGGAAAGGAAAATCCCCGCCAGCGTGGTCACCGTCATGTAGATGCCGAAAAAACCCGAGGACATCCCCACCTCCTTGGTGCCGAAGGTCGAAATGAAAGGGAGCACGAAAGAATAGGTCAGCCCGATGATGACATTGCAGAAAACCAGTACTAGAAAATCCCGCCGGCCTAACAGGAGTCGGGTGATGTCTTTAAAATTGCGCACGGATGCCGTGCAACTGAGCTTTTTAGCGAATACCTGTCAAGAAGACGGGGATGCTTGCCGCCGGGATCGCGGCGCTTCTGACGCACTCCGCGCTCAGCGCGGATGTTTTTCCCTTAAGACCGCACCCCGGAATTTCAGGGCCGGCCGAGGCCGGTGAAGAGCGACGCGGCCGAAGCGGGCAGCATCCTGCCGTCCAGGGTGAAGCTCTTTCCGCTCGGATCCGTAATCAGGATATTGGAGGACGCTTCACGTAGGCCGCGTGTAAAGAGCATCCCGACGTTCCCGCTTTGCGCTTTGGGGTGTATCGCAATGCCCGTGCTATTGCTCAGGAAGATGCGTTGGGCGAAGTTATAAAAACTGCGATCCCAAACGGTTTTTTCGTGGCCCAAGCCTTGTTCGATTTGCCAGATATGGGTGACGTTGTTCTGATCGAGGAAATTGTGATAGTTCTGGCCGTTGGTGACGAGGCCGTCCGTACTGCCATAGGAGAGGTAGATGAATTTCAGGTTTTGCTTGACCGTCGCCACATCGGTGATGGTCTGGCTCGGGGGCAAGGTATTGGGCGCCGCCGAGAACGCTCCCAGATAATGAAACTTGTCGGTATTGGGAAAGCCGAAATTGAGGGTTTGCCCGCCGCCCATGGAAAGGCCGGCCAAGGCGCGCGAATCGGGATCGGTGGCGACGGAATAATTTTTTTCGATATAGGGAATCAGGTCGTTCAACAGGACGTCTTCGAAATTCTGCCACGTGTCCCCGCTGGTATTCACCATGTTGCCGTAGGGCATGACCACGATCATGGGTTTGACCAGGTTTTTCGAAAGCAAATAGTCTTCGATGTCGGGAGCCTCGCCCTCGTTGCTCCCCTGGCCGAGCCAGGAAACCTCGTTCCCGCCGATTCCATGCATCAGGTAAACGACCGGGTATTTCTGGCTGGTGGAATAATTCGGCGGCAGGTAGATGGAGAACGCCCGCATGCCGTAATTCCGGGTGCTATAGCTGAGGGACGCATGCACGGTGCCATGGGGAATGCCGCTGTTCACCTGGTCGAAGCCTTGGGGCGGAACCGGAAGGCCGGCGGGATCGCTGCAAAATCCCAGGGCGGGAAAGAGAAAAATGCCGGCGGTTATCAATTTCTTCAACATGCGAATTCCTCCGGAAAAAAGTGAGGCTCGGGTATAACCGAGGAGAAGAGAGGTCCTGACCTGGAAGGATTATTTGTCCTGGATAAAACTTCCAAGAAGACAGGAACTGGTAATCCGCCCGGAAATCGCAATTTCAGTGGCGCGTGTTCCCGTTTATTTCGCTTCCATTCCGAAATGTATACCGAAATCCCGTGAATGGGGAAAAGTTTTATTTGTGATTTGCTTGTGATTTCGGCGACTGCCTCGATACGTCGTTTTCAGCCGCTTTCCGGCAGAAGGGAGGCTGCGAATAACTCCCGCAATCCGCTGCGGCGGCGCGCGCGCTGTTCCAGGGCCTGCGCGAGGGCAACGCGGCTGCCGCAAATTCCCACAACCTTCCGCGCCCGCGTGACGGCGGTGTACAAAATTTCCCGGGTCAGCAGGCGGTTTCCCGCTTCGGGCAACACCAACACCACTTCGTCGAATTCGGAACCTTGGCTTTTATGCACCGTGGTGGCGAAGGCCGGCTCATTCGGCGGCAGCAGCGCGGCCGGAATGCGCAGCCAGCGATCGGACCGGCGGAAACAGGCGATGAGACCAGTGTCGCGCCGCAACCACACCCCGATTTCGCCGTTGAACAGCCCGGTGCGCGGGTCGTTGCGGGCGATGAGCAAAGGCGCGCCGTGAAATCCGGGGGTATGCGGCGACGCCGATGCGGGATCGAAGCGCGCCTCCAATTTGCGCCGCAATAAATCGTTGAGGTGGAGGCAGCCGCGGCCGGTATGGCGCAGGGGAGAAAGCAGGCGGGTGACGCCGAGCAAGGCCATGAGCGCATCGAGTCCCGCGGTTTCCGCTTCGCCCGTCGCGATGCGCAGGAGGGCCAGCCACTGCGCATAGGTTTTGCCGGCCACGGTGCGGGTGAAGAAAAAAGTTTCGGCATAAGCGTCGAGCAGAGCGTCGAGATCGGCGAGACTTTCTTTGCCTTTCTCCTCTTCCCATTCCAGGCGCCGCAGGGGGGGCGCGCCGGCGGAAAAAAAGTTCGAGGCCGCGCGCGGCGCTCCCAACGCGCGTTCGGCGGCTTCGGCGTCGCCGCGGTTGATGGCCGCCGCGAGATGCAAAATCTCGCGCCCGGATCGGTGGCTGTGGTCCAACACCACGGCGGGAACGGCTCCGCGGCCGGCGGCTTCGGGAGCAGTCGGCGCCGACGTCGGAAAGCACGCGGCCACCCATTCCCACGCCGCGCGGTCCAAACACGTCGATCGCGGCGCGGGCAGCAATTCGCCCAGCACCGCACCCGCGGCCACGGCGGGTAATTGATCGGCGTCGCCCACCAGAATCAGCGCGGCTTCCGGGGGCAAGGCATCGAGCAGCGCCGCCAAGGTAAACAAATCGGCCATCGAGGCTTCGTCGAGCACCACGAGATCGGCGTCGAGGGGATCGCCGGCATGGCGCGCAAAACGCCCGGTGGGCGGGTGATAGGCCAGGAGCCGGTGCAGGGTTTCCACGGGAATTTGATCCAAAGCGTGATCCGGATCGCTTTCACCCTGTCCAATTTCGGTGAGCGCGGCCCGGCCGGCGCGCAGGGCGGTCTGCAAGCGTTGCGCCGCCAACCCGGTAGGCGCGCACAGCCGCAGGCGCGCGGGAGCGACGTCGCGCCGCCGCAGCAGCACGCGCAGCAAGGTCGTCGCCAGGGCGGTTTTTCCTGTGCCCGGTCCGCCCGAAATCACCAGCAGGCGTTCACGCAGGGCCGCCGCCAAGGCCCATTGCTGCGCGGTCGTGAGCCGCAAGGGCGCGGCTTCGGGACCCAGGCGCAAGGGTTTTTCCTCCAATACTTCGGACAAAATTTTCCGCGCGGTGGCGGCTTCGCAGACCAAGGGCGCCGCGCCGCAGCGTTGCGCCAGACCCTGGGCCAAATTTTTTTCCGCGTGGAAATAGCGTTGGAAATACAAACGCTCCTGCTGCCAGATCAGGGGTTTGACCTCGCCGGCGCGGCCCAGAATGGCGGCGTAACGTCCCTGTTCCGCGGCCGTCGCAAAAGCCTTGACCCATAACGTCGGACCATCCCCGCTTGCGGGCGCCGGCAAGACTTCGACGCCGGCCACGGCCAAAGCTTCGCCCAGAGCGGCCGGCTCCAGCGGCAAACAGGTGCCGCCCGCATGGCATTCGGCGGAAAGGCCCAGCAAGACCGCGCGCAAGGCGGCATCATCCGGTGCGCCGGCGCGGCGGGCCAGCCATTCGGTTAATTGAAAATCGGCGGCGTCGAGGATTTCGGAGGCCGGTGCGATTTGCCCGACCCGCGCACCCATTACATCGGCATTACGC
Organism: uncultured Fibrobacteria bacterium; assembly: GCA_963716395.1. GTDB lineage: Bacteria > Fibrobacterota > Fibrobacteria > UBA11236 > UBA11236 > UBA11236. The sequence goes on along the minus strand of OY970309.1, from coordinate 518,337 downwards.
ATCATGCGTGCGACTCCCGCCCAGTCTGAAGGCCCAGGGCGTGGCGCAGCCGCGCCGGATAGCTTTCGCGCAGATCGTGCGGCGTGGGCCGCAGCGCGAAGCCGCTGAAGGCGGATGGTCCCGCGCCGCGCAGGTAGAGATAGTACAGGCCGCCGAAGTGCCGCGCGGGATCGTAATCGGGCAGCCGCGCCGTCAGCCAGCGGTCCAAGGCCACGGCGTAAAGCTGGTATTGCAAATCGTATTGGTGGCGGCGCATGTCTTCGGCCACGGCGCGAGCGTCATAGCGGTCCAACCGGTTCGATTTCCAGTCGAGCAGGTAATAGCGGCCCTGCCGGCGGAACACCAGATCGATGAATCCCCACAACAGGCCGCGCCGGATTTGTCCGCGCCGGATTTCGGCGGCTTCCGGCGGCGGAAACGCACCGGTTACGGGGAACACGAATTCCACCTCGTGACGCTTCTCGGTGATCCCGGCCAGCGGGGCGGCATCGCCACCCGCCGGATCGGGCAAGGGCATGCGCAGCGCATTCCACACCACGCGCGCCACGGCCGGCAGAAATTTTTCCTCCAGTCCGCGCCGCCGCAGAATGGGCGCGGCCAAGGCGGCAAAAACCGCGTCGCGGCCCAGGGCTTCGGCGTCCGGCATCTGCAGCGCGGCTGCGAAGTCGCAGCCTTCCAGCACTTCATGCAGGGCGTTGCCGGTTTCCGCGCCGGGGGGCAAATCCTCGGCCGTCACCATGTCGGCGGCCGGTTCCAGGCCGGGGGGATCGTCTTCGCGGTTCGCGCGCTTGCCATCCTCTTCCCATTCCGGGTCCTGGGCGCGGCGCGCCAATTGCGAATAGGACGCCAGGCGCCGCGGGCGTTCGAGGAAGAAAGCGCCGGCCTGTTCCCAGGGATCGCGCTCCGGCGGCGCGGCGAAGGCCGAGGCCTCGGGCGTCGGAGTTTCGGCCCGGAAAGACGCCGGCGCTGGCTCTTCCCAGGCGAACCAGGCGGGGTGTTCTTCCGCAGCGTGGCGCAGGGCGTCGGCCGCAAAGCCGCCCAAAGGACCCGAACCCTGTTTGAAGCGCGCGGGCAGAAGCGGCACGCACAAAAGCGATTTGGCGCGCGTGAAGCCCACGTAGAACAGGCGCTTGTCTTCGTCGCGCGTCTGGTTTTCGCATTGCGCGCGGGCCTCGAGATCGTGCTTGTCCAGAACATGGCGGAAGCCTGTGCTTTCGCGCAAGGTGTAAAAATCGGGCGCGCGCGTCTGGCCCAGGGTCGAGACGTATACGACGGGAAATTCGAGGCCCTTGCTTAAATGCAAAGTCATGATGGCTACGCGTGCATCCACGCCCGCGTCGGAAACAATTCCGGTCTCTTCGCTTTCACCCCGGCGCAGTGACTCGAAGCGCTGCACCAAGCCGCGCAGGCTCAGCCCGTGGCGCAAGCCTTCTTCGGCCAAGGTGCGCGCCAGCAGATCCAGAATGCGCACTTCGGAGCCGCCGCGGGTTTCCGCGGCCAAGCGGTACAGATAGCCGCTTTCATACAGCACGGCGCGAAACAAGGCGGGCCAACGCCGGGCCTGGGCGTGTTCGGCCCAGCGACGAATGGGCTCGGGACAAGCCTCGGGCAAGCCCGCGGGCCAACCGCTTCCGGCCGCCCGCAAAAAAGGCAGGAGCAAGAGCCGCGCCTGCGCGCGGGGATCCCCCGCGTCTTCCAGCGCTTCGAGCAGCACCTGCATTTGATCGGCTTGCGGGCTGTCGAAGAGGCCGCCGCGCCGCCGTACGCGGCAGGGAAGACCGCGCCGCCGCAGGAACCGCTCGGCGGCCAGGGCTTCGGCATTGGTGCGCACCAGCACGGCGATGTCGCCCGGCGCCGGCGCGCGTCGCGATCCGTCGGCCGCGGAAATCAAGGGGCCGCGGGCGCCCGCCAAAAGATCGTCGATGCCTTGGGCGATCCAATCGAGCACCGCATGGCGCGCTTCGGTCAAGGTGGCGATGCCGGTGAAGTCGCGCAAAACCACGGCCGGCGCGCCGGGTTCCTCGGCGCGCGAGTGGGGAAACGAAGCGGGCGTAAAGGCAATGGCGTCGGAACGGGCGGGCAAATGCCAGTCGCCCGCGATGGGCGCGGCTTCGGCCCGGCCGAACCACGGCGCCTGCGCGAACACCGCGTTCAGCGCCTGCACCAGTTGCGGCCGCGAGCGGTGGTTTTCGGAAAGGCTGAATCCCTGGGCCCGGCCCTGCAGGGTCGAGACATGCAGGCGGTGGCGCGCGTCGAAATAGGTGTTCAGGTCGCCGCCGCGAAAGCCGTAAATGGCCTGCTTGGGATCGCCGACGAGAAACAAGGGGCGCGGCTCCGGGCCTTCCCAGCACAGAATGCGGAGCAGTTCCCATTGCAGCGGATCGGTATCTTGGAATTCATCCACCACGCAGGCCCGCATGCGGCTGCGCAACCCGGCCGCGAACTCGGGACGTTCGCGCGCCGCGCGCCACAGGCGCACCACCATGTCGTCGTAAGTCAGCACGCCCCGCCGGCGTTTTTCCCATTCCATGCGGGCGCGCACGGCGCGCACGGCGCCGGCGCTGTGGGCCAAAGCCCGGCGCCGGCTTGCGGCGGCGGCCGCATCCGCACGCTGCACCGCAGCGGCGCGGGCCCGGGTGCAGGCGTCGGCGAAACTCTTCCAGGCCGGCACGGCGGCCGCGGCGGCGGACAAGGTGGCCGCAAACCCATGTTTGTACGCCTTGGAGTTCTTCGACAGGTGGAGAAAAAAATCGGCCAACGATTCCGGCGTGGCAAGAGTGGGCGATTCCCGCAAAGCCCGGACCGCGCCGGCCAAGGCATCTTTGTGAAAATTGTCACGTCCTGATTTGGAGTGGCCGAAACCCGCCCCATAACGCGCGAAGTCGAATGAAGCTTGTTCCACGGCGGCGAAGGCCCGCTGCATCTCCTCCGCGGCCGTTTGCCAGGCGGATTCGGCCGCCGCGCCGATTTCTGCGGAATCCGCATCGGGTGCCGGATCCAAGCGGTCGCCGCGATCGGGCTGATAGGCCGAGGCCAAGCGAACGAGCCAGCGCCGCCAATCGGCCGGGCCTTCGGCCAAAGCCGCCAGGCGTTGACGCAGCGCGGTGGCGTCGCCGGCCCAGGGGCCGCGCAGCAATCCGTCCAACGCGGCGGCGAGTAGATCGTGCTCTTCCATCACTTCGCCGTCGAACAAGGCGCCGTTTTCCAGGGCATGGGCGCGCAGCGCAGCGTGGCAAAAGCCGTGCAAAGTGTGGATGGAGGCTTCGTCGCAGCGCAGATGCGCTTCGAAAAAGCGCGCACGCACGGGGGCGGGCCAGAAAAATTCCTCCGCCCCGTCCTCAGCGCGGCGTTGCCATTCGGTTTTCAGCCGCCGCCGGATTTTCTCGCGCAATTCGCCGGCAGTTTTTTCGGTGAACGACAGAAGCAGCAGCGATTCCAATGGCCACTCGGGTTTCTCGGCCAGAAAGCGCACCACCAGATGTTCGATGGCATAGGTCTTTCCGGTTCCGGCCGAAGCTTCGAGCAAAGCCGATTTGTCCAAATCCAATTCGGCCACCACGCGCGGAAAATCCCGGGGCCAACGCATCACGTCTCTTCCTGTTCCGGAGTCCAGGTTTCCCATTGCGCGCGCCACAACAGAAACGGCAGCAGGCGCCGCTGGATTTTGGCCTGGGCGTCGCCGGGGATCTCCGGGTCCACCGCGCGCAAAAGCCGGCTGTGCCGCTTGGGGGCGAAAAATCCCGGCTCGCGCTGCTCCCGCTCATATTCCTCCAGCCGCGCTTTCCAATTGACGGTGGCTTCCGGCCCGGGCGCGGCGGCGCGCTCCCGGATTTCCCGCACCGCGTCCAAAGACAAAAGGTCGAAATCGGGTGCGCGGCGCAAGTCTTCCAGGAGTTCACGCAAATGCCGCGTGGCTTCGTCCCGCGGGAAGGACGGCAGGCGATGGATTGTGCCGCCGCCCTTGGCTTCGGGCCCCCAGTCGAATTCCACCACGAAACAGGGTCCCCGCAGTGGAACGTGTTCCGGAGCGGCCGCGGCGGCGAGGACAAGGTGGAGCAAATAGGCGGTGAGCGGGGATTGCGCTTCGTAAGGCGACAGCAGCAAAGCCCAAGGGCCGCCCGCCCGGGCGGGGGCGAAAAAAAACGGAAAGACCCCGCCGATTTGCAGCGGCTGCCCTTGGACCGCCGTGGAAAAGGGCGGCAGCGAAAACAGGGGCGGGTCAAGCGGACGCGGGCTGAGGCCCAGGCGCAAAGCGCCGGCGAAGCGCAGTTCCAACGCGGCCACGGAGTGATGCAACGCCTCGGCACGCGCTTGCAAGTCGCTCCCACAATCGGCGAGGCGTTCATTTTCCAATTCCGCATACGGCGGCGGCGGTCGCAGTCCCTTCCAGGTTACGTCGGCCGAGCAGCGTCTGCAGCCGTTCCGCGCCCGAGGCGCGGGCCTGCAATTCGGCGCGCAAGGTTTCGGCCAAAAGGTGCCGTATTTCCTTTGACCCGTATTCCAGCGGCGGGCCTTCGCTGTCGGTCTCGGACTCGAACTCCGAGGCCAGGCCGAAGCAGCGGAAACACGCATGTTCCGCCGGGTTTTTCAAATAGTCCGCCAAGTCGCGAAAATCGACGGCCCCGGCCGCTTCCGGTGCGGCGGCCGCACCCTTCGACATTGGGGGCGCGGCCCAATCGGGCGAAGCCTCTGCGGCGGCGGCGGCTTGCAGGCGCAGCGATTCCCACTCGCGCCGCGGGGTGGGATCGGCCCAGGCAGGAGGGCCGCCGCCGGCGGCGGGACGGCCTTCGGTGTCGAGTTCCAGCATGGCGCAGGGCGCGCCGGCCGGCAGCACGTCGTCTTCGAGATAGGCCAGCAAGCCGGTGAGCGCATACGAAGGCTGCCGCAGGCTGTCGCGGCCCGCATCGCGGCGCACGTAAGAAAGCACCAGGCGTTCGCGCGCGGCGCCGAGGGTTTCCAAAAAGGCGTACAGATCGCGAGACGCCGGATCGGTTTCTCCGGGAATGCGGCGCAGGGCGCGCAAATCCAACGGAGACACCTCGGACGGCGCCGGAAAGTCGCCGGCCGTCAGGCCCAGCAAATACACGTGCCGGAAGGGCAGGCCGCGCAGCGCGGCCAGCGATCCGATGCGCACCCCGCCGGAAAGAAACGGAGCGCGCGGCAGGCGTCCGCCGGCCGGGGAAAAGCGATCTTTGAACAATACGGAGATCACATGATGGGGCACGGCTTCGGAGCCGCCGTCCAGCCCGTTCCAGGCTTCCAGGTCGGCGCAAAAGCGCCGCAGGGCGGTTTCGCCGCGGCGTTCCTGCGCGTCCATGGGATCGGGGCGGAAATAGCCCGCCAGCAGATCCGTCAGGCATCGGCTCCAGGCGCCGTAGTCGCGCGGCGCGTCGGAGCGAAAGGGCTGAAGATCGCGCCGCAGCCGCTCCATCCAATCCAGGCAAGCCGCCACGTCGTCGCGATCCCAGGCCGCCGCGGCTTCGCCCACCGGCGCCCAATCCGCGGCCGCGGCGGCGTCGGAGGCGGGATCGAGCACCAGGCCCGCCAGCAGCCGGGCGCGCGCCGCTTCCCAGGTCGAAGGGCCGGGCGGCAACCCCTGTTGCCGCATGTGATCCTCATCCCAACACTCGCGAAAACCAGCGCGCTCCCAAAAGCGGGCGAAGACTGCGGCCGCGCCGGGTCGGGGCAGCGCGCGTAGCACCGGGGGCATTTCCATCCAGGTTTGCAAGGGGCCGGGCCGGAGCGGGCCGGCGGCCAATTCCAGCAAGGCTTGAAAGGCGGCGAGCAGCGGGTTTTCCCCGGAAGCGGCTTCGAGCAGGCAGACCGGCACGGAACCGGCCCGCGGCGGCGCCGATCCGGCGAACACCGCTTCCAGCACCGGCGCGTAGGTTCCCGTCTCGGGCACGATCACGGCGACGTCTTCGGGGCGCAAGGCCGGGTCGGCCAGCAGCCGCTCGGCGAGATGCGCCCGCACCGCTTCGGCTTCGGCATAGGCGTCGGGGGCCGACCAGATTTGCAGCGTGGCGTCCTGGGGAACGCGTTCCGCCGGCGGCAGCGCCCCGCGGCGATGGAGCACGGCCCGCTGCACCGCAGCCAGCAAGGTGGCCGCGGCGGGTTCGCGGAAATGCGCGCAAAAATCATAGTCGGTGATTTGGTTCCACAGTTGCACGGTTTCGCGGCCGGGCTTGCCGAAACGGGCGAGCAGGGCGTTCTCGTTTTCCGCGGCGGGCAATTCTTCGCCGCGCAACACCTCGGGGGAAAGGCGCGCCTGCGCGCGCGCTTCCGGGGGCGCCTCGACCCAGCGCGCGAACTTGTCGCGGCGTTCGGTGGCGCGTCGCCGGGCCTGCTCTTCGCGGGGGGTCAACGCGTCTTCCCAGAATTCGGCGCAGGGGTTGAGCGCGTAGATCTCGAATTCCACCGCGTTCACCGCGCCTTGATCCACCGCCGCCTCGCCGAGGCGGTGGATCAAGGCGCGGTGAAACGGAGAAATATGTGACAAGCCGAACAAATGGCATCGCCGCGGGCCGGCGGCATTTCCCGGGTCTTGCTGCAGCACCATCTCGGCATATTGCGGCAAGGTGTAGCGGTACAGACCCGAGGCTTCGCCCCAGCGATCGCGCAGCCCGCCGGCGCGGAACAGGCTTTGGTAAATCGCCCGCTGCCATTGCTCCAGGGCGCGGGCGGCTTCGGCGCCGATACCGGACGCGGCCGGCCGGCGGCCCTGCCAATACGGTTCGAAGCAGGCTTCGCCACGCCGCCAGGCCGCCGTCAGCGCGCGGAATCCGTGCTCGCCCACGCGGCTGTATTCGTATTCGCGGAACAGGCTGGCCAGCCGGCCCGAGAGCTGGCATAGACGCCGGGCCGCGTCATAGGGCTCGGCGGCGGCCGGGGTCAAATAGCCGCGCAGCGGCGCCGGCGGATCGCGGCGCAGCGCGGCCATCAGCAATCCCTGGAAGTTGGCGGCGTCGAGCAATTGCGCCGGCTGCCGCGCGGGGTCGCGCCGGAAGCGATCGCGCTCCGCCAAGAGTTGCCACAAAAGCTGTTCGAGGTTTTGGAAATCCAGGTTGGCGGCCGCACCGGCGCTTTCGGCCCACCGGCATTGCAGCCAGCCGCGCAAGGTGGGTGAAGGCGTGGCGATGCAGGGCGCGTCGAGCGGATCGCCGCCGTGCAAGCCGGCGATCAGGCGGTCGGCCAACGCCTCCAGGGAATTGCTGAAATGCAGACGCGCCGGCATGTGATGATCATCACGGTATTATTGTTCGGGTCCGCCGGGAGCGGGCATGCGCAGCGCATTCGCCACGGGCTCCACGGGATCCAGCGCCCGGCCGCCGTCGGCCTCGCGCAATTCGGCCAGCCGCTCGCCGCTGGGGCGCACGCGCGTTTCATAGCTGGCCACGGCCTGGTTGAAGGCCGCGCCGGCCTTGGCCAGGCCGTCGCCGATTTTGGAGAAATGCCCGATCAGCACCGTAACCCGTTCGTACAGGGTTTGGGCTGCGTCGGCGATGGCGCGGGCATTCTCCGACTGCCGTTGCTGCGCCCAGCTTAGGCTGACGGCGCGCAGCAGGGCGATCAGCGACGCAGGCGTGGCCAGCATGATCTTCCGGTTCGCGGCCCAGACGATCAGGTCGCGGTCGCCTTCGAGGGCGGCGCTGAACAGCGACTCGGCGGGCAGGAATAGCACCACGTGATCGAGCGCATTGGAAAATTGCGCGGGGTAATTGCGCGCGGCCAGCGCCTTGATGGTTTGCTTGAGCTTGGCGGCATGCTCTTCCAACAGGCGCTTGCGCTTCTCCAGATCGGCCGATTCGGCGGCGGAGAGAAAATCCAGATCCGGCGTTTTGGCGTCGACCACGATGACCCGGTCGCCGGGCAGACGCACGATCATGTCGGGCTGGCCGTCGCCGGCCGCGGCTTGTTCGGCGAAATCGCAATGCGCGCTCATGCCCGCGGCCTCGACCACGCGGCGCAGGGTTTCTTCGCCCCAGCGTCCGCGCGCCTGGTTCGATTGCAACACGGCGCGGAACCGTTCGGTTTCCTGCGCCAGCGATTCGCTGCGCACCGTGAGCGTCTCCAGCTTCTGTTTGACCTCGCCCAGCACCGTCGCCTGCGCGGTCTCGCTTTGCTGCAACCGCTGCTGGTAGGTTTTAAGGTGCTCTTCCAGCGGTTTCAGCAATCCTGAGATGGCTTCTTGCCGCTGGGTGAGATCGCCCTGGGCCGAGGCCCGCAGGCTCTCGAACGACTCCTTGGCCAGGCGCAGAAACACGGGCGCGTTCTGGTTCAGCGCCTCGGCGCTCAAGGCCTTGAAACTCTCGCGCAAATCCGTCAGGGCCTTTTCCTGCGCTGCCTTCTGATCGGCCAGCAGGGCCTTGGCCGCATCGCGCTCGGCCTGCGCGGCGGCGGTTTGCGCCACATGCTCATTTTCGCGCGTGGCCGCGGCCTGCAGCCGCGACTCTTGTTCCGCCAGACGGCGCCGCAATTCCTCTTCGAGCGCCCGGCCTGCCGGGGCGCGCCACCGGGCCAGAATCCAACCCAACACGACGCCCGCGATCACGCCCGCGGCGGCGAAGACAGCGGTCAGGGGAAAAGCGTTCACGCGGATTTGCGGCCCAGCAATTCGCGCAGCAGCCACGCGCAAATGGGCAGGTGCAGTTGCTCGAACATGCGCCACATCTCGCCCCCCGGCCGCGGTGTGTGCAAGGCGAACACGTTGCGGCCGGCCACGCGCACGCAGGTGAGATAGCGCGCCGCCACCGTGGCGAGCCAGTCCATGGTCAGCCAATCGAAAACCGGAACCTGTCCGATGGCGTTGGCCGGCGCCAGCAATCCGGCGATGTCGATCTCGCGTTCGGGAAAATCCTCGTCGAGAATGCGTTGGGCCGGTTCGCCCTGGGTCACGATGATGTCGGGTTGGAGCAAAGTGAGTTCCAGCTTCGCGAACGGTCGGCAGGCATGGTAGAGCGCGTCGGGAACGGCTTCGGCGCCGCCGTCGCGAAAGGAGCATTTGGCGGCATGGATGACGGCGAAGTAGGGGAGAGGCGATGCGTCGCCCAAGTCCTTGGCCAGCAGCTTGCGAAGCAGGCGCAAGGTTCCCTGTAAGTAGGTGGGCAAGGCGTCTTCGCCGCCGTGCCAGCGGGGGTTGCGCCCCTGGGCTTCTTCCGATTTTCCCTCGGCGTCCAGGACGATGACCACCACCCGGGTCTTTTCGCCGTACTGCGCGCCCAAAAAGGCTTCGGCGCCGTGGCTCAAAAAATGCGGACGCGCGGCCTGTTCACAGCCCGCGCGCTGCGGACAGGAAAACCGGCTCACCGCAATCCCTTCGTGTTCGTAGAATACCCGGAGCCGGGCGGAGAAGGATTCGGTGAGCGCGCTCATGATGGAAGGTTCAAGGAAGAGTAGCAAAGGGTCGGATTTCTTCATCCCAAACCTGAGAAAGGCGCTTGCAAGCATCCATAGAGCAATGCGCCGGCTCCGAGGCGGCCCTGGCGCCTGGCGGGCCGAATTTTGCAAATCGACATCCGATCCGATAGAGCGCGGAAAAGTTGGTTAATTTTTTTCCTTAGTTTCAGGGGAAATTTTTTAAACGGAGAATTTTATGACCTTGCCGCAATTTATCGGAGTGTTGGTTCTCTACGGCCTTGGCGCGGCCGCTGCTTGCGCCTGGGCCATGGCCGAAGGCGCCACCGCTTTATTGGGATTTTTGTTGTGGACTTCGTTTTACGGCTTCTGCAATGCCGTGGGCTGGGCCGCCTGGTGGTCCCGCGGAGAGTGGTTCACCTGACTCTTCCTTTAACCTTGCTTCGACCTTGCCTTTGACCTTGCAAGCTTGACCCGGCAAAACCCCCGCGGTCAAAGGACGAAGAAGGTCAAATAAGCCAAAGCGGCGGCCGTCAAAGTCAACAGGAGATTGGCGTGCACGCCGTCTTCCCAACCCCGCCGCCGCACCCACGATCCATATACCGACTCGACCGCGTTGGCGATGAAGGCGATGGCCAGCAGCGTCCACCACTGCGGAGCATGGCCCCAATGCAGGGGCAGAATCAGCGCCGCGCAGATTCCGGCTGCGATCAACCCGGCGAAAATGCCGGCCGGGGAAACGCCGCCGGCCGTGCCGGGTGCGCATCGACGCGGCGGCCATAACTGAATGGTGGGGCCCCCCAGGGCTTTGCCGATTTCGGAAGAGACCGTGTCCATGGTTTTGGCTACCAGAGGCGCGGCGCATACCAGCCAGGCCCGCGCCGGCCAAACCGCCCCCGCGCCGGCAAAAAAACCCGTCGTCATCCAAGTCGCCATTCCGATGGATCCGAATACCTCGGCGGCCCCGCGCCGGCCGTGATCGCCCTGTGCCAGACCCCGCCGCTGTTTGGTCGCCAATCGAAACCGCGTGGCTCCTACCCCCAAACCGAACAATAGGGCCACGAAGGCGAAGAGGCCCGGCTGCGCCGTGATCAGAAGCACGGAGCATAGTCCGCCGCAAACGGCGCCGCCGGCCGTGAGTTTGCGACCGGCCAGGGCTAGAATTCCACCTCCGAGCGGCAAGAGCAGCCAAGGTCCGTCGGCCGCCAACCGGAGCCAAAAGTCCGAAGGCGCCAGCGTCGACGGCACCAGCACCATCCCCAGCATGGCCGCGAAAGGCACGGTGAAATTATCGTCGACCCGGAACCAGACCGATTCCACCAGGCCCAAAACGGCGCAGGCCAGGGCGGGCAGCCACCACTCCGCCGGCGACACAAAGGCGCGCCACAGCGCCACCGCAGGTAACGCGGCGGTAACGCTACCGACGGCCCACCCGGTCCAGGTTTTGTGCGGGTTCCAGGGCAGCCGACCGGCCTGGGCGAAGAGGGCGTGGGCCGGTCCCAAGAGGCCGTCGAGCACGGCCAGAGCGTACCAGGCGGCGGCCGGAACCAGGTACCAGCGGAATCCCGGCGGGGACGAAGGACGCAGCGCCGCGGCCAGCAGGCAGGCGGCCAGCGCCATGGGGTAATGCACGGCTTCGAGCCTTCCGCCGCCGCCGCGATGGGGCGGGAACAATACCGGCAGCAGCCGCGGCAGTCCCCAGGCATTGAGGGGAATCAGGAAAAGAGCCGCCGTCAGCGCCAGTCCCGGCGTCGTGTAAGGAAGCAAAAACGCGGGCGCGAAAAAAGCCAGATGGGCCGCCTTACGCGGCCCCGCCAAAGCGCTCATGCCGTCGGAAGCGGTGGAAGGGCGACGCCGTGAGCCACGAGGCGGTGCCGCCGGGTCATTCCATCGCGGCCACGCGCAATTGAATGCGGCGCGCGCCGCGGAAGGTGTTCCATTCCGGGTAAAACGCCAGGCGCGCCAACCCGTCGCGGTCGCGCAGCCAATCCACCAGATGGCCCAGATTGAAGGCGATGGCTTCGAGCGAGCGACCTCCGCAGCGCACCGAGAATTTCAGGTGTTTGTCGCCCACCGTGCGCGGCTCGCCCTGCAGGCCGACGTTTTCGGCATAGAACAGGGGCGATTCGTTTTTCGGCCCGAACGGTTCGAAACGCCGCAACCACAGCAGGTTGTCGGCGTTGATTTCCTCCAAATCCACGGCCACCGCCGGGGTCACTTCGGCGGGCCGGGGGTCGGTGCCCGTCGTCGCGGCCGCATGCCGCAGCATGGCGGCGCGGAAGGCGGGAATACGGTCGGCGCGCAGGGAAAAACCGCAGGCGAATTCGTGCCCGCCCCATTTCTCGAAGAGTTCGGCGCATCCCGTCAACGCCTGATGCAGGTGGAATCCCGGCACGGTGCGTCCGCTGGCTTTGGCAATACCCGCGCCGTCGATGGCCAGCACAAAGGCGGGGCGGCGAAAGCGGTCGACTAGGCGGGCCGCCACGATGCCGATCACGCCTTCATGCCAGGCCTCCGAGGCCACCACCAGGCAAGGCGCGTCGCGCAGAGACGCATCGCCTTCGATCTGCGCCACGGCCTCGGCCGTGATGGCCTGATCGAGTTTGCGGCGCTTCTGGTTTTCGGCTTCCATCTTGTCGACGCAGGCATGGGCTTCGGCCGTGGTTTGCGCCAGAAAGAGACGCAGGCTCACTTCGGGGCTGCCCATCCGGCCCATGGCGTTGAGCAGCGGCGTGACCTTGAACAGCAGATCGGTGCTGGTGAGCGCGGCCGGATCGGCGCCCGCCCGTTCCAGCAGCACCCGCAGCCCCACGCCGCCGCCGGAGGCGGTGGCCATGCGCCGCAGTCCGGCGCGCAGCAGCGCGCGATTCTCGCCGGTCACGGGCACGTTGTCGGCCAGGCTGCCGAGCGCCACCAGATCGAGATAACGCGTATGATCCGGTCCTTTCAATGTTATGGTCAGCGCTTCCAACAGCCGGTAGGCGACGCCGCAACCCGACAGACCCTTGTTGGGGTAGGAGCAGCCGGGCTGGTTGGGGTTGAGTATCACTTCGGCGGGCGGAAGGTCGGGCGGGGCTTGATGATGATCGGTGACGATGACGCGCAACCCCAAGCTCTTCGCATACCCGATTTCTTCGCCGGCGGCGACGCCGGTATCGACCGAAATCACCCACTGCGCCCCCTGCGCGCTCAGGGTGTCGAGCGTGCGGCGCGAAAGGCCGTAACCGCCGTCGAAGCGGTTGGGCAGCAGCCACAGCGCGTCAAAACCCAGGCCGCATAGCCCCTGGTAGAGTAGGGCCGTACCCGTGACGCCGTCGACGTCGTAATCTCCGTGCACCGCGACGCGCTCCCCGCGTGTGCGGGCCCCGGTGAGCAAATCCACCGCGCGATCGAGCCCCAGCAAAGCCTGCACCGGCGAGGCCGGCGGCGGTTCGGGAAGAAAAAACTCGCGGGCCGATTCTTGGTCGCGGATGCCGCGCTGCAGCAGCAGGTCGGCGATGAAGGCGGGGCCGTTGATGGCGCGCGCCAATTCCAAACGCGCCTTTGGATCGGCGGTGACAGGAGGAATGATCCGCGGCATGCCCAGCGGCAGCGGGCCGGTCTGCCGAGGCGGACTCATGCCGCCGCCACTCCGCCGGCGGCGGATCGGGAACGGGTTTTGAGTTGGTATTCGAAATACAACCCGATTAAGGCGTTTTGCGGGCGGCAATATTGACGTATCGCCCGGAAGGCGGCTTCCAAGAACCCGACGAAGGCGGGAAAGTCTTCGATCTCTTCCCAGGGCCCAAGGTAACTCACAAGAGACGTATCCCAGCCGAAGTGCTCCAAGGCCCGCGCGGTAAAACCCGTCTCCGGCGGGGCGTTCTGCTCCCGTTTCGGTTCGGCAACGGCGGCGCGCAGTTTTTGTCCCAGCCGGGCGACGCGCAGCAGAAAAGCCAGCAGCCGGGACGCGGCGGCCGCGCCCTGCGCGGGCAGGCCTTGGTCGACGTATTCCGCGAAAACCCGCCAGTCGTCCGCGGCGGCCGCAGAGAGAAAGCGGGCGGACTCTTCCAGCAATTCCTCGCCGTCTTCCCGCAAATCGAGCAAGGCCCCCGGCGCACCTTCGGCAAAGGGCAGAAGCCGCGCGGGCAGGGGTCGGCCCGACTCGGCCAACGCGGCGGCGGCGGCGCTGAAATCGGCGGGCGGGAGCGGCGCCAGCGCCAGATGCAGGCAACGGGAAAGCAAAGTGGGCAGCAGAGCCGCGCGGTGTTCGCTGGCGATGAGAAAGTACACCTCCGCAGGCGGCTCTTCCAGGGTTTTCAGCAAGGCATTGGCGGCTTCGGCCTGCAGCGCTTCGAGAAAGGGAATGATCACGGTGCGCGCGCGGCTGCGATTTTCGGCAAAGGCCAGGCGTCCCACGGTTTCGCGCACCTGCGCCACCGATACCCAGGCTTTTTCCGGACGGCCGAATCCGTAGGGCTGGGCGTGCAAGGCAAGGATTTGTTCCGCCATTTCCTCCACTTGCGCGGCCTCCAATTCGCCGTCACCGCCCTTGTCTTTTTTCTCCAGGGGCAGGAGATAATGCGTGCCTTCATGGGCTCCGCGTTCAAAGGCCCGGCAGGCCGCGCAATTCCGGCAAGGGCGCAGATCCTCCGCTGCGCAGGCCAAAATTTGGGCCAAATCGAGCAGAAGGGCCTGCTGACCCAATCCGGGTTCGCCGTGCAGGAGCAGGGCATGGGGAAAGCGTTTTTGCGTCAAGGCCTGGGCCAGCAGGTTGCGCGTATCGCGTTGTCCCAAGGTGCGGAAGAATTGGAGGTTCATGGGTTGAGGGGAGACAATGCGCAGCCTTAAGGGTACCTATCCTCACCGCTTTCCGGTTACGACTCTGCCTGCGATCCGTCTCACGATTCGGCCCTCCTCCGCAAGCGGACCGGAAACGAGATCGACAGGTTCGGGCCCGGCTCCGAAAGCTGAAGTTTAGAGATAACCTTAAAAGAGAATTTTCACGCCGGGTTTTGCAAGCCGACGGCCGCAGCCCGGGAATAAGCCTGGATTGGATGAGGCGATGAGGAGGGGTGGGCGAATGCGAACATCCCACCGTTTGAAGCGCCGCTCCACGCTGCGAACCAGCCGTACTTCATCGTCAAAGGGGGGAAGGCACCTTCCCGGTTTAAAAAAAGTATGACAACTGCAACATCCCATACAAATCGTTGGGGGTGATGGTAATGGCTTCCGAACCCGGAGGGGAATTATCGCTGTCACCGGTATAGATTCCGGGACGATAATGATCGTTCGCCAGTTGAAAGGTGATTTTGATATGGTTCAGCAGCACCTTTTCACCCTGCAACGACCATTTCCAGTTATCCCGCGTAGCGTTCGTATAGACGGCGCGGTTCAGCGGAGTGTTGGGTTGGGGGTAATTGGGAGTATTCGGATCCAAGGGTGCCGGGGACTCGTGGTTTCCCGCGGTGTGGTTGAAACCCTTCATGTCGTCCACAAAGGGTGCGCCATACCACTCCACTTCCAGGGCCAGATGATCCAGGAAATGAAAGACGGGCAAATTGAAGCCCAGCATCATCGGCATGCGATGCCAGGTGTCCCCGTAAAGTTTTTGATAGGCGAGGCTGTTATGGATCCCGTTCAACCCGATTTCCCCATATACAATCAGGTCTTCCGGTCCCAAGTTTCCGATGTCGTCAAAAAACACCTTGGGATCGAACGAGGCATTCGCCATCAGTTTCACGCCCGCGAAGGAAAGAAAAGTCGTGTCGGGATGACCGTTAAGGGTGTCGAGAAAAAACCATTTCGGATCCGACGTCAGCGAGTCGTCAATCGGAATCAGGTGATAAAAATTGACCCCGGCCCCCACATGCAAAGCTTTCCCGAATTGATACCCCGCGATGTAGGCCGGCGAAAGGTCGAAAAACGGGTAGACTTCGGTTTCGCTACTGAGAATGAAATCCTCCTGAAAATTCCCGATTTCATGATGGAGTTGCAACCCCAGCATGTTGGCGATGGGCTCGACATACTTGTTTTCGAAACCGTCGATGATAAAACCGGGATACACGGGTCCGCGCAGAAGGAACAACCCCAGATTCCGGACTTCGGGATTATAATCGAAGGGGAAGAGGCCTCCGCGCACGAACAACTTGGAACTTTCCTTGTCCAAGAAGGTATAGGTTAAACTGGCTGCCGATACGTAAGGCGTCATGTTGGGCGGCGCGTAACCCCCGTTGCCCAATCCTCCGTTCAGATAATTGTTGGTGAGAACACCCAATCCCACGGCGACTTCCAAATCCTCCGCATGTTTGTAGTCCAGAGAAAGCTGCGCCCCCGAAGAATAAAGGCCGAGTCCGTTGAAGTCTTTGCCGCCGCTGGTGTCGGAGCTGTGAAAAACACTGCCGGCCTGAATCCAGCCCGCGCCGCCATAGGTTAGAACGCCTTCCCCGGCCGCGCAAGCAAATGCGGAGGCTGTGACCAGGATCCATCCCGCCTTGGCGATAATCCGATGGTACGAGCCGAAAAAGTCCATGAATCTTCCTTGGATTTCCTAAAAGAAAAAGGCGAGTTTTCCCATCCAATACCAGTCCGTCGGTGTGCTGAATACCTCGACTCCGGTCGCCGCGTCGTGGTAGCCGCCCAAACGCGTATGATCGTCCGCCACTTGCGCCGAGAGCTTCACATGCCCCAAGAAAACCTTGGCCAAATTGAAGGACCATTTCCAATCATCGCGCGCATAGTTGTAACCGGGGTGAACCGCCGGCACCCACGAGCCGTTCTCGGCGGTAATCTCGTCGCTGGAATTTTTATCGGCGTAGTATTCGACTTCCAGCGAGAAATAATCCAGCAGGTCCCAGGTGGGAAAGTCGAATCCCACCATCACCGGAATGCGGCGGAGGATATTGTTATACACCTTGGGGTAATCCTTGAGACCGATGATGGCGGCTTCGCCGTAGATCACCCAATCGTTTTTGCCCCAGGGCCCTCCGTCGGCATTCTCGAACCATGCCTTGGGATCCAGGTGAAAGCGGCCCATCAATTTCGTACCGGCCAAAGAGCCGCCCACCGTATCTTTGACCCCGTTCACGGTGTCGATGATGCCGCAAGGATCGGCCTGCCCCAATTCGGCGTAGGGGCCCAGGTCCCCGGTCAGGCAATTCGTGGGAGGCGAGGTCACCTTGGAGTTCTGCGGAATCAGGCGGTAAAAATTCACTCCGGCGCCCAGTTCGAGTCCCGGTGCAACCTGGTAATTGATGACGTCCGCCAAGGAAAAATCGTACAGGGGGTAATCATCCGTTTCCGATTTCAAAATCAAATCGTTGCGAAAATCTCCGGATTGGTAACGCGCCATGCCGCCGGTGATATTGAAGGGAATTTCAAAACCGGATTGCAAAATCCCCGGATACACATATCCCCGCAAGAGATAGAAGCCGAGATTCTTTACGTCGGGATTGTAGGTGTAGGGAAAGGTGCCGGCCGTAAGCCGTAATTGATCATTCGCGGAGAACAGGTCATGCGAATAGGTGATTCTGGCTTCCGCGACGAAAGGAACCAGAAAAGGGTACCAGATATTGGCGTTGTTGATGCTGCCGCGGGCTAGATGCACCTGGAGGGCTCCCAGGCCCATGGCGCCTTCCCAGTTCGAGTCGATTTTTGCCGTGGCCGAAATCAGTCCGCCGGCGTACTCGATCCAATTGCTGTTGTAATTGTTCGAAGCCAGGCTCGGAGGCGTGAAACTATGTTCGATGCGTCCGAACTGGGTCCAACCCGCCCCGTGAAAATCCAATTGCAAGTCATCGGCGCGGCTATTCATACCCAACAAGAGGGCGGAGGCCATCCCGGTCAGGCCTGCGATGCGCATACCCCGCGACATGCCGCGGCGAGCCCGGTTCAAAAGAAATACCCTAGGCGAAACATGAAGTACCAGTCCTTAAGCGTCGTGAACGCTTGGGCCGTGCCGCCGGTGGTCGTAATCAAACCGGTCGCCATATGCGGCGGCCGATAATGATCGTCGGCGATTTGAGCGATGAAGCGGAGATGATGGCGGACATCCTTCTGCAGATAAAGCGCCCATTTCCAATTATCCCGGGTCGAATCCGCGTAGGGGCCCGCCACCGGCGCCGGCGAAGGAATGGGACGCGATAAATTGCGCAAGGTCCAATCCGCCACGTCGTTGTAGTAGCCAAGATTGGCGATATCGTCCGGATAGGGAGAGCCATACCACTCCACTTCCAGGGACAGATAATCCAGCACCCCGAATGTCGGAAAGTTCACACCCGCCATGACCGGGATGCGCTGCCAAATGTCATTATACGTCTCGCCGTAGTTTTTTAAGCCGAGAATGGCCGCTTCGGTGTAAAACTTGAAATCATCCGCCGCCGGGGAACCCAGTCCGAGCAAAGTCTTGAAGTCCACGCTTCCGCGTGCCATCAGCTTGATGCCCTGGTGCGTGAGATAAACGAAACGCGCGGTGTCGAGCACGACATTGCCGCTGGCATCCACCACCGGATTTCCGGCCGAATCCAATAAGGGGTATTTGTCGGTGACGCTTTTAAGGCCGTCCTGCACCAAATAACCGGGTGTCTCCAATTTCGATTTGTACGGGATGAGCCGATAAAAATTCACCCCGGCCCCCAATTCCAAGCCCGGCATCGGCTGCAGGCTCGCCACGTAAGCCAGACTCCAATCGAAGGTCGGCGGCAAATCTCTCTCGTTCATGAGGATGAGATCCTGGGAAAACACATCACCGATCGCCTGGTGAATTCGGGCGCCCAGGATATTGCTTTTGGTGGAATCGGCGCTGAAATCCTGAAACCCGCCCATGAGCAGGCCGGGATACACGGGTCCCCGCAACAGGTACAGACCCAAATCCTTGACGTCGGGATTATAGATGAAGGGAAAACTGCCGAGCGAAACGCTCAGGCCCGGGTTTTCCTTCTCTCCGAGAAAATAAGTCAGCCTCGCTTCGGTGATAAAACTCTCGAAGATGGGAACGGCCAGGAACAGAGGTTGGCTTCCCCCGTTGGTCGCCAGGGAGTGATTGACCTGGTAAACGCCCAGGCCGAAAGCGGCGTCGAAATGGTCGCTGATCTCCGAACTTGCGGTGACTTGCGCGCCGACGCTTTGCAGCCAAGCCTTGTCCAGGTCGATAATGGAATTGTTGCTTTGCAGGGAATCGGAGACATGCATGACGCGGCCCACCTGCATCCAGCCCTGACCATGGAATTGCAAGGAAGGAACCTCACCCGCCAGCGCCGGAGCGAAACCGAGTATCAAAAGCAGGAAAGCCGCTCGCATCAAGAATCGGCCTTTGCCAGGCAAGCCCGAAATGTCTCCATGAAGTGTGCCGAATTTAACAAAGGGTTTTTGAAATCCAAAGCATCATTTCCCCGTGTGTATCCCAATCGTCATTATTCAAGAAACCGGACGAAATTGAAAATGGTGAAAGAATGATCTTCTTTCACCGGGCAAAAAAATCAGCGGATTACATCCGGCTGATCCGAAAGAGTTCGGTACCCCGTTCGGTTTGCACTTCTACGAAGAGAAGCCCCCGGGTCTTGGCGCCGAAAACGTAGTGGAAGCTGCCGGGATGTCCGGAAAACCTTTCCAATACGCGGCCGCTCAGGTCGCTGACCCGAATTTTATAATCGAGATTCAAAGTGCCGATCAATCCGTCCGGGGCGCTGTGAATCTGAAATCGGGGCGAGCCCGCAGGATTCATGATGGCGACGGGTGGATCCTGGCCGGGATTGTGATCCGTACTGGGCGTGACCGGTCCGGTTAATGGGTTGCCGGTGGCGGGATCGAGTTGGCGCAGATAAATGTTCTTGTACCAGTTTCCGTTGGCGCCGCCGAAACGCCCGCCTCCATGAACCTGGAAGCCGAGCGGGTTTGTCGGCCACTGGGCCATTTGCGAGGTCGTCAAGGTCAGGGAATCCGTCCAAAGGGGAACCCATTGACGCGGAGTGGTTTTGGTCAAGAACCATGATTGCATATGCACCATGGGTTGGGCGGCCGTCAGTCCTCCCCAAAATTTGATTCGGGTAGTATTCCAACCGTATAAGTCCCAGAGTTTTCTCCAATCCGCTTGGGTGCAACCGCCGGCGGAACAGCCAAAGGAGGTCGGGTTCATGCTTTGCGTATAAGTCGTCCAGTTGGCGCCGCCATTGCCTGGAATCGTCAAAACGCTGTCGCTGCCGTTAAACATGAACTGACGAAGATCCCGGCTTAAATATCCGCCTTCTCCCCACGTACCGCCGTAGGAGCCGCCGTCGATATAATCCAAAACCGTTTGAAAGCATTGCCCATCGAGGGTGACCCGATTGAACAAACCGCCGTCATCTCCGTAGGAAGGCCAGATGTCGAAAATTATTTCGTAGCTGGTCTGCTTTTTATGCGTCTCCAAAATTCCGCCGACTTCGTTGCCACCGCTGGAGCGTTGCGTGGAATAAATCGCATGCTGATCCGGCGCGATGCGCCAAATTGCCCCATGCGTCGGATCCGAGGAAGAGTGGCCCGTATGGCAGTTTTGCCACCACCCCTTAAAAGACATCCCGTCAAAAACTTTGTCGAAACCCGTATACGTTCCGCTGATTTCCGGAGAGGTGACGAGGGTATCCGCCTGATTGATGGCGGAAGTGTCTGTGTTACAGGAAAGATCCCCCGATGCCGGAGGGGTGTAAGGCGCTTGCGCCCAAGCCGCCACCGAACCCAATACCAGTAAGCTCACCGTAAATTTATGCGCTCGACTCCGATTTTCCACGCTCTCCCCTTTTTTGAAAACTCTAAACGAAACAGAGTAGCCCCGCTCGCCTAAAAACGACGAATTTTTACCGAGGTTTCCTAAATTTATATTCAAAGCCAGAGTGTAGCCGGGGAAATCGAAGCCCTTTTCAAATTCCGAATTCTCAGCTTGAGCTTCCATGGAGGCTCGTTACAATTTCTGCGGCGAGACTTCATCCCTTTCTCCAAAATCAAACTCTAATTCGCAATTCGAAATGAAGGTCCCTTTCACCCAGGGGGCTGTTCTCCTTCTCCCGCATGGTCGCGACGAGAATATTTCGAATTCGCCCCATCTAGAAAGAACCGGGAGATCGAATCGAGCGTGTTCCCGCAATCTGGGTAGACAAACCCTTCTTTTCCGGCAGCTCCCTCCACAGGACAATTTACAGGCGCCGAATTTTCCCCTTGGGCCGGATTTTCTCATGCACTTCGGGCTTTTAAGCGCATCGTTGTACCATTTGTGATGCGAAGACGGAATGCCGGATTGCATGGTCACCTACCCGCTTTGCGGCACAAACCCAGCATGGGTAACAACGAAAGCGGCACATTCGAAATCGGTTCTATGCGATCAAGGAGAAATCGATGAAAATCGGCGGATACTCCGGAATTTTGAAATAGCACTTGAAAATCTCAAAACGAGGCTTACATTTTGATTCCATCTACAAACACAACCAAAAGAAAAATCTTGGTACTTTCCGGAAATTTTTGTTCTAGCAAGCGGGGCGGGCTATCAAGTGTTGTCCGCTAATGGTTTGTTCTGAAAAATAAGGTTGGAAGCTTTATGAGTTATCGCATCGGGCGATTTCTGATCATGGCCGTACCACTTACGGTTTTTTCTTTGGCGCAAACCGATGTTGTGCGGAAACCATTGCAGACAGATGTCACTTTTGATGCGGGCCAAATCATTCATACCAATTATCCCCAGGTAAGTAACGGTGAAATGCTTCAGACAACCGCTCTCTCCCTGTCCCAAGAGGTTAAGGTTGGCGATCGGCTCGATTTTGCCATCGGATTGGGAGGGGTATTTTTTTACACCATTCCCAATTCCATCGGCCTTCAATATCAAAGAACCATCAAATTCGGCACCACCGTTTCCGAAGCTTTGGGGTCCGTCAAATTAGGCGACGTGGATGATCCAATCGGTCGCTTTCAATTCGGCATCATTCCGTTCAAGTACAACCCGGACGCAACGAATCTGGGAGAGTACCTGTTGCGTGATGAGGCTTATCCCACCATCATGGTTACGGGAGGGCTGAGCGAGATCAATTCCACCGAGATGCAGTTGGAAGGCGCGGAACTCGAACTGCATACCGGTCCGATTACCCATCGTCTTGTGGCTTATACGGAGCGCGGTATTGAGCCGACGGGAGACATCACCCCGGCTTATGTCTTTTCTTACAAGCCTAATTCCGTAATCGAATTGGGCGGGGGTGTGGCTTTCGCGCATCTGATTTCATTTAAGCCCAGCAGCACGACCCCCACCGGACCGCAGCTTACACCGGTCTATTCCACGGCCACGGGAGAAGTCACGACCCAGCCCATGAATCGTTATGCAGACGATACCGTTGTTACAAATATAAATGACACGGGTTACTCGAATTACACCTTTCGGGCTACCAAGGTGATGGCCCGAATTTCAATCAACTTTCAATCCCTTTTACAATCCGACCTGCTCGGCCCGGATGATTTGAAGCTTTACTCCGAAGCGGCGATTTTGGGAATAAAGGATTACCCCT
Organism: uncultured Fibrobacteria bacterium; assembly: GCA_963716395.1. GTDB lineage: Bacteria > Fibrobacterota > Fibrobacteria > UBA11236 > UBA11236 > UBA11236. The sequence goes on along the minus strand of OY970309.1, from coordinate 496,486 downwards.
ATTATTACAGTAATATTCGCAATCGCATGCCCGTCATGGTGGGCTTTAATTTTCCCACGTTCAAACTGTTGGACAAGCTTTCTCTTGAGGTTGAGTATCTCAAACCCGCCTTTCCCTACAGCATATTTTGGTCCTACTGGAAGGACGCCGTTCCCATTCCCGGCATCCAACCTGTGGGCGAGAGTTACCACGACCTCTTATACGGAGGTGTAAACCCCAACGATGGGTCCGTAATTGCCCCGTATGATAAGAATTCTTTATCGCACCGGGCTTTTAAGTGGTCGATTTATCTGAAGCGAACCTTGGTACCCGGTTTAACCTTGTATGCGCAGGCGGCCAGCGATTATCTGCGCGGGTATGACGCCAATGTGGGCCCGGGCGTTCTCGTTCCCTTGCCTGAGCCCATTATTAATACGCCCAGCGATTGGTATTACCTCGTGCGGTTGGATTTGGGCATCTGATCCAAGACGGGACTGACTATGAAAAAACAAACAATCATGAAAGCGGTTTTTGCAGCGGTATGGATTTGCGCCTTGCCCCTCGGTTCGTTTGCCGATGTCCAGGTGGATCGTTCTCCTTTGGAGATCGGGTCATACATCGATATTGGGCAGGTCGTCAAAGGAGGAATTGCGGATCCGGCAAACGACATTAGTCCGGATGGGGCCGTCCTTCAGCGAACCGCCGTTTATTTAAATCAAACCACCACGGTGGCCGAGCGACTGGCCATCAAAATTGGGGTGGGAGGGCTGTTCTATTACTCTTTCCCCGAGAATCCCAATAACGCAACTTCCCGCAGCCTGCGTTTCGGCCCCGGCGTGGGTCAGGCGCAGGGAATCTATAAGCTCGGGGATGTAAACAATCCGTCTTGGACTTTCCAGTTCGGATACTTTCCTTACAAATACAATTCCGACGCCAAGGATTTGGGGGAGTTCTTGCTTCGCGACGGAACGTATCCGGGTTATGAAGTGACCGGAACGGCTGGCTGGAGCCTCATGAACAGTGCACTGTATATGGCCTCTGGTTTGCGGGTCAACGGGAGCTTTTTGGACGGAAAATTAAGCACGGATTTTAACGTTTTTATCGAGCGCGACATTGAGCCAAATCATGATTTGAGTCCCAGTCTTGTTTTGGATTATAAGCCGTCTGATTTTTTTGATTTAGGGACTGGCGCTGAATTTGCCCACTTGATTTCTTTCAAGCCCAGCGTATTAAAGGGAAGAGAATATCTGATTCAGGGAGATTCGGTCATCGACTTTGCGAATGCTCCTATAGATTCGGGAAATCGCTTTACGTTTCAGGGTGTAAAACTCATGGCGCATGCTTCTCTTAATTTTGGAGCGCTCTTGGACAACCCGTGGATTGGCCATGATGGTTTGAAGTTATACGGCGAGGCCGCGATCTTGGGAATTAAAAATTACCCCTTGTATTACAACAGCCTGATGCAGCGTGTGCCCTTGATGGTTGGGTTTAATCTGCCCACATTTAATTTTTTCGATGTGCTTTCAGTTGAATACGAGTACCGAAAGTGGGGTTTTTTAAATAGCACTGGCCAGATAAACGATAACGATGCGCCCTATTGGGACATCAGCCTCTCGGACTACCAATCCGGCAGCAATCCTACGGAAGCAATTAAGGCTCAGGACAATAAATGGGCTGTTTACGCGGAAAAGACAATTGTTAAAGGGGTGTCGATTTTCGCGCAAGCGGCCAGCGATTGGACGCGCGGTATCGATCAGAACAACGTTCTGACCAGGCTTTCGATAACGCAACGTCCCAGCCAGTGGTATTACCTTTTCCGCTTGCAGTTTGGGATTTAATGCGATAGGTTAAGTGGGTGAATGCCGGTTGGTACGGAAGGACAAAAAAAGATCACTCATATCTCTAAATAGGGGTTTCGGGAGAGGGAATACCATGTATAACTTGATAAACAAATCATTTCTTGGTGCCGGCCTTGTAGCCATGGCGTTGGGTAGCGGGTACGCCAAAACGTATCAGTTGAAAAAAGTATTGGTCATCAACGAATGCGGATCAGGCGGGTTCGTTCATACCGATCAAATTAATTATACCTCCAACTATTATAATACTTATCTGGGACCCAAGTACGGGTTCAAATGCACCATTCCCGCCACCCAGGCGGATATCGATAAGGTTTTTACGGATGACAGCCTCAAGACTTATGATGTGGTCGTTTTCAACGGCGGCACCCGCGTGGGCGGAGCTGGTGCGGTTGGCGATACCGGAGCTCAACACGCTTTTCAGCGCTATTTGAAAGCCGGGGGCGGTTGCGTAGGAATTCATGGATTATTGGATCACAACAATACTTGGCCTTGGTTGCGGGATTCAGTTCTCAGCGGAGCAATTTTCACGCAGCATTCCAACTGGGGCTCCGATCCAAATGCCCAGGTTCAATGGGACACTTTGAAAACCAGTGGAGTGGTGCGGTCGATGAAACCCGAGTATGATTCCATCCGGTCCATTTTTCCTCATAACACCCATTTCACCTATCCCGATGAATGGTATTCCGTCAGCCCGGATCCCCGCCCCATTGCCGATGTGCTGATGACGATCGATGAAACCACTTATCAGGTTCCATCCGGGTCTGCAATGGGCGTTGGGCATCCGGTGATGTGGGCCTATCATTTGCCTCCCGATTCAACTGGCGGACCCCAAGGGCGTTTCATCTATTTCGCCCGGGGCCATGAAACCGGCGCCTGGGATGGTACGAGTTCGAATCACGCTCCCGAAACCGTTGGCCAAGGGGCCAAGCAGCAGGGCGACACGGTATTTTCCGATACTTCGCATACTCTGATGACCAAAGGCTGGCTTTGGCAGTCACTCAAATGGGCCGCGGGATTGTACGTCGACCAACCCGTATCCGTCCGTTCCTCGGACGCCAGCGTAGGAGGAATTCTACAAGCGCAGAACAAGAATGGTGTCCTCTATGTTCATGTTGACGGAGCGGGAAGAAACGAAGTAAACGTATACACGCTTTCGGGCGAGAACGTTGCGCGCGGTATGGGAAGCGGAGATAAAGACTATTACTTCTCCAATCTCAAAGGTCCGTCCCTCTACATTGTTCAAGTTAAATCCGCCAAGAAGACTTATACCCAGCGGGTAATGCTCTAAAAAAGGTTTCCAGCCAAAGCGGAGTGAAAAGGCATCGGTAATCCGATGCCTTTTTTATGCAATTTTAAAAACCCGCCCGACACCAATTTCTCCGCTTTGCCTTTTGTGGCAAGGCATAAAATTCATTGGAAATCTTTCCCAGCAATATCGACCCAGATTTAGCGGGCGAAGGTTAATGCCTCGACCACCCCTAGGACAATCGTGAGTTAGAGCGTCATTTTCAACTTGGAAAAATGGCGTGCACTCCGGACCTATGTTTTGGGCCATCGAAAATGGTCAAGCGTAGAACTGCCGGGAATCGATTTTCGCCATTCAAAGACGGATTTTTGTGCAGACGGATGCCGACGGTTTAGGTTGGTTGGCACGCGTTGGCAATGCCTTAATGACAATTTCGCTTCATATTTCAGTGAAATAACCGCAAAATATTGTTGACTTGACGCTTTACGGAAAATTAGATCATAATCTTGAGGTAAAATCTTTGTAAAACTATTAAGGCCATGCTGAACGTAGCCACCCAAGAACTTGGAAATGCGTCGGCCCAAACCGCCGAGTTTTTCCAACGCATGGCGGCAGCCTTAATGGACGGTTCGGTTTGCATGCTCGACCTTGATGGCCATGTGGTCGGTTGGAACGCAGAAGCCGAAAGCATGTACGGCTACAGTTCCGATGAAATTCTGAATCAGCCTTTCGACAAGTTCCACACCAGAGAAAGCCGCGAAACCGGCAAAGCCCGGCGGCTCCTGGCGCAAGTCTTGAGCGAAGGCCGCGCCGAAGACGAGGAATGGTGGGTACGCAAAGACGGAACCCGGTTTTGGGCCAAGGTCCACATTCTTCCCTTGATGGCGGACGGCGCGGGAAGCGTGACCGGTTTTGCCCAGGTGACCCGCGACTTGACTCTGGCCCGGAGGACGCAGGAGGCGCTGGAGCGTTCCACCGAATGCCTTTGGCAGGTCGAACAGCAATATCAATTTCTGATCGATTCCGTGCCGGACTCCGCAGTATTCTCGTTGGACGCCGAAGCGCGCGTTTCCAACTGGAATGCGACCGCGCAGCGGATGACGGGTTATCGATCCGATGAAATCATCGGGCGGCCCCTCAGCCATTTTTTTACCGAAGAAGATTTAAGACTCGGCAAACCTTCTGCCTGGTTGAACCAAGCCAAGGAGGAGGGGTGTTCCCGCCAACGGGAATGGTGGCTGCGTAATGACGGAGTACGCGTCTTTGTCGAATCCGCTTTGTCACCCGTTTACAGTTTGCAGGGAACGGTGAACGGATTCGTCCTGGCTATACGGGAGTCCGGGGAGAAGGGCGCAGCCGGTTCCGGCTTGATCCGGGAGAATTGGGATTTGGCGCCTCGCAAATTGAAAGAAGCAGTGATTGTAATCACACGTGGTGACACGGTCATCTACGTCAACAAGAAGGCGGCGGAAATCGCGGGCGTGCTGACCGGACGTCCTTGAATTTAACGCGAAACGAATCGGAAGGGGGATTCATGACATTCGCCGAACAAGCTGCCGCCGGCACCCGTCCGCGCGGATATTCGGATGGGGAGATCCCAGGCCGCCCTTTCATTTTGAGGTGGTTTCGTCGCCAAGAGGGCCCACAGAATTTGGCCGAAGTTTCCAGTACGCCCGTTGATGACATCCAGGCGTGGGGGCGCGGGTTTGCACAGATGGCCCGCGCCCTGGCGGAACCCTCACCTCGATAAGAAGGCCCAGCCCATGACTTCGGAGAAAACCCCCAGCCGGGAAACGATTCTGGTGGTGGAAGACGAAAGCATTCTCCGCACCATGCTGCGCGAGGTTCTGCAATATGCGGGTTACCGGGTGCTGGAAGCCGCCAACGGGGAATCGGCTCTGGCCGCCGTGGGCGCCGGCAAAATGCCGGATTTGGTGCTTACCGATTTGGTCATGCCGAAAATGAATGGAAGCCAATTGGCGCAACACCTGCTCCGGTTGTACCCCGATCTCAAAATCATTTTCATGTCCGGTTATACCAACGACGAAGAGGTGGTCAAAGACATCGTGGCCGCGAAGGTGGAGTTTCTGCAAAAACCCTTTGCCCCTTCCCTGTTGTTGCAAAAGCTGCGCGAAATCTTGCCTACGGCGCCGCAGGAAAAAGCCGGCGCCTCAGACTGATACCCATCCGTTCCACTCCAGGAGATCATTTCATGCCGCATAAAACCCTGCCCCTTCCCATGGAACCTTTCACCCAAAATGGACAGGCCGGCCTCGACAAAAGCAAACTGCTGGCGGCGTTGGAGTCGTTCCGCCAAGGTGATTTCAACGCGCGCTTGCGGGAAGGGTGGACGGGCATCGACGGCAAAATCGCCGACGCCTTCAACGAAGTGCTCGACATGAACCGCCGCCTGGCGGGGGAACTGGAAAAGGTTCTGCGGGCCGTGGGCAAAGAGGGAAAAATCCACCAGCGTATCGCTTTGGGGCCGGTGGAGGGGGCCTGGTCGTCCAGCGTCGACTCACTCAACAATCTGATAGACGATCTCGTCTGGCCCACCCGGGAAATGTCGCGCGTCATCGGCGCGGTTTCGAACGGCGACCTTTCGCAGACGGTCAACCTCGAATCCGAAGGCCAGCCCCTGCGCGGCGAATTCCTGCGCACCGCCAAAACCGTCAACACCATGGTGCACCGCTTAAGTTCGTTTGCGTCCGAGGTGACGCGTGTCGCGCGGGAAGTGGGGTCCGAAGGCAAGCTGGGTGGCCAGGCCGAAGTGAGCGGCGTATCGGGCACGTGGAAGGATCTCACCGACAATGTGAACCTCATGGCCAGCAATCTCACCGGGCAGGTGCGCAACATCGCCGAGGTGGCCACGGCCATTGCCAAGGGCGATTTGTCCAAGAAGATCACGGTGGAGGCCAAGGGCGAAATTCTGGAATTGAAAACCACCATCAATGCCACCGTTGATCAGTTGAATTCGTTTGCGTCGGAAGTGACGCGTGTGGCGCGGGAAGTGGGCACGGATGGCAAGCTGGGCGGCCAAGCGCAAGTGAAGGGGGTGGCCGGCACCTGGAAAGATTTGACCGACAACGTGAATTCCATGGCGGGTAACCTGACGGCGCAGGTGCGCAACATCGCCGAAGTGACTACGGCCGTGGCCAACGGTAATTTGTCCAAAAAGATCACGGCCGAAGCCAAAGGTGAAATTCTCGAGTTGAAAGACACCATCAACATCATGGTGGATCAGTTGAATTCGTTTGCGTCGGAGGTGACGCGCGTGGCGCGGGAAGTGGGGACGGACGGCAAGCTGGGCGGCCAGGCCGAGGTGGAAGGCGTGGCGGGCATTTGGAAGGTTCTCACCAACAACGTGAACCTCATGGCCAGCAACCTGACGGCGCAGGTGCGCAATATCGCCGAAGTATCCACCGCCATCGCCAACGGCGATCTGTCGAAGAAGATCACGGTGGACGTGAAAGGGGAAATCCTCGGGCTCAAAGACACCATCAACATCATGGTGGATCAGTTGAATTCGTTCGCATCGGAGGTAACGCGCGTGGCGCGGGAAGTGGGGACGGACGGCAAGCTGGGCGGCCAGGCGCAGGTGAAAGGCGTGTCGGGCACCTGGAAGGACTTGACCGACAACGTGAATTCCATGGCCAGCAATTTGACGGCGCAGGTGCGCAACATCGCCGAAGTCACCATCTCGGTGGCCAACGGCGATTTGTCGAAGAAGATCACCGTCGACGTGCGCGGCGAATTTTTGCAGCTCAAAGACACCATCAATACCATGGTCGATCAGTTGCGCGCTTTTGCCTCCGAAGTGACGCGCGTGGCGCGCGAGGTGGGCACCGAAGGCAAGCTGGGCGGCCAAGCCTATGTGCAGGGAGTGGCCGGCACCTGGAAGGATTTGACCGACAACGTGAATTTCATGGCCAGCAACCTCACCGGACAGGTGCGCAACATCGCCCAGGTCACCACGGCCGTGGCCAACGGCGATTTGTCGAAGAAGATCACCGTCGATGTCAAAGGCGAAATCCTGGAATTGAAAAACACCATCAACACCATGGTCGACCAACTGAATTCGTTTGCGTCGGAGGTGACGCGCGTGGCGCGCGAAGTCGGGTCCGAGGGCAATCTCGGCGGCCAGGCCCAGGTGGGCGGGGTGGGTGGAATCTGGAAGGAACTCACCGACAGCGTGAACTTCATGGCGGGCAATTTGACCAATCAGGTGCGCGGCATCGCCAAGGTCGTGACCTCGGTGGCCAAGGGGCATTTGAAGCAGAAACTGGCTTTCGAGGCCAAGGGCGAAATCGCGGCCCTGGCCGACACGATCAACGGCATGATCGACACGCTCGATATTTTCGCGGATCAGGTCACCACGGTGGCGCGCGAAGTCGGCGTCGAAGGCAAGCTGGGCGGCCAGGCCAGCGTGCCGGGCGCTTCCGGCACCTGGAAGGCGCTAACCGACAACGTGAACCAGTTGGCCGCCAACCTGACCACCCAGGTGCGCGCCATCGCCGAGGTGGCCACCGCCGTGACCAAGGGCGATTTGACCCGATCCATCCAGGTCGGCGCCCAGGGCGAAGTCGAAGCGCTCAAGGACAACATCAACCAGATGATCCGGAACCTGCGCGAAACCACGCAGAAGAACAGCGAGCAGGATTGGCTGAAAACCAATCTGGCCAAGTTCACGCAAATGCTGCAAGGGCAAAAGGATTTGCTCACCGTCACGAAACGCATTCTGGCCGAACTGGCGCCGGTGGTCGGGGCGCAGCACGGCGTGTTTTATCTGGTGGAGAACAACGAAGAAGAGCCCATTCTCAAATTGATGGCCAGCTACGCCTACAACTCCCGGAACTCGGTCACGGCCGAATTCAAAATGGGGGAGGGCCTGGTGGGTCAATGCGCCGTCGGCAAGGAGCGGATTCTTCTCACCCATGTTCCTTCGGATTATATCGCCGTCAACTCCGGCCTCGGCGAGGCGCCCCCGTTTTCGATTATTGTGCTTCCGGTCATTTTCGAAGGCCAGGTCAAAGGCGTAATGGAACTGGCCTCGTTCGAGCGCTTCAGCGCCACGCATCTCACTTTTCTCGAACAACTCACCGAATCCATCGGCATCGTGCTCAACACCATCAAAGCCAACATGCGCACCGAAGGCTTGCTCAAGCAATCGCAGTCGCTGGCCCAGGAACTGCAAATCCGTCAGGAAGAATTGGAACAAACCAACGAAAAGCTGGAAGAAAAAGCCAAGCTGCTGGCCGAGCAGAACGCCGAAGTCGAACGCAAGAACCGCGAGGTCGAGCAGGCCAAGAGGGCTCTGGAAGAGAAAGCCACCCAGCTCGCGTTGACCTCGAAGTACAAATCGGAGTTTCTCGCCAACATGTCGCATGAGCTGCGAACGCCCCTCAACAGCTTGCTTATTTTGGCGCAGCAGTTGGGTGAAAACGTCGACGGCAATCTGCACCCCAAGCAGGTGCAGTTCGCCCAAACCATCCACTCCGCGGGCAGCGACCTGTTGAATCTCATCAACGATATTCTCGATCTTTCCAAGATCGAATCGGGCACGGTCACCCTGGAGCCCAGCGATGAGCCCTTCGCCGAGCTCAAGAATTACGTCGAGCGCACCTTCCGCCACATGGCCGAAAGCAAGAGTCTCGAATTCCGCGTCGTCCTCGAAGAGGAACTTCCGCGTTACGTGCACACCGACGTCAAACGACTGCAGCAGGTCTTGAAAAATCTGCTGTCCAACGCCTTCAAGTTTACCGATCGTGGCAGTGTGGAGTTGCGCATTCAAATGGCCCACACCGGGTGGAGTTCGGGTTCGAGTCTGAATCTGGCCGCGCACGTGGTGGCTTTTTCGGTGAGTGACACCGGCATCGGCATCCCGCCGGAAAAGCAACGCCTGATCTTCGAGGCTTTTCAGCAGGCCGACGGCACCACCAGCCGCAAGTATGGCGGCACGGGCCTTGGCCTTTCCATCAGCCGCGAGATCGCCCGCCTGCTGGGCGGCGAAATCGGCCTGCGCAGCGCGCCCGAAAAGGGAAGCACCTTCACGCTTTACCTTCCGTTGGAGCCAAGCGCGGACGCGAAAAAACCCGAAAACGCCGTGGCGGAGGCCGACCTGGGAACCCGCCGATCCGGCATGCCGTTTTTGGACGAGTCGGCCCTGGCCTTGCCGCCCATCCCGTCTCCGGTCGAGTCGCTTTTCGAAGCCCGTCCCGAAAGCGACCCCGGAGTTTTGGACGACCGTGATTCCATCCGGGGCGGCCAGCCGGTCATGATGATCGTGGAAGACGATCCCCATTTCGCCGAACTCCTGCTCGACATGGCGCACGAGCGCGAGTTCAAGGGTGTGGTCGTACCGCGCGGCAACGCCGTGCTGGCCCTGGCGCGCGAATACCGGCCCACGGCCATCACCCTCGACATCCATCTGCCCGACGTCGAAGGGTGGACGGTGCTGGAACGCCTGAAAGATGATGCGGCCACGCGCCATATTCCCGTGCACATCATTTCCATGGAAGACGAAGACAAAGAGCGCGATCGCGGCCTGCGTTTGGGCGCGCTGTCGTTCGTGACCAAGCCGCTGTCGAAACAAGGCCTGGAGACGGCCTTCGACCGTATTCAGGAATTTTTGAGCCGCACTTCGCGCAACCTGCTGGTGGTCGAAGACAACGATGTTCAGCGCCGCAGCATTCTTGAACTCGTCAGCGGTCCCGACGTCAATGCCGTCGCCGTGGGCACCGGACAGGATGCGTTGGAACGGTTGCGCGCGCAGCCCTTTCATTGCGTGGTTCTCGACATCGGTTTGCCGGACATGGACGGGTTTGCGCTGCTCGACGCGATCAAAAACGATGTGTCGCTGCACTCCGTACCCATCGTGGTTTACACCGGCCGGGATTTGACCCGGGAACAGGAGCGGCAATTGCGCGAGGTGGCGCAGTCGGTGATCATCAAAGACGCCCGTTCGCCCGAACGCCTGCTGGATGAAACCGCGCTGTTTCTGCACCGGGCTCAAAGCGAATTGCCCGAACATAAGCGCAAGATGCTGGAAGAATTGCGGCGGTCGAACGCGCCGTTGGCGGGAAAAAAGGTGCTGGTGGTCGACGACGATGTGCGCAACATCTTTTCCATGACCAGCCTGCTGGAACGCCAGGGCATGGAGGTGGTGTCGACCGAAAACGGCAAAGACGCTATTGAAATGCTGGGGGGCATGCAGGCCGTCGACGTCATGCTCATGGACATCATGATGCCTGAAATGGACGGCTACGACACCATGCGCACGATCCGCCACATGGCGAAATACCGGGCCGTGCCCATCATCGCCCTCACCGCCAAAGCCATGAAAGGGGATCGCGAAAAGTGCATCGAGGCCGGCGCCTCGGATTACATCTCCAAACCGGTGAACACTGAGCAACTGCTCTCGATGCTGCGCGTGTGGGTGCATCGCTGAGGCGGACGGTCCGCTTTGGAAACTCAAGATCGAGGTCGCAAGAGCATGCAAAGTTCCCTCCATCCCGCCGCAGATCTCCCCATCCAACTCTCCGCGGCCGAGGCTCCGACGCCGGCCGGGCCGGAGCTCCCGGCCCCTCCGTCCCGTTCGTCCGGTTCATGGGTGGAACATCCGGCGAACATGCGAACTCCAAAAATCCTGCTGGTCGACGATCATCCCCATAAGCTGACCGCCTTGGAGTCGGTGCTGGCCGACCCGGATCTGGTTTTGGTCAAGGCAAATTCGGGAATTGAGGCGTTGCGGCATTTGCTGCACGAAACCTTCGCCCTGATTCTGATGGATGTGAACATGCCGGGAATGGACGGGTTTGAAACCGCCGCTCTCATCCGCCAGCGGCCAAGCTCCGAGCATACGCCCATCATCTTCATCACGGCCAGCGCGGCCGCCGACTTGACCCGGGGGCGTGGGCATTCGCTGGCCAGCCTGGCGCGGGGGTATTCGCTGGGAGCGGTGGACTACTTGGCGGCACCCATCGTTCCGGACATTCTACAAACCAAGGTGGCGGTGTTCGTGGAGTTGTTCCGCAGCAACCAAAAGGTGCGGCGGCAGGCCGCGGAATTGCGCGCCTTCAATCTGGACTTGAAGGTGGCCAACCGGAGATTGGAACGGCAAAAGTGGGAATTGCACACCAGTCGCGAGAGCTTCCGCAGCATCGTTGCCAAAAACGTGGAGGGCCTGGCGGTGGCCGATGCCGGCGGCGTGATCCGTTTCGCCAATCCGGCCTTCGCCCGGTTGATGGACCGCCCGGTCGAGCACCTGATCGGCCAACCCTTTCCCTATCTTCGGGAGACGGGTCAGGCTTTTGAAATGGACTGGGTGTCGGTGGGTCGAGGAAAAATTCCGGTGGAAGTTTTTCTCACCGACACCCAGTGGGGTGGCGAAAAGGCTTGTCTGATCCGCGTCAGCGACATTTCTCTCCGGCGCAAATCCGAAGAGGATCTGCGCCAAAGCGAGGAAAAGCTGCGACAGGCTCAGCGGCTCGAATCCATCGGCCGCCTCGCCGGCGGCATCGCCCACGACTTCAACAATCTGCTCACCGCCATCAACGGCTACGCCGAGATCTCCCTCGCGGTATTGGAAGAGAACCATCCCGTGCGACCCAACCTGATCGAGGTGAACCGGGCCGGAGCGCGGGCCGCGCAATTGACTCAACAACTTCTCGCCTACAGCCGCCGGCAAATCCTGCAGCCCAGGGAGATCGATCTCAATGCGGTGGTGCGCGGAATGGCCGATATGCTGGGCCACCTCATCGGCGAGAACATCGAGCTCGTCGCCGATCTCGATCCGCACGTGGGCCTGGTGAAAGTGGATCAGGGGCAACTGGAGCAGGTGATCATGAACCTGGTGATCAACGCCAAAGACGCCATGCCGATGGGTGGAAGCATCCGCGTTGCCACGGCCCTGGCAGGCCCGGGAACCGCTGCGAACGGGGCGTTCACCGCCCCCGGTTCCGCCCCCAAAGAATTCGCGGCGCTGAGTGTCAGCGACAACGGCGCGGGCATGGATGAACACACCCAAAGCCGGATCTTCGAACCCTTCTTCACCACCAAAGAGGTGGGAAAGGGAACCGGGCTGGGCCTTTCCATGGTGTACGGTTTTCTGCAACAAAGCGGCGGAGCGGTGACGGTCTCCTCTTCTCCCGGAGCCGGATCGACTTTCAACATTTTTCTCCCGTGCGCGGCGCCGTCCGGCGTGCTCCTGCCGGCCACCGCGGGCAGGAATGCCGCGGGTGCGTCCGTGGCGGACGTTCCGGCCGAGAAGGAAGGAGCCGGAGCTTAAGGGCGGACCGACCCGGGATGGGCGCGTATGACGATTCTGGTCGTTGACGACGAAGAAGACATCCTACGGTTGATCGAGATCATCCTGCAGGCTGCCGGTTACCACGTTCTGCGCGCCCATTGCGCCGAAGAGGCGTTGGAGTTGGCCGAGATAAACCCAGATAGCATTGACTTGTTATTGACCGATATCCGCATGCAAAGCGGCCAAGACGGGTATGATCTGGCCCATGTCGTCCGCCGCATGCGGCCGAAAATCAAAGTGCTTTATATGTCGGCTTTCACCGACGACAATCTTCTTCGCCGGGAACTGGACGATCCCAAAATGGGATTCATACTCAAACCCTTCAAACGCCAAGCCCTCTTGCATCATGTGAAGGCAATGCTGATCGGAGACGCGCCCGCGGAGGAATGATCCCGTCCACCGTTTGCACTGAGCCGAACGGAGTGCATCCTGGAACGAAAGCCCGCCTGCGCGAATCCTTGTAGATCTCATGCTTATCATCAATTGGAGAGAATCCGCCATGAAACTCGAATCCAACACCGTACTTATCACCGGAGGTGCTTCGGGTATCGGCCTGACGCTGGCCGAGCGCTTCTTGGCCGCGAACAATACCGTCATCATTTGCGGGCGCCGCGAAAACAAGCTGGACGAAGCCAAAGCCCAGCACCCGGCCCTGCACACCCGCGTCTGCGATCTGGCTTCGGAGGCCGGGCGCGAAGCTCTGGCCGCCTGGGCGGTGGAGAAATTTCCGGATCTCAATGTGCTCGTCAACAATGCCGGCGTTCAGCAGCGGCTGCAATTGGCGGCCCAGCCTCCATGGCCGAAGATGCGCGAAGAGTTGGCCATCAACCTCGACGCTCCCCTGCATCTGTCGGTTTTGCTCTTGCCCCATCTTCTGAAGCGGAGCGCGGCGGCCGTCGTCAACGTTACGTCGGGATTGGCTTTTGTGCCGTTGGTCAACGTGCCCGTGTATTGCTCCACCAAAGCCGCTTTGCATTCGTTCACGCTTTCTTTACGCCGCCAGTTGGCGGGCACCTCGGTGGAGGTGATCGAAATTCTTCCACCCGCGGTCGACACCGATTTGGGCGGCGCGGGATTGCACACCCACGGTGTGTCGCGCGACGAATTTGCAAACGCGGTCTGGGCGCAGTTACAAGCCGGAAGCCTCGAAGCGGCCTACGGATTTGCGGCCGAGACCGGCCGCGCCACCCGCGAGCAATTGGATCAGATTTTCAATCGCATGAACGCTCCGCGTTGAGACGGATTAGGCGGATTACCATCCGCCCGACAGCAGATGGGTGATGCGTTCGGCGACCTTTCCACGCCAGCCATGGCCCATGCCCTTCAGGTTTGGGCCTGTACCCGCGCTTTCAGCGCGTCCATTTCTTCTAAACTTCGCGGCCAATCCTTTTTAAGCAAAGCGGATAGGGCGCGGTCGGCCAACAGGCGGCCGCCGGTTTGGCAGGCGGGGCAATAATTGATCTCGTTTTCGGCCCGGCGAATGCGCTGTATCGGCGTACCGCAAACCGGGCAAGTCATTCCGAAGCGGCCATGCACGGCCATTTCGGCATGGAAGGCCGTGACCTTTTCCGGAAATCGGCCGGCCGTTTCCCGGCGCAATCGGTCCGTCCACTCTTTCAGCACGGCGCGCGTGGCCGGAAATAAACGACCGATTTGCTCGTCGGTTATTTTGCCGGTCAAGAGCACGGGCGAAAGCCGGGCCCGATGCAGAATCTCATCGGAGTAAGCGTTGCCGAGGCCACTGAACAAATGAGGATCGGTGAGCGCCCGTTTGAGCGTGTGGTTTTCGCGGCGCAGTACCGACGCGAATTGAGCGGGCGAGGCTTGCATCACTTCGAGGCCGACCGGAAATTGCGACTCGATTTGGGTTCGGCCCTGCACCACGTGCAACGAGGCGCGTCGCTTGCTGCCGCTTTCGGTGAGGAGCAAGGTTCCCGAGGGAAAGTCCAGCGCCAGCAGGCCGTTGGATTTGGGGATGGCGGCGTTCGGACTTTTCCAATGCAGCCGTCCGGCGATCATCAAATGCAGCAGCAAAAACAGATCGTGTTTAAAAGCCAAGACAAGGCGTTTGCCGCGGCGAGAGACTTTCTCGACCTTGAGACCGCGCAAGTCGTCCAAGGCCGGCGATACGGTACGCAGCAAAAATGGATTCTGCAAGCGCACGGATTGCAGAACCTCTCCGACCACCCTTTCAGCCAGCGCTTCGACGTAAATCGTAAGATCGGGATATTCGGGCATGCTCCCCCGCAATCAAAGACGGCTCGGTTTGCTGCGCGTCAATTCACCCCAAGGTTCAATAAATACGGCGCGCCGGCGTAATTTTCCGGAAGTTAACAACCCGGGAATGCGCCGTGAAAGCGGTCCCTACCTGCGGCGCTGAGCGGAACGGGGATGGTGGCGTTAAATTTGTTGCGGGCAGCGGCGAATACCTTATGGGCGTCGCCCCGGCGCCTGTTTTTGGGGGTTGATCATGCCGTCCACCAAGTCCATCGGCGCCCGGTGGGGAACAGCCCTGCGGGTGGGAATTCTACTGGCGATCCCGGTCTGCGCCCAATATCATCTTTCGGTTTTTTTGGTGGACAGCAATACCGGCTATATCGGAGGCGGCACCGGCGTGAACGGCCCTTCCGCCGGTACCGATATGCTCAAGTCGGAAAACGGCGGCCTGACCTGGTCTTTCCAAACCATCGACGCGCAGCATTCGGTCAACGGATTGTATTTCATCAATGCGGATACGGGCTGGGCGGTAGGCTGGGATCCGGTGTATAAAACCACGAATGGCGGCGCCACGTGGACGGCGGTGTCACCCGCCGGCTCGGATTTTAACTACGCGGTATTTTTTGGGAACGCCGATACGGGTTTCATCGCGGGAAACAACGCCATGCTGAAAAGCACCGACGGGGGCGCCGATTGGGGTGCGCCCAGCCAGGTCAACTGCTGCGACAGCGGTTACGTTGTGTATGGCCTCCAGTTCACCGACGCCGACACGGGTTACGCGGTGGGAACTCGCTATATCGCCATTGATTTGGGGCATTTCCAGGCGCCGGCCGGACTCATTCTCAAAACCACCGACGGCGGAACCAATTGGAATTCGTTGGCGGTCGGAGTTACGCCTACCTTGAATTCCGTCAGCTTTGGAAATTGGGATACGGGTTGGGTTGCGGGGGATTCGGGTCTCATCCTGTACACCACCGATGGCGGAACCGACTGGGTTCCGCAGGTTACCGGCACGGCCGCCGATTTGCATGCGATCTGCTTCCAGGGCACGAGTGCCGGCTGGGCCGCGGGAGATTCGGGTGTCATCCTGAAAACCCTCGACGGCGGTTTGCATTGGGTTTTGCAACCGGGTCTTACCACGCATACTCTGCGCGCGATGTCGTTGCTCGATGCGCGCACGGGATTGATTGTCGGCGACTCCGATACCATCTTGAGAATCGCGGGGGGAACCGTTCCGGTGTTACAACCGAGCGGGCCGGCTTCGGCGTCATTTTCAATCACGCATGAAATTTTCCATTATTCCCTGGCCAAACCGGCGCATGTCACGGCGGCCTTGTTCGGACTCGATGGGCGCTTGCAGCGCCGGTTGCTGGATGCGTTTCGGGAATCCGGGGACTACGCGCTGGACTTTTCCGGATTCGGCGTGCCGGCGGGAATCTATCTGTTGAACATCAAAGATGAAAATGCCCGGCAAAGCCGGGTCATCGCGTTACCATAAGGATGCATGCCTTTGATCGCCAAAACGACGCTGCGCTTGGAGGCGGTGATTTTGTTGCTCCCGGCTTTGTGTTTGGGTCTGCCGTTCCATTATTTCGATCCCACCGACACCGCCGCCGTGCCCAAGCTATTGTCGCAGACCGGAGCCTATAACAATACCGTGACCAAGGTCGTCGACACCGCAGCCAAGTATTACGAAGTCAACGTGCCGCTGTGGTCCGACGAGGCCGCGAAAAGTCGTTGGGTGATCCTGCCGCCGGGAAAACATATCCCGTACAACGACACCACGGATTTTTTCGACTATCCCGACAGCACGGTATTCATGAAAACCTTCAAACTCGACAAGATTCAAGGCGACTCCACGCCCGGCGTTTCGCGCGTTTATTGGGAGACCCGCTTTTTCATCAAAAAG
The DNA here is from genome assembly GCA_963716395.1 of uncultured Fibrobacteria bacterium. Lineage (GTDB taxonomy): Bacteria > Fibrobacterota > Fibrobacteria > UBA11236 > UBA11236 > UBA11236. The sequence continues at coordinate 479,969 of OY970309.1, read as the reverse complement.
AACGACACCACCATCAACCACAAAAATTGGTACGGAATTTCCTACCGGTGGAACGCCGATCAATCCGACGCCAATCTCGTCTCGATTCAAAACGGATTCGACACGGTTTTTCAATACACCACGTCGCAAAACCGGCAGACCTATAAGAAATGGCACTTTCCCTCGCAGCAGGAATGCTTTATCTGCCATCGTATCGGTTACACCAACCTCGGCTTTTCGGATACCGCGCCGTATTATGCGCGCTCGGTGCTGGGGTTTTATCCCGCGCAATTGAAGCGTCCTTCGAGCTTGACCGCCAATCTCAACCAGGTCCTCGATCTCTTTAACCGCGGTGTGTTTTCCGGAACTCCGCCGGATTCGCTCGTTTTGGCCCGGTGTTATAAAAGCGTCTATCAGCCCATCGCCGGCGATTTGAGTCCGCTCGACCGTTTTAAAACCATCGACACCATGGCGCGCTCCTATCTGGGGGCCAATTGCTCGGGATGCCATGGCCATCGCGGCGACGCCGTCGGGGCTGAAGCCCAGGTTTACCTGATTTATGACTACTACAACCTGAAACCGCAAATGGAACTGGGAATGCACCACGTTCTTCCCGTCGGGTTATCCGACGCGGCTTCCGATACGACGTGGCCGTATCAGCTCCCGCAGGGGCGGAATTATTACCGCATGGCCTTGGCCCAATGGGGGATCGACACCGACTCCGGGCAAACCTACGACATGGCTCTCCCGGTCGGTGCGGACACCAGTGAAGTTTTGATCTATCCGGGATTTCCGTCCCGTTCTGAAATTCTCTACCGGCAATGGTCCCGCAATTCGGCTTGGACCGATTCCGCGGCCGTAGCCAACGTTTTAAAAGACAGTCTGTTTCAAGGCGACTCCGCGGCCGTGCAACAGCGGTCTTGGATTTTTTCCCAGCCCTGGGGTTCCCAGGCGTGGTTCGATCTTTTGAACCAGCACCAGGTTGATATCAATTCCTTCATGACGCCCGCCGACGGGTCTTACAATTTGTACAACTGGACGGGCGAGCAAATGCCCCCATTCGCCACCTATATACCCGATACCGCGGCTTTGAAAGTGCTTGGTGAATGGATTAAAAATTACCGGACGCTGGCCGTGGTCGACAGCCAAAACATCGTCAATTCGGTCCGGCAATCCGGGCAGCTCCACCTGGCCGAGCCGGTTCTGCGCAACCACACTCTGTTCGTTCCCGTCGATTGGGGAAGCGGAGCCACCATGTGGAATATCCAGGGGCAATCACATGCGTTGCAGGCCTTGGGAGTGGGCGCTTATGCGTTACCGCCGGGCACTCCCGTGGGTATTTACATGTTTCGCGTCGGAGCCCATACTTTCATCCAATCGCTGCTCTGAACGCCTCACGATAAGCTCAAACAAGAGGCGGATTCAGGATAGGGTGAGACGATGAGGCAATACGCCGCAAAGCTGGCCCGAACGCAAAAGAAAGCGAAAAACAAAAGTGAAAAACAAAAGTGAAGAAGATGGTGGGCCTGGGAAGACTTGAACTTCCGACCCCCGCCTTATCAGAGCGATGCTCTAACCAACTGAGCTACAGACCCAAGGGGTTTTGCCGGTTTTCCGCCGCCGGAAAGCCTGGAAACAGGGCACTGAATCTAGGCTCCGCTTACCCCTTTGTCAATCAAATGCGTCCCGGCCGGATTCGCCTGTATGCGATCAAAATCCCATTCGGCCGCTTCCAGGTCCGCCGATAAAACCTCGGGATCAAAGGCGACGGCATCGGGAAATTGATTTTTGAAAAAAGTGATTTGCCGGCGGGCGTATTGACGCGTCTTTACCAAGATGGCCTGCAAGGTCGACTCCAGGTCGGCGCGGCCTTGCGCCACCGCCGCCATTTCGCGATAGCCCACGGCATTGAAGGCGGGCGTGACTTCGGGGTCGTAGACCCGCAGCAAGGCACGCACTTCTTTCAGCCATCCCGTCGCCGCCATGCTGTGGATGCGGGCGGCGATGCGCTGATGCAGCCAGGCGCGCGGCGGCAAAAGCCACAGCAAGGGCGTGTCGGCGAAGCGGGGATCGCGCCGTGACCCCGAACGAAATTCTTCGTAGGATCTCCCGGTGATTAACCAATTTTCCAGGCGTTTCTGCAGCCGGTAGCGATCGCGCACGTGCACGCGACGCATGCCTTCCGGATCGCGGCGCGTCAACTCCGCATGCACGGCTGCCAGTCCGCGGCTTTCCACAGCGGCCGCGGCTTCGCGGCGGATGGCCTCGGGAGTTTCGCCCCGATCCGCGGCGGCCGGGTAAAGCAGCTCTTTCAGATACAATCCGCTTCCGCCGACCACGAGAAAATTCTGCCCGGGTTGCGCGCGCAACAATTCCTCCACCGCCTCGCGGTAGCGCTTGGGCGAAAAAGCCGCGCGCGGATCGGCCGAGCCCACGAGGTGATGCTTGACCCCGCCCATTTCCGCCGGTGTCGGTGCGCCGGTTCCCACGGCAAAGCCGCGGTAGATCTGGCGCGAATCGGCCGCGATGATTTCCCATTTGCGCGCGGCGGCCCAACGCACGGCCAAAGCGGTTTTGCCCGCCGCCGTGGGTCCGCCAAGTACGGCCCGAATGCCCATGCGTCAAAAGGTAAAAGCCGGCGAGTTGCTACTTTCCAGGCTCCGCATGCTTTGGTTCCGGCGCTTCGGAATTTTTCTCGTCATCACTTCGGCCCTGATCGGTGCAGGTCTGTTGGCAGGCCGTTTCTTTCCGCGCCACCGATCCGTGGCCGCCGGGGAAGATGCCAGCTTGAACCGGACGCCCGATACCGCGGGCCGCGGCGACTGGCGCAAGCGCGATCCGTGGCTGTACCGCGAAAGCGCCTACGCCCCCTTTGCCGACGCGCTGCTGCGCCCCTGGTTCGCCCTGTACGGACTCGATCCGACCCATCTGGTGAAACATTCCGGTTACCTCGAAGCCCTGCTGCCGCGCGGTAAGCCCATTCATGAATACGCCTATGACCTGGAAACCTTGTGCGGGCAGGCGGGAATCCGGGTGCGCGACGGCCGCGAACTGGATCCGCCGGGCCGCCGCGTCGAATACCATCTGCAGGCGGCTTCGGGGCCCGTGCTCACCTTGCGCGCGGCCTTGGCAACTCCCGCCTTGCGCGGCGCGGTGCGCCTGGCCGTGGTGGTAATGGGGCTGGATACGGTTTCTGCCGATGCGGCCCGCCGTTTGTTGGCGTGCCCTTTTCCGCTGACCCTGGTGGTGAACGCCGAATCTTCCGGCGTTTCGCCGCGGGTGTGGACGCCCCTGCCCGAGGACAAGGAATTGCTGACGCGATTGCCCATGGAGCCTTCGGCCTACCCCTATGTCAAACCCGGTCCGGGCGCGCTGTACATCCATTATTCCCGGTCCGAAGTGAATCGGGTGCTCGATGCCAAAATGCGGGCCTCTCCGCGAAGCCGGGGATTCGCCACGCGCCTAGGCGATCGCGCGATTGAAAACCGTCCCTTGATGCTGAGCCTGTTGGAATATACGGCGCACCGGCATCTCGTGTTTCTCGACCTGACGGCTTCGCCGCGCAGTTTGGCCGGGCCCCTGTCGCTGCCCACGGGTGCCATGGTCTATGCGGCGCGGGTGGCCGCTCCCGAAGGTGACGACGCCTTCGACGAGGAGTTGGCGCGCCGCTGCGGGTTGGCCCAGAAAACCGGCGACGGTATTTGGGCCTTGTCCTATACGCCGGGTCTCGCCGAAGCTTTGGAGCGGGTGCGGCTCAAATACGAAGACCGCTTCGACGCCCTGGGCTTGGAATGGACCGTGCTGGATTCGCTGCGCACTCCCGCCCTGAAGCCGGCCCGGGTGGTCCGGTGATTTCGGTTCTAGATTTTTCCGCGATGCTGCGGCATCGATTCCCCACGGAGGACAGGCATGCCCAAACTCGGTGTGAATATTGATCACGTAGCCACCCTGCGCGAAGCGCGCAAGGTGCGCGAACCCGATCCCGTGGCCGCCGCGGTGCTATGCGAATTGGCGGGAGCCGACGGCATCACCGTGCATTTGCGCGAAGATCGGCGCCATATCCAGGAACGCGACGTGCGTCTGCTGCGGCAAACCGTGACCACGCATCTCAACCTCGAAATGGCGCCCACGCCCGAAATGCTGCAATTCGCCATGGATGTATTGCCCGACATGGCCACCTTGGTGCCGGAACGCCGCGAAGAGTTGACCACCGAAGGCGGCCTCGACGTGGCCGGCCGCGTCGAAGAGATCGGCAAAATCGTGGGTTCGCTGCGCAAGCACGAAGTCACCACTTCGCTGTTCATCGATCCCGAACTGCATCAGATCAAGGCGGCGCTGCGCACCGGCGCGCGCTTCGTCGAGTTTCATACCGGGGCCTTCGCCGGTTCGTATGACTTCGGCGGCGGCAACACCTGGGAAGAGGAATTAAGCAAGCTGCAAAGCATGACCCAGTTCGCGCTCAAAAGCGGGCTGGAAGTCAATATGGGCCACGGATTGAATTACCGCAATGCGCGCTACGTGGCCGAGATCACCGGCGTGTGGGAATTGAACATCGGCCATTCCGTCATCGGCCGGGCCCTGCTGGTGGGCTTCGAACGCGCCGTCAAAGAAATGCTGGCCATCGTGCGGGTTTAAAGACCCGGCTCGACGGCGCGTTTCTCTTCAGCAACAGCGCGGCTTTTGCAGGCGCTCTTCTTCCTGGCGTGCCCAGGCCGCGCCGAGTTCCGCAGCCGTCGTAAGTTGCACGCCTTGATCCGGAAGGGGTTGAGGAGGCGGGGGCATTCCGCCTTGCCGCAGCAAAGCCAACAGCATTCCGGCCACGGCGCCGGCCGGGCGCAGCATTCCCGCCGCGGGGCTCTCCCGCAATTGCTCGGGCGTCAGCCACACCGGCGCGCTTTCGCGCAAATCGGGTTGACCGCCGCGCAGCAGCTCCCACCAGCGCCGTAGTGAAGCCGCCAAGATGGCCGCGACCAAAAGCAAAAACACGGCGGCCACCACCGCGTCCAGTTTGAGGTTGAAGGCGGCGCGGCCCAAGGCCGCCGCTTGGGCGGCGGGAAGCGCGCCTTCCGCCAATCGCGCCGCGAGGGCCTTGGCGCCGGAGAGAAATCCGATTTTGGGATTGGCGGAGAAAATTTTCTCCAGGCCCGCGGTGAAGGTGACCGCCCCTAGCCAAAGCAGGGGAAGGGCGGTGATCCACATCCGCCGCCGGCGTCCCATTTTCAGGAGCACCGTGGTGGCCAGGCACAGGGCGATCAAGGCCAGCAATTGATTCGCGATGCCGAACAACGGCCACAGGCTGTTGATGCCGCCTTGCGGATCGACCACGCCCTGGTAGAGAAAGTATCCCCAAGCAGCCACCAGCAAGGCGCTGGCGGCCAGATTAGCCGGACGCGAACGCGTATTGCCCCAGGCCGGGTGAAAGTGTCCGAGAAACGCCTGCAGGATGAAACGGCCCACGCGCGTGCCCGCGTCGACCGTGGTGAGAATAAACAGGGCCTCGAACATGAGGGCGAAGTGATACCAAAGCCCCATCCAGGTCTGGCCGCCCAGCACGCCGGAGAAGATATGCGCCATGCCCAAGGCCAGGGTGGGCGCGCCGCCGGCGCGGCCGAACAAAGTGGGTTCGCCCACGGCCTGTGCGAGTTGGGCCATGGATGCGGCGGTCACCGGAAAGCCCCAGGCGGAGATGGTATGCGCTGCGGCGACGGAGGTTGCTCCCACCGCCGCGGCCGGACTGTTGACCGCGAAGTACACGCCGGGTTCCAAAGAGGCGGCGGCGATCAAGGCCATGACGGCCACGGCCGATTCGAGCAACATGCTGCCGTAGCCCACGGATCGCGCATGCGATTCGCGCGCGATCAATTTGGGGGTCGTGCCCGAGGCGATCAGAGAATGAAATCCGCTGATGGCGCCGCAGGCGATGGTGATAAAGCAAAAGGGAAAAATGTTGCCGGCGAAGACCGGGCCGGTACCGTCGATGAAGCGGCTCAAGGCGGGCATGCGCAGAGGCGGCAGCACCCAGACGATGCCCAGGGCCAGTAAGGCGATGGTGCCGAGCTTGAGAAAAGCCGAGAGGTAATCGCGCGGAGCCAGCAGCAGCCACACCGGCAGGGCCGAGGCCGCCAACCCATATCCGATCAGGCACCAGGCCAACGTGCGGCCGTTGAGGTTGAACAGTGCCGCCACGGCCGAAGCGTCATAGGCCCACTTGCCGCCCCAAACGGCCAGCAGCAAGGCCGCCACGCCGAAACAGGTGACTTCCAAAACTTTTCCCGGGCGGATATACCGTAAATAGATCCCCATGCACAAGGCAATGGGAATGGTGGCCGCCAAAGTGAAGGTGCCCCAGGGGCTTCCGGCCAGGGCCTTGTCGACCACCAGTGCCAGCACGGCGATGAGAATGACGATGATGCCCAGCACCGCGGCCAAGGCGATGAGGCCCGCCGTGGTGCCGATTTCTTCCCGTACCATTTCACCCAGCGATTTGCCATCGCGGCGCAGGGAGCAGAAGAGAATGAGAAAGTCCTGCACGGCGCCGCCCAACACCACACCGATCAGCAGCCACAAGGCTCCGGGCAAATACCCGAACTGGGCCGCCAGCACCGGGCCGACCAGGGGGCCGGGCCCGCTGATGGCCGCGAAGTGATGGCCGAACACGATCCACGGATGGGTGCGCACGAAGTCTTTGCCGTCTTCGTGCACGCGGCAGGGCGTGGCACGCAGATCGTTGAGGGCCAGCACCTTGGCCGCCAGCCATTTGGAGTAGAAGCGATAGGCGACGGCATAGGTGCAGGCCGCCGCGATCAACAGCCAAACCGCGTTGACGGGTTCGCGTCGGTAAAACGAAATCATGGCGTAGCCCAAAGCTCCGGCCACGGAAATGGCGCTCCAGATTAATCCCTGCATCATGCGTGGCAAATTTTTCTTGCTCCTTAGGGCTGAATTAAAAATGCAGTTCGATTTGAACCGAATCGAAGTTAGTTCCGTCTAAAAGAATGGAAGTGCAGACTTTAACTTGGATTTCAGAAATTTGAGATGAGGGAGGCGTGAAAATTTCGGTGTTTGCTGGGGCGACATATTTTGTGGCACTCAAAAACATGAAGAAATCGGTCTATTTATGGGGTTATTAATGGTTTTCACTACTCTATTAACAATGCGTCATTTTTTATGTCTGTATTTTAAAGCGAAGTCATTTTCGATGACTTTTAACTTGAATTTGAAGCCGGAATTGGCTATATTTTCCCGACTTTACTCGTATTGCAATGGTATATCCCTTGCTGTTCGATTAAAGCAGGTCCACTTAACCAAAGAAGGAAACCTCAATGACCTTCGATACCACCGATGAAACCCTGAAACGGTACCTTGAAGACATCCGTAAAACCAGCCCGATCGACCGGAAGGATGAGCACATGCTGTTTCAGCTGTGCCGCGAAGGCAATCGGGCCGCGCGCGAAAAATTGGTTTCGGCGAACATGCGGTTTGTGCTCAAGGTGGCCCTGCAATACCGGGGTTGCCCCATTCCGCTTCCGGATCTGGTCAGCGAAGGCGCCATGGGTTTGATTCGGGCCATCGAAAGCTTCGATCATTCGCGCGGCCTGAAGTTCATCTCTTACGCCGTGTGGTGGATCAAGGCCTACATCACGCGCGCCATCAACGAGCAGGGATCCTTGATCCGACTGCCGGCGAACCAGCATTTGCGCGTGCGCAAGGCGCTCAAGGAAAAATCCAAGGGCAAGGAGCTTTCCGACGACATTCGCGAGTTGATCCAACTGGGCGAAGCCGGCATCAGTTTCGACGCGCCGCTCAAGACCGACACCAAGACCACCTACCAGGAGGTGTTGGCGGATGATCGGGCGGTGAATCCCGAATCCGAAGCCGAAATCCAGGCCGTGGAGCATTTGGCCAAAGACCTGCTTTCCGAACTTCCGGAACGCGAAGCGCAGGTGATCAAGGGATTGTTCGGCATCAACCACGAGGCGCCGCAAACGCTGCGCGAAGTGGGGGAGACACTCAACATCTCGCATGAGCGCGTGCGTCAATTGCGCGATCAGGCCTTACGTCGCATTCGCCGCAACAAGAACAAGGAAGTGCTGCGGGAGAAGTATGACGGTTACCTGCAGGCTCTGACCAACTAAAACATTTCTGAATTCATATCAAAAAACCCCGCCATCGGCGGGGTTTTTTTTTGTTCCCTACACGGGGCAATTTCCCTCGACGCGCTTGGGGCGCTCACTTTTTATCCGGCACGAATTTCAATAGGGGGCGTCGACCGACATGTTGAACACCATACCCGAAACGCCGTGAATCCCGACCTGGGCCCGAAACAGGAATATGTCGGGCCGCCGCACACGAATGCCGAATCCCCAGGAGTTCTTGAAGTTCAGGTAATCGATGTCGGACCAGGAGCGGCCGCTGACCCCGTATTCGTCGAAAAGCGTTCCGTCCATCAACCGCAGCACGGGAAAGCGGTATTCGCCGCTGGCGGCCGCCACGGCGTAATTCCGAAAGCGGCTGCCCTGGTAACCGCGCAACGGCGTGTCATTCCCCAAGGTTTGCAAGCCGTAGAACGGCATGCTTTGTCCGGGTATTTCAAAGCTTTGCGCCGCATACAGATGAAAGGCCACTACCTTGCGTGAAAAAATTTCGGTCCGCAATTTTCGGGATTCCAATTGCTGCAACATTCGCTTCAGAGACATCGGCCCCATTTTCTTCTCTTCTTCCGAGGTAATCTCATAGCGTTCGCTGCCCAATTTGAAATACTTGGCGTATTCGCCCGTCCAGTCGTGGAAGGCGTGGCCCAATCCGACATCGTGATAGTTCCAATTCACGCTCAGATTGCTGCCCGCCAAGGTGATATTCTCGTTATTACGCGTGTCGCGCACGAGGCCGATGCTATAGACGCGGTCCCAGAAGGTTTGATTCAAGCCCCGATAAGTCGAATCGAGCTTGCCGGTTGCCGGATTGAGAAAAAAATCGCCGTCGAACCCATAGGAGTTGGGCGGCGCTTGGCCGAACCGATAATGGTCGAGAAAGAAAATGCCCTGCGCCTTGAAGCCGAAGGCCAACGGGTATTGCAGTTGAAATTGATAATGTTCCGAAGTGTCGGAGTAATAGAAAAAAGTGTTGGTGCCCGGCTGATCGAAGGAGGCGTTTTTCATGTGGGTGAGCCCGAAGGCTATTTTCCCCTGCATGGGGGTGCCGGCCAGGCTGTCGGCCGTCACGTAGGTGCGGATCCTGGTGTCCCCGTTTACGTACAATAAGGTGTAGAGGGCCAGTTGATCGGTACTTCTTCCGAAAAGGGAGAGGTCGCGAAAGGTGAGCCCGGTGCGCGACGTGGTTCCCGGCGCCAAATCCAAGGTGGGATAAATCATCATTTGATCGCGGCTTCCGAAACTGATGAGATCATGCATGCGATCGATCACGTTTTCGTTCAGAAAATACCGGATGGGTTCTTTGCTGGGATAAATCAAAATCTGGGTCACGGGCACCAGCAGGGTTTCAATCGGCCAGGTCAGCGCCTGCAAAGTGGGGTAGGCGATGTAGTCGTAAATACGCACGCCCGCGCTCACCGAATCGGAACGGGTTTTCGTGGAATCGTGGCCAAGGGAAGAGTCCGCCACCGACGGCGTAACCGCGCCCGCCGGCGCGACCGTTTTGCCTTCCACGCGTGTCGGCAACAGGCACAACGCCACCAGCAGGCACAGGCATGCGGAAGTCTCGATGCCGCATTTTAAACCATTTTGCAAACCCGGAACCCGTCCTTCCGCCGCAGAAGAACCCGGCTTCTTCGGCATTTTAAAACAAAGGCGCTGGAAAGTCCCGGCTTCTCGTCGCGCGACGATGGGAATCAACCATGGAAGAGATGGGGAAACAACCAGGAAGCGCTCAGGGCGCTTGCCGCTCCCAGCAAGGCCCCACCGGCGATGTCGGTCAGAAAGTGTACGCCGTAAAAAACCCGCAGAATTCCCAAAGCCACGGGAATGGCCACGGCCAGAGGCCATAAAAAATGCAGGTACATGGCCAAGGTCATGGCCACGGCCAAATTGTTCATGGTATGGCCCGAGGGAAAAGAATATTTGTCGAGCGGCGGCACCCGCGGCGCAATCCATTTCACCGAGTGGTACGGCCGGGTGCGGCGCAATCCCAACTTCATGGCCCAGTAAACCGGCAGGCTGATGGCCACGGCCAGCAAAGCCTGTCCTGCGATGGTTTTGAAACGCAACCACGGCAAGGCGAAATAAAGCGCCAGAGCCACCAAAGCCCATACCCAGCCGTCTCCGGCGCGTACGAAAAAGGTCAAAATCCGATGCAACCCTTGGGGCCATTGCACCCGATGCCAGCGGCGCACGATCACGAAATCCCACAGCAACAATCCGTGTCGCCGAGATTTAACGCGTTTCACCGGCTTTTGCCCAGGCGTAAGCCTTGCCGGTTCACTCCCTTGCACCAACAGCATCTCCATGTAACCGCTTTCCGCTTCAAATCAAGGAATGACAATAAAACTAATCCCTCCCCATCCCCCAAGCGACGTTGGACTGGCAAACCCGAAAAGCCGTAACCCGATGGAAGCGGGTGCATCAAAACGGATTCTCCAGCAGCGACAGCACCGCCGTTTCCACCGCAACGGGTGAAGGTTGAAACCCTTGTTCGTCCAGCACTGCAACCCGGGTGCGCAGCGGATTCCACCACCATTCGTATTTGTCGCGGTTGGTATGGCCGCGGGCATATCGCCCGCGATCGGTCCACACCACGTGCGGCGTGCCGCACAGGCTGGCCAGGTGCATGGGGCCCGACGACGGGCCGATGACCAGGCGCGCCGAAGCGATGAGGTCCAGGGTTTCGGAAAGGGGCCGATCGCGAAAATCGCTCCAGGCCCCGCCGGGCGACAAGGTGGCATTTCGCAATCCCAACGCGCCCAGGCGATAACCTTTGCTCTGCAAGCGTGGCAGCAAGGTTTCCCAATTCGCCGCGCTCCAGTTGCGATCCGCGCCGAAAGCACGGCCCCGGGCGTGAAACAGCACATCGATGGACGGTGGGGCGGCGCGGCGGCCGAAGCGGATGATTTCCTGCCGCGCGAAAGGTTGATAACCCAAAGGCCTCAGGTGATCGCAATCCGGCGGAACCAGCGCGGCGATGCGGGCCAACTCTTCGGGGTTTTGAATTGCGTGCAGGGCATTGCATTCGGCCACGCCGCGCAAACGATGCGGGTGAACGGCATGCGCGAAGTCGGCGTACAGCGCTTCATGGCCTTCGGGGCAGCAGACTTCGGTGCGGCGGTAGGCGCGCGATAGCTTGCGCACAAAGCCCTGCCAGCTCATCAACTCCCAGCCGAATTCGCCCGCCCAGGGTCCGGCGAACAACACGTCGCGTCGCCGACCCCAAGGCCGCAGAAAGGCCGGGCGCAGCCACCAACTGAGGATGTCGCGGCGGAACATGCAGGATGGGGAAAGTAGCTTTTAACCCATGACGCTCGAAGAAGCGCAGCAGCGCGTCGACGCCTGGATTCGCACCTACGGCGTGCGTTACTTTTCCGAGTTGACCAATCTGGCCGTGCTGGTCGAAGAAGTGGGCGAGCTGGCGCGCTTACTGGCCCGCAGCTACGGCGATCAGAGCTTCAAAAAGTCGGATGAGGGGCGCGAGCTCGGCGACGAGATGGCCGACGTGCTCTTCGTGCTCCTCTGTCTGGCCAATCAAACCGGAGTGGATTTGACCCAGGCTTTGGAGAAGAACCTAGCCAAGAAAACCGCGCGCGACGCGGAGCGGCACAAAAACAATCCCAAGCTGTGAAATGAACGGCGTCTTGGCGATAATCACGCATGTGATTACCGAAACACTTTGATGTCGGAGGCGGCCGGTGCGAACTTCACGGCATTACGTATGGGGACATCGATTCGGCCGGTTCGACCGATTCGGCAGGCTCACCGGCCGCAGAGGTTTGGCTTGCGCGTTTCGACCAGTGCCAGAGGCTCAGCGGCCGAGGAGGTTCGGCTGGTGAGCCTGTCGAACCAGTCGAACCAGTCAAGCTCGTCGCTCTGTCTGACGCAGACGGAGCGGCATTCGAGTTGGATTGCGCATTCGCTCTCGCGCGTGCTGATTTTTTTCTTCGCCGCCGTTGCCGTGGCGCATGCGATCGACAATGAAGCCGCTTTGGTTTTTCCAGATTCGGATTTGGCCTTGATCGAAGAAGCCCGTTGGATTGCCGGCGGCGATCCGGCCACCGCTTGGCCCATGACGGTGCGGGCGGTATGCGGAGACGACAGTACGCAGAACGGCACAGATACCTCGGTGGCGCAGGCTCTCTGCGACCGGGCCGAAGCCACGCCGCATTTCCGCATGACCGTGAACGTCGGGGCCTATCCCTTGGGGCGCACGCGCCCTTTCGCCACGCCGTTTCCCGGCGACTCCACCGGGTGGATTGCCGAAATCGTTCCGGCCGAGCAAGGCGAGGCGTGGAACCAATTGCCCCCGCTGCTGGATTTTCAGTTCCACTACGATTTTTCCCCGTGGGCGCATCTTTTTTTCGAAGGGGGTTTGCGCCGCGACATTTCCGCCTGGGACCAGGACCCGCTGGGGGAGAACATTCCCTACTCCGCCAAAGAGGTCGATCTCAACCAACCCATGCTGGGATACTTCCATGCCGAAAACCGTTGGGGCGCCTTCACCGTGGGACAGTTTCAGGTGCATTGGTCGCCGTCGCCCGAATACGGTTTGGCCCTGAGCCGCGAAGTACCTTATCATGATGGGGCGCTGTTCTCCTTGAAAATGGCCAAGCTTCGCTACCATCTGCTCGTCTCCAGCCTGAACCCGTGGCTGCAAGGTTACCCCGGCGGAGACACCTCCAACACGAATTACCCCGTGGGATCGGAAGAATGGCAACAAGTGAATTACCCCGGAATCGACGAACCGAACGCGCATCTCATCGTCTACGACGACCGCATCAAAACCCTGATCGCCCATCGCCTGGAATTACCCTGGGGCCCCTGGTCGGTCGGGCTCACCGAACTGTGCATCATCGGCGGCAAGGTCCCCGATTTCCGCGACTTCGATCCGTTCGCCGTGTATCACAACCAATTCAAAGACGGTTACGACAACACCGCCGTGTCAGCCGACGCCAAGCTGCGGCTGCCCTATGGATTCGCGGTGTTGGGAGAGTTTCTTTCCTGCGGAGTGCATTACGCGCCCACCGAACCCGAGGCGAAAAACGTGTCCGGGTTGATGGTCGGTCTTGAGCATGCCTGGTCGCGCCGCGACTTCGTCGTACTTCAGACTTTTCACCTGATCCAAACCGATCCGCTGGTGTACCACATTCAGCAGCCGTACAATACTTTGTATGCGCGCACCGTGCTCACCAGCAACAACCAAGACTCGGGCGCCAATCCCTTCGTAGACAAATACGTGATCGATTACCCCCTGGGCTATGCGCGCGGCGGCGGCTGTCTCGACTACCGCTATGCCGCCCGCCTGATGAGCGCGCAGGGCGATGCCGTGTTGCGGCTGGAATACCTGACCCAGGACGGCTCGAATCTGCAAACGCCCTACGTGGATCTTTACGCCGGTACGGCCAACACTTCCGCGAATCAGACCGAAGCGTGGCGCGCGATTTTGGAAGGCAACCGCCGGTTGCCGCACGGCATCGCCTTGCATGCGGGCCTGGAATGGCAAACGGTGCTTTATCCGGCGCGCGTGCCGCGCGAAGAGGACTACTATGCGCAAGCCGAACTGGGGGTTTCGTGGACCTTCGCTTCAGCCTCGCCGCCGGCGGAGGAGAAATGAGATATTTTTGTAGAGCTTAATATTCAACATAAAGGTGAGGCATGGAAAAATCCGCGAAAATCTATGTGGCCGGACTTTACGGCATGGTCGGATCGGCCATCGTGCGCAAGTTGAAAGAAAACGGCTTCACCCAAATCCTAGGGCATTCTTCGCAGGAATTGGATCTCACCCATCAGCAGGCGGTTTTCGATTTCTTCCAGAAAGAAAGGCCCCAATACGTGTTCTTGGCTGCGGCCAAGGTGGGCGGAATTTATGCCAACAACACCTATCCGGCGGATTTCATCTACAGCAATCTGTGCATTCAAACCAATATCATCCACTCGGCCTATGCCTTCCACGTGAAGAAGCTTTTATTCCTGGGCAGTTCGTGCATTTATCCGAAAATGGCGCCGCAGCCCATGACCGAGGAGTGTCTTTTGACCGGGCCGCTGGAGCCCACCAATGAGCCCTATGCCTTGGCGAAAATCGCGGGCATCCGCATGTGCCAGGCCTATAACCGGCAGTACCACACGCGTTTCATCTCGTGCATGCCCACCAATCTTTATGGTCCCAATGACAATTACGATCTCATGAACGCCCACGTGCTGCCCGCCTTGATCCGCAAGGTGCATGAAGCCAAGGTCAACCAGCAGCAGAGCTTCACGGTATGGGGCACGGGTTCGCCCAAACGCGAGTTTCTGTACGTCGATGATTTGGCCGACGCCTGCGTTTATCTGATGAACGAGTACAACGACGACGCCACCGTGAACGTGGGCAGCGGGCAAGAGGTCACCATTCGCGCCTTGGCCGAGATGGTCAAAAAAGCGGTGGGGTTCCCGGGCGACTTGGTGTTCGACCACTCCAAGCCCGACGGCACCCCGCGAAAATTATTGGACGTGTCCAAACTGCATGCCCTGGGTTGGCGCTCCAAGATTTCGCTCGAAGAAGGCGTGCGTTTGGCTTACGCCGATTTTCTTTCCGGGGGCGTACGACTTTAAAGCTCCTTCTTATGACGTTGGGTTCTCCCGCGAAGGCTTCGACAGGCTCACCCTTCGCTGAAACCGCGGCTATCGCCACTCAAGTCCCGACCCCCGCGGCCGGTGAGCCTCTTGCACCGGTCGAAGGACACAAGCCGAACCTCCTCGGCCGCTGAGCCTGTCGAACCGGTCGAACCGCCCGCGGGGCTCAAAGGACTTGCGCAAAAGTCCTAACCTTTCGCCCCGCGCATCACTTCGGCCAGGAATTCAACCAGATGGCGCGCGTGGAAACCTGCGCCTGCGATTTGCGCCCGGCACGAAAACCCCGCCGCCACGGTATCGGCCGACCCGGCGCGCAAGGCGGGAAACAGGCGTGTTTCCCCCACTTGCCGCGAAAATTCAAAATGCTCGCTTTCATAGCCGAAAGAACCGGCCATGCCGCAGCAGCCCGAATCGATTTCTGCAGCTGCAAAGCCGGGCACGGCATTCAGCACTTCGGTGGCGCAGCCGGCTTCACCCAGGGCCTTTTGATAGCAATGGCTGTGCACGCGCAAGGCGCGTGGCGTGGACGAAGCCGGCAACTGGAATTTACCGGCGCGCAGGCCGTCGCGCAGAAAAGCCTCGAGGGTCTGACAGTGCGCAGCCACGGCATCGGTATCGGCGCCCGGAACCAAATCGGGATAGTCGTCTTTAAGGGTCAGAATGCAACTGGGCTCGATTCCCACAATGGGAATTCCCTGCCGCGCCCAGGGATGAAGGTGCGTTATGACCGCTCGCGCCTTATGTTTGGCCAAGGTGAGAAAGCCCTTGGAAATGGCGGGCCTTCCGCAGCAGGCGCGCGGCGGCACGATGACGCGGTAGCCCAAGCCCTCCAGCACGACCACGGCATCCCAACCCAATTGCGGGACATGGTGCTCCATATAGGTGTCATTGAACAGCACCACGGTTCCGAGCGCCCCGGACCCGGCGGCTTGCGGCGGCCGGGAAGAAAACCGCCGGCGCGCATAGGCGGGCAAGGTTCGCTGCGGTGTGATGCCGATGCGGCCCAACGCCCAGCGCAGGGGAAGCGAAGATGCCACCCAATTGGAAAAAGGCGCGGTCAGGGATCCCCCGCGGCTCAAGGTGTCGAGATGGGCGAACAAGCGCGAGCGTAACGGGTAGCCGTTCTTTTCCTGATAGTGGTACAAGAATTCTGACTTCATTTTGGCCATATCGACTTGCGAAGGGCATTCGGTTTTGCAACCCTTGCATTCCAGGCAAAGATCCAGCACGTCGTACAATTCGCGGCCGGTGAATTGCCCGGCCGGTAAGTTCCCGCTCAACACGGCTTGCAGGCTTTGCGCGCGCGCGCGGGTCGAATGGCGTTCGTCGCCGTAAGCCTGAAACGACGGACACATCAAGCCCTCCACCGGTTTGCGGCAGGCGCTGTTGCCGTTGCACATTTCCACTGCGAAGGGAAAGCCGCCTTCGCGCTCCCAGCGGAATTGGGTGGCGGGCGAAAAGGCCGGAATTTCCGGTTGTCGGCGCAGATTTTCCAACGGACCTTGGTTGGCGATCACCTTGCCGGGATTCATCCGCCCTTCGGGGTCAAAGGCGCGCTTGATGTCGGTGAAGGCCTGGTACAATTGCGAGCCGAACATGCGTTCGTTCAGCCATGAGCGCGTCAATCCGTCGCCGTGTTCGCCGCTCAAGGCGCCGCCGTAGCGTTGCAACAGGTCGGCGACTTCTTCCATCATGGCCGCCATAAGGCGGCGATCCGACGCTTTCTTCAGATCGATCATGGGCCGCACGTGCAGGCAGCCCACGCCCGCATGTCCGTAAAATCCGGCCTCTTTGCCGTGACGGCCAATGAGATCGCGGAACTCGCGCATGAAATCGGCCAACCGCTCCGGTCCCACGGCCGTGTCTTCGAGAAAAGCCACGGCGCGTTCGGGGGTACGGCGCGACAGCAATAGTCCGAGCCCGGCCTTGCGCAAGTCCCACACTTTTTTTTGCTCGGCCGGGTCCGTAACCCGCAAGGTGGCGTAACCCAGATGTTCCCGGCGCACCAAGGTTTCGAAGCCATCCAGTTTTCCCGCCAATTCCGATTCGGTGCGGCCGTCGAATTCGGCCACCAGCAGCACGCCGGGGTTGCCTTCAAGCCAACCCAACTTGCCGCGCATACTCGGCGCCTGGCGGGCTAGGGCGATGATATGTGCGTCGATGAGCTCCAGAGAAAACGGAAGCGATTTCAGCAGGGCCGGCACACCGCGCAGCCCGTCGATGAGGTCGGCGCAGAGCACGGCCACCAAACCCACATGCCGTGGCTTGGGAGCGATGCGCACCTTGATTTCGCTCACCAGGCCCAGCGCACCTTCGGAACCCACGATCAGCTTGGATAAATTCCGGGAGCCGGGCCGGATGAACTCGTCGAGGTTGAAACCCGATACGCGCCGTTGGATTTTGGGAAAACGCTTTTCGATTTCGTTCGCGTTGACTTTTACAATCCGATCCACGGCGCGGTAAATCCGGCCTTCGCCATCCGGGCGCTTCGCTTTTTGTTCCCAGGCTTCAGGCGACAGTTCGCCGCATTCCAGCACTTCGTCTTGGGCCAGGGCCATTTCCAGGCCGAGCACGTTGTCGACCATTTTGCCGTAACGCAGCGAATGCGCGCCCGTGGCGTTGTTGCCCACCATGCCGCCCATAGTGGCGCGATCGCCGGTCGAGGTGTCGGGGCCCAGGCAAAAGCCCGCGGGCGCCAACGCGCGGTTCAGTTGATCCTGGATGACGCCGGGTTCGCAAATGGCGAAGCCTTCTTCATAATTGATGTCGAGAATGCGGTTTAAATATTTGGAGGTGTCGACCACAATGCCCGCACCCAGGCAACCGCCCGTGATCCCGGTCGCGGCTCCGCGGGGAATGATGGCCACGCCGAACTCCTTGGCCAAGCGCACGGTGGCAAACAAATCCTGCTTGGTTTTGGGGAGCACCACCCCCAGCGGATCGATTTGATACAGGGAGGCGTCGACGCTGTAGATTTTACGGGTGAAGGCGTCGAATTTGACTTCGCCTTCGAGCTTTTGGGTCAAAGCCGCCGCGACCTCATTCATCGTTCGGAAAATTAGCCGCCAAGACCTAAGGGCGGAAAAAATTGGGTAAAATTCTGCGTTTTTCCTATTATTCCGCCGATGTCAAGGGCATTTGCCAAGGTTTTCGGACCCGTCGCCGCAGCCTGGTTTTGTTTACACCCGGCCTGGGGCCAAAGCCTGGAAGACAAGGTGGCACAGGCCCAGCAAATGCAAGCGCAGTCGATGTCGGGCGCGGATCTTTCGGGGATGAGCCCAACCGTCGTAGATTCAGTGCTGCAAGCCCGTCAAGCGGCCAAAGCCCAGGGTACCGCCAACTCTTTTTCTCCGGCGGCCCGAACCCAAAATTTGATGTTGGATTCATTGTTATCAGGCCCGCAGCAATCCGACACCTCGACTTTTGGTTTGGCCAACGACACCGATACCTTGATCGTAGACTCTACCGGGCGTCGTCGTTTGGTGCATAAACCCCCACCCAAGCGATACGAACAACGGATTTTCCAATCGGTGAATCGCAGCGCCTTCGCCAATGCCGTCGGTGCGGTGGGTCGCGATTACGTACTCGGGCCCGGAGATGCCGTTACGCTTTTCATGTGGGGCGACAAAGAAAAAGAATACAACCTGGTCTTGGACTCTCAGGGCGCCGTTTTTCTGGAAGGGGTGGGGATTGTTCCCATCTCAGGAATGACCGTGGATCAAGCCGAAAAAGAATTGCGGGAAAGGTTGTCGCGCATTTACTCCGGCATCAAGCGCGGCACCATGAACATCAGTTTGACCGTGGGGCAGCCCGGCCCCAAAAAGATTTTCGTATTGGGCGACGTCAAGGTGCCGGGGGGGTATGTCTTCACCGGGCACACCAGCGTTTTGTCGGTGATGTATTACGCCCAAGGCCCGACCGACATCGGCACGGTGCGTAACATCATTCTGAATCGCAGTGGCAAACAATACAAGTTGGATCTCTATGATTACCTGATGCGCGGCGAAATTCCCAAGCCCGATGTCTTGCAAGACGGCGACGTCATTTTTGTGGGGCGCGCCCAATTGCTGGTCGATATCGCGGGTGACGTGGGCCGCCCGGCCACCTATGAAATGAAAAAAGGCGAAGGCATCAAGGATTTGTTGGCCTATGCCGGGGGACTCAATCCCACGGCGGCCCGACAAACCATGACCTTGCAGCGTATTTTTCCCGACGGTCGCGTCGACTATATAAATCTGCCGCCGCCGCAAGATTTTTTGTCGGGCAAGGCCGAATTCGAATTGCATGACGGCGACAAATTGTTGGTCGACAAATCCACCGAACCAACGCATGACTTTTACACCATTTCCGGGCCGGTTAAATACCCGGGCACCTATGAATCCGATGATATCACCTCGGTTCAAGTGTTGATTCAAAAAGCCGGCGGCCTGCGCGAAGACGCCTTTCTCGGCCGTATCCACGTGGTGCGCTTTCATCCCGACGGCTCCAGCGAACTTTTCGCCTACTCAGCCGATAAAACCAGCCCGGATTCCATCGTTTTAAAACCCAAAGACGAAGTCATCCTCTACAGCGTCAAAGACATGTATTTGCCCGACAGCGTGCAAATCGCCGGCGCCGTCTTTCACCCGGGCAAATTCGAATTCCGCCAGGGAATGACGGTCAAAGATCTGGTGATGGAAGCCGGCGGATTTTTACCGGAACACGAAGCCGGAAAAGCCCTGGTGTTCCGCGGTGACTCCCACGAGCGCCGGGTGAAACAAATCGACGTTTCCATGCAGCCAGGGTTGGATAAAAGTCCGGAAAACATCGAATTGCAGCCTTACGACGTGGTTCAGATTCCCGTGGATCCTCGCTGGTACCGCAAAGAAGTCGTGACGCTGAACGGGCTCTTTTTGCATCCCGGAGATTATGCTTTGTTGCATCCCGACGAGAAATTGGCCAGCGTCATCGAACGCGCGGGTGGATTCAAGCCCGACGCCTATGTGGAAGGCGCGCGGTTTTTCCGGCATAAAGACAGCGTGGGCCGCGTCGGCATCGACGTGGAAGAAGCCGTTCGGCATCGCGACAGCAAACAGAACATCACCTTGATGGGCGGTGACAGCCTGTTCATTCCCGAGCGTTCGAATACCGTGAAAGTGATCGGCGAAGTGGGTTTTGAAACCAGCGTTTTGTACAGAGAAGGGGCCTCGGTCGGGTATTACATCGATAAGGCCGGCGGCTTTACCCGGCGCAGCGAAAAAGATCGCGTGGTAGTGCAATATGCAAATGGCGAAACTTCGACCGAGGGGATTTTCAACCGCAAACCCGATGCGGGCAGCGTAATTTATGTGCCGCAGGGACCCGAGCCGAAGCAGATTGATTGGTTTGCGGGGATCAATGCGATTCTGGGGACGGTGGGCATCGTGGTGGCGTTGATATTGAGTATTCAGGCGATTAAGAAGGGATAAATACTAAGTCTAAACTCGACTAAAACTGTAATTAATATGTTACAATACTTCGGTTTACTTTCGTTAGAGTATGAGTTTTAACACCAAAATAATTTCCTGTTGATTAATTTTTCGAGGTTGCTAATGTCTTCATTATATACGCTGTATAATTCTAATTTAAGCGATTGACTAATTTCGGGTCTCTGATTTCCTAACAAATTCGACAAAATTCGTCGATCAAAAGATGAAATCGCTTTCCCAAGCATTTTGCCCAATGGGTTATGTCGCTTGGAAAATAACCGCATTCTATCGGCGCTGTATCGGTATAAAATCGGGTTTTGGAGTCGTAAAAACGCAAGGCGTGCCGGTTGATAAACCGCATCATTCGGATGGGTTTTAAGGGCGGAGGGGATGAACTGGCTATCGATTCCTAAGTATTCATAAACCTTTCTAACGTTGCCCAATCTATCACCTAATATGTCTTTGTGGAAAAGTATGCAAAGCTGATTTCGCTCAAAAAAATGTCGATAATGATTAAGATGTTTATAATAAAAACCGAATTCAATGATTTCGGATGATCTGGGATATTTTTTTTGGTATTCTCCAAGAAGAATCTTGCGCATCCCGATTTCAATATCGATATTCGGAATAAATCCGTATTTGATGTTATGATAGTAGGCCGACACGGCTCGGTCTACGGGGTCGCGTAATATCGCCAGGAGTTTGGCGTGGGGAAGATGTTCAAAGATTCTTTGCGGGACTTCGTTTTTCCCAACGTAGCAGGGCCTTTTTATAGCCAGAACGGCCTGAGATTTGCCTTCAAAAGCTTTTTCCAAAGCATTGAGTGCCCCCGCTTCGTAGTCCGGAGATTCAAAGGCCGGAGTTTCACCGTTAAGCATATATACATCGGGGTGCTCAGCCAAGCAATCCTGAATAAATGTAGATGCGGACTTTTGCGCACCGATAACGATTAGATTCGGGAGCATACCAATTTTTCAGCAAGAGCAAATAATAACAACTTAGAAAAAAGTAATAAAAAGCATTCCCATGTTATTTAGCTGCTATTTTAGCAAAATCGAGGAAGTAAGTAAACTTCTCATTTTGTGGAGGTGCTTCTGAAAGCTTCTTTGCCACGGAGCCCCATTCGTAACAACCGTAGCGGACAAAAACAAAAAAGGCGTCCACCAGCTCTCTTCTTCCGGCGCGATCAATTAACCTTTGCGCCGCCCCTACCGTACATTTTCCCTCCGCCTTTGCCAGGGGCCGGTTTCCCTTTCTGCGTCGTTTCCACTCGAAATCCTTTCTCAGATAATGTCTTCCTGATACGCCTACCAAATCGAGAGGATCAGGTCAATTCAATAGATTTTAAGCATACGAATAACTACTTTGAATTGACGATACAGAACCGGATGACATAGTATGGTAAAGATTGGAAAAAAGCCCGTTAAAAATATAAGAGATGGCTTCTTTGGAACCAAAATATCGGCTGCTTTCTTCGATGCCATAAAGAATTCTTTCCCTAGTTCAACATTAAAAATAGTCGTACAGTATGTTAAGATTTAATACCACACGATTCCATGTGGGTAGTCATGCTTTCTAACTCTAAAATATTGATTACTGGGGGAACGGGCTCATTTGGGAATACCTTTGTTCCGTTAACCTTGTCCAAGTACAACCCTGAAAAAATTATCATATACTCGCGTGACGAAATGAAGCAATGGGAAATGGCCAAGAAGTTTTCAGGCGATTCGAGGGTGAGGTTCTTTATTGGAGATGTTCGGGACAAAGATCGTTTGTATCGAGCTCTTGACGGGGTCGATTTTGTTGTTCATGCCGCAGCTACGAAGATAGTTCCCACCGCCGAATACAATCCTTTTGAGTGTGTCAAGACGAATGTTAATGGTGCCATGAATTTGATCGATGCTTGCATTGATAAAGGTGTTAAACGTGTTGTGGCTCTGAGTACCGACAAGGCTTCCAGCCCAATCAATTTGTATGGGGCAACTAAACTTGCCTCGGATAAACTTTTTGTTGCAGGTAATTCCTATGCCGGCTCTCACAATACCCGTTTCGGGGTGGTGCGTTATGGAAATGTTATGGGATCACGAGGGTCGGTGATCCCGTTCTTTTTGTCGATTAAAGAAAACGGTGTATTACCGGTAACGGACGCAAGAATGACCCGATTTATGATTTCTTTGGAGCAAGGTGTGGAATTGGTATGGCATGCATTTTCGGATATGGAGGGCGGCGAGATTTACGTGAAAAAGATTCCATCCATGAAGGTGGTCGATATCGCCACAGCCGTTTCGTCTTCGGCCAAACAAGAAATTGTGGGGATACGCCCCGGTGAAAAACTGCACGAACAGATGATTGGTCCCGAAGATTCTTTCTACACCTACGAATACCCCGAGCACTTCAAGATTCTGCCCTCCATCCACGGATGGAGTAAGGATTTTAAACGCATCAAGGACGGTAAGCTGGTTGAGTCCGGCTTCAGTTATACCTCGGACAACAATAATGTTTGGATGAGCATCCCGCAACTACATTCGTGGATTGAGGCCAACAAGGGAAAAATCGGGCAGATTTGATGGGGCGATACAGCATATTCATTCCGCCGCAATCAAAGGGAAGCAGAAAGTGCGCCCCGATTATTTTCTACATCCCTCCGCTCCAGATAAATGAGTAAACGATTAGCCATCATTCCGGCCCGGGGGGGAAGTAAACGTATTCCCCGCAAGAATATTCGCTCTTTCTGCGGCAAACCAATTCTCGCTTATTCAATCGAGACCGCATTAGGCTCAGGCTTGTTTGATGAGATTATGGTCTCCACTGATGACGACGAAATCTCACGAGTTGCATCTGGCTACGGCGCTGCTGTGCCCTTTCCACGCAGCCCGGAAACATCCAATGATCATGCCGGTCTCATAGAGGTTGTCACCGAAGTTATCCAAGCCTACAAGAATTCAGGAATGGAATTTGAATTGGCTTGCTGCATTCTGCCTACGGCGCCGCTTATCAGCCAATCCGATTTAAAAAGCGGTTTGGCTCTTTTGCAGGGCGGCGGATACGACACGGTGTTCCCCGTGGTGCGGTTTTCCTACCCCATCCAAAGGGCCTTGCAGCGTTCCGGGGATAGGGCCACCATGATTTGGCCGGAAAACTATCCAGCCCGCTCGCAGGATTTGCCGCCGGCATATCATGATTGCGGACAATTCTATTGGTTGCATGTTTCCAAAGCGCTTGCGAAAAAACGGCTCTTTACAGATAATTCCGGAACCATGGTGCTTCCTGAAACCAGGGTTCAGGACGTGGACAGCGAAGAAGACTGGCGGCTTTGCGAATTGAAATACTCGATGTTTGGATCCGCTGTCAAAACGCGACCGGCGAATTAGTCTGTCGGCATCGGATTCAGGTGGCGTTCCGTATGAGGATATTGATTACCGGCGCGTCGGGAATGTTGGGAGCCACCTTGGCGAATCTCTACCAGAAGACCATGGATGTGTACGCCACCGGCTCCAGCGATTTCCCGGATAATCCTGCGACGAATTATTTGAAGTTCGATTTGCAGAACGAAGCCTATGATGCCTTGCTAAAGTGGGCCCGCCCCGATGTCGTCCTGCATTGCGCCGCCATCACCAATGTGAACCTCTGCGAGCAGCAGCCCGCCAAAGCGCTGGCCGTGAACGGCGAGTCGGTCAAAAAATTCCTCACGTCCGGACATGGATCCAGAATAATCTATATCTCGTCCGATGCCGTATTCCCGGATGGAAGAAGCATGAAAACCGAGCAGGATCCCGTTGGCCCTGCGAATGTGTATGGGGGGTCCAAAGTGCTTGGGGAACGGCATATAACCGAAGCGGGCGGAACGCACTGTGCGATCCGAACCACCTTAGTCGGGAGAAACATCAATAAGGGCAGGCAAAGTTTTGCCGAATGGTTGATCAAATCCCTTCAAAAGCAAGAATCCATTTCTCTATTTCAGGACGCAATTTTCACCCCCATATCCATTTGGCACTTCGCGGATGAAATCCAATGGGTCATGCGCAATAACTTAAACGGGATCATTCATTTGACCGGCAGGGAGCCTGTTTCCAAATTCGAATTCGGTCTGAAACTCTGTGAAAAAGTCGGGCTGGACGCCCGGTTGATAAAAAAATCAAGTATAGACGATTTTGCGGGCCGGGAAGGGAGATCAAAAGACCAAACTTTGGACTCCTCCCTTTACCAAGCGATTTCGCATCGAAAACTTCCATCAACCAGCGATACGATTGAACTTCTGGCCGAAAAATTTAGGGACTTCAATGACACACAAAATTAAAATCGGAAATACGGTCATCGGCGATGACGGCCCCTTGTATTTCGTCGCCGATATCGCCGCCAATCACGACGGCAGCTTGGACCGCGCTTACAAATTGATCGAGTTGGCCAAAGAAGCGGGCTCCGACGCAGCCAAATTTCAAAACTTTAAGGCCGCCAAAATCGTGAGCAAGGCTGGATTCGATTCTCTGCGCGGCAAATCCTCACACCAGGCGGAGTGGAAGAAATCCGTTTTCGAGGTGTACGAAGACGCCAGTGTTTCCTACGAGTGGACGGCGAAGTTGAGGGAAAAATGCGACGAGGTGGGAATCGAATACTTTTCGAGCCCTTATGATTTCGAGTCGGTCAATCACATAGACTCCTTTGTGAACGTTTATAAAATCGGATCGGGAGACGTGACCTGGCATGCGATCATCGACCACATCGCGGGGAAAGGGAAGCCCGTCTTGATCGCGACCGGAGCATCGACGTTGTATGAAGTCAAAATGGCGTTGGACGTCCTGTTGCAGCGAACAAAGGATGTGGTATTGATGCAATGCAATACCAACTACACCGCAAGCAGGGATAATTTCCGGTACATCAACTTGAACGTATTGAAAACGTACCGCGAACTATACCCGAGTCTAGTTCTGGGCCTTTCGGATCATACCTACGGACACGCCACCGTCGCCGGAGCGGTTGCCCTGGGAGCCAGGGTTTTCGAAAAACATTTCACGGACGACAACACTCGCCAAGGGCCCGATCATAAATTCGCGATGAACCCGCAAAGCTGGAAAGACATGGTCGCCTGCGCCAATGAAGTCTTTCTGGCTTTGGGTGATGGAATTAAACGCATCGAAGCCAATGAAACCGATACCGCGGTCGTACAAAGAAGGTCTTTATGGTTCACGAAGGATTTGCCCGCGGGGCATGCGTTGAGAGAAGAGGATCTTATTCCGCTGCGGCCGAGAAACCGGGACGGGATGGCTCCCTATGAGTCAAAGAAACTGGTCGGCAAAATCCTGAAAAGAACCGTCCATGCGGATGATTACATCAGAAAAGAGGATGTCTAAAATGCTAAAGGGGAAACTGATTGGATTGGCCGCCGTCGAAAAGGGCGATCTCGGGCAACTCCGGGATTGGCGCAACCATCCGGATTTTCGCAAGCACTTCCGCGAATATCGCGAATTGAACATGACTCACCAAGAGGCGTGGTTTAACGAAAAGGTCATGAAAGATCCCGCCACCATGATGTTTTCAATCCGCAGGCTGGAAGACAATGTATTGCTCGGATGCTGTGGCTTTGTTTATATAAACTGGGTCCATCGGCATGCCGATCTCTCCCTGTATATTGGGTGGAAAGAGGCCTATATCGACGATCAGGGCTATGCCGAGGAGAGCTGTCGATTACTTTTCGACTACGGATTCAAGGAGCTCTGCTTGAACAAGATCTGGACGGAGATATACGAATTTGATTCCAGGAAAAAGGCGCTATACGACAAATTTGGTTTTCACCAAGATGGCCTGCTCCGTGAGAACTACTTCTATGACGGCCGGTTCTGGGATTCCAGGATTCTTTCCTTGCTTTCCAAAGAACACCTAATAGGAAAATAATTCATCCCACTAACTTCGAAGCAAACGAATCCAAACCCTTATGAAATATCTATGAGCTTGTTCAAAGAATTGACAAAGAAATATCTGCGCGGCCCTGTGCTCGCAATTCGAATGGCATATGGCTACTTCATCCACCTCCTCTCTAAAAAAAACCCTCCGAATGCATATCAAAGCATGGTCGCCTTATTCTGTCTCACCCGAGGTAAATCCAATGATTTTGCTCACCGAATTGCGATACTGGGGAACAAGCCTTATCCAATTAGCGATGCCAGTGGTGTGTTAGGAAAATTGGAACCGCAGAAAATCAAAAGTATTGTGAGTGATATTCGCACAAATGGCTACTATGTCTTTGAGCAAAAGCTTCCAGACAATGTTTGCCAGCGTATGTTAGAGTTCTCATTGGAACATCCAGCTAAAATTCGTAGTTGCACCACTAATCTCAAAAAAGGTGTAGGGGCATCAACTGCCAAATACGATAGGGAGAATCCAAAAGGGGTGCGTTACGATTATGCGGAAGACGTAAGCTTGGAATGCTCGGAAATCCAGAGCTTAGTTGCCGACACATCTCTAATCTCAGTTGCGCAAGCTTATTTGAATTGCAAGCCAATTTTGGATATTGTGGCATTCTGGTGGCACACCAAATATGGGGATGAGCCGGATGATGACGCAGCACAGTTATACCACTTCGATATGGATCGCATCAAATGGCTGAAGTTTTTTTTCTATATCACCGATGTTACTACTGAAAGCGGCCCGCATTGCTTTATTGCGAAATCCCATCGCACCGGTGGTATTCCAAGCACGCTTTTACGAAAAGGGTACCAGCGACTCACGGATGAGGAGGTAGCTGCTCATTTCCCAAATAAGCGAGATTTCATCGAATTCTCCGCGCCGCGTGGGACAATTATTGCCGAGGACACCCGAGGGCTTCACAAAGGCAAGCAGGTCGAAAATGGAGATAGACTGATATTTCAAATGGAGTTTTGCGATAGCCTTTTCGGGGCCAAATTTGAACAAGGAATTATACCCGCAAATACGGTTACCGAACTTGCCATAGCGCGTGAGAAATTCCCTCGTGTTTATTCAAAATTTCAATCAGCCTGAATTTTTCCAAAGAACCAGCGAAGCCACTTAACACTGAGGGTATATAGCCCAACCCCTCAGCCATGTTACGTTTTCAAATTCCCAAAGTCTAGGACGAAATCGGACTTATTTATAATCCAAGGATCATGTGAAACGCTAATCAAAATCTTGTTCTTGAAAAGCTCCATCAAGTCAGCAAAGATGGATTCTTTGGTTCCCACGTCGAGCGCACTTAGACTTTCATCCAATACCAGCACATCCGGATCGCGTAGAATGGCTCGCGCAAGTGCGATGCGTTGTCGCTGCCCGCCGGACAGATTGGCACCCATGTATTGGATGGTAGAATCGTATTTCTTCGGCAGGCTCTCAATGAATGTATCGATCTTGGCCAACTTGCAGGCCTTCCGTACTTGCTCCAAGGAAGCTTCGGCACCCAAGGTAATGTTCATTAGGACCGATTCCGTGAAAATTGTCACGCGCTGTTCTATCAGGATGATACGCTTACGGATGTCCGAGTCGCTGAATTCGTCGAGGGGTCGGCCGTTCACCGCGATCCGGCCAGAATCAGCCTGATAAAACTTCAGCAGAAGATCCAAAAGGGTCGATTTTCCCGCACCAGAAGGACCGATTATAACATATGAGCGACCTGCCGAGAAATGGTAGGTGAACCTATCCAGCACCCTCTTCTGCCTGTCGTATCCAAAAGTCACATTGTCGAAAGTAATGTCGCGAATCTCGATCCCCTGAGTTCGAGCCAAATTTGGGGACGGCGATGGCTCGACCTTGAGAAAAGATGCGACGTCTTTCCCCGACTTTGAGTCACTGATAAGCTTGAGGGCTGTGTTAAGGCACAAGCCCAGTGAAGGAAAAAGACGTGAAAAGAAGCCGAACAGGGCAATCAGGTAAGCGATGTCTAATACCTGATTGCGCGCTACGTTGATTTGGATATACACTGCTACGAAAATAAGTAGAAGAATCACCGGAACCAAACGCAGAAATACTTGGAAAAAATCGGCCTGGAAGAGAACACCGACATATTCAAAGACTATTCGGCTGTAATTGTTCAGCACCAGCTTTTCCCCATTAAAGCAGCGGATAGATTTGATGTTGTTGACCGAGTCAACAAAAGCGTGGTTACCGATACGGGACAACTCCGCCTGTTTGACACCGAGTTTATGGATCCTTTTAAACACGGTGAGCATAAAGAGAAAACATACGAGCAAGAATAAGGTGATGAAAACAAAAGCCTTTATGGAAAATACGGCGATGGCTACGTAATAGGTCACCGTGATGCAGAAGAGATTGAAGAACTGCGATAAATTGATGATAGTGACACTGGCACGGAAGGATTCGTCACCGGCCAAACTGCTGAAATAACCAATGCCCTCGGAGTTCAATCGCGACAAAGGAATGTCGGAAATTACCCTGCCGAAAATTCTGGAGCTGACGATGGCGTGTAGGGATTTTCCCGCGCGGACGCTAATGCCTTGGTTAATCAGGTTGGAAGTAATGCGCAAGGCTAAAAGGAATAGGAAGGTCAGTAGCAGGAATTTGATGGAGAGCAGCTTTTCGCCGAAGTGTCGGACATAAAAACCATTCTTGTTCAGAGGGAGGTGTTGCGCTGCCTGAGACAGCGGATACAACATGCTAATGCTGAGTATATCCAATCCGGAAGTCACAAAGGTCAATACCATTGACAGCCACAACACGGGCTTTTCCTGAAAGCCAAAGCGGAGTAGAGAGAGAATGTATTTGAGTTGTATGGTCAGCCGGCCCATACCATCCCAACCCAATGTGAATTTACAGCCAAGTTCGCCCCCTCCTCCTGGAGTAGCGTCGCCGATCCCAAATACCAACAACTAACCATTTCTTTCAAAACATTAAGACAATTTTATTTTTCCTGGGAAACACGGATTTGGCTTTATTGATACTGGATAAATTTCAATTTCCGAATTCGGTTCCACACTGCAACACTTCGTAATAAAATCAAGCGCATAGGTATTCTTCTCTGTCTTAATCAGCCTGATTTTTTTAATTTCATCTTGAAATAGACCCACAATTGCATGTTCTATAAAACGTGAAAATACGCGGCAAGAAAGCACGAATTGCTCACATATTCCGTTCTGGATAACCACAACAGCAATGATCCCGTGATCGGTTACGCGATCTTTAAGAGAAACAGAATACATATAGACCTTAAGTTCCTCCAGATCCTGTTCCGTATATCTTTTGCCGTTCAAATTAAACTGATTTGTTTTGTTAATCAATTCAAAACATCGTTCTTTCGTATTGACGCTTACTTTGGCGACGTCAATTTCCATTTGGAGGGAGTCCAAATAAGCCATAAACTTTTCATCATTATTTTGCGAGGCGTTTTTTTCCCGAGTGAAGTCTTGCATCGCTTGATAACTATCCATTCTTTCTTGCACGGATATCATCGGCTTTATTCGGGTAAACCACGACGACAGTTTTTGCAAAAAATCGTCAAAGTTTTCCTTTTTGTCCGGAAATTTGAGTGTTTGTATTGATTCAAGCTTAAGTTTGACCTCAGCCAATTCAAGCTCGTTATCATCAATAAAAAGCACATTATCATGTAAAATATTCAGATCCTTGCATATGTCCGAGACGTTGATCGATTTGGGAAGCCAATTTGCCTTGACCAATGAGAAGTGGTTGGATGGGAAAACGAAAGAGAGTGAGTTGAATGCATCTTCAATCACACCGGGATCGTTTTTTGAGCAAGCTGCAATAACGATCCCGTTATGATGCAAATAGTTCAAGAACTTCTGAAACACCCAGTGCCTTTTGCCTTTATGCGTTTCTTGAAAAAAAAGATTCTCTTTTCCGTCGTCACCTATGATCCCAGACCAAAAAGTGTTGTCAAGATCCGTTATCAGCAGCTTAATTTCCTTGCCACATTCATTCGGAAAGCGATGGAGAAAGATCCAGTCCAAATTGGGCGAAATTTTCTCTACGATTAAGCTTAGGCTCTCTCCGGTTAAAAATTCACCTGTTTCGAGAAAACGCATCTCGTCCACGGACACCTCGCTACCGTTCAGCACATAAGTGTATTCGAATTCCTTTATTGTGCTGAGTTCCATTAAAAAATTGAGCCAACGAATTTGATTTGAGGTGAATTGAGAACGTTCAAGAATATTCAGGACGTCGGCCCGAATAAAAATAGGCACTATGATAGTTGGGGTTTTTTGTACACCGCAAAACGATTTAATAGCTGTCAGGTAGGTCGCCATCTCCTGTTCTATCTTCTTATCGTTTTTAAGTTTCCACCCGCCTCTTACCAACAACGATAAACCGAGCGAATAACTATCCACTACAATGATGTTAACATCCGATTTTTCCGAAGCATAACATTTACCGATCAACCTGCCGTATGCTTCATCGATAAATTCAACTTCAACGCCGTTCAAAATATTTTTTGCCCGCAAGACCAGCTTGAATTGAGTCAATTGCTGGTCAGACAACAGATTAATTGTTTTGTGCGAATGAATTTTAGAATTAGGTAAATTACGGATCACGCCGAGAGCCTCAGTAAGCTTCATTTACTTTACCTTGGCTCCAACGATTAGAATTTCTTGCCCCTTGATTGACTCGGATTTTTCCGCGAGCAGAAACTCAAGCACATTACTCACTTCATGCATGGTTGTGGTTTTTCCTGTTGGCAATTTTGCGCCGAGGAGAAATAAGGATCTTTCATTCATCGATGCATTCATTCCTACCGGTACCTCTGAAGGCGAAATCATATTGATGGTAAATTTATCGGTCATTGCCATTTCTCTGGACAAATCCTGAACGAACTTTTTACAAATAAGCTTAACATAACCGTATGACTCGAAACCGTATTCAAAAAAGTGCTCTCTACTCCACGACGAACCAAAGGAAACGATCCTGGCAAGGGATGGTAGATCGCCATTTTTTTTAGCTGCACAAAGATCTCTTAAAGGGTTCAAATGAACCATCAAATTTTGGCACATGTCTATAATATCAAGCGATGAGGGCGAGGCCTTCACTGGCAGCTTTGAAGCAAGATGCACAATTCCGTATACACGGTTTTCTTTACTATACGAAACTAGTCTTTCTTTGGAGTCCGTTTCGGGGTCATATTGAAGATCCGCGGTATCACTCCTACTGGCGCAAACTATTTGAAAAGCGGATAGGCTTTCCGCTAATTTCCTTCCAATGCCTCCGCTTCCGCCGATCAATAAAATTCTTGGCTTAGATGTGTCATTGGAAGCTAAGGGTGCGACCTTTGAATTTTCACTTTCATAGGCCTTGTCCGTTTCATTAGGCGCAGGATAAGTAAGTGAAAAGCGAACTCTCGATGCAGAAACTAGGTGATTAGTGTCTTCGAATTTCACTTTAACGCTTAGTTCGCCATCATATTTATCGAATTCCCATTTGATAACTTCAGACTCAATGACTAAAGAGCTTGGCGGGAAGATTGGTGATAAATAGTCCGTCTCAATTTTTTTTATCACACAATAAGTCCCGGGAAGATACATTCCCGCCATACGGCTAATGAACATTTGTTGAATGGCTCCATGTGCGACAATCGTTTTATTTCCAAGGGATTTGTTGAATTCATCATCCGTATGCAATGGATTTAAATCGCCGGACATGTCGGCAAATTCACGTATATCTTTTTCCGTAATTAACACGCCAAACCGATGTTTTAGTCCAATTTTGATATCCTGCGGTTTTAGAGTTTTGGATAAAATCTCCATGCGTCAATCCGCCCTTGATTCAATGACGCCCTTGGCGGTAACAAAAGACTGGATCTCCAGAATCTCCACATCTGATAAGGCAACATGAAATTCTTCTTCGATACTCGAAATCAATACGAAATGATTCATTGAATCCCAAGTTTCAACCTCGTCGCGAGACACTTTTTGAATAGCCTCGCTACTTTTATCGGCGAGATCAAGAAACACATTTTTAAATATGTTTATCAGCTTTTCTTCCATCGCACCCTTCATCCTCGTTTAAAAGGTTTTTGCGCCGTATATTCTGAAGTTATCAATAGCGTCGTTGGGAATCCTCAAAGGAAGGAACACATTATTGGTCTGCTCCAAACTCGCCTCGATCGTTGTTCTGGCAGCATTCGGTAACGAATATTCCCGGTTGGAAACCCAAATTTTATTGACTCCTTCGACGTCCAGGATTAATTTGGATTTTCCTTCTAGCAAAAGGCAAAGGGTTAAGTTTTCAGCTAATGCCTTCATGCTTCCCTGAATCGAACATTTCCTATTATCGAACCCTTCATAAAAATATGGGATGTTACGTTCCTCCGCCGATAGTGCCTCCGGAGGATTAAATGCCAGACGTTTTGAAATAGTCCGAGCTGGTTGTCCCATAGCCACCGAATACGGAGGGAGATCGGTGAGAACAGTGGAATTCGCTCCCACAACACAGCCTTTCCCAATCGTTACGCCTGGCGCGACAAATACATTGATACCAATCCAGCAGTCCTCGCCAATGTATATTTTTTTTTGCTGGGAAATTTTATCCACCATCTCATCTTGATCATTAATCAAGTTGTGTGGGGAAAGCTTGAATTCATGAGCTCTGGCCGAAGCGTAGAAATTCGCGCCAACCAAAGTAAAACTTCCGATTTGAACCTCTCCAAATATCCTGGCGTGTTTCTCCAGTCTGGTAAAACTGCCTATAACAACATTGGTTCCATTGATTTCGGTGCCAGAGCGAAGCCGAATACCTTGTCCGAAAGTCAAAGAACCATTGATAATAATCACTACGTTATTTTCGATGGAACATTGTGATTGATAATTGAAAATTCCAAGAACAGACAATGAAGACTCACTTGAAATCCCTAGACCTGGAAATTCAAAGCGATGCTCAACTCTGTTTAAAAAATTTCGAATCATATTGATTTCCGTGGTGCGACCCAATGGATAGGACAACTTGGCCATTGCAAGCGGTGCGCATTTGGCGGTTTTCTTAAAATCTTACGTCCCAGTATCATGGTGAGATGCTGGGTTAGCAAGCTCAGACTTTGACGTAAAGCACGCAGGCCTTGGTTGGGGAAGGCTTCCCTCACGCGTGGCCTTCTCCAAAACACTTCTCGATTGCCAGTAACTACGACGCATCCGCTGACACACTTGGCCAATAAGGATTCCTTGACCATAGCACCTCCACTACAACAACATAGTCCCGCATAATTACTTTATGCGAGTTATCAAATGCTGACTCGCGGACCGAACGGCGTGTTGGGGACGACTGGACCTGATTGTAGGTCTTGCGTAGGAAGTGTTCGGGCTATACCGGAACGGGATGACATATTTACGGCCGCCTCTTGTTCAATTGTTTGCTTCTGAGTGCTATCGGTTCTCAAAAATAACCTTGGAATTTCAGAACTCGACTGATTCATGTGGATTGCCATTGCGCGTTACCAGGATTAATATCCATGGAGAGATGTTCATGACGTTTCAGGTTGGCCCTCAAATTGGCGCACAATTTGAGGGGTCTTGTTTCCCAGTTTTCCATCCAAGAATAGATTAACTACTTGATTCTCGAATTCATTGTAGACCGTACGCAGATGCTCGGGTCTCCAATCGGATAGCAACCAAAGCTTCCCCGAAGTTTTCTGCGGGGCGGGCTTTTTGATTTGCCCCCTCTCCGCAATTTTGATGACCTCTGGCAATTCTTTCCCGTAAAGTTCGACTGCCCGGCACGCAGTGTGATGAACTCCATCCCCCCGTTCGAGGGGAGCCACAGTCTGGTGGATGATAGGCCCTGCATTGATCTGAGCCGTTAGCTCATGCAGCGTCATTCCGGTCATCTGCGGCTCCAACATGTACGTTGGCCAAAAATGGGTGATTACTCCCCGATACCAGGGTGATAGTCCGCCGTGGGAATTCCACCGCAAACCCGGCATGATCGAGAGTGTCTCGTCATCAAGCTTGTGGACTCCATAGGAGAGGACAAGCCCAGGCCGATGTTTCGAAATGAACTCATGGGTTTTGGGACCGTTGAGTTGATCCCGGGTTACGTCAAGAGTTGGGACTTGCGGACGATTTCGAAATACCTCATTGAAGAACCCGAACTCCACTTCGTCGCGTTCGCGGAAGTGCCGACGGAACAGATCCTGAAGCGCGGCATCACAGTAAGCGGGGGGGTCGGGGTGACGTGATTCTCGTTTTTCGATCACCATCGCAGCGAGAAAGCCGGCACGATCTAATTGTGAGGCAACATAGAAATGACGCGGCGAGTCGCCAATCATCAGTAATACTTTCACAGAGCATCCTTTTCGATGCCAAGTAACTTTTCGGATTCTAAACGCTCGATCACGGGGCGGAGAGATTCGAGAGGGAGCCCGCATTTTTCCGCGATTTCCAGCATGGAGTGTCGTCCGTCGGAGTAATTCAAGATCATCAAAATCGCATTGAGCTGCTGTCGTCCATCGAGAATCCGATCCGAACTTTTGCTCCAATTCTGGGTGCTGTTGACATTGGGATAGAGCCCACGTTTCCCCAATTGCACCTCGCCGAAGGGTTGCTGGTTTTGATAGCAACCGGCAATCTCCATTAACCGTAGTAGCCGTTCAATTTCGTCAACGCTCTGAACGACGCAGTCGACGGACATGAATTCTTTTGTGTCCAGTGAATTGTGGTAGCCAGGATATTGGCCGTACACCGAGCGCGCAACTTGTGCCACGGGCAAATCGAAGCCGGGCGAGCAGAACTGGCGTTCGTCAGAGCCACTTGTGGGGTCAAATTCGCGAAAGCGCCAGGCTACCTTTCCTTCCTTGACCATCGCGCGAACGAGGGAATTCACCGGAGCGTCGTTTTTGCGGGCCAGCTTAATGCTGATGGAATTCCGATCCCGCCCCCCCACACAGGTCAAGACGAGACCAGAATAAAGATGCTTGCGGAGGTGTTCTCCGTATTTCCACAGATAGCAGATGCTCCCAATGGTCTCCGGATTGATCAGGAATCGATAGGTGAATCTTCTGCGTTCCCACCCCGCAATGCGCTGGTAAAGCGCGGTCAGCGCTAGCGGGCCGCTTAGTTCGTTGTTTGCGAGCGATGGGTGGCAGAGATAGCTCGTCAGGAGAACTTCATGCTTGCTTTCGCCTGGTAAAATGAGATGGCCAAAATTCAAGAAACCGGCTTTGAATTCAGAGTCAATAACGGCTTCGTAGTTGCCATCCTTCAGCCCCAAAAACTCGTTGTGCGAAAGACAGAATCCCCAGTTTCGCTTGTAATAACTCGTGACGTAGGGAACGGCATCCGGAAGCTCCGGAATTGTGTGAAGGTACGGAAGCAGTTCCTGCTTCGACAGGGTTCTGTGCACCGGCATCGAGTAGTTTACTACCGAAAGATTGCTCTTTTTGAAATCGGCCACCCGGCGGCCGTCCGGTGCAATCAGATGCGCATCGCGGACGATCCATTCTTCGGGCACCGTCCAGTCGAAAACAGGCGTCCCGGACGGTACGGATTCGATATCTAAAGGAATATGCTCGGTCAGGATTGTAAGGCTCTGCCTGAATCCTTCGCCGGTGATGGATCGACAGATCGGGAAAAGCCTGTCGAAGAGTTCGGAGAGGCGCTGGCGTTCCGGATTGGTCGTCATGGCTTGTTGGACAGCATAGGTAAATCGAAGCCTTTTTTCAAATTCGAATCCTCCCGCTGTACCAAAATCAGCCCGTAGTTCCACACCCACTCGCGCTTTAGTCCCAGTTGTCCCATTCCAATTCCAGAGCTTACTCTTCTCAATCCCAGGCTTTACCGCTCCCGCCCATTCCAGGGGCTATTCGCCGGAAAACTCCGGCCCATGAGCAGCAACCTTCGGCTGACCTGTCGGTAAATGAAGCGCGGAAAGAATTGTTTGAGTTATCCGCACCATCTTGACTAGGGCAATCTCTTGGGTTGACCGATGAAAATCGCAATGATAGTGGAGGTCAAGAAAAATGGACCTTACAAGATGTGCGGATATGCAACGAGGTTGAATCTATATTTGGGAACGGTAAACGGTGGTACGGTTTACAAAAGAAAAAGATTATGACGAATTTGGCGGAAATATCCCAGACGGCAGTGAAATTGATATTCGCAAGGATGAATCTGGAGAAGAGCCTTCGGGATCTTTTACCATTGCTTATATCATCTTCGGCGAAGTTTCGGGAATGTAATCATTGGCTTCTTGGAGACTCAGGAAAATGAAATTTATCGAATTTTTTAATTGCCTCATAATGTAACCAAAATTTCGGGTTATGGGACAAAAAATGTTGGGAATGCATTTTGAACCGAGAGTCAAATTCAAGTATCCATTTATATAACCCCAATACATGGGATGTTCCACTGTAGATTGGAGCCACTCCGCAAATATTTGCGAAAATTTTGGGAAAGGTCGTTTCCGTGTTTCAATTTTGAAAATTCTATTTTAGATTTTTTGCTAGCCGGGTTGGTGGAAGGGAAAGCATAAAAAAATTGGAATTCATAACTCAATCAGGTGCTTGATTATTTTCAAACGGAAGTGCTGTTGATTTGTTAAAAGGAGGCGTCCAATAAATTTTTATGCAATATTTGTCGCGCCCATTTTTCAAACCTTAAGATCAAGGTAACATTTTGAAAATACTTTTTTTCTCTCCGTTTTCCGGCATACTTCCCCACATTCGCATGGAGGCACAACTCGCGGAAGGTTTAAGGAAAATCGGCCATGATGTAACCGTATTTCACTGCGATGGCGCATATAAAAAATATTGCATAGCAATGTCAGCTTCTGATCTGAGCGAAACTTCCGATCCAATTTTAAAAGAAAAATATTGTATTGGTTGCAAGAGAATCCGCAATGCCAATAATTCTAAATATCACTATTCAACCAAATTAATAGATTCTGATATTACAGAAAACGATTTAAAGGAAATTGACCTACTGCTCCAATCACTTCTAAAGGAAAATTGGGCTGATTTTTCGTATGATGATCTTCCAATTGGGAAAATAGCATCATATGAATTCTTGATTCATCATAAAAAAAATGATTTTGCCTTAGCAGATTCCGAATTTTTAGCATACAAAATTGCATTGCGGAATACCCTGATAACTCATCGGGTGATGAAGAGGGTTTTAACACAGACCCGGCCTGATTGTATTCTGATTTTTGACACCGCATATTCTGTAAATGGAATCGTGAAGGCCTTGGCCAATCGAATTGCAATTCCGGTTTACAACTTCTTTCCTGGCTCCAACGTTTCCAACCGATTTGAAAGACTTTCCTTATCCAAAGACAACTCAAGGGCCCAACTTCACTATTTGAGATCCAAAATATGGGATCGAGTAAAAACAATTCCGGTTGGGGAAACTAGTGTAAAGTATACCGGCTCTCACCTCGCAGCTCTTTTCCAAGCCACAAATGTTTTTGTGTACTCGGCACCTAAAAGCGGAATAGCAATAAATATTAAATCGCGGTTTAACATATCTCCCGATCAAAAATTTCTTGTCGCTTCATTGAGTAGCTATGATGAGAGATTTGCAGATAGCGTCATTGGACGTGTGTCTGATGGAAAAGACAGCTTGTTCATTTCACAGGCTGAATGGTGCGAAGCTTTAATCAATTGGGTGAAAGAGCGTCCCAATTATTTTTTATTAATCCGGGTGCATCCGAGAGAATTCCCGAATAAACGCGATTCGGTCAAATCAATGCATGCCGAACAATTAAAAGAAGTCTTTAGAAATCTGCCGGCAAATGTTGCCATTAATTGGCCTACCGATAACCTTTCTATATACGATATTGCAGAAGAAGCCGATGTATTCCTTAACGCCTGGTCAAGTGTCGGGGTCGAAATGAGCCTTCTTGGATTACCCGTTGTCCTCTATTCCGAAGAACTGCTTTACCCTCCTGAACTTAATTTTCTCGGAAAAACTATTCCTTCATATTTCGAGGAGGTGGAAAAGGCGCTTGAATACGGTTGGGATTTTGAAAAAATAAGAATGACTTTTCGATGGCTTAATATTGTCTTTATGTTAAGCGTAGCCCCAGTTCGCAATCAGGCTAAGGTCGGAAGCGGCTTTATTCAAAGAGTTTTTCGGTATTTCGGAAGTAAAACGCGGCTTTCCATCCCGACAGACATCGCCAACCGCATATTCATTAACGAGACCATTATGGAGGAAGATACTATCCGCAAAGTCGAAGACGTTCTGCTTAACGGTAAAGAATCTTTGGCGGATGCTTTCCAAACGCCCGTGCATGTCCAAATAACTCGTGAACAAGAAGCAGAATATATTCGGGAAACAATGGAAGCCTTGTTTCATGGGTCTTCGAGCCGAATTATTTCAAATATTCGTGCCCATTTTAAAAAATAGCGTTGACCGGATTATGAAACGAATATTTGAAATCGTACCTTTTTTCCCATAATTTCTAGGCGAATAATTTACACCGATTGCCTAATTCTTTGATATGCCTCATAAAAATTCTACTCTTGCCCGGATCGCATTATTTACCTACAACAGGCCCGTTCACACCCAAAAAGTTCTGGAAGCGCTGTGCGATAATAAACTCGCCTCCCAAAGCGAATTGATCATCTTTTCCGACGGCGCTAAAAGGGAGGCGGATATAGATCGGGTTTTGAAAACCAGGGAAGTTATTAAAAAAGTAATCGGATTTAAAAACATCGAATTGGTTTTCAGGGAAAATAATTTTGGCCTGGCTAAATCTATCATCAGTGGTGTTACCGAATTGATCGACACGTATCAAAAGCTCATCATCCTCGAAGATGATCTGGTCACTTCTCCTTATTTTTTGAAATTTATGAATGATGCCCTGGACTATTATGAAAATGA
Source organism: uncultured Fibrobacteria bacterium (assembly GCA_963716395.1). Lineage (GTDB taxonomy): Bacteria > Fibrobacterota > Fibrobacteria > UBA11236 > UBA11236 > UBA11236. The sequence goes on along the minus strand of OY970309.1, from coordinate 440,990 downwards.
CGACCGGGTTATTAGTGTCAATGGATACCGTTATCCCTTCAAAAAGGAAACAGAAAATAATTACTTCTTGAAAGGCGCCGACTGCTGGGGATGGGCAACTTGGAAGAGGGGATGGAATTTATTCAAACCCGACGGGCAAAAACTATTGGCGCAAATCCGCGAGCAAAAGGCGGAATACGAGTTCGATGTTCTCGGCAGCTATCCGTATTGCAAAATGCTTCAAGATCAAGTGGAAGGACGAAATGATTCTTGGGCCATCCGCTGGCAAGCCTCGGCTTTCTTGCAAAAAAAAATGACGCTTTATCCCAAAACCTCTCTGGTCCAAAATATTGGCATAGATGGCTCTGGAACGCACAGCAATACCAGCTCGGTTTTCGACACCTTTCTATCCCCGGAAGCCGTTCCGTTAACCGATATTCCGGTGGTTGAGAGCGAAGAAATACGGGCGGCGCTAAGAAAATATTTTCTTTCTTTGCGCGAACCGATTTGGCGGCGCGCTCAAAACAGAATCCGCAGGATGCTTAGGAAACGAGCAGAGAGTATTTTCAGCCTTTAATATTTTCCTAACTTTCTGCGGAATTCTTAAGGAAATAGAATAAATCATCGTTTCATCAAATGGGGAAAGTACAAGGAATTTGTATGGACATTTCGAAGCTTCCTTTCATCGTTTTCGGCCAGCCCAAAATCGAGCAGGACGAGATTGACAGCGTCGTGGAATCGCTGAAAAGTGGTTGGTTGGGGACTGGTCCGAAGGTGAAGCAGTTTGAGGAAAATTTCAAAAATTACGTGGGCTCAACTTTCGCTGTAGCCCTAAATTCTTGCACCGCGGCACTTCATCTCAGCATTCTTTCCGCCGGCATTCAACCGGGGGACGAGGTTATTACCACCCCATTGACCTTTTGCGCTACAGTTAATGCCATCATTCATGCAGGGGCTAGGCCGGTGCTGGCGGACATCGACCCCGTCACCCTCAACATTGATTCCAAGCAGATCGAATCGAAAATTACTTCCAAAACTAAAGCCATTTTGCCCGTCCACTTCGCGGGAAACCCATGCAATATGGACGTCATCATGTCTTTGGCCCGGAAGCACAACTGCAAGGTGATTGAAGATTGCGCGCATGCTATTGAATCGACATGGAGGGGGCGGCATTGCGGAACCTTCGGCGATTTTGGTTGCTTTAGTTTTTATGTCACTAAAAATATCGTGACTGGTGAAGGTGGCATGGTGGTTACCCAAGACGAAGAAGGCGCAAACCGCCTGAAAATTCTTGGCCTGCACGGTATGAGCAAAGATGCCTGGAAGCGCTTTAGCGACAGCGGCTTTAAGCATTATCAAGTCATTGAATGCGGTTTCAAATACAATATGATGGACATTCAAGCTGCCATTGGAGTCAAGCAACTTGAAAAAATCGATCGGTATTGGGTGCGACGGAAGGAGATTTGGGAATTGTATAATTCTGAATTCAAGCACCTCCCGATTACACTGCCTCCGGACGTAATCCCAGGAAATAAACACGCCTACCACTTGTACACCCTTCTTATTGACGAGTCCAAAACAGGCATATCTAGGGATTCATTCCTGGATAAAATGACTGCCGAGAGAATCGGTGTCGGCGTTCACTACCTGAGTCTTCCTGAGCATCCCTACTATCAGAAAGAACTGGGGTGGAAGCCCGAAAAATTCGAACATGCGATGCGGGTTGGGCGGCAAATCGTCAGCCTACCTATTTCAGCCAGGCTGTCAGCGGATGACCTGGATCGTGTGGTTTGCGCGGTCAAAAAAATCTTTGGATAGTTCCTTCCGTATTGCGTTCAGAGGAGCAACTAACGTGTCTACCAAGAATTACTGCACCATTTTCGACAAAAATTATCTGTTGCAGGCTCTCACTTTGTTTCGCTCCCTCGAAAGGCACGAAAAGGATTTCTGCCTTTATTGCTTGTGCATGGATTCAGAATCCGTAATTTTGCTCGAAACAATCGCCTCCAAAAGTCTGGTGCCGATCGCCTTCGATGCGCTCGATCAAACAGAAATTTCAAAAATCAAATCTAGAATGACACATGGTCAGCTTTGCTGGACAAGTCAACCGCTTATTTGCTTGCATTTGTTGAATGTCCACCATTTGGATGTGATCACATACCTGGAGGCGGACTCAATGTTTTTCGGAAGCGCCGATCCGCTGTATCAGGAATTGGGGAATGGCTCTGTTACGCTTGTGCCGCACCGATATTCCAGGAAATACGATCAGACACTGATTAGTGGACGTTTTTGCGTACAATTCAACCTGTTCCGGAACGACGCTGCTTCGCACGAAGTTTTGAATTATTGGAAAAAAGAGTGCTATCGCTATGACCGAAATAAACCGGAATTCTTTCCGGGGCAGCTCTGCCTGGATCACTGGGAGAATAAGTTCAAAGGCGTTAAGGCAATCGAACATCTTGGCGCCGGAGTCGCACCGTGGAACGTGAATCAATATTTGCTGGGCCGGAAAGACGACTTGGTCACAGTGAATGGAATGCCGACAATATTTTTCCATTTTCATCAGTTTTCAAGACTCTACAGTCAAGACTACATGCTTTCTCTTTCTTATAAACTTCCGAAAGAGGCGATTGAATACTACTACAAGCCGTATATTTCGGAACTAAACGAGACACAAAATTGGATTAATACCTTCGATCCCACCTTTCATTATTGCAAGGAAATCGACGTGCCGATTAAGAGTTTGAAGGAAATCGTCAAGGCAAGGATCCCGAAGGACGTTTTCTTTTATCTGCGTTCAAAATATAAAGGCGGTCCGATCATCAAAAGCCAATCCGAACTTTATTAATCTCCTCCTATATCTGACGGGAACCGCAGGCGTTCAAAAATATACTTGGTGGTATCATTCCTTATTTTCGGATCCAAACGGGTGATGGCCGATCATCAAGATTTCCATTCGCCGTTCAATCCCTGTTCAACATGGCTAACGCCCGCATATACACTTCGCTTACTGTAATTTTCCGAATGCACTCCATGCCCTCGCATCCACTTTTGGAAAAACAAGGCATGCAGGGAACCGAATTTACCAGAACCTGTGAATAACTCGATAACGGCCTCCAATGGTTGGGGTTGTTGATTCCTGTGGAAAATACGATAGAAGGACGCTCAAAAGCCGCAGCGATGTGAGCGGCCAGGGAGTCCGAGCAGACAACCAAGCTGGCACCACGGATTGCACTTACAAAACCTCTCCAATCCAGCTTGTTACATAAATTCCGACAACCTTTTAAATTCCTAACTACCGTTTCGGCTAATGCCTCCTCGCGGGCGCCCAATCCGGTGAAATCGATGGGTAAATCGCTCTTCCCAAAGTGCTCCGCAAGGCTTCTCCAATTTTCTGGTGGCCATTCCTTGAGAGCCAAACCGGTCCCCATATGAAAAACGACGTAAGGTCTCGAAGCAACCTTTCCAGAATTGATCACTTCACCATTGAACTGCGGAAGGGAATAACACAAACCGGATGACTCTACGAAACCAATAGGGAGCATACGTAACAGATCAAGCTGGTAATCAAGGACATGGCGGTCTGCGTATCGCCATTCTGCACGGTGTGTCAAAAGTGGCCCGAAGCCCCCAGTAGCATAACCGATTCGTGCTGGTATTCCGGCACGCCAAATTAACGGAATGGAATTTCCAAAGTGGTAGTATAAGTCAATTGCTACATCGTACCGGGCCTTCCGGATTTCCATAAGTGCGATTATCGAAGTTCTTAGATGTCGAGCCAGACGAGTCTTTACCGACTTGTCCACGCGGTTGTGAAACCAATGATCCATTACATGAACGCGATTCAGAATCTGGTTACCTTCTAAAATAGAACGGGCCCAGGAACCCGCCAAAAAAGCGATTTCAGCACCAGGAAAATTTTCGCGTAGTATCGGAAGCAACGCAGTGGAAATGAGAACGTCTCCAAGGTGCGCGCCATTGCAGAGCAGAAGGCGCTTAGGATTTCGGGAAAGAGAAACGGCCGCGCCGGGCCGAAAAAAAATCCGAAGAATCGCGTCTATTGTTTTTAAAATTCGATTGCTTCTTCGATTTTGAACTAAATATGAGCCTACAAGGGGGGAAGGTAGCCGGTCTGTCGCAGGAATCATTGTTTGGTTTCAGGAAAGAATCCCTTTGCTCCAACTCTGCAAAAATGCCAACAAGAAATCCGTAACTAGGCCTATGACTATTCCAGAGGGGAGAATAAAAATTTTCTTGTTCGGTTTCCGTTTGGCGGGTATCACCGGCTTGGAAATTACCTCAATTAGTGGACGGTCGTTACTTTCTTTAATCTTCGCCATTTCGAGATCTTTCCGCAGTTAAAGGTAGACTTCCTCGTTAAGGTGAAGCTCTCATTGTATTCTGGATTCATTCATGATAAGCTTCGGTGGTGCCACTTCCTTCTTTTTCGCTTTGAGTTCAACTAGGGCATTCTTATCATTTTGAAGCTTGACCGCCATTTCCTTCACTCGCTGCTCTATAAAAATGCGATTATCTTTAGGATTTGTGGCCAGGACTCTGTGCGTAAAATCATTGATCATGTTAATAATAAAATCTTAACACCACGATCCATTTCGGGGTCTGGAAACCTTGTTTTGAAAAGAAAAACATTATTGGTACGATTCATTTCAAGACAAATTAATTATTTATAGCGCACCATTCTAATGCACTTATTTTAGAAATATAGCCGGTGTATAGGCAAGATCAAACCCTCATTTTCGATCGTTGCCACCCCGGCCAATTCACGTCTTCGCTCTCCCCTTCTCCGCTCCATTCGTGTTCCTCTTCCTGAGCGACAGATGACAAGGCTTGCTCAACATTCGGCGGTCCCTTCGGTCTGTCTGCCGCAAACATGACGAGAGTAAAGTCGGTATCGTTTCTTTCGACTTCACTATGGCCACCAGCCGAAGAGCAGGGTAACCCTTGGGTTCCGAACTGGTATCGGCATTGCTGTGCATGCAAACTGGCGCGCGCTTGTACGCAGCATCGGCGGGAGGTGAGCCCGAAGTACCTCGCGAGGTTTATCTATTTTTCTATTTCTCATGACAGCTTCGATTCCGGAAGAATATGGCCGTTTGATAAGGAACAAAAAGATCGGGGATGAGACGCGCGTTTCTCAGACTACGGCTAAAACCGAGATTCCCATGATTAGCGTTGTAACCCCGACCTACAACGCTAAGAAAACCCTGGTATGCACCATCGAAAGTGTACAGACGCAGGGTTATCCCAGCCTCGAATACATTGTCGTCGACGGGGGATCCCAGGACGGAACCTTCGACATTCTCAGGGAAAGCAGCGGGATCTCCTGTTGGGTATCAGAACGCGACAATGGGATTTATGATGCCATGAACAAGGGTGTCAGAATGGCAGGTGGCCGATGGGTAGGGATCCTCAATGCCGATGACTTCTATCTGGATGGGGTCATAATGCGAGTAGCAGAACTGGCATCACGATATCCCGAGGTCGAAGTGTTCTATGCGGACCTCCGTATGGTGTATGAGGACCGCCCTTCCAGGTACCTCCGCTCTGCGAGACGCCTTGTCAAATCGAAGTTCTGGAGGATGCCTGTGTGGCATCCCACTATGTTTGTTAGGTCGGATGTGTACCGCCGAATGGGAGATTTCGCGGAAGGGTATCGCATTTCCGGAGATTACGAGTTGGTGTTGCGGTTTTTCCTGAGTGGGGTGCGTTTCATGCATGTTAGGGAGCAGTGGGTTGAGATGCGGGGAGGGGGCGCCAGCGACATGGATTGGCACGTCGGCAAATACGAGATTGAGGCTATTGCCCGTAAGTACGGGGTTTATTCCGGATTCCTCAAGGTTATTTTTCACTTGGATATCATGAAAATCCTCCTATCAATTAGGATTAAGAAAACCCCCATCCTCAATCGCCTCCAGTTAGTCTATCGGCAAATGAAATCCAAGCTAAAAGTCGGATTCTAAAGTCAGCATTTGAAAACAGGATGATTAGGGGGCTCTCTACAACCACGTGCTATGCCCGTGTTGTTTATTTATCATGGCAGAGTAGTTAGTTTAGGGCCTCTTCAATTAGATAGCATTTGTGAATTCTTTGCGATAAAAACCAAGACCAATTGCCCATAAAACACCAACGAGTAAACCGGTTACCAAACCGATGGGTATATAATATTTGCTTTTACTCGGGGCCTTAACAATTGGAATTGATGGTTTTGAAATGATGCTGAGTAGGGGCGTATCATCTTGTTCATCTATTTTGGCCATCTCATATTCTTTTTTTAACTGCAAGTATAGTTCTTGATCTATCTGTTCCGCCCTTTCTAAACGTTCGGATTCGACTAATAAAGCTGGGGAAGAAATGTCGCGATTATTTTGCTTAAAAAATACTATGCGATCCTCATCGTTCCTTAATTCGTTTTCAATCTCCTTAAGACGTTCTTCAATAAAAATTCGTTTCTCCTTTGCCTTAGTGAGCAGAGTGTTGCTCAAATAATCGGTGAGCAGTTGAAGAATTGATTCATTAATTTGAAATGCAAGGTTAGGAATCTTCGGAATTTTGTTTTTAAAACAAAAACCCCATTTTCTTTTTCTAAGGATAGATCAATATGTTCATGCGATTGTAAAACTGAAACGCACGTCTTAAGAAAAACGTAATGCCAATTTGGCGACGTAGTATCCGGCCGCAATCCCCAGATTTTTGCCAGGGGAAGTGTGTCGTGTTGATAAATCCAATTTTTCTTAATAAGCTGTTCTAAAAATTCATCGTCATCGACAATGTCAGGTAGGTAAGAAGATGGATCGGGTGAACTATTAATTGAAGTCTGGATGCCGGCAAGAGAAGCTAATGCGCCTATATTGGCAGTTCGAGGCCTCGTCCCTTGGCAAATAAACTTTGAAGTCGCGGTAAATTCGGGCTTGCTTTTATGAGCTAAGTAGATGCCCGCGATTAAAAACAGAGAAATACAGGTAAATATTAATTTTCGCCGACGCCATGAAACAGCAATGATTTCGGTTACATAAATACCCGGAGATTCATTTCTTGCAATTATTGACACAAACTACCTTTCTAAAATTTAAAAACTTGCGTTGAAAAATACTAAATTTGAGTTAAGGTACGGCTATAAATGGCATTTGGTGTAGTGCCTCGGGTGCAAGGTCTGGAATGGGTGTCGTGCTCCAGCGCGATATTTTCTTCAATATCGCCGCTTCATGTCGCCTGATCCTCAACGCTTCTCGGGTTCGAGTATCAAAGCTTACCTATGGATTGGCGTTTAGGGCTTGTTAGGTAAGAAAATTTGAAGAGGTGAATGCACAATTTTTAAGTGGCTAGATTTATTCAAGAATAGAAAGTTTCCCCAACCCATCGGGAACGTCTTACCGGCCGAGTGTGGAGAGATATTAACCTCGAATTGGGAACCCAATCGTGTTATAATTAAACTCAAACACATAAGTGACAATAAATCCGGTATTATTCTAGTCTTTTCGTCCAACTTTTTTATGAAACGGTTGCTCTTATATGCCATTTTTTTTTGACAGATTAATTATTTGTGGTATTCTTTTCAGTTTACAGACTCCAAATCTTCGGGTTTCTGATATTCAGCTATTTGAAGGCATTTCCATGGCTTTACTGCCCTATTTGATTTTAAGGTTTAAAGGTTTATTGGCCAAAGATCCGCTGATCCTTTTTTTACCATTGATACTTTATTTCTTAATGTCTTCATGTGGAATTTTCTTTCAAATACATTTCTTTCCGCCTGTCGGAATCGGGTTTCTGAAAAGACCATTAATAATTTCTTTAGCTCGGCTAATGCAATTTAGTTTAATATTTTTTTCCTTTAATTATATCTGGTTGCTACTGAAAGAAAGGCGCGCTGCACGATGGGTGATTTTCCGATATATTGACATCTCTTATTGGATCGCAATTGCCACCATTTTCTCGTACTTGATTGGGAGAGTTACTGGCTCCCTGACTCCTTTTGTATATGATTCGGCGAATTACTTGGTGTCGTCAGGGAGGCCAATTGGATTATTACGTGCTAGGGGGTTATTTAATGAAGGTGGCCCTTATGGGTTATCATTAATAACCTCAATAAGCTTGGCAATAATGATGCGTTTTTATGGTGAAAAGATGGCTTGGTATAAAATTCTGATCCTTTCGGCGGCTCTGATACTTTCCCTGTCTAAAGCTTCTTTGGTTTGTGCCTTCATGCTTTTGGGTATTTATTCAATAAGATCTATGAGTTTAAAAAAAATACTCCTTGTATCTACAATTAGTGTAGGTATACTATTTGGTTTTTTATATATAAACCGATCGTTTCTGGGCGGGTTTTTAGGATATTATAACACTTTAGAAAAAATCGCTGACGAATCGTATTTAATTAATCCAAACAACGGCAGTGTCGCATATGGCAGAGTTGCGGCAACGTTTATAGCGCCAAAGATATTTATCGATAGACCATTTTTAGGTGTGGGTTTGGGTAATTATTCGTTGGTAAGAAATAACCCTAAATACCGTGGCTCGTTCCCAAAGGTGGGGTGGGATCTTCCCGGTTTAGGCATAATTGATTTGGTTCTGGAAGGGGGGCTAATTGGATTAGCGGTTTTATTGGGTTCCTATTATTGTTTTTATCGATCCGTATCGAAAAAGCATAATCAAATGAAATTCCTTTTTTTTGTTCCTCTTCTACAACAAATTTGCGGAGTCCAATTTCATTTTGCCTACCCATGGTTTTTTTTTCTAATGATCGCTAAGTTTTTAAGTAATGACATTGATTATCATGGTGGAGAAGATATCATAGATCCTCGGGCGCCACGCTCCTCCAGTGGATAAGAGCTTTTTCTAACGGGTATTTAAAATAAAAGCCCTTGTCTAATAGATACTGTGGCTTAAGATTGGTAGGAAATGTCAGCTTACGTAAGCGAACCGGGTGAATCGCAAATCGTTTTCTGGTAATTACACTAATTAATAATAGTAAATAAGAAATAAATACTAAAAGGCTCATAGGGATACGAAATGTTATAGCCTTTATTCCCAAAAAAACCTGAATGGTTTGAACCATTTTGCGGAGTGACACGCAGTCCCGTTCAGCATAATTGTAAATTATCCGATTGTCCGAAATGTTTAGTACGAACTGAATGCTTTCAACAATGCCATAGACATATCCGTAGCCTTTTAATAATATCCGGATTTCCAGGGAAAACAAAACATCTTTTTTTTATAACTCCGAATCAAACGCGGAACATTTTCAATATCTCCCGGCCCAAAAATCACACTGGGGCGACAAATGATTAGGCGCCTATCTTTCTCCTTTACCAGCCAGATTTGATGGATTTTTTCGGCGATGGCCTTGGAAATTCCATAAGGTGTCTCGGGATATTGCCGTGTCGCCTCAGACGTTGGTTTTTCCATTCTTCCGTATGAAGACATCGTACTGGTAAAAAAAATATTCCGAAACCCGTTTTTCTCGGCAAACTCGGTCACCGATTCTGCGCCGCCTACATTAGTGTCGAAGTAGGCGTGAGGTTCCGATCCTGGTTCCCGGCATAATGCCGCCAAGTTGAAAATCCAGCTTTCGGATTTATCAAATTCATTCAATTGGCACTCAATGGGTTGCCGGACATCCGTCCGGCAAAATATTACCCGCGTGTCCTCAAAAATCTTTTCGTGAAGATCGAGGTTATAAATGAAATCAAATTGGGATTGCCTCAGAAAATCGCGGATTAAAAACCCTCCGATGAAACCGGATCCCCCAGTGACGACGGCAATTTTTCGATTCACAATAGTTTTCGATCCTTTTCCAAGAGTTATTGAGACAGACAGCTGGTGGGTAAAAATTTGGAGATCGCTTCAATTACGGTCTCCGAACTGATTTTTTGCATGCAGAGATTTTGATTGCAACCATATTCGAACCCAAGATTCAAGCACGGGGAGCAGGAGATATCGCTTTGAATTGCAATGGAATTTGGATTTAACGGTCCCCATCGCTTTGCAGAGGTCGGTCCATTCAAGGCGATGAGATTTCGTTGCAGCAGTGCGGCCAAATGCATGATACCTGTATTAACGCTAATCACCAACTTCGCTCTTTGTATCAATTCGCTGCATTCTTCGAGCGACATGCTCCCAGCCAAAACCACGACGCTGTTTGAATCTTGACATTGGGCCCGAAGCGCTTCTGCCCGGAATTTGTCTGAAGAAATCCCCGTCAGAAAAACTTGAAGTCCAAGTCCCGTAATAAAATTGATGATAGTTTTCCAGTTTTTCTCAGGCCACTCCTTAAGGTAGGGTTTGCTTCCTCCCGGAAACATATGAACGATAACAGTGTTGGTTTCTTGTTTCGGACTTACCTTCAATCGAGGCTCACTATTCACGATTAAATTCAAAGATTTGAGTAAACTGCGATAGTTTTCAATTTCATGTACACGTCGAGAATGTTCGACGGCGCAATCGTAGATAAAATGGCGAAATTGTCCCGCGGTTTTGAAACCGATTTTAAAATTCGCTAGGGAACCATAAGTTAGAAGCGAATTGATCCGCGGCCATTGACCGAAATCAAACCAGAGATCAAAAGGACCTTGTGCACGAATTGTAGTGATGGAAGTCAACGGGTTTTTAATATTCAAAAGCACTAAGGAATCCACCTCTTCCAGCATCCGCCCCGCTTGAATGTTGTTAGCGGCGACGAAAATAACGAGTCGGACACCTGGAAAATTCGATTTCAGATCGTGAATGATGGACGCCAGTAATAAAGTGTCTCCGATGGCTGCGATTTCAAGAATGGCTACCGATCGGACAATTCGGGGCGGGGAAAGGTGTTTTCTTTTGAGCAATCCTAACAGCACGATCAGTGGAATACCCATATAACGGTCCAAGGCCCGTAGCTTCCAATTTCCTCTTTCTTGCATAACTATTCCATTTACAAAATTATGGGTTCGATGTGTAAATTATGGGTTCGATGTGTAAACTAACGGAAGAGGACGCGTCTGTATTATTCGATAATAATTTCCAGTTAGTCAGCCAATATTTATATCGAATTATCAAAGGGGACAAGCATTCGAATAAGTAATAAAACATATTGCTATTTAGTTTGATTAACTTCTAATAATTGATATTTGCAAAATGACTCGTATGGCGTCCGGCTCTTGGCGAATCTTTTTTCAAAAGAAGTGTGCGGTTTTCAAACATAATTTACAGATAAATAGGTTTTTCGCTCTTTATCATTTAGCATTGGGCGGTTGATGTCTGAGGCCTCATTTGCCCTCACAGGTACTATACCACGTCCACCATAGGCGGGTGCGGCATAGTCGTAGGAGCGATGTTCTTCCCTCCTCGGTCTCCGCCTATGGCGAAAGAGTTCACTCGCTGAAACGGGCGTGCCAAAGAGAGTCGCGATCCTGAAGACATTTCGTATCGCGGTATTCATCGTTTCTGTCTCGATACCTTGACCATCGAAGCCGGAATGCGCTGCGGGTAGTTCATTCGGAGGAGCCTACCTGTGATCACGCTCTTGGCGGTCCAAAGCCCCGGATAAGGCTCTTCGTAGCGCATCTACTACCATGTCGGGCTTTATTTTCCGAAGGCAATTGATGTGATTGCATGGGGCGAACGTGTTTTCAGTTGGTCGATAGCAAGGGGAACACGCTTCGTGCGTATAAAGAAGTAGCGTGTTTTCGTTAAGAGGCGCCCGGCGTGTTGGAGAAGTCGGACCGAAAATCACAACTTGGGGCACTTTCATTGCGGAGGCGACGTGCATTAAACCCGTGTCATGAGTAATAAACACGTCACATTTCCCTATCAAATAGGCTGTATCGGAAAGTAAAAAGGAACCTACAGCATCAATGACATTTTTTAAACCTTGTTTCTGCATAGCTTCGACAGTATACCGATCGAAATCAGCGCCAAACAAAACAAAATCGCAGTCCGGCATATCACGGATTACTTCTTGGTAGGAGTCCAAAAACCATTGTCGTCGCGATTCCGTCAATACCAGGTTTCTCGCACCGCCGGCACACATCCCAACTTTTTTTCTCGTAGAAAGGGTGAAATTGGTAGCAACGAATGCTTTCGCATTTGCAGTTGGTTCGGGAAGAAAGTATTCCATTTCCACCCCGGAATTGGTCCCCAAAGGAGCAATAACCTCGTTGTAGTACAATATTTCATGTTGACGGGACTTGGAATACGAATCTTCGACGAGGAAATTCGTCAAAAAAACGGAAGCAGCCTTATTATTGATAAACCCAATTCGGCGTTTTGCCCCTATAAGCCAGGTCCAAGCATGTATCATCATGCTACGATGTAAGCAGATGCTAATGTCATACTTTTCTTTCCGCAATCGAAAGGCCAAGGCCAGCATTTCCTTGATTCGTTTAGGCGTAAAAATTTTTTCATCGAAGGCAATAATGTTGCTGATATTGGTATTGTGTTGTAGGACAGGAGCTGACCACTGTCCTACGAGGCAGTCAATTTGTGCGAAAGGAAATTTATGTCTTAATCCTCGAATGGCTGGCGTTGCATTTAGGACATCGCCGATGGCTGCGTATTTGATAAAGAGGATTTTCATAGAGTAGTATATGAAAACAAGTAAAAGTTAATCCCCACTAAAAATCTATTTTTCTTAATCCAATCGGAGCCATTGATTTTCAAAAATGAGGCAAATAATTTCTTTTCAATTTGAACCCACTTTTTTCAATTCAAAAGGGGATTCATAATGCGCTAATAATTGATACAGCCGTCATTTTAATTAATTGCTTTAATAAGAAAACCGCGTTCCCACCCAATATTTTCCGGCGCCCCCAACCTGGGCTCCGGCCATCGCACTCCATTCCCGTCCAACCCAAGATATTTCCGGATCCGTCAACCAATCCGGCGCCCCGGCTCCCGACAAAAATTCCCTGGGAGTTTTTGGATCGGTCGGGGAAGGATCGTTCAAATTCGACCCGGGTGTAGTGCCTTTCCATAGGCATATTTCCCGTAACCCGACATAGAAAAATTGATGCAGCCGGCAGTAGGCCTTAGCCTGCATGGCCAGCGAATTGGGACCGTAGGGATTCCCCAAGGGAAAGCCAAGGTTGGCCGCCTGCGCCGTCGCAGGCGTGAAGTGGCCGTAGACCCACGGCTCAACCATGGAGAACTCGGCGATCAATCCGCATTCTCCCCACGGGTTTTCCCGAATCCATTGCGAACCCGCCATCAAGGCCCACTTGTTCTGGGAATAGTTACGCAGGAATAACGAGGAGGGGGATTCCATATCGTCCAATAGAAATTCGGCATAGGCCATACCGAGGCCCTTCCAACGTACGGCGGCGTCGCCTGAAATCATGCCGTTATTCTCCCCTTCGGGCATGAAGCCTTTGGCAATAAACAGAGGAAAAAATGGGAAAAACAAGTAAGGGCGGTTTAGGTTGTAAAGGATTAAAGCTTCGCTGAGGCCCAAAGTAACGCTACGACCCAGGGAAAGTTCGAAGCGATGGGCATATAAATTCCGCGAATTGAGATTTTCTTCCGAAGACGCATTCCCGGAATCTATGGATAAGTCGCCGAAAAGAGACGTAACGCGTAGATTACCTATGGACATGGTATAGGTCACTTGATCGAATGGCACGGCGTCTTGATTCAACATCAGATTGGCGAAAAGTCCGGGCCCCCAATGGTCGGCATCTCGGGCAATGCTAATCCGTCCCATCGGCAAATCGAAGTTGAAGTTTCCGCGATAGCGGGCGTAGGATTTATAGGACAGCAAGCCGGTTGTATTCGCGTTCTGAACGTCGACTTGTTCCCGGTCCCAGGAGAGATCATCCAATTCGTGGTCCACGTCGACATACATGCGCGCATCCAGAGCAAAGGATGCCGTGGCTTTTTCGCCCGATAAAAGCACACCGCCTTCGGTCGACCAGCCACCGGCCGCATTTCCTCGGAATTCTTCGCCGGCGATACTTTTGATGGCTAGGTGCCCGTTACCCGTCGTATCGCGAAACCGCCAATGGGCATCGTCTCGGCAAGGCCAGATGCTGTCTCCACTTTCGCAGCCTCTCGGCAAGGTGAAACTGAGCTGGCGAAGACCGCGGATCTGCATACTTCGCTCCCATTCCAACACGGGTAGCGCCGTATTCCGCAGCGTGTAAGGTCTATCGAGGGGAAGATCGGGCCCATCGGCCCAGACCAATACGGACGGCAAAAATGCGAGGACGAAAAAAAACGGTTTCAAAGCGAATTCTTCGCCACTTCTTCCAAATCCGCCTGCATCATCATCTCCGCCAATGCGGCGAACTTCACCTTGGGCGTCCAGCCTAATATTTCCGTTGGCTTTGGAAGGGTTGCCGATGAGCAAATCCACTTCGGCGGGGCGGAAAAACTTCGGGTCGACTTCTACGAGAGCTTTTCCGCTCTTGCGGTCGCGGCCTTTTGCCGCCACGCCTTCGCCTTCCCATGCCAAATCGAAGCCAGCCACGGCTGCGGCCTTCTCGACGAACTCGCGCACGGTGTGGGTTTCGCCGGTGGCGGCCACGTAATCGTCGCCCTTGGGCTGCTGCAGCATAAGCCACATCATTTCCACGAAATCTTTGGCGAAGCCCCAGTCGCGCTTGGCGTCGAGGTTGCCGAGGCGCAGTTTGGCGTCGCGACCAGCCTTGATCTGCGCCAGGGTCAACGTGATTTTGCGCGTTACGAAGTTTTCGCCGCGGCGCGGAGATTCGTGGTTGAAGAGAATGCCGTTGCTGGCATGCATGCCGTAGGCTTCGCGGTAATTCTTCACAATCCAGTAGGCGTACAATTTGGCGACGCCGTAGGGCGAACGCGGATAGAAGGGCGTGGTTTCACATTGCGGAATCTCCACCACCTTGCCGTACAGTTCCGAGGTCGAAGCCTGGTAGAGCCGGCAGTCGAGCCGGTTGCTGCGCACGGCTTCGAGCAGCCGTAGCACGCCGAGCGCATCGACGTCGGCGGTAAATTCGGGCGATTCGAAGCTTACCTGCACATGGCTTTGCGCGGCCAGGTTGTAAATCTCGGTGGGCTTGACAAGCGAGACGATGCGGTTCAGGCTGCTGCTGTCGGCCATGTCGCCGTAATGCAAGTCATAGACCTTTCCGCTTTGGCGCGCGTGATCGCGGGTGGCTTCGATGCGGCCGCGGTTGAACAGCGAGGTGCGGCGGATGATGCCGTGTACGTCGTACCCTTTTTCCAGCAAAAGTTCGGCGAGATACGAGCCGTCTTGACCCGTGATCCCCGTAATGAGCGCGATTTTTTTGGACATGATTCTTCCGTTGACATGGAGATTACACCGTCTGGGCGCGTTTTCCGCACCGGACGCGAAGCCCCAAGAAATTAGAAAAGTTACCTTTCGACCCCATGGAAATTCGTTTGGGAATCGTGGGATTAGGCACGGTGGGCCGGGGCGTATGGGAGCTTCTCGCACGCCATCGAGCGTTCTTCGCCCGCGAATTGGGTTGCGCGTTTCGCGTAGTCGCGGTTTGCGCCCGCAGCGAGGCCAGCCTGCAAGCCGTGGGCGATTCCAAATGCCTGAAGACCAAAGACCCATTGGCCGTGGCCCGGCACCCCGAAGTCGACGTGTTCGTGGAATTGGCGGGCGGTGAAGACGCGCCCCAAGCCTGGGTCGAAGCCGCGCTGCGCGCCGGCAAACACGTGGTGACGGCCAACAAGGCCCTGCTGGCCAAACACGGCGCGACGCTGTTTCCCCTGGCCGCCGCACAAAAACGCTTTTTGCTGTTCGAAGCCGCCGTGGGCGGCGGCATTCCCATCATCAAGACCCTGCAGGAAAGCCTGATCGCCAATGATATTGAAGGGCTGGCTTGCATCATCAACGGCACCTGCAATTACATCTTGACGGAAATGACGCGGGGGCGGGCTTCGTTTGCCGCCGCTTTGGCCGAGGCGCAACGTCTGGGTTACGCCGAAGCCGATCCGGGTTTCGACATCGACGGCATCGACGCGGTGCACAAGGTGGCCTTGCTGGCCTCGCTGTGTTTCGGACGCCTGGTCGACTACCGCGATCTCTCGGTCGAAGGCATCCGCACCCTCAGCCCCGTCGACATGCAGATGGCCGATGAAATGGGCTTCGAGGTGAAACTCCTGGGCGTGGTGTCGGAACAGCAGGGTCGTATTCTGGCGGCGGTGTACCCGGCGCTGTTGGAGCGGAGCCATCAACTGGCCTCGGTGCACGGGGCGTTGAACGCCGTCTACGTGAAGACTTCGGCCGCCGGCCCGCTTTTGTTGACCGGCGGCGGCGCGGGAAAATTTCCCACGGCCAGCTCGGTGCTTTCGGATCTCGTCACCGTGGCACGACAACTGGAAACGGGCAATCCCGTTCCCCCTTCGTTGGCCTTCATGTCGGCCTCGCAGCGCGCCGAGCTCATGCCCCTCGGCGAGCTGGAAACCGAGTTCTACCTGCGTCTGACCACGGTGGATAAGCCGGGCGTGCTGAGCAAGGTTACGGGCATTCTGGGCGAGGCGGGCATTTCCATCCGCGCATTGACGCAGAAGGCCGAACACGGCGTCGAAAACGTTCCCGTGATCATCATCACGCACACCGCGAGAAACGACGCGGTGGCCGGCGCCCTGCGCCGCATCGACGCCCTCGACGTGATCAAAGCGCCGACCCAGGTGCTGCGGTTTTACCGGTAGCGCCTACTACTCCAACCGCGCCTCGGTTTTGGGATCGAAAGCCTCGCGCACGCCTTCGCCCACCATGGTGGCCAGCATCAGGGTGAGGAACAAGGCCGAAACCGAGGCCACCACCAGCCAGGGCGCTTGCAGGTTATCGAGGCCTTCGCGCAGCAATTCGCCCCAGGAGGGCGCCGGCGGCTGCAACCCGAACCCCAGAAAATCGAGCGAGGTCAAGGTGGAAATGCCCGAGACCAAGGTGAACGGCAAAATGGTGACCACGGGCGTCAGGGCGTTGGGAAAAACATGGCGCCAGAAAATGCGCCACTCGGGAATACCGAGCGCGCGCGCGGCGCGCACATAGGTGAGCGTTTTCAGCCGGTAGAATTCGCCGCGCATGAAATACGACAAGCCGATCCAATTGAAAAGGGTCACCACGAACACCAGCAAGGCGAAGCTGCGCCCGTAAATGGCGCCCAGCAAAATGACGACATAAAGAAAGGGCAGGGCCGACCAGATTTCGATCAGGCGCTGGGCGGACAAATCGACGGCGCCGCCGAGATAGCCCTGCAATCCGCCGATGGCCACGCCCAACAGGGCCGAGAGCAAGGCGATGATGAGGGCGAACGCCATGCACAAACGAAACCCGTACAGAAGCCGCGACAGCACGTCGCGGGCTGTGCTGTCGGTTCCCAACCAATGCTGCAGCGAGGGAGGCTGGGGCGGGTTTCCCGCCAATTCGAGGTTGGAACGGTACGGGCCCCAGCGGATGGGCGGGAACAGCATCCACCCGCCGGCGGCACGGAACGAGGAATCGCGCGCCAAGGCCGGGTAATCAGGCGCGGTGGCGTCGGGCAGGCCGAAGCGGGTGCCCGGGTAAAAGCGCAACACCGGGAAATACCAGGAATTGTGGTAGTGCAGGCACAGCGGCTTGTCGTTGGAAATGCCTTCGCTCCCCAGCGAGAGCACAAAGGCGGCGGCCAGAATCAGGCACGACCACCAGGCGCGCCGGTTGCGGCGGAAACGCCGGAAGCGTTCGCGCGTCAAATCCGAGAACATGCGCCGGTTTTCACTGGAAGCGGATGCGGGGGTCGACCCAGTTGTAGGCCAGATCCGAAAACAACCGGCCCAGCATGGCGAGAAAGCTCGAGATCATAATCACGCCCAGCACCACGTTGTAGTCACGGTTTTCGATGGAGTTGTACACGAGCAGGCCCATGCCGTCGATGTCGAACACCTTTTCGATCAGCAGGGCGCCGGCGAAGAACACGGTGAAAATGTCGCCGATGTTGGTGGCCAAGGGGATGAGCGCATTGCGCAGGGCGTGCTTCCACACCGCCTGGCGGCGACTCATGCCCTGGAGCAGGGCGGTGCGCATGTAGTCCTTCGACATCTCTTCGAGCACCGCGTTCTTCATCAGCAAGGTGAGAAAGGCGAACTCCGAGGCCATGTAGCAGATAAGCGGCAGCGCCATGTGGTGCAAAAAGTCGACCGTCTTGCCCAACAGCGACAGCGATTCCCAGTCGTCGGACACGATGTTCGAGAGCGGAAACCAATTCAGGTAGCGGCCCCCTGCGAAAAAGGTGAGCAGCAACACGCCCAGGGCGAAGCCGGGCATGACATAACCGGCGAACAGCAGCGCCGACGAGCCGGTGTCGAAGCGCGAACGGTGCCGCAAGGCCTTGGCGATTCCCAGCGGAATGCAAATCGTATACGCGAGCAAAGTCGAGGTGAGTCCGAAGAACAGGCTGATGGGAAACTTGGAGCGAATCACGTCCCAGACCGGCTGGCCGTAGGTGTACGAGCGGCCGAAGTCGAGACGCAGCACCCGACCCAGCCAGCGCAGGTAACGCACGGGAATGGGTTGGTCGAAACCGTAGTAGCGGCGGAGGTTGGCCACTTCTTCGGGCGTCACCGCGGTGGAGGCGTCGCGCCCTTTTTCACTCGCCACGCGCTGGATGCGCGCAATCATCTGCTCGACCGGCCCGCCGGGCACGAATTGGGTGAGCAGAAAGCAGGCCAGCGATATGCCGAACAAAGTCGGCACCATGAGCAGCAGGCGGCGGAGGACGTAGGACTGCATGGTGGATGTCAAAAATCAAAGTTCAAATCGTCACCCGCAAGGCCCGGAAGGTTCAGTATGTCTGCGAATCCCAGTGAGGGTCGACGCCTTCAAACCCGGATTTTCAATTTGGTGTTCGCGATTTTCATTCCCCATAATGCACGGCGCCCGTGTCCACCGGCAGGGCGCGGTTCGCGGCCATGGCGTCTTGCAGGGTTTTGGCCCGGGCCCCATCCAGATACCAGTAGGTGACGATGCCGTCTTCCTGATCGAACTTGTCGAACACATACTTGGGCGTGCCGAACTTGTTCCAGTACAGAATGCGGGAATGATCCACCTCCCACAGCAGCACATCGGGAACGAGTTGCGTCAGCCGCGTGTCGAGGCGGCGGAGAATGTCGTTACGTTTGCCCAGGTTCATTTCGGTTTTCTGCGCGTCGATCAGGCTGTCGATCACCGAATCTTTCACGCCGGCCAAATTGTTGGAGGCGATTTGATCGGCGGTGGCGGAAGACCAACTGGCTTCGGGGTCGCGCAGGCGCGAGCCGCCCCAGGCCGACCAGTAGAGATCGAAGTCATGCTGATCGAGGCGTTTGCTCAAGGTCGACTGTGACAACTGCTCGATTTTGGCGGCGATGCCGGCCTTCTGTAAATCCTGCACGTAGAGGGTGTAATGGCGCAGGTCGGTGGAGGCGGTGGGCAAGGTGATTTCAAAACGCCGGCCGTCTTGGGTGAGAATGCCGTCGGGCCCCGGTTTCCAGCCGGCTGCGGCCAACAGCGCGCGCGCCTTGGACGGATCGTAGTGGAACATGGGGGCGTCGGGATTCACGTGGTTCGGATACAGGTCGGGATAATACGAGTTCAGCAGGAAGTACTGGTTGAACATGAGCTTGTTGTTCATGAGTTCGCGGTCGAGCAGATAACACAGGGCCTGGCGCACGCGCACGTCTTGGAACATCGGCTTGCGCAGGTTGATGGCGAAGCCCTGATAGCCCATGGGCGCGTGATTGTACACGCTGTGTTTGACCACCCAGCCTTTGCGGATGGCGTCGAAATTGGTTTGTTCGGCCCAGATAGAGGCCGTGTACACCGGGTAGATGTCGAAGTCGCCTTTCTCGAAGGCTTCCAGGGCTTTGTTGCGATCATCCATGAAGCGGTATTTGACGCGCGCGAAATTGAACTTGTGCAAATTGTAACGTTTGACCCGTCCCCACCAGTCGTCGCGCCGGCGCAGTTCGACGTAACGATCCATTTTCACCTCGGCCAGGGCGTAGGGTCCGCTGACCACGGGAAAATCGAACTGGATTTGGTTGAAATCCTTGCCCTGCCAGACATGGCGGGGAAAGGCCACCAGATTGGCGGCCTCCCAGAAATTGGCCCAATGCGCGGTATGCGCGTGGATGCGCAGGGTCAAGCTGTCGACGACTTCGGGGCGGTCGAAGCGCCGCAACCCCACGCGGAAAATGGGCGTCATGTTGTGGGGATTCATGATCACGTCGTAATAGAACTGCACGTCGCCGGCCGTGATGGGTTGGCCGTCGCTCCAGCGCGCGCGGGGATCGAGATGAAAGGTGAAGGTTTTGCCGTCTTTGGAAATCTCCCAGCTTTGGGCCAGCATGCCCACGGGCTCGTCTTTGGTGGAGTGCAGCGACACCAGGTTTTCGAACAAATACCCCATGATTTCGGCGGAGAATGAGTTGTAGTCGAGCCACATGTTCAGGGACTTGGGAAAGGATCCGCCCCAGGCGGTGTAGGTTCCGCCCGGCACGGCGGCGGAATTGGCGATGGGGTCGACTTCGCCGGTCGAATCGACCTGCACCGGGGCGGCCGTGACCGCCGGCGCCGC
Source organism: uncultured Fibrobacteria bacterium (assembly GCA_963716395.1). Lineage (GTDB taxonomy): Bacteria > Fibrobacterota > Fibrobacteria > UBA11236 > UBA11236 > UBA11236. The sequence continues at coordinate 420,477 of OY970309.1, read as the reverse complement.
GGCTGCGGAAGAAGCGGCCGGTTCGGACTTGCGGCAGGAAATGGCGGCCAGGCAGACGGCTGCCGCCGCGGTCCAAACGAAGGCGATGGGAGTGGGGCATGCGTACCTCGAAGCGCAAAAGTTAGTCTTCTCGGCCATGAATTCCGGACCGGTCGCGTTGGATGTGCTCGTCGTCGACGATGAAATCAATCTCCGCAAAACCCTGGTGCGTTGCCTCGAACTGGACGGCTATCGCGTCATCGCCGTCGGCAACGGCAAAGACGCCTTGGAGGCCGCGGCGCGGCAGCCGTTCGATCTGGCCTTTCTCGATTTGCGCCTGGGTACGACGCAGGGCATCGATTTCATCGAACCGTTGCGGGCCGCGAGTCCCGGCATTCAAATCGTGATGATCACGGCCTATGCCACGGTTGAAACCGCGGTGGCGGCCATGAAAAAAGGCGCGGTCGATTACCTGCCCAAACCCTTCACCCCCGATCAGGTGCTCGCCCTGGCGGCGCGCGCGGCCGAACGCCGCCGTAATACCGCCGCTTTGGCCGCGGCTCCGGCCCGCGCGGGCGAGGCGGAATGGGAAAGCCGGAGCCCCGCCCTGCACCGGGCGCTGGCCCTGGCGCGGCAGGTGGCGCCCACCGAAACCTGTGTGTTACTGCGGGGCGAAAGTGGGACCGGCAAGGGGGAATTGGCGCGGACCCTGCATGCCTGGAGCGGCCGCGCGGCCAAACCCTTCGCCGAAGTTTCCTGCCCTTCGCTGTCTCCTGCGCTGCTCGAAAGCGAACTTTTCGGGCATGTGCGCGGCGCCTTCACCGGGGCTTTCAAAGACGCTCCGGGGCGCGTGGCGCAATGCGAAGGGGGAACCCTGTTCCTGGATGAAGTCGGCGACTTGCCGGCTGCGGTGCAACCCAAGCTGCTGCGGTTTTTGCAGGAGCATGCCTACGAGCGGGTCGGCGAGAGCGTTACCCGCCGGGCCGACGTGCGCGTGGTGGCCGCCACCAACCGCGACCTGGAAAAAGCCGTGGCCGAAGGCGCGTTCCGCGAAGACCTGTGGTACCGGCTCAACGTCTTTCCCATCGAATTGCCGGCCTTGCGCGATCGTCCCGACGACGTGCTGCCCCTGGCCCGGCGCTTTCTCGCCCGGTTCACGCGCCAAAACTCCCGGGTTGCCTTGCAGCTCAGCCCTGAAGCCGAACGCGCTTTGCACGACTACGGGTGGCCGGGCAATGTGCGCGAGCTGCGCAATGTGATGGAACGGGCCAGCATTGTGGCCCAAGGCCCCGACGTGGGGTTGGCGGATTTGCCGGCCGCACTGGCAGCTTCGCGAGCCGCGCCGACCAGTGACCATCTCAGCCTTGACGCCGTGGAAGAAAACCATATTCGCCGCGTGCTGGCCGCCGCCAAAACTTTGGAAGAGGCGGCCCGCATTCTGGGCGTCGACCTTAGCACCTTGTGGCGCCGTCGCAAGAAATACGGGATTTGATCGTTAGTTATGGAAGAACGCCTTGAAGGCGGTGCCCAGCGGGGTTTTTACCTCCAGATAATACACCGCATTGTGCGCGAGGTTCGAAACCCCGTAGATTTGCCGACCCAACCCTTGCATTGATTCCATCTCGCGGCCTTGCATATCCATGATTTTGACTTCATGCGGGCCTGCGGTGAGGATAGAGAACGACTGCGCGCCCAGCATCAGCCAGTTGACGTCGCCGTGCAGAATCGGTTGCTGCACCGAAACCGGCGGATGCAAGGAAGTGTCGGAACACGCCTGACCGAAATTTTCGGACAAGTAACGCGCTTCCCGGAATTGTCGGCGCACGGCGCTGCCGTGCATTTTGCCAGGGTGGCATTGCATTCTGCCCTGCGGGTCCAACGGCTCCCGCACCCGCACCCGAATTTTCAGCGAATGCCCCGGAATGGCAGCGGATTTTTCGGCATTCTTCTTGCCTTGTTACGGGGTATGTTCGGGATTCGCCAGAAGTTGTTGTTCGGTTTTGGCGGCTTGTTCGCCGTGCTTCTGTTCGCGTCCGGTATCGGCATTCATGTGATCAAAGGCGTCAGCACCAGTTTTCAGAAAATTTTTCGTGAAAACCTCGAGACGGTCACCGCCTGCGAGAAAATGCGTTCAGCTTTGGAAAGCCTGAACGAAAACATCCTGGTGTCGCTGTGGGAGGATCACGGCGTCGACACCGCGGCGGCGGCCGCTGCGGTGCGCACCTTCGACTCCAGCCTGCGCTTCCAGCAGGGTAACGTCACGGTTCCGGGCGAACAGGAACTGACCGACCGGCTGACGGCGGCCTGGCAGGCTTACCGGCAACGTTATCCCGCCGCCCTGGATCTACACGCCACCCTGGCGGCGCGACGGGCGCGCTACCAGGCTTCGGTGCTGGGGACCTACCGCGACATCGAAGGCCTGACGCGCCGGATTGCCGAACTCAACATGCAGAACATTCTGTCGGCCGACGGCCAGGTTAAACACCGGGCGTTGGCGGCCAGCAAGGCGCTGTACGCCCTGTTGCTGGCAGGCTTGGGACTCATCCTCGCCGTCATTCTCATCACCGCGACTCTGATTCTGAAACCCATGCGAACCCTGACGCGGTCGGTGCAGGAAATTGAAAAGGGCAATCTGGATCTGGTGCTCGAAGTGCGCTCGCGTGACGAAATGGGCCAGCTCGCCGCGGCCTTCAATGCTATGGCAGCGCGTTTGCGCGAGTTCCGGCGCACCGACCAGGCTCGCCTTGTGCGCATCCAGCAAACCACCCAAACGGCGATCAACAGCCTGCCGGACGCCGTGGCCATTCTTGACGCTGGAGGCATGGTCGAAATCACCAACCCGGCCGCCGCGGATTTGTTCGGGATCAAAACCGGCACCCGGGTCGAAAGCCTCGGCATTCCCTGGCTGCGCGAAATGTTTCAACGCGTGGTTCGCGATCAGCGCCCCATCATTCCCAAGGGGTATGAGTCGGCCATTCAAATTTTTCGCGACGGCCGCGAGGGTTTTTTCCTGCCGCAGGTGATTCCGGTGCTGGACGCGGGCCGGGGATTCAACGGCGTCACCTTGGTGCTGGTCGATGTCACCGAGTTGCGGCGGCTCGACGAAACCAAAAGCGATTTGCTGGCTACGGTGTCGCATGAATTGAAAACGCTGCTGACTTCGGTGCGCATGGCCCTGCACCTCCTGCTCGACGAAAAGGTCGGCGACCTGAACCCCAAACAGGCCGAGCTGGTGCTGGCCGCGCGCGAAGACGCAGATCGGCTGCATCGCATCATCGAGGGCCTGCTCGACATCGGGCGCATCCAGGCCGGCCGCCTGGACATGGATTTGAAGCCCTTGGCGGTGCCGAACCTTGTGCAGCCCGCAGTGGACGCGGTGCACGCCGCGTATCAGAAAAAAGGCGTGACACTGCGCACCGATATTCCGGGCGATCTTCCCGCGGTGCTGGCCGATTCCACCCGCGTGCATCTGATTCTTGGCAACCTACTGGGCAACGCCCTGCGCTACACCCATGCGGGCGGCGAAGTTTGCATCGCCGCCGAACCTCGGGATCAACACGTGCGCTTCCAAGTCACGGATACGGGCACGGGCATTCCGGTCGAATACCTGCCGCGCGTGTTCGAACGGTTTTTCCGCGTGCCCGAACCAGGCCACCCCGCGGGCGCGGGATTGGGGCTGGCCATCGTCAAAGAGATCGTGCTGGCGCATGGCGGCGAAGTGGGCGTGGAAAGCAAGGTGGGCGAAGGCTCGACCTTCTCCTTCACGCTGCGGGCGGCCCCGGCCGAAGCGAAACGCGCACCGGGCGCCGGGATTTTGGAAACAGCGGAAACGAAAACGTCGCAAACCACAAGCCAAGGAACGAAACATGCTTGATACCCTCTACCTCCTCCTGCAAATCGCTTTTTTCGCGCTGAGCGTGATCGGCCTCAAACTTTTCCTGCCAGGGCAGGGCAAATACGCCGGAAGGAGCGACTGATGGAAAACCTGATCATGGGCCTCATCGGCCTCGCGCTGCTGGCCTACCTCTTTTACACCTTGTTCCGCCCGGATCGTTTTTAAGGAGAATGCCATGCACACCATCGGCTGGATACAACTCGCGCTGTACGTCGTCATCCTCTTCCTCATCACCAAGCCTTTGGGAATCTACCTGCATCAGGTTTTGACGCCCGGAACAAAAACATTTCTGCGCCCGGTATTGGGACCCGTGGAAAATTTTCTCTACCGGTTCATGCGGGTGCATCCGGATCAGGAGCAAGGCTGGCTGGGTTACACCGCCTCCATGCTGATTTTCAGCCTGGTAACCTGCCTGTTCACTTATGCGGTGCTGCGGCTGCAATACTATCTGCCTCTGAATCCGCAGAAGTTTCCCGGCATGCCTCCGCATCTGGCTTTCAACACCGCCGTCAGCTTCACCACCAACACCAATTGGCAAAGCTACGGCGGTGAATCGACCTGCTCGTATTTCTCGCAAATGGTGGCCCTGGCCAGCCACAATTATTTCTCGGCCGCCGTGGGCATCGCCATTGCGGCCGCTTTGGTGCGCAGTATCGCGCGTGGTACGTCGAAAACCCTGGGCAATTTCTGGGTCGATCTGACGCGCATCACCTTGTACCTGTTGCTGCCGATTTGCCTGGTGTACGCGATTTTTCTGGTCTCGCAAGGTATGATTCAAAACTTCGCGGCCTACACGCACGTGACCGGCCCCGACGGATTCGCGCAAACCATAGCCCAAGGTCCGATGGCATCGCAGGTCGCCATCAAGATGCTGGGCACCAACGGCGGCGGCTTCATGAACGCCAACGCGGCGCATCCCTTCGAGAACCCCACGCCGCTCAGCAACTTCGTGCAAATCCTGTCCATCTTCGCCCTCGGCAGCGCGCTCACCTATTACCTCGGCCGCATGGTGAAAAACCAAAAGCACGGGTGGTCGGTGTGGTCGGCCATGACCATTCTGTTTCTGGTGGGGGCGATGGTTTGCTGGCGGGCTGAGGCCCATCCCAATCCGAGGCTGCATGACTTCGGAGTCCGCATGTCCGACGGCAACCTGGAGGGCAAAGAGGTGCGCTTCGGCATTTTCAACTCCGCGCTCTTCGCCACCATCACCACCGACGCGTCGTGCGGGGCGGTGAATGCGATGCACGATTCGTTCACGCCTTTGGGTGGCCTGGTGCCTTTGTTCAACATCGAGCTGGGCGAGCTCATTTTCGGCGGCGTGGGGGCGGGTTTGTACGCCATGATCATCTTCATCGTGCTGTCGGTGTTCATCGCCGGGCTCATGGTGGGCCGCACGCCCGAGTACCTCGGCAAAAAAATCGAAGGCTACGACGTGAAGGTGGCGGTGCTGTACACCTTGGTCGGCGCTTTCTCCATCCTGGGTTTTTCCGCCTTCGGCGCGGTGAGCAAGACGGCGCTGGCGTCGCTGAACAACGCGGGCCCGCATGGCTTCAGCGAAATCCTCTACGCCTTCAGTTCGGCCACGGGCAACAACGGCAGCGCCTTCGCGGGCCTCAACACCAACGTGCCGCTGTGGAACACCTTGATGGGCTGTGCCATGCTCATCGGCCGCTTCTGGATGATCATTCCGGCCATGGCGCTGGCGGGCAATCTGGTCGGCAAGAAAATCGCCCCCGCAAGCGCCGGATCCTTCCCGGTGTCGGGAGTCACCTTCACGCTCCTGCTGATCGGCACCATCGTCATCGTGGGCGGCTTGACCTTTTTGCCGGCGCTGGCCATGGGCCCCATCGTGGAACATTTCATGATGAATTCCGGAAAACTTTTTTGAGGAGCCTGACATGAAACGCAAAAAGAATTCGCTGTTCGATCGCGCCATCCTCTTCGCCGCGGCCTGGGAGGCGGTGAAAAAACTGAATCCCCGCCACCTGGTGCGCAATCCCGTGATCTTTGTCACCGAAATTTCCGCCATCGTAACCACCGTGCAGATTTTCCATCTGCGCCAGACCGGCGAGAGCGCGGGTTTCGTCGTTCAAATCAGCCTGTGGCTGTGGTTCACCGTGCTCTTCGCCAATTTCGCCGAAGCCATCGCCGAAGGGCGGGGCAAGGCGCAGGCCCAGACCTTGCGCAACGCGCGCACCCAAACCAATGCCGTCTTGCTCGACGCCAACAACATACCGCGCAGCGTGGCGGCCGAGGAGTTGCGCAAAGGCGACATCGTTCTGGTCGTGGCCGGCGAAGTGGTTCCGGCCGACGGCGAAATCATCGAAGGCGCCGCCACCGTCGACGAAAGCGCCATCACCGGCGAATCGGCCCCGGTGATCCGCGAGTCGGGTGGCGACCGCAGCGCGGTGACCGGCGGCACGCGCGTGCTCTCCGACGCCGTCAAAATTCGGGTGACGGCGGGCGCGGGCGAAAGCTTTCTGGATCGCATGATCGGCCTGGTCGAAGGCGCGCAGCGGCAGAAAACGCCCAATGAAATCGCGCTTTCGATTTTGCTTTCGGGCATGACCCTCATTTTCTTGGCGGTCATCATGACCCTGCGGCCGTTCGGATCGTACGCGGGCATCTTTTTCTCGGTCACCGTGCTGGTGTCCCTGTTCGTATGCCTCATTCCCACCACCATCGGTGGCCTGCTTAGCGCCATCGGCATCGCGGGCATGGATCGGCTGCTGCAGAAGAACGTGATCGCCATGAGCGGCCGCGCCATCGAGGCGGCCGGCGACGTCGACGTGCTCTTGCTCGACAAAACCGGCACCATCACCTTGGGCAACCGCCAGGCCGTGGAATTTCTACCCGCGCCCGGCGTCACGCCGCAAGAGCTGGCCGATGCGGCGCAGCTCGCCAGCTTGGCCGACGAGACGCCCGAAGGCCGCAGCATTGTGGTGCTGGCCAAAGACTACGGCATTCGCGCGCGCGAAATCCACGACCTCCCGAACGCCGAGTTCGCGGCCTTCACCGCGCAGACGCGCATGAGCGGCGTCGATTACGAAGGCCGATCCATCCGCAAGGGCGCGGCGGATTCCATTCTCAAATTCGCGAAGGGCCCTTGCCCCCCGCAGGTGCATCAGGAAGTGGAAAAGATTTCCCGCGCCGGCGGAACTCCGCTGCTGGTAGCTGACGCGCACCGGGTGCTGGGTGTGGTTTACCTCAAAGACATCGTCAAGGGCGGCTTGCCCGATCGCTTCCGGCGTTTCCGCGCCATGGGCATCCGCACGATCATGATTACGGGCGACAACCCGCTCACGGCCGCGGCCATCGCCCAAGAGGCGGGCGTTGACGATTTTCTGGCGCAGGCCACGCCCGAAGACAAGCTCGCGCTCATCCGCAAAGAGCAGGCGGGCGGCCGGCTGGTGGCCATGACCGGCGACGGCACCAATGACGCGCCCGCGCTGGCGCAAGCGGACGTGGGCGTGGCCATGAACACCGGCACCCAGGCGGCCAAGGAAGCCGGCAATCTGGTCGATCTCGATTCCAACCCCACCAAGCTGATCGAGATCGTCGAGATCGGCAAGCAGCTTTTGATCACGCGCGGCGTGCTCACCACTTTCAGCATCGCCAACGACGTGGCCAAATACTTCGCCATCATTCCCGCCATGCTCATGGGCACCTTTCCCGAAATCGCGGCTTTGAACGTCATGCACCTGGCCTCGCCGCGCAGCGCCATTTTGAGCGCCGTGATTTTCAACGCCCTCATCATCGTGCTTCTCATTCCGCTGGCGCTGAAGGGGGTCAAGTTCCGGCCTTTGGGCGCCGGGGCGATTCTGCGCCGCAACCTTCTCATCTACGGCTTGGGAGGCATCGCCAGCCCTTTTCTCGGAATCAAAATCATCGACGTGGCCGTCAACCTGTTAGGATGGGCATAACCATGAACAAGATCAATTTTTGGAATGAAATCAAAATCTCCGCTCTTGCCACCGTGGTGCTGCTGATTCTCGTCAGCGGCATTTATCCCGTCGTGGTGTGGGGCATTTCTCAGGCGCTGTTTCCTCGTCAGGCCCGGGGTTCGCTGATCGAAAACGATCAGGGCGTCCCCATCGGATCGAAATTGTTGGGTCAGGAATTCACTTCGGCCCAATACTTTCACCCGCGGCCTTCGGCGGCGGGCGGCGGCTACGACGCCACCAGTTCCGGCGGCAGCAATTTGGGGCCAACCTCCAGGGCGCTGATGGACTCAATCCACGCGCGCGCCAATCGCTACCGGCGGGAAAACGGCTTGGATTCCGCGGCCGTGATTCCGGCCGACGCGGTCACGGCTTCGGCCAGCGGCCTCGATCCCGACATCACCCTGGAGAACGCGTTGCTGCAAGTCGCGCGTGTCGCCAAGGCGCGCGGCCGGGGCGACGATCAGGTCGAGTACATTGTGCGCGGCGCAATGCAGGGGCGCGATTTGGGCATCTTGGGCGAGCCGCGGGTGAACGTGCTGGAATTGAATCTGGCTTTGGATCGGTTGCGGTAGATCGCAGATCATGGCCGACAAGGTCGCTTCTTTTCTGCAAATGATCCGCCGCGACCGGCGCGGGCGGCTCAAGATTTATCTCGGCTATGCCGCGGGCGTAGGCAAAACCTACCAGATGCTGTTGGAGGGCCAGCGGCTCAAGGCCGATGGGGTCGATATCGTGGTGGGTCTGGTGGAAACCCACGGCCGCTCCGACACCGCCCAACTCCTCGACGGCTTGGAATTGGTTTTGCCGCGCCGGATCGAATACCACGGCATCACGCTCGAAGAAATGGATTTGGACGCGGTGCTGGCGCGCCGGCCCGAAGTGGCGCTGGTCGACGAATTGGCGCACACCAACGCTCCCGGCAGCCGCAACGGCAAACGCTACCAGGACGTGCAGGAGATTCTCGCGGCCGGCATCAACGTCATCGCCACCCTGAATGTGCAGCACCTCGAAAGCCTGTACGATACCGTGGAACGCGCCACCGGCGTGCAGGTCAAAGAGCGCCTGCCCGACGCCGTGCTGACCGACGCCGATCAGGTGGTGAACGTGGACGTTTCCCCCGAAGATTTGCAGAAGCGCCTGCGGGCCGGAAAAATTTATCCGCTGGCGCGGGTGACCACGGCCCTGAGCCATTTTTTCCAGGACGCACATCTCGAGCAGTTGCGCGAGCTGACCCTGCGCGAATTGGCGGCGCAGCTCGACGCCAAGCGGCGCGAGTCGGCCGACGACAAAAACCGCGCGGGAGCCGATCAGGTGATGGTGTGCCTCGGCTCGCGTCCGCGCGAGAACGCGGTGCTGCTGCGTTACGGATCGCGCACGGCCGGGCGGCTCAACCGCAACTGGTACGCCGTGCACGTGCAGACCCTGCAAGACGACGCCCTTACCGCCGACGCGGCGCAGCAGCGGCAGATGGCCGACATTTTAACCTTGGCCAACCAGTTGGGCGCCACCGTCTTCACCTTCAAGGGCGAAAAAATCGCCGATGCCATCCTGCGCTTCGCGCAAGAGTACCGCATCGGTTACGTCATCATCGGCAAGCCGTCGTCGAAATCGCGCTGGCGCAGGCTGTTCGGCCAAAACGACGTGGCCGGCGAATTGTTGCGCGACGGCGAAGACTTCAACCTCATCGTCATCAACCCGCGCGGCAACGCGCAGGGGCAGCCCGTGGAAGAAACGTCGGGCCCGATCCTTTCGCCCGTCGCCGCCGCGGCTCCGATTGCGGAAGGCGGGCTGGGCCGTTGGGTGCATCCCGGCGCCATCCGCGTGTGGCGCGATCCGATCGGCAAGGAGCAGGCGATGGGCGAGTTGACGCGCGCGTTGGCGGAAACACAGGCCGGCCTCGACCCGGAAAAGGTGCTGGTCAAATTGCGCGAACGCGAAAGCCAGGGTTCGACGTTTTTGAACGAGGGCATCGCCCTGCCGCATGCCCGCATCGATGGCCTGGAAGCGCCGTTGGTGGCGCTCGGGCTTTGCCAGGGCGGCGTCGTGGACGCGCAGGCCGCGGGATCCATCGAGGTGGTGTTTCTGCTGTTGTCGCCGCAGGAACAGAACCGATCGCATTTGCAATTGCTCGCGACGGCGGCGCGCCTCATGCAGAACCGCGGTCTGCGCAAGCAGCTCGCCAACGCGCGCGATGCCGAAGAAGCCTACGCCATTTTGCGCGCCTGGGACGGCAGCGGGTAATTCGATTTTTTTCCGCAACGGTGAAATTCGGGGACGCCGTCGAGTGCGGGTCCGGCGAGTCTGGGAAATCCAGTGAACCGAAATCCGGTGGAAGGGAACTAAAGCTTCCATCGGAGGTTACGCGTGAACGGGATCAAAATCTGCCGCCGGCCCGGCATGTGGGCCGCAATTCTGTCGGCCTCGGGAATTTTGTTTCCCGCCTTCGGCATTCCAACACCCTGGCTGCATACCGACGGAAGATGGATCAAGGATCCGAACGGAAATGTCGTGATCTTGCGCGGCGCCGATCTTCCCGGATTGGAGGAGATGAACGGCAACCGGGGATCGTCGATGAACGTTTCCAGCATGATCGACACTTTGACCAATGCCGCCAACGGTTGGTATGCGCGCGTTCTGCGCTTGTGCGTCGATCCGGAACCTTTTTTCGCGAATGAAGACGGGTATTTCAATAACAACATCAAGCCTGCCTTGGACGCGTGCGTCTCCCACGGCGTCTATTGCATTGTGGATTTGCATTACGTTGCGACGGCCGATAGCGTCAGCGCCAACGTCGTGAAGTTCTGGACGTACGTCGCACCCAAGATCAAGACCTATTCCAATGTGATCCTCGAAATCATGAACGAAGATTCCGACAACGAAACCTGGAGCCAGTGGAAGAACGGCTACGCCCAACCGTGGTATGACGCGGTGCGCGCCCTGGCTCCGCAAAACCTGATCCTGATCGGCGGGCCGCAATGGAACACCACCTTGGGAGGATCCGCCACCGACCCCGTGGTCGGCACCAATATTTTCTATTGCGCCCATTTCTATCCCCAGAGCAACAGCCAATTGTGGGGGCCGAACGGCGCCGTCACGGCTGCGGCCCGGGTGGTTCCGTTCTTCATCAGCGAATGGGGCTACATCCAGGGCGGGGCCATCCCCACCAGCGGCACACAGTCCAGCTTCGGCGACCCGTTCAAAATCTGGCTTTCGCAAATGCAAATCGGGTGGTCGGCCTGGTGCGCGGACAATGTTTGGGATCCCAAGATGTTCGATCCCAATTGGAATCTGCTGACGGGCCAAAATTACGAGGGCGGTTTCGTCAAGCAATTCCTCGCAGATACGCGCGACAGCGCGTTGCCGTCCAACGCCACGGCGATACGGCCCCTCCGTGCGGCGGCCTCCTCGGTTCGGCTGTCGGCCTGGCTCGAGTTGAACGGCGGAATCACTGTCGACGGCCGCCATAAGGTGCGTGGCTGGAATACCGCAGGGTCGGAAATGTTGGTGCTTCCCGTCTCTGCCGAGCCGGCTGCGACAAGCACGGAACCGAAATAACAGAAATACAATTCGATCGCAGCGGCGTTTTCGAAGCGCGACGGAAACGCCTTTGCTACCTTCGGGCGCATGTTCCGCATGCGGTCCGGAGCGCGCGGTGCGGTGTGGTCGGCCGTGGTTCTGGCCGGCGTGCTCTCCTGCACGCCCTCGCGTCACCTCGGCAATACCTTTCGCATGGCGTTGGCCGCCAACCTCAAGTCTTTGGATCCGGCTCAAGCTTCGGATTCCTATTCCAACCAATGCCAATTCCAGGTGTACGAATGCCTGTTCGAGTATCAATATCTGGCGCGTCCCTACGCCTTGCAGCCTTGCCTGGCCGCGGCCATGCCCACGGTCGATTCCGGCGACACGGTGTATACCATCCGTTTCCGCTCCGACATCCGCTTCCAGGACGACCCGTGTTTTCCCGGAGGCAAAGGGCGGCGCGTGACCGCGCACGATTTCATCTACAGCATCAAACGCCTGGTCGACGTGCGCACCCAGACCTTCGGCTGGTGGATTTTCGACGGCAAGGTGAAAGGCCTCGACGCCTTCCGCCGGGCCTCGGGGCGGCTGCCGCCGCTGCCCGATTCGCTGGACCCGGCCCTGTACCGGCAGGTCATTCCCGGGTTACGTGCCTTGAATGATACTACCCTCCGCATCGAGCTCACCCGGCCCTGTCCGTATTTCCAATACATATTGGCCATGCCCTATTGCGCGGTGGTGGCCCGCGAAGCGGTCGAGTATTATGGCCCGGAGTTTTTGAATCATCCCGTGGGCACCGGTCCGTACCGGTTACAAGAATGGCGGCACGGCCTGCGGCTGGTGTTCGTGCGCAACCCCAATTACCACCACGGCTTCTATCCCACCGTCGGGACGGCCGCGGATAGCGCCGCGGGCCTGTTGGCCGACGCGGGCCGGCCGCTGCCTTTCATCGATCGCGTGGAGTTCTACATCTACAACGAGGCCCAGCCCATGTGGCTCAATTTTCTGCGCGGCAACCTCGACCGCAGCGCCATTCCCAAAGACAATTACGGCCAGGCCATGACGCCCGACCGCCACGTGCGGGGCGCGCTGGCAGCCCAAGGCATTCGTGTGCAGCGCATGCCGGAGCTCGACGTGGCCTATATCTGCCTGAACATGCAGGATACGGTGTTGGGCCGGCACCGGAAACTGCGGCAGGCCATGCAACTCGCCTACGACGCCAAAACCTTCATCGATCGCTTCGCCAACGGCCGCGGCATTCCCGCGCAAAGCCTGCTCCCGCCGGGCATGTTCGGGTATGACAGCGCCTTTCACAGTCCGTATGCCCATTTCGATTTGGCCGCGGCCAAAGCGCGTCTGGCCGCGGCCGGATTCGCGCAGGGCCACGGGCTGCCGACCTTCAGCTATCTGACCTTGGCCAGCACCGACGCCCGGCAGGCCGGAGAGTATTTTGCCCAGGAGATGGCCGCCTTGGGAATCAAGGTTAAGGTCGAATCCTGCACCTGGCCCGAGTATCTGGAACGGCTGCGCCAGCGCAAATTTCAACTGGTCGGCGCGGCCTGGATGGCCGATTATCCCGATCCCGAAAACTTTCTCCAGCTTTTGTACGGCCCCAACCATCCACCGGGCGAGAACAACGCGAGTTACGAAAATCCGGAATACGACAGCCTGTACCGCCGCGTCGCGGAAATGTCCGATTCGCCGCTACGTTTCCAATTGATTCAGCGCATGAAAGCCATCGTGGCCGAAGATTGCCCCTGGATTTTCATTTCGCACCGCATTTCCGAATATCTGTCCTATGACTGGGTGCACAATTACCAGCCGCATGCCGTGATTGAGGCGCCGGTGAAATACCTGCGGCTCGATCCGACCTTGCGCCGCTCCCGGCTGGAGTCGCGATGAACTATCTCGCGCGCCGCCTGCTGCACGCCGCCGCCACTTTGCTGGGCATCACCTTACTGCTGTTCCTTTTGTTCCACGTCGTGGGCGGCAATCCCGTATACCGCATGCTGGGCAAGAACGCCACCGCCGCGGAAATCGCCCGGCTCACCCATCAAATGGGGTTGGATCGGCCGTGGGGGCTGCAATACCGCGATGATCTCTTCGGACTGTTGCGCCTTGACTTCGGCCGCTCGTGGGAAACCAAGCAGCGCATCGCCGCCATGATCGGCGACGGGCTCTGGCCGTCGCTGTCGCTGGCGTTGCCGGCCTTTGCGCTGTCGACCCTGCTTTCCGTCGGCATCGCCCTGACCTCGGCGCTGTACCGCAGCCGCTGGCCCGACCGGCTGCTGGTGGTGCTGTCGGTGTGCGGCATGAGCATCAGCATGCTGGCCTTCATCATCGCGGCGCAATACCTCTTCGCCTTCCGCCGCGACTGGTTTCCCATCTCGGGCTGGGAGCCGGGGGTGGCCGGCGTGCCGTACCTGGCCCTGCCGATCCTGATTTGGGTGGCATCGTCGCTCGGGTCGACGGTGCGGTTCTACCGCGCCGTGTTCCTGGAGGAGATGCGGCGCGACTACGTGATCGCGGCGCGCGCCAAGGGCCTGGCCTGGCCCCGGGTGCTGGCGCGCCACGTGCTGCCCAACGCCATGATTCCCATTCTGACCTTGGCGGTGATGGATTTGCCCATGCTCTTCACGGGGTCGTTGCTGCTGGAAAATTTCTTCGGCATTCCCGGCCTGGGTAACATGAGCGTCAATGCCATCAACGCCTCGGATCTGCCGGTGATCAAGGCCATGACCTTCATCGGCGCCGTGCTCTATCTCGGCGCCAACATCGCGGGCGACCTGCTCTACGCCTGGTTCGATCCGCGCGTGAGGGCTTCGTAATGCGCGATTTGTGGGAACGCGTGCGCCGGCATTTCGGCCGCGACAAGCTGGCCCTGTTGGCGGTGGCCGTGATCGCCGCCTATCTCGTGGTGGGCTTGCTGGCGTTGAGCGGAATTTTGGCGTCGTATTACGCCCAGCCCGTCGGCGCGGCCTATGCGCCCCCTTCGTTCGCGCACCCCTTCGGCCTCGACGTGCTGGGCCGCTCGGTGTGGGCGCGCACCATCCAGGGCACGCGCGTGGCGCTGATCGTGGGTTTCGTGTCCACCGGCATCGCCATTCCCTTCGGCACCTTGCTGGGATTGGTCTCGGGTTATTTCCGCGGCGCGGCCGACGCCCTGGTGGTGTGGCTCTATTCCACGCTCGACGCCGTGCCCACCATTCTGTTGCTGCTGGCCCTGGCGCTGGTCTTGCCCACGGGCAAGGGTCTGGCCACGGTGTGCATCGCTCTCGGCGTCACCTCCTGGGTGAGCACCTGCCGCGTGGTGCGCGGCGAAGTGATCCGGCAAAAAGAACTCGATTACGTGCGCGCGGCGCGCTCGCTGGGCGCCACCGACGGCCGCATTCTGTTCTTCCACATTCTGCCCAACGTGCTGCACCTGGTGTTGGTGCAGGCTTCGCTGGTATTCGTGTTCGCCATCAAAACCGAAGTCATCCTTTCGTACCTCGGTGTGGGCGTGCAGAACTTTCCCAGTTGGGGCGTGATGATCGACGACGCGCGCCTCGAACTCGTGGGCCGCGGCGTGTGGTGGCAATTCGCCGCCGCCACCGCGGCCCTGTTCCTGCTGGTGCTGGCCTTCAACCTGTTCAACGACACCTTGAACGACGCCTTGGATCCGAAGGAAGGCTGAGCGCCGCTTCGTCGCACCATGGCCAAAGCCGTCCGGAAAAGAAAGCGCAAGCGAATTTTCCCGCGCTGGCGTTGGCTGCTGGTGGCTCTAGCGGCGGTGGCTGCCGCGTGCTGGCTCTTCCCGCCCGATATATCCCGCCTGCCCGTTGTCCGCAGGCAATTGCGCGCCTGGAAGCAGATCGGCATCTCGGCCGAACAGGTGACCCTGACGCCGCGCGGTTTCTTCCACTTCCGCGGTATGCGCGTGGGCGCGGCCCCGGCCTGCACCATCGGCCGCCTCGATCTCGACGTGTCGTGGAAAGAATTGCTGCGAGGACGCCTGTCGATTCAGCACGCCGACGGCGACGATATCATCGTGCATTGGAAGCGCCTCGACGCATGGACGCGGTCTCTGCAAGCGGAACTCCCCGCCTCGCTTCTGGCCGCGCGCATGACCGGCTTCGACTTTCACGGCCGCGCTGTGAAAATCTCGGAATTGGTTCCCGGGCAGGTCGTGACCGCGAACCGCGCCGATCTTCGCGCGCAGTTCCGGCCCGAAGCCGCAGTAATAGTGCAGGCCGAAGGCGTGGGTGATTCGGGCCGCGTCTGGGCGCGCGCGGCCTCCTTTCGATTCCGGGGGAATCCCCATCGCTTCGAGCTCGCCGACCTGCAGGTCGACGCCGATCCACTCACCTTGAGCGGTCGCATGCTCTACGGCGCGGAGGGCCGCGTCTTGGGTCGGGTTGAATTTCACGGCCTCGATCTGGAACGCTGGGCCAAACCGCATTTGCCTGCGGATCAAATTGTGCAAGGCCAGGTGCAGGGCGATGCTTCGTTCCAGGCCGACCTGGCCGACCCCGACGCCGTCGACGCCTCCGGTTCGTTGACAGGCCGCGGTGTGCGCCTGGCCGATCTGCCTTTCCAAAGCGACGCCCTGATCCGGAATTATATGCCCGCGCTGCGCGACGTGCGTTTCGACTCGCTGCGCATCGGGCATTGGCGGCTGCGCGGCCGGAAATTCTTTTTCACGGACCTGGCGGCTCGCGGCGATCCGCTGTCGGTGGAGGGTAACGGGCATGTGATTCTTGACGCGCCGGAGACCGGGTCCGACGGATTGCTATGGCACGGCGCGTTGCGGCTCGATCTGGTCGGGCATTTGCAGGAGCATTATTTCCGCGGTCTGAGTGCGCTGGTGCGCGGCACCTTGTACCGCGATACCACGGGCGCCCCCACTTTCAAGTTCCGGGTCGAGGGCGATTTCGCGAAGCAAAATCTTGCCGTCGAAAAGCTGTTCTCGCGCCTGTTCAAGTCGCTCAGCAACCATTTCGGGGGCAAGGTGACAAGCGAAGTGCCGGTCGACACCGGCGAGTGACCTCGCGCACCGATGGCACCGGGACAAGGCCGACGAATCAGGGCAGAAAAATTTTCGCGGTCAGCAGCAATCGGTTACTGGCGCCCCGGACGCAGAGGATATACAGGCCGGGATTTTTCCAGGCCTGGATGCGAACAACCTCTCCCCCTGCTTCGACTCCGACTTGAGCCGCAGTTTTTCCGTTCAAACCCAACACCTCGGCCTGCAACGCCCCCGGTGTGTTCAACCGTACCAGCAGGGCGCCGGGTAAAGATTCCAGCGAAAATTTGGGGTGGGTCGTGCCGGCTTGAACTTCCGTCGTCGAACAATTCGCGGGACCGAAATTCAAGGTGGAAGGATTGGTGTTGATGCGCAAATTGCGGATATGCCAAGACGTGATGTGATCGCCTTGAAATCCGATAAAGCCGGTATCGATGGCGCATTGGCAACCGGAAATCCTTTGGGCCAAATCCGGAGTGTTGGCCGCGGTCTTGCCGGCGGCGGCAAACGCCGAATCCCAACGCGGTCCCCACAACCGGTAAGCCAACACCAAAGTGTCGTTCATCCATTGCTGGACGCTGTCGCCCTTGGCGATGATGCGCACCGAATTCCACAGCCCGGTGCTGTAAGTGTGGTAGGTCAACGGATTCGGGGCGAAGATTCCGTAAATCCCGCCCGCCATGTCTTTCGCGGGGAACGTATTCGTGTTGGTACGGTCATCCACGGAATATTCAATCGCCGTTTGAAACCAGAGCGCGGTGCGGGTCAAACCCCGATAGGAAATGCCGGCATCGCTGTCATCCCGATAATCCAGGCGCAAATCAAAGTCCGCGTATTTGATGCGCGAGCGAAGATTGGCGGAGGAGGTATGGTTGGTGCAGATCGAACTGTCGGCCGCGCAATACTGATACTTGGCATCGATGTTGGTGTTGGTATCATTCCCCTGTTGGTAATTCGCGTAATGACTTTGAAAACTCGCCAAGGTTCCGTCGAACAGAAGCTGAAAACCCTGCTCTGCCTCGCACGGGAGCAGGGTATTGCTCGGGCTGGGTTCGGGCAGGTTTTGTGACACGAGTTGCGCCCCGGCCAAGGCAAGGCCCAGGCCCAGGACTGCAAATAGAGAATGCGCAACGGAATTAATAAACCACCCCATCAAAGGGTAAAGGGTAGACTCTTCCGCATCAATTTGTTGGCGAAATGTGCGCGATGTTGAAATGGGCGGTCTTTTCTGAACCCGTGTCCGCCTGGGAACAACCGCATTCGTTCCGGCCGATTGACGATGAAGATCAAGGAATTTTATCCGGCCCAACTTCCGGCTTGTCCCTAGGTTAACGGATGGGGTACATGCCGTGCGTCCTTTTAACCTCAAAGGCATCATCGTTGCCATCGTTGCGTATTTCGGATTTTCCGGCTCGGCGTTCGCCCTGGAATACTGCATCGGCGCCGATTTGTCTTATCTGAAACAACAGGAGGATGGCGGCGTACAGTTCCGCGACAGCGGGGTCGTGAAACCGGGGCTGCAAATTTTCCGGCAACACGGGTATAACTGGATTCGCTTGCGTCTTTTCTACACGCCCACGAATTTGCCCAACGATTTGGCATACACCCTCGCTTTGGCGCAGGAGGCCAAGGCCGAAGGATTCAAATTTTTACTGGATTTTCACTACTCCGACACCTGGGCGGATGCGGGCACCCAATCCATTCCCGCCGCCTGGTCGGGATTGTCCCATGCCGAGCTGGTCGATTCGGTGTATCAGTATTCCCGGAATGTCATCGCAGCGTGCCGCGCCGCCGGAGTGTTGCCCGACATGGTGCAAACCGGGAACGAAATCACCAACGGTATGCTCTGGCCCGATGGCGAATTGCCGCATTGGAATAATCTTGCGGATTTGTTAAAGGCCGGAATACGGGGGGTGGATTCGGGACGCGGGACGGATTCCATGCCGCTGATCCTGCTGCATCTCGATCGCGGAGGCGATACCAATACCACCCGGGACTGGTTCGACAGCGCCACCGCCCGGCAGATCCCTTTCGACGTGATCGGGCAATCCTATTACCCGTATTGGCAGGGTACGCTTACGGCCTTGCAAGACGAATTGAATTTCACGGCGAATCGTTACAACAAAGATATTTTGGTGGTCGAAACGGCTTTTTATGATAGCGCCGTCGCGCCCTTGACGCCTTATCCGCAAGATACCACCGGGCAGGTTCAATTTCTGCGGAAGGTCGATTCGATCGTCCGGGCCGTTCCCAATGGTCATGGAAAGGGCCTTTTTTGGTGGGAACCCACCGGCAGTCCGGGCCCGGCGACCCGCCTGTTTTTCGAGGCTCCCCATTACGACGCCAAACCCGTTCTGCGCGTTTTCGATTCCCACACCTCCGTCATCCTCGTCTCCCGGCGCCCGGGAAATAAAAATTCGGATTCACGCTTCGAGGTTGAAAGCCCCTGGAAATACCGGGTGGATGGCAGAAGGATTTCAATTCGCCTGCCGGATGGGGCGCCGGAAGCGCTTCCGCAATTCGGCATTTTGGAAATGCCGGCGGGAATTGAATCCCCTTAGCATGAAGGCTTCGCCTTGGCCCGCCCGATCAAGCGGAGCGATCCTCGCGCATTTGGACACGGGCTTTGCTACCCGCCCGCCGCCGAATTCTTCTGCGTCATCTCCCGGTACAAGGCGCGGATGGCTTTTTCATAGTCGGCGTTCAGCACGCCGATGATGATGTTCAGTTCCGACGCGCCCTGATCGATGATGCGCACGTTCACTTGCGCCTCGGCCAAAGCCTGGAAGGCGCGCGCGGCCATGCCCACCTGGCGCGCCATGCCTTCGCCCACCACGGCCAGCAGGCTGATGGCGGATTCGACTTCGAGTTTGTCGGGTTGCAGGATGCGCTGGATGTCTTCGCGCAAGAGTTCGCCGTCGTCGCCCACCTCTTCGGCCGAGGCCACGACGCTCATGCTGTCGATGCCGCTCGGGATATGCTCGATGGAAATGCCGCGCCGCTCAAAGATTTCCAGAAAGCGCCGCGCAAAGCCCACTTCGCGGTTCATCAACGATTTTTCCACGCTGAACATCATGAAGTTTTTTTTGCCCGCCACGCCCGCGATGTCGTAGACGGTCACTGCGGGCAATTCGGACACGATGCGCGTACCCGGATCGTCGGGACGGTTGGTGTTGCGGATGTTGATGGGAATGCCGGCTTCGCGCACCGGCGCGATGGCTTCGTCGTGGAAGACGCTGGCGCCCATGTAGGACAACTCGCGGATTTCGCGATAGCTGACGACGTCGATGGGGTGGGGGTTTTCCACCACGCGCGGATCGGCCATGAGCAGGCCCGACACGTCGGTCCAGTTTTCATACAACTCGGCGCCCGCCGCACGGGCGGCGATGGACCCGGAAATGTCGGACCCGCCGCGCGAAAAGGTTTTGATCTGCCCCTTGGCGTCGACACCGTAGAAACCGGGCATGACATAGCGCCGGGCCGTGTCGGAGAAACGGCGGCCGAGCACGGCGTAGGTTTTGGGATCGATACGTCCGGCCGCGTCGAAAAAGACGCAGTCCTTGGGGTCGACGAATTCGGCGCCCAGGAATTCGGCCATGAGCCATCCCGAAAAATATTCCCCGCGCGAAGCGATGAAGTCGCGGCCCACTCCGGCCGATATCAGGTTACGGAACTCCGCAAAGGCCGCGCCCATGCCTGCATCCAAACCCAATCCCTTTTCGATTTCCAGAAAGCGGTCGCGCACCAGATTGAACGGCGCGTCGAGGGGCATGTTTTTCTGCGCCTCGTCATGGCATAGGTATAAGAGGTCGGTGAGCTTGTTCTCGCCCGTTTGGCGTTTGCCCGGGGCCGAAACCACGAGGATGCGTCGGCGCGGGTCCGAGTCGAGAATTTTGCGGACTTGTAGGAATTGGGAGTGATCGGCGAGGCTCGAACCTCCGAATTTGCATGCAATCCGGGACATGGGGGCAATTTAAAAATTGCGCTCAAGTCCCGGACCCGAATGCCGATGATCTGAATAGGAGATGGTCCGTCCGCACCCCAATCGCGGCGGAGGGACCGCGCAGCACTATGAATGTGGGATCGGTGGGGAATGTCGGCGGAGGGGGTTCACAACCCGATGCCGGGCAGGCCGCCAAAAAAACCAAGCCGCCCGCGAAGTCCGCCGCCAACTCCGGCGAACGCGCCAACAAGTTGGCCCATGTGCGTGAGCGGATGCGCAACGGGTATTACCATTCGGGCGAAGTCAACGAAGCCATCTCCGACAAAATCAGCGGCATTTTCGATCAATTGGCCTGACGGTTCCGTTCCTGATCGGTTCGCCAACGGCGGTCGCGGCCTGAGCCCGCCGTAGGTCCCGGCCGAGCGCCGAGCGAAAAAATCGAGGGTGCGCAATCCCTTGACCCGAACTCCGGTCAGGCGCCGTAGGCTTGCAGAAACCGGCGGTGGAAAAGCGCGATTTGATCCGCCGGTAAACGGTTGATACCGGCGGCCCGGGCGCGTCCGCCCCCGGTGGCGAATTCTTTGGCAAACTCGGCCGCCGTCATTTTGACCCCGGTTTTCGGCGTACGCAGGGAAACCTGTAGGTTACCGTCTTGCAGGGGATGAATCACGGCCACGGCTGCTTCGGGATGCGCGTGCACCAGGCGGTTGGCGAAGGTCGATCCCAAACGCCGGGCCCAGGCTTCGGCGGGCAAATGGTAAATGCGGGCGGTCGGCGTCGACTCCGCGGGGTGCAAGGCTTGCAAGTGGGTTTCATCCTGGCGGCATTGATCGCGCAGCGCCGGAATCAGTCCGCCTTCGCGATGGAACACCAAGGGGTCGGCGAAGGGCGCGAGGCGTTCGGCGACCGCGGCCGCCGGAAAGAGCACGTCGCGTTCGGTTTCGCCGTAGGCGTTGTAATTCAACAGCTCCCCCAATTCCCGCAAAGCCGCCTGATCTTCGGCGGGCAGGGCCAGCGGGAGCAGCAGGGCCGAGGCGGTATCGGTCAGGTTGTCGCCGAAAGCCGCGGCCGCGGCCCAGCGCACATCGGCCGATGCCAAGGTGCGATGCACGATGAGGGCCGTACATACTCCGGGCGCGGTGTGAATATGGGTTTCCAGGCCCGCATGAACGTAAGGTTCGCCCGGGTCATGATGATCGAACCAGCGCATCCGGGCTCCGCCCCGCAGCCACGCTTCCACGAAGGCCCGGTTGACGTCGAAGCTGATATCGAACACCGCGAATTCCGAGGCGTCCGGCGGCGGGCGATTCAGGAGGGCGATGTCGCGCTTGAGTCCGGTGATGCGGGTCGCAGGGCGCATGCCGTTCAGCTCCATCAAGTGCTGGGCGATGAGGCCGTCGGCATCGCCGTTGAACACGAAGCAAGGGGAGGCGGAAGGGGGTTTCATCGGTTGTATGACGGAGTTCAAATACCTATCATACCAAAACCGATCGACCCTTACGCAGGGTGCGGATTCCGTGGAAGGAGCGTATGAATCTCAATATTGAACTGCCCCTGCTGTTGGGGCTGCTGGGCGGTGTTGCGGCCCTGGTTTATGCGGGCTGGAAATCCCGCTGGATTCTGACCATTCCGGTGCCCGATGAAAAGCTGCGCCGCATCGGCGGTTATGTGGCCCAGGGCGCCATGGCCTTTCTCATGCGCGAATACAAGGTGCTGCTGCCCGTGGCCCTGGCCGCGGCGCTATTGCTCTTTCTCGGCAATCACGACCTGCTGAAATGGGAGGCGGCGACCTTTCTGGTCGGGGCTTTTTGTTCGGCGGCGGCCGGTTTCTTCGGCATGCGCGTGGCCACCCGCGCCAATATGCGCACCACCTGGGCCGCGCGCACCAGCCTGAACCAGGCGCTCCAGGTCGCCTTTGCCGGCGGTTCGGTGATGGGCATGAGCGTGGTGGGGCTGGCCTTGCTCGGCATCTCGGCCGTCATGTTCGCCACCATCAATTTTTGCGGGCGCACGGCCGAAAGTTTTACCGCGCATTCGCTGCCGATTCTGTCGGGCTTCGCTTTGGGCGCCTCGTGCATTGCCTTGTTCGCACGCGTGGGGGGCGGAATTTACACCAAGGCCGCCGACGTGGGCGCCGACCTGGTGGGCAAGGTCGAGGCGGGAATTCCCGAAGACGATCCGCGCAACCCGGCCACCATCGCCGACAACGTGGGCGACAACGTGGGTGACGTGGCGGGCATGGGCGCCGACCTGTACGAATCCTTCGTGGCTTCGGTGCTGGGCTGCATGATTCTCGGGGTTTCGGCCGACGCGCCCGAGACGCTCAAGATTCGACTGTGTCTCTTGCCGCTGGTTTTGGGCGCGGGCGGCGTGTTGGCCTCGGCCCTGGGCATGCTGTTCGTGAAAGTGGGCCCCGACGGTTCGCCCCAGGCCGCCCTGAACCGCGGCACCTTCGTGGCCGGCGGCCTGGCGGCGCTGTTCAGTTATCCCATTTTCGTCGGCTGCCTGGGCGGCGCCACCTTCAACCACGGAGCCAATGCCAACCATTTGTTTTGGTGCACGGTGATCGGCGTGGTGTCGGGCGCCTTGATCGGCATGATCACGGAATATTTCACAGGCACCGGCAAGCCGCCGGTGAATACCATCGTCAAAGCCTGCGATACCGGACCGGCCACCACCCTCATCACCGGCATGGGCGTGGGCATGTCGTCGACGGCGGCGCCCGTGGCCATCATGGCCGCGGCCGTGTTGCTCAGCTACCACCAGGCCGGGCTGTTCGGCGTGGCCATCGCCACGGTCGGTTTGCAGCTCATTCTCGGCATTCAACTCGCCATCGACGCCTTCGGGCCGGTGGCCGACAATGCCGGAGGCCTGGCCGAGATGTCGGAAATGCCGCCCGAAGTGCGCGTCAACACCGACAAGCTCGACGCCGTGGGCAATACCACCGCCGCCATCGGCAAGGGCTTCGCCATCGCTTCGGCGGCGCTGACATCCGTGGTGCTGTTTTCGGCCTTCAAGGCCGAAACCCATATCCAGTCGGTGGAAATCGCCGATCCCCTGGTGCTGGCCGGCCTGCTCTTGGGCGGCATGCTGCCCTATCTCTTTTCTTCGCAATGCATGATGTCGGTGGGGCGCGCGGCTTTCGCCATGGTTGAAGAGGTGCGCCGGCAATTCCGCACCATACCCGGTCTGCTTGAAGGCCGGGCCGAGCCGGATTTCAGCCGCTGTATCGACATCTCCACGCGCGCAGCCCTGCACGAAATGCTGCTGCCCGGATTGATGGCCATTCTCTCGCCCGTGGCCGTGGGGTTTCTCGGCGGCGTGCCCATGCTGCTGGGATTCTTGACCGGCGTCACGGCTTCGGGCGTAGCGCTCGCCATTTTCATGGCCAATACCGGCGGCGCCTGGGACAACGCCAAAAAAACCATCGAAACCGGCGTGAGCGGCGGCAAAGGTTCCGACGCGCACAAAGCCGCCGTAGTCGGCGACACCGTGGGCGATCCGTTCAAAGACACCGCCGGCCCGTCGCTGAATATTCTCATCAAATTGATGGGCGTCATGTCGGTGGTCATTGCGCCCATGTTGCGGCGATTCTGGGGGTATTGAAAAAAAGTTGTCTCGTTGCCGGCGGGTTACAGCTTCGCGGTCCCGCGGCCGGGCCCGGCCCGACGAGGCGCCGCCGGGAGAAGTAGATTCATTTTAGGGCGCCGGGTTTCCGCGGGATTGACCTCGGATGAACCCGGTTCCAAGGAGTGGCTTTTATGTCTTTCGTCAACCGCCTCTATCAAATCCTCTATCCCAACCAGGCCTTGGTGGCTTCGCAATTGTCCCCGGATGAATTCGCGCGCCATTATCTCATCGGATCCATCCGTCATTACAGCGGCAAACTTGTCTTCGCCGAAATCGACATCGGATTCCGCCATCCCTACTTCGCCATCGACGCCTGCCTGGAGCATCTGACGCCCCATGCCGACGGCACTCCCAAGCGTACCAAGTTCATCTGTTCCTACCGCGTGATGGAGCACTTGGATTTCAACGCCATCACCTCGCTTTACCTCTCGACCGCCGAAGCCCATATTTTGGAATTGAAGCCGGGCCCTTACGACAAAGTGCATGAGTCGGGATTTCTGCGCACCTACGCCGAAATCGCGCCGCTTTCCATGCTGGTCATGTCGCCGCTCAACTTCCCCGAATTCGGGCGGCACATCACCGAGCCCGGCAGCCCCAAAGGCTGCCCCAAACTGTTCTACACGCAAATCGATCTGAACGTCGAGGAGTTTCTCGCCGCTTTCGAGCGCAACCCCTTCACCCAGGCGCCGTTCCCGTTTTTGCATCCCTCCAAACTGCGGGACGCGATTCTGGAATTGCGCGTCATGCCGGAAAAAAAGACCAAAGGCCTTTCGCTGTTCTGCCCCGTGGATCAAATCTCGTTCAAACGCATCCGGCACGGATTCATGTATGCGTATCAGGATCAATACCGGTTTTTTCCCATGCCTACGCTGCGCGAAATCGAGGAAAAGAACTTTAAATTCTGGCAGGGGATGTAGGTCGCGCCGGCCGCCGGGATTCCCTTGTCAGAAGTGCCCGCCACCCTCTAGCATAGTCGCGTGAGCAGGCCAGGGTCCTGCGCCGGAACGCGTATCATGCGACGCCGTTTCGATAAAATGAAAACCCGCTGAGGGAGGCCCGGTCAACGCCGGGCTTATCCCGTTTGGGGTTTTCCCCTCCCGCGACCGCCTCGGAATTAAGCATAATGAATGGGGGCGGACATGTCGGAATATCAATCCTGGTTGCGCGACATTCCCGAGCGGGCTGCGAATCTCCTGCCCCGTTGGCGGGCTTGGTGCGGCTGGCCTACGCCGTCTTCGCCCGTTCCCAAAAACACGGGTTGGTCCCGGTTTGCTGGCGATTTGGAAAACCTGTTCGCACCGCTGGTCGACCACGCCGAACGCCCGCCGCTCGACCCCTGGGAAACCATAGATGAAAAAGGCTTGGTTGCGGTGCGGCCTTTGGGTCCGGCCCTGCGCTTTTTCCGGGGGCGCGAGGCGCCGCTGCAGATTTTTCTCGGCATCCATACCGACGTGGTTTACCCCGGCGATTCGGAAACTTCGGTGTTACTGCGCGAAGAAGGGGACCGTTTCTATGCCCCGGGCGCGGCCGATGCCAAGGGCGGTATTTTGGTGTTATGGCTGGCGCTCGAGGCTTTTTTGTGTTCACCCTGGGCCGCGCAGGCGGGCTTCGAAATCCTGCTCAATCCCGATGAAGAGGTGGGGTCGCCCGGTTCCGCGCCGCTCTTGCGCGAGGCGGCCGCGCGCAACCATCTCGGCCTTTTGTTCGAACCGGCCCTGCCCGACGGGGCCTTGGTGTCGCGGCGCAAGGGTTCGGGAAATTTCACGGTCGTGTTGCGCGGCCGCGGCGGGCATGCCGGCCGCGACGCCGTCACGGGCCGCAATGCGCTGCACGGGTTGGCCGAATTCATCACGGCACTCACCGCCTTCGCGGCCGGGCACCCCGGGGTCACCGCGAACGTGGGCCGCATCGACGGGGGCGGACCCGTGAACCGCATCGCCGATCTCGGCGTCGCGCGTTTCAATGTGCGGGTCGACGACGACGGGCAAATGCGGGCGGTGCGTGAATTCCTCGCGCGCCAAAGCGAGGAGTGGAATCGCCGCGAAGGATTTGCCTGGCAGGCATTCGGCGATTTCACTTCGCCGCCGAAAGCCATGGACGGGGCGTCGGGCCTTTTGCTGCAAGCAGCCTTGCGTTGCGGAGAAGAATTGGGACTGGCCTTGCAGGCGGTTCCCAGCGGCGGGGTGTGCGACGGCAACAAATTAGCGGGTTTCGGCCTGCCCAATATTGATACCCTGGGAGCCGTGGGGGGCGGATTGCACGGCAACGACGAATGGGCGTCGGTTGCGAGCCTGACCGAACGCGCCGGCCTGACCGCCCTGTTGCTGATGAAGTTGGCCGCGGGCGAAATCGGGTGGAAGATGCAACAGTGATTACACATGTACGCGCAATCTCCGCCATCTCCTCGTAATGGTTTTCCGCCGAGATGGCTGCCGACTCTTTTCTATTTATCGCTTATGCCCACGGTTTTAAGGATTGGACCTTACCGATTTTATTTTTTTAGCCATGAAAACAATGAGCCGCCTCACATTCACGTTGATAGAGATGCCTTTTCCGCCAAATTTTGGTTATCGCCGATTGGTTTGGCCAGAAATTTTGGGTTTAGTTCCACAGAATTGAATAAAATATTGATGCTGGTTGAGGAACATTCGCAAAAGTTCAGGGAGGCTTGGAATGGGTATTTTCGCCCCGAGTTCTGATGAAAGGGTGAAAGATGTTGCCTTCACGGATGACCGACTTTCCGTCGCCTTGATGGATGGAAGAATCATTGAGGTGCCGCTTGCCTGGTATCCCCGTCTCCTGCATGCTACGGTTGAAAATCGTTCCAAATGG
The DNA here is from genome assembly GCA_963716395.1 of uncultured Fibrobacteria bacterium. Taxonomy (GTDB): domain Bacteria; phylum Fibrobacterota; class Fibrobacteria; order UBA11236; family UBA11236; genus UBA11236. The sequence goes on along the minus strand of OY970309.1, from coordinate 393,730 downwards.
ACCATTTGTGGGGGGGGCTACGGGATTCACTGGGAATTGCTCGATGAAGACCTTTCAACAGAAGGGTTGCTAAAAGGGCAGCCGGCTCCTCGTTCCAATTTCGTTGGGCAAAGTTTTTAATGCCTTGCTGCTGATGAAGTTGGCCGCGGGCGAAATCGGGTGGAAGGCGAATCGCGTTTGTTAAAATACGGGGTGCCCATGCAGCCCTTGAACGCGGAAAAACTGGCATGTGATGCGCGCGTAGTTCAGGCCAAAAGCCTGTTGCGGGCGGCTTTGGCCGACGCGCAGCGGGCCGTAACCGGCGTGCGTCCCCCGCACAGCGAACGCAAGCTGGAATACGAAGAGGCCCTGGCCCGGCTCAATGCCGTGCGCGGCAGCCCGACCTATTACCCGTATCTCGGCAGCGGATTCGGCCGCGGATGCTTGGTCGAGCTGGCCGACGGCAGCGTGAAATACGATTTCATCGCCGGCATCGGCGTGCATTTTCTCGGCCATAACCATCCCGATCTGCTGGAGGCTGGCGTCGACGCGGCCCTGCAAAACACCGTGATGCAGGGCCATTTGCAGCAAAACCGTGACGGATTGGAATTCTTGGAATCCCTGGTACAGGGCGCGAATCGTCGCGGCGCCCAGTTTGCCCATGGCGTAATGACCACCAGCGGCGCCATGGCGAATGAAAACGCCGTGAAAATCGCTTTCCAAAAGCGCCATCCTGCGAGTCGGATTCTGGCCTTTCGCCACAACTTCGCGGGCCGCACTTTGGACCTGGCGCAAATCACCGACAAGCCCGCCTACCGCGAAGGCCTGCCCCGTAACCTGCCGGTGGACTATGTGCCGTTCTACGATCCCGTCCGGCCCGAGGCGTCCAGCGAAGAAGCCGTTGCGATGCTGCGCGGCCATCTCGAACGCCATCCCCACGCCCATGCCGCCATGATCTTCGAGTGGATTCAAGGCGAAGCCGGCGGCTATGCGGCGGGCACGCGCGCATTCTTTGTGCCCTTGCTCGAAACCGCGCGCCGGGCCGGTGTCGTCATCATCGCCGATGAAATTCAAACCTTCGGCCGCACCGACGAATTATTCGCCTTCCAGCATTTCGGGCTCGACCCATACGTCGACATCGTAACCTTGGGAAAAATGACCCAGGCCTGCGCCACCTTGTTCACGGCCGCCCAGAACCCCAAACCCGGCCTCATCAGCCAGACTTACACGGCTTCGACCTCGGCCATCCGCGCGGGGTTGCGCGTGGTCAAAGCCCTGCTGCACGAGGGCTATCTCGGCCCCGACGGCCGTATCATGCGGGTTTCCTCGCGCCTGCGCGAGGGCCTGGCGGATTTGGAGCGCAGGCATCCGCAATGGGTGCGCGGCCCCTATGGCCTGGGCGCGCTGGTGGCCTTCACCCCCTTCGACGGTTCGGCCGCAATCACCGCGCGGGTGTGCCGCACGCTGTTCGATCTCGGCGTCATCGTCTTCACGGCCGGCGGCGATCCGGCGCGCGTGCGCTTTCTGCCGCCCGTGGGCGGGGTCGAAGACCACGACGTCGATTGCGTGCTCGAGCTGCTGGAAGCGGCCCTGGACCGCTGCGCATGACGCGGAAACCAGACGTACCTTATGTGTTACGCTCGGTCGAGGCCCGTGATCTCCGGGCCCTGCTGCGGCTCAGCGCCTCGGCGGGCGTGGGCCTCACCACCTTGCCGCAGGACGAAGGCGTGCTGCGCGGACGCATCGGCGATTCGCGGCGCGGTTTCGAGCGCATGGCGGAAAAGCCCGGCGGCGAGACGTATCTCTTCGTGCTCGAAGATTCTGGCCGCGCGGCGCGTGGTGGGCACATCGGGCATCGTTTCCAAGGTGGGCGGCTTTGAGCCGTTCTACGCCTACCGCGTCGACACGGTAACCCATGCCTCGGCCACGCTTGGCGTGCGCAAGCAGGTGCGCGTGCTCAAGCTGCTGGCCGAACACAACGGCCCTTCGGAAATCGGCACCTTGTTTCTCGAACCCGACCGCCGCCACGGCACGGCCGGTCGCCTGCTGTCGTTGGGCCGATTTTTGTTCATGGCCGATCACCGCCGCTTTTTCGATCCCGTGGTGCTGGCCGAAATGCGCGGCCGCATCGACGCCCGCGGCCGCTCGCCGTTTTGGGAAGCCTTGGGCCGCCATTTTTTCGGCATGGATTTGGAACATGCGGATCGCCTGGTGATGAAAGACAAACGTTTCATCGCCGAATTGATGCCGCGGCACCCGATTTACCTTCCGCTGCTGCCCAAAGCCGCACAGGCCGCGATCGGCAAGGTGCATCCCGAAACCGAGCCGGCCCTGAAGTTGTTGACGGACGAAGGCTTTCGGGCCGCTGGCATGGTCGACATTTTCGAAGGCGGGCCGGTGGTAAGCTGCGCCCTGGAAAAAATCCGCACGGTGCAAGCCAGCCGCGCCTTGCCGGTGGACCGGATTATCCGCGGCCGGCTCGATGCCGAAAAGCATTTGCTTTCCAACACCCGGGCGCAAGGGTTTCGCGCCGTGGCGGCACCCTTTCTTTTGGTGCCCGGCGGCGTGCACATCGAAAGCTGGGCCGCGCGCGCCCTACACGTCAAGGTCGGCGACACGGTGCGCGCCGTGGGCCTGCGGCCCGGCGCGACCTTGCAGGAATTATGAATTCGGGGCAACTCTATCTGGGCGGAGTTTGGCGCGAGGGCCGGGGCGAAATGTTCGCGTCGCGCAATCCCATGACCCAGGATGTGATCTGGCAAGGCCGCGCCGCCCATCCCGCCGATGTCGATGCCGCTGTGTCCGCGGCCCGGGCCGCGCAGCCGCTTTGGTTCCGTAACGGATGGGAAGCACGGATACAGGTTTTGCGACGCTTTCAAACGGCCGTGCGTCAAGCGCGGTCGCAATTGGCCGAGCGCGTTTCCGACGAAACCGGGAAACCGCATTGGGAGGCGTTGCAGGAAGTCGACACCTTGATCGCCAAAACCGATCACTCCCTGGCCGCGCAAGCGGAACGCGCCGGAGAAAAGCATTTGACCCTGGCGGGGTTTCGCGGCGTGCTGCGCCATCGTCCGCATGGCGTGTTGGCCGTACTCGGTCCCTTCAATTTGCCGGCGCATTTGCCGCACAGCCATCTCATCCCGGCCTTGCTGGCAGGCAATGCCGTGGTGTTCAAACCCAGCGAGTTCACGCCGGGCACGGCCGAACTGTGCGCGCGGCTGTGGGAAGAAGCCGGCTTGCCGGCCGGGGTGTTGAACCTGGTTCCGGGTGGGCGCGAAACGGGTGAAGCCTTGGCCCGCGCCGCCATCGACGGGCTGCTGTTCACCGGCAGCCATCGCGCCGGCGTGGCGTTGAACCGGCTGTTCGTGGAGACGCCGGGAAAAATCCTGGCGCTGGAATTGGGCGGCAACAATCCGCTGGTCGTCTGGGAGCCTGCCGATCTCGTGGCCGCGGCCGAACTCATCGTGGCCTCGGCCTACATCACTTCGGGCCAACGCTGCACCTGCGCCCGGCGTTTGATCGTTCCCGCCGGCCCGGCGGGCGAAGCGATGATCGCAGCCTTGATCGAGCGTATCGGGCAGGTTACGGTCGGCGGCGCTGCGGATCGGCCCGAGCCTTACCTGGGTCCGCTGATCCATGCGGCGGCGGCCGACGCTTTGCTCGCCGCCGAGGCGCGCTTGCGGGCCGCGGGTGGGAGACCGTTGGTGCCTCTCACCCGATCCGATCGCAGCGCAGCCTTGTTGACGCCGGGATTGATCGACGTGACGGACGCGTCCGACCGTCCCGACGAAGAGTTTTTCGGTCCGCTGTTGCAGGTGATGCGCGTGCGCGATTTCGATGCGGCCATCGCCGCCGCCAATGCCACCCGCTTCGGGCTTTCCGCGGGTCTGATCAGCGCGCACCGCGACCTTTGGGATCGCGTTGTCGCCGAAGTGCGCGCCGGGGTGATCAATTGGAACCGGCCGCTGACCGGCGCCAGCGGCCAACTGCCTTTCGGAGGATTGGGGGAAAGCGGCAACCACCGGCCCGGCGCCTGGACCGCGGCCGATTATTGCCAAGATCCCGTAGCCAGCCTCGAAGCCGATCCGCCCGATGCCCCGCCCCGGTTTTGATCCCAAGCGAAGGCAATTTTCCGATAAAAGGATCATAGATTGTCGGAGCAGATGTTCGGCCGTTTAGAGGAAATGAAGGGCCATGCCTGAAACCGCTTCCGAACCTTCCGAAGCTTTGCCCTACCCGGCGCCTTGCTGTAAAGATTGCCCCTGGAAACCTTGCCGTTACCTGGGGGGCAGCCCGCGCATACGGGGATTTCACTACCTCGGCCCCTGTCCCAGGCTGCCGAAGGAATGCCCGGCCTGGCTGAAAAACCAGACGCAGCTGGACCTCGAAAGGGTTTTGCAAAGGTTGAACCGCAACGAGTTGGAAGAGTTGTACCGCACCGGACCTCCCCGCGTCACGGGATATCCGCGCCGCCCCGAAGATTCTCCCCTTCACCTTCTCGCCCACGAAATTCCGCACCACCGGGAATCGTGGCTGGTGGTCGCTCCCGGCTCGCATCTCGACCATGCCGTGCACGCCCTGTATTGGGCCTATACGCGCGCCTTGGCCCGCGCCAACCCTAAAAGGAAAAAGTCCGAGGATGCGGATGCAGCGGCGGCGCAAAGCCAAGAGGCGGAACCGGCGCTTTTGAACCCGGGTTTTGCTTACATCGAAGACGATACCAAGCCCGGCAGTTCAGAAAGCATTCTCACCGAAGCCGCCATCGGCGACATCGTGCATTTCAAAGTCGATACCGACGGGCTCATGCCCGGCGATCTCATTCATTTCGAACTATTCCGCAAAGGCCAAAGCGGATCGGATGAAATGGTGAATACCTATTCCGGAACCGTGGGGAAAAAACGCAACGACCATGCCGCCGTGGCCAAATGGTGTGTGCCGGAAAAAACGCGCATGGGTCCGCTGAAGCCGGGCGATGCGTTCTACTTCAAGGCCAAAAAATCCTCGCCCAAGCTCGAAGTGAAGAGCGGGGGGTTGAAAATCACCGAGGATGATTTTGATGGCTGCATTTTTTATAGTCCGCGGAATGAAGAATACCTGATGTTGGAAGTGCAGGAGGATTTCAATGCCTTTTCGACCCATGTGAACAAATCCCAGGCTTTGCGGGGCAAAACCGCCGAGGCCTGGAAGCAAAGCGATTCCAAAGCGCGCACCCAGGAATTGGAAAAGGTGCGGAAAGAATGGGAAGCACTGTTCGAAGGCAAGCCCGGCGGCGATGTCGAAAAAGGTTTGGATGAATTGTTGACCGTGCAGAAAAACCCGCGTTGGGGCCAGCCGACGGATTTCGTGCACGTGCCTGCGGCTTGGCGCCAAGACGGCCGCAAAATTCCCGGGAAATGGGTCAAGGCCTCGGATCAATCCTTGCAGAAGCGCCTGGACAAATTGCTGAAGCGAAATAAAAGTGACGGGGAGGACAAATCCCTATGGAAAGGGAAACTGAAGGCCAAGTTATTTGAAAGCGAACCTGTCGTCGGCGGCGTCTGGAAATGGCCGCGAAAGTCGGATCAAAAAACCAACCCTAACGATGTGTTTCAGTTCACCCCCGAAGCGGCCCTCGGGCGTTATGCCCTGGGTTATAGCGGAAAAGCGGAATTTGATCTCAAAGACAAAAAAATTTCCTTGCAGGCTTCGGGCGACGCGTCTTTCGCCTTGTTCGAGGGCAAACTTTCAGGCAAGATTTTTCTGCCCCAACGCGAAGGATTGGATTTGCTGCCCACTTTGTGCAATCCCAAAGCCCAAAATTCTTGCCGCGAGAACAACGGCCAATGCCTGGTGCGGATCTGCATAGACGGCAAAGCCGGATTGTTCGTGGGCCTATCGGCCAACGGCTGCATTTCCTTTCCGGCCGTGGATTTGAGCCAGGACAAGAAATCCGACAACCAGGAATCGAAGTCCAAAAGTGAAACCTCGGCCAAAGCCGATGTGCATGCGGTGGCCGGCGTGCAAGGCACGGCCGGCATAACCTTCTCGGCGCAATGGAGTCCGGACGCGCACCAAGAATTTGCGGATTTGGCCGAGATCGAAGGCGAACTGAAAGGCACGGCCGGCGCTGCGGCCGACTTATCCTTTCATGTGAGTTATAGTGCCGGGCGGTTTCGTTTTCATTTTTCCTGGAGCCTGGCTTGGGGTTTGGGCGGCGGCAGCGGTTTGACCTGGGAAGTCGACGCCAAGCAAGGCTGCGAATTTTTAGGGCATTTGCTGTACTCCGTCGATTCTCATTATGTGAAGGAAATCGACGACGCCTTCACGGCGTATAAAGACTATTCCTTTGCCATGCTAGCCGCGGGCGAAGATGTGATTATGGAAGGTGCGGATTCAGCCATTAATTCCGTGCATGACTTTAAGACACTGGCTGTCGGAACACCTTCTCAACATAAAAACCATCAAGCAGAAGATTTATGGGTACTTCTCTGCGTCAAACCATGTATCGCAATATTCCTCCCGAAGGTTTGGCCCAAGCCATCATCACCTTGATGCAAACACGCGAAGATGCGGATTTTCCGGTCATACTCGATATATTGAAATCTACCGAGGGGGCTTCGAAATCACCGAACGGCAATCACATTCTCAAATGGGTGTTGCGCTTTGTGTCGCAATTGCCTTTGCCGCCACCCGGATCGGGTGATGAAGATCCGGTGTCTGTAAAACAAAAAGCGGATGCGCTGAAGGCGGGGATAAAGCGGATTCAAGGATTTTGGAGCAGCTGAAGGGGTATTTGGATGAAAACAGATGAACCACAAGAAGCGAATGCCAGATTTTTTGATCGAATTCAGATAATCTACTGACCGAAAATGAAATAGGAAGCTTATGGTAATTGGCTGTTCTGTTTTTGATATGTGTTATTCATCTTGGCTTTCGCATGCGCTTATACTTGCGGAGAAAAAGAAAAGTTCAAAAACGCTATATGGTGAAAGTTGAATTTAGAGTTCGATTGCGAATTAATTCAGATAACATGTAATTTCGTTTCCGAGTATAAAGGAGAAATTAGAATGGGTTGCAAGTTAATCTATGATAGTCTATGGAGAAAAAAAGACAGCAGTTTTTATATTAATGGGAAAAGAAAATGGGATTGTATTGTTCTGGGATTCTCTTGGAAAGTATCGTTGCTCGAAAGAATTATCGAAACGGAATCCAAATCGGCAAGGATGAAAATTATTATTCCCCCGGCCACCCATCTTTAATCAAAAACTACAACGACTCGGGTCAAGAAGAGGGCTTATGGCAGGAATGGTGGCCCAATGGCAATAAGAAATTGGTGGCGCAATGTCATAAAGGGTTAATTATTTCGGACGAAGAGTATTTTCCCAACGGTAATTTGCGTCTGAAAGAACAGGCGACCCGCGAAGAAGATCCGAGTAAAGGGAACCAGCGCCTAATTTTTTCCGAATCATTTTCCCCGACCGGAAAAGCAACTGGAAAGGTGATAAATGGAACCGGTGAATTATGGACTTTCAGCGCTGAGCCGGATAGCACGTTAAAGCGTTATAGGGTGGAGCAAGAAATCTTCAAGAATGGCCTGCGAGTCCACAACGCACAGGCCGACGCCAAAACCGTGGAAAAGTTGCTGCAATAGATTTGGCCCAAGCCATCATCACCTTGATGCAAACACGCGAAGATGCGGATTTTCCGGTCATACTCGATATATTGAAATCTACCGAGGGGGCTTCGAAATCACCGAACGGCAATCACATTCTCAAATGGGTGTTGCGCTTTGTGTCGCAATTGCCTTTGCCGCCACCCGGATCGGGTGATGAAGATCCGGTGTCTGTAAAACAAAAAGCGGATGCGCTGAAGGCGGGGGTAAAGAGAATCTGGGAATTTGGAGCCGCGAGGGGTAAATGGTCCGCTGACCACAAGCAGGCGGCTAATCCAGAATTTGTATCCGAATTTGATAATCTACTTACCGAAAATGGAATAGGAAGCTTATGAAAGTAAGGCTTTATGTTTTTGTTGTGTTAGTCATCTCAAACTATTCACATGCAAAATACACTTGCGGTGAAAAACAAAAAGTCCACCGTTCCTATGGAGAAGTTGAGCTTCGCGTCGATTGCAAACTAATTCCAGGTAACATGTGGGTAGCCGAATTCAAAGGCGATAAGATTAATGGGTTTTCTATGAATCTTGATAGCGCGACTCAAAAAAAAATGGACAGCAGTTTTTATCTTAACGGGAAAAAAGAAGGAATTGGTAAGTGCTGGGATAGCTTGGGTCAAGAATCGTGCTTAAATAATTATCATAACGGCATTCAAGTTGGAAGGAGGGAGGAATATTTTTCCCCCGGCCACCCATCTTTAATCAAAAACTACAACGACTCCGGCCAAGAAGAGGGCTTATGGCAGGAATGGTGGCCCAATGGCAATAAGAAATTGGTGGCGCAATGTCATAAAGGTGAAGTGATTGAGGATGAAGAATACTTTCCAAACGGAGTTTTGCGATTAAAGGAAAAAACAGCGTATCAGCCGAAGCCCTCAAAGGAAGACGCGAAGGTGGTTTTCTATGAAACTTTTTCACCCGCGGGAAAATCTACCGGCAGGGTGGTGAATGGAACAGGAGAAACGTGGCTATTCGATGCCAAGCCGGACAGCGTCACGCACAAACATCGCGTCTTGCACGAAGTTTATAAAGACGGCTTCGAAGTGAGCAATCAGGAGGCCGACTCACAAACCGTGGAAAAGTTGCTGCAATAGGTTTGGCCCAGGCCATCATCACCTTGATGCAAACACGCGAAGATGCGGATTTTCCGGTCATACTTGATATATTGAAATCTACCGAGGGGGCTTCGAAATCTCCGAACGGCAATCACATTCTCAAATGGGTGTTGCGCTTTGTGTCGCAATTGCCTTTGCCGCCGCCCGGATCGGGTGATGAAGATCCGGTGTCTGTAAAACAAAAAGCGGATGCCCTGAAGGCGGGGATAAAGAGAATTGAAAATTTCGGAGCTCGCGAAGGGAAATGTTCGATGACCAACAAGCAGAGCGAAATGAATACGAGAAGTTTTTATCCGAATTTGCATTATCTACTTTCAAAAAATGGGATAGAATATGAAAGTAAGGTTTATGTTTTTGTTGTGTTATCGCTCTATCTTCAAACTGTTTACGGATGCAATATTACATGCTGTGCGAGTGAAAAATATTAAAAATCCACGTCCTATGGAAAAGTTGAACTTACGTGTCGATTGTAAACTAATTCCAGATAACATAATGCGTATCCGAATTCAAAAGGCGATAAGCATATAATGGGTTTTCAATATGAATCTTGATAGTGCGATGAAAAAAAAATGACAGCAGTTTTTATGTTAACGGGAAAAAAGAAGGAAATTGGTTAGTCTGGGATACGCTTGGGTCAAGAATCGTTGCGTAAATAATTATCGTAAACGGACATTCAAGTTGGAAGGAGGGAGAATATTTTACTCCCCCGGCCACCCATCTTTAATCAAAAACTACAACGACTCGGGTCAAGAAGAGGGCTTATGGCAGGAATGGTGGCCCAATGGCAATAAGAAATTGGTGGCGCAATGTCATAAAGGGTTAATTATTTCGGACGAAGAGTATTTTCCCAACGGTAATTTGCGTCTGAAAGAACAGGCGACCCGCGAAGAAGATCCGAGTAAAGGGAACCAGCGCCTAATTTTTTCCGAATCATTTTCCCCGACCGGAAAAGCAACTGGAAAGGTGATAAATGGAACCGGTGAATTGTGGACTTTCAGCGCTGAGCCGGATAGCACGTTAAAGCGTTATAGGGTGGAGCAAGAAATCTTCAAGAATGGCCTGCGAGTCCACAACGCACAGGCCGACGCCAAAACCGTGGAAAAGTTGCTGCAATAGATTTGACCCAGGCCATCATCACCTTGATGCAAACACGCGAAGATGCGGATTTTCCGGTCATACTTGATATATTGAAATCTACCGAGGGGGCTTCGAAATCTCCGAACGGCAATCACATTCTCAAATGGGTGTTGCGCTTTGTGTCGCAATTGCCTTTGCCGCCACCCGGATCGGGTGATGAAGATCCGGTGTCTGTAAAACAAAAAGCGGATGCGCTGAAGGCGGGGATAACAGTTGTTAAATAATTACGGGACTCGTAAAAAATCTTAAACGCAACAGATAAATATCGAGATAAAGACGAAACGACGTTTTTATGCAGATATTTGCATGACCTTCATGAAACAAATTCGAAAATGGAATTTGAGTGGTTTATGAATCGCAGCATTGCATGATTATCGCGTCTTCTTTTTCAAATCTATTTTCATGCGGATGAATATGAATGCGGTAAAAACCAGGGCAACATATTCAAAACCATATGGAACAGTTGAATTACGTGTTAACTGTAAACTCAGACAACGAATACGATATTCGTATCCGAATATCAAAATGGCCGGCTAATCAGGATATCCATGAGCTTTAACAATACAAATTCGATAGCCTGTCCGATGGATAAAACACGACAGTTGCTTCTATGTGGACGGGAAAAAAAACGGAAATTGTTTGGTCTGGGATTCACTTGGAAATATCGTTGGTCGAAAAAACCCATCATGTAAATGGATATCCAGATCGGAGTTCGCACAACATTTTACGATTCCCCAATGAGCCGACCCATCTTTAATCAAAAACTACAACGACTCGGGCCAAGAAGAGGGCTTATGGCAGGAATGGTGGCCCAACGGCAATAAGAAATTGGTGGCGCAATGTCATAAAGGTGAAGTGATTGAGGATGAAGAATACTTTCCAAACGGAGTTTTGCGATTAAAGGAAAAAACAGCGTATCAGCCGAAGCCCTCAAAGGAAGACGCGAAGGTGGTTTTCTATGAAACTTTTTCACCCGCGGGAAAATCCACCGGCAAGGTGGTGAATGGAACAGGAGAAACGTGGCTATTCGATGCCAAGCCGGACAGCGTCACGCATAAACATCGCGTCTTGCACGAAGTTTATAAAGACGGCTTCGAAGTGAGCAATCAGGAGGCCGACCCACAAACCGTGGAAAAGTTGCTGCAATAGGTTTTGGAATTTGCTCCGCAATCAATCTTTGGTCGATAATTGATGCTGGTCGAAACTTTGGTCGACGCAATGAGCGGCGCCCGCAAATGCTATTGCTCGTAGGCGCCCATGTCGACGTTGGCGCCTTGCACGCGCGGCGCGCCGGTGATGTCGGTGGCCGGCAGGCCCGAAGCGCTGGAGTTTCCTGCATTGATGCACGGGCTGCCGGAAGAGAGATTATAGCCGTCGTCGGAGGTAAGGTATTTGCCGTCTGGGCCGGCGGGTGACGCGGAGTTCTTGAAAGATGGATTCACGTTGAGATTGCCGGGGCCGGCCGTTACCGGAATGCCATTTACATAGTGGGTAGTACCGGAAATGTCACTCGTGTCTCCCGCAATAGCGGCAATACCACCCGAAAGGTCCGAGAAACCGATGGTAATGGAATCCCACTCGAAACTTTGAGCGAAAATCTCAGTCCCAAAATTCGCTGTGTCGTTATATAGTATTGAATTTTGGATAATTAAAGTTCCGGTTTCATAAATCGCTCCGCCGTAAGTCGAAATCGATCCATTACCGAAAAATGCACAATTAGTAAAATTACTAAAATCGTTGTTTACTGCAGATGCGTTAACGGCGCCTCCAAATTCCTTTCCAGAGTTTTGTATAAAGACATCATTCGTGAAAGTCCCAAGTCCCGAGGCATAAATCGCTCCGCCATCGTTTGCACTGTTTCGGATAAAGATGCAATTGGCAATAGTAAATGTTTCTGTTGGCGCATCTTCGATCGTTATTGCCCCGCCCTCACCGGCTTGATTGCCCTCAAAAATCGAGGAAGTAATAATCGTGGATCCTTCCCCCCTAATTGCCCCACCTGCAACTCCAGCGCTGTTATATTGAAATTTGCAAAAACTAATAGTTGGAGACCCGAGAAAGTAGATTGCTCCCTGACTTGTTTGATTATTTATAAAACCACAATTTTTAATTGCAGGATTCGCGTTGAGGTCGGCGTTTATCACAGCATTACCTGCATTATTTTGAAAAACACAATTCGTAATTTGTGGCGATTTACCGCGGCAATCCATTGTGCCTATTGCAACACCACCCTTCTCAACCACCAGCCCATCCATAGTCGCGTTGTCTGCTCCTAAAACAATCGTGCCCAAATTATCCGTGCTGTCATTGGGATTACCCCTTTCCCCGGTCAGAATGCTTTGGTTGTTATTCCAATCCCGTTTCCCGCTATCGTTCTCCGTGCCTTTGAATCCTCCCAGCCAAGTCACCCCGCTTTTCATGACAAAACTCGTGTCATAGGTATTCGTATCGATTCCCGTGACTCCCAGAGCCGGTTTATAGGTCCCCTTGGCGATCCAAATTTGTTGGCCGCTGGCCGAGCGCGCGAGGGCCGTTTGCAAATACTTGTAGGCCGACGTCCAGGAATTTCCATCGCCGCCGGCATTGGCCCCCGCGTTCACGAACAAGACATTGCTTCTCCGCGTCACGGTGATTGACTTCGATCCCGTATTGCCCGCTGAATCGGTGGCGGATTCGGTGAGGGTATTCACCCCTTCGCTCAAGGTTTTGGTATTGGCAGGTTGATTGATGCCGTTGCTTGTCCATTGCACCTGCACACTGTCTTGATTAGTCACAAAACTATCGACCGGCGAAATGATCTGCACCGCCGGGGGAGTGATGTCCACGGTGGCGATTCCGCTGCTATCCATGGCCGACCAATTGCCGACTGCATCGCGTTCTTCAATGTACAGCACATGCCGGCCTTCGGAAAGATTGGATACTGGCGTGTACGCGGTGTCGGTAACCCCGACCGTATCGGTCAGGCTGGCATTGTCGAGCTGGTAGCGAAAGTATCCGCTGCCGCTGTCGCCGCCGGATTTCCAGCGCCACGTCGGCTTCTGATTACTCGTAAGCCCCGGACCCGTAACCACCGGTTTATTGGGGGGAACCGTGTCGCGGATTACGGTGATGGAATCCGACGCTTGATTCCCCGCAGAGTCCTGACCGGTGACCTTCAACACATTCGCCCCGGCATTCAAGCTTTTGGTCACAGGAGTCTGCGCCGTGCCGTTCAATGTCCAGGTTACGATCACGCTGGCTTGTCGTGTCACGTAATTATTCGGAGGTGAGGTGATGGCAAGCAACGGTCCGGTCAGCACGATACGCACCGAATCCTGCGCCAAGGCCGACCAATTCCCGGCGTCGTCCCGCTCTTCGACATTCAAGACATGGGTTCCGGCAGTCAGATCAACGCCGGGGGTGAACGAGGTGTCTTTCGCCCCCAGTGTATCGGCGAACGAAGCCGTGTCGAGCCGATGGCGGAAATACCCGTCGCCACCGCCGCCCGATTTCCATGTCCAGGTGGGACGCGGGTTATTGGTCGGCGTGGGGGCGCTGACTACGGGTCTATCGGGTGGCGTCCGATCCAAGGTTACGGTGATGGAATCCGAAGCGGTATTATCGGTCAAGGAATCCCGAAACGAACGCTTGATGCCGTTCGGTCCTTCCTGGGAAAAATGCTCGGTGGTGTCGCTGGTTTGCGCCGTGCCGTTCACGCTCCAATGCACGGTAATCACACTGTCACGTGTGACAAAGCCATTGGCAGGCGAAGTGATGACCACCTTCAACGCCCGAATCGAATCGGCTATGCTGAGGTTGAGAATCAGTTGCGACCAGGCCGGAGGCTTGTGGTTGTCGGTGGAAGTAAGGATCACGGTTTTTGCTCCCGAATCCGAGAACGAGGGCGTGAAAGACCAAGTCAGCGGGTTCGAGGTGATTATTCCCAGCGAGGGCGTGAATGTAACCGAGTCGCCTTCGGCATCGCCCAGATAAAGGCTGTCGAGTCGAAGCGACATGGGCTTGCCTTGCTTGCCCACAAGACCGCTTACCGAATCCTGTTTCCATTTGGGCGCACTGTTCGAATCCATCACAATGACCTGTATGCTCAAGGTGTCGAAAAGCGGCGGATTGCCCCGGTCTTTGGCGGCGAAGTTCAACGTTGCCTTTACCGAATCGCCGCCTGAGTCCACGCAGGCAAAAGCGGGTTTGAGGGTAAAGTTACCCGTGACCGTGTCATACACGGCGGTTCCGCAAGCCAACGGAAACACATTGCCGAGGGAAAGCAAAATGGCGCTGTCTTTGGCGTCGGTGTCTTGGGCCATGACACGGAAAGCCAGGGTTTTGCCTTCGACGGCATGGAACAAAGTGTTACCGCTGTCCGGCGGGGCCAGCCCTATCCGCGGCTGGTAGTTGCCTGGATGGGTGGTATCCGGCGGCACAATCAAAGTGTCGACCTTGGGAGTGCCGGGCTGGCCGTTGCTGAAGGGTAACTCCAACATGACGGCCAACGATCCATTGCGATAACCGGAGAGGATGATGGTGAAGTCATTGGAAGGCAAGTGTCCCAGGTCAAGGTTTTGCAGTTGCGAAGAGTCGTGGTAGGTTCCGTGGAACACAATTTTCTGATAGGTGGTGTCGGAGTTTTTAATCACCGCCACCTTGATTTGGATGGAGTCGTACTTCCCCGCCGAAGTTTTGAGCGAGTCGCCCACCGTAAGGGTCAAAAAGGTGTCGCTGCCCGAATCCGACACATTACAAGTCCAGGCGAAAAAGGCCAGGGCCGAAAGCAGGAAAAGACGAAAGAAAAGTTTGCGGTTCACGGCGATTTCAATCACAAATAATGAAGCGAAGCAGTGGAAACTGGGCCGGGACGACCGGCTTCGGATTCAATACTTGCTTCAGAATCATTGAACCCATCCCATAAGCCTTTTTTACTCGACCGGCGCGGAGCAGGCGAGAACATTTTATCGAAAAGCCTAGAAAATAGCCTTCTGGAAAGTGGTGAAGCCTGTCACACGGCGTAAGAGCTTATCGAATTCGTCTTCAATCAGAGAGGTTAGGTATCGCAAAAGCCCGAATTAATCGCATTCTCTTCGGGGCGACGGAAAAGTGCCTGCGGATTTGCGAGGAATGATTTATTTTACGAGAATCTCAAGTGACAGTTGGGTTGGTTAACCTTTCGTTCCGTTCTTCCTCGAAAGATGGAGTCGATTTGGTTCTTCCGACTGACGCAAAGGGGCTCGACGAAGGTGGAGAAGGTCGAGCTAAAGACAGATTGTCTTCACTTTCCTGGGCGGGCGAATTCCTGAAAACCAGACGCCCGCATAGGTTTGTGAACGTCGAGGGTGCCTAGTCGATAAACTTTTTTAACGCGTGAGTAAATCTATGGTTATGAAAACCGGAATTTTTTTGGGGATGGGGCTTTTGTGTTTTGTGCAAACCGGAATGTGCGGTTCAACGCCCCTGGGAAACAGCGCCTTGGGAACTTCAACCGCGCTCGGAGGTGCTGACGGGGTTCCCAGCCCGAGCGGCCCGGGCATTAATCCCGGCTATACCTTGGTTTCTTTCCGCAATGCCATTGACCATACTTGGCGTTTCGGTGGCATGGATTGGTTATCAGACGGACGGATGGTGGTGGCCACTTGGGGTAGCGATTACTCCTACCAAGGCTCCGGATATTACGGCGACGTACAAGGCCCGCCCAATGGCCAAGGGCCGGGCAATCTTTATGTGATTACCGGAACGTCGGGAAATTCGATTTCGTCTTCGAATATAACCGACATTTACGACGGCATGTGGGAACCTTTAGGCCTATACGTCGCGCATCGGGCCACTGCCAATGATTCGGATACGATTTACGTAACCACCAAAACCGGCTTGTTGCGTTTTATCGGCGCCGGGCCTCATTCCAGCAGTGTCAATCCTCCCATCAAGGTGGTGAACACCTGTCATGCGCGGGTGTGCCGTGATTCGGTGGGTCCGAATACTTATAAAAGCTTTACGGCCTATCCGCCGGTAAAGTACGATAATTCCGCCGACACTTCGGGTACCGTAAGAAGGTGGCATCATTTCGTGGCCGGACTGATTCGCGATTCGGCGGGTTTCCTCTATACCGGTACGGTATCGCAATACACCGATGGCAATTCGGTGGCCCAGGATCAAGGCCGCGATCGCTGCTCGCTTTTGAAAATCGATCCCATCAATGGCACCCAACAGGTCGTCGACGCCGGCCTGCGTTCGCCCAGTGGCCTGGTGATCGGGCCGGACGGCGAGATCTTTGGAACCGACATTCAAGGCAGCTACAATCCCGCCAACAAGCTGGTTAATTATCGTCCAGGCCGATTTTATGGCATGCGCTGCGATCCCTTGAACCCGTATATCGGCCCGGTGGCTGAATCGCTGCCCAATGTGGTCATGGACCAAAGCGCAAACAACAGCAATTCCAATTCTCCCAGCGAGCCGCTTTACATCACCAAGGGAGAGTATGCCGGGCAAATGCTGGTGGGCGATGTGGCCTTCGGCGGCATTCAGCGCATTTTTCTGGAAAAGGTGAACAATGAATGGCAGGGCGCGGTGTTCTTTTTCTCCGGAGGTTTTCATGCCGGCATCGGCCGCTTGAAAATCGGGCCCGATGGCGATATTTATGCCGGTAGCCAGGCGGGCGGAGACAACATTTACGGAGCGCCGCCTTCAGTCAACTGGTGTTGGGGCGGTGCTGGCTACCCTGGAGCGCTGGCATCCGATCTTCCGCCAGGGGGGTGCCAACAGCAATACGATTTTTTCAAGCTCGTCCCCAAAGACACCACCATTTTCGAAATGCTGGCCGTTCGTTCACGCGTGAACGGTTTCGAATTGCAATTCACTGAAAAGGTCGGGCCTTCGGCGGGAGTCGCTTCAAATTACAAAGTGCGGACCTGGACCAACCTTCTGAGCATATTGAGTTATGGAGCGGGTGCCGACCAAAACGAAACGACCGTGAATGTCAACAATGTGCGCGTGTCTCCCGATTCACTGCGGGTTTTTCTGCAAATTAACTCCATGCCCGCGGCATCGGTACGCCCGTCGGTGAATCCCAATACCTCCGGTTCCGGCAGCGGCAATTCGCGTGTGGTGTTCATCCAGGCTTCGAATCTGCGCGCGGCTTCGGGCGACGCCCCCTGGGGCGTGCCGACTTCGCCCGGCGGCCAACCTTCGATGTTTGAAGCGTGGTATACGTTGAACAATATTTCCACCGATACCGCCTTTGCGCCGGTGCCCGTGGTGGATCCCAAACTGAACACGGCCGCATTCCGTTCGGCGGATTTCAAGGTGGACCACATCGGGTCCGACCTTGTTCTCGAAATGCCTTTTGTTCAGCCCTCGCAGGTTGCCCTATTCGATATGCAAGGGCGCGTGCAGTGGCGACAGAACGTGGCGAGTGGCCAAAGCCGCGTGCTCATCCCTGCCGCAGGATTGGCCAAGGGTGGTTATTTCGTAAGAGTGCATGTGCAGGGGCAGACCTATACGCGCCCCGTCGCCCTTTTTTAATAGTTACTGCCTGCCGCCGCAATACGCCTCCGTTATGGAGGCGTTGGCTTTCGACATCCCTTGACAGGATCAGGAACCGGGCTTAGACCCTGCGTGGGGCGAACTTCTGGCCGATGGGTATCGGAGCGGGTGTGAGGGGTACGCGCGAACCAAAATCTTATTCGAAGCACAATGCTTTGCGGATGAAGGCTTTTTTGCCGCAGAGGAACGCGGCCTGAGCCCGTCGAAGGCGGCCGAGGTTGCGTTGCCGCGCTTTCTCCCCGCAAAGTAGCCGGCGAATCGTTTACAATCAGTGCATGCGGCGTTTCGAAGTCAATCTCGACGGCTTGACCGGGCCCACTCACAACTATGCGGGTTTGGGACTCGGCAATTTTGCTTCCCAAAATCAGCGGGGGCGCACGGCGAATCCCCGGGCCGCGGCGCTGCAAGGCCTGGATAAAATGTGGCGGCTGCATGCGCTGGGCCTGCCGCAAATGGTGCTGCCGCCGGCGCCGCGGCCTCATCTCGCTTTTCTCCGCCGTCTGGGATTTACGGGTGCGGATACCCGCGTCATCGAAAGGGCCGGGCGCGACTCGCCGCGCTGGCTGGCCATAGCCTATAGCGCCTCTTCGATGTGGACCGCCAATGCGGCTACGATGTGTCCTTCCGCCGACGCCGCGGACGGCAAGGCGCATTTCACGCCCGCGAATTTGATCCGCCAGCCGCATCGCAGCCTCGAAGCCGATTTCACCGCGCATTGTTTGCGGGCCGTGTTTCCTTCACCCGGATTCGTGCATCATGCGCCCTTGCCTGCGGCCATGGGTTGGGCCGATGAAGGTGCGGCTAATCACACGCGTTTTTCGGGGCCGGCTTTGGGCCGCGGGGTACATCTCTTTGTTTACGGCGCAGATGGCCCGGACCGGATGCCCCGAAGGCAGGTGCCGCGCCAAGACTATGCGGCCTCGGCCGCCGTGGCACGCTTGCATGGCTTGAATGATATCTCCGCCGTGTTTGCGGCCCAGGCGCCGGCCGCCGTCGACGCCGGAGTCTTTCACAACGACGTGATCAGCACGGGCCACGAGGATTTTTTTCTCTACCATGAACAAGGATTTGCCTCACCCCACAGAGTTTTGCGCGCACTGCGGCGCGCCTTTCGCAAACGCTGCGGCAGGGAATTGCGCCTGCATCCGGTGGGCCGGAAGGAATTGACTTTGGCCGAAGCTGTGTCCACCTATTTGTTCAACAGCCAAATCGTGACTTTGCCCGATGGCGCTTGGCTCTGGCTGGCGGCCGAAGAATGTCGCCGCCATGTGCGCGCCCGCGCCGTATTGGAAAAACTTGCGGCGGCCGGAGTGGCACGCGTGGAATACGTGAATCTGCGGCAAAGCATGCGCAATGGCGGCGGTCCGGCCTGCCTGCGGCTGCGGGTGGAATTGACGGAGCCGGAATGGAGGGCGGCCCATGCCGGCGTGAAGTTCAGCGAAGAAGTGTACGCGTCGTTGAAGGATTGCGTGATGCGCGGTTATCGCGATCGGTTGTCTCCCGGCGATTTGCGCGATCCCGAGTTGATGCGCGAAAGCCAGTCGATACAAGCGGAAATTCTGGAAATTTTAGGGTTAAAAAAAATCGGAATGGCGGAATGAATGACCTCGCAGTCCGCCTACGGCGGACGGGGCCTGTCGAAGGCTCCCGCATTCGGGTTCAGATTTTGGCCAGAAAATCTTCGACCGAAACGCAGGTGTGAAGAAGGATTTTCAAATCCAAGCCGTCTTCGCGGCCAATCACCTTCTCGCGTTTGGGCCGGCCGCCGAATAAAGGAATAAACCCTGGCGACCTGACGTGTTCGAGGTTCACCGCGCGTTTGTCTTTATAGTTGTAATGGACGTCCATGGTTCACCTCTTTGCTTGAGATTCTACTTGAAAAATGAAGCGAAAGGTGTGCCATGCCTTTAAGGCAGTTTTGGTAATAAAAAGAGGATTGATGATAAAAAGGCATAAGAAATCCGTGCTAAAAAGTTTCACTTCCGCGGAAATTGTGGACAGTTGTTCGGTTTTCGAACGCCAAGATTTTCAGTTGACGGGGAAAAGCTGCTCAGCGAAAGGCTTTCCCCGCTTACGAAATGTATTCGAGAGGTTCTTTCTAAACCGTGGGCGTAGACAATTCAGCCATGCCATGCTCTTTCAACTTGCGCCACAGCGTCGAGCGCGAGATGCCCAGACGGCGCGCGGCTTCGGTGTGGTTGCGCTGGCAGACTTCCAGCGCTTTGCGGATATAGTTCTTTTCCAACTCCGACAAGGGAACCAGCGATTCCGGATTGTCCATGGGTTTCTCCTCTGATTTTGGTAAAGCCAACAGGGGCGGAGCATTTTCGGGTCCGACCAGATATTCGGGTAAATCGCCGAGCAGCAGGTGATCGCTTTCGCAGAGGGTCACCGCATGCTCGATGATGTTTTCGAGCTGGCGGATGTTGCCCGGATAGTCGTAATTCATGAGCACGGCTTCGGCGTTTTTAGCCATGCCCGCGATTTCTTTTTTCTGCTGGCCCGCATATTTCTTGACGAAGGTGCGGATGAGGCCGGGGATGGAGTGGCGGCGTTCGCGCAGCGGCGGCAGTGTCAGATGGAAAATGCTGAGGCGGTAGTACAGGTCTTCGCGAAAGGTTCCCTGGGTGATGGCCTTGTGCAGGTCGCGGTTGGTGGCGGCGATCACCCGCACGTCGACATAGCGGTTCTCGGTGTCGCCCACGCGGCGTATTTCCCGTTCCTGCAAAAAGCGCAGCAGCTTGACTTGGGTTTGCAAAGAAAGTTCGCCCACTTCGTCGAGAAACAAAGTGCCGCGATCGGCGGCTTCAATGAGCCCCTTTTTGTCACCCACCGAGCCGGTGTACGAACCCTTGCGCGATCCGAACAATTCGGACTCGACCAGGGTTTCGGGAATAGCGCCGCAGTTTACGGCTACGAAGTTTTCCTCGGCCCGCTGCGACAGGCTGTGGATGATGTTGGCCATGAATTCCTTGCCCGTGCCGCTTTCGCCGGCGATGACCAAGGTGCTGTTGGTGGGGGCCACCTTGAGCACGGTGCGCAGAATTTTTTTCATGACCGGCGACGTGCCCAGCAGGTCTTCGAGCATGTGCTCGCGCAACTCGCGCACGCTGCGCCGGCTCACCGAGCGCGATAATGCCTTATGCGCCAGCGATTCGAGCAGTTTGACGTTGACGGGTTTGATGAGGAAGGAATGCGCCCCTTGTTGTACCGCGGCTTCGGCCTTGGCCGTGTCGCGCACGCCGGCCAGAATGAAAATTTCGAGTCCGGGGTTGCGTTCTTTGGCCAGCGCGGGGATGTCGAGATTGTCGATGGTTAGAAGATCGGTGGAAAGAAACAGCACCGCGATGCCGCCCTGGCTCAGAATGCGAATGGCGTTTTGTCCGCCGCTGCTTTCCATGAGATGGGTTTCGGGCAGCGACCAGGACTCGAACACCTCTTTTTTCAATTCTGCGTCGCCGTCGAGAATGAACACCTTGGCGGTTGGGTTTTCCGCGAGGTTCGGTTCGTCGGGAGTCATGGGTGAGACGAACTTGGGCGAGCTTAGGTGAAAAAGGCTTTGGCCCGGTGGATGAAGCCCTTGGGCTGCTGGGTCTCCCAGATTTTCTGCAGCTCGCGCAAGAGTTCGGTTTCGCGGGCGTCGAGGCTGGCGGGCGTATGCACATGAATTTTGACGTAAAGATGCCCGTGCCCGCCGCGGTGGAGGGCGGGCAGGCCCTTGCCGCGCACGCGCAGCAGTTTTTCGCTTTGCGTCCCCGCCGGAATCTTGAGCTCGACTTCGCCGTCGAGCGTCGACACCCGAATCTCGCCCCCCAAGGCCACGGTGGTGAAGGGAACATCGACCTCGCAATGCAAATCGTTGCCGCGCCGCTCGAAGAATTCGTCTTTCTCTTCATGCAGGGCCACCAGCAAATCGCCCGCCGGCCCGCCGTTGGGACCGCGATGGCCTTCACCGCGCAAGGTCAGGTACTGGCCTTCTTCCACGCCGGCGGGAATGTCGACCGCAATGGTGACTTCTTCCGCCGTCCGCCCGCTGCCCGAGCACTGCGGGCAGCGCGATTTGATCTGCTGCCCCGAACCGCCGCATTCGGGGCAAGTGGTGACGTTCACGACCTGACCGAAGAAAGAACTTTGCACCTGCCGCACCTGGCCCATGCCACCGCACACCGTACAGGTGTGTTTGCCGGTGCCGCCCGCGCCGCCGCATTCGCCGCAGGCGTTGTAGCGCTTGAGTTTGATCTTTTTGGTCACGCCGGTGGCGATTTCCCGCAGCTTGAGGGTGAGGGCGATTTGCAAATCCTGCCCGCGCGGCGGACCCGACCGCGGCGAGCGTCCGCCGGTTCGGCCGAAGAAATCGCCGCCGAAAATATCGCCGAAAGCGGAAAAGATGTCTTCGAAGTTGCTGAATCCCTGAAACCCCGGTCCGCCGCCCCCGTTCAGGCCGGCATGTCCGAAGCGATCATATTGCGGCTTCTTTTCTGAGTCGGAGAGCACGCTGTAGGCTTCAGAGGCCTCTTTGAATTTTTCTTCGGCCTGCTTGTCGCCCGGGTTCTTGTCGGGATGGTATTTGAGCGCCAGCTTCTTATAGGCCGATTTAACGGCCGCCTCATCGGCGTCTTTGGTTACGCCTAACACCTCGTAGTAATCGCGCTTGGCCGCCATGTCTCATCCTCTTTGCGCCGCCGTGCCTGCGCCGCTTGCTTTCGCGGGCGAAGGCAAGCGTCGGGTTTAGTCCACCACTTCGTAATCGGCGTCGACGGCTTTGTCTTTGCCGTCGGATTTGTCGCCGGGATTTTTTCCGCCGGCTTCGCCCGCTCCCGGAGTGCCCCCGTCGGCTTGCGCCTTCGCGCTTTCGGCGGTGGCCTTGTACATGGCCTCCGACAGCTTGTGCGAGGCTTCTTCCAGCTTTTTCATGGCCGACTTCACCGCTTCGAGATCTTCGGATTTCTCGATCTTGCGCAGGGCTTCGAGGGTGTTTTGCACGTTTTCTTTTTCTTCCGCCGAGATCTTGTCGCCGTGTTCTTTCACGAGTTTGTCGACGCTGTACACCAGGTGTTCGGCCTGGTTGTGCACTTCGGCTTTTTCTTTTTCCTGCTTGTCGGCGTCGGCGTTGGCTTCGGCTTCTTTCACCATGCGCTGGATTTCGGCCTCGGAAAGCCCGGAGCTGACCTCGATGCGGATCTTCTGCTCTTTGCCCGTGGCTTTGTCTTTGGCCGAAACATGCACGATGCCGTTGGCGTCGATGTCGAAGGTGACCTCGACCTGGGGCATGCCGCGCGGCGCCGGCGGAAGGCCGGTCAATTCGAAGCGGCCCAAGGTGCGGTTGTGCCGCGCCATTTCGCGTTCGCCCTGCAGCACGTGAATGCTGACCGCGGTCTGGTTGTCTTCGGCCGTGCTGAAGATCTGGCTTTTGCGCGTGGGAATGGTGGTGTTGCGGTCGATGAGCTTGGTCATGACGCCGCCCAAGGTTTCGATGCCCAGCGAGAGCGGCGTGACGTCGAGCAAGAGCACGTCTTTGACCGCCGTGTCGCCGGCCAGAACGCCGGCCTGCACGGCTGCGCCCACGGCTACCACTTCGTCGGGGTTCACGCCTTTGTGGGGATCTTTGCCGAACAATTCGCGCACCTTGTCCTGCACGGCGGGGATGCGGGTCGAGCCCCCCACCAGCACCACTTCGTCGATATCTTTCGCGGTCTTGCCCGCGTCTTTCAGGGCCTGGCGGCAGGGTTCCAGCGAGCGCTCGACCAGTTGGGCCGTGAGCTGGTTGAACTTGGCCTGGGTCAGAGCCATTTCCAGATGCTTGGGTCCCGAGGCGTCGGCCGTGATGAAGGGCAGGTTGATCGAGGTCTGGGCCGAACCCGACAAATCGATCTTGGCTTTTTCGGCGGCTTCTTTGAGACGCTGTAACGCCATCTTGTCCAGGCGCAAATCGATGCCGTTCTCTTTCTTGAACTCCTCGGCGATCCAATCCATGATGACCTGATCGAAGTCGTCGCCGCCGAGATGGGTGTCGCCGTTGGTCGACTTCACTTCGAACACGCCGTCGCCGATTTCGAGAATGGAGATGTCGAAGGTGCCGCCGCCCAAGTCGTAGACCGCGATGGTTTCGTTCTTCTTTTTATCCAAGCCGTAGGCCAGGGCCGCGGCTGTGGGTTCATTCACGATGCGCAGCACTTCGAGGCCCGCGATGCGACCGGCGTCTTTGGTGGCCTGGCGCTGGGCGTCGTTAAAGTAGGCCGGCACGGTGATCACGGCCTGGGTCACGGTTTCACCGAGATAGTCTTCGGCGATTTTCTTCATGGCTTGCAGGATCATGGCCGAGATTTCCGGCGGCGTGTATTTCTTGCCCTCGATTTCCACCGACACGGGTTCGTCGCCGTTGCCCGCCACCTTGTAGGGCACGCGTTTCTTCTCGCCTTCGCTTTCGCCGGCGCGCTTGCCCATGAAGCGCTTGATCGAATAGACCGTGCGCTCGGCGTTGGTGATGGCCTGGCGCTTGGCCACGTGGCCCACCAGGCGTTCGCCGGTTTTGGTGAAGGCCACGATGGAGGGCGTGGTGCGATGCCCTTCGGCGTTGGGGATCACGGTCGGCTTGCCGCCTTCCATGACGGCGACGCAACTGTTGGTGGTGCCCAAATCGATTCCGATGATCTTACCCATGATGAAATCCTTTCCGTTGAAATTTTCCTGGCTGCATTTTTCGTTTCCTTCCGGGCCGCGATGCCGGGCGGCCAAGCCGGAGGTTCATGTTTCTTTGCCCTTTGACACGATGACCTTGGCGTGCTTCAGGATTTTGGCTTTGAGGCGATAGCCTTTTTGCACGGTCTGGATCACGTGATTTTCGGGGACGGTGTCGCTGACCTGCTGCATGAGGGCGTCATGCACGCCGGGGTCGAACTCCTGTCCCGTGGGATCGAGTTCTTCCAAACCCTCGGATTCTAGGATTTCCCGCAGGCGCGCGTAAATGAGCCGAACGCCCTTTTCGAATTCTTCCGCGGCCCCGCGATGCTTGGGATCAAAGGCGCGTTGAAAGTTGTCGAGCACTTCGGTGAGCTGGCCGATGAGACGCGCATTGGCCGTGGCAATCACTTCGAAGTTTTCCCGGGCCGCCCGTTTGCGAAAGTTCTCGAATTCGGCGAACAGACGCAAATGTTTGTCGCGCAAATCCTGCAACTCTCCCGCGATGTGTTCGGCTTCGGAGGCCGCCGTTTCCGAGGCGGTCGCCCCGGCTGTTTCGGAACCGTGTGCGGAACTTTGGGTTTGAGAGGATCTCTCGGATCCGGTTTCCACTTCTTCAGGGGTCATCGTGCATCGCTTTCTGGTTCGGGTGCTCGGTTTCGGCTCAGGGCGCGGGCGGCATAGTCCACCAGCGGAATCAAACGGGCGTAAGGGATGCGTTTGGGCCCCAACACCCCGATGGTCCCCCGGCCGCCGCGCAAGGTGAAAGAAGTGGTGATCAAAGACAGGCTTCGAAACCGAACCCCATCTTCGCGCTCTTCGCCCACCGTCACGTGTACGCCCTCATCATCGGCTTTTTGGCGCAAGAAATGCGCCAGAGCGATTTTCGAGTCCAAGAGTTCCAAAATCGAACCGACATCGCTGAATTTATCGAATTCTTGATGGTGCAACAAATTTTTGGCTCCGAACAGGAAAACCTCATCGCCCGATTTGGTACCGGTGAGTTTTAAAATAGAACGATTCAAGAGCTCCCAGGCAAGGCTCTCGTCTTTGGATACGGAGCGCTCCGCGGGCGAGGACATGAGGCGATCCAAATCCGAAATCGGTTTTCCGCGCAATTGCTGATTCAAGCGTTTGGCCACGGCTTCGAGGCGGAAAATCGAAGTCTCCATTCCCGAATCCATCATCAGCGATCGCACCTCGGATTCCGAACTGGTCAAGACCAGAACGACTTTTCCTTCTTCCAGCGGTACCAGGGAAATGTTGCGAAACCAACCGCGCGATTGGGCCGGCGGCGGCGCCACCATGCCCATCAGCAGGGTCAGTTCGGCCAGGATTTTGGCGGCATACGCCATGCGGGCTTCTTCGCCGGATTCCCGTCCCAGCGCCTCGTCGAGCACGCGCTGATCTTCCGGATGCAGCGTCTCGGGGTGCATGAGTTCGTCGACATAAACCCGGTATCCCAAATCCGTGGGCAGGCGGCCGGCGGAGGAATGCGGCTGCTCCACTAGGCCGCGCTCTTCGAGCTGGGCCATGGTATGGCGAATGGTGGCGCTGCTGGTGCGTAAAACCGGACTTTTGCTGAGTAGGCTGGAAGACACGGGTTCGGCTTTGACGATATAGTGATCCACAATGGCCGTCAGTACCTGTTTTTGGCGCGGGTTGAGAGGATTTTCCGTCATGCTTGTGACGCTCCCATTTTGCAGGCGCGGACTCTTCGGGTCTCCGCCGCGGTGGATTCTCGCTGCGAAAGCCGATGGGAAGAGGAGCCCTAAAAAAATCCCCCGGCCCGAAGCCGGACCGGGGGATGCAGAACTTCGGTTCCGAATCGGATCCGATTACATCATGTCGTCCATACCGCCCATGCCACCCATACCGCCCATGCCTCCGCCTCCCGGACCTGAGGACTTCTTGTCTTCCTTCTTCTCCGCCACCAGGCAATCGGTGGTGAGCAGCAGGCCGGCGATGGAAGCGGCGTTGAGCAGGGCCGTGGTGGTGACCTTGGCCGGGTCGATGACGCCTTCGGCGAGCAGATTCTTGTACTCGCCGGTGCGGGCGTTGTAACCGAAATCATCCTTGCCTTCACGCACCTTGTTCGCCACTACCGAGGGCTCTTCGCCCGCGTTGGCCGCGATGATGCGCAGCGGCTCTTCGCAGACCCGGCGAATGATGGAAGCGCCGATGGCCTGATCGCCGGAGAGCTTGAGGCCGTCCAGCACTTTGGAGGCGCGAATCAGGGCCACGCCGCCACCCGGCACTACGCCGCTTTCCACCGCCGCGCGGGTCGCATGCAACGCGTCGTCCACGCGATCTTTCTTCTCTTTCATCGCGGTTTCGGTGGCCGCGCCGACTTCGATCACCGCCACGCCGCCCGCGAGCTTGGCCAAACGCTCTTGCAGCTTCTCGCGGTCGTAATCCGAGGTGGTCTCGTCGATCTGGCGCTTGATTTGGGCGACCCGGCCTTTGATGTCCGAAGCCTTGCCCGCACCGTCGATGATGGTGGTGTTGTCTTTGTCGATATTGACCGTCTTGGCGTTGCCGAGATCGTCGAGGGTGGTGTTCTCGAGTTTGAAGCCGGTTTCTTCGGAGATCACCCGCCCGCCGGTGAGGATGGCGATGTCTTCGAGCATGGCTTTACGGCGATCGCCGAAACCCGGCGCTTTGACCGCAGCCACTTTCAGCGTGCCTCGCAGCTTGTTGACCACCAAGGTCGCCAAAGCTTCGCCTTCGATGTCTTCGGCGATGAGCATCAGCGGCTTGCCGCTCTGGGCCACCTTTTCGAGAATCGGCAGCAAATCCTTCATGCTGCTGATCTTTTTGTCGTGGATGAGGATGGCGCAATTCTCAAGCACGGTTTCCATCGAGTCGGGGTTGGTCACGAAATACGGCGACACATAGCCCCGGTCGAATTGCATGCCCTCCACCACGCGCAGGCTGGTGGTGGCCGACTTGGCTTCTTCCACGGTGATCACGCCTTCGTTGCCCACGCGATCCATGGCGTCGGCGATGAGATTGCCGATTTCCTGATCGTTGTTGGCGGAAATCGCGGCCACTTTGGCCCATTCAGCCTTGTCTTTCTCCTTGAACTTCTTGGCCATCTTGTTGATTTCGGCCACTACGGCGTCGGCCGCGATGTCGATGCCCCGCTTCAGGTCGATGGGGCTGGCGCCGGCGATGACGTTCTTGAGGCCTTCGGTCATGATGGCTTGCGCCAGCACGGTGGCCGTGGTGGTTCCGTCACCGGCCACGTCCGAAGTCTTGGAGGCGACTTCTTTCACCAGTTGCGCGCCCATGTTCTCGAACGCGTCTTCCAGTTCGATCTCCTTGGCCACCGATACGCCATCCTTGGTGCTCGAAGGCGAGCCGAAGCTCTTGGCGAGTACCACGTTGCGGCCCTTGGGACCGAGGGTGATTTTGACCGCGTTGGCCAGTTTGTCCACGCCGCGCTTGAGGGCCGCCCGGGCCGGCGCGTCGAAGATGAGTTGCTTTGCCATAAGTGTGACTCCTTGTTTCCTGGTTTGATGTTTCGGGTTAAATCACCGCGAGAATGTCGCTTTCGCGCATGATGAGATATTCTTTGCCGTCGACGTTGACCTCGGTGCCGGAGTATTTTCCGTACAGAATGGTGTCGCCGACCTTTACTTCCATTTTGATCAAAGAACCGTTGTCGGCGGCCTTTCCCGGACCGGCGGCAATGACTTTGCCTTTCTGCGGCTTCTCTTTGGCATTATCGGGGATGTAGATTCCGCCGGCGGATTTCTCGGCGGCCTCCAAGGCTTCCACGAGAACCCGATCGGCAAGTGGTTTGACGTTCATGGTTGCTGCTCCTTCTCTATCTGGTTTGTTCTTTTCTTCTGCTCGCAACCGCCGATTGGCTGGCAGACGAAGCGGAAGATTGCTAAAGCGCGATGCGAATTTAATCAACAAAAAACGACAAGTCAATGGGTATTCATCAAAAAATTTAGAATGTTGTTTCGTTTTGCAACGGAGAGGTGCGTTGATTGAGGTTTTTTAATCGCTTCCTGACCTGGACTTTGATATTCGGCTCTTTGGGATTGCTGCAAGGTGCCTTGGAAGGCGCATTCGCTTTCCAACTCAAGGGCATGCTTATTCAGAACCGAACGGCCTGGACGTCGCTGGGGGGATTGTTTCTGGTCGTCAGCCTGCGCACCGCCGTGCAATACCTCGCCGCATCGGCGCAAGCCGGATTTCACCGCCGGCAAATGCACTCCTTATTCGCCGGATTGAAACCCGGTTTGGATCAATGGTCGCAGCCCTGGCATCGCGATCCGGGTCGTGGAAATCTGGGCAAGGCCCTGCAGTTGGAGATGGAAAGGGTGGTGCGCGGCCGCGAGGCCGTATTGCGCTGCACGGCGGCGGGATTGCATGCAGTGTCCCTGTTAATCGGGCTTTTGCTGTTGTCTCCACTGTTGGCCGGCGCTTCGCTCCTCTTGGTTTTGCCTTTGGCGGTTGGGGCCCGCTTGCGGCGGCATTGGCTCGACGGCTTGGCCGTCGCCTTGCGCCGCAGCCAGGCGCGCTTCCATCAGGTGACCGGGATGTTTTTGGCGGGGCTGGATTCGGCGCGCGGAAATCGGCGCGTGCCGTCGGCCTGGGCCGAATTGGAGACGGCGCAAAACAACTTTTCCGGCGCCGAATGGCGCTGGCAGCGCGCGCAACTCTCCCTGCCGGCTTTGCTGGAATGGTTTTATTTCGCGCTGCTGGCGACCTTGGTGTTTTGGACGGGTCCGCGCTTCGGCGGTTTGGCGCAACCTGCCGGAGCTTTGACCTTGCTGTTGCTGCTGTACCAGCCGGTGCGGGAATTCGGCCGGCATTGGACTTGGCTGCGCCTGGGGGCGCAAGCCGAAAGGGAATTGGGCGAATTCGGAATTCAATCGGAGCCGTCGCCTCCCTTGGGCCGGGCCGCGCCTTCGACTTCCCCGGCGGTGGAAATTCGGAATCTGGCCTTTGCCTATCCGGGCGCCCCGGCCCTGTTCTCGGAATGGCAGGGCGAAATCCCCCTGCGCGGATGGACCTGTTTGCGCGGCCCCAACGGCGCGGGTAAATCGACCCTGCTGCGTCTTCTGGCCGGCGTGGAATTCCCCGTAACCGGTATGATACGGAGGCCGCAGGCGTGGAGTGACGCAGGCATGGGATATTTACCGCAACCGGCGGATTTCGAACCGGACTTCTGGCCCTGGTTGCGGCGCTTTTTCGGCCGCGGGACGGGCGTCTGGGAAGCGTGGCGCGATTTTTTGGGCCTGCGCTTTATCGAAGCGCGATTGCGCCCAGGTGAGGTCGAGGCGGCCGAGGCGGAGCAAAATTTTCTGACGGAATTGTCCGGCGGGGAAAAGCAGAGGCTGGCACTGTTGCGTGTCCTGTCCGGCGGACACGGTTTTTTACTGCTCGACGAACCCGGCACGGGTTTGCCGGAGGCGGAATGCGAAGCCATTTTCTCCCGCATCATGCAGCCTGAGATAACGGGCTTTCCCGACCATCGCCCCCAAGGCGGGATCATCGCTTCGCATCACCCCTGGTTTGCGGAGCGCTGCGCCCCGCGCATTCTGGAATTATGACCCGGCTGTTCTCGCTGTGGTTCGCGGGTCGCGGGTTCGGGCCGGCGGCCCTTTTGGTATGGCTGGTTTGGAGGCGTGCGCATACCGCGACGCCGCTATGCGGTTCGGCCTTGTGGCTGGTGGCCTTGGGCCTCGGGTTGCGCGTTTGGGCGGGCGCGCATTTGGGGCCGCATGGGAACGCCATAAGCATACAGGCCCCGACGCTGGTGCGCAGCGGGCCCTACCGCTGGCTACGTCATCCGCTGTACGCCTCCAACCTCGGCGTGGTTTTCGGAGTCCTGCTCTTCGCGAATTGTCTGCGTCCGGAAATTTTTCTGATCGCGTCTTCCGCCCTGGCGCTTCAGTACCTTGCCCTGGCTGGGTGGGAAGATCGGAGGCTGCGTGACCTGCACGGCGCGGAATACGCGGCTTTTGCCGCCGCCGTTCCCGCCTGGCCGATGCGCATCGTACCCGCCAGGTTACCCACTTCGCCGGCGGGTCGTCGCGTCGCCTGGCGCCGGGCGCTGTCCTGGCAAGGGCGCAATCTCGTCTATGCCGTTTCTGCCTGTCTGCTGATTTGGGGCGCGGCGGTATGGCGCTGATCCGGCCGCCGAAGCGATCGTTTTCGCCGCTGCTGTGGGTTTACCGCCTGGTCTGGGAGCCGGCCTTGGCTCTGGCCTGGTGCTTGGCATGGTGGGAAAAACACACGCGCCTGATTCCCGCCCGGTGGCGGCTGCGCGCACGGGCGGCCGCCCCGCCTCCGATCCCAGCCTTGCATCCGGTGGTGTGGCTGCATGCGGCGTCGCTGGGCGAATGCAAGGGAAGCTGGGCCCTGGCGCAGGCGCTGGCCGAGGCGCCGCTTGATTTTGTGCTCACCGCCACGACCGTAACGGGATATGACTTCCTCGCGCGGCAAATTCAGGCGTATGCGGGGGGCGCGCGTTTTTTTGCGGCTTTGGCGCCCTGGGATCATCCGCGCCTAGTGCGGCGATTCCTAAAAGGCTATCGCGTGCGGGCCCTGCTGCTTTTCGAGATGGAATTGTGGCCGCATTACGTAATCGCGGCGGCCCGCTTGCAGGTGCCCGTGTTCTGGGTTTCGGCGCGCTGGACTCCCCGCGCCGAACGGTTCGGTCGTTTGTGTCCGGGACTGATCCGATCGGTTTTGGGCCGCGTCGATTGGGTTCAAAGTCAAACCGAGTCCGAGGCCGCACGGGTGCATCGCCGCGGCGGTCGACGCGTTTCGGCGGGCGGCGACCTGCGAGCCCTTCATTATTTGGCGACGGTTTCCGAGAGTCCGCCTTGGCCGCAGCGCCGGGGCTTGGCGTTCCTTTCCCTGCATGCGGCCGAATTGCCCGGCTTGCTGCCGGCTTTGTCCGCGCTGGGCGGTGCCGACCCGGTCTACCTCTTTCCGCGGTACTTGCAAGAGATGCCGCGTTTCGCCGCCGCCCTGTCGCCGCTGGGATTCGAACGGTTGAGTTCGCGCCCGGATTCGCCGCGCGTGCTCGTCGATGTATTCGGGCAAGTGGGCGCCCGGCTGCCGCATTGCCATACCGCCGTGGTGGGTGGGAGCTTCGCGCCGCGCGGCGGGCACAACCTTTGGGAGCCGCTGGTGGCCGGAACCGCCATTTGGGTCGGCCCGCATTTCTGGAACCAGGCCGCGCTCGCCCAGCGGTTGCGCGCCGCCGGTTTGTTGCGTGTGGCCACGTGTTTATCCGCCGCGGATTTAGAGCGGCCCGCGGCCGACCCCGCCCCGGCCTGCCGCGCTTTTGTTGCGGGTGAAAACCGGCGGCTGCATGCCGCGGTCTCGACCCTTCGGCGCGAACTGTCCGTGGCGTTGCCCTGGCCGGGTTGACGCCTGCTTGGCCGCCCATCATCCCAAGCCTTTTGACTTATAATTGAGACATGCAAATTTATCTGGCTTCACCCCGAGGCTTTTGTGCCGGAGTGCAACGCGCCATCAGCATCGTTGAAAAAGCCCTGGAGAAATTCGGCGCGCCGGTTTTCGTACGCCATGAAATCGTCCACAACCAAGCCGTGGTTTCGCGTTTGCAGGAAAAAGGCGCCGTGTTCGTGGAAGATCTCAAGGAGATTCCCGTCGGATCGGTGGCCATCTTCAGCGCCCATGGCGTTCCCATGAGCGTGTACCGTCAATCCGAAGACCGCAAATTGTTGGCCGTCGACGCCACCTGCCCGTTGGTGAAGAAGGTGCACTCTTCCGTGCAACGGCACAGCAAACGCCAGCGCCGCATTATCCTGATCGGACATAGTGGGCATCCCGAAGTCATCGGCACTATGGGTCAGCTCGAGGACGGGAACATGGTGCTGGTCGAAGGCGTGGAGGATGTGGAGCGGCTGCCGGATTGGCCCGACGACGCCTTGGCCTATACCACGCAAACCACTCTTTCCATCGAAGAGACCCGGGACATCATCGAAGCGTTGAAGCGGCGCTATCCGCACATCGAAGGGCCGGAAAAAGGCGATCTCTGTTATGCCACCACCAATCGGCAAAGCGCGGTGATGGAAATCGCCGAGCGGGCGGATTTGTTGCTGGTGATCGGATCGAAAAACAGTTCGAACAGCAACCGGTTATGCGAACTGGGCAAGCGCCTGGGCAAGCCGTCTTATCTCATCGACGGTCCCGAGGATATAAGGCGCGAATGGTTCGACGACGTGGCCAATATCGGCATTTCTTCCGGCGCCTCGGCTCCGGAAGATCTGGTGCAGGACGTGGTGCGGTGGATCCAGCGGGAGTTTCCGGGCACGGCGGCCGAAGACTATGTGTTGATGGAAGAAAAGGTGCGCTTTTCGCTGCCTGAAATTCTCGCCGAAGTTTGAAACCTCCTTTTCTTCCGCATCCGCCGCGGCATATCGCCTGGTTTTTGACGGCCCATGGCTTCGGACACGGCGTGCGTGCCGCGGCGCTGATGCAAGCCATCCCGCAAGCAACCGAAATCGATCTGTACACGGAGCTGCCCGCGTCGTTTTTCCGCGAAGAGTTGGCCCGGCCTTTCCGCCGCATCGCCTGCGCGCTGGACTGCGGTTGCGTGCAACGCGATTCCACCTCGGTGGACATCGACGCCACTTTGGAACGTTACGCGGACATCGACGCGCGGCGCGACGCCTTGCTGCCGCCCTTGGCCGAACGCCTGCGCGCCGATGGCGTCGATCTCGTGATCGCCGACATTCCCCCGCTGGCTTTTCCCTTGGCCCAACGCGCCGGTCTGCCCTCGCTGGCGATTGGCAACTTCTCCTGGGTCGACATTTATGCCGACTACGTCGTGGCGCGGCCCGCCTACCGCCCCCTGCTGGAGAGCATGCGCGCCGATTACGCCGAAGCCGGGGCGCTGCTGCGGCTCGCGCCTGGTTTCGGCGCAGCCTTGACCGGTACGGTGTTTGAATTGGGTATCGTGTGCCGGCCGGGCCACCCACAGCGCCCTGCGCTGGCCCGCCGCCTGGGTCTCGACCCCGGCAAAAAGTGGTGCCTAATCTATCTGGGAAATTACGGCTTCGAGGGGGCGCATTGGGAACGGCTGGGCGACTTCGCCGACTGGGAGTTTCTGGGTCTGTACCCGCTGGAGGGTGCGTCACCCAACTACCACCGCTTCGAAAAAGATCCGTCGTTGCGTTACGCCGATCTGACCGCCAGCGTGGATTTGGTTTTGGGTAAGCTGGGATACGGCTTGGTGGCTGAAACCTTGACGCATGGCACGCCGGTTTTGTTCGTGCCGCGACGCGACTTCGCCGAACACGCCCTCTTGAAGGAGGTGGTGGAAGACGGCGGTTTGGGTCTGGAAATTCCTTTGGAGGAATTGAAGGAAATGCGGATGCAGGCGTATTTGGTCCGAGCAGCGGAAATGCGCCAAGCTCCCCGGGAAGCACCCGGGGTTTCCCGCTTCTTGCGCCTGCTGGGATGGCCGGTTGCAGGCTAAACTTTCCCCAACCCGGACTTGGGGCCCATGGCGACTTTTATTAACTTCGCTGCCCCAAGGTTTTTTTTGATACGAACGAGGCAACCATGAGCCGTATCTGCGATGTGACCGGCAAGAAACGCCAAAAAGGGAATCAGGTTTCCCACGCCATGAACCATACCCGGAAATTTTTCGAGGTGAATCTGCATAAAAAACGCTTTTGGGTGCCCTCGCAAAAAAAATGGGTGACATTGAAGGTCAGCAGCGCCGGCATGCGCTTTATCGCCAAGAATGGCATCGAAGCGGCCCTGGAGCAGGCACAGGCCCTGAAATAAGGTTTTCGATTTCCGGTCGGCGCTCAGGCGAATTGGGCGAAACGCAGAACCGGGCTCACGCTTTCCAACGACTTGACCGCCTGATCCATGGCTAGATCCTTGTCCTGGTAGCGCTTGCGCAGGCAGGCGCACAGCACCTCCATCAACACCTTGCAATCATAGGCCGCGCGGTGCAGATCGCCGGCTTGCAGTGAGAGGTCGGTTTGATCGCCGAGTCGGCGCGCCACTTCGCCCAGACGGTGCGAGGTGTATTCGGGCAGGATTTTGCGCACCAGCTTGAGGCTGTCGACAATCGGGTTTTGCGGCATCACCAGGCCGTATTTGCGGATGGCCTTGCCCAGGAACCCGGCGTCGAAGGCGGCGTTGTGCGCGACCAGCACCGAGCTCAGACCGCAGAACCGGAAAAAGCTTTGTAAGGTCGGCTTGAGATCCGGGGCGTTCTCGACCATGGCATTGGTGATGTTGTGGATGCGCACGGCTTCGTCGGGAATCAGCTTGGTCGGTTTGACCAGGCTTTGGAATTGCCCCAGCTCTTTGGCGGCCAGTCGGCCGTTGCGGCGCTCCAGGGTAAAGCGCGCGCCGGCCACTTCCACCACGTCTTCCCGGTCGGGATCGAGGCCCGTGGTTTCGATATCGAATGCCACGAATGTCACAAATGGAATCACAGTGCCTCCGGGTCCGGTGCGGAAAAGTAAAAAAGCCTCGCCGCGGATTCTCCCGCCGTGCGCAGCCGGGCCCTCACGCCTAAGTATCTCGCAGGTTACTAGTGGTCCCGGTCCGAATCGGTCCGGCCGCCCGGCCGGCGGCATGGGCCGCCATCAAGGCGTCCAAGTCGTCCGTCGTTTCGGGCCGGCAGGGTGCGGCCAGCCGCAGGCGCACGCGCGCGAACGGCGCGGGGATTACGCAGCCGTCCCAACTGCCGGCTCGACCCGACGGCGACGCAGTCCCCGCAACCACGGTGATCGGTAATCCGGTGCGGCGCGCCAGCCATACGACGCCGGGCTTGCAGCGGCGAGGCGGACCCTGCGGGCCGTCGACCACCACCGCGGCCCAACCGCCGCGGGATTCGAGATCGCGCGCTAAAGACCGCAAGGCCGCGGCGCCGCCGCGGCTACTGGAGCCGCGCGCCGTTTCATAGCCCAAACCGCGGCACAGGGCGGCGGCCCAGGCGCCGTCGCGGCTGCGCGATACCAGGGCCCGCAGGCGCAAATGGGTGAAGGCGGGTAGGCACAAGAGCAGTTGCTCGTGCCAGAGCGCGAGCAGGCCCGAGGCGCCCGGCCGGGGCGAATCGCCGAAGTCCACGCGCAGGGTGCGCAGCCAGGCCAAGCCCGCTTGCACGCCCCCGAACCGCCCGGCGCGGGAGAGCAGCGCGGAAAGCGGGATCACGGTGTGGCGTCGACGGGCGACAATGATGTTATGACTGTCACGGAGTTGACGAAAATTCCTTCGGCGGCGCGACGGAACCGGGAGCGCCGGAATTCGTTGCGGTGCCCGGGGCAATATTTCGGATACACGACCTGGTTGGGAATCAAGGTGACGATGAAGGCGTTGGAACAGCCCGGAAGCTGGCAGCGACAGGTTTTGTCGGTTTCGACTTTGTAGTTGTGCAGCCAAATCTGATTGTTGCGCGTCACGCGCCGGATCAACACCGAATCGGGATTGTCGAGGTGCGCCAAGATGGCCTTCTCCACGTTTGCGGCGTGATCCAGCATGCTTTCAAGTATGCCTCCGCCGCCGCGATTTGTCCATCCGCCAGCGGTGGATTCTCGCTGCAACCTTGGCACGCGAATTGCCGCCGCGCCGTTTATGGAATGACCAGTCTCCGGGAGATTTGACTTCGCGCATCGCTCACGGCAAACACATAAACACCTTTTTCCCACCGGCTCCTATCGAGGGACCGTGTGTACAGACCCGAGCCCGCAAAGTTTTCCTGGTAGAGAATCCTGCCGTCAAGGGTGGCCAGCCGCATGCGCGTGGGACCGCTGGCGTTCCATTGAAAACGAAGTTGGAGCGTCGAGCCCACGGCCCGGATCGAAAACCCTTGCAGTCCCGCTTGCATAGCGTGAGCGGCAAGCAAGGTCGGGGCGCAGGGCGTGAAGTCGACCGGATCCGAAGCGATGCCGTTGGCCGAAACCACCAGGGAATACGCCGTCTGCATGGGCAAGTCCGAGGGCAGCGTGAAGGCGGCCGTGTCCGGCTCGCTGCCGCGCTGCACGCCGGTGCTGTTCCAGTTGAAGGTGCGCGCATAATAGACATCGCTTCCGGAGGTCAGCCGAAGGATGGGGTAATTGGTGTTCATCTGCTCGTCGTCCCCGTAGGCCGCGCCTTCGCTGATGCCGTTGAACTGGGTTCCCGTGATGGTATACCCGGAGTTGCAATCGCTCCCGCCGTGGTCGATGCGCGTGATGGCGGGTTTTCCCGCGGCCAGCGTCGAGCCGTCCGGGGTGTAGACGTAATAGTTGCGGATGCCCTGCTCCGAGTACAGAATCTGCCCATTGGGCAAGGCCAGCATATTGGCGACATAACTTCCCGCATTGCGCGTCATGCCTCCGCCGGGCGCGCTCACCCGGGTGAAGGCGTTGGCGACATCATCATATTCGTAATAGGAGATGGGCGGCGGAAAGTGATTGGCCGTGGTCGGGATGGGGGAAACGGCGCAGAGGATTTTGCCGTTGACCATCATGGCCGCCGGAGCATCCGGAGTCCCCTGGTTGTCGGGGATGGCGGGCCCCGCCGCCCAAGTTCCCGGGCTCGCGTTTCCCGACGGGGTGTAAATCGCCGTGGTTCCCGGTGAACCGAGAAAAAACGCCTTCCCATTGGGCAAAAGCAGGGCCGCTCCGGATTCGGTGCCGTAGGGATCGTAAAGGCTAACCGGAACCTGGGCATCGGTAACCCATTGGTTCTGCGCCGGGATATACCGCTCCGAATTCCGGCTGTTGAAATCCACTTGCAGAATGCTCTGGTCCGGAAGTTTCACCCAGGCGGCTTCGTCGAAATTTCCGAGGGTGGAAGGTCCCGGGGCATACGTGTTGGAGGCGGGATCCCAAATCACCGTATGCGTGCCCGTGCCCGTCAGCGACTGCAAAACTTTGCCGTCGGGCAGAATTTCCGAGCAGGCGTCGCCCACTTTGGCTCCGGGCGCGGGCGTGCGTGTCCACAGGTTGGTCAGGGGATCGTATATCTCACCGGCCGATCCGCCCGTGCCGTATTCTCCTCCGGCCACGTACAAGCGCCCGTCCCTCAGCAACTGCGAGGAAAAATCAGTACGCGTGTCGTACATGGCGGGAATTTCCGTGGTCCAGGAGCCGCCGACATAGCTGCCTTGGGCATTGGGGTACAGGTGATCCCAGACGCTGCCGACGCTGTCGCCTCCGAAGGTGGTTTTGGCCATGACGGTTCCATCGGAAAGCAGATTCATCTGCCCTGCGTAATCATGCGGTCCCGGGGCTGTGACCTGCGTCCACGTCCCCGCCGCCTGTGTCGCCCCGGCGCAGGCGAACATCAAAGCGAGTCTGGTAACGGACACGTTCCCCCTCCCTCGGTCGGATAGACCGGTTGATGGCCGCCGGAATCCTCCTTCGGCATGGGTATAGTACCCGTTTTTCCCCGGGGGTGATCTGGGTTTTTGGAGCTTCGAAATGATTCCACCGCGCCGTTGCGCAGGGCCGCGCGGGGTTGCAATAGTGGTACTATTATAGTATCATAAGTTTTGTGCCGCGCAAAGTCCGCCAACTCATCGCCGATTTGTTGCGGGCGGGATTCGCGGATCGCGGCGGCAAGGGAAGCCATCGCAATTTCACCCATCCGAAATGCCGGGAACCGGTGACGATTTCCGGCGGCCCGGGAGAGGACGCCAAGCGCTATCAGGAGAAGGCGGTACGCGAAGCCATTGAGGAGAGCCAAGTATGAAACAAGCCGATCGATACCTCAAAATCGTGGAATGGTCCGAAACAGACGGCTGTTACGTGGGGGTTTGCCCGGGATTGTTGCGCGGTGGAGTGCACGGGAAGGACGAAGCCAAGGTTTACGCCGAGCTGTGCCGAGCCGTGGAAGAAGCGCTGACCCTTTATAGACAGGATAAAAAGCCGCTGCCGGTCGCTACGGCCGGGAAAAGTTATTCCGGAAAATTCCTGTTGCGAACGGGCAAGGAGTTGCATCGGACGCTCGCCATCAAGGCTTGGCAAAATGGGGAAAGCATCAACAATTATTGCTTGAAAGCGTTGGAGTCCGCCGCCTCGGGTCCGTCGGCCTGAAAAGTCATCGGCGCCCCAGCCGCGAAAAATTCGCCTTTCCGGATGGCACCGGCTGGCAGCGCGGACAGAACACGCTTCCCCGCTGCGCCACCACGGTTTTCACCAGCAAGGTTCCGCAACGCAAACATGGTTGATCGCCGCGGCCGTATGCCTTGAGATGTTCGTAATGGCGGCCCAAAGAACCATCCGGCTTGCGATAATCGGAAAAGCTGGTGCCTTGGTGGCGGATGCCTTGGCGCAAGGCGTTTTTGACGGCCCGCAGCAATTCCAGCCCGTTTTCCCGCGTCAGCGTATGCACCGGCGCCTGCGGATGCAATCCCGCGGCAAACAGGGCCTCATCGGCATAGATGTTTCCCACGCCGGCCAGAAAGGTTTGATCCAGCAACAGCGCCTTGACGGGACGGCGCGAGGCGGCGGGAAAATGCCGCGACACGAAGGTCGCCACGGAAAGATCCAAGGGCTCGGGGCCCAGCTTGCGCAAGCGGGCGTGGCTGGACCAACCGCGACCCGGAACGAAAAGGATTTTCCCGAAAGTGCGCGGGTCGCGGAATTGCAGGCGGCTGCCATCGTCGAGATGAATCAGCGCGTGCGTATGCGCGTCGACCGGATGCGCGCCCAGGGCTTTTTGCAAACCCGTGACGGTGGTTACAAAGCGTGCATCGGCCCGGGCCCGGGCCGGGGCGACCGTCAGCTGGCCGGTCATGCCCAGGTGAAAAATCACGCTGTCGCGGCTGAGCTCAAGGATCAAATATTTTCCCCGCCGCCGCACCGCGTCGATGCGCTGGCCGCGCAGGCGTTGGGCCGTGTCTGCGGCATCGGCCAGCAACAGGCGGGGTAGGCGGAATTCCGCCGCGCCGATGCGCCGGCCGCACAGCGGCATTTCCAGCGCCCGGCGGATGGT
This sequence comes from uncultured Fibrobacteria bacterium, assembly GCA_963716395.1. Taxonomy (GTDB): domain Bacteria; phylum Fibrobacterota; class Fibrobacteria; order UBA11236; family UBA11236; genus UBA11236. The sequence goes on along the minus strand of OY970309.1, from coordinate 354,695 downwards.
TTCGACCTCGGGTAGTTCGGGCATCAAAGCACCTCACAAAATCGTTATTCTCCGCCTGGGGCGGACCGAGGACGAGAGGTACCCATAAAACGGCCTAATGTAAATTTCCAGGCTTCTTAAACCGCCATGAGTTCTTCCTCTCACACCCATTCCGACTCCAAACTGTGGGTCGAAACCCAGACGGCCGCAATGCCCCTGCCGCCCGGGGGATTCGTTTTGGTGTCGGGGAAAACCCTGCCGCGTCTGGAAATCGCCTATGAAACCTACGGCGCCTTGAACCGCGAGCAAAGCAACGCCATCTTGATCTGCTCGCCGCTCACCACCGATGCGCATGCCGCGGGCTGGCATGCGCCCGAGGACAAAAAGCCCGGCTGGTGGGACGATCTCATTGGCCCGGGCAAGGCGCTCGACACCAACCGCTATTGCGTGATCGCCTCGAACATGCTGGGCGGCTGCAAGGGCACCACCGGCCCGGCCTCGGTGAATCCCGCTACGGGTCGGCCTTACGGTTCGGAATTTCCGCTCATCACGGTCGAAGACATGGTGCGGGCGCAACGGCTCCTGATCGAATATCTGGGCATCGACACGCTCGAAGCCGTGGTGGGCGGCAGCATGGGCGGCATGCAGGCGCTGCAATGGACGGTGAGCTTTCCCGGTAAGGTGCGCAAATGCGTGTGCATCGCGGCCTCGGCGGGCTTGCCGGCCCAGGCGCTGGGGTTTGAAATCATCGGCCGCAAAATCATCGTGAATGATCCCGATTTCCACGGCGGAGACTATTACGGCACCGGCGTGACACCGGATCGCGGTCTGGCCTATGCCCGCATGATCGGCCACATCACCTATCTCTCGGCCGTGTCCATGCACCAGAAATTCGGGCGGCAGCAACGGCCGAAAACCGACGCCGGCCGTTTCGAAACCGGATTCGAGGTGGAAAGTTATCTCAACCACCAAGGCGAGCAATTCATCCACCGCTTCGACGCCAATTCGTACCTGCACATCACCTATGCCATGGACGAATTCGATTTGGAGTCGCGCTACGGCTCGCTGGAAAACGCCTTTCGCGCCTCCACCTCCGAATACCTGCTGGTGGCGTTGTCTTCGGACTGGTTGTTTCCCCCCGAACAGACCCGGGCCTTGGGGCAGGTGCTGCTGCGGTTGAAAAAAGTCGCCTCGGTGGTCGAACTCGAATCGCCTTACGGCCACGACGCCTTTTTGCTGGAAGTCGTCCACCTCTCGCGAGTCATCCACAGCTTTCTGGAGCGGCCGGCCTACGCGGGCGCCGCAATCCATGCCGCACCGCCGGTTCTGATCGGGCCGCGCCCCGCGGAGCGCGCGGCGGCGGATTTCGCAGCCCTGGCCGGCCTCATCGAAAAAGACAGCCACATTCTCGACATCGGCTGCGGCGACGGATCGTTCATCGACGCGCTGTTTCAGCAGCGGCGGGCCACGGGCATCGGCATCGAAATCGATTTGGGATCGATTGTGGAATGCCTGCGCAAAAACGTGCCGGTGGTGCAAAGCGACGTGGACCGGGGCCTGTCGCTGTTCGACGCCGGCGCCTTCGACTATGCCGTACTCAACCGCACCTTGCAAGAGGTGAAGCGCCCGCGCCTCTTGCTGCGTGAAATGCTGCGCGTGGCGCGCAAGGGCATCGTGGCCTTTCCCAATTTCGGGCATATCGGCAACCGGCTGTCGCTGTTCCGGCACGGAACCATGCCCGTGACGCGCGCGTTACCGCACCACTGGCACGAAACGCCCAACATCCATCTCTTCAGTCTGCTCGATTTCCGCGAACTGTGCGCCCGGGAAAACTTCGTCATCGAAAAGGAGCTGTGCTTTCCCGGGTCGGGCCTGTCGCGCGCCTTGCTGGCCGGCGGGTTTCGCAATCTGGGGGCCGAATTCGTCATCGCGCGCCTGGCTCGCCGGCCTTGAGCCGGTTGGCAAATTGCACGAAAATAGTGTACACTATACGCACTAGACGTGATACGAGGAATCAATGAAAAACATCACCTTGAGTGCCGAAGAAGCCTTGATCGCGCGGGCGCGCGAAAAAGCCCGCAAGGAAAACCGTTCGCTGAATGATGCTTTTCGTGATTGGCTGGGGATTTACGTCGGCCAGGAAAAAATATTCGACCTGGATCATTTCCTGGACAAATTCAAGCACATCAAAACCGGCGGCCCGTACACCCGGGATGAAATGAATGAGCGTTGAGTTTTTTTTCGACACCAACGTTCTCATCTACGCATTTCAGCCTGCTCAGGATCCGAGGCACGCCGAAGCCCGGCGGCTCTGGGCCTTGGCGATCCGCGCAGGGAAAGGCGGCATCAGCTTTCAGGTGATTCAGGAATTCATCCACGTCGCGGTGAAAAAGTTCCGCCCGGCCTTGAAACCGGAACAGCTGCGGGAAATCGTCTCCAAAAGCCTGATTCCGATTTGCCGGGTTCACCCCAACGCTTCATTTTATCTCGACGCGCTCGATACCCACCATCTGTCCGGATTCAGTTGGTACGATTCGCTCATCCTGCAAGCCGCGGTCGACGCCGGCTGCCGCACCTTATACAGCGAAGATTTGCAAGACGGGTACCACTATCGGGGAGTGACCGTGAAAAACCCGTTCCGCGCGTGACAGGCGTATGTATTACTTCGATCACAATGCAACGGCCCCGCTGTGGCCCGAAGCGCTGGCCGCGCTGACGCGGGCGGCGGAAACGGCCTGGGGCAACCCTTCGAGCCTGCACGCCGCGGGCCGCGCGGCGCGACAAACCGTCGCAGAGGCCCGCGAAGCCTTCGCCGCGCTGATTGCGGCGCAACCCGCTGAAATCGTGTTCACCGGCGGCGGCACCGAAGCCTGTCATCTGGGCCTGCTGGGTCTGGCGCGGGCGTCGACGGCGCGCGGACGGCACCTCATCGTAAGCGCCATCGAACATCCGGCCGTGCGCGGCGCGGCCAAAATGCTGGAACGCGAAGGCTGGGTCTGCGATTGGGTTTCGCCGGATGGGGAAGGGGTGGTGGCTGCGGAGTCCGTAGCTTCTATGTTACGACCCGACACCGCCATATGCGCGGTGATGGCCGCCAACAACGAAACCGGGGCCCTGCAGCCCGTGGCCGAGATTGGTGCGTTGCTCCACGGGCGCGGCGTGACTTTCTTTGTCGACGCGACCCAGGCCCTGGGCAAAATTCCGGTCCGCATTTCAGATTGGTCCGCGGATGCGGCCGCCTTCGCGGCCCATAAAATCGGCGGACCCAAGGGCGTGGGCGCCCTCTTCCTGCGCAAAGGCGCTGACCTGGAACCGCAAATGACCGGCGGGGCGCAAGAACGCGGCCGGCGCGGCGGCACCGAAAACACGCCCGGCATTGCAGGCTTCGGGGCCGCGGCCCAATGGTGGCGGGAGCAGGGTGAGGCGGAGCGGACTCGCCTGCGAACCTTGCGCGACGCTTTGGAGCAGGCCTTGCGGCAGCGGGTCGATGACGTGCGCGTGCAGGCCGAAAACGCTCCGCGCTTGCCGAATACCTTGCAGATCGCCTTCGCCGGCTGTCGCTCCGACGTTCTGGTCATGGCCCTGGACCTGCGCGGGATCGCAGTGTCCGCCGGGTCGGCCTGCGCCTCGGGGTCGGTAAAGCCGTCGGCCGTGCTTTTGGCCATGGGCAAAAGTGCAGAAGAAGCCTCGTCTTCGCTGCGCTTTTCCTTGGGACGCGGCAACACCTCTGAAGAGACTCCGCCGGTGGTCGAAGCCGTGGCCCAGGCGGTGCAGGCATCCCGTGGAGTTCGATGAGGGGCTCCCTAAGGTCTGTAGCAATTGGGGAAAGGCGGAGCGCAGCGGTTGAAAGCGAACTTTCCACCCGGTATGCGCGATCCCAGCGGTTTTATATTTCAACCCTTCCCGGAGGAAATGCCCATGGATACGATCTTGGCGGAGACGCAGGCGGGACTCGCCTTGGAGTTGGCGGAGAAAAGTTTGCGCGGCGAAGAATTGACCCGCGACGAAGCGCTGTCGGTGCTGCAATGGCCCGACGACGAAATCCTGCCCTTGCTGCATGCCGCTTTTCAGGTGCGCAAAGCGGGCTTCGGCAAGCGGGTCAAACTGAATTTTTTGCTCAACATCCAAAGCGGCATTTGTCCCGAAGACTGCCACTATTGTTCGCAGTCGCGGCTTTCCGAGGCGCCGGTGGAGAAGTACCGGTTGCTCAATGCCGAAGACGTGCTGGCCGCGGCCGATACCGCGGTGCGCAACCAGGCCTCGCGCCTGTGCATGGTGGCCGCCATGCGCGGGCCCAGCGACAAAGACGTGGGCGCGGTGGCTGCGGCCGTGCGCCAGGTCAAGGCCAAGTATCCCGATCTCGAATTGTGCGCCTGTCTCGGCCTGCTCAAGGACGGCCAGGCCGAAACTCTGGAGGCCGCGGGGGTCGACGCCTACAACCACAACCTCAACACCTCGGAGCGCCATTACGGCGAGGTGTGCACAACCCACGGGTTTTCCGACCGCCTGGACACGGTGCGCAAGGTGCGCGCGGCGGGCATTTCGACGTGCAGCGGCGTGCTGCTGGGCATGGGCGAGACGCAGGCGGACGTGCTCGACGTCGCCTTTCGGTTACGGGAGTTGCAGGTCGAATCGATTCCCGTCAATTTTCTGGTGCCGGTGCCGGGCACGCCCTTTTCCGGCCGGGGAGACTTGACGCCGAGGCAATGCCTTAAGGTGTTGTGCCTGTTCCGCTTTTTATGCCCCGCCATGTCGATCCGCATCGCCGGCGGGCGTGAACTGCATTTGCGCAGCCTGCAGCCGCTGGGGCTGTACGCGGCGAACTCGTTGTTTGTGGGCGATTACCTGACCACCGAAGGCCAGGCCGCGCATTTGGATTTGGAGATGATCCGCGATTTGGGTTTTGAAATCGAAGGCGAGGTTCCGGCCGAAGCCGCCCCCGACTTGAGCGCGCGGGTCAAGTTCACGACGCGCCCGGGTTGAGTTGGCGCCGAGTTGGGCGACAAGAACGCGTCATGGCCCCGCAAAAAGCAGATTTAAATCCGTGATTACCCTCGTGGATTACCAAGCGGGCAATCTCACTTCGGTGCGATGGGCCTTGCGCGAAGTGGGCGTCGACACCGTCATCACCTCCGACCCCGAAGCCGTGGCGGGGGCCGAACGGCTGATCTTTCCGGGCGTGGGCGCGGCGGGGGCGGCCATGGAAAACCTGCGGCGCCTGCATCTGGATGCGGCCGTGCGCGGTTTCGTCGCCACCGGCCGGCCCTTTCTCGGCATCTGCATCGGCTGCCAGGTGATTCTCGACCAAAGCGACGAAGACGGCGGCACAGTCTGTCTCGGACTTTTGCCCGGCCGCGTGCACCGCTTCGCCGCGCTTCCCGGCGTGAAAGTGCCGCATATGGGCTGGAACCAGGTGCGGCAACTGCGCAACCACCCGTTGCTGGCCGGCCTTCCCGACGGAGCCGAGTTTTATTTCGTGCATAGTTATTATCCGGCGCCTGCGGATGCGTCGTTCGCCTTGGGTACAACCGAATACGCCGGCACGGTTTTTCCCGCCTTGCTGGCCAAGGGTAATCTCGCGGCCTGCCAATTCCATGTCGAAAAAAGCGGGCCCTACGGATTGCGGCTGCTCCGGAATTTCAGCGCCTGGAATGGGGAACCGTTGTGATTGAGGGCAACGTGATGCGCTCGGAGGCCGCGGCGTGCTGACCCGGCGCGTCATCGTCTGCCTCGACGTGCGTAACCGCAAGGTGACCAAGGGCGTGCGCTTCGAAGGCAACGTCGATCTCGGCGACCCCGTGGAAATGGCCGAGCAGTATTATCGCGACGGCGTCGACGAACTGGTGTTTTACGACATCACGGCGTCGGCGGAAAAGCGGCCCATCGATCTCGACATGGTGCGCGCCGTGGCGCAACGGGTGTTCATTCCCTTCAGCGTGGGCGGAGGCATCCGCCATCTCGGGGACATGCGCGCCGTCTTGCTGGCCGGCGCCGAAAAGGTGAGCGTGAATTCACTGGCGGTGCAGACTCCCGACATCATCCGCGCGGGCGCCCGCGCCTTCGGCAATCAATGCATGGTGCTGGGAATGGACGCGCGGCGCAGTGCCGATCCCGCGTTTCCGTCGGGCTATGAAGTCGTGATCCACGGCGGGCGCACGCCCATGCGCCGCGACGCGGTGGAATGGGCACTCCAGGCCGAAAGCCTCGGGGCCGGTGAAATCTGCCTCAACAGCATCGACGCGGACGGCACCCAAGCGGGGTATGAATTGGAATTAACCCGCAAGGTTTCCGCGGCCGTGGGCATTCCCGTCATCGCTTCGGGCGGCGCGGGAAAACCCGAACACTTGGCCGCGGTGTTGCGCGCGGGCAAAGCCGATGCGGCTTTGGTGGCCAGCATGGTGCATTACGGGACCTACACCCTCGCGGCCATCAAGGCGGCCCTGGCATCGGCGGGAATTCCGACACGCCCGGCGCCGATTGGGAATCGGTAAAACCCGTCGCCAAAAAAATCGTTCGGAGACGACTGCCGCGGAAACTTCGCATCCCGGCAATGTTTATCTTTGACCGCGCCAAACGATTTTGGGGGATGGAAATGGACATGGAAAGCATCGACGCCTTGCAACAACGGGTTCTCAAACTCCGGGGGTATCTTTGACGTTCCGGGCAAACAGGAACAGTTAGCGCTGCTGGAACGCGCGGCCGCGGTGCCCGAATTCTGGGCCGACGTGGCCAAGGCCCAATCGATCCAACGGCAAATCAAAACCCTGCAAAGCTGGATTGCGGCGTGGCAGGCCCTGGATCGCGAGACGCGCGATCTCGCCGCCCTGGCCGAGTTGGCGCTCGAAGAAAATGACGCCGGGGTCTTGCAAGATGTGGAACGAAGCGCGCACGCCCTGGAAAAGCGCGTGACGGATCTCGAACTCAAGAAAATGCTGGGGGGCGAAGACGACGCCCGGCCCGCCATTCTTTCCATTCATCCCGGCGCCGGCGGCACCGAAAGCCAGGATTGGGCCCGCATGCTGTTGCGGATGTACCTGAATTGGCTGGGGAAAAAGGGCTTCAAGGTCGAGGTGCTCGACGAGCAGCAGGCCGAAGACGCCGGCCTCAAAAGCGCGACCCTGGAAGTCACGGGTGACTACGCCTACGGCTATTTGAAATCCGAAAACGGCGTGCACCGGCTGGTGCGCATTTCGCCTTTCGACGCCAATGCCCGGCGCCATACTTCGTTCGCGGCCGTGCACGTGTATCCCGATGTCGAGGACGTGGAATTGGAAATCAACGAGGACGACATCAAGGTCGACACCTTCCGCGCCGGCGGCGCCGGCGGACAGCACATTAACAAAACCGATTCGGCCGTGCGCATGACGCATTTGCCGAGTGGCATCGTGGTGTCGTGCCAAAGCGAGCGCAGCCAGCACAAGAACCGCGCCAGCGCGCTCAAGCTGCTGAAAGCACGACTGTACCAGAAGCAGAAGGACGATGAAGAAGCGCGGCAAAAGGCCAAGCTGGCCAGCAAGTTGAAAATCGAATGGGGTAGCCAAATCCGCAATTACGTGCTGCAACCCTACCAGTTGGTGAAAGACGTGCGCACCGATTACGAAACCTCGGACACGCAGGGCGTGCTCGACGGCGATCTCGACGGATTCGTCAACGCCTATTTGTTGGCGCTGGACGCGGAGAAAAGCGCCGCGCCCACCGGCTAGGCGTAACCCCCGAGTTGCTAACTTCTTCAATTCCCATGGAAACCAATGATCAAGTCGAGGCGCGGCTGGAAAAGCTGGAGCGCCTGCGTGCGCTGGGCATCAACCCCTATCCGTATCGCTTCGCCACCACGCATGACACGGCGGCTTTGCTGCGCGAGCGCGAAGCCCTGCTGGCTTCCGGGGCCGAAGTGGCCTTTGCAGGCCGCCTCATGCGCTACAACCTCAAAGGCAAAATCGCCTTCGTGCATCTCAAAGATGCCGCCGGCCGGCAGCAGGTGATGTTCGGCCGCGACGCCGTGGGCGAGGCCGGATTCGAACTGGTCAAGCTGCTCGACATCGGCGACTGGGTGGGCGTGCGCGGACCCATGTTCACGACCAAGACGGGCGAGTTCACCGTGCATGCGCAATCGGTCGAACTCTTGTCCAAGGCGGTGCGCCCGCTACCCATTCCCAAGGAGAAAATCGAAGATGGCCGCAAGGTGATTTTCGACGAATTCACCGATGTGGAGACGCGGTATCGCCGGCGTTATGTCGATCTCAGCCTCAACGACCCGGTGCGCGCCGTGTTTTTCCAGCGGTCGCGCATTCTCCAGGCCGTGCGCGACTATTTGCTCGGGCAGGGCTATCTCGAAGTCGAAACGCCGGTGCTGCAACCCATTTACGGCGGCGCCAATGCCCGGCCGTTCAGCACGCACCACAACGCTCTCGACATTCCGCTCTACCTGCGCGTCTCCAACGAACTCTATCTCAAGCGCTGCATCGTGGGAGGTTTTCCCAAGGTGTTCGAGTTCGCCAAGGATTTCCGCAACGAAGGCATCGATCGCACCCACAATCCCGAATTCACCTTGCTGGAATTCTACCAGGCCTTCGCCGATTACACCGACATGATGGGCCATTTCGAAAACGTCTACGCCGCCGCGTGCGTGGCCGCCCACGGCGAAACGCGTTTCACCTTTCAGGGAAAAACTTTCGATCTCAAGCCGCCCTGGCCCCGATTAACCTGCAAAGAGGCGCTGAAAAAATTCGCGGATTTCGACGTGGACGCGCTGAGCGATGAGGCTTTGCAGAACGAATTGAAAAAAAGCGCGGTCGAATTGAAAGGACATTATTTGCGCGGGCTGGCGATCAAGGCGCTGTTCGAGGCGCGTTGCGAGGAAAAACTGGCAGGCCCGGTTTTCATCACCGATTTTCCCAAAGAAAGCACGCCGTTGTGCAAGACGCATCGCGGCGATCCTTCTTTGGTCGAGCAATTCGAGCCTTACATCAACGGCTGGGAAGTGGGCAACGCCTATTCCGAATTGAACGATCCCTTGGCGCAGCGCAAGTTGCTCGAAGAGCAGGTGGAGCGCGGCCGCGGCGGCGAAGACGAAACCCATCCGCTGGATGAGGATTTTCTGCGCGCCTTGGAGTACGGCATGCCCCCTACCGGCGGCGTGGGCATCGGCATCGACCGCATGGTCATGCTGCTCACCGACAGCCCCAATATCAAAGATGTGCTGCTGTTCCCGCTGATGAAGCCGGAATAAACCGATTTCGGATTTCCTGGGTCGTCATTTTGACGGAATTTCGCGTTCACCCAGGATTGCGGGAGCGGAACCCGGTTTTTTATATCTAGGCCGCCGTCATTTGTATTCCAGTCACGCCCTTGCCGAAGGTTTGCCTCCATGTTGCCGAAGACTAGCAGACTGGTTCCCGTGATAGTCCTCTTTTGTCTGGGAATGGTTTTTGGCGAAACGCTGGATCGCACCCACATCCACAAACTCTACAACGATGGCGATTTCGATCAGGTGGTTTCCCTGCTCAACGGCTTCATGGCGCGGAACAAAACCTATGATCGGTCCGACAGCGTTTTCATCGCCAAACATCTTTCGGTCATTTACTCCGCGAATCCCGACACGCGCGAAAAGGGCAAATATTACATGGTCCGCCTGCTGGAACTTGTCCCCTCGGCCGAACTCTTGGACATGTACGTCAGCGATGAAATCGAGCACATTTTCGACCGGGTCAAAGCGGAGTATGACCTGCGCCTGCAATCCCTGGGTAAAAGCGTTCCTGGTTCCCCCTCCGTGGCCTCGGCCGGGCGGCCGGCCCCAGGTCCCCAACCGGAAACTCCACCCGACGAAAACAAATCTTCGCATACCGTGTATTGGGTGGCCGGCGGCGCCGGAGCGGTGGTGCTGGGGTTGACCGCCTTTTATCTCATGCGCTCAAACAAGCAAGCCCGGGATACGGTGTATGTGGTTCCGTAAGCGGCCCCTGCGCGCGCCGCTTCTCGGTCTGGTGATGGCCGTGATGGGGGTGTTTTGGGCCTGCCAGGTTTCCCAGGATGGCGGCCATACCTACCTCAACATCCAGGTGGACAGTTCCTTCACTAAATACGACATCGTGCAAATCGTAGTGGTAGACAGCGCCGCCGGCACCCGGGACACGATTTTCAACCAACACCTCTCTTCGGTCAGTGAGGTGAGCAAAATTCAAGTTGAGAATTACCAGGGGCAAAAGGTGAACATCGTCATCACCGGATTCATGCATGGACAGGCCGTCTATCAGGAAGTGCGCCAATACGACGGCCAAAGCCCGACCAATACCGTCACGGTGGTGGTGGACTCGGTAGCCCCGGTGGATTCGGTACACGCCTCGCCGCACAGCTTGACCCTGAAAAAGGGCGGAAGCTCTGCGGAGATTTCGTCTTCGGTTCTGCCCTCCAAGGTCAGCCAAGCCGTAACTTGGATTTCGACCGCTCCGGGCGTGGCCGCGGTTCAATCCAAATCGGGCGATGCCACTCATGCCTTGGTTTCGCCGGTGGCTGTGGGACAAGCCCGTATCATCGTGGCTTCGCAAAAAGATCCCACCAAAACCGATACGGTTTTCGTGACCGTGGCCGACAGCGGAACTTCGTCTTCCAACGCCAATCTTTCGGCGTTGACGATCTCGGCGGGAACCTTGAACAATCCGGCTTTCGACTCGACCAAACGGGTGTCGGGCGCGTCGGTGGCGAACAGCGTAACTGCGACGACGGTGACGGCGACGGTGGCCGACACCACGGCGCGGCTCACCATCAATGGAACCGCGACGGCGTCGGGCGTGGCTTCGGCTTCCATTCCTCTGACCGTGGGCGTCGATTCGATTTTCATCGTGGTGACGGCGCCAGACAGCACGCAGAAAACCTATGCCATCGGCATCACGCGCGCGCCTCCCAATGCCAGTTCGAACGCCACCCTGTCGGCGTTGACGATCTCGGCGGGAACGTTGAACAGTCCGGCCTTCGACCCGGCCAAGCGGGTGTCGGGCGCGTCGGTGGCGAACAGCGTAAGTTCGACGACGGTGACGGCGACGGTGGCCGACACCACGGCGCGGCTCACCATCAATGGAACCGCGACGGCGTCAGGCGCGGCTTCGGCCCCGATTTCGCTGGCCGTGGGCGTCGACTCGATTTTCGTGGTGGTGACGGCGCCAGACAGCACGCAGAAAACCTATGCCATGGGTATTACGCGCGCCGCGCCCAATGCCAGTTCCAACGCCAATCTGTCAGCCTTGGCGATCTCGGCGGGAACGCTGAACAATCCGGCATTCAGTTCCACCAGCCGGGTGTCGGGCACTTCGGTGGCGAACAGCGTGAGTTCGACCACGGTGACGGCGACGGTGGCAGATACGACGGCGCGGCTTACCATCAATGGAAACGCAGCCACGTCAGGCGCGGCCTCGGCGGCCATTCCGCTGGCGGTGGGCGTTGATTCGATTTTCGTCGTGGTGACGGCGCAAGACGCAACGCAAAAGACCTATGTCATTGCCGTAACGCGCGCCGCCAGTTCGAATGCCAATCTTTCGGCGTTGACGATTTCGGCGGGCACGCTGAATAATCCGGCGTTCAGTTCCACCAGCCGCGTGTCGGGCGCGTCGGTGGCGAACAGCGCAAGTTCGACCACGGTGACGGCGACGGTGGCGGACACCACGGCGCGGGTCACCATCAACGGAACCGCGGCCACGTCGGGCGCGGCTTCGGCGGCCATTCCGCTGGCCGTGGGCGTCGATTCGATTTTCGTGGTGGTGACGGCGCAAGACGGTACGAAGAACACTTACGCTATCGGCATCACGCGCGCCAAGAGTTCCAACGCCAATTTGTCGGCGCTGACGACCTCCGCGGGAGCGCTGAACAATCCGGCCTTTGACCCGGCCAAACGCGTGTCGGGAGAAATCGTGGCCAACAGCGTGAGTTCGATTACGGTGACGGCAACGGTGGCGGACACCACGGCGCGGCTGACCGTCAATGGAACCACGACGGCTTCCGGCGTGGCTTCGGCCGCCATTCCTTTGGCCGTGGGCGTTGATTCGATTTTTGTCGTGGTGACCGCGCAGGATGGAACGACGAACACCTATGCCATCGGCATGACCCGGTCGGCTTCTTCGGATGCCTCGTTGGCGACGCTGACCGTAACGCCTGGCGCCCTCAGTCCCGCCTTGACCGCTGGAGTGACCTCCTATGCCGTCAATTACACCACGGATTCGACCATTTCGGTGAAGGCCACGCCCACGCAAGCAGGAGCCACCATGACTTGGAACGGCGGCTCCCTTTCTGCGGGTGTTGCGACTACTCCGGTTAAGGTGAATTACGGAGCAACGCCTTTCACGCTCATCGTGACCGCCCCAGATGGCGTCACCAAAACCACATACACCGTTACCGTAAACCGGGTGGACAATATTCCTCCCAACGCGCCGGTGTTAACCGCCATGCCTTCCAGGGTTTACGTCTCCAATCCCACTTGGAGTTGGGGTTCAGGCGGAAATGGCGGATCTGGTAATTACCGTTACAAGTTCGACAATACCGATCTCACCACGGGAGCGACGACCGTGGCAGGCACCTCCATTGCGCCCGTTATCTCGGATGGTCCGCATACGCTTTATGTTCAAGAGGAAGACGCGGCCGGAAATTGGTCGACATCAGGAAGCGCAACCACCATCGTGATGTTCGGCCCCGCGTCGTGGTACAAATTCAATAGCGGCGATTACACCGACTATGGGTTCAACAAAAACAATGGCACCACTCCGGTGGCCCTTTCCCTGGTTCCTTCCCCAAGAGGCACCACCAACGGTGCGGCGAGTTTTGATGGAACCACCTACCTCAATCTCGGCACTCCCACTTACCCCACCGCCAATAGCAATATCACCCTAACCTGTTGGATTAAGGTCGACACCTCGAATTCCGCGGGATACGCCTTTTGGGGTCAGTTGCTGATTTCTGCGGGAGGTAGCGGTGGTGGTTCACTTGGCGTTGTGTCGTTGGGAGTCAATGATTCAACCTCGTCCCCCCCGTTCTTCGGAATTTCGCTTATGCAACCATTCCCACGGATACATGGACCCATATCGCGGGAACCTTTGACGGCACTAACCTCAGGCTATATGTCAATGGCTCTTTCATGTCCACCTTCACCTTTTCCCATCCGCCGGTTATCCAGAACTGCAGGATAACCAGCACCATTGGTTTTGGGAATGGGGGTTTTTGGCCAAGCGGTGCGCTCGACGATGTCCGAGTTTACAACCGGATCCTCTCGGACTACTGAAATTTCCAATATTACCGCAAGCCCGCCGTAAGCCCCTCTTAAATACCTTATTCTGGAAATTAGGCTGTAGTTACGGGCCCTCTTCGTTCCGATTTTGCGGTTAGGTTCGGGTTCGTCGGCCGAATCCTGCCGCCGGCGGCCGCAGTTTGTCCACGAGTTCCTTCAGCATATTGATTTGCTCCTGCTGCAATTGCACCAGGTCTTGCCATTGCTGGTGGCGCAGTCCATCCATCTTTTCATGCAACTCCATGATTTCCAGTTCGGCTTTGAGATTGACCTCGTAATCATGCGCAGCGTCGATGCGATCTTTGGCCGCCATGCGGTTCTGCGACATCATGATCACCGGGGCCTGCACGGCCGCCAGCATGGAGAGTACGAGGTTGAGCAGAATGAAAGGGTAGGGATCGAAGGGTTTGCCCCAATGTTGCAGGATCACCGAGTTCAGGGCGATCCAGACCGTCAAGACGATGCCGAACAGAATGAGAAAGGGCCAGGAGCCGCCGAAGGTCGAAATCCGATCGGCCAGGTGTTGGCCGAAGGTCAGTTCGTCATTGAATTGACGATTGGTGTTGCGGCTGATGTGGATGCGTTGCGCGATTTTTTGCAGGACATTCTTTTCCCGGTCGGTCAAGTTCTGAAAACGGGCGGGGAAAAATTTCTTGGCGAGGTCGGATACGGGGTTGTTCATGGCCGGTAAAATAGCCTCGCTGGAGCGTTACCACTGCTTCGGAAACAATCCGGAAGCAGGCGCCAGCATCGACCCGAGGAGGTTGCCTTCCGCGCCTTTGCCGCGGCTTCCCCGATTTTCCTTGTCTTTTCCACCGGCCCTTTCGACCTTTGTGCCGTGGCCCCCTTCGAATGGTTCATCGCCCGGAAATATTTCTGGGCCCAGCGGCGCAATGTGTCTTCGGGCGTCATCGCCCTGTTTTCGGCCCTGGGCGTGGTGCTCGGCACCTGGCTACTCATCTTCGTTTTGTCGGCCATCAACGGGTTTGAGAACGAGGTGAAACGGCAGCTCATGGGCAAAGACGCCCATATCGAGATCACCACCCACGGTTTTGCGCCCATCGCGGGATACGATTCGCTGCGCGCCGAGGTGCTGCGTCAGCCCGGGGTCGTAGCCGCGTCGCCGTACATTCTCACCAAAACCGTCATTGCCCGCAAACAAAGCCAGGATGGAATCGTGGTGTACGGCATCGATAGCGCCCTGGCCCGCGGCGTGATCGGAATCCCGCAAACCGTGAACCGCGGCCGGTATTTCCTCGGCATGCTGCCCGATACGTCGGGCCGCGACTATCCCACCATTCTGCTGGGATATGCCCTGGCCGACCGGCTCGGGGTCGACGTGGGCGACAAGGTGTTTCTGGCCGACTTCGCCCATGCCGATTTGCTCTCGGGCTCTTTTGCGCCGCGCATCCAGCCCTTTCTGGTGGCCGGCATCTTCGAATCCGGCATGTATGAATACGACGAGTCGCTGGCTTACATCGCCCTGCCCGAAGCGCAGCGTTTCTTCGACATGCCACAGGCCGTGACGGGCCTGCAATTACGCGTCGCCGACCCCTTTCACAGCGGCAGGCTGGCCGATGCCCTGGAGGAGAAGCTGGGCTTTCCCTACCGCGCCATCGACTGGCAGGAGAAGAATTACACCCTCATCAAATGGATGGGCTATGAAAAGGTGCTGGTATCCCTGGCCCTCGGCATCATCATCCTGATCGCGACGTTCAACATCATCTCGTCGCTCATTCTGGCCGTGAACGACAAGACGCGCGAGATCGGCATTTTGCGGGCCATGGGCGCCACGCGCAGCCACATCCTGCGCATTTTCATGTTCGAAGGCATGCTGGTGGGGCTGACCGGCTCCCTGGTGGGCCTGGCCCTGGGTCTGTTGAGCTACGAGATCCAGAAGCGCTTCGGCGTCATCCGCCTGCCCGGCGACGTGTACTTCGTCACCGTGCTGCCGGTCGAATTGCAGGCCCGCGATGTGTTGGAAGTTCTCGGCGTCACCAATTTCCTCTGCGGCGTGGCCACCTTTCTGCCGGCGCTGAAAGCCGCGCGCCAAGATCCGGTGGAGTCGATACGGCATGAGTGAACCCATCCTGAGCCTGCGCGGCGTGGCCAAGGAGTTCCATGAAACCGGAACGCGCATCGAGCTGTTCCGCGATCTCGATTTCGATTTGCATCCCGGCGATTTCACCTCGATCATGGGCGCGTCGGGCGTGGGCAAAAGCACCTTGCTCCACATTCTGGGCCTGCTGGAACGGCCCACCCAGGGCGCGGTGCACTTTCGCGGCGCCGACGTGGCGCCGCTCTCCGATGCGCGTCGGTCCGCCATTCGCAACCGCGAGATCGGCTTCGTGTTCCAATTCCACCACCTGTTGCCCGATCTCACCGTGGAGGAGAATACCCAATTGCCCTTGCGCATCGCGGGACTTCTGAACCGCGCGGGGCGCGACCGCGTCGACGCCCTCTTGGCCGAGGTGGGGTTGCAGGAGCGCCGCGGCCATCTGCCTTCGCAATTGAGCGGCGGCGAGCGCCAGCGCGCCGCTTTGGCCCGGGCCCTGGTGCAGGAGCCCAAGGTACTGCTGTGCGACGAGCCGTCGGGTAATCTCGATGCCCGCAATGCCGCGCATTTGCACGGCATGCTGTCCGACTTGAGCCGCAAGCTGTCGGTGGCCGTGCTGGTCGTTACCCATGACGCGGCCTTGGCGCACAAGACCGCGCGCCGGCTGGTGCTGCGCGATGGCGGTCTGCATACGGCCGACGTGGAACCATGAATCCCGGCCTGCGCGTCTGCACCCAATGCGGCTTCACCTACGCCGAATTCCAGGCGCGCGGCCTGCTGGGGTGCCCGCAATGTTACCCCAGCTTCGGCGAGCTTTTGTGGGCCGACCTGCTGCAACTGCATCCGGGGCTTTACCGCCGGCCCGCTCCGGCCGTGTCGTCGCCGGCGGCCGGCGACGATTTCGAAGAGACGGCGCGCCTCCGCGAAATGCTGGCCGATGCCTTGCGCGAAGAACGCTACGAAGACGCGGCCGCGCTGCGGTTGCGCCTGCGGGCGCGGGAAGGAGGCGCCCCTGGTTCCGCGTGAATGGGTGGCGGCGCCGCCGCCCTGGTGCGCAGACGACTCCGCCGGCGCGCCGGGTCCCGAGGCTTGCGTCCTGTTCACGCGCGCGTTACGCCGCCGCAACTTCGCGGGCTTTTCCTTTTGGGTGGCCTGCACCCCCGAAGCCTGTGAAGCCGTCGTCGCACGTGCCCGCGAGGTGGCGCGGGGGCTGGGGTTGGACCGCGCCCTGGTGCTGGCCGGATGTTCCGCGGCCGATCTCGGATTTTTCCGCGAGCGGCAATGGCTGCCCGAACGCCCCGTGTCTTTTCCCGGCAAGCGCGCGCAAAAGACCCTGTTCCTGGGCGCCGATGCCGCCGAACACGCCTGGGCCGGCGAGGTCGAGCATTGGACCCAGGTGCGGGTCGAAGCGGGTTTGCCGCCGGTACTGCGGGAAGATCCCGACGCCGATCCGGGCCCCTTTTGCCGATCCGAACCCTTCGGATTTCTGACCTCCAATCCCGCCTTTGCCGGGCCCGGATTGCAGGTGGAATGCGCCGTGCACTTGCCGGCCCTGACGGCCGCGCGCCGCATTCCGCAGGTGGGCCAGGCTTTGCAGGCGCTCGGGCTTGAGTTGCAGGCCTTGACCTTGCGCCATCCAGGATCGGCCGAAGCCGGCTTTTTCCGGGTGGCTTCCAAGGGTGGCATGGGATTTTCTAGTCAAGACCTGTACCGCTACTTCAAGGATCAGACGACGAAGCTGTTGGAGTGGGAAGGGCAGGCGCTGGAGCAATGGAAAAGCAAAGAGCAAAAGGGGCTGGAGGATCGGGTGTACCGATCGCTGAGCATGCTGCAAGAAGCCCGCGTGCTGGCCTATGCCGAGTTTTTGCTCTTCGCCTCTTTCGCCCGCATGGGCACGTATTTGGGGCTTTTCGCGCCCGCGCTGCGGAATCGTTTGGAGGAGTTGCGGATACGCGTGCAGCCCTTTCATCTCGAGGCGCTCTTGCCGGCGGGCGCGGCGCCGACCGAAGCCGACATTTTGCGCGCGAATGTTGTAAGATCGAGGTTGAAGGACGAAGGATTCATCCCATGATGGCGTTGCAATTCGCCGGTTTCAAAGTGGAGCATCGTCGCGTTTTGCAGCGTAGCGGCGGGCTTCGGATGGATTTTAGGCGCATTGGGTTTTGGGGGTCCAGGGAGTATTTTAAAGGTGAGCGGCGCGGAGATGTGCGCCGCCGCCATAAGGAAGCACTATGAACGGGATGTTTACGGATAGGGTCAAGAAGGTCATGCAACTCGCGCGCGAAGAATCGGTGCGCTTGGGCAATGACTACGTGGGCACCGAGCATTTGCTGCTCGGGCTTATTCGCGAAGGCGACGGCGTGGCCGTGGCCGTGCTCAAAAACCTGGGCATCGACCTCGACGATTTGGCGCGCAACATCGAGAAATCGATTTCCTCGTCCGGCGGCATGATGACCATCGGGCAGATGATTCCCTTCACGCCCCGCGCCAAAAAAGTTTTGGAAATCGCCGCGCAGGAAGCGCGCGCCATGAGCCACAAATACATCGGCACCGAACACCTGCTGCTGGCGCTGATGAAAGACCATGAAAGCGCGGCGGCCAACGCCTTGGCCAGCATCGGCGTGGAATACGACCGGGTCAAAGAGGAGATCGAACGCGTGCTGCGCGGCGGCGACGCGAGTTCGGGATCGGATTTCGCCACGGCGCGCAAGAAGTCGAAGACGCCTTTTCTCGATCATTTCGGCCGCGACCTCACCGAGTTGGCCCGCCAGGGCGAACTCGACCCCATCATCGGCCGCGCGCAGGAAATCGAGCGTGTGATCCAAATCCTGAGCCGGCGCAAGAAGAACAACCCGGTGCTGATCGGCGAACCGGGCGTGGGTAAAACCGCCATCGTCGAAGGCCTGGCGCAGAAAATCGTGGAGCGCAACATCCCCGAAGTGCTGGAAAACAAGCGCGTGGTGACGCTCGACATGGGCAGCATCGTGGCCGGCACCAAGTACCGCGGCCAGTTCGAAGAGCGCCTGAAATCCCTGATGACTGAATTGCAGAAAAACGACAACGTCATCGTCTTCATCGACGAATTGCACACCATCGTGGGCGCGGGCGGATCCGAAGGCTCGCTGGATGCCAGCAACATTTTCAAA
This sequence comes from uncultured Fibrobacteria bacterium, assembly GCA_963716395.1. Taxonomy (GTDB): domain Bacteria; phylum Fibrobacterota; class Fibrobacteria; order UBA11236; family UBA11236; genus UBA11236. The sequence goes on along the minus strand of OY970309.1, from coordinate 336,247 downwards.
CCGGCGCTGTCGCGTGGCGAGTTCCAATGCATCGGCGCCACCACGCTGGACGAGTACCGCAAGTACATCGAAAAAGACGGCGCGTTGGAACGGCGCTTTCAGACCATTCTGGTCGATCCGCCCAGCACGGCCGAAACCCTGCTCATCATCAAGGGATTGCGGGGAAAGTATGAAGCGCATCACAAAGTGACTTATACCGATCCGGCCCTGGACGCGGCCGTGCGCCTTTCCGATCGCTATTTGAGCGACCGCTTCATGCCCGACAAGGCCATCGACATCATCGACGAAGCGGGCGCCCGCGTGCGCCTGGCCAGCCTTTCCATACCGCCGGATCTGCGCGCCAAGGAATTGGAGCTCGAAGCCGTGGTCAAGGAGAAGGAAGCCTCGGTGGAAAACCAGGATTACGAGACCGCGGCCAGCCTGCGCGACTCCCAGGAGCGTCTCAAGAACGAGTTGGAAGAGATGCGCAAACGCTGGCGCGAGCAGAAGCGCGACGAGCGCCTCGAAGTCAACGAAGACACCATTCTCGAAGTGGTGGCCAAGATGACGGGCATTCCCCTCACCAAGATGGCCGGGGCCGAAACCGAGCGCCTCATCAATATGGAGCGCGAACTCGGCAAGCGCGTGGTGGGTCAGGATAAAGCCATCGAAGTCATCGCCAAAGCCATCCGCCGTTCGCGTTCGGGCGTGCATTCCACCAAGCGGCCCATGGGCACCTTCATGTTCCTCGGCCCCACGGGCGTGGGCAAAACCGAATTGGTCAAGGCGCTGGCCGGCTTTTTGTTCGAATCCGACGACGCCATGATCCGCATCGACATGTCGGAGTACATGGAAAAGTTCGCGGTGTCGCGCCTGGTGGGCGCGCCTCCGGGATACGTGGGCTACGAAGAAGGCGGCCAGCTCACCGAAAAGGTGCGCAAGAAGCCCTATGCGGTGATCCTGCTCGACGAAATCGAGAAGGCGCATCCCGACGTGTTCAACATTCTGCTGCAAATCCTCGACGATGGCCAGCTCACCGACAGCTATGGCCGCAAGGTGAACTTCAAGAACACCATCATCATCATGACGAGCAACCTCGGCGCCAAAGACATCAAGAAGGGCGTGGGTTTGGGCTTCGGCAAAGACGACGTCGACAGCGAATACGAACGCATGGAAAAGGTGGTGCGCGAAGAGGTGAAGAAAACCTTCAACCCCGAATTTCTGAACCGTCTCGACGACGTGGTCGTGTTCCGGCCGCTCGAGCGCAAAGACATGGGACGTATCGTCGATTTGCTCGTCAGCGAACTCGAATCGCGGCTCTCCTCGCGCGAAATCAAGATGCAGATTTCCGATTCGGTGCGGGATTTCATCATCGAAAAAGGCTTTGATCCGCAACTGGGCGCCCGCCCGCTGCGCCGCGCCATTCAGAAATTGCTCGAAGATCCGTTGGCCGACGAGATTCTGCGCGGCAAGATCACCGACAATTCGCTGCTCAAGGTCGGGCGCAAAGGCGATCAGATCACCTTTTCCGCCACCGCCTCCAAGCCCGGCAAAAAAGACGCCGAGAAAGAGACCGTCGAGGCCAAGGAGGGCTGAGCCCTTCCCCGGCCGGCGAATGTAACACTCAAGCTACTTCGCTTTCCGGATTCCCCCGATGCGCGAGCCTGCGGCGGGGGCTCCTTTCATCCTTGAAAATCGGGGTCTCGGCAGGAAGTCCCGGGGTTGGGTTTCTATATTAGATCCGCTTTTTGCGGCGCCCCGTCGTCCGCCGGAGCGCGGACCCGATGGACGCTGTTCCGATCTGACGGTCGCATTCCCTAAAGCCGGGACAGTTCTAAGGATTAAGACTTTGCAGAAATTCTCCGCTCTCTTTCGCGCTTGTCTGTTCGCAAGCCTGGGTGTATTTGTATTTCCGGCCTGGGGCCAGGGCCTGTTGCCGAGCCCGTCCCGGGAAATCAAGGTGCTGGACATTCGGGTCGAAGGCAACAAAACGGTGGACAAATCGTTGATCTTGAAAAGCGTGCAGGTGGAAAAGGGCCGGAGCTACATCCTGCCCGTATTGCGGAACAAGCTGCGCGAGTCGGTTAACGCCCTGGACAAATTGAACCTGTTTTCCAACATCCGCGTCGATGAAGACCGGTCCGACTCGCTGGACGGCGTGATCCTCTACTTCGTGGTGGCCGAGCTGCCCACCTTGGCGCGGGTCGAGTACAAAGGGCTTGACGAGCTTAAGGTCAGTGATTTCAAGGGCAAAATCGATTTGGTCGACGGCCAAGTGTATTCCCCCGGCGCGGTGGAAGTGGCGCGCCAGAAAATTCTCGACTTGTACCATGAAAAAGGGTATTTGCTGGCCCAGGTCAAGGTGGAAGAAAGCGAAGACAAGGAAACCGCGCGGAAAATCATCACCTTCGACATCAAAGAAGGCAAGAAGGTCACGGTGCGCTACATCACCTTCGACGGCAACACCCACGTGCCCGACAAGGTGCTGCGCCAGCATTTCAACACCAAAGAAGATCGCTGGTGGCGGAGCGGTGATTTCAAAGAAGACGAATACCGCTTCGGTTTGGATTCCCTGGTCGATTTCTATCAGGGCCTGGGTTATCTCGACGCGGCGGTGTTGTCCGACTCGATCCGCTACACCCCCGACAAACGGCATCTGGATATCCGCATCCGCATCAGCGAAGGAAAACGTTACTATTTCGACAAAATACACTTCATCCATGACAACAGCATCATCAAGGAGCAGGTTCTGCGGGCCCAGGTGCTGTTCGACAGCGGCGAGGTGTTCGATAAGCACAAATACGATTTGATGAAATACCAGATCACCAATCTCTACCGCGAAGAGGGCTACCTCTTCGTCGATCTCAACGATCGCTTCGAGTACCACGACTCTCTGGTCGAGGTCACCTTCAATATCCAGGAGAACAGCCTGGCCCACATTCATTTGGTCAATATCAGCGGCAACACCAAAACCAAAGACAAGGTGATCCGCCGCGAAATCAAGTTGTTCCCCGGCGATACCTATCGCCAGTCGTTGATGATGCGCTCGCAGCGCGACATCATGCAATTGGCCTATTTCGACGATGTCGAACCCGATATCGAGCGTCCCAACGACGGCGATCCCTCCGACGTGAACCTGGTATTCAAGGTCAAAGAGAAGGAAGCGGGTACCGGCACCTTTTCGGCCGGCGCCGCCTACAGCGGCCGCGACGGATTGGTGGGGACGTTGGGGGTGCAAATCCCGAACTTTATGGGCAACGGGCAAACCGTCAACGCCAGCACCGAACTCGGACCTTACAAAACCGCGGGTTCCTTCGGTTTCACCGAGCCCTGGTTCATGGATACCCCCACCTCGGTGGGCGGCAGCGTCTCTTACACCGATCAGCGGCCCCAGCCCGGCATCATTGAAAACGAATATCGCAGCGAAGGCTTTCATCTCAACCTCGGCCGTCGGCTCACCTGGCCCGACGACTATTACACCTTGCAAAGCGGCTACAATTTTTCCTTCAACGACAACGGGCAGGGCCGCAATCAGGATTACCTCATCGTGGCTTCGGGCCTGGAATCCTCGGTGAACCTCACCCTGATCCGCGATGACAAGGACTTGCCCTTCTTTCCCACCGAGGGATCGCGCTACAAGCTCTCCTACACCAAGGTGGGCGGCGGCTTGGGCGGCGATTTCAACTATGGACAATGGGACGCCAAGATGAACTGGTGGTTCCCCACCATCGGCAAGCTGGTGTTGGGCATGGAGTCGGAATTCGGCATCATTCTCGGCAACACCATCCAGAGCTACGCCCTGTACCAGATGGGGGGCGAACTCGGCTATGTCGGCAAACTGCGCGGCTATGAACCCGGCACCATCGGCGGCGACCGCGTGGGCCGCAGCTTTTTCTCCTATGTGACCGAACTCACCTATCCGGTGGTTCCGAACACCTTCTACCTGCTCGGTTTCTTCGACGCCGGCAACGTGTTCGGCAATCTGGTCAAGTACGATCCCAATCTGGGCACGGGCTATTTCAATTCCATCCCCAAAAGCGAGGCGCCGAGCCCCTGGTCGGAAATCGATTTTTCCGATTTGCGCCGCGACGTGGGTTTCGGATTTCGCGTGGTGGTGCCCATGGTGGCGCCCTTCGGCATGGGGTTCGATTTCGCGTGGCCGCTGGACGACCTCGAAGATTATTCCGGGCGGCGCTATCCGCCCGTGGGCGCCAGCCCGCAGGTACAATTCACCATCGAACAAGGATTTTAAGGGAGGTTCCTATGAAAACCTGGATCATGATTATGGCGTCCGCCGCCCTGGTCTTCGCCGGCGCAGACTTGAAAATCGCCCATGTGGACTCGAAGATTATTTTCGACAAGTACACCGAGACCAAGAAGGCGCAAAAAGAATACGACCAGCAGGTGGCGAAGTGGGAACAGGAGGCCGCCGCCAAGCAGAAAGATCTGCTCGACATGAAGGATCGGCTCGATAAGCAGTCGCTGATGCTGTCGGAGGACAAGAAGAAGGAGTTGCAGGCCGATTATCTCAAGAAGCAGAGCGAGTACGAGCAGTTCGTGCAGAAAATTTACGGCAAAGACGGCGACCTCTTCCAGAAGAACCAGGAGATCTCCGATCCCATCATTCAGAAAATCAAAAAGACCATTCAGGACGTGGCCAATCAGGAAGGCTATGACCTGGTCTTGGATCGCGCCTCGGGCGCCGTGGTGTTTTGGAAAAAAGAGGACGATCTCACCCAAAAGGTGCTTGATCTCCTGAACAAAGAAGACGCCGCGCAAGCCAACAGCGATAACAGCAAGACCCCCGGAGGCAAATAGCTTGCGCTTCCGCGGCGGCATCGCCACGGACGAAGCCTTGGCCGCCTGCAAACCGCTGGTGGATGGAACCGCCGACCCGGCGGCCTTTCCCGCGCGCTTTTTTTCCCTGGATTCACCCGAGCAGGCGCGGGCGGATGGCTGCGTGGTGCTGGGTGCGGACACGGCGCAGTTACCAGGCCGGCCGGGGCTCATCTTGGCCGAAGCCGGCGTCGATTGCGACCTTCCCGTCATCCGGGTAACCAGCGCGCGGCGCGTCTTGGCCACCCTCATCGAAGCTTTCGCTTCTCGCATCGAATACCCCGAACCCTTCGCCCCCGGGGAGGGAAATATCCTGGGACCGGGCGCGGTGGTCGAAGGCGTGCTCGCAGGTGAAGTCTCGGTGGGCGCGGGAGCGTTCGTGGGCCCGGGCAGTTTCATCGGCCGTGGCACCCGCATCGAACCTCGCGCCGTTATTGCCGCGCATGTGATCGTGGGGCGCAACTGCGTGATTCAATCCGGAGCCGTCCTCGGTTGCGACGGATTCGGCTTCTTCGAAGCCGCCGGCGAACGCCTCGCCATGCCGCATTTGGCCGGAGTGGACATCGGCGACGAGGTTTTCATCGGCGCCAATAGCGTCATCGCTGCCGGGGTGCTCGAACCCACCACCTTAGGCCCGGGTTGCAAGCTCGACAGCCACGTGCAGATCGCGCACAATGTGCGGCTGGGAAAAGACTGTCTTTTGGCATCACAGTCCGGCATTGCGGGTTCCACGACCGCGGGCGACCACCTCCGCCTAGGCGGTGCGGCTTCGGTGGCCGGGCATCTGCGTCTTGGCCGCAACGTGTCGGTGGCCGCCTGCTCGGCCGTCACCAAGCATCAGCCCGACGGAGCGGTGGTGGCCGGCTTTCCGGCCCGGCCTATCCGCGCATGGCGGCGCCAGCAAATCTTCCTCAAAAATCTGGGACAGGAAACCGGCAGGTTTCCGGCGCGGCTTCCATGACGTCTCTCCTGTCCGTCCCCGAAAGACCCGCGGGCGGCGAAGCGACCGTAGCCTGCGATCTGGCCGGAGTCGGCCTGCATCGTGGCCGGCCCAGCCGCTGGTGGGTGCGGCGCCGCGACGAGCAGAGCGGCGGACTGCGTTTCTTTTGGCCCGACGGACCTCTGGCCCCCGAAGCGCTGGGAGAAGGAACCCGTCTGGCCCGGCGGTCGACCCGCATCGAATATGGCGCGGGGGCTATCGAGGCGCCGGAGCATGTGCTGGCGGCCGCCGTGTTTTTCGCCGACTCCCCGTTGGATGTGCATTGCGATGCGGTCGAACCTCCGGGTTTGGACGGCAGCAGCCTCCCGTTTTACCGGGCCTTGGCGGCGGCGGCTCCCGAAGCCGCGGCCCGGCCCCGCTGGCGCGAGTTTGCGTCTGACCTTCGCTGGGACTATGACGGGCCCGAAGGAAGTTTGCAGGCGCGGCCGGCGGATGGATTTTCGGTGGAGTACGCCTGGAGCCGCGGCGCTTGGCGGCAGCGCTTTGTGTTGGGCGATGCGGAAACAGCGGTGCGCGAAGTGCTGCCGGCCCGAACTTTTATTTCTTGGAGCGATTGGAAAAAAGCCGCTCCCGATCCGGATCTGTTGCAGGGGGCGGCATTGGGGTCGGGCCTCTTGCTGGCCGAGACGCAAGACGAATTCGTCGAGGCCCGGGCCCGCTATCCCGAACTCGCAGATGCGGAATTTCCCCTCTTGCCACCGGGCCGGTTTCGGGTGGAGGAGGAGTTGGCTAAGCACAAGATATTAGATCTGCTGGGAGACCTGGCCTTGCTGGGATTGCGCCTGCCGCGCTTGCAACTGCGCATGCGCAACGGCGGGCACGCCTTGAACCATCTGCTGCTGGAGCGATTGCAACCATGAGCGAAACTCCGACTCGTCCCGATTCCATCGCCCTGGATTATGCCGGCATTCTGCGCGCCATTCCGCATCGGCCCCCGTTTCTGTTCGTCGATGCAGTGCCGGTCTGCGAGCCGGGCCGCCGCATTGAAGCCGTGAAGAATGTCTCTTTTGCCGACGATTTTGTCGCGGGGCATTTTCCCGGCGAACCGGTGATGCCGGGGGTGCTGCAAATCGAAGCCCTGGCCCAGGCCTGCTGTATTCTTATGGCCTGCTCTTACCCCGAAGAAGCTGCGGGCAAGCGGCCCGCCTTTGCCGGCCTTGAAAACGCGCGTTTCCGCAAGCCGGTCCGGCCCGGCGATACCTTGTATTTGCACGCCTCCTTGACCCAGTATCGCCGCGGATTCGCCACCTTTGCCGCCCGGGCCGAAGTACGCGGCGAAAAGGTGTGCGAGGCCGTGATCAAAGCCGCGCTGGTCTAAGCGCCCGCCTTCGGATTTTGCCTCCATGTCCGAAATTCACCCCACGGCCCTGGTGCATCCGGCCGCAGTCGTTGCGGCCGACGCCGAAGTCGGGCCCTACGCGGTCATCGACGACGGGGTCATGCTCGGTCCGGGTGCGCGCATCGGCGCGTTTTGCCATCTGTATTCCGGGGTGGAACTGGAGGCCGGCGTCGCGCTTTCCGACGGGGTCATCCTCGGCCATGCGCCGCAAGACCTGAAATACCGGGGAGAACCAACCCGCGTGCGCATCGGACCAGGCTCGGTCCTGCGCGAATACGTGACCGTGAACCGCGCCACGGCCGCCACCGGCTGCACCCGCATCGGCGCCAAGGTGCTGGTGATGGCTTACTCGCATGTGGCGCATGACTGCGTGCTCGAAGACGGCGTGATCGTGGCCAACGGGGTGCACATGGGCGGCCATGTGCGCATCGGCTCCGGCGCCGTGGTTTCGGGCATGACGGGCCTCCACCAATTCGTCACCGTGGGGCCCGGCGTCTTCATCGGCGGGGGGTTGCGCGTCGACAAAGACGTGCCGCCCTTTTGCAAAGCACTGGGCGAACCCTTGGCCTGGGCTGGCGTGAATGAAATCGGTTTGCAAAAACTGGGATTCGGGGTCGAAGCGGCGCACTTTCTCAAAGACTTTTACCGCCGTCTGTTTGCGCATCTGGGTCAGGGCGGAGTCACCGAAGCCGACGTCGAGTCGTTCTTAGCCGCGGAGAATGGAGCCGTTCTGCCGGAGCTTGGCGAACCGATCCGAGCCTTTTTCCGCGAACATCGCCGCGCCCTATTGGTGCGCCGCGTCGCGGGTCGGTGAAAACGAGCGACGCAATCCGCCGCAGAACCTCAGGCAGACGGGATGTCCGGAAGAATGCGGGTAAAACGCGCGCTGGGGGATCGGAAAGGAAGGGCGAATCGAGCCGACGATCAAACGCCGGCGCCGATGGTCAATCCCAATTCTTCTTCGATCAGGGGGAGCAGCATCTCCTTGCACTTCTCGAAGCAAAAGACCTGCTGAATCATGCTGCGGCTACGGTGTTCTTCGGCTTTGCGATGAATCCATTCGGTGACTGCGACCCGGCGCAGCTCGGCGTTTTCATGCTTGCCCACTTCGCAGTGGATGGCATGGCTTTGGCGCGTCATGTAATCGCGCATGTTGAAGGGCAGGTTGCTCTGGATGATGAAAAATTTGATCAATTGATCCAGGCGGCAGGAACTGCGCGACCGCTGAAAATCGCCGATGAAAAGCAGGATTTTCTCCCGGTTGGCGCGAATGAAGGGAAGAATGGATTCCTTAAGGGTTTCCATCTCTCCGCAAGCGTATGCGGCTTCGAGTTCTTGGATCAGGTTTGAGGACAGAAAGCCTCCCGCAAAATCCGAGCGAAGAAAATAGTTGCGGTCTACGATTCTACCAAGATCGAACCCAAACTTAAACTAGGCGCTGGCAAGATTAAAACCCATGCCCGATTTTCCCATGTGCGTTATCATCGGACACGCTTTGGTTAAACAATTGTCGTTACCACGTTGATACTGTTGATAAGATATGCACAAAACCGGATATTCACGTTCAAATCCGAGTTTTGTGCAAGAATGTCAAACAAAAAAGAGCAGAAAGGCGCTGAGGCTTTTCTGCTCTTCAAGTCGGGCGTAAAGAACGGCTACTTCTTTTTGGCTTTGGTTTTGGCTTTTGGAGATCGTTGGCTTTTGGCCTGGGCCGCCATTTTTTCTTCCACCGCGGCTTGGGCCGCTGCCAGGCGCGCGATGGGAACGCGGTAGGGCGAGCAGCTCACGTAGTTCAAACCGATGCGGTGGCAGAACTTCACCGAATTGGGTTCGCCGCCATGCTCGCCGCAAATGCCGACTTTGAGCCGGGGATTGGCGCTGCGCCCGAGAGACACGCCTAGTTCGACCAATTGTCCGACGCCGGTTTGATCGAGCACCTGAAAGGGATCGTCGGTCAGGATTTTTTGATCCACATAGGCCGGCAAAAAGACGCCGGAGTCGTCGCGGCTGTACCCGAAGGTCATTTGCGTCAAATCGTTGGTGCCGAAGGAAAAGAAATCGGCTTCGGCGCCGAGTTGATCGGCGACCAACGCCGCTCGCGGAATTTCAATCATGGTGCCGATGCGATATTCCATCTTTTTGATGCCGGCCCGGGCCAGCACTTCGGCGATCACGCGTTTGGCGTTCGCCTTCAGGATGGTCAACTCCTTGATCGTACCCACCAGAGGGATCATGATTTCGGGGACCACCTTGTTCCCGTTCTTGCCCACGTTGATGGCCGCTTCGAGAATGGCCTGCACCTGCATGTCGTAAATCTCGGGATAGGTGATGCCCAGACGGCAGCCCCGGTGGCCCAGCATGGGATTCAGTTCGTGCAGACTGGCGACCTTGTCGGCCACCTTTTGCACCGACACGCCGATGGCGCTCGCCATTTCCTGCTGCTCGGCCTCGGTATGCGGCAGGAATTCGTGCAAGGGCGGATCGAGCAGCCGCACCGTGACCGGAAAGCCCTGCATGGCGTTGAACAGCCCTTCAAAATCTTCGCGTTGTATCGGCAGCAGCTTGGCCAAAGCCTCGCGGCGGCCGGCGGCGTCATCGGCCAGAATCATCTCGCGGAAATAGGTGAGCCGCGCGCCTTCGAAGAACATGTGTTCGGTGCGGCACAATCCGATGCCGGCGGCGCCGAAGCCTACGGCCACGCGGGCGTCTTTGGGAATGTCGGCATTGGCGCGTACGCCTAGAACCTTGGCTTCGTCGACCCATTTCATGAAGGTTCCGAATTCGCCGCTCAGCGAGGCCTCGACGGTGTCGACCTTGCCCAGCATCACCTCGCCGCTGCTGCCGTTGATGGAAATCCAATCGCCTTCGTTGATGACGAGCCCGCCGGCCTTGACCACCTTGGCTTCGGCATCGATGAGCAGCGACGAACAGCCGGCCACGCAGGTTTTGCCCATGCCGCGGGCCACCACGGCCGCATGCGAAGTCATGCCGCCACGGCCGGTGAGAATGCCTTGGGCCGAAATCATGCCTTCGATGTCTTCGGGCGAGGTTTCCTGGCGGACCAACACGGTTTTTTTGCCTTCTTCGCTCCAGCGCACCGCGTCTTTGGCGGTGAACACCACCTGACCCGTGGCCGCGCCCGGCGAGGCCGGCAGGCCCGTGGCGATGACGGTTTTCTCGGCCTTGGGGTCGAAGGAGGGGTGCAGCAATTGATTCAAAGAATTGGCTTCGACGCGCAGAATGGCTTCTGGTTTCGAGATCAGTTTTTTCTGCACCATTTCCACCGCGATTTTGACCGCGGCTGCGGCCGTGCGCTTGCCGGTGCGTGTCTGCAGCATGAACAGCTTGTTGTGTTCGATGGTGAATTCGATGTCCTGCATGTCGCGGTAATGCCGTTCGAGGGTTTCGAACACCCGGCACAGCTCTTTGTAGGCCGCGGGCATGGTTTCTTCCAGGGATTTTTCGGCGGCGTCTTTTTTGGCCTGATTGGATATGGGCTGCGGCGTGCGGATGCCGGCCACCACGTCTTCACCCTGCGCGTTCACCAGAAACTCGCCGTAATACACGGCTTCGCCCGTGGAAGGGTTGCGGGTGAAGGCCACGCCCGTGGCGCAATCTTCGCCGGCATTGCCGAACACCATGGCCTGCACGTTCACGGCCGTGCCCCATTCTTCGGGGATTTTATAGTTCTTGCGGTAAACGATGGCGCGATCGCTCATCCAGGATCCGAATACGGCGCCGATGGCGCCCCAAAGCTGATCTACGGGATCTTCGGGAAAGGACTTTCCCGTGTTTTTCAGCGTGATTTGCTTGAAGATGGTGACCAACTGCTTGAGCTGGTCGGCGCTGAGACCGGTGTCCTCCTGCACGCCGGCTTGGCGTTTGGCCTCTTCCAGCGCCTTTTCAAAATGCTCGGTGTGCACGCCCAGCACCACGTCGGAATACATCATCACGAAGCGGCGGTAGGAGTCGTAGGCAAAGCGCGCATCGCCCGAAGCCTCGATCAAACCCTGCACCGTGCGGTCGTTCAATCCCAGGTTGAGCACCGTGTCCATCATGCCGGGCATGGACACCCGGGCACCGGATCGCACCGACACCAGCAGCGGATTGCGGCTGTCGTTGAACCTCTTGCCCATGCTTTTTTCCACGGCCGCCAGGGCGGCGGCCACCTGTTCTTTCAAGCCCGCGGGATATTTGCCTTTGCCCTGGTAATAGGCGGTGCACACCTCGGAAGTGATGGTGAAACCCGGCGGCACGGGCAACCCGATGACGGCCATTTCGGCTAGGTTGGCGCCTTTGCCTCCCAATAAATTTTTCTGGTTGCCGCGCCCGTCGGTTTTTCCTTTACCGAAGGAATAGACATATTTGGTGGCTTTCGCCATAACCGGACTCCCTTCTGTTTCTTCCGAATAGATCTGTGAGCTGTAATGCCGTGAGGCGATTCAATTTAGCGAAACCGTCAAGGCCTCGCAAGCCGGTGCGAATAAGAAGTGAGGGCACCGCCGCCGAAACGCGGGCCACCGATCGATTGATTAGGCGCCGCGCAGGCGGAGAATGCCGGAATCCATGGGTCCGCGTACGACGCGGTCCGCCGCATGCGAACCGTTGATGGTAAGGTTATAGAGCGTACGCTCCATGGCCAGGGCCATGGGGAAAAGCGCGTCCATTTCCAGGCGCTCATGCGTTTCCAGCCGTTGGTCGAAATCGCGCAGCCGTTCCGCCAAGGTCGTGAGCCCCGAGTTTTCCGGATTGGATTGCTCGGCCCGATGAGCCAAAGCCAGCAGGGCCGGAAAGGTTTTATGCCGCATGGCCGTAAAGCGATGGGCGCGCATGGCAATGCTGAATTGCAGCGAGCCCTGTTGGAATTCGGGATGCACCCGCGCATCGCGCAGGCAGGCGTCGTAACGCAGAATGCGCCGGAACACGCGCGTTTCCTCCTGTTCGAGCTCCGAACGCAGGGCCGCCACAAAATCCTGGAATTCGGCCTGTAACCGGCGCACGTCGGAACCGACTTCTGCGTCCACCAAGCCTTGCACGTCAATGACGTAAGCAATATCCGTCACCGAATTCAGCAGAAATTCGCGGTGCTCTTGGGTCAGAAAGTCGAGCAGATGCGCCACCGGCAATTCCTGCCAGCGGCTGTCGACCAGGGGCACGGGTATGATTTCGAATTCCTCCAGAAAAGCCGCCAAAGCACCGGAGGCTTCGTCCGGAAAGAAAAAGCGCAGAGGTTTATCGACGTGGCTCCAGCAATCGAGGCCGCGCTTCGCGAACAATTCCAGGGATAAAGGCCGCAGGCGCAGGCATTCGCGCACGGGAGTTTCGGCGGTGAGAAGGTGTTTCATCGAAGTTACCGGGTCCCATCGTCCTTAATTGCTTAACATACTGGCGCCAAAGAGTTTTCGCCACAACTCGATGAGAATTTTACCGAACCGTGTCACGATTCCAAAAAAAAGCCCAATCCTTGCAGGCGCTCGCGTAACAGGAAATCCGGCGCGGGAATATTCCGAATACGGAAGGACGGGAATTCAAAGCGTGCGGGATAATTTCGGCGCAAGGAGTCGAATGGTGCCGGTTTGTCGGGGTTTTTCAGCGCGGACTTTAATTTTTCGTCATCCCGGGCAATTGCATAGGCATGCGTGACGCAGTGTAGCAAATTGAATTCGGCGCTTTTTCCGGGTTGATAGTCGATTTCGGGCCGGGCCGGCGAGGGATATTCCGGCTCCCGGGTTTTTTGCAGGTGGAAATGGCGGCAAAACGCCGCCAAGATTTGGCGGGTTCCATTCAACTTGCCCTGAACCGAATATCCCGCAATATGGGGTGTGGCCAAATCGGCACGTTGCACGAGCGAAGAATCGATATCCGGTTCACCCGCGAACACGTCCAGCACCAAGTGCGAAATCAGGCCGCGATCGCAGGCCCGCAGCAGGGCGCTTTCGTCCACCGCTTCGCCCCGCGAGGTGTTGAGAAAGCACATGGGGCGGCTCAACCCCTGGAAAAACTCTGATCCGGCCAAGGCGCGCGTGGAATGCCTCCCGGTTTCGATTAACGGTACGTGCCAGGTTATAATGTCGCTTCGGGCCGACAATTCCGCCAGATTCAACCACGGGCCTGCATGGCCGGCTTCGGCCCGCGGCGGGTCGCAGCGCAGTATTTTCAACCCTAAGGCGGGGGCCAGACGCGCGACTTCGCCGCCCACATGCCCGCATCCCACGATTCCCAAAGTCCGCCCAGCGAGTGGCAATCCGCTTTGTGCCTGCAAATGCAGCAAGGCCGCGACCACGTATTCGGCCACGGAGCGGGCGTTGCATCCCGGCGCCGAGGCGAAGCCGATGCCCGCGCCCCGCAAGTAGCCCTGATCGACGTGATTCACACCGATGGTGGCTGTGCCCACGAAGGCTACCGGGGTGCCGTCGAGCAAGTCGCGATCAACCCGGGTTACCGAGCGCACCAGCAGGGCGTCGGCATTGTAGAGATCACTATGGCGCAAAGCCCGCCCCGCGAAGGTTCGCACTTCGCCATAGACCGAAAAAACCTCGCGCCCCGGAATATTTTCATCGACCCAGATGCGCATGGCCCCAATCTAATTCGGCCGCGAAATCCGGCCGGAAAAGGCCGAATCTATATTTGTTGCAAATGAACCAAAACCCGCACCCGACTCACCCCAAGGTCGCCAAGAACTCATCCCGAAAACCCGCGGAATTCCCGCCGGATTCGCCGCCGACATTGGCGCCGGCTTTGGAAGCCGCCATTGCCGGGGACCATTTGGCCAATATCCAGGAAGGTTGTCGGATGCCGGGCCGCAAGGCCGTGGCGCGCCTGCTCGACGATTTTCTGGCGGTGCTTTTTCCCGGAGCTTTCGGTGATCAAGCCGTACAGGAGAAACAGTTGGCCGTTTTTTTGCGCGAAACGTTGCATACCTTGCGCGCGACGTTGGCGGATTTCGCGACCATGGCGCTGGATTTCGAAGCAAGGCGGTCGGGCGCCGATGCCAGCGAATGTGGCGACAACCGCGGCCGGGCCGAAGTCGCAGCCGAGGCCTTGCTGCAACAATTGCCCGACATCCGCGCCATGCTAGGCGAAGATTTGCAGGCGGCCTACGAAGGCGATCCCGCTGCGACCTCGGTAGTTGAGGTGCTGCTGAGTTACCCTTTCGTGCCCGCCATCGCTGCGCATCGCATCGCGCACGAGTTGCACCGGCTGAAAATTCCCTTGCTGCCGCGCATGTTGAGCGAAGTGGCGCATGCGCGCACGGGTATCGACATTCATCCGGGCGCGAGCATCGGGCCGGGCTTGTTCATCGATCACGGCACCGGTGTGGTGATCGGCGAAACCGCGGTACTCGGCCAAGGCGTCAAAATCTACCAGGGCGTGACGCTGGGCGCGCTGTCTTTTCCCAAAGACCGGAATGGCAAGCCCATCAAAGGCATCAAACGCCATCCTGACATTGAAGACCACGTCACGCTGTATGCCGGCGCCACGGTGCTGGGCGGGAAAACCGTTATCGGCCGCAACAGCGTGATCGGAGGTAACTGTTGGGTTACATCCTCGGTGCCGCCCGACACCTTGGTTCTGTCGGAACGCACGCGGCAGCAGCATCGCAAGTAGGCTTTTTTCGCCGGGCGGCGAAGCGGAGTGGCGCGCGTCGACGCGGAAAAAGCCGGATGGCCGCCCGAAGTTCGCCAAACCGCGCAGCGTTTAGCCGGGTTCCGGTGTAGTTTGGAAAGGGGGCCGGGTGGTGAAAAAAAACGTAGGGATCGTATGCGCCGGACGGGTTTAAAGTCGGCAGTGCGCCTCTTAGTGACGGCGGGCGCGGTGCTGCTTTCGGCCTGCATTTTCGGAGGAGAGGAAAACAGTCCCCCAACCGTAACCCCCGGGTATTATCGCGGCGATCATGGCGAGGCCACGCGTCTCTTGGGGTTGGAAAGCGATCTCATTCTGGATTCGAGCGGTGCCTTCCATTTCTTCTCCGTCGATTCCAACGCCGTGGAGCAGGAGATCAAGGGAAACTGGCGCGCCCAGGGCGGCGGCATGGTGTGGAGCGCCGTCTTATCGAGTTGGGCCGAGTACACCGGCGAATTCACCAGTTGGGATACCTTGGCGCCCGACACGTCGCAGTTGCGTCAGGTCACCGCCGATGGTTTTGAAAGGCTGGAAGTGAGTCAGGATGCGCAAAGGCACACCCTGCTCCGGTGGGTGCAATACCAGCGCGCCCTGCCGGTACCGTCCGTGCGCGACGGGGCCTACGAGTATTTAGACACGGTTCCGTATTACGCCGACACCGTGCAAATCGCCTTGCCCCTGACCACGCGCTATGAGGCGCATGCGGGCGGCACCTTCGTCGAAACCGATTTTCAAGACGGCCAGCCGCAACTGCAAACCTCCTTTGCCCAGTGGATGCAGGCGGGGTCTTTTCTCATCGGCATGCAGCCGAGTTATCGGCAGGCGGATTCCACCCATCAGTACGGAGCGTGGACGGTCTATCCGCCCGAGTACGAAAAAGTGCTGAATCTTCGCAACCTGAGCGACACGGGTTTTCAGGTGTGGATCCCGTGGGATTTCACCAATCACAGCAATCCCTACTGGGCCGACTTTAACGCCGCACCGTAACGTGTAAGATACGTATCATATCGCGGTGATGGGGCCCTGCCAAAGAAAATGGTGCGTGGCGGCGTCTGTGAAAATCAATTCGAAAACGCCTGGAGGAAGTCGATCGAAGCGGATGTTTCCGTCGGTTCCCTGATCCGTCCCTTGCAGCACGGGCCGGCCACGCAAATCCCGGATTTCCCACGTCGTTCCGGTCGTCGCACCCGGACGCTGCCATTGGATTTCACGCGCGAGTAAACGCACACGCAAGGGCGAAGATGTTGTTGCCGGTGCAACCGCGACGGGTTCGGCATGCACCAGGGAAAAAGCGGCATTCCAGAATTGCACGCGCACCGTGTCGCCTTGGGACCAATGAAGGGTGGTATCGGCGGTGGAATCAAAGCTTATGTAAAAGTAAGCATAGTTGAGAATATCATAATCACCCCAATATGCACGTTCTTGCCATGTTCCACGCAGCAAACTTGATCGTAAATATACGGAATCCTGATCCCATCGCAGCGAAATCAGTGGTGCCGATGGACCTCGGTAGTAAAAGCAGGATACGGTATCAATGCCGACACAACCCGGGCTGAAATTTTTCCAGGTACTGCTCCAGGAAAAAGCCCGGTTTCCGTTACTGATCCAGGAAATATTGGGAAGGGTGTAATTCAAGTCGGAGTCGAACAAATTCAAAGTGATAGAATCGGGCGTGGAATGAAAAACCAGAATCGAATCTTTAGAAAATGTTTGGGGCGGAGACGTCGATACATTTACCCAAACCGTGGAGTCATCCTTAATGAAATGATCGTAAGACGAGTCGTGGTCGTTCCATAATGTCGCATGTGTTCCCCAATAGGCCCAATATCCCCAATCGTTAAAGCCCATCAATTCAATCGCGAAGTCCCGTAAATTATCGGCTGGCTGGGGGAATGGCCTCCATACTCCCTGCGATTTCAATGCGAACATCCCGCTATCGCCTACGGCTCCGGTCGAATCCACCAGCGAAACAGGTTGATTCCCGATGTGAATCGGATTCCAGCCCAAAGACGAGTCGAGGATTTGTCCATGCAACGTCCCGTAAAAACCCGGAGCGGAAGCCGTCAAATCCAAAGAATCGGCAAAGCCGAGATAGCGATAGTCCAACAGCATTCCAGATAACGATGCGCTGACTTGGGCGCGCAACCCCCCGCTGCCGAATATTTCAAAGTGTATTTCTATGGAATCTGCGGTGAAGCCATCGATCCCATAAATGATCTGATGCGGACCGATGGGCAAAGTAATGCTATCGCTGAATGTTGGTGGGGGCGGTGAGTACGGCTGTTGTGGATCCTTCACCAAGGTGTCGCTCCATTGGTAAGACCAATACAAAACGCGGTTGCTGTCGGCCGCTAAAAAATGAATGGACGTCGGTTCCGAACGCGGGTTTGGATAGAAAGAAAAAATCTGCACCATTTTTTGCAAAGGGAGCCCGCGATAAATTTTTGGTATGGCAAATGAAAACAAGGTATCGCTTTGTATGAAAGGTGGACACCCTTCACAAGTTAATCCAACCATATTTCCTGCGCGAAAAAAGACGCTATCGCCGGTTGTTAATGCAATTGCGGGCAGGTCAATGTCAATGGAATTGAGATTGGTAGGAATGTGCGGTGAAAATCCTAATTCACTCTTTGCCAGATCCGAAAACCTCGAAATCGGAGGTTGCTGTTGGCCTAAAATCGACCCCGCCAGAATCAAAAGAAGCGCGAATGGCCTAAGCATAATTCATCCATCGATTTTACTTTAAAATACTCCGGAATAAATTGGCTGCGTGCTTCATTTTGGAAAACTGGGATATCGGCGATTTTCGAGATAATCCTCACAAATCAAAGGATGATCGCGCTGTATGGGAAAAACCTCACCCAATCCGCGCGCCGCTTTCCGGGGCAGTCGGATGAAATCCGAATTCGATCAGCGCGGGCCGGAAATTGTTTCCCTCATGCCCGGGTCGGCTCAATTTCTCCAGGGCGAAGCGTTGCAACGGCCTCAGGGATTTCCAGGCTTCCGGAAGCAGGCGGACGCCGTGTAGCGCGGCCTTTTCTACCACCTGGTGCGGAATCTCCCGCTCGTTCTCCCAGTTTTTTTCGAGTGCCATGGGAATCAAAGCGGGCGGCGTGCCGCAAACCGTCGCGACCAATAGCGAAATGTTTTTCTGATATTCCCGAATTTCATCTTCCGTAGCACACGGCGTTTCTACCAAGGCTTGCCGATCCGAAAGGGTGAGCTTGGACCATTCCGAAAGTTTCAATTTGACGCCGGCCAAATCCAATTGCATGCGCACGGCCATGGGAATGCAGCGCAGGGAATTCACGAAATCGGATTCGAAGCGGAAATAGGCGCTCATCGCGCCGCCTCCACTTTTTCGATGCGGGCCGCGCAATGCTTGTAGGCAGGCTGGCGGGAATGGGGATCGAAGGATGCCGCCGTCAGGGCGTTGACCCCGGCGTAGTGCATGGGCAGAAAGATCTGGCCGGGCTGCACGGTCGAGGCCGCGAAGGCGCGCGCGCGCACGGCCCCGCGGCGCGTGCGCACCATCACCCAATCTTCGGGAGCGACGCCCAAGCGGCGCGCGTCTTCCGGATGCATTTCGACATAGCATTCCGCCGGGTACAGCTTACGCAGCACGGCCGATTTTTCCGTGCGCGTATTGGTATGCCATTGGGCCGAAGTGCCCCGGCCCGTCAGCAGCACCAGGGGATATTCCGGCGAAGGAGTTTCGTCGGGCGGGCGCACGGGGTCGTAATACAAGCGCGCTTTGCCGTCGGCGGTAAAGAAGCGTCCGTCGGCGAACAGGCGCCGCTCCTGCGGCTTGTCCGCATCGTGACCACGGTACGGCCATTGGATGCCGCCTTGTTCATCGATGTGATGATAGTCGCGTATTCCCGAAAAATCGCAGGGTCGGCCCGCCGACAGGCGTTTCATGACCTGGAACGCCTGCTCGGGGGAATCCATTCCATGAAAAAGATCCGCGCAACCCCAATATTCCGCCACCAAGCGAAAGATGTAAAAATCAGCCAGGGCCCGGCCCGGGGCCCGGGCCACTTTCTTGAACAGGCCGAGGCGCCGTTCGGAATTGATGACCGTGCCGGCTTTTTCGCCCCAACCCGCAGCAGGCAGCACCAGATGGGCCAGACGCGTAGTGTCGGTGTTCCGGTACATATCCTGCACCACCAGAAAATCCAACTTTTCCAACCCCTGCTGAAGTTGGGTTTGATCCACCCACGAATGCGAAGGATTGGTGGCGATAACCCAAAGCCCTTTGATGCGCCCCGCGCAAACTCCCGCGACGATTTGATCATAGGCCAAGGAATTTTGCGCCGGGATGCGTCCCGCATCGATGCCGAGAATTCGCGCCACCTCGCGGCGATCTTCGGCGTCGAGAAAATCGCGGCCGCCCACCAAAGAAGTCGTATTGCTGAACAGGCGCGAACCCATGGCGTTCACCTGGCCCGTGATGGAATTGGCCCCGGTGCCGGGTTTGCCGATATTCCCGGTGATCAAGGCCAGGTTGATGATGGCTTGGGCCGTGCGCACCGCCTCATGTCCCTGGTTCACCCCCATGGTCCACCAAAAACTGACGGCCCGGCCTTGGTGAATCGTGCGCGCAAAATCTTCGATGTCGGCGGCGGAAAGACCGGTCACGCCCGCTGTGAACTCCGGCGTAAAAGGTTGCACGTGGCGGGCGAAGCCGGCATATCCCGCCACGTGATCTGCGATGAAGTTCCGGTCCACCCAGCCTTCGCGGATGAGGACATGCGCAAGGCCGTACAGCAAGGTCAAATCGGATTTGGGCGCCAAGGCGTAATGGCGCGTGGCGGCCGCGGCCGTTTCCGTGCGCCTCGGGTCCACCACCAGAACCTGATGGGGCCGCGTATTCATCATCACCCGTTCCCACAAAATCGGATGCGCGATGCAGGGATTGGCGCCGATGAAAACGACGACGTCGGATAGTTCGAAGTCTTGATAGGTGAAGGGCGGCGCGTCGAAACCAAAGGCCTGTTTGTACGCCACATTAGCCGTGGCCATGCACTGGCGCGTATTCGCATCGCCGTGCCAGGCGCCCATGCCGAACTTGAACAACAGCCCGAGCATAAACATTTCTTCGGTGGGGAATTGGCCCGTGCTGAGAAAGGCCACCGCTTCCGGGCCATGCCGATCCAGGATTCCCCGGAAGCGGGCCACCAAGGTTTTGAGTGCCGTATCCCAATCCGTCGCTTCCTGCATGCCCCGCGCATTCCGCAACAGAGGCGTGGTGGCGCGATCCGGGGCCGCCAGCGGCGCCAACGCTTCCCAACCCTTGGGGCAGGCCATGCCGAGGTTCACCGGGTAATTCGTATCGGCCGAGAGATTGACCGCGGCTCCGTGGCGCAAATGCGCCTTGAGGCCGCAGCCCGTCGAGCAATAGCCGCATACCAAGGTGGTGGTGGAGTCGGGCTGGAGCTGTTGCGGCAATTGCCCCAATCCGAAGCGCCCCGGTTCGCGCACCAGGGCGCGCGTCAAAGGGCCATCAAAGCGCCGCAGTTTTTCCAGCATCTCACCGCCCTCCCGGCATGCGGGGCGCAACGGCGGTGGAGAAAAACAAGCGGCGCTCCATCAGCTCTCCCGCCAGAATCAGGATCATTACAAGCCAACCGCCCCAGGGCGCAGGGTGCGCGGCCAGGAAAACCGGAGCCGCCACGCCGCCGAGCAGCCCCGCCGCCACCCGGCTGCGCCACAGCAACCGTAACGGGCCGGTAAGCAGCCGCGCCGCTTTTTGCAGAGGATTTGGGTCAGTATCTTTCAGGTGACGTAATACCCGTGTTTCTAACCACAACTTGGCAATCAGAGCCGCCGGAAGCGTGCCCCAGATCCAAACCGCACTTGGCCTTCCGCCGGCCAGGGCGTACGCCGCGCCGCCGCAAAGCGTCGCCGAAAGCGTGAAGCGAACCAAGGTGAGGCGCGTGGCCCACAAGACTCGCGGGGTGTCGCGGTATACCATGGCCGAGGCGTAGAGAGCCGCGGCCCCGGCCAGGGCCGTAAGCCAAACCGTCGTCGACGCCCAACGAAGATCGCCTCCCGCCCAGCGGAGGCCCGTGGAAACCGTCGCGGCTCCGGCCCAAATCGTAAAGCCGAGGATTTCTCGGCTCAGCCAGGAGCGCCGCCAGTTCAAAAACGCTTTCCACGCCAGCCAGGGACGTCCCAGATGCAGCGGACCCAAAGCCAACGTGAGCAGCGTCAACCCCAGTCCCAAGGTTTCGAGGCGGGCCAGCCGCGGCGCCAGTGAATCCGGCGAAGCCGCTCCGACGCCGAAGACCAGAGCCAGGGCGAGAAAAGCCCAGTAGCCGATGGCGGTTTGCGAGGCCACGAGCAGGAACACCAGCGGTAAATGCGGCGGCTCCGCTTTTACTTGATGGACGTCCACCGGCGTGAGGGTATCCGGGATGGCGGTTGCCGAAACGTAGCGCGTGGTGGGCAAGGTGTAGGTGGAATCCGGCGTGCCGGGCAGATCCAGACCGGCGCGGGGATCGTTGCGAATGGTTTGGGCCGTGACGAGCACGATGCGAATGGCCCGGGTGGGGCAGGCTTGCGCGCAGGCCGGGGCTTCGCCGGCGCGCAAGCGGCCGACGCACAGGTCGCATTTGCGCACGATGCCTTTGGACTTGGAATACTGGGGTACGTCGTACGGGCATTTGAGAATGCAATATTGGCATCCGAAACATTGGTCGTCGAGGTGTCGTACCACGCCAGTTACGGCCTCTTTTTCATAGGCCAGGGTGGGACAGCCCTGGGCGCAACCCGGTTCCAGGCAATGGTGGCAGGCCGTGGTCACGGTTTGTTGCGTGCGTCGTTGGGAAGGATCCTGCAACACGCCCACCTGGCGCCAGGTTTCGCCTTCATCGAGTCCGTTCAGGTTATGGCAGGCCGTTACGCAGGCCTTGCATCCGCTGCAGCGATCCAGATTCACCTCGAACGCGAATTGCTCGCCCGGGGCGGGTTGCTGCAGGGGCAGCAGATCCTGGTAATACCGCGCTTGCAGGGGTGCGCCGTCCGCAATCGGTGTCTCGTGATAAGCAGCGAAGCGTTCCACGGCGGTTAACGTTTGCTGCTCGGCCAGGAGTTGGTCTAGGAGGTCGGCGTGGCGTCCCACAAAATTCGACAACCGGGGCTTTTCCGGCGCCGCTGCGGGCAAACGGGAAATCATAAAGGCCCGAAACTGTTTCGCAGTGCTGCCGTGCGCCGCAGCCATGCCCGGTCGCAAGTGAGGAAAAGCAGATGCAGGCCGGCTGTATCGGGAACAAACACATCACGGGAATAACCCGGATGATGAGGCCTTGGCCCAAGGCGCATGTAAACCGTCATACCCGAACCCTCGGCATCCCATGGCGTAATAATTTGACCAGGTTGACCAAAGGCCCGGACAGACCGGTATGCGGTTGGCCGTTTCGTTTAAAGCAGGGCTTCAAACAACGACTTGAACTGCTTGGATAGAGCGCAAGAGGCGTACCAGTAAACCGGCGCGAATCACCGCGCTATCGGAGGCCGATTTGTACTGAATTTTGCAGGACGAGAAAGCACTAAAGATTCATTATCCAGCACATTCCCGGTAGAATTCGGGTCGAGTGAAAGGAATTGTCGGCTGCGTGTTAACCCAGGCTGACAACAGGGCCAGGATTTTTTTGGAGATGGACCGGCCGACCACCTTTACGGTGTGAACATCAATTTGGCACCGGCGATGACCAGAACCGAGGCCAGTAAAATTCGCACGGTGCGCACCGGGAAGCGTCGGCTCCCGCAATAGGATCCGGCGAAGCCTCCCGCGGCCGCCGCCACGGCCAGGGTCAAGGTGAGGTGGGGAAGGCGCCGGCCGCTGCCGACATAGCCCAACAGGCCGGTGCTGGAATTCACCAGGATAAACAATGCCGAGACGGCGGCCGCATTGCGCGTTCGGGCCCAGCGGCATAACAACAACAGCGGCGTCAGGAAAATTCCTCCGCCGGTGCCGGTGAGGCCGGCCAGAAAACCGAGGCCGCCTCCGGTTCCCATGGCCAGGCCGATTCCGGGCGGTTTGATGTGCGGAGGGTCGTTTGGGCTGAGAAAAAATCGCAGCGACGAAAACCACAGTACCGCGCCCACCAGCGGCCGAAACCAAACGGAGGGAAGTTGCAAATATCCGCCCGCAAAGGCGCACGGCATGGAGGCCACGGCGAACGGCCAGAACAGCTTCCAAGAAAAATGGCCGGCCCGCCAGAACTGCCAGGTGCCGATGACCGCCACCAGAATGTTGAGGGTCAGGGCCGTGGGCTTGATGAAGGCCGTGGAAAATCCCAGCAAGGTGAGTGCGGCGATATAACCGGAGGCTCCGGCATGGCCGACGGACGAGTAGAGAAAAGCGATGACGAGGACGGCGCCGGACGTCAAAATGGGATGCGCTAATTCCACCGTCAATTCCCGCTGCGTCTTAGCCTTAAGCTAGTGCGCGGCAGCATGGTCGGCGTGATCGGCATCATGCGCGCATAGAATCCATTCGCATCCGCCGTCGGCATAATGTTCGCGCTTCCAGATCGGAACCCGATGTTTCACCGCGGCGATCAGCCATTCGCAGGCGGCAAAGGCGGCCTGGCGATGGGGGGACACGGCTCCGATCCACACGGCGGTTTCCCCGATTTCCAGCAAGCCCAGGCGGTGCACGCAATGGGCGGCCTTAATCGGAAAATCTCGCAGCGCTTCTTGCAGAATGCGCTCGCCTTCTTTGACGGCCAGCGCCGGGTAAGCTTCGTATTCCAGCCGTAAAACCGCGCGCCCTTCATTCCGGTTGCGCACCCAACCTTCGAAAGCGACGCAGGCGCCGCAATCCGGATGCGCCAAGCGCGCGCGCAGCGCCGCCGCGTCCAAGGGCGCGCGGGTCAGTTGAAACAACCTAGCCTCCGCATACGGGCGGCAGGAAAACCACGGTGTCGCCCGGCCGCAGCGTTTGATCCCAGGCGGCGAATTCGCCGTTCACCGCCAGGTGGATGCGGCTTCGGTCCAAGGGGAAGCGGTAACGGGCCTGTAACTGATCGTAAACCGCCGCCGGCCAGGCGGACTCGAGGGCCAAGGATTCCGAGTTTTTGCCGGCGCAATCGCGCAGCACCGCGAAGTATTCCACCGTAACCGAAATGGCCGTCGTCTCGGGCTCAGGCATGGGCGGACATCTCCGTCGCCAGTGTCGCTTTGGCCTTCTGATAATCTTCAGGTCGGTTGGCGTTTTCCAGAAAGCGCGCGTCGGGAGGGGGAATGAGCCGGGCCTCCAGGCGCAGTAGCAATTGCGTGGGGCAAAGAACTCCCTGCCGCGCCCAGGGCAGGGCCGCTGCCGCGAAGCGGGGTTCGTAAATCGCGCATAAAGGTTCGGGGCGCTGGCGCACGGGGTGGTGGAACGCCGTGGCCACTTGGCCGGCGTCGCGGTGCGCAAGCAAATGCTGCAGGGGCTCATCCCGGAGAAAGGGTAAATCGCAAGCCAACACCAAGAAAGCGGCGTGGGGAAAGCGTTGCTGGGCCGATAAAATTCCGCCCAAAGGCCCCCAATCGGGAAAGACATCGCAGAGGACAGAACCGGCGGCGAACAGGGGGTCGCCGGCCTGATCCGCGCGGCAGGAGTAAAAAACGCGCACGCACAACGGCTCCAGCAGGCGGGCGGTGTAACCGGCATGCGGCGTATCTTCGCGGTAACGTAGGCCGCTTTTGTCCGCCCCCATGCGGCGGCTGCGACCTCCGGCCAGTACCAGGCCGTACAGCGGCGGATCAGCGGGCACGGCGGAAGTCATTTTTCCCCCCGGTTTTTTCCAACAGGCGCACATGCCGGATCTCGATGTGGTGCGAAAGGGCTTTGCACATGTCGTACAGCGTCAACGCGGCCACGCTGGCGCCGGTCAAAGCTTCCATTTCCACCCCGGTGCGGTGTTCGGTTTTGGCCTCGCATTCGATGTGGGCCCCGCCTTCTTTCAGGTGGATGGCGATGCGGCAATCGTCCAATGGCAGAGAGTGGCACAGTGGTATCAGATCCGCCGTGCGCTTGGCCGCCATCACGCCGGCCACAATCGCCGTCTGAAACACCGCGCCCTTGGGCCCCTGAATGTCCGTGCCGTCGAAATGCTGGCGCACTTCTTCCGGAAGCCAGACCCAGGCTTCGGCTTTGGCGGTGCGGCGCGACGGCGCCTTGCCGCCGATGTCGACCATGGCCGGCACCCCGCTCGCGAGATGGGTCAAGGTTTTCATTCACCCTCCGATGGCGTGCATGGGTTGATCCACGTGATCCAGGCGCCCCTGCGGTTTCATGGCCATGACCTGATGCAAAATATCCGGAATGCCATCCGGAGCCACGCCGCGGAGTGAAATTCCCTGCTCGCTCATCAGACACGCGCGTAAAACCCCGGTCGCCGAAAGCCGCAGGCGCGAACACCGGCCGCAAAACGGTTGCGATTCGGAAGCGATGAATCCCAGGCGCGCGCCTTCGCCGGTTTCGAAGACGAAGGCGGGGGAATCGAGAGGAACGGGAACCGGACGCAGTTCGGTGAAGGTCTCCAGCTTCGCGATCATGTCTTCGGCGGACATAAAGCGCCGCCAGTTCTCCCCGTAGGTCGGGCCGATTTTCATGAATTCCAGAAAGCGCACTTCGATGCCGGTCCGCGCCGACCAGCGGGCGAAATCGCACAACTCGCCGTCGTTTACGCCCTTGAAGATCACGGCATTGATCTTAACCTGAAAACCCTTGGCCACGGCTTGTTCGATGCAGGCCATCACGGTTGCAAAATCACCGCCCCCGGTGATGCGCGCGAAACTTCCGGCATCCAAACTGTCAAGGCTGATGTTCACATTCGTCCACCCCAGGTCGCGTAGGAAATCCAGATGGCGCGCCAGCAATTGCCCATTGCTGGTCAGGCTGCGCCGCGCGGCAAGAACCTCGGTCAAGGCAGCGACAATGGCGCGGAATTCCGGTCGGGCCGTGGGCTCCCCGCCCGTGAGGCGCAACTCTTCCATTCCCCGGGCCACCAAAGCGGAACAAATGGACCGGTATTCGTCGGGCCGCAGCAGTTGGGACGCCGGCGTGAAGGTCGGATGTTTGGGCATGCAATAAAAGCAGCGGTAATTACAGGCGTCGGTCAGCGAAACCCGTAACTTGCGCAATACTCTTCCCGCCGGGTCAATCAAGCGGACCCGTGGCGTCACGGCTGGCGCGGCCTCACTCTCAAATTTCCCAGGCATAATATGGCGCCGCCTCTCCCGCGCGCACAACACCCCGGCCTGCCGGAATTTCCACAAAACCGTCGCTGTCGCCCAGCCGGGTGAAATCGCCCGAGCCTTGGGTCGGTTGGGGGACGGCGGTCAGCCAGCCGGCTTCCTCCGCGCGCAGCGCAACCGGTACGAACAAGGTCCCGCGTTCCCAACTGCGGATGTCGGCGGCCAGGCGGATCTGGGGCACGGGGGAAAACGGATTCAGCCCGGAATTGAATTGCAAGAGTGGAACCACGAAGCGCCGTGCGCATACCAAGGCCGAAACCGGATTGCCGGGCAACCCGAAAACCGGCTGGCCGGCCGGCGAAACTCCGAACCACAGCGGCTTGCCGGGCTTTTGCGCTAGGCGATGGAATACCGGTTTCACGCCCAACCGGCCCAAAACCTCGGGCACGAAATCGAGTTTTCCCGCCGAGACGCCTCCGGTTACCAACAGCATATCCGCCGATTCCAGGCAGCGGCCGAACAACTCCGACAAGCGCGCGGGATCATCGCCGGCGGTCTCGACCCGAATTTCGGCCAGCGTGCGCAACAAGGCGCCCAGGCCGAAGGGATTGGAAAGCCGGATCTGATGGGGTAACGGCGCGGTTTCCACCTCGACCAGTTCGTCGCCGGTGGCCACGACGGCGATGCGCGCCAGGCGCGTCACCCGGAGCGCGGATTTGCCCACCGATGCGGCTACCGCCAGGCGCGGCGCGGTGAGGCGGACGCGCGCGGCCACCAGCACCTGACCCGAATCGCATTGCGATCCCCCCGCATCGACGTGCTGCCCTGGCCGGGGATGGGCGGTGTGCGCCAGCGCGCGGCCTTCGTAGCGCCGGATTTCTTCATAGGGAATGACGGTGTCGCAGCCCTCGGGGCAAGGCGCTCCGGTCATCACTTCGATGCAGCCGGACGGATGCGCCAAAATTTGGCGGGCTTCGCCCGCTTTCGCCAGACCCGCGATGGGGAATTCCCGCGCGCCGCTTTCCCAAACCCGGTAGGCGATGGCTACGCCGTCCATGCGTACCACATCGAGGGGAGGATAGGGCCGGTCAGCCGCAATGGGTTCGCGCAAAACCCGCCCGGCGGCTTGCGATAGCGGAACGGTTTCCTCCGGGAAAATCCCCCGGTAGGACTCCAAACGGCGATCCGCTTCCGCGATTGCGATCTCATCACCTGCGGAACATCCCTCGGAGGCTGCCCCCGGTTTCGGTCGCAACCCAGTGGCAAGCGTGGCCGGCATCCGTTCCTTGCTGGTGGAAATGGTGTTCGGTGGTTGGTCGATGGTGAATCTAAGGTGTAGCTATGGTTGCTCTGCCGTAATGACCTGCCCCACGGCGACCTCGGCCGGCGGGCCGAAAGACTTGGCTTTCGGGTCATGGTCTTGCAAAAATCTAATGAGATTGCCCCGCAATTCATAGTAACGATCGTGCTCCAGCACTTCGGTGCGCCGGCGGGGCCGGGGCCAGGGAATATTCAGGATTTTACCCACGTGGGCGCGGGGGCCGCTGGTCATCATGGCCACGCGATCCGAGAGATACAATGCCTCGTCGACATCATGCGTCACCATCAAGGCCGTGATGCGCTCCGCCGCCCAGATTTCCATGAGCACGTCCTGCAACTCGGCGCGCGTCAGGGAATCGAGCATGCCGAAGGGTTCGTCGAGCAACAGCAATTTGGGCTTCAGGGCGAAGGCGCGCGCGATGCCCACGCGCTGCCGCATGCCCAGGGACAATTCGGCCGCGCGCTGGTCCAATGCTTTGGACAACCCCACGCGGTTCAGGTAATAGCGCGCGATGTCGCGGCGCTGCTCCTTGGTCCCATGGGGAAATACGCGCCGTACCCCCAGCATTACGTTTTCCAAGGCCGTCATCCACGGAAACAGGCAGGGCGATTGAAACACCACGCCGCGATCCGGGCCCGGCCCCTCCACTTCATGACCCATGAGTACGATGGCGCCCTCGGTGGGCTCAGCCAGCCCGGCCGCCATGGAAAGCACGGTGGATTTCCCGCAACCGGAATGGCCGATGAGCGACACGAATTCGCCTTTTTCCAGTTCGAGATCGAAATGCTCCACCACCGGAGGCGTGCCCGGGGAAGAAGGATAGCGTTTCGAGAGATCGGTGAGCCGCAGATATTTGGACATGGTTCCGCCGTCGCAGGGTTAAACTTCCATAGGTTTCAGATCGGGCAGGGGAAACTCCGCGGTTTCCTCGCGCAGGTTTTTGCGGGCCGCGGCCTCGGACAGATACCGGATGATTTGCGTGCGGATTTTCCGGAATACCGGATCGCGGTTGAGCGTGAGGGGATGGCGCGGCCGTTCGAAGGGCACTTCGAAATCCGGGCCCAAGGTGGCGCCGGGGCCCGGGTTCAGGGGCACGATGCGATCGGCCAGGAGAATGGCCTCATCCACGTCATTGGTGATGAGCACGATGGTCTTGCGGTTCAGGCGCCACAGGCTTTCGATCTCGGTTTGCAGCGAGCCGCGGGTCAAGGCGTCCAAAGCACCGAGCGGTTCGTCGAGCAGCAGAATTTCGGGATCGCCGGCCAAAGCCCGGGCCACGGCCACGCGCTGGCGCATGCCGCCGGAAAGTTCTCCGGGGCGCTTGTGCGCCGCCGGACCCAGCCGGACCATCTCGATGTAGTGGCGCGTGCGTTCCACGCGTTGCGCCCGGGTCCAGTGCGGAAAGATGCGATCCACGGCCAGCTTCACGTTGCCCGCCACCGTCAGCCACGGCAGCAGGGAATAGTTCTGAAAGACCACGCCGCGATCCGGGCCCGGTCCGCGCACGGGTTCGCCCCGCAGCAGGATTTCGCCCGCGTCGGGAGTTTGCAAGCCGGCGATCAGATTGATGAGGGTCGACTTGCCGCTGCCCGAAAAACCCACCACCGCCAGAAATTCGCCTTCGGACACGGTCAGGTTGATGCGGTGGAGCACCTCGACGCGCGCCGGCTCGGTGCCGAAGGATTTGGAAACGTTTTTCAGGCACAACATCACGGCTCTCCGATCTTCAATTCACCGCGACATCGGGTTGAAAGCTGACCCATTTCTGCAGTACGACCATGACGCGGTCGAGCGCGAAGCCGATGAACCCGATGGCGAACACCGCGACCATGATGCGCGCCAGCGAATCGCTGCTGCCGTTCTGAAATTCGTCCCACACGAATTTTCCCAGCCCGGGATTCTGGGCCAGCATTTCCGCGGCGATGAGCACCATCCAGCCCACGCCCAGGGAAATGCGCAGGCCGGTGAACATGAGCGGCAACGAAGCCGGCAGCAGGATTTTCACCACCCGGGTGGACCAGCTCAATTTCAAAACCCGGGCGACGTTGAGATAATCCTTGTCCACCGAAGCCACGCCCAGGGCCGTATTCATGATGCTGGGCCAAAGCGAACACAGCGAAACCGTGATGGCCGAAATCACAAAGCACTTGGGAAAAAGCCCGTTTTGCGTGGCGTATGCGGCGCTGACGACCATGGTGACGATGGGAAGCCAGGCCAAGGGCGATACCGGTTTGAAAATCTGGATCAACGGATTTAACGCGTTCATGCAGGTCCGGCTCATGCCGCAGAAAAGTCCCACGGGTATGGCTATCAGGGAAGCGATTAAAAATCCCGCGAACACGGTTTTGAGGCTGGTTTCGATCTGGTCGATGAAGGTCGGCGCGCCCGTGTAGGCGTGCCGCCTGACTTCGGCATGGGGATCGGCGGCCAATTGCGCCGCGATGCGTTGCTCCTGTTCGCGGTAAAAAGCCCGAGCTCGGGCGCGTTCTTCGGCGTGCTCGCGCAGCAAAACTTTGAACTCGACCAGAACGCTTTGCGGGCCGGGCAAGGTTCCCAAGCTGGTGTGGATTTGCCGGGCCAACACCGACCACAGCCCCAGGAAGAGGGCGATGGCCAGGAGCGGCACGGCCAAGGTGGTGCGCAATTCCCGCACTTGTTGCCGCGGATTTTCCTTCCACGCCAGGCGCAGCAGGGGAATGAGCCAAGTCATTCCCAGCAGGGACAGAAAGCGAATCAGTTTCCGTTTCATCGCGTCAATCCCGGTTACCGATTTTAAAGGATGCCAGATATTCCAGCGGTTGGCGTCCGTCGTATTTCTTCCCGTCGATGAAGTCGGTGGTTGGCGGCTTGTAGCCGTCGGTGACCGGAATGGCAGACGGGTCCAGTTTTTTTTCCGCCACCAATTCTTCGGCCGCTTTGCGCCACACGTCGGGGAGATACACCTTCTTCGCAACGGCCTGATACCAGGCATCCGGTTGGCTTTTCGGAATCTGGCCCCAGCGGCGCATTTGCGTCAGGAACCAGATGCAGTCGCTGTAATACGGATAGGTCGCGTGGTAGCGGAAAAAGACGTTGAAATCGGGAAAAGACCGTTTGTCGCCCTTCTCGAATTCGAAGGTGCCGGTCATGCTGTTGGCGATCACGGCGGAGTCGGCGCCCACGTATTCCGGCCGCGAAAGGATACCCACCGCCTCTTTGCGGTTCTTGCCGTTGTCGGCATCAAGCCATTGGCAGGCGCGGATGAGCGCCTTGATCACCGCCACGTGGGTGTTGGGATATTTCTCGGCCCAGGCCCGGGTCACCCCGAACACCTTCTCGGCCTTGTTCCGGTAGATTTCGTAGTCGGTGACCACCGGAACCCCGATGCCTTTGAACACGGCCTGCTGATTCCAGGGTTCTCCGACGCAATAGCCGTAAATGGTGCCGGCCTCCAGCGTGGCGGGCATTTGCGGCGGCGGAGTCACCGAAAGCAACACATCGGCGCCCGTCATGCCGGTGTTATCGTCGGGGGTGTAGAGTCCGGGATTCAATCCACCCGCGGCGAGCCAGTAGCGGATTTCATAATTGTGCGTTGAGACCGGAAAGACCATGCCCATGTTGAATTGCTTGCCTTCGTTCTTGTATTGCATGACCACGGGTTTCAGGGCGGCCGCGGAAATGGGGTGCACGGGTTTGCCGTCGCGCATCGCCACATGGGGCTTCATCTGTTTCCACACCGCGTTGGAAACGGTGATGGCGTTGCCGTTGAGGTCGAGCGTCAGCGCGGTGACGATGTCGGCCTTGGTGCCGATGCCGATGGTGGCGCCGATGGGCTGGCCTGCCAGCATATGCGCCCCGTCCAGCGAACCGTCGATGACGCGGTCGAGCAGCACCTTCCAATTGGCCTGGGCTTGCAGCGTCACATACAGGCCTTCATCCTGGAAAAAACCTTTCTCTTTGGCGATGACCAAGGGGGCGCAATCGGTGAGCTTGATGAACCCGAAGGTAAGGTCTTCTTTTTCCAAAGCGGCTTTCGCCCCGGCCGGCGCGGCGAATACCAAGCAGAGAATCGAAGCCGCCCATGCGGCTGCGCGGGCAATGGACAAGTTTGTGGTAAAGCGGGAAAACATGATACCTCCTGCGAACCCATGCGGTGGACCTACTCAGGCGCAGCAAAATCGGAGGAAGCGACAGAATCAAACCGGCCTCCCCGCCCCATCGGCAAGACCCGTTCACTACTGCCACGGCCCGAAAATCACTACGCAAATGTCCAAAGGGCCGGGCGGACCGGGTTCGGTTGGGTAACGTGAACAACCAGAGGGAAAAGCAAACGAAGTGCCACGTTTGCGGGTTGAGAAGCGGGACACCGGCCGGGTCTGCGGGCGGTTTTGCCCGAGGGATTAAATCTTCCGCGCTTATTGGAAGTTAGTGTTAATCAATTCACCGTTTTTGGAATGGCAATGTTAAGCGCACCCTGGTCTCCATTCAGCGCTTTCAGATGGAGGCCTGGTTGTGCGGCGACAACGGTATAATGGGCGAATGTCCAAACCCGGCCCTGGTGTCTGGCTGGTGGGTCCGGAACCCGGGCGGCTTTGCGGCATCGCGGATTACGTGCAGGCGCTGCGGCCCGAGTTCAGCCCTTGGGCGGGAGGCTTCCTTTCGTATAACGAGGCGTTGCACGACGCGCGTGTCACAGCCGCCGACGCCCTGTTGGTGCATTATGAGCGTTCCCTGGTTCCCGGGCCGCGGTATTTGAAATCCCTGGCGGCCCGATCTTCCCCGCTGTTCGTGGTGCCCCATGAAGTCTATGCCGAAGATCCCTTCGCTTTTCCCCGGGCCGATTTGCGCGCCCCCGCGGGGTGGCTGTGGGCCAAACGCCTGCACTATCACTGGAGTCATCGCGCCTTTGCGCGCGAGGTCGCCCTGCAACGCCGTGGTTACCATGCGCGCCGGGTCTTTCCGCTCAACGCCTACGCCCGCAGCGTCTTGGAGACGCGCTGTCCGCAGCGATTGGGCCCCACCATTCCCCTGGCCGCCGTACCGGTACCACCCGCCGCGCCCCCGCCGCTTTCGGCGCGCGATTATTTCCCGGCCGCCCGCCCTGCCTTCATTCTCGGCGTGTTCGGGTTTCTCACTGCAACCAATGATTATGGTGCTGTTTGGGACGTTCTCACCGCGTATTCCGACGCCGGGGCCTTGATCGTGGGGGGCCCGCGGCTCGCCACGGAGCGCGCCGCCACGGTGCTCGACGCCGCGCGCACGCGCGGTCTGGAGGCGCGCGTGGCCGTGACCGGATTCGTGCCGGAAAACCGGCTGGGCGAAGCCTTGGCCGTGCCCGCAGCCTTCTTGTTTCCGGCGCGCTTCAAAAGCAGCAGCAGTACCCTGTTGCGCTTGTCGACCTTGGGCAAACCCATCGTGGCGGCCGACTTGCCTTTGACCCGCGAATTGCAGGCCGCGGGCGTTCCCTTGCTTTTATATCGCGATCGGAAAGAACTGCTCCAACGCGTGGCGGAAATCCGCGCGGGAGTGCGGCCGCCGGCCCCCCGTTATGCGCATACCCCGGCGAGCGTGGCCGCCGCCTATGCCGCCGCCCTCGCAGCGGCGCTTCAATAATTGAAGTTGAGCCGCACCGAAAGGTCGTGGCTGTAAGGGAAGCGGTTGGCCACCTGATACTGGGATTCGCTCAGGAGAAAGACATAGCCGATTTCCAGATTGCGGGTCAGAAAGAGCCGGAAGTCGGCTTCCAGATCCTGCAATTGCGTGTTGCGGAATTGCGCGTTTTCGGCGAAAATTTCGGCGCGCAAGTCCAGAGTGAATTGCGTCGACAGCCGGAACTTGCCGTCCAAAATTCCTTCGATGCCCACCTGGTTGAGCGAATGCGAGATTTCAAAGGTATTGGTCGTGGGCGCGAGATAATCGCCGTGCGAGATTTGTTGCTGCGCGCCCAGACCCAGCTCGGTGGAAAGCTCGATTTCGTAGCGCGAGACCCACTGCACGTTGACCCCGGCGCCTTCCGCCAATTGCAGGGGGAAAAACGAAGGCGCCACCTGGAATGACTTGGAGGTGTCGAGCGTCGTATCGGTATGCGTCGCGCCGGCGCTGTCGACCGAGGATCGCAGGATATAGATACTGTCCAGCGTGGAATGGGTGGGGAAAAGGTGGGTGGTGGCCTGGCCGCGCACGTAAGGCCCGATCCAGGTGTTGAGCCGGCGCACCCAGGTCGATCGCATTTGCAGGTAGTCGGTCGACGCGGTGATGGGGGCGCCCTGGGTTTTGAGAAAGGAGTTCTGCAGGAAAATTTCATTGATGCCGAGATAGCGGGCGTTGTCGAATTGCGCCCGTGTGCGCAGGTCGGTAGAGAACAGCAGGTTCTGCTGCTCTTGGTTGGTGTTGTCGACGCTGCGGGTGAATTCGGCGTTGCCGCCCACGCGCAAGCCATAGGTCCAGTTGCGGCCCACGCGCAGACGGGGGTTGAGTGATTTGGTGCCGCCCGCGATGAGATCGCCGCCCACGTCTTTGTCGAAAATCAGTTCCACCGAATGCAGCTCTCCCGGGTTGATCTGCACGGTGATGTAATCGGTCAAAGAATTGTAGCTCTCGCCGGTTTTCGACAAACGGTACAGGCCGGGAGGCAGAATCCAGACCTTGATGTCTTGCAGCCGCTCTTCGTTATAGCCCGAGCCGCGGCCGTAGCTGACCCAGTGATCCATGCGCACGAGGTCGTATTGGCCTTCGAAGTATTCGCCCAATTCGGTCAGGGTTTCGACCAGCAATCCGCCCCAGGTCGGGGGAATCACCGTGGTATGCCCTTCTTCGACGTGGGCTTCGGCGCTCAGGCGCTGCCCGACCGTGCCCGACCCGAACCGTAACTCGTACGTACCCGAATCGAGCAGAATGCGCGTGCCCGTCAGGCCCGCCGCCACCTGGTGCCCGTGGTGAAAGACGACGACCTCGGGTTCGCGTTGCGGTTCGCTGTAGCAGGGCACGAAGACCGCGCCCTTGCCCAAAGAGATCAAGGTGGGATCGCGCGCCAATTGATCTTCCACCGAAGGTGCGATCCAGTTTTTGCCCCGCAACGAATCGGGCGGCGTCGGCTGGGGCGGCGCCGAAGTGTTGCCGGGAAGAGTCGATACTTCGACGCCGGGCAAGCCTTCGGGCAACCCCGCCGACGCGGTGATGACGGTGCAGATCACAATGAGAAGGCACCGCATGAACCGGAATCAGGGTTTGGCGGCGGCGGGTTCGTCCCGGCGGGCGGATTGATTTTGGGCGGCCGCGAGCACCGGTTCGAGATCGGTGATCAGGCGGTCGTTGATGATTTCCAGCAGCGCCGAGAGTTCCCGCACCACATACACCGGTTCGCGCTGGGGCACGGCCTTGCGCAGGTCGTAGAGATTTTTCCAGACCACCTGTCCGGTTTTTTCCTCGATGAGTTGGTATTCGATGGCGAGGTGGGCATACCATGATCCCGGTCCATCGTATTCTTCGATGGCCTGGATGTCGCAGGTCAATTCGAAATCGGGGTTGAAGGATTCGATGTTGCGGATCACGTTTTCGAACAACTGCGCGGCGCGCAAATGCTTGAGCAGCAAATCGCCGATCATGCGATCCGGGTCCACCGCCCACAAATGATAAGAGTAGAACTGCATCTCGTAGGCGTTCACGCGGTACACGATCTGGCTGCGGCGATAAGCCTCGGCGATGGTGGGGTCGCGCAGCCGCAACACGAAGGGGTAGGGGCCTTTTTGCAGGCGCGCCGCGGTCGGGGTGGGCAGATAATCAAGCACGTAATACTGGGTTTCGGGCGCGCGTCCGAAAAAACAACCCGACAATAGGAGCAGGGCCAGAAAGCCGGCGGCGGCGCGCATTTTCATTCGCGGCGCTCCTGTTTGTCTTCGCCCCGCAGGAGCACGGAAGGGTTCTCCTTGATTTGACGGCTGAAGGAGTTCACGTTCTTCAAAGCCTCCTTGAGATTGGAAAGGGCCACGCCCAGATCCTCCTGCGAACGCCGCACGGTCACGTCGAGATGCTGGGCGACGGTTTGCATGTCCTGCGCCGCCGTGCGGTATTCCTTCAAGGTGCCGGGCAAATCGGCCTGGCGGATTTGCCGGTGCAGATCGTCGACGGTGGCCGCGGCGCTGCTCAGCAGGCGATCGACGCGTTCGCCCGGGCGGATTTTATGCAGGTCGCGGGCCAGCGAATCGAGCGAAGCCGAGAGGGAAGCCGAAGAGGCCATCAACTGGTCCAGGTGGTTCCGGTTCTGGGCCTGGGTGATCTCGATGGCGTTGCCCAGCAGGTGGTCGATTTTGACCGCGATGGAGTCGGCCCGCAGGGCGAATCCTCCGAGCAGCGACAGCCGCGATTTCACCTCGCCACCCGGGGGCAAGTCGGTCGAGGCGTAGCTGCCGCCGGTGATCTCCAGGTATTTCAAACCCGTGATACCGTAATTACCCAAAGTGGCGACCATGTCGGTTTTCATGGGTGTTCCGGCTTTGACCCGGAAACGCACCACGGTTTTCTGGATGTCGCTGCTGTCGGTGGTGATGGAACTGACCTGCCCGATGTCGACGCCGTTCTGCTTTACGGGGGTGCCCGGTTCCAGCCCGGTGACCGGCTCTTCCAGACGCGTGAAATAAGTAACGGTTTTGGCCGTGAAAACTCCCCCGATCAGGAAGATCACCGACACGACGAATCCCGCGATCATCACCAGGATGAACAGCCCCAGGCGGGTTTTTTCGGCGCGCGTGGCCTCCATCAGTTCTCCAGGTGAAAGGCCATGGGCGGCGCGTCGGCGCGGCGGTCGCGGGGCCGACGTGCCAAAAAATCGCGCACTTCGTCGGCGGCGCCGGCTTCGGCCTCGGCCAGGGTGCCGTCGAACAGCACCCGTCCGTCGGACAGGAAGGTGATGCGATCGGCCAGGGCGCGGATGGATTCCAATTCATGCGTCACCACCACCATGGTAATGGAGAGGGTGTCGCGCAGTTCCAGCAGCAAATCGTCGAGTCCGCGCGCGGCCACGGGATCGAGGCCGGCCGAAGGTTCGTCGCAGAACAGCAGTTCGGGATCGGTGGCCAGGGCCCGCGCCAGGCCGGCGCGCTTGCGCATGCCCCCGGACAGCTCGGAGGGTAGCAGGGCCTCGGCGTTTTCCAGCCGCACCTGGCTCAGTTTGAGGCGCACCAGTTCGCGCAGCAGGCCGCGGGGCAGGTCGGGATGGCGGATACGCAGCGGCAGCGCGACGTTCTCGCCCACATCAAGCGACGACAGCAGGGCCGCGCCCTGGAACAGCAGGCCGATTTTTTCGAAGAGTTCGTCGGGCGGCCGGCCGCGCGACCAGTCGAGGCGCCGGCCGAACAGGTCAACCGTACCATCCCAGGGACGTTCCAGACCGGTTACGTTTTTGAGCAAGGTGGATTTGCCGCAGCCCGAACCGCCGAGCACCACCCGAATTTCGCCGACCGGCACTTCCAAATCCACGCCTTCCAGCACCGGGTGGCTGTCATATCCGGCCCGCAATCGGCGGACGCGCAGGGGAGGGTCGGTGGGCATCATGCGGAAGGTCGCGGGGAACCCAGAGTGAAGTGTAGCAATAGCCCCTGACCCGGTTGACGGCCGCGCTGCGCCTCACGTGTAGAAGAGAAAGGAAAAAACGGCATCGGCCAGTATTATCGCAAAAATACAGTTCACCACGCAGGCCGTGGTGGCGCGTCCCACCGCGTCGGCTCCTCCGCGCGTGTTCATGCCCTTGGTCGTGGCCACGAAAACGATGATCCAGGAAAAGGTCAGCGATTTCACCAGCCCCTGCCAGACGTAAATCAGCGGAATGGCCTCCTGCAATTCGGTGAGAAAGCCGGGCACCGACAGATGGAACACGAACAGACCCACCCCCATGCCGCTGGCGATGCCGGCCAGGCATGAGGCGACGGTGAGCAGCGGCTGGGTGACGCTCAGGGCCCAGAAGCGCGGCAGGGCCGTGAAATGAATGGGGTTGATGCCCATGGACTGCAGCGCCGCCAGTTCTTCCTGCACCACCATGGTGGCGATTTCGGCGGTGATGGCGCTGCCCGATCGGCCGGCGAGAATCACCGCCGTCATCACCGGACCTATTTCCATCACCATACTCAGGCCCACGCCGTCGGCGAGAAAGAGGGTGGCCCCGTATTTTTGCAACTGCAACCCCGATTGCATGGCCAGGGTGAATCCGATCAGCATCGACAAGAGCAGCACGATGGGCAGGGCGTCGGTGCCGAGGCGCACCATCTGGGTCAGGGTCGAGCCGGCCAGCAGGGTTTTGGGCCGGAAAAGACCCAAGGTCGACTGGTATAGCGATTCGGAAAACAATAGCGCCATATCGCGGATTTCCCGGCCCGTCGCATAGGCCCATCCGCCCAGGCGTTCGGGCAGGTTCGCGGGAGCCGCGGCGGGCGGCGCGGTTTGGGCCCGGGGCATCTCCTCCAGGCGCGGCTGCAACGGCGCGGGCATCCCCCGCAGCACCAATTGCCGCCCGGCGATCCCTGCGGCTTCATTCCAATGGGCGAAGAACGCCAACCCCAGCGAATCGAGCCGGCGCAAGCGCGCGCAATCGAGGATCAGATCGCCGCGCACCAGAGTAGCTTGCATGCTACGCAGGGAGGCGGCGACAAAGCGCGGCGAAAGCGTCTCGGGTAGAGTGACGGCGGGGTCCGCCATAGCGATAAAATGCTTTCTTCCCGCCGCGAAAATGGCCCGAAGATGCGGCTTAACTAGATTTTCACTTTCGCATGCGGCCCGCCTTTTTTTCCCCCTTGGCCCGTCGCGGACTGGGCGCAGCTCTGGTTTTCACGGGAATTTGTGCGGGGCCGGATGCCGCCGCGCCGCTTCCCGTGTCGGCGCCGCTGAATTGTGTGCGGGTCGACAGTCTGGCGCTGGCGCGTGACCCCATGCTGGCCGACAAGGCCCTCGAAGTGGATAAGGCGCGGGAAAAGCTGCGCGACATCGACATGGGCGCCATTTTGCCCAAGTTCGAAGTTTCGACCGGGGTGGGGCCGGCTCCCGGCCTGCGCGATGTGAACGATACCACGTCGCTGCACGTGTATTCGACCGGCGATCCCGTGACCCAAATCCAGAAAGAGTATGACTTTTCCGAATGGGGCCCGTTTTTCGGGGTCGAAGGCGATGTGGCACAGCCCTTGAACGTGGCCCGTTACCGGGCTGGCCGCAAAGCCGGCGAATATCAAATCAAGGTTTCCGAAGCCGATTTTCAGAAAGAACGCCTCGACGTGTCCCAGCAGGCGCAAACGCTTTATTACCAGCGCCTCCTGGCCTTGACCCTGCACAGCGCGCTGGTCTCGGCCCAACACGATTTGGACCAGGCCGAGAAAAAACTGGCGCGACAACTCGATTCGGGCGCCGAAGGCGTGACGCAAACCGATCTGCTGCAACTGAAGGCGGGGCGCTTCGCGCTCGATCAAGGCCTGAACGAAGCGGCGCTGGGGTTGCAACGCACGGCGCTGGGGCTGCGTTTTCTGCTGGCCTGGCCCGACAGCGCGTGTCCGCCGCTGGACGACAGCGTGCTGACCCCGCGCACGGAAACCATTCCGCCGCTCGACTCCCTCAAGTTTTACGCGCTGCGCGATCACCCGGATCTCAAGCGTCTGCAAAACGGTTTGGGGGCGCGGCAGGAACTGCTCAAGGTGGCGCAAGGCGAACTCGGGCCCGACATTTTCCTGTTCGGTAATTTCAGGTACACCAAGGCCTGGTCTTCGGACCGCGAGTCGAGCAGCAACAACCCCTTCGCCACCGACCCGTTGAACCAAATCACGGCGGTAGGCGGATTGGGGCTGCGCATCCAACTCAACTTTTGGGAGCGCTATCAGAACTACCGCAAGGCCCGTCTCGAGTTGCGCCAATTGCAGCGCACCGAAGTCTACGCGGCCAAAGGCATTCTGGTGAAGGTCGAAGAAGCCTATGACAAAATGCAGAAGGCGCGGGCCGACATGGCCGACGCCCAAGACGCGCTGCGCGCCGCCGACGGCTGGCTCAAAGGCGCGGCCATGAAGTACGATCTCGACCCGTCGTCGAGCAAAGACCTGATCGCGCCGTTCCGGCAATCGCTGACTTCCAAACGCGACTTTTACCAAGCCGTATTCGATTACAACGTGGCCGTCGCCGACCTGTTCCAGGCGGTGGGATGGACCCTGCAAGACTATTTTCATAGCTTGCAAACGGGCGGCGCGCAAGCCGCGAACAAGGAGTGAAGGCATGCGTTGGTGGGGATGGATTTTGATGGGCGTCGCGCTGGCCGGAGCCGCCGATTCCACCCAAAACTTCGGCGCGGCGGGGAATCCGGTGGCCGTCATCCGCGCCAAAGACACCGAGTTGCAGAAATTGCTGCGCGAAAAAGACGCCGGTCAGAAAATGGGCCGCATCAAAGAGCTCATCAACGGCATTTTCGATTTCGAA
Source organism: uncultured Fibrobacteria bacterium (assembly GCA_963716395.1). Classification (GTDB taxonomy): domain Bacteria; phylum Fibrobacterota; class Fibrobacteria; order UBA11236; family UBA11236; genus UBA11236. The sequence goes on along the minus strand of OY970309.1, from coordinate 296,539 downwards.
GAATTGGGCCGGCGCGCCCTGGGCCCCAAACTCTGGAACTCCATGCCGCCCGCCCAGCAAGCCCGATTCGTCAAGGCTTTTCGCCAGATGGCCGAAAACGCCTCGGTTAAAAAGCTGTCGGCGTATGAAAGCGATTCCACCCATTACGATCCGCCCGAGGTGCAGGATGGGCACACCTCGGTGACCGCGCATGTCTATTCCAAAGGCGCCGAGTCGGTGGTGGTGTACAAATTGTTTCAGAAAAACGGCGTATGGAAGGCCTGGGATTTGGTGATAGACGATCTCAGCACGGCGGGGAATTACGGCGATCAATTCCGCGTCATTTTGAAAACCAAGACCATGGACGGACTCATCGCCAAGTTGGAGCAGAAAGCCAAGGAAGACGCCGGCGGCAAGGCCGGAAAAACGGTCAAGGCGGTTTCCGACGCCGGAGCTTCCTGACGCGACGGTATGGCAGCCATCCTCGCGGCTGTAATCGTTTTTCTGGCGGCGGCCGCATGGTTCCGGCTGCGGTACTCTTTGAACTGGCCCGGCGACCGCAGTTGGAATGCAGTGTTGGAGATCGGGTTTCCCGGCCTGTGGGTTTGGTCCAAGAAATTTCCTGATCCCGATCCCCTCGCAAAAGCTTTTTCGCCCGCGCCGGAGGCCGGACTCGGCCAGGCTGGATTTTTGCGTCTGCCGCAATGGCCGTCCTTGCGCCGGCGATTGCAGCGGGCCTTGTTCCGCTTCGCCACCGATACCGCCGCATGGGGCGCGTTGGGGAGGGCCGGTGTGCGCCTGACGGGGCTGGGGCTGCGCCTGGTGAATGCCCGTGTCGAAGGCCGGGTGCGCAACGCCGATCCCGCCGCGCTCGGGCGCTGGGCCGGATGGTGGCAGGTAACGCGGGCGTTTCCCGGGCTGCGGCGCGTGGATCTGCGCTTTGATTTCGACGCGTCGCACCCGCCTTTGCAAGGGCGCGTGCGGGGAGGGCTTTCGGCCCTGCGGTTTCTGCTCTTTCTCCCCGCGGCGGCGATCGCGATTCCCTGGGGCGCCCTGCTGGCGCGCGCCTGGCGCAGTTGGCGCCACGCCGAGTTGGCCGGGTGGCGCGCCTTCCTCTATCGGAGGCTGCAACGCGGGGCGGTCGGCCGCATTTAGGGGATCTTCCCCGAGCGCGTTTCGCCTGCGTCGGAGGTGAAAAAGGGGAGGGCACGCGCAGATTCCGCCGGGCGGATCGGGCCGCAGCTGCGGCTGAAATGCGGGAAGGAGCGACACCCTTTAGCTAAACTTTAAGACGCGGTCGAGGGCGCCGCGGAAAGAAAACCCATGAGTTTTTTGGAAAAAGAGGACGAGAAAACTTCCGCGGTGTGGGATTGGGTGATCGGCATCGGCCTGTTGGTGCTGGTGGGCGGCTTCACCTTCTATTACCAGTACCAGAAACGTTACTCCCGCGAGCGCTTCCGCCAGGCCGATGCGCTGTTTCAGGCGGGAAATTTCCGCCAGGCCGCCACGCTCTACAACAAATTGGAAAACGCGCAATATCTCACTACCCTGAACGACAGCCTCATCTATGCGCGCATAGACTCGATTGAATCCATGGAAGACCGCGAAAAAGACGATTTGGAACGCGTGCGCGCCAAGCTGGTTTCGGGGGATACGGCCGGGGCGCGGGCCGAACTCAAGGCCGATACGTTTCGGGGGTTGCTGGAGCCGGCGGACCAGTCTGGGCTCGACTCCATCCGGAAAATACTGGGTCCGTGAATCGTCCCGCCGCGGACAAGCGGAGGTGGCGCCGGGTTGCGTCGACCGACGTCAAGTCGATGCGCCAGGTGAAAACCGCCCGCCCGGCGGGCAGGCGTTCGGGCCACTCCACCAGGCAGATTCCGGAACCGCCGAAATAGTGATCGATGCCGATCTCCTCCCAATCGGCGCCGAGTGCCAGCCGGTACAAATCGAGATGGTAAATCGGTATAGCCCCGGCATATTCATGCACCAAGGCATAGCTGGGCGAGGTCACCGGACCCGCGTAACCCAAAGCGCGGGCGAGCCCGCGGCAAAACAAGGTTTTGCCCGCACCCAGCGGACCCGTCAGGGACACAGCATCGCCGGGTTTCAAGACCCGGCCCAATTCCGCGGCGCGCTCCAGGGTTTCGGATTCCGAAGCCGAGAGGGTTTGCCATTCCATGTTCAGATTCCGACTCGGCGCTTCGGCGGCGCGCTGACCGCCCGGAGGCGGGTCACTTGGGATAAAGCGTCGCCAGCGGCACCACCATTTCGTCGAGGGAAAGTCCGCCGCTGACCATTTGATCTTTGAACTGGGTTACGAAATACTGGAACTTGTTGGGGTAGACGAAGTAGACGCTGTCTTTGGCGATGGCATACCGCATTTCCCCTGTCTCTCCCGGCAGTCCGAACTGGGCCGGGGCCTCGACGAACAATGCGTGCCGTTCGTCGCAGGAAATGTCGGACCCGATTTTTACCCGCGGGTTGGGTGATTTCTCCTCCTGGCAAAAGACTTCGGCCGGCGTGTCCACGCGCACGGCGCCGTGATCGCTGGTGAGCACGACGGTGCGTTTGCGCTCGCCGAAGGTTTTCAGCACTTCGAGCAACTTGGAGGAACGAAACCAGTTGGCGGTCAAATCGCGCATGCCTTGTTCATCCGGAACGATTTCGAGCAGCAGGCTCCCTTCGGCTGAGCGCAGGGCATTGAGCATTTCCAGAAATTCAACCACCACCACCACCAAAGGGGCGTCGTCGAGCCGGTCGAGTTCAGCGGCCAACTGTTCGCTGTCTTCGCGCCGTTGGAGATGCACGACATAAGGATCTTCCAGATCGATCTCGTTCATGCGCAGTTGAATTTTCAAAAGTTCGCGTTCGCAGGCCACCTTGTCTTCGTCTTGCTGCATTCGCTTCCACAGCAGCGGCTGGTTGCGGGCCACGTCGCGCGGCCATTGCCCCGAGAACAGGGCCGTGCGGCACATGGTCTGTTCGGTGGGCAGCAGGGCCCAGGCTAGGCTGTGTTCGACGCGAAAGCAGGATTCCAATTGATTCTGCAGCAACAACCATTGATCGAGCCGGAATCCGGCCATGACCACCAGGGCGCAGCGCTCGCCTTTTTTGAGCAATGGGATCACCTTGCGGCGCAAAGTCTGCGTGTGCAGGTTGGCGTTGCCGCCCTTTTTGCCCACCCAGCCGACGTAATTCTCCTCGACGTAGTGGAGAAAACGGCGCCCCATGTCCCGACGATTCTGACGGTGGGTTTCCTCGAGCCCGGCGTCGGAAATCTGTTGCAATTCCAGGTCCCATTTGCAGAGCTGAAAGTGGATTTTTTCCCACTTGGCGGGCGAAGGGTTGGCCATCAGGTTCGCCTTGAGCTCGGCGTATTCCCGCACATAGGTCGCGGTCACATGGTTGTTGCGGATGGCGCGCGAATGCAGAATACCCTTGCACACCGAGAGGATTTGCGAAGGATTGACGGGCTTGATGAGGTAGCCATTGATATTGCGGCCCAAGGCCGCTTCCATCAGCCGTTCTTCTTCGCTTTTGGTGACCATGACCACGGGAATGCCGGCATCATAGGCGCGGATCTCTTCCAAGGTGGTGAGCCCGTCTTTGCCCGGCATCTGTTCGTCGAGCAGCACGAGGTCGAAGGGTTGCGAGCGCAGCAGCACCAGACCGTCGTCGCCGTTGGTGGCTTTTTCCACAGCGTAGCCGTGCTCTTCGAGAAAGAGAATGTGGGCGCGCAGAAATTCGATTTCATCGTCGACCCACAACAGGCGTTTGGGAGCCGTGTCGGTCATCGACGCGCGCCCCGTTCCGCATGCACGGGCAGGACGATCTTAAAGACCGTTCCTTCATCTTTCACGCTGCTCTCCACAAAAATCCTGCCTTCGTGATAGTCTTCCACAATGCGCCGGCAGAGGGCAAGACCCAATCCCCAACCGCGTTTTTTGGTGGTGAATCCGGTGCTGAAAACGGTTTTGAAATGTTCCCGGGGAATCCCTTTTCCGTTGTCTTCCACGTCCAGGTGCACCGCACCTTCTTCGCCCACGAACTGGGTGGATATAATAATTAATCCCGCTTGCGCTTCAATGGAGTCGACCGCGTTGCGCAGCAGGTTTTCCAGCACCCAGCCGATCAATTCGGCGCTTAGGAAAACCGGGGGAAGGTCTTCGAGGCGCTCTTCGATGCGGATGCGTTTCCCCAAATGCGGCAACCGGGACTGGAAATAATGGATGGTCAGGCGGATGATTTCGTTCAAATCCTCGGGTTTCAATTCGGGTAGCGAGCCGATTTTGGAAAAACGCGTGGCCACGCGGTTGAGCCGGGCGATGTCGCTTTCCATTTCTCCCAGCAGGCGCACGGTTTTCTCGCTGTCGGGCAGTTCGGAGAGGCGCATGCGTAAAATGTCGATCCACCCCAGCAGAGAGGAAATGGGCGTACCCAACTGATGCGCGGTTTCTTTGGCCAGGCCCACCCATAGCAAAGTTTGCTCGTTGCTGCGAATGATGTGGAAACCGAAGTAGCCGATGAAACAGAACAACAGGGTGATGACCAACTCGGCCAGCGGCGTCCACCACAACACCCGCACCACGGGCGGATCGCCGTAATGCAGGGCCCCGAAGCGTTGGCCGTCGACGTCGAGTTCCAGCGGGTGGTTTTCGGCGTCCATGCGCTGCAGCCATTGCACCAGCAGTTGCTGATCCTCCCACGACAGGGTCGAAAAAGGCACGTCGCCGAGTTCGCGCCCGCGGCCGAGCAACCCTTTGCGGATGTTGTTCCAGTTGATCGGCGTGCCTTCGGGATTGGTGATGATCATGGGCACGTCGGATTCGCGCACGATCTCGTTGAAGGTGACATTGATTTCTTCGCGCGTGAGCTGTTCGGAAATGGCCACCGCGTATAGCCGCGCCTCTTTGTCGTTGATGGCATCGGCATGTTCGCGCAGGTGCGAAAGAAAGACCTGGTTTAAGATGGTGAAGCCGGCCAAGAGCGCCAGGGCCGTGCCGAACAAGGCGGCGCGGGCGCCGGGCAAGGGCGCCGAGGCGGCGCGTCGGCGCGCGGTGCGCCGGGCCCGCCGCCACAGGCCGCGGAGTCCTTGCAGGCGAATGTGCAAATCGGCGTCGGGCACGCGGGGAGCTACGGCGTGACGCCGATCTCCTCCCGGCCGCCGAGATAGGGGCGCAGGGCTTCGGGCACACGCACTCTGCCTTGCGGAGTGCGGTGGTTTTCGAGCAAGGCCACCAGGACGCGGGGCGTGGCCAGACCCGAACCGTTCAGGGTATGCACGAACTGGGGCTTGCCGTCGATCTTGGCGCGAATGTCGGCGCGTCGGGCCTGGAAGTCTTCGAAGTTGGAGCACGATGACACTTCGAGCCATCTTTTTTCGGCCGGCGCCCACACCTCCAGGTCATAGCATTTGGCCGCGCCGAAGCCGAGGTCGCCGGCGCACAGTTCCAGCACGCGGTAGGGGAGTTCGAGTTGGCGCAGCAATTCTTCACCCTGCGCGCGCAGCATTTCCAGGGCTTCGTAGGATTGCTCCGGATGCGAGAAGCACACCATTTCCACCTTGTCGAACTGGTGCAGGCGCAGAAAGCCGCGCGTGTCGGCGCCCCACGACCCCGCTTCGCGGCGAAAGCACGCGCTGTAGGCGCAGTAGCGCCGCGGCAGCGACGCGGCGTCGAGCACCTCGCCGGCGTGCATGTTGGTGACCGGCACCTCGGCCGTGGGGATGAGAAAGAGGTCGTCGGCGTCGCAGCGGTACATGTCCTCTTCGAATTTGGGAAGCTGGCCCGTGCCGATCATGCTGGCGCGCGACACCAGATAGGGCGGCGCGATTTCCGTGAACCCCGCCTGCACGTGCGTGTCGAGAAAAAAATTGATCAGGGCGCGTTCAAGCCGCGCCCCCATGCCGGTGTAGATGGGAAATCCCCGCCCCGAAATTTTGCTGCCGCGTTCAAAATCGAAAAGCCCGAGCTGCTCGCCGATTTCGAGATGATGGGGAATGGGCAGCGAGGCGTCCAGCGGCCGGCCCCAGGTTTTCACCACCCGGTTGTCGGCGGGGCTTCGGCCCTCGGGCACCGAGGTATGCGGCAGGTTGGGGCAGAGCAGGGCCAGGGCGCGCCAACGTTCCTCGGTCGCATGGAATCGCTCTTGGGCCGCCGCGATGCGGTCGCCGAGTCCGCGGGTTTTTTCGATGGCTTCGGAGGCATCGCGGCCCAGCTTTTTCATTTCAGCGATAGAGGCGGTGGCCGTGTTGCGTTCGGCTTTCAGGCGGTCGAGATCGGCCCCCAGTGCGCGTTTTTCCTGGTCGAGATGCAGCAAGGCGTCGAAGTCGAACGCCGCGCCCCGGCGGCGTAGGCCTTCGCGCACGCGATCGGGATCTTCGCGGTACAGTTTGGCATCCAGCATGCGGGTAGCCTCCTCGGGTCAGCAAATCTAGAACCCCGGCCGGGGCTTTTGCGGGGGCGACTTTCTAGTTTGTTGCCGATCATCCGCCATGAAGAATTTCTCCGCCCGCGCGGCGCATTGGTTGCGCCCCTTCTCTTTTCTCGCCTTGCTGATTCTGCCCCAGCTCGGGCGCGCCCAAACCTATGACTTCGTGGGACAACTGGTCGACGCCGACCGGGGCGAGCCCATCGGCGGCGCCGAGGCGCGCACGCCCGACGGAAAGCTGCTGGGCACGACGCAGAGCACCGGGCGCTTCGAACTCACCGTGAACAACCGCCGCGCCCACGTTATTTTCAGCCATCCCGGTTACAAAGACCGCGACGTCGACCTTTCTACCCTGCCCGACTTGATCGACGCGCACATCACCATGGAATCGTCGGTGCAGGAGTTGAGCGAAGTCACGGCCTATGGCACGGTCAAACCCTATGACCCCTCGCAGGCCCACACCATCGACGAACTGGAACTGCTGCAGGGCATGCGCATGGACCTCAACGACGACTTGCGGCAATTGCACGGCGTCGCGGGCATGAACGAATGGACCAACGACATTTCCGTCTACGGATCGCGCACTCAGGATGTCACGCATTATCTCGGGGAAAGCCGTATTCCCAGCCTGCGTCATCTTGACTTCGGCTTTCCCGGGAACGAGAGTGTGATCAACCCGCGCGTGCTCAAGTCGATTACCGTCGCCGACAATCTGGCCCGCGGACCTCTGGACCAGGGCAACGCCTCGGCCTTGGTATACGAACTCCAAGACGGCGACCCCGAAGCCATCCACGGCAATCTGGTGCTGGGGAGCACCAATCGCGAAGCCACGGTCACGGGGTATTGGGGCGGGCGCACCTTCATCTTCAGCGGCCGCTACCTCGATCCCAATTCGCTGGGAACCTTGGGCAGCCAATTCTTCACCACGCCCAAGGATGCGCGCCTCAACAAAAGCGGGCAGGCCTGCAACGATACCCTGCAGAATTGCCTGTCCGACCCCTTTCAATTGACCAGCGGCGATTTGTTCCTGAGCACCTTCAGGCGCGACTCGTTGACCGGCGCCTTTAGTCGCCACAGCCTGATCGTGCTCGAAGACGATTACGAAGTCGATCAGGATTTGAGCGATAACTTGCAAAATGTTGTGCCGGTGCCTTTGGTGAAGGGCTTCCAGGGCGCCTGGCTGTATGCCTATGAGTCGGTGCGGCCCGGACCCAACGGGGAATGGGAGTGGGGTTTCTCCTGGCTGAACCGCAATTACAATGATGCTTACCGCGACACTTTGCCGCCCACGGCCGACGCCGGAGACTGGAATCAAACCGACAACCTGAACGGCTATTCGCTGGGCGGCCTGGGCCGCAACGACAAAGAAGGCATCCTCTCCTCCAAGTATTCGCCCAATACCAAGCAGTTCGGCGCACAAACTACCTACGGGGTCGAGCTCGAATACTTTCGGGAAGCGCGCGACTATGTCGACATCGGTTACGGTACCGCAGAGAATGCCGTCAACCAAGCGCTGGATCGCGATCTGTTTACAGCCGACGCTATGTACCGCCTGCATTGGACCTTGACGCACAAAAACACCTTGGATGCCTCTCTCGGCGCGGCTTGGAGTTACAACGGCCCCTTCGAGGGCAAGGCGCCGGACGCCCTGTCGCCGCTGCCGCTGGCCTCGTTGCGCTTCACGCATCCGCTCAATTCGGATCATAAGGTGTACACTGAAATCGCCACACGCCAGCAGGTCGACATCGTTCCCCACGGCCTCAACAACATCGTGGCCAAGGCCACCCCCAGCGCCGAATTCAAATTCGGCGGCGACGGCATGTTCGGGCCCACCTTCCGCTATGCCTGGAGCGGTTACAGCCGCTGGTATCTCGATCCCGAGCTGCCCGAACCCGACGTATTCTGGAATTACACCGAGTCCCATACTTCGGATTTCGCCTTTGTCGACGGCGGCGACCTCACCCTCTTTTATCTGCCGAGTCATCATTTCGGCATGGGGACGAACGCTTCCATCATCAACGGCGACTACCATCTCGAAGACGGATCCTACCTGCCTTGGCAATCCAACCGCTCGCTGGATCTCTCCTCCAACATCCGCATTCTGCCGCGCAGCGATTCGCTCTTGAGTTTTATTTTCACCTATACGGTCAGCGACGGCGCGCCGCTCTACGCCTATACCGGATTGTGGGATGCATCGCAGGATCGTTCCACTAACATGCGCACCATCGAGCAGAATCCGGAAACCCCCGAAGCCACGCGCCATCGCCTCGATCTGCGCATCAATCTCGATCTCAAAAGCCATTGGCGGCCGCTGGAATCGATGCGCTTTTTCTTCGAGGCCGACAATTTGTTCAATAACTACGATGGCACGTGGCTGGCTTGGTTGGGCGGGGAGAACCAGCGCCAGCGCGGCTGGACGCGCGCCGATCCCAATGGCGACCTGTTGCCGGTGGTGACGCGTGGCCTGGGACTGTTCATCATGTTCGGGCTGGAAGGCAAATTGAAGATTTGATGGGGCGGTCCGCATTGTACGGCCACCGAGCGTGAATCCCGAAATCTACCGTCATGTCCCCGCGGGCCGTCTGACCGCGCCCTTCGATATCCCTCGACTTACACGGGAACCATCCCTCGGCGGCTCGGGAACCATACTCAGGCACGGTGGTCGAGCAGGCAATGCGGTGGGTGAGCCCGTCGAGGGATGTCGAACCTACCACCCCACCCGGAAGATGGTTTGAAGCGCGCGGTGTCCCACAAATCCGCCGCAGCGGATGCGAAAGGCGGGCGGAAGTGGGCCGCCCCTGATTTTATTCCTGCGCCCGCAACGCCAGCAAATTGGTTTTGCCCTTGTAATACACCTGAAAGGCGATGTTCTGGCCGTCTTTCAGCGCGTCGATGGCTTGCAGCAATTGATGGGGGCTCTGGACGGGAATAAAGGTCGGATCTTCGCGCCGCTTGTAGGCCGAGATGACCATGCCTTCAAGCATGCCGTTGTCGGCCGCCGAAGAGCCGTCCATCACTTCCAGCACCACGGCGCCGGAAACGGTTTTGGGAATGTCGTAGCGGTTGCGCGCGTCGGCGTCGATGGCCCCGAAGCGCAGTCCGAGTTTATGGGTGCGGAAATTTCCCGAAGCGTCTTCGCCCTCTTCGCTGGAGCCCGAGCCTGCGTCCGCTTCTTCGCCGGGTTTGGTGCCGAGCTTGATGTTCACCACCAGTTTTTTGCCGTCGCGCCAGAGTTCGAAGCCATGCGAGTCGCCCGGGTGCAGCTCGGCCACGAGATTGCGCAGATACGCGGCGTCGAGCACCGTGATGGTGTCGACCTTGAGGATGATGTCGCCGTTCTTGAGACCGGCATGCGCCGCCGGCGATTCCGGCATGACTTCGCGCACCACGCAGCCCTGGGTGCCGGGCAGCCCCAGCGCACCGGCCAAATCGTCGTCGACATTGTCGATGCCCACGCCCAGATAGCCGCGGGTGACATGGCCGGCGTAAATCAATTCCTTGGCCACCTCGACCGCCATGTTGATGGGAATGGCGAAACTCACGCCCATATAACCGCCGGTGCGGGTATAGATGCTGGAATTGATGCCCACTACTTCGCCGTGCAGATTTACCAGCGGGCCGCCCGAATTGCCGGGATTCACCGCGGCGTCGGTTTGGATGAAGTCTTGATACGAATCGCCCTCGGTGAATTGATCGCGGCGGCCCTTGGCCGACACGATGCCGGCCGTGACCGTGTTCTGCAGCGCGAAGGGATTGCCGACAGCCAACACCCATTCTCCGATTTGCAGCGCATGCGAGTCGCCGAACTTGACGGGGTTGAGTTCGCCGGGGGGCGCGTCGATTTTGATGACGGCCACATCGGATTTTTTATCGACGCCCACCACCTTGGCCGTATAGGTTTGGTTGTTGGAAAGCGCCACATTGATGATGTCGGCCCCTTCGACCACATGCGCGTTGGTGAAGATATACCCTTCTTTGGACACGATGAATCCCGATCCGCCACCCAGGGGAATGTTGCGCTTGGGCGATTTGTCCTGAGGTGGATTGGGTTGCGGCATGCCGAAGAATTCGAACAGCGGATTGTTCAATGCTTGCGGAGGCTCCTGGCTCCACTTCTTTTCGGTGGTGACCGACACCACGCTGGGAATGACCGCTTGCACGACCTTGCCGAACAACTGATTGAGCGCATCGACTTTCTGTGGGTCGGTTTGCGCCCCCGGCCCCATGCCCAGCGCGATGCTGCCGGGTTTGGGCCGCTTGCTCGCGTCTCCGTCGTTCTTGGCGTTCGCCGTGGCCGCGGACGCCGCCAAAATCAGCAGCCACAGGGTAAATCGTCTTCTTTTTCCGCAGGTGAAGCGCATCATCCAATCCTTTCGCGTTGCAAACAGTTTACAAAGTCGTTCGCGCGCGATCCCGTATCGGTCCGTTCGCGTCGTAACGCTTTGTCACGGAGGTGCCTCCGGCACGGGGCGGGACCGGGGTCGGCTGATTAGTTAGTTTTGCTTTACAACCTTAGGACGCAAGGAATCAGCATGGCGGAATCAGCGGACATCGGATTAATCGGTTTGGCGGTGATGGGCGAAAACCTCGTCCTGAACATGGAAAGCCGCGGCTACACGGTGGCGGTTTACAATCGCACCACCTCCAAGGTGGATGCTCTGCTGCAAGGCCGCGGCCAAGGCAAAAACCTGGTGGGCACGCATTCCATCACCGACCTCGTCGCCGCCCTGCGCACGCCGCGCAAAATCATGTGCATGGTCAAGGCGGGGCCGGCGGTCGATGACCTGATCGCCCAATTGCTGCCGCATCTCGAACCCGGCGACATCATCATCGACGGGGGCAACAGCTTCTTTCCCGACACCATCCGCCGCACGCGCGAATTGGAAGACAAAGGGTTCCGCTTTCTGGGCGTGGGAGTTTCCGGCGGCGAAGAAGGGGCGCTCAAAGGGCCCTCCATCATGCCCGGCGGATCGGCCTCGGCGTGGCCCGAGGTGAAACCAATTTTCCAGGCCATCGCCGCCAAGGTGGGTTCGAACCATGACATCCCCTGCTGCGACTGGGTGGGCTCCGACGGCGCCGGACATTATGTGAAAATGGTGCATAACGGCATCGAGTACGGCGACATGCAGCTCATCTGCGAAGCCTATGCCATGATGAAGCGGTTGCTGGGCATGTCGCCGCCGGAAATGGCCGATGTTTTCGCCCGCTGGAACGAGGGACCGCTCAACTCGTATCTCATCGAAATCACGCGCGACATTTTGCGCAAGCGGGATACCGAGACGGGAAAATGGAAGGTGGACGTCATCCTCGACAAGGCCGGGCAAAAGGGCACCGGCAAATGGACGTCGCAGAACGCCCTCGACCTGGGCGTGCCCATTCCCACCATGATGGAGGCGGTGGTGGCGCGCAGCCTCTCGGCCTTGAAAGTCGAGCGCGTGGCCGCCGGCGCCGTGCTGTCGGCGCCCACGGTGCGGCCGCCGCGCGACAAAAACAAATTTTTACAAGCCCTGCACGATGCCCTGTTCGCCTCCAAAATCATGTCCTATGCGCAGGGATTCCAACTCTTGCGCGCCGCGGCGCAGGAACACCATTGGGATCTCAATTTCGGATCCATCGCTTATTTGTGGCGCGGCGGCTGCATCATTCGCGCCCAATTTCTCGAAGAGATCAAAAAGGCCTTTGACGCCGAACCGGGATTGAAAAACCTGATTCTCGCGCCGTATTTCCGCGAGGTGGTGCAAAACGGAGAAACGAACTGGCGCTGGGCCGTTTCCGAAGCCTTTTTGTCGGGCATTCCCGCGCCGTCCTTCGCCTCCGCCCTGGCGTATTACGACGGTTACCGCAGCCCCGAGCTTCCCGCCAACCTCTTGCAGGCCCAGCGCGATTATTTCGGCGCCCATACCTACGAACGCAACGATAAGCCCGGAATTTACCACACCGAATGGCTGGAAGCCGCCACCTCCGGCAAGAATTAAAATCCGGTTATAAAAAAAGCCCCGGGATTCCGGGGCTTTTGCGTTGAGAGCCGGCCCGGGTCAGGGGCTGTTCGCGGTCAAACCTTTGCCGCGTACCAGCCCGGTGCGCGTGTAATACACCTCTTGCCCCTTGGTGTCGGGGAAGTAGAATACGACCTTCCAGATGTACACCCCTTGGCCGGCCAACTGGCCATGCGCGTCTTTTTCATCCCAGACCAAATAGCTGTACCATCCGCCCGGTGCGGTGCGGGCAGAATTTTTCAATTCCCCTTGGTAGCCGAAGTCCTGGGTGAAAGATTCCATGAACTCGCCCAGCGAACTGTAAATACTCACATGGGCGATGTATTTGCCCACCGCGATGATTTGCACCGTGCTGATGTTCGCGGGCATGGGCACCACGCCGAATTGATCGGTGGTCAGGCCGCTGGGAGGATTCGCGGGATTGATGTTTTCGCGGGAACTACCGTTGTAGGTGCTGACATTGTTGTCGGCCGGCCAGTCGGCCGGGGGAATCCAATTGACGATGCCGGGCGTTCCTGCGCCGCCCGGATTATAGGTTCCGGCATTGCCCACATCGAATTGCTGGGGATTCGTCGTGGGATCCAGGCCGGCCACCGGCGGATATCCCTGCAAATCCTTGATCACCACCTGGCGATTCGCACCGGTCAAAACCTTGCCCGTGGGCGCCGGGGAATTGCCCGACAGATCGGTCACCTGACCCGGATCGCCGTTGAGGAAGATATAACTGCCGGTGTTCACGGCCACCTGAGTGTTATCAATCAGCACCGTCAGGGTTTTCCCATCCGACGAGAGCGTCGGTGTTCCGTAGGTGGTCAATGTTTGCGCCGTGTTGTAACAGGTCGCACATGTCGAAACCTTGATGGCGCTGCCCAAAGTCGAGCCCGTCGTGATGGGTTCGGACAAGGTGAGCACCAAGGTGTCGACGATGCTGACCTGGGTGCCGGTGATGCTGGGCACGCTCTTGACGGCGCTGAGAATCACCGGTCCCAGCGAATCGGCCAACGGCACGCTTTGCCCGCCGTACACCTTGTCGTTGGGCAAGGTCACGGTCGGAATTCCGGTGCCGATGCTGGTCAGGCTATCGGACCATTGGTTCTGGCTGTAATCGATATACATGGTGTCTTGCGAAATACGGATGCTGCTGCCTGTGGCCACCTTGGGCGTGGAACTGGAAGAGTTCCAGACCGTGGAGACGCTGGCGGGGGTTTCGGTCAGGGTGGAGGTGAAAACGATCACCACTTCATCAGCAGCGCCGTCTCCGTTGACGTCTTTGATATAGGCATTCGCCGAGGCCACATGCCCGGAAATCACGGTCAGGTCGGCATTGGCGGTACGGCCGTTCCAGGTGGTCACGGTTCCCGAAACAAGCATGCTGGTGATGCCGACGGTGTTGACCCGGCCTTCGACCACGCCGTCATTGTTGGTGGGATTGCCCGAGGTCATGAAGCGGAAGGGAACCGTGACTTTGAACGTGCTGGTATTGGGCCCGGTTTCCACGGCCCGCACCGTTTCCTGATCGACCACGGTTCCGCTTTCGCGCACCACCAAGGTGACGTCGACCGTGTCGATGACGTTGATGTTGGGATTCGATCCCGTCACCACCACGACAAAGCTCGAATCGGTCACGTCGCTGATTTGAGTGACGGTCGTACCCGCGATATTGGCGTAGCTCAGCACGGTGGGTGTGGGGTCTTGAATCAGGACGTCTTTGGTTTTGACGTCGTTGGGATACACGGGGTTCTCATAGGTGACGTGAATGACGTCGCTGGAATTGCAGGTCAGTGTATCGTTCGCAGGGTTGGCGGGGCCTTCGCCTTTGGGAATCACCTGGCTGCGGTACACGCCCGGCGAAACCTCGACGAGCATGACGTTGTTCAAGACGTCGCCGCTGCTGGTGCAACCGAGGTTGACGTAAATGGTGTCGGCGCCGGAAGACAGGCTTTGGGTGGTCACGGTGACCACGATGCCCGTGGTCGAACGTGTGATGGTCGAGTCGCCGGCGGTGTCGGTGACCGTGATCCCTCCGGGGACGTCGGGATAAGCCACCGAGATCGTGGCGGTGGCCACATTGCCGTCGGCCGCGCCGGTGCTGGCATGGGTGGCGACCTTGGCCGTCACCACGCCGATCACGTAAGTTTCGGCCGTGTTGTCACGCGGCGTGATGGGCGGCACGTCTTTGAGGGGAATCGAACCCGTCCATACGCCGGTGGTGGCGGTGCTGGCGGCCACCGACAGCGTGACGTTCACGGTTTCGGTATCGGGAAGCGATTTGCCGCCGTTGTTGACGATGGTGAGCGTCACGACCTTGGAGTCACCGGCTATCGCCCCGGCGCGATCGTCGGTATAGGTCAAATACAGCTTGCCGTTGGCCGGGCTGTAATTGCCGCCTGTCCAGGCCGCGCCGGTGCTGTCGGTGAACACCAGAATGCCGGGCACTTCGGCGGCAATGCCGAAACCGGCCTGGGCCACAGCCTGGTCGCCGTCTTTGGGATCGACATAGGTGCCGGTGATTTGATCGCCCACCCAAACCTGCAACGTGGTATCGGTCGTGTTGGAGGGTTGGCCGATATCGGTCGGAATGGCGCCGGTGCAGGTGCCGTTTGCGCAGGTGAGGTTGACGACCAAGGTGTCGGCGGTGTGTGACGGCCCTGGCGGAGTGGTGACGATTCTGGCTTGGGGCGTGACGCCCGGGGGCAGCACTTCATCGGTTTCCACGAAGTAAATCGTGGTTTCGGTGCCGGTGAATTGGGTGATGGCCGCGCCGCCGCTGGTGGTGCTGAAATGGGCCGTGGCCTGTTGCGGCGCAGGACGGATCAGGATGCCGGCTGTGGGATTGTCATTGGAGTTCTGCGGATCATGCCAGGTGACCACCAGGCTGTCCCACCAGGCCGCATCGGTGCGACCGTTCACGGTGGCGCGCGTGGGCGAGTTCAGCAGCAACCCCAGCGAATCCGTGAAAATGAGACTGCCGCCGGCATTGGCGGGATTTACCATCACCGCGTTCTCGCTGTCGGTGGGCACGGTCGCGGTTTTGGCGACGGCCGTGGCCGTGGTCAATCCGGCTTGGGTCGTCAGTTTGATCTTGTACTGCGGATTGTTCTGCGACAAATACCCGACCGTGATGGGGTTGCCGTTTTGATCCAGAATTTGCAGCGTCGACAAGCCGGTGAATTGCTTGGTATACACCTCGGTCATCACGTCGCTGGTCTGATAGCCGGTGGCATAGGCGATGGCTTCGATGGTGGTGGTGGTCGAAAGGCTGATGGGTGTACCCGTGTACAAGGTACTGGTGCTGTCGGGCGTGGTGCCGTTGAGGGTGTAATAAATCTTCGCTCCGGGCGTCACGTCGCTGAGGCCGACGTTCAGGGTTGGCGTGGTGAACACTTCACCCGGCGGCGTGGCCGTAGGCGTGGCTGCCTTGGGATGCGGCAGCAGTTGAATGCTGGTGGTGATTTGGGCATCCGACGAAACCATATACCGTTCGGCCAGGAAGAAATCGAGGATATAGCTCTTATTGTTGGCCAAGCCGATGGTCGCCGCCA
Organism: uncultured Fibrobacteria bacterium; assembly: GCA_963716395.1. Taxonomy (GTDB): domain Bacteria; phylum Fibrobacterota; class Fibrobacteria; order UBA11236; family UBA11236; genus UBA11236. Next base: position 280,590 of record OY970309.1, on the reverse strand, counting down.
GGTTGTCCAGATTAATCGACTTGGTTTCCGTGGGATGAATACCGCCTAGATCGATTACCAGTTGGCCGTTGATAAAAACCCAGACATCGTCGTCGCCGCTGAAGCTGAAGTTTTGGCCGCTGCCCGCCACATAGGTGAAAAAGCGGTGGAATTCGGTGGTGAAGCCGTAATTGTGCGTGGTGCTGCAATTGCAATTATAGTTTTAGGAGGATTCTGATAGATGCCGTAAGTGTTTGCATTATCGCCGGGAATGGGGTAGGTCTGATAACCCAGGCCGTTATTGGCGTTGAAAGCGCTGGGATCCAATGGCCAAAAATTATTTGTTTGGCTGTTGAATTGATATACACCCGCATTATAGGTAAAGGTCAAGCTGTCGATGAAAGGGCGGTTATAATCCGTCGATGTGCTGTCGTTGAACCAGGAGCGAAAATTGGCCACACTGGTATAGCAAGGCTGACCGGAAGAGCTGCTCAGCTTGGCAGTCTTGACGGGGTTTCGATTATCGAGAGCAAAGGTGGGATCGGATTTTCCGGTGGTATCGATGGTCGTCCCGACATAACCCACATCGTTGCAGACACCAAGAGCCGGGTTTTCGAAATCGGGATTCGCGTTGCTGTAATTCGTGTAAACAGTGGCACTGGGATATTGAACATATTCATGCATATCGCGAACTTTGGCCGGAAGCACCAAGGTCGCCGGCGGCGTTTGCGCCCATCCCGAGTCTACGGCTCCCAGCAACAAAGCAAAGGGCAACGCGAGGCCCAAGAATTTTTTGATTGTCATTGTTTATCCTTTATGTTTGCGCCCGGGACAGGCAACCTGCCAAATTTCTCGCGAAGGGGTGATGTATGTCGATAACTTTATTTTATCCCCGAAAATCAGGAAAAATCCTGTGGTCGAAAATATCCGCTCATGTCTCGCTCATGCCGTTACCGATTAGGCTAAATGGGTTCATTTCTAGGTAGAAATATACAGTCAGATGAAAAATTCGGATCAGCGAAATCACCGTTGGCCATTTGATGACGATTTGATGGGTTGGAAACGGGTGTTTCCATAACCACGTGGTCAAAAAGATCTCAATGTTTCGAAGTCGAAAAAGTGTAAAGGGTATTTTCGCGTTGTTTTTAAGAAAGAACCAGATTGTCGATCAGGCGGGTTGTGCCGTAATAAACCGCTGCGGCCAAAATGTCCGAATTTTCGGCCTGTGCGAGCGGTTCCAAATTGGACGGCGAGACTAATTCGATATAGTCGATACGCGTGGGTTGCGAGGCCTCGATGGTTTGGCGCACCCTGGCGATGAGCCGGGCGGCATCGCATTCGCCGTTGTGAAAGGCGTCGCGCGCGCTTATAAGTCCTTGATAAATCGAGGCGGCCCGCTTTCTCTCGTCTTCGCCGAGATAGGCATTGCGCGACGAAAGGGCCAACCCCGACGCCTCACGCACGGTTTCGACCAGAACCATGACGACGGCCACCGAGAGATCGGCCGTCATTTTTTTCAGGATTAACGCCTGCTGTATGTCTTTGCGGCCGAAATAGGCCATGTTCGGTTGCACCAGGTGTAACAGCTTGAGCACCACAGTGCACACGCCGCGGAAATGTCCGGGGCGTGAAGCCCCGCACAAATGCCGGTCCAAGCCTTCGACTTCGCAAAAGGTGGCGTGATCCGGGGCATAAAATGCGGCGGCTTCGGGGGCGAAGAGTACGTCTACCCCGGCCCGCGCGCACAATTCCCGGTCGCGCTCGAACGGGCGCGGATAGCGCCCCAGGTCTTCCCCTGCGCCGAATTGCAAAGGGTTGACAAAAATAGACACCACGGCCACGGCGTTGTCGCGGCGGCAGGTCTCAATCAGTTTCACATGCCCGGCGTGCAGGGCCCCCATGGTGGGAACGAAACCCACGGATTGTCCGGTCGGAATTCCGGCGCGCCAGCGCCGCAATTCCTCCGTGGAGGTGACGATTCGCATCGTCGGAAATTTAAGCTACCCGGCGGCTTGATAGGCGGGCGCAAACACCTCGCGGGCGAATTGGTCGGGGGTGGTGGGCGTGGTGTTCTCCTTGTCGCGTACCACGACTTTGTAACCGCCGTCATTGAGAAAGCGGCTCAATTCCACAAAGCTTTGCGCCATGCTGGCTCCGATGCCTGCACCGACCATGGCCTTGTAGGCGTCATCATAAGGGAATTGCACCCATTTCAGGTCGGGCTTGCCGATGGCTGCGCCCAGGATGGACGTCAATTCCTGCGGCGTCATGTCCCGGGCACCCAGTAGTTCCTGCACGTCTTTGCCGGTGAAGTCAAGCGCCAGCAGCCGCCGGGCCGCGTAATCGCCGATGTCGCGGGTGGCGATGTAATTCATCACCCCATCGGCTTTGATCGCGCCGCCGTTGATGCCCATGCCCTTGATCATGGGAATGTTGCCCAGCAGGTTTTCCAGGAAATAGGTGGGACGCAAATGCAATACGTGCTGGTCGGGAAGCCGGTTCAGGCGGCGCTCCTGGTGGAAGAGGCCGGCCACGGGTCCGGTGCCCACCGGCGTATGCGCGCCCATGCTGGAAAGATGTACGACATAGGGCACGCGCGCTTCGCGCAGGGCCTTGGTTTGAGCTTCGCCCACCCGACTTTGATAAGCGGCCAAATCGGGCGCCTGCAGGAAAGGCGGAATCAAAATGTAGGCCGCGGTGGCGCCTGCAAAGCTTTTGGCCAGAAAAGCCGCGTCTTCCGCATTGCCGACGGCGGCTTCGGCGCCGCGATCGACCAGGGGTTTGAGACGGGTGGTGTCGCGTCCGATGACCCGCACCTTTTTGCCGGCTTTGAGCAGAAGCTCCGCGATGCGGCCGCCGGTATGTCCTGTGGCTCCGATGATGACGTACATAAGCAATCCTTGGCTGGGGTAATTTATTTGTTGTAACGAGAAATGAGGAATATAGCCGGTCCCGGGTGGAAAGGACAGCCCCGGCGAAGTTGCCCCAAAATCACGGAAATCGGCGGGGACTTTGCTTTAATGTTGCGCGGCCGGAGAGAAATAAGTGACGCCGTCGGGCGCTTTGAGAATTTGATCGACCAGCAGGTTCAAATCGTCGGGTGCGCGCACAAAGTCGATATGGTTGGTGTTTACGATGAGCAGCGGCGAATCGCCGTAGTAGTGGAAATAGGTGTTGTAGGCCCGGTTCAGGGCTTCGACGTAGGCCTCGGGCATGTCGCGCTCGTAATCGCGATCGCGCTGGCGAATGCGTTGCAGCAGCGTTTTGGTGTCAGCTTGCAGGTAAATCACGTAGTCGGGTCGCGGCAATTGGGCTTCCAACACGCCGGATAGCCGCTGGTACAGGGCGATCTCGTTTTCATCGAGGTTGAGCGTGGCGAAGATTTTGTCCTTGGCGAACATGTAATCGCTGACCACTTGCGGCCGGAACAGGTCGAGTTGCTGGAAATGCTCCTGGATTTGGCGAAAGCGCGACAGGAGAAAAAAGACCTGGGTTTGAAAGGCGAAACGGTGGCGGTCGCGGTAGAAATCGGCTAGAAAGGGGTTGCTCTCGAATTCTTCGAACAGCGGCAAGGCGGCCGTACGTTCGCACAGCATTTTGACCAAGGAAGTTTTGCCCGCTCCCAGCACCCCTTCGACGGCCACATAGCGCAAGCGATCGGGCAAGGTGGCGGCGCTCGGCGGCGTCATGCGGTATTCGCGGATATCCTGGGCGCCTTCGGCGGCGCGCAATTTCTGCAGCAGCCGGGCCACCGAATCGTGAAAACCCGGCAGCACCAACCCCGGATCGATTTCAGCCAAAGGTACCAGCACGAATTGCCGCTGGGCGATGCCGGGATGCGGCAACACCAAGTCCTCTTGCTGCACGACGTCGCGATCGTAACAGAGGATATCGAGGTCGATTTCGCGGGGAGCCCAATGGCCGCGGGCCACCCGGCCCAGCCGGTTCTCGGTATCGCGACCGAACTCCAGCAATTGGCGCGGTCCCAGCACCGTGACGAAGCGCACGCACAGGTTGAGGTATTTTTCCTGATCACCCGGCCCGACCGCCGGGGTTTCGTAGATTTTCGAGGCGGTTAACGGGCTTTCCGCAATCTCACGCAACGCTTCCAAGGCTTTGCGCAAATACCCGGCGCGGTCGCCCACATTGCTGCCCAAGGCCAGCCACACCGTTTTCGCGCGGGCGTTCATGCAAGCGGTCAAAGTAGAAAAGCCCCTTGCCGCCCCGGCCGGGCGGTTTTATTATATCTCTGTCGCGGTTCCGGTTATTGTCGATGAGTGTCGCTCCTAGAACCGAGCCGCACCAAACCAAAAACTTCATAACCAAAATTTTTTCCGCCTTCCTTTCCCTCGCTAAAGGAGATCCGCTTTGGTTGGACGCCCTCGAGCAACCCTGAGAAAAGTGACCGACAAACCCAAGGACGAAGAAACCCAGGGTTCGGTCGAAACCCACTCGGCGCCGCCCGCCGCCGAAACGGCTCCGGCGTATCGCCCCGTCACAGCCGTGATACCCCCATCGCCGGCTCCCGAAGAAGACGACGATCTTCCCGAAACCCAGGAGTCCGCCGGCAAAACCCTGCAAGAGGCGAAGAACCGCTGGAACGAATTGAAGAAGCTGAACATGAAAGACCTCATCAACCTGGGTCTTCAGGTCGGCCTGGCCGATCCGCGCGTGCTGCGCAAGCAGGCACTGATCTTCGCCATTCTCGAGAAAGAGTCGGGCGAAAACGCCAACATCTACGCCGAAGGCGTGCTGGAAGTGCTCGACGAGGGTTACGGCTTTCTGCGTTCTCCCGACCACTCCTACGTCGCGGGTCCCGACGACGTGTACGTGTCGTCGACCCAGATCAAGCGCTTCGGCCTCAACACCGGCGACACGCTCACCGGCATGGTGCGCGCACCCAAGGAAAACGAGAAATACTTCGCCCTCTTGCGCATCCAGAGGGTGAACGGCGACGCGCCCGAGAAGTGCAAAGACCGGGTCTCGTTCGACAACCTGACGCCGCTGCATCCCGACCGGGCGCTGAACATGGAGTATGATGACAAGGAAATCAGCACGCGCATCATGAACCTGTTCACGCCCGTGGGCAAGGGCCAGCGCGGCCTGATCGTGTCGCCCCCGCGCGCGGGCAAAACCATTCTGCTGCAGAACATCGCCAATGCCATCGTCAAGAACCATCCCGAGGTGCGGCTGATGGTGTTGCTCATCGACGAGCGGCCCGAAGAAGTGACCGACATGCGCCGCAACGTGCCGGCCGAGGTGTTCAGCTCGACCTTCGACGAACCGCCCGAGCGCCACATCCAGGTGGCCAACATGGTGATCGAGAAGGCGCGGCGGCTGGTGGAGCACGGCCAGCACGTGGCCATTCTGCTCGACTCGATCACGCGCCTGGCGCGGGCCCACAACGTGGTGATTCCGCATTCGGGCAAAATCCTGTCGGGCGGCGTCGACGCCATGGCGCTGCAGAAGCCCAAGCGCTTTTTCGGCTCGGCCCGCAACATCGAAGACGGCGGCTCGCTCACCATCATCGCTTCGGCCCTGGTCGAAACCGGCAGCCGCATGGACGAGGTCATCTTCGAAGAATTCAAAGGCACGGGCAACATGGAACTCATTCTCGACCGCCGCATCGCCGAGAAACGCATCTGGCCCGCCATCGATGTGTTCAAGTCGGGCACGCGCAAAGAGGAATTGCTGCTGCATCCCGACGATTTGCGGCGCGTGTGGATTCTGCGCCGCTATTTGCAGGATCTATCGCCCGTGGAAATCATGGAATTCCTGGCGGAAAAATTGCGCGGCACCGCGAACAACAAGGAATTCCTGGATTCAATGAATGGCTAAATCCTTCGGACTTTTGGGCGTGCTGGGCTGCGGCAATATGGGCGGCGCCGTGGCGCGCGGGGCCTTGCGCGCGCGGCTGGTCGAGCCGGCGGCGTTGCGCGTTCAGGATCCGAATCCCGACCGGGTGCGGCCCCTGGTCGAAGCCGGTGCAGAGGCCGTCGCCGATCCCCAGGCCTTGCTGGCGGCCTGCGACACCGTGGTCTTGGCCGTGAAACCCCAAGTGTTCCGGGCCGAGTCTGAACGCTGGCGCGCCGGCTGGGCGGCCCCCAAGCATCAAATTGTGATGAGCGTCATGGCGGGAATCAAATTGGAAAATCTGCGGCGCGTTTTTCCCGGCCGCGCCGTGGTGCGGGTCATGCCCAATCTCGGTCTGTCGGTGGGCGCCGGCGCCACGGCCCTGGCTGTGGACGGAAGCTCCGCAGACGCGCTGGGCCTGGCCGAAACCTTGTTCGGCGCCAGCGGCATCACCGTGCGCGCGGCCGAAGCGGAACTCGATGCGGTGACCGGGCTGTCGGGCAGCGGGCCCATGTATGTGTTCGAATTCATCGAGGCCCTGACCTCGGCCGGAACGCGCGCCGGGCTTGCCCGCGATACCGCGTACCGATTGGCGCTGCAAACCGCGAAGGGCAGCTTGGCCTTGCTGGAGCAGTCGGGCGAAGCGCCCGGGGTCTGGACCGAACGCGTGTGTTCGCCCGGCGGCACGACCTTGCAGGCGCTGCGCGTGCTGCAGGAACAAGGCTTCGCCGAGACGCTGGCGCGTGCCGTGGAAGCGGCCGCGATTCGCTCGCGCGAACTTTCGGCTTGAATCGTCCGCGCCCCGGCGCGGATTCGAATCCTTTGGATCCGCCACGCTTTTGGGTTTTGCCCCGTGCTTTGGATATAATGGGGCGTGCGCGTTTTTTCCGGCGGGATGCTTTCGGCGTGGCTGGCGCCGGTGGCGGCGATGGCGGCGTTATCGGTCCCGCGTCTGCCGGTGGCCCTTCTCCAGGTGCAGGTTCCCCATCTCGATTCGGCCGACCGCGAAGCCTGGGCGCGCGATCTCGGAAAAAACCTCGCCTCCGACAGCGCGTTTTTGGTCTATGATCTGCGCACGCCGCACGGCGCGGAACTGGATCGGGCCCTGGCCTCCGGAACGATGCCTGAGGCGCTGGGGCGCCGCCTTTCCGGCGGTCTGATTCGCTTCGGTTTGACCGTGCAATGCCGCGAAGAGAACGCTTTTGACGACGACGCGTCGTTGGTCTGCCGTTTCGTTTCGTGGAACCTGGACCAAGGCGTTCCTGCGGCCGCCGACAGCGCAGCATTCGTGGCCGATCTGCTGGACCGCCCGGCGGATCTTCAAACCGTGTTGACCGACCGGTTACACGCTCTGCTGTTGGGCGACACTACTCCCGCCGCCGCCGGTCCGGCCTTGACCCTGTTTCGGTCCGCGCGTCCGGCGCGACTTCTGCGCGGCGATGCGATTACGGCGCGGGGGACGATTTCCGCCCTTCCCCTGGGCGGCACCCTGCAAACCGGAGACATGCCCGCGCCGGCCGCGGCCGGCATCGGCGCCTACGACTTCTTTCTGTATCCGCATTCCAGTTATACCTATTTGCTGCCGGGCGTGTTGCGCCTGAACCGGGGCGAACTGGGTGTGATGCGCCGCCGCGACACCGCCGGGTTCGCCGCCCCACCAAAATCCAGGGTGTATGCCAGGCTCGGCAGCGCGCTGTGGAAGACCACGGCCCGTCTCGGGGCGATGGATTCGGCCGGGCGGGTGTGGCGGGCGCTGGGCCGGCTGGCGGCACTCGATTCCTCCGACTTCGCGGCCGGCCGCGCCGCGGGCGTGCTGCAATTGCCGCCGGCACATCCCCTGTGCACCACGCTGGCGAAACTGGCGGCGCGCGACAGCGGACTGTTGGTGATTCAAACCCTGGCCCAAATCGCGGCCCTCGATTCGAGCCGGCTTTTGTGGAGCGGGTTCGGCCGCGCTTCCGGCCTCGACAGCAACGCGGCGGTGTGGCAGGGGATCGCCGCCTTGGCGGTGGCCGACTCCGGAGCCTTTTGGCCCGCGGCGGCGCTGTTGTCGGCACATGGCGACGCCCTGATGCTCACGCCTTCCTGCGTGCTGCGGGGCCGCCCTGCTTTGCTTTGGCTTCAGCATACCGGCGATTGGACGAGGGTGGAATTGCCGCAAGGCACCTTGCTGGCGCTGCCGGTGCTCAGTTCGGAAGAGCCCTGGGTGTTGCAGGACGGCGCGTGGGCCGAAACGCGCGGCTTCGCGCTGCAATCGGGGACGCTGACTTTGGAACAAAGCAACGCCATCGCCGCGCGTTTAAATCGGGCCGCACCACACGACGATCAAAACGGCGTAACGGAATTTCTGGCCCGGCGCCGCAGGGCGGGACATTCCATCCCCACGTTTGCGCCCGGGGTGCAGGAATACATGCGGGAGACGCTGTCGGAAATCGGGGCGGCGCCCGGAGACTTGAACGCAGAACCGGATTGGCCCCCGTTGGGACTGGCGCCGGAGACGGGAAGACATGCGAGCGGTTGCTATCTGTGCCGCCCTGATCGCCTGGGTCCTTGAGGCGGTCCCGGCCTCGGCGCAAAGCCTCGGGAACCAAACCCCGGAGGTGATGCCGTGGACGTTGCGCACCGCAGAGAGTCTTTACGGCGACCAACCCGACACGGGATCGGCCAGCGAATACCAGTGGATTACCTACCAGTCTTTCACCGTGCAGGCCAGCCGGTATTTGTGGCTGCACCTGGGTTTTCGCGCCGCCGAGACGCAAATCGCGGGGCTGTCGCAGCCGTATCGGGAAGACGGCAGCCTCAAGCTCGCGGCCGTGGGCGAAGTGTTGCCGGACCTTTTGTATCTCATGGCCGCCGGCAATTATGCCTTGGGCCATACGGTGTTGGCCCTTTCCGATTCGCTGCCGCTCTCCAACGCCTTGAACGGGTATTCTCCGCTGCCCGATCCCGCCTTTCTGGCCGTGCCCTCCGGCCTGCTGGGGATGCTGTTGCGTCTGCCCTGGTTTTCGGGCCACCTCGAAGTCGGCGCGGATTTTTACCGGCCCGGAACCATGCATGTTTTCGACACGGTGGCCTTCTCTCCCGCCGCCTTCATTTCGTTGCAAACTCTTTACCGCTTCACAACCGACAGCGTTGAACACCAGGCGCGTCTGCGGTTCTTTCTCTTCAACGGCGAAGAAACCCAGGACAAAAGTACGGCCCATCAGGAAGGTCCTATGCTCGACGGCGAGTACGACGTCGAGGGCACGGGTCCGCATCATGCGCTCGATGCGGGTATCGGCGCGGCCTGGAAATGGTCGGATGAGAACCGCCCCTTGCGGCTGGACGTTCCTCCGCAAACGGCGCCTGACGATGACAACCTGCAGCGGCTTTGGGGCGATCTCCGCTGGCGACCCTGGCAAGGGCGCACGCGCCTGTGGACCGGCCTGCGCGTCGAGGCGCTGTACGAGGTGGCCGGCGATCACGCGGGATACACGGCGCGCTGGGAATGCGGCGGGGAGCGGTTGTTGGGGAAACGACATCCGCTGGAAATCAGCGGGTATGCGTTGTCGGCCGAGTTCGCGGGCGTTGCCTATCTCGGCGGGGGCGTGCAAGTGGCACTATCCTTCCGCCACCTGGGATCGCCGCCGTCGTCGCCTTGAATATTCCCGAGGCGTTTGGCAATGTTCCACCGTATGGCGCTACAATAGATTTCGTCACCGCATGAAACTGCAACCTTTATGGAATTGGGGCACTTTTCCTGCCGGTATGGATGCCTTGCGCGCGGCGCGCAAAGCTCCGCCGGGCCCCGATACTTATGCGTCGATACGGCGCATGGCGCATAGCCTGGCCCAGGCCGCAGCCGGCTACGGATTCGGGGCGTTGGCGGATACGGCGCGGCAGGTCGAACACCTGAACGGGCCCGACCTGATTGCGGGCGCCGATCGGTTGTTTTCCGAATTGGAACGCTTGCCCCGCTTCGAATCCGAGGAAACTCCCGGCATTCTCATCGTCGAAGCCGATCCACAGATGTCCCATTTGCTCGAAACCATTTTGGCCGGCACCGATCGCGAGGTGCTGGTGGCCAATACCATGGCACAGGCGCACGCCTTGGTGTTGGAGAAGTCCGTGGAGATGGTGGTGCTCGATTTGACGCTTCCCGATGGCGACGGGCGCAATTTTCTCATGGCTCTGCGCGAACAGGCCGAAGGCGTCGATTTGCCCGTGATCGTACTTTCGGGATTGAGCGGTCCGTTGCCCAAGGCCGAATGTTTCGCGTTGGGGGCCAATTCCTTCTTTGAAAAACCCATCGCCCCCGAGGTGCTGAAGGCGGCCATCTCGGCCACCTTGCACCGCTCGCTCGAACTTCGCCGCGAGGCGCGCCGCGACGTGCTCACCGGCCTGCCCAACCGGCCGGCATTTATCGAAGGGTTTCAGCGCCTGGCCTCGCTGGCCGAACGGCGGCATGATCCGCTGGCGTTGGCCCTGCTCGATTTGGATCACTTGCGCAAGCTCAACGAGGCGTACGGCCACACGGCGGGCGACGCGGCGTTGCGCCAAGTTTCGCTCACTTTGGGCGAATCTCTGCGCAAGTCGGATTTGCTGGCGCGTTGGGGCGGCGGCGAGTTCGCCCTGCTGCTCTCGGGTACCGCCCTGGAAGGTGCGCGCCGCGCCGTGGGCAAGGCGCTGCAGGCGTTGCGGCAGAAAACCTTTCTCGCGCCCGACGGCAAGGTGGTGACGCTCACCTTTTCGGCCGGCGTGGTGCCGGTGCTGGCCAAATCCTCCATCGAAAGCGTCATGGCCGAAGCCGATCGCTTCTTATACCTGGCCAAATCGGGCGGCCGGCAACGTCTCATCACGGAAAAAGAAAAAGACAAAATCGCCTTGCCGACGCACCGCATTTTGCTGCTCGAGGCGGACACCGCGTTCAGCAGCCAAATGGCGGAGGCTTTGGGGCGCGAGGGCTTCGACGTGGTGGCCTGCGAAGACAGTTACACCGCCATCCGCAACATCACCGGCGTGCCGCTGTCGCTGTGCATTCTCGATCTCGATAGCGCCTCGCGCGAGGGTCAGGCGCTGCTGACGGAAATCCACCGCCGCGGCCGCATGCGCCCGCGCGTGCTGATGCTCACCAATGCCTGGCAAAGCACGGGCTTGGCTTTCGGGTTTCAGATGGGCGCCGACGATTATCTCATCAAGCCGTTTACGGTCTTCGACCTCATGAGCCGCGTGCACCAATTGCTGCGCAAGCCTTAGATTCCCACCCTCAGCCGCGGTACACGCGGTAATCGATCTCTGGGAAAATATTGTCGGTGGCTTCGAGGTTTTCCAGGAATCCGGCGTCGATTTGCCGGGCGCGGATCTGGCGGTTCAACTCCAGGCAATTGCGCACGTGCACCTTGGTGCGCTTTACGGCGTATTCGACCATGGTGCCCGTCTTCATGATAAAGGCCCAGTCCGACGATTGGGCCAGCAGCAGTTCGCGCGCCATCTGGTTGCGCGCGCGCTGATCGAGCGCGCCGTCTTCGGGAAGATTGGCCACGTCGCGCATGAGATCGCCTGCCTCATGCAGATGGGGGTAGATCCAGTCGTTGCTGCCGTTGAGCCAGACGTCGGCATAGCCGCCCGCGCCCCAGCTCGAAAAGGCGGGGTTGCTGTGCGGCGCGGCGTGCCGATTCAGGTAATCGCGCGGCGAGGCCAAGGTGACGCGGCGGGATTGGGTGCAGACCTTGCGCAATACGCGCCCCAGCCATTGCGGGCCTTCATACCACCAATGGCCGAATAATTCGGCGTCATAGGGGCAGATGATGTTGGGCGGGGTATCCATGCGGCCGGCCAGCCAATCGACCTGCAAATCGCGGTTGAAAAGAAAGTTCTCGGCATGCGCCTCCACCGCTTCCCGGGCCCATTCTTCCACATAGGGCTCTTTCGCGACGTCTTTGCCGGTGATGCGGTAATACTTGATGCCCGTGTTGATGCGCAGCCCCATGGGATGGATGTAGGGCTTGATGTAGGCCATGTCGAGATCGAAGCCGATGTCGCGATAGAATTCGCGGTAGCGGAAGTCGCCGGGGTAACCTTCTTCGGCCGACCAGACCGCTTTCGATGACTCGGGATCGCGCGCGAAGCAATGGATGCCGGCCGGCGTCTCAATCGGGGCGTAGCAGCCTTTGGGCGAAGGCGGATCGCCCTGCAAAATGCCATGCGTATCGGTGAAGAAATATTTCAAGCCCGCCGCCTGAATGTGCGCATCGAGGCCGGGGTAATAGCCGCATTCTCCCAGCCAAATGCCCGCCGGATCGACGCCGAAATGCTTGCGGTAATTCGCCACGGCCACCTCGATCTGGGCCTCGACGCTGCGCCGGGAATGCCGGAGATTGGGGAGAAAGCCGTGGGTGGCGCCGCAGGTGAGAATTTCCAGCCGGCCGGTTTGCTGAAAATGACGAAAGCCTGCGAGCAGGTTGCGGCCGAGGCTTTCGAATTTGCGGTAGCAGGTCTCGAAGCGGTTGCGGTACATGGCGGCCAGAGGGGCGAAGCGCGCATCGTTTTTGGTGCGCGCGCATTCCTTCTCCGACAGCTCGCGCAGGCGGTTGATGTGGTTGACGTAGCGCGCCTGCAGCAATTCGTCGCAGAGCATTTCGCACAGCGGCGGCGTCAGGCTCATGGTCATCCGGAACGGCAGGCCGTCGCGCTCCAGGGCTTCGAATTCCAGCAGCAGCGGGATATAGGTCTCGGTGATGGCTTCGTACAGCCATTCCTCTTCCAAAAAACGCGCATGTTCCGGATGGCGCACGAAGGGAAGGTGCGCGTGCAAGACGAAATTCAAATAAGCCATGTAGCCGGGTCAGCGGGTCATCGCCGCGAGATCATAGGTATACGCATGCCGTCTTCCCCCCGGAAGCACGAGTTCGACGGTCAAAGCGCCTTCGCCGGCCACATGCGCCAGCACGCGCCCGTCGGCGTCGGAAACCAATTCGCGTCCGCCCACGCGCAGAAGCGAACCGGGTTTGAGCTGCGCTTCCACCCGCAATTCGGTCGGCAAGGTGCGCAGGGTCGAAGCCGGCTGCGGCTCCGACGGCGATTTGCGCACCGGAGACGAAGAAGAAAAGATGCCGGAACTCATATTCCAGTCGGTGATGGAAAAATGTTTTTCCTCGAGCCGCAGGCTTTCCGAAGCACCGAGTGGCTGAGCCAACCGCGCGTTGTAATCCACAGCATCGCTGAGCCCGCGCAGGCGCCCCAGGGTGGCGTCCCAACTTTCGGGGCTTTCGGTTTCATTGGAACTGAGGAGGACGATGAAATGTCCCTGGCTGCCAAGCCAACCCAGATCCACCTGGTAGTTGAGACCGGCGAAGGGGGCGCGCAGGTACCAGCGGCGCGCCGCGAACATCACCGGCAACAAAGCGAAGTTCACATCGAATAGCGAGCGCGCCGGCCAGGTGAGTTTCAAAACCTCGTGGTATTGCTCGCCGTTGCGCTTGGCGGCGGTTTTGGCGGCCAGAAGCTCGGGGGTGACTTCCCAATAGGAAAACAGAAAGTCCGGTTCCTTGGTCATCAGCACCAGACGATCGCGGTGATAGGTTTCGGGAAGTTCGGGAGCGTTGGGCGGGAAGCCGTAGTCTTTTTGCACCGGCAACTGCTCGAACAATTTCGGCCGCAGGGTTTGGGAATGGTTTCCCTGGATCAAGGACACGGTCAGGTGCGCATCGCGCCGGGCCATATCGGATTCATGTGCAACCGCAACCTTGTTTTCGTTCGGCTTTTTCGCCGCGCGTCGGGCCGGTTTTTCCTCGGCGCGGGGTTTGGAGGCCGAAGCCGGGGCCGGAGAGTTTTTCTTGGCGGGCGTCTCGGATTTTTTGGCGGGAATGGCTTTGGATGAAAATGGTTTTGAAGAAGAAGAGTTCGCTTGGGAAGCGGGGGGCTTGGCTTTCGCCTTTGGCTCTTCGGCTGGCCTAGAGGCCGCCTTCGGCTTGGGGGCTTCGGGCTTCTGGCGTTGGCTCCGGCTTTCCGGATTTTTTTTGCTTTGCATACAAGCACCCCTTTCCTGGAAACCTACTCAATTCGAGACGCCATAATAATTTACAGATCTAAATCATTTTCACCGCGCTGAAGACAGTGCAAATCGCGTTCCAATTTTTTTAGGCGGGAAAGCGGCAATCAAGCCGGCGGTCACAAAATTCTTATGACAATTTATTCTTTGGTCCGAAGAAAAATTTGCAAAGCGGATCAATGCCTGCGGCGAGCCGGGCGTCCCCAAATACCCACACCAACTACAGAAGCCGTCACCTGGACGTAGTCTTCGGTAAACGGGGTGGAGCCGTCGTAATAGCGATGCGCATATTTCAAACTGAGGTCGAGCAGGTTGCCGCGGGGGCCTAAAGGCAGGCCAACCCCCATGGTTCCGTAAAATTCCGGCACATTCTCCAAATAAAGGCGGTCTTGCCCGAATCCGGCGCGGTAGTCCATGCGCTTGTAATAGTCTTCGAAAGGGTTGGGGTTGCCGCGGTGCTCATACCCCAGGCACACCTTGTAGGATTGATTCAATTTCGAGAGGCTGTCTCCCGACCAGTCTTCGGTGTAAAAATCCACGGCCAGGGTTTGGTTGTCGGAAGGGCGCCAAGCCAGACCCGTCGCGAACATGAAAGGCCAGGCCCGGTCGGTGGTTCCGGTCAACGAATCCGCCAGCATGTCGGTGACGGTGCGGCTGCCGCTTTGATGCAGGGTCGTTCCCAGTGAATATGAAACCGCCGCATCGAGCCAGCGGGTATGCAGCGTGGTGGAAAAAGTCGGAAAGCTGCCGGTGCCGCGCAATTCCGTGGTGTCGCCCGCCAGGTTTTCCGGCACTAGCGGCGGCGCGGGTGTCAGGAAGGAGGCGGCGTCGATGAAGCGGTCGCGGGTTAAAACCAGGTTTTCGGTGAAGCCGAAGGCCAGCAGGGGGATGGGCGAGTAAGCCCAGCTTACGCCCAAGAGAAAGACGCCGCCCTGGGCCGAATAGCTTTTCGTCACGCTGTCCAGTGAGGTCGAAGGGGTGGTTACAGTGAAGTTACGCTGGTAGGCTTCCTGGTAATGCAGTCCCAAGACCCCCAGATTTCCGGCCTGGATAAACGTGGCGATGGTGGGCACGGAGAGCGTGGTCAGGCGGTTGGAGGTGGCATCATCCTGTAGCCAATCCAGATCGCTTTCCATGGTCGCCACGAACGAGGTGCGCGTATAAAACGCCGCACGGCTCACATTGGGCAGAAAGTACCCTTGCGTCGACAGCGCCGCCATGCCGGCATCTCCCATACCGCGTTCGCGCGCACCCATTTCTTCGACCGGCAGCCCCACGCCGTCGCGGTCGATGGAAAGCGGAGAATATTCCGCGCGCACCGTGCCCGTCAGCAGGGCCAGGCCCCAGCATGCCCGCGCCCAACATCTCACGGAGTGCTCCGCAACGGGTAGAGGTACAGATCCAGGGTGGCGTTCAACTTGCCGTTTTGCCGCGGAAATCCGATTTCGCCCAATACGGGAAAGGGAATGGCGTTATGCGCGGAGGTCGTGTCAAAGGCATGGCGATCGGTCGGTTTCAGGAATAAATCCGGTCGGCTGGTGGTTTGGTCGGTGCGGTTGAGCAACAAGCGAATGCCGCGCGTGCTGCGGACCTCCAGGGATTGCGCGCCCGGCCACCAGTAACGCCGCGACACCGTCGCGAAGTTGGTATCGGCATTTTGGGCCGAGTCGACGAAACCATTGGGTTCGGTCACCCCGTCCATGGAAAGGAAAATGATTACCGTGGCCGAGGCGGTATCGGGAATGACGGCGACGGTTTGGGTGTTGAGCTCATTGGTGATGCGGCGCAATCCCAATTCGCGCGTCAAGCCGTCGGGTTGCAGGTTGAAGGTGTCGTTGTAGACCGTGTCGCTGTTGTGCCACAGGAAAATCAATTGGCGCAAGGTCGAATCGACGGGGTGGGTCCGGTAAAAGCAATAGAGCGAGTCTTGCGGTTTTTGCAAGGCGATATCGCTGACGGGATAGGAGTAGAGCAGGAAACGCGGGGACTGGCCCAGACTCATGACCATGGTGTCGGACCACGCCGCTCCGTCGGCCGTACTGTCGAGATCGGAAAACATCTGCATGTCGAGCGCATAGGGGCCGTCGACTTGCGCCAGGGAGTCGGCCAGCGGCAGGCGCAATTCGGCGTAGGGCACGAAAAAACGCGTGTCGAATTGGCCGGTCACGGCTCCCAACGACCCGCCCAGGCGGCTATTGATGCTGTCGAGCAGGCGGTCGCGATCGATCAGCAAATGCACGCCGCGCGATACGCCGTAGAGCAGGGTTTGGGTTGAGCCGGTATGCTGCACCAGGTAGTTTTGCGCCAGCACACCGTTGGACGCGATATACGGGGCGAGTTGAATCGGCACATTCGTCCCGTACTTGACATACGAACCCAGAAAAAGATCCGGTGTGTAAGTCGCGCCGTAGGTTCCGCCGTCAAAGCGGAACAGGCCCGAGTCGGGCGACCCGTCGACCGGGGAGACCTCCACATATAAAATCCAGTTGTGGGCGGTGTCGGTGGCCATGCGGCTTTGCAAATGCGGCAACCGGCAGATCTGCACGGTGTCGTGCAGGCTGTCGTAGGCGGCGGCCAGGGCGATGCGCGCCGTGTCGCGCACGCGCAGGGCGGGATTCAAGGTGGAGAAAGCCGCGTCGCCCGCGAGAATGCGTTGATCGAAAACCGGCAGCGAGTCGGAATACACGCCTGCGGTGTCGTTCCAGGCGAAGGTTTCCACCTGCAAGGTGAGGGAATCGTGCGGCGCGGTCGAGGCGCTCAAAAACGCATAGCCGTTGATGAGCGAGGGCAGGGCCACCAGGCGCAGGCATAAGCCTCGGGCGATGCTGTCGCGTTGCGCTTGCGAGGTGATTTGATAGGCCATGCGCGCCGCGGCCCGATACGGGCCCTGACGCCCCACCACCAGCAGCGACTCGCCGTCGTGGTTGAGCGGCAATTCCGCCGTGAACGAGCTGTCGATGGGAAAATTTTGAAAGGTGAAGTGATACAGGGGCATGGCCAGGGTAACCCCCTGCCGCTGCACATAGCCGAGACCGGCCTGGTTGGGTCCGTCGTCGAGACAAGCCGTAACGCCCAGCACGGTGATCGCGGCGAGCAGGCGGAAAGTTCGAACAGGGCGCAAGCGGTTTAAATCCGAGTTGGAGTGGAGAGGAAATATACACAGCGAATATCCTAAATTCGGTAACATGCCCGCATTTTCGGCCCGCTATCGGGGCATGCGCACCGGGGCCGCCTATCCGTTGGACGAGGTCGTTTATCGCGACGCCGCAGGCGGGCTGCTTGACGTGGAGCACGATATCGACGCGTTGCGCCAGCGCACGGCGGCGGAATGGAAAACTCTGTTCGAGTCGCGCAGCGGTTCGCATGCCTGGCCGTACGCTTCGGGGGTGTGGGGAAAGCGGGAGTGGGTGCTGCCCGACATCGATCCCGCCGACATCGTATCGCTGAATGAGGGGTGGACCAATCTTTTCTTCGCCCAACGCCTGGGCGCGCAGTTGGGGTTGTCGGACTTGTGGGTGAAGCTGTGCGGCAACAGCCATACCGGATCCTTCAAGGATTTGGGCATGACCGTGCTGGTGTCGCAGGTCAACCGCATGCGGCGGCGCGGCGTTCCCATCCGGGCCGTGGCCTGCGCCTCGACCGGCGACACCTCGGCGGCGCTGGCGGCCTTCTGCGCCGCGGCCGACATTCCCGCCGTGGTGTTTCTCCCCGGCGGCAAGATCAGCACGGCCCAACTCATCCAACCCATATCCAACGGCGCCATCGTGCTCTCGCTCGACACCGATTTCGACGGCTGCATGCGCGTGGTGCGCGAAATTACCGAAGATCAAACTTTATACTTGGCCAATTCGTTGAACCCGCTGCGCCTGGAAGGCCAGAAAACCATCGGCATCGAAATCTGCCAGCAGTTCGGGTGGGAACCGCCCGACGTGATCGTCATTCCCGGCGGCAACCTCGGCAACGTGTCGGCCTTGGGCCGCGGCTTCGACCTCATGCTGGAGTTGGGGCTGATCCAGCGAAAACCACGTATCGTGGTGGCACAGGCCGCCAACGCCAATCCGCTGTTTCAGGCGTACCGCCGCGGCTTCGATCGGCTCGAACCCATGCGGGCGCGCAAAACCGAGGCTTCGGCCATTCAAATCGGCAACCCCGTCAGCTATGAGCGGGCCGTGCAGGTGCTGAAGAAATACGACGGGTCGGTGTACGAGGTGAGCGAAGAGCAACTGGCCGACGCGGCCCATCGCGCCGATCGCACCGGCCTCTACTGCGATCCGCATACGGGCGTGGCGCTCGGGGCGCTGGTGCAAATGGTGGAGGAGCGTCGGATCTCCGCCGGCGAGCGGGTGATTGTGATTTCCACCGCCCACGGTCTCAAGTTTTCGGAATTCAAGACGCGTTACCACGAGCAGTGCCTCGAAGGTGTAGTCTCGCGTTTCGCCAATCCAATTTTGCATTGCGCGCCCGACACCGAAAAGGTGCGCGCGGCCTTGAACGACCGTCTGGCCGGGCGTTGAAGATCAGGCTTGGGCCGATTTCGTCTTCTCGTCCAATTCGTCGAGGTGATGCTTGACCACCTTGGCCTGGACGTGAAAGATCACTTCTTCGGCGATATTGGTGGAAAGATCGCCGATGCGCTCCAGGTTGCGCGAGATGCGCAGCAGTTCCAGAGCCAACTCCAGTTCCAGAGCGCCGTCTTTGACCAATTGGATGGCCTCGCGGGTGTTGGAGCGGTTGAGGCTGTCGAGCATGTCGTCGGTTTCGAGCACCCCGCGGGAGGTTTCCAGATCCTTTTCGAAAAAGCTGTTGCAGGCGTCGTCATACATGCTCTGCGCCAGATCGAACATGCGCGGCAATTCCAGGGCGGTGGAGAGCGGCGCATGCGAAGCGCAAGATACGGTGGATTGGGCGATGTTGACGATGTGATCGCCGATGCGTTCCAAATCATTGTTGATCTTCAGAATGGCCAGCAAAAAGCGCAAATCGACCGCCACGGGTTGAAACAGGGCGAAGCAGTCGGCCACGCCGTGATCGATTTCGATTTCCAACTGGTTCACCGAACGCTCGTTGCGGAAGGCCGATTCGGCGATGGCGGCGTCGCCCTCGCGAAAAGACCGGGCGGTGACTTCGAGTCCGTTGTGGCATAGCGCCACCATCCGCGACAGGGTTTCCCGCAGCGTGGCCAGGTCTTTATCAAAATGACGTTCCATAGGATCTCCGAATTTAGTATTGAACCAACACGCCTGAAGTACAATTCGCTTTGCCCGGAAACCGCCCCCTTTCCCGCCGGGGCGGGAAAGGGGAGCGGGGAGCGGGCGTAGGGGCAAAACCCCTCGGGGTGGACGGAGCCGCCCTCATCCGAACCTACCCGTGACGTAATCTTCGGTTTTCTTTTCCTTGGGCTGGGTGAAAATTTTTTCGGTGGCGCCGAATTCTATCAACTGCCCCATGTAAAAGAACGCCGTGTCTCCGGAAACGCGCGCGGCCTGTTGCATGTTGTGGGTCACGATCACGATGGTGTAGCGATCTTTCAGTTCGTAAATCAATTCTTCGATTTTGGCCGTGGCCAATGGATCGAGGGCCGATGCGGGTTCGTCCATCAGCAGCACTTCGGGTTCCACCGCCAAGGCCCGGGCGATGCAGAGGCGTTGATGCTGGCCGCCCGAAAGGGCCAAGGCGCTTTTGTTCAACTCGTCTTTGACTTCGTCCCACAACGCCGCCTGGCGAAGGCTTTTTTCGACCAGCGCATCGAGCTTTTTTTTGTCGCGCAGCCCGTGGATGCGCGGGCCGTAGGCCACGTTGTCATAGATGGATTTCGGAAAGGGGTTGGATTTCTGAAAGATCATCCCCACGCGTTTGCGCAAGGCGACCACGTCCAAGCCTTGGTTGTAGATATCCTTCCCGTCCACCTGAATGCTCCCATCGATGCGCACATTGTCGATCAAATCGTTCATGCGGTTGAGCGTCCGCAAAAAGGTCGATTTGCCGCAGCCCGAAGGGCCGATCAAAGCCGTCACCCAATTTTCCCGGACATCCATATTGATGTCGTGCAGGGCCTGCTTGGGGCCGTAATGCAAATTGAGGTTGCGAACGCTCATCTTGACGGGGTGCGAATTCGTTTCCGAGGCGGCTTGTTTTGAGGGAGTGGTTTCGGTGGTCATAATGCCTTCACTGCCGGGGTTGAGAGAAAAATGGGGCGCTGGATCCGAGGGCCGCAGGATTTAGTTGGAAAGCTGCCGCACGCCTTTCAAAGCGAATCGGGAGAGCCAGGCTGACGATAAACACCAAGCAGGAGAAGCACCAAGGCGCCCGTCCAGGCCTGGTCCTGCCAATCTTTAAAGGGGGAGATGGCGAAGGTGAACACCTGCACTGTCAGCGAGGCCGTGGGTGAATAAATTCCCGACGGCCAAAATTGATTGTTCAACGAGGTAAACAAAAGTGGGGCGGTTTCTCCGGTAATGCGCGCCAGCGCCAGCAAGGCGCCGGTGACGATGCCGGCCCGTGCGGCATGCAGCACGACCAGAAACGTCGTTTTCCAGGCCGGGGCGCCGAGCGCCAGCGAGCCTTCGGTCAAGGAGCGCGGAACCAGTTTCAGCAATTCCTCGGTGATGCGCGTGACCAGGGGAACCATCAGAATGCCCAGGGAAACGCCGCCCGCGAAGGCCGAAAAATGGTGAGTGGGCTTGACCACGATTTGGTACACGAAAATTCCCACCACGATGGAGGGTACCCCCGACAGGACGTCGGCGGTGAAACGCACCAGGGAAGCGAAACGGGATTTTCTTCCGACTTCGGAAAGGTAAACACCGGCCATGATACTGATGGGGAGGCTGACCGCGCAGGCGATACCCACCATCAGGAGGGTCCCCACGATGGCATTGGCCATGCCTCCGCCCGGCTCGCCCACCGGGGCGGGTAGATGGGTGAAGAAATTAAGATCGAAACGCTTCAGGCCGCGCGCCGCCACGTAGATCACCAGGCTGATCAAGGGAACCATGATCGACGCGGCCATCAGGAAGCAGATGGAGCGCATGACGTGGTCCGTCACCTTGCGCCGCATGCTGAAATATCGATTCGCCATGAGAGGTACCCTTAAGCCTTCTTGGCGTGGCTGTGATGGGTTTGAACGCGGGTCGTCGTGCTCCAAACCAGCACTTGCGCGGCGATATTGACCAATACCGTGACCCCCATCAGAATCAATCCCAATTCCGATAGGGCCGCCAGGTGCATGTCGCTGACCGCCTCGGCGAATTCGTTGGCGATCACCGCGGCGATGGTATGCGAAGGGGCCAGCAGGTTCAAGGAAATCTCGGGGCGGTTGCCGATAATCATGGTGACCGCCATGGTTTCGCCCAGGGCGCGGCCCAACCCCAGCATCAAGGCGCCGACAATGCCGGGCTTAGAGGGAGCCAGCACCGTGACCGCGATGGTTTCCCATTTCGTGGCCCCCAAAGCCAGGGCGGCTTCGCGCGCGCTGCGCGGAATGGAAATGAAAATTTCGCGGCTCACCGCCATGATGGTGGGAAGAATCATGATGGCGAGAATGACGCCGGCGCTGAGCAGGGAAAGCCCGCCATAGGAACGGGCAAAAAACGGTTTACCGAAAACGGTGACCAGAAGCGGGTCGATGTGGTGCGCCATGAACGGCGCCAGCACGAAAATTCCCCATAAGCCATACACCACGCTGGGGATGGCGGCGAGAATCTCAACGAGAAAGGAAATGGGTTCGCGGATCAGGCGGGGCGCCATTTCGGTCAGAAAAAGGGCGATCCCGATTCCGAACGGGGTCGCCAAGGCGAAACCGATCAGGGAGGAGAGCACGCTGCCGTAAACGAAGGCCAGGGCTCCGAATTTTTCATGCACCGGATCCCAAACTTCGGTGGTGAAAAAATGCCATCCCATCCCCTTGAAGGCGGGAATGGAGGCGAGGCAAAGTTCGATGGCGATGGCGATGGCCAGCAGCAGAATGAGGCCGGCGAAGCCGGCCGTCACCCAGCGAAAGACGGAGTCACCCCAGCCCTTGCGGGGGTGACTCGAAGAATCTTGCGGAGGGGTCGCTTTCATGGGTACCTCTGACCGTCGCGGATCCGGATGGGAATTCCGGACACGGCTGCCGGCAGAAACCGAAAGGGACTTCTCCCGTAAATCACTATTTGGCATTGCCGTAGGTGATGGTGGCGATGGATTCTTTGATCTTCTTGGTCAACGATTCCGGCAGCGGGGCATAGCGCATGGCCGGGCCCATTTTCTGTCCCTCGTCCATGGCCCAATTCAGGAAGTCCACCAAGGCTTTGCCCTTGGCCGCGTCGTCGTAGTGTTGGAACACCAGGAACCAGGTGAATCCGCAAATCGGGTAGGAATCTTTGCCCGGAGCATTGGTGAACGAAACGCGGAAGTCGGCGGGCATGGTGGCCAGGGCGCCGGCGGCCGCAGCGGTCGTGGTCTTGATGGAGGGCTCGGGATAGGCTCCGTCGGCATTGCGGATCAGGGCGTAGGTGAGATGATTTTCCAAAACATAAGCCAATTCGCAATACCCGATGCAGCCGTCGACTTGTTTCACCAAACCGGCCACGGCTTCGTTGCCTTTGCCGCCGAGACCCACCGGCCAGTTCACCGCCGTCCCTTTGCCCACTTTCGTGGCCCAGGTCGGACTCACCTTGGTCAGGTAGTCGGTGAAGATGTTGGTGGTGCCGCTGCCGTCGGCGCGATGGGCCACCACGATGTTCTCATCGGGGAGCTTGCGGCCGGGGTTCAGGTCGACGATGGACTTGTCATTCCACTTGGTGATTTCGCCCAAGAAAATACCGGCCAAGACTTCGGGAGTCATTTTGAGACCGGCCGACACGCCCTTGACATTGTAAACCACCGCTACGGCACCCATGGTTCCAGGCAAATGTAGGATGGGAACCGGGGATTTTTTCATGTCTTCATCGGTCATGGGGGCGTCGCTGGCGCCGAAATCCACGGTGCCGTTCAGAAGTTGGCGAATGCCGGCGCCGGAGCCGATGCTTTGATAATTGATTTCCACCCCGGTTTTCTTGTTGTAGACGTTGAACCACTTGGAAGCCAGCGGATAGATAAAGGTCGATCCGGCTCCGTTCAGGCTGAGCCCGAAGGTCAGAGTCGCCGGAGCGGCGATCAGGGAGAGAGCCAACAGGCTCGATTTTAATTTGAACATGAGGTGTCCTTTCTGGATAAATGAGGTTGGGAGAGGGGTTTGGGTTAAAAAGACATTTCGAAATGGTTTCATCCGCCGTTTCCATCCCCAAGAGAGATGAAAAGGAGTCTGATCCCTTGGTTAGAACTCCACCGGCAGGCGGGAAGTGAAAAGGTTGTCGTTGACCCTGGTGTCGAAGGCGTTCATTTCGAGTCCGATGGCTTCAAACCACGGATCGGGGATGAATGCTAATTTCGAGCCTGGTTCCTGCATGCGCTCTCCTGGTGCGATGTTCTGTTTCGTAAGCACGGGGGAAAAGAAAGGATTCTGCTGTTGCGATTTTATTTCAGTCGGATTTCCGTACGATGATGTTTTCCTTGTTTCCATCGGGAATGTTTCACGTTTGAAACGCGATCGTAATACATCCTTTGCAATCTCCATCGTCCAAATCCGATAGATTTTCTTTTCAGGAGGAAGCGCATGGATGAAAGTTCCGTTTTGGTTGCCGAGGATGATCCCGATATTCTCGAACTCATCACCTACACGTTACAGAATGAGGGGTTCCGGGTTTTCCCGGCGAAGTCGGCTCGCGAAGCGATGGCGGCCTTGAACGATGAAACCGTGGATCTGGCGGTGCTCGACGTGATGTTGCCCGATATGGCCGGTACCGAGTTGTGCCGCCGCATGCGCCAGGAAGAACGCACCGAAGAAATTCCCGTGCTGTTCGTCACGGCCAAAACCGAAGAGACGGACAAGCTGACGGGCTTTCAAGTGGGCGCCGACGATTATCTCACCAAGCCCTTTTCGCCGCGCGAACTGGCGGCGCGGGCCAAGGCCCTGCTCAAGCGATCCAAGGGCGGGAAGGAGCAGCACCGTTTCGAGGGCCTGCAATTGGATTTCGCCCGCCATCGGCTCGAAGTCGACGGCCGTGAAGTCGGTCTCACCCCGCTGGAATTCAAAGTGCTCAAGGTGCTGATCGAGGGGCGTGGCCGCACCATCCCGCGCACGGCGTTGTTGGAACGCGCCTGGGGCATGGACGCCAAGGCCGGCCTGCGTAGCGTGGATGTTTCGGTCACCCGCTTGCGCGACAAGTTGAAGCCGTACGGAAAGTATATCCGCACCGTCACTGGGTTCGGATACCAGTGGGATCCGGAAGGCGCGGCTTCCGGGGCCAAAGTCGCGTGAAAGCGCCGCCGGACCCGGAACCCGCCGACGATTCCGCAAGACCCCGGTTCACCTTGAACCGGGTTTTCTTTCTGGGGCTCGGCGGGTTGGGGGCGGCGGTGCTGGCCTGGGAGTGGCGGTTTTTGGCCGCGGTTTCTTCCGCTTTACCGGGCCCGGAGGCGCGCACCGTCGCCGAGCGCCTTCTGGGCGGAACCGTATTGCTGTTCGCGCTCGCGGCCGCCGTGGGTGGCGGCTGGATCCAGTTGGCCGTCCGCCGTTCCTTGCGGCGCTTGGCCGCTGCTTCCCGCGACCCCGCGCATGTGTTGCAATGGCGGGCCCCGCTGCGCGAAGCCGCCGAAGTGAACCGCGCCGTGGCGGAATATGCCGAAGCCCTGCGCCGGCATTACGCCGGGGTCCGCGAAGAGTATGCGCGCCTGACCTTGGTGTTGAACCGGCTGGAAGAAGGCCTCGTGTTATTGTCGGCCGAAGGCCGCGTGCTGGCCGACAATCCCGCGGCTAGGAAACTTTTGTCAACCGAAGCCGCCGAGGAAAGCTGGGAGGGCCGGATCCTGCGCGAGGTGGTGTCGCATGCGGGTTTGGCCGAGTTCATCGCGCAACTCGACTCTCCCATGCGGCCGCCGTTTTTCCAAATCGACCGCGGTGCCGGGGCTCCTTTGGATTTGCTGTGCCATCTGCGCACTTTGGGCGGGGATGCCGGCGCCTATCTTTTTACTGTGATTAACATCACGGATTTTCGCAACTTGGATCGGGCCAAAAGCGACTTCGTGGCCAACGCCTCGCATGAGCTCAAGACACCGCTGTCTTCGATTCGCGGCTATGCCGAATCCCTGCTCGACGGCGCTCTGGAAAACTCACAGACGCGCGAACCCTTCGTGCGCAAGATCTACGAGAACTCCCTGCGCCTGCAGCGGCTGGTGCAGGATCTGCTCAGTCTGTCGCAACTCGAAAGCCAGACCTCGCCGCGCCACTCGGAGCGGTTACCGGTGCGTACCTATGTGCATGCGGCGGCGCAACTCCTCCGCACCGAAATGGAAGGCCAGGGCATCCGCTTCGAGAACCAGGTGCCGGCCGGCCTCTGCTTGCGCATGGAGCCCCGCGATCTGGAGCTGATTTGCAACAACCTGGTCGGCAATGCCGTGCGCTACAACCAGCCCGGCGGCAAGGTGCGGGTGTATTGGGATTCCGGAACCCGGCGCGTGGCCGTCAAAGACACGGGTATCGGCATCGCCGAAGAATTGCTGCCGCGGATTTTCGAGCGCTTCTACCGCGCCGACGGCTCGCGCGCCCGCAAAGACGGCACGGGCCTGGGTCTGGCCATCGTGAAGCATGCCGCGCAACGCTACGGCATGACCGTACGCGCGCACAGCCGTCCGGGCGAAGGCAGCGAATTTTCGGTGGAGGTTCCGGCCGACTTGGTGGGTTAGCCGTCTTTCTTGTCTTTTTTCAAAAGCGCCAGCACTTCGGGAACCAGGTCCATCGCTTTTCCGAATACATCTTTTTCGCGCGTCAGGCTCACGATTTTGGTGTTCTCGCCCTGCACCACGATGAAGGCGATGGGTTCCACCGACAACCCGCCGCCCGATCCGGCCGATTCGGCTTTGCTGCTGTGGCCCCCGAAGCCGAAACCCACGGAGACGCGCGACACCGGAATCAAGGTTGCGCCTTCGACGACGATGGGCTTTCCCACCACGGTGTCGGTTTGGGCGATGCCCTTGAGCTTTTCCAGCAGCACCGAAGCCATGCCTTCAAGGTTCATGGCGGCTAATATAGTTTGCGGTAGCTGTGCGCCGACCGCCTGGAAACGGTTGCCACAGGGGTTTTATTACTACTTTCGCCCCACTTGCGGCCGCATGTCCGGCCTCTTTCCCCTTCCACCTTCTTCCGCGCGCCCCATTCTCGCGCCAACCTTTCGGAGTCAGTATGAAATATGTCAGCAGCATGGTGTGTTTCGGCCTGTTCGCCTTATGCGCCTGCAACCAAACCAACGGAGCCAAAAAGGCGCAGGGCCCGCTGCAAACCCAGAAAGACAAGGTGAGCTACAGCATCGGCATGAGCATTGGCCGCAGCTTCAAGCAACAGGACCTCGATCTTGATCTCGATCGGGTCCGCCAAGGCATCGTCGACGGCCAATCGGGCGCCAAGGGCATGTTGACGGATTCGCAGATGCAGTCGACCATGGCCGAATTCCAGGGCCAGATGATGGCCAAGATGGATTCCCTCAACCAGAAAAAATCCGTTGAGAACCTGAAGAAAAGCCAGGACTTCCTGGCCCAAAACGGCAAAGCCGAAGGCGTGAAAACCACGGCCAGCGGTTTGGAATATAAAGTGCTGAAATCCGGTACCAGCAAGGTTTCTCCCAAAGCCACCGACACGGTCACCGTGGATTACGTGGGAACCCTGCTCGACGGCACCGAATTCGACAGCTCGATCAAGCGCGGAACGCCGGCCACCTTTCCCGTAAGCGGTGTGATTCCGGGTTGGACCGAAGCCCTGCAACTCATGCATACGGGCGACAAGTTCAAACTGTTCATTCCGCCGAACCTGGCCTATGGCGAACACGGCGCGGGACAGCAGATTCCGCCGAACTCCACCTTGGTGTTCGAAGTCGAGCTCTTGGCCGTCAACGGCAAGAAGTGACGGCGACAGACGCCGATCCTTCTTCCTTTGGGAATCGCCGGCGTTTGCAGCAAGAGTCGGCCTTCCGGTTTTAGCCGCCTCGGCCCGGCGCCTGAAAAAACGGACACGAACAGGCACCGTTTTTAAACTGGCACCGCTTAAGACAGGCCGCCGGGTTCCGAGAAGTCGGTGTCACTATCCATGCGGTTACAATTCTCGCTGGAAATTTCGTGGTTAATCCATTTGGTTGGCATTAGGTTACAACCAAATGGTTCCCACTTTGACCCTTGGCCTGTGAGATTCTCCATGTTCTCCATGAATAGGCAATCCCGATTATCCTTTTTATCACTTGTCGCATCCGCCGCGTTCTCCGGTTTCGCTGGACCTGTCACCACGGTGCCGTGGAATGGGCACACCGGCGCGGTCAGTTTCACCTACGACGATGCCCGCTCCAGCCAGATTCCCAACCTTCTGCCGCAATTGGATTCCCTAAAAATCAAGGCCACCTTTTTCATCGCCGTGAACGGTACGGGCGGCGATTTTTCCAGCCGGGTGCCCGACTGGATTCAGGTCGCCCAGAAAGGCTATGAACTGGCCAACCATACCTATAACCACGTCAACGTACCCGCCGACCCCGATGCCGCCGCCATCGTCTCCCAGATGGCCACCTATCTGCGCGGTCTCGACACCTCCATCCAGTCGGTGACCTTCGCCTATCCCAATTGCAACGTGAACGGCGAAGCCGGCGTGGGCGCGGAGAATTTTTCCGCGCGCGGATGCGGGGAAACCAGCTACGCCTGGAATACCCAACCCTCGGATTGGTTGAACATCCAGGGCTTGATTTTGACTCCCACGAGCGTGCAAACCGGCATCTCCCTGCTGGGCACCGCGAAGTCCAAAAATGCCTGGGTGACGACCATCGTGCATGATGTGACGGCGAACCCCGACGCTTACAGCCTCACGCCGCCGGACAACTTGAAGATGCTCGAAGCCGGCGTCGCCGACAGCCTCTGGATCGACACCTATGCGGATATCGCCGCCTATTATCGTGCGCATTTCACCATGGATACGGTCACGGCCAAAACCTCCTCTTCCGGCGGCTGGACCATGACCTGGGTTTCCCCCCATCCCAAGATGCCCAAGAGTGTGATGTTGCGGGTGAAACTCAATGCCACCACCTTCGGATCCAATTTTGTCGTGGAGCAGAAGGGCACGGCCATTCCACCCGCAGCGGACGGATCCTATACCATCGATTTCATGCAGCTTTCCCTGAGCATCCTTCCCAAAACGACCGGGGTGCTGGCGCGTGCCCCGCTTCCCTTCCGCCTCGTCGCCCGGGCGACTCCGGACGGCATCACCTTCGACGGAGTCATCGGCGATGTCCAAGCCACGGTGGCCGACATCGAGGGGCATCGCCTGTTCTGCGGACGGGTGTCCAATGGTTTTATTCCGCTGCGGAACGATTGGTTGCAAGGACTGTTGTTTCTGACCTTGACCAAACCCGCGACCGGATCCTCGGTGCATGCGCTGATCAACGCGACCCACTGAACCCGCGGCCCGTGAAAGGCCGCGCGTCAAGCCGCCTGCGGCCCTTCAGAAATTGACCGTGGGCATGATGTAGAAGAAGGTGGCGGTGTTGCGATTTTGCGTCGCTCCCAATTTGGCGCCCGGCAACATGTATGCCGAGGCTCCGGGAAAAAACGCGGCCGCGCCCAATACCAGAAGGGTTTTGGGGTAAAGCCCCAGATGTAACTCGCCGTCGACTTCCTGGCCATAGGAGGCGTCATGGCCCGAGGGCGCGTTTTGCGGGGTGAACCAATGGTATTGGGCCAGGAGCGAAGCGGATTGGCCTCCGGCTTTCCAAAACGGCAAGGCCACATCGCCGCGCCAATCCATCACGCCGTATTTCGGATTGGTGGCGAAGTAATCCATCCATCCGAAATAGGCGTGCGCGAAGTAATAATTGGCGCGATACAGCGAGGTGGTATTGTCGGTGGGATCGCTGTCGCCGCTCATCACGTCCAGTCCCAGGTTCGCCTTGGCGGCCGGAGTCACGACTCCCAAACGCAGGGCGAGCTGGAACGCGGCGCTGGTGAGATTCCTTTGGTAATACGCCTCGCCGCCCTGCCAGATGAATTCTTCTTCGTAGGCGAACCAGTTCAGCCGGCCCGTGGCGCGTTCGCCGGCGTAGAGGAGATCGTAATTCGTCAGCGTGTCTTTGCCGTAGACGTTGTTGAGGCGGCTTTGATCGTAGAAGGCATAGGCTTCCAGCGCGAACTGCTTGCAGACGGGGTTGTCGTAGAACAGGCCCGACAGCAGCAGGCGATCCCGGCTGACGGCGGCGCTGGTGTCGCGCACCAGAAAGAGGAGGCCGGTGAGATCGCCGGAACCCGCGTTCCAGTTGGCGGAAAGGCCGTCGAACGCGCGCGAAGTCGGGCTCCATTCCAGGGTCGAAAGAAAACGTCCCGATCCCAACTGCATTTTCTGGCGCCCGAGCGCGGCTTTGACCGGGCCGGCGGTGACGGTGAAATAACCTTGCAGCAGATCCACGCCTTTGGCGTCGCCGACGGTGGCGGTCTGGGCCGCCGTGGCGCCCGTTACCGGCTCGCTCCCCCAGAAGCGCACATCCTGGAATTCCACCTTGGCTTCGATCCCGTCCGCAGGTTGGGCCGTGAACCCCAGGCGGGAGCGCAATTGGGTGTTGATGAGAGAAGAGGCCGTATCGGAAGCGCCCTTAGTGTCGAATTCAGTACGCGTGCGCAACTGCCCGGAAAGCCCGGGCGTGGACGTGGCATAGGGCGACTCCGCGGGCGGTGTGGACCAGGCGGTCAGCGCGGCCAGCAGAACAAGGGGAAGGTACGATGGCATGAGGGAACTCCTTGCAGAAGGTGTCGGAATGCCGGGAGCAGGCGCTACCCACGCAGGGGAGCGGGGCGGGCACGAGAAGGAATACGGATCGAAAGGCAAGCGATCCTCCCAGGCTTTGAGCCGCGTTTCGCACCCGGCAGGGGCGAATGGTTCCAAAAGCCCGGACGGACCGGAACGGCGAAACCGGGAAGAACCCGGACCGCCGCCGTAAACACCCGCGGGAAAACGCCGTTCCGAAAAACCGGAACGCACCGTCTCTTAGGTGTTAACCCTCAGTTGGGCGTCGTCTGGTTACAACAACGCATCTATTTAAAGTTTTAAAGCAAGTGCCGTACCATCCGACCGGGAAGGCGTCACACGTTTGAAACCAAGGGAAGCTGGGGGTGGTATGGCGTGTTCCGTAAAAGTTGTCAGGTGAGGTTCGTTAATGTTCGTAATTGAAATACATACGTGACACAAGGAATATAAAACACTGAACGCAAACGCCAAATGCTCCCGCGCCCGGGCGCAGGGATATCCCGCCCCAATCCGATGCTTACACGGAGGCGGTCGCCGTCAAGGCGCGGTCGCCGTTCCCATCCCGCGGGCGGGGAAAGCCGGCCAGAAAATCACCGTAGGGTATTTCGGAAGTTTCCGGTATCTGCGCGGATTCCGCGGAGCCCGCGTCGTCCAGACGTTGCCGATAAAATTCATGCAGGCAAATCGACTCCAGGTCGAGCGCCTGCGCCTCTTCGGGAAGAATGTGGCCGGCCCGCCACATCTGCTCCAGATAAAAGCGGGCGTGGTTGAGATCGGGATAATTGGCCCCGGGCCCGCCAAAGCGCAAAAATCCTTCGGGCCGGAGCAGGCGGCCCCCGCCGGCTTCAAGCACGCCGAAAAAGGCCGCCCGCAGCGCGGCGCGCGGAGTATTCACATAGTGCTTGCCCGCGGTGAGATCCGCCGCGCGCTCCAGATGCTGCGGCGCGGCCAGCCAATCCGCCGCGGCGAGCACGGCCCGGATCAAGGCGGCATGGGTTTCGGGGTGGCGGCGATGCCACCCCGCGCGCACGGCCAGCACTTTTTCGTTCATGGGGGGCAATACGTCGCAACTGGTGGCCACGATGTAGCCC
Source organism: uncultured Fibrobacteria bacterium (assembly GCA_963716395.1). GTDB lineage: Bacteria > Fibrobacterota > Fibrobacteria > UBA11236 > UBA11236 > UBA11236. The sequence continues at coordinate 249,797 of OY970309.1, read as the reverse complement.
AGCTTCGATGTCACCGCCCGCTGGTTCCAGGGTTCGCCCACGCAATAGCCGTCGATGTCGCCGCTGCGCAACTGGTGCACCATGGCCGGCGGCGCCCCATAGGCGAACTGCACGTCGCGCCCCGGCTGTAATCCGCCTCGCTCCAGCCACAGACGCAGCAGATATTCATGCGTGCTGCGGGGATGCACCACGGCCAGCTTGAGCGGGCGGCCCGAGCCGCGCGCGGCCAGATGGGCTTTGAGGGTGGCGGCGTCGCGCACGCCCGCGCGCCACAGCGCGTTGGAAAGCGTGATGGCATTGCCATGCTGGCTGAGCGCCACGGCATACACCACGGGACTGACCCGGCCCGCCGCTGTCAGCGCCCATTGCAGCGGCAACGTGAGCAGCAGATGCGCGGCATCCAACTGGCCCGAGACCAGGCGGTCGAGAATTTGATCCCACGATTGCGCCTTGCACAGCTCCACCTTCAACCCATGACGGGCGAAAAAACCCTGTTCCTGCGCGACCACCAGGGGGGCGCAATCCGCCAGGGGGATGAAACCGATGCGCAAAGTATCTCGCAAGTTACGGTCCGGGTTTGTCGGGGCGCCACCGCTAATACACGTCGCGTTGGTAGCGGCCGTTTTGCCGCAGGGTTTCGAGATGCTGCCGCGCGGCTTCGGGGCTTTGAAGTTCCTGCGCGATCAGGTCGAGCAGCGCCGCTTCCACGTCTTTGGCCATGCGCGCGGCATCGCCGCAGACGTAAACATGCGCCCCGTCCTGCAGCCAGCTCCACAATAGGGCGCCGTGCTCGCACAGGCGATGCTGCACATAGATCTTTTCGCTTTGATCGCGCGAGAAGGCCGTATCGAGCCGGGTCAGAAGCCCGCTTTGTTTCCAGGCCGCAAGTTCGTCGCGGTACAGGAAATCGGAAGCAACATACGGGTTACCGAAGAAAAGCCAGTTCTTGCCGGAAGCGCCCAGGGCCTGGCGCTCTTCCAAAAAAGCGCGGAACGGCGCGATGCCCGTGCCCGGCCCGATGAGAATGAGGGGCGCGGAAGCGTCGGCCGGAAGCCGGAAGCGCGTGTTGACGTGCACCCGCACCGCCAGCGATGTTCCCGGCGCCACGCGCTCCGCCAGAAAGGTGGAGCAAACCCCTTTGCGCAGGCGGCCATGGGCGTGGTAGCGGACGACACCCACCGTGAGATGCACCTCGCCGGGATGGGCTTTGGGGCTCGAAGCGATGGAATACAGGCGCGGTGCCAGCCGGGGCAAAAGATCGACCAACTCCTGCGGCTGCCGCAACGCGCCGCGATGATCCGCCAGCAAATCCACTACGTCGCGGCCGCGCAGAAAGTTCTGGAGGTCGGCCGTGCGGGCCGGATCGCAGAGATGCCGCAGTGATGGCGCAGCGGTTTTTTCGGCCCAGGTCTTGACCATGGCCGTCGTAACCTTCGACACCTGGCAATGCCGCGACAGGGCCTCGCGCAATTTCATCGTGCCGACGCGGGGTACCGTTACGGGCGCGTCACCCGGAAATCCGGAGGCCTGCAAGGCCAGTTCCACCAGTTCGGGGCAATTTTCCGGAGCGATTTCCAAGGCGTCGCCGGGCGTGTAGGGCAGCGCTTCGCCCTCAAAGGTGAAGGCCACATGCCGCGTTTCTTTTTCCGAAGCGCCGGTGTGCAGGTTGCGGCATTCCACGAGACGCGCCGTCGCGGCCACGGGAGTATGCGGGCGGGCTGCGGTTGCCGCCGGTTGGGCCGCAGGTAGCGTGACGGAGACGTCCCCGGCAGATGACCCATTGGGCGAAGGCGAAGACTGCAACGCCGCCAGCACCGCCGCTTGCCAGCGCGCCGCCGGCTCTTCGTAATCGACATCGGCGTCGATGCGCGGGCACAGGCGCCGGGCGCCGAGTTGTTCCAACCGTTGGTCGAAGTCGACGCCGCATTGGCAGAACTTTTCGTAATTGCGATCGCCCAAAGCCAACACGGCATAGCGCAACCCGTCGAGGCGCAGGTCTTCGGCGGCGTGCAATTCGCGGTGCAGGGCCTGGGCATTGTCGGGCGGATCGCCCTCGCCATGGGTGCTGGTGACCACGAGCAAAACCTTCTCTTGGGTCAGGGCGGCGCAGGCGTATTTCTCCATGCCCGCCACCGAGGCTTCGAACCCGGCCTGCTTCAGGGATTTGGCGAAACCGTAGGCCAGCTTTTCCGCGTTGCCCGATTGCGATCCGAAAATCACGGTGACGCGTTCGCGGCCAGCCGGCGTTGCCGCGGTGTGCGCGGCGGGGGCGCTGGAAAACAGGCCGGCCAAAAAGCCGTTGAGCCAGGCCCGTTGCGGCGCGGAAAACGGCGCCTCGGGCGGAATGCAGGGAATGGGGGCGGCGTGGTCCGGCATGGGGGTCAATGCGAGAAAAGTTCCTGCAATTGCTTGACCTCGTGCCGCCGGGAAAAATCCACGAAGGCTTCGCCGTCGCGGCGGCGGGCCAAATACGTGTTCAGGATTTTTTCCAGCAGTTCGGGGATTTGGGAAAAGGGAATGCCGTGGAAAACCTCGCGGCCCAAACCGCGATCCTGGTCGCCGCCGCCGCCGAGATAGACGTGGTAGGCTTCGGTGCTGACGCCTTGCTGCGTGACCTTGGTGCCGAGCAGGCCGATATCGCCGATGTAATGCTGCGCGCAGGAATGCGGACAACCCGTCAAATGGATGTTGACGGGAAAGTCGAGGCGCACGCGGCTTTCGAGATGGCGCGCCAGCGCCAGGGCCTGGCCTTTGGTGTCGGTGGACGAGAACCGGCAGCCGGCATTGCCGGTGCAGGCGACGAGGCCGCCGCTCACCGCAGCCGCTTCGTAATGGAGGCCCATGCCGATCAGCTCGCGTTTCACCTTCTCGACGTCGGCGTCGGGCACGTCGGGCAAGAGCAGGTTTTGCCACACCGTCAGGCGCACGCCGCCGTAAGCCGAAGCCACATCGGCCAGGCGGCGCATTTGCACATGCGTCAGGCGTCCCACGGGCAAGGCGACGCCGAGATAATTGAGCCCGGGTTGCTTTTGCCGGTACACGCCCAGATGGCCGTGGCGCCGGATCGGCCGCCGGGGCTTGCAGGTTTCGGGCGCGGCGCGGCGCAGCGGGAAGGACAGTTTTTTTTCGGTTTCGGCCAGGAATTTTTCCACGCCCCATTGGTCGATGAGGTATTTCAAGCGGGCTTTTTTGCGGTCGGTGCGATTGCCGTTTTCCTGGAACACGCGCACCATGGCCGCGGCCGCGGACACGCATTCGTCGGGTTTGAGCGCCAGCCCGGCGTCGAACGCGAACTGCTTGTGCCCGGTAATGCCGGCCAGGAGCACGCGAAAATACACCCCGTCTTCCAGCGGCCCGCCTTCGACCGGCCGGCACGCCACCAAGGCGATGTCGTTGGTGTCGCCGACCATGCTCACCGAGCCGCCGCTGTCGAAGCCGACGTTGAACTTGCGCGGCAGGCCGAACAGATCGCGGTGGTTGAGAAGGTAATGGTGCAGCCCGCGCGCCAGGGGGCGCACGTCGAAGAGTTCGTCGCTGTCGAATCCCGAAGTGGGCGTGGCCGTGATGTTGCGCACGTTGTCGGCGCCCGCACCGCGCGAGGTCAGCCCCAAATCGGCCAAGGCCGTCAGCACGTTGACAATGCCGCGCGCCGGGATGCCGCGGATCTGGAGATTGGCGCGCGTAGTCACATCGGCGTTACCCAGGCCGTAGGTGCGCGCCAGATCGGCCAGACCGCGGAGTTGATGGCCGTTCAGTTCGCCGGCGGGAACGCGCAGGCGCAGCATGAACGCATCCTGATTCGGGGCCACATAGAACAACCCGTGGAATTTGAAGCGGAACACATCGCCGCCTTGCGGAAAACGGTCGGCGGCGGCGTGCGCGGAGAATTTTTCCCACAGGTCGAGCGGGTTTTCCTCGTATTTGAGCTTCTCCTCTTTGCAGAGTTCCGAAACCGGAAACCCGAAATAGGTGGGCTCTTCGGCCGGTGCGGGTGCGGCCGTGACCGCCCCGGTCAAAGCCGCGTTGGCCGGCGCCATAGGGCCGCCGGCGTCCGGGGCCGCGAAAGGCCGGGCCGCGCCGAAACGCGCGCCCAGTCCGGCGAAATAGCCGGCCAGATATTCCTTCTGCTCGGGGGTGAAGCCGGCTTCGACCCCGGATTCGGCCGTCATCTGCGCGTTACTTTCCATTTCACACCGAAGCGGGTTCCAGGGCCGGTTCCACGGCGGTTTCGGGCGCGGTTCCGGCTGCCGACGCTTTGGCCGTCTTGGGCTTGTAGGCGAAGTAGAGGGCAAAGCCGGTGAACAGCGCGCCGCCCAGGATGTTGCCCAAGGTCACGGGAATCTGGTTCCATAACCACCAATCGCCCATGCTGACCTTCGCCCCCAGCAGCATGCCGGCGGGAATCACGAACATGTTGACCACCGAATGCTCGAAGCCCTGGCCGAAGAAGATGAGAATGGGCAGCCAGGCCGCCGCGATTTTGCCGAGAGTCGACGACGAAGTGATGCCGGCCACCACGCCCAGGCATACCATCCAGTTGCACAGTATGGCCTTGACGAACACCGTCACCAGGCCCGCGAAGCCGTGCGCCGCGTAACCCGTGGTTTTGGCTTCGGCGATGGCGATCAAGGTGGGACCGATGCCGCCTGCGGGTGTGGAGCCCGCCATGGTCAAGGTCACGTCGAACAGGCCGGCGTACACCAAACTGCCGATCAGGTTGCCCAGGAACACCCAGCCCCAGGCCGACAGCAGGGTGCCCAGGGAGATGCGGCGTTCTTTCAACGCCAGCGGCAACAAGGCAAAATTGCCCGTGACCAATTCGAATCCGAGCAAGACGATGAGCACGAATCCCACCGGAAAGATGATGGCGCCGACCATGGGAATTTTGGTTTGCGCCGTGGCCGTAAGCGCCAGGCTGGTGGCAAAGCCCAGCAAGGCGCCGGATAAAGCTCCTTTGATCAGCAAATCGCGGATGGGCAGAACGGCTTTTTCCGAGCCGGCCTCGATCATGGTTTTCAAGACTTGATTCGGTTTGACGTAATCCATCGGTTTCTCCCTGGTTGAATCCGGAAGAAACCCGACACGGCGGCAAGCCAAGCAAACCAGAGCCGAGCCGGGTTTCACCCCGGAGCTTGGCCAAAAGACCGGACGGACCGGTGTGGGTTGGCTATTCCCCAGACAAGATGCAAGCGATGTGCCAGAGAGTGTTTTGGGCGGAATCGTCCCTTCACACGCTTCCAGCAAGCGGAAAGCAAACGCGGCGGATGAAAGTGGCCGCTGTTTGCTGTGTTAGTGAAAAAAAATGTTTGGAATTGTTGTTACAACGCTTGGCTCAAACGACAAGACAATTCGGGGCGTTCAGGCGGCGTGCAGTGAAAGGGGGTTGAGCTGCCTCGCCGGCGCAGGCTCCGACAACCCCAAGGCTTGCAAGCACCCGGCGATAATGGTGTCGGATTGAAAATCGGCGGCGCGCTCCAGAGCTTTTTGGACCAAAAGGGCGCGCCGGGCCGGCGCCGCGAGCAAGCTGGCGGCCAGCTCGGCCATTTCCACCGGCCCGTCGGCCAACAATCCGCCGCGTTCTCCGGCGAGAAGATCGCGCGGCCCTTTGGTGCGATAGGCTACGGCGGGCAGCCCGCAGCTCATGGCTTCCAACAAGGTGCAGGAGAACGTGTCGAACCAAGACGGCAACACCAACAAGGTTGCGGCGGAATACGCTTCGGCCAAACGTTCGGCCGACAGCCATCCGAGAAAAATCCCTTCGGGCAATTGTCGGCGCAATTCCGCTTCGCTCGGGCCGGTGCCCGCCAAAGCCAGACGGACTTCAGGGCAATGCGCCTGCACGGCCCGGAAAATGGCCGGCAATTCCAGCACGCCTTTTTCCGGACTCAGCCGCCCCGCATACAGCAGCACGGGTTCGCCGGCGCGTGCACCCGGAAAAACCGAGGCCGCCGCCACCCGGCGCGGGTAAAAGGCGGCGTCGGCCCAATGTGAGGTCTGGAAAATTTTATCCGGATCGATGCCCATTACCGGCGAAGAAAAAATTTCGCGCTGTTCGCTGTTCAAGACAAACACGCCGTCGAATTCGCCGTACAGGCGGCTCAGGCCGCGCCGCAGCCAATCCTGCCGGTTCTCATCGAAGCGCAAGGCCCGATGGGCGAAATCCTGCCAATCGCTGTGGACGTAAAAATAAGCGGGAACCGAAAACGCTTGCTTGAGGTACAAGGCGTACAGGCCCATGGGCGCTTCGGTGGAACAGATCACGCGATCGTAGCCGCCGGCGAGAAAGGCGTTGTGCACGTCGAGGAATCCCGGCAGGCGAAAAACCTGGTCGCGGTAAATGGCCGGGCTGAATTCCGCCAAGGCCGGCAGCACGTGCAGATGGTCTTCGCGCCGCGCTGTTCCGGTGGTGAGAAAATCGATGGGCAGATTTTTTCGGCGTACGGCTTGCAGCCAGGAACGCAGGACATAGGAGACGCCGTTCCGGTCTTCGAGGGAATCAGTGAGCCACAAAAGGCGTCGGGGGGGCCGGTACTTTCCCAGGCGTTCGGCGACGCCGGAGAGAAATTCGCGCTTGGCATAGAGAGTCTTGGCGGCGGCCAAGGTGACGCCGGCCACCGCCGTCGAGGCCAACAGCGGGAAAAACGGTTCGCCGCCTTTGACTCCCGTTGGGGATCCCGGGGCTCTTTTTTTCGGTGCCCGGAAATGGTGCTCGACGAGATCCCAAAGATTCAGCGGTAACTTTTCCGTTTCGGTCGTCGCGAATTCGGCACCGGCGGCTCGTTCCCAACGGTCGATTTTTTCGATCAGGCTGTGGGCCAGCCAGGTGTTGCTGAGATTCGACAAGTTCGACAGGGCTTCGGGTAAGGCGGCAACCAGCCGTTGCGAAGACTCCGCGCGCGCCGCGGCCAGGGCTTCGAGTTGCCGGAGCGCCGGACGGAAAGCCCGCGGCGTGAAGCGGCGCGCGATCCATCCGGGTTTTTTGCCGTGCAGGCCGCGGTGAAACAGTGCCAGGAAGCGCACCGCCGCCGGATGGCGGCGCAGCCAATAGAAGCCGTTGGCGATGGCCAGGGACTCTAACTTTTCCAGCGGCGACCCGCGCCCCGTGAACACGGTCATCAGGCCCGGGTCCTGCAACCGTCCCGCGGCTTGGCAGAAGAGATCGAGAAAGGCCACGCTGAGTTTTTCAAATTCAAAATGGGTTCCGTAGGGCGCCAGCGGGCCCGCGCGCAGCGCCTCCAGCGCCGCCGCCGTGCGCGCAGAGGGGGAAATTCCCTCCGGCACCGACAACAGGGTGCCCGTCATGCCGGCGAACAGGCCCATGTGGCAATCCGACCCTCCGGTGATGCGTTTGGCGTAGGGATGCCGGCAAAACGCCTCGGGTCGGAGGCCGCAACGTTTGGCCGCGGCGGCGATTTCTTCTTCACCCAAACCGGCCACCCACGTCGAGGTCAAGAGATTTTGCCAGGCGTCGCGCTGGCCGTTCACGCCTTCGAAGCGTTCGAACAGTACGGCGAAGCGATCGAGCGCGGCCGGAGGCGGAGGACCGCCGGGACTGTAGAAATGCAGAGGATGGGCGAGCACGGTGGGGAGATCTTCCGCGCAGGTGAATTCCAGAAAGCGGTACACATCGCGGCGCAAGCGGTTCAGCGTGGCCTCTTGGGCGGGCGTGAAGCCGAAGGTCAGCACATGCACCCCGATTTTGAGATCGGGAAAAGTGCAACTGAACTCAGCGCCGGGAAGCAGATCGACACCGCGATCCAATAGCTCCCAGCAACTGCGCGCGTTGTTGTGGTTGGTGATGGTCAGCACGTCGACGCGGTTGGAGCGCAAGGTGTCGATCAGGCCCTCGGTTGAAAGCCAGGTCTCCGGCATCTTCAACAGGCGGGCCAGGGTTTCATCGGGCACATCGCTGTTGTGATCATGGCAGTGCAGGTCGATGCGCAGCGCCGTTTCGCCCACCGGCTCCTGACTCCGGCGCATGAATTTTTCCAATTCCTGCTGGATTTCCGTGCGGAAGGAGAGCGGGTCAGACATGGAAGCCGGAAGGGAGGGTCGGTGGTCTGAATCTGGGGGGCGCATCGGCGGCATGCTGGAATGGTCAGGTGCGTTTAAAAGGGTACCTCTCAGAATCGCCTTCGGCTACCGGAGACCCTTGTGAACAAAATTAGTTTCACCGGCATGGATATCCGGGAACATTTTCGCCCAGTATTCGAACCGAAACTGCTGGAGGAGTTGGCGCAGGCCCGGCGACTGCGTGTCCAGGCCGGTGAAACCATTCTCGACATGGGGCAGCCCATCACGCAGATGCCGCTTATTCTTTCGGGGCTGGTTAAGGTTTCGCGGCTGGAAGAAGATGGGCGCGAATTGTTTCTGTATTACGTCAATCCCGACGAAAGCTGCGCCATGACGTTCACCTGCTGCATGCAGGATCAGGTCAGCGAGATTCGGGCCGTGGCCGAAGAAGACGTCGAAATGCTGGCCATGCCCAATGCGGTGATGGACGAGTGGCTGGCGAGGTACCCCACGTGGAAAAGCTTCGTCATGCAAACCATTCGCAACCGCTTCAACGAATTGCTCAAGACCATCGACCTCATCGCCTTTCAGAACCTCGATCAGCGCCTAGCCGCCTTTTTGCGCGAAAAATCCCGGGCCTCGGGATCGAGCCTCATCCGCCTGTCGCATGAGCAGATCGCGCAGGAGCTGGCCACGGCGCGCGTGGTAATCTCGCGCTTGTTGAAAAAACTGGAGCGCGACGGCAAGGTGCTGCTGTACCGCAACGAAATCAAGCTGCTGGGAGAACTGTAACCGATGTGACTGAAGACCTTCCTTCCCGGGCCTATACTTGAGTCAACAAGGAGAATGTCATGCACAAGAACATGGGACAATTCGACCGGGTTTTTCGGTTGGCGGCGGCGGTGGTGCTGGTCGCGCTGTATTTCACGCATGCGGTGACGGGAGTCTTGGGGTTGGTGTTGCTGGCGGTGGCCATCATTTTGGCGCTGACGGCCGTCGTCCGCTTCTGCCCGTTGTATTTCCCCTTCGGGCTGCGCACCAACGGCAAGGAAGTGCGTCATGGGGCATGAAGTCGAAACGCAATGGATGGGCAAGATGCAGTTCAATGCGGCTGTGGACGGGCACACCGTGATCATGGACGCTGCGGAACGCGTGGGCGGTGACGACCACGGACCCATTCCCAAACCGTTGTTGCTCACCGCGCTGTCGGGATGCACGGGCATGGACGTGGTGGCCTATTTGCGCAAGACCGGCAAACCGGTCGACGGCTTCAGCCTCAAGGTAACCGGTGAGTTATCGCTCCGGGTTCCCATCGAGTATACGGCCATGCATATCGTCTACGACTTCGCCGGCCCGGAGGCCAACCAGGCGGCGGCATTGGAGGCGGTGACCCTGTCGCAGGAGAAGTATTGCGGCGTCAGCCACATGCTGAAGAAAATCATTCCCGTGACCTGGGCCGTGAGGTATAACGGAGCGATAGTTTTCACCAACAAACCCGAGACCTTGGCGCCCGCTTGAAAGGAATTACGGTATGTTCGATCGGTTCAAGCAAGCGTTGGGCTTCGGCGTAAGCGTGGACTTCGCCGCGCTCATCCGGCAAGGCGCGCAAATCGTCGATGTGCGGACCCACGATGAATTTCGCGGTGGGCATATTGAGGGCTCGCTGAACATTCCGGTGCAAAACCTGGCCGGCGGGCTGGCGCGCCTCGACCGCGAAAAGCCCATCATCACCTGCTGCGCCAGCGGCATGCGCAGCGCCACGGCCAAACGTATGTTGGAAGCCGAAGGATTCACGGCGCATAACGGCGGGGGTTGGCGCGGGCTGCAAGGCATGCTGCGATAAACTCCGTACACTCGCTTAAAATCCATACTGGGAGGAGGCCGGTCGGAGTTCTCACTCCAAGGCCTGCGCAACTCGTCCGCCTGCGGCGGACTCAGACATGTCACCTCGACCAGTTCGGTGCAACGCCTCGGCCTTTTCGAGAGAAACTCCGTACCGGCCCTAACCATTTCGTGGTTATTGCTTCCATTCCATCGCCGGTTGTGGAATCGTTCAAAATGGCCCCAGGTTCTTCTCGTTGCCGCGCTACCTTTTCTGGCAGGATAGGGTGATCCCGTTCTCCGGGGAAAAGAGGTGTGGCGATGCGAAGGGCCGAACTCAGAACGGCTGCGTTCATTTCCGGATTGGCGTGTTTGGGGCTGATCGCAAAAGCGCAGGCCCAGAACGAGCCCGGCTGGAATCTGGTGTGGCAGGATGAATTCAACGGCCCCACCATCGATTCTTCGAAATGGACCTTCCAAACCGGGCCCTCGGAAGTCAATGCCGAGCTGGAATATTATTCCAATTCGTCACAGAACGCCTTCATCCAGGACAGCACCTTGGTGATCCGCGCCCTCCAGCAAAGCGCGGGGGGGCGGAATTACACCTCGGCCAAACTCTACACGCAATTCAAAGGCGATTGGTTGTACGGCCGCGTCGAGGTGAAGGCCAAGCTGAATCATGGGCAGGGAATGTGGCCGGCCATTTGGATGATGCCCACCGACAACGCCTACGGCACTTGGCCCGCCAGCGGCGAAATGGACATTATGGAATTGCTCGGACAGCAAACCGATAAGGTCTACGGCACCATCCATTATGCCGTCAACGGGCAGCATCAACAGCAGGGATCCTCCCTCACTCTAAGTTCCGGGAATTTCGCTGACACTTATCACATCTTCGCCTACGAATGGGATGCGGATCAGCAACGCTGGTATGTGGACGACAGCCTGTACTTTTCCACCACCCTGGAGTCGCCTTTCGACCAGCGCTTCTATCTGATTCTCAACGTGGCCGTGGGCGGGAGCTGGCCGGGAAGCCCGGACAGTACCACCCCGTTTCCCAACGACATGACGGTGGACTACGTGCGCATCTACCAGAAACCGGCCAGCAGCCTGGCGCCGGCCCCGACTTCACCACCTTTCCGGCTGGCGGCCAACCCCTTCCAAATCCAGACCCGAATCGCCGCCGGATCGGCCGCCGGAGCCTTGACGCTGCGGGATCTTTCCGGCCGCGTGCGGGAGCAACGGCGGCTGTCGGCCCGCGCACAAACCGATTTGGGCGGGAATCTGTCCGCCGGCATTTACTTCCTGCAATGGGTTTCCGGCGGGCAAACGCAAGTGACCCGGCTGATCAAAGAACGCTAAGGAAAGCGCCGTGCGCGCAGGGCGGCCACTTTGGTGTTCATTCCGTCTGCGCGGCTCCCGGCATAGAACGTAACGGATCAAAAGGCGATTTCGGGCCCGCAATTACGGATAGTAACGCTCCAATTACGGGTTGTAACAACCGTGGCCGGCTGTCCTAACGCTTGATATCTTCCTCTCAAGAACTGGGGAGGCGGGTATGCAAATTCACAGCTTTACTTCCGGGTGGATGCGAAAATTTTCCGTGCCGATGGCCACCGTGGTCATCGTGGGTTTACTGGCCGTACAGCAGGCGCAGGCCAGCTCCGAAGCGGTGGCGTACACCTCCCCGAACCGAAGCAGTTATTACGATGCGGCGCCCATCGCCTTTCTAGCCTTCGGCGCCATCTTTCTGTTCGCAGGGATCATGGCATTTCACAATCAGCCGACGTATCACCGCGTCGTTCCGGTTCACTATGTGGTGGTGCGGAAACCAGCCACGGTGATCGTGCAAAAGCCTCCAGTGGAACCCGATACCGTGGTCCCAACCCCGGCGCAACCGGAAACCAAAACCGTCATGGTGAAAAACAGCAATGGATCGCGAACGCCCGTGGTTCTCGAACTCGTCAATGGCGAATGGAAAGGGCCGCGCGGCGAATTTTACGACACCTTTCCCACCGAAGAGCAATTGCATTCGGCCTACGGTTTTTGATGCCGTCTTCAAGGCCGACCCTCCGCGACGCGTCCGGGGCCTCACCCCGTTCGCCTAAGACCGCCTGCGTCGGGCGGGGGTTTTCATGGCGGAGGAAATTTGGCGGGAGATGGTGCGAGCGCCAGGAGTCGAACCTGGAATCTTCTGATTCGTAGTCAGATGCCTTATCCAGTTTGGCCACGCCCGCAGCGGGGGCAAACATAGCAAGGAAGCCGTGCGAAGCAAAGACGAGCGGCCGTTTCCCCCGGACTTTGATACTTTAAATCGGCTATGCCCCTGCAAATCGTGAAGTCCTTGTGGCGCGCTGTCCTGGCGTGGCCGGGAACGCTGCGGGCTGAATTCCAGCGGCCCGAATACCGCGCCCGCTTCTGGCGTTGGATCGGCGCATTTGCGGGCCTGACTGCGTTGGGTTTGGCGGCGTTGTTGTCGGTTTTCTGGTACTACTCCCGCTCGCTGCCTTCGCTCGACAGGCTCGAGCATATCGAACCCAGCCTCATCACCCACGTCTACGATCACAACGGCGCCCTGGTGCACGAGTTTTACACCCAGCGGCGCATTTGGATCCCCGAATCGCGCATCCCGCTGAAGCTGCAACAGGCCATTTTCGCCATCGAAGATCGTTCCTTCCGCCAGCATTGGGGCGTCAATCTCACCGCCTACCCCTCGGCGATTTTGCCCGCGTTGTTCGGGCATCGCGTGCGCGGCGCCTCGACGCTCACCCAGCAGCTCGCCAAGAACCTTTTTCTCACGCCCGAGCGCAGTATCGCCCGCAAGGTACGCGAGGTGCTGATGGCCGTCAAAATCGAACGCACCTACACCAAGAATGAAATCCTGGAGTTTTATTGCAACCAGGTTTATCTCGGAGCCGGTGCCTACGGCTTCGCGGCCGCCTCGGAACGGTACTTCGGCAAGCCGCTGGATTCCCTGACGGTGGAGCAGTATGCCCTGCTCGCCGGCATGTTGCAACGGCCCGAACTCTATCGGCCCGACGTGAGCCCGAAGGCATCGCGCGAGCGGCGCAACGTGGTGCTGGGGGCCATGCGCGAACAGCGCTTCATCACGCGCGCCCAATGGAGGCGGGCCGTCAAGACTCCGCTGGAAGTGCACGTTTACCATCCTCCCGCCGAGGTTGGGGCGTATTTCGTGGAGACGGTACGCCAGTTCATGGAGAAAAAGTGGAATGAGGACTTCGTCTACAACCAGGGCGCTTCGGTGTACACCACCATGGACTCGTCGTTGCAGCGCTACGCCGACAGCATTCTCGACGTGCATCTGCATCAGGTCGATGTGAAATTCCGCTTTCGCACGGCGCGGTCCTACAACATGGCCAAGCTGCTGCATGAACCGCTCGACACCGTGGTGCATTACTGGAACATCTACTATCCCCGTTTCGATTCGCTCTATTTGCGGGGCGACACCTCCAAGGAACATCCGCGCTTCCCCGATTCGTTGCGCTACCACCATCCCGAAGCGGCGTTGCTGGTGCTCGACAACGCCACCGGCGCGGTGCGCGCCATGGTGGGCGGAGAAAGCTTCGAAATCTCCAAATACAACCGCGCCCTGCAGGCGGTACGTTCGCCGGGATCGGCCTTCAAACCCTTCGTCTACGCCGCGGCCGTCGACAACGGCGCCAGCCCGGGCGATATGATCAACGATCAGCCCATCACCATTCCCGATCCTGTGGATTCGAACAAGGTGTGGCGGCCGCACAATTTCGAGGGCGGGTTCACGGGCCGCATGACCATGCGCCGCGCCCTGTACAAATCACAGAATCTTCCGGCCATCGAAACCGGCCTGAAGTTCGGCTTGCAAACCGTGGTATCGTACGCGCGCAAATTCGGGCTGGAACACAATGTGCCGGCCGTGCCCTCGGTGGCGGTGGGCTCCTGCGAGGCCACCTTGCTGGAATTGACGTCGGCCTATACCGCGTTTCCCAACGGCGGCGTGCGGCCCATTCCCTATTTCGTGGATCGCATCGTGGACCGCAACGGCGAAACCGTCTACCGCAATGCGCCGCAGACCCAGGAAGTGCTGAGCAAGGAGGCGGCCTGGATTCTGTGCACCATGTTGCGCGACGTCAACATCCACGGCACGGCCGCGGCCATCTGGGCCAACGGATTCAATTGGGCCTCGGGCGGCAAAACCGGCACCACCAACGACTACTCCGACGCCTGGTACATCGGCTTCACCAAGCATTACACGGCGGGAATCTGGGTGGGTATCGACGACCATTCCTCCATGGGCCCGGGCAACACCGGCGCTGACGACGCCGTGCCCATGTGGATCGACCTGATGCGTTATGCGGTGCGCGGCACCCGGCCCGTCGATTTCTTCGTCGACTTTCCCAAACCGTCGGGCGTGGTGCAGGAGCGCGTGTGCGAAACCTCGGGGCTCTTGGCCCGCAGTTTCTGTCCGCTGACCACCGACGACTATTACATCCTCGGCCATCAGCCCACCGAATTCTGTTCCCCCGAGTATCACAACCAGCGACCGCCCACGGTCGATATTTCCACCGCCAACCGCCACCGCGACCAGCCCCTTATTCCCGGCAAGGGCGGGCCCAAAAAAGAAAATCCGCGCACGCGCAAAACGTTTTAGGGTGCGCCGCGAATTTTTTACCGGATAGGCTGGGACGGAACCGGACCCGGTTCCCTTAAAATCTTGACCAATATCATGTCCGGAATCGTGCCTTCCGGGTAATTTTTGAGCTTATCCAACAAGGTTTGCGTGATTTCGTATTCCCGCGGAATAATCAGAGCCCCGGCGCTGGAGATTACTTCTTCCGCGAATTTCATGCCCGGCATCAAGGCGTGAATCGACAGGGAACGCAGTTCAAAATCCTCGTTGCCGGCGCCCAACCTTTCCGCGAAAGCTTCCAGCAATTTGGGATCGTAGCATCCTGGACGCGCCCGCAAATTTTCCATGGCCAAGGATTGGGACAGCCCCTGCACTTCCAGTAAATCGAAATCTTTCGCGATTTTCAGGATGCGCGCCCCGAGCGGAATGCGTTCTCCGGCCAATCCGTTCTCCGGGAGGCCGGTGCCGTCAAAATGTTTCTCAAGATTCAGGAGAATGGCGCGGACTTCTTCGAGTCTCGGAATGCTGGAAATCAAGTGCTCGGAAACTTCAAGGATTCCGGCGGATTGTTTTTGTTCTTCCGGCGTCAAGGCCTGGCCGTAATAGATCTTTTCCACCGTGGTCTGGGGAAGCGTGATATAACCGATATGGGACAGCGAGGCCGCCACCTCGATTTGCCAATTGGATTCGAGTTGCAGTTGTTGCCCGAGATCCAGCGCGAGTTTCTTGATGCGCAGCGTCCGTCCAAAAGCGAAGGGGTTGGCCAGGGACAGAATATCGGTGAGCATCTTGATGCTGCCCCGAAGGGTCTGTTCCAACAAAATTTTTTCCGTCACCAACAGCCGATACTGCGCCACAGCCGCCTCCACGCTTTGCAGGAGCAGGGGCGGCGCGATGGGTTTGACGAGGAAGCGGAAGATCTGTCCGAAATTAATGGCCGCAATGGCTGAATCCAAGTCTGTTTGACCGGTTAAAAGCATGCGGACGGTGAAAGGGGATAAGTCCTTCACCTTGGCCAGGAAGGCCGCGCCGTCCATGCCGGGCATGCGCATATCTGAAATCACCACGGGAAGAAATTTTTCATTCGCGATCATTTGCAACGCCGCGGCGCCGCTCGTGGCGGTCAAAACCTCGTAGCGTTTGTGCAGGGTCAAGGCCAGGCTTTCGACGACATGGAGGTCGTCATCGACGCATAATATTTTTGTGCGAATGGGAACGGCCATGCTTCAAACCGCCACTCCGCAGCGCTCAACTTCGTCCCGGACCATGGCTTTCCAATCTTCCAATTTTTCCCTCAGGTTCGACCTCGCAATGAATTCGGCGTCCAATTCGGAAACTTCGAACGGGGTTCTCAGTTCCAAGGGGAGAACGGAGTCCACCAGCCAATCCGCGATATGCACCGCTCCGGCGACATGCAGCCCCTCCACCGGGATTTTGGAGGGGCAATGGTGAAAACCCACCGCCTCGACGATGGAAACGGGGAGATTCCAAAGCCCGAGCAAATAAGCTCCGGCGTCGGCATGGGGGATGTAATCCGGCTCTTTTTCCATCACGTTATAGGTTTTTCCCAAAGTTATCGAAGCGCGGAACAGGCTTTCCGTTTGTTCCGGCAGGCAGATCGCCAGGATGAGTTTTCCGATGTCATGCAGGAGCCCCGCGATGCCCGCCTCGTCGGCCTCGGCCGGATCGGCGATGACTTTAGCCGCGATCTTGGCGCTCAGAATGGAGCTGGTGCGGAACGCCTCCAGGGAAAAACTCGGAGGCAAAGAGGATTCGTCCACAGACGAGAAAATGTCGGCGGTCAAAGCCAGCGATCGCAGCATTTCGACACCGAGGAATTTCACGGCTTGGCCGATATCATTCATCGTTTTTCGCAATCCGAAAAACGGGGAATTAATGATTTGCAGAATTTTGGCGGATAGGGAGGGGTCTCTGCCGATGATGTCCGCCACGGTTTGCATGTCGAAATTGGGTTGGGCGATGGTGGCGGTGAGATCCCAGTAGGTTTTGGGTGGGGAAGGAAGGTTGCTCAGGTTCCCCATGGTGTTTTTCAGTCTTTCGTTATGGAGTAATTCTTGTAATTGGCAAACCCTTTTGATGGTTTTCGGCAGGAGATTGCAATCGCAGGGTTTCGCGAGGAATTGATGGGCTACCGGCATGGATCGTACAACCGATTCCTCTTCTGCGTATCCGGTAAGGATGATCCGGGCTGTAGCGGGGTAGCGCTCCTGGACAATTTTCAACAGCGCCGCGCCGTCCATTCCCGGCATGCGCATGTCGGAGACTACGACGTCGAATCGGCCCTTCGCCATCTCCTCAAGCGCCGCCCGTCCGCCTTGCGCAAAAACCGATTCCCAGAGGTGCCGGTGTTTACGCAAGGCGTTACTGAGTCCATCCAGAATTTCCTTCTCATCGTCCACGAACAGGACTCTTTTCATAACCTACTCCGTCTGTACCGCAGTTTTTCCCGATCACGGTGTAGAGCCGTTTCGGGAAAAGCCTGGCTGTTTCCGAAGCGTGGCAACCGGCAATTCCTCTGGGATTTTAGGCCCTGGCGAGCTAAAAGCACATCGCGGCCGCAATAATGTGGACGAGCCGGCTGGCCCGTGATAAACTCCGATGGCGAGGATGGGGAATCATCCAGTTTTTGATCCGCCCGTCACCTGTGCGTTAATACGAAGATCAAAGACAGGAGTTACACCATGGACTTATTGGCATCGAGTTTCTTTTCGGTCGAGCCGGACTCCCAGGAAGCGGGTCGGGAGGCCGGAACTTCGCTGCTGCGGGAATTTTCGGGCAGGAAACCCAAAGCCGTTTTGGTTTATTCCACCATCAACCACGATCAAGCCGCCGTTTTGCAGGGGTTGCGCCAGCGGTTGGATCCCTCCGTCCTGATGCTGGGATGTTCCGTGCAGGGGGTGGTCAGCAATCAGAACCTGACGGAAGACGGCGTCGCGCTTGGCGCCATGGCTTTTGGCGGCGACCAACTCACCGCCGCCGTGGCCGTGGAGAGGGAGATTCAGGAAAACTCTCGGGAAAAGGGGCGGGCCTTGGCGCAAAAACTGAAGCGCGATCTGGCCCGCGATCCCCAGGCGGTCATCGTCCTTTATGATCCGCTTTGCGGCGCCGACGTCGAAGCGATACTGGCCGGAATGCGGCTCGAATTGTCCTGTCCTTTGGTGGGCGGGGGGGCCGGTCAGCCTTTTGGCCCGCCCGTGCAAACCTTCCAGTATGTGGATCAGGAAGTTTTCTCGCATGGCGTGGTGGCCTTGGCGCTGGCGGGGCCCTTCTCACCAGTGGTGGGCATTTGTCACGGAACGTCGGCCACAGGAGCCGCGACCACGGTCACCAAAGCCAAGGGCAATCAGATTCTCGAACTCGACGGCCAGTCCGCGGTCGAAACCTGGCGCCAAGCCACCGGATGCGCACAAGGCGAAATGATTACGCAAGGGCATATGGCAACTTGGGCTTTGGGGGTGGAACAGCCGCGGGGTTCGGCGCGCACGGCGCCGGGGGGAGAGGTGGAAAACCGGAAAATTCGGGGAGCCTTCGGGTTCGACTTCGACTCCGGAGGCGTGATCCTGCAGGCGGCCGTTCCGGAAGGCAGCCGCGTCATGTTTCATCACCGAACCGTCGAGCAGGTTCTGGCAGGCACCACCCGCATGGCGAATGAGTTGAGCCAAAATTTTCATGGGCGCCAACCCTGGTCGGTGCTCGGTTTCGAATGTGCCGCTCGGACCTACCCGTTTCTCGGGCCCACCAACACCCTGGAGGAGCATCAAACGCTGCGCGACGCCATTGCACCCCATGCCCCGTGGCTGGGAATGATGGCGTGGGGAGAAATCGGGCCCTGCGGCGGAGAGCCGGCCTTCCACAATTACACCTTTCCGGTGCTGGCGCTGATGCGGGCGGCGGCTTGAAGCGCCTGCGAGTATGACCCGCTCTCCGCAACCCATAATCCGGATTCCGGCAGAAACCAATGACCGCCCCTAACGAGGAAGGCAAAGAGAAAATCCTTCCGCTATTGCGGTGCGAGCGGGAATTGCTCGCCCTTCGGGCCAATTTCGAGCGCGTTCAGTCGTGGTTGGCGGTGGCGCAATCGCTGCCGCAAGTCATCGATAGAAAATTACCCATCGACGAAATTTACGCGCGCCTTCGCCGCTCCCTGATCGCGGGGCTCCGCATGCAGTCGGTGGTGTTTTTCGAGTTGGACGGATCCACGGTTCGCCCCTTGGTTCCGCCGGGTTCGGAACGGAGCTTGAGCGGCAAAGTTCTGTCGTTCCTGAATGCGGCGCCGTTCGGCGTGTGCAACGAGCCGGAGAATCCCGCCCTGCTCGACGTCGCGGAATCCATCGGACTGCACCGGTTCCTCTGGGCCAGGATTCAGGTGTCCTCGGACGCGATTCCGATTCTGATGGCCGTGGGATTCACCCGGGAGAAGGCCAAATTTCAAATCGCTTTTGATGAAGGCGATGCGGCCAACATCGGAAACCTGGCCCGCCACCTGGAAATGCTGCTCGGCAATATGCAACTGCTCAACCAAGTGGAAAAGGAGAAGGAAAGTTTGTTGCAGACCAACGAAACCCTGGAAATTCGGGACCGCGAATTGCTCACCGCCAGTTTGGAATTGTATGCCGCCAACGAAAACCTGGAAAGAAAAGTGCAGGAGCGAACCGCCGAACTGGCGCAACGCAGCCGCGATATGCGCTTGGTACTCGACTCGGCGGAAGAAGGATTCCTCGGCATCAACGAGACGGGCACCGTTATTTTCGCGAATATGGCCGCCGGGGTCATGCTCGGGGTTTCCGTGGACGAAATGGTGGGGAAAGCGATCTCCCAGGTCGTTCCGCATGAATGCCCGTCCGATCGACCCTGCGACCCGGCCGCGTGCCCCATTTTGAAGCCGTTCTCGGATGGGTGCATCCATCGCGTCAAAAACAGCACCTTCCGCCGCCGCGACGGATCCGCGTTGCTCGTCGACTTCAGCAGTTCGCCCGCGCGCGAAGACGCAAATGTGATAAACGTCGTGCTCACGTTCCGCGACATGACCCAGCAGCGGAAGCTCGAGGCTCGGGCGCTCCAGGGGGAAAAGCTTCAGGCCATCGGCCAGCTCGCGGCGGGAATCGCGCATGAAATCAACACCCCCATGCAGTATATCGGGGACAATGTCGCCTTCTTGGGGGATGGGTTCAAGGATATGCTGAAACTCATTCAGGACTACCGCGGCATCGTCGACGTCTTGAAGCAGGACCCGGCGAAGGCCGAGTTGGTTCACCGCGTCGACGAAGCGGAAGAAGCGGCCGATATCGAATTCATGCAGAAGATGGCTCTGAAAGCCGTTTCCTCGGCTTCAGACGGAGTCGATCGCGTCCGCAAGATCGTTTACGCCATGAAGGAGTTTTCCCATCCGGGAGGGATGGAGAAGCAGCCGGCGGATTTGAATCGCGCCCTCGAGAATGCCATGACGATTTCCGCGTATTCCTGGAAGGGGGTGGCGGCGGCCGAACTGAATCTTTCTCCCTCGTTGCCTCCGGTCAATTGTCAGATCGCGGAAGTCAACCAAGTCATTCTGAATTTGATCGTCAATGCGGCCCACGCCATTGCCGATTGCAAAGGCAGCGACCCCGAATGTCCGCTCGGAAAAATCCATGTTGAGACCGAAGTCAAGCAAGGCTACGCAGAGATGCGCATTACGGACACGGGCGGGGGGATTTCGGAATCGATCCGCCATCGCATTTTCGAGCCTTTCTTCACGACCAAGGAAGTTGGTCGCGGGACGGGACAGGGGCTGGCGATGGCCCGGACGATCATCGAGGAAAAGCACGGGGGATATATCGACTTTGCAACCGAGGTGGGAAAGGGAACCACGTTTATCGTCGGCCTTCCCTTGAGTCCGGACTGGGTTCCTACGGAGATCGAATCCAATCAGGCCGATTCAACCCCCGTCGGGAAACGCGGGGCGCACCCGGCGGCTTCGTGATGCCCTCAGGGCGCGCCGCGCCGATGCGTTGCCGCTTGGGCCAAGGTGCGCAAGAAGGCGCGCGCGAGCACCTTGCGACCCAAGGCGTTGAGATGGCCGCCGTCGCTGGAGTAGGCGGGAACCAAAGATTCCACCTTGCATCCCCAGCCATGGCAGGCGCGTGAGCCGTCGGGCGCGGTGGATTCGACCGCGGCCAGATCAAATATCACGCGATTGGAAAACGCCTGACGCACCTGCGTATTGAAGACGGCGCGGCGGGCATTGTCGTCACGGCCCAGGAGGCGTCGTAAGGCGTCTTTGAGCTTGTCCAGCCGGCCGCGCGCGCCATAGTTCAGCACGGTAAGGGGACAGGTGACCGGAATGACGGTGAGGCGGGGATGGGCGGCTTCCAAATCGAGCACGGTTTTACGGTAAGCGGCAAACACCGAATCGGGATCATTGCCCGTGCGGCGTTCCAGATCGACAAAACAGATTTTTACCAGGGCCACGTCCAGCCGGCCCGCGTAGGTGGAATCGACCTCCTTCCGAAAGGCGGCCAGCTTGGTGAGGGGAAAATCATTCGTTCCGATACGGGCTTCGGCGAGAAAGGTCGGCGGCAGGGAGGCGGGAGCGGGATCATGCAGGATGTGCAAAGCGGTGTCGCCCGCCAGCGAGCGGAGTTCGGTCAAGCCTTCTACGATATTGGCGCCGACGCTTTGATGGCCGAAGAAGATGCGCAGGCCGGTCACCTGGTTCAAGTCGGCCGCCAGCTGGGAATCGGGAGAATAGGTGGTCATGGAAGCGTGGTCCGATCCGGAGCGACAGGAAATTAAGCCTAGGGCTGCACACAAAAAGATGATGGATCTCATAATGTAAGCCTCCTCATGCGTTCGGGATCGGCCGGGGCTGCGGATTGGCCGGCGGGCCGGTTCCGGTTTTGCTCTTTATTCATGGGCGCCTCCGGCAAACGAGCATTTCAAAAGATGGGCCCTGGCGCAGGCACGTTCCCAAAATTCGATCAACCCAGTAGAGGACCACCCCGGCGAGGTTCGGAGAGCGGTAAATGCGCGGGAGCATAAATTTTTTCCAAAGCGTGTGCAGCCGCATCCGCCAGTCCGGATCGGCGATGTTGTCGGCCTGCACCGAGAAGAAGAAGGTGGAGGTGCGCGACACGATATCGAAGCCGGCCGAGTCAAGGGCGGCGGCGTAGGATTCGAAGGGGCGCCGCTTGAGATAGCCGAAATCGAGTTCGCCGCGGCGCGAAAAATAATCGTGAATGGCGAGTAGTCCGCCGGGCCGGACGGTATCGGCCAAATTGGCGAAGGCCTGGGGAAAACGCTCGTTCTCGACGATGTGGTACAGCATGTCCACCGCGGTGACGAGGTCGAATCCTTTCCCGGTCACATCGGCCAAGCCCGGCTCTGCGAGGTCGCGTTGGTGAAAGGTGAACTCGGGAAAACGCCCGCGTAAGGCCTCGGTGGCCGCCGCACTGAAGTCGATGCCCACCAGCCGCCCCACTCCTTGGCGCTTCCAGGCATCCACATACACGCCGGTACCGGTGGCGATCTCCAGCACCGAGGCCCCGCGCGGACGAAAACCCACGCGGCGCAAGTCGCGCAGCAGGCATTCGCACTTGCGGCGATAGAGCCAGCGGTTGTAGGCCTCGGGAAGATCGATATGGCCCGAGCGTGTCAGATCGATCACGCGGTAGCGTTCAGACCAATAGGCCTCGTGATCGAAGGAAGGGGCGGCGCCATTCATGGCCCGGGGATCACTTCCACGACCTCCTCGACCAGGCGCGCGGGGCAATGCAGGTAGCGCGTGGCCCGGCGCTTGGCGTCGATGTCATGGT
The DNA here is from genome assembly GCA_963716395.1 of uncultured Fibrobacteria bacterium. Lineage (GTDB taxonomy): Bacteria > Fibrobacterota > Fibrobacteria > UBA11236 > UBA11236 > UBA11236. The sequence goes on along the minus strand of OY970309.1, from coordinate 227,525 downwards.
AAACCCGTTCCACCTGTGCGGTGGTGAGGCCGGTCGCATGGGCGACCTCGGCGGGGTTGTCGCCGCAATTTTTCCCCAGCAGGCAGAGATCCATCTGGGCATAGGGCAAGGCAAAATAGAATTCGTCCTGTCCCTGGGGCAGGGAATAGGTGTCGGTGGTGGGCGGTCGCCGGAGAATGACCTCGGGCACGCCCAGGAATTCCGCCAGGGCATACACCTGGGTTTTGTACAGATGCGCGATGGGCTTGAGATCGGCAGCGCCGTCGCCCTGCTTGACGAAAAAGCCCTGATCATACTCCAGACGGTTGGGAGTTCCGGTGGTGATGTAATGAAGCCGATCGGCGTGATAGTATTCCAGCATTTTGCGGATACGCTGTTTGAAATTACTGGCAGCCACCACGCCCAAATAAGCCTCCAGCGGCAAGCGTTTCTTCACCTGTGTTCCGTCGGGCGCCTGCGCCACCACGTGAAAGACGTTCAGACCGCCAGTTACCACACCCCCCGAAAGCACGATTTTGCATTTCCAATCCGGGCGGTATTCCGGTACGACGGATTGGACCGCTTCGTCGCGGCGGCGGTAACATCCCGCGGCCTCAAGCAGGGGTGTGATATCCTCTTCTTCGGAAGCTACGCCGAAATGATCGGAGACAAGGCGGCTTAACGCGAGCGTGTCTGCGGAAGAATCGCGCTCGGGCATGTGCAGGCCGAACACCCGTGCCGCTCCCAGGGCCTGCACGCACAGCGCCAGGGTCACTGAGCTGTCGATACCGCCGGAAAGCGCGACCACCGCGCCTTTGCGTCGCACCGACAGCAGGTAATCGCGAATGGTTTCCGCAATGCGATCGGCCTCGGACCGGCAGTCGAGACGCAGCAGATCGGCCGAGAAGGGAACGGGCATGGTTGCAGGCAGCGATTAAACCGGAGATACCTTGCGCAAGACATAGGCGGTCAGATTTTCCAGGGAGTCGAAATTCTCGGGCAGCAGTTCATCGTCCTGTACGTCGATATTCCAGGTATCCTGCAAGAACCCCACGAATTCGAGAATCCCGGTGGAGTCGACGATTCCGCTTTCCAGAAACGAATCCTTGTCGTTCAATTCGGAGACGTCTTTCCCGAGTAGGAAATTGTTCGAGAGAAATTCTTTCAGCTTGGTTTTAACTTCGTTGGCATTTTCCGGCATGGTTGGCTCGTACTTGGGTTGCGGGGGGAATCGGTTGCGGAATTTTGCCGCCGCCGCACCTGGGTTGCTGGAAGTTAATTTTTTGTTGGATTATTTGTTTACAAATGGGACGCTGCGCATAAGAAGTTTATCGACCGTCCTAAAATTCCAGAACGGCCGCCAACCGTGCGAGATTTATATCCCTTGGGCGACGCGTTCAAAAAACATTATAAATGACATTTTTTGCAGGCAGGAACAAGTATGGATCCCGATTATCAAAGGCTGCTGCACGACAGTTTGCTGGTCGCCGTGCAACGCACCCCGGACAAAACCGTGGCTGTGGTCGAGGGGAAATCCTATTCCTACCGTGCCCTGCGCAATTCCGCCGCGCGCCTGGCCGCGGAATTGGCCGACTCGGGCCTCCGGCGCGGTGATCGCGTGGCCATCTATTTGGATAATACCTGGCCCTGCCTGGTCTCCATTTTCGGGACCTTGTTCGCGGGCGGCGCCTTCCTGGTGGTCAACCCCCAAACCAAGGCCGATAAGCTCGAATACATCCTTAAGGACAGCGGCGCGAAAATCTTGATCACCGACGGCCACCTTTCCAAAGAGTTCCTGGCGGTGATCGGCAAGACGCCGGCCGTGACATCGGTCATCTGTTCTGGCGCTTTGCCGTCGGACGCCGGAACCATCTTGCCTTTTGAACAGGCCGTCTCCCGCAGGCTCCCGGCCGAACCCAATCCCGCCGTCATTCCCTTGGACCTCGCGGCCCTCATCTATACCTCGGGGAGCACGGGCCACCCCAAAGGCGTGGCCATGACGCATCAGGCCATGACTTTCACAACCGGCAGCCTCATTCAATACCTGCGGCTCGGTGCCGACGACAAAATTCTAAACCTACTCCCCCTGGCATTCGACTACGGTTTGTACCAATTCCTGATGGCCGTCCGTCTGGGCGCCACGCTGGTGCTGGAACGCTCCTTCACCTATCCCGCCCAGGTTGTGAACCGGATGCAATCCGAATACGTGACCGTGTTTCCGGGGGTGCCCACCGTGTACATGACCTTGCTGGGCATGCATGCACGCCGCCCGCTCGCCTTTCCCGCGGTGCGCCGCATCACCAACACCGCCGCCGCCCTGCCGCCCGAAATCGTGCCCCGCCTGCGGGAAATCTTCCCCAACGCGCTCATTTTCCGCATGTACGGGCTCACCGAGTGTAAACGCGTGTGTTACCTAGAACCGGAACTGCTCGACGCCAAACCCGACTCGGTGGGTAAGGCCATTCCCGGCACCGAGGTTTTCCTCTTGTCCGAAGACGGAAAGCCGGTGCCTCCCGGGGAAACCGGCATTCTCCACGTGCGCGGGCCGCATGTCATGATGGGCTATTGGAACCGGCCCGAGTTGACCGCCGTGATGCTGAAACCTGGGCGTTACCCCGGCGAACGCATTCTGTGCACGCACGACTATTTCAAGATGGATGCCGATGGCTGCCTGTACTTCCAGGGCCGTAGCGACGACATCATCAAAACCCGCGGCGAGAAGGTGAGCCCTATCGAGGTGGAAAACTGCCTGCACGGAATTCCCGGCATCCGCGAAGCCGCCGTGATCGGAGTGCCCGACGCCTTGCTCGGCGAAGCGATTCGGGCCTATGTTGCGTTGGAAGACGGGGTGTCGCTGACCGAAAAGGAAATCAAGGGCATCTGCATGTCCAAGCTGGAGAATTTTTTGCTGCCCAAGGAAATCGTCTTCCTGCAGGAATTACCCAAGACCGCGACGGGCAAGATTCGCAAACAGGATCTGAACCGGGAGCGGCCGGCGTGACCCTTCCTTCCGCATTCGCGCCGGCGCTGGCGGCCGTTCAGGAATTCTGGCAGCCGCTTCCCGACAAGCCCGAAGAGACCCCTGAAGCCGTGGCGTGCGCGCTGTGGCTGGCCGCGGCCGGAACGCCGGTTTCGGCCGTCGAGGCTCTGCGGCTCGATTTGCCTGAACTCGGGCCCGAGGGCGAAGAGAGGCTTCGCGACCTGTTGGCGCGCAAGCGGTCCGGCACGCCCCTGGCCCATCTCACCGGGAGACAAAGCTTCATGGGGCTGGAATTGATGGCCGGCCCCGAGGCGCTGATTCCACGGAAAGAAACCGAGATTCTGGCGGGCGCCGTGTTGGCCAAACTGGAAATGCTGGCCCGGGAAAGGACTTCTCTCCTGGTGCTGGACCTCTGCACCGGCAGCGGTAACCTGGCTGTTGCCTATGCGGCGCACGAGCCGAGCGCCCGGGTATTTGCCGCCGATCTTTCCGCAGCGGCGGTGGCCCTGGCCGAACACAACCGTAGGCTGTTGGATTTGCCCGCGGAGAGAATCCAGTTCCGCACTGGGGATCTCTTCGCACCTTTCGAAAACGAGGAATTCCTAGGCCGCTGCGATCTCGTGAGCTGCAACCCTCCCTATATCTCGGCGGCCAAGGTTCCGGAAATGCACCGGGAGATTTCCGCTTTTGAGCCGGCCATGGCCTTCGACGGGGGGATTTACGGCGTATCCATCTTGACCCGGCTAATCAAAAACGCCCCGCGTTTTCTCAAGCCGGCTTCCTGGCTTTGCTTCGAAGTGGGCCTGGGCCAGGGAGAGCTGATGGCGCGGCAATTGCAGCGGATTCCAGCCTACTCCACGGTGGAAACGGCCGCGGATGCCGCCGGGGAGATTCGCGCCCTGCTGGCCCGCACGGCCTGAACCGAGCCGCGCCCGGCCGTCAATTTTTCAAGGATTTTTCAAGAAATGCTGGTGGAGCAATTGCAGGGAGACCATGGCCACCAGGGCCATGTCGTCGCGCTCGCTGATTTGGCTCTCGGCATTTTTGCGGCACTTGGCCACGACCTTTTCGGCTTGTTCGACGTTGAAATACCCGCTGGCTTGAAGTTCCTTAGGTGCCAGCAGTGCTGAGGCCAAATTGGCCGACTCATCCCGGAAGCACCGGCTGATGGGGGCTCGATAGGGCTGCTTCGGTCGGTTCACGATGGAAGCTGGCAACATGTTCTCATAAGCCTTTTTCAGAATGTGTTTTTCATCGAGGATGCGAATCTTGTACTTGGGGGGGATGGTGGCCGCGAACTCGATGACGCGGTGATCCAAAAAGGGAAAACGGCCTTCCACGGAGTGACCCATCATCATGCGGTCGCCTTGCGAGCACAGCAGGTAGCCGGACATGAAGAGGCTCATCTCCAGATATTGGGCGCGACACAGGGGATGCCAGCGCAGCATGTCTTTGTCCAGGAACGCGTCCAGTTCGTGGTAGAGGTCCTCTTCCCGGCCCATGCGTTCGCGAAACTCCGGGGTGAACAGGCCCTTGATCTGGGCCGTATTGTTCCAGCGGATCAAATGGGAGTAATAGGGATTCGCCGTGTCGGTAAGCCACTGCTTGAAGAACATGCGCCAAAATCCCCGGGCGGCAGGGTTCTTGTTGACATAGGGGTAAAGGGCCGAGAGAAGCAGCGGGCGCCACTGCGAATCGGGACTGCGCGCCCAAAAGCGCCGGACCTTGTCTTCGCGAAAAATGTTGTAGCCTCCGAAGATCTCGTCCGAGCCTTCGCCGGTCAACACCACCTTGATGCCGTGTGCGCGCACCAAGCCCGCGAGCCGCAGCAGCGGAGCCGGGGCTGTGCGCAGCATCGGTTTTTCAGCGTAGTAGATCACGTCGGCAAAGGACGCGCCGATGTCGCCGTAATCCACCTCGAGACTATGGTGATCGGTTTTGAGAAAATCCACCATCTGCGTCTGGTAGGCCCGCTCGTCGAAATTCTTATCGGCGAAGGCGACCGAAAAGGTGGTGAGGCCGGGATTGTGGTGGCGCTTGACCAAGGTGGCGATGATGGAGGAATCGAGCCCGCCGCTGAGATAAGCCGCCACCGGCACGTCGGCGCGCAATTGCAGCGTGGTGGCCTCGAAGAGGAGTTCGCGCAGGCGCTCGGCGTAACGCCCGATGGGCTGGTCGTCATAGTCTTGGGCATCGGGAAAGCGATGCTTCCAGTAGGCCCCGGTGCGCATGCCCTCGGGCGTGGCCACGAGGTAATGACCCGCGGGCAATTCCCGCACCCCGTGGAACACCGTGCGCGGCGGCACATTGACCCAGAAGCTGAAGATTTGGCTCACCCCCACCGGATCGATTTCCGCACGCAGGCCCGGGTAGCGGAACAGGGCTTTGGCCTCCGAGGCGAATAGCAAAGAGCCGTCGGGCGCCTGGGCGTGAAAGAGCGGACGGATGCCCACGCGGTCGCGCGCCAGGATCAGTTTCTTATTGGGCTGGTCCCAAATGGCGATGGCGAACTGCCCGTTCAGATGATCGAGCACGCCGAGACCGTATTCGACATAGCCATAGAGGACGACCTCGGTGTCGGAGGCCGTGGTGAAGCGGTGGCCCTTCTTTTTCAGTTCTTCGCGCAACTCCACATAATTGAAAATCTCACCGTTGAAGATAATGGCCACGCTGCGATCGGCGGTGAACATGGGCTGTTGCCCGCTGGTAAGATCGATGACGGACAGCCGGCGATGCCCCAATCCGACGTTCGCGTCCAGGTAATAGCCTTCATCGTCAGGCCCCCGGTGAAGCAAAGCCCGGGTCATGGCTCGCAGGGTGCCGAGATCGACCCCGACGCCGGCGGCCTGGTAAAATCCCGCTATTCCACACATGCGCAATAATCCAATGACGCAAGAATACTTCCTGGAGGGAACGAAGACCTTTCGTCCGCGCTTGCGACGCCCGCGCGCGGCAATCGATAATGAGGCGTGCGCAACCCTTCCCGGAGTATTTTGGTTTTGCAAACCAGCCGCATCGGCGATTTGGCGCAAACTTTGCCGCTGGTCACCGCGTTGCGCAACCGGTACCGGGAGGCCGAGATCATCCTGGCTTGCCGCGAAGGCGTGCACACCCTGCTCGCCGAAGCGGTGGTGCCGGCCGAGGTTCTGCCGCTTTCTCCGGGCTTCTTGGCGACCTTGGGCGGCCTCACCGGGGCGGTCTTGCCGCCGGCGGCGTCGTGCCTGGCCGCGGTACCGCGCCTGTTGGCTCCGTTTTCCATGGTAATCAACGTAACGCATGATTACGAATCTGCCGTCCTGGCTTCGGCGGTCAGTGCCGAGCGGCGGGTCGGCCGCCTGCACGCACCGGACGGCGAAATCCGCGCGGCCGGCACGGTGGCGCGCTATGTCTGGGCCATGGTGCGCCACCGTACCGAAAATCTGTTCCACCTGTCCGACCTGCACCTGCTCATGGCGGAATTGCGTCCCCAAGCCTGTTCCGCGCCCATGCGGTTGGCCGACGACGCCGGCGATCGGGCGGACCGTCGGCTGCGGGCCGAAGGCTGGGATGGTGTCCGCCCGGTGATCGGACTGCAATTGGGCGCCAGTGATTTCCATCGTGCCTGGGACCCCGAGGGATTTGCCGGCGCGGCCGCGCGCATTGCGGCGGCGCAGCCGGTCGACTTCGTTTTGTTCGGCGACGTGCGTGAACGCGAATTCAGTGGCCGCTTTCGCGCCGCGTTCACGGAAGGCAACGCGGGCCGGGTGTTCGATTTGACCGGGCGCACCCGCTTGGGTGAAATGCCGGCGCTGCTTGGCCGGTGCGCCCTGGTGATCGGCAATGATACCGGTACCTTGCATGTGGCGGCCGCCGCGGGGGTGCGTACGCTGGGGATTTATTTCGCCACGGCTTTTTTCACCGAGACCGCGCCCTACGGCGCCGGACATGCGGTGCTGCAAACCGAACTGGCATGCTCGCCGTGCAGCGCTTCGTCGCGCTGCCCGGTGCAACTCTGCCGCGGCGCGCTGACCGCCGAGACCGTGGCGCAGGCGGCACTTTGGCTGTTGGACCCAAGCCGGGCCGTGCCGCGTCTGCCTGAAGCGTTGCATCTGTACCGCAGTGAATTCGCCGACAACGGAACCTTGCTGTATGTTCCGGCCGAGCCGTCGGCCTCGTCCGCCTACCGCAAAGCCTTGACCGCGCGCTGCGCCTGGTCCGCGGTGTTGGGAATCGCGCCCAGCCGGCGCGAGACCGAATTGCTGCGCGCATCGGGCGATGCTTCGGACCGCCATGACCCCGGCGGGGCAGTGGCCGCCTGGGCCGAAGAGGGCGCCGAGGCGGCGCAGGAAATGTTGGATCTTCTGCGCATCTGCAACCCGGATCCCCTGCGCGTGGCGGTGCTGCGCCGGCGCCTGGAGGAAATTCCGGCGTTACTGACCGAAACCGCGCATGGCATGCTGCGGGATTATTGCCGCATGGCCTTCATGGATTTCGAGGACGCCGGTGCGGAGGGAATTCTGGAGCAGATTGCCCGGCGTTTTCGCGAGATTCGGGAGGTCTCGCAAACCCTGGCCGGGTTTCCTTCCCCGGTGGATTAACCAAGCCGCTCGTGGCCCGGGGCGGAAACTCTCTTTTCGAAGACGTGCTGTCGGCGCCTTCACGGCCTCGCGCAGGGCGTTCTTATTCGACCCGATCCCCTTCCGCCGGAATCCGCCCCCCGCCGACGAGGGAGTTCATTAACTTTCACCGCCATGGAAAACGATGCCATCGTGGTGGAGAACCTGGTCAAGACCTACGCCAATGGCATCCAGGCCCTGACCGGCGTTTCGTTTCGAGTGTCGCCGGGCGAGATTTTCGGCTTGCTGGGACCCAACGGCGCGGGCAAAAGCACCACGGTGCGCATTCTCGCCACCTTGACCCGTTCCGATGCGGGCCGGGCGACGGTGGCGGGGCACGATGTGACCACCGAAGCGTACATGGTACGGAAGCGCATCGGTTACGTAGCCCAGGCTTCCGGGGTCGATAAATGGGCCACGGGGCGCGAGAACCTGGCGTTGCAGGCGCATTTGGATCGGGTGCCGCCCGCGGAAATCCCTGCGCGGGTGCGCCGGGGATTGGAATGGGTGGGGTTGGCCGAGGCCGCCGATCGCGTGGTGAAAACCTATTCCGGCGGCATGAAACGACGGCTGGATTTGGCCATGGGACTGATCCACGATCCGGCCGTGCTCTTTCTCGACGAACCCACCACGGGTTTGGATCCCGAAACCCGATCGGCGCTGTGGCGCGACCTCCAGCGTTTGCGGCAGGAACGGCGCCTCACGGTATTGCTCACGACCCATTATCTCGAAGAGGCCGATTACCTCTGCGATCGTCTGGCCATCGTCGATCAGGGCCGGGTGGTCGTGACCGGCACCCCGTCGGAGCTCAAGGCGCAAATTCGCGGCGACGCGGTGGCCTTGCAGGTGGCCGGCGACGCCGGGCGCGCGGCCGAGGTGCTGCGGCCGGCGGACGGTGTGCTCAAGGTCATGGCGGACGGCCCGCAGGTCGTGGCCTGGGTGGCCCAGGGCGCCACGGCCCTGCCCGCCTTGATCACGGCTTTGGAGCGGGCTGGAGTGGCGGTGCAAGCGGCCACCGTGGGCCGGCCGACTTTGAACGACGTGTATTTGCATTACACCGGCCACCGCTACGCATCCGGCGGCGACCCCGCCGGCGGGAAAGGGGAGGCATGAACGCCTTTGCGTCCGACACCTGGCAACTGCTGCTGCGGCATGTGCGCACCACCTTGCGCATTCCAATTTGGATCGTGGTGACCTTGGTGCAGCCCGTCATCTGGCTGACGCTGTATGGCCAGCTCTTCCGCCGGGTGGTGGAACTGCCGGGCTTCGCGGCCTCGTCCTATATCGAATTTCTGACGCCGGGCGTGGTGATCATGACGGCCTTGTTCGGATCGGCCTGGTCGGGCATGGGCATCCTCGAAGACCTCACCGAAGGCGTGATGGATCGCATGCTGGCCACTCCGGTGGATCGCGGCGCGCTGATGTCGGCGCGCGTGCTGCATGCGGCGTTGACCGTGGCCATGCAATCGCTCATCGTACTGGGCGTGGGGTTTGCGCTGGGGGCGCGCTTTTCCGGCGGCCTGCCCGGCTTGCTGGTGGTACTGCTCCTGGCTTCTTTGCTGGGAGCCGGATTTTCCGCCCTTTCCAACGGGCTGGCGCTGATCACCCGCCGTGAGGAAACCTTGATCGCCGTCATCAATTTTTTCGGCCTGCCGCTGACTTTTCTTTCCACCGCTTTTATGGCCTCATCCCTCATGCCCGGGTGGATTCGTATCGCGGCCAAGGGCAACCCCGTCAATTGGGCCGTGAACGCTTCGCGCGACGCCATTCTGGGGCAAAACTGGAATTGGGTGTGGTTGGCTTTTGCGGCGCTCTCGGCATTTGCGGTGGTTTCGGTGCTGCTGGCCACCCAGGCTTTTCGCGCCTATCGCCGCGCCACCTGAATTCCGTCGCCTGAAACCACCGTGGTCACGGGGTGGAAACGGCTCGAACCCGAACCTGCATCGAGCCCACTAATGTTTCGAGGGTACCTCTCGTCATCGCCCTGCGGCTACGCTCCGTTTGAGGCGGAAAGGCCTCGGATTCCGTTTCCGCCGGAGGCGAATTGAGGCGGAGCGATCTTCAAGCCGGGTCGTTTTTCTCACGCATCGCCGCCGGTCTTCTCGATCGGCTTTCCGCCCGAGGCGGACGGGAGGCGGGTTTGAGAAGTTCAGGCCTCGCTTGCGAAAGTTATGAGGGTTCCTAAGAAGGGGAGAAAAATGGTGCAACGAATTACCTATTGCTGGCTTTGTCTGTTTTCCGTAATTCTCGTCGCCCCGGGATTTGGACAGAACCCGGACTACGGGCCTTTGCAAAATCTCTTGATTCAATACTACGGGTATCAACGTTCCGGCGACAAAAACATCGACAATAAAAATCCTTTCTATAAAACCTCTCCTTTTCCCCACAGCACCGACGCGCTGAATGGAACGGATTTGAGCGGAGGCTGGTACGATGCGGGTGACTTCGTAAAATTCGGATTGAATTTCGGATTTTCGGTGTACTGCCTTTTGAAAGGTTACGACGCCTTTCCGCGCGGCTACGACGACAAGACTACTTGGGATTACAAAGGCACACCGGACGGCATTCCCGATATTCTCGGCGAAGTCAAAATCGCCACGGATTATATGCAAAAGGCCGTGATTTCCTCCAGCACCATCGTGGTCGACGTGGCCAATGCCGATGTCGATCACGGGACCTTGGATGAAACCGGCTACGCCAATTCGCAACGCACCAGTCCCCGCACCGTTTATACCGATTGCGGAGCGGATATCGCCGGGATGTATGCGGCTTCCCTGGCCTTGATGGCGCAGTTATACAAACCCTATGACTCGACCTATGCGGCCAATTGTCTGGCCAAAGCCCGCATCGCCTACGCCTTCGGGGTCGCCCACCCCAAATTATCCACCGAACAGGACGGCGGGCAGTTTTACAGCACGACCACCTACGTGGATAAAATGGCTTGCGGGGCCGTGGAACTTTACCGCGCCACCAAGGATACGACTTTCCTCAATCAGGCGCTGGCCTACCAAGCCCAAGTCACGCAAGACTATTACGTGCTGGGATATGCCGACGTCGGCGACCTGTCTTCGTATGATTTAACGCAATTGGGATATCCCGTCACCGGCCCGTGGTTTGCGGATGTCGCGCTCACCATGAGCCGCGTGGTGACCGCCGCGAATGCTTCGTCCCTCATCAAAGGTGCCTTCATCAATTCGGATTGGGGCAATGCCGGCAATGCCGCCTGCGCGGGGTTCAGCGCCGCCTTGGCCTTCGAGGTGACCGGGGACACCGCCTATCTCAATTTTGCCCGCCAGCAAGCCCACTGGGTGGCGGGAATTTCGCCGTTTACGCAATCCTATGTTGTCGGCTATGGTCCCAATGCCCCGACCGCGCCCAGCGATCGCAATGACGTGGCTCTGACCGCAGGCCCCAGCGTCCGGCTCAAAGGTTGCGTCGTTTCCGGGCCGACCCCGAACGGCAGTTTTGACCCATCCAACCCCCAGAACAGCACCTGGAGTTTTAACGGAAGCGATGCGAATAATTACAAGAATACCGAATGCGCCATCAATTACAACGCGGGCATGGTCGGGTTACTCGGGTTCCTGCGCGATTACGACAATCCGCCCGCGGGACTGGTGCGCATCAATAAATCGCTGCAGGCCAATCCCAGCAGTGTGGATTTGACGACGCAAACCGATACCATCTCCTGCACGCTGGCCTCCTCGATGGCTTGGAAAGTGGTTCTGGTGGGCCGGATCAGCGGAGCCAAACGCACGGTTTCGGGCACGGGATCCAACATTTCCTTTCAATGGGCCGGCGAAGCCGATTCGGGAAGTTTTATTGCCGGTGAAAACGTGGATGTAACCTTGGATGTTCCCAATATCGCCAGCTACAACCTTTCCAGATCCAAAACCTTTTTCACGATTCTCGCCCTCAAACCTTCGCCCTTCCAATCCGACGATGTTTTGGTCGATGATTTTGAAGACAACGACACCTTGAATAAGGTCGGAGGCTCTTGGTCGATTTTCACGGATAAGCCGACCGGCCAATCCAGCACCAATCCCGTGACCATGGCGCCCGCGATTGCGGCCGGACAAGGCTTTACCGCAACCAGCGGATTGTCGATCCGGCTCATCGGCGTCGCCGGTGCCGCTGTTCCCCATGCGGGAATCCGCACCACCTTCAATAGTGCCGGTACCGCGGTCAGCTTGGGCGCCGCCAGTAACGTCGTTTTCGATATCAAAGCCACTGCGGGCGACAGTCTGTGGGTGGAGTTGGAGCAACCTGGTATCACCGACGGAGCTTATTTCGGGAAAAAAATCAATTTCGTCAATAGCGTTTGGAATCGCATCCGGCTTCCTTTCGGCAATTTCACCCAGCCCGCATGGAAAACTTCCGCCGGCACCCTCAATATGGGGGCGATCTCCGCGTTGCGTTTCACCTATTACGGAACCAGTAACATTCGGTTTTATTTGGACAATGTCTATATCGAAAAACTGAATATCGGCGGGTTGGCCGTTCACCCGAAGTTGGCTGCTTCGGAAGGCGGCATCACGCAACTCCAATCCACGCGTTTCGCGCTGACCTATCTCTTCTCGCCTCCGGCGAACGCCCGAGGAAGCTGGACGGCGCAGATTTATGACGTGGGCGGGAATCTGGTGACGGAAAAACCCTTGGGCCTGATTGCCGGGCCGCAGCGCGTGAGTATTCCAAATCTTCGCCTGCTGCCCGGCCTTTATTTTCTGCGCCAGACTTCGCCGGGCGCAACCCAGGAATTTTTGCAGAAATTCCTATTCAGCGTGAATGAGCCGTAAGCCGCCGCCTGGCCGGCAGCCGCCGAGCGGCGGAGGCCTGGCATAAGCCGGGCCGAACGCATTCGGGTTTACAGACAGAAATAAAAAGCGGCGCCCGCGCCGGGTTTGCCGTCGGCCCACACTTTTCCGCCGTGACGCTGGATCACACGTTGCACCGTGGCCAGCCCCACGCCGGTGCCGGCGAATTCCTGCGCCGAATGCAGGCGTTGGAACACTCCGAAAAGTTTGCGCGCATACGCCATGTCGAATCCGGCGCCGTTGTCCCGGATGGCAAAACAGGTTTTGCCTTCGGCCGCGGGTTCACGTCCGAAGGAGATGCGCGCTTCCGGGGTTTTGGAGGTGAACTTCCAGGCGTTGCCGAGCAAATTATCGAGCAGAATCCGCAGCAGGCCGGAATCGCCGCGGGCGACCAGATCGGCCTGAATCCTTACTTCCACCCGGCGATCCGCATCGCGCCGCTGCAACTCGGCGAGCACTTCGCCGGCCAGCGCGCTGAGATCCACCGGCCGCAGTTGCAGCTCTTTGCGGGTCACACGCGCCAGGCCGAGCATGTCTTCGATGAGTTCCCCCATGCGGCGGGCGGCCTGCCGGACCCGATCCAGCAAATGCCGCGCTTCGTCGTCGAACTGCGAGCTGTGCTTTTCCTCCAGCAGTTGACTGAAGCCGTCGATGCTGCGCAGCGGCGCGCGCAGATCGTGCGACACCGAATAGCTGAACGATTCGAGTTCTTTGGCCAGGACGTCGGCGGCCTCTTTGGCCTGTTTCAACTCTTCGTTTTTTCGCTCCAGCGCGGCGATGTGGGCCGCGCGTGTTTCCGCCAGTTCTTTGACGGCTTGCATCTCCACGGCTTCCATTTCGCGTCGCAGCAATTCTTCGCGAAACTTGCGGTTCTCATCTTCAAACTGGCGCCGGCGCAACTGCGCCTTGAGCCGGGCCGTGAGCACGTCGAAGCGGCTCGACTTGGTGATATAGTCGTCGGCGCCGGCATTGATGCCTTCGAGCAGGGCTTCGCGTTCCTCCAGCGCGGTCAACATGAGCAGGGGAATGTCGCGCCAAGCCGGGTTCGACTTGATGACGCGGCACAGCTCTTTTCCCGAAATCCCGGGCATGATGACGTCGAGCAGAATGGCGTCGACGGGCTGCACCGGCAGGAGTTCCAGGGCTTCTTCGCCGGATCGGGCCGACACCACGTCATAGCCTTCGTTCCGCAATTGATCGGAGAGTTCTGCGAGGTAGGTCAGGCTGTCGTCGACGGCCAGCACGCGTTTGGGCCCGAGTAGGCTGTCGTCGGCGGCCAGCGGGCGGGGGCGGCCCGGCCGCACCAGCGCTTTGAGCTTGGCGAGGATGACGTCTTGATCTTCGTTTTTCGACACGAACAGGTCGGCGCCGGCTTCCAGGGCTTGGCGTTCTTCTTCGCGGGCCATGGAGGCCGTCAGAAGCAGGCAGGGTGTACGCCGCAGGGCCGCGTCGCCGCGCACCCCGCGAATGACGTCCATGCCGTTCATACCGGGCAGGAGGCCGTCGACGATCAGGGCGTCGGGCCGCAAATCGGCCGCGCGGCGCAACCCTTCTTCTCCGCTCTCCGCCTGCGCCGCTTCGTACCCCGCGTTTTCCAACAACTCATGCAGTGCGGCGCGGAACGTGCCGCTGTCGTCGATGATCAGCACCAGGGGCTTTTCCCGCTCGGCGGGTTGCCGACGCCGCGTCAGCTCGCGCGCCCGTGACACCACCTGCGCCGGGTCGTAGGGCTTGCCCAGATATTCGTCGGCTCCGGTTTTCAATCCGCGGATGCGATCGCGCACCTCGTCTTCCGAGGACAGCAGCATGACGGGCAAATCCTTGGTCGAAGGCATGAATTTCAGCTCCCTGAGAAATTCCACGCCGTCTCCGTCGGGCAAAAGCACGTCGAGAATAACCAGATCGAAATCGCGGTGCGCCAGCGCCTCGCGGGCCGCCCCCAAGGTCGCGCAGGGGCAGGCCGAAAAGCCGGCCTCTTCCATCGCATCCAGCAAATCCATGCGCACCGTAACGCTGTCGTCGACGATCAATACCTGCGGCTTCATGCGGGCTCTCGCGTCACATCGATCAGAAAAGGCGCAACGCCGGACAAGGGGAGAATTTTGCCCGCGGCCCCGAGCAGAATGGCCTCGCGCGGCATGCCGAATACCACGCAGGTTTCCTCGTCCTGCGCCACCGTCATGGCCCCGGCCCGGCGCAGCGCCAGCAGGCCTTCGGCGCCGTCGCGCCCCATGCCGGTCAGCAGGCAGCCTACTGTGGCCGCCCCCAATTCGCGGGCGGCGGATTCGAAAAGCACGTCGACCGAGGGTCGGCAGGAAAAACGCTCCGGAGCCCGGCTGCGCCACAGGCGGCCGTCGCGCACTTCGAGATGTTCATCGGGCGGGGCCAGAATTACGCGGCCGGTTCCGGGCGGCGGCAGGCGTTCACCGTCTTGCGCGAAGGCCACACGCAAGGGAGACTCGGCGTCCAGCCATTCGGCGAAGGCGGTCCCGAAGGTTTTGCCCAAATGGATGACGAGCAGAATGGGAAGCGGAAATGTCGCCGGCAGGCTTTTCAAAATTTCCAGCACGGCTCCCGGCCCGCCGGTGGACGCGCCCATGACCACGGCGCAGGCGCGCGCCGTGCGGCCTGCCGGTGCGGGCGGCGCGGTTGGAGGTGCGGCCATGCGGCGGCTCAGGCGCGCGCGCGGATGCGTGATCACCTTGATGCGTGCGATGAGGCGCAGCGTGGAAACCAGTTTTTGCTCCCAGGCCGCGTCCGACTCCGCGCCGGTGGGCTTGTCGAGCACGTCCAACGCCCCGGCCGCCAGGGCATCGTAGGTTTTGAACAACTCGCCGCGATTGGTTGAAGCCGACACGATCAGGATGGGGGTGGGGCAATAGGCCATGATGTATTCGGTGGCGGCCAACCCGCTCAGCACCGGCATCATCATGTCGAGCGTGACGGCATGGGGGCGCAGGCTTTGGCAAAGTTCAATGCCTTTTTTGCCGTCTGCGGCTTCGCCCACGACTTCAAAATCGGGCTGCGCCGTTAGCACTTCCACGATGCGCTTGCGCACGGTCAGCGAATCTTCGACCACTAGCACGCGGAGGCGGTTCATCCCAGCAACTCCCGGATGCGCCCGAGCAGGCGGGCCTGATCGAATTCGCCTTTGACGATATAGTCGCGCGCGCCCGCGGCGGCGCCCCGTTGCCGATCTTCGGACGAAGCGCGCGAGGTCACCAGCAAAGCGGGAATGTCGCGCAGGGCCGCGTCGCCGCGTAAGGTTTCCAACAGTTCGAAGCCGTTCATGCCCGGCATTTCCACGTCGACCAAAAACAACCCGTAGCGCTTGCGGCGCGCCTTGGCCAAGCCCTCTTCGGCCGAAACCGCGACCTCGACGGCGTAGCCGGCCGATTCCAGGATGCTTTGTTCCAGCATGCGCGTGGTCAGCGAATCGTCGACCACCAGAATTGGTTGACGTTCCCGCGCCGCCGGAGCCGCGCTTTCGCCGCCCCGCGCGCGCGCCGCGCGCACCAGGGCTTCGGGGTCGAGCACCAGGCAGGGGTTGCCTTCCACATCCAGGGCGGCGCCGGCCGCCACGGCGTCGGCGGGAGCCAACTCCGGCAGCGGCCGGGCCACGGTTTCGCGCACGCCCAGAATTTGATCCACGGCCACCACCGCCATGCCTGCGGCCGCCTGCACCACCACCGCCGGATGCGCGCCGCCGGCCCCGTCCCGCGGGCGCCCCCAGGCGACGCGCAAAGGCAGGAAAGGCAAGGCGGCCGACTCGAACCGCACCGTGTCGCCGCCGGGAGATCGGGCCACGTCGGCGTCGGCGATGCGCACGGCGCGGCGCACACCCTCGAAGGGAATCAGGGCCGGAATGCCGTCGACGGTCACGGCCAGCGCCGGAAAAGTGGAGAGGGAATACGGCACTTCGATTTCCACTGTGGTGCCGCGTTCCGGTTCGCTGGTGATGCGGATTTCGCCGTGCAGCCGTTCCACGGCTTCGCGCACCGCGTCCAGGCCTACGCCGCGTCCCGAGACTTCGGTGACTTCGCCAGTGGTACTCACGCCTCCGCGCAGAAGCAGTTGCGCGGCGGCTTCGACGCCCAAGGGATCGGGCGCCGAAGCCGGCAGCTTGCCGCGGGAGATGGCGGCCCGGCGGATGGCGGCAGTGTCGAGGCCGCGCCCGTCGTCGCGGCAGGAAAAGACAACGCGACCCCCGCGCCGCATCGCTTCGATGCGCACTAACCCTGCGGCGGGCTTGCCCGCGGTCGCGCGCGCCGCTGCCGCCTCGAGCCCGTGGGCCACGGCGTTGCGTACCAGGTGCAGCAAGGCGTCTTGCAGCGCCGACAGCACGGGAGCGTCGAGGCGGTGATCGCCGCCAACGGCTTCGAAACGCACCTGCTTTCCCAACAGCGCGGCGGCGTCGCGCGCGGCGCGCTCCAAAAAGTCGAACCCGGCTCCGGCCTGCAACAGACGCAGGCGGCCGGCGCGTTCATGCGCTTGTAGCACTTCGCGCTCGGTTTGATCCAAAGCGACGGGGGCCGCGCGGCAAAAGCGATCCAAGGCGGCGGTGATCTCCTGCGCCGGCGCGCGCAGTTTCGCGGCGGATCCGTTCGTTTCTTCTTCCGCCAGCCGCTGTGCCAGACGGCGCGCCGGCTGCAGCGCCGCAACGGCGGCGCGCAGCGCCGCCAGACCCGTGGCCGCTTCGGAAAGCCGCTCGAGTACGGTGTCGACTTCTCCCACTTCGAGGCGCACGGTGCCGGATCGAGGCGTGGGCGCCGCGGCCTGCGCCTCAGGACGCGCTGACGGAACGGCCGGGGCGTCGAGTTCCACCAGCCTGGCCGCGAGGGCGTCGGTCAATTTCAAAAGCCCGTCGACCGCGTCGCGGGGAACGGCGTTGGCGCTTTCACGATAAGGCGCCAAGGCATCTTCCACCGCGTGCGCGAGTTCGGCCACGCCGGCCAGCTTGACCACGCGCGCGGCGCCCTTCAAGGTATGGGCCTGACGCAACAGGCGCGCCGTCAATTCCCGGGAGGCGCCGGCCTTTTCCAACTCCAGCACGCCCCGGCTCAGGCCGTCGCACAGTTCCCGCGCTTCGATGCGGAAATATTGATACGGATCTTTTCGCGTCATTCAAACCCGCGCGGCAAGTTCGGGGGAAGCCTGCACAATCCGCCCCAGCTCGCGGGACAACGCGGTGAGTTGCATCGCGGTTTGCAGGGTCTGGCTGGAGCTGGCTTCGGTTTCCTTGGTGGCCTGGGCCACATTCGAGATGGCCACGTTCACCTGTTCGACGGCCGTGGCTTGTTGCTTGGTCGAAAGTTCGATTTCGCGCGCCGCTTCGGTCGATGTGCCCACCAGCCCCGCAATGCGTTGGAACGCCGAAGCCACTTCGGCGAATTGCCGGGTCCCCGACTCCGCGGCCTTGGCGCCGCTTTCGGTGGCCATCACCGTGGTGTTTACGGCCGTGCGTACCTCTTCGATCAGAGAGCGGATTTCCTTGGTGGATCCGCCCACGCGATCGGCGAGTTTGCGGATTTCGTCGGCCACCACGCCGAAGCGGCGTCCCGACTCACCCGCGCCCGCGGCTTCGACCGAGGCGTTGATGGCCAGAATATTGGTCTGTTCCGACAGCTCATTGATGATTTCCAGAATGCCGCCGATCTGCTGCGACTTGCGGCCCAAGTCGAGCATGTGGGTCACAATGACGTCGACCTGGCGACGGATGGCGGCGATGGATTCCTGGGTTTTCTGCACGGTGAGATCACCCTGGCCCGCGGCCTGCGCGGTTTCGCCGGCGATATGCGCCACGCGCTGGGAGCTTTCGGCGATTTGCCGCGAGGTTGCCAGCAATTCGCTGATGGTGGTGGAGATCTCGTTCATGGAAGTGGACTGCTCCTTGGCGCCCGTGGATTGCTGGTTGGCCGCCGCTTGCAATTCCGAAGACGAACTCTGCACGTGATGCACGGCGGCCCCGATTTGGCGCGTCAGGGTGCGGGTCAGAAAAACCGCCACGCCCACGGCCAGCAGCGCGGTCAGTACCAGCATGCCGATCAGCAGCCGCACGGCGTTTTCCGCGGTGCGGTTCGACGTCTGCTTTCCCGCGAGCAACTGCTGGCCTTCGCGGTCGAGAAATTGCTGGATCTTCGCTTTGAGTTGGTCGCGCAGCGGCTGCAATTCCTGCTCAAAGATCTGCTCCACCGCATCCAGTTTGGAGTCGGTGCGGCGCAAAGCGACGAGCTTGTCGCCGGCGGCCTGATATTCGCCGTCGCTTTGGCGAATCGCCTGCAGCATTTGGCGGCCTTCGTCGGTGGTGGCGCGCGCATCCAGTCGTTGCAGCACTTCGGCGAATTCCTGCTGCGCGTCCTGCGCCGTTTTGACGAATTTTTCGTCGCGGGCCAGCAGAAATCCCCGCAAGGCGGCCACCTGCCATTCGGCGGCCGCCCGCAGGTTTTCGCCGTCGACCATGTTGCGGGCATTGGTGTCGAGCACGCGATCCTTCGCCTCCACCACGTTCTCAAGCTTATCGATGGAAACCAACCCGGCCAGAACGGCGATCAGCACCACGGCGGCGAAACCCGCCGCCACTTTTTTTCCAAAGGTCCAGGAATTGCGCATGATCAGGCCCTCCTTGTCAGGGATGATGGGGAAATTCTCCGCACCGCTTCCAGTACTTGCTGCAACCGCAGCACCGGGCGGCTGATGCCGCCGAGCGGACAACTCTCTTCGGAAAAAGCGCCGGTCCCGCCGGCGGCGGTGTGCACCTCGGCGCGGGGCACGCGAAAGTATCCTTCGAATTCCTCGCAGGCCAGCGCCCATGGGGCTGCGCCGGGACCGCCGATCAGCCAGCGCTGTTCGCCGTGAGCGGATTCATGTCCGAGCAGCGCGCCCAAATCCCACACCGGCACCACCAAACCGCGAATTCCGCACAAACCCAGAAAGGCGGCCGGCGCACCCGGCATCGGCAGGATTTTACGCATTCCCCACAGGCCGCCGATTTCCCGTATGCGTAGGGCGTAACGGCTGCGCGCGCGCACGGCCAGCATGTCTTCGGTGTCGGATCCGGCCGCGCGCACCGGAAGCGAAAAGGAGTGATCGAACTCCTCCTTCAGAACACGGGCTTTTTCGGCGTAATCCGAGGCGGCCGGCATTAGGACTCGTCGCTCCGGCTTTCGCTGCGGCAAAGCTGGGCCAGGGCTTCGCGGCCGAAGCCTCCGCCGAACAGCAGGATGCGTGCGGGGTCTTCCGTGGCCAGCAGTGCCAGCGCTTGATCCAAATGGTGGCGCGCTTCTTCCGCGCGCCCGGCATGCTTGGCCAAAAGGCCCAGATGCAGCCAGGGCATGGCGAAGGCCGGGTCGAGGTACACGGCGGCGCGATCGTGTTCTGCGGCCGCCGCACGGTCGCCGGCCAATTCGCGGCACAGCGCCATCAGGTAATGGGCACCCGCGTGCATCTCATCCGCCCGCAACAGGCTGCGACAGACGGATTCAGCCTCGGCCCGCTCGCCGATATTGGTCAGCAGCACCGCGCGCAAAAGCTGGGCGTCGGGATCGTCCGCGGCTTCGATGGGCAGGCGCCGCAAGGCTTCAAGGGCCTCGGCGAAGCGCTCGCGCCGCAGGCAATCCAAGGCCAGGCTCAAATCCCAGGCCGGCGCCGCCGCCGGGGTTGCGGGGGCCGCCGCCGGCGTGCGGGCCGCGAGACCGGCGATTCTATCCGAGGCGCGCTGGATGACTTCCACCCACGCGTCCGATCCGTTCCATGCCGGAGGCTCGAAAGCCGGCGGCGTGGAATGCGTGACCGCAAAGGTGGACGAGGGGAGGGCGTCGCCGTCGGGGCGTTGATAATAAAAGGTATCATGCGTGTGACGCAGGTGGAAATCCTGCGACAAACCGCGCAGGGTTTCGGCGTGGCCCAAAAACAAATAACCACCGGGTACCATGCTCGCGGCCAGACGGGCCACGCAGCGCCGGGAGGCCTCGGGCGTGAAATACATGAGCATGTTGCGCGCGAAGACCACGTCGAAGCCGTGGCGCGCCTTCCAGAAATCCGCTTCGGGGTCGGCCAGGTTGCACGCGGCAAAATCCGTCGTGGCCTGAATGCCGGCGGCGATTTGAAAATGGCGGCCGCGGGGACGGAAGTGGCGCGCGATCACGGGCGCGGCGGTGCTGCGCAACGCCCAAGGGGAATAGATCCCCGCCGCGGCCTTTTCGAGCATGGCCGGATTCATGTCTACCGCTACAATGCGCACGTCCCACGCTGCCAGTTCGGGAAAGTGATCCCGCAGCACCATGGCCAAGGTGTAGGCCTCTTCTCCCGACGCGCACCCGGCCGACAGCAGCCGCAGGCGGCGCACGGCCGCACGCGCCCGCATCCTTTCGGGTAAGACAGCTTCGATCAAGGCGCGGAAATGATCCCCGTTGCGGAAGAAAAAGGTTTCCGTTACCGTCAGTAATTCGGCCAACTTACCGATTTCTTCCGCCGCAGAACCGGCTTCCAGGGCCCGCAAATAAGACGCGACGTCCCCTCCGGTGGCCTCGGCCCTCAGGCGCAACGCGTCTTCGAGAAAATCGCGCTTGGAATCATCGAACTGCAACCCCAACCTCTGCGCCACAAACACACGGAACGTTTCACGGTGTCCCGGTTCGAGCGGCGTCACGTGGCCCGCTCCCATTTCTCCCAAATCGTTTCGGGAATGATTCGGGCCGTGGTCAGCAAGAGCAGAAGGCCGGCATCGATCACGCCCGCCCCCTCCACCACACCTCGAGTCGGTCCCAGCAGCGGCGGCAATTCCTCCAACTGCGCGGGCTCCAAGGCGGCGAGGCCACGCACCGCTTCCACGGCCAAGGCTACGGTCCGGTGCTCGCATCGCAGGGTCACGAACCGGGCCGGGGAGACGGCTTTACTTTCCCCCATCAGAGCCGACAAAGACACCACCGGCACCGGCGCGCCGCGAATCACAGCCAGTCCCAACACAAAGGAGGGAGTGTCAGCTAGAGATTCGGCGGGCAAAGGCCGGAAAATTTCCAGCACTTGCGCCGCGGGAAGAGCGTAACGGCATGATCCCGAACCTAAGATCAGAAATAAGCCCTTCATGGCGGGATTTCCAAAACCCCCTGACTATACCATGCATACAACAATGTTTCAATCTGTCACGAATCGTCATTCCTTCACCGCATTCCTGCGTAACCACGCCTGTTTTTGGAATAGCCCCCGGACCTGACGATCCGAGTCCGGTTGCGGCGGTGACTACTTTGTTGCCGTTCCGCCCAGCGGACAGAATTCGCGGCCGGGCGAAAGCACGCGGCGCACGCTTGGCTATCCCTAAACTCTCTTAGGATGGGAATATGATCCGGCTTTACTCCTTTGACCAACTCGGCCATGCCGATCACGGGTGGTTGGATACGCATCATCACTTCAGTTTCGCCGCCTACTGGAATCCGAACCGCGTCCAGTTCGGTGCGCTGCGGGTGGTGAATGACGACAAGGTCGCACCCGGCACCGGTTTCGGCACCCATCCGCATGACAACATGGAAATCATCACCTATGTGCGCCAAGGGGCCATCACGCACAAAGACAGCATGGGCAATGTGGGCCGCACGGAGGCGGGAGACGTGCAGGTGATGAGCGCGGGGTCCGGCATCCTGCATTCCGAACATAACCTCGAAAGCGAGGACACGCTTTTCTATCAAATCTGGATTATTCCCAATCGCAACAATGTAAAGCCGCGTTGGGAGGCGCGTGAGTTTCCCAAAGCCGTCGTGCGCAGCGGGCCTCTGCCGGTATTGGTGTCGGGCCGCGAAGACGACGTCGCCAAAGGCGCGCTTTTCATTTTCCAGGATGCGGCCGTGTATGGCGGTCGGTTGGCGGCGGCTTCCGAAATACGCCAGCCCATCCGCGGCCAGGCCTATGTGCTGGCTTCGGTGGGAACCTTTACCGCGAACGACGCGGTGTTGAAGCCGGGAGACGGTGCCGAAGTCACCGGTGAAAAGATTCTGACCCTCAAGGCCGGTGCCGACGCCGAAGTGCTGGTGATCGATATTCCGGCTTCAGTCTGAAGCCGCGCCTGGCGGTAAGACCCAACTGGATGACAACTAATGGACGAAGTGGAGCGGATTATCGGACTCGAACCGACGACCACTTGCTTGGGAAGCAAGAGCTCTACCAACTGAGCTAAATCCGCCTGAGGGTGAAATTAACAAATCCGGCCCTCACTCCTCGCTGGCCAAATGCAGATACATGGATTGGAGGCCAACCTTGCCCGGGCCTGTGAACCGGTTGGTGATGAAATTGAAGCTGGCGAACAATCCCGTGGAGATGTTCTGCACATTGGTTTCCATGCGCACGCGCGTGTCTTTGTAGAGCCAGCCCCCGGGCTCCACGTCGATTTGTTCCCCGGCTTCCAGCACCTTTTCGAAGACATTGCCGTAACCGTGCAGCCAGAGAATGCCGTCGCCGTCGGGCGCGTGGAATTTGTCGATGAAGAACCCGGTTCCTCCGAACAGCATATTGCCCACGCCCTTCACCCGTTCGAAGGAATATTGAATGTTGCCGGTGGCCGCCACAAATTGATGCTCGCGCACGTGCAGTTCTTCGCCGTGTCGCAGGTGCACGCCGAAGAGATGGCCCGCGCCGTCGCGGCTGAAGGCGATTTGGCCCTGTCCGCTGGCTTCGGTGACGAAGATCTGAATGCCGGCGATCATGCGTTTGAGCGCGCCCTTCATGGGCCGCACGCCGATGCGGATGGCCGGATGCTTCCACAACAGCACGTGGTGCTCGAAATAAATCGACTGATCCGGCCCCAATTCGACGGTGAGCGACGGTACCAGCTCGCCTTCGAGGTGATAGGTGAAGCCGGCGAATTGTTCGTTCTGAATATTGGTGGCTAACAGCGCGGGTCTATCCATTTTTCGCCTCCGGGAGAGTGGTGAAGCCGAAATTTTAACACCCGTTCTGCGGCGCCGGTGTGAATTTTCGCACTCCGCATGTTCTCTGGCGAAGCGCGTTGGCCGCCCATTTTGAGAAGAAGTCTCAATTTACTCGATCGGCGATTAGATTTTCCCCGTTCTTTTTCTGGGCCCGAATCCACTCTTTCGAAAGCGCAGGAGGGTCGATGCGGTACGTGACGCATTGGTGGGCGGCATCCTTGCTCTGGGTGCGGATCGTGGCGTGGGGCGGCGATACGGCCGCGATGCCGGCCGAATCGGCGCCGGCTTTGCCGCAGGACACGATGGTCAACCAGTTGGAGCCGATGGCGGTGAAGAGCAAGCCCTGGCTCTTCAACCAGCAAACGCGTTACGCACACCTCTTGCCCGAGGTGAACGGCACCCAAATCACGGTCACCAGGAAGAATACCGTGATCCATCTCGACGATCAGCCCACGGTCATCGACGCCAATCCCCGCACCTTGTATGCGCGCATGCCGGGTCTGCTCATCGCCGAGCAGCAGAGTCCCGGCCAGCTCAATATCAACTACCGTGGTATCGGCGGCAGCGGTGCCCTGGGCACGCAGGAGTCGGAACTGTTGCTGGTCTTGCAGGACGGCGTGCCCACGGCCAGCGATTGGATTGGATTTCCCACCCAGTATTACTTTCCGCCGCCGCAGAGCATTGCGTCGATTCAGCTCATTCGCGGCGGCGCGGCGCTGCTCTATGGCCCGGGCGCGGGACCCGTGCTCAATTACGTGAGCCGGCTTCCCGATCGCGCGCAGCCCATTGCCGGCTATTCCGAAAACGTGTTCGGCACCGACGCGTTCTTTTCGACCTTCAACACCCTGTCCGAAACCCGGGGCCATTGGGATTACCGCGCCAACGTCGACTACCGCCGCTCCGACGGCGAGCGCAACAACGGCCAGTATGGCGTCAAAGGCGGCGATCTCCATTTCGGGTATCAGCTCACTCCCGCGCAATACCTCGGCCTCGACCTGCATGCTTACGAAGCCGACGACGGCGAAGCGGGGCGCATGAGCGATTCGCAATTCACGGCCGATCCCTTTCAAACCACCACGCCGTATGACCATGATTGGGTGCAGCGCTACACCGCCCTGGTCCAGTACCGCGCCGCGCCCGATCCGCACTGGCTGATCGAAAGCAAGCTGTGGGGCGGCTACCACGATCAGGCCGAGCGCAATGCCAACGGTCCCACCACGGTGGGCTTGGTCGACCAAGCCTTTCGCTTCGCGGGCCTCGATACCCGCGCACGCCTGCGTTGGGGCCGCGGTAATGCGGCTACGGCCGGTTTCGTACTCTATGGGTCCGACGATCCGCGCCTGCAATATACCACCACCAATCTGGGCGCGTCTGGAAATGATCATTCCGGCACGGAAACTCTGGATCAGAACCGTTACACCCGTTACGGGGCGTTCTTCGCCGAAAACGTGTTTCGCTTCGGCCGCTTCCACGTGGTGCCGTCGGTGCGCCTCGAACATGAGATTCTCGACATCGACGAGCCTTTGCCGCCCGGCGGGGTCGGCTCGCGCTATACGGTCAACCGGTCGTTCGGGCGCACCGTGCCGCTGTTCGGGATTGGGCTCGGCAACGACTTCGGCCGCGGCAACGAAACCTATTTCAACGTGTCGCAGGGCTACCGGCCGCTGCGCTATCTCGACGTCGCGCCGACGCGGACCGGCACTTTGCCCGACGGCAACAGCCCCGACCCTTCGACTTCGCTGACGTACGAGGCCGGTGTGCACGGTTGGCCGCTGCTCGGGCTTTATTATGACGCCAGCCTCTATGCGGCGTATTACTGGAACCGCATCGAATCGCAGTCGGTGGGTGCGGGCGGCGACGTCATCAACGTCAACACCGGCGACACCCGCCATCGCGGCCTCGAAGTCGAAACCGACTACGATTTGCTGCGGCTGGAGCCGTCCGCCTTCGGCGGACCCGCGGCCGCGCACTTGAACCTGTTCTTCAACGGCAATGCGCTCGACGCCGAATTCGTGAAGAGCATCAGTCCCGCCATCCCGGTCGGCAATACGCCGGGGTATGCGCCCAAATACATTCTGCGCGGCGGGCTGGAATGGATCAAGCAGCGCGCCTATAAGGTGGGGTTGTCCGTGCTTTCGGTCGGGTGGCAATACGTGCAAGACAGCGACCGGCCCCTGGCCGGGTCGAATGCGCCGGCCACCATTCCCGCCTACACCGTGGTGGATTTGGGAGTCGACTATTGGTTGCGCCCGCACTTTCGCCTGATCGGAAGCGTGTCGAATCTCACCGATCGGAAATACTATTCGCGCGTTTTGTTCGGCGGCCTCGAGCCCGCCGACGGGCGTCACCTGTATCTCGGCCTTTCCGTCGAGATCTAAGAGGCGCCGGCGGGTTTCAACCCGTGCGATCCGGATCGGTCCGGCGCGGCTCATACCACATGGCCGTTTTATCCCGCCGGCGCACGGCCCGCGTACCGCCGAGCACCAGGCCGCCGAAGATGCGCAGAATTTCGAACGCGGAATAGGCGCGCAGACGCCGGCCCGAAGTCACGACCGTAGCGGGCAGGATCACGAAACGTCCCTGTTTCCTCAGCGCGCGGCTCAAGGCCCACTCCTCGCCGCCATAGAGCGACTCGTCGAACCCTCCTGCGGCTTCGAAGGCATCGCGCCGGCAGAACAGAAAACAACCGTAGGCCAGGTGAAAAATCCGGGAGAAACGATTCAAGGCGGCCGTCAGCAACCGGGCATAGACCGGAATGCGGCCTGCGAATTTCGCGGAAGCGCCGCCTCCCACCGCGCCGGCACGCAGGGCGGTCAGCGCTTGGCCGATGAGGGCGGAATGCACGGTGGTGTCGGCATCCACGAAAACCAACCACTCGCCACCGGCCGCGCGCGCGCCCGCGTTGCGCACGGCCGAAATTTTGCGCAGGTTCGCCGCGACGACACGGCACCCCAGGGTCTGGGCCCGAGCCGCGGTTGCGTCGGTGGACGCATCGTCGACCACGACGATTTCGTAATCCAGTTGCAACGCTTCGGCCGAAGCTTGCACCGCGCGGAGGGTGGCTGTGAGATAGTGCTCTTCGTTGTGCGCGGGAAGGATGAAGGAAACCATCGCCAGTCAATCCCATTTCGGACAACCCAGGTGATAAGGTCGGAATCGCAATCGGGTCTGTTCCCCATTAAAAAAGCAAGTTCGGGGCGATTTGGAAAATCTTACGGGGTGGCAGCCCTCTCCCCGTTGTTTCTGCGCGTGGGCGCGACGCTCGATAATTCAGTTCCCGCGTTTTTGGCCCGTATCCAAGCTCGACACGGAGCGTTTAACTGCATTGCCATCTCCGCTTCGGGAGGCGATTCTCCCCCCGCGGAAACGGGTGGGTAACTTCGGTTACCATTCGGGATTCCGTGACGTCCAAGGCCACAAGATATGCTTGACGACGCTTGCTTCGCCGCCACGCCGTTTTCGGTGGGTTGCGGGAAACCGATGAGTAACCTTGCGGTAACTTACCGCACGATTCGGACGGCTATGATTTTGTCAGTGCGAAGTGGAATTGCCGATCAGAAAACGATAAAAATGAAGGACTAATTTTTGGACGGCAATGAATTTCCTTGCGTTCTTTGCGGAATTTCACGACCTCATGGCGGAAGGTCAAATTCTTGTTATGACGACAATAAACTAAAGTCTAGTAAAGGTTTAGACCACGAAATTTTTTTAGTATTGGTTCCCGGATTTTTAAAAAGCGCGAATAGCCAGGAAAGAAAATCGGCGATGTGCCCTGACCCTAAAACAAACCTTGGAAGCCTGGGCGTTACTTCCGGTTGTGATAAAAAATTTCCATACAACCAAAGTGTTTTGTCGGCGTATGCGGAAAGGTTCTCCCATGAACGATTCCATCGATAAATTCGCTCGCAAAAAAATCACCCGTCTGGAACAACCCGATATGCGGCCGTCGGTGCGCGTGCTGCTGATGAAAGCCACGCTCGACGCCATCGGCGCCGCCGGGGGCCTCTTATTCATGGGGCTGACCTACCCGTGGATCGCCGCGGCCATTCGATTGGATTCCGAGGGGCCGCTCCTCTACACCCAACTCCGCATCGGCATCAATCGGCGCAATCGCAAGCGCAATGGCAGCCTTCCCGATGGAATTGAAAGTGACCGCCGTCGCGAGGATTTGGGGGGAAAGCCTTTTCACATTTACAAATACCGCACCATGCGCACGGACGCGGAAGCGCAAGGCCCGAAATTGTGCGCCACCACCGGTGATCCGCGCGTGACGCGCGTGGGAAAATGGCTGCGCGCTTTGCATCTCGACGAAACGGCCCAGTTTTTGAACTTGGCGCGGGGCGAGATGAGCCTGATTGGGCCGCGCCCCGAACGGCCGCATTATACCAGCCAATACGGAAGGGATTTGCCCTATTATTCGGATCGCACCTATTTGATCAAACCCGGGCTCACAGGTCTGGCGCAAATCATTCTCGGCTATGACGAATCCGAAGAAAGCGTGATTCGCAAATCGCATTATGACCTTTCGTATCGCGCTTCGTTTTCCGGGTTTTATTCCTGGATCCGGATGGAAGCGTGGGTGTTCCGGAATACCTTGGTCTATTTGTTGCAGCGGCCGAATGTCAACGGCGTGACCCGGGATTTGGTCGGTTTGCGGCGCGCCAAGCTATTGCCGTTCCAATCGCGCGCGCTCGCCTCGGCGCAGCAACCGGCCAAAGTTACGGTGAGCTTCAGCAAATCGGAAAGCTCGCGCATCATGGTTGGAACCGATCCATTCGAGTTGGCCAACAAATTGGACTGTCTGGATATATCCGGCCGCCGCTGCCCGGAAATTTTCGTACACACCAAGGAGCATTTGGATTTGGAGTACATGGGTCTTTTGCTCGGGTTGGCCCATAAGGTGAAGCAGGGCGGGGGACGGCTGTGGGTGATTTGCCCCAACCGCTTCGTCCATAAAATCCTGCGGGAAATCCGCCTCGAAACCGTGGCCGAGTTGCAATACAACCCGCCCATCCGCAATTTCTTGACCATCGACGTCGAGTGCTGGTTCCATGCCTACAACCTCGCCGAAAAGACGCCGGCCAGCACCTGGCATTTGCAAAGCTACCGCATCCATGAAAACATGGAAAAGTTGTTGGGGTTGTTGCGCAACCATGAAGCCAAAGCCACCTTTTTTGTTCTGGGGTGGATTGCCGATCATTTCCCCGAAATCGTGCGCTGGATTGCGGCGGAAGGCCATGAAATCGCCACCCATGGCCACTATCACCGCCTGGTCACCGGCATGACGCCCGAAGAGTTCGAACGCGATTTGCAGCAATCGCTGGAGGCGTTAAGCCGTCATACTTCGCAACCAATCCGCGGACACCGCGCTTCGAATTTCACCGTGGTCAAGGACACGCTCTGGGCCTTGGAAATACTGGAACGCAACGGCATCGAATACGATTCCAGCATCTTCCCCTTTGCCCGCAAACGCTACGGCATCCGCAATTACCCGTTCCGGTATCCGCACACCTTGCAGTTGCCGAACGGAGGAACGCTGACCGAACTACCCATGTCGACTATGAAGATGGGAAACCGGCTGATGCCGGTGGCCGGAGGCGGATATTTCCGCCTGTATCCCAGCCGCCTCACCGAAGCGTTCATTTCCCGGGCCAACGGCCACGGATTGCCGGCCATGGTTTACCTGCATCCTTGGGAATTGGATGCGGGTCAAAAGCGGCTGTTCGTAGGGTTGGGAAAAACCTTTCAGCATTACGTCAACATGGAAACCACGGAATGGAAGCTCGATCGCCTGTTGCATCGCTACGCTTTCACTTCGATCAAAGAGGGTTTGAACACGCGCCGGGTGAAAACATTGCTGCGGAAAAATTCTCTTTCCATCGCCGGCCTGTTCGAGAACTCCGATACTGCGGCCCTCAATTCCACCTACCTTGCTGACATGGGAACCGGAGAATTTCCGGCGTATACGAATAACGGCGGCAAAGTGGGTGTAGCCAATCCGACCCCCGAGTGGCGCCCGCACTGAGTTCCGCCTTTCGTTTCGAATCCCCCGACCCCGAGGCGGGACTGCGTGCCTGGGACGAGGCGTCGTCGGAATCGGGGGCGACTTACTGCCACGGAGCCGGATGGCTCCAGGTTTTCGCCGCCGCGTATCGCAAGCGTTTCCGTATTTTTATCGTTCGCGACGAGGTCGGTCGTTGCCGCGCCATCGCGGCGCTGATATTTTTTCGCGGCCCGCTTTCGGGAAAAATTGCCGTGGCATTGCCCTATCTCGATTTCGGCGGGCCGCTGGCGACCGATGCCGAAGCCGAAAAGGCTTTGCTCGCCGGCTTGTTGCGCGAAATCGGTAGCGCCGGATACGGTTTGGAATTGCGTTCGCATGCGGCGCTGTCTTCCCTGTCGGCTCCGGATAATTCCAAGGTTCTCATGCGCATTCCCCTCGCAGGCAAAACCGAGGAAAGCTATTGGAAAGCCCTGGATGCTAAAGTTCGTAATCAAGTGCGCAAGGCGGAAAAATCCGACGTGACTTTGCGCACGGGCGGCGCGGAATTGCTCGACGACTTCTACCGCGTCTTCGGGATCAATATGCGCGACTTGGGATCGCCGGTGCATGCCCGGAAATTTTTTGCGGAGATGCTGGCCCGGATTCCGGGTTGCGAGATCGTGACGGCCTATCGGAAGGGGCGCTGCGTCGGAGGATTGATCCGCCTGCAACGCAACGAAACTTTGGCGATACCCTGGGCCTCGACCTTGCGCGCCGAGCGGCTCTATTGCCCCAACAATGCGCTGTACTATGACGCCATCCGCGCGGCCATCGGACGCGGCCTTTTGTGGGTCGATTTGGGTCGCAGTACGCGGGATGAAGGCACGTATAAATTCAAAAAGCAATGGCTGGCCGAAGAACACCCTTTGTATTGGTATCAATTCGATGACCGCGGCACTCCCCGCGGCGCGGTGGCGCATGCCGCCGCTTCCCGGCTTCGCTCGGCTGCCTTGCTTTGGTCGAAAATGCCTGTGAGTTGGGCGAATTGGTGGGGCGCTCGAATCCGCCCGGGACTTCCGGCATGAACCCGCGCCGTCAGATTCCGTTTTCGCGGCGCTTTGGAAGGGAAAGGCGGAGGACTTATAATTTTCCTGTTGGTTCCGCTGTGGCGCCATCGGGGCCAGGGATGGATTTATGAAAGTATTTGCGATACTGGCTCTGGTGGTTTGCAGCGTCTTTTCCGCCCCCGTCGCGCCGCCCGCGAACCCTTCCGGGGACGACAGCACCTTCAAAGCGGGCGAAACCATTCTGATCAAGGTGCCGCTCGACACGGCTTCCGTCTTCAACGGCGCCTTCCCCATCGATGCCGACGGCTATGTGACCCTTCCCGTCCTGGGCCGGCTCTACATCCACAACCAGAGGGCGAGCGATGTCGCCGACTACATCTCCAAGCAGGCCGCGCCCTACTTGCGTGACATTCATGTAACAGTAACTCCTGTAATACGTCTGACCCTGCTGGGATACTGGCAGCACCCGTCGATGGTTTACGTCAGCCCCGAGGCTTCGGTGTGGGAGGCCTGCCACCTTGTCGGCGGCCCGGCCGGCGAAGTGAATCTGGACAAATGGAAGGTGTACCGCGGTTCGCAACCCCTGAATATCAGTTTGCTCGACGAGTTTTCGCGCGGCACCACGCTACGCGGCGCCGGCGTCCAATCCGGCGACATCTTCGTGATTCCGGTTCCCAATCCGAACAGCGGCTTCTGGTATGCGTTCCGCCAAACGCTCGACGTGGTGGCGCAGCTCGCCGCCGTCACCGCCTCGGTGTTTACGGTCTATCTCACTTACTTGATTGTGGACGGCCAGGTACACACCAATCCTTGATGCTTTCCTGCCGTCCGCTTTTCATTTCCCTTTCTGCCTGCCGTTTCCCCACGCGGAAAGGGCCCGCCGCAAGTAAGGCCTGCCCATCCCGGCAGGGTTCGCACTCCGAGGCCCGCCCGTGACCGTATCCGCGTTTTCCGAATCCACCGATCCATGCCGCTTTTGCGGCGTGCCGCTCCGGCATTCCTTCGCCGATCTCGGCACGTCGCCGCTGTGCCAAAGCCAAATCGATCCCGCCAAGGCGCATCTGGCCGAGCCGTTTTTCAAGCTGCACGCGTATGTTTGCGAACAATGCCTACTGGTGCAACTGGGAAAATTCGTGGACCCGTCCGCGATTTTTTCCGAGTATGCCTACTTCAGTTCTTTTTCAGAGAGCTGGCTCCAGCATGCCGAACAGTACACGGCGATGATGTGCGGGCGCTTCGGACTCGGTCCACACTCCCAGGTTGTGGAAATCGCCAGCAATGACGGATATTTGCTGCAATATTTCGTGCAACGCGGTATCCCGGTATTGGGCGTCGAGCCCGCGGCCAATGTGGCGGCCAAGGCCCGCGAAAAAGGCGTTCGCAGCGTCGTCGAATTTTTCGGCGCTGCGCTGGCCGAACGCCTGGCCGCTGACGAAGGCCCGGCCGATCTTGTGCTCGGCAACAATGTCCTGGCCCATGTTCCCGATTTGCTTGACTTCGTAAAAGGCGTGAAACGCCTGCTCAAACCCGACGGCATCTGCACCTTTGAATTCCCGCATTTGCTTCGGCTCATGGAGCAAAACCAATTCGACACCATTTACCACGAGCATTTCTCCTACTTCTCCTTCGGCGTGGTGGAAAAGGTGTTTGCGAGCCTTGGTCTGGTGTTGTTCGACGTGGACGAATGGCCCACCCATGGCGGTTCGCTGCGCATTTTCGGGCGCCATGCCGAATCTTCCGCGCATCCGGTAGCGCCGTCCGTTGCCGCCCTCAAGCAGCGCGAATCCCAGGCCGGCCTTGAGGCGTTGCCGGTTTATCTGGCCTTCAACGAAAAGGTGAAGGAAACCAAGCGCCGCATTCTCGAAGTCTTGATCCGCGCAAAGCGCAACGGTAAATCCATCGCACTATACGGGGCTGCGGGTAAAAGCAACACCTTGATCAATTATTGCGGCATCCGCACCGACTTCA
This sequence comes from uncultured Fibrobacteria bacterium, assembly GCA_963716395.1. Classification (GTDB taxonomy): domain Bacteria; phylum Fibrobacterota; class Fibrobacteria; order UBA11236; family UBA11236; genus UBA11236. The sequence goes on along the minus strand of OY970309.1, from coordinate 195,223 downwards.
TCGACTACGCCGTTGACCGTAATCCTTATAAGCAGGGGCATTTGTTGCCGGGTTCGCGTATTCCGGTGTATGATCCGTCGCGCTTGCGTGCAACCAAACCCGACTTCCTCTTCCTCGGAGTCTGGAATTTGAAGCATGAAATCATGGCCCAAACCGCGTACATCCGGGAATGGGGCGGCCAATGGATGGTTCCCATCCCCAGCATGACCATCGAGAAATAACGGCGCGCGATGAGAAGGCATAAAAACCGAACCGACGGCGAGAGCGGCAGGCAAAGAGTTCGCGGGGCCGGATGCGCGGCGAATTTCTAAGGACGGGACATGCGATTCCAAGAGACTTCGCTGCCCGGCGCCTATGTGATCGAAATCGACGAATTGCGCGATGCGCGGGGTTTTTTCGCCCGTTCCTTTTGCGCCCGTGAATTCGCCGCACGGGGCCTTGAGGCTTCGGTGGCGCAGTGCAACATCTCCTACAATGCGAAAAAAGGAACCTTGCGCGGGCTGCACTATCAGGAGCCCGCCTCCGAGGCCAAGTTGGTAAGGGCCGTGGCCGGATCCCTCTTCGACGTGATCGTGGATTTGCGTCCGGCCTCTCCGGCCTACCTCCGGCATGAGACGGTCGTGCTCGCGGCCGCCAAGCGCAACCAACTCTTCGTGCCCAAGGGATTCGCCCACGGCTTCCAGACTTTGGAAGACGGGACCGAAGTCTTTTACCAGATGTCCGAATTCTACGCCGCCGGACAGGATCGCGGCCTTCGCTGGGATGACCCGGTTTTCGGAATCCGGTGGCCGCTGGCGGTGTCGGTCATTTCCGAGCGCGATCAATCCTATCCGGATTGGAAACCATGAAACTATTCGAAGCCGTCGAAAACCTGGATCCCGCAGCGATGGCGGAAGACATGCTGGCCTTGATGGCACGGCTGTTCCCCATTTGCCGATCCATCACCGGTGAGGGCGTGCGCGCCACGTTGCGGGCCGTTGGGGAGCGCATCCCGTTGCAAATGCAGGAAGTCGCCAGCGGCACTCCGGTGTTGGATTGGTCGGTCCCCAAGGAATGGAATATCCGCGACGCCTGGGTCAAAGGGCCGGACGGACGCAAGGTGATCGACTTCGCGGCCTCGAATCTGCATGTGGTGAACTACAGCATCCCCGTGCGCCAAACCCTTTCCCTTGAGGCGCTCAAGCCGCATCTGTTCACGCTGCCCGATCATCCCGATTGGATTCCCTACCGCACGTCTTATTATCGCGAAGATTGGGGGTTCTGCCTTTCCCACCGGCAGCTTTTGGAATTGCTTCCCGGCGATTACGAGGTCTGCATCGACAGCACCTTGCGGGAGGGGAGCCTCACCTACGGCGAATGCCGGTTGCCGGGCGAAAGCGAAAGCGAAGACGACGGGGAAATCCTGATCTCCACCCACGTATGCCATCCCTCTCTCGCCAACGACAACCTGAGCGGCATCGCGGCGGCCGTCACCCTGGCCGATCTGCTGTCCCGGGTCGAGCGCCGGCATCGCTTCCGCTTTCTCTTTATACCCGGAACCATCGGATCCATCACCTGGCTCAGCCGCAATGAAAGCCAAGTGCCCCACATTCGCCATGGCCTGGTCCTGACCGGGCTGGGCAATCCCGGTTTAGCGACCTACAAGCGCAGTCGCAGGGGCGATGCCGAGATCGACTTGGTGGCCGCGCATGTCTTGGCGCGTGACCCGGTCCCCGGCCGCCTGATCGACTTTTTCCCCTACGGCTACGACGAACGGCAGTATTGCTCACCCGGTTTCGATATGCCCGTGGGAAGGTTGACGCGCACGCCGCATGGAGAATATCCCGAATACCACACCTCGGCGGACCATCTCACTTTCGTACGCAAGGAGTTGCTGGCCGACTCCGTGCTGGTTTGCGCCCGCATCCTCGCCGTGCTGGAAGAGAACCGGCGTTATCTCAACCTGCAACCCAAAGGCGAGCCGCAATTGGGCCGACGCGGGTTGTACGGATCGGTGGGGGGAATGCAAAGCGTGGGCGTGGACCAGATGGCCTTGCTCTGGGTTCTGAATCTTTGCGATGGCCGTCACACCTTGCTCGACATCGCCGAAAGGGCGAACATGCCGTTTGCTACCGTGCTTCGGGCCAAGAACTTTTTGGTGGCGAAGAGTTTGCTGGCGGAAACCGCGGAAAAGATGAATGAACCGGCCGGCGCGATAAAAACAATATGATTTCTGTGGTCCTATGAACTTCTCCGCATCCGACGCTTGGCGGCAAAAGGCCCATCGATTGATCCCGGGCGGGGCGCATACCTACGCCAAGGGTGACGATCAATTTCCGGTGAACGCCCCGGGTTTCATCGCACGGGGAGAAGGGCTGCCGCGTTTGGGACGCCGACGGAAATGAGTTCGTGGAATACGGCATGGGCTTGCGGGCGGTTTCGCTCGGCCATGCCCACCCCCGCATCCTCGCAGCCGTTTATCGGCAAATGCTGCTGGGCAACAATTTTACCCGGCCGGCTCCCATCGAAGTCGAGTGCGCCGAAGCCCTGCTCGCTCTGGTCGGCGGCGAGATGGTGAAATTCGCCAAGAACGGATCGGACGTCACCACGGCGGCGGTAAAGCTGGCCCGCGCCTATACGGGCCGGGACATGGTCGCCTTATGCGCCGATCACCCCTTCTTCTCCACCGACGACTGGTTCATCGGCTCCACCCCCATGAGCGCCGGCATTCCCGACGCCATCCGCGCTTTGACCGTCAAGTTCCGCTTCAATGATCTGGAGAGCGTCGACGAACTTTTCCGGCGCCACCCCGGCCGCATCGCGTGCGTCATTTCCGAACCGGCCACCTTTGTGGAGCCGGAAGCGGGATTTCTCGCGGCTTTGCAGGAAACCTGCCGGAGGCATGGAGCCCTCCTCATTCTCGACGAGATGATCACCGGATTTCGCTGGGACTTGGGTGGAGCGGCCCGCACTTACGGCGTCGACCCGGACTTGCGCACCTTCGGCAAGGCCATCGCCAACGGTTTTTCCGTTTCCGCCCTGGTGGGCCGCCGCGAGGTGATGAAGCTGGGAGGGCTGGATTACGAGGGCGACCGGGTCTTTCTGCTCTCGACCACCCATGGCGCCGAGTGCCCCTCGCTGGCCGCGGCACTGGAAACCATGGCGGTTTACCGGGAAGAGGATGTGATCGGCGGCCTCGCGCGGGCGGGCATGCGTCTGAAGCAAGGTGTGGAAAACCACACGGCGAGGCTGGCGTTGCAAGATCGCTTTCTGGTGCTCGGCCATCCGGCCAATTTGATTTTCGCGACGCGGGACCGCGCCGGCAGGCCTTCCCAGGTCTTCCGCACGCTCTTTCTCCAGGAAATGATCCAACGGGGATTTATAACACCATCTTTCGTGGTTAGTCACGCACACGACGAACCCATCATCGACGCCACCATCGCCGCGGTGGGAGAGGCCTTGGAAGTCTATCGCCAAGCCCTCGACGAAGGACCGGAGAAATACCTGGTGGGTCGGCCCGTGCAACCGGTATTCCGGCGGAAAAACCGGGCATGACGCGCATCGGTCTGATGGGCCCCTTCGGTTTCGGCAATCTGGGAGATGCCGCCATTCAAGAGGCCATGATCGACAACCTGCGGGTGCACATCGCCGGCGTGGAAATCGTCGCCTTTTCCCTGAACCCTGCGGACACCCAAAAACGCCACGGCATTCGCGCCTTTCCTATTGAAGCCGCCGCTCCGGAAGCCGCCGCTCCGGAAGCCGCCGCTCCGGCGGCCACCGAATCGCTGGCCGACACCGGCATGGGCACGGGTACGGGAAAAGCGATCGTGACCGGGACGCGCACATCTTCGTGGACATCGTCGTGGATTTTCCGCCTCAAGCGTAAGCTGGGGATTCGCCTTCCCTATGCCTACGCGGTAAAGCGACAATTGGGTTTTTGGTGGACCTCGTTGGCCGCACTTCGCGGTTTGGATGCCCTCATCGTTTCCGGCGGAGGGCAATTGGACGACATTTGGGGCGGCCCCTGGAATCAGCCGTTCACCCTTTGGCAATGGGCCTTGATGGCCAGAATGCGCCGCGTCAAGTTCTTATTCGTAGGCGTCGGTGCCGGACCCATCCGCACCGGTTTGGGAAGATTTTTTATCCTCTCCGCGCTGAGACTGGCGTGCTACCGCAGTTTTCGCGACCAGGAATCCTGCGACCTCATGCGGAGGTTCGGGTTCACGGCCCCGGCCGAAGTCTTTCCCGATCTCGCCTTCAGCCTGCGCCGGCGAACTTCGCATTCTGTTCGCGGCCCCGGCGTCAAAGCGAAAGTGGGTATCAGTCCCATGGCGTACGGACATGTGGACAAATGGCCTGACAAGATGGCAGCGGTCTATCGGCGCTATATCGACACCCTTGCCGCCTTCATTTCCTACCTGGCCAACACAGGTTACCAGGTGATACTGTTCCCCACACAAATCCGCATGGATCTCCCGGCCTTTCAGGACCTCAAAGCGGCGCTTGGCCGCGAGACGGCGGCGCACATCGAAGATCGCAGTTGCGAACGTCCGGTTACCACGGTTCAGGAGTTACTCGACGCCATGGCACAGATGGATTTCATCGTAGCCTCGCGATTTCATGGAGTGCTGTTGGCGATTTTTCTTGCCAAGCCCGTGCTGGCCCTTTCCTACCATCGGAAAATCGATACCCTGATGCAAGAGGCGGGATTGTCCGAGTATTGTCTGGATATTGAAGCGTTCGAGCTCAAGGCGTTGACGGAAAGTTTTCATGCCTTGGAATCGGCCGGCGCCAGCCTGGGGCGCGAATTGGAGGCGCTGGGCGCGCGCTACCATTCCGTACTCGATCGCCAATACGACGCGCTGCGGAATCAGGTGGCGGCATGATCGGGGTTTTCCGCACCATCCTGAAATCGATCCGCGATCTCTATGCCAGCCGGGAACTACTGTATATGATCACCTGGCGGGAAGTCAGAATCAAATACAAGCAGTCGATCATGGGTTTTCTTTGGGCTCTGCTGCTGCCCATTCTCGTCATCGCCGCGGGCATGCTGGTCAAATATCTGCTGGCGAAAATTTCCGGCAAGCCGGTGGTGGGCAGAGAGATCATGGGAGTCGCCATCAAAGGACTGCCCTGGTCGTTTTTCAGCGCCTCCATTCGATTCTCCACCATCAGCCTCACCGCGAATACCAATCTGGTGACGAAGTTGAACTTTCCCAAAGAAGTTTTCCCCCTTGCGGCCGTGCTCTCGAATCTGGTCGACTTCATCGTGGCTGCGGTTTTTCTGGCGGCTATCTTGGCCTTTACCAATATGGGGATAAGCCCCCAGGCGCTGTGGGTGTTGCCGCTCGTTGTGTTGTTGGTGCTCTTGGCGGCGGGCCTGGGCCTGCTGCTGTCGGCGGCCAATCTCTTTTTTCGCGACGTCAAATATTTGGCCGAACTCGTGGTGACCTATGCGATTTTCATCACGCCGGTTTTTTTCGATGCGGACATTTTCGGAAAATGGTCGCATCTTGTGCTGCTCAACCCGGTCGCGCCCATCCTGGAAGCCCTGAACGCGACGGTGGTGTTGCATCAGCCACCCGATCTCGAATGGGTGGGCTATAGCGCGGGGGTCACCGCGCTGGTTTTTGTCGCGGCCATTTACGTGTTCAAGAAACTGCAACCGCTGTTTGCCGAGTCCATCTAGGAGCGATGGGTATGCCGGACGTCGCATTGAGCATGGACCTGGTATCCAAACGCTTCCGCAAGGGAGAGTTGCATGACTCCCTGCGTGATCTCTTTCCCGCGCTCCTGAAGGGAGTTTTGCGCCAACCGGTTCGCAGCCGCGCCGAGCGGGAATTCTGGGCCCTGCGCGATGTTTCCTTTGAAGTCAACCGCGGGGAGGCCTTCGGAATCATCGGCCACAACGGCGCGGGCAAAAGCACCATGCTCAAGCATCTGACGGGAATCATGGAACCCACCAGCGGCAAGATCCGGGTGAACGGAAAACTCTCGGCCTTGATTGAAGTGGGGGCCGGGTTCCACCCCGACCTCACTGGACGGGAGAACGTGTTTTTGAACGGCGTCATTCTGGGGATGAAGAAAGAAGACATCCGAAAAAAGTTCGACGAGATCGTGGCTTTCTCCGGGTTGGAGGAATTCATCGACATGCCCGTCAAGCGGTATTCCTCGGGTATGTACGCCCGCCTGGGCTTTTCCGTGGCGGCTTATGTGGAACCGGAAATCCTGGTGGTCGACGAAGTGCTCAGCGTGGGCGACATGGTCTTCCAGCGCAAGAGCGTGGAAAAGATGGAATCCGTGGTCCGCAGCGGCGCCACCGTCATTTTCGTGTCGCACAACCTGCGGGCGGTTACCGACCTGTGCAGCCGGTGCATTCTGTTGGACCATGGGCGGATTGTCAAGGCCGGCCCCACGGATGAAGTAGTTCGCCAATACATTGAGCAGAACGCCGCGGGCTCCTCCCGGAGACCCCAGGATGTGTGGATCTCCGGCGTCAAGCTGGTCGGGAAAAACGGCGAAGAGTTGCAATTCGAAAGCGGCGCCGGCGCCAGACTAGAAGTGGAAATCGCCGCTGCGGAACCCGCCCGCCATCTCGCGCTGGTGCTGGAATTCAAAGACGAAAATTTCAACATGGTCTTCCATACCTCTACCCAGCGACTGGGATGGCCGACGGTGGATCTGGACGCAGGTGGAACGCACACGTTCGCCTTCGATCTCGATTTGAATTTCGCCTTTGGAACCTTTCGCCTTGGCGTCACGATTTACCGCTATGATAAACAGAAGCAATATGACTACTGGTTTCCTGCAGCTACCATTTATGTCAGCACGGCCAACGACGTGCGGGGAGCCGTCAATCTCAATCCCCGGCCGGCCGCGGCTTAAGGCCAAGATCCTATTTTGCGCGCGTAGTTGGCGATGTGGAAGTATCAAAACTTTGAATTGGAAGGACAAAAGTATGAATCCGACCTATGAACAACAGGTAGCGGCATGGAATGAATGGAACAAGATGCACCGCATGGATGGGCCCACTGATGAACGCATTGAGCAGTGCGCCCATGCGGTTATCGATTGTGCTAGTAGGCATTCTCCCAAAACGATTTTGGAAATCGGCTGCGGAACGGGATGGCTCTCGGAGCGGTTGGCGCGCATCGGCAAAACTACGGCCATTGATCTGGCGGACGAAATGATCAAACGAGCGCAGAGTCGACATCCTGATATTCGCTTTTTGGCGGGCGATTTCATGACCATGGAATTTTCCGAGTCGTTTGACTTCATCGCCACCGTTGACGCATTCTCTTGCGTCGCCGATCATGCCGGATTTGCAAAGAAAATTGCAGGGTTGTTAAAACCAAAAGGTTACCTGGCTTTGACAACCCTAAATAAATTCGCTTTTGACAGATTAGATCATGGGAAGAAGAAAATTTATCGCGGGCAAATACGTCATTGGGCCGCCATGGGAGATGTCCGACGTATTTTTTCACCCCTCTTTGAAATAGTGGAGCTTTATTCCATCGTATTCGGCGGGCACCAAGGAATACTCAGGATTATAAACTCACCCAAGCTGAATCGGTTAATCGCCGGTCTGTTCGGAGAGGATCGATTGAACACATGGAAAGGAAAGCTGGGTTTTGGCCAGTACATCATTCTCGTGGCCCGCAAGCGCGCCTAGGTTTGGTTCGCACGATATCATGATTTAACCGGAGAAAAATTATATGCCCTCGATCATCGCAAGATTTCGTGAAGTCGGAAGACTTTCAAAACAGCGGCTGCGCAATATGGCTCGGCCCAGGGCGTTCCAAGCCTATTGTCTCGGTACAATTCGGTCCGGAACCACGACCATGGCCAAGGTATTCGACCGATATCGCTCCGAGCATGAGGTGGATTGCGATCGCCTTGTTCCCATGACCATTTCAGCCTATCGCGGTCAACTGGATCAGCAAGCCGCTCGCAGCCATCTCAAACGTCGGGATCGTGAGTACTGGCCGGAGATGGAGTCGGCGCATTTTCTGGCCTATCTCAGCCATGACCTTGTCGAGCTTTTTCCGAGTGCAAAGTTCATTCTCACCATCCGCGACCCGATGGAATGGCTCAAATCCGCCATCAACCACCATCACCGGCATCCTTTGACCGCCGTGAGGCCCATCTGGGTTGATTTCCGTGCCACTGCTTTTGGCCGGTTCGCGGGTGAATTTTCGTCAGAAGAATTTGCACTCAAGGAGAACGGCCTTTATCCGATTCACGCCTATCTGAAGTACTGGTTCGAACACAATTCGAAAGTCCTGGCGACCATCCCATCATCACGTTTGCTGATCGTGCGGACTCGCGATATATCCAACTCGCTGCCCGAGATGGAACGTTTTGTGGGGTGTGCTCCGGAATCCTTGTCCGCAAAGTGGTCCAATATCGGCGCGCAGGACTTTGGAATTTTAGGACAGGTCCCGCGGGAGTTTGTGCTGCGTGAAATTGAGCGTTACTGTGGGTCCATAGCAAAGAAGTACTTCCCACGACAACCTGAATCGAAAGCTTTTGATGATAAAGGTCCGATTGAATCCCAAAGACAACCGGGCCTTGGCGGCCACAAACAGATTCGTCGATGACAGTAAATCGTAGTAGCCGAAAAGGAGTAACAACATGAAAGTCGTGCTTTTTTGCGGAGGAATGGGCATGCGCATCCGCGAGTATTCCGACAGTATTCCCAAGCCCATGGTTCCGGTGGGGTCCCGGCCCATTCTCTGGAACTTGATGCGTTACTACGCGCATTTCGGCCACAAAGACTTCATTCTGTGCCTGGGCCACAAGGCCGACGTCATCAAGAACTACTTCATGAATTACAACGAATACCTTTCCAACGATTTCACCCTCACCCAGGGGGGCAAGGATCTCAAACTCTATAATACCGACATGAGCGACTGGTCCATCACCTTCGCCGACACCGGCCTTTCATCCAACATCGGGCAACGATTGAAAGCGGTGCAAAAATATCTGGAAGGCGAGGAGATGTTTCTGGCCAATTACAGCGATGGCCTCACCGATTTCCATCTTCCCACCTTGATCGACTACTTTAAACTACAGGCGGGAGCGGCCTGCTTTCTGAGCGTACGCCCCAACCAGAGCTACCATATCATTTCCAGCGACGAAGGCGGAATGGTGCGCGCGATCAACGGCATCGGCCGTACCGACATCTGGATCAACGGCGGGCATTTCGTGCTGCGCAAGGAGATCTTCGACTACATGCACAACGGGGAAGAACTGGTCATTGAGCCTTTCGCCCGCCTCATGCAGGAAAAAAAATTGTTCACCTATCGTTATGACGGTTTTTGGATGTCCATGGACACCTTCAAGGACAAACAGCTCTTCGACGAGATGTATACCAAAGGTGAAACTCCGTGGGAGGTTTGGAAAGGCGCAAAATCCGCATGAATACCGTTTATTTCCATCCGGAGATTTCGGAAGCAGAACGCCGCAGCCTGATTTATCAAGGTGATATCATGGTGCTGGCGCCCACTCCGGGTTCTTTGCAACTTTGCGCCTTCGCCCGGCAAATGGTGGAAGAGGCTTTTGCGGGAACGGATCCGCGCCGAGCCCATGAATCCCTTCCCGTCGAAAAATACGCGGAGATCCTTTCGGTGCTGAAGCCCAAATTCATCCATCACCCCGAATCCAAAGTCCTGTTGCGCCGCATCGCCTCCGAAACCGGGCACGACCTCGAAAAAACCTATTTGGATACCCCCCGGCTCCGATCCGCCGCGCCCTCGGATTACCTCCGTTACGGCATCGCCTATGCCTTTCACCCGCACCGGGACACTTGGTATTCCGCGCCGTTGGCGCAGATCAATTGGTGGATGCCGATTTATCCGTTTACCTCCGGAAATGCCATGGCCTTCCATCCCAAATACTGGAGTGTGCCGCTCCGAAACAGTTCCCGCAATTACAACTATCAAGACTGGAATAGCGGTCCCCGGCAGAATGCCGCCGCGCAAATCAAATCGGATACGCGCGAGCAGCCGCGCCCGGAAGAAGAGGTGGAGATGGAACCGCAATTACGACTGGTTTGTCCGGTCGGCGGTATGATCCTCTTTTCGGGAGCCCAGTTGCATTCCACGGTGGCGAACGAAACGGGCGTCGCCCGGTTCAGCATCGATTTCCGCACCGTCGATATCGACGATGTCCGCGCGGGAAGGGGCGCTCCGAATATCGACACCCAATGCTCCGGTACCGCGATGACGGATTATTTGCGCGGAACCGATTTGTCTCCGGTGCCGCGTGCGATCCTCCTACCGCATCTGGCCCCAAGACATCAGGGCAGGCCGCAGGCCATCTGATTCCGGCGAAAAAAAGGAGACTAAAGTATGAGAATACTCGTGACCGGCACCGACGGCTATATCGGCGTGCATTTGGCCCAGGTCTTGATGCAACGAGGACATTCCGTCGTGGGACTGGATACGGGTTATTACCGCGACGGCATTTTGTATCCCCTGCCGGAAAGGCTACCCGAAACCCTGAATCTCGACATCCGCCGGGTGGAAGAGCGGCATGTGCAGGGCTTTGACGCCGTGGCGCATCTGGCCGAGCTTTCCAACGATCCCCTGGGCGAGTTCAACCCCGGCATCACCTACCAGATCAACCATGGGGGTAGTTTGCGCCTGGCGGCCGCCGCGAAAAAGCAGGGCGTAACCCGCTTTGTCTACGCCAGTTCGTGCAGCGTATACGGCCAGGGTTTGAGCGACATCGTCGACGAAACCAGTCCGGTGAATCCGCTTACCGCCTATGCCGAATGCAAGGTGCGCGTCGAAGCCGACTTGGGCCAGATGGCCGACGAGCTTTTCTCACCCACTTTTTTGCGCAATGCCACCGCCTTCGGGGCTTCGCCGCATCAACGTTTCGATGTGGTGTTGAACAACCTGTGCGGCTGGGCCGCCACCGCCGGTGCCATCAAAATGACATCCGACGGCACGCCCTGGCGGCCGCTGGTGCATGTGATCGACATGTGCGAAGCCGTGGCCTGCGCACTCGAAGCCCCGCGCGCCGCCGTACACAATCAGATCTTCAACGTGGGTGAGAACCACCAAAACTACCGGGTGCGCGAAGTGGCCGAAATCGTAGCGCGGGTTTTTCCCGGATGTGCGCTGCAATTCGGCGACAACGGCGGAGACACGCGCAGTTACCGGGTCAACTTCGACAAGATCCATGCACATTTGCCGAACTTCCGTTGCCGCACCGACGCCGAATCCGGAGCCCGGGAGATCAAGGCGATGTTTGAACGTATCGGATTCACTCAGACCGATTTCGAGTTCCGGGCCTTTACGCGGCTTTCGCAATTGAAATACCTGGTGCAACGCGGCCTACTCGATTCCGATTTCTATTGGAGGTGATGCATGTTGCCCTTGTCGTTTCACCTTCAACCCGGCGAACCCTTGCGCGTGCTCTGCCTGGGGGCGCATTGCGACGATATCGAAATCGGTTGCGGCGCCACCTTGCTGCGTCTGCAAGACGAGTATGCCGCGCAATTCACCTGGCGGGTTTTTTCCGGAAGCCCCGTGCGGCGGGAAGAAACCCGGACCTGCGCGCGCATGCTGATCCCTTCCGTCTCCGGCCTCGACCTCAAGGTGCTGGATTTCCGTGACGGTTTTTTGCCGTACTCCGGAGCGGAAGTCAAAGACGTATTCGAAACCTTGAAGGGCGAGGTGAACCCCCATCTCATTCTGACCCACGCGCGCGGCGATTTGCATCAGGATCACCGCTTGATCCACGAGCTGACGTGGAACACATTTCGGAATCATTTCATTCTGGAATATGAAATCCCCAAATACGACGGCGATTGGGGCGCGCCGAATTTTTTCGTGCCGCTGGAGCCCGGCCAGGCCAATGCCAAAATTGCGGCGCTGTTGACATGTTATGTCTCCCAGCGCGGCCGCGGCTGGTTCACCGAAGATTTGTTCCGCTCAATCTTGCGCGTGCGCGGCATGGAATGCAACGCCCCCACCGGACTGGCCGAGGCCTTTTACAATCGCAAATCCGTAATTTGATTCAATATCATCATGATCATTACAATTATCACGCCGACCTACAATCGGGAAAAGTGGTTGGCCGAAACCCTGGCGTCGGTTCTGCGTCAGGATACCTGCGGCGCCGAAGTGGAATATCTGGTGGTCGACAACAAATCCACCGACGGCACGAAAAAAGTCGTGGAGACATATGCCGCGCAAAGCCGAACGATCTCCGTCCGGTACCTGTTTGAATCGACCGCGGGTGTCAACCGGGCGCGTAATGCCGGTGTCGCTCAGGCTAAAGGGGATTTCATCATCTTCTTCGATGACGACTTGCTCCTCGAAGACGGCGTGCTGGCAGCTTATATCCGGGCTTTTCAAAATTTCCCCCACAGCGAGGTGTTCGGCGGACGCATTTCGATACGGCCACCGGAATTCGTCTTGCCCGAATGGCTGGTGCTGGATGGGCCTTATGCCCGCACCATGATCGTCCTGCGCATGGAGCATGGCACGACGACGGAGGTCCGGGCCATCAGCGAAGAAGACATGCCGGTGGGGCCGAGCATGGCGTTCAAGCGATCCGTGTTCGAGCGCTGCGGAGTATTCCGTACGGATTTCGGTTTGGTGGGGGGGAGTCTGGTGCCGGGCGCCGAGTACGAGTTGTTGCTGCGCCTCAGGTCCATGGGCATTCGCGAGTGGGTGTATGTCGGGGAAGCGCGCGTATTACATCCCATCAAGCCTTCGCAAGCCAACAAGCCCTATTTCCGCCGGCGCATGTTCGGAGTCGGTATTGTTTTGAAACGGCTGCATCCCATGCCGGCCCGATGGAAAATTTTCGGGCTTCCCGTTTATGTTCCGGGATTTGTGGTGCGAAATTTCATCAAAAGTGTAAAGTTCGGTGTATCACGGCGCCGGGTGGAAGCATTTTATTACCAATGCCAATCCATTCTGTTTTGCGGGTATATCTATCAGCATTTTCGCAAAGAACCGACACGCAAAGCCGTGTGATTATTTGCGGATATTTCGCAGCAGGTCGCCGCAAGCCATTTTTGGATTTCCCAATATGTCGGCGACGGTTTTCAGAAAGGCTTGCAGGAGGCACCAGCGATCGATGCGAATATTCTCGTTGCGCAAACCTTGTAATTGAAAACTCCAGAATTCGCCCCCCCAATTTCCCAACAGCAGAGCCCGAACTAAAAATTGGTAATACTCAAGGCGGACCGATTGCATACACGCTTTGGCCTCATCCGGTGCAAAAAAATTGCGGGCGTATTTTTCCGCCACGATCAAAAAATCCCGCAGATGGGGGGAGTATTTTTTGATGCGACCCATACGGGAAGTTTCTTCGAGCCGAGTAAAACTGAGGACTTGATGCACAAAACCGAAGTCCCATTCCCGCAATATTTCATAGGCCGATTCGGTATCTTCGTGAAAACTCGTTTCCGAAAAAAACGGGCGCCGGGCACGCACGATGGCGCTGCGGAAAAAGAACGTCGAAGGAGATCCGAAAACCACGCATTGCTGCAATAGCTGCTTTTGGCCAATCAGCCGGCCGGGGAAAAAGTTTTGTTCCGGGTCCAACCCATGTCCCGAGACCCTGGTCCCAATCATGCGGTAACTGGAAACCAGTCCGATGGAGGCATTCTTCTCGGCCAGTGCCGCCATTTCTTCCAGGCATCTCGGGAAAAGCAGGTCGTCGGCCAAAATCATTTTACAGAATACGCTATCCGCAGAAATCTGCGTGAGCGCGTAGTTAAAATTGGCGACTTGCGGGTAGAATTCGGGGGTTTTGATGAAACGAATGCGGGTGTCGAGTCGACTATATTTTTCCGCGATTTCGCCGGATCCGTCCTCGCTTTGATTGTCGACGAGAAGGTATTCCCACGCGGAATAAGTTTGCGCCAGTACGCTTTCAATGCATTGGGCCAAGTAGGGGGCGGTGTTATAAAACGGCGTGACGACGCTGACCAAAGGCGGATTGTTTTTTTCGATCATGTTACGGGTTCGGCAATTATGGATTTCACGGCTGCATGAATGGTCGCATTCGAAAGCGCCGAGATGACCTAATAGGTTATCATAATGCCGATGGAAGTAACACCTTGGCTATCAATATCATTAGCATGTCGTTCACATTTCCTATACCGTGGGAATTTCTGTGGTGTTAAAGCCCTTATTCTTGCGTCTATTTTTGAATGTTAAGTTTTGTTACAAAGTAGCAACCACGTTAAATAGCGGCAAATAGGTCGTGAAAAATTACGGCTGCGGTGAATCGTCGAAGTCGGCTGGGGTTGCGGAGCATTCATGATGTGGAAAAGGACTTTGTTTTACCTAAGTTCGTGCCGCGCTTATTCCGAGTGCGTTAAAAACATCAGGTGAATCAACTTCAAACAAGACGAGCGGTCGAATTCCCAATTTACTCGGGGTTCTTAACGACTTGGGGCGGAAGCGATTGGATCGGTCCCATAGGGGAACCCTGGGTCCGGTGGCAACAATGTTTCCGGGGCGTTGAACAATTCAAAACCACTAATCCCGCACAAACTCAAACAGATTGAGGTCTGGAACCATAATGAGGCAAAGCGGATCTGAGAGCGGGCTGATGCGTGCATTGAAGGCGTGTCTGTTCTTTGTCGTCCAACCCGGCTATCGTTCCCTGGCCTATGCCTTGGCCGCAATTTTCGCCGCGGCTTTCTTTGTCATGATTCGCTGGGGAGCGGCGCCCATTATCGGCCCCTGGGATGTGGTTTCCTTGCTCAATGCCGCCTGGCGAATCCTGAACGGTCAGATTCCCCATGTCGATTATCACAATCCGATCGGCCTCTTGACCTACTTACCCATCGTGTTCGGAATGAAGTTCGCCGGGCCGTCCACCTCCGCGATTGTGTATGGTAGCGTGTTGCTGGCGGCCCTCTTGCTCCCTTGGGCCTGGGCCCTCGCATCGTCACGGCTGCAGCCCTGGGTTTCCTTCTTATTCGTTTTGTTTTTAGGATTCTTGTTGATTGCCCCCCGCCCCCTTGGATTCACCCTCTGGGAGACGACTTACGCAATGATTTATAATCGCGAGGGGTATGTTTTGTTGT
This sequence comes from uncultured Fibrobacteria bacterium, assembly GCA_963716395.1. Classification (GTDB taxonomy): domain Bacteria; phylum Fibrobacterota; class Fibrobacteria; order UBA11236; family UBA11236; genus UBA11236. The sequence continues at coordinate 180,177 of OY970309.1, read as the reverse complement.
CGATGCTCTTCATCACCCTCTTCGTGTCGGCCCGGGTATCCGCTAAAAATGAGTCCCGGTTCAATGGGCTTTCATCCGGGCTGCTACTGGGATTGATTCTGTATTGCAAGATCACTTTTTTTGCGGTGGCCGCGGCTTCAATGGTGTTCGGTATTATTTTACAACGCCGATCCAAACTCTGGTTCATCGGCGCATTAGCCGGATTCGCTGGTATCGTTGCGGCGTTCTATGTGTTTTTTCACTTCAGTCCGGCGGCCTACATTTCGGATATCGTTACCGCGGGCCGCTCGCAGTTGCCGGCTTTGCGCGTCCATCTGCTCCAACAAGCCCTGATGAACAACCTGCTGTGGATTTATTTAACCCTGGTTTTTCTCGGACTGTGGACGTACGCGGATCGGTCTTCAGATGTGGAGGCGCTTTCGCCGGCGCGAATTTGGCTCACCGCGTCATGGATCGTGGCGAGCGCCCTTTTTATCGACAGCGGCAATGCGGCGCAGCGCGGAGGCCTGGACGACCCGCTCTTTTTCGCCGCGGCGGTGATTTTCGTCGAGCTGTTCCGTCGCCGCAACCAGGACCCAATGCGGCTTTCGCAAAGCTCGGCGCGCAGCGTTTATGCCGCCACGGTTTTGGTGCTGATGCCCATTTTTTGCGGGACGATTCTCGCGGGAGATCTCGCTTCTTTCGCCTACTCCGCCAAGTGGAACCTGTTCAGTCGGCCCACTTTCGAAGCCTCGCGCCAAATCCGCGCCCGTCCGCTCCGCGACTTGCGCGTTCCGACCACTCCCCGTCACATCACCTCTTACTGGCCGGCCAGCGAGTTTCCATTCAGAATCAACGAAGGCCTTGACTTGGTGCGCAAACATTTATCCCAAAGCGACCGGATCACCACTATCGGATTCACCGATCCGTTTTCCTTCGCTTTCGGCCTCCGCCCTGCCCGTGACGGAAATCAATGGTGGGATCTCAACATGAATTTTAATCGGCGCACCCACCCTTCGCCCGGGGAATTTCTGGGTGACGCGTCCCTGGTCATGCTTCCGCGGCATGTCCCGGGAATGCAAGGGGGCGGGTTCGACACCAGGGATGTTATGTTGGAATTATACGGACAATTTCTGCACACTAATTTTGAACCGATCGATTCTTCGGAGGGCTGGATTCTTTACCGGCGCCGGTGACCCGATTCGTTAAACATCATGCCGCAACCGGGACATCGAATGAAAGAATGCAGCCACGAAACGAGGTGACGTGATGGTGAGGGTAGGGGTTTGGAGGCGACGAGGTGGATTGTGGCGGCTACCGTCAATCGGCGCCGGCCTCTCGCGATAATCAGGCGAATATTGCGATGAAGAATTTCAATCCCGATCGGGATGATTTGCTTTCGCGTCGGGCAACAGACGCCGGCCTGTGGAAATTCGTCATAGCGTTCGGAGTTAAACCCTCGCTGGTGATAATGGCTAGGCGCTATGTGAATTTTGGAATTGTGGGGGCCACGGGTGTAGTCGTCGATATGGCGGCGCTTTTCGTGCTGGCCGATCCGCGCATGCTGCACTTGAATCTTTCCCTGGGCAAAGCCATGGCGGCGGAGATCGCTATTTTCAGCAACTTTATCTTGAACGATTTGTGGACCTTCCGCGACCTCGCGATTGTCGACGCGAGTTGGCGCGGACGTCTGGGGCGACTGGGAAAATTCAACCTGATTTGTCTGGTCGGTATCGCATTGAGCGTGTTCCTGCTGAACCTTCAAATCCGCTTTTTTAAGATCGGCATGTATTTGGGTAATCTGATCGCCATCGTCATCGTAAGTCTTTGGAATTTCGGAATGAATCAAAAATTCGGCTGGAAAAAAGTCGCGACCCTGGAAAGCGCCGAACCCTAATGAATAAATCGTTTTCATCTTGGTGCCGTACGCACCATCTTCCAAAGGGTTGGACGGGCTGTGGGTGCGCTCTTTTGGAGTAAACGGAAAGGGTTTCGGTTTTCTTCTCTCTCCGCATCCGCGTGAAAAGGTCGGCACCAATGTCAAGGATATCTCCCATTGTATGAGTTTAACTAAACCGGACAAGCATATTTCGCTTCTTGATCAAGCGCGAGGATTCGCAATAATCGCCGTGTTTATCTATCACGCCTTGATTGCAGGTTACGGGATGGACTCGCTGAATTGGCATGGTTGGTTTCGGGATTTCCACGCGCCATGGTCGTTTCTGCTTTTGCTTCCCGTAACGTTTGGGTGGGGCGGCGTTGCAATATTTTTTGTAATCAGCGGTTTTTGCATTCATCTGAGTTACGAAAGATCGACGGCAAAACAATTCAAGGTGTTTTTCGCCCGGCGATTTTTCCGCATTTATCCGCCTTATCTCGTCACCCTCATTTTTTTTGCCGTTTTTTTCCCGCCCACAAAACTGGGATTCCATTCGTTTCGAGATTTTGCCCAATTGGTTAGCCATTTGTTTTTGCTTCACAATATGAATGGCAATTCAAGTTATGCGATTAACGGACCCTTTTGGAGCATTGCCGTCGAAGTTCAACTTTATGTGCTGTATCCACTTCTGCTGTGGTTGGTTCGGCGGTTTGGGTGGAAACGGGCGTTGTGCTTGACTGTTGCAATCGAGCTAACGATGAGAACGATTCGGGGTTGGCATTATGCCGGCGGGCAAAGCGATCCCACGTGGTTCAGCTTGTCTCCGTTTGCATTTTGGTTTAGTTGGTCAGCGGGCGCGGTTTTAGCCGATGATTTTCTCAAAGAAAAGCCGCTTTTTTTAAGAGAAAGTCCGCTTTGGTTATGGCCCTCCATCACTTTGCTGTGCTATTTCATCAAACCGCTATTTTATTTTTGCTTCGTATCAATTGCACTATCAACCGCGAACATAATGGCTTATCTTCTTTCAAGACCAATCTCACCCCGCCGACAAAAGAATTTCGCGCTGGCTAGTTTGTCAAGGCACCTTGGCTGGATAGGTGTTATTAGCTACAGTGTCTATCTCATTCATGACCCATTAATTAGTCTAGTTCCAATACTCTTAAAGACTTTATTTCCAGCGAGCAATATTTTTCCGACAATTAATTTTATTTGCTGTTTATTGATCTGGCCCTTTGTTTTATTCGTGTCTTATGGTTTTTATCGATGGGTTGAAAAGCCAAGTATCAAACTGGGCAAATGGTTTATCCGATCGAAATTGATGGTAAGCCGAGCATGAAAAGCGAATTGGGAAGGTGCAACTGCGCGAAACGGACTTGTCGCATTTTGAATGGCTAGTACCACCTTGGCCTTGAAAGCCTTCGTGCAAAGCGTGGTCGTCTGATTATTTTCCGTTTTCTTCCTGGCGGTTTTCTCGCTAAAAGAACGCGGTTTAACCGCTTTTGTTCCTTGGCTTCTCTTTCCCCCTTTTCTGTCTCCCCGGGTCCGCCCCTCCGCACCAATTGCGGCGTGTGCGGAAAGCACGGATTATTTGTTAAATAAAGGGGTGCAAAAATCCGGCAACCCCATCTTCCCTGTGGTAAATGGAAATTCCCTTTTGTGAAAAGTGTTTGAAAAATGCTATTGATAATTAATTATCTCAAAATCGGTATCCCCAACTGATGCGCGCTGAAAAAAAAGTTTTCCTTCTCACCTCCCTGGGCGTGGTGTCGCAGATTTCATCGATCATGATGGGAATGATCCTGGTGCGCTATTATAGCAGCCGGGATTACGGCACCTTCCGGCAAGCCACATTCTTGACGGATACGGTTTCGTACATCTGCATGTTGGCCCTCCCCGCCAGCCTATTGTACTTGGTTCCGCCGGTAAGCAGCGGGACGCGCAAAGGTATTTTCGTACAAACGCAAACTTTGCTGACGTGTTTCGGGACGCTCGCGACCGGAGGGCTGTTTCTCCTGGCCGGGCCCATCTCCCGGCAATTCCACAATCCGGATTTAAAAGTGATCTTGCACTTCTTTTGTCTTTACCCGTTGTTCTTCCTGGGAATTCAACATATCCCGGCTTGGTTCATGAGCCTCAACCGATACGTGACGGCGACCCTGGTTCAAACCCTGGGCACGCTTTCGGGTTTCGCTATCACGATTCTGCCGGCCGCGATGGGATTCAACTTGCGGCAATTGTTGGAAATTATCGTGGCTTTTATGGCGATTCAGGCCGTGGTTCAGTCGCTTTGGTGCTATTACGACTTGCGCTCCATTAAAACTGAATGGAGCCCGCCCCTGCTGCGCAAGCAAATGAATTATTCCCTTCCTTTAGGTCTTTCGGGCATCGTTTGGTATCTCTCCAAAGAAATTGACAAATATTGCGTAGCCGCCATTTTAAACCCGACGGAATTCGCCTTCTATGCTGTCGGCGCCCTGGAAATTCCTTTTTTCAGTTCGTTTACGACTGCCATCAATTCGGTTTTGGTTCCCAAAATTGCCCAGCACCATCATGAGGGCGAAACTGCTGAAATCCCGGGCGTTTGGCGCGAAGTCATTCGCAGGTCCATTATGGTGTTGATTCCGGGAACGGCTTTATTGTTTGCGGTCTCGGTTCCCATGATCGGTTTTCTGTATACGCGCCGATACCTCGCGGCCGTGGTGATCTTTCAGATTTATCTGCTCCGTATTCCCCTACGAATTTTCAATCCCAGCATGATTTTGCAGGGAATTGGAAAAACCAAGCCCCTGTTATTTTTTAATGGAATTTTTTTGCTCGCGAATACTGGCCTAATCCTACTCGCATTGAAAGTGTTGCATTTTGGATTATGGGGGCCGGCCGCAGCCTCGGTCCTGTCTACCGCCTTAACCACCGCGATTTCCATTGTTGCCACCCAGCGATTTCTGGGGGTTCGCTTTCTCCAGATTTTTCCATTGGATTATTTTCTAAAAGTATTTTGTGTAGCCGCCGCGGCTGCGGCCGCGGGTTATTTTGGGCGGTTGGTTGTACATCCGTTTTTGGCGCAGGGAATTATCGCGGGAACGATCTTTTGCCTGCTCTTTTTACCCGTCTCCCTGCAATGGGGCCTCGTCACTGTTGCAGAACTGAAAGAGTATATCCCGAAACTCAAACGCAAAAATCGATCGATTTGAAAGCTTTCGGCGGCCATGGCGCGCCCCTTCCCGTTTGGGTATAATGACCGGGTCGGGGAAAGAGGGGGTGGGTTATGAAAATGAAAATATTTGCGGTGGCAATAGGTTTTGTTCTCGCCGTCGGGTCTACCATTCCCGCACAAACCGTCAACGTGCATGGAAAAATTTCCAACGATTCCGGTCAGGCCATAAACCAGGCGGTGGTCGAACTGCTACCACCTGGTTTTGTGGATACAACAGCCTCGAACGGAATGTATTCACTTACCGGGACGATTGCCGCGGTAAGGTCGGCGTTCCAAGTTGGGGGCATGTCTCTCCAGAACGGAGTTTTGCAACTTGTGGTACCCCGGTCCGCGCTGATACGGGTCGAGATTTTCGACTTGCACGGCCACCAACTCAGTCGCGTTTCCTTGCCGAACGCCACCTCCGGAATCTATCGGCTGAACCTCGCGGAGCATGTGTTATCGAATCAATTGATGATCATCAAAGCCTCCGTGGGGAAAGATGTCCGGACCTTCCGTTACCTGCCTCTGGCCACCGGCGGATCGGCCCAGGACCGTACGGCCATGGGTTTTACGCCGGCTGAAGCTTCGCTGGCGAAAGTGGCCGCGGGCAATGATACGCTCAGGATCTCGGCCTCGGGTTATCTGACCAAGCTACTTCTCATCAGTTCTTTGGACACCACGGCCAATATCACCCTCGACTCGATCCAGTCTTCCGGTCTGACATTGATGACTTGGGCCGACATCGCCGGCAAATATACGGGCAGTACCTTCCGCCTGCCTACCGCCGCCGAAGTTCCCGCCGGAGGGGATTTTATTTATTCGAGCGGAATCCACGCCCAATTGGCCAATGGTCATTTAATGGTGGATGCCGAAAACCACATCCCACCCGGGAATTCGGAATTAGAGGGGGAAATCCAATTGCCGGCAACCTTGAATGGAAGTGCGGCCCAATGCATACGATGGGTGGATGTTACCGATAGCTTGCTGCCGGCCGGATTCACCGGAGGCGAGACCTATGTCCTCGGCGGACTCCTGGAGTTGGGAACGAATCTTTATTTCACCAAGTATCAATGGTACAACGGGGCCGGTTCGGACTGGGGATCGTTGGGATATCTCGACGAAACCACCAACAAATCTTACGGAATGTGGCAGGTTTCCGGGGCTTGGGCGCATAACCAGCGGGTCGCGGGCTATATGTCGTATGCCCCCCAAACCTTAAGCAACGCAGGCTACCCTTTCTTAGCGGGCCAAGAAGGAACTTCGGGCGCGGCCAATGGCCGATGGGGCCCCAATTTATTCGCCATACAAGGAAACTTTCCGACCTCCCTCAACGCTTCTGTCGCAGCCAAGCCCTTATTGGCTCATCCGGATGAAGGCCGGGAATTCCCGGGATGGTGGCTGGGAGACAAGGTTTCCAGCGCGGTGTGGATTGAAACGAAAACCCAGCAGGCCGTGGTGGTATTTTTATACCAGCAACTGGGCGGTCAAACCTGGTACGGTGAAAACGTGGACACGTGCACGTGCACGGATTGCGATCCCCCCGTCACTACCTGCGGCACCTCCTGGGCCGATCCTTATCCCACCTATAAAGGTTTTCACGCCACGGGATACCATTTGCAAGCTTGGATTTACAATCCGAACGATCTGTACGACGTATTCAATGGAAAACGCGATCCCTGGTCGGTGCTGCCCGCGGAAAAAGTCGATTTGATCACGCGGGCGCCCGGCACCACCACCGAAACCGTCAATAGTTTCATCACGGGCAATGCTTACCAGCAGTTGCAGGTCAGTTACCGCAACGGCCGATTGATCATCATGCAGCCGAACGGTTACGTCCAGGGCCCCTACGAATCCGACCCGACCGGATACGTGATCCAATTGGAATAGTCGGGCGTTGCCGGCCTTTACACGGATCGCCCCGAAGCGAGCGGTAGATATATTTCAGGGGCTTTTTGAGACCGATGGATTCCGCGCGTTGGCGGAACCAGGGTATGATCACGTGGTTCATTTCCGGCTCCAGCAGATAGGCGAGTGTGCCAGAAGGGTTGCGTCGCAAATAGCGCCAAAGAAATTTTCGGTAATTTTTTTGGGTATAAACCTTAGCATTGCCGCCAAGCTTTGCCACCAGTGGAGTGAAACGGGGATAAAGGCTTGTGTTGGTAAGGTGCACCTTTATGAAATTTCCGATTAGTAGATCGTCGAAAAACCCCCATTTCATGGTCTCCATGAAAGAGTGCTTGGGTGCGTAAAATCGAATACCGCGCACACCTGTGCGATCCGACACGCTGTGGTTCAGTTCGTAACGTCCGGTTTCATCGCCAATCACCACTTCAATGAAATTGACGTATTTCCGAAGCAGTTCGAACCGCCGAAAGAAAGCCTCAATCGTTTTCCACTCGTCCCGGCTCGGCTTTTCTTTCCAGTCATCCTCGCCGGTGCTTTCGCTAATCTGTGTGCGGTCACCGCCAAGATGTTCCGGTTCATTGGCAGTGACGTCGCCGGTTGTCAGATCGACCGTTACGAAAGGTTCAATGAGCCTTACATTCGGTCGGCTCCAATGTCTCCTCATGTCCTGCCACGTGATTCGATAGTCGTTCGCCCAGATCGAATCTGCCCGCACGTAGATGTGTTGTGATGACGAGCAACAGAAATTTTTGACACCCATCCGATCGGCGGCGCGCGCCACGTTCCAAATCGCGCCGGGCTTGCGTTCGTCAGGCGGACCGACGATCGATTGGCCGTTAGAGTCTACGAAGTTAAACATGTCGGCATCGATCGAACATAAGGCCGCCAGGTAGGTCTTGGCATTGGGATGCTTTTTGACCAGATTGCGAAGAAAAGCCTCCTCCCCCGCAATCGGCGAATCGTTCAAATTGATGAGGAGAGCATCGCCAATCTTGGCGATCAGTCCCGCGTCCTGGTTTATCTTGTCCAGGCACATAATTTTCACGGGCGGTGAAATCTGCAGCCATTCGCGATATTTCATGATTGTGACGGAGAAACCCTTTCCCGACAAAAAGTGGGAGATTTCAGGGTCGTAATGGTCGGGCAGGAGAAATTTCTGACCCGGCTGGAAAAAATCGAGCGATTCGTGGTGCAAATGGTCGGGATGACCATGCGAAATCCAGACGTAGTCCGAATTCAATGCATTCCGGATCTGCTCTTGGGTCAGCGCGTGATCAAGCGCCCAACTGCCGAAATAGCAGGTCCCGACCAACCAGGGATCGGTGACAAGTACCGGCCCATCGTCCGCAAATAGTTGCAGCGTCGCGTTTCCAAGGGTCTCGAATTTTTCATTCATCTTAGGCTGAGCTTAGTTAAATCGAACCCTAATTCCAATTCGAAACTACTTTGCTACGCAATTCGTGAGAATGATGATTCTTTCTTTGAAGACTGGCGGAAATTCGTTCGAATGCCCGGGTTGAAAGACATCGGGGCGGGCGAATAGAGGCTTGTGGGGAAATTCACGGGCAAGCGATTTGGATTGAATCTTGTTTCGGCCATCGTTCCTGAGGTGAATTGCGGTTTATGATCACAAAAGTTACTTTCGGAGCGAAAGAATTTATGGGATTACAAAAATGGGTTTTCGCCGCAAAAAAGTGAAAACTAATTGTAATCGTCGATGGGCATTCTGTGCAAAGGTCTGGCGAGCGCCAAATCACTGATCGTATTGGGGAGGACGATTATTCAGTTCGGATGAACGAGCAGGATTGGGAAATCGTGACGAGATTTTTTCGCCGTTTCGAGACAATACGTCCTTATCTTGATTACGTTGAATTTGCCGTCGCTGCGGAAAGGCGACGTATCTGGCTCAATCCACTTTCATCCGAGGCATCGCGAGAGGGGACATGGATCATATGAGAAAGGTTTTGAAGCAGGCCATACAACACCTAACGGGCCAGGCAATGCGTCGCCGTCCGATACTGGAATGGCCCGCCTGGGCGGCGAATATTGTCGAGATGAAGGTGCCGGCGAATGTGCAGCCGAATCAGATTGCCAGCCCGAGCGGCGGCGCGAACGTCAATGTGATTATGGATTTCCTGAAGCGTACGGACGGCGTCCCTGGAAACGTCGCGGAATGCGGAGTATTTCGGGCAGCTACGCTGCTTTCGATCAGTCTTTATCTCAAGCAGCGTAGCCTCGGAAAGAAAGTATTCGGGTTTGATTCGTTTGAGGGATTCGATGACGACATAACAACGGACTTGGCACTCGTCAGTGCGTCCGATTCTGAAAAACGAAAAGGCGGATTCAGCAATACGTCGCTCGACCTAGTCCAACGTCGCATAAGGGCTCTTGATCTTGAGAAGACAGTCGAGCTTGTTCCGGGATTCTTTAAAAAAACGCTAGGACAGGAGAAATGTGAGCAATACGCTTTTGTTCACCTGGACTGCGATATTTACGAGTCTTACCGAGCCGGCCTTCAATACTTTTACCCGCGATTGGAACGCGGGGGGATTATCTTGTTTGATGAGTATAACGATCCACCCTGGCCCGGGTGTAATCAGGCCGTGGACGAGTTTCTATCGGATAAGGGGAAAAACCTCAAATTATCGAGAGAAACTTTCAGCAAAAATACTTTATCGAGAAACAGTAGCACCAATCAGGCGATCCGCCCCGGAGGGATCTCTTTGTCAGAATGATGGAACTCTGAAGTTATTTCGATATCAGGTTTGTCTATAAAGTCGTCAAATGATATGGGAACCTCTCGAAATACCTTTCTACTTAATAGGCGTATTTTCTTTATTCAACTCCATTCTCATCCCAATCACGCTGCAAGGGTGGCCGGCCAAAACAGAATAGGGTCGATATTTCTTTTTATTTACAACACTGCATGGCATCACCACGCACCCACGTGGCAGGTGAACACCGGGCATTACAAATACATTGTCATTCAATAAAACATCGTCATCAATGGTTACCTCATCCGAGGTACGCCCTTGTTCAAAAATGGGTATGTCGATCCGGTTAAAATTATGATTGATTGACCAGATTTTGACGTTGGATCCCAAGATTACATTATTCCCAATATGGACTCCGCCTGAGGCCTGAATAAAATTGTTATTTGAAATGACCACATTGTCCCCGACTTTTAATTTGCGAAAACCTGTAAACCTTGAAAACCGGGAAATCGAAACATCTCTTTCCAAACTCAAAGAAGAAACGCGATAAGCAAAACGTGCGCACCTTGATACCGGTCTTCCCCGGGATTCTCATTAGAAATGCATTGATATACTCAAATAGCATTTCACTCGTAAAAAATTCCCAATACATATTTTTGATGATTTTTTTCATAGCGGCATTTATGTTCAAGCCCTGGAACCAATAACCCTACATGCGTTGCCGGCCAATACGGAAAACGGTGGATATGGCTTTTCTAATACGAGGCTGCATGCGCTGACCACACATCCTTTCGGCAGGTGAACGCCAAAAGTGCCTACTTGATTATGCTTAGTGTCGGATTATTCTTCCAACGCATAGTACCTGCATAGGAAGGTTGCAGTCGTTTTCCCGCTGAATTGTAATTTGCCTGCGGACCGTTCGCAGTCGTTTTTTGCAGTTATTTTTGTCGAAGACCGACCCTAGATCTGGCGAAAGTTTCCATTATCGTGCCTGCCTATAACGCGTCGATATTCTTCCCGAAACCATTCGCAGCGTCCAGGAGCAATCCGTCTCGGACTGGGAATTGATCATCGTTGACGACGGATCCATCGATGAAACCGGCGAACTCGCCGATGTCCTTCGGGACAAGATGCGCATTCGCGTTTTTCATCAGGCTAATTCCGGTCCCGCGGCGGCGCGCAACCGGGGGGCCGAGGCGAGGGCGGACTTACTGGCGTTCCTGGATGCCGATGATGTGTGGGAAATTCGTAAGCTCGAAGTTCAAAAACCGTTTCTGGCCCGACATCCCGAATACGCCGTGGTCTTTTCCGATGTGCTCTCGATGGACGAACTCGGGCAAGCGGGATTTCGGATGATGGAGAGAAAACGCCCAGTATCGGGTCGCGTCTTCGGTGATTTGTTGCGGGAGAATTTCATTTCTATCCCCACGACACTGGTGCGTAGAGACGCTTTTGAAGCCGTAGGTGGCTTCAACGAAAATCGGGAATTGGGGGTCGAGGATTACCACCTATGGTTAAAAATCGCCCGTACCTATGCCGTGGGATATCAAAATCAAGTGCTGGCGAAATATCGAATTCGCGCGGGGAGTGTGAGCAGCCCCAAAGTTCTCATGCTGAAAAAAACTTTGGTCATGCTCGAACAATTCGAGTCGGAGTATCCGGCCATGGCGCAGGAATACGCTTCGGATTTTCGCAAAGGAAAAGCTCGCAATCACTTTGAAATGGGATATCATTTTTTCGAAATCGGTGATTATGCGGAAGCCAAACGATGCTACCGTCGGGTGGTTAAAGAAGTACCCACCCATATCGCCGCACGGAAAGGGCTCTTGCTGATGTCCCTTCTTCCCGCAACCTTACTCCGCTCTCGAAACCGCGCTGCTCTTGCCGACAAGCATTGATTTCGATGGACGGGAAAACCATTGCCATCGACGCGCGCTTTTTAACCCGTCCCATGCGGGGGATGCCGCTTTATCTCTTCTACCTCTGCAAGGAACTTCCCCGGCTCATGCCCGAGGTGAATTTTTTGCTCTTCATCAATACGGGTTTCGAACACAACCTGCCGCGGGAAAAATACCAGAGCGTGCTCGATGCAATCGATGCAAACGAACGGGTCGTGTGGCATGATGTAAAATGCTCCGCCGACCCGTTGTGGGAACAATTTCTTCTGCCCATGGCGTTGCGGCGTCATCGGGTGGATCTGCTTTTCATGCCGGCAAATCGTCGACCTTGTTTTTCACCTTGCCCGACGGTGGTCGCGGTTCATGACGTCATCGAATATCTATTTCTACGGCGATTCTGCGACCCCCCGCCCGGGGCCGGCCTCCGATCGCGTCTTTATACTTACCGACATTGTTTATACCTGTTTCTCACATACCGCCTCCTCTTGCGCCGATCCGAAGCAATCGTGACGGTTTCCCAGCACGCCGAATCCGAGATTAGAAAGCATCTCCGCATTCCGGCGAATCGCATTACGGTCATTCACCATGGCCTCCCGGATGGTTATCGGCTCGCGAAGCAAAGCGACTCCCCGCCATTTTCCGAACGCGGTTTTTGTCTAATGCTGGGGGGCGATGGGTATCAAAAGAATCCCGAGGGAGCCTTGGCCGCATGGGCCGCGGTGCCGGCGGAGGTACGCAGGCAACATCCCTTGCGCATCGTAGGCTTCATGGGAGATTCGCAATCTCCCGCTGCTGCGCGCTTTGAACCGCCTCGGCCTTCAATCCGAAGTGCGCGTGGATTCGTGGGTGAGCGATGCGGAGTTGCAGCAGTTATTCAAAAGCGCGGCGGTATTCATTTTCCTTTCCCGTTACGAAGGTTTTGGCTTTCCCTTGCTGCAAGCCATGGCCGTCGGAACCCCCTCAGTGTATTCCGACGTGGCCTCGCTTCCGGAAATAGCCGGAAAGGCCGGTTTGTCGGTACCGCTGGATAATCCCGAAAGCGCGGGTCAAGCCATCGCCCGCTTGTTAACCCAAGGAGATTTGTGGGAACAATGCCGGGAAGTGGGTTGGAAACGCGCCGGCGAGTTCAGTTGGCAAGCTTCGGCGCAGGCGCATGCGCGGGTGTTTTTTCGCTTTCTTTCGCAGTGATTCCGGCGAGGACCCGGCGGCGCCGAAATAATTCGCGATCAAATGTCAAAGCCAGCAAATGTGCGTACCACATGAAGTACCAGGGAAAATCCAGAACCAGCATATTGAGAAATGTCGAGCCCAGCAAATAACCGATCCAGCCATTGCGCATCCAAAACGCGGTCGAACTCACCCAGCGTAAATCGGGATACGCGCGGGCGGTGCGTTTCGCACGACGGTAAAGCCGGTGCAGGGCGACCAAGGTCCATAAAACCATGGCGAGGTAAAGGATGAGACCCGGATAACCTGTTTCCGCCAGGACCTCGATATAAACGTTATGGGCCACCTGGCTATAGCGCCCTTCGAGTTCTTGTTTGAAATGATCGTCGGTATAGGCCTTAAAATTGTTGAGTCCGACCCCGAACACCGGACGGCTGGCGGCCATGCGGAGGCCGAAATTCCAGTATTCCACCCGGTGCATCGCCGAATCGTCGTTTTGGATGTCTTGGAATGTATCCAAGCGGTGAAAAAATCTGCCCGGAATGACCGCGTAGCCGAGATAAGAAAACAGCCCAAGTAAAATGATGTTGCGAATCGGATTTTTACTGGCCAGGGCGGAGAGGGTAAATATCAGGGCCAAGGAAATGAAAGCTCCCCGGGATTCGGTGTAGATGACGGCCAATAACGCGTAACCGATAACCGGAAGAAAGACGAATTTCCAGCGCGAGCGATCGAACACGCGGCGTAGGCCCATGCAGGTGGCAATGGCAAGCAATAGGGTTAATCCAAAAACATTGTTGTCCCCTACAAACCCGTTGATTTGATCCGTTACGTGACTGCCGCCGGAAAGACTCAAAGCCAGGCCGACCTTGAAACCCACCAAGGTCAGGCTGGCCGCCGAAACCAGGAGAACCCATTTTACCGTGTTCAGGTTGCGCAGGGTTCCGAAGACAAAAATCGGCACCACCCAAAAAGATTCGAAAAAGTATTTGTAAAAGTCCCAGGCTATTCCGGGCACGAAGGCGGTGAAACAGGTGATTCCCGCCCAGGCGAGAAAAGTCAAATACAAAAGCAAAAAGGGGTGGGGGTTGAATTTAAATCCGTTATGGATCAAGGCGGAAAGGATGGCGAAGGCCAAAGCGATGAGAAAGGTGGGCACGTGATTCCATAAGCCCCAGGAAAAATCGTAAGGCCGCATGAAGCAAATCCAGGCCAGTACCATCATGGCGCGACGCGTTTTCGTCAGGCCCCAAAGCATCGCTGCGGGAATGAGCAGGGTAAGAGCGTAATCGCGCATGGGTTTTCAGTTTTCCGGGCCTAAGACGGCGTGCCAATGTTCCGTAAGCTTCGCCGCGGTTTGATCCCAGGTATGTTGCAGAGCATATCCCCGCAAGACCTGAGGCCCCCAGGTGCGATCCAGCGCCTCAGCGATACGGTGCGCAAAACCTTCGGCAACGCGCGGCCGCACTAGCAGCCCGAGCGATTCGTCCGGCAGGATTTCGGGTACACCCCAGGTGTCGGTGGCGACGGCCGGCGTGCTGCAGGCCAGGGCTTCGAGTATCACATTGGGCCAGCCTTCTTTTTCGCTGGCCAGGCAGAAGACGTCGGCCGCGGAATAATACGGAGTCAACTCCGCATTCGCCACGGCGCCGGCCCAGACAATCCGCCGATCCACATCCAACTGCCGTGCCAGGGTACGGAGTTCGGGTTCGCAATTTCCCTCTTCGCCACCTTGCCCTACGACGATGAGACGGACATCGCGTCCCGCTTCCGTCAGCCGCGCCAGCGCCCGGATCAAAATATCCACCCCTTTGCGCGGAACGAGATGGCATACCGTCAGCAAATACCGGCCTTCCGGTGCAAGTCCCAATTGCACACGCGCTGCGGGTTTGTCCATGGGAAAAAACCGCTCCGCATCCACGCCGTTGGTCGAGGCGAATCCGGTGGCGGCGGGCGCGCCCAGTCCCACGGCCGCATCGACCAAAGCGCGGGCCACGCCAAAGTAACGCACGGCATGCCGTAACCCGAACAGTACCTGGCGAATGCGCACGGGGTAGCGCGGCAAATCATTGATGTCGTGCCCGCGGAGGGTCACTGTATAGGGTTTGCGGAAAGCCCAATGTAAGAGCGCGCCGGCAAAACCGTCGGGAAAGCCGAGATGGCAATCTAAGCCATCGATGGCATCCCGCCCCCCGTGGCGCCGCAGCCAAAGCGCCACGCACAGCGCCAAAGTGAATCCTTCCAACGGTTTGCATATCAGGGGGAGGGAAAAAAATTTGGGGAAATAAGTCGGATAGGGATTGGTGTCGATTTGCGCCGGTATGTGGTGTCGATTGGTATAACGCGAAACGAACCGCTCGCCGGGAAACCAGGGAATGGGGCTCAGCACGATCAAATCCACGCGCTTGGAAAGCGCGTCGAGACGCTGCTTCACGAATTGCGCGTGCACCGGCATACGCGGATTGGGAAACAAGGTGGCGATACTGAGCAAGCGAATTTTCCGCATCATGTGCCATCCAGAATCCAGCGGAAAAATTGTTCCGCCTTGGCGTCCCATGATTCGCCGGCCAGAAATTCCGCCAACCCCGGCCGCGGTGCCGGGTCGCGCAGAGCTTCAACCACGGCGGCCGCGAAGTTTTCGGCCGGGACCACGCGAACATAATCGGCGAGTTTTTCCGCTTCGGGCAAAGGGGTACTGATGACGGGTTTGCCGGTGGCTAGATATTCTTTCAGTTTGAGCGGGTTGATATTGACCGTCGACGCGTCGACCTTGTAGGGTAGAAGGCAGACATCGAAGCGGGCGGCTTCGCCGGGCAATTCTTCATAGAGCACGCTGCCGAGAAAATGCAGATGGGGAAGCGCGTCGAACTCGGCGCGATCGCGGTCCACCGGGCCGAGTACGACGAGATGCGCCTGGGGCAGCGCTTGGGACAAGGCGCGCAGAATGCCGGCGTCAACCCGCGCGTCGAACGACCCGAACATGCCGAGAATGGGGCGGGGAATGGCAGCGAGTCGTACGGCCGGAGTTTGGGGGTACGCGAAATGTTCGACATCGACGCCATGTGTCAGCAAATGGCCGATGCGCACCATGGGGCCGCGGCTTTGCAGCAGGCGGGACGACACGGCGACGAGCAGATCGCAGGCCGGCAAGGTTTGTGCTTCGAGCCGTAACATGGTAGGTCCGCTGACGCCGGGCCAGGTGGTGAAATCGTCGACGCAGTAATACACCTTGCGCGCGAATTCGGGCATGTGAAAGGCGAAGGGAATGATGGGCAAAGTGCTGACCAGAATTTTTCGTTTGCCCGGCGCAAAGCCTTGCAAAGCGCGTCGAAGTTTTCGCCGGATCAAGATGTGGTTCAGTGCGCGTGCCCACGCCCACTGGAAAAAAGGCAGCATCATGGGCCGCAGGATATGCGGCGATACTTCGGCGGAGGTAAACGACGTGTTGGGGCGGGGAGAAATCCAATGCCGCAGGATTTCGCCGGCGCGTTTGAAATCATAACGGGTCAAACGCGGAACGCGCAGCCCCACAGTGTTCACCCACAGGATTTCAGCCTGCGGCAAAGCTCTGCGAAACAGGTGCTGGCAACTGGAGGGATGGCGGCCCCAATCGTCGGAAAAAACCACGAAAGCCGATTTGCTCAGGCCGGAATGGGGTGTGAACATGGGCGAAAGAAATATAGAGAGGTTGTCGATGCCTTCGCATTGCTACCGGCTATACAACGACAACCTACCGTTGACAAAAAGCGAAAAAATAGCAGGTAAGGGGAAGTACGAAATACCCAATCACGTCCAATGGTTGTACCTGAAAAGCAGAAAAAAGCTCCAAAGGATGCACGCTGAACATCCAAGCGCAAAAGGCCATCCTTTCTTGAGGAACCGCGCTGGTGTGGCGGACAAACCCATGGCGACGAGAGGCACGTTTTCAGTCCACATACGTAGGCCGAAGGCGTCTCCCTGGCTTGGACACCACCATGCTGCGACGAGAAAAATCTGCGCAATCGCGTTTAGGATTACTGGAACAATCCATCCCAACTTGTCCTTCCTCCAGATTGTGATGATGCCAGGAATAGAAAGCAGCACGATAGGGCTGTAATAAAAAAGACCGCGTTCGATTCCAAACAGTACGTAATAAATCTTGGGATGCAGGAAATCGAAGTGCTCATTGGCGGCAGCATATCCGTTGAGCGTGTAAACACCAAACTGCGTTTTGTTGTACCATAACGTTGCGGCGATGGCCGCTAGAGAGCATAGTATGCCCACGGCGGCACCTGGCAGCCAGTTCATCTTCTTTTCCTTGAGCAGTGGTTTTATGATCCAGGGCGTTGAGAGAAGCGGCAGCAACACCTGCTGGGGGCGGATAAGAAAGAGAAGTCCAGCATATGCGCCCAACATCGCCAGATGATAGCCTGAGCGTGAGTCCTCGGTGAGCCCTTTTATCTCGATAAGCCAGAGTACGGTAACCGTGAATCCGAGACAGTGCACCATGAATGGAAACATCGCAGAGTAATAGAAAAGGGTGGTGCCGAGCAAGGCGACGACGATTGGCCAATGCCAGCGATCCACATGCGACCAAGCCGTGCAGAACTTTCCAAGGCGATTGAGACCGTAAACCGTAAACCACCATAAGCCCTGGGCGACGAAAGCAATTTCAAAAAGAGACAGGCCAGGCGGTCCGAGAATATGGAAACCGATAGATTCAAGCGCGCGACGGATTACGTAAGCAAGAGCGAGAAGCAAACATTCAGCGAGCGGTAAACCGATTGGGTATTTGGACTGAAATTCGCCGTTTGGTTTTAAAGGGACCGCCTCCATTACACCATCGCCGTCCCTATCAAACGGTCGGGTCCATGGTGTCTGTTTAAGGGCCGCCGTAATGTCGGTGGTATGGTTGAAAAGAAAGCTTCGTGCGGTTGCGTAATAAAACTGCGCATCCCAACCGTTGAGCAATCTGCCATAATAGACGTAGAAACGAGCCATCGACAACATGCCAAAGAAAAGTATCCCGAATGTTACTGTCCAGAGTTGGAAGCGGGTTTTTTTGCTCAATGGTGGTAGTGTTGTCATATTTGGAATGTCGCGCAGGTGAAATCCATGGAAATTGGGGAAACCCGTATTTACCCTAGATATAAAAAATAAACGTGAAGGTATTCACATCCTGGAAGCTGCCTGCGGAATTTGGGTTTTACGGTTTGGGTGTGGAAGGTGAATTACGGGGAAAGTTATCCAGTTAGGGCATGAGGCAGCCATAAAATCGGGTTTCAGTAGTAGGACTTTGAAGGAAAAAGCCTTCAGTTTACGCATCACCTATAAATCGAATTGGGTGCAAATTGATAAAGCAAGAGAAGCGATCCAGTTACCTTATATTTGAAAAAACATAAACCCCCTCTTTTTTAAAAGATAATATAGTGTCTTTTTTATAGTTCAAAATTTTCTGAGTTAAGGCGTTGTAGCCGTTTTTTTTCAGAGACTTGTTAAAATATATATAGTATTGAGCTTCAAGGTTTAATTTTTCCTGGTCAGTTTTATTTTTGACCACTGAAACCAAAGGGAATAAGTTTTTATTCTTATAAAATTCTATAGAACTTTGAAAAGGCCATGAAAAATCCAATTTTATCTTTTTGTTTATTTTTTCCGCTTTTGCATTAAGAAATGATAAAATTTCTGATGTATGGGAATCGAAAGGCCAAAGTGCGGTTTTATATGTGTTTGACACACTAACAAAATTGATTGCCAGGGCCGTGATAAAAGCAAGTAAAACTACTTTCTTGACAGGTGCATAAACCGAATCAAAGGAAAAAGAAAACGCTAAAATAAAAAGAGGGAAATAGAATAGATGTAGATCCTTGGGCACGCCGGGGGCTCATCGGCGTCGAAACGAATTATTATCCCAAATAATTGGGCAATGAAAGTGGATTACAAAAAGGATATCGAGTTCTCTATGCTAAAAAATCAGACGGTAAATCGGGAAGTTGAATGGAAATGCATCCCCCCGCGATTATTCTATGTATTAATAACTGTAATTTTTATTATTGGGTTTGTTGCGCGTGTCGAGTTCGCTCGTCGAAATGGCTTCTTTCAGAATAATGTCGCCGAAAACATGCGGGTTGCCGTATCTCTGGTTAAAGGCCAAGGCTTTGCCGGTCCTTTCCCCAATACGGACGGAATTCCTTCAGCCCACATTTCTCCCGTATTCCCCTTTTTGCTATCGGTCCTTTATCGTATCGTAGGGTTGCCTCCTAAACTTTCTGCCTGTATTGGACAATCCGTATTTTCGATTCTTCTGGATCTCCTTAATGCACTGCTCGCATATGTAATTACCGTAAAAATATATCGTCAGTCCATGTTCGCAGGATTGATTGCCTGTAGCTTTATGATCCTCAATCCGTATTTCTTATGGTTTACTACGGAAGGTGCGCATGAAACAGTTTTGCTAGGAATTTTGCTTCAATTGCTGCTCCTATTAACTGTTATAGTACACCGTGAAAATTGGAAGAGGGTTCGCACAATTTTTTTTCTCGGTATAATTAGTGGCATTTCGGCGCTTACCACACCGGCATTCCTTCTTTATATGTCGCTTTTCTGGCTTTACGAACTTCATTCGCACTTTAGGAACCGAGAAGTCCGGCTTAAAATCGGTCTGACGGTGATTATGACGTGTATGATTGTGCTTCCCTGGGGGCTGAGAAACCAACAAAAACTGGGTGGTTTTGTAATGTCACGTAGTAATCTTGGGCTTGAGTTATACATCGGTAATAACAAATGGGCGAATGGGGAGACGTATCAGAATAATGTATATGTCGGCAAGCTAAGGGTTTTTGATTATTTGCACCCCTGGTCAAATCCTGATGAACAAAAATTATATCGAAAACTTGGCGAGCTGAAATATATGGCGCTCAAAAAAAATGTCGCCTTGGCTTGGATCAAATCGAATTTCGGAAAATTTCTGTTACTCTGTGTTCATCGGGCCGCTTTTTTTTGGCTCCCCCTTAGGACGCAAAGCTTTTACGAGTATTCGAAGTCGATTTATCATTGGGCGCTTTTGATCCTTTTCGCATTGTATAGTATTCGTGCCCTCGGTAGAAAAGATGAAGAAGCCATTATGGGGCTTGCACTTGTTTCGTGTTTTTTTCTGCCGTACCTGGTGACCCATATTAACTTGCGTTATAAGTTTCCCATTATTTCGGTCCTTGTAATAGGTTCGGTTTGCCAAATATTTTATTGGATTGACCAATATCTTTCGCCGCGCATTGGAGCATTTGCGCGCTTGCCAAAGCGCAAGGCTTGAGTGAGGCTGAATTCACCGGATTTGGCCTCGGTACCGTTTGAAGCCTCATTTGTTCCAGACGTTTAAGCTTGTCCGCGCGTCCAGTTTTTTGAAATACCATAATCGATTTCATCTTCACCTTATTCCGATGACTCCCTGGCTCAATAAGGTGAGCGCTGGTTTTGGGGAAATCACGGGCAAACGGACTCGTCGCGGGGCATTCCGAAATGCGCCCTCCTTGGTAAAGGCAATTCAGAAATAAAACAAAAAGCACGCCCAAAACCCCAAGGTGTTTACCCTGGCGGCTACCACCGGGCAATTCAGGACGAAAATCGCACAGGTTAAGAAACGTTAGACGTACCATAACTGGGAACTGAGGTGGTATAATGCATGTCGTGAGCCTAACGTGAAAACTATTTGGAAATTATTTGGAAAGGCAATCAGCATGTCGACTCAAATCCAATCGAGCACGGGAATTTTCGCCGCAACGGTTTTACTCCACCTATGGCTCGCAACTCCCGCCACAGCGCAAGCAAGCGCGACCCTTTTGCAAAAATCGAATTTGGTTTATCAAGGCGCCTTCCGCGTTCCGGAAACCGATTTCAGCTTTGGAGGCACGGCCATTGCCTATGATTCCGCCGACAACTCCCTATGGGTAACCAGCCACGATCAATTGACGGCGGAAATCAGCATTCCGACCCTCGTCAACAGCAGCGACATGAATCAACTGAAGACCGCAACCTTCCTCCAGAATTTCACGGATATCACCGAAGGGGGATTGCCAAACATCAATCCCGGCGATCCAAACGCGAAAGACATCGGCGGGTATTTGCCGTACAACGGAAAGATCATCGTCACCGGATGGACATATTATGATGCGAATGCAACCCAAGTCCTGTCGCATTTCGTGTCCTCCCCCAACTTGGCGCTGACGGGGGATATTACCGGTCCCTATCAACTGGGAACCATGGGGGCGGGATTCGTATCGGGTTATATGACCTTGGTGCCCCCGGCCTGGCGCGACTCGCTGGGCGGTCCGGCCATCACGGGCCAATGCTGCATTCCCATCATATCCCGTACTTCATGGGGACCGGCCGCCTTCACCTTCGACCCGGTCAATATGGGGGTGAAAAATCCCGTCCCCGTCAATCCCTTGGTGTACTACAGCACGGCCCACCCCACCTTGGGTGTCTTTGGGACCGCGGGAATAGACACTTTGTTCAACGGATGCAGCCAAGTCAACGGCGTGGTTTTTCCCAATGGATCCCGGACGATTTTATTTATCGGCAGCAATGGCGTCGGGGATTTTTGTTATGGAATCGGGGGAGTGGATTGCAATGATCCGGCCGACGCTTCCAAAGGGGATCATGCCTACCCTTATGTGTACCAAATATGGGCCTATGACGCCATGGATTTCACCCGAGTGCATGAGGGAAAAATGCAGCCGTGGGAAATTACCCCTAATGCGGTGTGGACCTTCGACTTGCCGTTTGAAAGCGATGACAAGCACCTAATCGGTGGGGCCGCTTATGACCCTGCCACGCAACGGATTTTCATCTCGCAAATGAAAGCGGATCCCGGGACGGGATATTTTGACGGTCCCATCTTTCACGTATTCAAGGTGAATTTGAACACCGCCTCGATCGGGAAGGACTCTCCGTCTTCCCAAATTGGTCCGCTGAAGATGCGAATGGATCAAATGGACAAGGTGGTGCGCTTTTCCCCGGGGGCGGGCCGGGAATTTCCAACACGCTTGACCATCCGCAGTATTTCCGGAACCCGGATTGCGGAACTGACGCCGGGGGCACAGGGTATCTTCACGTGGAATGTTTCAGGAAACGCTCCAGGTATGTACCTCGTACGGGCGAATTATTCCGACCGAATCCAAACGCAAGTCGTGACCTTGATGAAGTGATGGGCTCCCTTTCGCTGCGTTGAATATACAAGACACTACCAGTAATACAATTACCAGGTCGACGGTGGAAAGCGCACCGTGGATGTGCGCGAAATTTAGAGGCCTGAAGATGTCGTGCCACAGGTAGAATGCTACAGCAAATCCTATGGACGGAGGCTAGGGGCTATACCTGCGACCAGTAGGATAAAAACGGCAAGAAGGGGCAGAACTCAATTGGATTCACGCGCGAAGAAGGTTCCCGATCTTCGCGTCAGGGGAAAGTTACCACCGCGGGGGGGGGATGCCGGAGCATGAAAGATCGTTTTCCTATAATCTCTGGAAGGAATTTAGATAGGGTGCGGTAACGAGCCGGCCAATATTGACCCATTTGCCCTGGGAGGCCAATTTAAGCAAGGGAGCAAATCCATTGCGTCCGGCTTGGCTCAAGTTGAGAAGGAGGAGAAAGCGGTCGCGATGATGGATTAATCTGTGAGCTTTCCGGTACCGAATAAAACTCGGGTTGAACCAGGTTGCGAATTGGAAATATGTTCGCCGGAGGTGTGCATCCATTGAGGACGAACATTTCATTCAAACTGAGTCCATCTGTGGCAAAACGGGTTTTGGGGTGGGCTTGGGCGTAGTGGAGAAGTGTCTTACTGACCTCCACGTTCTGCCCCCAAGGGCCTGCCATCAGAATCATGAGCACTTGGATGCTGGCCGTTGAGATAGCAAGTACCCATCCAAAGCGGCGAGGAAGCAGATTCAAGCAATATCCGACGGTAACGCATACTGGGACCGCCAATGGGTACCAGTATCTCGGCAAATGCCAAAGAGGAAGATATTGAGTCGGAAGCTGGGTCCCCCAATTCACGTATAGGAAAAAAATGGCCGAAAATAAACCGAGAAAACGAATTTCCTTATTTGCTTTTCTCCAAGTTACCGCTAAAGCGCCGGCCGTCACTAATAGAAGAATTCCGAATTCATTCGTGAAGACAAAGGATTTGAGTGGCCAGATAAGCCAACTAAGATTGTAAACAATATCTCCAAAAGTCTGTAGGTGCGATTCCGCCGATACCTTGTATGGAAAGAGAACGCTTCCAGTCATCCAATAAAAGGTCAGCGAATTAACTAACAGGAATACTCCGATACTTGTTAAAAACAGGAGTGTGGATTCCTTCCACCGCCAAACAGGGGCGGAATGTATTAGCCAGGCAAAGGCAACTGCGCCCACCACGAGTAATGCATAGAAGTGGGAAAATATCGCGAGGCCAAGGAAAATCCCCGAAAGCACGACGCCCCAATTTCCGGGCTTCTCCAGGAGAACTAGGATCCCTACGGAAGACAGCGCCGATGTTAATGCAACAACATCCACCGAGGTTGAGGAGAATATATCCTGGGGCAACAGCGCGAAGAGTGCTCCTCCAATACAGGCTCCGACTAGCCCCGATTGCTTCCACCCGAGGCGAAAAATGACGAAGAGCATCACTAGGGATGAGGCAAGCGCGGGTGCCGTGGTGCCAAATTCGTTTTTTCCGAAAAGGTCGGTGCATAAACGAATCAGACCCGTGAAAAGCACACGAACTTCCCAATGGTTTATAGGTGTCGCCCCCCATTTCGAGGCATAATTCGCATACCAAAGGTCATCATATCCAAGGAAGCCAAAGAAAAAGCGCCACCGCAAAACCATCCATACAAGAGTGATCAACCCCAGGGGAAGGGCGACACTCCAAATGCTGGTGGCATCAGACTCGGAACGAAAAAGTTTCATGGGAGTGTGGAGAGTTTTGCCATTCATACAACAGAACATGTTCCTGCGGGAATGGGTTTGTAAATGAACAAGTGTAATTAAAAGTAAGATTGGCGATCTTAGATTTTAACAGTTATACCTTGCTGTGTTGTAAATGCAAAGGCGTATCCTCCATTTTCGACTTTGGCCGGCCAGCCATACAGGGTGAGCTGGATGAGAGTTCCAAAGTCATAGCGGCATTCGAGGTCGTATTTCAGTCTCAATTCGCATTGGCCATGGCTGCGTAGCGCTGCGCGATATGCTCTCCGATGGCCAAGGCGGCGGTGGCGGCCGGAGATGGGGCGTTCAGCACATGCAGGCTGCCGTCGCCTGCGGCGAAGCAAAAGTCATCGACCAGCTTCCCATCCGGCTGCAGGGCTTGGGCGCGAATTCCGGCGGCCCGGGGAGTCAACATGTCGGCGGTCACGGCGGGCACCAGCCTTTGCAAGGCGGCGACAAAAGCCGGTTTGTAGAACGAGCGACGGAATTCGCCCCATCCCATGCGCCAATACCTTTTTGCCAGCAGGCGGAACCCGGGGTGGCGGAAAATCGCCCAGGTATCACGCAGGTTTCCCTGCCAGCGGGTATAGGCTTCGCGCCCGAAGGCCAACACCGCATTGGGGCCGCACTCGACGCCTCCCAGCACCATGCGGGTGAAATGCACCCCCAGAAAAGGAAAGGCCGGATCGGGAACGGGGTAGATTAGGTTGCGTACCAGATGTGCGGCGCCGGGCGCCAGGGTGAAGTACTCTCCGCGGAAGGGAATGATGGAAACCTCGGGTCGCAACCCATCTAAAACCGCCAATCGATCGGAATACAGCCCTCCACAGTTGAGAAAGAAATCACCCACGAAAGCGCTTTGATTCGTGGTAACCGATTTGTTACCGCGCCGGCCGGAAACCCGCTGGACACCCTGGCCGATGCGAATCTCCCCGCCGTGCCTGCGAATGCGCTCCGCCAGCCGGTGGCACACTCCCGCGAAATCGATGATGCCGGTGTCGGGCACGAACAATGCCGCCAGACCGCGCACGTTGGGTTCGACGGATTTTAGCCCGGCGGCATCCAAGCGGGAGACGGGCAACCCGTTTTGCCCGGCCCGCAATTCCAGGTCCACCAGACGTCGCAGTTCTGCCTCATGGGTGGCGACGATTACCTTGCCGCAAACCTCGTGGGCCACCTTCTCCGCCGCTGCGAACTCCAGTAGTTCTTGGCGGCCCTGCCGGCAAAGTTTCGCCTTGAGGGAACCCGGAGCATAATAGATTCCGGAATGCAATACGCCGCTGTTGCGCCCGGTCTGATGCCGGGCCAACCCGGTTTCTTTTTCGAGCAGTAGAAGTTTACAGTTTGGGAAGCGCTCTAAAATTTTCCAGGCGGAGGATAAGCCGATGATGCCGCCACCGGCCACGATGACGTCATACCCCATGCAAAAAAGGTAAATCGGCGCGGCTGAGGGCGACGGGCTCTCAACTCAGCTCTGCGTATGCGGCCGAATATATTCCCGGTAAAGGGACCCTCCACGCGTGATCGCGAATTGGCTGATGGTCACGCCCACCAATGCGCCCAGGATGTCGGTGATATCGGCGGTATGCGCGGGCAGAAAGCGTTGCACATCTTCGATTCCCGCGCTGACCAGGAAGGCAAAAACCAAAGTCGCCAGAAAAACCACCCGGCGACCTCCGGACAAATAGGCGGGAATCACACCCAGACAGAAATAGGTCATGATTTGTTCGATGAAGTCGGATAAAGACAGGAAAGAGGTGTTTTGGAAATAGGGAAGAAACGGCATCCAATTGAATCCGCCCGAAACCGGTGACCATTTCAGGGGAAACACATCCTTGAAGACGATGGCGGCGCCATACCCTCCCAAGAAGGCAATTCCCCAAGCGATCCGATGGCGATGGAAATACGGGAGGTAGGAACAGCCGAATCCCAAGAGCACGCCCGCGGTGAGTACCAGGGCGTCATTGAATTCGGGCATGCGCGAAGCGACGATGAATTGAGAAAACTCCAGGAAATTGCCGAGGGCACAGGCGCAAAGAGCTCCCCAGTATTCGGAACCCGGACGAACCTGTCTACACAGGCGACAAGCGAAATAGGCGAAGAAGGCAAAGCGGGTAAAGGCCAGAATGTCGTCGGGCGAGGGGTCCAAGGCGAAAGGATGCGCGAGTACTTCGCGCAATTTGGGCAGCACGCTGCCGACGTCGAGCGTAAAATCGAAGGGCTCCCAGAATCCGACCACCACGATCAATCCGAACATCAAGGCGGGGTACGCGTATTCGGCCTCTAAAAATTTCCGCAGACTCGGGCGCGCACGCAGATTCCGCAGCATGCCGCGTGACAGAATTCCCGCCCCAACACCGCCGACGGTCCCGACGGTATTCCAAATCCAATCCGTAAGCGCGGTCACGCGGGTTTCGGAAAAAAGTTGCAGGAATTCCACGCAGGCGCTGAGCAAGGATCCCAAAACGATGACGGCGAAGGGTTTCCACCGCGAGCGTTTCTCGGCGACGGCAAAATATCCGAGGAATCCGAAAGGCAGGAAAAGCAAGATGTTTTGCACATAGTCCGTTAAGGAATGGTGGTCTCCCGGTTTCGAGACTAAGGGGTACCATTCGATCTGGGCGAAGCGGGAGTGCAAATATTTTGGATCGAGGCTAAAGGTGAAGGGAATGGTGGTGCCGTATAGGATGAAGACAGCGAAGAGGAGCCACAACAGGCGGAAAAGGTTTTTCGGTACCGACGCCTTGACATTTTGGGTACGCACGGCGGCAAACCTAGCTAACCCGGATAACCTCCGGGTAACAAACAGGATACGCGGGGAATCAATCGGCCTTGACCCGGTTTTTCCAATCCCGTGCAGCCGGAACTTGCGGGTTAAAGGGGGATGCCGGTGCCCGAACTTTTTCCGGACACGCCCGCCCCAATCCGGGGTATGGCGGGTTTCCTCTCCCCCGGATTGGGATGTCGGCCTTGGCCTGACCGTTACGGTATTTATATTGTGCAGCCAAGTTCCCCATCGGTATTGAGCGCAGCGTGCAAAGTTCTCTCAAAGCTGAAGAAGGTAACGTCCCGTTACCACGAATCACGGGGTTGAGCATTGTCATTCCCTGCTACAACGAGGAAAAAACTCTGGCACGTTGTCTGGAGCGCGTGCTTTCCATCCGCGGGGAGGATTTGGCGCTCGAAATCGTCATCGTCGACGATTGTTCCCGGGATCGCAGCCGCGAAATCGCGGAAGAGTTCGTCTCGCGTTACCCGGAAATCCGTTTGGTACGGCATGAAAAAAACCAGGGTAAAGGCGCGGCGTTGCAATCGGGTTTCAAAATCGTGACCCATGCCTTCGTCGGCATCCAGGATTCCGATCTGGAATACAATCCCGAGGAATTTCGCAAACTGCTGATTCCGTTGTTGCGGGATCAAGCCGACGTCGTGATCGGTTCCCGGTTTCTGGGTGGGAGCATGCACCGGGTGCTTTATTACTGGCACTCCTTGGGCAACCGCTTCCTGACGACGTTGTCGAATATGCTCACCGATTTGAACCTGACGGACATGGAGACCTGCTACAAGGTTTTCAAGCGGGAGGTTATTCAGGGCTTGGATTTGAAGGAGAAACGGTTCGGTTTTGAGCCGGAAGTCGTGGCGAAAATCGCCCAAGAACGCTTGCGCATTTTCGAAGTCGGAATCAGCTATTCCGGCCGCACCTATGCCGAAGGCAAGAAAATCAATTGGCGCGATGGCGTGCGGGCCTTGTATTGTATTTTGAAATACAATCTTCCCAAAGTTCCGGGTCCGATTCAGTTCCTTTTTTATCTCGTCATCGGCGGAACCTGCGCCTTGATCAATTTGGCGGTGTTTCTGGGGCTGTTGCGGTTGGGATTACAGCCGGTTTTTTCGGCCTTGTCGGCCTTCGCCGTGGCCGCGGCGGTCAATTACCGTCTTTCCACCGCCTTCTTGTTCCGCAGCGGAGCCCAATGGAGGCCTTGGCAGGAAATCGTCATCTATGTCGTTGCGGTTTCGCTGATCGGCTTGGTGGATGCGTTCGGAACCAAGGCACTTTTGCATCTCGGGGTTTCTCCCATCTCCGCCAAGCTGGCCATGACGGCGATTGGATTGGTGCTCAATTTCCTGGCACGCAAACACTTTGTGTTCTACGAACGCCCGAACCCGGACTGGAACCCGAGCGGCAATTTATCCAAACCAGCCCGGTAATAAGTACTCCGAGGTATCGTCGGAGCGACATCCATGAAATCCAAAACCATTCACTTCGTGATTTGGGCTGCAATTGCGGCAGGGGTTGTCTTGGCCTGTATACAATATTTTCACAACCGCAGCTTGTGGTACGATGAGACCACGCTGGCCTTGAATATTCTGGCGCGAAGCTATTCCGGGTTGTTTCTTCCTTTGGATCACCTGCAAGTCGCACCCATCGGCTTTCTGCTGGTGGAAAAAACCGCGACCTTGATTTTCGGGCCCGATGAAATGGCTTTGCGCCTTTTCCCCTTTCTCTGTTTTCTTGCTTCCATTCCTTTGCTGTATTTCTTGGCTAGGGAGTTGCTCCAAGATCAAACTGCCAGCCTGCTTTCTGCCGCCCTGTTCGCGCTCACGTTCCGGCTGATTTATTACTCGTCGGAAGCCAAGCAGTACATGGTCGACGTGTTGTTCGCGGTGCTGGTGCCCTATCTGGCCTTACGCTTGCGTCCGGAGAAAACTTTGGCGGTGGCGGTGTTATCGCTCGCGGGGTGTGTCGCCGTTTTCATGTCGAATATATCCGTGATCAGCCTCGCCATTGCGGGAATATGGATGGCCTATTCCGGCCTGCGTAGAAAGAACTTCCGGTTTTTGATTGTGTTTTTGTTCTGGGGCGCCGCCTTCGCCGTGTATTACTGGGAGTTCATTCGCCATCAGCCGTCGAGAGCGGGCATGCTGCAATTCTGGAGAAATTCGTTTTTACCCCGGAACCCGTTTTCCCTAGGATTCTATAAATTCATTATTAAGGCCCTCGAAAATCAGCTTGAGCAAATTTTTCAATTCGGCCGCTTCACCTGGCTCATCGAGGCTTTCGCGGCGATGGTTGCGGCCCGCTTGGCCGTGCAAAAACGTGGGCGAATATTACTGTTCCTGTTGGGGCCGCTCCTGATCCATTTGCTGCTCTCCTGGCTGCGACTTTACCCTTTTTACGGGCGATTCCTGTTATATCAAACCCCGCTTTTCATCCTCTTGGTGGCGATGGGGACGGTGGGTCTTGCCGCCAAACTTCGGATATCCGCTTCCCGATTCAAACTGGCCGCCGCGACGGATCTCATCCTTCTGATTCCTCTATTCGCCATGGTCCTACCGCTTAAAGCCGGTTTCCCGATTGAAAATGAGGAAATCAAAAAAAGCCTGAGTTTTTATCAAGATCACTCGCACAACGAACCGCTCTATGTTTATTACTCCTCGCTGCGAGAGGTTTCGTATTACCGTTTAGCCGGTTGGTGGCAACCGCGCGCGCCTTTGATTCAAGGCGAATATCATCGCGACACGTTGGCGGCCTACAATCCGCAATTAGACAGCCTGAAGGGAACGGTATGGCTGGTTTTTTCCCATGTCTATCCCTTTCAGCCGAAAAACAATGAGGAAGCCTATATGGTTGGGCGCTTGCTGCAAAATGGCGGCCACGTTTTGGAGGAGCGCCGCTATGCCGGCAGCAGCATCTACCGTGTCGCCACCGGAAAGTAAGCGTTTGCGTCGCCGCGACCCGGCCGGGGCAACTTTCCCGGCGAATATTTTTAGCATTCACTGTTTCTGAAACGGTTTCGCACCTCCCCGCATGGAAATTCTTTATCTCTCGCAACGGTTTCCCTATCCGCCGGATCGGGGCGATCGCATCGCCACCTTCCACCACATCCGCTCCTTGTCGCGACACCATCGCGTGCACGTGGCGGCACTGCTCGATTCCCGGCGCGACGCGGCCAAGCGCCGCGAAATGCTGCAATGGGCGGCCACCGTGACGGTGGAACGGCAAACGCGCTGGAATTATTTCTGGGGCAAGGTTCGCGCCCTTTGTTCCGGCCAGCCGCTGTCGTTGGGGCATTTCTTCAACCGTCGCTTGCGCGCCCGCATCCGCCGTCTCGTGGCGGCCGAACGCATCGACGCGGTCGTGGTGTTCTCCTCGTCCATGGCGCCGTATGTCGAAAGACTGCCCAAGCTGCGGCGCGTCATGGATTTCTGCGACTTGGATTCCAAAAAATGGGAGGATCTGGCCCTACGAAGCCGGGGATGGCGCCGCCGGATTTACCGGCGCGAAGCGCGCCTCTTGCTGGCCTACGAAAAAAAAATTGCCCGGGCTTTTGACGTGTCGTGCGTGGTGACCGAAAACGAAGCCGCCTTGTTTCGCACGTTGATTCCGAACGTGCCCGTGGCGTTGCTGCCCAACGGCGTGGACTGCGATTATTTCGGCGCCCTGCCCCGCAGTCCCGCGGCGGCTCCGCGGTTCACCTTTATCGGCGTCATGGATTACGAACCCAATGCCGAGGCCGCCGTGTTTTTCTGCGCCGAGGTCTGGCCGCGGCTGCGGCAACGCCTGCCCCAGGCGGAGTTCTACCTGGTGGGTTCGCGCCCCAACCGCCCGGTGCTGGCCCTGGCCCGAAACTCGGGAGTTACGGTCACGGGTTTTGTCCCCGACGTGCGGCCTTATCTGGCCGCGTCGACCTTGGTGGTGGTGCCCCTGCAAGTCGCGCGCGGCGTGCAGAACAAAATTCTCGAAGCCATGGCTGCCGGCGTACCGGTGTTGGCTTCGCCGGCCGCCGCGGCCGGTTTGCCGGAGGAGGCGCGCGCCGCCATGTTCGTCGCCGACCGCGAACCCGAAGCTTTTCTTCAGGGCCTGCTCGGGGCCCTGGCCGACCCCGAAGCCCGGAGGCTTAAAGCTGAAGCGGCCCAACGTTTCGTGCGCGCACACGTTTCGTGGGATGAGACCGGAAGAATTCTGGAAACCTTGTTGCTTCCCACGCGCCCTTAGCATCAACCAGGGCGGCTTCATCCATCATGTGCGGCATCGCGGGAATTTTCGATCCGGAGGCGCCCCTGGCGCCGGCCGACGCCGAGGCCGGTCGCAAGATGTCGCGCGCCTTGATCCACCGCGGGCCCGACGAAGAAGGCTGGCAGCAAAGCCCCCATCTTGTTTTTGCGCACCGGCGGTTGAGTATCATCGATTTGTCCTCGGGCCAGCAACCCATGGTCAGCCGCGACAAAAATCACACGCTCGTTTTCAATGGCGAGATCTACAACTTCCGCGAACTCCGGCGCGATTTGGAAGCGGCCGGGCATGCTTTCGCCACGCACAGCGACACCGAAGTGATTCTCATCGGCTACCGGGAGTGGGGCCGGGCCTTGGTGGAAAAACTCCGTGGCATGTTCGCCTTCGTGCTGCACGACGCGCGCGCCAACCTGATTTTCGGAGCGCGCGATCCCATCGGCAAAAAGCCGCTGTATTTCGCCCGGCGCGGTTCCAAATTCTTCTTCGCCAGCGAACTCGGAAGCTTGTGTGCCGGCGGTGCCATGGACGGCCGACTCTCGCCGGAGGGTGTCGATCTGTATTTTTCCCTGGGCTACATTCCCGCGCCGCATACCGTCTATGCCGACGCGCACAAGCTGTGCGCGGCCCAGGCTTTTACCTGTTCGAGCCGTGGATTGGAAACCTGGACCTATTGGGATTGCGCCGCGACGGCTCGCCAATCGGTGCCCGAACCCGAAGCCCGCCAACAACTGGCCGGTCTGCTGGATGGGGCCGTGGAGCGCCGCCTGCTTAGCGAGGTGCCGCTGGGGGCCTTTCTCTCGGGCGGAATCGACAGTAACCTGGTGGTTTCGTCCATGGCCAAGGTGTCGCTGTCGCCGGTGCAAACCTTCACCGTCGGCTTCGGCGGCAAGTCCGCGCTGGCGGGCGTGGATGACGAGCGCGAAGCTGCGGCCCGGGCCGCCGCGTATTACGGCGCCCGGCATGAATCGCTGGAAATCGCATCCGCAACCGGGGATTTGTTGCCGGAATTGCTTGAACATTTGGGCGAGCCCCTGGCCGATCCCTCCATCTTTCCGACCTACCTCGTGTGCCGGGCGGCCCGCCGCCGTGTCACCGTGGCCTTGACCGGAGACGGCGGCGACGAACCCTTCGGCGGCTATTCCTTCCGCTACGGCCCGCATCTCTGGGAAGAAAAAATCCGCCGGTTCGCGCCGGATTTTGTGCGCGCGCCCGGGGCGCGGTTGCTGCATGGAATCTGGCCCGCGGCTTCGGGATGGCCGCGCTGGTTGCGTCTGCAAACGCTGTGGCGTAACCTGTCGGTTTCTCCGCTCGAAGCCTTTCTGATGGATCAAAGCCCGCGTCGCCCGGGAAACGAAGTCGGCGCTGCAGCCCGCCGTCGCCGCCGCCCGGCTTTGGAATGGATGCGGAATTTGTTCGACCAGGCCGCGGGGCTCGATCCCCTGTCGCGCCTTTTGTACGTCGACACGCGGCTGTATCTCTGCGAAAACGTATTGGTCAAGGCCGATCGCATGAGCATGGCCAATTCGTTGGAATTACGCGCGCCGCTGTTGGATCAAGATTTGGTGGCCTTTGCCTTCACCTTGCCCGCCGCCCTGAAATTTTCCGGGAGCGAGAGCAAGGTGCTGCTGCGGAATTTGGCGCGCGAGCGGGTTGAACCCGGCATTTGCAACCGGCCCAAAACGGGTTTCTCCTTCCCGGTCGAAAGCAGCATGCGTCAAGCCTGGCGCGGACGTATCGAAGAGAACCTATTCGCGGGCGAAGCCATTCCGGCCTTGCGCGAGCAAATTCCCGAAGCGGATCTGCGGGCGGCCTGGAAGCGGTTTTTGGCGGGAGACAACACCCACCAGCAATATTTGTGGTCGGCCTACGTGTTCGCCGTGTGGTATCGCCGGGTGCATGCGGCCCGCTTTAAGGCTTAAACTAAGGCTTAAACCGGCCCAGCAGCGAATAGGGGAGACCCTCCGGGGAAATCAGCGTCGGACCTGGTCCCAGCAGTATCCGCCAACCCGCCGGTAAGGGGCGCCGCGGCAACGGGAGCACAGGACTAGAAGCGCCATATTCATCGGCGCCGATGTCGGGATGGGCATCACGCAATCGCCCATCGTAATCATAGTCGGCCTTGCCGGCCGCCAGTTTGGTGCCCTGGTTGATAGCCGACGTCGCCGTGGGGAGCAAGTGCAAATCGCCGTTGACCGCGTCGACGAACAGGGTGGCGGGTGCATTGGCGAGATTGGTTTCCAGAACGGCCTGGCCGCTGTCGCGTTGCAGGATGTTGTAGCTGCTGATGTTGTTGGCGAGGATGACCCGCGTATTCGGCCAGCGGTATTCGATGCCGCTGAAGGGGTTGTCGCCCGCGAAAACAGTATTGTTGTAAACCTCCACCTGGGCCACATTGGTCAGCTCCATGCCCGATTCGAGATGCGTGCCCTTGTGGTTGAAAATCATGTTGTTGCGGATGATGCCGTCGATTTCATCCAGATAGGGGTTGTCGCCGGCGCTGTCCGGATATTCGCGGTCGGTGGTTGAAGGCGCGGTGTTCATGCCGAAGGTGATGGCGCGGTAATTGTCGACGAAGAGGTTTTGCTCCACCAGGGTTCCGCGCGACTTGTCCCAAAAATGCACGGCGGCTTCGAGCAAGGTGTCGTTGCGCTGGAAATTGCGGAAGACGTTGTCGCGCACAATCCAGTTCCAGCCGCCGTGTACGTCGATGCCGCCGGTGTAGAACTCCCCGGGCTGGAGCTCCATCAGGGCATTGTCGGGAAATTCGACCAGGGAGCATTCCAGCAATCCGTCGTCGACCCAATACAGCGGTGTCGAACCGTTGGAATTCACCTTGATCTGCTGCTCGGAACAGTCGTAGACATGCAGGTTGCGCATGTGCAAGTTGGTGATGCCGCGGTCGGCGGGCGCATAGGCGTGAATGCCGTGATCGCCGGCGTAACGGATGGTCAGGTCGGCGATGGTGACGTTCGAAGCCGCCACTTGGATGATTTCCAGCACGAAGTTGGAGGCCTGGAGCGGCATCCCTCCGGTGTTACCGTCGATGATGACGCTGTCGCGGTTGCCGCTCAACGAACGCAGGGTGACGTCGTCGGTGGTGAATAGCACGGTCGAAGAAACCCGGTAGGTGCCGGAGCGCAATAAAATGGTGGTCCCCGAAGCGGCCTGGCGCACGGTGGAAGCCAGGTCGGCACCGGGGCCGATGGTGTCGAAGACGGTGTGCGGGTCGTTCCAAACGGGGCAGACCGGCTGGCTGAACGCCGGCAACCAGGCGGAGATTAAAATCGGCACGATGGGAATGAAAAAACTTCGGGTCATGGCGCCCTCCCGAATGCAATAGGAGTATTGTAATCCTTAAGCAGAGCCCCGCGCACGTTTTTGGCTTCCGCGCAGAATCCGCACGAAACCCGACATTCCCAAGGTCAGGAGAAAACGCCGGGCATTGCGGATAGCCTGAATTTTTTGCGGAAGCAACGCGATTTTCGGGGGAAACTTTTGCGCGACCTCGGCGTTGAGTCCCAAATTCCGCAGCCTACCGCTGCGCCATTGGCGGCAGGCCGGCAGGCAATGCAGCAAAATGGCCATATTGCGCACGCATCCCTTGTCGTCGAAACGCGCCAAATATTGTTTGGTTTCCCCGTAAAAAAACTCCGCCCGCTCCAAAAACCGCTTTTCCTCAAAGGCGTCGCCGAAGCGGGCCGCGAGGAGAAAGACCTCGGTTTTGCGCAAGTCCTGTGCGGCCCAGGTCGAAGTGGCGAATTCCAATTGATCGGGTTTCCATAAGGCGGGGAATTCTTTGGCGGCCATCCACCGCGCGTAGTGGATTAGCGATGCCTGTGCGTAGGCAAAGGCTGCATCGGTTTCCCGCCGCTCCCATTTCACTTCCAGGTATTTTCCCAGCACCTGCAAAAAGACCACGTAGGACCAGCGATTTTCGCGATTAAGCAAATCCAGGGCGTCGCAATCGTCTTCAGGGTGAATGCACACGGCGATAGTGCGTTCGGCCAGTTCCATCCAGGAGCGGTCGCCGGCGAGAGTGAAGGCGTCCAGGCAGGTGTTGACGGAATAGGCGCCACCACGTCCCGGTCCCTGAAAATCCAGGAAGCGCGTGCAAGTGGCCAGCCCCGTCGGATTGCGGCTGAAAAAACGGAAGGGCGTGCGGCGGCCGTCCTGCATGTCCCGTACCCAGCCCGCCAATTCGAGCACCGCCTCGCGCGCTTCCGTTTCGCCCGTCAGCGCATAATGCAGCAGCAGGCCCGAGGTGTAATTGTGCTCGTTGGAAGGACCGCCCCCGAACCCGCGCGGCGGCGGACCGTCGGTGGCGCGCCGCGAATAGGTGCGGTGCGTGGCCGTGCCCGCATGCCGGTAATGCGCGGTGTGCCAGAAATAGCCGCCGTTGTAGGCCGCCTTGTCTTGTGCGGTGTGATAAATATCATGGTTAATAACGTGGAGGCATAGATCCGCGGCCAGGCTGCGCCAGCGTCCGTCGCCCGTTTCCAGGAATTTCCGCCAGAACGATTGGATTAAATCGTATTGGTTGTTGTAGTGCGAAACCAAGGGCCGCATGCCGTGGTAGTGCAGCTTTTCGTGATCAGCCGGCACCTCGCCGAAATTCCGCCACCCGAATTCCTCGTAGGCTGCACGGCGGGCGAAGAGCGACCCGTCGCCTTCGATCCAAGCTTGCTGCAGGCCCGCGTAAAAGGGATCGTCGGAGCCGGGCGCCGCCGAATAGGGAAGGCACCCGCAGGCCGCGACCCAGGCCGGATCCAGCACCGGCGTCAACGGCGCCCGCGCGACGCGCAGCGGGACCGGCTGCGCGGGGTCGGCCGCGAAGTCGGCCCACAACGTGAATGTCGCTTTTTCCCCGCCCTGCAATTCGAACTCCTGCCCGTCAGCCGCGGGAAAGGGCTCGAGGCTCACGGCGTGCTGGGAAACATCGATCCGGTTGGGAAAGGCTTCCCAGAAATGCTCCAGGGCGAAGGCCGCGGCTCCGGCGTCATGGTGCAGCATGGCTGCGGGGTTGCTGTGATCGCCGGAGAGAGCTTCGCCGTCGCGGTCGCCGCGCCAGCCGCGGAATTTCACCGTGAGACGATCGTCTTTATCCACATGCGCCGGGCTTTGCCAGCCCGGAAACCCCGACGAGTTTTGATGTACGGAGCCATGCTGGCACGGCCGGGGCGGGGTGTCCGCGTCGAGCGTCAGCCAGGCTTGAGGTGTGGCGGCGGGGCGAAACGCGAAGGGAAACGAAAGCGAACGGAAAAATACCGAACCGGGATCGCCGAGATCCCAAAGCCCACCGCGATGGCGCGCGGCCTTGGGGTTCCACAGCGTGCCTTCCATTTTCACCAGCGCCGTATCGGCGAAAAAATGCAGGCGGCATACGGCGCGGCACAATTCCTTTCCCCACCGTGGCGTCCAGGCGCCCACGAGTTTCAATTCCAGCCCGGTGGCGCCGTGATGTTCGACGCGGGCTTCGTGAATGCGGAAGCGATGGGGTTTTCCCTGGGCGTCGCGGAGGAGAACCGGTTCGGACTCGGCGGCCAGAATCGGTATGCCGTCGATGGCGACGGATTGAAATGGCCGCAGAAAATCCTTGGCCACGGTAAAGACGGCCCGGCCGGTGTCGATGCGGGTGCCGTCGTCGCTTTCGGAAAAGCGCAGGCGCGCTTCCGCGCCCGGGGATTTTTCCGGGTTATCGGCGCTCAGGCGATAAGCGGAGGGGCCGTGTTCGCCGCGCGCCAGAAACCGGAGCAACATCCATTGCACGCTGCCGTCGGGCCAACGCAGGAGCGGCGTGGCGTCGGCCGTCACAGGGCGGTCGCCGCAATACAGGCGCAACGATTCGGGCTGCGTAATCGCGCCGGGGGGAAAGGGAATACCCAGGCGCATGGGATGCGTTTCGCCGGGTGCGAGCGCGCCGCCGGTCAAAAAAATCGGGAGGTTAAGCGGAGACATCGGCGCCGGGCGGGGATAATCGTCGGTCGCGCAAGACGCGGGCCGGGTTGCCCGCCGCCACCGAGAATTCCGGGATTTCATGCGTCACCAAGGACGCAGCCCCGATGATGGATTTGCGGCCCACGTGGTTGCCCACCACGGCCTGGTTGCCGATCCAGCAATCGTCGCCGATGCGCACGGTGCGCCAGACGCCCGGTTGTTCGCGCATGGGAATTTCCACATCGGCGCTGCCATGCTGCCCGAAACCGCTGACGATATGGGCGCCGGTGCCGATGAGCACGTCGTCGCCCAGCACGCACAGCCCCAGATTGGCGAAAGGCCCGACATAGACGCCGCGGCCGATTTCGATGCCGGGATGGGTGAGGGTGGCGCCGAAGCAGATGCAGGCGTCGCGGCCCAGCCGCGCCAGGGTCAGGCGGTAAAAGCCGTAACGCAGGTAATTCCCCCCGGTCCCGGGAAACAGGCTGAGCAGTTGCGAGAAGTCGTAGAACGAACGCGGATCGCCGAGAAATGATCGTTGCAATCGATACAAAAACCACAAAGGTGAAGCCGCCGCTGTTGCGGCCAAAAGGAGGAGGGATTTGAGGAACCGCTTCACGCCGCCGCTTTCTTTTTTCCCAGCAGTTCAAGATAGATGGCGCGATAGGTTTCGATCATGCGGTCGAGGCGGAAGTCGGATTCGAAGTGTCGGCGGGCCGCATCTCCCATCGCGTGCCGCAACGCGGGATGGTCCGCCAATTCCGCCATGGCCGCGGCCAGGGCCTCGGCGTTTTCGGACGGTGCCAGCAACCCCGTGACCCTGTCTTCCACCACGAAAACATTGCCGCCCACCGCCGTGGCCACGCTCGGCAACCCCAAGGCCATCGACTCGATCAGGCTGACGCTGGTGCCTTCGCTGAGGCTGCTGAGAACGAAAATGTCGGCGGCGCCCAGCCAATCCGCCACCTGATCCTGAAAACCCGGCAGCACGACCCGATCTTCCAGGCCGAAGCTGCGCACGGCCCGGCGCACGGCTTCGGCCTCGGGGCCGTCGCCCACCAGAATAAGGCCGCAATCGGATCGCCCATGCGCCACCCGGGCGAAGGCCGCCACCAGGCCGGGAATCCATTTGATGGGATCGAAACGCGCGCACAAAATGAAATACACCCAATCCGGGTGCAGCGACAGGCGCCGGCGTAAGGCAACGCGGTCACCCGCGACCGGGGCTTCAATGCCGTTGAAGACGATGCGGATCTTGCCGGCGGGAAAAGCCTCGACGCGCACTAGGGCGTCTTTCACCGCCGGCGACACGGCCGTAATCCCCTGTGTCCAAGGGCTGAGGATCCGGTTGAAAATCCGCCGTTTGCCCGAGGGGACGTCGGGATAGAAGCGGCCATGTTCGGTGAATAAGATCTTCAGCCGTGGCCGGAACAGGCGCGCCAGCACGCCGTAAAACCAGGGGGTGTATTGGTGGCAATGCAGCACATCAATTCGGCGGCGTGCGGCATGCGCGGCCAGGCGCCAGGGCAAGGTATGGTCGAAACCCGGCCGGCGCGGCACATGTTTCAGTTCGATGCCGTCGCGCAGCAGCCCTTCGCCCAAGGCGCCGACTTGATCCAGGCAGACGACGGATGCCCGGAAACCCTTCGGCGGCTTGCGTGCCATGCGCTCGACCAGACGTTCGGTGCCGCCGAGCGGCAGGCCCAAGGTCAGATGGGCCACGTGGGGAAGTTGCGATTCAGGCATGCGCGCAAGCAAGGTCGGCCGACTCCAAAGGGTCGGACGCGAAGAAATCTACTTTTGCTGCGGGCATGCCCTCTTCCAAGTCGTACACCATGGCCGGCTTCACCGACGAAGAAAAAGACGAGTCCAACCCGTTT
Source organism: uncultured Fibrobacteria bacterium (assembly GCA_963716395.1). Lineage (GTDB taxonomy): Bacteria > Fibrobacterota > Fibrobacteria > UBA11236 > UBA11236 > UBA11236. Next base: position 141,663 of record OY970309.1, on the reverse strand, counting down.
CGCTTGCGTTTCCTTTCTCCACGCAGTCTCGCGCATATTCTGTGGCTGAAACGCTGGCCATTACTGATCACCTGGGCGCTTCTGTCCGTGCCCATCGGCGGTTTTTTGACCATGGTCAACCTGCCGCATACGTATTCGGCCGACACCATTTTGCGTTTTCCCATTGTCGTGGGCGCGCAGAACAACGTCATGCACGACGTGGCCATCTCCGAAGGCGAAAGCATCGTCACCCTGTTCACCAGCTATCAGGTGCTGGAAGCCACGGTTCGCAAACTCGGTCTGCGCCTGAGAATTGAGACGCCGGATGTGTTCCGCCCCAATACATTGACGGCGGTGAAATACTCCGATTCCCTGCGGTTCGGCTATTACAAGGTGGTCTTGCAGCCGAACGGGGCGGAAGTGACCTTCAAATCCTCGTCGGGCCGGTCGGATTCGGTGATCTTCGACGGCGCCCTGCGGGACGGAAACGTGCTGGAGTTCAAAGGCTGCGAAGTGGATTTCGATCCGACCTTCATTCCCCGCAGCGGTCGTCGTGCCGTCACCTTCCGTTTCATTTCGATGGGATATGCGGTAAGCCTGCTGAAGAACGGTCTCTCGGTCAATCCGTTGGGCAGTTCGAATTTCAAGGTGACGCTGTCGGATCGCGACCCCTTCCTGGTGGCTGATATTCTCAACACCTTGCGCGATCAATTTCTCGACGCCTATTACGGCACCACCCAGGTCCAGGGGCAAGGGGTGCTGGTGCAGATGGAGCAGGATTTACAGCAGGCCAAACAGAGGCTGTCGCAAAGCCAGTACGCGATTACGCAGTATTACGCCGATCACCCCGGCCTAGAGCAGCCGGGTGCGGCCCAGGCTGCCGACAACCTGTCCTATGTCGAAAGCCGCCAGCGGCTCGACGCCTTGGAAGCGCAAAAGTCCAAGGTGGAATCGGCGTATCAGGCCAAGCCGGCCAAAGACAAACAGGACGAGCGTTATTTCTGGGCCTTGGATCTTCTATCGGCCATGTCCGACGCCGGAGATCCGCACGCTTCCATTCTCCGCGGCCGCCTGACCGAGCTCAACAACCAACTGACCACGTTGAAAGCAACTTTGGGGCCGGAGCATCCGCGCCTGCTGGATGCCTACTCCAAACTGGACGAACTCTACTCCGAAGTCGACGCCGCGGAAAAGACCCTGGATCAAACTTTGCAGCAAACCGAAGCCGAGTTGCGCCAAAAAGTCGCCCATTCCGCACCTGCCGCGGCCGCCAATGTGCCGGCGTCGGTACGCATGGAATTGGATCATCTGAACCAGGTGAACGCCAACAACCAGCAAATCTATGATCATCTGCAGGAAGGTTATAACCGGGCAAAATTGGCGACCGGATCGGATTTCTTCAAAGTCACGGTGGTGGATGAGGCGCGCCCTGCGTCCTATATTCCCCCTTCGCTCCAGTCGCGTGTGGCGATCGCGGCCGCGGTGGTGCTGCTCCTAGCCTTGCTGCTCCCGGCCCTCCTATCGCTGTTTCATCTTTTGCTTCCGAAAGTCTGGACTCCCGACGACGTGCGCCGGTTGCTGCGGGTGAAATTTCTGGGCGACCTGGCCCTAAGCGCGCCGCCGCCCTTTACCTCGAAAAAAGACGCACTGGATCCCTATTTGCTGTATTACGGCTCAGCCTTCACCTTCTCTGATCTCGAAGGTTTTCGCATGATCCGCGAAGAGTGCGAGAGCTTTTTCGGGCGCCCGGAACGGGCCGGAAAATTGCTGCTCATGGTTACTTCGGCTCTGCCCGAAGAGGGGAAGACGATGATCAGTTCCAACCTCGCCCTCGCCTTCGCGCGCAAGGGCAAGCGCACTTTGCTCATCGACGCCGATTTCCGCCTCGGGCGATTGGCACAAGCCTTTCAAGTGGCGCCCACCACCGGGCTCGACGAAATGCTGGGCCAGGAACATTTGAGCCGCGAGGAATTTTTGCGCGCGGCAACCTGGTGTTATATGCCTTCGGTGCAAAAAAACCTGGTGTTGCTGCCGCGCAAAAATTTCAACGGCAATGCGGGCGAGCTGATCAGCTCGGAGAAATTCAAGGCTTTTGTGCGCATGGTGGGCGAACAATTCGACGTGGTGATCATCGACACGCCGCCCATGGCCATCACCTCCGACCCCCTGGCCGTGGCGGAATTGACCGATGGGGTGATTTTCGTCAGCCGCTCGGGAAGTACGCCCTTGTCGCAAGCCCTGGCCGCGGTGGAAAGATTGCGCGAACGGAATGTGCGCGTGGGCGCGGTGCTGAACGGGTTGCGCCATACGCCCGTCGAAAGAGATCGTTATAAGAAATACGCCTATTACTACGAAGGCGGCTACCGCAAAGGTACTTCCGCAACAAAACCGTCGGGCCATTCTTCTTTAATCTAAAGGGTATCTCTAACAATCGGTCCGCCGCAGGCGGAGAATGCGATTATTAGAGGTACCCCAAAGAGTACCGCTACCCGAATGTTTATTTCCGGCCTTGGCGGACCAAGGATGGGAATTCCCTTCGGGCTGCGACAGGCTCAGCCCTCGATGGGCTTGAGCTGCGAACATCTTTCGACTGGAACCAGGTTCAGGCCTCCTCTGCGGTAAGCCGACCGCAGAGGCGAGGCAACGCACAAAGCCATCGTGCAATTCACTTCTTGCCGGCTTTGCCTTTGCTGCCGGTTGAATCCGGCGCCGACCATCCGCTGTCGGAATGCAACACCGGCATCAGTTTGCCGCCGCTGCGGATGTTGCGGATCATCCAGTCGGCGTCGTCGGAAAGATCGGTTTTGGGATACTTATCCAGCATGGATTGAAAGGCACGCACCGCCGCCGAATCCTGCTTGAGATTCTCCGACAGAATGAAGCCCACCATGAACATGGCTTTGTAATCGTCGGCGTCGTGCGGATACAGATAGCTCACGCGCCGATATTCGGCCAACGCCTGCTGGAAATTTTCCTGCTCGACATAAATCTGCGCCATGCCGAAAGAAACCGAATCCTGCACGCCTTCGTTGTTGGGAAAATGTTCGCGCAACTGCTGGTACAAAGTGAGCGCTTTTTCCAACTCGCGGTTGTAATGCAGCTTCTGCGCTTCTTTCAGATATTTTCCCGGCGGTTCATAGCTCGGTTCCCGCAGGGAAGCGTCTTCGATGCGCGCGTGGAAACGTCTTTTCAGCTTCTCGAATTCGGACTTTTGTAAACGCTCCTGCCCCAGATCGGCCAGGTTCCGGTAGATGTCGAAGCGCGCTTCGTCAAAAGTCATGGCCGTGGTGTCGTGCCGGTACTTTTCGGGATTGGTGTGATACTCGATTTCGAAATCTTTCGGCGTCAATTCCAAATAGCCGGCGATGTCGGCGACATGCGTGTGCCAATCCGTGTCTCCCGAATCCTTGGTGAATACGCTGCGGTTTTTCGCGAAGGTATTGGCCAACAGCGTCGTATCTTCGTCTTCGGTGCGTTTAAGCACGAATTCGTTGTACACATTGTTCCAGAAGGCGTCCGAATTTTGGGCGCGGGCCCCGATCAGCTTCGGCTCGTCGGTCAGCCCCAGGGATTTGGCCTCGTCGGTCGGCAATTGCCAGTAAATGAGGTAATCGAGCACCTGCTCACGGGTGAACCGTTCGCGCATATACGCCGGAATCTCTTCGCGCAGGAAGTCCACGTCGCTTTGGAGAAAAACATGTCCGTTCCCCGTAATCGCCAGGGTATCGGTGGGCGCTACCGAAGTGACGCGGTTGGCGATCAAATCCTGCTTCACGAGGGTATGCACGCGCTCCAGGGGTTTGACCGTGCGCGGGCCTTTTTTCACCAGCCAGAAGAAATTCCAGTTCTGCGTAGTGGTGCTGTAAATCGGCCCGACCTTGCCTGCGTTTAACGTATCCATCGCGGAAAACAAATCGGGAAGCATGCCGATGCCGTAGGGCAGGCAATAGTCGCGCTTGATCACGCCCACGTAGCCGTCTTGCGACTTGGTCCAGGAGTTTTCATTTGTCTTGGCGGCCAAGGCTTTGAAAGCCGCCAAATCCTTCACCTTTTGAAATTCGGGCGACACCTTGGCTTTTTTTGCGGTTTCGATGTCGTAAATCTCGTAGGTTTCGGGGCTCTCGTAATTCGTCTTGTTCTGGTTGTAGTAGTTCTGGATTTCAGCTTCGGTCGGCTCCTTGTACACCGGAATCCGTTTCAACTGGTACTTCTTATCCAGTCGATCCTTGACATTGGCCACCAGGTCGTTTTTGTATTCGCGCAGGTAATCGATCATTACTTGTCGATGCTCGGCGGCCAAGGGCGGCAATACCGCGTCATGGCAACTGTCGGGACGCACCAGCACGAATTCCGAGTCTTTGGGAATGGGGCGGGATACCTGCCCCGGTTTGAGGCGGGTGGTCGAGTCGAAGAACAGGCTGTCGAGCGGCGCATTCTGTCCGATGGTGTAATTGGGCTCGCCTTCTTGGACGCTGCCGATTTTGCCGCCGTTCTTTTTGGAAGGGTCGGTGGAATAGCGCATGGCGGCGGCTGCGAACGACATGCCGCCTTGCAGGGCCTTGAGCGCGGCTTCGGCGGTTTTGCGCTTGGCGGTTTTGATCAGCGAGACCTCGCAACTGGCCCGCTGTCTGTAGTTGGCGCTGTTGGCCAGATAGAACGAGTCAAGGTTGGCGGTGGAAAGGTCCAGGGAGTCGGCAATCCGGCTTTCGGCCGGCAGGAAAGGAATCAGTTTACCCGAATCGTCGGAAAAGGATTGCGGATGGGCAAGATAAAAGGCTTTCAATTCCTTTTCGGTGTGCCCGCCATGGGCTTTGAGATAGTCGTCGTAATAGTATTGGACGATCACGCGCTGATCGGAAAGGTCTAGACGGCGGCGCAGGGAGTCGTTCTTGAAGAAGCCGTCTTTTCGCGCGGCCAGCGCCCCCAAGCGGGAGCGCAGCATACGATCGAAATCATCCCGCCGCATATCGGGGGCCATTCCCGATTCGTTGAAATGGTTTTCCGCGAGCAGACGCGCATCGAAGTCGCTGGTCGTGAACGGCTCGCCGTCGATCCGGGCCAACACCTTGCCTTCTTCCTGGTGTCCGTTGCAGGCCACCAGCAAGGTCAAAACCGGAAACAGGACCAAACGCTTCTTCATAAAGTCTTCCTCTCGTATTGCCCGCAAGGGCGGCATTGGCACCGAAGGTTCAGTAAATTAATAGAACGCGCTGCAAAAGTCATTCCGCCGCGAAAGATTCAAGCCGAAGGGAAGGGCGGCGGAGCGAGGGGGCGGCCAAGGCCGCGGGTCAGCGTTTGAATGAAGCCTGCGCCGCCTCTACGCTTTCATAGATGTCCAGCAAGGTGTTGGCGCCGATGATTTCGATGATTTCGTAGACGTTTTCGTTTACGCTGGCAATCTTGAAACAGCCGTTGTGCTCTTTGGTGGTTTTGGTGAAGTGCAGCAGGATACCCAACCCGGTGCTGTTCACGTAGCGCAGGTTCTGAAAGTCGGCGACGATATTCACGTATCCGTCGCGGATCAGCTTGGTCACTTGATCCAGGGTTGCTTCCACATTGGTGGCGTCGAGATCGCCCACGAATTTCACGACCTTACCTTGGGGTACCTCCGGCAAATCCGAAATCTGCAATTCGATTTGTGTGTCCATCAGGCATCCTCCCGCAGTTTGGTGACGCTCACGCAAGTTCCGGCCTTGTCGATGGAGACGTCGATGGAATGGCTGATCAATTTCACCAGGGCCAGACCGCGACCCCGCACCGTGGAGCCATTGAGCACGGCGCGATTGGCTTCGATGATTTCCTTCAATTGCCCCACCTTGTCCATCCGGGTTTTGTTGCGAACGAGCAACTCCATTTTGCGGCGGCTGATACGCACTTCAAGATAGATATTCGTCTGACCCGCTTCACCGTGCTCGATGGCGTTGTTGGCCACTTCGTCCACCAAGGTTTCGATGCGAAAAGCGTCGCGGGCACTGTATCCCTTCTGGCGCGCAATGCCGGAGAAAAACCGGCGCACCGCGGGGATGGATTGCAGTTTGGGCGGAATGACGGTGCGCACCGATTGCGTGGCGTCGGAGTATTCCCAATTGAAATGCTGGAAAGCCGCTGCCGCATCCGGGTAAAACCGGAAAATCTTGTCGGCGCCCATCATGGCCAATTTTTCCCGCAAAGGAAAATTCAGGCCGACCAGGACCAGATTGCCCCCGCGTTCGGCCAACCGCAGTTTGCACCCCATGAGCGCGCCCAGAAACGGCGAGGAGATGAAGGTGACCTCCCCCATGATGGCCGCGATGAAATACTTGCCGCCGTCGAGCAATCCCTGGAAGACCTGGGTAACGGCCTCGCAATCGGCGGCGTTGAGATCGCCTGCGAAATGCAGGTTCACCACCCGCGTGTCATGCGGATTGAGCGCTTGGGTGATTTTCATGGCTGGCCCTCGAACAGCACCTGACGTTCTCCCGGCAGGTCGTCCTGGTCTTCGCGCAGCTTGGTGACGCGCACCTGGGTATGACCCGTATCGGTCAGGTTGAGGTTGAGTTCGTCGCTCAACATCTGCACGATGACCAGCCCCCGGCCTTTGGTCTCCTGCTGCTGCGGCCTCGGGGTGTACACTGCGGTGCGCAGGCCCTCCAGGTTTTCCGGTTTTCCGCCGGCGTCCTGCACCGACAAATCCATGCGGTCGCTGGCAAAGGAAACGCGCACCTGGATTTCGCTTTGCGGCTCCTGGCAGCCGTGCTGAATGGCATTGGTCACCAGTTCGTCCACCAGGATTTCGGTGCGGAAACAGAATTTTTTGGGAAAGCCTTCCAGCCGGGCGAGATCGGCCACGAAATGCCGCAGCGGAGGCACGTAGTCAAGATCGCTGGCGCAATCCACGCTATAGGTTCCTTCGGATTCCATTGCCTCCACGGTGACTCCCTTCTCGCTCCCCATTTGCCTGCTTATAAAATTAATCCCGACGCTTCTGATCCATCGTTTGACGAGGGAAAATTCCCCCCGACCCGGCCGGTCGGCCGAACCGGTTCGGCCGACCGGCCGGATGCGGTCGACTCCGTGAGTTCGCTCTCCCGTTTGCCCACCTGGCGATCCATCGTGTAGACCAGGGCCAGCACCTGCGCCACCACGGGATAAAGTTCCTCGGGCACGAAGGCGCCCACCGGAACCAGATCCAGAGCCTGGGCCAGCGGTGCGTCGGTCTGCACGGGAATGTCGAGATCGCGGGCCCGCTCCACCAAGGCTTCGGCCGCTTCGTTGCGGCCGGCCGCCAACACCAGCGGAGCCACATCCTCATGGTGTTCGTATTTCAAGGCCACGGCCAGGCGCAAAGAAGGTCTCATCGAGTCACGTCTCCAATTTTTCCATTATACACCCAGCTGGCTCCCGAATGGCGAGAAGGTTATTAGTAACTTGGGGTTGTTCGGCGGGCAGGGCTGCGTGACCCGCTCCCCTTGCCGGCTACGGCGGCGATGGCCTTTCTTCAGCGGGTTTTCCGCACTTTTTGGGTGGTAGTGTTCGCTCTGGTGTTTCTGGGCGTTCCCCTGGTTTTGTTTGCGGCCGCTAAAGCCGCCCAGCATTACCTGCAATCCGAGCGCACCTTCGGCGCCTGGAAGGTGCGGGTTTACGGCGCCGACGTTTCACCGTGGCTTTCCTTCGCGGCCGATTCGGCCGTCCTCGTTTCCCCGGAAGCGCGCATTGTCTTGCGCGCTCCATCCCTGCGGTCTTTTGACTGGAGCCACGGTTGGACCTATCGTCCGCGCCTTCAAGTGCAATTGGATTCCGCCGCTGTGCGTCTGTTCCCGACCCGCCGCTCCCCCCATCCGGGACCGGCGAAATTTCCCTTGATTCGATTTTTGTTTCCCATCGCCGTGCAATGGCGCGTCTTGCATGTGGTGCTGCCCGACGGGCAAAGCTTCGGCATCGAGCAGGCGGCCATGCGCAACCGCGGTTTGGTCGGATGGACGGGCGCCTTTCGGGCCCGCTGGGCGGCGCTGCAGGGCGGGGCTGGCGACACGGTCGACGTAGCTTTGGACGCGCGCTGGCGGGGGGGCAATGTGCGGTACCGCATCGGGTTGATGCGCGACGCCGATACGGTCAGGTTTTTCGGACAACGGGACAAGGCTGATTTGGCGCGGGGCCGCGATTCTTTGAACGCCGCGATCGCCGATGTCCGCTTTTGGCTGCCTCCGAAAACAGCCGCCAGACTGCCGCGCTTCGGCCCGATTTCAATCCGCGCCGTGATGGACTGGAAAGCCTGGCGCCTGAGCCTGGAGGGCCACGCGCGCACAGCCGCCTACGGGCTGCTGGAACCCTGCGCCTGGGATGTGCATTTCCAAGAAGGCCGCGAGGGTGGGGACTTGATGGCGGGCGGACGGGGGCCGCATCAAAATTTTCGTCTCGACGGCGCCTGGGCTCATCCAGCGGCTTGGCCCGCGCCCCCGGACTGGAACAAATTGAGTGCGCGCTTTTCCGGAAAAGTGCATGGGGTGCATTGGAAAATTGGAGCCCATCGCCTTCCCATCGAAGCCCGGTTGCTCGCGTTGCGCCTGAGTCCGGGTCGCCGGGTCGAGGCGGAAATCGCCACCGGAGACAGTTCGCACATTTCCGCCCGCTGGAGCGGCGACGAACCCCGGCGCGTGCCGTGGAGCGCCACGCTTTCTCCCCGCGAAACCTGGGCCCGCATTTGGACCGATACCAACGTCGCCTATGCCGGCGCCCAATTGCAAGGAGAGTGGGACGGGCATCACCTGCGGGCCACGGCCCGATTCCGATCGGTGCGCGCCTATGGCGCCGTGCTGGACAGCGTTTGGTGCGACCAGGAGGTCAATGCGACGGGGTATTATCTGCGCGACGCCCGCCTGTTCGATCGCGGCGAAACGTTCCACGGGGCGGGACAGGTGGTATGGGGAAAGCGATCCGACACGACCCGGTCGCGACTGGAATTCACCTTGATGAATCCCCGCTTCGGCCGCGTGCGTTTCGCCATGCCCAAGGCCGACTCCTTGGTGGCCGACGCCGAGGATGCTCAGGCCGCGCGATTTCCCTACCGGCCGCTGCGGCGCTTCGAAGATTATCATCCGGTCGTGAACGGCCGCTTTGCCTGGAACACGGCCACCGGCGTCGGGGCCGCAACTCTGGATATCAAGGGAAACGGCGGCCGCCGCGAAGTGCGGGGGCATGTGCTGGCCGCGTGGAACCGCGCTGAACTCGAAATCGACAGCGTGGAGATCGCCTCGGCCGGTTCGGAGTTGCAGGGAGGCGCGGTCGTCGATCTGGATTCGGCTTCGCTGGCCGGGCTGGCGCGGGTGCGCGCCACCTCCCTGCGCGCGTGGCACCTGCACGCCGAGCAGGTGCAACTGGAAGAAATTCCCGAACTGCTGCGGCGCGATTCCGGCGCGCCGATTGCAGGCGTGCTGGACGGGCGAATGGCTTATACTGCCGCCGGAGGTTTGCAGGGCGAATTGCGTGGGCGCGACCTCCGCATTCCCTCCTTGCACGGACTTTTCGAGATTCCGGAACTTCTCTTATCAGGCCGCGGCGATTCGCTGCATCTGTGGGCGCGCACGGCCTCGGGACGCCACGACTTGATGAATGATACAGCCGACATCGGCCTGGCGGGGTTGCAGACGCGCGATCCACGCGGCCATCTCCACCTTTGGACCGGACCTTTGCATTTGCGCTGGAGCGGCGATTTGCCGCAATGGAAATCGCTGCAGGGCGAGGTGTCCGTGACCGGTGCCCTGCCCTTGGGCGGAGCGGCTGGAACGATCGACGATGTGGATCTCAAAGGGGACCTGCAGGTCCCCTTTGCGGCCGACGCACGCACCGCCCTGCGCTTCCAGTCGCGGCGCTTCCAACTGCGCTATACCGCCGCTGCGGACACACAATGGCTGTCGGGATCAGTGACCTGCGCGCAGGGGGTGGTACGCCTGCCGGATGTGAAAATCAGGCATTCGCAAGGCGGCGACTTAAATGTGCAGGCCGAGGCGGACCTGGCGCCGTTTTCAGCGCACCTCGCGTTTCAAGGGCCGGAGCTTTCGCTGCATCTGCCTTCGGGCCTGCGTTTGCAAGCGCATGATTTGAAGGGGGAACTCCACTGGTCGCCGGCGGTCCCGGCCACGCTTTCGGCCACGGCGCAAACCGTGGGGTTCGACGCCTCGACTTCAGCCACGAATTTGGAAGGACAAATCGGCGAAGTGAAGGTGGATTGCACTTTGCCGCCCGGCGATTCCCAGGAATTGCCCAAGGTGGTGGCGCGCGCCCAATTACGCGAGTTTCTCTTTCACCATAAATTGGGATTCGATGACCTGCGATCTTTTTTCCGCTCGTTTAAACGCAAGAAGGGATCCGGCACGGTTTCGGCGCGCAAATCCAAGCCGTGGAATCTGGATTTGGCCTTCGACGCCGTGGGCACAAAAAACCGCATCGATACCGATGTGCTGCGCGTCGCATTCGTTGGAGATTTGGCCGTGAAAGGCGTGTACCCTTACACCCTGTTCCGCGGAAAAATCACCGGACTCAACGGCGAAATCGGCCAGCCCGGCCAAGCCTATAGCGTGCGCGATTGCGAAATCAAGTGGGAGAACGCCACCCTGGAACAGGGCACGATTTACGTGGAAGGGGAAAAGAAACTATTGGCCGACTGCAAACCCGGAACCACGCAGCAGTGCAACATCTCCATCAAGCTCGACGGCACCCTCGACGCCATGAATTTCAGCTATGACAGCGATTGCGGCCAAAACATCGGCGAGCCGGTAACGCCGACGGTGCTGATGAATTCGATGACCCAGGGGTGCTACTCGGCCGAACTGCAAGGCGGCCAGGGGAATTACGGCGAAACCGTGCTCAACATGTTGGAGCCCCAAATCAATGCGCCGCTTTCCCGCGTCGGGTCGCGTTGGACCGGCGGGTTCCTGCAATCCACCCAGGTGACCGGGTTGGGATCGTTGGCCAGCACCGACACCTCCAATCTGGAATCGGTGGCGCTGGAAGTGCAGAGCAAGGAAAAATACCGCGTCAGTCTGCAGGCCAAGGCCGGATACTTCCCGGAAAAAAACCTGCCCGACCCCTGGGAATACCGCCTGGCCATCAAGTACCGGCCGCCCTTGGAAAGATTGATTTCGGACACGACCTGGCAGAAGCGTTTTGCCAATCGTCTTTCGATCGAATCCGGCGTGGAAACCGAATTGGAAAAACGCAATCTCGATATCGAACGCCGGGTCACCGACGAAGTCGAGGTTCGCTACCACTACCGTTTCTGGAATCTGTGGTGACAGGCGGCCGCTTGCATCCGGATGCCCGCATCCGGTCCCGGTTTGCGCCGTTCTGGAAGGGAGCCGCCCCCGGTTGGCGGCGGGGCATGCTCCTCTGCCTGATCGGCGCGGTCGGGCTTGCCGCTGCGCCTAAGGTTGAGATCACCGTACACGGACAACACGCTTTCAGCGCGCATCACATCGAAGCCTTGCTGGCGCTGCCCGATCAAAGGCCGGACTGGCATTTCGACGATTGGAACGATTGGGCCCAGGATGGAGCCGCGGCGGTGGCCGATGCTTACCGCGATCAGGGCTATTTCAATATTCGGGTCGGGGTGCATGTCCCTCCGGAGGACTCGCTGAACAAACCGATTCTGCGAGTGGCCGTGACGTTAAACGAGGGTGAGCGTTTTCGTTTCGGTTCCGTGGATATTCATTTGCCCGCGGGCAATTTTCCCGCCTACCGGTTGGATCGGCTGCGCTGCCGCCCCGGCAAACCTTTTGAAAAAGATGATCTCTTTCGCGATCAACGCGATCTCCTGCAGTTCTACGGCAATGAAGGCTTTCTCAAGGCCACGGCGGCCGAGTCGCTGTATTACGACACCACAGGACGGCAGGTGGCGGTTTCGTTTCAAGTGCAGCCGGGCCAAGCCTTGGTGTTCGATACCCTGATCCTGCGCGTGACGCGCGAAGGCGACAGCTCGGGTCTTCCCGGACTCAGCAATACCAGGCTCCTGCGCAGCCTGTTCCGGTTCCACCGCGGAGATACGCTGCCCTTAAATGACATGAACACCTTCGAGCGCAAGCTGAAATCGACCCGCGTCTTCAATTTCGTGCGCGTCCGCGACAGCCTGCTGCCCGGCGCCGGCGGCCGCAGCGCCTTGATCCTGAACGCCGAGGAAAAGGTGCCGGGTGATCTCAGTTATTCGGGTTTCTGGGAAAACCTGTACGGCTTTGGCGTCGAAGTGGACTGGTCGCACGCCAATATGGGGGGACTGCTGCACGAAGGGAATGTCGGAGTGATCATCGCCCAGCGCAAACAGTCTTTCACCTTGGGATACGCCTCGCCCCTTTTGTTCGGATCGTTGGTGCGTTTCGACAATGACTTCAGCATGGATTGGTATCAGGATCAATTGCCGATTCAGAATTTGCCCTGGTTCCAGGGTGACTTCGATGTGTCGAATGAAAGCAATCTGTCGCGCCAATTGCTCTCTTGGCTCCGGTTTGTGACCGGCGCCGAACTCTTGGGCAGCAGCCAATTGCAGGATTCCACCCAACGGGTGCGCGGTTTCAATTTGAATTACCTGAACTCGGTGTATTTGGAGAAACTCGACAACATCGTGAACCCAACGCGCGGCGCGCGCCTGGCGCTGACTTGGGGTAATGGCGGCCCCGTATTTCAAGGCGGCGACATCAGCGCCTTTGAAAGCCGGCACAATTGGTTTGAGTCCCAGAGCGCGTTGTTTCTACCGGCGAGCCAATTTTTGGTGCTGGCATTGCGGTTCGACGGCGGGCGTTTTTTCGGGGCCGGCGGCATCAATTCCGAACGCTTTTTCCTGGGCGGACCGCGGAGCGTGCGCAGCAAGGATTGGCGGGAGGTTTGTCCCGAAGTGGATTCCACCGGCGCCTGCGCCATCGAAGGCGTCGAGCCGGCCTACATTCTGGGTTCGGCCGAATTGCGCTTTCAGCCGTTTCAACCCTCCTGGATTTCCCCCGACGGCAAACTCCGATCCCTGCTGGGGTTGCAAATCGTGCCCTTCTGCGATTACGGCAACGTGTGGGAGATCGGCAAAAATCTGACGGCGGCGGGAACCGGCCGCGCCGTGGGAGTGGGCCTGCGCTATCTCTTCCTGTCCCTCTTCAACATCCGCGTGGATTACGCCCGTGATCCGCGGCATTCGGGTCCCGATTCCTACCGCTGGATTCTGGATCTGGCCCAGGCATTTTGACGTGGAACGTCGAATCCCAAAACTTTTGCCCAGGGAGGCGCCGGTCGACATCGCGCGGCGGGGGTTGGTTGTATATTAGCCTTGCGGGGCGAAATCGCGCCCGTAGCGACCGCACCTGCGGTTACCCAGCGAAGGAGAAAGTGGCTATGAACAATCGACCGATAGGTTCGTGGAGCGCGATGGTAGCTCTTCTCCTGCTGTGCGCTCCGGCGTTGCAGGCGCAAGACTCGACTTCGTCGTCGCCCCCATCCAGCGCCGAAGACAACGTGGTCGTGCCGCCGCGCGGCGGCGAAGGCCATATCCGCATCGAAACCACCCCGGAAAAAGCCGCGGCCTATATGGACGGCGTCGAACTCGGGCTCACACCCGTCGATACGACTTTCCAAAGCGGGCGCTTCACGTTGACCTTGCTGCTGAACGGCGAGGAATTGGTGCACGAGCGCGTCAATATTTGGCCGGGACGCGATACTTTAATCACGAAAAAACTGCTGATGCCCTACGGAAGCGTGGTGATTCACCCCGATCCCTTGCGCTGGAATTATCGGGTGCAGGTCGACGGCGAAGACGTGGGCGAAACCAGGGGCGGAGTACTCACCATCAATAAATTGGATGCCGGAACCCGGGTAATCCGCTTGACATACGGGCGCCACTCCAAGGAGTTCACCATCGACATCCTTCCCGAAAAGAGCGTCGATCTCAACGCCGACTTCAAGAAACGCTAAGGCGTCTCTCCGTTTAGGAGCGATAACGGGCGCGCTGGAAGCGAAACATTTGCGGTACAAAAACGGAACAAATGGAGGCGACAAGCGGATTCGAACCGCTGAATAAAGCTTTTGCAGAGCTCTCCCTTACCACTTGGGTATGTCGCCGGGGCTTTGGAAAGTAGTTAATTCCGGTATGCCTCAGCGCCGGAAATGCGAAGTGGGGAAGGGCGGGATTGTTTATTTTTCCCAAAGCCCGAAGCGGTTTCGGCGCGGGAGGCAAAATTATCAAGGCCTTTTATTTCCCCAACGCCGTGGCTTTTTGTCTCTTGGCATTTCGCTTCGCGCCTGCCGACATGCCCGTCAAAGATACTGCGACGACCACCAGGCACCTGGCCGTATTGGATTTGGTGGACCTCAACGACAATCAGGTCACGGTCGAGCCGTCGGAATGGCTGCGCCACAGCATCGCCGCTGCGGGAAAATTCAAGGTGCTGCCGCGCGACACCATGATCAAAAAACTGGGCGATTTCAACGTGCCGGCCAATCAACCCTGCAATACGGAGCAATGCGGCTTCGACGCGGGAAATTATCTGCAGGCCGATTTCGTCCTCTACGGTACATGCTCTCCCATTCCGCAGTCGCAATCCCTCGCCGTAACCTTGAAGCTGCTGTACGTTCCCAAAACCCTGATCGTCTGGACCTGGGTGGGTGAAATTCAGGGTGGCACGGCTCCCGCCAACATGGCTTCGGTCGATCAGCAATTCATGGATATCGCCGATACCATGAAAAGCGCCAAGTTGACGTTGGAAAAGCCGATCAATCGGCGCACCTTGGCGGTGATCGATTTGAGCGATCTCTCCTTTGCGTCGCGGGTTTTTTCCGAACGCGTGCAAACCCGCATCGACGGATACCCGCAATACGATCCCCTGGGTCAGGCCGAGATCTCGGATCTTTTGAGCGCGCTGGGAATCAACAAATATGCCGTGGTGCCTTCGCTGGACAACATGATCGGTTTGGGCCAGAAGCTCGGCGTCTCCGAACTCATCTATTCCCGCATTTACCGGGACGGCAAGAACTACCTTTGCCGGCTGGCGATGTATGACGTGGAACACAAGGCGGTGGTGCTGGAAACTCCGCCCGAGTCTTCCGAAGATTTCAACAAGTTGCTGGATTTCGAACACGATTTCTTCGTTAAGGCGATTGCCAAAGACAAAATTTCCGCGCCGGCTCCGGTGGCCAAAGTCGCGCCTACCGGTTCATCGCACAAAGCCCTGTGGATTTCCCTGGGCCTCCTGGGGTTGGGCGGGGGTGCCGCCGTGCTATGGGTGGAAAATTTGAAAAAAACTCCCGCCAGCAATACCGTGCAATTTCCCGCTCCCTTGAGTCCGCCCAGTGATCCCAATCAATAAAATGAATACTATGAGAATATTCCCTTCCCTCCCGGCATGCAAGGAAGCACCATGAGCGATTCGAACTTCACTTATATCGAAGCCGCGGCCCGCAGAAAAAAGAAGAACCAGGTCATTTCCATTTTCATCATCATCGCCGTGGTGTTGGCGGGAGTCGCCATCTGGGCCGTGCACGAACATCAGAAAAACGAAACGGCGGAACGCATCAAAATGGCGCTGGGCAATCCACCGGAAAGCGCTCCGGCCGAAAGCGTGGGGCAGGCCGCACCGGCGGCCGAATCCGCGGCCGTGGCTCCCGCTCCCGTCGAGTCGAGTTCGGTGAAGGTGGAGCGCGCCGCGCCCCCGCCGGCTCCAGTGACGGAAAAACCGAAGGCCAAGCCGCACCACGCGAAGACGCGTGCCGAAGGTACCCGGGAAAGCAGGCCTCCGGAACGGCATGCCGCGCATGTTCGATCGACGCATCATTCGCGCGAAATCCTGGCGGAAAAACCCATTGAAGAAACCCCGGCGGTGAAAAAGGAGCCGGAGGCGCCTACGCCGGCTCCGGTATCGCCGCCGACTCCGACTCCGGTTCCAACCCCAACCCCAACCCCAACCCCGGTACCGGTGCCGCCGCCAACGCCGACCCCGGCGCCAACTCCAACTCCGGCTTCGACACAAACGCCGACTCCGGCTCCCAAAGTCTTCGCGCCCGAAAATCTGCCCGCTCCGGAGCAGGCTCCGCTTTCCCCGGAAAGCCGTCTGGCCATGAATACCATGCCCAAGGAGGCTGCCGCCACAGGAGCACCGTCGGATTCGGGGTCCGAACTTTACCGCCAGGGCATGGCGGCATTCAACCAGGGCGATTGGACCAATGCCAGCCGGTTATTTGCGCAGTTGCCCAAGCCCGACACCAAGAAACGCGGTGATCCCGTGCGCGACGAATATGTGCACGGCAACTTTTTGCGGGGTGTGGCGCAGATGCGCGCCGATCATACCAGCGCCGCCGTCAGCGCCTTTCTGACGGTTCTGGATTACGAAAAGTATTACCCCGTGGTGAACATGGATTTGGGTATCTGTTATGTCGAGCTCAAGCAGTACGCCAAGGCGCATCATGCCTTCGAAGCCGTAGTGCGCGATCAGACCTACATCGAGCCTTCCATGTTCGACGACGTCATGCAGCGCACGCGTTACTTTTGGGCTCTGGCCTGGACGCGCATGTACCGCAACGCCCAGGATCCGGATCGTCAGACGTACTACAAGAATCAGGCGATTCTGCGTTGGAAGGACTACCTCGTCTGGTACGGGAAAGATGACAAGTACCGCGAAGAAAACCAGAAGGCCAACGACTATTTAAAGAGCATGTCCCTGTAAGGTGGGCGGGAGGAGGATGCGTCAAATGCGGATTGCACCAGTATTCGTTGTCCCTTGGGCGGGGGTGATCCTGTTGGCGGCGGCTCTCGCCGGCGCGCAGGAAGCCACCGATGCCGTCAAAACCGTGGTGGTGGTTTCGAGCGACAACCCCAAGATCAGCGGACAATTGTTTCATCCCAAGATGTGCCCCAACCTGCAGAACTACATTGCCTTCGTACGGCAGGTGCGCGACAACCGGCAGATTTGGCTGTACGACGCCAAAACCAAGAACATCACCCAAATCATTCCCCACAAGATCTCCGACAAGGTTGAAGACCTGAGCATGGACGATGAAGGCGATCAGAGCATTTTCAAGGGATATGAAGACGAGTTGGAATGGGATCCGGTGCTGTACGACGGGAAGCAATATTTCGCCTTCGTCAGCGCCGGCGGCGTGAACAACCACGATATTTACCTGGGCTGCATCGGCAGCGATCAGTACACCCGCCTCACCTTCGATCCCGAAGTCGACGCCTCGCCGCGCTGGACACCCGACGGCAAAGGCCTGGCGTTCGTGTCGGCGCGCACGGGAGACGGCGATCTGTATTTCATCCCCAACGTGACCAAGTTCTTCGGTGAGGATTTGAAACGCGAACCCCGCAGCGATTTCGAGCGCCTCACCAGCACCGCCGGCGAAGAGATGTTTCCGGCCTTTTCGCCCGACGGCCGGTTTTTGGCCTACACCATGCGCACCAGTGGCAACAAGAAGCGCGGGCAGTTCACCATCGCCCTCATGGATTTCAAGAACAATCGCAAGGTCGAGATCTTCAACAACCAGATCAGTAACAACAAAAGCCATCCCTCCTGGTCGTTCGACGGGCATTTCGTGGCCTATCAAATTTCCAACGACATGAACGACCGCGTGGTCGACATCGGCGTGATGCAGCTTAAAATCGATCCCCAGGGCCATCTGGTCGAAGTGGCCGACCTGCATGGAAAGACGCCGAAAATCGCCGAGAACGTGTACCCCAGCGCGTATTCGGGTCCGGTGTGGCTGCCGGGATCGCGCGCCCTCGTGTACGCCAAGCGCGAATCGGCGCGCCTCAACCCCCTCGAAATCGTCAACCTGGAAAAGTGGTTGTATGACCCCGACTACCACCGCACCACCATCACCACGAATTCGAGCATTCATCGCGACGTCGACTGCCTGCCCAATGAGCCCATCATCGTTTTTGCCGGCGAGTCCGGGGTGAATTATCAAATTTATGCGTCGGTGCTGATCGGTTCCGACGTGCGCTTGGGAGCGCAAAAGCTCGATCTCAGCAAATATGATCTTTTCAAAAATTAAAATCCTCCTGGGTTTGCCGATTCTGGCGGGGGCGATCACCCCTGATCCCGTCGATTTGTTTCGACGGCACCGCTACGATGAAGCCGCTTCGCTGTGGGAACCCGACGTGCAACACGCCACCTTGGATGAAAAAGGTGTTCGCAGCCTCAAGGGCCTGACGCTGTCCTATTATCAACTGGGATCGATGTACGCCGACTTCTACCGCTTTTCGCTGGCCTTGCAAGATGAGTACTACCACGGTGTGCTGGCGGGCGCCGCTTCGCCGCTTTCCCTCTATTATCTGGGCCAGGTGCAATACCTCGAAGGGCAGTGGTCGCAAGCGGCTGCTTCTCTGGAAAAGGCCAAGCGCAGCGGCGGCCATAAGGTCCCCGACGGCGATGAAGTGTTTCTCGCTTTCGCTCGGGCCCACGAAAAGCATGAGAACAAGCCGGGACCGCTGCCGAAATCCGACGAGGCGCAATGGCAGGCCCTGGATCTTTCCGCCGCCGACCCTTCCGCGATACCGGCCGGACTCAAAGCGACATCGGCGCGGGCGCGCCGATGCCGCCTGTCGATTTTGTCCCGCTCGCCCACGCCGCAAGTCGACGAAGTCAAATCCGCGCTGCAGGCGGTATTGCAAGACTGCGACAAACCGGAAATGTCGCAAGACCCGGGGCTCAGCACCCAGATCGATTTTTACGACCCGTCGCTTTTGGAAACGCTGGCACAGGGTTATCTCGCTCTGTCCAAATGGGACGGCATGCGCCTGCTGGACGCGGAGAAAAAATTTCCGGAGTTGGCCAAGAAGTTTTACACCCATCGCGGCGTGGCCGAAGCCTGTCTGCTGTTGGGGCAGTATCGCGAAGCTCTGGACTTTCTGAAAGACGCCGAACCCTCTCCGGAAACCGGGGTCGTGCGCGCCCAGGCGCTGGGGAAAGCGGGCCAGCTCGATGCGGCGCTCGCCTTGCTCGACAGCCTGGGCCGGGCCGCACAGGATCCCTGGCAGCTCAGGGACGCCGCCGAAGGTTATTACTTTCTGGCCACGGATCTCGGCAAAGGTTTGCGGCTGGCGGAGCGGGCATTGCGCGATAATGACGGCTCGATTTTCCATCGCACGCGCGCGCAATTGCTCATGGCCTCGGGCCAGGTTGAGGCCTCGCTTCCGGAATTCGCCAAGGGCTATAAGATCGAGTTCCGCAACCGCATCGATCAAATCGACCCCGAGTACATGTGCGACTATGCCTACGCGATTTTTCTGACGAGCAAGATGCGCTATGATGAAATTGTGGAAACCTTGTTTCATCTGCAAAAGAATTTTCCCGCATGCCGCCAGATGCATTACGCCATGCAGGGCATTTCCGCCGCCCTGCCGCGCGGCTATGAGCCGGAACATATCATCCGCAAGGGAGGATGACGATGCGCGAACCTGGAATCCTCAAGGAAAGGGAAGGCAGCTGATCCCATGAAGTTCTTCACACATCGAAATATGGGGGAACGCGCGACCCGGTTGGCCGCGACCCTTTTAGCCTGCGCCACCGGCCTATTCGCGGCCGGAATCCAGGGCGGCCGGCTCACCTATGCCGAGCCCATTCTGCCCGACACCTACAATCCCATCACCACCTCCGACAACGAGACGGCCCTGCGCCTCTCGGAGCTCATGTTCGAATCGCTGGTGTATATCGATTACCGCGGCGAGGTGAAGGGTCGTCTGGCCGAAAAATGGAACGTATTCAACGGCAACCAGCGCATCACCTTCTACCTGCGCAAAGACGTGAAATGGCACGACGGGGTGCCCTTCACGGCCAACGACGTGAAATTCACCTACGACTGCATCATGAACCCCCTGTCGGACGTGCGGCCCGAAAGCCGCAAAGCGCTCGACGTGGTCAAAAGCGTGACCGTGCTGGGCGATTACGTCATCCGCTTCGACTTCAACCGCAGCGTGGCCGAACCCGAGCGCCGCTTTTTGTTCAAGATCATTCCGGAGCATGTGTTCAACGGTAAAACCGCCTTGTCGAAGTTTTCGGATTTCAGCAAACATCCCATCGGTACCGGGTATTACAAATTCGATCATGAGACCAAGAACCATGACGTGGTTCTCGACGTCTTCAAGGATCACTACGAAGCCCCCGCCAATATTTCCGAAATCAAAATGGTGTACCAACCGGAAATGTCGCTGCTGGTGCAAAGCCTGCTGCTCAACGCCATCGACCTCATGGTCGAGGTTCCGCCGGCCGAGATTTCCCAAATCGCCAATACGGGAAAATTCCAGATCATCCCGTACAATTCCCTTGCTTTCGACTTCTTCGCCTACAACTGCACCAACCCCATCCTGAAAATCAAAGAGGTGCGGCAGGCCTTCACCCTGGCCCTCGATCGCAACAAAATGCTGGAGGACATTTACTTCGGCAAAGGGGAGGTGATTTCCGGCCCGTTCTCGCCGGCTTCGTGGGGCTATAACCCCGATGTGGCGCCGTGGCCCTATGATCCGGTCCGGGCGCGCGCCATGCTCGACAAGCTCGGCATGTTCGTGAACCCCACCACCCACATTCGCGAATACCACGGCATGCCGCTTAAATTCGTACTCAAGATTCCCATTTACAGCGGCAATGAAGGCGGGTTGTCGGTGTGTCTGCGCTTTCAGAGCTACCTCAAAGCCATCGGCGTCGAAGTCGATCTCCAACACCGGGAATACGAGAAGTGGAAAGAGGAGGTCAAAGGCCAGCACGACTTCGACATCACCTTCGCCGAATGGTTGTTCGACAACTCGTCGGACATCTCCTCGCTGTTCTACTCCAAGAACAACGCGCCCAACGGCGACAACTTCATCTCTTACAGCAACCCCAAGGTCGACAGCCTTCTGGATCGGTTCGCCAATTCGATCAACCATGAAGTGCGCCGCCGCCTCAATTACCAGTTGCACGCGATTCTGGCCGACGATTGCCCCTATACCTTCCTGTGGACGTTGGAAAAGAATGCCGCCATCGCCAACAAGGTCAAGAAGGCGGTCATCCATCCCTACCGCTTCTTCACGTTCATCAACGAGTGGTTCATACCCGAGGACGAAAGGGATTAACCCATGGCAAACACGCGTCGCATTCCTCTTCTCGCAGCCGTGTTCGCCACCGCTGCGTTGCTGGCCGGCTGCGGGACCACCCTGAGCGGCCGCGTGGTGAAACCCGATGGCAGCAAGCTGGAGAACGGCGACATCGTGGTGTACACGTCGCCGCGCACCGAATCGGTGCACGTCGGCAAAGAGGGCGATTTTGAAATTTCCGACAATGTCGTTCCCAGTAACGATTACACCTTGATCGCCGAAGACAAAGACGGTAACACCGGCTTCGTCCGCGGCTACCGGCCCAAGAAGGGGGCGAACAAGAACATCATCGTGCGCATGAGCCGCGAAATCCAAGGTAAAGATGAAGCCCTGGAAAGCGGGGGGCCCACCGAAGGCGGAAACGGTATGGGGGAGAAAATTCTAAAATCCAGCCAGTGATTCCGCCCCGCCAATTTACGGCTTTCGCCGGTGGGCGCCCGGTCGCGGTTGCTTCGGCGCCGGCGGGCCGGAAATGATCCGCCCTCTGCTCCAACACCTGTTTTTTTTCATCGGCTCCCTGGCGCTGGTGTCGCTGGCGATTTTTTTCATCGTGCATTTGACGCCGGGGGACATCGCCGAAATCCACAACCTTTCCCCGCACACCGCCCACCTGCTCTATCTGGATCGGCCTTTGCCCATCCAATACCTGCATTGGGTCGCCGGTTGTTTGCATTTGGATTTCGGCATTTCCATGATCGATGGCACGCCGGTGGCATCGCTGTTGCGCAGTTACGCTCCGCCTACTTTGCTGCTCACCTTCGGCTCGCTGTTCATGTCTTTGCTCCTGGCCCTGCCCGTAGGCGTCTACCGCGGCCTGCATCCCGAGGCGCCGATGGGCAAAGGGCTCAGCCTGGTGGTGTACACCCTGTCGTCGGTCCCGGCCTTCGTGTTGGGCTACATCGTGCTGGCCGTGGCCTTCAACGCCTTTCACGTCTACATCACCGCTCCGCCCCAAGGCCCTTTTCACTTCTGGCCCTGGGCCGCGTATTACGGGTTGCCCATTCTGGTGCTGGCCTTGGGCAACGGATCCTATGGCGAGTTCGTGCGCTTCATTTCGCTCGAAGTACAGAACATCAACGGCGCCATGTTCATTCGCGCGGCCCGGGCGCGGGGCGTTCGCCTGTGGCCGCATTTCCTGCGCTCCATGGTCCTGCCTATTTTCAACATTGCCGTGACCAATATCGCGGTGCTACTCGGCGGCCTGGTGGTGGTGGAGCGCATTTTCAATTTCCATGGTTTGGGCTGGCTGTCGTGGGAGGCCACGCTCAAGCGCGACTTCTCCGTGATTCTGGGCATCACCTTGGTGATGGCCGTGATGGTGCGTTCGTTGCTGCTTTTAAACGATGTGCTGGCGGCGTGGATCGATCCGCGCCTGAGGCGATGAGCATGGGATTCGCGGCCTGGCGGCGTCAACCGGGGAGTTACCGTATCCTGGCGGGCGGGAGCTTGGTGTTTCTGTTGGCCGCCGGCGCGGCGCTGGGGCCGAAATGGGTGCATTACGGCCCCGATGATTTGGATCTGGAGCACCAGTTGGCGCCGCCCGCCTGGCCCTGGCTGATGAAGTTGATGACCACCGATCCCGGCCGCCAACTATTGCTGCAGCGCTACCGGGGGTCGGGGGAAACCGACATTTCCCGGGGCGGCGAGAACCAGGACATGCTCAACGCCATCGCCGGCGTTGCCGCTCCCCAACCCGTGTCGAGTCTCACCGCGCTGGCCGAGGCGCTGCGCGGCAGCCGGCATGTACTCGGCACGGATCGTAACGGCCGCGACATGGTGGCGCTGTTGGTGGCGGGCGCCCGCAATTGTTTTCTGCCGGGGTTGGTGGCCTGCGGGGTGGCGTTGGGATTGGGCGTGCCCCTGGGCCTACTGGCCGGGTATTACGAAGGGCGCTGGCGGCGCGCGGTGCAACTGTTCAACGGCACGGTGCTCTCCATGCCGCGCATGGTGCTTATTCTGGTGGTGATTTGCGCCCTCGAACCCAACATTTACCTCACCATGGCCGTGCTGGGAGCCTGCCTGATTCCGCGCGTTTCGGAACTCATCGCCACGCGCGTGCGTATGCTGGCGCGCACGGGATTTGTTCTCGCCGCCAAAGAAGGCGGGCTGGGAGACTTTCGCATTCTGACGCGGCATTTGTTCTGGTATCAGAACCGCGCCGTGTTCTTCATTCAGTTCTCGCTCATCATGGCCGAGTCCATCCTCACCGAAACCACGCTGAGCTATCTGCAATTCGGAACCAAACCGCCCGCGGTTTCCTGGGGCAACATCATCGAGGGCAGCCGCCTCACCTTTTTCAGCGGCCAGTATTGGATCACTTTTTTCCCGGCCGTGGCCATCATTCTGGCCATCCTGGGGTTTTTCTATTTGGGCGACGGTCTGAACGCCCGGCAGGAGTTTCGTGAACGCGGCTGATCGTCCCCTGCTCGACGTGCGCGACCTCTCCATCGCCTTTGGATCGGCCGGCGCCTATCTGCACGCCGTGAACCGCGTCTCGCTGCAGGTGGGAACCGGCGAAATCGTGGGTCTCATCGGCCAGTCGGGCAGCGGTAAAACCACCTTGGCCACCGGCCTCTTGGGATTGCTGCACGGCGCTCCGGGCGTCTGGCGCGGCGAAGCCTTTCTCGACGGCAAACCGTTGCTGCCGCCGTGCGGCGAATACGCGCGCGAAAAGGCGGGCGCGATCCGCAAGCGCGCCGGCGCCTTTGAGCGCGCGCAGCGGCAGTTGCTGCAAGACCTGCGCGGCCGCGAAGCCGCCATGATTTTTCAGGAGCCGCGCGCCGCGCTCGACCCGTATTTCCGGGTGGGCGAACATCTGCACGAAGCCATGCACCGCCGCGCCGAAGGCGTGGGAGCGGCGTGGCGCGAGCGGGCGGCCGACATGCTGCGCGAGGTGGGACTGGTCGATGCCGAATCCCTGCTGGATTTGTATCCGCATGAAATCAGCGGCGGCATGGCCCAGCGGGTGATGATCGCCATGGCCCTGTGCGTGCGGCCCAAGCTGCTCATCGCCGACGAACCTTCGACGGCCCTCGACGTGACCACCCAGGCCAAACTGTTGGAATTGTTCCGGCGTCTGCGCGAGCAATACGGCCTTTCCATTTTGCTCATCTCGCATGACATCGGGGTGATTCAAGAGGTATGCAGCCGCGTGTACGTGATGCACCGCGGCGCCGTGGTCGAATGCGGCGCCACCGACGAGGTGCTGCACCGCTTTCGCCATCCCTATACCGGTTCTCTGGTCGAGGCGTTTTTGCGTTTCGGCGAACCCCAGAGTCCGCCGCCGCGCGATCCGGAACACGGACCCGGGTGCGCCTATCGATCGCAATGCGGCGGGTATGGCCGCCTGAACGCCGAAGAGCAGAGACGTTGCGAGACCGACAAGCCCGGGTTGCAAGGCGCTGTGTCCGGATTCGCGGTGGCGCACACCTGGGCGCGCTGCCACTTTCCCGAGCAGTCGAAAAGCCGGCGGAACGCGCCCGCCGCCGCGCCGACCGGGCCTGCGGCCGCAGTTTCCGCGGCAGGGACGCTGGCGGAATTGCGCGGCGTGCGCAAGCGGTTTCATCAGGGCCGCAAAGAGTTTTGGGGATTGGATCGCGTTTCGCTTACGCTCGCAGCCGGCCGTACCTACGCCTTGGTGGGCGAAAGCGGATCGGGCAAATCCACCTTGGCGCTTGCGCTCCTGGTCTTGCAAGCCACGGACGAGGGCGAAATCTTCTACCGCGGCGAAGATTTGCTCCGCGCCGGCAAGGAGCGGCTGCGCGCGCTGCGCCGCGAAATCCGCATGCTGTTCCAGCACCCCGAAGCCGTGCTGAACGGCGGCATGACCGTGTCGGCCATTTTGGCCGAAGGCCTGGAGCGCGAAAAAGGTTTATCGCGGACGGAAGTCCGCCGCCGCATCGCCGAAGTGTTGGAACAGGTGCGCCTCGACGCCGGGCATGCTGATCGCTTTCCCGGCAACCTGAGCTCGGGCGAGAAGCAGCGCGTCACCATCGCGCGCGCGCTCATCTCCCGGCCGCAGGTGCTGGTATGCGACGAGCCGGTTTCCAGCCTCGACCTGGCCATCCAATCGCAAATCATGGGCCTGCTGCGCGACTTTCAGAACCGGCTCGGCCTCACCTATCTCTTCATTTCCCACAACTTGGAACTGGTCAAACTCTTGGCCCACCGCATCGGCGTGCTGTATATGGGGCATTTGATCGAAGAAGCGCCGGTGGGGGATTTCACCGTGGAACGCGCCCGCCATCCCTACACCCGCCTGCTGTTGGCTTCGGTCCCTTCCGCGGGAAATGCCACGCTGCGATCCGTTTGCGCCGAATATCCCGACGTTGAGCCGGTACGCCTGGAGCAAGGCTGTCCCTTTCGCAACCGCTGCCCGTTGTATTTGCGCGAGCGCCACGCCGACTGCGAAACCGCAATGCCGGCCTTACGAACCTTGGCCGGCGGCGCGAGAATCGCCTGCCACCGGGTCGAGGCGCAGGGAAAAGAGCGTGAAAAATAAGGGAAAGGAAGATGGGCGAAGGTTCGCCGGATTCAAATGCTGTTGACGAAATCGCTCACGTCTTTGATCAGCGCCAATTCTATTTTCAAATTGGTGATGTCGTCCTGCGCAAAGGCGTTCTCGCGCACGGGAACGCCGACCTTATGCGAAGGATGGCTGCTGGATGCCGGCGCCGCGGCTACGGCCTGCTTGCCTTGCTCCCGGGCATTGATGCTTTTGAGGATGCCCTGCACCGTCGTCATTTGCAGGTTACCCTGGATTTTCTCCATCTCGCTCTCGTCGATTTCGAAGGTCTTGCCGTAGTAATACATCAAGGCGACGTTGCAGGAGGGACAATTCAGCACAATCATATACGCCTCAGAGCCCAAGAAGAGTTCGCTGACCTCTTTGCATTGGGGACATTTGACGTAGAGCGGCTTCATGCGGTACCTCCCGAGAATCCTTCGCAAGGCTGTGACAGCGGCTTCGCGTGCAGGCTTCTTGAGTTAAGTCTATTGCCTGCAAAGACCCGTGTCAAGTGGTCGCCGACCCAACAGCCAAGGCCTTTCCGCGGGGGCGGGAAAGGTGTTTGCAGGTGCCGGCGCGCGAACTCCCGATGCCACAACGGGTTGCGGTCGAAGTCGGGGAGGGCGCCGGCAGGCGGATCGCGGCAGGCCGCGCGGATTTTGCCATCGGGTCGCCATGCGAACCGCACGCGGGAAAAGACGACTGCAATCCGGAGCGCCATCCGGGTAACGTGTAGATTACCCCGTCCGGATTTGGTTCGGAATCGAAGTTATTATGGGCAACGCGCTGACCTCACCTTATTTCGACCGCCGGAACCGGCCCTCCATCCTATTTTACCGCGCAGTCAGTTGGGCGGCCGGGAGGATCTCGTGGAGCTTGACTTTTTGGGCCAAATTCCGAAGCTGTGGTTGGTGCCGCCAACCGCCAGGTGCTGAGCACGTGAATTTTTCCTCGCTTTCCAAGCTGGCCTTCCTGAACTCCGAACCGGGCGCAGCCTTGTTGCGCCGCGCGCTGGAGGCGGAAGCCGACGATTTGCAGTTGGCTGCGGCGCCCTGGCTGAGAAATCAGCCGGCGTTCTGGCGGACGGCGGTGCTGGAACAACGCGCTCTGCGTTTGCGAGCGCGCGCCAAACATCGCGACGCCGACCGCATGCTGTTTACGCCGCTGGGCTTGCAGCAAATGACGCCCGAGCCCTTGGCGCGGTACAAAGCCGGGCGTTTACCGGCCGGCGTCGGGCCCTTGGCCGACTTGTGTTGCGGGCTGGGAGGCGATTCGCTGCATGTGCCGGCCGCAATTCCGTTGCTGGGGGTCGATCTGCACGGGGAAATCCTGCGGGCTTACCGCCACAATGTCGGACTATTTCGTCCTGCCATGGCGGTGCGGGCCGATGCCGCCCGTTTTCAGGCCCGCGTCGAGGGCATTCTGCTCGATCCGGCCCGGCGGGCTTTGGCCCATGGAGTTCGGCATTACGATGCCGACCCCGAACCGGGTTGGGAGGCGGTCTTGTCTCTGGTGGCAAGGTTCCGGAATGCGGTGGTGAAGCTCGGGCCCGGCGCCCGGGTTCCGGCCGAATTGCTCGAATACGAGTGCGAATATCTGGGATGGCGCGACTCCTGCCTCGAACTCACGGTGCGCACCGGAGACTTCGGTCGGGCCGGAAGCATCCGGGCGGTCGAACTCCCCGCCCAGGCCGTGGTGGAGGCTGCGTCGGCCGATCTCGAAACCAGTTTCGGCCGTGTCGAAGATCCCGGCGACTATTTGTACGAACCGGTGAAATGCGTGGTGCGCGCCCACCTCTTCGGCGTGCTGGCGCAACGCGAAGGCCTGTGGCAGCTCGACGGCCGCCTGGCCTATCTCAGCGGGCCGCAGCGTCCGCCGTCTCCGCTGTGGAAATGCTATCGCCTGAAGCGGGTGCTGCCTTGCGACGCGGCCTTGTTGCGCCGCGAACTGGGAAAGCACGACGTCGGCATTCTCGAGATCAAAAAACGGGGGATCGACATAGACCCCGAAGCCTGGCGCCGGCGTTTGCAACCGCGCGGCCCGGCCTCGGCCACCTTGGTGTTTACGCGTCTGCGCGGCCGGGCCGCCGTTTTGTGGGTCGAACCCGAAGCGGGTTCAGGCTTGTGACGCGACGGATTGCGCCGGCAGGCGGGCGTAGAATTCGAGCAAGGCTTCGACGTCGGGAATGCATCCGCCGCATCCGCCGGTGGCGCCAAGGCGCTCCCGGATTTCATCCAGGCTGCGGCAACCTGCTTCGATGGCCTGGACGATGCGTTGCTTTTCGACGCGAAAACAAAAACAAGTGAGTTCGGGCATGCGCTCCATTTTATTTCCCGGCCGAAGAAAATGCCGAGAATTAAACCGCCAGCGAAGCGCGCACGATATCGCTGACCAATTTTCCGTCGGCGCGCCCCTGGGTTTTGGGGCGTACTACGGCCATGACCGCCCCCATATCTTTGATCGATTGGGCCTTCACCTCGGTGATGGCCGCACGCACCAGCGCTTCGATTTCCATTCGCTCCATTTGCGCCGGCAAATATCCTTGATAAAGATTCAATTTGGCGGATTCTTGGGCCACGATGTCCGCGCGTACTACACCGGCCTGGTTTTGTCCTTGGGCCTTTTCCAGGGTCTCTTTGATTTGCTTGATTCCCTTGTGCAAGATGGCCGCCACTTCCTCGTCCAGAGGATCGCGGCGGTGGTTGACTTGAAAGGTTTTGACTTCGGACAGCAGGGTGCGCAAGGTCAAAATCTTGATCTGATTCGCCTCTTTGCGGGCGGGCTCGCGATCTTTCATGGTCGCGATGAGATCGGCGTTGATTTTTTCCAGAATCATGGAATCTCTCCCATCTTCACATTTCGCAGTAGGTTGGCGCAACCTTGGATTGATCCGCCGTACGCCTTTGGCACGCAGGGTCGGCACATCCGAAAAGAATAGTAGTCCCGCGCCTGAATTTGCGGGACGGAAGCGGGGGTGAAATAACGCTGCGCAAAATCCACCTTCGCGAAGCGAAGGAGAACGCTTCTGCGCTTTACCCCCGGCTTCTTCAACCCCTTGCAACAAGCAAGGGGAACTTACCGCTTCTTTTTCTTCGCGGCTTTTTTCTTGCTCTGTTTTGCAGCCTTCTTGGCGGATTTTTTCGTGGCCTTCTTTGCGCTTTTTTTTGCGCTCTTCTTTGCGCTCTTCTTTGCGCTTTTCTTTATGCTTTTCTTCGCGGCCGGCTTCGTATTTTTCTTCACAACTTTTTTAGCCGCTTTCTTGGGAGTTCTTGGGGCGGCCTTTTTCTTCGCCGCTTGCTTTTTCTTCGGGTTCTGAACGGGCATGGCCGCGGTCACCATCGGCTCGTCGGCCCAAGGCGCTTCCGGCTCTTTTTCTTCTTCGGCGGGGGCCATATCGCCGTTGTCATTGGCGAGGGTTTGGCTCAGGTCATCATCCATCGTATCATCCATTTGCGCATTCATCACCAGGATCTCCTTGGTTGAAGATTAAAGAAGACGAATAAAACTTTATAAGAATATAGATCCGTTCCCCAACTGTACCGAAACCTTTTGTGATCAAGATATGGGCTTGGCGGGGTTTTGACCACGAGATTTTATCGACTTGCAAGGCAGCAATTCGGAGTATCAACCTTGGTTGACGGTGTATGCTTTTCAACCCTGTTTCCGTTACAGGCGAATGCCGGCGGTTGGGGTCAACCGGGGAAGCTGCTTCGCCAACCTCGGTCGATCGGGAGGCCTGCTATTTCAATAACACGTTGAATTTCAATTAGTTACAGTATCCTGAATCCGCGTCAATTCCGCTTTGATCGATCCCACGGGAATATGGCTTTGCATTTTCACCGGCAGATGGCGTGCATCCTGGGTGATCCAAATCCAAAGCTTGCCTTTGGCCTTGAACAACCCGTCTTCTTGCAGCAGGGGTTCGACCTGAAAACAAGCGAAGGTACCGGCGGGCACGGTCACGGTTTCGCTGTCATGGCATAAAACCCGCAATTTGTAGTTCTTTTTGCCGGATACCGCGGATAACTCGAAGCTCTTGCCGACCTCCAAGGTTTGTGTGCGGATGAAATAAAACGCAGAAAGGACGTCTTGGGTGAAGGGGGCGATGGAGAAGGTGGTATCCTCCGTGGCCAGAAAGTGTTGCTTTTGATCAAAAACTGTGAGGATATGCTTGTGGTAAGAGCCTTCATGCAAATTTTTTTCGAATCGAAGCGGATAAATTCCGGCGGCATCCACAAATGAAACGACGGTGTCCTGTACCGGATACAGGGATTGAAAAAGACCGTTACACCAAGCGCGACTGCGGATTTCCCAAACCTTGTCATCGGGGGTGGGTAACAATTCCAACGTCGCCTGGCCGGCATGCACCCAACTGTAACTCCACCCGCCCCAGATGATGTCGAACGTCAGCCGTTCGGGCGCTTGCAGGACCTTCTGGTGCAAATTGCGCAGACTGGCGGTATCGGCGGGAAGGCCGACCGGATTTGCACCCTGTGCCCAGGCGAAAAGCAAGCCCAGCAACCAGGCCATGTGGATTAGGCGGCCTTCAAGCCGCGCTGTCCGATATCGCGACGATAATGCATTCCGTCGAAATGGATTTGCGCCGCGCCGACATAAGCGGTCTGCAAAGCTCCGGCCAGGGAATCGGATTCGCCCACCACGCCCAAGACCCGTCCGCCGGACGTTACCAGCGCGCCGTCTTGCCGGCGCGTCCCGGCGTGCAGCACCCGGGCACCTTGGGCTTGTGCTTGCTCCAATCCGGCGATGGGAAGGCCGGTACGAAACGATCCGGGATATCCGCCCGAGGCCAGGACCACCACCGCGGCGGAACGCCTGGTCGGCGGCGGTTCCCGACGGTCGAGTTCACCCAGCGCGGCCGAGCGGAAAAGCTCCAGAAGATCGCCGGGATAAATCGGCAGCACGCATTGCGTTTCAGGATCGCCGAGGCGGCAATTGAACTCCACCACCTTGGGTCCGCCGGGAGTCAACATCAGGCCTATGTACAAAACGCCTTGATAGGGGTGGCCCGCGGCTCGCATGGCGTCGAGCGTTGGCGTGATGATTTCGCGTCCCACGCGCTGCAACAGCTCCGGCGTCAAAACGCGCGCCGGGGAATACGCACCCATGCCGCCGGTATTCGGGCCTTGGTCGTGATCAAAAGCGCGTTTATGATCTTGCGCCGTAGGCAGGAGGGCGTAGTTCTTTCCGTCGCAGACCGCGAACACCGACGCCTCTTCACCCTGCATAAATTCCTCGATCACGATTTCGCGGCCGGCCTCGCCGAATTCGGCTTCGGGACCCAGCATGGCCATCACGGTCCGCTGCGCTTCCTCCCGCGTCGGACAGACCACGGCGCCTTTGCCGGCGCATAGGCCGCTGGCTTTGACCACCACGGGCGCTCCGGTTTGCTCCAAATAGGCGAGGGCCGGCGGCAAGACGTGAAAGGTGCGAAAGGCCGCGGTGGGAATGCCGTGGCGCGCCATGAAATCCTTGGCGAAAGCCTTGGAGCCTTCGAGGCGGGCGGCTGCGGCCGTGGGACCGAATACCGCCAACCCTTGCGTCCGGAAGGCGTCGGCCAATCCGAGCACCAGGGGCGTTTCGGGACCCACCACAGTGAGATCGACGCTTTCGGCCTTGGCCAGGGCCAGCAGTCCGGAAATGTCGTCGGCCGCCACCGTATGGCACGCGCCCAGCTCGGCCATGCCGGGATTGCCGGGCGCGAATACCAAGATGGGATGCAGTCGGGATTGGGCGAACTTGAGGCCGAGTGCGTGTTCGCGGCCTCCGCTGCCGATGATCAGAACTTTCATGCCGAAAAACTTAAACGCAAATGTGTCGGCCCCGGCCGGGGTCGACAAAACTTCGCCTCAATCCAACAGCCAGGGAATGCGCAGAATGTCGTGGAAGGTGACGAATAGAAACAAGGCCACGAAGAAGCTGAGTCCCAGGCGGTTGATCAGCCCCTGCGTGCGCAGGCTCAGGGGTTTGCGGCGCACAGCCTCGATGAGCAACAGCAAAATCAGGCCGCCGTCGGTGATGGCCAGCGGCAGCAGGTTGAGCACGCCCAAATTGGTGTTGAGCAGAGACATGAATTCGAAAAAGGTTTGCAGGCTTTGGCGCAGGCTGCCGGCAATCATCTGCACGATGCCGATGGGGCCCGACAAAGCCTTGAGCTTGACCTGGCCCGTGAGCAGGCCCGCGAAGGTGCGAAACACCAAGGTCGCATTCTCCCAGGTTTTGACGAAGCTGGCGCGGGCGCTGGCGATCACGCCGCGTTTGACGAGATGGGTGGGAATGATGTTGGCCGGATAAATGCCGATCAAATACCGGTGCGAGTCGGCGTTGAGAGCCGGGGCGAACACCAGGGCCAATTCCTTCGCGCCGCGGCGCAATTCGAAATGCAACGGGCGCCCCTTCGATCCGTTGACCATGTCGACTAGGGCCGAGGAAGAGGGAACTTTCTCGCCGTCGACGCTTTCGATGATGTCGCCCTCCCGCATGCCGTTGGCGCCGGCGGGCATATTCGGCATGACCTTATGCACTTGCACTTCCCACTCGCCCAGAATCCCGGTGAGGGCGACGCCGAAGCGCGGATCCATTTTCGGGGTCAGGCTCAACGTGGTGTCTTGTCCGCCGCGGCGCAGCAGCAGGGGTTCGGAGCGGCCGCCCTGCATGGCCGCATCCTGCACGAACGTCTCCCAGTCATGCACGGCTTTGCCGTCAAAGGCGAGAATTTCGTCGCCCGGCCGCACACCGGCCTGTTCCGCGGCCGATCCCTTGACGACTTCGCCCACGATCATGGCGTACTTGGGCTCTTGCACGCCCGACAGATACAGCACGAAGAGAATCAGCACCGCGAAGAGGAGATTGGCCGCGGGCCCGGCCACCGCGATGAGCAGGCGCAGGGGAACGGGTTGCATGCGGAACTCGTCGGTGTTGCCGTAGCCGCCTTCGTCGGGACTTTCGCCGGCCATGGCCACATAGCCGCCGAAAGGAATGGCGGAAAGGCAATATTCCGTGTCGCCGCGTTTCAGGCGCACAAGCTTCTTGCCGAAGCCGATGGAGAAGGTGTGCACGCGCACGCCGCACCATTTGGCCGCGCTGAAATGGCCGAACTCGTGGACGAATACCATGAGGCTCAGGCCCAGCAGGCCCACGGGAAGCTGGTACAGCAAAGACCAATAACCGGTGAGGTGGTTCATGCGCAGGACCTAGTATATCAAGTTCCGACCAACTGATCGGCAACATCTCGGGCCTGTTGGCGCGCCCAGGCATCGGCCGCCAGGGCCTGATCGAGCGATTCCAACGGTCCGTGGGTGGAATCTTCCAAGACGGCTTCCAGGATTTTGGGAATGGTGGTAAACGGAATTTGGTCTTCCAGAAACAGCGCCACCGCGACTTCGTTGGCCGCGTTGAGCACCGCGCTGGCCGCCCCGCCTTGCTTGCCGGCTTCGTAGGCCAGCCGCAGGCAGGGAAACTTGGCGGTGTCAGGGGTGAAGAATTCGAGCCGGCCGATTTCGGCCAGGTTGAGACGCGGCACGTCGAGGGGCAAACGTTCGGGATAGCTGAGGGCGTATTGAATCGGCACCTGCATGTCGGCGCATCCCAATTGCGCCATCAGCGATCCGTCGCGGAATTGCACCAAGGAATGCACCAGGGAACGCGGGTGCACTACCACGCGGATGCGGTCGAAGTCGACGCCGAAGAGAAAATGCGCCTCGATGACTTCGAGCCCCTTGTTCATCAAGGTCGCGGAATCGATGGTGATTTTTTCGCCCATCACCCAGGTCGGATGTTTTAAAGCCTCGGCCTTGGTGATGTCGTCGAAGCGCTCGCGCGGCCAATCGCGAAAGGGCCCGCCCGAAGCCGTGAGCTCAATGCGCTCCACTTCGGCCACGGGGCGCGAAGACAGGCATTGGAAGATGGCCGAATGCTCCGAATCGATGGGCAGGATGCGGCTGCGCGGGTGCGCGCGCAGCGCGGCGTTGATCACGGGCCCGGCCATGACCATGGTTTCTTTGTTGGCCAATCCCACCTGCTTGTCGTGTTGAATGGCTTCCAGAGTGGGGCGGCAGCCGATGGCGCCCACCAGGCCGTTGAGCACGTAATCCACGCCCGGTCGGGATACCAAATCCAATAGGCCTTCCATGCCGCTGCGCACCCGGCCGTGAAAGCGGCGGGACAAGGCTTCGGCGGCGTCGGGGTCATAGAGCACAGCGTCGGCGGTTTGGAATTCTTCCAGCAGCGGCAGCAGCTTCTGCCATTGCCGGCCCGCGGCCATGCCCACGATTTGAAAACGATCGGGATACCGCCGCACGACTTTCAAGGCCGAAGTTCCCACCGATCCGGTGGCGCCGAGCAGGGCGATTTTTTGGGGCGGCATGCTGGGAATATAGCTTGGGTGGGTTCGCGACCGGCTCACGCCGCGGCCAGCCAGCGGATTAAAAACCAGGCGATGGGGGCGGCAAAGGTCAAAGCGTCGAAGCGATCCATGATGCCGCCATGCCCGGGAATGAGATGCGAGGTGTCCTTGGCGCCGGCATAGCGTTTGATCCCGGAGATGAAGAGATCGCCGATCACCGAGACGGCGGCCAACACCCCGCCCAGCAAACAGGCCTTGGCGCCGCCGAAGCCGATCAGGGGGTGGGCGAGCAGCCAGGCCACGAGCACGGTGGCCAAGAGGCCGCCGGCCGCACCCTCCACGGTTTTTTTGCCGCTGATGGTGGGGCAGAGCTTGTGTTTTCCCAAGAGCCGTCCGGCGGCATAGGCGGCCGTGTCGGCCGTGGCGATGCACAGAATGGTGAACGCCAGCGGTCCGATCCCGCTCCAGCCGAGCTGCGGCCGCGTCAGTTCGAACAGCCGCGCGGACCACAGTCCCAGATAGGCGCACACAAAACCGTTCATGAGAATCCACGGCGCCATGACCGCGATGGGCAGATAGCGGAATCCGAGAAGAATGTAGAGCGTGAGTGCGCTTAAGGCCATGGCCCAAAGCCACGGCGTGGAAAGCGTTACGCCGGGAAAATAGGGAAGGCAGAATCCCAACACGCATACCCCCGCCACCCAGGCCAGGGGCGGCGCGTCGAATTTGCGATCCACCAAACGCGCTAATTCCCAGGCCCCGGGCACGAGCACACAGGCGATGATGGCCCAACGGCTGCGCAGATCGAACAGCAAGGCCGAAAAGCCGACGGCCAGCAACACCGCCGCCGAAAGCATGCGCAGCCAAAACACAATCAGGTTTCCTGTACCTTGCCGAAGCGGCGCTGGCGCCGCTGGTAGTCTTCGATGGCCTGGACCAGATCCGCCTTGCCGAAATCGGGCCACAGGGTTTGGGTCACGTAAATCTCGGTATAGGCCGCTTGCCACAACAGGAAATTCGAAATGCGCAGGTCGCCGCCGGTGCGGATCAGCAATTCGGGATCGGGGACGTCGGGAAGATAGAGCTGACGCGAGAAGGCCGCCTCGTCGATTTGGGCCGGCTGCAAGCTTCCGTCGACGGCCTGTTGCGCCAAGCGCCGGCAGGCCGACACGATCTCTTCGCGGCCGCCGTACGAAACGGCGAGGTTCAATTGCAAGCCGGTGTTGGCGCGGGTTCGTTCGATGCCCCATTCCAATTCCCGCCGCGTCTTATCCGGCAGGCGATCCCGGTTGCCCAAGGCCACCAGGCGCACGTTGTTGCGCTGGAGATCCTCGATCTCCTGATGGATCATTTCCACCAGCAGGTTCATCAACGCATCGACTTCGAGAATGGGCCGTGCCCAGTTCTCCGAAGAAAACACGTAAATGGTGAGGAACTTGACGCCCAGTTCACCGCAGGCTTCGACCACGCGCTTGGTGGCGCGCGTGCCGGCTTTGTGTCCTAAAATGCGCGGCTGTAGACGCTGCCGCGCCCAGCGGCCGTTGCCGTCCATGATGATGGCGATATGTTGCGGGGGCGCGCGCATAATTTCGAGAGGGGGCGCCGGCGGCGACGCCGAAAGCGCCTCAAACCGTCATAATGTCTTTTTCCTTGTCGGCCACGATTTGATCGACCAGGGCCGCGTACTTGTCGGTGAGGTGCTGTACCAGATCGAGTTCGTGCTTCAATTCGTCTTCGGATAGATGGGAATCTTTGGCCGACTTCTTCAAATGTTCGTTTTCATCGCGGCGGATGTTGCGCACGGCCACCTTGGCCTCTTCGCCGATCTTGCGCGACTGCTTGGCCAGTTCCTGGCGGCGATCGGTGGTGAGCACGGGCAGCGTCAGGCGGATATAGATGCCGTCGTTGAGCGGCGTGATGCCGAGATCGCTGGCGAGAATGGCTTTCTCGAGGGCGGCGAGCAGGCCCTTTTCCCAGGGTTTCACCGCGAGAGAACGCGGTTCGGGAACCGTGATGGCGGCGACCTGGGGCAACGGGGTACGCGTGCCGTAATAGTCGACGAAGACGTTGTCGAGCATGGCCGGGGTAGCGATGCCGGTGCGGATGCGCGCCAAGTCTTTGCGCAGCGTCTCCACCGACTTCTGCATGCGGGCTTCGAGCGATTTGACGTCAAGCATGGGCGTCTCCGCGGGTGACCAGGGTGCCGATGCGTTCGCCCTGGGCCGCGCGCACCAGGTTGCCGGACACGTTCAAGTCGAACACCATGATGGGCATGTTGTTTTCCCGGCACAACGCGATGGCCGAGGTGTCCATCACTTTGAGTTGGCGGTTGATCACCTCGGTGTAGCTCAATTGATCGAAACGTTGGGCGTCGCGATGCTGTTTGGGATCTTTGTCATAGACGCCGTCGACATTGGTGGCTTTCATGAGAATGTCGCAGTCGGTTTCGATGGCGCGCAAGGTGGCGGCGCTGTCGGTGGTGAAATAAGGATTGCCCGTGCCCGCGGCGAAGAGTACGATGCGGCCTTTTTCCAGATGGCGGATGGCCCGGCGGCGGATGAACAGTTCGGCCACGGCGCTCATGCGGATGGCGCTCATGACCCGGGTGAAGGCGCCCAGTTTTTCCAGGGCATCCTGCATGCACAGGCAATTGATTACCGTGGCCAGCATACCCATTTGATCGGCCGTGACCCGATCGACGCCGCATTCGCTGAGCGTTGCGCCGCGGATGATGTTGCCGCCGCCGATCACCATGCCCACCTGCACGCCGGTTTGATGCACTTGCAGGATTTCCCCGGCCAGGCGGGTAAAGGTGGCGGGGTCAAGCCCGAATTCGGTGTTGCCGGCGAATGCCTCGCCGCTGAGTTTGAGGAGGATACGCCGGTAGCGCGCCGACATGGGCCCTATTGACCCAATTGCAGTCGGTGAAAAGCGAGAATAACGAGATTATCCAGCCCCAGACTTTTGGCGGCGCCGGTCACGAGCTTGTCGATGGTGGTCTTGTTGTCCTTGATGAACACCTGCTGCAACAGGCAATTCTCCTTGAAGAATTTGCTCACCTTGCCCTCGACGATGCGCTCGAGCATTTCACCGGTTTTGCCTTCTTTGAGGGTCAATTCCCGGGCGATTTCGCGTTCTTTCTCAACCAGGGCTGAAGAGATGTCGGTCGACGTGATGGCGAGGGGCGCCGAAGCGGCGACCTGCATCGCCAGGTCTTTGACCAAGGTGGCCAGGCCGGCCGCATCGCGCGGTTCGCCTTTGAAGCCGACTTTGACCAAGGCGCCGATTTTACCGCCCATGTGGGAATAGGTTTCCAGGTGTTCGCCGGCCCCGACCTTTTCGAGGGCGAAGCGGCGCAAGGTGATGTTCTCGCCGATCTTGGCGATCACCGCGGTGAGCAGCGCTCCCAAGGTTGTGCCGTCCACCGGCAGGGCCAGGGCCGCTGCAACATCGGCCGGAGCCGCTGCCGCAATGGCCGTGGCGGCTTTTTCGGCAAAGTGGCCGAACTCATCGGAAGAAGCGACGAAATCGGTTTCGCAATTGAGCTCCAGCACCGCGGTTTGCGAGCCGGTCGTGGCGAAGATAACCTTGCCTTCTTTGGTTTCGCGTCCCACCCGCTTGGCCGCCACCGCCGCGCCCTGTTTGCGCAGATACTCGATGGCCTTGTCAAAATCGCCCTCGGTTTCGGCTAGGGCCTTTTTGCATTGCATCAGGCCAAGCCCGGTTTTTTCGCGGAGTTGCTGCACCGCTTGCGCGCTGACCTCGGCCATCAGTCCGCGCTTTCCACCGCCGGCACCGCGACGGGCGCGGAGGATTCGGCTTTTTGCTGTTCCTCGAGGGACGACGGCGCGCCCAGAATGGCGTCGGAAATGGTGCGCGTGATGAGGCTCACCGATTTCAAGGCGTCGTCGTTGCCGGGAATGGGGAAAGCCGCCTGATCGGGATTGGAATTGGTATCGACGATGCCGATGACGGGAATGCGCAGGCGGTTGGCTTCATGCACCGCGATATGCTCATGCTCGGTGTCGCAAATGAACAAGGCGCTGGGCAGGGTTTTCATATTGCGGATGCCGCTGAAAATGCCTTCGAGTTTGCCGCGCTCTTTGTTGAGGGTGAGCACTTCTTTCTTGTTCAGCTCTTTGAACACGCCGTCGGCTTCCATTTTTTCAATTTCTTCCAGGCGTTTGATGGAGCGGCGCACCGTGGTGAAATTGGTGAGCATGCCGCCCAACCAGCGTTCGGTGACATGGTACATGTTGCAGCGCAGAGCTTCTTCTTTGATGCAGTCTTTGACGGTTTTCTTGGTGCCGACGAAGAGCACCGAACGGCCTTGCTGTCGAATACGCCGCACCGCCTCGACGGCGCGCTGCAGGCAGGCCTGGGTCTTGTTCAAATCGAGCACATAGATGCCGTTGCGCTCGGCCAGGATGTAGCGACGCATTTTCGGATTCCACCGCTTGGTGAGATGGCCGAAATGCACCCCGGCATCGAGCATTTGTTGGAGATCGGGTATGGACATAGGAAAATTCGCCTTTCCGAAGCTCAACGCTTCGAATATTGGAAGCTCCGGCGCGCACCGGCCTTTCCGTATTTCTTCCGTTCCACGGCGCGGGAATCGCGGGTTAACAGCCCATGTTCACGCAGCAGCGGGCGGTAGTCGGCCTTGAAGGCCAACAACGCACGGGCGATGGCGAGACGTACCGCACCGGCTTGGCCAGAAATGCCGCCGCCGTCGGCCGAGACAATAACATCCCATTGTTTGTTCGCGCCGACAACGCTCAAGGGCTGTTCGACAATCATTTCCCGAATTTCGTTGCGGAAGTATTCGCTGAAAGTGCGGTTGTTGATGACACGCTTGCCGGTTCCCGGCTGTAGAATGACGCGCGCCACTGCGTTTTTGCGACGGCCGGTTGCCCGGTATTTATCTTCGGTGGTGATGGGGAGCCTCCTTGCCCGAACTTAGCGGACGGCCATCGCTGCCGGTTTTTGCGCGGCATGCGGGTGTTGGTCGCCGTCGTAGATATGAAGTTTTTGCGCCATGAGCCGGCCGCGGGAATTATGCGGCAACATGCCCAGAACCGCGTGGCGAATGGGATAGCCGGGCCGGTTGTGCATGGCCTGATCCACGGTCAATTCGCGCCAGCCGCCGGGGTACATGGAATGCTGAAAATACCGCACTTCGTTTCTTTTCTTGCCCGTAAAAGCGACCTTTTCGGCATTGATGATGACCACGAAATCACCGCGATCGTGATTGGGGCTATAAGTCGTTTTGTGCTTGCCCATCAGTAATTTGGCGGCGGTGCTCGCCAAACGCCCGATTACGGCTTCACGCGCGTCCAGAACCCACCATTTGCGTTCCGGCTTTCGGGAGTCGAAGGTCACCGTTTTCATGTTTTTCCACCCGTTAAAATGGATGGGCAAATGTAATAAGAAAAGCGGGAATCGTGCAAGTAAAAAGCACTCCGAGGTTTTAAGGGTACCTCTGGTAAGCGGTCCGCCAGTGGTCCGCCTACGGCGGAAGGCCGAGCGAGAAGGTCGCCGGCGAGGCGCGCCTTCCCTTGCTTCCGCCGCAGCCTCCCCCCGCAACTTTGCGCGCCGCGTACAAGTCGGCTGCACTTGCCGGCAGCGGTTGGGCCGCGCCTCTGTCGCCGCCGGGTCGACGGGCCGATCCCATCGTAACATGAATGTTTCGGGTGCAGGAGGCGGGAGATGCGGATATCCGGCCTGTTTCGCGGAGCGAAAGAGTGTATTTTCCCACCGCGGCGGATGAGGGTGCCGACGCCGAATGCGGCTGTGTGCGCGTTCTTTCGCCAGCGGAAATTCCCAGGACGGGAAAAAGGATTGGGGCGGATCTTGCGGAATGCGTACATTTCTTCAGCGTGCGGATACATCCGTGTGCGCGTCGTCCAACTTAAATTCATCGTTCATCACGTGTTTTTTTAAAGGATTCGGGTTCAGAGCATGGCCTATCTCGGATTGGACTTAGGGACCTCGTCGGTAAAGGCAGTTTTGACCGACGACGCCGGGGCGGTGCTCGATCAGGAGTCGGCGCCGCTTGCGGTGTCGCGCCTCCATCCGCTGTGGTCCGAGCAAGATCCGGAATCGTGGTGGACCGCCGCGAATGCCGCGCTGATAGTGCTCGGCAAACGGCGATCGTCCGAATTTGCCGGTGTGCACGCCCTGGGCCTGAGCGGCCAGATGCACGGCGCCACTTTGCTCGACGGCCAGGGCCGGGTCCTACGTCCCGCCATACTTTGGAACGACGGGCGTAGCGGCGCCGAATGCGCCGAACTGGAAGCGCGCGCGCCGCGCTTGCGGCAGATCACGGGAAATATCGCCATGCCCGGCTTCACCGCTCCCAAGCTTTTGTGGGTGGCGCGGCATGAGTCCGACGTGTTCCGGCGCACGGCCAAGGTATTGCTCCCCAAGGACTATTTGCGTTTCCGGATGACCGGAGTCTTCGTCTCCGACATGTCCGACGCGTCGGGTACTTTGTGGATGGACGTGGGCGGCCGCCGCTGGTCCGAAGAAGCGCTTGCGGCCTGTGACTTGAAAGTATCCGCCATGCCCGAGCTGGTCGAAGGCAGCGCGCCGGGAGGACGGCTTGCGCCCGAAGTGGCTTCGGCTTGGGGCTTGCCAAAAAACGTAGTGGTGGCCGGTGGGGCGGGCGACAATGCGGCCGGAGCCGTAGGCGTAGGCGTGCTGCGGTCGGGGGAAGCCTTGCTTTCTTTAGGTACTTCGGGGGTTTTCTTCGTGGCCAGCGATCGCTATGCACCGCGGCCCGAAAGCGCGGTACACACCTTTTGCCATTGCCTGCCCGCCACCTGGCATCGCATGTCGGTGATTTTGAGCGCCGCCAGTTGCCTCGACTGGGTGGCGCATTTGACCGGAACCGCCGACGTGGCCGCCTTGCTGGCCGAAGCCGAAACCGCGCCGCTGCGCTGGGAAACGCCCGTATTTCTGCCCTACCTTTCGGGCGAACGCACACCGCATAACGATCCCAATGCCAAAGGCGTGTTTTTCGGAATGACGCACACCACCGGCCGCGCCGACTTGGGCCGCGCCGTTTTGGAAGGCGTGGCCTTCGCCTTCGCGGACGGCCAGGCCGCGCTTACGGCCGGCGCCACGGCGATTCGCGAAGTCAGCGTGATCGGCGGCGGAACCCAAAGCGCGTTTTGGGGCGGCATCCTGGCCGCGGCCTTGAATCGCCCCTTGGTTTATCGGGCCGGCGGTGAAACCGGCCCGGCCTACGGCGCCGCGCGTTTGGCGCGCCTGGCGCATACCGGCGAGAATCCCGCCACGGTATGCACGGCGCCGGAGGTGGTGCGGGTGGCCGAACCCGATCCCAAGGCGGCCGAACTCTATCGGAACAAGGTGGAACTGTATCGCGAGCTTTACCGCAACCTGCGCGGTCTGTTTGCGGAATCGACTTTCAGACAAGGAGTGGAATCATGAAGCCGAGTTATTTCCAACACATTTCTCCCATCCGGTTCGAAGGGCCGGAAAGCAACAATCCGTTGGCTTTCCGCTATTACGACCGCAACCGCATGGTCTTGGGCAAACGGATGGAAGAACAGTTGCGTTGCGCCGCCTGCTATTGGCATACCTTCGCCTGGTCCGGTTCCGACGTCTTCGGTGCCGGCACCTTCGAACGCCCCTGGTTTTCGGGCGAAACGCCGGTGCAAGCCGCCGAACTCAAATTGCAATCGGCCTTCGAGTTCTTCGAGAAGCTCGGCGTGCCGTATTTCACCTTTCACGATCGCGACATGGCACCCGAAGGCGCCACCTTGCGCGAAAGCCAGAACAACCTCGACCGCTTGGTCGATGCGGCGGAAAAAGAAATGGCCCGCACCGGCGTCAAGTTGCTGTGGGGTACGGCCAATCTTTTCAGCCATCCGCGCTATATGAGTGGAGCGGCCACCAATCCCAATCCCGAAGTGTTCGCCTGCGCTGCCGTGCAGGTGCGTAAAATGCTTGAGGTGACGCACCGGCTCAAGGGGGCGAACTATGTGCTGTGGGGCGGCCGCGAAGGTTATGAAACCTTGCTCAATACCGACCTCAAGCGCGAAGCCGACCAGTACGGGCGCTTTCTCGCCCTGGTGGCCGAACACAAGCATCGCATCGGTTTTCGCGGCACTTTGCTGATCGAACCCAAGCCCAAAGAGCCCACCAAGCACCAGTACGATTACGACACCGCCACCGTGCACGCCTTTTTACAGCGCTATGATTTGGAGCGCGAGTACCGTGTGAACATCGAAGCCAACCACGCCATTCTTTCCGGCCATACCTTCCAGCATGAAGTCGCCTATGCCCTGGCCAACGATTTGTTCGGCAGCCTCGACATCAACCGCGGCGATCCCCTGCTCGGCTGGGACACCGATCAATTCCCCAACGATGCTTCCGAAGTGGCGCTGGTCCTGGCCACCATGCTAAAGGGGGGCGGCTTTACCACGGGCGGCATGAACTTCGATGCCAAGCTGCGCCGTCAAAGCATCGATCCGGAGGATTTGTTCTACGCGCATATCGGCGGCATGGACGTTTTGGCCCACGGCCTTTTGCTCGCCGAAAAAATGATCCAGTCCGGCGCGCTGGAAAAAGTGGTGGAACAGCGCTATGCCGGTTGGAAGGGTGAACTGGGTACGCGCATCCTTTCCGGCAAAACGACCTTGGCCGAACTCTCCGACCTGGCGCTGGAAAAGGGATGGAATCCCAAGCCCCGATCCGGCGGTCAGGAAATGCTGGAAAACCTGGCGAACTCCTTCGGGAATCCGTAGTGCCGGCGAATATCCGGTGATGTGATCCGGCCCTCCGCCCGTCGGCTATTGCCGGCGCGGAGGCCGGCGCGTGTGGCCCGTTAGCAGTGACTCCAGTCGAAATGCCTGTTTTGTATTGTTGATTCGCCATGGGCATGGAAATTCCCCCCGAATGGCGCATCGGCCAATACGGATTTGCCGCCGCGCTCCAGCAATTATTCGAAGGGCTACCCGATGTCTACCTCTTCGCCAAAGACCTCAAGGGCCGGTTCACCTTCGCCAACAGCGGCTTCGTGGAAAAATGCGGCCTGCGCAAAGCCGAAGAATTGATCGGACTCACCGATTTCGACGTGTTCCCCCAATACCTTTCCGAGCAATACATCCGGGACGACAAGCGGGTGATGCAATCCGGCAAGCCTTTGCTGAATGTGGTGGAGTTGGTGATCAATCCGGGCCGGTCGCTGGATTGGCATTCCACCAACAAGGTTCCGGTATGCGGCGACGACAGCCGCGTGATCGGCCTCGTCGGCATCACCCGCGATTTCAAAAAGATGAATACCGGCTTTCCGAACTTCATGGGGATGGGAAAAATCATCGACTACGTGATGGGAAATTACACCGCCTCCATCAACATCCACAAGCTGGCGTCGTTGGCGTCGCTTTCGGTGAGCCAATTCGAACGCAAGTTCAAGACCCTGTTCGGGGTCTCGCCCTCCAAATACATCACCATGGTGCGCATCCAGGCCGCCTGCCAGGCCCTGGCCGGAACCGAGGCTTCGATTTCACGCATCGCGGTGGAAAACGGTTTTTACGATCTCAGCCATTTCAACCGGCAATTCCGCATGCAAACCGGGCTGTCGCCCAGTGCTTACCGCAAGAAATACGCGGCGGCCAAACCGATGCCGCATATCTGGATGCTGCCGCGCTGAGGGCGGAAGCGACAGCAGCAAAAGAAGCAGAGAAGAAGCGCCGGTCTCAACCGGCGTGCACGGCCGCGGCGAAGTCGCGGAGCAAAGCGTCGTTTTTACCCGACTCGAAAAAGTTTCCCGTAACGATGGCGTCGGCTCCGGCCGCCACGCGGACGCGCGCCTGTTCCGGGTCGCGGATGCCGCCGCCCACGATGATGCGCAATCCGCAGGTCGACCGCACGGCCTGTACCATTTCCACCGGAACTGGACGCTGCGCGCCGCTGCCGGCTTCGAGATACACCCATCGCAGCCCGAGCATTTCCGCCGCCAAAGCATGGG
This sequence comes from uncultured Fibrobacteria bacterium, assembly GCA_963716395.1. Taxonomy (GTDB): domain Bacteria; phylum Fibrobacterota; class Fibrobacteria; order UBA11236; family UBA11236; genus UBA11236. Next base: position 97,748 of record OY970309.1, on the reverse strand, counting down.
CCGCGGCAATCGCCGGTTTGTCGGCCGGCAGGGGCCGCGTATTGCTGATGTATTCCACGGCCGTGGTCTGGCCCGACTCCACCAGCAGGTAGGCGGTGGGAATGGCCTCCAGCCCCAACCGTTTCACCAGCACCGCGCCTTTGACCTGTTCGTCGATCAGGTATTGGGGGTTGCGGCCGCTGAGCAAGGTGGTGAAGAGAATGGCATCGGGACCGGGTCCCACCTGGGCGCTGCCGCCGGGAAACAGCACCACGGGGATGGAAGTCTGCTTCTTCAACTGTTCGGCGATGGTGGAAAAATTCGGGTTGCCCATAAACGATCCGCCCAGCAGCAAGGCGTCGGCGCCCTGTTGCGCGGCCTGCAGGCCGCCGGCCACAATACGCTCGGGCGGCGCGGAATCGGGATCGAGCAACACGAAAAACAGCGCCTTGCGGCTGTCGAGTTGCACCCCGAATTTTGTTTCCACGGCGCCGATCATGCGGCACCCCAGGCGCGCGACAACAGGTCCTCAGCTGCGGCCAGCACCTGCGCTTCTTTATGCACGGCTTTGGATCCGGCCTGGGCGCGATCGGCTCGACCGCCGCCGCGGGCTTCGCCCACCGGCGCCAGCGCTTTGATCAAATCGCCGGCTTTGATTTCCGGCGCCGCCGACAGCGCGTAAATGGAGAGCGCACCGCCCAGGGCCGAGGTCAGGACGGCGACGCCGCCTTGGGGTTTGAGTCCGGAGAAGATCGCGTCGAGCAGCGCCTGTTCGGCGGCCTTGTCTTCCGTTTCCAGTTTGGCGATGAGCACCGGATGACTGCCGCGGGGTTGCGATTTTCCGAGCAGCGCCTGCGCCTGTTGCGTCGCCTTGAACAGGCGCAGTTCCCGCAATTCCTTTTCCAGGGCGCGCGCATGCTGTGCCAGTTCCGCAACCTTTTCGGCTTCGTCGCCCGTTTTGGCTTTGAGCGACGACCCGATGGCGTCGAGTTGCTCAAAGCGCTGGGTCACGAGTTCGAGCGCCCCCTCGCCGGTGACGGCTTCGATGCGGCGAACGCCTGCGGCGATGGAGCTTTCCGAAGTGATTTTGAAAAATCCGATTTGCCCCGTGGCCCCGGCGTGCGTTCCGCCGCACAGTTCCAGACTGAAATCGCCCATGCGGATGACGCGCACGCGGTCGCCGTACTTTTCCCCGAACAGCGCCATGGCGCCCATGTGTTTGGCTTCGTCCAATCCGTGCACGGCCTGCGACACCATCAGGTTCGCCTGGATTTTTTCATTCACGAGCCGTTCCACCGTGCGGATTTCTTCGGCCGTCATGGGCTGAAAGTGGGTGAAGTCGAAGCGCAGGCCTTCGGGGGCCACGCGCGAGCCCTGTTGCTGCACATGCGGTCCCAGCGTTTGGCGCAAGGCGGCATGCAGCAAATGCGTGGCGCTGTGGTTGCGCATGGCGGCTTCGCGGGCGCGGCGATCCACGGTTCCCACCACTTTTTGCAGGGCTTCGGGCGTGAGCAGGCCGTCGAGCAAGACGCACTTGTGCAAGACCATGTCGAACAATTTCACCGTGTCGAGCACACGCAGCGAAACGCCTTGGCCGCGCATCAATCCGGTGTCGCCGACCTGGCCGCCCGACTCGGCGTAAAACGGCGTGCGGGCCGCGACCAGCAGCACGGTGTCGCCTTCTTCACGGTAGCGCAAGATGGGCATTTCGCCGGTGAGAGCGTCATAGCCGATGAATTCGGTGTCGAGACCGGGCGCGAGAATATTCCAGCCTTCGTCGCCCGCCAAGGCGGCCGTGAATTTCGCGGCGCCGCGGGCGCGTTCGCGCTGTTCTTCCATGTGCTTTTGGTAGCCGGCTTCGTCCAGCGTCAGTCCTTGTTCTTCGGCCAGGAGGCGCGTGAGGTCGGTGGGAAACCCGTAGGTGTCGTACAGGGTGAACACTTCGCCGCCGTCCAGGGACGGTTGTCCTTTTTCCTTGGCCTGGCGCGCCACCTTGGCGAAGCGATCTAATCCCTGATCCAGGGTTTTTCCGAAGCGCTCTTCTTCGGCGTGGATGACGCGGGCGATGTAATCCTGCCGCGCTGTGAGTTCGGGATAGGCTTCGCCCATGTGGCTAGCCAAAACCGGAACCAGCCGGTGCAGAAAGGGATCGCGTTGCCCGAGGTTGCGGGCGAAGCGGCTGGCGCGGCGCAGAATGCGGCGCAGCACATAACCGCGGCCTTCATTGCCCGGCGTGGCACCGTCGGCGATGGCGAAGCTCAGCGCGCGCAGGTGATCGGCGATCACCCGATGCGGCATCCCGGCGGCGTCGCCGGCATAGGCCACGCCCGAGGTTTCGGCCACGGCGTCGATCAGGGGGCGGAACACGTCGGTTTCATAGTTGTTCCCCGAGCCTTGCAAAATGCTGGCGACCCGTTCGAAACCCATGCCCGTGTCGACGTTGCGGAACTTGAGCGGCTTCAATTCTCCGCCGGCCAAGCGTTCGAATTGCATGAACACCAGGTTCCAGATTTCGATGTAGCGCGCGTTTTTCCCGTTCACCCCGAGAATGGGATCGGCGAAGGTGGCGGCGCGCGACGCCTCGTCGCCCAAATCGAAATGGATTTCCGAGCAGGGTCCGCAAGGCCCGACTTCGCCCATTTCCCAGAAGTTTTCCTTTTCACCGAAGCGCAGCACCCGCTCCGGATCGAGATCGGTTTCGGTTTTCCAAATCCCGATGGCTTCGTCGTCGGTTTTATACACGGTGGCGAAGAGGCGATCTTTCGGCAATTTCCACACCTCGGTCAACAATTCCCAGGCCCAGGTGATGGCCTCTTTCTTGTAATAGTCGCCGAAAGACCAGTTCCCGAGCATTTCGAAAAAAGTGTGGTGGTAGGTGTCGCGGCCCACCTCGTCGAGATCGTTGTGCTTGCCCGACACGCGGATGCATTTCTGCGCATTGGCCACGCGCCGCCACCCTTCGCGGTTGTCGCCGAGCAAGGCGGCCTTGAATTGATTCATGCCCGCATTGGTGAACAGCAAGGTGGGGTCGTCCTGGGGCACGACGGGCGCCGAGGGAATATGGATATGGCCTTTGGAGCGGAAGAAATCGATGAAGCCCCGGCGGATGGCGGCACCGGAAAGCCAGGGGGTGCCGAAGGTGGGGGCGTCGGTGGGGAGAGTGGAAGCGCTGTGCATCTCGGAATAGTGGTTTTCGCCCGGTCAAACCGTGGAATTGCCCAGCGCGAATCGCCGGTCAAAGCGAGCTTGCCAATTTAGTCAACCCGCGCAGGTACGGGGTTTCAGCGTGATGGAATTTATGCAGTTTCCCGCCCGGGTTTACCCCTCGGCTAGCGCAAAGGTTCCTGGCCGCCTATTATAGAGCTATAGAGCGAGAAGCGAGGACGGGTTGAGAATGGGGTGAAGTCGGGGAAGGGACCCCGGACAGGGAGCGGATAAAATCGCGTCAAGTTTTTTCGGATTCAGTCGAAAGATGGTTGTTGCGGTTTTTGGAGTAATCATGGGATAATGAACTTGACGAAAAACTTGCAGCGCAACTTCAACCATTGCGCTGAACCTATGGCATCGAACTCAAAATCTAAAGGCCCGCGGGCGCTTTCCGAATCTTGCATGGGAGCCGTGCGACGGGGGTATCTTTATCCGGGTTGGGTGAACCTGCACGCCGTTATGCCGATTCCGCAATTCCAAGACGTTCTCGCACGGGTCAAAGACGCCGCCGACATCGTGCAAATCGTGGGTCAATACGTCCCGCTTAAAAAGGCGGGCGGCCGCTATCTCGGCCTGTGTCCGTTTCACAATGATCGTCATCCCAGCATGAACGTGAACCCGCGCCTGGGCATTTACAAGTGCTTTGTCTGCGGCGCGGGCGGCGATGCCATCAAGTTTGTGCAGGAATACGAACATGTCGGATTTGGGGAAGCTTTGCGGCTGGTGGCGGCCAAGTTCGGCGTCGCCGTTCCCGAACATTTCGCGGCGGGCGACCCCGCCCACGGGGATAAAACTTCGACTCTGGCCCATGCCAATGCGCTGGCGCTTCAGGTGTATGTCGAAACCTTGGCGCAAACTCCCGCGGCCCTAGAATACCTGAACTCGCGGGGATTGGATCGTGAAACCATCCGCCACTTCCAAATCGGTTTTGCCCCGGAAACCGCCGAGGTGATTTTGCAACGCGCACGCGCCAAAGAAATCCCGGAGTCGGCCCTGGTGGAAGCCGGCATTGTGGGCGAAGCCGCGGGTGGCCGCTTTTACCATCGCTTCGCCGGCCGGTTGATTTTTCCCATCTTCAATTTATCGGGCCGGGTCATCGGCTTCGGGGGCCGCGTACTGCCGGGCCGCGAAGGCGCCAAATACATCAATACCCCGGAATCGGCGCTGTATCAAAAGGGCCGAGTGCTGTACGGATTCCACTCCAGTCGCAGCGCCGTGGATCAAAGCGGTGAAGTGGTGGTGGTCGAAGGCTATATGGATTTGGCCTCGCTGTGGCAGGCCGGGGTGAAAAACGCCGTGGCCGTCTGCGGCACGGCGCTGACGCCGGATCACGTGCGTCTCTTGGCGCGTTTCGCGCGCAAGGCTTTCTTGTTTTATGACGGCGATGCCGCGGGCCGCCAGGCCGTGCGCCGCAGCCTGGAGCCGCTGATCGCGCAAGGTGTCGAAATCCGCGTGCCGGTGCTGCCCGCCGCGGAAGATCCCGACAGCTTTGTGCGGGTGCATGCGGCCGAAGAAATCCAAGCATTGTTCGCGACCGCCGAGGATTTGCCCGATTTTTGGGTGCGTCAAAGCGGCAAAGAGGTCGCCGCCTTGAGTCCGGAAGAAAAACAAACTTTGCTCGGTGAAGCCGCGACCCTGCTGCGCCAGGCCCCGGCCGAGGCCGTGCGCGAGGCGCATTTCCAGAAACTGTGCCAGCACTTGGGTGTGCGGCCCACCGCCGTGAAGGTGTATGCACGCCCCGAGCCTGCGCGGCGGCCGGCGGGTTCGGCCGAGCCGCCGCGGGCGCCGGGATTGTTCGTGCCCGGCGCCGCGCCTATGGTGCGCGACGAGGCCGTGGCCGAATGGCAACTGCTGCAACTCTTGCTTTCCTATCCCGAACGCGTCGCGGCCGTGGCGCAAGGGATCGATCTGGCCTGGTTTTCCGACGAACGCGCGCGCGATTTGTTCGACCATGCCTTGGCCCTGTTGGCCGAAGGCGGGCAACTGCCCCTGCGCGCCTTGATGGAACGCATTCCCGAAACCTTGCGCGAAGCTCTGGCCGCGGTGGAGATCGCCGAAGGCGACGATCCCGACCGCAGCGCGCGGCTGCTGGCCGACTTCGCCGCGGCCCTGGAGTTGCGCCATCTCATGCGGGCCAAGCGCGAAGCCGCTTCGCCGGCCGCCCATGTTGAAATTCAAAAACGCATTCAAGTTTTGAACTCGCGGAAAGGGGAGAACCCATGAACGAACTCGATGGACAAATCCTGCGCCGCCTGCAGAAGCAGGCCAAGCTGCAGGGCTTCGTGGCCGAAAACCAAATCAAGGCCTTGGTGCGATCCGATGAGGAGTTCGCCGTCTTGCGGCAATTCTTCGTGGATCAGGGCGTGCAGGTGTCGGAGTTCGCCGTCAAGACGCGGCGTCCCGTTTCCAAACCCGATACCCTCAAGAAGATCACGCGCTACAACGATCCCACCTGGGTGTATTTGAATTCGGTGGGCAAGGTGCCGTTGCTCTCGCGCGAAGAGGAGATCGCCATCGCCAAGCGCATCGAAGAGGTGCAGAAGCGCATCGGCACCATCATTTTCCGCTCGCAGTCCATGGTGGCCGAAGTGTTGAACCTGGGCCGCCAGGTGGTGGAAGAGGATTTGCGCATCGAAGAGATTTTGCAGATCGACAACGACGCCTGGACCGATCCCAAGGTGTACGACGCGGAAAAAGAACGGGCCCTGGCGGGCTTCGACCGCCTGCGCCGCAACGTCCGCAAGCTGGAGGAGACCGGCGCCCAATACCAGGACCTGCGGGCGCGGGGGGAAGAGGGTTCCGAACTCCAGTCGCTGGCTTCGGAAATCGAAAACCTGGAGTTGCGGCTGGTGAACGACTGTATCAGTCTGAAACTCAACCACAAGCAAATCGACCGCCTGGCCGGGAAATACAAAGAAGAATTGACGGATTCGGAACAGGACATGGAGCGCCTGCGCCGTATCCGGCAATGGGAGGTGGTGCGCGAACGGGCCAAGGAAGAGATCATCGAGGCCAACGTGCGGCTGGTGGTTTCCATCGCCAAGCGCTACACCAGCAAAGGCCTGGAGTTGATCGATCTCATCCAGGAAGGCAACAGCGGCCTCATCCGCGCCGTGGAAAACTTCGACTACACCAAGGGGTACAAGTTCAGCACCTACGCCACCTGGTGGATCAAGCAGAGCATCACCCGCGCCATCGCGGACAAAGCCAAAACCGTGCGCGTGCCGGCCAATATGCTCGACATCGTGCGCAAGGTGCTGCGGGTGTGCCGCGAGATCCAGCAGACCACGGGCAAAGATCCCCTGCCCGAAGAGGTGGCCGAAAAGGTGGGGTGTTCCATCAAGAAGGTGCAGTTGGCCATGGATGTCTCGCAAGAGCCCATCTCGCTCGACGATTACGTGTCGGGCGATCAGACCAACACCTACGGCGACTTCATCGAAGACAAATCGGCCGAGCGGCCTTCGCAGGGCGTCAACATGCGCATGCTGCGCAAGCAGATCGACGGGGTGCTGGATTCGCTCGACGCCAAGGAGCAGGCCATCGTGCGCATGCGTTTCGGCCTCGACGACGGCCTGGTCAAAACCCTCAAGGAAATCGGCGACAAATATCAGATTTCGCGCGAGCGCGTGCGGCAAATCGAATCCAAGGCCTTGGCCAAATTACAGCACCCCAGCCGCGTCAAACAGCTCGAAGGCTGGAGCACCGACGTCGACGACCTTTATTTCGGCTGAATCCCGGCCGCGCGCACCCGAAATCCTGGGATTTGGGTCGTGCATGGACTTCGGATCGGTCCGGTGTTAAGTTAACGGCATGTCTCCCTCGCCGGATTCCCCAGGCCTTACGGGCGTTCCCGATCTGCCCCCGCCGGTTCTGGTCGCCGATCCCGCCGCCCCGCATCCGGTCGAAGAGCCGATGAAGCCGCCGGAAATCGAGCGCAGCCTCGATCGCGCCAAGGACAACCTGCTGGCCTACATCCGCGATCGCTATGCCGATTTCGACGAGGCGCTCTTGCGCAAGGCCATCGACTTCACCGTGCTGGCGCACAAAAACCAGTTCCGCTATTCGGGCATGCCCTATGCCGAGCATCCCTTCGAGGTGGCGAAACTCCTGGCCGATCTCAACATGGATACGGTGACCATCGTGGCCGGCCTGTTGCATGACGTGGTGGAAGACACCGGCCACGGCATTCAGGAAGTGCGGCAGGAGTTCGGCGAAGAAGTGGCCTTTCTGGTCGAAGCCGTGACCAAGATCTCGGCCATCCAAAGCAAGTCGCGCGCCGAGCAGCAGGCCGAGACGTTCCGCAAGATGATGGTGAGCCTGGCCAAGGACATCCGCGTCATCATGATCAAGTTCGCCGACCGGCTGCACAACATGCGCACCCTCAATTACCACGGCAAAGAGGAGCGTCGCCGCGACATCGCCGCCGAAACCCTCGAGGTGTATGCGCCCTTGGCCCACCGCTTCGGCCTCGGCCAAATCAAATGGGAACTGGAAGACCTGGCCTTCAAGCACCTCAACTCCGACGCCTACAAGGGCCTGGTGCGCAAGGTGGTGGAGAAGCGCCAGGAGCGCGAAGAGTACATCCGCAGCGTCATCGCCCCGGCCAAAGAGGCGCTGGCCCACGCCGAAGTGGAGGCGCGCGTCTACGGACGGCCCAAGCATTTGTACAGCATCTGGCAGAAGATGCAGAACCGCGGCTGCCAGTTTGAAGACATCTACGATTTGCACGCCCTGCGCATCATCGTGAAAAGCGTGGCCGACTGTTACGCCGTGCTGGGCGTCATGCATTCGCTGTGGACGCCGCTGCAGTCGCGCTTCAAGGATTACATCGCCACGCCCAAGTCGAACATGTACCAGAGCCTGCACACCACGGTCATCGGCCCCGGCGGCAAAACCCTGGAGATCCAGATCCGCACCGAGGAGATGGACCTGGTGGCCGAAAAGGGCATCGCGGCGCATTGGGGTTACAAGCGGGGGTTTTCGCCCCAGGAGATCGGCCGCGAGAACAAGTGGCTGAAGCAATTGCTTGAGTGGCAGCAGGACATCACCGATTCGTCGGAATTCATGGAAGACTTCCGCCGCGATCTGGCGCCGGGAGAGGTGTTCGTATTCACCCCCAAGGGCGATCTGCTGCAATTGCCCAAGGGCGCCACCGCCTTGGATTTCGCCTTCGCCCTGCATTCGGGATTGGGGCTACGCTGCATCGGCGCCAAGGTCGACGGCAACGTGGTGCCGCTGCATCGCGTGTTGCAAACCGGCGAACGGGTCGAGATCCTCAAGTCGGATTCACAGCACCCGTCCAAGGACTGGCTTTCCATCGTGGTCACCACCAAGGCCAAGCACGCCATCCGCCGCTGGCTGCGGAGCGAGGAGGCGGCGCACAGCATCCAACTCGGCCGCGAAATCCTCGGCCGCGAATTTCGCCAGGCGCGCGTGCCCGCCGACAAACAAAATGATCTCAAGCCCTTTACCGCCAAGTTCGGCGTGCCCAGTTGGGAGGTGCTGTGGGAGAAAATCGGCCATGGCGAGTTCACTTTGGGCGCGGTGGCGGCCGTGGTGCAGGAGCTCAACCCGAATCGCACCAAACCGTCCATGCTGCGGCGCATCGGCTTCCGGCGGCACCCCAAGGCCGCCGATTCGGCCGTGTTGGTGTCCGGCATGAACAACATGCTCATTCGCTTCGCCACCTGCTGCCAGCCGGTTCCCGGCGACCGCATCATCGGCTACGTGACCCGCGGCCGCGGGGTGTCGGTGCACCGGGCCAATTGTCCCGAAGGCCAGCGGCTGTTGCAGGATAAGGAGCGCAGCATTCCCGTGGAATGGCGCTCCGAAGCCGATCAGGTGTTCGACGCCAATCTCGAAATCCTGGCCCGCGACCGCACCGGCCTGCTCGGCGACATCACCGACGTCTTCGCCCAGGGCGGCGTCAACGTGGAGCGCGGCACCATCGTCACCTTGCGCGATCAGGTGCGCAATCGCTTTCGCATCCAGGTCAAGGATTTGGATCAGTTGGAAGAAGCCATGGATAGGATGCGAAAAGTACCCGGCGTCACCGCGGTGAGCCGGCGTCAAACCGGCGCGTAGGTGGGTTTTGGTATGACTTCCGAAGCCGCCGCTCGCCCCCCGGTCAACGCCTTCCTGCGCAATCGTCCTTTTCTGTGCCGGATCCGCAACGAGGCCTATGATCGCGCCCGCGTGCGCTTTCGCCAGGCAGAAGCCCTGTTTCCTTCGAGCCCGCCCCTGCCGCGTGAATTGCTGCACGGGCTCGACGCCTTGATCACCGAACTCGAAGCCGCCTGCGAATACGCTTCGGAGGCGGTGCGGGGGTTGCGCCGGCGCTACGTCGATCGCTACCGCCATGACCCGGTGCACGGCGTGCTGGAAGAAGAAATCGTACTCAACCATTTTCTCGAAGAAATGGCCACCTTGGCGCATTTTCTGCGCAAGCGGGTCGATACCGACATCAAAATCCGTTTGTATCGCGACCGGTTGCGCCGGCTGCAAACCCAAAGCCCGGAGCGCGACGGCTTTTTGCAGGGAATACTGGATCCGCTGAACATTTTGGCCGAGGAAGAGATCGGCGATCTCAAGCGAATCCTGGAATTGATGGAAAGGCGCTACCACGTCGGCGACCGCCTGATGGAGGTTTTGCGCGCCAAGGCGGCTGAAAAAGCCGAGCCGCCGTTCGCCACCTTGTAAGCCTCCTGCCGGTTTAGTAAATTTCCCGCTCGTTTTTTGCGCGGAGACGGTCCGACTCCGGGGCGCCGCGGAATGGCTTTCACTTTTTGGACCGGTTGGGATTACGATGAGACCTTTGGACAACCTTCGCAATATCGGCATCAGCGCCCATATCGACTCGGGCAAAACCACCCTGACCGAGCGCGTACTTTTCTACACCGGCATCATCCACAAAATCCACGAGGTCAAGGGAAAAGACGGCGTGGGCGCCACCATGGATTTCATGGATTTGGAGCGCGAGCGCGGCATCACCATCCAGTCGGCCTGCACGCGCGTGCAATGGGCGAAACGCCCGTATTACCTGAAACCGGAAGAGGCCAAGGTCACCGACATCAATATCATCGACACCCCTGGGCATGTCGACTTCACCATCGAAGTCGAGCGCAGCCTGCGCGTACTCGACGGCGCCATCCTGGTTTTATGCGGGGTCTCGGGCGTGCAATCGCAATCGATCACCGTCGACCGGCAGATGCGCCGCTACAATGTGCCGCGTCTGGCCTTCATCAACAAACTCGATCGCTCCGGCGCCAACCCGTTCCGCGTCACCGAGCAGTTGCGCGACAAGTTGAACCACAACGCCGTGATGGTGCAGATCCCCATCGGCCTGGAAGACAAGCACGAAGGTCTCGTCGACCTTTTGACCATGCAGGCCTATTATTTCCGGGGCGCCAGCGGCGAGGAGATTGAAGTCAAGGAGATTCCCGACGATCTGAAGCAACTGGCGCAGGAACGCCGCACCATGCTGCTCGACAACCTGTCGAATTTCTCCGACGAACTCACCGAACTGATTCTCGAAGAAAAAGAAATTCCGCTGGAATTTCTGAAAAGCGTGATCCGCGACGTGACCATCAAGATGCAGGTGACACCCGTGTTCATGGGATCGGCCTTCAAGAACAAGGGCGTGCAATTGTTGCTCGACGGCGTGGCCGATTTTCTGCCCAGCCCGTACGACGTGTCCAACTATGCCCTCGACATTTCCACCAAGGACGAGGAACGGCTCGAAATGATTTCCGATGCGTCCAAGCCCTTCGTGGGCTACGCTTTCAAACTTGAAGAAGGACGTTTCGGCCAGCTCACCTATATTCGCGTGTACCAGGGCAAGGTGGAAAAGGGTAAGCCCATCTACAACATGACCACGAAGAAGAAACACAACGTGGGCCGCTTGGTGCGCATGCACGCTAATGAAATGCACGACATCACCGCGGCCGAAGCCGGCGATATCGTGGCCCTGTTCGGCATCGACTGCGCCACCGGCACCACCTTCACCGACGGCTCCCTGGAGGTGAACATGACCTCCATGCACGTGCCCAATCCCGTCATCGATTTGGTGATCGAGGCCAAGAACCGCGATCACCTGGCCAACCTGTCGAAAGCCCTGAACCGCTTCACCAAAGAAGACCCGACCTTTCGCGTCAAACTCGACGAAGAAAGCGGCCAAACCATCGTCTCGGGCATGGGCGAATTGCATCTCGACGTGTACATCGAACGCATGCGCCGCGAATACGGCGTGGAACTTACTACGGGCCGCCCGCAGGTCGCCTACCGCGAAACCATTCAGCAGAAAACCGAATTCAACTACACCCACAAAAAGCAGACCGGCGGGTCGGGCCAATATGCGCGCGTGGCCGGGTACATCGAGCCCATGCCCGAGGAAGAGGGCAAGGATTACGAATTCGTCGACGACATCGTGGGCGGCGTGATTCCGCGCGAATTCATCCCCTCGTGCGACAAGGGATTCCAGGCCTGCCTGTCGAGCGGAGCGCTGATCGGATTTCCCATCGTGCGCGTGCGTTGCACCATCAACGACGGGCAAATGCATCCGGTCGATTCCAGCGACATCGCCTTTCAATTGGCATCCCGCGGAGGCTTCCGCGAGGCGTATCAGAAAGCCAAGCCCATCATCCTCGAACCCATTATGAAGCTCGAAGTGTCGGCGCCCACCGAGTTCCAGGGCACGGTGCTGGGTCAGATCAATCAGAAGCGCGGCATGATCACCGGCAGCACGGAAGAAATGAATTTTACCGTGGTGCAGGCCGATGTGCCGCTGGCCGAAATGTTCGGCTACGCCACGGATTTGCGTTCGGCCACCCAGGGCAAGGCCGAGTTCACCATGGAATTTCTGCGCTATGCCCCGGTGCCGAAGAACGTGGGCGAAGAGTTGATCAAGAAATACTCGTCCAACGCCAATAAGCGGGTCGAATAGCGATAGCGCGACCACAGCCCGCGGCTTTGTTCCCTTTCAATTCCGATCCCCCCCCTCTACGAACACGGGGCGTTGTTCCGTGTGCCGTAACTCGTTCACAGGCATTTCGCCGTGCGGCCCACCGCACCGGATTAACCGCGCTGGCAGCGGCCTGTAAAGGATTGTCAGTCTGTAAAATCCTGTAACCTTTGCGCTACGCTCCTTTCCGAAATCCGAAAAGATGTGTTTAATGAGGGTGTCCCGCCGCGGTTACCCCTGACCAGCGGGCGCGAAGGAGGTCTGGAACATGTTAATGCAGGTTGCGAAAAAGCTGATCGCGCGCATCGATTCCCATCAATTCCGGCCGGAAGACGTGCCTACCGGCGCGGCCGGCCGGGTGTGGAAGGCGCCCTGGCCTTTTCTCATCCTCAATGCCACGGTACTGCTGGTGTTCTGGACGGGCGTGAGCCCGGTGGCGGTCGCCGTGGCCGTGGCCCTGTACTTCGTCCGCATGTTCGGCATCACCGGCGCCTACCACCGCTACTTTTCGCATCGCACCTATAAAACCTCGCGCTTCGGGCAATTTTGCCTGGCTTTTCTGGGCAATACGTCGGCGCAGCGCGGCGCCCTGTGGTGGGCGGCGCATCACCGCCATCACCATGCGGCTTCGGATACGCCCGAAGATCCGCATTCGCCGACCCGGACCGGATTCTGGAACAGCCATATTTTGTGGTGGGGACGGGTCCGGAACGTGCCGACGCGTCTTCACCTCATCAAAGACTTCGCCAAGTTTCCCGAATTGGTTTTTCTCAATCGCTTCGACTGCGTGGCGCCAATGGCTTTGGGGGCATTCACCTATGCCTTGGGCGTGGCATTGCACCGCTGGGCGCCGGGGCTGCACACCACCGGACCGCAAATGCTCGAATGGGGCTTCGTCATTTCCACCGTGGCGCTGTTCCACGGCGTGGCCACCATCAATTCGCTGGCGCATGTGTTCGGGTCACGGCGTTTTTCCACCAGCGACACCAGCCGGAATAATTTCTGGCTCGCGCTGCTCACCATGGGCGAAGGCTGGCACAACAACCACCACCATTATCCCAACAGCACGCGGCAGGGATTTTATTGGTGGGAAATCGACCTCACCTATTATGTCCTCAAAGCCATGTCCGGGTTGGGATGGATTTGGGATCTCAAGCCTGTACCACGGCGCATTCTCGCCGACGGACGCGGTGAGGTGGTGGCGCCGGTCGTGCTGGGTCCGGTTTTGACTTCTTGGCAAGGTCGTGTCAAAATTCCGGCACCCCCGGAATTGACCTCGACCGAAAAAATCCCGGCCTAAAAACAATTGCCTGAATTTTCGCGGTTACCGGCCTCGGCAACCGCGAAATGCCGTGGTCCTCTTTTTGCGCTTCTTTGGACGCAGGAGAACCATACCATGGTAGAGCAAACTTTAATCCTGGATTTTTCCCAAATCGGCATGCAGATGGTGCCCGAGGTGGGTGGAAAAAACGCCTCGCTGGGCGAAATGTTCAATCACCTCCGCAGCGAAGGCATCGGCGTGCCCGATGGCTTCGCCATCACCTCCGCCGCCTATCGCCGGTTTTTGGCGCATAACGGTTGCGATCGCGAATTGGCCCGGATTTTGGGATCCCTCGATGCGGCGTTTAACAATTTGCACGAGGTGGGCCGGCGCGCCCGCAATGAAATTCTGAAAGGCGAATGGCCGCCCGAATTGCGGCGGGAAATTCTTTCGGCCCATGCCCGGCTACTCGGCCGCACCTCGACGCGCAGCACGGTGGCCGTGCGCAGCAGCGCCACGGCCGAGGATCTTCCCGACGCCAGCTTCGCGGGCCAGATGGAGAGTTATCTCAACATCGCCGGCGAAGAGGCCTTGCTCGACGCCTGCCGGCGCTGCTTCGCCTCGCTCTTTACCGATCGCGCCATCCGCTACCGCGCCGACAACGGCTTCGATTCCCTGCGGGTGGCGGTCTCGGTGGGCGTGCAGCAGATGGTGCGCAGCGATTTGGCCTGCGCGGGCGTGGGTTTCACCTTGGAACCCGAATCCGGAAACACTAATGTGATAGTAATCACGGGTTCTTGGGGATTGGGCGAGAACGTGGTGCAGGGCAGCGTGACGCCGGATCAGTTTACGGTATTCAAGGCCGGCTTGCAGGCCGGCAAAAATGCCATCGTGGCGCGCCAACTGGGCGCCAAGGAAAAAACCATGATCTACGCCGCGGGGAAGGCCGAAACCACGGTGAACACCGATACCGATGCGGAACGCCGCGGCCGGTTCATCCTGACCGAGGCCGAAATCCTCAAGTTGGCGCGCTGGTCGCTGCGCATCGAAGCGCATTACGGCCGGCCCATGGACATCGAATGGGCCAAAGACGGCGCCAGCTCGGAACTGTTCATCGTGCAGGCGCGGCCCGAAACCGTGCATGCGGGGGCGCGACAGAAGCGCGCGCATCGCACCTATACTCTGGAAAAACGCGGCCAGGTGTTGGTCCAGGGCATCGCGGTAGGCGAACAAATCGCCGCGGGCCCGGCGCGGCGGCTGAGTTCGCCCTCCCAGGCCGACTTGCTGAATCCCGGCGAGGTGCTCATTACGGGCATCACCAATCCCGACTGGGATCCCATTATGAAGAAGGCCGCGGCCATCGTCACCGACAAGGGAGGCCGCACCAGCCATGCGGCCATCGTGGCCCGCGAACTCGGCCTCACCGCCTTGGTGGGCACCGGAAACGCCACCGCCATCATCGAAGATGGCCGCACCGTCACCGTCTCCTGCGCCGAAGGCGAAACCGGCTATGTCTACGAAGGCAGTCTGCCCTTTACCGTGGCCGAAACCGATTGGAGCCACATGGTCAAGCCCAAGACCCAGGCCATGCTCATTCTCGGCGATCCCGAGAAGGCCTTCAGCCTAGCGGAATGGCCCAGCGACGGCATCGGTCTCATGCGCCTGGAATTCATCATCAACAACGCCATCCGCATCCACCCCGTGGCCCTGGCCCGCTGGACGGAACTTGCGGAAGGGCCGGCCAAAGATGAAATCCGCAAACTCACGGCCGGCTATGCCGACAAGCCCGCCTACTTCGTCGACAAATTGGCCGAAGCCGTGGCCACCATCGCTGCGGCGTTCCATCCGCGCGAGGTGATCGTGCGCATGAGCGATTTCAAATCCAACGAATACGCCAACCTGTTGGGCGGCAGGCAATTCGAACCCGACGAGGAAAATCCCATGCTCGGTTTTCGCGGGGCCTCGCGCTATACCCATCCGCTGTACCGCGACGGATTCAAGCTCGAATGCGCGGCCATGAAAAAAGTGCGCGACGAGATGGGGCTTACTAATGTCAAGCTCATGATCCCCTTCTGCCGCACCGTGGAAGAGGCCGCCAAGGTCGAGGCGGAAATGGCGGCCAACGGCCTGCGCCGCGGCGAGAATGGATTGGAACTGTATGTGATGGTGGAAATTCCCAGCAATGTGCTGTTGATGCGGGATTTCGCCGAGCATTTCGACGGGTTCTCCATCGGCTCGAATGATTTGACGCAACTCACCTTGGGGTTGGATCGCGATTCGGCCCTGGTCAGCCCCCTGTTCAGCGAACGCAATCCGGCGGTGCTGGAGTTGATCGCCCGCGCCATCCGCACGGCGCGGCAATGCGGCAAGAAGATCGGACTGTGCGGCCAGGCGCCCAGCGATCATGCCGACTTCGCGCGCTTTCTGGTGGGCGAAGGCATCCACAGTATTTCTTTCAATCCCGACGCTCTGTTCAAGGGCATGGAAAACATGGTGGCCGCCGAGTCCTAACCGGCATGCGTTTCACCGGCGCGAACAACCCGGGATCGAGAGCGGCCGGTACGAAGTTGCCTGCGGAGTGGTTCCTTGGGTACGTTCGCCGGCCGCACCCCAGCGCGGCATCTATTATTAAGACGAGATGAAAGACGTGCCGCCGCCGGAACTTGATTTGGCCGTGCTGTTGCGGCCCAAAAGCGTGGCCGTGATCGGTGCCTCGGAGCGGCCCAACAGCGTGGGCCGCGCCCTGTTCGCCAATGTGAAAAACGGATTCACGGGCAGCCTGTATCCGGTGAATCCCAAGGCGGCTTCCATTCTCGGAGTCCGGTGCTATGCCGCGGTGGAGGAAATTCCCGCCCCCGTGGATTTGGCCGTCGTCATCGTGCCCGCCGCGGCTGTGGCCACCGTGGTCGCCGCCTGCGGCCGCAAAGGGGTGCGCGGGGTGGTGGTGATTTCGGCCGGGTTCAAGGAATGCGGACCCGAAGGCCGGGCCCGCGAAGAGGCGCTGCAGGCCTTAGCGCACACCCACCATCTGGCCTTGCTCGGCCCCAATTGCCTGGGGCTGTTCAACACCGATCCCCTCGTCGGCCTCAACGCCACCTTCGCCAAACGCATTCCCAAACCCGGGAACATTTCCTTTTTCTCGCAAAGCGGGGCCCTGGGCGTATACGCCCTGGAATTCGCGGCCGCGCATGAAATCGGCATGGATCGTTTCGTATCCCTGGGAAACAAAGCCGTGCTCGACGAAACCCACGCGTTACGGGCCATGGCCGCCGATCCCGCGGTGCGGGTGATTCTCGGCTACCTGGAGGATTTCCGCGACCCCGGCGCCTTCTTTGAACTCGCCGACAACATCACCTCCGGTCCCGAGGCCAGGCCCGTGCTGCTGCTCAAAGCCGGAGACGGCCGCAGCGGGCGGCGCGCCTCGGCTTCGCATACCGGCGCCCTGGCCGAACGCGCCGAATTCCTCGACGATGTCTGCCAACAATACGGGGTCTTGCGCATGACCTCGCTGGAAAAAATGTTCGACGCCGCAATTTGCCTGGGCCGGCAGCCGGCGCCGCGCGGCCCGCGCCTGTGCGTGGTGACCAATGCCGGCGGCCCGGGTATTCTGGCGGCCGACGCCGCCGAACGCTGCGGCCTGCAATTATCCGAGCCCGCACCCGCATTGAAAGCGGCGCTGGCGCAGGCGCTGCCGTCCGAAGCCGGCCTTTCCAATCCCATCGATGTCTTGGGCGATGCCGATGCGCGGCGCTTCGGAAGCGCGCTGGACATCCTCTTCGCCTCCGGCGAGGCCGACGCCGTGCTGGTCTTGTGTACGCCCCAGGCCATGACCGACATGGAAGGCATGGCCCGGGCATTGGCGGAACGGGCGCCGCGGGCGGCGGCCCGCGGTGTGACGTTGGTGGCGGTGTTCGCCGATTTCGATCCGCGCTCTTCGGTGCACCGCATTTCCGAAAGCGCGGGAATTCCCCTGTATGCTTTTGCGGAAAACGCCGTGTCGGCCTTGTCGGCGGCTTTGCGGCACACGGAGCGCCGCCGAACCGCCAAAACGAACGGCATCCAGCCGTTGGCGGTCGACCGGGACGCCGCCGCCGAAGTATTCCGGCAGGTGCGCAAAGAGGGCCGCACTACCTTGGGCGAACCCGAAAGCCAGCACGTGCTGCAGGCCTACGGTTTTTCCCTGGCCGCCGGAAAAGTCGTCGGCGATCGCACCGCGGTGAAATCTCTGGCCGGCGGCCTGACCTTTCCCGTGGCGGCGAAGATCTATTCCCATGAGATCTTGCACAAGTCCGAGGCCAAGGGCGTGGTGATCGGCGTTCGCGATGCGCAGGAACTGGAAGAGGCTTTTGATCGGCTGCTGGCCAATGCCGCAAGCTATCGCCCGGAAGCGCGCGTGTTGGGCGTGTGGGTGCAGGAAATGGTTTCGGGAGGCGTGGAAACCATCATCGGCGCCAGCCGCCATGCGCGTTTCGGACCGTTGCTCATGTTCGGTTTGGGCGGAACCCAGGTCGAGGCCGTCGGCGACGTGCGCTTCCGCCGCGCACCGCTGCGGTCCCGCGACGCCGACGAAATGATCGCGGGCATTCGGGCCGCGGCCGTGCTGAACCGCTTCCGCAATGCGCCCGCCCGCGATCGCGGGGCTTTGCGCGACGCCTTGTTGCGGCTGTCGCAATTGATGATCGATTTCCCGGAAATCGAAGCGGTCGATATCAACCCGCTCTTTGCGCTGGAGCAGGGAGCCAAGGTGGCCGACGCGCGCATCGTGCTGGCGCCGCCCGGCCGCTGAGGCGGTGTTAACCCGCGCGCACTTTCACCGTGCGCATCTTCACGAAATTCGGTTTGCCGGCGCACTGCACACCGTCGCCCGCTTTGTGCCTCTCATCCACGCAGCAATCTCTCCATGAGAATGTCCTGCAGGCTGCGTCGGCCGTCCCAAACCCCGTGGATTTCAACCCGCTCCGAACCGACTTTGTAAAGGATGCGCCACGGTGCTTCCACCACTTCCCGCCAGGATCGATCGCCGATGGATTCCAATTCGAGAGGTGTCCGGCCGCGCAAGGGTGAAGTTGCCAAAGCATCCGCACGCGCAACGATGCGGTCGATGATTTCCCCGGCCCGCAGGGGCGTTTCCGTCTCAAGGTAAACGGCCAGCCGTTCCAAATCCCTGGCCGCCGTTTCCGTCCACGCGATGGTGTATCGGCCGCGGCTCACTTCTTCGCGAGCCGTTTCAATACGGCATGGGCCCGGCGGCGGGATTCCTTGCCGGAGACAAGCTTTTCGCCACGGGCCACGGAATCCTGGCTTTGGGCCAGCAATTTCAGCATGGCCAGGGTTTCTTGCATTTGATCATGCTGCTTGGCACCCATGACCACCACTTTCGGTCTTCCGTTTTGCGTGATTACAACCGACTCACCGCTTTCCGCCACCTCGCGTACCAGGTCGCCGGTTCGGGTCTTGAGGTCAGTGATGGGGTAGACATGGGAGGTTTTCATAGTACTGAAAATAGCACTGAATTCGGACCGATGCCACTTCTTCTTTCCAAGGCCGCCTTTTCCGCGGCTTCGGCATTCATTCACCCTCGGGTCTAATTCCCCGTCCGCCGGAGGTCCGCCTTAGGCGGACGGGGTTGCTCGTTTCAAAACCGGCGACCTTCTTCCGGGCCGCACCGCTTTTTAAGCCGCGCGCACCTTCACGAAATTCCGTTTGCCGGCGCGCAGCACGTGTTCGCCCGACACGCGCACCTTGGTCGCGGCATCGGAAACTTTCTCACCGTCGAAAGACACGCCTCCGTTCTCGATCAAGCGCCGGCCTTCGCCGTTGCTTTTGACCAGCCCCGCGCGCACCAGCAAGGCGGGCACCCAATGCTCGCCGGTTTCGACGTCGACTGTGGGTGCGTCTTCGGGTACGATTTCCCCGGCATGCACGCGTCGTTCCGACTGGGCTGCGCTCTCCGCGGCCTCGGCGCCATGGTATTGCGTCACGATGGTGCGGGCCAGTTCGTCTTTTAAGGCGTTCGGATTCGAGGCGCCGCGCCCGAGGTCATCGAGTTTCTTCCGTATTTCGTCCAGGGGTGTGTCGGTGAGCAATTCGAAATAGCTTTCCACCAAAGCGTCGGGCAACGCGTACAACTTGTGGTACATGGCTTGCGGAGCCTCGTCGATGCCGATGGTATTGCCCAGGCTTTTGCTCATCTTCTCATGGCCGTCGGTCCCGAGCAGAATGGGCAAAAACATGCCCACCTGCGGCTCCTTGCCCAGAGCGCGCTGCAATTCGCGGCCGCGCAGCACATTGAACTTTTGATCCATGCCCCCGAGTTCGACGTCGGCGTTGATGCGCACCGAGTCGTACGCCTGCATCATGGGATAGAGGAATTCATGCAGCGAAATCGGCTGCCCGTTGCGATAGCGGTTGTGAAAATCCTCGCGCTCCAACATTTGCGCCACGGTGATTTCCGACATCAGCCGCGTGACCTCGGCAAAGGTCATCTGGGAAAACCAGGTGCCGTTGTACACCACCTCGGTTTTTTCCGGGTCGACGATTTTGAAGAATTGCCGCTTGTAGGTTTCGGCGTTGTGCAGCACCTCGTCATGGCTGAGAATGGGCCGCGTCTTGTTCTTGCCCGACGGGTCGCCCACCGTGGCCGTGTAATCGCCCACGATGAGAATGACGTGATGTCCGCGATCCTGAAATTGGCGCAGCTTGCGCATGACCACGGTGAACCCGAGATGAATGTCGGGCGCCGTGGGGTCGACGCCCAGCTTGACGCGCAGGGGGGTTCCGCGCGCCAACTTGGCGCGAAACTCCTCTTCGGGAACGGTTTCGACCACGCCGCGCGTGAGCGCGCGCCAGGCTTCGGGATCAAGGGACATGCCGGCTCCTTTGAGATTTCGGAAAAAGTAAGAAGTCGGCGCATCCCGCTGCGGAGGCGGGTATCTTTGCATGGGAAGCAACCGCTATGCGCATTCTGGGTCTGCAACATGTGCAAATCACCGTGCCCCGGGCACAGGAAGATCGGGCCCGCGAATTTTACGCCGGCCTGCTGGGCCTGCGCGAAATCCCCAAACCGCCGCTGCTGGAAGCCCGCGGCGGGTTCTGGTTGGCCACGGGTAACCTCGCGGTGCACGTGGGTGTCGAAGACGGCGTCGACCGACAGGCCACCAAGGCCCATGTCGCTTACGAGGTCGATGATTTGGCGGCGGTCGAAACCCGCCTGCGCGAAGCGGGCTTCGCCATTTTGCCCGGCCTGCCGATTCCGGGATTTATCCGCTTCGAAACCCGCGATCCTTTCGGCAACCGTGTTGAATTTCTTCAGGCCCAGTAACAGTTTCGCGCCGGCCGGAAGCCGCCGGGTTCACTTTTGAGAAGTCATTTCCTCACCGCGATGCCGGCGCCGAAAGCCGGCCAGGTTGCGACCGATTGCACTTGGCGGGGAGCGAGGATGCGGCCGGCGACATCGACCAGGCGCAAGATTTTTGCGGCGGCGCTCGCCTTCGGCCACGGAGGGGCGATGGCCACGGCATTGCCCCAGGTCAGGGTGGCGCCGGCTCCACTGGTGGGATTGCCGACTTCCGCCTGCACATCCGCCGGTGCGGAGAGCGTTAGGGCCGCGTAGGGCGGGGTGAAGGTGACTCCTTTGCGGCTTCCGGATGTGTTGCCCGTGCAGTTGGTAAAGAGGTTGTTCCGCACCGTGATGGCGGTAAAGGTGGTGTCGTAGATGGTGTCGATGGGCAACTTCTGTCCGATAAAGGCGTTGCCTTCGGCCAGAATATTCGAGCGGTGGCAAGCGCGGATGCAATAATTCTGCCCCGGATCCTGGCTGGTGAAAAGGCAGTTGGCCACATGCACCTGGCCGAAACGCACCCGGGGCATGCGCTCGGCGACTCCGTCGGCCCACCAAGTCTTGTAAAAGGTGACGAGCAGATGCCCCGAATCCTCGGCGGCATTGTTGTCGGAATGCCCGATCAGATTGCAGAACCGATGCGATTTTCCCGAAACGCCCGAAGGCTCCGAAAGCGAGGAGTAGGTGAACTTGGTCCAACTGATGGTGATGTAATCGCAGGCATGGGTGATGTCGAGGTTTCCGTCCTCGCCATCGGCGATATCCATGTGGTCCACCCAGACGTTTTTCACGTCTTGTTGAATGTGCACGGCATCCAATCCGTTCACGTCGATGGCGCCCGGTCCCTGCACCTTGAGGTTGCGGAGAATGATGTTGCTCACCCCTTTTTGCAGGTCGAAGCCGCCCTTCACTTCGGCCCCGGGCAAGCCCAGAATGGATTTATCGGAGGCCACGACTACGCGGTCACCGTCGGATGAACCGCTGGTTCCATAGGAACCCATGACGCCTTGCACCCAGATGATGTATTTCCCCGACATCTGGGCGTACTTCTGCAAATCGGCCATGGTGGTGACGGTCACTTCCGTGCCTCCGGCGCCGCCCGTGGTGCCGCCGTTCATTGAGGCCCAACCTCCGGGTTGGTCGTTGACCGATGCCGCCGAGGCGGCGGCGGCCAGAAAAAAGTTCGTCAGACAGAAGGTGAAAATCCGGTTCATGGGGGCCCCATTCGGTTCCAGGGAGTGGCGCATGCTCGGTCCGCCATCCTGAAGGTGAAAGTAGGCGCGGGAGGTTTGCGGAAGTGAGAAAAATTTCCGGCGGTTGGGCACTTTTGTTTCCACCTGTCCCGCGTTGCGTTAATAGCGGAGATAAAGCGCCCACGGCTCCAACTCCGCCGGTGAACCGCGAGCTTCAGGGATAGATCGGGGAAAAGGGGACGGAGCGGACGCGCAGTAAGTAAGCGCCCGCCGCATATCCGAGGTCGTGCAGACGGAACGAGACGCCTGCTCCCGAGATCCGTCCGCGCCACACGCCCGATGCTTCGAAGAGGTCGGCTTCGGTACCCGGCACAAGCGTGAAGGGAAGATCCGCCAAGACCCTGCGCGGAAGGGATTCCCGGTCACGCGCGGTGAGGCGAACCAAGCCCGTGGGATTTTCCTGGACCAAGGATAGATCGTCCACGCGCACCCAATTGCCGGCATGGGCGAGGGAACGAACGCCGACTTCGAGCCGGCCGTCGGTGACGGGAATGCCCGATACCGCCAACTGCTTCCAGTCGGGGATGGTGCCGGAGGCGTCCAGATCGTATGCGTCTCCGGTGGAAGTCAGGGCATACACCACGCACGTGTTCTGACCCCCACTGCTGCGGACCCAGGCGGAAAGCGTGTACCGGCCTGCGGGCAGCCCGGTGATTGGCTGCGACTGCTTGGCCCGATAGGCGACGGAATCGGATTGGACCAAGGCGTAGCGTCCGGTATGTCCGGCGGCCACATTTCCCCCGGGGAAAGCCGCTTGATCGGTGGAGTCGGTCCAGCCCGCCAGCGCGGTTTGCAGAACGCGGTCGGCCTCGAAGCCCGGATTCAGCACCCAATTGTTCCCGCTCCCCACGGTGAAGGTTCCGGTCTGGGCGTCGAGGTTCCATGCCGACAGTGAATTCATGGAAGGCGCGTCTCCTTCGAATGCGAGCGGGCACCATTGGTTGTAGCCGAGCCCGTTGCCGGCGAAATCCGACCAGCGGTCGCCGGCGAAGATCACCGTGGTATCGACGGAGCCCGGCACGCTCACGAAGAATCCCGACTGGCTCACATGGCTGAAGTCCATGTCGGTGGTTCCCATCACCGACTCGGAGGAATAGGGACCGGTGATGCTGGTGGCCGAGATCACATAGGTGTGCGAGGCGTTCCAGCCGTGCAGATCGGAAGAGCAGAAGTAGTATCGGCCGCGATGCTTGAACATGCAATTGCCCTCACGGCCCGCCGTTTTGGCGATCTGCGTGGCCGGTTCCACATTCAGGTAGTCGGCGGCGCGCAGGGCGGCCACATACAGATAGGCCCGCCCGCTGCTGGAAGAACAGATCAGATAGGCCGCACCGTCGTCGTCGACAAAAATCGTCTGATCGCCGGCGGTGGAATTGGCCACGTTGGAGATCGAGCTTTGGACCCGGTTGAACGCGAACTTCCCGTTCGGCGTGGAGGAAGTCGCGAACAGCTCCCCTGCTCCATGCGTCCCGGAATACTCGGTCACCAGCACGTATTTCTGGGTCGGGGCGTTGTACGCCACACCCAGGCGACCCAGCCAACCGGTCCCGGGCAGGCTGGCCGAAGAGGAATCCAGCACGTTACCCTCGAATTTCCAGTTCACCAGATCCGTCGAAGAATAGCAGGTGACGGCCACGAACTGGGTGTCGGAATTCCTGGCGGTGGGGTGGGCGAAGTACTCCTCCGCCCCCGTGTAGTGGACGCCGTACCAATACCAGGTGGATCCGAATTTGCAGACCCCGCCGCCTTGGGAGTAGATGGGATTGCCGCTCTCATCTTTCCAGAATTGATCGTTCCGGATGGTCTGGGGGGAGGCTGAACCTACCGCGGTGCAAAGAAACATGCCCGCCAACCCCCAGGATGGGGAACATGCAAACCGTGCGCGAAAGGGGATTTTCACCCAGGCGCCTCCCTGACGCTGCCTGCTCGGCATGTCAAACCGAGGCTACTCTAACGCTACCGCATTCTTCAAGGGGGCTTTCCCCTGGTTCTTCCCAACCCCGGTTGAGCGCCGCTCAGGTCGGCAAGGCGTCGACGGAATTCGATTCCCGGACTTTGCTGTCGGGAATAAATTTCATGCACAGCCAAGGCGTCAGGCCCAACGAGGTGAACAGCAGGGTGGGCAGGCCCAGCACCGCGAATTTGCCGATGCTGATGATGCCCAGATGGCTGGTGAACAGCATGCCCGCATACCCGGCCGTGGTGGTCAAGGTGCTCACGCCCACCAGCACGCCGATGTTCGCATACAGTTCGCGCAGGCGATGGCGGCCCAGCCGCATATAGGCGAGCAGCAAATAGGTGCAGACGTTCACGCTGTAGCCCTGCAGATCGGAAATCACGATGAGGTTGAACGCTCCCACCTTGAGTCCGGTCAGACCCATCAGGCCTAAAATCCAAATCACGCCCACGGCCAGTTCGATGCTGCAAATGAGCAGCAGCCGCCGATCGCGTAGAATCCACGCCAGCAACACCACGAGAATCACGAGCATACTGGCGAAAATCTTGACGCTGTCGGCCTTGACGATGCGCATCAGGTCGCTGAAGATAAAGCTGGAAGAGTAGGCGGCCAAATGTTCGCCGTTGATGTCGAAATGGCCGTAGCGGTCTTGGAAATTGCCGGCTTCGATGGCGTTGGAGGAATTGTAATTACCGTAGATGAATCCGATCTTGCCGTAAGATCCGTCGCGTTCGCGCAAGAGATTGAGCGCCCACGCCGGAATGTCACGGCTGGAAAAGGGTTGGGTTTTCGTGAGATCGCGCAGCTTCGCGATCATGGCCGAGTCCTCGCCCTGGGCGCGATCGAAGATGCGCGCCTGCACGATGTCGCCGATGCGACGGATGTATGCCATGCGCCGCTGCTGCGCCGCGGTCGGCGGCACGAAGGTGGTGAGGGTCAGAAAACTGCGCAGGTAGGGATCTTTCTCCACGGTCAACCGGTTCAACAAGGTGTCGTACAGCGCCACCATGGCGGCCGAATCCTTGGCCATCACCACCACGGGTTGGCTGCTGGTGCGGTGGCTGTTCAACGCCACGTTGATGGGTCGGTTGTGATCCACCACGTCCTGGGTGTCGCGCAAATTGTCGAAGTTGTATTCGAAGTGTACGCGGGGCACGAAAAAGGCCAGGAACAAAGTGCCCAACCCGATCACGGTGGCGCTGGCTTTTACGAAGCCGAAGCCCTCGCCTTTCCACAGGCGCGCGGGGAAACGGATGCGCAAAATGGAGTGGCTCAAAGACGGCCAGATGTGGGGATAACGCCGGTAAGCGCGATCCCATAAGAAAATGAAGGCCGGCATGGTGAAAAACGCGGCGGAAATGCTCACGGCCACGCCGATGCTGGCGATGATGCCGAACTCGTAGAAGCCCACGAATTTCGAAACCCGCAAGGTTAAAAGGCCCGCGATGGTGGTGGTGGCGTGCACCACCAGGGAGAAGAAAAGCGCATCCCAGGTTTCTTCCAGCGCTTCGAGCCAACTGCGGCCGGCCCGCACCAGTTTCTGGGCATACCCCACCACGTAGATGGAGAAGTCGGTGCCCATGCCGAAGAGAATGGCGATTACGAAAACCGTGTACAGGTTCATGCGCCCATAGGTCAACGCGGTGGCCGTCAAGGTGAGAATGCACGAAAACACCGCCTGCCAGCCGACCATCATCACCGGAGCGATGCTGCGAAAATACAGCAGCAGAATTAAAATGTTCAGTCCCACCGAAATGATGGTGGCGATCATGCCGTTGCGGGCCAGCGAATTCACCTCTTCCAATCCCTCATAGGGGCCTTCGACGCCGATGTTCAGCGCCGGGCCGTAATGGGCGCGGAAGGGTTGCAGCAATTTTTGCGTGCGGGCCAGTACGGTTTTGACGTAATCGATGTTAGAACTGGGGTATTTCAGCACCGCCTGCACCAGGCCCACGCAGCGTCCGTCGCGGGTCATGCCGATGAGCCGCGCTTTCAACGCATCGGGGATGCCGGCTTTGGGATCGTATGCTACCGCGGAGCCCGGGTTTTTGTTTTTGAAAAAGGCGGAAAAAGCGTCGGCGGCTTCATCAGGCAAACCCAATTGCTGGGGAATGCTGTCGTTGAACCAGGTGATGGGCTTTTCCGTCGTCGCCGCAGTGGTGTCGTCCAACAGGTCGGCGCCCAGCGGGGTTTGCATGCCCAGGTTCAACTTCAAGTGCGAAAGCTTGCTTTCGATGTCCTTCAGGTACTTCGAGGGCAGGTACAACAGCGCGTGGTTTTTGAAAAAGGTGTTGTCGCGCGTGGTTTGTACGTACATGACGTCGGGCCAGGTGCTCTGCAACCGGGCCTGAATGGAATCCTGGATTTTCGCCACGGTGTCCGGATTGCGCATCACGATGGCGATGGTGAACAGATCGGAACTGCCGTAGCGCTTGTTGGCCTCGTTCATGGCGCGGATGGTTTCGGTGTTGCGCGGCAGCAGGGCCTGCAGATTCGCGTCGAGGCGGATGCGCGTGGCCGACCAGATGCCCAGGCCGGCTACGACCATCGAGGCCATGACGATGGCGATGTGATGCCGGTACGAAAATTCGATATAAGCGCGAATGCCACGGCGCAGCCGCGAAGGCGGTTTTTCGGACGGGGAAATATTTGCTTCCATCATTTCCTGAGGCAGGGAATGCGCGCCGGCTCCCGGAACGGGTTTTGGGTGAAGGGGTTAATAATAGAATTGACGGCGGCCCATGCCGGTGCGGCTCGGAAAACCATACCCCCGGTTACACCGCGGCCCAGGCCTCCCGCACGCGGGGGCAAAGCGGAACCGCGATCAAGGTCTTCCCCGCTGGCCTCACTGCGGCGCGGCAGCGATTCGGAACACGCGGATTTCGGGCCCCACGGAAAATTCGGCGTGCTGCGCGGTGTAATCGCGCCAGGCCGGCGCGGCGCGGCGTAGATTGGCGAAGTCGTTGAAAGACGCGAACCGTTCGGGCATGGGGTTCGGCTTCAGATCCAAAACCTCGGGCGCGCGGAACAGCGTGCGGTAAAAATTCACCTCGGCGGAATATTTTTCGGGTTGCCGGAAAAAACGGCCGTAAAAATCGCTCGACACCACCGCATATTTGCGGTCTTGCGTGGCCGTGGAATCGTGGTAGGCCGCGATGAAGTCGAAGCCGTTTTTCCAAATGGGATTCAAAGGGGTGTACTGGTCCGATAAGGCGTTCTCCCGGTTCACGCCCAGGGAATCCAATTTCGCGACGCCGATCCAGCGCGTGTCGGGCGAGGCGAAATCGGCGAGCAGTACCGCGTCTTTGAGGCCCAGGTCGACGCAGGCCGCCAAGGCCAGCACGGCCACGGCGGCGCGCGTCAGTCGGCCGGGCGCCGGCGCGCTTCGCCCGCCGAGTTCCCACAGGCAATGCATGCCGTAGGCCGCCAGCAATAGCGGGGTCACCACCATGGGGATATCCCAGCGGTCCCAGTGCAGGGGCAAATCGCTGAGCAGAATCCAATACACGAGCCCCACGAGCAGGGGAAAGCTGCGGCGCCACTGACGTACGAGAGCCACGCCGCCGACCAGCGCGAACGCAGCCAGCAGCAGGGAAGTGGAATCGGCGTAGGTGTGCACGTAATAGAGGAGATTGCCCCACAATCCCAATCCGTCCTGCCCGGCATGGGTGGGACGCGATTCGGAAATCAGGTTCAGTAGCACCAGATGGGGATGCAAAAAGAGGTAGGGCGCGAACAAAAACAAAAAGCCGAGATAGGCCGATGCGGCCCGCACCGCGACGAGGAGCAGACGCTTTCCATCCCGGGCATGCGCCCACGCCGCGGCCGCCAGCAAGGCCGACAGCGCCAGCACGCCGGGATATTTTTCCGCCGTGGCTCCGGCCGCGCAGGCGCAGGCGTACAGCAAGTTGGCCGTAGTGGGGGCGCGTTGGTAACGCAGCGCAAACAGCACGGTTCCCAGCAGCGCCAAGGTCATGGAAATGTCGGGTGTGACATAATGCGAATACTGCACGAATTGGGGAAAGAGGGTGAACAGGAGCGCCGCCCAGAGGCCGAAGCCGCGGTGGAATTCGGCGCCCACCAGATAGGCGACCCACACCAGCCAGACGCCCAGCACCGCCACCGCCAGGCGCGAAAGCCAATGGTAAAACAGAACGTGATCCGCGAAGGTATCCTGCAAGGGACGGTGGAAGCGCAGTCGGCTGGCCAAGCCGTACAGAATGGAGTTCAGATAAATGCTGCCGTGGTTGGGTCTTTCGAAGTCGATGGGGTCGAGGGAATTGCGCGCGGCCATGCGCGGCGGAAAGCTGGTGATGGCGTTTTCATCGGTGTAGAGCTGGAGGGGAAAGCCCCAATCGGCTTTAAAGGCGCGCAAGGCGAAGGCTGCCGCTCCAATCATCAGCAAAATCGTGACAGTTTTGGGATTCCATGGGCGCGCGTGGGGATTTTGCCGCCAGAGACTGCGCGCGGCCTGCAGGCCGAGCGCCACCCCGGCGAAATACAGCAGCACGATATTGTGGAATAACGGAATCCAATACAGCAGGAAAATGACGGCTGCCCAGCCCCCGTGCCGGACGAACCAGCGGGCGTCGGGTCGGCGGCGCGGCGGGGGCAGCAGCGCGCGGAAGTGCAGCCTCCAGTAGCGGATGAAGGCCACCAGCAGCAGGGCCCCTGCCAGCGCCAACACGAAATCCGCGAGGGTGAAGGAATGCAGCAAATAGCCGCGGAGGTCGGCCCAATTCAAAATGATGAAGTTGGGCAGGGATTCGCCCTGGGCCCAATCCTTGGTGAGGTTGGTGCCGGCGAGAAAAACGAAGTAGGCGAAACGGGCGCCGGGCTCGGCTCCGCCGGAAGCCCGCCACACAGGCCGGCCGCGGCTGTCGGAGCGTGCGGAGATCGTGAACGTGCGGGCCCCGATGCGCATCACGTAACTTTCCGGTTTCCCAGGACGGGCGGGGGGGAGGTGATGGGCCCAGATGTGAAAGGTGGCGGGTCGCGCCCGGGCCGGGTCGGCCGTGGCGCGGTTCTCCGGAGGCAGGGCCGAGAACACCCGCAGGCGGCCCGAAGATGGAAGGGCGGAGGCACAAGACCAGGTGGCGGAAGCGCGCACGATGTCATAGTGCAGCGAACGCAGAATCTGAAAGCCCCACAAAAAGATCAGCAAGACGAGAAACAGGAATCCTGCGGCCAGCCGGGCCCCGACGCTCCAGAAACGCCGGGGCGAACCCGGCGGCGGCGCCGTCACGCGTCCGGCGTTGGCAGTGGGTTCGGCGGGCATGCGAATTTGGACTGGGGAAATTCCAAAAAGCGGGTTGGAAATCTCATTCGGGTTAGGCAAAAACCGGCGCGAGCAGGGAAAACGGCCTTGGGGTTTTGGTGTCGCGGCAATGTAATAATGCCGGTGGTGCGGCACAATCCTGGGAGTACGTCGACCGTGCCTGCGGCCCGGTTGAGAGGATCGCCGCAGGGAAGCGCCGGGGATACCTGCAAGTCAACCGGGCGGCGCCGGACGCGTCGGGACAAAACGGCAAACGAACCGATTTTGCTTCATTTGTTTGTGCAAGCCTGTCTTTCGGTGCCATTCCATCGGATCGGAAACAGGTCGCGGGCCAATGAATTTGTATACATGAAAGCCGGGAATCTGTGCAGGAGCCGCGGAAAAAAGCAGCATGGCCGTCGTCAATAAACCCGACATCTTCGCCTATCTCGAGTATCGGGTTTTTCTGCGCGATGCCTTCGCCGCGCTCAAGGCCGCCTCGCCCCGGCTTTCCTACCGGTATTTTGCCGGCCGCGCCGGCTACACCTCGCCCAACTTTCTGCAGATGGTGATCCAGGGCAAGCGCAGTCTGAATTCGACCCGCACCATCGCCACGGCCAAGGCGCTCAAGCTCAATAAAGAAGAAACCGAGTTTTTCCGGTGCCTGGTGGGTTACGATCAGGCGCGCAGTCCCGACGAAAAAAATCTTTTCTACCAGAAGATTTCCGGGAACAAGCGCTGTACCTCCATCAAAGCCCTGGAAAAAGATCAACATGATTTTTTCAGCCAATGGTATGTTCCCGTGGTGCGCGAACTCCTGGTGCACCGGGAGTATACCGGCGACATCAACTGGATCGCCGAACGCATTTTCCCGCGCATCACTCCGGCGCAGGCCGAGCAGGCGCGCGATTGGCTGCACGGCGCCGGACTTATCGTGTGGGACGCCGAGGCCGGGCGTTGGCGACTGGCCGATCCGGTGGTGCGTACGGCGTCCGAAGCCTCGTACGCCGGTCTGCGGACTTACCATGAGGCGGCGCTGCGTTTGGCCCAATCTGCCATGCGCGATTTCGTCCCGGAAGATCGCGACATCCGTTCCGTGACCTTGGGCGTTTCCCGGGCCGCGATTCCGGAATTGAAGTCGCGTATGGAAAACTTCTGGAATGCGGTGCTCGACTTCGCCGGACAAATCGAAGACGCCGACACCGTGTATCAGGTGAACATGCAATTGTTTCCGCTGGTGAAAGAGGATACCAAAGATCATGGTTAAAATCGCGCGGCGGATTCTTCCCCTGGCCGTTTTGGTCGGGGCCGGGTGCATCAACGACAACGTCGCCAACGGCGGTGCGGGCGCGGGCAACCCTCCCTTTGCCGACGTGGTGGTCACCATCCAGGCGAATTCCACCGCCGCCGCCGCGGCCATCGGCAAGCCCGCGGCGGCGTTGCGCGTCAATCCCGACGGCAGCCTGACGCTTTCGGATTCGACGGGCGAGGCCGTGACGCTGACCTCCATCCAGGCTTGGGTGCTCGATTACGAGTTCGAACTTCCCGTCACCTTGGTTTGTTCCGACACGCTTCCGGATTGCATCCAGGAGCGTCTGCTGTCGAACCGTTCCTTCGTCACCGACTTCATTCCGAATACGCCGGCGCCCACGCCCCAGGTGTTGCGCATTCCCGCCGGAGTCTATGGCTTCGTGGGGGTCGACCTTGCGAACTACGGCCGATTCCCGGGCCAGGATTCGACGGCCTATCCCGATTTTCAAAACCTGCTGTTGCTGGGGCATTTGGGCCCGGCCGATTCCGCGGGCCGGACCTTCATCATCCGCATGGCCATCAGCGACAGCATCGATTTTCAGACGCCGGACAGCGTGGCCATTCAAGCCGGCGTGTTGAACCAAGTCGTGCTGCCCGTCAATGTCGACGGATGGTTCCGCGATGTCGATCTCGCGCACTGCCTCGACACTCCCGGCGTGCCGGTCGATACGGCCGGCCGGGTGGAGGTGCGCGGCGACACGGCCTGCTCCGGCGCCGGTCTCAAACTACGGATGAACGTGCAGGCTTCGGGGACCATCGATATCGACGATTGAAGGTCCGGTTCTGGGAGAGGGAAGGAAAATTCCCGAACGTAACATTAAAGATACGTAACAAATCAAGTCATTCCGGAACCAATTTTTGAAGTGTGGGGTGATGGAAGCGCGTTTCCGTGAACGCATGCAACTGGGTTACCGTTACAAATGAATACTTCTCAAGCCGTCTCCGCGTTCGCCGATAATATTGGAGAAGGCGCGAAGAACGAGGGCGCGCCGTTCGCAACCAGGAGGACAACATGAGCATGGCCATCGACGGAACATCCACTTCAAGCAGCGTCTACCCCAATCCCAACACGGCCGCATGGCAGCAGCAGCAACAGAACTTCAGCGCTTTGTCGCAGGCGCTGCAGTCGGGCGATCTGAGCGCCGCGCAGCAGGCCTTTTCCGCGCTGACTTCTTCCGGAACCGGCGCGGCTTCGCAATCCAGTTCCTCTTCGCAATCCTCTTCGCAGTCCAGTTCCACCAGCCCGTTGGCGCAATTGGGGCAGGCCTTGCAAGCAGGAAATCTTTCCCAGGCCCAGCAAGCTTTTTCTGCCCTGCGCAGCGGGCACCACCACCATCACCATCACGGCGGATCGCAATCCTCGTCCGCCAGCACCGCGTCGACCGATGGCACTTCGGAGACCGACGGCTCTTCGGATGCAAGCCAATCCACATCGGGATCTTCCTCCGACCCATCCAACAGTTCCGCCGATCCGTTTCTGAGCGCCAACGATCCGCTCCCGACGGGAACGACCGGAACCGTGCTCAATATCACGGGCTGATGGTTGGGGTATCGTAGCCCCCAGCCACCTTGTCAGCGGGCCGAAGCCGCCGGAGCATCGTATCCGAAGGGCCGGGAAAAATCGGGAAGGTCGTCGCGGACGTAGAAGGCGCTGAATTGCGCCTGCATATCCTGCGGCGGCGCCCAAGAGGGGTTGCCGCCGCCGTAAAAAGTCTCCAGGCTGACCTGGTCGACCAGAGCCACGTCGGCGCCCACGTCGCCGCGCAATTCGACGTTGTTCAAGGTGTCTTGGAGCACCCCGTTCAGCCACGCTTCGATTTTCCCGTCTTTCCGGCCGGGCGTATTAACGACCACATGTTCGGTGATGCGGTTCCAGTGCGCGACGGCAAAGGTGCCGGGAGCGGGAAAGGGGTAATCGTCGCCGCAACGGTTCACCCGATTCTGATCGTATAAATAGACTTCGCCCCAGCCGCCCCGGCGCCACATGCAGCGCGCGCTCCAGCCGCCCGGGGAAGCGGCCTTGCAACCGGAAGTATGCGTGCCGCCGACGAGACCGGGCAGCTTGCCGCCTTTGACCCAAGCGAATCCACCGGTGAAATACACCCGGTAGTCGAGGTAATACGCATGCGCCGGCGGCAGGCCGACGTAATTGCCGGGCAAACCTTCGGCGCTTTTGCCGCCGATTTTTCCCTTGGGGTAGGTGACGGTATAGCCGGGAATGGTGAGCAGCACCTTGGAAAATCCGGTGGAGAACAAGCCGGTGATGATTCCGAGGCCGGTCAGCAAATATCGGTACGCCATACGAATCGCTTTCGCCCGTCTCTAGGATTCCATTAATATAGACGGCGCCGCCGCTGCCGCCGGAAGTCGGCAAAAAAACCAAGAGTCCTTCCGTCCCGCGTATCATTTTTTTTGCTGTCGCGACCCGAAAATCCGCTTGCCAATCATTACACCTTTAGGTATAATAATGGGCATGGACCAGCTCACGAAGGTTCTGACCGCCATTTCCCACCCGACGCGACGGGCGATTATCGGGCAGCTCGCCAACGGTCCTGCGCGCTTCCTCGAGGTTGCGAAGCCGTTTGACACCGCACTTAATGCGGTGACCAAACATTTGAAGTTGCTCGAAAGGGCGAACCTCATCGAGCGTAGAAAGCAGGGACGCGAGGTCTTCATCTCGTTCCGGGGTGAGCCGCTGCGGGAGGTGGCCGGTTGGGTGCATGGGTACGAACGTTTCTGGAACGAACGCCTCGACCGGTTCGAACAATATTTCCGGGAAGAGAAAAAGAAAAAGAAAAAAAGGAGAAGAAGTCATGAAGAACGAAAAGAAGACCATTGAGTTGAAGTTGGAACGCACCATCCCCGCTCCGCCGGACGAGGTTTTCGATGCGTGGTTGAACCCCAAGGTCCCCGGCACTCCCTGGCATGAGGGGGAAAAACTCATTTTGCATCCGGAGGTAGACGGGCTCTTCTACTGGCGGATGATGGGGACCTCGCATTACGGCCGCTTCACGCAAGTGGAGCGACCGGGGCAAATCCAGCATACCTGGGTTTCACCCAACACCTTGGGCGAGGAATCCACGGTGACCCTGACCTTTCGGAAACAGGGGGAAGACACGTTGATGACCCTTCTTCACTCCGGCCTCCCCGACAGCGACGGCGGGAGATCGCACGAGAATGGCTGGAACTACTTCCTGGGAATCTTTCTGGAACAATTTGGAAACGGTTCGCGGAAGCAATACCGCTGGGAAGAGGCGCATCCGCCGGAGAAACCCTAATCACGGAGGTACCCACCCGATGCCGCAATCGGCCTTTGTCTACGTAACCTACGTGCGCACCACGCCGGAGACGCTGTGGGCGGCGTTGACCGACGGCGAGTTGATGAAGAAGTATTGGTTCGGCGTTCACTGCGAAAGCCGGTGGACGCCGGGTTCTTCGTGGCACTTGGCGTACCCGGATGGGCGCATCACCGACACCGGCGAGATCGTCGCGGCCGAGCCGCCGCGGCGGTTGTTGATCCGCTGGCGGCATCAGGACAAGCCCGAACTCAAGGCCGAAGGCGAGTCGCTGTGCACGGTGGAGTTGGAAGGTGATGGTCCGGCGGTTCGGCTGCGCCTCACCCATACCCATGCGCGGGAACCCTCGCAATTCATTGTGGCGGTGTCCGCGGCCTGGCCGATGGTCCTCTCCAATCTGAAGTCCCTGCTGGAAACCGGCTCCAGTGTTCTGCCCAAACCCTTTTCCTCGGAAAACACCCCCTTCCAAAAGGAGTAACCATGGCACAAGCGATTTTTGGAAATCATGCGTCGGTTCTGGTTCCACGCCAGGATCGCGACGGAATTCACAAATTTTATTGCGAAGTTCTGGGCGGAAGGATCATGAAGTCCGAACCGGATCGGGACTTCCTGCGCCTGGAAGAAAATTTTTTCATCGTGTTTCTCTATGGCGATGTCCCCGATGCCGGCGAGTTCATACGGACCGCACGATCGATCTGGCTGGAGATCAAATCCGACGATGTCGCGGAGATGGGCCGAAAAATTCTCGCCTCCGGTCTCGCGAGAAAGCTGGAAGTGCCGGCCCCACACCTTTTTTTCCAGGCGCCGGGAGGTCAATGCTTCCGCTTGGTGGGAATCGACGAAGACCTCTCGCATTACGAGGGGGCCGGAAAAGGCACGGACGTGGCCAAGGTCAAAGCGGCCCTTCAGGCGGAGGAGATGAAAAAATGAGCCACGGTTTCAATCTTCAAATGGGCGTCTAGGCGTCGCCGAAAGAGATCTACCGATTTGGAACCGAGTTCAAGCAATGGGGAATTCCGCATTTCCGAGACACAAGAGTGCGGCCGGCTTAATTTCGCTATGGCCGGATGGCCGAAGCGAAATCTGCCGGGTTGGAAGCGCTGGAATACGCGGCAGCTTTTAATTCGGCGGCGACTTTGCTAAAATTCCCGGTCAGTGCTTAAAATTGCTAGGACTGAAGTCGAGAATAATCAGCAGGCACCTCATCAGAAGATGGTTGCTGAATTGGCTTGGAAAAAAATCGAACGAGCAATTGCTGCGCGTTCGCATCAACCAGCAAAGGTGAATCCTCTATGAGGGCGGATAAAATTCTAGTCGGTTTTTCGGTTATCGTGGCGGTGGTTGGGGTGGTAGGTGCATTCACAATCCTCATCATCGCCCTGAATCACGCGCACTGACGGCATCTCAAGAATCGACGGAGGGCTCGTCCTCGGGCGGAAGCTTTCCCTGCAGGCGCCGAGCGGCATGCCGGCCGATGAAGGCCAGCCCCGCCACCGCGATTACCCCCAGGCTTACCGCGGCGATTTTCCAGGCGGCGGAGTGAGGCGGACCGGACGCCAGCGAACCCCAATTGGTGGCCAACGAACCCAGATACACCAAGGTGACCGAGAAAGGCATGATGCCGAGCAGGGTTCCCCAGAAAAAATCGTGGAACCCGAAGTCGGCGGCCCCGAAGAAGTAATTGGAAAGCTTGAAGGGAAACAGCGGCGTCATACGCGTCAAGGCGATGAATTTCCAGCCTTCCAGCGCCAAGGCGCGGTTCACCCGCGCGAATTTCGGGTGCTTACGGAAATAGTCGCGCATGCGCGCGCCGAAGAAATGCCGGGCGATGCCGAAGGCCAAGCACGCTCCGAGTGTTTCGCTCATCACAAATAACAGCGTGCCTTTGACGGCGCCGAACAAATACCCCGCGCCCACGGTCAGAAAGAAACCCGGGAGCAGCAGCACCTCGGCCACGGCCACGGTCAGCACATACAACAGCCCCCCGGCCCAGCCGGCCTGGTCGCGCAGGCGGGTGAGGGCGAGAAACAGCGCGTTGAATGGGGGAATGGCAAACTGCCAAATCAAGATGCCGGCGAAGACCAGCAGCAGGATCGCGATCGTGGGCCAGGCTTTTTTCATGCGCGGCCCCTAGTTCCGGCGGAAGCGCGCCGCAGGTTCAGGCCGGCCGCCGCGGCCATCCACAGCGCCAGCGCGGCCAGATAGAAATGGTCGAGGGCGCCGCCATGCGCCTGGTAAAAGGTATCGCGGTGCGGCACCGGCAAGCGGCGGCGCAAGACGGTGCTGTCCATGAGGCGCGTGTGCCCCAAATCGCGGCCCCAGGCGTCGTAGAATACGCTGACGCCGCTGTTGGCGCAGCGCGCGATGGGCAGCCCCGCCTCGACGGCGCGGAAGCGCGCGATGTTGGCGTGCTGATAGGGCCCGTTGCTGCGCCCGAACCAACTGTCGTTGGTGATGTTCACCAGGAATTGCGCCCCGGCCCGCTTGGCTTGGCGCACGAAGTCGGGATAGATGACTTCATAGCAGATCGACGGGGCGTACCGGATGCGGCCGCCCCAAATGCGGTAGCCGTCGCCGGGACTGAAATCGCCTTCGCCCAGATGCACGTAATTGAGAATGGGAAAGATTTTTTCGAACGGGAGTTTTTCGCTGAACGGCACCAACCGCATTTTGTTGTATTGCTCGACCTTGGACCCGGTTTCGGGGCGGAATAAAAAGGCCGCGTTGTAAAAACGGTATTCCGACCACGGCTTGCGTTGGCGCACGAAGTCGAGGGCGCCCACCAGAATCGGGGCGTGCAGCAGCAGGGCGCGCCGCGACAGCGAATCGATGATCTCGGGTCGGCTGCGGAGAAAGTCGGGCACGGCAGTTTCGGCGAACACCACCAGATCCGAACCCAGCACCGGGGCCAGGTCGCCCTTCGGTCCGTCGAGGGTGCGGAAGGTTTTGGCCATGACCTCGCTGAAATACGTTTCATTCCATTTTTTGGTTTGGGGAATGGCGGGTTGCACCAAGCTGATGTCCAGCGACGGCGAGTCCGGATGCGGTTGCCGCAAGGTGGCGATGCCCTGCAGGGCCAAAGCCAGCGGAATCGCGACCCAGGCCGTCAGCCACAGCGCGCGTCTTGTTCCTTGCGAACGCCAGGCCTGCAGGCCGCAAAGATTGGCCGCGACCAGCAGCAAGGACAATCCGTAAATTCCCACCCAGGCCACGCTTTGGATGAGCGGCAAGCTATGCCCGAGCGTGTATCCGAAATCGTTCCAGGGAAAAGACATTTCGCCCCAGGCACGCGCGGCTTCGAGCCCGGCCCAGGCGAAGGGAAAGGTGGCCAACAGCAGGCGGTGGCGCAGCGCCAGGCGAAAACCCAATCCGATGAGGCCGTTGAAAAGCGAGAGGAAAAGAATGAGCAGGATGAGGCCGCCACCGATGGCCAGGGCCGGACCCACCTTGATGACGTTGTAAATCCACCAGTACATCACGATGTTGTACAACAGGCCGCCGACGAAATAGGCGGAGAAGGCTTGCCGCGGACGTAACTTCGAAGTCACGGCGAAGGCCGGGACCAGCACGACGAAGGCCAGGAGCCCGAAGGGGAAAGGCGGGTAGCAGAATCCCCACAGGAGCGAGCACAGCGCGATGCTGAGACGGGGATGGTTTTCGCACCAGCTCAAAACCGAAGCCGCGCGGCGGCCGCCGCCCGCGGAGGAATCGTTCACGTTCACCTCTTGTTCTGCGGATGAAAGAGCAAGGTGAACTCTCCTCGCGGTGGATGGGTTTCGAAATGACTGCGCAATTCCGCCACTGGGCCGCGGCGGAACTCCTCGAATTTCTTGGTCAACTCGCGCGCCGCCACCACGTACAGATCGGGTCCGAACACCGCCGCGATCTCGGCGAGAAAAGCCGCCACCTGGTGGGGAGTGACGAAGAAGGCCAAAGTCGGAGCATGGTTTTCGCCTTCGCCCCATTTGGCCCGCAACGCTTCGAGCTTATGGATGCGCTGCGCCGATTTTTTCGGCGGAAAATTTTCAAAGGCGAAGCGGTCGGTGGGCAGGCCCGACGCGGTGAGCGCCGCCATCAAGGCCGAAGGGCCGGGCACGGGAATTACGGCGATGTCTTGCGCCAAAGCCGCTTTGACCAAGTTGAAGGCCGGGTCGGCAATGCCCGGGGTTCCCGCGTCGCAAATCAGGGCCACAGCTTCGCCGTCGCGCAGGCGCTGTAAATATCCCGGCGTCACGCGTTCTTTGTTGAAGTCATGGTAGGGCTCCAGCGGTTTGCGGATGGCGTAATGATCGAGCAGAATGCGCGAATGCCGCGTATCTTCGGCCCAGATGCGGTCGCAGGTTTTCAGCACCCGCAAGGCGCGCAAGGTGATGTCTTCGAGATGCCCGATGGGTGTGGCGACCAAGTACAGGCCCGGAGCCAGTGGCGCATCCGGCGTTGTAACCTCCATAGGGGTGTAAAGATACCCTTACGGGCCGGGAATCTTGGACGGATATCGGGGCGAATGAATTTTTCTCCGGCGGTCCGAGAGTGCGCGCATGCGCGACGCTGCACCGGTCTCGGGCCGGATTGAGGACCGGAACCCGCATCAAGGATGTTTTAATTATTTGAAGCCGGGCTCAATCTTAAAAACACTTCAGGATGATCAAGATCAATCTTTCCATCTTCGAACAATGAACCCCCGATAGTGTTAAACAGTTGAAGCGTATCTTTCACCCTTTTAAATCCGACCTCACCCGTGTCCGTTATGAAGTAATCCAACCTGAAACTCGGTGGATAAAACATGCCTATTTTAAAAGGATTGGTTTTGTTTTTGAAACACCATGTCCCATTTGGATAAAACGAAAGTTTTTGATTCGCTGAATTCTTATACTCGCCTGAGAGACAAATGCTGCCAACAATTTGTTCAAGATGCGCGGTATAATTAAATGTTTTTTTGGGCAAATCGCCAAAAGTAAATACTATCGTCGCCGAGTCGATTTTTTTAAACGATGGGTTGAGGCCTTTTCCTTCAATTAAGTGGACCGAGTCATCATTTAAAACTTGGTATTTCTGCCCCCCTTCATTGAAGTCATAAATGGTTTGGAGGAATAATTTTTGATCCGTGGAAATGATTTTTAGAGATTGTAAATGACCTAATTTGTTGGCCGCCATTGGCGAAAATGTTGACCTCAAGTTATCAAGATATTCTTGACTGATATAATCTCCTGGAATTAGTGAATTGCCTGCAAAAGTGCATTCAAAACTAACAAGCGAAATTGCTAAGACGAAAAGCAGAGTTCGCTGATTCCAATAGTATCTGTACGGAATTAGAGAAGATCTCATACTTATTTCTTTAAATAGCGATACCATCTTACTTGTGTTTGATAATGATCGTCAAACCATTGGAATCTCGCGGTATTGAAGGGCGTCCCACCTGGATGAGATGCAGACCAGCCATTGGCCTGTTCATGCTTAGAGGTAAGGCCCGCTTCTGAATCATATATCATTAAATGTCCAGGCCAATAACCAACATCGCCCGCTTGCGGAATATTATCGGGGGCAAGCTGGAAATTTTTTAACGACGGAAAGTCATAGGAACCGACTCGAGGAAAAGGAAAACCCGCGTCTCTGTATATCCCAAAAACGCTTCCTGAACAATCCGCCCCATCTTTATCTTCCCCTCCGGTTAGATAGGGCACCCCAACCCAT
Organism: uncultured Fibrobacteria bacterium; assembly: GCA_963716395.1. Classification (GTDB taxonomy): domain Bacteria; phylum Fibrobacterota; class Fibrobacteria; order UBA11236; family UBA11236; genus UBA11236. The sequence continues at coordinate 58,238 of OY970309.1, read as the reverse complement.
AATTTAGCCTCTGCTGTAATACTAGTTCCATCCTGAAACGAAATACAATTATGCTCCGTGTCAGTTGCGCTTGAATTATTACCTCCCCTTTTTTCCGCTTCAACACTGCTCTTTCCGCTCTCCGTAGATTGTGATGAGTCTCCCGACCCACCTCCCTCCGCCTTCTCCTTTTCCTTCTGCTTCGCATCCTCTCCCGGAAACCGAATCTTGACATGGCTCGGCTCGACCTCCGTCAGCTTCGCCTTCCCGCTTCCGTCCAATTTTCCTTTCTTCACCTCGCCGCTGGGGAACTCCACTTCGTAATCCGCATTCGGAACACCCTTGTTCTTCGCGACCTGTAACTTGATCTTCAATTCGTTATTCTTCGTCACTCTCGTCAAAGTTGCAACTTACGGTATTCTTTGGAACCGCAACGAATTTTCCTGTTATTGGATCACCGACCCAAGCGGATAAGATCATTGGCGTTCCTGTTTTATTCGTAACTAATGTCGGAACATTGTCAGGATCGAAGGGTGCAAAAGTGCAGTGTGTGATATCAATGTAGGTGAGTTTTTTTGATTTTAATCTGATTACATCAAGTACGATACTTGAATCTCGATTGTTTTGAGGTTTTTTTATAAAAATTAAGTAAGATATACCAATGCTATCTATTCTTCCGAATTCTTGATAATAAAATTCCGGATGTTTTGAGAGTCCACGACTATTCTCCCACTGACTCAGCTTCCCATCGCCATCAAGTTTTCGAATCAATTTAGTCGCTTCCGGCTTTGAAATCACTCGGACTGAATATTCTGGTGTTGCCAAAACCTTGAAGTGAGCCAGAATCAAACTCACAATCAATTTTTTGGTACTTGACCATTTTAAGTCCATTTCAGGTATCCGTAGCCGAATCCAAATACGATGTAGGGTTGAGCAAATCCCTTCTCCGTACATACTAACCATTTCATTGATATTTAGACATAGTTAATAATATATTGAACATGTTTTTCCCTGAAGAAGGAGAGGCGGGAGCGCCGTAACGCAAGGTGACGGAGTCGGGTGCAGCCGAAACACCGCGGTTACCTTCGGTTTGGCGGGAGCCGAATTTACAGGCGGTACATGTCAAAACGGAGATGCTAAACAGCCGATTCATTTGATAAATCGGATTCCTCTCAATCTCCTGACTCTTCCGAAGGCCAGTAAACCCTGTATTTTCCTTGGGTTTCATACAAATAAATGGAAGCGCCTGACTGGGTGAACAAAGAAACCATCATGCGAATTCCCGCTTTCTTCAATTTTTGCATTTCCATATTGGACGAAGTGTCAGCCCGAACAATGTCGGGATCCCCCTGATCATAAATGACGCCTGCAATGCCCGGAAAGAACAGGCTGTCCTTTTTTCTAGGTGAATTGGTATCTCCAAGCAATACGAGCAAGCCCCAATTCGAGAATGTGTCGGCTTCCGCCAAATCCGCTTTTTCAGGGATGGTCAACGAAAATGTGCTCTTGATTTTTTCTGGGGCCTGAACGTGCACGGATTTGATGGTATCAGTTAGTCCATCACCGTTGATATCAATTGCAAGCGCATGGCCAATCGTATCGAACATCGCCGGTACCCGTTCGGACCGTTGCACTAGCGAAGAAGTGGATTGTGATTGCGCATTTGGATTCTCATCTTTTTTTTTGCAGGCCGAAATTGCAAACGTAACCGTCATAAGCGCCAATGTAGCCGAATAAAAAATTGAGGTGGATTTTCTGATTTTCATTTCTACTCCATCACGGCTTCATCCAAACTTTTTGTCGGATTCGCCAAATCCGACCTTCGCTGAAACGGTTTGTTGGTTCGCTGAGTCAACTGGCCATTCGCATTTTTGTTGTAAAGTTCAAAGTGCAACATATGGCTGCCTGATGCCATCAATCCAACCCAAGCGATGATTTGACCTCGTTTGACGGCCGCACTCTTTTTGATGCCTTCGGGAAACTTTGAATCTACTTCACTGTACCTTGCCGTGAAAGAACCGTGATCGACTTCAAGACACCAAGTTCCTTCATAGAATGGATAGAATTGGATCACTATTCCGTCGGTGACGGCCCGAATTTCTATTCCGGCAGGAACGATTAGATCGCATCCCGCGTGAAGCCTCGCCCCGTTATTCCGGTCCGCTCCAAAATAGCGATGTCCTGTTTTATAACTCAATTCGGGACGATGTTTCAGGGGGAAAAGGAAAGTGATCTGAGATTTTAGAGGGCCGGGCAAGTTGGCATTTTCTTGTTTCGAATTGTCTTTATGATGCTCAGATGAGGATTCAGAAACGTGACTCCCATTCGCCATGCCTGAATTTGTCTTTTTCTTCCTCTCCTTCTGCTTCTTGTCCTCGCCCGGAAATCGAATCTGCACATGGCTCGGCTCGACCTCCGTCAGCTTCGCCTTCCCGCTTCCGTCCAATTTTCCTTTCTTCACCTCGCCGCTGGGGAACTCCACTTCGTAATCCGCATTCGGAACACCCTTGTTCTTCGCGTCCAACAACTCGATCTCCAGGTCGTCGACAAAATGCATGTCATCCGATAACGCGATGACGCCGTTGCCATCGCACACGAATTCATAGGTGGCCGGATCCGAATAGGTCGGGGGCGCCGCATCCGTAGCGTCGGCCGCGTCCGCGTCATTTTCTTCGACCCCCAGTTCTTCATAACTCGGCTGCCATTTGCCTTCGGCCTTGCCGCCTTTTACCGGCAACACCTGGCTGGCCACCCAGCGCCGCAGGCCGCCCCGGCACTGGTAGATGTTCACATACACTTCGGGGTGGTCTCCGAACAAGTCGGCTTCTACCGAAAACTCGGCGGCCTCGCCCATCTTCACCTTGCTCTTCTTCCACTTGGCGTTCTTCAGCGACAAAACGTGAATCTCGAAGCTCCCGGCTTTGGCGTAACCCGGATGATACCCTTTGCCTTCCACCGTGCTGCCGCCCGCGATTTCCATTCCGTTGGGGTCTTTGATGCGATAGCCCACGCCGGCCAAGGGTTTGCCCGCCGCGTCGGTGAATTCGCAGTCGATGACGTGGTTTTCCGTGGCCACTTCCGGCACCGGCGGAGGATCTCCCGCTTTCAAAGACTTGGGGCCCGTGGCTTTAGCCGCTTGCGCCGCTAATGCCGAGGCCGCGCTGGCGGCCTGCGAGCCGCTGCCCACCTCGCCGATGAGCACGGTCATGCATCCCATGATGATGGTCGAGGGCGGACCTACACACACGCACATATCGCCCAAGCGCGCCGCGGGTTTCTTGCCGATGAATACGCCGGTGCTGCCCAAGGTGATGGGCCCGCCCACATGGGGAATGGGCGGCACGCCCGGGGTCAGCATGGGGCAAACGTGCATGTCGCCCATGGTGGCGGCCGGCATTTTGCCGATGAGTACGGTCGGGCAGCCCGGGCCGGTGACCAGGCCGCCATGCGCTGTGCTGTCGGTCAATCGCGCCGCGGGTTTGCCCATGTTGCCTCCGACGTCCGGTTACAGAGTTCCCTAAAAAAGGTAACCCTTTGACCGCAGCGCGAACTGTGATCGGCGTCACCGGCCAACGGGGCGTCTGTGCGCACGAGGTTCCTGCCGATTCGCAGCGGGAAGCGATGTGCCCTGGCTTCGCCAGGCGAGGGTCGAGGTCGATTTATTAACTTTTTCCACCTTCCAAATTTTGCGCTTGGCGCAGAAGGTTTCACGAAAAAGAGGTAATCGATGCCCCCGCGATGGAAAATTCTGACGCTGTGCCTGCTGGCCTGTTTGCTGGGTTGCAGCCCCAAAAACAAAACTCCGAAAATCGGACTCTTGATGGACACGCTGCAAATCGAGCGCTGGCAGCATGATCGGGAGGCCTTCGTAAAACGGTGCGCGCAATTGGGCGCCAAGGTGCTGGTGCAGGTGGCCGACGGCAGCGATGCGCGCATGAATTCCCAGGCCGAAAACCTGCTCACCCAAGGCGTCAAAGTGCTGGTGGTGATTCCGCACAACGGCGCGGCGGCGGCCACCATCGTCGCCTCGGCCCACAAGGCGGGGGCCAAGGTGATCGCCTATGATCGCCTGATTTTGAACAGCGATGTGGATCTTTATGTCTCCTTCGACGCCGTCGGCGTCGGCGCCCGTCAGGCCGAATACCTAGTGCAGCGCAAACCCAAGGGCAATTACGTGGTTATCGAAGGCGCGCCCTCCGACAACAACGCCACTTTGTTCCGCCAAGGGCAATTCCAGGTGTTGCAACCCTATATCGATCGCGGCGACATCAAAATCGTCAGCGACCAATGGGCCAAGGATTGGCTGCCGGTGGAGGGGCTGAAGATCATGGAAAACGCTCTGACGCGCTCCGGCAACCACGTCGATGCGGTGCTGGCGTCGAATGACGGCCTGGCCGGTGGCGCCATCCAGGCCCTGGCCGAGCAGAAGTTGGCGGGCAAGGTGTTGGTCACCGGGCAAGACGCCGATCTCGCGGCCTGCCAGCGCATCGTGGAGGGGACACAAAGCATGACCATTTATAAGCCGCTCACCGCCGAGGCCGACAAGGCCGCCGATCTTGCAGTGCGGCTGGCGAAAGGAGAGCCGATCGACGAAGCCACCACCGCGGTGCCCAACGGCAAAATCGAGGTGCCCAGCATCCTGCTCGTCCCCAAAGTCGTGGACAAAAGCAACCTCGACTCCACCATCATCGCCGACGGATTCCAGCAGCGCGCCGACGTCTATAAGAACGCGGCCAAGAACGCGTCCGACTCCGCCGCGACCGCGAAGCCGTAACCTGGCCGTGACGTCCTCGCACCGGCTGCAGGCGCGGCAGCTCACCAAACAATTCCCCGGCGTGCTGGCCCTGGCCGGCGTGGATTTGACCGTGTGCGCCGGCGAGGTGCACGCCCTGTGCGGGGAAAACGGCGCGGGCAAAAGCACTTTGCTCAAAATCCTGGCCGGCTGCCACCCCTGCGGCAGCTACGGCGGCGAGTTAACCTGCGAGGGACGTCCCTTGCGCATGCACTCTCCGGCCGACGCCGACGCCGCGGGCATCGCCTTGGTGGCGCAGGAATTGGCTTTGGTCCCGGAGCTCTCCATCGCCGAAAACATGTTCCTGGGCCGCGAACTCAGCCGCTGGGTTTGGTTGCACAAGGCGGAAATGCAAAGGCGCTGCGCCGCCGCGTTGCGGCGGGTCGGCCTCGACGCCGCCCCGGAAACGCCCGTGGGCACGCTCAGCGTGGGGCGGCAGCAATTGGTGGAAATCGCCAAGGCCCTCGACAAGCAGGCCCGGGTGCTGATTCTCGACGAGCCCACTGCCGCCCTGACGGCGGTGGACGCCGCCCGCCTGCTCGCGCTCGTGCGCGCTCTGGTGGATCAAGGCGTCGCTTGCCTTTACGTCAGCCACCGGCTGGAAGAGGTATTCGCCATCGCCGGCACCATCACCGTATTGCGCGACGGGAAATCGGTGGGCACGGGCCCAGTCGCCGCGTGGACGCGCGCCGCCGTCGTGGCCGCCATGGTGGGCCGCGACCTGGCCGAAGACGCGGCGGCGGCGCCGTCGCCGGTTTCGCCCTCCGCGGCGCCGGTTTTGGCCGTCGAGCATTGGTCGCTTGCGCATCCGACCCTTCCCGGCCGCTTTGCGGTGGAAGAAATCCATTTCGAATTGCATTCCGGGGAAATCCTCGGCGTGGCCGGGCTCATGGGCTCGGGACGCACCGCCTTGCTGAGCAGCCTGTTCGGTGCGGCCCGCAGCCGCAACACGGGCCGCTTGCGCCGCGACGCACGCCCCTGGCGCGCGCCGTTTCGCCATCCGCGCGAAGCCTTGTCGGCCGGCATCGCCTTGGTCAGCGAGGATTGCAAGGGCCAGGGCCTAGTGCTCTCCGCGAGCTTGCACGAGAACATCGCCCTGGCCACCTTGGCCGACTTTCAACGTTGGGGTTTCCTGAACTGGCCGGCCCTGCGGCGGCAAACGTCGGAGCGGGCCCAAAGCCTGCAAGTAAAGGCTGCCGGCCTCGATGTCGAAGCCGGCAGTCTGTCGGGCGGCAACCAACAGAAAATCGTCCTCGCCAAGTGGCTGCAGGCCAACCCCGCGGTGCTGTTGCTCGACGAACCCACGCGCGGCATCGACGTGGGCGCCAAAGCGGAGATCCACGCCCTGATCCGCGGCCTGGCCGCCCGGGGCTTGAGCGTGCTTGTGGCCTCTTCGGATTTGCCCGAATTGTTGGGTCTCTGCCATCGCCTCATGGTGTTGAGCGGCGGCCGGCAAACGGCGATGTTGAAGCGCGCACAATTCAGCCAGGAGGCCGTGATGCACGCGGCCACTTCGGGGTAAGGAAAATATGGGTAAGGTCAATTGGCAAACCCTGGGCATGCTCGGCGCCCTGTTGCTGGTATGGGCCGTCTTCGCCCTGACCACCGACGGCATTTTTCTCAGCCCGCGCAATCTGGCCCTGTTGTCGCGGCAAATGGCGGTTACCGCCATCGCCTCCACCGGCATGGTGTTGGTCATCGTGGCCGCGCAAATCGATTTGTCGCCCGGCTCGCTGGCCGGCCTGTGCGGCGCCGTGGCCGCCATGGGCTGCACCCAGATCGGATTGGGCGTGGTGCCCGCCATCGCGTTGGCCCTGCTGCTGGGCGCGGCGCTCGGTTGCGGACAGGGGCTGATCGTCGCGCTGTGGGGCGTGCCCTCATTCATCGTGACCTTGGGCGGCATGCTCGTCTTTCAAGGCATGCTGCTTGGGTTGACCAAAGGCGTGGCCATCGTTCCCCCCGATCCGTTCCTCATCATCGGACAAAAGTTTTTGTCCCGATCCACCACCTGGGGATTGGGCGGCGCCGGCGCCGTCCTATGCCTGGGGCGGGCGGTGCGCAGCAGAAACCGCTGGTTGTGGGGGGCCATGACCGCGGCCTCTTTGGGACTTGCGGCTTTGTTCAATGCGTACCAGGGCTTGCCGCTGCCCGTGCTCTTGATGCTTTTGCTGGCGGCCGGCTTCTGGGTCATCGCCGAACATACGGCCTTCGGGCGCCAGCTCTACGCCATCGGTGGCAACCGCGACGCGGCATTCTATGCCGGCATTCCCATCAACCGACGCATCATCGCCGTCTTCACCATCATGGGCGCGGTCTCGGCGCTGGCCGGCGTGGTGCTCACCGCCCGCGTAGGCGCCGCCTCTTCGGACGGCGGCAAGATGCTCGAACTCGACGCCATTGCCGCGGCGGTGATTGGCGGCACCTCCCTGTTCGGCGGCCGCGGCAGCGTCTGGGGCGCCCTGCTGGGCGCGGCGGTGATGGCCACGCTCGACAACGGCATGAGCCTGCTCGATACCGAAGCCTTTTGGCAGCCCATCATCAAAGGCACTATTTTGATTGGTGCCGTGGCCGCCGATTTGCATTGGCGGCGGCGGAAATAAATCCGCTCAGTATTTCTTTTTGAACAGCTTGAAGGTGGCCGTGGCTTCGCGGTCGCCGCTGCGCGCCGTGGCCTTGAGAAAATACAGGCCGTTGGCGATGGGCTGCCCGTCGTCGGCGCGGCCGTCCCACACCACTTCGCGGTAGCCCACGGCGCGGTAATCATACAGCGTGCGCACGGTGCGGCCGGCGCGCGAGTAAACGCGCAGGGTCACCTGGTCGCAGTAATCGGTGAGTTCATAGGCGAAGATGGTGGTGTCGGCGAAGGGGTTGGGGTAGCCGCCCAGATTGCGGATGGCCAGCGCCTCGCCCACGCGAAACGAAAAGCTCTGCCGGGCTTCGTTGCCCGCCGCATCATAGGCCAGCACCAGCACCGAGTCCTGCTCGGTTTGCGGTGGCTGGAATTGCAGGCGCGCCAAAGTGGGAAACCCGCCCGAGGTTTCGATCACCACCGAAGCGCTGTCCACCGGCAAGCCTTCGGAAACGAGCCGGGGCTTGCGCAACGTTAAATCGATGCCGGATGGATCTTCCAGCAGAATCTCCACCGGCGTGTTCCGGGGAATGTAGTCGTCGGGCAACAGATTCTGGCCGCGGCTGTGGAAGCTGATCACGGGGGCGATGTGATCCGAGTTGCGGAAGTATCCGTAATAGCCGTCGGCGTAGAGCACGGTCGGGCCGGTATTTGTGGCGGTGTCGACGCGCAGCCAGGGGCCACTGGGCTGAACCGCGTAATGCCAGGCCGCCGGGGCGCCGCTGGCGCTGTCGGCGGCCAATACGGCCGGCGGTTGCAGCACCAAGGCCCCGGCCGACGGCGCGCGCGTGGCGAGATAAAAGGCCGTATGCGCGAAGGCCGAGGTGTCGACGGCGGACAGCGGCGGGGAAAAATTGACCGGGCCGTTTTCCCCGGCGAAGATGCGCCGCGCTCCCGCCGCGGCCAGGCGCAGCACCGGACCTTGCGGCCATGGAGCCAGACTGTCGGTGGTCCGGGACAGCAGTGCGGTCCAGAGGCCGAAGGCGGTATCCTGCACCGCGGCCGTGGGGCTGGCTTCGGCGGGATTGTCGGCTACGATCACGGCGCGCAATGGCAGATGCGCCGCCGAATCGGGAAAAGGCAGAAAGACCGAATCGATTTGGCCCAGCTTGAGTCCCTTAGCGAGGTCGGCGCTGTCCGACCAGGGCGCCGCGCCGTTGGGGTCGGCCGTCAAGCGCATGTGCGCCTGGCCGTTGCTTCCCAGGCCGTCGTTGCGATACCGCACCCACACGCCCAGCGAATCCTGCACGGGCAGATCGAAGGCCGGCGCCATCAAGGTCAGCCGCGCCAGCGGCACCAGGGGAAAGGAGTAGGTGCGGCTGCTCACCGGCGGCAACGCCGCGCCGTTCGAATCCGCCAGGTTGAGGCGGACGGCCAGGTTGATTTGCAACAGCAAGGTGTCGCTGGGCGGCGGAAAGGGAACGGCGAAGGGTCGCGACGTCGCATAGTCGTTCCCGGCGGTGTTGACCAGCACCACCTGGTTGTCGGCGGGAAAATCGCCGGCGTCGTCCTGCCCCGACACCGAATACAACAGCACGCCGGCCGCGGTTTGATAGGAACGATCCGCGCGCAAGGTGAACAGCACCCGCACCGAATCGCCGGGCTGGGGATTCGCGGGCTGCAAACGCAGCGAATCGATCATCCAGTCGAGCCCCGAGTACGCGGCCGTATACACGGCCGCATGGCTGTCGTCCCACACGTGCAGAATGGCCTTGCCCTGCTCGAAGATGGGCAACGTGTCGGGCAAAGTGAACGCAGTTTGCACTTTCCCTCCCGACACCGTCACGGGTTGCACGGTGGCCAGCGAATCGCCGATGAGCAGCGACGCCAGCCCTTGACCGGAGGTGACGGCCAGCGCATCCCCTGTCACTTGCAAGCTACGGGTGGCGCCCAGCACTTGCGGAGACGCGTTGAGCGACCCCGACAGCGGCGCATAGGCATAGGGCATGGCCGGATCGCCCAGCAGATTGAACTCGGCGAGAATGGGCAGAAAGCTCGATCCCGTCTCCAGCATCACGCGGGTTTCGGCCTCCTGGACGATGCCACCGAGCGAAAGCGTGCCGGGCTGCGTGGCCGCGCGAAACATTTCGGCCGCCAGCACCTGGCCCGCGGCGCTGGAGATGTAGCCGGCCGCGCCGTAAAAACCCGCGGCGCCGTTGGCGGGCCGCTTGATCATCTCTTCGCCCAGCGAGCGTTCGGCCACGTCTTCGAAATAACCGGTGAGGCAGGTGATCGAGGACACCAGGGGCACGGGGTAGTCGCCGCGCAGGCTGTCCTGATCCAGTGCATCCAACGTCAGAATGCCGTCATCCGACCAAACCGAACCACCGCCATGGCCGAAGAAGCCCACGAAGTCGAAGGCCGAGTCGAGTTGGCGGTAAAAATCCGGTCGCCGGCCGGGCGCGGCGTAATACGGAGAACCCGTAAAGAGATCCAGGCGTTCGGGTGGGCGGTTTTCGCCCGCGGCCACCGACTGCAACAGGTTCTGGCCGTCGGTGAAGGTCTGCTCGTAGCCGCCGACGAAAAAGGTCTTGTTCTGCCAGGCACCCGGCGGACGCTGCTCCAGCCGCAGCATTTTGTGTACCACCTGCGACAACTCGGCCGGCGTCGACACGGGCAAGCGCCCCACCAGCATGTCGCTGATGGCGTCGTCGCCCGCCACCTGGCCGAAATAATCGTCATCGGCCGCGATGCCCCAGCCGCGGATGTCGACGAGATGGGTGGGCACCAGGTTGCGCTGGTAAATGCCCGCCAGCTTGTCGAACCAATCCGAAGTCCCGCCCAGCAGCAACAGATAGGTGGGCGCGGGCCGCGGCCAATGGTCATAGGCCCATTGCGCGAAGTTTTTGACGGCCTCGGGATTGGTGGAGCCGTCGCCGAAGGTCTGGTTGACGTGGTAGATGTCGACCACTTTGACGCGCAGGCCCTGCTTGGTCCGCTGGGCCACCAGCGAGTCGAGCGCCTGGCCGTACAGGGAGCGATGGGTGACGATGATCTCGTCGGCACCTGCGGATGGGTACAGCAAATCCGGCACCGTGTCCAATTCCAGCCGCGGCGTTTCCCGTGCCGCCGCCGTGACCGCGATATAACTCACCGCGGTGACGAGCGAATCCTCGAAATCGACTTGGGTACCGCCCGCGCCGGCGCGCGTGGCAAAGCCCACCAGCTTGCGGCCGCGCGTATCCCACAGGCTGAGATCGGGCGAAGAGAATCCCGTGAGCCGGAAATGCTGGAGGCCCAGGCTGTCGGCGAAGGTGTTGGAGAAATGCAGTTGGTCGTGCACCGCGGCGTACGCGGCCGTGAGGGTGAAGTCCAGATAATTGAGGTAGGCGTCCTGGTTCTGTACCGGTTGCCCGTTGTTTTCCAGCAAATCGTTGACGCGCACCAAGGTCAGCACATTGGCGCCCGGCTTGAACGCGCTGAGGGGCAACGGCGGCGAGGTCCATTGGTAGGCGGCCTGCCCGTCCCAAATCGCGTCGCTGCGCACGCCGTTCACGAGGGAGATGTCCGTGCCGTTGAGCAGGAAGCGCAGATGGTGATCGGGATTGGCGTTGATGTCGTCGGTGATGCCCTTGAGCTCGATGGAGGCGGTGGCCGTGGCGGTGGGCGCCGCGCCGTTCGGGTTGAAGGCCGGCGTAAACGGCAGATCGAAGGAGACGTTGACGGCGTCGTTGTTGACGCCCATGCGTTGCCAGTACCAGAAGTCGCTCAACGCCTCTTCGGAAACCTGGCTGCCGAGATCGGTGATGTCGGCCGCAGCGGTACTGCCGATGCGCAGAATGACGTTGTCTTGCTCCACATGCGCCGTGGTTTGAAACGGCGGGGCGGGCACGGGATTGGTTGCGCGCGGAACCACCGGGACTGCGGGCGCCCGTAGGCCCGGGCGGCCGGTGTTCCACACCAGGGTGAACTCGGCTTCGGTGGTATACGGCGACAAGTAGGTGTTCTGGCCCGGCGCGTGGGTGCCGATGAACTCGAGGTAATCCCCGCTTTGGAAATGGCCGCTGGCTTCGTTCTCCACGTAGAGGGGCACCTCGCGGCCCAGGCGGAACAGCCGGAATTGATGCGGGTCGATTTGCGCCACGGGCACACCGGCCCGGCGCAGAGAATCGAAAGTGAGAACGGCGATATCGTCGGTTTGGGTGAACACCGCCAGCCGGATGGGCGGCAGACCGCTGTCGGAGGCCGCCACCAGCGGCAAGGCGCCGGCGGCGTTGAAGCGAAAGTCGCGTGATTGATCGTAATTCACCACCCAGGCGGCCAGCAGCCGTTCGGCGGGCTCGCCGGCGGCGCCGGCAAAGGCTTTGGGCGGCGGCGCCGAGACCTGAAAATGCACGATAAGTTTCGCCTGCGTCAGCAAGTGCAGGCCGCCCGCGCCCGGCGCCACCGGCAGCCAATGCAAGGTGGCCAAGGTCACGTCGCGAAAAGTCAGGGGATGGCTGAACCGGGGAACGCCGGAGACCGTGGCCGTGACCGGCAAGGGGGTTTTCCACTCCGCCATCGGCACGACCTGGGCCGAGACTTGGGTGCAGCCCGGCGGCACGGCCAAAGTGGCCGTCACCGTATCCGGTACCGTGCGCCCCAAGGCGTTCCATTCCAAGGTCAAGGTCGGGGAAGCGCCCGCCTGCCAGGACCAGGCCGTGAGATCCGCCGCCGCGGGTCCGGCCCCGCCGAGCAGCAAGGCCGCAATGCCGAGCAGTCGCTTCATTGCCGCGTAAAGCGCGAACATCCCAGCGATTGCCGGAGTCCGCGGCTGGTGGAAATGACCTCGGTGGTCAGCACGCAGAATAATTCGTGGATCCCGCCGGCCGGCGCCGGAGCCAGTTCGATGGTGTCGGTGACGAGATTGGTACCGAACAGCGGCGTCAGGCAATCGGAGCGGGGCAGGCAGGTATCGAGCGCCATCGCCCATCCCGTATCCTCGTCTTCGTACCAGGCTTGCCGCAAGGTCGCACCCGGATCGCTGCCGATCAAGACCGAAACCGGCGCGGTACGTCCCGTGAGCGTGTCGCCGTTGGCCGGCTGGTAGATGCCCGGCGGCGCGGTGATCAGCAACGAATCCAACTCCAGGGTGTCGCTGTAGTTTTTTTCTCCCGTGGGATCGACCTGCACGGCCCGCAGGGCGAAATACACCGTGAACGGCGGCGACGAATCGGGCAGGGCCACGTCGACCGAAGCCGGAGCCGGCGGAATGCCGGTGAGCACCGGTGCGCCCAGCGAGTCGGATCGCAGGCTTTGGTACAATTCAAGCGAACTGATCGCGGCGGAGGGCGCGCTCCAGGCCACATGCGCGCCGGGTGAACCCTGGGCCGGGTCCAGCAATTCCAGGCGCAAAGTATCGATGAAAACCCCCGGCAATCCCGCCGGAGAACCGCCCGGAGCGCAAAAAAATCCGGTGCCAAGCCAGCTTGCCGCCAGCACGGCCACCGCCAAGCGGGACCGAAAGCCTGAAGAAAAACCCGGAGTCCGCATTTTAAATACGGCTGATTATACCATCCGCAAAAAGCCCAATGCGGCCGTTCCTTGGTTAACTTTTCGTCCCCGGCTGTGGCCGGAAAAGCCGCCTTATGATTTCAGTCATCGCCATCGACGGCATCAGCGGATCGGGAAAAAGCAGCACGGCCCGATTGCTGGCCCGGGCTTTGGAGTACCGCCATGTCGACACCGGCGCCATGTACCGCATGTTGACCTATGCCGCCTTGCAAGCCGGGTTGCAGGTCGCGCAGGCGGAAGAGTTGGGGCGCCTGGCCGAAGCGCTGCAATTCACCTTCGGCGCAGACGCCGGCTTGCGGGTGAACGGACAAACCCTGCCCGCGGCTATCCGTGACCGCGAAGTGACGGCCGCGGTTTCGGAGTATTGCCAGCCGCCCGCGGTGCGCCGGGCCTTGGTGCGCCAGCAGCGGGCCTTGGGTCTGTCGCACCCCAGCGTGGTCGAAGGCCGCGACATCGGCACCGTGGTGTTTCCCGACGCACCCTGGAAGTTTTTTCTCACGGCGCGCCCCGAGATCCGGGCCCGCCGCCGCGCCGCCGAATTGGCGGCCGCAGGCCTGCCCGCCGATTTCGACGGCATTCTGCGCAACCTGCAAGACCGCGACGCCAAGGATTCGGCTCGGGCCAACAGCCCGTTGAAACAAGCCGAAGACGCCGTGGTCATCGACACCAGCGACTCCACCTTGGAGCAGCAAGTTGCTATGCTTACTCAGCTTGTCCGGAAAAGCCGTCCCGGCGCCTCCGTCAGCACCTAGGCCGAAACAGCTTTTCCCGAATGTCCCGGGGATTAACCCGTTTTCCGCCCCACTCCCATGACCCAGAAACTCCTGTACGGAACCGAAGAAGACCTGCGCGATTTCGCCACCGAAGAGGATCGCCTCGGCGACGAAGCGCGCAAACAACTGCAACAGCAATACGACGCGACCTTGATGGGCTACGCCGAAGGCAGCATCGTCAAAGGCACGGTAGTGCGCGTCACCGACAGCGAAGTGTTCGTCGACATCAAGTTCAAATCCGATGGCGTCATCCCGATTTCGGAGTTCAAGGATCCGGAAGAATTGCACGTCGGCCGCGTCATCGACGTGTACCTCGAACAGGTCGAAAACCAGGACGGCCAAATCATTCTTTCCAAACAGCGCGCCGATTTCATGCGCGTGTGGGAACGCATCCGCGAAGCCTTTGAAAAAGAGGAGATCGTCAACGGCACCATCACCCGCCGCATCAAGGGCGGCGTGGTGGTCGATCTGTTCGGCATTGAGGCCTTTCTGCCCGGATCGCAAATCGACTTGCGCCAGGTTCCCGATCTCGACGCCCTGCTCGGGCAGAAGATGGATTTCAAGGTCATCAAGGTCAACAAAATCCGGCGCAACATCGTGGTGTCGCGGCGCGTGGTGCTCGAACAGGAGCGCTCCAAGATGCGCGGCGAAATCATCGACACTTTGGAGAAAGGCCAAATCCGCGAAGGCGTGGTCAAGAACATCACCGACTTCGGCGCCTTCATCGATCTCGGCGGCGTCGACGGCCTGCTGCACATCACCGACATGTCGTGGGGCCGCGTCAGCCACCCCAGCGAAATGGTGAAGCTCGGCGATCGCGTCAAGGTGGTGGTGCTCGACTTCAATGAAAAGAAAGAGCGCATCTCGCTGGGCATGAAACAATTGGCCAAGCATCCCTGGGAAGACGTGGCCGCGAAATATCCCGAAGGCACGCGTGTCAAGGGCAAGGTGGTTTCGCTCACCGACTACGGGGTGTTCGTCGAAATCGCCGAGGGCGTCGAAGGCTTGGTGCACATTTCCGAAATGTCATGGACCCAGCACATCAAGCACCCTTCGCAATTGGTGCAGGTGGGCCAGGAAATCGAAGCCGTGGTGCTCAAGCTCGATCCCGAAAACGAAAAGATCTCCCTGGGGCTCAAGCAGGTTCAGCCCGACCCCTGGTCGCATATCGAAGACGAGCTTCCGGTCGGTTCCAAGGTCACCGGCGAAATCCGCAACCTGGCGGCGTTCGGGGCTTTCATCGAACTCAAAGAAGGCGTCGACGGATTGATCCACGTTTCCGACATGTCCTGGACCAAGAAGATCAACCATCCCTCCGAAGTCTTTAAAAAGGGCGACAAGGTGGAATGCATCGTGCTGGCCATCGACAAGGAGAAGCGCCGCATTTCCCTGTCGATGAAACATTTGCTCGAAGATCCCTGGGACAACGTGCCCTCGGAGTATCCGGCCGGCAAAGACGTCAAGGCGAAAATCGTGCGCCTGCTCGATCGCGGCGTGGTGGTCGAACTGGGCAACGGCGTCGAAGGGTTCATCCCCACTTCCAAGCTCACCTCGGAATCGATCAAGCACCCTTCCGACTCGTTCAAGGTCGACGACGTGGTACCGGCCGTGGTCACCGAAATCGACGTCAACGCGCGCAAGATGAACTTGAGCGTGATCGATTATTTCAAGAACAAAGAAGACGCGGAGTGGCGCAATTACCTGGCCGCACATCAACCCAAGAGCACGACCATCGGCGACGTGGTCCGCATCGAAGGCGAATAAAGCGAGTTAAGCGAGGCAAGCGCGATAAGCAAACAGGCCGCTTGCTCTGATCAGGGTTCGCAGCGACGCAACCGGGTGAATTCCCGGTTGCGTTTTTTTTTCGAAGAGCGCCATTTCCTCGTGGCTGCGGTAGCGGTCGGTTTTCGCGCGGGAAATCGACGAACCACCTTTGTAACTTGCCCCGGTGCCCGGCAAAAAAGTTTTGGGAATTGTTCTCATGGCCGGAGCGTATCCGGTCGTCGGGCATGAGAGCGTGTTGACGGATAGTCCGTCGCAATTGGTGTTGGAGGTTACGGTACCGGAATACCATCTGGTGACGGGGCTGGGTGGGCAGCGTGTGCTGGCCGGGGGCTTTCCCAACGCGGAGCAAACCGGGGCGCCGGATCTGCCCTGGTACCGTTTCGAGGTGGCCGGGGGCCCAAACGCTCCCGCGGTATCCATCGAACCCGAAGCGTGGACGGATCTGCCCGTTCCCGGCGGCCTGGCCGGGGTGCCGCATTGGCTCACGCCGCAAAAGCCTGAGGCTGCCAAAGACGCGTCGCTTTTTTCCGCGGCGGGCAATTTGCAGACCCAAGTGTCTTCGCTGTTGCATTACCGCGGCCTGCTCCTGCGTAACGTGGGCGTTTCCCTGGGCACCTATGACGGCAACTCGGTGCATTTGCTCCGGCGCTTTCGGGTGCGCGTGAGTTTTTCCGGCGCGGGGGCGCGGCCCCATGCCGGGGTGGAGGCGTGGCTGCAAAAAGCCGGGGTGAAAAACCCCGTGGGCGGGGCGTACTTGACGGCCTTCCCGCGACCCCAGGCCCTGCCCAAATCGGCGCGGGCGCAATACACCCTGGGCAATGTGCTGCTCAAGATCCATGTCGGCGACAAGCAAATCGACGGTGTGGGCGAAGACGGGATGTACGCCTTGAGCTATGAGACCGCGGCGGCTGCCCTGCCGCAACAATTAGTCGGTGTTCGCATCGACAATTTGCGCCTGTATGCGGGCCCGAACGACACCTTGCGCACCGACATGGACAGCACGGCGCTGCCGCCCACCTTGCGTGAAATCCCCATCGAAGTGGACGACAACAACCGCAACGGCACCTTTGACGCCGGCGACCGCATCGTGTTTTACGGCCACGGCACGAGCGTGTGGGAACCCATCTCCGGGGCGCAGGGGGCGGTGCAATGGCAGTTCAGCATCAACCCGTACTCGTTCGACAACTACTACTACCTGGATTGGAGCGGAGGCGGGGTGGGCGCGACGCCGCCCTTGCGCCTGGCGGTGGATTCGACGCCGGCCCCGGGCAGCCCGGTAAGCACGGCGCCGTTTTATCTGCATGCCGAACGCGACGTGGCCACGGGCTCATGCGACCCCTCGGGCCGGGTCGATGATGAAACCGGATTCGAATGGTACTGGTTTTGGCGGGGCAACTGCACCACCTCGCCTCCGCCGGCTTTGACCCTGACCGCGGGTCAACTGTCCAGCGCCACGGTGGATTCGCTGCCGGGCTATGCGGGCGATTCGGTGCGGATCGGCATGTTTGCTTTCACGGCGCAGCAAAGCGCTTTTCAAATCTGGAGCCGGGGAAAACTATTGCCTCAGGACACGACGCCGGGAATACCCGGCGTCTGGTCCATCGAACCTCCATTAAGCGGGAATAGCGGAAACCAATTAGGCCTGGACAGCGTGGTCTGGAGCGGTGCCAATGAACGCTTCGACGGGTATACCGTGCGTTACCTGCGCCAGGTGGCTTGGTCGAATCAAAGCCGCTGCGTGTTTCCGGCGGCCACGGGCCGGCGCATCGCGTATCAGGTGCAGAGCGGGGCCGGAGTGCAATGTTTGAAAATCGAGAACGGGGTGGCGAGCAAATGGTTGCTCGTACAAAACTCCGGGAGCGACGGGATTTTCAGCGACAGCGCAGGCGCCGATGTCTTCTACTACTTGTACCAGAGCCCAAGAACGGTGGGGGATACCGATTTGGCGGTGGATGCGCAGCCGACGAATAGCGGCGTGATCCAGAACCTTTGGACCGGCGATGGCATCAA
Organism: uncultured Fibrobacteria bacterium; assembly: GCA_963716395.1. GTDB lineage: Bacteria > Fibrobacterota > Fibrobacteria > UBA11236 > UBA11236 > UBA11236. The sequence goes on along the minus strand of OY970309.1, from coordinate 40,777 downwards.
TCCGCAATATCTGATCGTGGCGCCGCAGGCGCTGCTAACGCAGGCCTTGGCCTTGGCTGCCTACCGCTCCGATTCCAAACGTCCCGAGCCCTATGTCACAGCGGTGGTGCGCACCGAAGACATCTACCGCGACTGGTCGAGCGGACGGCTGTCGCCGTCGGCTATCCGCGATCTTCTGGCCTGGGCGCTGTGGCATTGGGGCGCGTCGGGCGGGCCGGGCAACCTGCAATACGTGGTGCTGTTCGGCGACGGCCATTACGACTACCGCAACATCCGCAATGCTTCGCTCACCAACTCGCTGCCGAATTTCATTCCGCCTTTCAATCGCGACCCTCTGGAAACCACCTATACCAGTCCCTGGTCGAACCCCATGTGCACCGACAATTATTACGGTGTGTTGGACCCGTCGGCGCAGTGGAGCAACGGCATGCTGGACGTGGCTTTGGGGCGCATTTCCGTGCAAACCGCCGATCAGGCCCAGGCCTATGTGAACAAGCTCTCGGCCTATGAAGATCCCGGCACGAGTGGCGATTGGCGGGGCCGCATCACCCTGACCGCCGACGATGTGACCCAACGCGGACAGGCGGATCCCGTGCCGAACCACACCAATCAAAGCGAAGATTTGGCGCGCACGGTTTCCACCGCCGAACCGGGAATCCGTGCAGAGAAGGTGTACGAATTGGATTACCCCTTCAACGCCGCGCAGCTCAAGCCCGAAGCCACCCAGACGCTGATCGACTGGATGAACCAGGGTTCGCTGCTCGTCACCTTCATGGGCCATGGCGCTTACAACCAGTGGACCGACGAAGTGCTGCTGCAAACCAACGACGCCCTCTCGCGCATGCACAACAGCGGCATGCCCTTCATGGTGGCCGAGTTCAGTTGCACCGTGGGCCGCTTCGACAAAATCCTCGACGACGGCATGAACGAGCAATTCGTGCGGCAAAAAGACGATGGCGCCATCGCCGGCCTGGGCGCCACCCGCGAATCCTATCCCGGCGATAACGAGAATTTAGCCGCAGCCTGGTTGGCGCGGGTGTTCCCGCCAGACACGGCCACGGCGGTAACCTCCATCGGCATGGCGCTGCAGCAGGCGAAGAATTATGTGGGGCCCGGGCTGTATGAAAATCAGCAGAAGTACGGCCTCCTCGGCGATCCGGCCCTGCTGCTGCATCGAAACCCCTTGGGAATCACCTTGGGTAACGTACCCGATACCTTGCAGGCTTTGGAATGCGGTTCTTTCACCGGCACCATCCAGGGCGGCAGCGGCAGCGGTTTTGTGCATCTGCGCCTCGTCGGTTCCGACATTCTCGACTCGTTCCCCAATCCCGGTGTTACAACCCAGTATGAGATCAAGCATGGCCCGATTCTGTTCGAGCGCACGGTGGCCTATCAAAACCACGCCTTTTCCATGGATTTTCTCCTGCCCAAGCAGGTGCCCTTCGGCGACTCGGCCGCCAAATTGCAGGTGTTCGCCTGGGACGCCCAGCAGCCGCTCGAAGCCAGCCGCGCCGTCACCGGCCTGCATATTCTGGGCACGGCTGCGGGAAGCACGGCCTGCGCCGTAAGCCAAAGTTCCACCGGCCCCGCCATCATCCTCACCGGCTGCAATACCAAGGAAAGCGGCGACGTGGATTTTCCCGCGCAGGTGAAGATCTCGCTGCCCTATTGCCTGCAAATCGAAGTGTCGGATAGCGGCGGCGTGATGTCGGGCGACGGGCCCGACGAAGGCACCACGGTGGAGTTGGTCGGAGCCTTCGACCCTTACCATCCCAACCCCACGCTGGACGGCCTGTATCAGAAAACCTTTCAGGTCTCTTTGCTGCAGAACGAAATGACGCCGGGCGATCATCTGCTCAAGGTCACGGCGCGCGATGGCTTCGGCAACCTGAGCCAGCGCCAGGTGAACCTCGAAGTTACGGCCGATTCGGTGCTGCGCTTCGTCAAGGTGTTCAACGCCCCCAATCCCGTGAAGCGCAGCGGCACGGTGTTTTATTTCTCGACCACCCTGCCGCAGGATCAGGGCCAGGCCTTGACCGCGGCCAATGTCGATCGCGTCACCTTCGATCTGCGCATCTTCGATCAGAACGGCCATCTGGTGCGCGAGTTTCCCAACGCGCCCTCGGACGGTTTGCCCTGGAATGGCACCGACGCCTGGGGCCAGCGCCTGGCCAACGGGGTGTATTTCTACAGCGTCACCGCCAGTTGGGATGCGGCCAACGGCGCGCCCGGACCGGGACAGCAAACTTCGCTCAGAAATATCCTGGTGCTGTCGCGGTAATTTCGCGTAACGAATTCAAGTTCAGTCAAGCTCAGTTATGCTCGGGCCCCCGGCCGACGAAGCCTGAGCCCGGTCCCGACGCCTGCTGAGGAATGCCGAACGTTATCTGCCGACCCCTTATCGGCCGGTGAGCTTGGTTCCCGAGCCTGCCGAGGGATGTCGAACCGCGAAGGCTGAGTCGGCTGACGCGGCCGAAGCGGATGACAATCCCAAAGGCTCCGATGCAAACACGGGGCCGCCCATTTTTACCCTCGATGCCAGGTTCCAAACCGGGAAGGGATAATGCGCAACCAATAAGGGATGGAGGCCATGATGCAGATCAAATTCAAGCTGGGCGCCCTGATCTTGGGTTGTGGATTGGCTGCCTCGGTGCACGCCCAAACCTGGACTTGGACCGGTTGCCCCGATGTCACCCAAAACGATTTTAAAATGACCACTTTGATCCGCAACGGTTCGCCGCCGGACGCGAATCTGGCCGAACCGATTCACATGGCCTTCGATATGGACGCGCAGGGACATGTCGACATCTATTATGTGGAACGGGGCCACGGCACAGGCACCATGACCACGGTTGCCGGCGACGTCAAACGGTATCTGGCAGCCTCCAACACCGTGCAAACCCTCATCACCTTGCCCACGTTCCGCGGTCCTTTGACCGGCAGCGGCAGCATCAACAGCAACCTCGAGGATGGCGCCACCGGCATCGCCCTGGATCCCAATTTCAAAACCAATGGCTATGTGTACGTGTATTACTCTCCCGCGGCCAAATCCGTGTTCCGCATCTCGCGCTTCACCTTGGCGAACAACACCTTGGGGGCGGAAAAAATCATTTTGGAAATTCCGGAGCAGCGCGAATATTGCTGCCACACGGGCGGTGCCATGGCCTTCGACGACTACGGCGACTTGTGGATCGGCGTGGGCGCCAATACCGGCACCGACGGCGGCACCAGCCAGGGCATCAATGAATCCGATAAAGATGAAAGCGAAGAGTGGGGCGCCAGCGATACGCATGGTCTGCGCGGCAGCATTTTGCGTATCCACCCCGACAGCTCGGCCAGAGGCTACAGCATTCCGCCGGGAAATTTCGGCGACTACTTCTATCAGCAAACGGGCAATACGCAATACGCCGACACCAGCAAGGTCGCGCCCGAAGTTTATCTCAAAGGCGAGCGCAATCCCTACAGCCTGCAGCTCGATCCCGTGCGGCGCTGGGTGTTGTGGGGCGACGTGGGCCCGGATGGATATGGCACCCATACCGAGGAATATGATTTGGCCACCAAGCCCGGTTTCATGGGCTGGCCGTATTTCGCGGGCCGCGACCCCTCGGGCAACAATATCGTACTGGCCGGAAATAAAAATCCGGCCGCGCCGACCAACACTTCGAAATGGAATACGGGCCTGCCCACTCTGCCGCCGGCCCAGCCCGCCATTTACGGGTACAACCAATCCTGCGCCATCACCGGCCCGCTCTACCGCTATGACGGCGATTTGCAAGATTCCATCAAATTTCCCCCGCATTTTACGCGTAAGTGGTTCGTCGCCGACTGGAGCAGCAGCCAGATGCAGGTGCTGACGCCCGACAGCACCGGCCAGAGTTTGATCGGTAGCGCGCAGCGCATTTTTTCCAATTTCAATTTTTACGCACCCCTCGACGTGCAAATGGGTCCGGATGGCGCCATGTACGTTATCAATTACGGCAGCGCCGGTTACTTCGCCTTCGATCAGAACACCAGCATCGTCAAGATCACCTATACCGGGACCTGCCATCCGGCCACGCCCAAACTCGAAACCCCCACCGGTCTGTACCTCAATCCCGCCACGCATTACGTGACCCGGCCCACGGGTTGGGTGGTGAACCTGGGCGCGAACGCTCCGGTGCTGGTGCCCAGCGGCATGCAGGCCTTCGAAGTGTTCGATTTGATGGGGCGCAAGGTTTGGGAAAAACGGAATTTGCGGCCCGGCGAATCCTTCTCCTTCCCGGCCAGCATGCAGCACGGGGCCTTGCAGTATCGCTGGATTCCGGAGTAAGCTCCGGCACGGGCGGATGCGATGCCATCCGCGTTGAGCCGAAAAGCATTCGCAGAATCATTCCCGTAATATCGTTGCAGTTCCGCGCAGCGAACGGAATCGGGTGGCCGCCGCACGGCTATCTTTTGAAGGGCTGAAGTTCGCCGCTTTTCCGATGGAGAACTCACCCCTGAATCAAAACGCCGCGGCACCACTACCATCCTCGGAGGATCATGCGTTCGGGGCCGCACCAGCGGTCGGCATCCCCGACCTGCGCGTCTTGCTGGTCGGCTGCGGACGCATGGGCACGGCCCACGCCCTGGCGTTTCAGAATGAGAGCGCGGGCTTTCGCATCGCCGGCCTCGTCAGCCGCAAAGACGGCAGCCGCGAACGCCTGGCGCGGCGGCTGGGCGGCGCCCCGGCCTTGTTCGACGACCTGGAGACCGCGCTGCGGGTAACGCGGCCCGACGCCGTGTGCATCAGCACCCATTCCGACACCCATGCCGAGTTGGCCCTGCGCGCCTTGCGCGCCGGGGCGCATGTCTATGTGGAAAAACCCCTGGCCTTGACCCTGCGCGCAGCGGAAGACGTTTTGGTCGCGGCGGGCGAAGTCGGGCGTCAGTTGATGGTGGGGTATCTGCTGCACCACCATCCCGCGCAACAGAAATTTCTGGAACTGGGCGAAGCGTTGGGCCGGCCGTTGGTGATGCGCATGGCCGTGAATCAACCCAGCGCAGGCCCGGATTGGGAAAGGCATCGGCGTCTGTTGGCCTCGGCTTCTTCGCTGGTCGATTGCGGCGTGCATTACGTCGACCTCATGGGTCGGCTTACGGGCGCCGCGCCGCTGCGGGTGCATGCCGTGGGTGCCCGCCTAGACGAAAGTCTCCGGCATGATAATTACGGCCAAGTGCAAATCGTGTTCGCCGATGGGTCGGTGGGCTGGTTTGAATCGGGTTGGGGCCCCATGATCGGTTCGGGCCTGCGCCGGCTCCAGGAGGCCACGGGTCCGCGGGGTGCGGTCAGCCTGCTGCGGAGTCCCGACGGCAGCGCTTCGACTTTGGTGCGGCACCGCATCGACACGGACGGATCGGGCCGGCGGGTCGAGGAAAGCTGGACGATTCCCGAAGAGCCTTCTTTATCCGCGCTGTGCGCGCGGGCGCAGGGTTTTTTCCGGGAGGCGATTTCCGGGCGTGCCGACTTGCGCGCCAACCATCGCAGCGCCCGCGAGAGTTTGCGCATCGTGCTGGCCGCGCAGCGTTCTTGCGAACTGGGGGAAACCGTCCGCCTGTGAAACCTCGGCCGCCTGCGGCCGCCGGAGTGCGGCCTGGGCGCGGCCGCCGCTACTTCTCGACTTCGAATACCAGCATGGTCAAGTCGTCGTGCGAGGGCGCATTCCGGGTGAAATCGCGCACGTCGTCCAGAATATGGCGCACCAGAATTTCCGGCGAAACCGAGGCTTCGCGCGCCAGCAACGACTGTAACCGCCGCGTGCCGTACATGCTGCGTTCCGGGTTCATGGCTTCGGTCAAGCCGTCGGTGTAAAGCACGAAGGCGTCGCCGGCCTGCAACGGCACGTCGATCTCTTCCAGTAAGTCGGCGAACACACCGCTGTCGGCCATGCCCAGGGCCAGGCCGCGCGGGCTTAAGGGAATGGGTTGGCGTCCGTTGTGCGCATGGCGCACGAGCAGCGGGGGATGCCCGGCGCGCGCATAGGTCATGTGCGTGCCTTCGGCGTTGATCACCAAGCACGAAGCGGTGATGAAGGAGCGATCGTCCAGATCCTTGGCCATCATGTCGTTGACCGAGCACAACAGGCGCTTGGCGGTTTTCTCATAGCGCGCTTCGGCGCGGATGGTGCTGCGCAGCATGGTCATGACCAAAGCGGCGGGAATGCCCTTGCCGCTTACGTCGGCGATCACGATGACCCAGTCGCCACGGTCGGTGCGGAAATAATCGAGATAATCGCCGCCCACTTCGTAGGCGGGAAAGTAAACGCCCTTCATGGAGACGCGGGGAATGGCGGGGTTATGCACGGGCGTAAAGCGCTTTTGGATATTCTGCGCCACGGCCAGTTCGCTTTCGACGCGGGCGCGCGCTTCCAGGCTGAGGAAATTGTTGGCGTTGGAAAGGCTGACCGCCGCCTGCGCCGCCAGGGTTTGAATCACCACGTTTTCCTGCGCATACCACAGGGCGAATTCAAGGTCCCCGAAAATCTGAATCTGGGCCACGGCGCGATCTTCGACGCACAAGGGAATTTGCAGGCAGGCGATATATTCCGGCAACGCCAGCGAGGCCAGACGCGGGTCGGCGCGCAGATCGGGAACCAGTTGCGCTTCATTCTTGCCGTCGTGCAGCACGGTTGCCAACGATGCGCAATGGATTTTTCCGCTGCCGGCGCTCAAGCCCGGCGTGCAGGCCTGCACTTTGAAATCGCCGTCGATCAGTTCGAGCAGCGCGACTTCGACTCCGGGGCGGCTTTGGGAAAAGGCCGTGACGATGGCCGGCAGCAAATCGCCGCGGGAAATGAAGTGGGTGAGCTGATGCGCCGTGGCGTTGAGGAAGTTCAATTGCTCCACGCGCGTGCCCAGCCGCGCATTGGATTCCTGCAACTTGCGTTCGCCTTCGCGCAAGGCTTTTTCCGTGCGCAAATGCTGTTTGATCTCCTCCATCAGCGCCGCGGTGCGCTCCTGCACCCGCACCTCGAGTTCCTCCTTGGCTTTGCGCACCGCCTCTTCGGCCTTGAAGCGCTCGGTGACGTCGCGCGAGATGCCCACGATGCCCGTCACCTCGCCGTTCTTGTCGAAGATGGGAACCTTGGTGGTCGACACCCAGGTGTCGGGTTTGTTGGGATAGGTTTCGCGTTCGATTTTGTCGATCAGGGGCCGCTGCGTGGCGATAATGCGCTGTTCGTCGTCGAAGGCTTCCTGGGCATGGTCATGGGTGAAATAATCGAAGTCGGTTTTTCCGATCACCTCTTCGGGGGATTTCATGCCTTCCAGGTGGATAAAGCTGCTCACGCGCAGAAATCGGCTTTGCGTGTCTTTGAAATACACCGCGTCGGGCATGTTGTCGAGCAAGGCGCGCAAAAACGAACTCTCGCGCTCGTAGGATTCCTGCACCTGCTTCAGGTCGGTCAAGTCGCGCACCATTACGAACAGGCCGACGATGTGCTGGCGGCGGTCGCGCAGGGGAATGCGGGTGGTTTGAATCCAGTGTTTGTTGCCGTGGCGATCGTAATCTTCTTCCACGCGGTCGAGAATGGGGACGCCCGTGGTCAGCACCTCCAGCTCGTCGGCGCGCGCGTGCTCGGCGTGATCGACCTGGAAAAAATCGTGATCGGTTTTCCCGCAGACCTCGGCAAGATCCCGGGCGCCCAGGATTATCAAAGCGGCCCGGTTGGCCCAGAGAAAGCGACTTTCCCGGTCTTTGAACATGAGGCGTTCGGGGAGCAACTCGGCCAAGGTGCGGAAATTGCCGTGCAGCCAATTTTCCATGGCGCGCACCGCGGCGGAATCCACCCCGGATTTGGTCGGGCGGGTTTTGGCCGAACCGGTTTTGACCGGCCGCTTGGAGCGGGCGCTGGGGGCGTGTTTTTTCAGCTTGGCCATGTTGACTCGTTTGCGCGCGGCCATTTCATTATCCCATGATCAGGCCCGGGAATGGGCCTGCGCCATCACCTGTTTGAGCCGTTGCACCGAAACGTGCGTGTATTTCTGGGTGGTCGACAAGGAGGCATGCCCCAGCATCTCTTTCACGGCCAGCAAATCCGCCCCTTGGTCCAGCAAATGAGTGGCGAAGGAATGCCGCAGAATATGGGGCGAAGCCTGGCCGTGGCGGCCGTGGGCGCGCAAGCGCGCCTCGACGCGGCGCTGTAAAGTGCGCCGGCCCAGCGGCCGGCCGCGACGGTTCACCAGCAACGGGCCGGTGGGCGCTAAACCCTCTTCCGCGCAGGCGCTGCGATATACCTCCAGAGCCGCCGCCGCGGTTCGCGTCATGGGAACGGTACGGGTCTTGCGGCCTTTTCCCAGAACCCGCACGCTGTCGACCGTGCAATCCGACCATTTCAGGCCCAGCGTTTCGGCCAGGCGCAATCCGGAACCGTACAACAATTCCAGGCACAGCAGATCGCGGCGCTCCAGAAAGGAATCGGAATCGGGATCCGGTTGCAAGGCTTCGGCCAAAAGTCCTTCGCCCGCCACCGAAGCCAGCTTCGCGGCCTTTTTGGGAAAGCGCAAACGTCGCGCGGGGTTGTGCGCCGCCGCGCCGCAGGCCTGCAAAAAATTTCCGAAGCTTTTCAAACAGGCCACGCAACGCCCTTGGCTCGACGCTTTCAGACCGGTCGCGGCCCGCGCCAGCAAAAATCCCTGCAGCAGCGAAGGATTCAAATCGTCAGCCGCCATTTCGCGTTGGCCGTGCTCGTCGAGATAGCGCAAGAGCGGAGTGAGATCGCGGCGATAGGCCGCGACGGTATGCGGAGATGCGCCGCGCGCTTCCGCTAGGTGCGAAAGAAACGAATCCACCGCGTTACCAATGATCACGGGATGATTCCACCTCCGCCAGTCCGTTAGAATAAATAGCTCCTTACGGGCCGAAAAACGACGGAGGCTCGCACTCAATTCGGCGGCGGTCGCCCGCAGGTCTTTTTATCCCGGTCTAGCCGACGGCATATTGAATTCCGATGCCGTAGTCCTCCAAAAGATCCAATGGCATGGGTTTTGTCAGCTTTCTGCGGTCGCGATCGTAAAGCAGCAATATCAACGGTCGCCCTGGTTGCTCGGTGCGGTATTTGGCCACCACGCCGGTGTAACCCACGAGCCGACGGCGCACTTGATCCCTGATCACCACCACCTTGGATCCCACCGGATAAATGGGAATCAGCCGCACCAGGGTATGCACCACGGCTTGGTTGAGTCTGGTTCCCGCAGCCAGCAGCAGGTTTTTGACGGCTTCGTTGGGAGCCAAAGCGGCCAAGGTTCCGGGCCGGGGCGCGATCATGGAAACATAAGCGTCGGCCGTCGCCGCGATTTCGGCATAGCGATGGATACGCCCTTTCTCCACCGCCAGGTTGCGCAAGGGCAGGCGGTTGTCGCCGGTCAAGCGGCGCGGAAAACCTTTGCCGTCCTGCCGTTCGTGATGTTGAAACGCGACATGCGCGCTCGTCAGGGGAATGTGTTCGTTTTTCCGCAGGATGGCATAGCCCAAGGTGGTATGGCCTTGGTAGAGATTTCTTTCTGCCTCGGTCAGGGGCCCGGTTTTCGCCAGCAAGGCGTCGCCGAGCAGCACCAAGCCGGTATCCATCAGCAAGCATCCCAGGGCCAATTCTTCGATCTCGCGCTTGCTGTACTTGAGGGTTTGCGCCACGATGATGGCGGTGATGCTCACATCCAGACTATGCTGGTAGAGATATCCGCTTTTGGTGCGTAGGGAATTGAGATTGACGGTCACCGGCTCTTGCTTCATCAGCGCTTCCAGGATTTCGCGCACCACATTTTTGAATTTGTCCACCGGAACGATGTTGTGAAAATGCGCGCCCGTGTTGAGCGCCTTCTCCACGTTTTCCAAAGTCACCTCGCCCACGTCCAGGGCTTCGCGCAGCAGGTCGGCGTTTTCCTTCAGGGTGGTGCGCGCCTGCAAGGCGAGTTGTTCATTGACGGCTTCTTCGGGCATCACGGCTTCGGTGCCCTCTTCGAAAATCCAGCAGGCGTTTAGCCCCAAATCCTGCATTTTCTCCAGCACGCGCTCGTTGACCACGAAGCCGGCCGCCAGCAACAGATCTCCTTGATCTCCCACGATGGATTTCGCCAAAACCATTCCCGGTCTGACGTCGGGCAGCGGCATGCAAATCATGTTCCGAATTGTCGGGCTTGGGAATGGGCGCCGTCAAGGGCGCCACGGGCGCTCCATACGCAGGCCTTCCAAGTTCGTGGCTCCCAAAACGGAATGTCGGCGCAAGGCGTGAAAGCCCTGCCAATCCCCGATTTGAAAGGCGACGCCCAGCGCCCAGGTCCATAGGGCCGGCGACCAGCCGGCGTATAGCATGAGCCGTGCATGCAAGCGCAAGGCGGCACCCACGCGGGCGCTCCATCCCCGCATTGGGTCGAAACCGGCTTCGAGCGCAGCGCGGCCGCCCGGAAATTGCCGCCAGGGCGTCCAGGTGCAACCAGCCCCGAATCCGGCCTGGGTCTCCAGCCGGCCTTGGCCGTAACGCGATTGCGTCGTGATGCCGGCGGTGACGGAGCGCAGCGGTTTCCACAACAGGCCGGCCGAGAGATTGAAGAGCGGATGCGGGTCCCAAGCATCGCTTTGCGCGCGCAGCGACACGCCTGCGGCGCCGAAGCGCCGCAGGCCGACCGCGGATTGCAATTGCACGGCCTGGGCATACCCGTCGGAACCGAAAGCGGCGGCGCGGTACGCCAACCCGGCACCCCAGGCGGCGGCATCGGCCGCGGCCTCGACTTCCCCCACGTTCACTCCGGGCAAGTCGAAGGGCGAGTATTCCGCCGCGGCCAAGCCAAAATGGCGCGGATCATAGGCCGCCGGATTCACATCCATGCCGTTGCGATCCCAGCCCACAATCGCGCCGGCTCCGTCGGTGGCTCCGTAAGGGCCGGCAAAGGCCAGGTCGGGCAAGGCGCCGGCGCATCCCAAATTCCAGGCCCCGCCGAGGATCAGGCAAAACCAAAATGGCGGCTTTCGACTCATGGGCTTTGCAGCAAAACCAGGCGGCGCAAGGGCGGCGCGCCGTCGGGTTGCAATTGCAGCAGCACCGCGCCGCCGCGGCGGGGAAGGGCGGGGCACGAGGCCGCCGACCAGGAAAGTTGCGTCGGCCCCGCGGCGTCGCGCGCCACCGGGCACAGCGGGCGGCCATCGAGGTCGTAGGCCCACAAGGCGAAGCGGGCCGAGGGCGGAGCCGTCACCGTGATGGGCAGCGGTCCATCCGCCGTTCGCCAGCGCGTGGCGGCGATCTGCAGATCGAATCCGAAACCGGCGGCGGCCGGCGCCGCGTCGGCGCAGGCTTCGCGCGGCTCGCGCTGCGATTCCCAGTACACCGCGCTGTCCAGCACCAAGCCGCCCGCAAAGGCGACTCGTACCGTATCACCAGAGTTACGCAGGGCCGCCCAGGGCGAGAGAAGGCGCGCCGGCCATCCCGGAATCCAGCGCGCCATGCCCGCCGAGTCGGGCCCCAAAGCCAGCGCGGCGCCCGCCTCCAGAACCCCGGAGCCGACCGCATGCCCCTGCAACGACACCTGATCCAGCCGCACCGGCACCGCGGCGTTATTGGCGATCACCACCCATTCGGGTTCGCCGTTTTCCGGCCGCGCGCAAAAACGCCGGATGGCCAGCAGCGATCCCGCCGTACCGGCCAAGGTGGTCTCGACTTGCGCCACCCGGCCCGATGCCCCCAATTCCGCATACAACAGCGCCGGACCCGGGGGAAAAAAGGTGCGCGCCACCGTCAGCCGGCCGTTCCGGCAATCCTGCACCGCCGGCCGGGTGGTGTCCCAGCCGCTGTCGGGGCGGCCGTCGAGATCCGCATCCCAGGCAAAAGCCAGAAAGGTTCCCGGCACGGCATCGGGATCGGGACAAAGCAGATCGGCGCTCCACTCCACCGCGCCGTCGGCGAACCGGCGCGCTTGGGGCGGCGCGGCAAAGGTCAGCGAATCCGCGGCCGCAGCCGCCATCCACCCCAGGCAACACAGAACCAGGATACGCATCGCGGCTTGGACGGCGGCCGCGCAGAATGGTGAAGGCAAGTGTGACGCCGGTCACGGCGACCGGCGGCGGAGGAAAAATTCCGGGGCGGGAAAGAAATTATTGGATGCGGTTGAACTCCACGCGGCGGTTCTGCAAACGCCCTTCGGCCGTATGGTTGGAGGCGATGGGTTTGGTAAACCCATACCCCGCCACCTTGAGGCGGTCGGATGCCACGCCTTTTTGGATCAGGTAGTCGGCCACGCTTTGGGCGCGGGAGCGCGAGAGATTCATGTTGTATTGATATCCGCCGACATTGTCGGTATGGCCCGAAACCTCGACCTTGATGTCGGGCGCGGCCTTGAGCTGGGCCGCGATGTCGTCGAGAATCGGGAACGATTCGGGTAGCAGGGTCGACTTGCCGGTTTCGAAATTGACGCCGTGCAGAATCAGGGTTTTCTGCTGTACCGGGGCGACGTCGGGGCATCCGTCTTCATCCTGGTAGCCGTTGAAGGTTTCCGGCTGATTGGGACATTTGTCCGAGCCTTTGCATACCGAAGCATACTTGGCGCTCAGGCCTTTCTCGGCCACCCAGGGATCGCAAATGCCGTCTTTGTCGTTGTCGGGATCGGGACAGCCGTCTTCGTCCTCGAAGCCGTCTTTGTCTTCGGGATCGTCGGGGCATTTGTCGATGCCGGTGCAGATGTTGGCGAAGTACGTGCTCAAACCGTTCTGCGTCACCCACGGATCACAAACGCCGTCGCTGTCTTTGTCGGGATTGGGGCAGCCGCCGAATTTGGCCAGACCGGGCACGTCGGGACATTTATCCTGATCGTCGGGAACGCCGTCGCCGTCTTTGTCGGGCATGGGGCAACCCTGATATTTCGCCAAGCCGGGTACCGTGGGGCATTTGTCGATGTCTTTGCAAATGTTGGAGAAGTAATCGCTGAGGCCCGCTTTGCCCACCCAGGGGTCGCAGATCTTGTCGCCATCTTGATCGGGATTGGGGCAGCCGGCGAATTGGGCCACGCCCGGCACGTCGGGGCATTTGTCTTTGTCGTCGGGAATGCCGTCATGATCCCGATCCAGATTGCTCAAGACGCCGGTATAGGTGATGGCCAGAATGATCTGGGCATTGGGCGACGGGCGCGCGTTGAAGTTGTATTCATCCGCGCCGTCGGAGTTGAAATAGCCGGTGGGGATGAGGCTGTGGTTGAACAGCGCAAATCCGCTGCCGAGCAGCACCGAAAGCCCGACCGGCGTGTGAAAGCCGAGGCCGACGGTCAATTCGTTGAGTTGGGGGTCATAGGTCGGCGTATTATCGAGCAGGTTTTCATGCCAGTATTCGCCCAGCAGCGAGACGTATTCCGACACCTTGCCTTCGAAACCCGCGCCCACGGCCATGACGTCGTAGAAATCGCTATCCTCGGGCGTGAAGGCGCTGGTCTTGCGGCCCAGGGCGTTGACGTGAATGGCCACGGGCAAGGGCATGGCGCTGTGCTCGAAGTCGAGGGTCAGGGCCCCGCCGATTTCCCAATCGTCGCGGTGATCCCCCGACGCGCGCGATCCGCCCGATTTCAAAACACTCGTGTTTTCGGGCGCATATTCCAGCCGCGTGGGAACCGGAATGGAACCGGTTTGCGAAGTCGGCGCGCTGCCTCCGGCCAGAAGGGCGGCCGACAACGGCGAGGTCGCATTGCCGACGGGCATGGCCAGTTTCAGCAGATAGCGAACATCCCCCACGGTGTAGTTCTGAGTCTCTTCGCTTTGACCGTTGTTCTGATACACCAAATCCTGATAGTAGAGGGGAACCGCCACATGGAATTCGAAGAAGCGATGGGTGGAAATGCTCGCGGCCAGAACATTGTTCAGGGCCCACAATTGCGCCGCCGAAGGCTGGCTGCCGGGCGGCGTCACCGTCGGCCCTTGCAGCAGCGAATTCAGGGCATCGACCGAGGTATTCATATTGAGCAGGCGGTTGTAAAGCGAAATACCCAGCATGGTGTGCTCGGGGAGTTCCGCAGATTGCAAGCGGAAAACGCCGTAGCCGCCGTCTTCGGCGAGATTCCCGGCATCGGCCCGTAGGTTCGAAGCCAACAAGAAAATCCCCAACGTGCATACGACTAAGCGCGCCCTGGAACGATCCGATTGGATATTTCGCATAGAACTCCGCCCCCCCAAGTGACTCGAAATATGGATACTTTCGCCGCGTCCGCGGGATTTAACTTTTTCGTTCAGGAGGTTTCCATGAATACCATGAAAATTACGGTGTTCGCCATGGCGTGCATTTCCATGGCTTCCGCCGGTGTTGTGCTCGACATTCAAGTTCAGAATTTGATGGAAAAGGTCCCGCCCCGGCTCGAGCATGTGTTGGTCGAAAAGGATCGCCTGCGCATGTGGTCGGAAAATCCTCAGCGCGACGAAAATCATTACTTCATTTACCGCGACGATCAAAAAGCCATGTACCTGCTCGACCCCGACAAGAAGAGCTATGTCGAAATCACCCGCGCCGACATGGAACGCGCCCGCGCCCGGCTGAATCAGGCCAAGGCGCAAATGGAAGAGGCCATGAAAAACCTGCCGCCGGACCGGCGCGCCGCCATGGAAAAGATGATGCAGGGCCGCATGGGGGGCGACGATCAAGATTCGCTGGACCAACTCGAGTTCAAGAAAATCGGCTCCGGTCAGGTGGGGAGTTGGAATGCCACCGAATATGCCGTTTACCTGAACGGCAAGAAAGCCAGCCTCGCCTGGGTGGTTCCCTTCTCGACCTTGAACATCAAGCGCGAGGATTTCGACGTGTTCAAGCGGGTGGGACTTTTCAGCGGCGTTTCCAAAAATCGCGGCTTTGATCGCTACTTCAAGCTCGCGGATAAGATGGGCGGCTGGCCCGTGCGTTCCGAGTCGCTCGACAGCGCCGGTACGCCCGATTCGCGCATGGAGGTGAAACTGGTGAAGAATCAGGCCATCGACGCGTCGGAGTTCGAAGTTCCCGCGGGCTATACCAAACGCTCCATGGGCATGGCGGAAGGCCAAGAGGGCAAGGACTGACGGGGTGACGGATTTCGTCGAAGCGGAGCCCGAGGCTTCCGGCGACCCTGCTCCCGTCCAGCGAGTGGGCGTCATGCCCACCGGCCGCGAGATCCTGCGCGCCGCCCGCGACAGCCTGCGCGGGCGGTGGGGCCGGTATCTGCTGGTGATGTGGATCGCGTTTTTGTGCCAGGGCGTGCTGGGCGCCGAGCCCAAGCTGGGGCCGCTGCTGAGCATGATCGTTTCCGGCCCGTTCTATGTGGGCACCAGCGCGTTCGCGCTCGCGGCCGAGCGCGAAACCCGGCCCGATTGGGAGCATTTGCTGCAAGGGCTCGATCGCATGGGCCGCAACATGGCGGCGTTCTTTTTGCTCCTGTTCTGGATTGTGCTCGGAACCCTGCTGCTCGTCGTACCCGCCGTAGTGTGGATGCTTAACTATTCCCAGGTGTTTTTCGTACTGGCTGATCACCCCGAGCTCAGCGCCGTCGAGGCGTTGCAGAAAAGCCGCGACATGATGTACGGGCATCGCCTGGAATTGGTGGTGCTGCATTGCTGGCTGTTCGGATTGTTTCTGCTCTCCCTGCTCACTTTGGGCGTGGCCCTGATCTGGCTGGTCCCCTACGCCTACGCCTGCTCGGCCTACTTTTACGAAAGCCTGCGGCGCTTGCCCACGGTTTTAGCGGCTGCGGAAGGGGGATAACTCATGGCGAAAAATGTCGCCGCCGATGCGCTGATCGAATTTCTGCAGCAAAGCCCGTCGCCTTGGCATGCCGTGGCCGCGGCCTCGCAGCGCCTGGCGCAAGCGGGCATCGGCGCGCGCTCCGAATCCGAACCGTGGAGACTCGGGCCCGGGGAAGCGCTGCAGTGCCTGCGCCGCGGCAGCTCGGTTTTGGCCGTGCGCGTGCCCGCGGGCTTCGACCCGGCGCGGCCCTTGCCGTTTCACGTCGTGGTCGCGCATACCGACAGCCCCGGCCTGCGGCTCAAACCCCGGCCTCCCGAGCCGGCCTTCGGTTACCGGCAATGGGGGGTCGAAGTGTATGGCGGCGCCTTGTACAACTCATGGCTCGACCGCGATCTGGGCCTGGCCGGCCGCGTCTGTACCGTCGACGCCGCCGCGCCTTCGCCGCGTCTGGTGCGGCTGGAAGATCAACCCCTGCGCATTCCGCAACTGGCCATCCACCTTGACCGCAGCGTGAACGAGCAGGGGTTGATCCTTAACGCCCAGAAACATCTGGTGCCCATCACGGGCCTGGCCGACGGCACCGCGCTGGAAGCGGCTTTGGCCGCGGCGGCTGGCACCCTGTTCGCCGACCTGGCTTTTGATCTGTGCCTGTACGACCTGTCACCGGCGCGTTACGGCGGGCTCGACGACGCCTTTATCTACGCGGGCCGGCTCGACAACCTGGCCATGTGCCAGGCCGCGCTCGCGGCCTTTTTGGCGGCGCCGACGGACGGGCAGGCGGTGCAGGTCATCGCCCTTTTCGATCACGAAGAGGTGGGCAGTGTGTCGGCGCAGGGGGCCGAGTCGAACTTTCTGCCCGCGGCTTTGGAGCGCGTCGCCCGCGCCTTGGGATTGGATCGTCCGGCCTGGCTGGCGCTGCTGTCGCGCTCGATGCTGGTGTCGGCCGACATGGCCCATGCCCTGCATCCGAATTACGCCGACCGGCATGAGCCCGGCCATTTTCCCCTCATGAACCGAGGCGTGGTGCTCAAGGCCAATGCCGGCCAGCGCTATGCCACCGACGGCGAAACCGCCGCCCGCTTTCTGGGCTATGCCCGCCGCGCCGGCGTTGCGGTGCAGAATTTTCTCACCCGATCCGACCTGGGCTGCGGCACCACGGTGGGTCCGGGCCTGAGCGCGCAACTCGGCATGGCGGCCGTCGACATCGGTGCCCCCATGCTTTCCATGCACAGCGCCCGCGAAATGTGCGGCGCCGACGACCCGGCGGCCGTCAGCGCGGTGCTGCGGGAATTTTTGCGGGGTTAACCTCCCCGGTACTCGCAGCGGGCCGTGCAGGTCTCGTGCAACACCACGGCGGTGAGGCCGGGCAAGGCCGGCTTGAGGCGATCCCAAATCCATTGGGCGATATGTTCCGAAGTGGGATTTTCCAGCCCCGGCACGTCCTGGTTGAGAAAGCGGTGATCCAGCGCCCGGCGCAGCGGCTCGCAGGCCGCGGTGATATCGGCGAAATCGATCACGAACCCGGTAGCCGGATCCACGGGACCACTCACTTGCACCTCGCAGCGAAAGCTGTGGCCGTGCAGGCGGCGGCATTTGTGCTCGGGCGGCACACCGGGCAGAAAATGCGCCGATTCGAATCCAAAGGATTTTATGACCGTGGTTGGCATGCGGGTAAAAATGCTAATCGGGTACGGAAATCTTTTCCAGCTTGACCGCCGTCCCATAGCACAGCACTTCCGTAACCCCGCCCATCACTTCGGTGGCGTCGTAGCGAAGGCCGACAATCCCGTCCGCACCCAAATCCGCCGCATGCTCCATCAATTTCTGAAACGCGTCTTTCCGGGCCTTTTCGCATAAAGACGTGAGCAAGGTGATATTTCCCCCGAACAAAATCTGCCAGGCCGCTCCCAGATTCCCGATCACCGAGCGGGAGCGAACCACGAGCCCGCGCACCATGCCGAGATTTTCTTTGATTTTGTATCCCGGAACGTCGAATGTCGTGGACGTTTTTTTCGCATCCATCCTTTTCCTCCTGCGGGTTTGATTTTAGGCCGTACCGCGGACGGCCCCCACCGCGGCTGGCGTCCTGCGCCGGCCCGTCACTTGAAGCGTATAAACAGGTAGCCGGGGATCACCGCCAAAGAAGAGTCGAAGTAAAACACTTTGGGAATCCAGGATTTGTCGACATTGGTGCCTTGTTGTATCTGGTTCCGGAATTCGTCGTACCCTTCGGTATTCTCTACCTGTTTCCAATAAACCCGAAAGGCCGCCACGGTTTTTTGGTCTTGGGTTTTTGCGCCGGCATGGGTCGTGTCCGGAACCAGATCGCCGCGTTGCCACAAAAAGGTTTGTCCTTGAATGCGGCCTTTCAGCGAATCCGGATACAGCAAACCGGGCTTCAGCCGGGTGTGCTCCGGCAGCGGCACCACCTCGATGTGTTTCGTAACGTCGGTGTCATGCTTGTCAAGCACGAGAATGTGCACCGCCGTCGGATGATCGGGAAGCGCAGCCGGCGTTGCGGGCTTGGCGCTGTCGCTGAAACCCAAGGTAAACAGGGCGGTTACGCCCGTCAGTAAGGCGGCGCCGATCCAACCGCTTTTCTTCACATTCGATGATTCCTGAATTTTTAGCATTCGATGACCTCGCTTCCTGAATATCCAATTTAGCGCAAAACTCGGGCCGCCCCGCGCGGATTCAGGCCTGAATGGCGATGCGTTTGGGCTTGGCGTCTTCGCGCTTGGGAATGGTCACCGTCAGCACGCCGAGATCGAGTTTGGCGTTGATCCGGTCGCGGTCATACTCCTCGCCCAATTGAAACAGACAAAAATAATCGCCCACCCCGAATTGCCGCGACGCGAGTTGCAACGGGTTTTCCCATAAGGTCTCGAATGGTGAAGACAGTACCACCTACGGGGCGCTATTGGAATCTCCGGGCGATTTTTTTGAAAGGACTTTCAATGCTTTCATGCGGCATCTCCTGATTAAAGTGAAAGGTTCGCCCTAAAGACGTTCAGATGGTTTTCAAGCCGCTACCCCTTTCCATTCGGATTCGGAGTGCGGTTGTGCCGCTGCTTCCTGCGCCCCGTCCGCGGCCTTCGCGGCTTCGCGGCCGAACAGTTTCTGTTCGTTTTCCAAAGCACGGGGATAAAGATCCTCCGCCTCCAAACGCGCATGCGCTTCCAGCCGATCGTGAAATTCCGACAGCAGCGGCAGCAAATGTCCCGACGGCGCTGGCGCAGCCGCATTGCCTTCGGCCGCAATGGTGTTGCGCAGCCGGCCCAAATCGGCGATGAGTCGGTTTTCGTTCTTCAGCAGATGCGCAGCCACAAAAGGGCGTAGCGACTTGCCCTGCAGACGGGCATCGAAGCGCCCCGTGCGCAGGGCATGGCCATGGCGGAGAATGCGGGGAAAAAGGAGTTCTTCTTCTTCGCGCAAATGCTCGAGCAGGCCGGCTCGGAATTCCGGCCACAGGCGGCCCAGCGAATGCAATAAGGCCATGCGGGTGCCGCGGCGGCCTTCCAAATCTTCGGCATAGCGAATGGCCGGCAAATAACCGTGTTCGAATTCGCGGTGCTCCTGGCGTAGAAAATCCAGCAACTGGTAAATCGGGTGCGCCTTCCAGTCGGTGTCTTTCGGCGGCACGCACAGCGCCTCCAAATCGGCGTCGAAGCGGGACCAGGCGAAGCCGTGGCGGCTGCACAAATCCGCAATGGAGACGTCGGGATTTTGCCAGGGATCGAGGCCGTATTTTTCGAACACGGCCATGGCGATGGGCCGATAGCGCAGCACCGTCAAGGCGGAGGTTCCGGGATAGATAGGGTCGGAAAATTCCATGCTCTGCTCCCGAGATGAAGCGTGCGGGAGCCCCGACCGGCAACCCGGAGCGTTACTTCCAGGTTACCCAGGCCGGGCTCTCCCTTTCACGGCGTCGCCTCGCCGCGAAACCGATCCTTGCGGATCATGCTGCAATAAGTGCGCAAAGCGCGTGCCCAATCCGAAGGTGCGTCTGCCGTTCAAATTCACGCAAAGCCGTCGACGCTGTAACCGGAATGACTGCATCGCTTGACAAGAAGTCAAGGCGCTTTTGCGCCCATTGACACGGTGCCAAATCGCACGCCAAAAGTGCCGTTTTCCGGCGCATTTGGGGGGCCGTTTTGGAGCCGCTTCGGCGCCGAACCTGCGCCCGAATCTTGCTGCGATTATTGCTAAAGGTTGATAAAGCACCGAGGAGAAAAGCCATGAATTGGAATGCGAAAACCCATGGACGCGGATTTCTGGATCGCGTGGACGCCGGCCAGCAATTGGGGCGGCGCCTGAAAAAATACGAGCGGCATGCCGACGCTTTGGTGCTGGGCCTGACGCCGGGAGGCATGGCCGTGGCGAACGAGGTGGCCGAAGTGTTGTATCTGCCTTTGCGCCCCTTGCTCGTGCGCCCGCTCACCGCGCCGCAAAATTCCGCGGCTGCCGTAGGCGTCGCGATTTCGGGCGGTCTGCGCTATGTGCATCCCGAAGCCCTGCTCGCCGCCCAGGTGCAGGAAAAAGCGGTGGAAGCCGAAACGATCAGCCGATCCGAGTTGGAAAAACAGGCCACGATTTACGGCGCCGGCGCCACCGGATTTTTCGGCCGGGTCCTCATCGTGGTCGATGAAGGCCTGCCGCCGGGAAGTCTGTTGCCTTGGGTGTTACGGGCCCTGCGGCTGGCCCGGCCCGAACGCCTGGTCGTGGGCGTACCCGTGGCCGAACGCGCGACCCTGGAGGCCGTGCGCTCCCAGGCGGATGAAGCCCTCGATCTCATGGCTCCCGAGGATTTCGCGGCGGTGGGGGAATGGTATTCCGACTTCCCGCCGCTGGCGGATCGGCAAATTCGCGCGCTGCTGGAGAAGGCGGCCCGCCGCGAAGCGGGGAAAGAGGATTTCAAAGACGACGAGGCGGGGGATTGACAAGCAAACCGGACACGCCAGATTGGCAAGGCGGTTTTTTCGGCGGCGCCGCCTTTCCGTGAATTCAAACCAATCCGGTGAAAAACGGTTTGGCACCGGCCTTGCGCGGGAAAAAGGAACTCACGGGGGAGATCCATGGCCGAAGCCTGCGACCTTAAAACCGGGCGGATCGATGTCGGTGTTCTGTTCGTGCGTCCTATACAAGTTACCGTAACCTTAGTGATAAGAACCGGGTTCGTGATTTTCGGCCGCTTCCTGCCGCGGGGCGATGGCCAAGACGGGGAAGCGAAACCGCAAAAGCGATGGCCAAAAGCGCTGGCAAATCTCCCCGTGACCAGTGACCGAATGAAATCCACCTGGAAATCCTGAAGAGGAGCTAAAAATGAACCGCCCAATGATGAACAACGCCACCAAAACGGATTTTATGCCAGAGCAAGACACGGAGGTCATAACCATGAAACAGAACCGGTCCTTTGCCGTCCTGATTTTTTTTGTGATCCTCGGCCTGGGAGCGGCATGGATTTACGCCCGACACGGCGTCGCCTCCAACCTGGAATCCCTCGGGATCGGGATCGGCGCCTTCCTGATCGCCATGCTTGTCGCCTCTTCCATTCAGGTCGCCGATCAGTGGAGTCGGGCGGTGATCTTGCGTTTGGGCCGATTCCATTCCCTGCGGGGGCCGGGGCTGTTTTTCATAATTCCCATCCTCGACGCCATTCCGTATTGGATCGACACCCGCGTCATCACCACCGGTTTCAAGGCGGAAAAAACCCTCACCAAGGACACGGTGCCGGTGGATGTGGACGCGGTTTTGTTTTGGAAGGTCTTGGATCCGAAAAAAGCGGCTCTGGACGTGGAAAACTATCAAACCGCCATCCGCTGGGCCTCGCAAACCGCGCTGCGCGACGTGATCGGCAAAACTATGCTTTCGGACATGCTGGAAGGCCGGGACCACATCAGCAGCATGCTGCAGAAGATCATCGATGAACGCACCGAACCCTGGGGCATCAATGTGATTTCCGTCGAGGTGAAAGACGTCTTAATCCCTCCGCGCTGGAAGATGCGATGTCGATGCAGGCCCAGGCGGAAAGAGAGCGTCAAGCCCGCGTGATTTTGGGAGACTCCGAACGGCAGGTGGCGGAGAAATTCGCCGAAGCGGCCAAAAGCTACGATCAAAATCCCGTCGCTTTTCATTTGCGGGCCATGAACATGTTGTATGAAGGCTTGAAAGAGAACGCCACCATCGTGATCGTTCCGAGTACGGCCGTCGAAACCATGCAACTCGGCGGGCTGGCCGGGGTCACGGCGTTGACCATGGGGCTGGGGCAGGAAAACGCCCGGAAGAATACGGAACCCGATCTCAAAAAGCCGGCCTGATCGCCGCCGGCTCCGCATCGGGCTCCACATCGCCTGCCGCGCCTGCCATCGGGGTTGGGACCTGCGCCGGTGCGGTGCCTCCCCGGTTCGAATCCCATTTGCCCGCGGCCTCGCGTCGGCAGATCGCATCGGCATATCTCCGCCCCATCGCCCCGGACATTCTGCGGGGGTAAAGTTGCTATAAAGGGATGACCGTTCGGGGTCGAATCCGCTTTCGCGCATGGAAAAAGAAACCGTTTACATCCTGCTGTTCGTGGTGGCCACCGCCGTGGCCATCATCGTGCAGCGTCTGGCCATTCCCTATACCGTCGCCTTGGTGTTAACCGGATTGGGGCTGGGGGTATTGCATGTCTTTCAGGCGCCCCACCTCACCCAGGCCCTGCTGTTCCACGTTTTGTTGCCGGGCCTGGTCTTCGAGGCCGCCTTTCATATCGAGTTCACGCAATTCTGGCGCAACCGGCTGGCCATCACCTCGCTGGCCATACCCGGCGTGGTGGCGGCGATTGTTTTGACCGCCCTGATTTTGACGCCGGCCGTCAACCTGCTGCACTTCACCGCGGATTTTTCCTGGAAGTACGCCTTGGTATTCGGGGCGCTCATCTCCGCCACCGATCCCATCGCCGTGGTCGCCATCTTCAAGCACCTGGGAGTTCCGCAGCGCCTGGCTGTATTGCTCGAAGGCGAAAGCCTGCTCAACGACGGCACCGCCATCGTCTTCTTCGCCCTCTGCCTGGGGCTGGTCAACGGAACCATGTCCACGCCTGCGGCCCTGGCCCTGGATTTCGTCAAAATCGTCGGCATCGGCGCGCTGATTGGATTGGGCGTGGGCATGGCCGTTTCGCAAATCATCAAGCAGGTGGATGACCCGATGATCGAGATCACCCTCACCACCATCGCCGCCTACGGCTCCTTCCTGATCGCCGAGCGTTTTCTTTACTCCGGGGTGATTGCCGCCGTGTCGGCGGGCATGATTTGCGGAAACTACGGCGCCCGCGTCGGCATGTCGCCGTCGACCCGCGTCGCCGTGGAAAAATTTTGGGAGTACGTCGCCTTTGCCTTGAATTCCATCGTCTTCCTGCTCATCGGCCTCGAAGTGCAGGTGCGCGATCTGCTCGACTCCTGGCGATCCATTCTCGTCGCCTATTTCGTGGTCACGGGCTGCCGGGCCCTGGTCGTGTTCGGCGCCTCTTTTCTTTTGCGCGGCACGCGGGAGCGCATTCCCTGGACCTGGTCCGTCTTGCTCTCCTGGGGCGGGTTGCGCGGCGCCATCCCCATGGTCCTGGTGCTCAGTCTGCCGGGCGACTTTCCCCACCGCGATTTTCTGGTTTCCATCACCTTCGGGGTCGTCATCCTTTCCATCCTGATCCATGGATTGACCATGTCTCCGGTGCTGCGGCGTCTGGGCATCGTGCAAGGGAGTCAGGATCGCGCCGCCTATGCCCTCATGCGCGCCCGCTTGAATGCAGCCCAGGCCGCGTTGACCGAACTCGAACACATGGCGCGCGACCCCTTCGCCGATGCCGAAGTGCTGGCCGGCCTGCGCCGCGAGTATGAACAAAGAGTGGAAAACAATTCCGAGGGGCTGAAGAAATTACCGCTCGACCCCGGTCAGCTTCGCGGTGAAGAACGGCTTTGGGCCAGCAAGCATCTGCTGCAAGTCGAAAAAGACGTGGCAAATGACGCCTTTCACCATGGCATACTTAGCCAGGCCGCGCAGGAAAAGTTGCTGGCCGACGTCGACGCCCGCATGCTGCGTCTTGAAACCGGAGAAAACGGGGCCGGAGCCGACGAAAGCGATCAAAGAAAGACGAATTGAGAAGAACCCGCCAGTTGAAAGGGAAACGGGCGCGCGGCCGCGTCGGAGCGGTTTGAAGCCAGCACCGGAATGAAATCGCCCTGGCTGCCGAGCCAGCCGATTTCGGCTTGATACGCCAAGCCTTCGAAGGGAACGCGCAAAGCGCTGCGTCGGGTGTGGAATGCTATCGGGAAAAATGAAAAATTCACCGCGAACAAACTGGCAGGCGGCCAGCTCAAACGAATGACTTCGGCGTATTCTTCCCCCGCCCGTTTTTTCGCCTCGCCGGCAATCAGGCGTGCGGGAGAAATCTCCCAATAGGCGAATAATTCCGTGAGATTCCGGCGCGTCAACACAAAGGTGTCGTGCCCGAACTCGGGCAGCGGAGAAGAATCCACAAAAGCAAATTCCGCTGCGGAGGCTTTCTTCCCCGGCCGATCAATTGCGTCGCGATGTTTTTCCTCTTCGCCGGAGGGCTTGCTCCCCGAGCGGGGCTTTTGCTTTTCATCCCGCTCGGGAGGCTTTTGCGAAACCGTTTGAGGCGTCCGCTGCGGATGTCCGAGATCGTGATGCGCCGTATGCCGGGTTTTACCGCGCGCCTTGC
This sequence comes from uncultured Fibrobacteria bacterium, assembly GCA_963716395.1. Taxonomy (GTDB): domain Bacteria; phylum Fibrobacterota; class Fibrobacteria; order UBA11236; family UBA11236; genus UBA11236. The sequence continues at coordinate 16,369 of OY970309.1, read as the reverse complement.
CGACCTGGCCTTGATGATGGGGAGAGCCTTCTCTGCGCATGCGATCCTCCCTTTACTTCCGCGCCATGGGGTTCTTCCGCGCCATGGGTTGGCGTCGGAACGAAATTTGGGCTGGCCCCATTCGTCTTTACCCATAACCGACATATACATCGCTGCCCGCTGGGATTTGGGAATCAACGCCATCACCTCTTGGGGTTCCACCCACTCGGCCAGTCTTTGCCAGTCGCTGAATTCATCGATACGATTCATGGTGCCTCCTCTACAGATACGATTCCAAAGAAGCGCAAAGGATATGCCAAACCGGCATCGTTGCATCGATGGCAAGTCGACCCCAAAATCAAAGGTGACGCGTTGATCGGCGTTTCGCCGTCGCGAACTTGACGCAGAATTAAAAGTCCGAATCTGACTTTTTGTCAGAAGGCGGATCTGGCTTTTTGCCCGGCCGTGGGTTGGTATAACCCAAATCACGCCGCGAAAGACGGGGCCGAATGGGGGTCAGCACCTTGATTTTTGGTGCATTGCCCGTTTCCACCGGGGGCGCGGTCGGCCTTGCCGCTTTGACAAAAGCCGTGGCCGGCAACCACACGCGAAACCGCGATTCGCCCTGCCCGGACTCGCATTCGATATCGCCGCCGTGTTCGCGCACGATTTTCCGGCTCAAAGCCAGGCCCAGGCCGCTGTTGTCGCCGCCTTTGGTGGAGAAAAAAGGCTCGAAGATGCGGGGAATCAGTTCTTCGACGATGCCGCCCGCGTTGTCGCGGTATTCCAACATCATGCGGCCGCGGCTTTCTTCACCGCGCAGGGTAATCGAAATTTTTCGGTCGGTTTGCGCGTTCTCTCCAAAGGCGTCGCGCGAATTGGTCAGCAGATTATGGAGCACCGACTCCAATTGTGTGCGGTTTCCGGAAATCCAGATGCCGGGATCGGCATCGACCTGAATCTTGATGTCGCGAGCCAGCAACTGGCCTTCGATGAGGAGCATGGTGTCGTCCAACATTTCCTTGAAGGCGAAGCTCGAAACCGAAGCCGACGGCTCCTGCTTGGCGTAATCAAGAAAATGTTTGAGTACGCGCCGCATGCGCTCCACGCCGCGGATCACGGCGTCGGCCGCGCGTTGCATTTCATGCCGTCGATCCTCGGATACCGGTAGCGCTTCGGAAGTATCGCGCAGGAATTCCCCGTCGAGCAGCACCGACGACAAAGGATTGTTCAATTCATGCGCCAGGCCCGCGCCCAAGGTTCCCAGAATGGCCAGCTTGCTGGCATGAAAGAGCTGGCGCTCCAACAGCATTTGCTGCGAGCGATCCAGCGACAGTCCCATATAGCCCACGATGCGGCCTTCTTTGCGGATGGGCGAAATCGTCAAATGGATAAATACGTCGCTGCCGTCTTTGGTACAGTTGGTCAGCTCGCCGCGCCAGACGTGGCCCGCGGTGATGGTCTCCCACATGTCCTTGTAGGTGCCGTCGGGCGTATGCGGCGAACGGATGACGCGTTGGGTCTTTCCCAGCACTTCGTCGGCCGCAGAAAATTTGTACAGGCGAAGATAGGCTTGGTTGACGCGCACCAGCACGCCTTGGGCGTCGGTGATGTTCAGGGCGTGATCGGCCTGGTCGAAGGCGGATTCAATCATCTAAGGCTCCGTACTTCTCGCATCTCTCCGCGTGTAATATTTTTCGCCGGATCTACAACCTCAAAAGGCATTAAATCATCCGCCGTGGCAAACGGGAAAAACGCACCGGGGCAAATGGGTTGAAATTAGCGGAATGAAAAATACTTGCAATAATTGGATTAAAACTCCCTAAAAAACGTGTTGTGATTTTGCCCGTTACATTTCCCCACGAAAAGGTGTCAAGTCGCGAATTCAATTCACCATATAAATTGGTAGAGTCCGGAGAAAAACGGTTTTCTCGTCCGGTGGCCGGCGGCTTACGACTGCGTCGTCGAGTTGGGAGGCGTGGCATTCCATGGGAGCAGGAGCCGGCAAAAGAATTCCTATTTCCCACCCTAAGCAATTTAAAATCATGACTTGAAAATATTGCCTGGAAATAATTTGTTACGAATCAAAAATTAACTCTGTCGCGAATATGACGTAAAAATCAGGCTAAACCGGGGTGGACAAAATTCGATGTACTCAGGCGGAATTTTTCCATCGGTAGACGGTTTGATGGGTGCCGCCTTCCACCTGCAGCAAACCGATCTCCACCAGTTTTTTCAAATCCCGTTGCAGGGATCGCCGGCTCACGCCCGGATGCACCGCTTCGTATTGGCGGATATTCATCGCGTGGTTTTTCCAGATAAGTTCCAGGGCGCCCGCCTGGCGCGCCGACAACAGATGCTCGCGCCGCAACTGGTCGACGCGCGCCGACGCGTTCCAATAGTCTTTCATTTCCTGCAATTGCGAGCCCAAGCCTTCGGTGAAAAATTCCAGCCATTCGGTGAGGTCCTGCCCGTTTTGTTCGGCCCGGGTGATGACCGCATAGGCGGCGCCGCGATCGCGATCGTAGCGTTCGCCCAGCAAGACCATCCGGCGCACGTCATAGCCGCAGCGCTGCAGCCACAGCAGGGAAAACAGGCGGGCTAGGCGCCCATTGCCGTCGCGGAAGGGGTGAATGTAGTTCAGCCGGAATTTTGCAATGCCGGCCACCAACACGGCATGGATTTCCGGAGTGTGGTTCAACCAATGCACCAGGTCTTCCATGAGGTCCGGCACCCCGTCCGGAGGCGGCGGGGTGAACAAATTAAGACCCGATTGCGCGTCCACCACATAGTTCTGCACGCGCCGGTAGGCGCCGATGCGGCCCGTGGTTTCGGGCAGGTCTTGCATCAGCAGGCGGTGCAAGTCGCGGAACAACTCTGCGCCGACGGGTGTTCCCGCCCGGGCCCGGTCAATGCCGAGGCGGAAGGCTTCGCGGTAATTCAATAATTCGCGGGCGGCGCGCGCATCGGCTTCGGGCAGGGTTTCGCCTTCCCACAAGCGCGCGGCCTGTTCCAGGGAAAGCGGTGTGCCTTCGGGGCGGGTGGTATGGTGGGCCTGGCGCACCCAGGCGCGCTGCCGCGTTTCCCGCACCCGCTCCGGCAGAAAAGCCGCGCCTTCGAGAAAGCCTTTGAGCCGATCGAAATTGCTGAGCGCCGCCACGATGCGGTGGGTAATCGTGAACTTGGGCTGGAAGCCGGACGTCATGCCTAGGTTACCCAAAGCGGGATTTCACGAACCTGGGTTGCGTGAAGGCCGTGTGAGCGGTTGAAATTTTGATTCTGTGCGGAGTGCCGTCAATGCATGCGGAGCGCGAAATGTTCCCAGGTGTGTATTCTGTCGCAAACGTGTCGCCAAGAAGGCCGGAGCGGAAATGCGCGGGGCGCAAGCGGGCCGAATCCCGCGTCGGTTACACCGCCGGCGGAAATTCACCCGCGGACGCGTCCGAGGTATCAACCATATAACATGGTGATAAAATGGGGTGGTTACGCGCCGCTCCCGGGAACTCCCGGCCAGCGGGTCAGGCCACTCCCAGGGCCCGCAAGCCCTGTACGGTGGCCACCGCCAATGCATAGGCCGTGCCGGTAAACAAAACCAACTGCCCGATGGCCAGCTTCCACGATCCCATTTCATGCCGCGCCACGGCCACGGTGGCGAAGCATTGCAGGGCGATGATGTAAAACACCAGCAGCCCCAGACTCGAAGCCGTGGTGAAAATGCGCTGCCCCGTGTCTTCGAAGCGCAGGGACGGCATGGCCGCCAGCAGGTGGCCGGTCAGGCCCTTGTCTTTTTCCCCGTGCACACGGTAGGCCAGGGCCAGGGCGCTGACGAAAACCTCGCGGGCCGCCGTGCCGCAAATCAGGGCCACGCCGCCGCGCCAATCCAGCCCCATGGGCCGGGTGATGGGCTCGATGACATGCCCGATGTCGGCGGCATAGGAATGCGACAGGGTCACGTAGTCGGGGTCGGGGCCGGTCATGTGCGGGGAAGGCGTATGGGTCAAAACCCACAGGGCCGAGGAGATGATCACGATGGCCAGGCCCGCCTTGCGCGCGTAGACCATGGTTTTGTGGTAGGTCGAAGACAACACCACGCGGAACACGGGCCTTTTCATGGCGGGCAATTCCAGGATGAAGCGCGACGCCTCCCCGCTGCGGATGAAGCGCGAGGCCACGGTGGAAATGATGGCGCCCAGCACCATGCCCAGCACATACAGCCCGGTCAGCGCCAGGCCGCCGATCCAGGGTTTGTTCTGCGGCAGGAGAAACGCCAGCAGCAAGGTGTAGATGGGCAGCCGCGCGCTGCAGCTCATCATGGGAATGACGAGCAAGGTCAGGTTGCGCTCGGCGCGGTTGGAAATGGTGCGCGCTGCCATCATGGCGGGGATGGCGCAAGCGTAACCCGAAAGTAACGGTACGAACGACTTGCCGTTCAGGCCGATTTTGGAAAGGGGCTTGTCCACCAACGCCGCGCCGCGCGCCAGATACCCGGAGTCTTCGAGATAGCCCATGGCCACGAACAGGATCAGGATTTGCGGCACGTAGACCGCCACGGCCCCGATGCCGCCGATGAGGCCGTCGGCGAGAAAATCCGTGGCCCACGTGGCGGGGAGATGGGTTTTTAGGGCCGAAATAGCCCAGCCGAAACCGGCATCAATCGCATTCATAAAGGGCGCGGCCAGCCAGAAGATCGACGTGAAGATGGCCGTCATCACGAGCAGGAACAGCACTAGACCCAGCACCGGGTGCAGCAAAATGCGGTCGACGGAAAACGGCGTGCGGGTTGGCGGCGCCGCTCCCGGGGGACCGGCGGGTTGCACCGCGATCTTTTCCACCGCATCCAGGGCGCGGAAAACCTGTTCGATGCGTTCCTCATCGAACGTCGCCACCGTGCGCCGCAGGCTTTCGGCTTCGGGGCAGGCGCGATCGCCGGCCGCCTGCCGGGTCCGGATCAGCATGGCTTCGAGGGGTTTCAGCGCCGTGCGCTGCCGGGGATCGAGGGCCAGCACCGGGCAGTCGATCAATTCGGACAGCCGATCCACATGGAGTTGCAAACCGCGGCTGCGCAGGCGATCCTGCATGGTGACGGCCACGGCCACGGCGAAGCCGACCGCCTGCAATTGGCGCGCGAGATAGAGATGGCGCGAAAGCTGGTTGCCGTCGACCACGCATACCACCAGATCGGGGCGATGCGTGCCGTCGAACAGGGCGTTCACCGTGACCCGTTCATCGGGGCTCACGGCCGCTAGGCTCGAAAGCCCCGGCGTATCCATGACCCGGCAGGGAAAGCCGGGCAAACGCGCCGCCTCGCCCAAGGTGAATTCCACCGTCGACCCCGGATAATTCACCGTGTCGTAATGCGAGGCGGTGATGAGGTTGAATAAGGTGGTCTTGCCGGAGTTGGCGGCGCCCACCAAGGCGACCAGGGGAAGGGAGGCTAAATCGTCACGACCACGCATCGGGCTTCGTTTTTCCGGAGCGCGAAAGACGTTCCGCGCAGCGCGTAGACGTTCGGATCCCCAAACGGGGTGCTCATCAGGAACGACACGGGGCTTCCGGGCACGAATCCAAGTTCGAGCAAATGGGTCTTAAGCGATCCGTCGGTTTCCAGCCGGTGGATGATGGCGCGCAGGCCGCGGGGCAGACGATCCAAGGTCAACAAGCTGCCGGCGGCGAGGATCCCGGGAAACGCAGCGGAAATTCCGCGCGGGGTGATTTTAACCATGGCTTCCTCGTTGCTTCATCTGCATTTCTAAACCTGTTGCTGGCTCTATCGCTATTTCCGTTTTTTCCTGCTATCCACCTCGGCCGGTTCGACCCGACAAAACAATCATAGACTCTGCGCCGCAAAAGATCAAGACATAGTCTCAATCTCCCAAAATCCTCCCCAGGGGGCGATTTCCCGTGCGCGGCAGGTTTGCAGCCAGCCTCCTCGGGTGACCGGTTTTCCAGCCGTATTCGCACTCGCTTTGCGCGTCTGCGCCTTTTTGCTTCCGCCAAATAGATGGGTTCAGCGCGCGAAGCCGGATCCCCTCAAAGGTCCAAGGGGCTGACGATTTTTCCCGCCAGGGTTTGCACGGCATGCGTATACACCATGGTCGTGGTCACATCGTGGTGCCCCAACAATTCCTGCACGGTGCGGATATCATAGCCCATTTGCAGCAAATGCGTGGCGTAGCTATGCCGCAAAGTATGCGCCGTGGCCCGTTTGGAAAGGCCGGCGGCGCGCACCGCGGCCTGCATTTCTTTTTGCACGCGGGTTTCATGCAGGTGATAACGCCGTAGGCCGCCGCCTTCCACGGGCGTCAATTGCCCGGCGGGAAAAACCCATTGCCAGGGCCACTCCGTGGCCGCGGCCGGATATTTTTTTTCCAGCGCGGCGGGCAGAAAGACGCCGGCGAACCCCAGGGCCAAGTCCTGCGCAAACAGACCGCGCACCGCGGCGAGATGCGCGCCCAGCTCCGGACGCAAGCTCTCGGGCAAAGGCAGGCGGCGGCTTTTCGAACCCTTGGTGTTGAACGCCACCAGCAATCCGGCATCGAGATCGAGATCCTGCACGCGCAACGAAAGCGCCTCTTGCAGCCGCAAGCCGCATCCGTACAACAGGCGCGCGAACAGGTCGAACGGCGGCCGCAACCCCGAGAGCACGGTCCGCACCTCTTCGCGGCTCAACACCGTGGGCACGTTTTCGCGGCGCTTGGCGCGCGGCGTGTCCTGCATGTTCTTTAACTCGCGCTGCAGCACGACGGTGAAGAAAAACAACAGCGCCGAGAAGGCCTGGTTCTGCGTCGAACCCGATACCTGGCGGTCCACGGCCAGATGCGTCAAATAATCCTTGGCGTGGGGCGAGGCGATTTCAGCCACCGATCTTTTGCAAAAGCCGCAGAAGCCGCGCACCCAATGCTGGTAGGACTTCAGCGTTTTCTCCGAATAATTGCGCAGGCGAATGGCCGCGGTCAGGGCCGCGAACGCCGAAGGCCAATCCTGCGGCGTTTCGGATTCGGCCGGCGGGGGAGTTGCGGGAGCCATGCCCAAAAACTTTTCCACGGCCCGGCGGGCCTGCGCGATCTGAAATTCAGGCCGGGTGTTTTGGCGCATCCGGTTTTCAAACCCTTCCCAGGCGCCGGCTTCTGCGGGCGGAATTTCCAGTTCGCGGCAGTTTTCCAAAAAGGCCGACAACCACCTTGTATAGTGAGGCCGATGATGCGACGGAACGGCCGCATCGCGCTCCAACTCCGCGGCAAAATCGCGTTCCGCCTGGGCGAACAAACCGTTTTCCATATCCCTCAATCCGGATGCATCCGGCGTCAACGCGGCGCCGGATTCCGAAAAAATAAATGCCGGCGCCGGACAAACCTCCTCGGCCGGGAACGACTCCTTACCGCTCATAAATCCATGGGGCTGATTGCGCGCCGCGGCGTGGGGCGCATGGCCTGGGTGTAAATCATGGTGGTCTTCACGTCGGAATGCCCCAGCAAGGTCTGGATGGTGCGGATGTCGTAGCCCGCTTGCAGCAGATGCGTGGCATAACTGTGGCGCAAAGTGTGGGCCGATACCCGTTGGGAAAAGCCTAATCCTGCCACCGCCTGGCGAATGGCGTGCTGCACACCGCTTTCGTGCACATGGTAACGTCGATGTTGCCCGGTCTCCGGTACCGCGACCAGGTGCTGCGCTGGAAAAACCCACTGCCAGGGCCATTCCTTGGCCGCCCCCGGATATTTCTTTCCCAAATCCTCAGGCAAAAAGACCCCGTCATAACCTTGTGCGAGATCCTTTGCATGCCCACGGTGCACCAATTCCAGATGGGCTGAAAGACGATCTTTGAGGCGGGTCGGCAAGGGCACCGCCCGGCTCTTACCCCGCTTGCCGAATTGCACCAAGACATGGGCCGAGGCAAAGTCGAGATCCTGCACGCGCAACCCGATGGCCTCCGATAGCCGCAACCCGCAGCCATACAGCATGGCCGACACCAAATCATGCGGCGCGGAAAGCCGCGCCAGCAGTCGCGCCACCTCGTCGCGCCCCAAGGTGGTGGGAACTGCGGGCCGCTTGCGCGCACGGGGTGTATCGGAGAGGCCGCCGTAATCCTTGTGCAGCGCATGGATGAAGAAAAACCGCAAGGCGTTGAACGCCTGATCCTGGGTCGCCGCCGAAACCGCTTTCCGCAATGCCAAATGCGCGAGAAAGGCCTTGGCATCCGACGCACTCACGCTGACCGGTGGCTTATGATTCACGAATTCGCAAAACCTTTCCGACCAATGTCGGTAGGCCTTCAAAGTTTTGCGCGAATAATGCCGCCATTTGATTTCCCTTTCCAGGCTTTCCCAAGCCTCGGTCCAATTGGCCGGTTCAAGGCCGCTGGGATTTTGCCGCGGAATAGAGGTTTTCTCCTGCGCAACTTCGGGCAAAGCGATGGGTTTTTGGATTGGCATCGAAGACTCTTCGCCGAGCTTTTCGGGAGGCTTCTCATCCGGTGCAGCCAGCAAGCGAAACAGAATTTGAATCGCATCGTTGGCCTGTCGCAAATCAATTCCCTTATGCCCAGAATCCCACATTGAAAGCAAAAAAAAATCGATGCTTTCGTACCGACGCGGATCCGATTTTTGGTAGTCGCACCACGTTAAATAATCACGAGCCCATTTGTGATAATATGGGACAGAACCTTTTGAAATCGATTTATTGACTTCCAAAGCCCGTTGAAATTTGTCGCGTAGCTGTTGATAAATATCCTGATCAAAAGGCCCGACGCCTTCGGATACGTGTCCGGCAAAAAGCCAAATTCCATTGCCGCGTTTCCGGACCGAGGTACGCGCAAGTTTAATCACCACCCGGATAATGAGTTCCTCATGTTTTTTCTTATTGCCCAGCCGGATTGCAAGAGATACCCGGGTCGAAGGTCTCGAATTCATTTCAAACCACCGAAGCTTGGTCAAAATGATGGACTTGTATTTGCGTTGAGAAGTGAATTTCCCTTCGATAACGCGGTAAAGACAAGACCTCGCCTTTACCGCTTGGCAGCTCGCGGGGGTTCGCCGAGGTTCTTAGTTTCGTTCCGCCTTTTTCCGGAAAATTTCCGTTGAATTGGGTTCTGCCTGACCTAGCATTTTTCCGCTGCATAATTTCCATTCCCTTCACCGCGTTGAAGGCCAAAGGATATCGACTTCGCAAAAAAGAAGATGTGATTCCGGGCACATTCTCGCTGTCCAAGAATGAAAATGGATCGAAGCCAAGAATCCGAAAAAAATCCAAGACAGGTTAAAGATGGAGGTGGTTAATATAAGCGGCCAAGCTTCTGAACGTTTTTGTCGAGCAAATCAGGCCTTCAAATTTCCCTTTTAAGGCATGATTGGCTATGCTTCCTGAACCTTTGACCAACAGCGACTGGATCCATTTGATTCAAATTTGAGGATGTTTAATGGAAACAGGATAAGGAGCCGAGAGCTTGTAAAAAGCGGGAATGTGGGAATAATTTGAGGCTTATACTTAGGACCTTGCAACTGGAACAGATGAACATTGGAAATGGTTAATAAGATCGTTATGTTGCAAACCCAGACTAACTCTTCGCGGTCAAGCAAGTGGGTTAGAGTTTTGCCGTTCAATGATCTGCCCGTTGCTATTAAAACCAAATAAAGACAATGTAAATACAAAGCCCCGCGCCCAGATTTACGATATAACGATGTGAAGCGAAACAAAACCAATTCAATTTGCGGCTCCAATTATTTTGCCTCGGTCCCATTTAAAACAGATAATTTCGCGCTCAATAACGATATTTCAATTAATATGAAAATAAAACATGGTCTACCCGTTTCAACATAACAACGCGCTCGAACCGGCGAACCCTCGCCGGGGAGCCTCGGGGGCGGTTTGGCGGGGTTCGCGGAAAGCAACCGCTCGCAAGCTCGCCGCCTTCCGCGAACCGCACGCCAAACCTTGCTCGCAGGCTCGAAAATCTCGCTGCGCTCGATTTTCAATGCTGCGAGCGCCCGCTCGGCTCAACTCATCTACCGCCGCCACTTCTCCGCAAACCCGTTCGGGTTCGCGGCTCAGCGCGGCGTTATGTTGCAAACCCAGACTAACTCTTCGCGGTCAAGCAAGTGGGTTAGGGTTTTGCCGTTCAACGATCTGCCCGTTGCTATTAAAACCAAATAAAAACAATGTAAATACAAAGCCCCGCGCCCAGATTTACGATATAACGATGTGAAGCGAAACAAAACCAATTCAATTTGCGGCTCCAATTATTTTGCCTCGGTCCCATTTAAAACAGATAATTTCTCGCTCAATAACGATATTTCAATTAAAATGAAAATAAAACATGGTCTACCCGTTTCAACATAACAACGCGCTCGAACCGGCGAACCCTCACCGGGGAGCCTCGGGGGCGGTTTGGCGGGGTTCGCGGAAAGCAACCGCTCGCAAGCTCGCCGCCTTCCGCGAACCGCACGCCAAACCTTGCTCGCAGGCTCGAAAATCTCGCTGCGCTCGATTTTCAATGCTGCGAGCGCCCGCTCGGCTCAACTCATCTACCGCCGCCACTTCTCCGCAAACCCGTTCGGGTTCGCGGCTCAGCGCGGCGTTCTACAGTATTATGGCGCCGTGATTATTGAGAACTGGCATTGCCATTAATGAAGTTCAACTCAACTACAAAAATCAATTCGCTCAATTATAAAGGTGTAATGCGTGGGCACGGCGCAAATGCAAAAGCCAAATCAGTTCGTGCTATTTAAAGCATTCACTCAGAAGCGCGCCGGGAAAACCAATTTGATCTGCTACTCAATTACCTTTGAAGTCAGAGTAAAAAATAAATTATTAAACCGGCGCGATCAATGAATAATAAATGCATCTGTAGAACAACGCGCTCGAACCGGCGAACCCTCGGCGGGGAGCCTCGGGGGCGGTTTGGCGGGGTTCGCGGAAAGCAACCGCTCGCAAGCTCGCCGCCTTCCGCGAACCGCACGCCAAACCTTGCTCGCAGGCTCGAAAATCTCACTGCGCTCGATTTTCAATGCTGCGAGCGCCCGCTCGGCTCAACTCATCTACCGCCGCCACTTCTCCGCAAACCCGTTCGGGTTCGCGGCTCAGCGCGGCGTTATGTTGCAAACCCAGACTAACTCTTCGCGGTCAAGCAATTGGGTTAGAGTTTTGCCGTTCAACGATCTGCCCGTTGCTATTAAAACCAAATAAATACAATGTAAATACAAAGCCCCGCGCCCAGATTTACGATATAACGATATGAAGCGAAACAAAACCAATTCAATATTGCGGCTCCAATTATTTTGCCTCGGTCCCATTTAAAACAGATAATTTCTCGCTCAATAACGATATTTCAATTAATATGAAAATAAAACATGGTCTACCCGTTTCAACATAACAACGCGCTCGAACCGGCGAACCCTCACCGGGGAGCCTCGGGGGCGGTTTGGCGGGGTTCGCGGAAAGCAACCGCTCGCAAGCTCGCCGCCTTCCGCGAACCGCACGCCAAACCTTGCTCGCAGGCTCGAAAATCTCGCTGCGCTCGATTTTCAATGCTGCGAGCGCCCGCTCGGCTCAACTCATCTACCGCCGCCACTTCTCCGCAAACCCGTTCGGGTTCGCGGCTCAGCGCGGCGTTCTACAGTATTATGGCGCCGTGATTATTGAGAACTGGCATTACCATTAATGAAGTTAACTCAACTACAAAAATAAATTCGCTCAATTAAAAGGTGTAATGCGTGGGCACGGCGCAAATGCAAAAGCCAAATCATTTCGTGCTATTTAAAGCCTTTTCTCAGAAACGCGCCGGGAAAACCAATTCGAGTTGCTACCCAATTTTTGACAGCAGAGCGATTAAAAAATTTAAATTCAATTAAATCGGCGCGATCAATGAATAATAAATGCATCTGTAGAACAACGCGCTCGAACCGGCGAACCCTCGGCGGGGAGCCTCGGGGGCGGTTTGGCGGGGTTCGCGGAAAGCAACCGCTCGCAAGCTCGCCGCCTTCCGCGAACCGCACGCCAAACCTTGCTCGCAGGCTCGAAAATCTCGCTGCGTTCGATTTTCAATGCTGCGAGCGCCCGCTCGGCTCAACTCGTCTACCGCCGCCACTTCTCCGCAAACCCGTTCGGGTTCGCGGCTCAGCGCGGCGTTCTACAGAATTATGGCGCCGTGCTTACTGAGAGTGGGTAATGCTCAAATTGAGTTCATCTCAACCACAAAGATCAATGTGCTCGCTGATGAAGTGCAATGCGCGGGCACGTCGCAAATGCAAAAACCAAATCAGTTCGTGCTATTTAAAGCATTCACTCAGAAGCGCGCCGGGAAAACCAATTTGATCTTATGATTACCTTTAGTCAGGAAAAAATATTAAACCGGCGCGAACAATGAATGCATCTGTAGAACAACGCGCTCGAACCGGCGAACCCTCGGCGGGGAGCCTCGGGGGCGGTTTGGCGGGGTTCGCGGAAAGCAACCGCTCGCAAGCTCGCCGCCTTCCGCGAACCGCACGCCAAACCTTGCTCGCAGGCTCGAAAATCTCGCTGCGCTCGATTTTCAATGCTGCGAGCGCCCGCTCGGCTCAACTCGTCTACCGCCGCCACTTCTCCGCGAACCCGTTCGGGTTCGCGGCTCAGCGCGGCGTTCTACAGTATTATGGCGCCGTGATTATTGAGAACTGGCATTACCATTAATGAAGTTAACTCAACTACAAAAATCAATTCGCTCAATTAAAAGGTGTAATGCGTGGGCACGGCGCAAATGCAAAAGCCAAATCATTTCGTGCTATTTAAAGCATTTACTCAGAAACGCGCCGGGAAAACCAATTCGAGTTGCTACCTAATTACCTTGACAGTCAGAGCGATTAAAAAATTAAATTCAATTAAATCGGCGCGATCAATGAATAATAAATGCATCTGTAGAACAACGCGCTCGAACCGGCGAACCCTCGGCGGGGAGCCTCGGGGGCGGTTTGGCGGGGTTCGCGGAAAGCAACCGCTCGCAAGCTCGCCGCCTTCCGCGAACCGCACGCCAAACCTTGCTCGCAGGCTCGAAAATCTCGCTGCGCTCGATTTTCAATGCTGCGAGCGCCCGCTCGGCTCAACTCGTCTACCGCCGCCACTTCTCCGCAAACCCGTTCGGGTTCGCGGCTCAGCGCGGCGTTCTACAGAATTATGGCGCCGTGCTTACTGAGAGTGGGTAATGCTCAAATTGAGTTCATCTCAACCACAAAGATCAATGTACTCGCTGATGAAGTGCAATGCGCGGGCACGTCGCAAATGCAAAAACCAAATCAGTTCGTGCTATTTAAAGCATTCACTCAGAAGCGCGCCGGGAAAACCAATTTGATCTTATGATTACCTTTAGTCAGGAAAAAATATTAAACCGGCGCGAACAATGAATGCATCTGTAGAACAACGCGCTCGAACCGGCGAACCCTAAACGGCGAGCGAGCCTCGGGGGCGGTTTGGCGGGGTTCGCGGAAAGCAACCGCTCGCAAGCTCGCACGCCTTCCGCGAACCGCACGCCAAACCTTGCTCGCAGGCTCGAAATATTCTCGCTGCGCTACGATTTTCAATCGCTGCGAGCGCCCGCTCGGCTCGTAATTCATCTTACCGCCGCCACTTCTCCGCAAACCCGTTCGGGTTCGCGGCTCAGCGCGGCGTTATACGAATGAAAAATAACGTAGTACCTTGATAATCGATATTTACATTTCAAAGATAAAATTGATATCCTTGAAATGCTATCAAAAGATGATGTGGTGGCGACCAAAGAATCGTTGCGACCGCTAATTTGAAGATGAAAACAGGAAATCCCGAGTGCCATGAAATCACTGTCATAGTTCGGAACCAATAGTGATTCAATGCTAGATTCAAGACAAAAATCAGAATATTGGCAACCAAGGCGAAATATTTTGACTCGCGATTGATTTAAATATTGATTGGAAAATATTTTAAAATAAAGCGCTATTTCAATGAATGTGATCTGCGAACACATGCGAAATGCTTAGATCGGCAATAACAGAGGCATTAAATATAGTTTCCGGGTCGAACCTGTTGAGATCCCGAATAGTTGGAACTGGACTATGCAAATTGGTGCGAGTTAGTGGAAATGTGAATGCGGTTCGGCAATATAATATACAATTCTAAAAAATGCTCACTGAAAAAAATTGTATAACAAGCCGCTCGAACCGTCTCGCGTTGTCGTCACGCCGTTTGGCTGTTCTTCGCGATCAACCGTTCGGCTCAACGCAATCTAGCGCGCCGACCGCGGGGTTTCCACCCCGCTCGACGCCTTGCGGCTCAGCGCGCGCGTTCTACAGTATTATGGCGCCGTGATTATTGAGAACTGGCATTACCATTAATTGAAGTTAACTCAACTACAAAAATTAATGTCGCTCAATTATAAAGGTGTAATGCGTGGGCACGTCGCAAATGCAAAAACCAAATCAGTTCGTGCTATTTAAAGCATTCACTCAGAAGCGCGCCGGGAAAACCAATTTGATCTTATGATTACCTTTAGTCAGGAAAAAATATTAAACCGGCGCGAACAATGAATGCATCTGTAGAACAACGCGCTCGAACCGGCGAACCCTCGGCGGGGAGCCTCGGGGGCGGTTTGGCGGGGTTCGCGGAAAGCAACCGCTCGCAAGCTCGCCGCCTTCCGCGAACCGCACGCCAAACCTTGCTCGCAGGCTCGAAAATCTCGCTGCGCTCGATTTTCAATGCTGCGAGCGCCCGCTCGGCTCAACTCGTCTACCGCCGCCACTTCTCCGCAAACCCGTTCGGGTTCGCGGCTCAGCGCGGCGTTCTACAGTATTATGGCGCCGTGCTTACTGAGAGTGGGTAATGCTTGGATTGAGTTCATCTCAACTACAAAGATCAATGTGCTCACTGATGAAGTGTAATGCGCGGGCACGTCGCAAATGCAAAAACCAAATCAGTTTCGTGCTATTTAAAGCATTCACTCAGAAGCGCGCCGGGAAAACCAATTTGATCTTATGATTACCTTTAGTCAGGAAAAAATATTAAACCGGCGCGAAAATGAATGCATCTGTAGAACAACGCGCTCGAACCGGCGAACCCTCGGCGGGGAGCCTCGGGGGCGGTTTGGCGGGGTTCGCGGAAAGCAACCGCTCGCAAGCTCGCCGCCTTCCGCGAACCGCACGCCAAACCTTGCTCGCAGGCTCGAAAATCTCGCTGCGCTCGATTTTCAATGCTGCGAGCGCCCGCTCGGCTCAACTCGTCTACCGCCGCCACTTCTCCGCAAACCCGTTCGGGTTCGCGGCTCAGCGCGGCGTTCTACAGTATTATGGCGCCGTGATTATTGAGAACTGGCATTACCATTAATGAAGTTAACTCAACTACAAAAATAAATTCGCTCAATTAAAAGGTGTAATGCGTGGGCACGGCGCAAATGCAAAAGCCAAATCATTTCGTGCTATTTAAAGCCTTTTCTCAGAAACGCGCCGGGAAAACCAATTCGAGTTGCTACCCAATTTTTGACAGCAGAGCGATTAAAAAATTTAAATTCAATTAAATCGGCGCGATCAATGAATAATAAATGCATCTGTAGAACAACGCGCTCGAACCGGCGAACCCTCGGCGGGGAGCCTCGGGGGCGGTTTGGCGGGGTTCGCGGAAAGCAACCGCTCGCAAGCTCGCCGCCTTCCGCGAACCGCACGCCAAACCTTGCTCGCAGGCTCGAAAATCTCACTGCGCTCGATTTTCAATGCTGCGAGCGCCCGCTCGGCTCAACTCGTCTACCGCCGCCACTTCTCCGCAAACCCGTTCGGGTTCGCGGCTCAGCGCGGCGTTATGTTGCAAACCCAGACTAACTCTTCGTGGTCACGCAATTGGGTCAGAGTTTTGCCGTTCAATGATCTGCCCGTTGCTATTAAAACCAAATAATGACAATGTAAATACAAAGCCCCGCGCCCAGATTTACGATATAACGATATGAAGCGAAACAAAACCAATTCAATTTGCGGCTCCAATTATTTTGCCTCGGTCCCATTTAAAACAGATAATTTCGCGCTCAATAACGATATTTCAATTAATATGAAAATAAAACATGGTCTACCCGTTTCAACATAACAACGCGCTCGAACCGGCGAACCCTCGCCGGGGAGCCTCGGGGGCGGTTTGGCGGGGTTCGCGGAAAGCAACCGCTCGCAAGCTCGCCGCCTTCCGCGAACCGCACGCCAAACCTTGCTCGCAGGCTCGAAAATCTCGCTGCGCTCGATTTTCAATGCTGCGAGCGCCCGCTCGGCTCAACTCATCTACCGCCGCCACTTCTCCGCAAACCCGTTCGGGTTCGCGGCTCAGCGCGGCGTTATGCGTGCAAAACATACGTTTAACCCAATTCAAAAATAGGGTTGTACGTTTGGGCACCTCACCAAAAAAATGGTGCTTGTATTTATTT